>JRWQ01000002.1 GCA_000775715.1 Vibrio tubiashii
GATACTTTTTATAAAGTAATAGAAATCAAACTATCGATCAAGTATCTTTTTGAAAAGATATTTACTGGAGAGACAAAGATGCCATCTGATCGCGTCGATTTAATTCTGGAGCAGTGGAAAGCGGTTAGACCCGATCTGGACTGTTCTTCAATGGGTATTATTGGACGTTTAAGAAGAACCAGTAATGCCTGGAAAAGTAGAATGGATAAGATATTCAAACAACACGGATTAACCAGCATCGAGTTTGATATCTTGGCAACAATGCGTCGCAGTGACCCAACGGGCGTTACACCCACGAAGCTCTACAAGACACTGATGATTTCGTCAGGTGCAGTGAGTACTCGTATTGAGCAGTTGGTAAAAGAGGGATTAGTAGAACGTATTTCAAGCGAACATGATCGACGGAGCTGCAAAGTCACATTAACTGCAAAAGGCATTGAGCTTGTTGATACAGCGTTAAATGCGCACGTTAAAAATATGGATAATATGTTGAGTGCGTTAACTGCATCAGAACAAAAACAGCTGACCAGTTTGCTGCGTAAAATTATGCTAGATGAAGAAGGGCAAACAAGTTAGGTGCTAAAGACATTGCTATCTAGGTGGCTGGGACGTCCAACGTTCCTCTGATAATAGTTACCGCTGAACCCACTAGCTTTGTGCGCCCATTTGGCATAAGTTCCGTTTGAACGAAACCACCACGAGCGGAAGCTTGATAGCCTTTTAACTTCAACTTGTTCAACTTCTTCGACCAATACACGCATAGTGCGCAATGCGCTGAGCCGGTAACAGGGTCTTCATTCACCCCGACCCAGGGAGCAAAATATCTCGAAACAAAGTCCAGGTCACTGCTCGATGAACGCGCAGTCACTAGTACTCCACGGCCATTTTCCCGCTTTAACGCTTCGAAGTTTGGCTGAAGCGCAAGCAAAGCCTCTTCGTTATCAACTTCAATAAAAGTTTTTGCATCAAAGCAACCAAAGGCGACAACTCGACTTCCCTCTATGCCTAAATTGTCCAACAAAGCCGTAGATGGAGAATCATCAAACACGATGATTGGCGAAGGGAAGTCCAACTCGATTGAAGATTCGTTGATGAACGCTGCTAACTTTCCGGATAAGGTCGAGAACTCCACTCTATCCCCAGTGCGTAGCAGCCCTTTTTGTTTAAGTACATGAGCAACAGCAAGGGTTCCGTGGCCGCAGAGTTTCACTTCCGCTTTGGGAGTGAACCACCTCAACACCATATCGGATAGCGATAAAAAAGCCGTTTCAGACACGGCCATCTCTTCAGCAATGGACAGCATTAGGCTATCACTCAATCCATCAGAAGTTATGCAAACTCCAGCTGGGTTACCTTTAAATGGCTCACGAGTAAATGAATCAACCTGATAGATTTCTAAGTCCATTGAGCTCTCCTAACTCAAAGCCTGTATGCGCAACAAACGCTCTACCAATTGGCGCAAATGTATTAAAGATAGTTAATCGTCATATTTGCTTGAGAAAACAACTTCCATTTGCCGTTATCTTGTTTAAAAACTTGTATGGCATCAATTTCATTGTCTCTAAACTCAGCGCCATCCACTTTCGTAGTTCTAATAAGAACACGTGCGTAAGCGTAGTCTGCATCAGACCCCAGAAATTTATAATCCAGTAACACGTATTTTAAATCGTATGTTGGAAACAGTTGCTCCATCATATGCTTACTAGGATAGTAGGACAGAGAGTCTGGATGCATCGTTGCAACCGTCGCCTCTACGTCCTCGTTTTGCGTGTACTTCAAGTTAGCTTCGATAACTTCTAAAACATCTTTCGCAGTATCGGCGAGAGCATGTGAAGAAAAGAACATCACAACCACTATTAACAGCTTTTTCATTGTTACATCCTTGAAGTTGTCTACTGCATTTCAAACTAATTCGCGTTTAGAGTAAGTAGTTATGTCGATATTTGTCAAATACTTACTATGAATAGAGGGCTGGATATGGGAGTTGGATGCGAGAACGGACTTCGTCCTAGGGAAAGCGGGAAAATGTTCACTGGGCTGACATATCTCGTCAACTCTATTTACTAAGTCATCTTCAAAAACAAGAGACCATGAAATTAGCGAGCCACCCAAACGCGTCCTCAACTCATAGAGAGTTTCACCGCGTTCCCACAGCCCTAAAGAATGAGTTAGAGAACTTGCTCGCATTAATTATAATCAAGACCTATTCTCAACAACTAGACACCAAATTTGATGACTATTCAGAGTTACTGTATAGTCATGGCCCGAAAATTAATGCTATATTTGACTTAACTAGATTACTTACAGGAGGGGTTTTATGTTGGGATTTTTCAATGATTCAGACAAAAATGATCGCGTCCTGAAGAAAATGAAATCTAATAGAAAGCGTATCTTTATCAGCTCAACTGGGGTAGTACGACTTAACCTTAAAGATGAAGACGTTAAAGCTAAGATTAAAGATGACGTTGAAAAATTAGAGAAACTTCATGCGGGGTGATTAGTGTTTGCAGCTTTAATTATCGCTGTATGCTTGGTTGCAGGCTACGTTTTCGCTCATCACCACTTCCCTTCACGCTATAGACTATCCAGAACAGATGGTTGGCATTCATATTTTTATGTCGCATATCGCGGAACTATCTTCGGTTTACTAAGTGCTTTCCTATGTTTCACCATGGATTACTATGACTGTGTAGCTCTCTACATTAAACCTACTTTCAACATCTTACTTTCAGACCTAACTAACCTCTTCGTTAGGCTAGAATACTTGAAAGCTGGCTCATGGGCAGTACTAACTATACTGTTAGCTCAAGTTTTTGGCAGACTTTCCAAGCTCTACTATCAAGTATTTAAGTGGCGAAAAGAGCTGAGACTAATTAATCTTGTGTCTGAAAACCATATAGAAACATTCATCGTAGAAGCCTCTCTAACACAATTTCCAATTATAATTACCTTGTCATCTCGAAAGACTTACGTTGGTATCTGCTACGGATCGGAGTTGATTAATGGAGAAAGCGATAGCATTGCTCTGCTACCATATTTAAGTGGTTACCGAAATAAAGACGATCTTACTTTTGAAGATACTACAGACTACTTTCAACATTATACAACTGAAGGTATTTTAGATGGAGAGCATAAAGATCTGAGTCTAGAAGATTTTCGAGTGGTTATCCCTCAATCTGAAATAGAAACATACGCATTTTTCGACTTAGATACCTACATAAAGTTCAAAAAACAAGAACTAATAAAGAAACGAGACAAACTAGCAGGTAACCCTGACTTCATTTACCCTTCTAGCTTCAACGTGACCGACTAGTTAACGTTTTCGATAATATAGGGAAGCTGTACTGCTTGTCTCATATAAAAACAGTTATGTTCTAATTCACAAAAAGCCGATGCATCGGCATCGGCTTTTATCTAACTTTCAGTTTCTAGTTATCTAGCTTTCCACAAGCGAAGCGTTCCATAGGGCGAAGCCCGTTCCCGCCTCCGCTCTTAAGCGCCTTCGTTATGCAGCTCTAAGTTTGCTAGGTCTTGCTGGATTTCACGTTGTACTTTCGCGTCGTCGCTGCGTAGTGACTCTAGAAAATCTAGATAGCTTTGGTCGATGTCGCCTGTTACGTACTCACCGCTGAATACCGAAGTTTCAAAGCGCTCTACTTCGCGGTTCCCCATGCCAACAGCATCAACTAGGTCATCAATTGTTTGGAAAATTAGTTCATCTGCACCGATCTGCTTACAGATCGCATCATTATCGCGGCCATGGGCAATGAGTTCACTTGCACTTGGCATATCGATACCGTAAACGTTCGGGAAACGAATTTCTGGCGCAGCAGAAACCATAAAGACTTTCTTAGCTCCAGAGTCACGAGCCATCTCAATGATCTGCTCAGACGTTGTGCCGCGAACGATTGAGTCATCAACCAGAAGTACGTTCTTGTCTTTGAACTCAGAACGAATCGCGTTTAGCTTACGGCGTACTGACTTCTTACGCTGTTGTTGACCCGGCATGATGAAGGTACGGCCAACGTAGCGGTTCTTGACGAAACCTTGACGGTATGGCTTATCAATCGCTTGAGCAATCTGTAGCGCAATATCACACGACGTTTCTGGGATTGGGATAACAACATCAATATCTAAGTGCTCGTACTCGTCACGAATGCGATCGCCAAGCTTTTTACCCATTTCAACGCGTGCGCTGTATACCGAGATCTTATCAATGAACGAATCTGGGCGAGCGAAGTATACAAATTCGAAGATACATGGGTTAAGTGTTGGATTGTCTGCACACTGTTTAGTGTGAAGTTCACCGTCAAATGTTGCGTAAATGGCTTCACCTGGTGCGACGTCACGGAGAAAATCAAAGCCGACTGCATCTAGTGCTACTGATTCAGAAGCCACCATGTACTCAACTTTGCCTGCGATTTCACGCTTACCTAGGCATAGAGGGCGAATGCCATTAGGGTCGCGGAAAGCAACCATACCGTGACCGATGATCATTGCAGTCACTGCGTAGGCACCTTTAATGGTACGGTGAACATTGGTTACTGCACGGAAGACATCATCAGCATTGACGTTACCTTTTACGGTGTCGATTTCGTGAGCTAGAACGTTAAGCAGAACTTCGGAGTCTGAAGTCGTGTTGACATGACGACGGTCTTTAGCAAATAGTTTTTCACGAACTTCCGCTGCGTTAGTTAGGTTACCATTGTGCGCAAGTGTGATACCGAATGGAGAGTTTACATAGAATGGCTGAGCCTCTGAAGCACTTGAGCTACCAGCGGTTGGATAACGAACGTGACCGATACCAACACTGCCTTGCAGTCTTTGCATGTGTTTTGCTTCAAACACATCTTTCACTAAACCGTTCGCTTTTCTCAGACGAAAACGATTGCTTTCTATGGTACAAATACCCGCGGCATCTTGACCACGATGCTGCAATACCGTCAATGCGTCATAGATAGACTGGTTTACAGGCGTAGTGCCCACGATTCCAACAATACCACACATGTCCTAACCCTCGATTTTGACAATGACTGGCGCATTATAACGCGCCAGATAAGAAACTAGATGTTGCTTGTAAGTGTTCAAAGAAAGGGGCAATGACGCGGCTAAATTCCGGCACCAATTGAGACCCTCTCCACCACTGTGAATCTGGAAACGAAGTAAACGCATCCATAAAAAATAGTCCGGCAGATACAATCAAGACACCACGCAAAGCGCCAAAGACGATACCCAGTATTCTATCTGTGCCCGACAAGCCCGTTTTTTCAACCAATTGGGCAATCACATAGTTAATGAGAGCACCAACGATGAGGGTCGCGATAAACAACGCCGCAATAGCAGCACCGTTACGAATCATGTCGTCTTCAATATTGGTAAAGTAGACCGCCAACTTCGCGTAGTACTGACTCGCGATAAAAAAGGCTCCAAACCAAATCACCAATGACAACGCTTCTTTAGCGAAACCACGAACTAAACTGATCAAAGCCGACAGGCCGATCACACCTAAAATGACAATATCTAATGGATTCATTTGTGTACTTACATCTTAAGTTGGCGCGCATTTTAACAGAAAAAACGCTGACGCAAACGTTTTCTTATGGGTTTAGTGGTTTAAATTTGAGCAATTGACCTCTAGAACCGGTAATTTTTTCCAGTTCAATGATCTGACGCTCTAGTTTGCTCTTCGATACATCCGGGCCAATAATGACTCGGGTAAAAGTATTCTCTGGTTTGGTGTGCGCTTGGTAACCACGCTTTTGTAGATCCTTTACCAAGTTCTTCGCATTGTCAGCATTTTTAAGCGCCATCAACTGAATAATCCAAGCGCTATCTTGATACTCATTACGCTCTGGAACCTCTTTGATGACCACTGGTAGCGGCTTATCATCGGCGACCTCGTCTGCGCCATCAATCACGATTTCTACTGGGGTGTCAGGTAGGCTTTGGCTATCATCAACAGGTTCAAGTACTTCAAAGCTCTCAAGATCGCTATCAAGCTCTGGTTTAAGCGGAATGCTCGCGATCTCCTCCTTGTAATGACTCTTCTTGCCGTCTAGCACATCGGGTAGAACAATAATGCCTATTGCGACAAGAATGATGGTGCCTACGAGACGATTTTGAAATTTGCTTGCCATTTATTCACCTTTATTTTGCCAGTGCTCTAGGACTTCACCCACAGTGTGGAACGAACCAACCACCAGAATGACATCTTGGGGTTGGGCGTTTGTCATTGCAACTTCAAATGCTGCCACTGGGTTTTCATGCTGCTGAGTGCCTGTAGGCAGGTACTGACACAATTCCTCTGCACTTGCCGCACGAGGGCCAGAGAGAGACGCTGGATACCATTGCGCCGCAATTGGGTTCAAAGCATTCAAAGTCGCTTTTACGTCTTTATCGTGCAGCATAGCGACCACAATATGAATGTTCTTACCTTGGTGCTCTCGGCCTACTCGCTCAACCAAATACTCAGCAGAGTGCGGGTTATGCGCTACATCAAGTAGTATGGTCGGCTCTAAGCTCAGTACTTGCATACGCCCAGGTAGCTTGGCGTTGTTTAAACCATTAACGATATTCACATCGCTGAGGTCTAGGTTCGCAGTAGCTAACGCCATAAGAGCCGTTGCTGCATTCTGAAGCGGTAAACCTGGCACTGGTAGGTTATCAAGAGTGTAGCAACCGTGAGTCCACTGCCATAATGAATCACTTTGCAACTTGTAGCTGTATTGGATGTCTACAGCGTAGAACTCGGCACCAATATCATCTGCGTGCGCAGCAACAGTAGCTGGCGCTTTAGGTTGACCACAAATGGCTGGTTTACCACTGCGATAGATGCCCGCTTTTTCAAAGCCAATGACGTTGATGTCATCACCTAACCAGTCAACATGATCAATGGCTAGGCTAGTGATCACTGAGATATCATGGTCAACCACGTTAGTCGCGTCCAAGCGTCCACCTAATCCAACTTCAAGCAGTACCACTTCCACCTTCTCGGTTTGAAATAAGCGCAAAGCCGCTAGAGTGCCGTATTCGAAAAAGCTTAAGCTGATATCACCGCGCTGTTTCTCTATAAAATCGAACGCTTGCACGTGCTTTTCGTCGCTGAGGTCTTCACCATTGATACGCACACGTTCATTGTAACGAATAAGATGCGGAGAACTGTAAACACCGACCTTGTAGCCAGCGTCAAGTAGGATCGCTTCCATCAAAGCACAGGTTGAACCTTTGCCATTGGTACCGGCAACGGTAATAACAGTAGGTGCAGGTTTAGTGAGATTCGCTGCTTGAGCAACAGCTTGAACACGATCTAAACCGAGATCGATCGCTGAGGTATGGATGTTGGTTAAATAATCAAGCCACACCTGTAAAGAGGATGTGGCTTGAGGAACTTGGTTTTGACTCATCTAACTATAACCAATTGATTGTGGTTGCTTGTTAGTGAGTTACTTTACCCTTTTTCGTCTGCTTCTGGTACAGAATAAGCAGGTTCATTTGGCGAATCGTTAACAGAAACCACCAAAGGTGATGGTTTGTTGTTCATCTTCGCCATAAGGCTACCAATACGTTGGCGCATTTCACGGCGATCAACGATCATATCAATCGCACCGTGATCAAGTAGGAACTCACTGCGTTGGAAGCCTTCAGGAAGATCTTCGCGTACTGTTTGTTCGATAACACGACGACCAGCGAAACCGATCAGGGCTTTTGGTTCGCCAATGTTGATGTCGCCAAGCATTGCTAAACTTGCTGATACGCCGCCCATTGTTGGGTCAGTCATCACTGAAATAAAAGGTAGACCTTTAGCAGACATACGCTCTAGAGCCGCACTGGTTTTTGCCATTTGCATTAGAGACATCAACGCCTCTTGCATACGTGCACCACCACTTGCAGAGAAACAAACCAAACCACAGTTTGCTTCCATTGCTGCTTCTGCTGCACGAACAAAACGCGCACCTACCACAGAGCCCATTGAACCTCCCATGAATGAGAAGTCGAAGGCACAAGCTACGATAGGTTGACCAAGAAGCTCGCCTTTCATTACGACTAGTGCGTCTTTTTCGCCACTGCTCTTCTGAGCTGCTGAAATACGATCTTTGTATTTCTTCGAATCTCTGAATTTCAGTTTGTCTTGCGGCTCAAGCTCGTCAGCAATCTCTACACGGTTATCTTCGTCTAGGAAAGTTTCAAGGCGACGACGGGCACGCATACGCATGTGATGGTCACATTTCGGACACACTTCTAGGTTACGCTCTAGTTCAGCGTGGTAAAGCACTTGCTCACATGAAGTACATTTTGTCCAAACCCCTTCAGGGATAGACGCTTTACGTGAACTTACGATGTTGCTTTTTTCTAAAATCTTTTCAAGCCAACTCATGGAAGACCTTTTCTCTCTCATCCCACGCCAAAAGCGCAGGAAACAAATTCTGAATTTACGCGTGAGGATTAAAGCATATTAAATGCCAAGTGTAGACAAAAAACTGGTTGTACCTATTTCTTGAATACAGACCGCACACACTAAAGACCTGATTAGTTCGACAATTTATCACGGTTTAGTTCAAATTGTCTGGCAAAAATAGTGGCCCGATCGGCACTCTTGGTAATTGGAATTCTTCTGGGTAATCAACGTCTACCAAGTATAAGCCTTCAGCCTTAGCCGTCGCCCCTGCTTGCTTGCGATCTTTGATCTCCAGAAGCTGTTTAATCCACTCAGGTTTCTGCTCGCCACGGCCAACACAGATAAGGCTACCAGTAATATTACGCACCATGTGGTGTACGAACGCATTCGCTTTAATATCAATCACCACATACTGGTTATGACGAGTGACATTAATGTGCATCATATTGCGCCACGGACTGCGTGACTGGCAGTGAGTCGCTCTGAACGAAGTAAAGTCATTCTCGCCTAACAGATATTGCGCTGCTTGATGCATTTTCTGCTCATCAAGCTCACCATGGTAGTGACTCACCCCAGAAGACAAAATACCCGGACGCAGCGCGCTGTTAAAGATGATGTAGCGATAACGACGCGCTGTTGCTGAGAAACGGGCATGAAACTCATCAGACACCTCTTTCGCCCAACGTACAGCGATATCATCAGGAAGGTTCGCATTAGCCCCCATAGTCCAAGCCACCATCTTGCGCGTTGCTGTGGTATCAAAGTGGACAACCTGCCCCGTACCATGAACACCTGCATCGGTGCGGCCCGCACACTGAACTTCAATAGGATGGTTTGCAACGATGCTCAATGCGCGTTCTAATTTCTCTTGGACGCTTTTCACTTCTCGCTGACGCTGCCAACCAAAATATTGAGTGCCATTGTATTCAATGCCTAAAGCAATTCTCATCTAGATGTTCTCGTTGGATTATTAGAGCTAGGATCGATAGACCCTAATTTATGGGCGGCAAGTATATACCAAAAAATAAGGGGGCTAAACCGCCCCCTTATCCATCTATAAGTGCTTAACTGTTGTTGATGGTATCAATCAAGTTCTTAGCCTCGCGGCGAATTTCATCTGTACCATCGACAATCGCCTCTTCAAGTAACTTAATGGCTCCTTGGGAGTCGTTCATCTCTACATAGATTTTCGCTAAATCTAACTTACCTGCAGCTTCAGCATTGGCGTCAATATCTGTCGCATCACCGATATCGCCAATGACATCAGGAAAATCATTCAAGCCGACATCGAGCTTGAGCTCATCATCGATCTCTTGCTCTTCCTCCGCTTCCACTTCAGCCATCAACTCATCAATGGTGCGGTAGCTGTTCTCTTTCGGATTGAACTCTTCGAGGTCAGGTTGATCTTCCCAGTTCTCATCGAGAATCTGCGCCTGCTCAGGCACATTTTCTTGCGACCAAATATCTGCTTGGTCATCAGGAATATCATCTGAGATGCTTGCCTGTTGCTCAGGTGAAAGGCTAAAGCCGTTCCAGTCTTCACCCATTTCAAGCATGGCACCAATATCCATACCTGCGCTATCTGTCGTGGTGGCATCTAGTGGCGCATCAAAAGAGAAGCTTGGTGTCTCTTCTTGCTTCTCTTCCGACAAAAGCTCATCAAAGGCCTTTTCATCGTAATCTTGATGAGCTAAGTCACTCTCTTCGACAGCGGGGCTCACATTCTCAGAAGGGATTTCGCTTAGTTCAGGTAGCTCAACAGGCTCTAGTTCAAAGTCATCTTGCGCTAATTCATCACTGGTTGGCTCCACATCGCCTAGCGCGTCTTCCTCGTTGTACTCAGGTAAATCGAGTTCATCAACTTCAATAGGCTGGTCAACTTCAGCAGCAGGCGCTTCGACTTCTAGCTCAGGCTCATTGGCCATTTCTGCGAGTGCGTCTTCTTCACCAAACTCTGGCAGATCTAGCTCATCGAGTTCAATCGGCTGTTCTATTTCAACAGCTGGCGCTTCGACTTCTAACTCAGGCTCAGCAGCCATTTCTGCGAGCGCATCTTTTTCACCGAATTCTGGCAGCTCTAGCTCATCTAACTCAATCGGCTCATCGATTTCAGCAACTGGCGTCTCAACTTCTAGCTCTGGCTCATCAGCCATTTCAGCTAGTGTGTCTTCTTCACCAAACTCTGGCAGATCTAGCTCGTCTAGTTCAATCGATTCATCGATTTCAGTTGATAGCGCATCAACTTCTAGCTCAGGCTCAGCGGCCATTTCTGCTAGCGCGTCTTCTTCACCAAATTCTGGTAGCTCTAAATCGTCTAGCTCAATCGGTTCATCGATTTCAGCAGCAGGCGCTTCGACTTCTAACTCAGATTCATCAGCCATTTCTGCGAGCGCGTCTTCTTCACCGAACTCTGGCAGCTCTAGCTCATCGAGTTCAATAGGTTGAACGTTCTCAGCAGCAGGCTCCTGGACTTCTAGCTCAGGCTCATCAGCCATTTCTGCTAAGGCGTCTTCTTCACCAAACTCTGGTAGTTCTAGCTCATCGAGTTCAATCGGTTCTTCAAGTTCAGCTGCTGGCGCTTCAACTTCTAGCTCGGGCTCATCAGCCATTTCCGCGAGTGCGTCTTCTTCACCGAACTCTGGCAGATCTAGCTCGTCTAGTTCAATCGGTTGTTCAATTTCAGCAGTTGGCGCATCAACTTCTAGCTCAGGCTCATCAGCCATTTCTGCTAGCGCCTCTTCTTCACCAAATTCTGGCAGATCTAGCTCGTCTAGCTCAATCGGTTGTTCAAGTTCAGCTGCTGACGCTTCAACTTCTAGCTCGGGCTCATCAGCCATTTCTGCTAAGGCGTCTTCTTCACCAAACTCTGGCAGCTCTAGCTCATCGAGTTCAATCGGTTGTTCAAGTTCAGCTGCTGGCGCTTCAACTTCTAGCTCGGGCTCATCAGCCATTTCTGCTAAGGCGTCTTCTTCACCAAACTCAGGTAGTTCTAGCTCATCGAGTTCAATAGGTTGATCGTTCTCAGCAGCAGGCTCCTGGGCTTCTAACTCAGATTCATCAGCCATTTCTGCTAAGGCGTCTTCTTCACCAAACTCAGGTAGTTCTAGCTCATCAAACTCAAATTCTTCACCTTCAAGCTCAGCTTCCAGCCCCTCAAGTTCAGCGGCTAGTGCTTCTTCTTGCAGCGCAACGTCTGGCTGAGGTCCATCGATTTCATTTGACTGATCTGCTTCAGCACTAGTCCCTTCAGCTTCTATATTTGGCTCATCCGCTTCTTCAGCTAAAGCTTGTTCGGCTTCTTGTTCAGAGATCTCTAAATCAATATTGCCATCATCTTCCAGCTCAGGCTCGGCTTGAGAAGCTAAACTATCTTCCGCTTGAACGGTTTCAGATTCAACATCATCTACTAACCAATCATCGTCTTGAGGTACACCAAACTCATTTGGAATCGCCTCAGGTGTCGCTGCAGTTGGTTGAGGTTCAACTGGAGATTCGGGAGTCTCTGGAGCCTCTGGAGTCTCTGGAGTCTCTGGAGTCTCTGGAGTCTCTGGAGTCTCTGGAGTCTCTGGAGTCTCTGGAGTCTCTGGAGTCTCTTCTTTCAGTGTGTCCTTCTGCTCTTGTTGAGCAAGCAAATCTTCTTCAACAATCTCTTGCTGCTCAGCGCCTGATACCGTTGTCTCTTCGTCTAGAGTCGCTGATGTAGTTTCTACTGTCTGTACAGGTTCTTGAGTAGCTTGCGGACTTTCAACTTCATCAATCGCTGAAGTTAGCCAATCATCTTCAGGTTCTTCTTCAGTAGTTAACTCACTATCAGTTGCACTACTTTCAGCAGCAACGCTTTCTTGGTCTGCAATCTGTTCGCTGTCCTGTTGAAGCTCAGCTTCGTCTTGTTCAGACTGAGGGTTCTCGAACTCTTCAATTGCCGTAGTTAGCCAATCGTCTTCGTCATCATCTTCTTCTGGCTCTGGCTCTGGCTCTGGCTCTGGCTCTGGCTCTGGCTCTGGCTCTGCAAGCTGAGCTTGGTCTATTTCAGTGTCTAGAGCAACTTCATCTACGCTCTCAGCCACTGGCACATCATCAAGGTCTAGCTCATCCAGTAGAGGGTCACCTTCTGGCGCCACACTTAGTAGATCATCGATAAACTCTTCGCTAGAGAAGTCGGTCTCTTTAGCCGAGGCCATCTCTGGCTCGATAGCAGTGAGCTCCTCTTCAACAGCAATCGCTTCTTGCTCAGCAATGTCGTCTACAGGTTCAGGCTCAGCAAATGGTTCATCCACTTCTTGCTGTTGATCTATCTCAAGCAGCTCTTCAAACAGGTCAGTGGCATCATCGCCTAAGTCTTCGTTTTGACTAGATTCCGTATCCGAATCCACTACGTCTGCAAGCAGGTCCGTACTGTCAGCAAGATCAATGTCATTGTCTGTACCATCGGCACCGATAAGTTCATCAAGCTCAGAATCTAAATCTAAATCATCTGCGTCTTCAGATTCTGAGATGAAGTCATCAAGCAGGTCGGTACTCTCTTCTGACGGCTCGTCTACAGACAACAACTCGTCAAATAGGTCTTGTTCTTCTGATACTTCTGGTTGCGATTGAGTGTCGAGTTCCTGTTCATCAAGCAGCTCATCAAGTAAGTCAGTACTGTCTTCATTGACCTCGACACCTTCTTCATCCATAAGCTCATCAAGTAGCGCACTTTCATCAACTGAATTAGCTTCTAGCGCATCAAGGTCGGCTTGAGCATCCATCTGAGCGAAGATGTCATCGATTTCGCTATCGGATGCAAGATTTGGCTCTGAAACGTCACTACTTGAGTCGTCGCTTAAGTCGAAGCTATCATCACCTTCGTCAAGTAAGCTATCAAAATCTAAATCGCTCCCATCATCCCCGCCTTGTGCTTCGCTAAACAGGTCATCAAGCAGAGATTGGTCAAGCTCATCAGAACCGAGTTCTTCTGACTCTCCGTCACCGGACAACAGTGAGTCAAGATCGTCTTGTGAGAGCTCACCATCATCAGATAGATCGAAGCCTTCTTCATCAGAATCGTCTATCACGACTTCATCTAGCGCACGCTCCATCTCTTCGAGGCCAAGCGCTTTATCATCACCATTAACACTAATGCCATTTGAGCTAATATCGACGTCAACGTCAGCTAATGACTCATCCAGATCTCCGTCATCACCTATGCCAGCGAACGGGTCATCGCTGTCTTCACCTTCTAGGTTGAAATCGAGATCACTATCGTCTAGGTCCGCAAAGACGTCATTTTCATCTTTGTCAGTTGAATCGTCGCCAAACAGTTCCTCATCATCAGAACCACCAAACAGGTCATCATCAAGTAACAGATCATCATCAATGTCTTCGTTTAAAGCTTGAGGTGGAGGCGACACTACTGGTTGAACGGCTTGCTGCTCAACTGGTGCGGCTTGTTGGGTCTCTTCTTTCGAGCGACGCCCTAACATCATCATCACAATCAGGCCAATCAGTAGACCTGGAATAATCGCAAGCGCAGCCACCAACCAAGTATTCGAGAACAGTTGATCTAACGCTGATGGCGCCATTTTTTGCTCTTCAGCAAGGCGCATACGCTCAGCTTCAAGCAGTTTCTCTACCTCATTGCGGATTCGGTCTTCATCAGTTAATTCATCTTTTAACACATCAACTTCAGACTGCACCTCAGCGAGCATGAGACGCAGCTTGTGGTTTTTCTCTTCCAAAGCCATTAGCTCGGTTTCAGAGCTTTCTAGTTGGTTTTCAAGCGAAGTTACTTGCTTCTGCTTTTCGGCGTTAGCAATGTCTTTTAGTTCACTTCCAGGGCTTGCTGTGGTTTCCTGCTCGCTGTCTGCGGCGGCGTCAGTAGGCTGAGTTTCATTAACGCTAGTGTTGGTGGGTGTTTTTGTCGCAGCAGGCACAGTAGCTCGCGGCGCGTCAACTTGAGGCGCATTACCCAAACGCGCTTGGTGCGCAGCCATCACCTGGACAGCTTCTTGAGTCGAAACGTTGCGTACTTGCGCCAATGAAGGAATGCGAATTGTGCTTTGCGGAATTAACTCGTGGATGTTCTGATTGTCAAACGCTTGAGGGTTTAGTTGAAAAATGGCGTAAAGCGTTTGTTGCACTGTGACAGCTTTAGAAGGACGAAGCTTGCTAGCGATGCTCCACAATGTTTCTTGTTCGGTAGTTGGACCGTAAAATTGCGAAGGTTGCGTAGCGCGAGAATTACGAGCAAGGGGCTCTGAGAATTGGGGAGATGCCTGGATCTCGCCATTTGGCCCTTTAAGGCGAATGCTCTCCGCGTTTACGATAGTAGTTTGAGTCACGGCAACTATTGCAAAAGGCAAGAGTAGACGCTGTAAAAGTCGACGCATATAAGGCTCAGCTATGTGCTCAATAAAATTTAAAGACAATGATCTGTTAAATATATCGGATAAACAGCCTAAAACTATAGGCAGATAAGCAAAAAATGTGTGTCCAACGCCATATTCGCATTAATCTCACACAAATTTTCATAATTCGATTAAAAAAGCCTCACACAATGGCAAGGCTTTAGTTAGATAATTGTCAGCAACAGCTGAAATTTTATGGACCTAATAGTAATCGCGAATCAACACTTCAGCGATTTGAACAGCGTTTGTCGCCGCACCCTTGCGCACATTATCTGCCACAACCCATAAATTTACCCCGCTATGATGGCTGATGTCATTGCGAATACGGCCAACCATAACGTGATCTTTACCGCCAGCATCGCGAACTTGCGTTGGGAAGTCGTCGCCATGGAACACTTCGATGCCTTCGGTCTGCTCGAGTAGGTTAATCACCTCTTGCGCGTCAATCGGAGCACAGGTCTCTAGGTGAACGGCTTCAGCATGACCGTAGAACACGGGAACACGCACACACGTTGGGTTCACTGTGATACCTGGATCATTGAAGATTTTTTGCGTTTCCCACACCATCTTCATCTCTTCGCGGGTGTAACCGTTTTCCATAAATTGGTCGATTTGTGGAATACAGTTGAACGCGATTTGCTGCGTGAACTGCTCATTCTCAGCAGGCATACCGTTAAGTAGCTTCGCAGTTTGACCTGCTAACTCATCGATACCGGCTTTACCTGCGCCCGATACTGACTGGTAAGTTGATACGTTGATACGCTCTATACCTACTGCATCATGAATCGGCTTCAACGCTACTAGCATCTGAATCGTTGAACAGTTCGGGTTCGCGATGATGTTGCGGTTACGAAATTCTGCGATCGCCTCAGGGTTTACCTCAGGCACCACAAGCGGAATGTCGTATTCGTAGCGGAACTGTGAGGTATTATCAATCACGATAACACCTTCATCTGCCGCGATTGGCGCCCATTTAGCAGACAAATCTCCACCAGCCGAGAACAAGGCGATGTGCGCTTGAGACCAATCAAACTCTTCTACGTTCTGTACACGAACAGTTTTACCATTAAAACGGTAAGTCTTACCTTCGCTGCGCTCACTGGCTAGCAAGTAAATCTCACCGACTGGAAATTTACGCTCTTGCAGCACTTCTATAATCGTTTCGCCGACTGCACCAGTCGCGCCTAAAACAGCAACATTATATTGTTGGCTCATTGACTTACCTCAACCTGAAAACCTAGTTTGGCTAGTGGCGATAGATTGCATTCCTCTCCACCGACTAACGTGACAGCACTGTACTCACGACGATCCCAGTAGTTCTTTCGCATTAGGTCAAACGACCCTGGCTTACTGATTTCGCGTCGGAATAAGGCGTCATCTTTACGCACATCATAGACTAGCTGCGTGATATTGTGCAGGGTTGCTTCGTCCCATGCTCTATCGAGTACCAATTGCGGTACTGGAGCGGTTGGCAGCAAGTCACTGGCATGCGCACGTAATTTGTTACCTAACAACTCGCAATAACTATTGAAGATCATTGTTGTTCCGCGAGCTTTCCCCTCTAGGCCATAGCCTGCCACATGAGGGGTTGCGAATGCTAACAGAGGGAGAAGCTCCATATCAACCTCTGGCTCAAATTCAAACACATCTAATGCCGCGGTAAAGCCATCGTTCTTACTTAAGCGCGTTTTCAATGCGGCGTTATCGACCACAGGACCTCGAGCAGCGTTGATTAAAATTTGGTCACAGCGTAACTTATCCAGCACCTGCTGATCGATAAGGTGGTGGGTAGGGTATTCTCCATCACGAGTAATTGGCGTGTGTAAGGTAATGATATCCGCTTGATTAAGCAGGTCATCTAGAGGCGTAAAGTCTCTTTTATCGCCTTGCGCTTGCTTAGGTGGATCGTTAATCAGCACCTTGATGCCGATACCTTGCAAACACTGTTGTAAGTAACTGCCTACCTGCCCTGCACCGATAATGCCCACTGTTTTATCAAACACCGAGAAACCATGCTGCTGAGACAACACCATCATCACACTAAATGCGTACTCTGCTACACCCACTTTGTTACAACCCGGTGCGGCGGTGAAGAAGATGCCTTTCTCTTTAAGCAGTGCTTGATCAACATGATCCATTCCGGCTGTCGCGGTACCGACAAACTTGAGCTTGTTGGCTTTCGCAATCAGTTCAGCATTCACTTGGGTGACTGAACGAATCATCAGTGCATCGACATCAACAAGGTCTTCAGCAGTTAAGGTGCGGCCAGATTTTAAAACTACCTCGCCAAGCTGACTAAATAGCTGCTCAGCATAAGGCATATTTTCATCGACAAGAATTTTCATGGGGGTTTTGATTTGACTTTGAATGAGATTGATTGTGCTAAAAAGGTGAGTCAGTGTCGAGTTCTAAATTAACCCGCTAACAATAGATAGAAAAATGCCCGGCACTTGGCCGGGCGATAGTCCAGAACAAAAGGATCTTAACCCGCTCTCCATGGGCTAAAGTCTGCGTCTGTTAGATTAACCTTCAATGTTAAAAGTCAATCAGCTCTGGAAACTGGATTGCTCAGCAATGAGCTAATTCAGTTAGCCTTGGTATTTCTTGATTACTAGCGTAGCGTTTGTGCCACCAAAACCAAAACTGTTCGACATCACTGTCGTTAACTCTGCGTCACGCTTCTCCGTCACGATATCTAGACCTTGCGCCGCTTCATCTAGAGTTTCGATGTTAACGCTTGGTGCGATAAAGCTGTTTTCTAGCATTAACGTTGAGTAGATAGCTTCATGGACACCTGCTGCACCTAGAGCGTGACCAGTCATCGCTTTAGTTGCTGAGATTGCTGGGCTGTTGTCACCAAATAGCTCTTGGATCGCACCTAGCTCTTTAACGTCACCTACAGGCGTTGAAGTGCCGTGCGTGTTTACGTAGTCGATGCTGTCAACGTCTTGCATTGCCATCTTCATACAACGAATTGCACCTTCACCAGATGGAGCAACCATGTCGTATCCATCCGATGTTGCACCGTAGCCTACGATTTCACCGTAGATCTTCGCGCCACGTGCTAGTGCGTGCTCTAGTTCTTCCACAACTAGCATGCCGCCGCCACCAGAAATAACGAAGCCATCACGATCGGCATCGTATGTACGCGAAGCTTTGTCTGGAGTGTCGTTGTACTTAGTAGAAAGTGCGCCCATCGCATCAAACATCATAGTTTGAGACCAATCTAGCTCTTCACCGCCACCAGCGAATACGATGTCTTGTTTACCGAGTTGGATAAGCTCCATCGCGTGGCCGATACAGTGTGCTGACGTTGCACAAGCCGAGCTCATTGAGTAGTTCACGCCACGAATTTTAAATGGTGTCGCAAGACATGCTGAAACAGTAGAAGACATAGTACGTGGGACCATGTAAGGACCAACACGTTTTACGCCTTTAGCACGCATTGTGTCTGTTGCTAGCGTTTGGTTTAGCGCAGATGCGCCGCCAGAACCCGCAACGATACCAGTGCGATCGTTTGAAACTTGCTCGTCAGTTAGACCCGCATCTTCAATTGCTTGCTGCATTGATAGGTATGCATACGCAGCCGCATCACCCATAAAGCGCATCTGTTTACGGTCAATGTGCTCTGCTGGGTTGATTTTTAGATCACCCCAAACCTGTGAACGAAGACCTTGTTCTTTAAACTGCTCAGAGGCAGTAATACCAGATTTACCTGCTTTAAGAGACGCTAAAACTTCTTCGACGTTGTTACCGATACTTGAAACAATACCCATACCGGTGATTACGACTCGTTTCATTATGACATTCCTATAATTCAAAAATCCGCTAGATAATAACGAAGTTAACGGGGAAAAGTGGTCAGCTTTCCCTTAAAACCGTACAATTGCAATCATATTCTCGTTTTTAAGTACCCATTTTCTGCACTATGATCTCGATTACCAATGCTCAGCTAGGCTGGAATGACGTCGGCACCCCTGTTTCTGACCAGTTCGACGATGTCTATTTTTCTAACGTTAACGGCTTAGAAGAGACTCGTTACGTGTTCCTACACCAAAATCATCTGCCACAAAGATGGCAAACGTATGAACAACGTCGTTTCGTCATCGCTGAAACAGGCTTTGGAACTGGGCTAAATTTCTTAGCGGCATGGCAGTGGTTTGATCAATTTAGGCAGCAGAACCCAGATGCGCCATTGAAAGAGCTTCATTTTGTGAGCTTTGAGAAATACCCACTGAGCCAACAAGACCTAGTCAAAGCTCACCAATCTTGGCCTGAACTTGCTGAATATGCCGAAAAGCTACAAAAACACTACCCTATCGCAGTACCTGAATGCCACCGTATTATCCTAGAAGATGGTGCAATCACTCTTGATTTGTGGTTTGGCGATATAAAAGATTGCATGCCTAAAGTGCCTGTCACTGAGCAAGGTCTTGTTGATGCGTGGTTCCTTGATGGCTTCGCGCCGAGTAAGAATCCTGAGATGTGGAATCAAAACTTATTCGATGGCATGGCTAAATTAGCAAAGCAAGCGTGTACCTGTGCGACTTTTACCGCCGCAGGTTTTGTGCGCCGAGGCTTAATCGAAGCTGGCTTTGAGATGAAGAAAGTCAAAGGCTTCGGTACCAAACGAGACATGATTGCAGGTCATCTACCTCAGCGGAAAGCAGCCTCAAACTTTAAACCCTGGTTTGCTCGAACATCTGCCGAATCGTTAGATTCAATCGCCATTGTCGGCGGCGGGATCGCCAGTGCAACCCTAGCCAAAACCTTAGTCCGCAGGGGCAAGAAAGTCACACTTTACTGCCAAGACGAAAAACCTGCTCAAGGCGCATCAGGCAATCGTCAAGGCGCCGTCTACCCGCTATTAAATGGTGAGCACTCAGGCGTATCTCGCTTCTTTGCTCCTGCGTTCCTATTTGCTCGCCAGTTTGTTGAGCAAGCAGCCGACGAAATCAAATTCGACCACAACTGGTGTGGTGTGACGCAGTTAATGTGGGATGATAAATCGACAGAGAAACTTAACAAGATGCTAGAGGGGGGATTCGATAACAAACTTGTTCACCGTCTAGATAACACGGAAACCAGTTCAACTATTGGGTTGCCGATTGATATTAGCAGTGTCCACTACCCACTTGGTGGATGGTTATGCCCTGCTGAA
This sequence comes from Vibrio tubiashii, assembly GCA_000775715.1. Classification (GTDB taxonomy): domain Bacteria; phylum Pseudomonadota; class Gammaproteobacteria; order Enterobacterales; family Vibrionaceae; genus Vibrio; species Vibrio tubiashii_A. The sequence goes on from JRWQ01000002.1 coordinate 19,943, forward strand.
CTGACGCAAGGGTTGATTGCCAAGCTTAAAACCAGCGACCGATTTACCGCCCATTTTGATACCAAGATAGACGCGCTCGATTGGGATGAACAGACACAAACTTGGACGCTCACATCCGCTGGTAACAAGTTCACTCACTCGGCAGTGGTCGTTGCCAACGGTCACCAATTTAATGAGTTTAAACAAACCGCCCACATCCCACTTGGTCAAGTCAAAGGTCAAGTTAGCCATATACCAACCACGGATGCACTTTCTCAACTTAAAACCGTACTGTGTTACGACGGTTATATGACGCCTGTAAATCCGAACAACGCTCATCACTGCATCGGAGCGAGTTACGATCGTTCTAATATCGACGACGAGTTTGACTCGGCGGCGCAACAAGACAACGCTGACAAACTGCGTAAATGTGTGCCCAACCAAGATTGGCCTGAGCATGTCGATACGAGCGGAAATTTGTCGCGTCAGGGTGTCCGCTGCGTGAGCCGAGATCATCTACCGTTTGTGGGTAATGTCGGTAAACTAGAAGAAATAAAGCAAATTTACGCTGATCTGCACAAGAAGAAACCTGCACAAAATGCCGTTGAGGTACCGAGCTACCCAAACCTATTTTGCATGCTAGGGCTTGGTTCTCGAGGATTAAGCTCTGCGCCATTGTTAGCAGAAACTTTGGCCTCACAAATCTGTGCAGACCCCCTACCCTTACCTGTCGATGTGCTAGAAACACTTCATCCAAGTCGAATGTGGGTACGCAAGCTGCGCAAAGGGAAAGCGATTACAGAGCTTTAAATCAACAGACAATAAAGCGCCGTCTACCACTCTTCCGTGGTGACGGCGTTTTTACTTCGATCAGAAACCTAAACCAAGCTTGCGACGGCAGCCTTGATCTGCTCTGCGATCTCTGGATTGCGTAGTTGGCCAGACTCTAAGTCAAAATTATCGTAGAAGCTTGGCACTGAAACCGACGCTTTCACCTCTGCCCCGAAGTACTGTGCAGAGCCCGCAGCTGCAGCCAATACAGATTGCGCACCGCCTGGGCCAGGTGTAGCCGCTAGGTATACCACCGGCTTATTTTGGAACACATTGCGATCAATGCGCGTTGCCCAATCGAACAAATTCTTATAAGCCGCAGGGTAATAGCCGTTGTGCTCTGCATACGAGACGATAATGGCGTCCGCATGGGATAAATCAGCCAAAAAAGCCTTCGCGCCTTCCGCTTGACCAATCTCTTTTTCAGTATCTTCACTAAACATTGGCACTTGATAATCATTTAGGTCGAGAACGGTCACTTCTGCACCCTCTACTTGGCTAGCAGCATAGGTTGCTAACGTCTTATTGATCGAGGTTGAACTGGTTGATGCTCCGAACGCTACAATTTTCATAATCTATTTTCCTATCCGTATCTCGGGGTGTGCTTAATAGATTATTCTTTGGCCGAAAAACCAACAAGCGTAAAAAACACAAAGGGTTGTTCGAAAATTTCGAACAACCCTTCATATGCACAATACTCAGCGCTTAACCGATTACACGTTGTTAGCCAATTCAATCCACAAATCATTGACTATGGTACGATCAGCAGGCGTAAGTTCAGCTCGCGCAGCATCTAAACTAGCTTGAATACGCTCTTTAAGCGTTTCGACGTCGTGGATGCCCTCTTCTTCACATGCCGCAGCCGACAAAGAGATATGACCACGTAGATAGCCACCTGCAAACAGCTCATCATCAGATGCCGATGAAATACGCGCATCAATTAACTCTAATAGCTGTTCTTCAAATTCAATAATCATCTTGCTTTAACGCCTAATCAGGTTACTTGCTAAAAGATTGGCAAGCTTCTCACATTGAGTTTTTCAACGCAATCCAAACTGGGGCCTAGACACATAAGATGTAGTAGCTTTCGAGCATCCAAAACCACAATTAATTTACTGATTTTATTCAACTTTAAACATAGAAAACTTGAGTTCTTCCACTTTGTAATATGCTCTCAGTGCTTCAGACAACACCTTCACTCTTAAAGGTAACCCTTGACTAAAAATTTTCCCCACTTCTTGATGAACTTTAGTCATAAAAGCGAGCCGGTCTGGTTCAAAATCACCATTTAAATTATCGCAGCTAACAGTAAAGGGAAAATTGGCACTCTTAGCTAAGATCCATTCGTAAGCCTGTGGGCGAACCTCGACTTTTTCGAACTCTGCTTGAACTTGCGCGATACGACCATCTGGCTCATACCAGTAACCGAAGTCTTCCAACAAACGACGCTGTGGCCCAGCTACGCACCAATGCGCGATTTCGTGAAGACCTGAGGCATAGAAACCACGAGCAAATATAATCCGATGATGAGGATGACTATCATCTGCTGGCAGATAGATTGGCTCTTCTCCACCCAATTCAAGTTTGGTGTTGTACTGTTCTAAAAACGTGTCGTTGAAAATCCGGATCAAGTCTTGGTATTGATGGGTCATTGCTCGAACGGTAGTTGTGTGATTATCTTTCGGCATTCTCGCATGTTCATCCTTAATTGCAAACACACAAGGATTACAGTGCCATTAGAATTAGTTATCTGAAACACACTTTCATACCGATAAAATCTCATTCGTCATCGTTCATATTTGGCACTACACTCACGCCTTAAAAATGTGACCAACTCGCCACTTCTGGCCTCTTATTGAGAATTCATCATGCTGCTAAGTGTTTTATATATTGTCGGTATTACAGCGGAAGCCATGACAGGCGCATTGAGTGCTGGGCGAAGAAAAATGGACTGGTTTGGCGTAATGCTGGTTGCCAGTGCGACCGCTATTGGTGGTGGTACTGTGCGTGACATTCTGCTTGGTCACTATCCGCTTGGTTGGGTAGAAAACCCTGAGTTCTTGGCCATTACTTGCGTTGCTGGCGTACTGACTACGGGACTAGCCAAGTGGGTGATTAAGCTTAAGGGTTTATTCATTCGACTTGATGCGCTCGGCTTAATTGTATTTAGCATCATAGGCACTAAGGTAGCCTTAGGCATGGGTCACCATGTGTTAATCTGTATGGTTGCCGCGCTAGTTACAGGTGTTTTTGGTGGACTGCTACGCGATCTGATCTGTCGCCAAACGCCTCTTGTTCTGCATGAAGAGTTGTATGCCTCTGTGGCACTACTCGCATCAGGCCTCTACCTAACACTGCTAGAGTTCGGTGTGAATGACGTTACTGCCACCATCTCAACACTTATTTTCGGTTATCTATTGCGCATGGCTGCCGTTCGCTTTCAATGGCGACTACCTTCTTTCCATCTCGAGACTGAAGGCTCTATCCACTAAGCGTCAATCGTTAGCCGATCAATTTTATGAGGCGGATAGTTATTCCGCCTCCGCATAATATCAGCGTAAAATGTGAACCATCACAATCTATTGAAACTTAGTCATCCGCGCGCTAAATTTCTCCAGCAAAAACTATTCACCACTTGCGGCAAAATTGTCATTAATGCCTAGCGCACACGCGCCTTTCTACGTCATTACGAGATAATCATTCATATTGCAGAAACACATTGTTAAGCGATTAATTATTCGCCACTTTTTACTGTGACTATGTGCACACCGCAAGCAATTTATATACGGTAGCTTAATAAGGGTTACAGGGAGAACAACAACCAGCGAACTCTAACCCCACGTATTATGGGTATAAAAATAACAGCGATAGAGTTCTCGCTTTTGCCACTCTAACCCAGAAGGATTTTACGATGAAACATCCTTATACTAAGACCGCTTTGTCTGTCGCACTTGGAATGGCCACTCTTTTTGGCTGTGCAACACCCCCCAACTCATCAGTTCAACTCAACCAACTTATGGACAGTTACTCGCAACAAGTCGCTGACCTTGATAGCAGTAAGTTTGGCATCATCAATGATCAAATGGCCGCGGCTAAACAAACACTTGATAGGCAATATCTCGACCAACTACTTAGCATCGACCGCAGCGCACTGAATGATGAAGAGAAAGTCTATTACGACACCTTCCGCTTTGATCGCACCATCGCCATTCAAGGTGCCACCTTTGCGAATGCGAGATTTGGCAACCCAGATGTTCCTTTAACCCACTTCTACAATTTCATGCAGTGGAATGCAGAAGAGGCTGGAGCTTTAGTTGAAGCAGATAAAGATGGTCATAAGGATTACCGAAGTCAGATCGATAAGCTGAATGAGTACACGTCTTGGGTTAAAAACCTTCACGCCCAGTATCGCCTTGGTGAACTCGAGCATATCCAACTGCCAAAAGTGTTAGTCGAGAGGCTTTATCAAAATAGCTTAGATACCATTGCTCACGACGACTATGCCATCCTAAAAGTCGGCTTGAACGATCTAAAAGCTCAACAATATTTTGACGCTAGTTTTGTCACCGAATACCAACAATCAGTCGATGAAGCAATTGCAGCAACTCAATCCATCATGAACTATCTACACCAAGATTACTTAGCGGCGGCTCGGGGTAAAGGAGAGTTATCGGATCAACATATTGGCTGGGGCGACCTACCCAACGGTAAAGCTTGGTATCAATGGCATTTAGACCGCAACAGCACCACGGGTAAATCCTCTCAAGAACTTCACTCGATGGGCGAAGAGTTAGTCATCGACGCCAAAGCAGAGATGATTCGAGTAGCTAAAGTCGTGGTCGACAAGCGTGGCAAAACCGTTCAAGCACAATATCGCGATCCACAAACCAAACGAGTCGCGATGAGAACATTTGAGCTAATGGATAGCGAAGGCAACATCAACCTTGAAGCGTTTTTTGCCTATCTAAATAGTGAGCAGTTCTTCTTTGGCCGTGATGGACGAGTGATATCAGGTACCGAGTACGCTGATGTGTGTGAACAGGCGTCAAACCAAATGGCATGTGAAGGCTCCCTGGTTGACTACTACGCATTCAAGAACAACGCGAACCAGGTTGTTGCAAGCTACTTTAAGCCAATTAAGACTGACTATACCATTGAGCCAACTCCAGCCGGAGGCGAGCTTTACGACGGCGTCGCTTCATACGACGACAATGTTTTCACTCTCAACACTCACCCCGATTACAGCTTGCAAAAGTGGAATGTGTCGACGCTATTGCTTCACGAAGCTGCGCCAGGTCATCACTTCCAAAATGCTTATGCTCTAGAGTATCCACCCGCTAACATCCCAAATTATATGAAGGACATCTGGTACACCGCATACGGTGAAGGCTGGGCGCTTTATACGGAATGGTTAGGTTTAGAGATGAAGATCTACGGAGAACTGGATGCACAAGGTAAACCAACCTTTATCAATGGCACGGGTATGTGTACGCCTGACGCAGACTACTCGCAAGTTCAAGGCGGTATCTATAAAGATGAGCAAGAGTGCAACGCGCTACAGTACTTTGGTAGTTTAAACGAAGCACAGCTACGTAACATGCGCTTGGCAATTGATACTGGTATTCACAGTAAAGGTTGGGCGGTTCAACAAGCACGCAACTATATGAAAGCCAACTCGGCGCTCGGTGAAGGCGATATAGAGTCAGAAAGCTACCGCTACGCGGCTCACGTTGGGCAAGCGGTTTCCTACAAATCCGGTTACCTTGTGATTAAGGAAATGCACGACAAGGCAATAGCAGAGCTCGGTGATAAATTCGACTACGCCGAGTTCCATGATCAACTGCTTCGCTTTGGTCAGCAACCAATGGAAGTGGTACGCGAAAACGTCAATAACTGGATTGCTTCTAAGAAGTAATAACACGTAAAACAAAACGGCCTCCTTATGGAGGCCGTTTTCAGTTTTATACTTGCTTAAATCTGCGGAGTTTCTGTTGTCACGCCGTGGTTTTGACCACGATGACGCAGCAGATGGTCAAGCACAACAATCGCGAGCATAGCTTCAGCGATTGGCACTGCGCGAATACCGACACATGGGTCATGACGACCTTTGGTAATCAACTGAGTTGGCTCGCCTTCTCTGGTGATGGTTTCACCCGGAACAGTGATGCTTGAGGTAGGCTTTAGCGCGATGTTAGCAACAATATCTTGGCCAGTAGAAATACCACCCAAGATGCCACCAGCGTGGTTACTAGCAAAGCCATCAGGTTTTAGCTCATCACGGTGCTCACTACCTTTCTGGCTTACCACATCAAAACCGTCGCCGATCTCAACGCCTTTTACCGCGTTGATGCTCATTAGCGCATGGGCAATATCAGCATCTAAACGATCAAAGACTGGTTCACCAAGACCAACAGGAACGTTAGTCGCTACAACTTGCAACTTAGCACCAATCGAATCACCCTGCTTCTTAAGATCACGAATAAGCTGGTCAAATGCGTCTACTTTGTCGACATCTGGACAGAAAAATGCATTGTTCTCGATTTCGTTCCAGTCAACTTTCTCAATAGCAACGTCGCCCATTTGAGATAGGTAAGCGCGAATCTCTACACCAAACTCTTGCTTAAGGTATTTTTTAGCTACCGCGCCTGCTGCAACGCGCATGGCGGTTTCACGCGCCGATGAACGACCACCACCACGATAGTCACGCACACCATATTTTTGGTGGTAGGTGTAATCTGCATGTCCAGGGCGGAACTTGTCTTTAATCTCTGAATAGTCTTTTGAGCGTTGATCGGTGTTTTCAATCAACAGACCAATTGAAGTACCCGTTGTTTTACCTTCAAACACGCCAGAAAGGATTTTCACTTCATCTGGTTCACGGCGCTGAGTGGTATAACGAGAAGTGCCTGGGCGACGACGATCCAAGTCAATTTGGATATCTGCTTCAGTAATTTCTAATCCCGGAGGGCATCCGTCGACGATACATCCTAGTGCGATACCGTGACTTTCTCCGAATGTGGTGACTCGGAAATGTTGTCCGATACTGTTTCCTGCCATTACTTCCTCAATCCTATTTGCCCTGTATACAGAGCTTTACACTTCAATTCTTAGTAATTTCATAGTCGCTTGATTACGGAATGATGTAAACCCCTAAACCGGATCTATTTTGCTTTTTAGCACGCATAAAAAACGCCAAGCGAATTTCACTTGGCGTTTAATTAATAAGAGTAGCAGGCGAACTAGTCTTTATAGAGTGAGAACTCTTCTGCGTGTTGAAGCATCTGCTCACGGGTCAGCATAAACACACCATGGCCGCCATTTTCAAATTCAAGCCATGTAAATGGAATCTCAGGGTACTGCTCCATCATGTGGACCATAGAGTTACCCACTTCACAGATAAGAATACCGTTATCCGTTAGGTAGTCGGGCGCGTTAGCTAAAATGCGGCGCACAAGTTTCAGACCGTCTGTACCTGCAGCTAAGCCTAATTCAGGTTCGTGAGTGAACTCATCAGGCAAGCTATTCATGTCTTCTTGATCCACATACGGTGGGTTAGAGACAATCAGGTTGTACTTCTCTTTTGGTAGATCGCGGAACAGATCTGAGCGGATTGGGAACACCTGCTGATCCATGCCGTGATCTTGGATATTCTGCTCTGCCACTTCAAGCGCGTCGGTTGAGATATCAATGGCATCCACTTCTGCATCTGGGAAAGCGTGTGCGCAAGCAATCGCAATACAACCACTACCAGTGCACAAATCCATAATGCGCGTTGGCTCTTCAACTAACCAAGGTTGAAATTCCGCTTGGATAAGCTCACCGATTGGAGAACGGGGCACAAGTACACGCTCATCAACAAAGAACTCTAAGCCACAGAACCAAGCACGGTTAGTTAAGTATGACGTTGGCGTGCGGTCGTTGATACGTTTGACCACACGCTCAACAATGCGCATACGCTCGCTCATTGTAAGACGAGAGTTCAGTACGTGTGGAGGCACGTCAATCGGTAAGTACAGTGTAGGTAGGATTAGCTGTACCGCTTCGTCCCATGCGTTATCAGTTCCATGACCGTAGAATAGGTTAGCGGCGTTAAAACGACTCACTGTCCAACGAATCATATCTTGAAGCGTGTGAAGTTCTGAAACTGCTTCTTCTACAAAAATCTTATCCAAAATTGCCTCCGAAAAGCGCTACAATACTGCTAATTGCATTTATATATATTTACTAATTGTCCCATGAGCAAAAAAGACACCGAAATGGATGATGACTTCGCCCTATTTAGGGATGCAGTACAAGGCGTAAAAAAGTTGTCACAGGATACCATAGTCCAGCAACCAAAAAAAAATACTAAGCAAAAAGAAATTACCCGCACTGCCCGTGAAGCCAGTGATACAGAGTTCTATTTTTCCGACGAGTTTGTTCCGCTGCTCAATGAAGAAGGCCCGACTCGCTACGCCCGTGATGACGTTTCTCAATATGAGGTAAAACGCCTGCGCCGCGGCGTGTATGTTCCGGACGTATTCTTAGATATGCACGGTATGACGCAGCAAGAAGCCAAGCGCGAACTTGGCGCGATGATCGCCTACTGCATTAAGAATGAAATTTCGTGTGCTTGTGTACAGCACGGTATTGGTAAGCACATACTTAAACAGAAGTCACCACTATGGCTAGCGCAGCACCCGGATGTGATGGCGTTTCACCAAGCACCATTGGAGTTTGGTGGCGATGGTGCGTTGTTGGTGCTGTTGTCGATTCCGGAGAAGTAACAAATAACAAGTAGCGAGTAGCGAGTAGCGAGTAGCGAGTAGCGAAAATATGTATTGGAACAGACACTTTCGACATTTTTTGCTAAATCACCAACATCTTCATCTCGCAGGGCGAAGCCCGAACTCGATACTCGCAGCGTAGCGTTCTCGACGACTCTGCCCTCTCCTACTTCCTATACTCAGGCGGGATCGGTAACTCCGACGCTTTGAGGTTCGGTCTCTGCCCTCCGCGCTTACGGTATTGCTTCAACTGGAATACGTAGGCAAGGATTTGTGCCACTGCGGTAAACAGCCCGTCTGGGATCTCTTGCTCTAGTTCAGTAGAGTGGTAGAGCGCACGAGCTAATGGAGGTGCAGGGACAATATAGATATCGTGCTCGCGAGCGACCTCTCGAATCTTCAGTGCCATATGGTCAGTACCTTTTGCCACCACAATCGGCGCTCGATCAGAGTCCTGTTTATAGCGTAGCGCGACTGAGAAGTGCTCAGGGTTGGTTACGATAACGTCCGCTTGCGGAACTTCCGACATCATACGTCGCTGAGCTGCCTCACGTTGCAACATGCGGATACGGCCCTTAACTTCTGGCTTACCTTCGGTATCTTTATATTCGTCTTTGACCTCTTGTTTAGTCATTTTCAGTTGATTAGCGTGTTGCCATATCTGAAATGGAATATCAATCGCGACTACGATCAGCAAGGTACAGCTGATGAGAAGAATGAAGTTAAGCAGGATATCAAGTGCGTGGAATATGTTTTGCGGGAACACATCCATACTCAGTTGGAACAGATCCTCTTTCGCCGCGTTAATCAGGTAGAAAGCCATCCCGGAAACTAAAGCTACCTTTAGAATCGACTTAATTAGTTCAACCCAACTCTGTAAGCCAACCATACGCTTTAGACCACTGAGTGGATTCATTTTCGACCACTTTGGCATCGCCGCCTCAACAGAGAAACTAACCCCCCCAACCCCGGCTGCGCCAATCAACGCAGCAATAAATAGAGTGATCAGAATTAGTAACAACGGAAGCAGCAAGTTACCAAATGAGCCAATGATGATGTCAAACAGCTTCACATGGTCGAAGATTTCTTCTCGAGAGAGGGTGAACATTCTGCCCATTGCAGTGAACAGCGCACGTGCCAAGCTCTCGCCAAACCACATTAGGGCGATAGAACCTACGACTAATACTGAAACCGACGCTAACTCTTTTGACCTTGCAACCTGCCCTTTTTCTCGAGCCTGTTGCAAGCGTCTGGGCGTGGCGTCTTCTGTGCGTTCTTGACCGTCTGATTCTGCCATTCTAACAACTCAGTCTAATAAACGAGCAAATTTGCTGCTCACCTTGCAACCAGAATAGTTCATAGTGGTTGTAAAGTCCGGCAATGATGTACCAACAGAGCAACAAGCCGACCATCAGTGCGAAAGCAAAGCCCAAAGAGAAGATGTTTAGCTGAGGTGCTGCACGGGTCATAACACCGAATGAGAGGTTAATCGTCAGCAAAGCAATAATGCCCGACAGCGACATACTCAGCGCGACTTTAAACATGATACCTAGCCATAACGCGAGTTCTCTAAAATCAACCGTGGTCAATGCTCCTGTGCCGATTGGTAGTGACTTAAAGCTCATTACAACTAGCATGATCATCTTCAGATGGCCATCAGTGGCTAAGAAGAACATGGTGGCAAGGAACATAAATAGCTGACCAAGCAAGGGCGTATTTTGTCCGTTGGCCGGGTCTACCATTGAAGCAAAACCCAAGCTCGACTGCATACCCAAGATCTGACCCAAGATAACGAAGGTTTGGATCATAAACTGGGTCACTGTTCCCATCGCTACGCCAATGATTATCTGCTCCAAGATAGTCATAAAGCCCTGAAAAGAGAGCAACTCAATGCTTTCAGGAACAGCAGGAATGGCAGGCATCACGGCAAAGGTAATCGCCAAGCCTAAATAAAGGCGTACCCGAGTAGAGACAAAACGTGCACCCGTCACCGACATCACCATCAACATGGCAGCGATGCGTGTGTACGGCCAAAAGTAGTTGGCTATCCAATCTAGTACGACACTCGTTGGGTACTCCATCGGCGAGACCTAGTAAAGCACCTGAGGAAGACGTTCAATCATGCCAAAGAAAAACTCCATCAGCATTTGCGCCATCCAATGAGCAAACATCATTAACGCCAGCAAGGTAACGATAAGACGAGGCAAAAAGCTCAAGGTTTGTTCGTTAATGGAGGTCGCGGCTTGGAAAATCGCAACCACCAAACCAATCAACAAGCTCGGAATAATGATCGCACTTACCATGATAAGTACCATCCAGAGTGCTTCACGAAACAGCTCAACGAACATTTCAGGAGTCATACATTTTCTCCCGTCACAAGGCGAAACTGCCGGCTAAGGTCGACAGAATCAGGTTCCACCCATCAACCAAAACAAACAGCATAAGTTTAAACGGCAACGATACGATCATTGGAGAAAGCATCATCATACCCATCGCCATTAACACCGATGCCACCACCAAATCGATAATCAGGAATGGTAAGAAGAGCATAAAGCCGATTTGGAAAGCGGTTTTAAGCTCTGAGGTAATAAACGCAGGAATCAATACCGCCATGGAGACATCTTCTGGCGCCGTCGCGGTTGAGCCTGAGATATTGACGAAGGTTTCGAGATCCTTAACTCGGGTCTGCTTAAGCATGAAGTCCTTCATTGGCACCTGAGCCACGTCAAACGCTTCACGTGCTGTGATCTGCTCATTGATGTAAGGCTGAATCGCGTCATCATTAATTTTACTCAGCACTGGCGACATAATGAAGAAAGTCAAAAAGATAGCAATACCGATAATAACTTGATTGGATGGCGTCTGTTGTAAACCCATCGCCTGACGCAGAATCGACATGACCACCACAATTCGGGTAAAGGAGGTCATCAAAATAACCATCGCAGGCAAGAAACCCAACATGGTCATTAACGCGAGGATCTGCAGGTTTATCGAGTAGTCTTCAGTGCCGTCGGGGTTAGCGGTCATGGTAAACGCGGGAATCCCACCACCGTTACCCGTAAAACTACCTGTCGCGATAGTTTTTGACGCGCCTTGCTCACTATTCATTGCCGTCACTGTTACCGAATCTGACGGTGCGATATTGGCTGGAACCGGTGTCTCCAACTCCTGCTGAGCGAGAGATAACGAAGAGAACAAAGTCAAAGCGACAGCTAAGACGATCCCTATTAGGTTATTGGCTTTTATCATTGTTCTTCAGTAGCTGAGTCAATTGATTGGAAAACGGACTCGTGGCCATCTCCTCCTGAGATAAAGGTTTCTCCAGTTTTGAGATTAGCTGGATCGATTGCGCTGTCACACCGACCAAAAACTGCTCTTCTCCGGCTTGAACAATTACAATGCGCTCTTTGTGGCCAACGACGATTTGGCGTACGACACTTAATCCTTTCTGGTTGGAAAACGCAGGCAGTCGCATTCGCTTCAGTAACCAAGCTAAAAACAGAATAAAGGCTACAACGAAGATGAGCGACCCCATAGTGGTCGCCCAATCAAGCTCACTACCAGGAGTTGAGACGGTAGCAAATGCAGAAGGTGATAGCAGCGTAAGAGAGTAAAGTAAGTACTCCTTAACCTTGAAAGACATAGCTATCCTTACACTATCGAAGTTTCTTAATACGCTCAGTTTGACTGATTACATCGGTCAGACGGATACCAAACTTATCGTTGACCACAACCACTTCGCCGTGAGCAATCAAGGTGCCGTTAACCAATACATCTAACGATTCACCGGCCAGACGCTCTAGTTCGACAACCGAACCTTGGTTCAGCTGTAGCAAGTTACGGATACTGATTTGCGAACGGCCCACTTCCATTGAGATGGTCACAGGGATGTCTAGGATAGTATCTAGCTTACGGCGTTCGTCTTCTGAGATAGGTGATGATGTATCTTGCAGCTCATCTAACTGAGCGTTCATTACCTCATCGACGTCAATCTCTGGCGCAGCTGGATCTTCTCCCAGCGCTGCTGCCCATTCATCCGCCAGTTTTTGGTCGTCACTCGGTTCCATATTTGTTACCTATATAATCTCTTAATCTTCGATTTCGCCTTCGTCTTCTTCTAATTCAGAAATGACGTCTTTACCAAGGAAAGCGATATCCGTTTTGACCACATCTGGTCGTTTAATTTCTTCTGATACTTGGACGGCTAGTTTGTCACCAGAGCGGCCCATTTTCACCCGATAGGTTGGCAACTCTTCGACAAACATCACTGCGTGTTCTGGCATTTCAACTGGGATGATGTCACCAGGCTGGAGCTCCATTAAATCACGTAATGAGATATCTTGCTCGAGCAGATCAACCCGGAAGTTAACTGGCACATCCATGATCTCTTCACGCAGAGCGGTACTCCAACGAACGTCTGTTTCCATCTTATCTGACTGAACGCCCGCATCCAAAAGTTCACGGATAGGTTCAACCATTGAGTAAGGCATAACCACATGGAAGTCACCGCCACCGCCATCCACTTCAATGTGGAATGAGCTCACTACGATAACCTCTGTCGGGCTGACGATGTTCGCCATACTTGGGTTTACTTCCGAGTCTAAGTACTCAAACTCAACCCCCATCACTGGAGACCAAGCTTCTTTGTAGTCTTCGAAAACAATCTTAAGCAGCAACTGAACAATTCGGCGCTCGGTTGGCGTAAATTCCCGACCTTCGATACGCGCGTGGAAACGACCATCACCACCGAAAAAGTTCTCTACCAAGATAAAGACCAAACGCGCTTCCATGGTGATCAGCGCAGTGCCTTTAAGCGGTCTAAAGCGCACCATGTTCAAGCTGGTTGGTACGTACAGGGTGTTTTGGTACTCACCAAACTTCATCATCTGTACGCCATTGATAGAGACCTCTGCCGTTTTGCGCAGCATGTTAAACAAACTAATGCGCATATGGCGAGCAAAACGCTCGTTAATCAGCTCGAGGGTCGGCATTCGACCACGAACAATACGATCTTGCGATGAGAAGTCGAAGTCTACCGCGCTAGAGTCGGAGACTATCTCGTCATCATCGGCCTCATCAACGTCATCGACACCATGTAAGAGAGCATCAATCTCATCTTGGCTTAATAGATCAGTCACTCGTCACCTATTGCATTACAAAGTCAGTAAACAGCACGCGTTCAATCACAGGCTGGCCTACCGCTCGATTCAAACTGGCTTTAATGTCATCGGTTGCTTTTTCACGTAGCTCAACACGACCATTTGCGGTTCTTAATTGATCAACCGTAGCCGAAGCAAACGTACTTAGCAGCGAACTTTCAATCAAGGGTGAGTGATAGCGAGCTAAGTTTTCGTTCTCTGTGCCACGAACCATTAGTTGGACTTTTATCTGCACCAAACGGTCTTTCTTGTCGCCAGTTACGTTAAACAAGAAAGGTTGTGCGATATTAACGTAAGCGACTGGATCTGTTGGCAGAGCAGCTTGTTGCTGCATCGTGTCTTGCCCTTCAGCTTCGTCGTCGGAGCCCATCAAGAAGAAAGCTGCACCGCCGCCGCCCGCTAGCAACACAACGACCGCAATAATAATGATCAGTAGCTTGCTTTTTCCCTTGGGTGCTTCAGTTTCTAATTCTTCATCAGCCATAACTTAACGTTCTCTAATCTTTTGTTTTTAACAGTTTAAGCGTAATAACTAATTCCATCACGCTTTGATGCGACATTCAAATCAAGATTGATGTCTGGTTCAAGGTTTTCCTCACCAGAGAAGCCCTGATTGCCGCCTCCTTGACCATTCTGGCCTTGTCCGCCCTCTGCATAGCGCCTTTGCTGTTGACCAGACGCCTGCTGTTGAACTGAACTTTCACCTAACTGAACACCCTGCTGAGCGAGCATCTCGCGCAGCCTTGGCATGGATTGTTCAATCACATCACGCGCTTGCTGGTTAGCCACCGTAAAGTGAACTGTTGCCGCATCACCATTCATATTCATTCGAATCTGCATTCGACCAAGCTCTGGCGGATCGAGGCGAATATCGATGTTCTTCAGGTTTTTCGACATCATCATTTGAACACGTTCAGCGAGTTGCTCACCAGCCATCTCTCGATTGAGTTGCAATGGCGGCTGTGCTGCCTGTTCCGCTCTTACTTGACCCAATGCACCTGGCCCTTGTTGGCCTGAAGCTTGAGCCAGTTGCTGAGCAAAACCATTACTCGATTCTGTGCCAGGTTGCTGTCCCTCTTTCTTGCCAGCCAGTTGACCAAGGCTATGCGCTGCTTTGGCGCCCATCGCCGCTTTTAGCACCGCTTGATCTTGAACTACCGCGCCATTTTGCGCCACCGCAACTTGCTGCATCTGCAGAGCGGATAGATCACTTGGCATAGTCGGCGTAACGACTTGCTGCTGAAGCGCTTGTGCCATTGGTGCCTGGGTTTGCTGGCTAACAATCGCTTGATGAACAGAGTGAGCAACTGGCGCTTGCTGAGGTTTAGGTTGCACATCAGCTTTAGGCGCAGCGTCATCTTTGACTTGACCTTCTGATGCTGCCCACGGAATTGCACCCGCTGCAACAGTAGTGCCCGCAGCAACGGCTGTTGGGTCTAACTCCACTTGCCCTTCAAGTTCAGAAACACTGGTAACGACCGTACTGGTAGCCATAGGCGCTATAATCTGGCTAGATTCTACGCTAACTTTTTCGTCTGTCGCCTTAGTGGCGATTGCGGCAGCAGAGCCCCCAAGCACAGCGGCACTTGCAACTATAGCGTTCTCTTCTGCTTGAGAAGACGATTTATCATCAACTAGGTTAGCTTCAGAGTCGCGGCTAACGACCACTTCATCACTCACGACTGTTTGAGATTTATCGCTTACAACTGCTTTAGCGTCCACAACTTGTTCAATTTCTTCGTCAATACTTACAGTCGCAGCACCCACCTCTGCTACTGTTGATTTTTCAACTTGTTTATCAACAAGTTGGCTAGCTTGAGTATGAGTTGTAGCTTGTTGCACATCAGATGTGTCGATGAAACGTTCAGCCGAAGCAGGGACCTCCACCTCTTCACCTTCACTTGAAGTCACCACAACTTTTGGGCTTGAGGCTGCTTGGTTTGCTTTTGGCTGTGCATTTTGTTGCAACAATTCGCCCTCTTGTTGCGACTCAGATGCAACCTTTAGCGATGCTGGCGTTTTACTCTCAGCAACTTTACTCTCTCTTTGTTCAACAGGTTTGACATTCTCATCAACCACTTCATGTTGTGGCAACTGTTTGCCGTCTTTAGGTTGCAGTGCTTTGTTAGAGTGATCCAGTCGCTGCAAAACTTCATCATTTTCCGAAACAATTTTTTCCGCCGATTTTGACGATTTCGCTTCAGATTCATCGACATTCACTTCGCCTACTTTTGTCGATTTTTCCGCCTTACCAGGCTCATCATCTGACGAGAGAAGCTCATCGGTACTTTGACCTTCCGTTACTGAAGTCTTAACACTCTTAGTTTCAACGTCACCTTCAACGGTAACCTCTTCACCATCCGCATTGGTTTTAATTTGGCGTGCATCGACTTTGGCTTCCGGTTTCGCCTCAGAGCTACCTTCCCCCTTAATCAGCGCTGTTAGTTTGGAGAAAAAGCCTCCTGACTCTGTTGATTCAGAGATCGCTTCACCACTTGCTGCTGGGGTCGCTTTAGGACTTTCCGATACCGATGATAAATTGATATTCATACCAGGTTCACTCTAAGTTTCTTACCGCAGTTTCAGGCAAGGCGGCAAGATGCCAATTGGATTGCATACATTTTTTATTGCATCTGCAATAATTACGCCAATTACAGTGAATTAAGGGCTAATAGCTTAAAGCTGTGAAACTAGTTCAAGCTTCGACGTGAGAATTGAAGGGTAGAGAACTCATCCATCTGCTTCTGCTCTCGGATATTTTGTAGGCGCTCTTTCTCAGCCTGCTTTTTCTCAATCATCCACTCGTAAGAGCGTCGCTGTTTACGACTGTCTAGCCAGTTTTGCTCACACCCGTCCACTTGGCTTTTGAAATGAGATTCCGCTTGTTTCTGCTTTGCTAGAGTTTCATCTAAAGTGGTTAAAAATCGATTGAGATGCGAATACTCGCTAGCGGTTAAACCTTGCTGACCTCGATCAATCAGTTGCTGACAGTAATCCAGTCGGTACTTCTCTATCTGTTCGAGCTGCTGGTAGTAACCTTCCAACTCTGTTCGTGCTTGGTTAAGCGCCAATACTGCTTGGTTTTCGCGCTCTTTGGCTTGCTCTAATAAAAACTCTAACGCGTTATCCATAGCCTATTACTCACCTTGCAGCAATCCGCTGAGCATATTGATACACATGTCATACGGCACTGTCTCTTTCATCGTCTGTTGCAAATAGCTGTCCAGTTTTGGCTTAAGAGTAAAGGCACCATCGATAGCAGGATCGGTTCCCGGTTTATAAGCACCAATTGATACCAAATCTTGGTTTTTACGACAGATAGAAAGCACTTGGCGTACGGCTTTGGACATAAGCACATGCTGTTCAGAAGTAATCTGAGGCATTACACGACTAACCGACTTCTCAACGTCGATAGCAGGATAGTGACCTGCATCCGCCATCTCACGTGACAGGACGACGTGACCATCGAGGATCGCACGCGATGCATCAGCGATAGGGTCTTGTAAATCATCCCCTTCGGTCAATACGGTAAAGAAAGCGGTAATTGAACCCTGTTCTGGACTACCATTTCCGGCACGCTCCACGAGCGCTGGTAACTTAGCAAAGACTGAAGGCGGATAACCTTTCGTTGCGGGTGGCTCACCGACTGACAAGGCAATTTCACGCTGAGCTTGAGCAAAACGTGTGAGTGAGTCCATCAAGAGCAAGACATCCAAACCTTGATCGCGAAAGTACTCGGCAATCGTCAGTGCGGTTTGACAGCCTTTCAAGCGCATTAGAGGTGATGAGTCAGCAGGCGCGGCAACCACTACCGAACGTTGACGACCATCAACGCCCAAAATTTCTTCGATAAATTCCTTAACTTCGCGGCCACGCTCACCAATCAAGCCAACCACAACCACTTGAGCGGTCGTACCTCGAGTCATCATGCCCAAGGTCACCGACTTACCGACACCCGACCCGGCAAACAGACCAATACGCTGGCCTTTGCCGACAGTCAGCAAACCATTAATGGCTTTGATACCCACATCAAGGGGTTCAGAAATAGGTTTACGCGCTAGTGGGTTTATCGGCTCAGCATTAAAAGAGGCGCGTTTTTCGGTATAGATAGGCCCAAGCCCATCAAGTGGATTACCCACCCCATCAATCACACGACCAAGTAGCTCCATACCAACAGGTAATCCCGATTCACTGGTAAGTGGTGTTACCTTGGCGCCAGGGAGAACCCCCGTGATTTGCTCACTGGGCATAAGGTAGAGGCTTTCGCCTGAGAATCCGACCACTTCGGCTTCCATCTCGCCGTGCATGGTTTCCACTCTACATAAACTGCCGATCGGCGCACGGCACCCCGTCGCTTCGAGGGTAAGCCCTACTACACGAACCAGTTTACCTGCCGCCACAGGGCGACAAGTTAATCCTTGAGTTTTATATTGAGAAAGACGTTCGGCAAGGGCAAGCACTACTCACCACCTTGGTGACGGTTCACCCCACAAAAGCTTTGGATCACGCTACGAATACGATCTTCCATACGGTAGTTAACACTCGACTCACCTGCTTCAATTTGTACATCACCACGGTTTAACGCAGGCTCTGCCATAAGAGTCCAATTGCGGAACTCAAGCTCTTCCGCGCCATAGGATGAACGGATAATCTCAACATCATCTGGATGAAGTTTAAGTGTGATGGCATGACCTGCAATGGGTAGTGACTCTACCGACTGCTTGATGGTATCTAGGATAACTTGCGGATTGGTTTGTACTTCAACATGGACCACCTCTTTGACCATGGTCAGCACCATATCGACCAACTGTTTTTCAACCTGTGCATTCATCAACTCAAGTGGCTGAGCAAACTGGTTGGCTAAGTTTACAAAGGTTTGAACCTGCTGCTGGATAAACTCTTGACCCGCAGCAACACCTTCAATTTTTCCTGCTTCTAGACCCTCTTGATGGCCTTCTTGCGTTCCTTGTTCTTTACCTTTTTCGTAACCTTGCTTGAAGCCAGCTTCTTGTCCTTGATGGAGACCTTCCTGATAAGCTTGCTGCTTAATCAGTTCTATCTCTTCTTGAGTCAGTTCTTTAGGTGCTTCTTCTTCGACAGGCTCATCAATCGGCATCCAACTCGGGTCATAGTTCATCGCCGTCTCTTTCGCCTGTTTATGAGTCTCTGCGGTATAGTCAGGCATACCCCAGCGCTCTGGCTTTTCCACCAGCTCATCATTATCCAGACGTAAAAAACCGCGTTTCCTTTCCAAAGACATAGATACCTTGCTTAATTAGGTTATAGGAACTCGTCAGCACCGCCGCCTAGCATAATCTCACCAGAGTCAGCCATGCGTCGTGCGATTGCCAGAACTTCTTTCTGCGCTGCTTCAACGTCAGAAACTTTGATTGGCGGCATCGCTTCAAGGTCGTCGCGCATCATCTCAGCTGCACGTTTAGACATGTTCTTGAAGATCTTCTCACGGAGAGCATCGTCAGCACCTTTAAGTGCACGTTGCAACGCGTCTTGAGGAACATCACGCAGCAATTTCTGAATACCCTGGTCGTCGACTTCGATAAGGTTCTCGAATACAAACATAAGATCTTGAATTTGAGTCGCCATGTCTTCGTCTTGATCGCGGATTTGCTCCATCAAGATGCCTTCGACATTGTTGTCCATGTAGTTCATGATCTCTGCCGCTGCCTTCAGGCCGCCAATCTTGGCCGCTTGAGCACCCGCTTGACCTGCGAACTGCTTCTCCATAATTTCATTCAACTCAGCCAGTGCCGATGGTTGAACTTCCTCTAGGTTAGCAATACGCATCATCAGATCTAAACGGTCTCGCTCAGCAAACTGATTAAGGATTTCCGCCGACTGATCCGGCTCTAGATACGACAGTACGATAGTTTGAATCTGAGGGTGTTCATTGATAATAATGCTGGCAACCTGACGTGGGTCCATCCATTTGAGTGAATCCAAGCCTTTCGAGCCTGTTCCCAAGAGGATTTGGTCAACCAAGTTGTTGGCTTTATCTTCACCAAGCGCAGCAACAAGAGCGTTACGCATAAAGTCTTCGCTGCCCATACCGATGTTGGTGTACTTCTGAATATCTTCCAAGAAGGCTCGGTGCACCGCACCCACTTTCTCTTGGCTTAAGTCAGCGGCACGTGCCATTGCACTACCCACACGTTGAACCTGTTTCGGCTCTAAGTGACGAATGATGCCCGCGGCGTCTTCCTCATTAAGGCTGAGCAAAAGAATCGCTGCGCGCTCCTCACCAGGGATCGATGCAATATCTACGGTGGTTTCTGCTAGTTCACCACCCTCTTGTTGTGGAACTAATTCGTTAGGCATCTTGCATCCAATTCTTAACTACTTGCGCCGCTAGTTCAGGTTCATTGGCTACGAGTGCACGAACCGCCTTCAGCACATCTTCATCTTTGTGGAGGTTAGGCAAGTCAATACTTGAGCCAAACTCAAATAGCTCACCACCGTCTAGGTCACCGCCAATTAGGCTAGTCTCACCATCAGCACCAATTGGTAGTCCATCTGGTCCGTATAGTTGGTCTTCATCTTCATCAGACGCAGGGTTGAGGAGTTTCTTCATCGCTGGGCGTACAAGAACTAGTACTACCACGATAATAACCAGAGCACTCGCGAACCAACGAATCCAGTCGTTAAAGTTAGGGTGTTCCCAAATTGGCACATCAGCCATCACTTCAACTTCAGGCTCGGCAAACTGCATACTCAACACATTCAGCAAATCACCACGCGCTTCACTGAATCCTACGGTACCAATCAGTAACTGCTTAATAGAGTTTAGTTCAGCTTCAGAAACTGGTTGGTAAGTCGTTTCACCGGTATCAGGGTTAACCATAGGACGGTTTTTAATCGCAACTGCGACCGTTTGACGGTTCACCACTCCAGTTTGACGACGTTCGTGGCTGATTGTCGTATCTAATTCAAAGTTTCGCGTCGCCTCTTTATGCACTGAGCCCTGACCTAGTGTCGTACCATCTTTCATTTGAGCGACGTCTTGTGGAATAGACGCATCCGCAGGAGGTTGGTTACTTAACGCCCCAGGCACACCCGCAACAACGTTACCATTGTTGTAGTCTTCTAAGGTGTACTCACTGCGTGTTGATGGTGTGTTCGGGTCAAAGCGTTTGCTTGTCTGCTCAACCGCACTGAAATCAAGCTGGATATCAACTTGAGCGGTGTAGTTGCCAAAACCTAAAATTGGGATAAGTACAGAGTCAATTTTGTCGCGCAGAGCTTGCTCTTGCTTGCGCTCTAGTTCATGTTCTTTACGACGCGCTGCTGATGCAGGATCTTGAGAACCTGAGCTCAGTAGTCGTCCGTGTTGGTCAGTGACGGTAATTCGATTTGGCTTCATACCCGGCACAGCACTGGCAACCATATCTACGACAGAATCGACTTCTTCCTGTTTTAGATTGGCACCTGTTTTGAGTGTAAGGAACACTGACGCCGAAGCTTCTTGGTTGTGACGTACAAATACACTTTGCTTTGGCAACGCAAGCAGTACGCGAGCTTTGCGAACTTGCTTCATCGCTTCAATCGCTTTGGAAAGCTGACGTTCACGGCTCAGCTTTAGTCGCTCTTGCTCAAGACGCTGTGAAACCCCGAAGCCCATATCTTGGAGCAGGATATCATCGCCCGCTTGTTTCTCACGATTAAGGCCCGCACGCACCATATCAAGCTTGAGAGAGTTGAACTCGCTGGCTGGTACTTGGATAGTATTGCCATCAAGTTTGTAGTCGATTTTTTGTTGATCTAGGTAGTCCAGAACAGGAATCAATTCTTCTGTTTCGTATACACCCAAAGGACGCATCTCTGGCTCTTTAACCCAGAAGAATAGCATCACAATCAGAGCCACACAGATAGAGATTGAAAGTACGAGTACGACTTGGCGCAGAAGGTCGAGGTCACCGACCGCCATATCGAATTTAGAACTGGATTTTTCATCTAAATCTGGGTTTTGAACTTCATTGTCCAAATCCGTTGTAGCCATCATAGTGCTATCAGGCGCACCTTCGGTTACGGTCAAATCGGTTGATGTATTTTGCTCTGCCACAGAAATTACCTAACTTTAAACTGGCATATTCATCAATTCTTTGTACGACTCAACTAACTTATTGCGTACTTGAATTGTTGCTTCGAAGGCAACGCTAGATTTGTTTCTAGCGATCATGACATCAGACAGTGAAACGTCGGCATCGCCACGATCAAATCGCATCTGAAGGTCACTGGACGTTTTTGAAAGGCTGTTGACGTTGTTGATTGCATTGTTAAGCAGTTGACCAAAGTCAGCACCGACCGCTTGCCCTGTCGCAGGTGGTTTAGTGCCTGTGGCCTCAAACATCATAGCTTGCATTTCGCTTTGAAAACCGTCAACTCTCATCAAAACCTCAGTAGTCAACTCTTTGACTTAAATTAGTGTTAGTATACTAACGCTGCAATCATCGTGCCACGTCAGTATGAATAGCAAGATAACACCTTAGTTTGGTATTTCAATCCCTGCATCACGCATTTTAGCTAGTTTATAGCGCAGCGTGCGTGGACTAATGCCTAACTTCTCGGCCATCTCTTTGCGCCGTCCGTTACACTCCTCCAAAGTTTCGAGGATAATCGCGTACTCTTGGTCACGCAGTTCACCGCCAAGACCACTGCCTGACGACACACTGTTCACTTCCGCAACCGGTTTTACGCATGGCGCAACACTGTCTCCCGCTTCCACCGCGACTTGCAGAGAAGACGCATCTTGCCAATCAAGCCCTTCCAATAGAATATGCTCATCATCAATTTGAGAGTTTTCACTCAAAATCAACGCACGTTGTACAACGTTATCCAATTCACGTACGTTACCTGGCCATGCATAAGCAAGCAGTTTACTAACTGCGCTTTGGGTAACATTAGGCACAGGCATACCTAGTTTTTGGCAATGACGTTCAACCAAGTGCTTCGCTAGAGGCTCAATATCCCCTTTGCGATCCTGTAGTGCTGGCCATGCGATTGGGAACACATTCAAGCGGTAGTACAAATCTTCGCGGAAGTTACCTTCTTGAACATAGCTTTTTAGGTCACGGTTGCTAGTTGCTAAAACACGAACATCAAGCTTGATGCTCTTACGGCTACCTAAACGTTCCACTTCGCGCTCTTGTAAGACGCGCAGCAGTTTAGCTTGTAGGCTCAAATCCATCTCACTGATTTCATCAAGTAAAATAGTACCACCTTGTGCCTGTTCGAATTTACCCGGACACGCTTGAACGGCGCCAGTAAAGGCTCCTTTTTCGTAACCGAACAGTGTTGCCTCTAGCATGTTATCTGGAATAGCAGCACAGTTAATCGCGACAAATGGGCCATCTTTACGATTGGACGCATTGTGGATGTAACGCGACATGACTTCTTTACCAGAACCGCTTGGGCCAAGCACCATCACGCTGGCATCGGTTTTCGCCACCTTATCTGCAAGCGCAAGTAGTTTAATGCTTTTCTCATCAGCAACCACTGCGTCGCCATTATCATCTGATTTAACCGGGGCATAACGGCTAACCATGTTAAGCAGCACTTCTGGAGCAAATGGTTTCGCCATGTAATCAATCGCACCATCTTTCATCGCAGAAACCGCGTCTTCGATATTGGCATATGCTGTCATCAGTAACACAGGTAAATTAGGCCAGTGCTGCTTTATATTTCTAAGCAGAGCTAAACCACCCATACCGGCCATTTGCACATCAGATACGACAATATCAACATTGTTAGATTTGAGTTTAACTAAGGCATCCTCTGCACTGTCTGCTTCAAGCCATTCATAGCCAGCTAGTGCCAGAGTATCGACTAACGCTTCGCGTAGACCTTCATCATCCTCTACGATCAATACTTTGCTTTGAGCCATTATTCTTCTCCAGTCATAGCTTGTTGCTCAGAGTGCGGCTGACGATCGAGCGGAATACAGACCGTAAAACATGCACCATCACCTTGTTCTGAAATAAGTTCTAACCTTCCGTCGTGAGCACGACATACCATTTGGACTACGGCAAGCCCAAGTCCGGTTCCTTGAGAACGCGTGGTAAAAAAGGGTTCCATGATTTTGTTTTGCAGTTCTTCAGGTACACCTGGGCCACTATCTTGAACTGAGATTTTCAGCTCGCCGTTAACTGGTCTGAAGAACACATCAACCTGCGACTGCTTACCCGCAATTTGAATCGCGTTCATCACTAGGTTACTCAATGCCGACGCTATCGCATTCACATTGCCCAGAAGTTGCGTCTCTTCTTGCTCAACTTCTAAGAAATAGTCAATCTGGTTAGTTTTTAAGGCGGTCTCAACCATTGGTGAAAACTCAGCAACTAAATCACCAACGGAAAACGGTTTGACCACTTTGTTGTCGCCACCTTTTGCGAACAGCAGCATGTCGTTTACTTGCTTTTCCAAGTCATGCAGACGATCCATCAACTTCGTCTGAAATCGCTCTTTGGTTGTCACTGGGAGATTTGGCGCCGCTAAGTTCGACGCGTAAAGCATCGCACTAGAAAGTGGTGTACGGACTTGGTGTGCTAAGGAAGCCACCATTCGGCCTATTGATGACAAACGCTGTAAGTCACTGATACGCGACTGCAAAAGGCGAGTTTCAGTTAAGTCTGTAATCAATATAAGTTGGCCTGTCTCTGAGGCTGAAATCGCTAGGCGAACTTTACGCCCATTGCGAAGTGAGATTTCATGACCATCATCTTCGCGCGGAGCAAACACTTGTTGAATGATTTCAAACCACTTCTCGCCCAGTAGAGGGATCTCTAACAAACGCTGAGCTTCAGGGTTCACTTCTTGAATTATCCCCTGAGTATCAAGCAATATTACGCCTGCTGGCATAACATCTAGCACTTGCTGATAGCGTTTCACTTGTTGTTCTAAAGTGCCTAGAGGCATCGGGTTATCGACCGAAGGGGTTAACTGCATGACGTATTTCTGCCTTAAAAACTACAATAGCCTGACTTGCAAAAAGCACGCCAGGCTATTCATGTTATTTTTCAACAACTTAATATCAAGCCAGTAAATTGACAGTGAAAAATTTGCGACTCTAGAGCCTAACATTCTAACGCTGTAAATTGTACTTACGCATCTTCTCTACCAAGGTGGTACGACGCATACCCAACATGTCTGCTGCTCGCGCAACGACCCCACCTTGAGCTTCTAATGCTTGATTGATCATATTCACTTCTAAATCAGCCAACATCTCTTTGAGATTGACCCCTTCAGGTGGCAGATTCTGCGGTGCATTTTCGTGCTCGTGGAAAATATCATTCTCTTCCAAACTAAAGTCTTCAGAAAATAGGTCTTGTAATGCGTCGCGCTCTTGCTGTTCGACAGACTCAAGGTTGTTGTACTCAGGCTGGAACTCAGGAATGTCACTGTAGCGATATTTAGTCGGTAAGTGATTCACATCAACCAAGCTATTTGGATAAAGAATGATCATACGTTCAACCAAGTTAGCTAACTCTCGAACGTTGCCCGGCCACTCATGCTCCATCAAAGAGTTAATTGAACGTGGGGTAAAGCAAATCGGTTGGGCACCTTCAGACTCCATACGCGTCATCAATTCTTGCAGCAGCAACGGAATATCATCTTTGCGCTCGCGCAGCGCGGGCATTTCAATAGGAAAAACATTCAGTCGATAGTAAAGATCCTCGCGGAAAGAACTGTCGTCAATCATGCTTTCCAAGTTGCGATGGGTTGCTGCAATCACACGGACATTAACGCGAATAGTGGTATTGCCGCCAACACGCTCAAAGCAACGCTCTTGAAGCACGCGCAGTAACTTAACCTGCATTGGCATTGGCATATCACCAATTTCATCTAGAAACAGCGTGCCGCCTTCAGCAAGCTCAAAACGCCCTTTACGTGAGGTAATCGCACCCGTGAAAGCGCCTTTTTCATGACCAAATAGCTCACTTTCAAGCAGATCAGGTGGAATCGCACCACAGTTAATCGGCACAAATGGACCGCTACGGCGCGCGGAGTGGTAATGGATGTTGCGCGCCACTACCTCTTTCCCTGTGCCTGATTCACCTAAAATCAGAACGTTAGCTTCCGTACCAGACACTTGTTCGATTAGATGGCGTACATCTTTAATGCCATGACTCTGACCGACTAAGCTGCGGAAAAGAGTATTCTTGCGTGAAGAAGAGAGAACATTAACGCCTTTACGTCCCAAGAAATCTTTACAGTGGCGAAGAGCTTCACTCAACTGAGGATAATTTAATGGGTATTCCAACTCGCCAACGTAATTTGTTAGCTCTTCAACAGGGTATGACTGCTTACCAGCAATCAATAAAGGTATATGGTTGGCCTGGGATAATTTATCACTCAGCTTAGAAGGTAATTCAATGCTAGTTAGAGAACCAAGAATACAACCGGCCCACACACTCGACCAATCTAAATCATCAAGCTGATCAGAGCTGATCGCCTCACACTGTTCTCCAACAAATTCTAAAATATTACTGAGATTGGTACGTGCCTGAGCATCATCTTCAATCACAAGTAGTTTTGCTAAACCTTGCATAGGTGAGATTGTTTGCCTTTATTATGAAACGTTGTGGCTGGTGTTAATATCTATACGCTTAATAACTATAGTTCAGAAACTTAATACTCGTTCAAAAACCAAGCTAGACGACAATCTAGAAATTTCAGCAACAAAAAAAAGCCACTAGGCTAGTTAGTGACTTCTATTCTATTTGATAAAAAAAATAAGGCAACCAAGCAATTACTTGATGTGATATTTGCCCAAACCTTACAGCGTCTAATGCGAAGATTGTCTATAAAACAATCTAAAACACTGAATTTCTATAAACCGACGTCCGCAGCTGTAAGGTTATGGTACTCAGTTGGGATTTGATCCCAAGCAGACTTAATCTCGCGAATGATCTCAATCACATCATCAATCGGCTGAGGATTATTTTGATGATTCGCTTCCGTAATCTGTGTGATCATGAATTCATACAGCTGATCGAGGTTCTGAGCGATATCCCCACCGTCATCCATCGACAAACAACTACGTAAACTAATGATAATATCTAGAGCTTTACCCAAACGCTCGCCTTTAGCCGGAATATTCCCCGCTTGCATCGCCGCTTTACCTTGAATCAAACGTTCAATAGCACCAGCCATTAGCATTTGAACAATTTTATGCGGGGAGGCCGCACTGAGCTGGCTATCAACCGATACCTTCTTGTAAGCCTGTAGTGAACCACGCATAACAACCCTCTTTTTTATAAAAACTTTTGATACTGCTGAACGGAACGCTTGCCATGACGATACTTTTGTAACGCCTGCCCCAGTTCAGAAGTTTTACTCTGCATTAAAGACACAACAGTTTGGGTTCTTTCAACCGCGTCATGCCACTGCTGCAACTTAGCAAGTTGCGGAGACTTTTCTATCTCACTCAACAAACTTTGCAATAACTGTTCCCTTATATCGACGAGCTGAACAATTTCTTCAGCGTTTATCTCTTCAAATGTAAGAGTTTCAGATACTTTTTGATCTAAATCACATAAATCTGCTAACCGACGCAGAAAATCACTATCCGAGTGCATTCATCATCCCTGCTAGCTGAGACTGCATCTTACTGGTTGCATCCTGCATTGCCGAAAATTTGGCGTGCGTTCGTTGCTCTAGGCTTTCCATACGGCGATCAAGTGCCGCTTGATCATCTCGGAGTCGGTAAGTTCGCTCAGTCATACTTTGCTCACGGTTGCGGATTGAACCAGTGACACCCGTCAAGCCTTGAATCGCATCTTCAACCTTTTTGGCGAAACCGTTGTTGCCACCAAAAAAACCTTCAAGCTTATTGAAGTTATTGTTCAACTGACGATCGAGCATACTGTAGTTTATCTCGAGCGTACCTTGACGAGTGGTGGTGATACCGAACTCAGTGAGCGTTTTTAAATCTTCAGGAGCAGCATCGACGCTAGAAGAGAATACGGCTTTTAATCGCGAGTCTGCGCTACGGACAATACTGTCGCCCGCTAGTGGCCCTGCCATCCCCGTTCTTGGGTCAACACCGCTCAGCTCCTTAGTGGTCTGGTAGAACTGATTGTATGAAGCAACAAATTGCTCAATATCTTCTCGCACCCCTTGTCGGTCATACTCAATATCAATCTCTGATGCAGGCTTGCCAGCCTCAGTACGTCCTTTCAAAGTCAAATCGACGCCATCAATGGCATCTTCAATAATGTTGTTGTTACTTGAAAGTTGGGCAACGCCATCGAGTAGTACTTTGGCATCTTGCGCCGCTTGAACCTCTGTCATACCGCGGTAGGTATCAAAAGATTGCTGCGCCGCTTTCAAATCGGCCTGTGCTTGATCGATCCTTTCTAAATACTCACGCTCTTGCGCTGGCAATTTGGCTCGCTCAAGTTCTTTAGCCTGTTCTGGTGTTAACTCTCCCGACGCCACTCGCTGGGCCAACAGTGCCTTTTCATCCGCGACTTTCTGTTCAATCCGAGCCTGCTCTGCATCCAGCCTAGCTTGGGCTTCCTTCGGAGTTACATAAGAGTCGGTTAGTGTACCAGAGGCCGTATTGGACCAGCCCGGAACATCTGGCGCTTTCTCTTGAGCTTTACCATCTAGCTGAGGCTCTGGCTCCCAATACGAACTTAATAGTGTACCCGATGCCGTTTCCGTCCACCCCGGGATTCGCTCTTCAGGCTTAATGTATTTATTCGCTTCGATGCCAGCTTGTGCTGCCGCAGCCGTCGCTGTTTTGGACATTTGATTATCTGCAGTAGCGTCTTTCGCTGCATTGGGGTCAGCGTTCGTCGCGGCCTGCCTAGAGGCGTCGGCGATTTCTTGGTCTACAATTTTTGCCGCTTCAATATTGCTTTCGGCAATCTTATCGGCAACTTTTTGCTCCTCCGGTGTTAGAGGCGCAATTAGCTCTTGAGCAGCTGAACGAGCGCGCTCAAGGTCTTTAACCCGTTGCTCAAGGGTTTTATATTCAAGTAATTTAAGCGGGTCGCCGGCTTTTGCTTCGGCGCGCATTGAGATGTCGTTGTCTTGACCAGATTGGTTAGATGCAACGATCAGACGAGGACCTTCGGTGTCGTTAATAACAGCAGCACGCACCCCTGGATTTGATTTACTTCCGTTGATACCACGTACGATATCAATCAATTTAGAGTTCTCTTGCACATCAATCGAGAACTTGTCACCTCCCATCGAAATCTGCAGCTTACCCGGCCCAAACTTTGCGTCTTCCGGCAAAACATCGGACGCAATTTTATGACTTTGGGCAAGCTGCAACACATCGATAGCATATCGACCAGCGATAGCTTCAGTGGTTGCCGTCGCAGATACTACAGCCTCATCCGTGGATTCAACTGTTCTTGCGGCGAAAGCTTTCTCTTGACGAAAGCTCGCCATCAAGTTTTTCATCGTATCCAGCGACTCTCTGAGTCGACCATAAGCACTGATACTGGAATCGATCTGGGCGCGCTCATTGTCAATTCGTTGCTGCTTAGGTATGCGCTCCGAATCCACAATTTTGCTGACCATAGAATTGATATCCATGCCAGAATTCATGCCTATAGGGCCAAAACTCATTCATTCACTCCAAGTACGATTACACCGTCTGGTTAACAATTCCCGACGAATAACGGGCAGTTTGTTCCCGTAGACGACGTAAGATAACCAGCGCTTCCTCATCGGGTATCTGGCGAATAATATCGCCAGTCTCCGCTTCATATATTGTCACAACATCTCGTCCCGATTCTTCGTCAACACGAAACGATAAGCCTTTATTGATCGACGAAATGAAGTCATTCATCTGCTCAACAATCCTTTCGCGCTCTGCCCGATTGAGTTTTTCACGCTCTTTCGAAGCTTCTATCATTTTTTCGACAGACTGAGCCGCTTTTTTGCTTATCTCCTGAGTAGAGACCTGTTCCTTCTGCGAGGAAACTTGCTGCACATCATTCCTTGAAGCAAGTTTAGTGCCACTATCTGAGCCATAAGGCTGGATGTTCGATGTGTAGGATGGTATTTCCATAACGATCTCCCTTCCACCTTAGCAGGTTACAACATACTGTTGCACCAATAAGCTCCCATCGAACCTATCGATTAACCTAATAAGCTAAGAGCTGCCGACGGAGACTGCTTCGCTTGCGCTAGTACCGAGGTACTGGCTTGCTGAAGAATTTGCGACTTAGTCATCTGAGTCGTTTCCTTCGCGTAGTCAGTATCAACAATACGGCTTCTAGACGCATTAACATTTTCGTTAATGTTATCTAAGTTACTGATAGCATGGCCAAAGCGGTTTTGGAATGCACCTAGTTCAGCACGCTGGCTATCTACCGCTTTTAATGCACCATCAATAACAGATACTGCCAATTGTGAACCGGCAACTGTCGACACATCAACATCGGCAACCGTGCGATCTTCTGCGGCTCCAAAGCCAATCTCCGAACCTAGCGCACCGCCAATAGTTACATCTGACGAGACTTTATTAGTCGCAGCAAAAAGTTGCAGCTTACCTTCTTCGCCAACCGATGCTTTTACATCTTCACTTTGACCGTTAATGTAAGTAGCAAGCTGTTCAATATCGTCGCCTGCTTTTGCATTAATCGTCAGCGACTGTGCGTCTCCATGTACATCAGTATAGTCTAGGGTCAGATCAGTTGCTCCTTCAGCGACAGTCCAATCAGGTGCCTTACCTGCTGCTGCGATATATGCTTTCCCGCCCATATCCATAGTATCTGAGCGCATATTGCCCATGGAAAGCTGAACAGCCTCACCAGAGCTTGCACCAATTTGGAATGATTGAGTACCGAAAGTACCGTTAAGCAGTTTATTACCACCAAATGATGTGGTTTCTGCAATACGGTTAAGCTCATCGTTTAGAGCAGTGACTTCTTCTTGAATTGCAAGTCGCTCTGAACGAGAGTTGGAACCATTTGAGGATTGCAATGACAAGTCACGCATACGTTGAAGTATGTTGGTTGTCTCGTTCATCGCACCTTCAGCAGTTTGCGCGATTGAGATACCATCATTCGCATTTTTTACCGCCATGTCTAAGCCACGACTTTGCGAGTTCAAACGGTTTGAGATTTGAAGGCCAGCAGCATCATCTCGGGCACTGTTGATTTTGTAACCCGAAGATAAACGCTCCATCGATTTCTGCATGCCTTCAGTCGCCCCATTAAGGTAGCGCTGAGCGGTCATCGCAGACACGTTCGTGTTTACGTTAATTGCCATATTTGATCTCCTTAGGCATTAGGGTGATGTGTATCTGCGTCTCTCACCTCGCATCAACACATCTCATTTCTCTCAATCCTTTAACGGCGAGTGAAAAAATACCTTTAGAAAAAAAATATTGACTTATTAACTTAATCCTGAGTGTTTTGGCTATTTTTCTTTATTTTTCAAAAAGTTAAACTAAATAAAAAAATCCAGCCGAAGCTGGATTTTTGTGATCTAGATTTGATTTAGCCTAGTAAGCTTAGTGCCGAGTTTGGTGCTTGCTTCGCTTGAGCAAGAATAGAGCTTGACGCTTGAGAAAGAATTTGCGACTTGGTTAGTGCAGTTGTTTCTTTCGCGAAATCAGTATCTTTGATGCGACTCTTAGACGCATTCACATTTTCATTAATGTTGTCTAAGTTGCTGATTGCATGGTTGAAGCGGTTCTGGAACGCACCCAACTCTGCACGATGACTATCTACATACTGAAGTGCACTGTCGATGATAGCAACCGACTCTTGTGAACCACCGACAGTTGTCACGTCAATATCGTTAACCGTTACTGCATCACCCGCACCCATAGCTAACTCACCAGCAAGTCCACCAGCGAACGCAACTGTTGCTCCATCTACTTTATTGTTACCCGCATAAATCTGTAGCGCGCCATCTTGGTCTACTGACGCTGTTACCAAGTCTGTTTGACCATTGATGTAAGTTGCAAGTTGCTCAATATCGTCGCCTTCTTTTGCATTGATATTGATTGTTTGCTCTTCGCCAGCATTATCAGTCAGAGTAATCGTTAGGTCATTAGAACCAGCTTGAACGCTCCAGTCTTTGTCTTTTGCATTCGCCGCTTGGAATGCTGTACCACCCATATCAGCGTTGTCGCTACGCATGTTATTTAGGGTTAACATCACCGCTTCGCCGTTGTCAGCACCGATTTGGAAAGACTTGGTTGCGTAAGTACCATTTAGAAGCTTGTTGCCACCAAAAGAGGTTGTTTCAGCAATACGGTTAAGTTCGTTATTCAAAGCCGTCACTTCTTCTTGAATCGCAACACGCTCTGATTTTGAGTTTGAACCGTTCGCAGATTGTAGCGATAGGTCACGCATACGTTGGAGGATGTTTGTAGTCTCGTTCATCGCACCTTCAGCAGTTTGCGCGATAGAGATACCATCGTTCGCGTTACGTACCGCAACATCAAGACCACGGCTTTGAACGTTTAAGCGGTTTGAGATTTGTAGGCCCGCTGCGTCATCTTTTGCGCTATTGATCTTAAAGCCAGATGACAAACGCTCCATTGAAGTCTGTTGAGCATTAGTTGCACTGTTTAGGTAACGCTGTGCTGTCATTGCTGATACGTTAGTATTTACATTTACTGCCATGGTGATTTCTCCATTTGATTTTCCGTTGTAACCGGTTTCCGACGTCTCGGAAAACCAAAGTCGTTTTCTCATTAAGTTACTTTTATTAACGGCGTGGCGCTGAAAATCTTGAGAATTTTTTTGAGATTTTTTCGAAAAAAGTTCATTTGGAAGGGAAAACGTGACGAAATGGAAAAAACTACAAATAAAGTCATTTTTTCACTAAAGCTATCGATTCGCCTGTCGATAACATTCTCTTTTTTGAGAATTAACCCAGTAGTGTTATCGCTAAGTTGGGCTGCTGTTTAGCCTGCGCAAGTATAGATGTACTGACCTGTTGCAGAATCTGCTGCTTGATCATCTGAGTTGTCTCTTTCGCGTAATCAGTATCTTTAATACGACTGTTAGACGCAGATAGGTTCTCATTCACATTAGACAAGTTGTTAATCGCATGACTAAAGCGATTTTGCATCGCCCCTAACTCAGCTCGATGACTATCAACATATTGCAGTGCAGTATCAATTACGGATACCGCCCGTTGAGCCCCGCCGACCTTCGAGATATCTAAGTTATCAACTGACTCGTAGCCAGAAAGCCCCATATTGAGCTGATTCGCTAAACTACCAGAGAATGAGAGGGTTCCAGACGTTTCACTACCTGCCATAAATAGCTGTAGTTGACCATCTTCATTGACAGACGCTGAGACTTTATCAGTTTGTCCATTGATATAGGTCGCAAGCTCTTCAATATCATCGCCCACTTTGGCTTTGATTTGAATCGTCTCTTGCACTCCATTAGCACTGGTATATTGCATATTCAACATCTGACTGCCTTGACTCACTTGCCAAGCGTCATCGGCTTTAGCACCAGCGATGTAGCTAAAACCACCCATATCTATGCTATCAGAACGCATGTTCTTCAATGAAACCTGCACAGCTTCACCGGAGCTAGCACCAATCTGAAATGAGGAAGAGGCAAATGAACCATTTAGCAACTTCCGACCACCAAAAGAGGTCGTTTCAGCGATTCGGTTTAATTCGTCGTTTAAAGCGGTCATTTCCTCTTGCAGCGCCGTTCGCTCCGCTCGGCTGTTCGAACCATTAGCTGATTGAAGCGAGAGATCTCTCATCCGTTGCAAAAGATTGGTGGTTTCACTCATTGCGCCCTCTGCGGTCTGCATGATGGAAATACCATCATTGGCATTACGC
This sequence comes from Vibrio tubiashii, assembly GCA_000775715.1. GTDB lineage: Bacteria > Pseudomonadota > Gammaproteobacteria > Enterobacterales > Vibrionaceae > Vibrio > Vibrio tubiashii_A. The sequence goes on from JRWQ01000002.1 coordinate 53,482, forward strand.
ACCGCGACATCTAAACCACGCATTTGTGACTCGAGACGATTAGAGATCTGCAACCCAGCCGCATCATCTTTTGCACTGTTAATACGGTACCCTGAAGAGAGCCTCTCCAGTGATTGGTTCAGCATCTCAGTCGCATTGCTCAAATGGCGCTGCGCTGTCATCGCTGAAACATTGGTATTCACAGTAATGGTCATAAAATGATGTCATCCTTTTTCGGCTTACCCTCTTTATCGGCTGAGGCTGAATTTCTTTAACAAAAAAGCCGAACATTTCTGCTCGGCTTCAATTGAATAGGATTTGGTGGTTTATCTGCTTACTTTAGGTTTAACTCTGCTAGCATTTCGTTGCTAGGTGCAAAGAAATAAGCACCCGTTACCGCTTTAGTAAAGCGCAGCAGTTGGTCTGTCTTGCCATCCGTCACACCGTACATACTCTCGAGCATAGCTTTAAAGTTATGCAGTGTATTACAGTAGGCAATAAATAGTAGGCCATGCTCACCAGAAACACTTCCGTAAGGCAGGCTATGACGAACAATCTTCAAGCCTTTGCCCTCTTCTTTAATGTCGACACGTCCCACGTGAGAAGCCGCAGGCACATCATCTAGCTCAATTGAATCAGGCTTAGTACGGCCAATCACCTTCTCTTGTGCTGAAACATTCAAACGATTCCAAGATGGTAAGTTGTGAATGAAGCGTTGTACCATCACATAGCTACCACCGGAAAACTCACCTTGGGGAATAATCGCCACCTCTTCACGCTGAGCTTCTTTCGGGTTCTCGGTCCCATCAATGAAATCCGTCATGTCGCGCGAATCTAAGTAGCGATAACCATATGTTTCATCGACAACAGCAACGCTCTCTGCGACTTGAGCAAAGAACTTACGCAGCAGATAGAAATGGAGGTCATGACGATTTGAGTGGCAGTGGATAAGTACATCAACATCTGAACTTGGCGCAACGACATCGCCTTCTCCCAAAGTAGGAAAATCAATCAGTTCTTGAGGAACAGAAACATTAAGCTTGCTCCAAAACGCTTTGGTGAATGCGATAGAAAGTGTCAGTTCTGCACCAGGTTGCTGGACATTAAGTTCATCAACCAAAGCTGGCAGAGCTTGTAGCTGCTGCAATACAGACGATTCATTTTGGTTGACCTTAAGCAATGTGTACTGTGCGAAAGGGCCCGCTTCAGGAAGAATGGCACTTTGAGGGTATGACATTATTAGTTCCTCACTCGATTTTTGCTCAGTGTATTTTGAATAATTAGCAATGTTTTGATAGTGATCATCAATTACTTAAATTAGGTTGTCGGAACATTCTGAAAACAATCTTTAACGCTCCGACTCTTAACGAAGTAAATAATTAACCACAGCAGAAGCAGCATTACCGCACCATTTGCCCAGCTAAACGCACCGTGTACAAGGTAGATGTGGTACAGGGTTTGCGATAATTGAGCAGTGGCGGTGACTAAAGTAATGCCACGCCCATAGGTCACAATCTTATTCAGCCATGAGCGTTCTGGGCTGCGTAAACTCACCATCCACATTAAAAGTATACTAGGAATGCCCATAGCTAAACCTAGGTAAAGCATGGTGTGATCGGGATAAACGATCTGTAGAATTTTACTACCGCTATCTCGACTAGCGCCTGCTACCACAAACACCACCCAAGCTTTGGCTAAAAACAACCATGCCAACCAAACGAGCTTAGGTGCTTTAAGAAAGCCGTGTTTATCATATTGTTCTATCGCGTAACGCACTGCTGTATCGCTGTTTTTACTTCGTGACCCCTTACTCTATACCAATTTATCTAATTCGCCATTAGTTCTTGCGTATTAAACCAATAGGCAAAAGAGTATTGATTATCTTGGCGCTTGATTGGCACGTACTCGCTTGAGCGACAGCAGTAGGAAGAATAATAACAATCCGATCGGCATCAGCCACAGCAGAGCATTGGCAAGATTAAACGACGGCTTGTAACGGACAAACTCGCCGTATCGAGCCGTCATAAAGTCAATCACCTCTTGTTCGGTTTGGCCTTGGTTGATTTTACGAAACACAATCAAGCGTAAGTCTTTTGCGATAGGCGAGTTAGATTCGACCAAGTTCTGATTTTGGCACTGAGGACAACGTAATGATTTGGCAAGTTCGAGCGCCACTTTTTGTTTCTCAGCAGAGCTAAATTCGAACAGCTCTACCTGAGCATTTTGCTCTTTGGTTGCGGGGGAAAAAAGGTCTTGATCCGCGGCAAATGCACTGGTTAAAAACGAACTCATCACCAGTCCAACAATCAGCGTAACGAAATGAAAGTTCGGTCTCATCCATTAACCTCTTGGCTAAAAAAACGCGCAAAGTGCTTTTGCCATACTCGTTCGTTAAGTACACCTAGATGTTTGTAGACAATTTCACCACTTTGCTTAACCAGATAAGTTTCTGGCGTACCGACAACACCTAACTCAAGGGCTAATAGGCCTTTAGGATCGTAAATCACATCACGGTAGGGATTGCCCAACTGAGCCAAATAGTTCACGGCTCCAGAGTATCGATCGCGGTAGTTGAAGCCAATAATGGCAATCCCCTGCGCCTCTAATTGATTGAGGTAAGCGTGCTCCTTTTTACACACACCACACCATGACGCCCAGACATTCACTAGCTGATAATCTTGAGTGAATAGTTGCTGACTTTGAGTCTCTGTGTGATCAGCTAACAGTTTGACTTCAAGATTAGGAAACTGCCGAACCACCGGCTGACTACCCGGGCCAAAACTCTCATTGTTAAGCCCAGCGACAAGAAACCCAATAAACAGAAGTAATAGCGCTGAAAACAGTCCAATTTTACGCTTGCTTGACCACGCCATGCGTCATTCCCTCTTTGCGACGAGATAAACAAGGTACCACAGCACCGAACATGGCCACCAGTGCTCCACCCCAAATCCAACTAATGTACGCCTTATATTGAATCTTGACCGCGTAAGAGCGCTCATCCACTTTGCTACTTAAGGTGACGTAAAAATCTCCGCGCCAAAAAGACTTGATAGCCGGTTCGCTCATGTTCATCACACGCACCGGGTAATGGCGACGTTCGGGACTAAGCCTAAAGCTCACATCAGCGGTCGAAAATAGTAGCTCGGCCTGCTCAGCAGTATAGTTAGGGCCAATCAACCAATGAGTCTCAAGGTATTCAACCTGCCACACTCCAAAATCAGCTTGTGTACCTGGCGACATTTTACGATTAACCTCATAGGAGTGCTCAGCGTTCATCACCGCTCCCACCGAACTGATTGCTAACCCAATATGAGCAAACACCATAAATACTAGTTTACGGTATTTGCTCACCAGCAGAATATGGCTGACTACCACCCAAGTGCTCAGCCCCCATACCAAAGCGACCATAGGGGCAAACCAGGTATCTTGTAACCAATACAGAAATGCTCCAAGCACAAGAGAGGTGACCAATATCAGCGCTATATTGAGGGTCGAATAGTCGCCCCCTTGGTGCCACTTAAGCATCGGCACTAAGCCCATGAGTGCAAGAGCTATCAAGGTGAGGGGCAAGAAAAGCGTGTTGAAGTAAGGCGCGCCAACGGACACTGAGCCTAACCCTAACAGCTCATAACCCATTGGGTAGAAGGTGCCAAGGAAGACAGTAAACGTCGCCACCGCAAGCAAACCAACAGCCAGAATAGCCAAATAGCTTCGACTGACAATCGATCGCACCGATGAGCCTTGTATGCCCTCACCGCGCTCAAACAAAAGGGCAAATGAGCCAATCAAGCTCAGGCCAAGAATAGCTAGCAAGGCAATCCCTTTACCAGGGTCAACAGCGAAGGCATGGACTGAGGTTAATACGCCCGAACGAACAACGAAGGTACCTAAAATACTTAAGCTGAAGGTGACCAGAGCAAGCGCCAACGCGGTGCGTTTTTGTTGCTCGTGACGCCTTGCAGCGAGCATTGCATGGAGTAGCCCTGTCCCTGTTAACCATGGAAGCAGAGAGGCATTTTCAACCGGATCCCAGAACCACCAGCCTCCCCAACCGAGTTCATTGTATGCCCACCAAGAACCGACCAATATCCCTAAGGTTAAAAAAGCCCAAGCAGAGATCGCCCAAGGTGTCGCCAGTTGTACCCACCCCTCTACAAATCTTTTCTGCATTAGTGCGGCTAGCGCGAACGCCAATACGGTAGAAAAACCAATATAGCCAAGGTAAAGCAGAGGAGGATGGAAAATAAGCCCGACGTCTTGCAACATCGGATTGAGGTCTCGCCCTTGATCTAGCCAGACTTGCGAGTAGATAAACGGATTGGAAGAGACTAAGGTGAACCAACCAAATGCGGCAACAAACAATAGCATCACCCACTGGACATCATCTAAGTAACTTCGCGCTGCTTTGTCAACAAAAGAGATACATGCCGACCATAGCGCTAAGGTAAAGACCCAGAACAGCATTGAACCCTCATGCCCGCCCCACACCGCAGCAACTTTAAAAAAAATCGGCAGTGCAGAATTAGAGTGAGAAGCCACATAGTGAAACTGAAACTGATCAGCAACAAATAGGTAAGCCAACAAAATAAGGCTCAATGAAGCAGCTACTCCATTGAACCTTGTGAGATATAGGATGGAGAGAGGAGATGTGCGTTGCTGCCATTTCTGCCATGCATACACACCTGCGCCAACTGTGCTCGAAACGGTTACCCAAGTTAACGCAAAATGTCCTAGCTCTCCCACCATACTTATACAACCGTCATTTGGCCTGCATAGAGGATAAAGGTACGTAACATCAATACGCCAACCAAACTCAGCGTGGTCACCATAAAGATGTAACCACCGTTATGGCGCGTCTCTTTTGGCGTCACTAAGTTAAGAGTCAATGGCAACAACATACCAATCAACACCACACCAAACCAAAACCAATTAGACCAAAATCCACCACCGATCGCGTTCCATGCTGCCACTTCATTTTGGCCGCCGCTAAAGATCAAACCCGTAAAGAAGGTCACCAGCACAAACAGTTCAAACATTACGACTGGACGCTCAAAGCTGTGCACCCAAGAAACGCTCGGACTCGTTGCAGGCTCTTTGAACAGCAAAATACCAAACATCAAACACGCTGCAGCGCCCGAAGACAAACTCGAGAACAAGAACAGAATCGGCAATACAGGGTTATTTAGCATCGGGTAGGTTTTTAGAGCTGACAATAGGAAGCCAGTATAAGCTGCCAGTACCACAGCTAAGAAGCCCAAAAACAGTTCAATCGCGTTGTTGAACTTACCTGATTTAATAAGGAAGCCATCGACTAAATCGAGCAACTTACTCGGCAGTTTACCTTCCGCAAAACTTATGATCTGATGGCGGAATAGAATCCCAATCCAAATGAACAATATCACCATGTACACTTGGAACAGGATAACACCCATCGACATGACCGAGTCCATATTGAAATAGATCATGATCTTCCAGAACTCTAATGGTTTAGTGAGATGGAAAATCAAAATCGTTAGACCCGAGATAATGCCAAATGGTGCAAGCCATGCCATTGCTTTCAAAATCCCGTTATTCGCAGGATCACCCTCAATGACTTTACGTCTTAAGTACAGAGCAATCATAACGGCACCTGCTGACATACCAGCTAAGAACAGGTAAACAGCGATAATCCAGTCCCACACCAGAGAGTCGAAGTGGAATGCACTTTCAAAACCATTCATTATCAAATCTCCCCTTTCTGATGAGGCACTTTGTACAACTTAGGCTTAGTCCCTAGATGTACCTTGTCTCGATATACCACTTCGGTGTTAAGTGCCTTGTTAATCTCACTATTTGGATCATTGAGGTCACCAAATACCAGAGCCTTAGTCGGACACGACTCGACACAAGCAGGCAACTTACCCTGCGCCAGATTAGTATCACGGCAGAAGTTACATTTGTCCGCCGACTTGTCTTCAGGGTTGAAGAAGCGCACTTGATACGGACAAGCCGCTAGACAGTAACCACAACCGACACATTTCTCTTTATGAACGTCGATAATGCCTGTCTCTTCATCTTTATAAGCAGCACCTGTAGGACAGACATAAACACACGGCGGGTTTTCACAATGTTGGCAAGATTTGCGAGTAAAACGGTAATCAACATTCGGGAACTCACCTTGTGGCTCGCTACGGATAATTTCAAGGCGTGAGACACCTTCGGGCACGTTATTTACTTCTCGACACGCATCAGTACAAGCGGTACAGCCAATACATGCGGTTTCATCGTGGATCATGCCATAACGGACTTGACCCTCTTGTTCTACATTAGCTAGTGTTTTGCGGCTATTTAGAACGGCAGTACCAGCGACACCTGTGGTAAAAATAACGGCACCAGCACCCGTTAAGAAGTTTCGTCTTGAGCAACTCATACTACTTCTCCTCTTCTTTTAACTGGGTGATATCCGAGTGACAGTCCACACACATCTTGATCTTATCCTTACGTTCTAGGCTAAGAATCTTAGATTTTTTCTCTGCATGAACATCGTGACAGTTAGAGCAGGTAAGATTTTTCGCATGCACGTCATGAGTCCAGCTTGCTTTATGCAACTTCTCGGACGTATGACAGTTAGTGCACTGACTGTTGGCATCGAGGATACCCTGATGCGGCATCTGCACTTTATCACTACCCATTTGCGATTGAGCCGGAGCGTATTTCGTCACAACAGGGGCGCCTTCACGGTGGTCTGGCCCAGTATTACCGTGACAAGTGGTACAGTTTAGCGTTTTACCTATCTCACTAAACTTCTCTGTAGTATGCGTTTGATGAATGGTCTGCTGAGAATCCTTATGACATTGAATACACTTGTAATCCTTGTCACGGATAAGCGTGACTTCATGACGTGCTGATTTGTCTTCAGACTGCACTGTTGAAGTGTCGGCAACGGCATGAAGAGAATAACCATAGAGGCAGAATGCTAGAAGAGACTTAAGCATTATGACTATGGCCAACTTTATATTGCCCATATTATCCTTTCCTTATTCCGTTTTAATTTGTAAAACAGCCAACAAATTAAATACGGTCAAAAATTAAAATCCTTCGACGTATTAAAAATACGCCAAATGAGATCAATTCTTATTTTGGATAAGCCACAACGCTATTAAATATAATATTACTCCTCTAACACTTAACAGGTAGGAAAAACTGTGCAAAATTCGACCTCTATCACCCTATGTATACAAGGGATAAAAACGCAAGCTATTGATGATAATAAGTTTCATTTCTTGGTGGTCAAATTCTAATAACCCCAAAGAGGTATATGAAAACTAATTTGAACTGGATCACTGACTAAAATTGATCTTAAACAACTATCACCTATCGCTAAGTTATTTATTTAATTTCCATTTATTACAATATATTTCAGTTCTCCAATTCTTAGTTTGGAATATAGCCAGTTCACAACGCTGCTTATAAAAAACAGAATACGGAGATAGCACTGTGAATAAATTGCATTGGATACCAAAATCCGCTGCAGCATTAGCAATCGTGGCAACCTCGTTAGTGAGTGTCGCAAGCTTTGCTGCATCCGAAGAAAAAGGCTTGATTGATCCACGCAACGACGCTTACGAGCAGCAACACCCAGATCAATACCACTCTTGGAAAGCCACCTCTGAAAGTGAACATATCGAAGACGCCCTAGCGGAAGATCCAAACATGGTGATTCTTTGGGCTGGTTACGGCTTCGCCAAAGACTACAATAAAGCACGCGGCCACTTCTATGCACTTGATGACGTTCGTCAGACCCTACGTACGGGCGCACCTACCGATGAAAAATCAGGCCCAATGCCAATGGCGTGTTGGAGCTGTAAAAGTCCAGACGTCGGCCGTGTGATCGATGAGCGCGGTGAAGATGGCTACTTTGAAGGTAAGTGGGCTCGCCTAGGTGATCAGATTGCCAACCCTATTGGCTGTGCCGACTGTCACGATACTCGTAGTGAAGCATTCAAAAACGGTGAACCTGCCCTTGCTCTAGCAAAACCCTATGTTGAGCGAGCATTCCAAGCGATTGATAAACCTTTTGAACAACAATCTCGCTTAGATCAGCAAGCTTCTGTCTGTGCTCAGTGTCACGTTGAATACTACTTCACAGGCCCGAACAAATCGGTCAAATTCCCTTGGGATATGGGTACCACGGTTGATGAAATGGAGCAGTACTACGATGCACTTGGCTTTAAAGACTGGACGCACAAGGTCTCTAAAGCACCGATGCTAAAAACACAGCACCCAGGTTACGAAACATGGCGTGATGGTATTCACGGTAAAAACAACGTTGTTTGTGTCGACTGTCATATGCCAAAAGTGACCAAAGAAGACGGCACCGTATACACTGACCACAAAGTGGGCAATCCATTTGACCGTTTCGAAGATACTTGTGCTAGCTGTCATACCCAATCGAAAGATCAGCTACGTGATATCGTTTCGACTCGCAAAGCTCAAGTCCTAAACATGAAGCTAACGGCTGAGAAACAGATCGTTGCTGCGCACTTTGAAGCCGGTGCTGCGTGGGATGCTGGTGCGACCGAAGCTGAGATGAAAGATATTCTTCAAGATATCCGTCATGCACAATGGCGTTGGGACTACGCAATCGCATCACACGGTGTTCACATGCATGCCCCTGAAGTTGCGCTTGAAGTGCTAGGTACTGCGGTAGACCGTGCTGCTGACGCTCGTACTAAACTGGTTCGTCTGCTAGCGAAAAAAGGCATTACCGAGCCAATCGAGATCCCAGATATTTCAACCAAAGCCGCAGCGCAAAAAGCACTGGGGATGGATATGGATAAGATGAACGCAGACAAAGAGAACTTCTTAAAAACTGTTGTTCCAGAGTGGGAGAAAGCCGCACAGAAACGCGAAGCGAGTTACGAGAAATAACCTTAAACAAGCAACAATAAACAAAGAAACAAAGCCAGCAATTGCTGGCTTTATTCGTTTTAGTAGAAATCTAAAATCTATATCCGATTGACGGTTATATCCGAAACGTAACCATTACCAATGCCCGTGAGCGAACTATGAATCATCGACGCAGCATCGTCCGCTGACATAAAACTCTGAGTATCGATCGCTTTACCACTTGTCACCCAAAACTCTGTTGCCATTCCTCCTGGATAAACGGCAACAATATTCATTGGACAACCTTTTAGCTCCATACGGACTGACTCAATCAAACCTTTCACTGCCCACTTGACCGCGCAATACGTTGATTCTTGAGCTTTGGGCTGCTGAGCCGCGGTTGACATCACCATTGTCAAGGTAACAGGCTGATCCTTAAAGCGCCTAACAGACTCTCGTACTGTGTTGATCGCGGTAGTGAGGTTATTCGCTATCAACTCTTCTATGCGCTCTGGACTTTGTTCCTCAAGCAAACCGAAATAGCCACTTCCTGCGCAATGAATGATGTTAGTCGGGATCACTTCGAGCTTATCGAACATAGCTTGCACATCTATGTGGCTAGCAAGATCACAAGCTTGATAAGTCGCTTGTGAAGACAACTGACTGTGTACGTTAGCTAACTTCTGTTCACTCCTGCCAATTAAGTGCACTTTCTCGCCGTTGCTATCGTACAGTTTCGCTAATGCTGCACCAAGGCCACTACTCGCGCCAGTGATTAAAATCATTACACTTCCTTTTTCATTGCTTGAACACGCAGCTTAGCCTTTAATAAACGATTTTGCTTGGTTCAAAGAGTGGATAATCGCTTCGCGATCTAAGTCTGGATTGTCTGAGTCAAGCAACTTAGTCCAGGTGTCTACCGCTTGCTGATACCGAAAACTAATAAAATGATCGTTTGCAATCAAAGTCAAAGCCGTCATGTTGGCAGGTTCAAGGGTTAAGGCTTGCTCAAGCAGTTGTGAAACCTCATCGGTCATAATCTGCTTGCGGACATAGTAAAGAGAGGTTGCTTTTGCAGCAAACTGATTTGCCGAGGGCTGTTCACTTAAGCGAATCGCATAATCAAAGCAGGTCAGTGCTGATGAGAAATCTTGGTTATTTAGGTAGCCATGCCCGAGCTGAAACCATAACTCTGCCTGATTTGGATCTTGCTGCAATTGGCTTTGCAGATCTTGCATCCACTCTTGGTGAGTCTGTTGAGGTTCTAATTCTGCAATAGGCTCAGGCGCTTGACCTTGCAGCCAATAAAAAATAGGCGCAGCAATTATCAAACTGATGATCAATGTCCACTTCATCAGCACTCCCACACTTTTGTTCATTACCAACTCAGTATATCCTGTTAACACACATATGTCTTTGAACTAGCAGACCCTATTAGATCCTATCACTATGAAAAATAAAGTTGTGCCCTCAGAGCAAACGCAGCAAGAAGCAATGAAGATTGCCAAAGCAACCCAAAAGCCCGGTCAAACCAAAGAGCAGACTAAACTGATTGCTCAAGGGATTGAAAAAGGCATTGCTCAGTATAAAAAACAGCAGAAAGAGCGCTCTCGACAAGCTGACAAAGCCAAGAAGAAAGCACAAAAAGCAAAAAGAACAGCAGACGAAGTAAGCAACCAAAGTGATTCAGTAGAGTTAGAGAACCAAGCAGTGAGCGCGAAACCCGCGATTTTACCCTGGGGGTTACTTATCATCAGTTGGATAGGGTTTATCGCCTATGTTAGCCAAAACTAAATACGTTATTGCCCTACTCTCGCTCGGAACGCTTGCAGGCTGCGCGACGCCAACAAACGAACTGCACCCAGACGCAAGTGCACTACACTTAAGGTTCGACGCTCAATTTAATGCAGATAACTGCCAGTGGCTCGGCGAGATAACAGGAAGTGAAGGACATTGGTATAGCTATCTATTCTTTGCCAATGACGTCATGGTGCGTGGTGCATTGAATGAAGCCAAAAACCAAGCATACGAGTTAGGGGCTAACACCGTCTATTTGGTGCAACCGCAAGACTTTGCGACCTCCTTCACTGTAATGGGCAATGCCTACCACTGCCCAAAATAGCACCGCTAAAAAATGTACCGCTAAAAACAAAAATACCTAGCGCCTAAACGCTAGGTATTGTGAATCGTAGTTCTAAAAGCCAAGGCTCGATGCGATATCTGTTTGCCTCTCCATTACCCACTGACTATCAAATGGGCCCCAATCAGACAACTGATAGTAACCATCATTGTGACGTCGACCATCTTGGACAAACATCAGTTCAATGCCAATGCCTGGCAACGCCTTTATTACGTCTTGAATAGTGCGTCGTGGCCAGCCTGTTTGCTCAATCAGTTTAGGCACATTTGGGCGCTCTAGATTTTCAACCAGTAGTGCAAGATACAAGCGCCTCGCAAAAACAGGACTCAATTCCATTGATACCTCCTAGTAATTTCTAGAGTCATTATTTCTGTTTTACCCGCCAGTGTGTTGCGTTTGATCAAAAACTCTACGATCGCTAACTAGGTGAAACTGTTTTTTTTACGGAATGAATTATATCCATCACACTTTTGTCTCACTCTCCACTTCCTGCTAGGATGCAGAAAACGCAATAAAAAACAACGAGGGCAATGCGCCCCAAAGTCACTTTCAAAGGTTCAACTATGACAATTAAGATGTATGGCATCCCAAACTGCGACACAATAAAAAAAGCCAAAAAGTGGCTAGAAGCACAAGGGGTGGAGTACAGTTTTCACGATTACCGCAAGCAAGGAATCGACAAAGCACTAGTCGAAACATTTTGCCAACAGCTAGGTTGGGAGAATGTGCTCAACAAACGCGGTACGACCTACCGCCAACTAACTCAAGAGCAAAAAGACTCGCTCAACGAAGCTAACGCAATTGAACTGCTTGTTGAGCACCCTGCGATGATCAAACGCCCTATTTTAGTGTCAGGCGATGACTACCATCTCGGCTTCAAAGCGGATCAATACCACGCCATTTTTTCATAATATTTAGTAAGGATTTCAAGGATGACAGATAGCCCGACTCTGGCTCTCGCAAAAGACTTCATCAGTCGCCAATCAGTAACCCCGGAAGATGCAGGCTGCCAAGAGGTGATGATCAACCGCCTAAAAGCCCTAGGGTTTGAAATTGAAGTAATGGTGTTTGAAGACACAACCAACTTCTGGGCTCGTCGTGGTACTGAAGCGCCACTGTTCGCGTTTGCAGGACATACGGATGTCGTGCCAGCAGGCAACCCTGATTTATGGGACACACCGCCTTTTGAGCCAACCATCAAAGACGGTTTCCTACATGGCCGTGGCGCAGCGGATATGAAAGGCTCACTAGCCAGCATGATCGTTGCAGTTGAGCAGTTCATTGCACAGCACCCAGAGCATAAAGGTTCGATCGGTTTTCTGATCACCTCTGATGAAGAGGGGCCGTTTATCAATGGTACGGTACGTGTGGTTGAAACTTTAATGGCACGCGGCGAGAACATTGACATGTGTATTGTTGGTGAGCCATCAAGCACCGAAGTTGTCGGTGACGTAGTTAAGAATGGTCGCCGAGGTTCAATTACTGGCGATCTCTCCGTTAAAGGAATACAAGGTCACGTCGCCTACCCTCACTTAGCAAAAAACCCGGTTCATCAGTCACTACTCGCCATTCACGAACTGGCAACGACTGAGTGGGATAAGGGCAATGACTACTTCCCACCAACCAGTTTCCAAATCCCTAACGTACATGCAGGTACTGGTGCTTCGAATGTGATTCCTGGTGAATTTAACGTTCAGTTTAACTTGCGTTTTAGCACCGAACTTAACAACGATATGATTGTGTCGCGCGTAACTGAAACACTCGATAAGCATGATTTAGACTACGACCTAAAATGGACATTCAATGGCGACCCGTTCTTAACAGATACTGGCGCACTGTTGGATGCGGTTGTCGATGCCGTAGATACCGTTAACCAAACCAAACCGGCGCTACTCACTACAGGCGGCACCTCTGACGGTCGATTTATCGCTCGCATGGGTGGTCAAGTAGTAGAACTTGGTCCGGTAAATGCGACAATCCACAAAGTGAACGAGTGTGTCAAAATTGCAGACCTAGAAAAACTGACTGATATGTATCAGAAAACACTAGAGAACTTATTAGTTTAAACATGACACCAGAGCAACTGACAGGCCAAACAACCAGCCATTTAGTTGAGACCGTTGTCGGCCAAAAAACGTTCTTGGTTCACCCTAAGGTGAGCCGAGATCTGCTCGCGCTGAAACGGGCAGCCGCAGACGCAGGATTTAACCTTAATATCGCGAGTGGCTTTCGAGACTTTGACCGTCAGATGGCAATCTGGAACAACAAGATGTCGGGGCAAACTGATATTTTGGACAGCAACAGCCAAGTGATGGATACCAGCCAACTACCTGAAGCAGATAAAATGTTAGCGATTCTGCGCTGGTCAGCACTACCAGGAGGTAGCCGCCATCACTGGGGCTGTGACTTTGATGTGTTTGACCGAGATAGCCTGCCTCTTGGTACCACTCTAAAGCTAGAGCCTTGGGAGTATCTGTCAGGTCATCAACACGCGTTTTATCTATGGCTGAAAGAGAATCTGACTCAGTATGGGTTCTTTTTCCCCTATGCCCTAGACAGAGGTGGAGTGGCCATCGAACCTTGGCACATCAGCCATAAATCAGTATCTGAGCAGTGTTTACAACAACTTGATGTCGCAACACTCGCGCAACAACTCAGACCTGCTTCCATATTGGGCAAGCAAACTGTGTTAATACAGCTTGAAAACATCTACAATCGTTTTATTAACAACATTACGAGATAAACGTTGTGTTAGACCTGCTTACCAACCCTTGGGTTATCATTGTTATTGTCTTGAGCGTTGTAATAGGAAACATTGCGGCCCTCAAGTACACAGCCAATATGAAGTTTGGCCAGGCGAAGAAAAAGCCTAAAACGACAGATGAAAATTCAGATCAAGACCCGCAGTAACGCGGGTCTTTTTATATCAGTCGTAACAATTAGATGTTCAGGTACTTGGTGTGATTAGTATTATTTTAAGTGATCCCAAGAGATGTTAGAGACGAGTCGGCAATCATCACATTTAAAATAGAAGATATCGTGCACAGGTTCGTCGAGTAACCACTCACCACCACATTTCGGGCATTTACGGGCTTTCTCTTGATCAAGGCTTTGGCCACCGACACGGTACTGATAGTAGTAGGTCGGAACTTGAGTAATGTATTCAATTCGACCACGTAAATCCCAGCCACGCTTGAACAACACACTGTCGGTATCACAAATCTCATGCAAGGCAGCGTGTTCCGCTCGACAGCCACCGGCCATCTGGATTTCATCGCACGCTTGCCACTCTGTTTGCCATTTCACGACCGCTTTGTGATCGCCATTTAATGTCGGAGGATTACGATAAAGTGGGATGGGCAGTAAGGTTTCACCACTTCTCAGCGGCGAACAGGTATGGACATAAGTGGTGTACAACACCTGCCAGCTTGGCGCTTGATCTTCGGCCGCCTCTTCAGAATTGAGGTCTCGGCCGAGCAAACGCATTTTTGGCGCCAGCAGACTTGCCTCAGATAAGCGATTTAGACATACCTTAACAAAATCAGAGTGATAGCTTGGATGCAGACTGTCCTGCTCAGGGCATACTACTCGAACAAAAAATTCGCCATCGCCCATCACAATCGGAAACTCTCGACCTAATACCTGACCATTGTAGCGCAGCGCATCCATTAAACCGTTGATCGCCTTGTCGACAGCACTAACGGTTGTATTGTCAAAACACTCAAACTGGAGTTCTACAACATACATAGCTACACCGCTGGCTCTAAGTTAGCCAAAAACTCAGCGATGTCTTGTGCCAGTACATCACGTTTATCTGTACCTAAGCGCTCTAGAATAACGTTGCCTGTAATATTACAAATGGAAACGACATCTAGCTCAGCGTCAGTCGCACCAATAAACACCGTTGGTTTTAGTTTCAATCGGCGCTGAGTCACCAAATGACCAAGAATGTTCTCTTGCAAGCGAACAAAATCTTCATCACTCCACACTTGCAGTAGCGTTAGCTCGTTACCTTGCCAAGTCGCGTCCATGTCCGCACTGTACTGAGAACCATAAAAAGTCTTAATATCTTGGTGGAGCGTCAACTCAATACCATTTTCAACATTGGTAAAATCAGCAGCTTGCTCTCGTTGATAAGCTTGCCACTCAACAGCATCGTCTGTTTTTGCTTCAACACAAGGCGACACTAAGTCAACAAGCTCTTCGCTGCGCGGTAGATGGCCATGTGCATCAAGATAAGCCTGACGGTATTTTTCACTGAATGCGTGTAAAGCTTGCAGGGCATTGTCTGCCATTTGATTCTCCAACATGAATAGTCGCTTTTAGGGACAGGATTGCGTAAAATTCTCGACATTCTAATAGAAAACGAACAAAAGTATGAGCAAATATTCTGACGCTAAAGAGCTTGCTGGTCTGACGTTAGGTCAAAAGACAGAGTATTCAAACCAATATGACCCAAACCTACTGCAACCTGTTCCCCGCAGCCTGAACCGAGATGATTTGAATCTTGGCGATGCTCTGCCTTTTCAAGGTTGTGATATTTGGACTTTATACGAGCTCTCTTGGCTAAATGAAAAAGGGCTGCCTCAGGTTGCGATCGGTGAAGTCTCTATCCCTGCCACCAGCGCAAACCTTATTGAGTCCAAATCATTCAAGTTATACCTAAACAGTTTCAACCAAAGTCGTTTCGCGTCATGGGATGAGGTTGAGCAGACTTTAGCTAAAGATCTCTCTGCCTGCGCGGGTGAAGCTGTAACAGTGACCGTTCGCTGCGTAGAAGACTACACTGACTCTCTAATCGTCACTATGGATGGCGAATGCATTGATGAACAGGATATCGAAATCACCAGTTATGAGTTTGACCGCAACTTGTTAGCAGAAGCAGCATCAGAGCAAATGGTTGAAGAAACACTGCATAGCCATTTACTTAAGTCAAACTGCCTTATCACCAACCAACCTGATTGGGGCAGTGTCGAGATTCATTACAAGGGCAAACAGATCAACCGTGAATCCCTGCTGCGCTACCTAGTGTCTTTCCGTGAACATAACGAGTTTCATGAACAGTGTGTTGAACGTATTTTTACTGACATTATGGAATTCTGTCAGCCAGAGCGATTGACGGTCTACGCACGTTATACCCGACGTGGTGGACTTGATATTAACCCATATCGTTCCAATGTAAGCCGTCAACCTAATCACAATCAACGCATGGCTCGTCAATAGGAAGTCTCTTAATGGTTAATGTACGTTGGAAGCCCTTTATCGGCGCCTTGTTGTTCCTTGTTGCAACGCCTATCTGGGCAAACACTCTATACTCATCGGCGCTGTTAAGTGAAGCAAACAGCCTGGTTAATATTGTTCCCGAGCAAGCAAAGCGACTAGCAACGAACTACTTAACTCAACGTACATTAACCGATAAGACGGAAAAGAGCCCGTCAGGGATTTCCCGCGATGAAGCCGACAACCGAACACGTACTCCCGGTGGCACTATAGATGCGCTACGTATTCTGGCTCGCGCAGAAGCTAACTTAGGCAATGAACCTGAAGCTCTCAACATACTCAAAGAGGCAAAGCAACTGGCAACCGTCTATAAACTGCCATACTTGCTGATAGACCTAAAACTCGTCGAAACTAAGCTCAAATGGAATCTGAGTGGCAACTCGCAAGCTGCCCAACAGAGCATGAACGAAATCGAGCAAGAGTTTAGCCAAATTGAGAACCCACAACAGTTAGCTCGCGGCCTCAAGTATCGGTTGACCATGCTGAGAGCCGAAGTCGCCTCTACTGAAGGTAACTTGGAACTGGCCACTCAACTATATCAAGAGGCTAAGCCCTACGTAGACGAGTCTAAGTCTATCCATACCATAATTGACTACCATACCACTGTAGGTAAGCAACTACTTGCAAACAAGAAGTACAATCTTGCCCTATCCGAATTACTGATCAGCTACTGGACCGCAATAGAGACTGACTCAGCGCGCCAACTCGCAGAAGTAAACCGTATTCTTGGCCAGCTTTTCTATGACCGTAAGGTACTCGATAAAGCCAATGATCACTTTTCTCAAGCCGCTGATTTTTATGACAACTATGAAAACTCACCCGCTCTTGCTCCGCTACTGAAACGCATGGGTGATATCTACTATTATCAAGGCAAATATAACCTCGCGTTGGTTCACTACTTTAACGCGATGGATCATGAGCGATTGCAGAACAATATCGAGAGCGTTATTGATATTCGAATCTCGCTCGCAGCAACCTATTTGAACCTAGTAAATTTTCCTTTAACGGAGCAGTACCTAGAACGTGCCCAGGAACTTCTACAATATGCCGATATTCCAAAACTTAAAGCTTATGCATTACTGCTTGATGCAGGCCTAGCACGGCATAAGAAACTGCCGAAAAAGGTCATTGATAGCGCCACTCAAGCACTGGATATTGCAAAAGATATCCAAGACATCAGCATACAAAAATCAGCATACAACATGTTGTATCTTGGTTACGAACTGAACGGTCAATACCAGCAAGCGCTGGACTACCTCAAACAGTACAACTCGCTGGCAACCATTGAGCAGCAAGAGTTAGATCTGATCAGTGAAGATGCATTTCGTCAGCAAAAAGAGTTTGTTGAACAGACATTACACTTAAGCGGTCAGAAAAAAGAGCTGGAACAAACTCACCTTGAATATCGTAAGTTCCAAAAGATAACCTTTACCTTATTCGCTCTGTGCGCATTGTTGTTTGTCTTTATTCTTCGTCGAGGCCATATCATCAGCGTACAAAAAGACGAGCTTGATGAGCTAAACGAAGATCTCTACACCCATTCACGTTCTGGGCTAAAAAACCTGCGCATGTTGAATGCTAAACTTCCAGCCTCACTGGAGGAGAGCAGCCATAAGTTTGAGAAATGGCATGTTGGTGAGTTGATTCACGAACCTCTTAACGACCGCCTACGTTTCGCCATGATTGATGTCCCATTTTTGCGCAACATGTATTTGCAACACGGTTACCAAGAGGGCTTGAAACTAGAGCGTGCATTTGGCGATTATCTGCAACAGCGAATCGAGCATCCAGCACGTATTTATCACTTCTCTGACGCCAACCTTCTTTACATTGAGCCTAACAGTGAGCGCGACACTAACCCTGAAGAGTTGTTCGAAAAGCTCCAACAGTGGATCTTAGAGTTCAAGCCGGATCGTTTGCTCAACCGCATCATTCGTATTGGTATGGCAGACTATCCTTTCCTACCAAGGGCGTATACTGCAATTAATGATAAGGAACTAGTTGATGTGCTACTAATGTCAACCAGTACCGCACGAACTTTGAGCATGAAAGAGAATTCTAGCCAATGGGTTTACTTGCGAGCGATTGAAAACGCGCCGGCTGCAAGTTTAGCCACAGGTAATATCCGTAAGGCATGCAAGCATTCCATCAACCAAGGGCTAATTAAAGTCCACTCTTCTTTCAAGAATGAGGACAGCATCAAAAAACTGTTAAAAGATGAATAAAAGCTAATCAATCAAACGTAGTAAATCGTGACGACCGTGATTTATTTGATATTATCGATAAATTACTAGATATAAGTTGAATCTCATTTAAGTTACTCCATGGGCGTTATCGAACAAGATCTTCAGTCACAGCTGCATAACCTGAAATCTCAATTGGAACAAGTTCGATTGACACAAAGGGATACCTCGTTCAAATTTAATAGAGAACAAAAGGTTCTTCAACGTGTTATCGCTTCACTAAGTAGTGCTTATCAATGTGAAAATCCGCGTCTACAAGCGGGGCTCACTGAGCTGATTCAAGCGATAGAACAACAACAAGACGTCAGCACCTTAATTCCGAAACTTGCAGTCTTAGAGCGTTTACTAAAACAACAAGGCTTGGCTATGGAACAACAAACCGAACATTTGGATTGCCAAATAAAGCATAGCGGTGAAACTCTGCTTCGCTTGACCGGACTACCTGCGCGAATCAAGCGCGATCTGCGAGATCTGCTCAGTTATTCCAGTGGGCTTAAACACCCTCGTTCTGAGCAAGCCCTAAAACTCCTTAGTCTCTACGAACGCTCGGTAAAAATCATCACGTCCAACCCTGATTACAGCGTAAACCAAGTCGCTGCTAGCTCAGACAGAGATCTCTTACTTCGCCTTTCCGAAGAGTTACAGCACCTTATCACTGAGTTGGATTTCGAAGGTGAGTCTGGCGACCTACTGATAGATATCCGTACAAAGCTACTGGTTGGCGTCAACAGCCACGTCTTACTGGAGCTGACCCTGCAAACACTGAAATTAGTGATTGAAGGGACACACTATGAGCGCAAAACTTCTGAACAATTCCTTGAGCAGGTCAATGCCTCACTCTCTACCTCGTTAAAGAGTGCTGCACAAAACTCACAACAATCCCACAGTTATTTTGCTCATCGTCAAGAGATGAACGATGAGCTGGAAGAATTGGTCGCAGATACGCAAGCTAAAGTCGCCAACGCAGAGAGCATAGAGTCACTGAAGCAACAGGTGAACCCACTACTGACCCAACTGAACTCTCTATCTGAGCGATTGAAACACGCGGAGCAACGTGAGCAGGCTCTACTAGAGCGCATGGACTATGGCAAAAACCAACTTGAAGCTCTGTTCGACATTACCCAAGACTACCGCCGCCGTTTAGAAGATCAGGCACAACGAATGCTGCTTGATCCACTGACCAAGGTATACAACCGCGCCGCGTTTGGTGATCGACTTGAGCTTGAATATCGCCGCTGGATACGTGCTCAGCATACGCTGCGGGTAGTTATTTTAGATATTGATGGATTCAAAGCGATCAACGATAGCTTTGGTTACGCCGCGGGTGATAAAGCATTAAAAATCATTGCTCGAACGATCCAAAAAGAGATTCGCGAAGTCGATACCGTTGCGCGCTTTTCTGGTGAAGAGTTTATTTTGTTGCTACCAGAACTATCAGACAACAATGCGTATAGCACAATTCAGTCAATTCAAACTCAAGTATCTAAACTGCCGTTCAAGTTCCGCGATCGTAACCTGACCATTACCCTCTCCGCCGCAAGCACCTCTTTTAAAGACTCTGACACCCCTGAAGAAGTGTTAGAAAGAATTAATCTTTGCCTCAACGAAGCTAAAACGCTGGGCAAAAGCCAACTCGTTTGGCGTTAAACCCCACCTCGCAAGAACTCGTAGCCATATACGCAATGATTGATCTTTATATATCAATTAGTTAGGTTTATTATTTAGAAAAAGCTGCTAAGCTTAAAGGACGTTCGCTTAATTTCCCCCGATTTTTCGCGGCGAACATAGACAATAACAATAATGATATCTCACTCATTGTGAGAGCCGCTGTCTTGTCAAGGAGGTCACCATGATCACGCACATTAGTCCAGCAGGCAGTATGGATCTACTCTCTCAACTTGAAGTTGAGCGCCTTAAGAAGACCGCTTCTAGTGATCTGTACCAACTCTACCGCAACTGTACTCTCGCGGTTCTTAACTCAGGTAGCCATACGGATAACTCCAAAGACCTGCTTGATAAATATAAATCTTTCGATGTGAATGTGGTTCGTCGCGAACGTGGCATCAAGCTTGAGCTAACCAATGCGCCAGAGCACGCATTTGTTGACGGCGAAATTATCAAAGGTATTCAAGAGCACCTTTTCTCTGTGCTACGTGACATTGTTTACGTCAATATGCACCTTGCTGATAACCAGCGTCTTAACCTGACCAATGCCAGCCACATTACTAATCTAGTATTTGGTATTTTAAGAAATGCTGGCGCTCTGACAATTGGCCTAGAGCCCAACCTAGTGGTGTGTTGGGGCGGGCACTCGATCAATCCCACCGAATATCAGTACACACGTGAAGTCGGTCATGAACTTGGCTTACGTGAACTCAACATATGTACCGGCTGTGGTCCTGGTGCTATGGAAGGACCAATGAAAGGGGCGGCCATTGGGCATGCTAAGCAGCGTTACTATGAGCAGCGTTATTTAGGTCTAACTGAACCATCGATCATTGCCGCTGAGCCACCAAACCCAATCGTCAATGAGTTGGTTATCATGCCTGATATCGAGAAACGTCTTGAGGCTTTTGTTCGCATAGGCCACGGCATTGTCATTTTCCCAGGTGGTGCGGGTACGGCTGAGGAGTTGCTGTACATACTTGGCATTATGATCCACCCAGAAAATGCCAACCAGCCACTACCTATTGTTCTAACAGGGCCAAAGGAGAGCGAGGAGTACTTCCGCTCCATTGACCGCTTTATTGGCGATACACTCGGTGAAGTGGCGCAAAAGCACTATCAAATAGTGATTGATGATCCTGCTAAAGTGGCGCAAATAATGAAACACGGTATGAGTGATGTCCGTCAGTACCGTAAAGATACCGATGACGCTTATAGCTTCAACTGGTCTCTGAAAATTGAACCAGAGTTCCAACTGCCATTTGAGCCGACCCACGATAATATGGCTAGCCTGGACTTACACCTCAATCAGCGCCCAGAAAATCTTGCGGCAGCGTTGCGCCAAGCATTCTCCGGCATTGTTGCAGGTAACGTTAAAGCAGAAGGTATCCGTGAGATTGAACATCACGGACCATTTCTATTAGATGGTGACGATATTTTAATGAAGAAAATGGATAAGCTATTACGAGACTTTGTCGAGCAAGACCGAATGAAGTTACCAGGTGGCACTGCCTATGAGCCTTGTTATAAGATCAAGACGTCAGGTTAGCCGTTACCTGACTGACTAGCAATCTCAACCTCAATCTATACAATAAGGGCTCCATGCCCTTATTTTTTTGAACTGTATGTCTATTCATCTTGTTATTATCGATGCCCTAAACCTAATCCGACGCGTTCATTCAGCCCAGCCTGATGCCAGTGATATAACAAGAACAATCAATACGACCACTCGTACTCTGAACAGAATCTTATCTGAGTCCCAGCCGACTCACATTATTGCAGTGTTTGACCATCACTTACAGCAACGTGGTTGGCGAGCCGAGATTCTTCCAGAATACAAACAGAACCGTAAACCTATGCCAGAGCCTTTGCTAGAGGGATTGGAGGCAATTCAAGATGCTTGGTGGAAATTAGGTATAGATTCACTGCTTTCAGATGGTGATGAAGCTGACGATTTAGTAGCGACATTAGCGACTAAGGTTGCCAGCCACGGTGAGAAAGTGACCATTGTTTCAACCGACAAAGGTTACTGCCAACTGCTTTCTCCAACCCTACAGATCCGTGACTACTTCCAACACCGCTGGTTAGACGAGCCTTTTATAGAAACTGAGTTTGGTGTAAAACCGACTCAGCTTGCTGACTACTGGGGGCTGACGGGAATAAGCTCTAGCCAAGTACCCGGTGTGCCAGGTGTGGGGCCAAAAGCCGCAAAAGAGATTCTGAATCAGTTTAACGATATTGAACAAGCCTATATGAGCGAAGAGTTACCAGCCAAATATCGCAAGAAGCTGGATGAGCATATTGAATCGGCGCGCAAGTGCAAGCTCATTGCATCGCTAAAGACGGATATGGAACTTGGGTTTAACCTGCAGGATATTCGTTTTACCGGAGCGAATGAGTAGAGCGGGATTCGGATGTGGGATGCGGGGACGGACTTCGTCCTGTGGAAAACTGGAAACTTACAGAGGGTTGGCATAATGTGTCAACCCTTTGTTTTTATTACTGCCATCGCTTTCCAACAGCGTAGCGACCCCGATTTCCATAGGGCGCAGCCCGTCCCAAAAGCGTAGCGCTCCCGAAGGACGAAGTCCGATCTCGATTCTTATCGCGGCGAGATATTAGACAAGCACTGAACATGAACCGTGATCTCTTCTCGATCATGATAAAGGTGCTTAGCTTGCAGTTTGAACTTAACGCCATTCTCAATAAGGAACAGTTTTAGATTCTCGATATCTTCTAGCACTTCGTCGTAACGACCTTTCATTGGCAACTTGAGGTTAAAAATCGCCTCTTTCGCCCAACCGCTAATAATCCATTCTCCCATCAACTGGGCAACGCGAGAAGGCTTCTCAATCATGTCACACACCAGCCAAGTTACGTTCTTACGCGCCGGCTCAAACTTAAAGCCGTCTTCTTGGTGATGTTTAACCTGACCAGTTTCCATGAGGCTATCTGCCATCATGCCGTTATCAACCGAGTGAACAAACATTGATCGCTTAACCAATTGGTAAGTCCAACCGCCAGGACATGCTCCCAAATCGACGCCCCACATGCCTGCTGCAAGGCGTTCATCCCACTCTTCACGTGGAATAAAGACATGAAATGCCTCTTCCAATTTTAGAGTTGAACGACTCGGTGCATCCGCAGGGAATTTAAGACGAGGAATACCCATAAAGAACTGGGAGTTATTGCTAGGTAAAGAGTAACCAATGAAGCAGTGCGTCGGAGCAACAAAACAGATGTGTAATACCGGCTTTTTCGGGCTATCTTTCGGGAACAGGATCTCTTTACCGCGTAGAGCTTGTCGCATTGGCACAGTAAACTTACGACAGAACTTGAGTAGCTCTTTAGCTTCATTGGTATCTGGCGTTTCAACACGAATATCACCACAACGTGGCATGGTCTCAACGAAACTCAAATCATGCAAAATAGGCGAAATACGGTCTTCACGAGGCAGCTCTTGAATTTCCGCCGCAACAGCAAATATCTGGCGAGCAAAAATGAGCGATTTAAAATCGAGCTCTTTTACCAGTTTCTGCGCATCACCATCTTGGTAACACTCAAACAGCACGTAGCCTGTATTCTTTTTAAGACGTGGGAAACCAAATACTTCTAACTGAGTAGCACGATCTTGAATTTCTCCGGCGCACTCTTTTTCAAAGCCGCTGCGGCAGTAGAGCATTAATTGTTTCACTGATTCACCTCTTTAACCTGTAGTGCTGCGTAAACGAACAACCCCCAACCAAGCATAAACGTTAATCCACCAAATGGCGTGATTGGACCAAACCATTTGATTCCCGTTAATGCCAGTGCATAGAGGCTACCGCTAAAACAAAAGATGCCGATGATAAAGCAAACGGCGGCAAGGGAGAAATATTTTTGTGACTTAAGTGGCAATTTTAACCCGAGCAGAACGCCGCAAAGCAAAATAGCGATGCCATGAATAAACTGGTACTGCACACCCGTTTGAAAAACATCGAGCAAATACGGTGACAACACCTGCTTTAAACCATGGGCAGCAAACGCGCCTAATGCCACGCCAGCACCACATGCTATGCCACCCAACACCAAACATGACTTGATGTGCATCAGCGGGCCTCCAGAATGAACTTAGCAAGATGCTCTACCGCGAGGGCAATATTTCCCTCTTCAGTATGCCCAGAACTCTTACGGGGTTTAAAACTATGGTCACCATCTGGAATGAATTCGACTTTCACCTTAGATGAGAGCGCAAACTCAGCGAACTCCTGCTTTTTACCAAATGTATCTCGCTCACCTTGCAGAATCAGACATGACTTGTCTATGTCAGCTAAATGCGCACCCTTGTAGTTGTCAGGCTTGCCTGGCGGATGAAATGGAAAGCCTAAGCAAGCAATCGCAGCAACTTTTTCTTCTGCACTAAGAAGGCTTGCCATACGGCCTCCCATCGATTTACCGCCAATCACAACCCTATCCGAAGCACAATGTTCATTGATAACCGCTTGGTACGCTTCAAGTAACTTAGGCGCTCTATCTGGCGGACGCTTCTTACCATCTTCAGCACGTTTCACCATGTAAGGAAAGTTAAAACGCACCACCTGAATGCCTTTTTGCGCGAGGCCTGTGGCAACCGCCTGCATAAACATGTGCTCCATCCCAGCGCCGGCACCATGAGCAAATATAAACAAGGGGTTGCCCTGTTCCCCGTCAATCAAATAGTTACTCATCAAGCAGGTCCTCTTGCTCACTTTGGGCTTTCGCTAGCATCCAATCACGAAACGTTGCAATACGCCCCATGTCCGCTTGCTTATCATGGCAAACCACATAGAAGGCATTCTTGGAAACCAATACTTCATCAAATGGGGCAATTAAGCGGCCTGCTTCAAGCTCTGGTTGAGCAAGCACATTGTTACCAAGAGCAACACCCTGACCATGCGCTGCTGCTTGGAGAACCATGGTTGAGTGGCTGAAGATCGGGCCATGGTTAACGTTAACCCCTTCAATGCCATGCTGCTTGGCAAACTGCTTCCAATCTTTACGTGACGTATCATGCAGCAAAGTATGTTGTTTTAAGTCACTTAAAGTTTCTAATGGTTTGCTGCCTAAAAGCACTGACGGTGAACAGAGAGGAATCAAAAACTCTTGATACAATTTATCTGCACGTAATCCGGGCCAATTTCCACGCCCATAATAGATCGCCACATCAACATCATCGGTAAGTGAGCCTTCATCCATATCCACCGCTTTAATTCGCACATCGATATCCGGCTCTTGCTGGTTAAAATCGGCCAAACGAGGCACTAACCACTGAATAGCGAAGCTTGGTGGCAAACTGATGGTCAGCGCACCTTTTTCACTACGTTCGAGAACTTTGTCGGTAGCTTCGGCCAAGGAAGTGAAAATATCTTTAATATCAAGAAAGTAGCTCTGTCCCTCTTCGGTAAGAAGCAATGAGCGATTTCTGCGCCTGAATAATTTTAAGCCGAGGAACTCTTCTAACGCTTTGATCTGATGACTGACCGCAGCCTGAGTGACGAATAACTCTTCTGCTGCTCGGGTAAAACTCAAATGTCGGGCTGCGGCTTCAAACACTTTCAGTGAGTTTAAAGGAGGCAATCTTCTAGACATAGGGACCTTCCACAAATTGGATTAGTTTTTTTTATCTGAAACATTATAAAATGTCGATTGCCTGACGACCAGAGAAATTCTATATTTCACCCCGCAGCATGAAGTCAGAACGGCTTGATTTTGTTATAAATCAATTGATTTCCTGTTGCGATGTTGTGTTTGCAAACTCGTATTTCGAGTTCGGTAGGTTTCTACCAGTTTTGTTTCTCAAGGGAAACGAAACATATACTTCCTGTATTTATTTTGACCTGTCTGTCAAATATTTAGCACCGCCTCTATGGCGGTGTTTTTTTATGTCTCAAGAAAATGACCAAGTGCAATCAACAAAAAAGCGCAAGCCTAACAATAGGGTTGCGCTTTTCTATCAAACTGTATTAGCCAAAAACTACGGACGGTAAACCTTCACATTGTTGAAGCCTTGTTCCTGTAGGTAGAGAGCTTGCAAACGGCTCATCACACCACGGTCACAGTAAAGCAGATAGGTCTTAGATTGGTCTAAATCACCAAACTGTGTACCCAACTTGAAGAACGGAATGTGCTTCACTTCCACACCTTCAATCTCTAGTGGGTTGTCATCTTCCTCTTCAGGACTACGAATATCCAGCACGATAGCATGCTCTTCAACGGCTTGAACTTGCTCAACTTCAGGCGCTGCTTTTTCAGTCTCTTTTGCGATATCACGGATATCCATTACACGGGCGTCACGTACTACCTGCTCTAAGATATCGAAATCGAACTTGGCTTCTTCCGCTTCCAGTTTCGCTTTCACAGCTTTCACTGTTGGCTTCTTAGAAATGACACCACAGTACTCTGGCATCGTCTTAGCGAAGTCTTCAGTACCGATATCACGCGCAAGGTTGATGATATCCTCTTTATCCCAGTTGATTAGCGGGCGAAGGATCAAAGAGTCCGTGACATTATCGATATGGCGTAGGTTAGTTAGCGTCTGACTCGATACCTGACCTAATGCTTCACCTGTTACCAAGGCTTCAATCTTGAACTTCTCAGCCACCATTCCCGCGGCACGCATAAACATACGCTTCAAGATCACACCCATTTGACCGTCATCGACCTTCTCAAGAATTTCAGCCACAACAGGCTCAAAGTCGACCGAGATAAAGCGTACTTTGGCGGATGAGCCATATTTGTTCCATAAGTAGTGAGCAACCTGCTTAACACCGATTTCGTGTGCAGGACCACCAAGGTTAAAGAAGCAGTAGTGAACCTTTGAGCCACGCTTGATATGCAGGTAGCTAGATACACCAGAGTCAAAACCACCAGAAATCAGGCTTAGTACATCTTCTTGCGTTCCAAGAGGAAAGCCGCCAAGGCCTTTGTAACGTGCAATTACTTGGTTTAGCTTTTCATTCGCTACTTCAACTTTCACCGTCACATCTGGGTTCTTAAGCTTAACGCTGGCACTTTCAATCGCTTGGTTCAAACCACCACCCACGTAGCGTTCTAGCTCGATCGATGTGAAGTCATGCTTACCGCGACGCTTAGCACGTACCACAAACGTTTTACCTTCAAGATGTGGACGGTTTAGCTCTAACACCTGCTCGAAGATGTCATGCAAGTCTTTAAATTCAGACTGTTGAACTTCCAGTACGTGGTGAATGCCCGGAGTGCGAGTCAGTATGTCGATAGTCTCTTTGCGATACTCATCCGACTCCGCCGTTACTTCAATGTGGTCACGACGGTTGAAAACAGCAACAGACTCTGTATGACTCTTGATAATATTACGAATGTTACACTCAAGAATCTTTGTGAAGCGCTTACGCACAGACTCACTTTTTACAAAAATTTCTGGATGGGGCTTTACGATAAATTTCATAATTCACTTCACAAGTTAACTGTTACGCTATTTTCATGCTCTGAGAGCCAAGCCGCTCAACTTCTCGATGAGCTGCCTCTAAGGGCGCAAGATTATACATGAAGCACAGACCATAAAAAAGACGAGCGGTTATGCTCGTCTTGTTTATTTTAAACTACTGTATCGCTGGAACTTCATCACTCAGTAATGCTTCCCCCTGCATAATACTGATTTCAACACGCCTATTCCGCGAACGTTGCGCCTCAGTATCGTTTGGCCCAAGGGGCTCAGTATCGGCCATGCCTCGAACTCGCAATCGCTGAGAATCAAATCCGCGCACTTTCTCCATCTCTTGTGCAACCGAGACCGCACGCTGCGCAGATAAATCCCAATTAGAGCGGTAAAGCTCAGAATCAATACGCTGATTATCAGTATGGCCAGACACTCGAATTATACCCGGAATGTCTTTAACTAAGTCCGCAATCTGACGCACCAGCGGCCGGAACTTGGGCTGTAAGAATGCAGAGCCTTCTGGAAACGCACCTTTTTCACGAATGCGAATATCAATCTGCTGACCTAAGTTCTCAACTTCAATCGCACCTTGTTCAATCTCTCGCTCAAGAGCCTTCTTGATACTCTCCATAATGGTTTCAAGCTCTTGCGACATCTCTGCCGATTGCTGCTGAGGATTGTCTGACTCGGAGTTTTGGTTGTTTTGAGTTGCCGTATCTGGCGATTGACCACCGGTTAATTTACCTTGATCGCGCTGAGTACCGCCTGCTCGATCAGACTCACCTTCATGAAACTCTAGAGTTTGCTGAGTGATATCTATCGTCTGCTGCATAATGACATCAATTGGTGTCGGCTCAGGACGACCTGGCCTAAACTCTTGGGCAATAATACTGGTGCCTTTCGGAATATCTTTGACTTCCAACCGGTTTTGTACACCGAAAGCAAACTTCATTGAACCGGCGATCTGTTTAAACTTCAGTACGTCCATTTCAGAAAACGAGAGCAGAAGTACGAAGAAACACATCAGCAGCGACATCAAGTCAGCAAAAGTACCCATCCACAATGGAAGGCCTGGAGGCGGACATTTGGGTTTTTCTTCTTCCATAACCGCGACCTTACTCGTTATCTACATCAAGAGCACGTTTACCTTCATTCAGGTAGTTCTTCAGATAGCTATCAATAACACGTGGGTTTTGTCCATCTTGAATCGCAAGTACGCCATCCATGATCAAACGGCGATTGAGTTTCTCTTGCTCACGGCGAAGAGACAGCTTATCCGCAATTGGGAAGAAAACCATGTTAGATAGAATTGCGCCGTATAGGGTAGTCAAAAGTGCAACCGCCATCGCTGGACCAATCGCTTTCGGGTCATCCATGTTGGACAGCATGGCAACCAGACCAACTAGAGTACCGATCATACCCATTGCCGGGGCAACGTCACCAAATGCTCGAAATACGCTTGAGCCAAAGTCGTGGCGTTCATCTGTCAGGGCAATATCTTTTTGCAGCGCTGCACGTACTACGTCAGCATCGTGGCCATCCACCAGCAGGTCAATACCTTTCTGCATGAAGCTGTTCGATATCTCCATTTCTTCCAAGGCAAGAAAACCGCCTTTACGTGCTGCGTCAGCCATTTCGACCACTTTTGCAATCAGGTCTTCTGGCTCGTCCGCCTTGAACATGAACGCTTTACCCGCGATTTTTGCTGCACCAAAGAATTGCCCCATAGTGAACTTCATCAACACAACAAAGGTTGAACCACCCACTACGATTAGAATAGACGTGACATCGACGAACATCATGATACTGCCACCGAGTATCATGGCCATGATGACGAAAGCTAAACCGCCAATCAGCCCTATCAGCGTTGCTAAATCCACAGAGCACTCCTCATGCTATCTTTAAGCTTCTAACAAATTATATCGGCAACATCTTAAGATCTTTAGTATTTTATTGGTACTACACTCACATAAATATAGATGCTGAGTGGCCGATACCTACCCTACAATACACTTGTGCGTAGAATATGACCGGACAAGCTCGATTTTTCTGATAAATTTGTTCGGTTAAATTTGACCATAGTGATCGGCTAAGGTAACTTTCGTGCATCATTCTCTAGGTGAATCCAATATGGCGAGCAAGAAACCAGAAAATATGACCTTTGAGGCGACCATTGAAGAGCTCGATGGCATCGTAGAAAACCTCGAAAACGGTGATTTAGCATTGGAAGATGCCCTTAAAAAGTTTGAGCGCGGTATTGCACTTGCTCGCTCTGGACAAACCAAGCTGAGCGACGCGGAACAGCGCGTTAGTATTTTGTTACAGAATGATGATAGTTCCCCACTTTCTGATTTTGAAGCTCAGTCTGAATAATAGTTATAGAAGAGTTCTGCCATGCAAGAGGTATTAACCTCACTTCAACAGCGAAGCAATGATCAGCTAAACCACTGGTTGCAAGCACTCCCTCATCAGCACCTGCCACTCATTGAAGCAATGCACTACGGATTGCTACTTGGTGGTAAGCGTGCACGTCCGTTTCTTGTGTATATCACAGGCCAGATGTTAGGTCGTGACCTTAACGACCTTGATACTCCAGCAGCGGCTGTGGAGTGCATTCATGCCTACTCACTCATCCATGATGACTTGCCCGCAATGGATGATGATGCACTGCGTCGCGGCCAGCCAACCTGTCACATTAAGTTTGATGAAGCAACAGCCATTTTAACTGGCGACGCACTGCAAACCTTAGCATTCACTATTTTGGCAGAAGGGTCATTAAACCCGAATGCAGAATGCAACCGTATAAAGATGGTAAAGGTACTTGCAGACGCATCCGGTGCAAATGGTATGTGTATGGGCCAAGCACTGGATCTCGCGGCGGAAAATAAGAACATTTCACTGCAAGAGCTTGAAGAAATTCACCGCCATAAGACCGGCGCTTTAATGAAATCTGCAATCAGATTAGGCGCTTTAGCCGCTGGTGAGAAAGGACTTGAAGTACTGCCCCAACTTGATCGCTACGCTGATGCAGTCGGTCTCGCGTTTCAAGTTCAAGACGATATCTTAGATATCATTAGCGACACGGAAACCTTGGGCAAACCACAAGGCTCTGATCAAGAATTAAACAAAAGTACTTATCCAGCACTGCTTGGATTAGACGGAGCTATCAACAAAGCTCACACTCTGTTAAATGAAGCCCTTCAAGCTTTAGAGGCAATCCCATACAATACAGAGTTACTCGAAGAGTTCGCCCGATATGTCATCGAGCGCAAGAACTAACACAATAAGCGCGCAATAACTATGACTCTTGATATTTCGAAATATCCGACATTGGCATTAGCTGATACGCCTGATGAGCTACGTAGCCTACCCAAAGATGTGCTACCAACGCTATGCGATGAACTACGCACCTACTTATTAAATTCAGTGAGCCAGTCGAGCGGACACCTCGCCTCTGGCCTAGGTACGGTAGAGCTAACTGTCGCTCTGCATTATGTTTACAACACTCCGTTTGACCAATTAGTTTGGGATGTAGGCCACCAAGCCTACCCACACAAAATACTCACAGGTCGCCGTGACCAAATGCCGACTATCCGTCAGAAAGATGGACTGCATCCTTTCCCGTGGCGTGAAGAGAGTGAGTACGACACACTTTCGGTCGGTCACTCATCGACATCTATTAGTGCAGCGCTTGGCATGGCAATCAGTGCAGGCAAAGAGGGAAATGACCGCAAAGTCGTGAGCGTTATCGGCGATGGTGCAATTACTGCTGGTATGGCGTTTGAAGCCATGAATCATGCGGGAGACGTACACCCTGATATGCTGGTTATCCTCAATGACAATGAAATGTCGATTTCAGAGAATGTAGGAGCGCTAAACAACCACTTGGCTCAAGTGCTATCTGGCAGCCTATACACCTCTATCCGCGAAGGTGGTAAAAAAGTTCTGTCTGGCGTACCACCAATTAAAGAGCTAGTGCGTCGTACTGAAGAACACCTCAAAGGCATGGTCGTGCCTGGCACGTTGTTTGAGGAACTTGGCTTTAATTACATCGGTCCTGTTGATGGCCACGATGTCAATGAACTAGTCAAGACCTTGAAAAATATGCGAGAACTAAAAGGCCCACAGTTCTTACACATCATGACCAAAAAGGGCAAAGGTTACGAGCCTGCGGAAAAAGATCCTATCGGCTACCATGGCGTACCTAAATTTGACCCTAGCCATACTTCACTACCTAAGAGCAGCGGCGGTAAACCAAGTTACTCGAATATCTTTGGTGACTTCTTATGTGACATGGCAGCTCAAGATCCAAAGCTGATGGCCATTACACCTGCAATGCGCGAAGGCTCGGGTATGGTTCGCTTCTCTAGAGAATATCCAGAGCAATACTTTGACGTCGCTATCGCAGAGCAACACGCGGTTACGCTCGCTACAGGTATGGCTATCGCAGGTGACCACCCTATTGTGGCTATCTACTCTACCTTCTTGCAGCGCGGTTATGATCAGTTGATCCACGATGTTGCAATTATGGACTTACCTGTGATGTTCGCCATTGACCGAGCCGGTCTTGTTGGTGCGGATGGTCAGACGCACCAAGGAGCCTTCGATCTTAGCTTTATGCGCTGCATCCCGAATATGGTGATTATGGCACCAAGCGACGAAAACGAATGTCGTCAGATGCTCTATACCGGTCATAAACATACTGGCCCTTGTGCCGTTCGTTACCCGCGTGGAACTGGACCAGGTGCAGAAATTAAGCAAGAGTTTACCGAGCTAGAAATCGGCAAAGGCCGTATTGTCCGTCAAGGTGAAAAGGTCGCAATCCTCAACTTTGGTACCTTCCTAAGTAACGCAGAACAAGCGGCTGAAGCGTTCAACGCTACTGTTGCTGACATGCGATTTGTTAAGCCGTTAGATGAAGCACTGATCAAGCAACTTGCCAACGAGCACGATGTGTTAGTAACGCTTGAAGAGAATGCTATTGCTGGCGGTGCTGGCGCTGGTGTGATTGAGTTTATGATGCAAGAGAAAATCCTCAAGCCAGTTCTAAACCTCGGTCTGCCAGATAAGTTTATCGCCCAAGGTACACAAGACGAGCTACATCAAGAGTTAGGCTTAGATGCCGCAGGAATTGAGCAATCCATTCGCGACTATTTAGCAAAGTAAGCCTGTTCGAACATTTAATGACTAAGCCCTCTTCTGAGGGCTTTTTTATCAACCACTCCAGGCAGTTATTGCGGCATTTGCCAACCAAACTCACCACACAACTTTAACCAAGTCTCATCCACACCAGCTTTAATCAGCAACTCTTGCCCTGTAAACGGGTGAACAAACTTTAATGAAGAGGCATGCAACAGCAGACGGTGCGAGTCATAGACCTCACGAAACAGCTTATTGTGCTTACCGTCACCATGAGTCGTATCTCCGACCATTGGGTGTCTTAGATGCGCCATATGACGTCTAAGTTGATGCTTACGCCCTGTAAGAGGCTTCATCTCCATCAAACAGTAGCGAGTTGTTGGGAACTTACCCGTAGAATATGGAATTTCTACTTTGGCCAATGGCTGATAATCAGTGATCGCTTCTTGGGCCTCTTTCTCTTGGCTAGCATGTTTATCTGCAATTTTATCAAGCTCAACTTTCAGTGGGTAATCTAAGCGGCCAGACTCTTCTATCCAGCCTCGTACGACCGCGTGATAGGTTTTCTCCATTTCATGGTTAGCAAACATCGGCATCACTTGCGACGCTACTTCGCTCGACAGCGCGAAAATCAATACGCCCGAGGTAGGGCGATCAAGACGGTGGAGAGGAAATACATGTTGGCCGATTTGGTCTCGCAGGGTTTGCATGACAAACTGAGTTTCATGTTTATCTAACCAGCTACGATGAACCAACATACCCGCTGGTTTATTGACTGCAACAAAATACTCATCTTGGAAAACAATCTCAAGCATCACTGCACACCTTATCGATATCTTGAATCAAGGTGATCAGTACCGAGTACTCGCTAACCTCTTTCCAACTCTCTTCAAAATATGGTGCCATGGAAAAACCTACCGGTAACGGCTGACTCATTTCCAGCAACAACCTAAAACGAGGAATGAAAACCCACTGCAACCACTGCTGCGGCGCGAGCGCATCTAACGCAAATGGCTCTTGGCTAGCTAACGCCTTCTCGCTCGGAGATGATGCCTGCCATAACTCAACACGCTGCAATTCAACCTCTAAAGCGTTGAGTAGATCCGCAATTTGTTTCTCTTTTGTCATTAATCTGTTTATCTGACCTTGAAAATTGCCCTTAGAGTACCATTTATAGAGGAAAGAAAGTTAGGACAATTCTCTAATGGAAACCATTCATACCCTTACCCAACTGTTGACCAATAGCGACTGTGAGTATCAAGTGTTCGATCTTGGTCGTCGTATCAAGAAGATTGACAATAAAGTCTTCGCCGATGTCGAGAAGGGCCAACTCGCCTACCCTTTCCCTATGCAGCGTAAAGCTCACCTCGCCATCGCTTATAGGAACCAAGCGCAGCAACCTTGGATCTGGTTTCTAAAATTTGATTTAGATGAACGCGGACTGCTCAAACAAGCGGATGTCGGTAACTTCATTAAGTATGTAATTGAAGCGATGGGAACACGCTTGAGCCAAGATATGAGTGATGAGCAGCAACAAAAGCTCTCCAATAACCCATACACCTTCAAGCCAGCCGAAGACAAGATGGCAGTTTTCCATAGCCAAATCCGAGCGGCGCTCGATCTGCCATGCAGCCAGTATTACGAGCATGCGCAGCACTACTTTTCTGGCGGACTCGAGTGGGATAAATGGCAAAGTGTCGGCTTGCAAGGCGTCACCGATATTTGTGCACGTTTGAGCCAAGAGCAAAATGGGGTTAATTTGCGAAAAGCACTCAAACACCTGCCAAATGAGCCGCTTTATGCGGTACTTGGCGCACTTGAGCATGCAGAGCTACCAGATAAGCTCGCCCAACGCATAGCTGAAATGGCGCAGCAACAAATAGAAAGTGCAGATCCCGATCTATTCTTACTCTCAGCACTAACGCGTGCGCTTTCAGGAGCCCCTCAAGCTAGCGTAACACCTATCTTAACCCAGGTGCTTGCATCTCCTCGCTTAAGCCATCAAGAAGTATTGATCGGTATTGCAGGAAGAAGTTGGCACTGGCTGAGTGACGCGAATATTGCCGAGCAATTTCTACTCAGACTGGCGCAAACAGGTAACCAAGCGCTATTTAACCAGCTTTTTGCCGACCTAGTCATGCTACCTGAGTTAAGAATGGTTCTACTGCCATTGCTCCACTCAAGTCCATCAGAAGCGCTAGCTAAAGCACTCATTAGCCTTCAGCAAACCGCTAAGGCGTAACTATGATCGATGACCTTTTTGCTATCCTTGCACTAACGGCTGTTTGTCTACTATTTTGGCAGCAAAGACGCCAAGCTGAAATCGCCAAAGCGATCGCAGCCAGAAAGTGCAAAGAGCTCGATCTTCAACTTCTCAGTGTTGCGCTTAAGAGCCACAAACTAAAAACGCCAGAAGGACTCTGGCGTTGGCATTCTATCTATCAGTTTGAGTTTTCGTCATTGGGTGACGACTGTTATCAAGGGCGAATCTTAATGCAAGGCTTTAGGCTAGCGAAGGTTGAGTTTCCGCCACATCGGATGTAAATAGATACTCATCGTATGGGCCAAAGGTATCCTGTTTGTGAGCAGTTAAGGTAAAACCTAATTTGGCTAGGATACGAACTGAAGGCTCATGCCCCACGTTGGCGGTCGCAATGACCTTAGTAAGGTTAAGGTCTCTCACAGCTTTGGGGAAGAAAGCCTGCATCACTTCACTCGCAATTCCCCTACCCCAATAGTTCTTATCAAAGATATAGCCGAGCTCAGGCTGACTATCGAGATCCGATATAAATACATGGCCAATGAATTCACGACTATAGCTATCTAGGACCGCCATGGCATAGATGTTTCGGTCACCAAGCACTTTTTCAAACAACTTTTTCGCCGACGCAACGGTGTGCGCCCCATTCATCTGGGCACGGTTAACCGCGCAGCAATTGAGCATCAAAAATTCCGATTGCAATGATTCGTTATATGGGACCAATAACGAACGGCGAGTCACTATCGTCATGACACATCCTTGTTAGAAAAAATGTCCTTGAAGACAAAGCCGAAAAATTAAACCAACTGGCGTAAGCCTTTATTGATCTAGGTTGTTTTTTTGAACCTTGTTGTTAGAGTTTTTTATAAAGGTGAGATCTAAGAAAAGAAAAGCCCCGACACGTTAGTATCGGGGCTATAGTCTTACTCGCAGCAGTCCGGCTACAAAAGGTGCTCCTTGCATCTTCCATAATAGTTACTGAATCCTTCAGTAAAATCCTAACTCGCCTTCCTAGCGGTGTCCTAATCATCCTGATAGCTAACGATCCTCGTCAGCGCACATCACTTGTTCCTTGAGCGGTATCCTTTGTATCTTCCTGATACTGTCCTAGCCTCTTCCTAGAGGTGTCCATCGCCTTCCTTGCCACTCACATCCTGTCAGTGAAAGTATCCTTACAATGTCCTTTCGCTCCATGCTTGATCGACGCTCCTCGTCAACCAATCTTCTTCCTGAAGATTCCCAATCCTTGGTATTTCCTGTTCCGTGTCAGCATCCTTCCGACACCGTTTAATTTACTCTAATTAGCCTGCAAAACAACTAACCCGCAAAAATAATCGCGCGTAGTAACAAACTTGAAACAAAATAAATTATCATAATTTTCAGCAAGATAAGTGAAATTGGATTACTAATCCCACGCAAGAAACTCACTTTCTCTCACATCACTTGTGCGATATCTCGCACACGCTATTTCTTAATTTTCCATTAGTCAATTAGGACTAAGCTCAGTATTATTGGTGAACACAAAAAAATGGAGGTTTTATGCTTACTCAAGACGTTAGCCAAGAGCTAAAAAGTATCCTTGAACAACTGCATTCAGAAGGGAAAGAGCCGACAGTTGCACTGGTAAAAGCACGTTTGAGCACTTCTGTCCCAATGCCAGCTTTGATAACAACTCTGAAAAGTTGGAAGAGCTCCAATCGTGTACCAAAAGTTGAAGTAGCGGCGAAAAAAGAGGTCACCGACGCTGAGCGAATTGAGCAATTAGAGAAACAAGTAGCGGATCTAAGCGCAAGACTTGCTGCGATTGAGAAGAAGCTTGAGGGATAAAACCGAAGAGCTGGAGAGGACAAAAACAAAAGGCTTGGCGTAGTGCCAAGCCTTTGTCATTCATGTGGGTAGATTACCAGCCTGTGATTTCACGTAGACCTTGACCAATGTCTGCAAGAGACTTAACAGTCTTAACGCCTGCCGCTTCTAAAGCTGCGAACTTGTCTTCCGCCGTGCCTTTACCACCAGAGATGATTGCACCCGCGTGGCCCATGCGCTTGCCAGGAGGCGCCGTAACACCCGCGATGTAAGAGACAACTGGCTTAGTGACGTTCTCTTTGATAAACGCTGCTGCTTCTTCTTCCGCAGTACCACCAATCTCACCGATCATTACGATCGCTTCAGTTTCTGGATCTTCTTGGAACAGTTTTAGAATATCAATGAAGTTAGACCCAGGGATTGGGTCACCACCGATACCAACACAAGTCGACTGACCAAAACCTTCATCTGTTGTTTGCTTAACCGCTTCGTAGGTTAGTGTACCTGAACGTGAAACAATACCCACTTTGCCTTTCTTGTGGATATGACCAGGCATGATACCGATTTTACACTCGTCTGGAGTGATTAGACCCGGGCAGTTAGGGCCAATCATGCGAACGCCTGTCTCTTCTAGCTTCACTTTCACATCGATCATATCCGTTGTAGGGATACCTTCAGTGATAGTTACGATTAGCTCGATGCCCGCATCAATCGCTTCTAGAATTGCGTCTTTACAGAAAGGCGCTGGTACGTAGATAACGGTTGCTGTCGCGCCCGTTTCTTCTACTGCTTCACGCACTGTGTTGAATACTGGAAGACCTAGGTGAGTTTGACCACCTTTACCCGGAGAAACACCACCAACCATCTGTGTACCGTATGCGATAGCTTGCTCAGAGTGGAAAGTACCCTGACCACCAGTGAAACCCTGACAGATTACTTTGGTGTCTTTATTAATTAGTACAGACATTATTTGCCCTCCGCAGCAGCAACAACTTTCTGAGCTGCGTCAGTTAGCGACTCAGCTGCAATGATATCAACATCAGAATTAGCAAGTACTTCGCGACCTAAGTCTGCGTTAGTACCTTCCAGACGAACAACGACAGGTACGCTTACGCCTACCTCTTTAACTGCACCGATAATACCTTCAGCGATCATGTCACAACGCACGATACCACCGAAGATGTTTACTAGAACTGCTTTTACATTGTCATCAGATAGGATGATCTTAAATGCTTCCGCTACACGTTCTTTAGTCGCGCCGCCACCTACGTCTAGAAAGTTAGCTGGCTTACCGCCGTGTAGGTTTACGATATCCATCGTACCCATTGCCAGACCTGCGCCGTTAACCATACAGCCAACGTTACCGTCTAGTGCCACGTAGTTAAGCTCCCACTGAGCCGCATGTGCTTCACGCTCATCTTCTTGAGAAGGATCGTGCATTTCACGTAGTTTAGGCTGACGGTACATCGCGTTAGAGTCGATGTTGATCTTACCGTCTAGACATAACAAGTTGCCTTCGCCAGTAATCACAAGCGGGTTGATCTCTAGTAGTGCTAGGTCGTACTGAGAGAACATGTTGCCAAGACCCATGAAGATCTTAACAAACTGTTTAATTTGATCGCCTTCAAGACCTAGCTTAAACGCTAGCTCGCGGCCTTGATAAGCTTGAGGACCAACGAGTGGATCGATCGCTGCTTTGTGAATCAACTCAGGAGTCTCTTCTGCAACCTTCTCGATTTCAACACCACCTTCAGTCGATGCCATGAATACCACTTTACGCGTCGCACGGTCTACAACCGCACCAAGGTAAAGTTCGTTAGCAATGTTTGACGCTTCTTCAACCAGAATTTTAGTCACTGGCTGACCATTTGCATCTGTTTGGTAAGTCACTAGGTTTTTGCCTAGCCACTTCTGTGCGAACTCTTTAACACCATCTTTCGTGTCGTGTAGCTCTACACCACCCGCTTTACCACGTCCACCTGCGTGAACCTGACATTTGACTACTTTCTTCTCTGTCGAGATACGGCCAGCTGCTTCGAAAGCTTCTTGTGGTGTATCACACGCGTAACCTTCCGGTACAGGCAAACCGAATTCTGCAAACAGCTGTTTGGCTTGGTATTCATGCAAATTCATTTTGATATTCCGTTTATTTTCCCTTATAGGGATTATTATTTCCATAACGCCGCTGATTGTACGCGGTCGTCTGTAGGGTCTTCTCAAATAAATCTCATTTCGTCATTTAGACCAATGAGATTCATATGAAGGCCAGACAGTTGAGCTAGTCTAGCCTTGAAAAATATCTAACGTCTAGCCAGCAAGGGCGACTAGACGTTTTAGCGATATTAAACGTCTAATAACAGACGTGCTGGATCTTCTAATAGCTCTTTAATCGTCACTAAGAAGCCTACTGACTCACGGCCATCAATTAGGCGGTGGTCGTAAGATAGAGCTAGGTACATCATTGGCAAGATTTCAACTTTGCCATCCACCGCCATTGGACGCTCTTGGATCTTGTGCATACCAAGGATTGCCGATTGAGGTGGGTTAATGATAGGTGTCGACATCAATGAACCGAACACGCCACCGTTAGTGATTGTGAAGTTACCACCCATCAGTTCATCAACCGTTAGCTTACCGTCACGGCCTTTAATCGCTAACTCTTTGATGCCTTTTTCAATATCAGCGAAACCTAACGTATCACAGTCTTTAAGGACTGGAGTTACTAGACCACGTGGCGTCGATACTGCCATACTGATGTCGAAGTAGTTGTGGTAAACAATGTCATCACCATCGATAGACGCGTTCACTTCAGGGTAACGTTTTAGCGCTTCTGTAACTGCTTTCACGTAGAAAGACATAAAGCCTAAACGAGTACCGTGACGCTCTTCGAACTGATCTTTGTACTGCTTACGAAGATCCATGATTGGTTTCATGTTCACTTCGTTGAACGTCGTTAGCATCGCCGTGTTGTTCTTCGCTTCTAACAGACGGTTAGCCACTGTCTTACGTAAACGAGTCATTGGCACGCGCTTCTGACTACGAGCTGCTGCTGGAGCTTCTACCGCTGCAGGCGCTTCCGCTTTCGGCGCATCTTTTGCGTTAGCTAAGTGCGCTTCAATATCTTCACGAGTAATACGACCGCCAACACCCGTCCCTTTCACTTGGCTTGCTTCCAAGCCATGTTCACCTAGCAGACGGCGAACTGCAGGACTTAGCGCATCGTTACTCTCTTCTGTCAGTGACG
The DNA here is from genome assembly GCA_000775715.1 of Vibrio tubiashii. GTDB lineage: Bacteria > Pseudomonadota > Gammaproteobacteria > Enterobacterales > Vibrionaceae > Vibrio > Vibrio tubiashii_A. The sequence continues at coordinate 93,538 of JRWQ01000002.1, forward strand.
CTTTGTGGCGTTTGTCAGGAGACGCTTCCGATTCTGCTGTTGTATCTTTAGTTGGCTCACCGGCTACCGCACCAGGCTTAAGCTTAGCGATAAGCTGCTTAGAAAGTACTGTCGCACCCTCTTCTTCGATAATCGCTTCTAGAACACCGGCCTCTGGAGCAGGTACTTCAAGAACCACTTTATCGGTTTCGATATCTACTAAAACCTCGTCACGCTCAACTGCATCACCAGGTTGTTTATGCCATGTTGCGACTGTTGCGTCTGCAACCGATTCAGGTAAATCTGGAACCAGAATTTCAATTGTCATATCGGTTTCTTCCTTTAACTTCTAGTTCTTAGTCCGAAGTTTTTGTATTCACGTTAAGCGCATCATCAACTAGCGCTTTTTGTTGTTTCAAGTGTACTGACATATAGCCAACTGCAGGCGATGCTGATGCTGGGCGACCAGCGTATTTCAGATCAGCTCCCGCAGGAATCGCCGCGCGGAAGTTATGTTGGCTAGAGTACCAAGCACCTTGGTTTTGTGGCTCTTCTTGACACCAAACGTAATCTTCAACGTTAGTGTACTGTTCGATAGCCGCTTTCACTTCCTCAATCGGGAATGGGTATAGCTGCTCAATACGAACAATCGCTACGTCATCTTGTTCATTGTTACGACGCTGCTCTAACAGATCGAAGTAAACCTTACCTGAACAGAAGACTACGCGTTTCACTTTAGCGGCATCAAGGTTATCAATTTCACCAATCGCAGCTTGGAATGTACCCTCTGAAAGTTCTTCAATCGTTGAAGTACATAGTGGGTGACGCAGTAGCGACTTAGGCGACATCACAATCAAAGGTCGACGCATAGGTCGAACAACCTGACGGCGAATCATGTGATAAACCTGAGCTGGTGTTGAAGGAACAACAACCTGCATATTTTGTTCAGCACATAGCTGTAGGTAACGCTCAAGACGCGCTGAAGAGTGCTCTGGGCCCTGACCTTCATAGCCATGCGGAAGCAACATTGTTAGGCCACACAAACGTGCCCACTTTTGCTCACCGGATGAGATAAATTGGTCAATCACTACTTGGGCACCGTTGGCGAAATCACCAAACTGTGCTTCCCATAGCGTTAAGCCACCAGGCTCAGCCGTTGCGTAACCATACTCAAATGCCAGTACAGCTTCTTCAGATAACACTGAGTCGAAAACTTCAAACGGGCCTTGCTTATCGTGAATATTCGCTAGCGGAACAAAAGTACTCGCATCGTTTTGGTTGTGCAGTACTGAATGGCGGTGGAAGAAAGTACCACGGCCTGAATCCTGACCAGAAATACGGATACGTTTTCCATCGTCAACCAGAGTCGCGTAAGCCAAAGTCTCAGCCATACCCCAGTCGATCGCCTTTTCACCGCTGAGCATGGCTTTACGATCATTGTAAAGTTTGTTCACTCGGCTTTGCAGCTTATGACTTTCAGGGTAAGTACATAGGCGCTGACCTAGCTCAAGAAGACGCTGGGTATCGAACTTGTTGTCCCACTCTACGTCCCAGTCATGCCCAAGGTATGGAGACCAGTCAACCGAGTGAAGGGCCATTGGACGCCACTCTTTAACCACAACTTCACCACGATCTAATGCATCACGGTATTCATTGACAAACTGGGTCGCAGTATCAATACCAAAGTCACCACGCTCAATCAGCACGTCAGCGTATAGCTTGCGCGGAGTTGGGTGTTTCTTGATTTTTTGGTACATCAACGGCTGAGTTGCATTTGGCTCATCCGCTTCGTTGTGACCATGACGGCGGTAACACACCAAATCAATCACAACATCACGTTTAAACTCGTTACGGTAATCCAGTGCAATGCGAGTAACAAAAGCGACTGCCTCTGGGTCATCAGCATTAACGTGGAAAATCGGTGCCTGTACCATCTTAGCGATATCAGTACAGTACATAGTCGAACGAGTGTCATTCGGGTTAGAGGTTGTAAAACCAACCTGGTTGTTGACAACGATACGAACCGTACCACCAACACGGAAACCACGCGCTTGCGACATGTTGAATGTTTCAGCAACCACACCCTGACCTGCAATTGCCGAGTCACCGTGAATAGTGATAGGAAGAACAGTATCACCTTCTGCATCACCCAAACGGTCTTGACGTGCACGCACGGAACCAATAACCACAGGGTTAACGATTTCAAGGTGCGATGGGTTAAACGCAAGTGCTAGGTGGACATCGCCGCCAGGTGTTGCGAAGTCTGCCGAGAAGCCTTGGTGGTACTTAACGTCACCAGTGCCCCATGTTTCGTCATGTTTGCCGGCAAACTCATCAAATAGATCTTGAGGCTTTTTACCCAGTACATTGACTAGCATGTTAAGACGACCACGGTGAGCCATACCAATCACGACTTCACGCATACCGCACTTACCCGCATGACGAATCAACTCTTTCGTCATTGGGATCAATGCATCACCACCTTCTAAAGAGAATCGCTTAGCGCCTGGGAACTTCGCGCCAAGATAGCGCTCGAGACCTTCTGCTGCCGTCAACTCTTCTAGGAATTCTCGTTTTTCTTCTTTACTAAATGACGGCTGACCGACAACTGACTCTAAACGCTGTTGAATCCAACGCTTTTGTTCAGTGTCTGTCATGTGCATGTATTCAGCACCGATAGATCCACAATATATTTTATTCAACGATGAGTGGATATCTTTCAACTGCATCGTCTCTTTGCCAATGGCAAAAGAACCGACGTTGAAAGTTTCTTCTAGATCGTCTTGGGTAAGATTATGAAATGCAGGATCGAGCTCCGCCACGGGTGGGCGTTGCCATAAACCTAGGGGGTCAAGCTGCGCCGCTTCATGACCACGGAAGCGGTAAGCATTGATTAATTGAAGTACTTTTACCTGTTTAGCGTCGACATCAGGATCACTAACTTGGACATTGTAATGCTTTGTTTCTTGAGCGAGTCGTCGGAAGTAGTCACGGACACGTGAGTGGGGTTGTTCCACCACCTCTTCTGTCGGCTTAGGTAAGCCATCAAAAACACGTTTCCACTCCTCACTTACCAGATCGGGATCACTTAGATACAGTTCGTAGAGGTCCTCTACATACGTTGCATTGGCGCCAGCCAAGTGTGAAGACTCGAGCCACGCCTTCATCACGCCGTTGTGCATATTTTCCCTTAACCAGTAGTTTTCACGTTTGCTTCGGTCTACGCCGAGCTATTAAGAGCCGACCCAAATGGGTCGGCAATTTTTGTTGTTAAATTAGACGGAGCGGCTGACCAACATAGACTTAATATGGCCAATGGCTTTCGTCGGATTTAATCCCTTAGGACAAACACTTACACAATTCATGATGCCGTGGCAACGGAAAACGCTAAATGCGTCATCAAGATTTGACAAACGTTCATCTGTTGCCGTATCGCGGCTATCAATTAACCAACGATATGCAGCAAGCAGGCCTGCAGGACCAATAAATTTATCTGGATTCCACCAAAAAGATGGACATGACGTGGTACAACACGCACACATGATACACTCGTACAGACCGTCAAGATGCGCACGCTCATCCGGTGTTTGCAGATTCTCTCGAGATGGCGGCAATGCGCCGTCGTCGATTAAGAATGGCTTAACTTTCGCATAGTTATCGTAGAACTGCGTCATGTCAACGATAAGATCACGTACCACAGGCAAACCTGGGAGTGGACGGATGACAATTTTGTCGCCGCGTAATGCAGAAAGCGGAGTAATGCATGCTAATCCATTCTTACCATTCATGTTTAAACCGTCAGAACCACATACACCTTCACGACAAGAACGACGGAAAGAGATGCTTGGATCCTGCTCTTTTAACAGAATCAACGCATCTAGAAGCATCATATCTGACCCTTCTTCAACTTCCAGCGTGTAGTCTTTCATGTATGGTTTTTGGTCAACATCCGGATTGTAGCGGTACAAAGAGAAATTCAGTTTCATAGTAATGTCCTCCTTCTCTTAGTACGTACGAGCTTTCGGCGGGAATGCTTCACGATGGATTGGCTCCATGTTGACATCTCGCTTAGTCATCGCTTCGTTTTCCGGATTGTAAATAGAGTGACATAGCCACTGTTCATCATCACGATCAGGGAAATCAAAACGAGCATGTGCACCACGACTCTCCGTACGATAGTTAGCCGCAACTGCCGTCGCATAAGCTGTTTCCATCAAGTTTTCTAGCTCTAGACACTCAATACGTTGCGTGTTGAACTCAGTCGACTTATCAGACAGATGGGCATTTTTAAGGCGCTCACGGATAACCTTCAGCTCTTCTAGACCTTTTGCCATAGCGTCACCTTCACGGAATACCGAGAAGTTGTTCTGCATACATTGCTGCAAGTCTTTGCGGATTTGCGCTGGATCTTCACCGTCGGTACTGTTTTCCCAACGGTTATAACGCTCTAGTGAACGCTCAATATCCGCTTCAGTCGCAGGCTTAGCTTCAGCTTGCTTAGCAAGAGTTTCACCAAGGTGAAGGCCAGTTGCACGACCAAATACAACTAAGTCGAGCAGTGAGTTACCACCTAAGCGGTTCGCACCGTGTACCGATACAGAGGCAATTTCACCACAAGCGAATAAACCTTGAACTTCAACATCAGAACCTGCTGCGTCCTGCTTAATAGCCTGACCAGAAACCTGCGTTGGAATACCACCCATCATATAGTGACAGGTAGGAATAACTGGGATTGGCTCTTTGACTGGGTCGACGTGAGCAAAGGTACGAGATAGCTCACATACCCCTGGTAGTCGGGATTCTAGAGTCTCTTTACCTAAGTGATCCAATTTCAGCTTGATGTGTGGACCCCATGGACCATCACAGCCACGACCTTCACGGATTTCAATCATCATCGAGCGTGCAACGACGTCACGACCAGCCAAGTCTTTAGCGTTTGGAGCATAGCGCTCCATGAAACGTTCGCCGTCTTTGTTGAGAAGGTAACCACCCTCACCACGACACCCTTCTGTTACCAAAACACCTGCACCAGCAATACCCGTTGGGTGGAACTGCCACATTTCCATATCTTGCATTGGTACGCCAGCACGAAGTGCCATACCAACACCGTCACCCGTATTGATGTGAGCATTAGTGGTCGAAGCGTAGATACGACCTGCGCCACCCGTTGCTAAGATAGTCGCTTTTGATTTGAAGTAGCACACTTCGCCTGTTTCCATGCAAAGTGCAGTACAGCCAAGGACAGCACCATCTTCATTCTTAACTAAGTCGAGTGCGTACCACTCAGAGAAGATAGTTGTTTTGTGTTTGATGTTTTGCTGATACAGCGTATGAAGCAGAGCGTGGCCTGTACGGTCAGCTGCCGCAGCTGTACGCGCAGCTTGCTCGCCACCAAAGTTCTTGGACTGGCCACCAAACGGGCGCTGATAGATTCGGCCATTGTCAAAACGAGAGAAAGGTAGACCCATTTTCTCAAGTTCGATAACCGACTCAGGGCCGTTCTTACACATATACTCGATCGCGTCTTGGTCACCGATATAATCCGAACCTTTAACTGTATCGTACATGTGCTGTTCCCAATGGTCTTCATGCGCGTTACCTAGCGCAACCGTAATACCACCTTGTGCAGAAACAGTGTGTGAACGTGTTGGAAATACTTTTGAAAGCAACGCACAGCTTAAGCCTTGCTCAGAGATTTGTAGTGCAGCGCGCATGCCTGCACCACCAGCGCCGATTACTACGGCGTCGAATTCGCGAACTGGAATAGACACTTACGCACCCCACAGAATAAATAGACCAGAGAAGAAGTAACCAAGTAGTACAGCAATAATTGCTAACTGCAGGCCACCACGAAGCTTGGCGCACTTGATATAGTCTGTCAGGACTTGCCACAAGCCAATCCAGGCATGGATTAAGACAGAAAACAGCGCCAGCATTGTAAACACTTTAGTGAACGTGCCACCAAAGAACTGGTTCCATGATACGTAAGAAATATCTGTGAAAGCGCAAAAGCTCACCAGATAGATAGTGTAAAGCGTCATAATGATTGCAGTTGCACGAATCAATAGGAAATCGTGTACACCATTACGACCAAAAGACGAAATATGTTTTACCATACCAGTACCCCCGCCAACAGAGATAGAACGGCTGTTGCTGCGAATGCAACCTTAGCGCTCATTGCACCAGATTCCAGCTCTTCAAAATGACCGAGATCCATTAGCAGGTGACGGATACCACCAGCAATGTGATAGGCCAAAGCCGTTAGAATGCCCCATAAGATAAACTTCACAAAGAAACCGTCAACGATATCAACAGCTTGTGCGTAACCAACAGGGGAGGATAGAGAAATGGATAGTAACCAAAGCAGAATTCCGACTGCCACAAACGTTATTACACCGGACACGCGGTGTAAGATAGATGCGATTGCGGTGATCGGAAAGCTCACGGTCTGTAAATCTAAATTAACAGGTCTTGACTTTCTTTCTTTCACGGGCTTGCTCACTCAGCTCCATTGAGCATTTATAGTTATAAACGAATTTTGATTGCGAACCTACAAAAATTAACATTCATTTAACACCAAAATACAACAATTGACGGAGTATTTTGTAAATTAATTGTTAAAAACTAAAGTTTGAAACTTCACCTCACAATTGTTTCAAGCCTTGAATTTATAAGGTTTTCATCAAAATTAACTGTGCCACTATACGGCTCGCAACATTCTAATACAATTGATGTAACAATTTTTGCTACATAGACCAGATTTTTCACCTTATATATTCAAAAAATCATAACAAGTGCACACATCAGGGTAGAAAAATTGACTTTGACCGCGATCACACGTAAAAAAATGGCACACAAACATCCTGGACGGATTAAATAATAAACAAAGGAGATTGTTATGGCGGATAAGAAAGCTACCCTTCATGTTGAAGGTCAAGCACCTATCGAGCTGCCGATTATGGAAGGAGCCCTAGGCACTCCTGTGATTGATGTTCGTACACTTGGAGCAAACGGATTTTTTACATTTGACCCAGGTTTTCTTGCCACTGCATCATGTGAATCTCAAATCACCTACATCGACGGCGGCAAAGGGATTCTTTTGCACCGTGGTTACCCAATTGATCAGCTAGCAAACAACGCTGATTACTTAGAAGTATGTTACATCCTTCTTTACGGTGAAGCCCCTACACGCGAACAATACGAGCAATTCAAGAAAACAGTCACTCGCCACACAATGGTTCATGAGCAAATTGCTAGCTTCTTCCACGGCTTCCGTCGTGATGCTCACCCAATGGCAGTAATGTGTGGAGTTGTCGGAGCGCTAGCTGCGTTCTACCACGATTCACTAGATATCAACAACGACGAACACCGCGAAATCGCGGCATACCGACTCCTGTCGAAAATGCCGACTCTTGCGGCAATGTGTTACAAGTACTCTATAGGTCAGCCATTCATCTACCCTCGTAATGACCTGAACTATGCAGAGAACTTCCTCCACATGATGTTCGCAAACCCGTGTGAAGAGTATGAAGTAAACCCTGTTGTAGCGCGCGCTATGGACAAGATCTTTACTCTACACGCAGACCATGAACAAAATGCCTCTACGTCAACAGTACGTTTAGCAGGTTCTTCAGGCGCAAACCCATTTGCATGTATTGCAGCCGGTATCGCGTCGCTATGGGGCCCTGCTCACGGTGGTGCTAACGAAGCCTGTCTGAAAATGCTTGAAGAGATTGGCAGCGTAGATAATATTCCTGAGTACGTAGATCGTGCGAAAGATAAAGACGATCCATTCCGCCTAATGGGCTTTGGTCACCGTGTTTATAAGAACTACGACCCACGTGCAACAGTAATGCGTGAAACATGTCACGATGTTCTTAAAGAGCTTAACATCCAAGACCCACTACTTGATGTAGCAATGGAGCTTGAGCGTATCGCGCTTTCTGATGAGTACTTCGTGTCTAAGAAACTTTACCCGAACGTAGATTTCTACTCAGGTATCATCCTTAAAGCGATCGGTATTCCAGTATCAATGTTCACCGTTATCTTCGCGATTTCGCGTACCATCGGTTGGATTGCTCACTGGAACGAAATGCACAGCGATCCATTAAACCGTATCGGTCGTCCACGTCAGCTTTACACTGGTGAAGTTCAACGTGAGTTCTCACCTCTGCATGAGCGTGAGTAAGAAATAGAGTTTCGAGTTTCGAGTTTCGA
>JRWQ01000020.1 GCA_000775715.1 Vibrio tubiashii
ATATCAGGATTGCTTAGTAAAAAGAAACCCTAAAGAGTGGCGCGTCCTGGAGGATTCGAACCTCCGACCGCCTGGTTCGTAGCCAGGTACTCTATCCAGCTGAGCTAAGGACGCGCAATGTTCTCCGAAATCAGAGTTGTGAAGTATATCACACTACTTCTTTGAAGCAACAGGGCTTTAAAACAAAAAAATTGGCCATAAGCCAATTAATGGCGGTGAGGGAGGGATTCGAACCCTCGATACGGCTACAAACCGTATACTCCCTTAGCAGGGGAGCGCCTTCAGCCTCTCGGCCACCTCACCGTTTTATTCCCTGGTAAGGAAATAGTGGCGCGTCCTGGAGGATTCGAACCTCCGACCGCCTGGTTCGTAGCCAGGTACTCTATCCAGCTGAGCTAAGGACGCGCAATGTTTCCGATGCTAACGAAAACTGTTTTAAAGCTGCTCTTTCGAGCAATTCTTCAATCTAGAAGAAGCAAGAATGGCGGTGAGGGAGGGATTCGAACCCTCGATACGGCTACAAACCGTATACTCCCTTAGCAGGGGAGCGCCTTCAGCCTCTCGGCCACCTCACCGTCTTGCGGAGGCACATATTACGATTTACCGAAAATATGTCAAACACTTTCTTGGCAAAAATAGCAAAAAGTCGGTCAACCGTTGGCTATTTAATCAAAGCGACGTTAAATCACGCTTTTTCTGATATTTAGCTACCTTTAAGGTACAAAAAAGGCCGACATAATGTCAGCCTTCTAGTGTAATTAGTAGTTGCCTGACGCTACGTTACCATTACCTTTTTCTGCTTGAATGCGCATGTAAATTTCTTCGCGGTGAACCGATACTTCTTTTGGAGCGTTAACACCAATACGTACTTGGTTACCTTTAACACCCAATACAGTTACCGTTACTTCATCGCCGATCATTAAAGTTTCGCCAACACGGCGAGTTAAAATTAGCATTCTGTGCTCCTTGAGTAATCTCTGATTTATCTTGCTACGTGGCTATTATCCAACAAAAGTTATAATTTCGTAAACTCAATTATGGCTCGAATCTAGCCTAAAATGGCATGTTTTTGTCGACAGTCGAGTGCACCCGCAGAAGTTATGTAAGCATCATGCAGTATGTTAGCCGCTTTGTCGACACATTCGGGGAGCAGGACTAACATCAATGATTGTGGATTAACCGCGTAATGTTCAACCTTGATACCATATTCAGTCAACAACGCGTATGACCTTTCAACCAGTCCTTCGACATGAAGGCCAACCACTGTTAACGAACTTACTAAGTCACTATTACGGATTTTGTCACTGAAAACCAGTTCCAGCTTTGTATAAGCGTCGTGTTTTATCACAACACCTACCCATTCTGCATGTTCGATCACATTCCAAATCGTGACACCAAGCATTTGGCACTGTTTTGTAACCGTTTCTAGGGTGCCCTTCTCAATTCTTAGCAAGCACATATCACGTTGAATCGCGACGCCACACACCGCCGTTTGACACTCTTCGCCTTTTACTAGGCTGCCTTCGTTGACATCAAAAGTAGAAAGAACACGCAACGGCACATTATGTTGCCAAGCATACTGAACCGAAGGAAGGTGCAAAACCTTAGCGCCTTTGCGTGCCATCTCTTCCATAGAAGGGAAATCGATCACGTTAAGCTTACGAGCATTCGGTACCACTCTTGGGTCACAAGTATAAATACCATCGACATCGGTAAAAATTTGGCATTCATCTGCCTTCAACGATCCGGCTAAGGTTACGGCACTGGTATCAGAACCACCTCTTCCGAGCGTCGTTATATCCCCATTGTCATTGATACCCTGAAAGCCTGCGACAATAACAATTTTGTCCTGTTGCAATAGTTGCTCAATCGACGAGGTATCAATGTGTTTAATCGTTGCATCGTTGTGCTGGTTGTCAGTCACAATTCCTGCTTGGGCCCCAGTTAATGAGCTCGCAGAATGACCCATCTTATTCAGAGTCATCGCCAGAAGTGCCATCGACACTTGCTCACCAGCTGAGAGCAAAACGTCAAGTTCTCGAGCGGTAGGCACACTGTCTACCTGTTTAGCCAAGTCCATCAATCTGTTTGTTTCACCAGACATCGCCGACACGACTACGACAACTTGATTGCCATCATTTTTCGCCTTTATGATGTGTTCAGCAACCTTATGGATTCTTTCTATTGAACCCACAGAAGTTCCGCCAAACTTTTGCACGATAAGGGGCTTTTTCACCAGTCTTCACCTTCCCAAGACCAAAGTCTCATTCGAACTACACTCAATATGTTGAATATTGCTTGCAGTAGTTATAACAAAAACCAAGTGACTTACTTGATATTCATTGTGAGCATCAATTAAAGCACTTGGTTGTCAGAAAAAAATTACGCTCAATCAAATAACTGATTGAGCGTAAAAGTCGTTTAAGTTTTAATTACAGACGTTCTTCTAGCCATGGCTGAACTGACTTGATTGCTTCAGGCAGAGCAGCAACATCAGTACCACCCGCTTGTGCCATGTCAGGACGACCGCCACCTTTGCCGCCAACTTGCTCAGCAACCATCTTCACTAGGTCACCGGCTTTTACTTTTCCGATAAGATCTTTGGTTACACCTGCGATTAAACCAATCTTGTCGCCGTTTACGTTGGCAATCATTACAACGCCACTACCCATTTGGTTTTTAGCATTATCGACCATAGTGCGAAGGTTCTTAGGATCTGCCCCTTCCATGCCAGCGATTAGAACTTTAACACCGTTGATCTCTTGAGCTTTGCCCATGATGTTAGCGCTTTCCGCTGCCGCCATCTTGTCTTTTAGTTTCTGGATCTCTTTCTCTAGAGATTTCGCTTTTGATGCTGATTCAGCAAGCTTCTCTTCATACTTCGCTTGTTGAGATTCAATTGCATCTAGCGCTGCATCACCCGTCACTGCTTCGATACGGCGAATGCCCGCAGCAATACCACCTTCTGATGTAATCTTAAATAGACCGATATCACCTGTGTTTGATGCGTGGATACCACCACAAAGCTCAGTTGAAAACTCACCCATAGAAAGAACACGAACTTCATCGTCGTACTTCTCGCCGAATAGTGCCATCGCACCTTTCTGCTTAGCTGACTCAATGTCCATGATATTAGTTTCAATCACATGGTTACGACGAACTTGTGCGTTAACTAGTCGCTCAACTTTTTTCAGCTCAGCAGGTGTTACCGCTTCTAGGTGAGAGAAGTCAAAGCGTAGGTTTTCAGGCTTAACAAGCGAGCCTTTCTGCGCTACGTGCTCACCTAGAACTTGGCGTAATGCCGCGTGCAGTAGGTGAGTGGCAGAGTGGTTCAGTGAGATAACCGCACGACGCTCAGCATCAACAACAGCCTCTACTTGGTCGCCTTTCGCCAGCACACCTTCAGCAAGAACGCCGTGGTGCGCAATCGCGTTGCCAAGCTTCTGAGTATCTTCGACTTGGAATAGTCCAGACTCTGTTTTCAGCACACCAGCATCACCACATTGACCGCCTGATTCCGCGTAGAAAGGTGTTTCACCAAGAATAACAATCGCTTTGTCACCTGCAGTTAGAGACTCAGCAGCTTCCCCTTCAACGAAGATTTCAGCAACGTTACTCTTACCTTCAGTTGCTGTGTAACCACAGAACTCAGAATCCACTTCAGACTTAAGTGTTGCGTTATAGTCAGTACCAAACTGGCCCGCTTCACGAGCACGTTGACGTTGCTCTTCCATCGCTTTCTCAAAGCCAGCTTCATCAATGGTAAAGTCACGCTCACGCGCTACGTCGTTAGTTAAGTCAGCAGGGAAACCGTAAGTATCGTAAAGCTTGAATACGGTTTCGCCATCAAGCTCTTTGCCTTCAAGGCCATCTAGCGCTTCATTAAGAATGATCATTCCGCGCTCTAGTGTGCGTCCGAAGTTCTCTTCTTCAATGCGAAGTACTTTTTCAACAAGCTCTTGCTGTTTCTTCAGCTCAACCGCAGCGCCACCCATCACTTCTGCTAACACGCCAACAAGTTTGTGGAAGAATACACCCTTGGCACCTAGCTTGTTACCGTGGCGAACTGCGCGGCGGATAATGCGACGAAGAACGTAACCACGACCTTCGTTTGAAGGCATAACGCCATCAGCGATAAGGAATGAACAAGAACGGATGTGGTCAGCGATAACACGCAGAGACTGGTTCGATAGGTCTTCATGGCCTACAATCTCAGCCGTTGCTTTAATTAGCTTTTGGAATACATCAATTTCATAGTTTGAGTGAACGCCCTGCATAATTGCCGAGATACGTTCAATACCCATACCTGTATCAACAGCAGGCTTAGGTAGCGGTTCCATCGTGCCATCAGCATGACGGTTGAACTGCATAAATACGTTGTTCCAGATCTCGATGAAACGGTCACCATCTTCTTCAGGCGTACCGGGACGGCCACCCCAGATGTGTTCACCGTGATCGTAGAAAATTTCAGTACATGGACCACAAGGACCTGTATCACCCATAGTCCAGAAGTTGTCTGACTCGTACTGCTTACCACCTTTCTTATCGCCAATACGCACGATACGATCAGCAGGAACACCTACTTTTTTGTTCCAGATATCGAAAGCTTCGTCATCAGTTTCGTAAACAGTTACCAGTAGACGATCTTTTGGCAGTTGTAGCGTTTCAGTTAGGAACTCCCAAGCAAATGCAATCGCATCTTCTTTGAAATAATCACCAAAGCTGAAGTTACCTAGCATTTCGAAGAAAGTGTGGTGACGAGCTGTAAAACCAACGTTTTCAAGGTCGTTGTGTTTGCCACCCGCACGTACACAACGCTGAGCCGTAGTTGCTCGTGTGTAGGCGCGCTTTTCTGCGCCTAAGAAGCAATCTTTGAATTGGTTCATACCTGCGTTAGTAAATAGCAGGGTTGGATCGTTATGTGGAACCAACGATGAACTGTCTACGATTTGGTGTCCTTTGCCTTCAAAGAACTTGAGGAACGCGTTACGAACCTCATCAGTGCTCATGTACATGCAGCTCTTCCTGAAAATAGTCGAGTTAGAATTTTGCGCTATTGTAGATCATGGTTAACGCTACGACTAGTTTTCTCGCAGAAAAGAGCTCATAGAGGGGGTAATTCATCATTAAAGATTGAATTAAGCAGTTGTTTGCGCTTAATCCTCGTTATTGGGAGTAAGCGCGTAGTTAATTTGTTCAAAGCTGTAGCCACGATATTGAAGAAAACGCACCTGCTTGGCGTACTCTTTTTGGTCTTTCGCGACTATTCCCTTAAATTTCTTCTCCGCAGCCTGTTTCGCTAGCTCAAACCAGTCTTGCGGCTCTTCTTCCATTGCTTTGTCTACCACCCAATCTGCAACTCTTTTCTGTTGCAGCTCTTGGCGGATGCGTCTCTCACCATGCCCTTTGTAGACATGCTGACGGACTTGGCTTTTGGCATAGCGCAGATCATCTAGGTAGTTGTGATCTAAACAGAAGTTAACCGCTTCTTGAATCGCTTCTTCATCATAGCCCTTCAAAGTGAGCTTTTGGTAGAGCTCATACTCACCATGATCACGGCGGCTAAGCAGTTGGATAGCGGCTTCTTTGCTAGAAAGTGTCGGCGGTTTACGTTGAAACATAATCTCAATCTAGGGTAGATATAACAAAGCCCCGCAATTGCAGGGCTTTAAGGAAAAAGAGAAATTAGATTATAGCTCTTCTTGCTCTGGCATTTGGCCTAGTTCAGCATCATCTGGCTGAATCTCAGCTGGTGACAGTAGCATCTCGCGCAATTTCGCATCGATAGCTTGTGCAGCATCTGGGTTCTCACGTAGGAACTTACCTGCGTTTGCTTTACCTTGACCGATCTTGTCACCATTGTAGCTGTACCAAGCACCTGCTTTTTCGATCAGCTTGTGCTTAACACCCAAGTCGATAAGCTCACCTTCACGGTTGAAACCTTGGCCATACATGATTTGCGTTTCAGCTTGCTTGAATGGAGCAGCAATCTTGTTCTTAACAACCTTGATACGAGTTTCGTTACCCACCACTTCGTCGCCTTCTTTGATAGAACCAGTACGGCGAATATCAAGACGAACAGATGCGTAAAACTTAAGTGCGTTACCACCTGTGGTTGTTTCTGGGTTACCGAACATCACACCAATCTTCATACGGATTTGGTTGATGAAGATACACATACAGTTAGACTGCTTAAGGTTACCCGTTAGCTTACGCATTGCTTGAGAAAGCATACGTGCTTGCAGACCCATGTGGCTATCGCCCATTTCGCCTTCGATTTCAGCTTTAGGTGTTAATGCTGCTACTGAGTCAACAACCATAACGTCGATAGCACCTGAGCGAGCTAGTGCGTCACAGATCTCTAAAGCTTGCTCACCCGTATCTGGCTGAGAAACAAGCAGTGCATCGATATCAACACCTAGTTTCTTCGCGTAAACGGGATCAAGTGCGTGCTCAGCATCGATAAATGCACAAGTCTTACCTTGTTTTTGCGCTGCAGCAATACACTCTAGAGTTAACGTTGTTTTACCTGAAGATTCTGGACCGTAGATCTCTACGATACGCCCCATAGGTAGACCACCAGCACCGAGAGCAATATCCAAAGAAAGTGAACCTGTAGAGATTGTTTCTACATCCATTGCGCGGTTGTCACCAAGGCGCATGATTGAACCTTTACCGAATTGCTTTTCAATCTGACCTAGCGCAGCGGCGAGCGCTTTCTGTTTATTCTCGTCCATCACTTTCTCCACATGACTCATCTATTTCGTGCTGATGATTATCAATTTAGTTTTTCCGTTCAACGCTCTCATTGAACAATCAATGCAAGCATTATACTGTTGATTCATACAGTGTCTATACCTGTATGAATATTTTTTAAATTTTGGTGATATCTACCTAATAAAGTGGGTAATTTAGATGTTCGGCAACAGACTAGTTTCTAATTAATAGCTCTGCGTACAGTACTTTTAACGCGTGTTCTACCGCTTGCTGTCGAACTTGCCCACGGCCTCCCGCAAAGCAGGTTGTCTCGACCTTTTGCCAACCGAATGAATCCGCCCAAGCAAAACAAACAGTGCCTACTGGTTTTAGCTCTGAGCCTCCCCCTGGCCCTGCGATGCCACTGATCGAAACTCCAATATTTGCATTAGAGTTGTTTATTGCCCCCTCAACCATCTCAATCACAGTTTGCTCACTTACGGCGCCAAACTGTTCGAGTGTGGCTGCGGATACACCTAGCATCTCCATCTTGGCTTCATTGCTATAGGTAATAAAAGCGCGGTCAAACCAAGCGGAGCTACCTGCAATGTCGGTAATCGCCGCAGAAACACCACCACCAGTGCAAGACTCTGCAGTTGTCATGACCAACTTATGCCGATTTAACAATTCACCTAACTGCCAAGACAGCTTTTGCTGTGATTCCATATTTAAAACCCTTTATTACATCTTTTCGCCCTTTGGCTATTCACGTATCCTAAGCCGCAATAGAAATAAACAAAAGACCTAAACTGTGAAAGCGTTACCCGAAAAAGAAAAGCAAAAACACACGCCCATGATGCAGCAATATCTCAAGCTTAAAGCTGAGAACCCAGACATTTTGCTGTTTTATCGTATGGGAGATTTCTATGAGCTTTTCTATGACGATGCCAAAAGAGCGTCACAACTGCTCGATATCTCTCTGACCAAACGCGGCTCTTCTGCGGGCGAACCTATCCCGATGGCAGGCGTACCTTTCCACGCAGTTGAAGGTTACTTAGCAAAGCTTGTTCAGCTTGGTGAATCTGTCGCCATTTGTGAACAGATTGGCGATCCGGCGACAAGTAAAGGCCCGGTGGAACGCGCGGTTGTTCGCATTGTCACGCCGGGTACAGTCACAGATGAAGCGCTGCTTTCTGAACGCCTAGATAACCTAATTGCCGCTATTTATCATCATGATGGCAAATTTGGTTACGCGACGTTGGATGTGACATCAGGTCGATTCCAATTGATGGAACCAGAAACTGAAGAGGCAATGGCAGCAGAGCTACAACGCACTTCGCCGCGTGAACTACTTTTCCCAGAAGATTTCGAACCCGTAGCGCTGATGTCTTCACGCAGTGGCAATCGTCGTCGCCCTATTTGGGAATTTGAACTCGATACTGCTAAACAGCAGTTAAACCAGCAATTTGGTACTCGTGATTTAGTAGGCTTTGGAGTTGAGCATGCCAATCTTGGGTTGTGTGCCGCTGGTTGTTTAATTCAATATGTCAAAGATACTCAGCGCACAGCACTACCACACATTCGCTCCTTGACCTTTGACAGACAAGATCACTCTGTCATTTTGGATGCCGCGACACGACGTAACTTAGAAATTACTCACAATCTGGCTGGCGGTACAGATAACACCTTAGCAGAAGTACTCGATCATACGGCAACAGCAATGGGAAGCCGTATGCTCAAACGTTGGCTTCATCAGCCGATGCGCGATATTGATACGCTCAATCACCGCCTCGATGCCATTTCAGAGCTAAAAGAAGTGGCTTTGTTCGCTGAACTTCACCCTGTACTTAAGCAAATCGGCGATATCGAACGTATTCTTGCACGCTTAGCACTACGTAGTGCCAGACCACGCGATATGGCACGTCTGCGTTTTGCGATGCAACAACTGCCTGAACTAGCAGAATCAATGAGTGTGCTAACTCACCCATACCTAGAGAAACTGGCTCAATATGCTGCGCCAATGGAAGAAGTGTGTGAGCTACTAGAGCGCGCCATCAAAGAAAACCCGCCGGTTGTGATTCGTGATGGTGGCGTTATCGCTGAAGGCTACAATAGCGAACTCGATGAGTGGCGTAAATTAGCGGATGGTGCGACCGAGTATCTTGAACAAATGGAGCAAGACGAGCGCGAGCGCCATGGCATCGACACACTAAAAGTTGGCTACAACAATGTGCACGGTTTCTTTATTCAAGTCAGTCGTGGACAAAGCCATTTAGTGCCACCGCACTATGTACGTCGCCAAACTTTAAAAAATGCTGAGCGCTACATTATTCCTGAGCTCAAAGAGCACGAAGATAAAGTACTCAACTCTAAGTCAAAAGCATTGGCATTAGAGAAGCAGTTATGGGAAGAGCTATTCGATCTCTTGTTACCTCACTTAGAGCGACTGCAAAATGTTGCTTCAGCCGTTTCACAAATCGATGTATTGCAGAACTTAGCTGAACGTGCAGATAGTTTAGATTACTGCCGACCAAGCTTGACGAAACAGGTGGGCATTCATATTCAGGGTGGTCGTCACCCAGTGGTCGAGCAAGTGATGGATGACCCATTCATTGCTAACCCCATTGAGCTCAATCCGCAACGTAAAATGTTGATCATTACCGGTCCAAACATGGGTGGTAAATCGACCTACATGCGCCAAACTGCCCTGATTGCGCTAATGGCACACATAGGCTCTTACGTTCCGGCTGAATCAGCGCAAATCGGCTCAATTGATCGCATCTTCACCCGTATTGGCGCATCTGATGACCTCGCTTCTGGGCGCTCTACCTTTATGGTCGAAATGACGGAAACCGCTAACATCCTCCACAATGCCACAGCAAATAGCTTAGTTTTGATGGATGAGATTGGTCGCGGCACCAGTACATACGACGGGCTATCGTTAGCTTGGGCAAGTGCCGAGTGGTTAGCTAAAGAGCTAGGTTCAATGACCTTATTTGCGACCCACTACTTTGAGTTAACGGAGCTACCTAACCAGATCCCGCACTTAGCCAACGTACACCTCGATGCGGTTGAACATGGTGATAGCATCGCCTTCATGCACGCAGTTCAAGAGGGTGCCGCAAGTAAGTCTTACGGCCTAGCCGTTGCGGGCTTGGCTGGCGTACCTAAGAGTGTGATAAAGAATGCGCGCACTAAGCTGACTCAACTAGAGCAGTTAGGCCAAGGCACTGAAGACGCTAGACCTTCAAGCGCAGTCGACATCGCTAACCAAATGAGTTTGATCCCAGAACCAAGTGAAGTTGAAGAAGCGCTTTCCGCTATCGATCCAGATGACCTAACACCAAGACAGGCTCTGGAAGAGCTATATCGGCTGAAGAAGTTAATCTAATTAAAAAACGGCAGTCCAAAAGGGCTGCCGTTTTTGTTTGTGCTTTGAGTATTGAGAAGCTTAGAGCTTTCTACGCAGTAGCATCAGTGCCACCGTTAAGAACACCAAACTAGGCATCACAGCCCCAAATACGGGAGGAATGTTGTAAACCAAACTCAGCGGGCCAAAAAACTCACTGGATATATAGAAGGTAAATCCGGCAACCACGCCCGAAAGAATACGCGCACCCATAGTTACACTACGCAGCGGACCAAAGATAAATGACAGTGCCATCAACATCATAACTGCAATGGAGAATGGCTGAGTCACCTTACGCCAAAATGCGAGCTCATAGCGTGATGGGTCTTGTTCAGATGCCTTTAGATAAGTCACGTAATCGTATAATCCGCCAAGCGAAAGTTCTTCCGGTTTAACCGTCACTACCGCGAGTTTGTCTGGCGCTAAAGAGGTCGTCCAACGGTATTCAGGCAAGCTCTGCTTAGTGATCGCCACCTCATCAACCATTTCCGTCAGTTGAACATCTTTCATCAGCCAAGTATTTTCAGAGAGATACTCAACTTCTTGTGCAAAAACAATACTTTCCAGGCGCTTATTCTCGTCGTAGCGCCACATGTTCATGCCATAGATTTTGTCATCCTCAACTTTGCCAATAAAGATAAAGTCATTGGCATCACGTGCCCAAACGCCAGTCCGAACCGACATGATCGCACCACCTGAGGTGGCAAATGCACGCAGATCACGAGCAGCTTTCTGTGCCTGCGGAGCGCCCCACTGGCCAAGCAAGGTCACCATAATCATCAGCGGTACAGCAGTTTTTAGTACTGACAAGCCAATATCTAGCTTTGAGAAACCAGCCGCCTGCATCACCACAAGCTCAGAGCTAGACGCCAACATGCCAAGACCGATAAGCGCACCAAGCAGCGCCGCCATAGGGAAGAACATTTCGATGTCACGGGGAATACTCAGCAGAACAAACAACAACGCCTGCATTAAGTCATAAGTCCCCTCGCCGACTTTACGCAACTGTTCAACGTACTTGATGATCGCAGAGAGACCAACAAAAGTTGCCAATACCAAAGATGAGGTGGCAATAATGGTTCTACCTATGTAGAGATCGAGAATCTTGAACACGATTTACGCTGCCTTTTTTCTTTGTCTTAGTTTGTCTTTGAAGCGGCGGACTGGGATGCTGTCCATCGAGTTAATCCCTATTGCGGTGAGTAGTAGCGCAGCATTTATAGGCCACATGCCAACCATAGTTGGGATAGAGCCATCCTCAATCGCAGATTTGGTTGCACTTATTGCTAGGAAGTAAGCCAGATAGATCAGGATAGCTGGGCCCATTTTTGCAAAACGGCCTTGGCGCGGGTTAACTGCCGAAAGAGGCACAACCAACATAGTAAGCAGTGGTATACAAACAACTAACGAGATACGCCATTGAACCTCTGCTTGCGCGCGCGGATCAGGATTTTTCATCAACTCCAACATTGGAATCGCTTCCCAATCACGGCCTTTAGGTTTCACGTCACGCTGACCAATCAAACCTTCGTACTGTTCGAAATCTGTCACCATGTAGTCAACACGAGTCGGAACACCTTCGTAACGGGTACCATCGTACATACGAATCACTTGGCGGCCATCACTGAGTTCTTTTACTTCACCATGTTGAGAGAAAGAGACGCTTGGCAGAATTGAATCACGCGGGCGCATCTGAGCAACAAATACGTGCTTAAGCTGTTTACCGTCGATATCATCGATAAATACCACCGATGAACCATCGGGCGTACCTTGGAAGTGACCTTTCTTCAGTAGATCGACACTGTTCTCGGCTGCTGTCTCTTCTTGTAGCTTAACCAATTGGTCTTGGCTGTAAGGAGCAAAAACAAATGAGTTAAAGCCTGCAATCACACCCGTGATAACCGCAAGATACAAAGCAGCGCGGATCAAGAACTTATTGCCAATCCCGGTCGCATTCATTACGGTAATTTCACTTTCTGCGTACAAACGGCCAAAAGTCAGCAAGATCCCCAAGAAAAGGCTCAATGGCAGCATTAATAGCCCCATAGAGGGCATGCTTAACGCAACATAGTGCATGACTAAACTGGCGGGAATGTCACCATCCGAGGCATCGGCCAAAACTTTGATCAATTTTTGGCTCAGGAACACTAAAAACAGGATAAAAAATATCGCTAATTGGCTTTTGAGTGTCTCGCGGATCAAATATCTAACAATAATCAC
Organism: Vibrio tubiashii; assembly: GCA_000775715.1. Taxonomy (GTDB): domain Bacteria; phylum Pseudomonadota; class Gammaproteobacteria; order Enterobacterales; family Vibrionaceae; genus Vibrio; species Vibrio tubiashii_A. Next base: position 12,326 of record JRWQ01000020.1, read on the forward strand.
GCTGAAATTACCTATACAAAACTTGTTTTTTTAATTGAATCACTATAATTTCCCGTTGAACCTTTTATTTTTTAAAATTTTGGCTAACTGTTATTGCGCTTATTTAATGATAGTTCCGAGTAAGGAATCAACAAGTAAGACGGCATTATCTAACATTTAGTTCTATTTGTCTTCAGGATGTAGGAGTACGCATGGAGTTCAGTGTAAAAAGTGGCAGTCCAGAGAAGCAGCGCAGCGCATGTATCGTTGTGGGCGTGTTCGAGCCACGTCGCCTTTCTCCAGTTGCCGAGCAGCTAGATAAAATCAGCGATGGCTATATTAGTTCACTACTTCGCCGTGGTGACCTAGAAGGAAAACCGGGGCAGATGCTACTGCTTCATCAAGTACCAGGTGTACTATCTGAGCGCGTTTTACTGGTTGGTTGTGGTAAAGAACGTGAACTGGGTGAACGTCAATACAAAGAGATCATCCAAAAAACCATCAACACACTTAACGAGACAGGTTCAATGGAAGCAGTATGTTTCCTAACTGAACTTCACGTTAAAGGCCGCGATACTTACTGGAAAGTTCGCCAAGCAGTTGAAGCAACAAAAGATGGTCTATATACCTTCGATCAGTTCAAGAGCCAAAAGCCAGAAACTCGTCGCCCACTGCGTAAGCTAGTATTTAACGTACCAACGCGCCGTGAGCTAAACCTAGGCGAGAAAGCGATCGCACACGGTCTAGCTATCTCATCAGGTGTTAAAGCGTCAAAAGACCTTGGTAACATGCCACCAAACATCGCTAACCCTGCATACCTAGCTTCTCAAGCACGTCGCTTAGCTGACGACTACGAGACAGTCACCACTAAGATTATTGGTGAGCAGGAGATGGAAAAGCTAGGCATGACTTCATACCTAGCAGTAGGCCGTGGCTCTAAAAACGAATCTATGATGTCTATCATGGAGTACAAGGGCAACCCAGATCCTGAAGCGAAACCCATTGTTCTTGTAGGTAAAGGTCTAACCTTCGATTCAGGCGGTATCTCTCTGAAACCTGGTGAAGGTATGGATGAGATGAAGTACGACATGTGTGGTGCCGCATCGGTATTCGGTACCATGAAAGCGCTAGCAAAACTGAACCTACCAATCAATGTGGTTGCGATTCTAGCAGGTTGTGAAAACATGCCGGGCAGCAACGCTTACCGTCCAGGTGACATTCTTACCACTATGTCAGGTCAAACGGTCGAAGTACTCAACACTGACGCTGAAGGCCGCCTAGTACTATGTGATGCATTAACTTATGTTGAGCGTTACGAGCCTGAGTGTGTTGTAGACGTTGCGACCCTTACCGGTGCGTGTGTTATAGCACTAGGCCATCACATCAGTGGTGTAATCTCGAACCACAACCCACTTTCCCACGAGCTAGTAAATGCTTCAGAGCAAGCAAGTGACCGTGCATGGCGTCTACCTATGGCAGACGAGTACCACGAGCAACTGAAGAGCCCATTTGCAGATATGGCAAACATCGGTGGCCGTCCAGGCGGTACTATCACTGCTGGTTGCTTCCTATCGAAGTTCGCTAAGAAATACCACTGGGCCCACGTTGATATCGCAGGTACTGCGTGGAAATCAGGTGCAGCGAAAGGCTCTACCGGCCGCCCTGTCTCAATGCTTGTCCAATTCCTGCTTAACCGCAGTGGCCAAGAGACAGAGGAATAATCCTCACGATGTTAAAAAGGGCCGCAAGGCCCTTTTTTGTATCTCCTAAGCCAAGAGAAATGAGTATGGCCAATGCAACCTTCTACATTATTAATCCAGACTCTCCTCAAGCCGAAGCTGAGGGATTTGGCCTATATGTACTGTTTCTTGCCCATCACTTCGCCAAGCAAGGCGCTAAGGTCTATCTCAACTGCAACAATAAATCCCATGCTGAGCAGATCGCTGAGCTATTGTGGCAAGTCGACGCCAAACAGTTTGTTGCGCATAATCTAGTTGGCGAAGGACCTAAATATGGCACTAATGTCGAAATTGGCTATCAAGGGGTCAAACCATCTTGGAACCGCCAATTAGTAATTAATTTGGCTGAAAATGAGACAACCTTTGCGAACAAGTTTGCTGAGGTGGTAGACTTCGTCCCTTGCGAAGAAAAAGCCAAGCAACTGGCGCGAGAAAGATATAAAATCTACCGTCAAGCGGGCTATCAGCTACAAACGATCGAGATCGAACACAGCTAACAGCAACAGGTCAATCCTTATAGTTAAGCTCTCTCATCAGAGAGTTCACTTATAAAGATTGACAGAGATTAACTTTAACTAGAACCAATCCTCAAACTATCGAGGCTTTGAGCGAATGCAGTTAACGCCGCTATCAGCCCAAATATGACGAGGAAATACGAGCGCTATGGAAAAGACATATAACCCAACTTCAATTGAACAAGCTTTATACCAAGCTTGGGAAGAGAAAGGCTACTTTAAGCCACACGGTGACACGACCAAAGAATCATACTCAATCATGATCCCACCACCGAACGTCACTGGTAGCCTACACATGGGCCACGCGTTCCAAGACACTATCATGGATACTCTGATCCGTGCTGAACGTATGAAGGGCAAAAACACCCTTTGGCAAGTCGGTACAGACCACGCTGGTATCGCAACTCAAATGGTTGTTGAGCGCAAGATTGCTGCTGAAGAAGGCAAAACTAAGCACGATTACGGTCGTGATGCTTTCATCGACAAGATCTGGGAATGGAAAGGCGAGTCTGGTGGTACCATCACTAAACAGCTTCGTCGTCTAGGTGCATCGGTAGACTGGGACCGTGAGCGTTTCACAATGGATGATGGCCTATCTAACGCCGTTCAAGAAGTATTCGTTCGTCTCTATGAAGAAGATCTTATCTATCGCGGCAAGCGTCTGGTTAACTGGGATCCAAAACTGCACACTGCGATCTCGGATCTCGAAGTAGAGAACAAAGACAAAAAAGGCCACATGTGGCACTTCCGCTACCCGCTAGCAGACGGTGTTAAAACAGCTGAAGGCAAAGACTACATCGTAGTCGCAACCACTCGTCCAGAAACGGTGCTTGGTGATACTGGTGTTGCGGTAAACCCAGAAGATCCACGTTACAAAGATCTTATCGGTAAAGAGATTATTCTTCCTATCGTTGACCGTCGTATCCCAATCGTGGGTGACGAGCACGCGGATATGGAGAAAGGGACTGGCTGTGTGAAAATCACACCTGCGCACGACTTCAATGACTACGAAGTGGGCAAGCGCCACCAGCTACCAATGATCAACATCCTAACGTTCGATGCTAACATCCGTGATGCGGCAGAAGTATTCTGTACTAACGGTGAGCCAAGCGAAGCGTACTCAACTGAGCTTCCGGCTGAATTCCAAGGCCTAGAACGTTTTGCAGCACGTAAAGCGGTTGTGGCTAAGTTTGAAGAGCTAGGTCTTCTTGATGAGATCAAAGATCACGACCTAACCGTACCTTACGGTGACCGTGGTGGTGTGGTCATTGAGCCAATGCTGACTGACCAATGGTACGTTCGCACAGCACCTCTGGCTGAAACTGCAACTAAAGCGGTTGAAGATGGCGAGATCCAATTCGTTCCTAAGCAATACGAAAACATGTACTTCTCTTGGATGCGCGACATTCAAGACTGGTGTATTTCTCGTCAGCTTTGGTGGGGTCACCGCATCCCAGCATGGTACGACAACGACGGCAACGTATACGTAGGCCGCACTGAAGAAGAAGTTCGTGCAAACCACAACCTTGCACCAGTTGTGGTTCTACGCCAAGACGACGACGTACTGGATACTTGGTTCTCTTCTGCACTTTGGACCTTCGGTACGCAAGGTTGGCCTGAGAATACAGATGATCTGAAGATATTCCACCCTTCAGACGTACTCGTTACTGGTTTCGATATCATCTTCTTCTGGGTTGCTCGTATGATCATGATGACGATGCACTTCTGTAAAGATGAGAACGGTAAGCCACAAGTACCATTTAAAACGGTATACGTTACTGGTCTAATCCGTGACGAGAACGGCGACAAGATGTCTAAATCTAAAGGTAACGTTCTTGACCCAATCGACATGATTGACGGCATCGACCTTGAGTCTCTAGTTGAAAAGCGCACGGGCAACATGATGCAGCCTCAACTTGCAGCGAAGATCGAGAAAAACACGCGCAAGACGTTTGAAAACGGTATCGAACCATACGGTACTGACGCTCTACGTTTCACTCTAGCAGCAATGGCTTCAACTGGCCGTGACATCAACTGGGATATGAAGCGTCTGGAAGGTTACCGCAACTTCTGTAACAAGCTATGGAACGCAAGCCGTTACGTACTGATGAATACAGAAGAGCAGGATTGTGGCTTCAACGGTGGTGAAATCGAGTACTCACTAGCGGACAAGTGGATCGAGTCTCAGTTTGAGCTAGCAGCGAAAGAGTTCAATGGTCACATTGATAACTTCCGTCTGGATATGGCAGCAAACACGATTTACGAATTTATCTGGAACCAATTCTGTGACTGGTACCTAGAGCTAACTAAACCAGTTCTTTGGAAAGGTAACGAAGCTCAGCAACGTGGTACTCGTCGCACGCTAATCACCGTTCTAGAGAAGACACTTCGCCTAGCGCACCCAGTGATCCCATACATCACAGAAACTATCTGGCAGAGCGTTAAGCCATTGGTTGACGGTGTTGAAGGTGACACAATCATGCTTCAAGCACTGCCTCAGTTCGACGAAGCGAACTTCAATCAAGCCGCTCTTGATGACATCGAGTGGGTGAAGTCATTTATCACTAGCATCCGTAATCTACGTGCTGAATACGACATCAACCCAGGTAAGCCGCTTGAAGTGATGCTAAAAGCCGCGAGCGCAGAAGATGCAGCACGCCTAGAAGCAAACAAGCAAGTTCTGGTTTCTCTGGCAAAACTTGAGTCTGTACGCGTGTTGGAAGCAGGTGAAGATACGCCAGCTTGTGCAACAGCATTGGTTGCTAAGTCTGAGCTGATGATCCCAATGGCGGGTCTTATCGACAAAGACGCTGAGCTTGCTCGTCTAGACGGTGAAATCAAGAAGACTCACGGTGAAATTAAGCGTATCGAAGGTAAGCTAGGTAACGAAGGTTTTGTTGCTAAAGCACCTGAAGCGGTAGTTGCTAAAGAGCGTGAGAAACTAGAAGGCTACAAAGAGACTCTAGTGAAGCTTGAAGAGCAAAAAGCGACTATCGCTGCACTTTAAGCCATAATACTCAGCACCATCACACAAGGCCAGTCATTGCGACTGGCCTTTTTGTTGCCATATAGAGCGCTAAACTATGCGGTTTTGTTCGCGCCCTTCAATAAATGCAGCGATATTATCCATCAAGATATTGGCCAGGCTCTGAAGGGAAGAATCACTGCCCCAGGCAACATGTGGTGTTAACAGTAGATTCGGCAGGTGCATATTGGCAATTAGCGAGTTGGATTCATCAGCTGGCTCGTCGGTAAATACGTCCACACCGGCACCTCTAATCACGCCCTCTTTAAGCGCATCAACTAACGCTTCTTCATCAACCAATCCACCTCGCCCAGTGTTAATGACGATACTGGTAGGTTTCATTACTGCCAGTTCCTGACGCCCAATAAGATGACGAGTCTCATCACTTAGCGGGCAGTGCAAAGTCAACACATCCGCTTGCTCAAGCACCTGCTCAAATGGCAGATACCCATGTCGACATTCGCTAGCGCCTTTGCGCTCAGAAAATACCACCTGCATACCAAGTGCCTTTGCCAGTGCAGCTGTAGCTTGGCCTAAAGCCCCACTCCCGATCACGCCTAAAGTCGAGCCAGCCGTATCACTAATTGGATGAGTAAAGAAACAGAACTGTTTGTTACGCTGCCATTCACCTGCTGCGATATCGTTGTGATAGCCCTTTAGGTTGCGCTTCAAAGCGAACATCATGGCAATCACATGCTCTGGAACGGATTGAGTGGCGTAGCCCTGCACGTTGGTCACTGCGATCCCATGCTGGCGACAGTAATCGATATCGATATTGTTAAAGCCAGTCGCAGAGACCGCCACCAACTTGAGATTGGTCAGTTGGCTTAAGATAGCCTTATCTAGCACCACTTTATTGGTGATGATGACTTCTGCTTGATGAGCACGCTCAACCACTAATTCTGGCGAAGTGAAATCATACTCCTGCCAGTGATGCTCAAATGGAAGGGATGGCAACTCAATCTGAGTTGGAATAGTTGCACGATCAAGAAATACAACCGTAGGCAGCGACATGGGACCTCCTTGTACTGCCTTAATTGTTCAGTTATTGATTTGGCAGCGTTTTATAGTCAGGTAATTCTTTTACTGGATTGAAATAGTTAAAGATTACGCTTTCTGCTTCAAGATAAAAGTCACATGGGACGAAGATAGTTTGCAGTAGTTCACTATCAGGGTGATAAAAGCTCAGTTCAGCAGCATGCAGCTCAAGTCGTTCAGAAAACTCAAATGCTTCCCCTCCAGAGTAAAACTCATCGCCAACAATAGGGTGCCCTAAAGCCTGCATGTGAACTCTTAATTGATGAGAACGCCCTGTTATCGGCAATAGACGGACAATCGAGGTTTTCTCCTCGCGTTTCACAACCTGATAGCGAGTCTGGGAAGGTTTTCCATGCTCAAAACAGACTTTTTGTCTTGGTCGGTTAGGCCAGTCACAAATCAGCGGTAAATCGACTTCGCCTTTATCTTGTTGTGGATGTCCCCACACTCTCGCGTAGTAAACCTTATGGGTTAAACGATATTGAAACTGCTTCTTCAATGAGCGTTCTGCGTCTTTGTGCTTGGCAAGAAGCATCAAACCTGATGTATCCATATCGAGACGATGCACCACTTGGATCTCTGGGTAAAGATCAACTAAGCGCGACCACAAGCTATCGTAATGTTCCGCCAAACGGCCAGGCACCGACAATAACCCAGAAGGCTTGTTTGCCACCAAGATGTGTTCGTCTTCAAATACAATATCAACCCAAGGTTCGCGCGGCGGGTTGTACTCGGTCATTGCCATAATTTATTGCTCAGATTTTCTAAGTAGTTGACGTTGCAGCTAGGCGATACACAAACGAATCCCCATGAGCATAGTTCCACTATGTGATTGGGGTGAGTGCGTGTAGCAACAACGCTGCAACTTCAAATACGACGAAAATTAGTTGTGGGAGACAACAATCATACGTAAAGAATCTAACTGATACTGCGCTTGACTGATATAGACATTGAGCTCAGTGATCTGCCCATCAATCGCTTCGATCTCTTCATCACGAATGTTTGGATTGACCGCCTTCAGCGCTTGCAAACGCTCTAACTCACTGTTTAAGCTCGCTTGCATCTCTTGCTGAGCCTGATTACGAATCGCCTCTACTTTCTCAACGATCAGCTTCTCGCCCGCTTCAACTAATTGATGAACTTGCGCTTGAACGGAAGCCACTAGCTTAGTCGCAATATGACGACCAACAGGGCTTAGTTGGCGGTTAAAGCTCTCAAACTCTACCTGAGAAGAAAGATCATTGCCTTTGCCATCAAGCATAATGCGGATCGGCGTGGTTGGAAGGAAACGACTAATACCGCTACGCTTTGGCGCTTGAGCATCAACCTTGTAAATCAGCTCAAGCAGCATAGTACCCACTGGTAGCGCTTTGTTTTTCAGGAGTGAAACTGCAGTAGCACCAACACCTTCACTCATCAGCAGATCGATACCGCCTTGAATCATTGGGTGTTCCCAACTGATAAAGTTCATATCTTCGCGTGAAAGTGCGGTTTCTCGGTCAAATGTAATGGTCGCACCTTCATATGGCAGGCCTGGGTAGCTTGGCACTAACATATGCTCAGACGGTGTCACGACTAGAGCATTCTCACCCTTATCATCTTGATCTAGACCGATAGTATCAAACAGACTTAAAGCAAAAGTCACTAGGTTGGTATCACCATCCGTCGCAGCAATCTTATCCACGATAGCTTGTGCTTTTTCGCCGCCGTTGGAATGCATCTCAAGCAGACGATCACGACCTTGTTCAAGTTGCGCTTTTAACTCTCGGTTAAGAGCTGCGGACTCAGCAATCACCTCATCAAGGTCACTCGTATCACCTGACGCTAGCATCTCAATCAGGCGGTCAGAATACTTATCATAAACCGTGCGTCCAGTTGGACACGTTTCAGCAAACGCGTTTAATCCCTCTTCAAACCAGCGCGCTAAGATAGCTTGTGAAGTTCCTTCTAGGTATGGCACATGAATATCAATATCTCGACTTTGACCGATACGATCTAAACGACCAATACGCTGCTCAAGCAGGTCGGGGTTAAAAGGTAAGTCGAACATCACCAGTTGGTTGGCAAACTGGAAGTTACGACCTTCAGAGCCGATTTCACTACAGATCAGAACCTGTGCACCACCCTCTTCCTGAGCAAAGTAAGCAGCTGCCTTGTCACGCTCTAGAATCGACATTCCTTCGTGGAATACAGTCGCACGGATACCTTCGCGCTCACGCAAAGCTTGTTCAAGTTGTAGAGCCGTACTCGCGCGCGAAGCGATAACTAGGATTTTTTCACTGCGCTTCTCTTTGATTTTATCAAGTAACCAATTAACACGGCTATCAAACTGCCACCAGCTCGCATCTTCGCCTTCAAACTCTTGGAAGATCTCTTCAGGATACAAGTTCTTCAAAGCACGTGCTTCAAGGCTGATCTTGCCGCCAATCATGCCAGATACGCGCATAGAGGTAGTGTACTGTTGAGGAATTGGCATCGGCAGCAAGTTAACGTTACGCTTTGGGAAACCTTTGATTGCAGCACGAGTATTTCTAAACAGCACGCGACCCGTGCCGTGGCGGTCCATCAGGTTATCGATCAGCTCTTGGCGAGCCGCAGCTTTGGACTCTTGGTCAGAGTCACTTTCGATAATGCGGAACAACGGCTCTACATCTTGCTCTGAAAGCAGCTCGGTAATTTGGTTTTTGGCTTGGTTCTCTAACTTTTGACCTGAGAACAAGGCACTGACTGAGTCTGCCACTGGTGCGTATTGCTCTTCTTCTTTGACGAACTCTTGGTAATCAAAGAAGCGGTCAGAATCCAACAGGCGCAGACGAGCAAAGTGGCTTTCACGGCCTAGTTGCTCTGGTGTTGCGGTTAGTAGTAGAACGCCAGGGGTGCGCTCAGCTAACCCTTCAACCACTTGGTATTCACGGCTTGGTTGCTCAGGGCTCCACTCTAAGTGATGGGCTTCATCCACGACTAAGAGATCCCAATCACCTTCTAACGCTTGCTCGAAACGCTGGCGACTCTTACGCAAGAAATCGAGTGAACACAGCACATACTGCTGAGTATCAAAAGGATTGTCAGAATCAGCAAATGCCTCGATACAGCGCTCTTCATCAAAGATAGAGAAATGCAGATTAAAACGGCGCATCATCTCAACTAGCCATTGGTGCTGTAGCGTTTCAGGAACAACAATTAGAATACGTTCAGCTCGACCCGCTAACACCTGCTGGTGGATGATCATGCCCGCCTCGATAGTTTTGCCTAAGCCAACTTCATCGGCCAGCAACACGCGCGGAGCATGGCGGCGGCCCACTTCATGAGCAATGTAAAGCTGATGAGGAATCAAGCCTGCTCGCATACCACATAAACCACGCATCGGGCTCTTATGCTGTTCATATTGGTTCATCAATGCACGGTAACGGAGCACAAAATTGTCCATGCGATCGATCTGCCCCGCATACAACTTATCTTGCGGCTTGTTAAAACGAATCTGATTGCTCAGCATGATTTCGCGCAGAGTCACACCCTCTTCGCCACTGTCTTCACGAACACCAACGTAGCTGAATAACCCTTGGTCTTCGACTACTTGCTCTACTTTGAGAGACCAACCTTCTTGGCTATCAATCACGTCACCAACATTGAAGGTTACTCTGGTTACGGGCGCATCATTTCGAGCATAAACTCGGTTCTCTTCGGAGGCTGCAAACATCAGTGTCACAGTACGAGCATCCAATGCTACAACGGTTCCTAAACCTAGGTCGCTTTCCGTATCGCTTATCCAGCGCTGGCCCAAAGCAAATGTCATGAATCGACTACCTCATCTAATAATTCAAAAATGGGTCTATAAATCTTAGCTGTTCTTACGCAACTTGAAAGGCAACTGACGAGGAAATAATAAGTCAGCCGTTGCGCGGAAAAAGGTCGCTAATCTTACTTGAAGCTGTGACATTGGTCACGTACAAAGGCCTCAAAAACCAACAATTTTTTCTCGAAGATGGAGGTGACATCAAAGTGTAAGAAATCAATGGCACTTCTATAACAGAGTATTAAATCAGCAAGCTTATACTAACTAATGACGATGCTTCACTTAACGCCAACTTTATGACTGGCACAAGAGATGCATTCGATTCAGGTGACGATCACACGGGTTTGCAGTATTTGTAGTCAAACCATCAGCGTACTCTGATTGCCAGGCTACATCACTGCATGCCACCGCAGGTAGACCACTTCATACAAAAGTATGAGGGGCAAGCAAGCCGTAATTCGGCAAGGAGACGCTATGGGTGACACAGACCGGAAACTTTTTGTCCTCGACACCAATATTCTGCTACACGAACCACTAGCCATCTACTCATTTAAGGAACACGATGTCGTCGTCCCGATGACCGTCCTCGAAGAACTCGACAGAATCAAAGACAGTAAACGCGATGTTGCGCGCGATGCCCGTGTGGCAATACGTGCGCTTGAAGCCATGTTTAAAGACGCAACGCCCGACGAGATATCCGAAGGCATCCCAATCAACAAAGATAAAGAAGTCACCGGACATATCGCCATTCTGGCTGATTTTGAGTTACAAGAAACCGTCAAAGCCTTTGCAGACAAAGCCGGTGACAACCGTATTCTCAACGGTGTGCTCTATCTGCAAAACAAGCGCGCTCCCCGAGAAGTCATCTTGGTCACCAAAGACATCAATATGCGCCTTCGTGCAAAAGGGGCTGGCGTTCGATTTGTTGAAGACTACCGTACCGACCAGCTCATCGATGATGTCCAGTATCTCACTAAAGGTTTTCAGCAAATTGAAGGGGACTTTTGGAGTGGCGTCCAGAATGTTGAGAGTAGAAACCTTGCCGGGAGAACTTACCACACCTTAGCGAGAGAACCGTTCGAGCCTACTTACATCAATCAATATGTGATTGATGAAGAGAGCGACTTCGCAGGCCGTGTTGAAGAGATAGAAACCGATACCATTACCATTAAAGATCTTAGCCGTGAACGCATGATGCATCGCCGCGCCTGGGATATTACTCCGAAAAATATCTACCAAGGCATGGCGCTTGATGCCTTGCTTGATCCCGACATCGATTTAGTGATTTTAACCGGTGCTGCTGGTAGCGGTAAGACTCTATTAGCATTGGCTTCTGCACTGGAACAAACCATTGAAAAAGGAATATTCGACAAAATCATCGTTACCCGAAACACACCGGATATTGGTGAAGCGATTGGTTTCTTACCCGGTAGTGAAGAGGAGAAGATGATGCCTTGGCTCGCGGCAGTGACCGATACCTTGGAGGCGCTGCATAAGAATGATCACTGTACTGAGGGTTCGCTCAAATACATCTGCGACAAAGCCAATATTCAGTTCAAATCGATCAACTTTATGCGCGGCCGGTCGATCCAAAATGCCTTTGTGTTGCTTGACGAGTGTCAGAACCTGACCGCATCCCAGATCAAAACCATCATCACTCGCTGCGGTGAAGGGACTAAGATCGTCTGCTCGGGTAACTTAGCTCAGATCGACTCTCACTATTTAACTCCTGTAACATCGGGCCTGACCTATATGGTTGAACGGTTCAAAAACTTCGAGGGTAGCGCCAACATTCACCTCAATGGTGTGGTTCGAAGCCGACTGGCAGAATATGCCGAAGAGAATTTATAGTCACATTTGCCGAGATATAATTCATATCTCGGCACTTAATTAAAATAGTTATTCACAAGCAATGGTTAAATATGTTTAACTAGCTCCATAATATGAATGAACATTCAAGGACTGGAGCATGGCTTTTAATCTACGTAACCGAAACTTCCTTAAGCTACTCGATTTCTCCCCTAAAGAGATCCAGTTTTTGCTCGACCTATCGGCTGATCTAAAGAAAGCTAAATATGCGGGTACTGAGCAGAAAAAACTACAGGGCAAAAACATCGCCCTTATTTTTGAGAAAGCCTCGACCCGTACTCGCTGTGCATTTGAAGTAGCGGCATTTGATCAAGGCGCACAAGTTTCTTATATCGGTCCATCGGGCTCTCAGATAGGCCATAAAGAGTCAATGAAAGATACCGCGCGCGTGTTAGGCCGTATGTATGATGGCATTGAGTACCGCGGCTTTGGCCAGCCAATTGTCGAAGAGCTTGGTGCACATGCAGGAGTTCCAGTTTGGAATGGCCTAACCGATGAATTCCATCCGACCCAGATCTTGGCGGATTTTCTAACCATGTTAGAGCATGGTCGTGGCAAACAACTACACGAAATCAAGTTCGCCTATCTTGGTGACGCTCGCAATAACATGGGCAACTCTCTTCTGGTTGGCGCAGCAAAAATGGGCATGGATATTCGCCTCGTCGCACCCAAGGATTTTTGGCCTGAAGATGAGCTGGTAAACACCTGTCAAGAAATCGCCCAGCAGACAGGCGCTAACATCACCCTAACCGAGAGCGTCGAAGAAGGCGTTAAAGGCTGTGATTACCTCTACACAGATGTATGGGTTTCAATGGGCGAAGCACCAGAAGCTTGGGATGAGCGCGTAGCGAAAATGACACCCTATCAAGTGAATATGGATGTGCTTAACAAAACAGGTAACCCTCAGGTGAAATTCATGCACTGTCTACCTGCATTCCACAATGATGAGACAGTGATTGGTAAGCAAGTAGCTGAAAAATACGGCATGAATGGCTTAGAGGTCACTGAAGAAGTGTTTGAATCAGAACACTCAATCGTGTTCGACGAAGCAGAGAACCGCATGCATACGATTAAAGCTGTGATGGTTGCCACACTCGGTGCATGATCATCGAGACTAAGTGACAACAAAACCCTCGATGTAATCGCTTGCGTTAACATTTCTTCAGCGTATAATGCTCGGCAATTTGTCTGGAGATAGTAAACAATGCCACGTAATTCGTGCTCTACAAAGCGCATTACACTGGGTAAGCAAATGTGCTTATCGGCACTGGTTTTTCTATTTCCACCGATTTTTAAAGCCTCCCTTATTGGGGGGCTTTTTTGTGCCTAAATATAATGACTGGGAAGATGATTATGACGAACACGCTTTACAACAAGCATATTATCTCGATTCCTGAGCTTTCACGCGATGAGCTCGAGTTGATTGTCAAAACAGCGGGAGAGCTAAAAGCTAAGCCTCAGCCAGAATTGATCAAAAATAAGGTCGTTGCCAGCTGCTTCTTTGAACCATCTACCCGTACCCGCCTATCATTTGAAACTGCTATCCAACGTATTGGTGGGGATGTGATTGGTTTTGATAATGGTGGAAACACTTCTCTGGCAAAAAAGGGAGAAACCCTTGCTGACTCGGTACAGGTAATCTCTTCTTACGTGGATGCTTTTGTTATGCGCCACCCACAAGAAGGGGCTGCTCGTCTGGCGTCTGAGTTCTCTAACGGTGTTCCAGTCATCAATGGCGGCGACGGTGCTAACCAACACCCAACCCAAACCCTGCTAGACCTATTCTCAATTGCCGAAACACAAGGTCGCCTTGATAACCTTAACGTTGCCTTTGTTGGTGACCTGAAATACGGCCGTACAGTCCACTCTTTGACTCAAGCACTGGCAAAATTCAACAACATTCGCTTCTACTTCATCGCGCCAGATGCCTTAGCAATGCCGGATTACATTTTAGAAGAGCTTGATGAGTCAGGTATCCAGTACAGCCTGCACACAGATATGGAAAGCGTTGTTCCAGAACTCGACATTTTGTATATGACTCGTGTGCAAAAAGAGCGTTTTGACGAATCTGAGTATGCTCACATTAAGTCTGCTTACATCTTAACGGCGCCAATACTAGAAGGCGCGCGTGAAAACCTCAAAGTACTTCACCCGCTACCACGCGTTGATGAAATCACTGTAGACGTCGATAAAACACCTCACGCCTACTACTTCCAACAAGCAGAAAACGGCGTTTACGCTCGCCAAGCTCTGCTTGCGCTAGTCCTAAACGAAACACTGTAATCGAGGAGAATATCATGGTTAAAGAAACTCAATTGCAGGTTGAAGCAATTAAAAACGGTACCGTCATCGACCACATTCCAGCTCAGATTGGCATTAAAGTGCTCAAGTTGTTCTCAATGCATAAGTCACAGCAGCGCGTAACAGTTGGTCTAAACTTGCCATCATCAGCGCTAGGGCACAAAGACCTATTGAAGATTGAAAACGTGTTTATTAGTGAAGAGCAGGCAAGTAAGCTGGCGCTATATGCTCCACATGCAACAGTTAACCAGATCGAAGATTACCAAGTCGTTAAAAAACTACCGCTAGAGTTGCCTGAGCAGGTAAACAACGTGTTTGAATGTCCAAATACCAACTGTATTACCCACGGTGAACCCGTAGAAAGTAGCTTTAAGGTATTCGAGAAGAAAGATGATATTCGCTTGAAGTGTAAATACTGTGAGAAAGTATTCTCTCGTGAAATTGTTACTGAGCGTTAAATACTCATCGCTTGCAAAACATCCGTAACTTCAACCTCCTCACTCTTTAAGGGTGAGGTTTTTTCTTTACCCAACTGCTATTTCGCGGCACACTGAATCCCTAAATTCTGTTCACCCCTAAATAGATGGAACATAATAATGACTAAAGTACTTCACACAGAATCAGCTCCAGCAGCTATCGGCCCATACGTTCAAGGTGTAGACCTAGGCAACATGGTACTGACTTCAGGCCAAATCCCAGTAAACCCAGCAACTGGTGAAGTATCTGCAGACATCGCAGAGCAAGCTCGTCAATCTCTAGACAACGTAAAAGCCGTTGTTGAATCTTCAGGTCTATCAGTAACTGACATCGTGAAAATGACCGTATTCGTTAAAGACCTCAACGACTTCGGTACAGTTAACGAGGTTTACGGTAAGTTCTTTGACGAGCACAAGGTAGCAAACTACCCTGCACGTTCATGTGTTGAAGTAGCGCGTCTACCAAAAGATGTAGGTATCGAAATCGAAGCAATTGCTGTACGTAAGTAACCCAACCAAAAAAGCCGACTTCAAAAGTCGGCTTTCAATACACTCAGATTTTGATTACTTAACGAAATCAATGCCTGTTTGGATATCGCCATTAAGTGTTTCTAGCATGCCGTCTAGTGCTGATTTTTCGAAGTCACTTAGCTCACCGTAACTTAAGACTTCTTCAACACCGTCTTTACCTAGCTTCACTGGCTGAGCAAAGAATGGCGCGTGCTCACCAGCACCCTCAACATATGCGTACTCAACAACCTCTTCACCTTGAAGTGCTTTAACAAGAGCCAGACCAAAGCGACAAGCCGCTTGACCCATAGATAGCGTTGCAGAACCGCCACCCGCTTTTGCCTCAACCACTTCCGTACCCGCATTTTGGATACGCTTAGTCAGTGCCGCGACTTCTTCGTCAGTAAACTCAACACCTTCTACTTGAGAAAGCAGAGGAAGAATAGTGACACCTGAGTGACCACCGATGACAGGAACACGAACTTCGCCTGGATCTTTATCTTTAAGATCAGCAACGAAAGTTTCTGAGCGAATAACATCAAGAGTGGTTACACCAAATAAGCGACGCTTATCGTAAACGCCAGCTTGCTTGAGAACTTCAGCTGCGATTGGCACCGTAGTGTTAACAGGGTTAGTAATGATACCAACCATGGCTTTAGGACATACATCAGCGATGCGTTGTGCAAGAGATTTTACAATACCCGCATTCACATTAAATAGGTCGGCACGATCCATACCTGGCTTACGAGCAACACCCGCAGATATCAGAACAACGTCTGCGCCTTCTAGTGCTGGGGTTGGATCTTCTCCCGCGTACCCTTTAATAGATACAGGGGTTGGAATGTGGCTAAGATCTGCAGCAACACCCGGGGTTACCGGAGCGATGTCATAAAGGGCTAGATCTGAACCAGCAGGAAGACGGTTTTTGAGGAGTAGGGCTAGGGCTTGACCGATGCCACCTGCGGCACCAATAACGGCTACTTTCATCGTAGTTCTCCTTGAGAGTATTCTCTTATATTTTATGTAGGGTGATTTGTAATCAACTAAGCCAAAACTATAGTAATCACAAGCTGATTACAATCAATTAACGTCAGCTTTGCGACCTTGCGCAATGCTGAAAAAATGTACCATTTTCTGTAAGGTTACTGTCTGGGGCTTCACCTTTAGTGACAATGGTTTGAGCAAGATTATCAATCGAGAAAATCTGCTAAATTTACAGTGATATGCTAGACAGAAATCACGCTTCGTGTTGGCGCATAGTGCATAGCCATGCGAGAATATGCACTTACTTTTTATAATAACCAACATAGAAAGAGAACCATGCGCCATTCTGAAAAACAAGATAACCTCGTTCGTGCGTTCAAATCCCTGCTTAAAGAAGAACGTTTTGGCTCCCAAGGCGACATTGTAGAAGCTCTTAAAAACGAAGGGTTTGAAAACATCAACCAGTCGAAAGTATCCCGTATGCTGACTAAGTTTGGCGCGGTACGTACTCGCAATGCCAAAATGGAGATGGTTTACTGCCTTCCAGCTGAATTAGGCGTACCAACGGTATCAAGCTCTCTGCGTGAACTGGTTTTAGATATCGACCACAATAATGCCTTGGTGGTCATTCACACTGGCCCAGGTGCAGCCCAGTTAATTGCACGACTACTCGATTCACTAGGCAAAGCCGAAGGGATTCTCGGCGTGGTCGCAGGCGACGATACCATTTTCATCACCCCGACTCAGAACATTACCACAGAGCAACTGTTTGTCTCTGTATGTGACCTGTTTGAGTACACTGGTTAACCATAAATATTACCCTAACATATCAATCACGCCGCCATATTTTCGGCGTGATTTACATCACATCTTAAAAAAATCATACCTAAGTTAATTATTTTCATTAACTGACTGATTTATATAATCTTTACCTAAAAAACAATCTTGACATATTAGGTTTTAAATCAGGTATTTCATCTACATCCTTTAACAATCTTGTAATTATGTGCCAATTTTTTGCTATTATTCAGCCACTTTTTCAACATACGGATTGAAAAAGATGCCGTTTCCAGTAATAGGAAACACCCAAAGCAACTACACTTGCTAAGGGGTAATAATGAATAAGGAAGGGAAATTCATGGCATTAAACAAACTTATTAAAGTTGGTGCGATTGCAGCTGCTGTAATGGGCACTGGCGCGGTTAACGCTCAAGAGTTCATCACGATTGGTACTGGTTCTGTAACTGGTGTTTACTACCCAACAGGTGGTGCAATCTGTAAGCTCGTTAACAAAGGCCGTAAAGAACACAACATCCGTTGTTCTGTAGAATCGACTGGTGGTTCAATCTACAACGTCAATACTATCCGTGCAGGCGAACTAGACTTCGGTATCGTTCAGTCTGACTGGCAGTACCACGGCTACAACGGTACAAGTAAGTTTGCTGAGCAAGGCCCGTACAAAGAGCTACGTGCTGTGTTCTCTCTACACACAGAACCATTCAACATCATCGCTCGCGCTGACGCTGGTATCGAAAACGTTGCAGACCTAAAAGGTAAGCGCGTAAACATCGGTAACCCAGGTTCAGGTGACCGCGCGACTATGGGCGTAGTGATGGAAGCAATGGGCTGGACTAACGACGACTTTAAACTGGCTTCTGAGCTTAAAGGTTCTGAGCGTTCTCAAGCACTTTGTGATAACAAAATTGACGCGTTCGTATACGTTGTAGGTCATCCAAATGGATCGATCAAAGAAGCGACCACTTCATGTGACGCTAAGCTAGTATCTGCAACGGGTGCGAAGATCGATGAGATCGTTGCCAACAACCCTTACTACGCATACAGCACAGTACCTGCAGGTATGTATCGCGGAACAGACAAAGACGTAAACAGCTTTGGTGTTGCCGCAACTATGGTTACAACAACCAACGTTTCTGATGATGTTGCTTACAATGTAGCGAAGTCAGTATTCGAAAACTTCGATACCTTCAAGCGTCTACACCCTGCGTTTGCAAACTTGAAGAAAGAAGACATGGTGCAAGCTGGTCTTTCTATCCCTCTACACCCAGGTGCAGAGAAGTACTACAAAGAGATCGGTCTACTTAAGTAACCGCTCTGTTGCCAAGGAGGCTCTGCCTCCTTGGTTCGTAGTCAATGAAGCCGAACACGGCGACTCTCTATTTTGAGTTTCACACTCTTGAAACTCTCCCTCGTTTTATACCTAAGAAAACCACACAACAAGCAATATTTCATCTTTTCACTACACTAAAAGATGCTAAATACAGGTTCTAATAATCATAAACATATGGACCAAATATAATAAGGATTAAGTACATGTCGAAGACAACAACTCCGTCTCAAGATGTGCAAGAAATGGTGGCTCAATCCGATACTGGTGCGCGCGCTCCCCTAGGGTTGCCTGGCCGTATCCTATGGTTTGTGCCGCTATGTTGGTCACTGTTCCAACTTTGGTACGCGTCTCCTTTGCCGTTTATATTTAACTTTGGCGTACTCAATGATACTGAAGCACGTTCCATCCATTTAATGTTCGCTGTGTTCCTCGCGTTCACAGCCTACCCAGCGATGAAAAACTCTCCTCGAGATCGCATCCCAGTCATTGACTGGCTATTGGCACTCGCGGGCAGTTTTTCCGCAGCCTACATCTACATTTTCTATACCGAACTCGCGGGACGCTCCGGTGCCCCAACCTCAATGGACATCGTCGTTGCGGTTATTGGTATGGTGTTGCTACTAGAAGCAACACGTCGTGCGCTCGGTCCACCACTGATGGTCGTTGCAGCAGTCTTCTTGCTGTACACCTTTGGCGGCCCATATATGCCCGATGTTATCGCACACAAAGGGGCAAGCCTTAACAAAGCGATGTCACATCTTTGGTTAACGACCGAAGGTGTATTTGGTGTTGCACTAGGCGTATCAACGTCGTTCGTATTTTTGTTTGTCCTATTTGGTGCAATGCTTGAACGTGCAGGCGCTGGTGCTTACTTTATTAAAGTCGCTTTCTCACTACTCGGTCACATGAAAGGTGGACCAGCAAAAGCGGCTGTTGTGGCATCCGGTCTTTCTGGTCTTGTCTCTGGCTCATCGATCGCCAACGTGGTGACCACAGGTACCTTTACCATTCCTCTAATGAAACGTGTTGGCTTCCCTGGCACTAAAGCAGGTGCGGTAGAAGTTGCCGCTTCAACCAATGGTCAGCTCACCCCACCGATCATGGGTGCGGCTGCGTTCCTAATGGTTGAGTACGTTGGTATCTCTTACGTTGAAGTAATCAAAGCAGCGATTCTTCCTGCTTTGATCTCATACATAGCTCTGATCTACATCGTTCACCTCGAAGCATGTAAAGCCGGTATGACAGGTCTACCTCGTCGACACAACCCAACACTACTGGCTAGCCTACTCTCTTTCACCGGCACCATTCTTGGCCTGTGTGTGATTAGTGCTTTGGTTTACTACGGTGTTGGCTGGACCAAAGATGTGTTTGGTGATGCTGCAACGCCTATTGTTACCATAGCCTTACTTCTTGCGTACGTCGCACTGGTCAATGTTTCAGCCAAATACGCTAAAGAAGGCGCAATTGAGATTGATGCAGAACTCACTGAAGTACCTGAACCAGGCCCAACCATTATGTCTGGTTTGCACTTCTTACTACCGATTGTGGTACTGGTTTGGTGTTTAACGGTAGAGCGCTTCTCTCCGGGGCTATCGGCTTTCTGGGCGACTGTGTTTATGATCTTTATCTTGATCACTCAGCGTCCACTTATTGCTGTGCTGTCTAAACATGGCAACGTCGCAGCGCAGACAAAAGAAGGCTTTATCGATCTATTAGAGAGCTTAGTTAACGGCGCTCGCAACATGATCGGTATCGGGGTCGCAACCGCTGCAGCGGGTACAGTTGTTGGTGTGGTCACCCTAACTGGTATTGGCCTAGTAATGACGGACTTTGTCGAGTTCATTTCAGGCGGTAATATCATCCTCATGTTGTTGTTCACGGCTGTGATCAGCTTGATCTTGGGGATGGGTCTGCCTACGACGGCGAACTACATTGTTGTATCTACACTGATGGCACCAGTGATCGTCACCCTAGGTGCGCAAAGTGGTTTGATCATTCCTCTGATCGCGGTTCACCTGTTTGTGTTCTATTTCGGTATCTTGGCTGATGATACTCCACCTGTAGGTCTTGCCGCATTCGCCGCCGCCGCTATCGCTAAGTCGGATCCGATCCGAACCGGTATCCAAGGCTTTACCTATGATATTCGAACCGCCATTTTGCCATTTATGTTTATCTTTAATACTCAATTACTATTGATGGGGATCGACTCTTGGTGGCATTTGTTGCTCACGATCATATCGTCTGTGATTGCAATGCTGATATTCTCTGCTGCGACACAAGGCTGGTGGTTCACTAAGAACAAGTGGTGGGAAACGATCTTACTGCTCGCTCTGACCTTTACCTTCTTCCGTCCAGGTTTTTGGTGGGATCAAATCTATCCTGCAAAAGTACTCTACCCAGGCACAGAGATCGCGCAGATCACCGAAGGTCTCAATATCGGCGAAGAGATCGAGCTACTGGTTGCGGGTGAAAACCTTGAAGGTGACTACATTTCGAAGACAGTTAGACTGCCGTTTGAAGATAGTGCCACTACCGCTGAAGATCGTATCGCTTCAATGGGTCTAATGCTAAACAGCGCGAATGGCCGAATGCTAGTTGATATGGTTGAGTTTGGCAGCCCTGCAGAATCTGCTGGCGTAGATTTTGACTGGGAGATTCGCTCAGTGGTCGTAGACTCAGACCGGCCAATGAAAGAGTGGGTATTTGTACCTGCGCTTCTTCTCTTGATCGGTCTGGGGATGAACCAAAAAAGACGAGCTCGAAAGGAACAGATGAGTGCGTAACTTAGTCAGCCCTACGATGTAGGGCTACAATAAAACTAGGGATACTAAAATTTCCACTGACTGCGAAACCAGTCAGTGATGACAAAGAGAAACAACAATGTATAAGCAGATTCTTGTTCCGGTTGATCTAAACGATAAAGGCTTTTCAGACAAAGCTGTTGAGCTAGCAGTATGGCACGCGAAGCATTCTAATGCAGAAGTGCATCTACTGAATGTCTTGCCTGGTATTCACATGTCTATGGTTGCGACTTACTTCCCTAAAGACGCCGCACTTAAGATGAAAGCAGATGTGGTACAGCAGTTGAAAGAATTCGCTGTTAAGCATATTGATGAGGATGTGGTTTACAAAGTCCATGTCGCTGAAGGTAAACCATACTCAACCATCTTAAACTTTGCCGAGAAACTCGGTGCCGATCTTATTGTGATGCCAAGTCACAAGCGTTCTAAGATCGACAAAGTGGTACTGGGTTCGGTTGCTAGCAAGGTGGTACAAAACTCGCCAATTAACGTATTGGTCGTTAAACCGCAAAATGCCTAATCCCCATCCAATAAAACAAGGCGCTCATTGAGCGCCTTTTTTAATAGTTTTTGTCTATCAATGATATCGAATTAAGCCATTTTCTTTATCGAGAATAATTATCAATAATAATCCTATAGCAAGACACGACACGGGTTATCAAGATGAAGAAGACAATCACATTCGCAGGTATACACTTTACAATTGCATTCACAGTCGCCTACTTACTGACTGGTGATATTTTGCTTGGTAGCCTAGTCGCCATGATCGAGCCATCTGTAAACACTGTTGCGTTTTACATCCATGAACGAGTATGGGCACAAAGCAAAACACTAAGTCGCTTGGCTCGCTCTGCAAAAGTGAAAACCACCAGCTTCGCTACTGTGCATTTTAGCGTTGCCTTCGGAGTGGTTTACCTACTGACTGGCGATGTATTTGTCGGCGGTATCATGGCTGCCATCGAACCAACGATTAACACTTTCGCTTACTACTTTCATGAGAAAGTATGGTTACGCAAGCAGAGCCAAATGAACAACTGGCAATGTGCTCACGCTTAAATTGGGTAGTGAGTAACGCGTAAATCTTTGCTTAACCCAACGTGAAAGCGTTGGGTTTGACCATCAAGGCTAACCTCTAGCAAGTACAAGTCATCCTGTTTAGGGTAATCGCTGTTAGCATAAATTGGTGCTTCAATCTGGAACAGTGCAGTCGCGTGCTTATCACGCACATCAATCGGAACATGGTAAGTCATACCATTGAACTTGATTGAGGCAGAGACTAAGCCCGGTGAGTATGTTTTGTAATGCAAATCGACCAAAAACTCACAGCCACCACCATGATGCCAGATCTGTTCGGTAGCGATATGTTCTAAACGAACATGGCGGATCAACTGCAAATAAGGCTCTTTCCACACTCCGATACGGATATCAGATTTCTCTAACGGCGACTCTCCCAATGGACACAATTCCGCCTTATCTTCATCGAACAGCAGATCTTCCTCCTCTTCAAGGAACAGGATCTCAAAGCGGTTGCGACCAAGTTGCATGTAAGGACGAATATCTTTCTTATACTCTTGCTGCGAACCATCACAATCAAACAGAGCGACGCCATTTAGCCTGACCTCAGCATGGTAATCGATCCCTCCAAGCACCAAATCAACGGCTGGGAAAGCCATCATGGCTTGGTCGACTTCGATATCGTGCATAAGGTGCCACTCTTGCGCAGCAATCTCTGACTCCGAGAGAGAATCAGGCAGAGCTAAACTTAGCGGTGCAGGAAAGGTAATATCGTCTTGTGGGATAGTTAAATCAGTAAGCGGTGAGACTTGCCACAAGCCTGCAAGAGAGAGTTCCATATGTCGAAATATTGTTCTAGATCAAAGTTTCCTGATTATAATGCTAACTCGCGGACAAATGATATATGTGATTTAAGACAAAACAAAAATACCAGCCGATTGGCTGGTATTTATATGTTATCTGAGAATATAGAATTACTCTTCGTCGTCATCTTCTTCTGGGTATAGAGCGTCTTCACCTTCGTAGTACGTACCCCAACCATCGTAAATGATGTCGAATTTTTCAGCTAGGTGAACCAGCTTTTCAACTTGTGCATCAATTGCTTCAGGGTTTAACGCAGACTCCATCGTCGCGTCACAACAAAGTAGCTTTTTGCCATCTTCGTCTTCGGTCTCTTCCGCTTCAAGGACTTCGAAGCCCATTTTAAACGCTTCAACAACGGCTTTCTCTAGAACGTTGAAGTCTTCCGCGAACAAGTGGTGCTCAATCTCATACAGTGCATCTGGATCACTGCCGTCTTCTAATAAAGCTTGGATGATTTCGCGAGTCTCTTCCTTTTGAATCTCAATTAACTCTTCAACAGATAGATATTCATCTTCGTGAGACATATGTTGTGCTCCAGATAGTGGCAAAAATGATCATAATTTACAGCGGTGAAATATCGCATGGATCTATGAAAATTACTACCAAGAATATTGGTGGATCACGATCTTTCTACCCCACTGCAACTTAGATCAAGTAAGAACTACTTTGCATTCGAATTAATTAACATTTTTTTATCATTATGGTGATTCAGAACTTTGTCTCACTCGCAGGTTGAGAGCGATGAGGGCAATAACTGCGTTTTTATTTCAACACTATGCATAGAGCCAAAAAAACAAAAAATGAATAATTAATTGGGGATAAACCAGCTAACAGACATAAAATGCATAGCTATGCTCTGAACATCCTAGATCGAGCACCTAAAATCGCCAATCAGAGCGCATAGTAAAGCATCTAGTCGACAATTAATCAGAAATACAAAACTTCAAAATCTCAAATCACACCCTCAAAATTCAGAACAAACTCACACAAAATACACCTTCCAAAAAATTATACGCTATCATGGTTGGTTGCATCTTTATATTAAACTTGCCATAAATACGCATTGGAATTATTTGTAAGGATACAAGATGAGTAAGTTGTACGTAGGCTCAGAAGTCGGTCAATTACGACGTGTGCTATTAAATCGCCCAGAGCGCGCACTCACCCACCTCACCCCATCAAACTGTCACGACCTGCTGTTTGATGATGTATTGGCAGTCGAAGCTGCTGGGGAAGAGCACGATAAGTTTGCCGAAACCTTACGCAGTCAAGATGTAGAAGTACTGCTACTTCATGACTTACTGGTTGATACTCTTGCAGTAGATGAAGCAAAAAACTGGCTTCTCAACACGCAAATATCCGATTTTCGTTACGGTCCAACCTTCGCCAAAGATCTGCGCCACTACCTATCTGAAATGGATAACGAGCACTTAGCGACAGTGTTGCTTGGCGGTTTAGCATACTCAGAACTGCCAATCCAATCTTCTTCCATGTTGCCGAGTATGCACCGCCCGCTCGACTTCGTGATTGAGCCACTACCGAATCATCTCTTTACCCGAGATACATCATGTTGGGTATATGGCGGCGTCTCTCTCAACCCGATGATGAAACCTGCTCGTCAACGCGAAACTAACCATTTGCGTGCTATCTACCGCTGGCATCCTGTATTTGCAGGTCAAGATTTCATTAAGTACTTTGGCGATGAAGACCTTCACTACGATAACGCCAATATTGAAGGTGGTGATGTACTGGTTATTGGTAAAGGTGCCGTGCTGATTGGTATGTCAGAGCGCACGACCGCACAAGGGGTAGAAAACCTAGCTGCGAGTCTATTTAAGCATGGTCAAGCGACGCAAGTGATTGCTATCGAACTGCCAAAACACCGCTCGTGCATGCACCTAGATACCGTCATGACCCATATGGATATCGATACTTTCTCGGTCTACCCGGAAATCATGCGCAAAGATCTCAACACATGGCGTCTAACACCCAAAAACGACGGCGAAATGAAAGTAGAGAAAGTGCCGAGCTTTATCCATGCCATTGAAGAGGCGTTAGGCTTAGATTACCTCAAAATTATTACCACTGGCGGCGACAGCTATGAAGCAGAGCGTGAACAGTGGAATGATGCTAACAACGTACTGACCGTGAAACCTGGCGTTGTGATTGGTTATGAGCGTAACGTTTACACCAACGAGAAGTACGACCAAGCAGGTATTAAAGTTCTGACCATTCCAGGCAATGAGCTAGGCCGTGGCCGCGGTGGAGCTCGTTGTATGAGCTGTCCGATTGAAAGAGACGGGATTTAAGGAGCCTGGATTCGGGATGTAGGAACGGGCTTCACCCTACGGGGAGCTAGAGAAACTTTAGAGGGTTGGTACTATGTGCCAACCCTTTTGCTTATAAATATTTCGCAATGAATTCGGGATATGGGAACGAAAAACTCTCGAAGGGCGAAGCCCGATCTCTAAGCCCAGCTCTCCACAGGGCGCAGCCCATTCCCGTTTCCCATAGCAAAGCGTTCCCTTATTCCGTACCACCAACAGTGATCGAGTCTAATTTCAATGTCGGCTGACCTACACCGACAGGGACACTCTGTCCTGCTTTGCCACAGACACCCACACCTCGGTCGATGCTTAGGTCGTTACCAACCATAGAGACTTGCTGCATCGCTTCAATGCCTGAGCCAATTAGCGTTGCGCCTTTGACAGGGCGAGTAATTTTACCGTCTTCAATGAGGTAAGCCTCTGAAGCAGAGAAAACAAACTTACCAGAAGTGATATCTACCTGACCGCCACCAAAGTTAGGCGCATACAGGCCCTTCTTCACCGTAGAGATAATCTCTTCAGGCGAGTGCTGGCCTGGTAGCATATAGGTGTTAGTCATACGCGGCATCGGCAAATGCGCGTAAGACTCTCGGCGACCATTACCAGTTGGATTCACACCCATTAAGCGTGCATTGAGCTTGTCTTGCATGTAGCCTTTTAACACACCATTTTCGATCAGCGTGTTGTATTGACCGTTAACGCCCTCATCGTCCACGTTCAGTGAACCACGTAGGTCTTTGAGTGTACCATCATCGACGATAGTACAAAGCTCAGACGTCACCTTCTCACCGACTTTGCCACTAAATACCGATGACTCTTTACGGTTAAAATCGCCTTCTAAACCATGACCCACCGCTTCATGCAATAGAACGCCTGGCCAGCCAGAGCCTAAAACAACTGGCATCATACCCGCAGGGGCTGCATCTGCTTCTAGGTTAACAAGCGCCATGCGGATCGCTTCGTCGGCGTAGTGATAGGCCACTTTAGCGCCGTCACTATCTGTTAAGAAGAAGTCGTAACCGAAACGGCCGCCGCCGCCAGAGCTACCACGTTCGCGACGCTCACCTTTTTGTGCAAGTACGCTAATCGACAGGCGGACAAGCGGGCGAACATCACCAGCGTAAGTTCCGTCAGTCGCTGCCACTAGCATCTGCTCATGAACACCACTTAAACTGATTGAGACCTCTTTGATCAAAGGCTCTTTGGTTCTGATGTAAGCATCAAGTTCTTTTAGTAGCTGAGTTTTTTGCTCTTTCTGCCAACTTTCTAACGGGTTAGCCGCAGCATAATAACTTTGGTTGTCGCTACGTTTGAACGCTTGAACCTGGCCGTTTTGACCTTGCTGAGCAATACCGCGCGCGGCAATTGCGCTCTGGTTCAAACCTTCCAGTTGGATTTGGTCCGAGTAAGCAAAACCTGTTTTCTCGCCAGTGACCGCACGAACCCCCACACCACGATCAATATTGAATGAACCATCTTTAATAATACTGTCTTCAAGAACCAGAGACTCGTGCCAGCTCGATTGAAAATAGATATCCGCATAATCGATTTGGCGAGTAGCAATACTCGCAAGCGTATCAGCAATATCTTGCTCGCTAAGTCCGGCAGGCTTTAGCAACGCATCTTCTACGTGATTAATTGTCATATTTTGCTCTTAATTTTATAACTGGTTGCTGAATCGGGCATGCTGAACCACAGGCATCGCCGCTCTTAATTCTTTTACTTGGTTTAAATCGATATCGACCAATAGATTACTTGGCTGTTCGGAAAGGCTCGCTATCACTTCACCCCAAGGGGATATCACCATAGAGTGGCCCCAGGTTTCTCGGCCACAGGGATGAACGCCAACCTGATTAACGGCAATCACCCAAGATTGAGTTTCAATCGCACGCGCTCGAAGCAGAGTTTCCCAATGTGCTTTTCCGGTAACCGCGGTAAAAGCAGCCGGAACGAGGATCAGATTAGCACCTAAACGCGCCAGTTCACTATATAAACTCGGGAAACGCACATCATAACAGATAGTCATACCAATATGAGCGAATGGTGCGAGATAACAAACAACTTCACTACCCGGAGTAAAAGTTTCAGACTCACGATAGCGTTTATGGCTATCCGCCACATCAACATCAAACATGTGCAGCTTGTCATACTGCGCGACGAGTTGGCCTTGAGGAGAGTAGAGCAGCGAAGTAGTAGTAACCCCATGCTCGCGCTGAATCGGCATACTGCCGACCACTAGCCATACATTTTTCTCTCGAGCGAGTTCCGACAAACCTGCCTGAAGTGGCCCTTGAGCAATAGGTTCAGCGACATGGTGGTAATCTTTTCGACTTCCAAACACTAGCGCATTTTCCGGAGTAACAATGAGCTTAGCCCCTTGTTCGGCCAACAGTCTCACTTGCTCACGGATGTATGCCAGATTATCCACCGGATTCGGACCTGAAGTCATCTGAATTAAGCCAACTCGTTCCATGAGAGTTCCTTCCTATTGATTCGACTCGCGCAACGATTCGGGTAGTTTAAATTCTCCCCGGCTACGTGAAAGCTCTTTTACAACAGGCGCATCTAGCGGCCCCTTCACTTCATAATTGACTTGAGTAAAAACTTCCACGACCGGTGAAATCACCGTTGTAATCGCCAATACATATAGTGCAGTTTGTGGCGTAACAGCGAACGCAGTTAACACCGGAATTCCCGATGTGATATCAGGAGTAAACTTAACTTCCGCATCTACCGTGCGAGAGTTAAGGTTTGCTAACCCCTTAATATTCATCTCGCCAGCAACAGCATCCATCTTAATATCATTGGTCAAGAACACGCCTTTGCGAATAGAACCGCTGCCTGTAATCGAGTTAAACGCCATGCCTTTGTCAAACACATCGCTAAAGTCGAGCTGCATTTTACGGATGATAGAATCCAAGCTGAATAAGCCTAACAGTCGGGCGGCTCCACTTACGTCAGAGATAACCCCTTTTCCCAGCTTGGTAGAGACTTCACCATCAAGAGTATCAACCCTCCCCGACCAAGGCGAGCCATCCCACTCTAGCTGTGAATTAATTTCAAATGGCGCTCGCTGAATACCGGAAGTGATACCAAACCTCTCCATGACATCACTGTTGTTCTTTCCTGACATTTCAACATCGAAGCGAGTGTGATTGCTGGTTTCATTTAGCTCCCACCAACCACTCATATTGACTTTGTTTGTACCACTTTCAAAAGTGAGTTTTTTCCACTCGAGTTTGTCTCCCTGACGCTGTAAATCTAGGTGTGTTTTGCCTACTCGATAACCCTGTAGCCAAAAATCTTTAATCGTTAGCGTAATATTTGGTAGCTGATCATGAAACGTTTGTTCAAAGTGGCTAATTAGCGGTGCTTGGCTGTTTTCCGGCTCAAACATCCCTTTGTCTTTTAGCTCTTCATCCAAAGCCGGCACATAAACGTGTAGACGTTCAAGCGATACAGATAAATCATAAGGCTCAATATAGCGGGCTTCACCTTTGGCTTCTTGGCTATCCAAAGATACATACCAGCCTAACCCTTTACGCCGGGCATTCAAATCGACGTCATTCCAAGCAATAGTTCCCAAAGTTAACTCTTTGGCATCAAGATCAATTTTAGTCGGACTAGGCACCTCCGGTGTATTCATTTGCGACACCAAAGACTCCGATGGCCCTTCTTCTACAGAGAGGTAGTCGAACCATTGATCCAAATCCAACTTATTCACGACCGCCTTCAATTGATGGCCCGCAACAGGACTGATCTTAAAGCTCCCTTTACCCAAAACCAGATACGTGTCCGTCAATACAGGAACCTCTGGCCGTATATCTATCTCAGCTTGATACTTTAAGTTAGGGAGTTGGACGCGAGCGGTAATGCTCTCTTGATTGCCGGACGCTTCGAGGCGCGCCTTTCCAGACTCACCTGAGACCTTGGAAAGAGGCGCAGGAAAATCGCTGGCAATAAACTTGAGATCAGCTTCGGTATTGATTTGATAGGTAAAACCAACATCATTAAGCTGAATATCAACGTCCATACTCCATGGCGCATGGCCATTTAAAGGACTAAGCCACTGCTTACCCAAGTATGGGACCAAAGGCTCAACATCCCAATCTCCGAGCACATCAATTGCCACCCCATAACCTTGAGCAATGTTCTCACCTTGGAAGTCAATCGACACTGGCTGACTGAGTAAATTGGCCGACAGCCCTGCCGCACTTACCACATCATTATCAAACTCTACCCTACCAGAGACGGTCTCAAGCGTCATAGGCGGAGCATCAATTGTTACGTGATTATTATGCAGGTCTGCATAGCCCCACGCACGAGCCTCTTTGCCCTCACTAAATGGAATATTAAGCTGGAAGCTAGACTCTACCTGACCATCAACTTGAACTGCCGTTAATGCCGCCCCCACTGAATCAACCAATGGTGAGGCCGTCATATAGTCACGGACCGCATTTCCTTGCGCGATCGCTTGGGCTTCGATCTCAATATGTCCACCTTCCGCAAGCTCAGGGATACGGCCTGTAATACGTTTGGCTTTTACATCCATCAAGGTTGCACTGCGTGAGTCAAGGTGCATAGCATCATTTTGGAATAGGAGATCAAGCTGAAGATCGGTAATCGGTGGCCAAGCTGTGTCAAAACTGAATTTAGCTTGTTTTAAGCCAACCCAAGCTTGAAACATACCGTCATTGTTGTGGTAAGGAAAATCACCTAACTCTCCATACCAAAGCAGCTTGGAGGTCTTCACCTTACCACCTTGAATAGCGGTGCTTAGGTAGTCAGTCAGCTGTCGGCCTAAGGCTAACGTTGGTAGGTAGCGCCATGTCTCCGCTGCGTTATACAAATCCGCTTCCGCATAGAAGGATAGAAATGGACTACGATCATGAGGAACATCAAGTCTAAATGCACCGAGTACTTGCAGATCGGGTGTAGCAGCGGTAACTTTATCCGCCCAAATACTCCATCCTGAATCACTATTTTGCCAAACCACATCCACTTGACCCTGCTTGATATTAAGCGGAGCTTGGAAAACATCACCATATGGCAGCACATCATCAATCAGGTTGACCTTCGCTTGAGCTTGCGAGAGATCGCCACTCAGTGATGCAGAGAGATGACTCAAGCCAGGTAGAAGCTCCCACTGTTGCATAGAGATCTGATTGAAATCCGCTGAGTATTTGAGATTCTTTATGCCATTTCGAGCCGAAACTCGGATGTCTTCTACTGTACCACCTAAAGACAAAGTATTGAGAAGATCAGTCGTTGCCTTAGATTCAGGCGCCAACTTAACCAGTGGCGTAATTGCAGCGATATCAAGTTGCGAGACATTCAATGTCCAGTTGTCAGGCTGCCAATCAAAAGCGAGATCAAGTTCGGGCCATTCTGTATCATCGGTAACGAGTTTCAATGAATGAGCATTGATTTGCCAACCTTCACTATGTGGCTCTAACTCGACAATACCCGAGTCTAGCCACAATTCATGACGTTGATCTTCTTTCCAAATCAGTTCAGATGTATCGAACTCCACGTAGGCACTGGTTGGCTCGCTATTTTTCAGGGTCAGCCAACTGCTAAAACTGACTTGGCCCTTCTCTATGCCCGATTCAGTTTTGATGAATGTCGTTAACCAAGGGGTGACCAATACGTTTTGCACCGAAAGGTAAAACTCTCCACTAACCTCTTTTAGCGAGCCATGGTCGATAAAATCCGCTTTTACCTCAGCAGAATTCAAATTGGTATGAGCTAAGCTTACCTCACCATCAGCAAGGTGGTGACGGCCATTGTTTTGCCATTGAAGTCGTTTGATATCAAGCTCTCTAGGAGCGCCATCGAATCCTTGAAAATGTATTTTTGACTCTCTCAGAGAGAAACCATCAAGTTGACGCAGCAGCAACTGGTCGAGCTGTTGAACGACGTCCCTTTGTTGCCCCTTAGGCTTCAACTGAGGCGTCTCCTCGCTTTCAGTGTTTATCCACTGTATTGAGCTGATATCGAGGTTGAGTTGGTAGACTTTAAGATCAGCAACAACAGCTTGTTGCTGAATGATAGATTGTACCAAATCGAGTTCGACTTCGACCTTATCAGCCGAGAAGTGAATACCAGTGCTTTCCGGTAGCTTTGCAGCAACGCCCTGTAGAGATAAAGATGGGTGAGTATTACGCCAAAAACCCTTGATTTCGGAAACTTCGAACTCAAAGCCAGATTCCTGATTAATCCAACTCTGAATTTGTGGCTGAAAATGGTTGAGCTGTGGCAGTGCGATACGCATAGCCGTTACTGCCGTAGCCAAAATGACTAAAACAGTAACAACCAGCCAAAGAAACATTCGCATTACACGAGTCAACCTAGTACTCACAAGCAGCCTTACATCATCACAACGTCAAACTGCTCTTGAATGTAAAGAGGCTCGGCTTGAATTTTCACCTGCTTGCCAATAAATACTTCAAGCTCAGCCAACGCATGAGACTCTTCACCCTGTAAGTTCTCTGCCACCGCTGGTGATGCATACACAACAAAATTATCCGCATCATAAGCACGATTGACTCGGGTAATTTCACGCAGAATTTCGTAGCACACCGATTCCACTGTTTTAACACTGCCTCTGCCTTCACAAGTTGGGCAGGTAGAGCAGAGAATGTGTTCGATACTTTCACGAGTACGCTTACGAGTCATCTCCACTAAGCCAAGCTGAGTAAAACCATTGATGTTAGTCTTAACGCGATCTTTATCGAGCGCACTAGCCAACGATGTAAGTACTCGCTCACGGTGTTCGTCCGACGCCATGTCGATAAAGTCGATTATGATAATACCGCCAAGATTACGCAGCCTGAGTTGACGAGCGATCGCTTGAGTCGCTTCAACGTTGGTATTGAAGATGGTCTCTTCAAGATTACGTCGACCAACAAATGCACCAGTGTTGATATCGACTGTCGTCATCGCTTCCGTTTGATCAATGATTAGATAGCCACCAGACTTAAGTTCAACCTTACGCTCTAAAGAGCGCTGAATTTCATTCTCAGTGTCGTACATATCGAAGATGGGCTTGTCACCTTCATACAGTTCAAGCTTCTCAGTCAGCTCAGGAACGTACTCAGAAGTGAACTCTTTTAGATTTTCAAACTCCAGTCGCGAGTCAACTAGAATCTTAGTGATTTCAGTACCGACAAAATCACGCAGGATACGCTGAGAAAGCCCAAGCTCACCATACAAGGTCGCGCGGGTTTTATACTTAGTGCGACGCTCAATGACTTTCGACCATAGACGCTTGAGGAAAGCCGCGTCTTGCGATAACTCTTTCTCGTCAGCCCCTTCAGCGGCAGTACGAATGATAAAACCGCCATTTTCATCGCAGTACTCACCGACTACTCGTTTCAAGCGATTACGCTCACTCTCGCTTTCGATACGCTGAGAAACTCCAACATGGCTCGCCCCTGGCATAAAAACAAGGTAGCGAGAAGGCAAGGTAATGTCGGTGGTTAAACGTGCGCCTTTGGTGCCTAGCGGATCTTTAACTACCTGCACGACAATGTCTTGCCCCTGACGAACTAGCTCTGAAATATCGCGAACTTGAAATTGCTGCTTTTCATTTTCAGCAACACACTCGGTGTGGGGAACAATGTCAGAAGCGTGAAGAAATGCCGCCTTTTCGAGACCAATGTCGACGAATGCTGCCTGCATACCTGGCAATACACGGCTCACTTTACCTTTATAGATATTGCCAACAATGCCGCGCTTAGCTTCACGTTCCACATGGATTTCTTGTAGGGTGCCCCCTTCAATCATGGCTACGCGAGTTTCACTCGGAGTCACGTTGATAATCAACTCTGCACTCATAAGAGTACCTCAAATTAAATTATAAGAATTTTTGCAAGAGCTGGTCAGTTTCATATAGAGGTAAGCCGACAACTGCATGGTAACTGCCTTCTATGCGCGTTACAAATCGTCCACCTAACCCTTGGATCCCATAACTACCAGCTTTATCGCAGGGTTCACCCGTTTGCCAATATTGTTCTATTTCGTTTTCTGACAGGGTTTTAAACCATACGTTTGTCGATACTACGATCGTTTCTAGATTGTCTTTTGTTGCGACAGTCACTGCTGTCATTACTTGATGCGCTCTTGCCGACAACATCAACAACATCTGTTTAGCATGCGTCAAATTGTCCGGCTTTTCCAATACCTGTCCATCACACACCACTATAGTATCAGAGCCAATAACTACTGAGTTTGATTCAGGTTGGACTGCCGCTAATGCTTTGTCTTTTGATAAACGTGAAACGTATTGATACGGGCTTTCATCAGCTTGGCGACACTCTTCTACATCGGTTTTGACCACTGAGAAAGTGTAACCAAGCTGAGCAAGTAACTCTTTACGTCTTGGTGAGCCTGAAGCCAAAATTAGTGCTTTGTTCATTTTCTATCGTATATGCCAGTGACGTCTTACTCGACGCATTAATAGGAACATCCACGGCCAAAGAATAAAGTTGATTAAGCCGCTCCACAATGAAACCGGGTTGAAAGTCACATCTTGAATCAGGTACTCACCGCAAAAAATAAGCACGTCGAGTAGCACGGACATCAAGCCAATCAATAACGCTTGCTGCCACAACGCCATGTTACGGATCACTAGGAAGTTGAGCGCGACAAGATAGACGACAATAGACATCATCATGCCTCGGATACCCAGCGTAGAACCCAAGAGTAGATCCCACAGCAGGCCAAGTATTAATGCCGAACCAACGTTAACTCGGTGCGGCAGTGCCAAAACCCAATAACAGGTCACTAGCAACAGCCATGAAGGGCGTAGTAGGTCAAGCATACCCGGCCATGGAATGGTCTGCAAAGTCAACGCAATCAAAAAAGAACAAGCAATGACAAACTTTCCTTTTAACACACTATTTGCCATCT
This sequence comes from Vibrio tubiashii, assembly GCA_000775715.1. GTDB lineage: Bacteria > Pseudomonadota > Gammaproteobacteria > Enterobacterales > Vibrionaceae > Vibrio > Vibrio tubiashii_A. The sequence goes on from JRWQ01000020.1 coordinate 46,602, forward strand.
TCTATTCTTCCTCCAGAGTCTCTGGGAGTACTTGCTGAACTTTCTCCTGACGAGAGTCATTTGGCCAGATTAGCAGCAAATAACGCAGGCGCTCAAAGTCAACCACAGGTTCCGCTTCGATTACGGCAAATTCTCGCGCCGTGTCACGCTCGACCTCTGCAACGTGCGCAACCGGGAAGCCTTCAGGGTAGATACCACCCAATCCCGAAGTCACCAACAGATCACCCTCTTCAATGTCTAAACTGATGGGAATATGGTCAAGATTAATACGATCAGATTTACCCGTACCGGAAGCGATAATTCGAATGTCGTTGCGGATCACCTGCACCGGAATCGCACTTAGGCTATCGGTCAACAGTAATACGCGGCTGTTGTGCGCAGAGACAAAAGTTACCTGACCTACAATACCCTTTTCATTCGCCACTGGTTGTCCGACGTAAACACCATCGATCTGGCCTTTATCGATAACCACTTGATGGCGATATGGCGAGGTATCGACTGCCATGACTTCGGTAACGACTTTACGTTCATCACGAATAAAAGAGGAGCCGAGCAGTTTACGTAGACGTTGATTCTCTTCTCGATATTGATCAAGTAACAGTAGATCATTTTTGAGGCGAAGCACTTCACGCTTAAGCTTGCGGGTACTTTCCATATAGTCTTGGCGAATGTTGAAACGCTCGTATGCACCATCAAACATCACACGAGGGACATCGGCCATATACTGAATTGGCGCAACCATACTATTAAGAAGATAACGCACTTGAGCAAATGCATCTAAACGACTATCAGCCAGCATAAGGCTGGCTGATAGAGTAACGGCAAAAAACAAGCGTAATTGTAGTGAAGGTCCTCGGCCAAAAATAGGCTTCATGGAATATGAGTTCCTTATCTTGCCAATCTTGGTCTTAAGCGACCAAGATCATTCATATTACTCTTCACTAAAAAGATCGCCGCCATGCATGTCGATCATCTCTAGTGCTTTACCGCCGCCACGCGCAACACACGTTAGTGGATCTTCGGCGATAACGACAGGGATACCTGTTTCTTCGGTTAGCAAGCGATCAAGGTCTTTCAGCAGTGCACCACCGCCAGTTAGAACCATACCGTTCTCAGAGATATCTGACGCTAGCTCTGGTGGACACTGCTCTAGTGCAACCATCACTGCCGATACAATACCGGTTAGTGGCTCTTGTAGTGCTTCTAGGATTTCGTTTGAATTTAGGCTAAAGCTACGTGGCACACCTTCAGCAAGGTTACGACCACGAACTTCGATCTCTTCTACTTCATCACCAGGATAAGCAGAACCAATCTCATGTTTGATCTTCTCAGCCGTTGCTTCACCGATCAAGCTGCCGTAATTACGACGCACATAGTTGATGATCGCCTCATCAAAACGGTCACCACCGATGCGAACTGAAGATGAGTAAACCACACCGTTCAACGAGATAACCGCAACTTCGGTAGTACCACCACCGATATCGACCACCATAGAACCCGTAGGCTCAGAAACACGTAGACCCGCACCAATTGCCGCAGCCATTGGCTCGTCGATTAGGTAAACCTCACGTGCGCCAGCACCCAGTGCAGACTCACGGATCGCACGACGCTCAACTTGAGTAGAACCACATGGCACACACACAAGAACACGTGGGCTTGGTTTCAAAACGCTGTTGTCATGCACTTGTTTGATGAAGTGCTGAAGCATTTTTTCTGTCACGTAGAAATCAGCGATAACGCCATCTTTCATTGGACGGATAGCAGAGATATTCCCTGGAGTACGGCCTAGCATCTGTTTAGCAGCATGACCGACAGCAGCAACGCTTTTACCTGCTCGGTTACGGTCTTGGCGAATAGCGACAACGGAAGGCTCGTCTAGAACAATACCCTGTCCTTTAACGTAGATAAGTGTGTTGGCAGTACCTAAATCGATTGATAGGTCATTAGAAAATATGCCACGAAGTTTTTTGAACATATTCTTCGCTCGTCCTGAAAGAATTATAAGATAGAAAATTGCACTAAATGTACCAATGCCTTGCCGTCACAGCAAGGCATTGAAGTGTAAACATGGGCTGAAACACGCAATTTCTAACAGATTCCTAACGATATGCAGAAAAATGGCAAAAATTACTGACCTATCAATCCAGATTCTCCACGAAAAATCACCCGATCATTCCCACGGAAGATCCCGAAAGTAATCACTGATGATGGATCTTCTTCGCCACGACTATCCTCTGTTCGATTAGTATCTTGCCAGCGATAGCGCAACCAAGGGGCTGAGTTGGCAGCTCTATCTAGCTCTAACCAAACTTGAGTTTGCTGCCGAACAGGATCAGTCTGCGAGACAATAATCGAGTTAGAAGTTCCGCTCGAGACTCTCCCACCAGCAGCTAAACTGACATCTGTTGCGGTTGCTCCCGGCTCAACCCAAATAGTATTGTTGTCGCCAACAACATTCACACCCGATAGACTCGTATCGCTGTCGTCGCTATGAGTCACAAATGCACTACCATTCCAAAATTCTACTCGTAGCGGGACATTCATTGTGCTACCTGTTACTCCACCTAAACTATCTACAACAGCACGGCCAAAGCGTATCATCGGTTGAGTGGGCAGTAACCTTGCGTCACTTGCCGCCGGGTAAGCAATAGGATCGATATTGCTCACACCCAGGTCAGTAATAGATATTGTAGTGCTACTTACCCCGCTTTGGTTGAAAGGACCGTCTTGATAACCATCAGCGGCTGTCGCTTTTGACCAACACAATCGAGTCGTACAATCTGTTGAAATTGGGCTGTTGTCAATCGCCATAGTTCCGATACTTTTACCCGATTCAAGTTGCCAGTTTTTGTCCGCTGAAGGTGAGTAAAAACGTCCGGTGTAGTTTGTATCTGGTTCATACAAAGCAAAGCTAGCGGTCAAGCTGGGGTCAAAGCTTGCATAATTCTGCAATGCGTTTTCTGCTGTGTTGAGCGCCTCAACTTTAAAAGTCACGCCATCGAATGGCTGATTCATATAGGCGAAACTCTGCGCTGCAGGATAATCCCAGACCGTTGGGTTCGGTTCACTGGTAGTCGGGGTAACTAGGCGGAAATATTTAGGATAAAAACGCCCAACATTTTGAGTACTCGAATCCAAATCCATTGTCAGATAAGTCGCCCCGGTTTGAATGGCTAACGTACCTGCCTCAGTCCAAGAATGAGCGATGGTTTGCGTTGTGCTGCCAGAACTAAAGCTCGGCGCTGAAGTTGGCGTTACCACTCCGGTTTGAGGGTTGGTCGTTGGATAAGTCACGCTATAAGTCAGTTCGAGTGGTCCATTGTCGAGTGAGTAATTGCCCGTTAGCGGATAACTACATTCGTTAGCTGCACCACCACTTGAATCACTGTGAACAATTGGTCTATAAGTAGCCGAAAAACCTGCTCCTGCTGGAATGAAGCCCGGCGTACCTGTTGTCGTCGCTGGATTAGCGTTACTACTATTACCTGTTTCTATCACATTACAAACAGCGATTTTCCATGGGCGAGCGTAAACATCAAACTGACCTTTTAGTGCCCCACCTTCGCTAGGGCAACGCATCTCTTGTTCATTGCAGACAAAATCATTATCAGTGATGGTGACACGGATTTGCCCTGACTCTTTAAAGTTGAGGTCAGCCAATCGATTTGAGTCGTTAAGAGCGGCGCTAAACACTAAATCAGCACTATCAACTGGTGCAGATTGTGGTCGCTGATAAGAAAAGACTGCCGTTGGACTTCCGGTATAGCCAACCGTGATGTATTGATTACTCGCACTACATGCCCTAACACTAATGGGCACTTGTTTGTTTTGACCTGCGACTTGATATTGGTCATCGACTTCAAACTTGTACGGCACGTACTCTATCTTGTCGGTATCCCCGCTAGTTCCCTCGAGAGTTGCTTTTAAGTCGTAGCTACCGACAGTGTTTTGCGAATTGTTTAGTACCCGGAACTTAGCGATACCATCTTGTTCAGAAATAGGAGTGATGGTGAGGTTTGAACCATTTTCTTGAACCAGACTCGGCTGCTGCCCTGCAACTAGGTTTCCATCGATATCAAACGAATGAACCTCAACAATATTGTCCGGGTCAGTTTCACAGGTCAGATGATAGTTGTATGGTTTGATTTCTATTGAAGCCACTTCATTAATCGGAGGAGAAAAACAGTCACTATCACCAATCACTGCATTGGTCTCTTTGTACATTGTTAGCGAGTTTGTTGTAACACCGCCACGAATGTAGCTATTGTTATCAAGCGTGACTGAGTCAGCAAGAATCATTGCCCTCAGTTCTTGAGTACTCTGAGACGAGTTCAATGTAACCCGACCTTCTGGCGAATAAATGTAGAGAGGGTCTCTGACTTCGGGCTGGGTAATATCAACAGCGTTGGTGAACTGCATCACTGGAGCATTACCCCCAAAGACCATTTCCACATCATCTTCTAGCGTCAACGAAAGTCCAACATGAGCTAATAAGAATTTGTTGAAATAAAATCGACCGGACGGGAGATGAGTGGTGGCTGTTCCGTTGACTGTATAGTTCTCAACTTTCACACCAGGAGCAAACTTAACTGTCATCCGTTTAGGAGAAGGTTCATGAACTGTCAGGTTTTTAAGGGGCTTATCTATTTCAACAATAATATGATTAGCGTCATTGGGATCAAGATAAGCAGTACATTTCGAACCATTACCGCAATCGCCCTCAAAATCGTAATTATCTATCGTCACATTGAGAGTTGAATCGAAGGCCACATTAACAGCGTCGGGTGTAGGGATGACGCCTGTAGTATTACCGCTTACACATGTAGCAGAGTCACAACTGTTAAAGTTACTCCAATCCGTAACGTTACTAAACGGCAGCTTTAGTTTTTTGGTTACGCCATTCGCCGGTCCGCCTTGGCAATTGTGCACTGAACTATTCACTTCACAATTTTCAGTATTGGCGGCTAAATAGCCATCAGTCCAACCAGTGATGTAATAGTCAGGATATAACCCTTGCCCATTCTTTGGAAGGTTGATGGTCAGCGAACTATTGCTTTTCCAAGATTGGACTGGTTCGGGAAATACCGTACACAAATCGGGTAAGGGGAAAATAGGTGGGGTGATATCTTCGCTACAATTGAGGTTTTTGGCACCATCTCCAGTTAGGTCTACCTTATTTGGGTGGATGCCTTTCATATTAGCAGAATAATCCCCAATAAAAACAAAGCCAGAGCCATCGTCCACATAGTACGCGTAGCTGCCACTTTGGCTTCCTTGACCAGGAGTAAAAATCAACTCGACATCGTAATTACCTCCTGGAGACATGAAATTAGGGTCTCTTACAAATGGTGAACCGACGTTTGAATTGGTCCAAATCAATACGGGAGAGTTGTTGTTTCCTGTCGACTTTGTCCCTAACAAAGCTTCTGTGAGCTGAGCGTTTTCTACGCTAAATGAAGTTTTGAAAGGATATCTTGGATCGACTTGACAAGAGTTAGTTTGCGCCACAGTTTGCGCGCTGAATACTATTAGGCAAAAAGAAAATAAGCAGTATGTAAGCCAGTATAATTGTTTAAACATGGTTTACTCCCTAATCCAAACTTCTTGATTGCGCTGCATTTGCATCAACCCGCTGCCACAAATCGCGGTTGAACTCACCACATACATTTGGCTGCCATCGGCGAGTTGCCCACCTCGGGCTTGGCAACTAACTTGAACGTCATCGCAGTTAGCCTTAGTAAATGACGAACTCATAGTATTACCATTTACCGCAGCACACTGCGCAGCAACTGTACCAGAGCTGTGAATGCCATAAATCTGTTCCAAAGCCCATTCATTACCAGAATGAGCGAGCAAGCCGGCTTGAGTACCAATCACATCTTTGCTGTGGCTATCACTATTTGACCAGCGTATTTGACTAAGTGTTGTGGCAAGGAACCCCATGACAACCAACACAAAAACAACCACTATGTACAAACTGCCTTGTTGCTTGCTACGGGACATTAATCACCTGTATCTCTTGCACAAAATTCGTCGACTCATCACCAGTTTCGTTGTTAAACGTCAGATTCAGTTGAACAATACCATTTTGCTGCACAGTCGCCGGAATATAGTCTAGTGTTCCAGTGAGCCCCGAATCTGACAATGGCAATGCAATAGCACTATTCACACTGCGACGTAATTGCCCTGATACCAAACAGTAGCTCACCATGCCATCAGGATTATAAATATAGAGTCTATTCGATACCGAGCCCCCAACCATTGACGAACCTGCTCCCGGCAGAGTAAAAGTGTTGCTCGCACTGCTCACATTAGTCAACGGGAACACATTGTTGGTTGGGATCGCTTGCGTTGGATTTATCACCATATTAAGTAAATTCAAATCCGCGACGGATGTGCCGTCTCGCCCGACAACAAAGTTGATATCCGCCCCAGAAACGGCATAAAACCCTGAATCAATAATAGGAAAAAATGAGATGCAGCTCGATGCTTGAGCAATGGCTAAATCACTATTGAGCATGTTTGGCACTGCATGACGCACCTCTCGCGACATTTTCTCCAAGATAAACTTAGCCTGAGTTTGCAAGCGCTGGCGCTCTACTGTATCGCTATACCCTCTTGCACCTAACTCAACAAAACCTGCAATCCCCAGCACGATGATCGATCCGACAATCAGAGTCACGACCATTTCAATTAAGGTAAACCCTCTCACTTTCATCAGTAGTTACCTCGATAAGCATGGAGATCGATGGGCGTTTGATTGCTCGCCGTTACCTTGAGGTTAATTTGCTTAAGTTGGTTGGGAACAGCATAGGTAACTGCAACATCAAGTCGAAAGTTAACATAACTATTGCTACCGACGAGTAAGTTCAAGTCGCGGCAACCATTGGTGGCCAGAGGCTCCCAACAGCCTTCAAAATCATCAACATCATTGTAAGCTGCAGGGTTATTATCATCTTCACCGCTATCTATACCGAAATCACCAAGAGCGGTACAAGCAACTTCACCACTTGCCGAACACAGTGGCAGCCCCCCTTGAAGGCCACTATGTTCATCAAAGTTACGCGACAGAATCTGGGTCATGACGCTTTGCCCCAACGCAGATGCGCGAGTTTGATAGTGAGGATCTGCACTGCGCGAAATTTCAGGTGCGAGAAAAGTGGTAATGGTCAGCATAGCAATACCCATCACCACAATTACGATGACGCTTTCAATTAACGTAAAACCGGACACTCTTCTCATTAGCAGTTCCCCGGAGAAACGTAACCTACAGCGTTAACCTGCACCGCAGTGCACGTGCCATCTGTTGAGATCATCTGGATAACAACTGGAAGGGTGACATCAACAGGGTTACCCAATAGGTCAAAGTTAACCAACGCTCCGACATTGGAGGAAAAGGTCACACCCTCGATAAACGCCCAATCACTTCGACTATCATCACGTGCGGCGCACGCAGCTTGGGAGCCAATACAGTTACCGAGCAAACTCAAAGTGAAGTTGGTGTTGCCACTGATGGCATCCATATCAACATTCGATTGCATGCGGTTAACTTGAACTTGGCGAATCACTGAAATAGCTTGCTCTTGGGCAGCGTAAGGAGAGAAGCCTGCACGGCCAGAATATCGGCTTGCCGCATAAACCGAAACGATCGACACCAGCAATATCACAACGATCAATTCGATTAATGTGAAGCCAGGAATTCTTGACCTAGTCATGACTCGTTACCGTGGGACGTATACTTAAATTGAGTATATACCAGATAGGCCTAGGACTGTTGTTTTTTAAGGATTTTTGAGAAGAAGTCAGAATTGTTGTGTAGGAGAAAAGTAAGGCCAGCGATTGCTGGCCTTTACTAATATTAACAACCTGAATTAGTAACAGTTGCTGAATATGTCGAAGTGGCTGCAGAATTTGCACGTGCCTCATATTTGACGTAACAGTTACCAGTAGTAATGGTAGATGAAGATGAACCTGAAATGGCCTCATCATAGAAAGTCACATAGTAACCATCTGACGCGGCAATCTTACTCCAGTCGTTAGTATTAAGACCAACAACTGCAGCACCAATCCCAGCACTTGTTGCAGAGGGGTAACCGAAAGCAGTAGCAATACCGTCTACCGTAGCAGTTGTCTTATTCTCATCACCTTGGATAGCAGCCTTACCATATACAATACCAGCCGCACCATCGATTGCGCCTTTTAGGCCTTGAAGAGAAGACTTACGGGCATCTCCTTGTAGGTTCAAGAAACGAGGTGCTGCAGTTACTGCAAGGATACCTAGAATAACAATTACCACCACTAATTCGATTAGGGTGAAACCGCCTTGTCTTTTCATAGTAAAAATCTCTCTATGTTGTTAACTGCAGAACTACTGCAAAGTTACGGTCACGCGACCAGTCTCTATTTCATAAACAAACTGATGTTCGCTGTTGCCTTCTCGCTGAATATAAGTGCAAGTTGACGCTGCGTTATCAGCCTGTGCTGAATACTTAATATTTGAATCCGCCTCAGCCTCGGTTACCGTGCCCACTTTAGGGGGATTCTGGAGTAGGTTCTCCATTAAATCGACGCAAATAGCATCGGTTAAAGCAGTAGGGAATGTCGTGTCATCGGTATTGATAGCATATGGGTAACCGTCACGGAAATCACCACCGGATTGACTTCTACTGGTTAGCCAAAATTTCACGCCATCATAGTTTACCGTGTTACGCACAATAGAACTCAGCGTTAATGACGGCCTAGCTTCTGCTTCCCACTGAGCTCGAGCAGAGAGCACACCTGTCGCGTAACCACCAGCTACACCTTCCACACTGGCTTTTTTCGCTTCGTCTGTCACATCTAGGAAGCGAGGCAGTGCCGCAACCGCAAGTAGGCCAACGACTACAATAACCACAACTAGCTCAACTAGAGAGAAACCAGACTGTTTATTTGACATAAAAATATTACCTACCTTTGTGTACCGTGCATTATACGGAGTTCATACCATTTCGCTACATTCATTTAGCCAATACACTTACTGAGTCGAAAAACCATATCTTGCAATAAAGTGATTATCTATCAAGCTGATAACAATAAAACGATCTTCCGCATACTTGTACCGACACAGATACCCATCAGCCATGGTTTCGCTTGTTATCGCAACAACTTGTTGACCTAAAACCTGATGCTGTGGATACAGAGTATCTAGCCACACCTGGCAATCAACTTGATGACTATCATTTATCGGTTTAACCCACCCCATACTAGTGTAGTTTAACCTATGCCCTTCAATTATTAATGGCGTTTTCTGTCCAGCTAATAACCATTGCTGCTTAAAGTAATTCGCCCGATCCACCACTTGCTGAGTCGCGAGCAACATCGCGGATTGATTCGCTTCTCTAACTACGCTTTGCCACACGAGTAAAAAACTCATCACCAAGCTGACAATCACAACCGCCCATATTGCCAATCGTGAGCGCTCAACATACTGACTAAGGCTAACCCTTAATAGCATCCAGCATTCCCCACATAGGTAGGAAGATACCAAGGGCTAGAATCAGTACCATGCCTGCTACAATAACCAACAGAATCGGCTCGATTCGAGCGGTCAGAGTTTTAAGATCGTAATCCACTTCCCGATCATAAAAATCAGCCACCTCAAGCAGCAACTCATCGATACGGCCAGTCTCCTCACCGACACTGATCATTTGAATAACCAACGGGGTAAATACGCCACTATTAATTGCGGTTGCAGAGATCGTGCCTCCCGCTTCAATCGAGGACTTCATCTCAAGCAGCCGATTCTCTAAAAACTTGTTTCCTAGCGCTTCGGCAGATAAAGCTAAAGACTGATTCAATGGCACCCCTGCTTTGAGCATCAAAGCAAAGGTTCGTGAAAAACGAGACAGCTGCGCCCGATTAATTAACTCCCCAACGACGGGCATTTTTAAGCGAAACTTGTCCCACGTTTCTCGACCGTTTGCCGTACCTAACCAAGCCCTAAAGCCAAATAGACTAGCCACTATCAGGACAACCATCATCACCCAATAGTTGACAAAAAACTCTGATGTCGCAATCAAAATACGCGTTGGTAGCGGCAGTTCAACACCAAAGCGCGAGAACATACTAGAAAACTGTGGGATAACTTTTACGTTGAGGATAAACATCGCAATGGTAATAAAACTGATCACGAAAGTCGGGTAGCGCATCGCAGTTTTGATTCTTTTACGCGTTTCAACCTCTTGTTCATAGTAGTTAGCGAGTTGAAATAAAGCTTGGTCTAACCGACCCGTGTTTTCCCCGACGTGAATCATCGAGACAAACAGCGGACTAAACACCTTAGGGAATAGCTGCATCGAGGCAGACAAACTGCGACCATTGGTCAACTCTTGAGTCACATCTTGCAATGCGATCTGAAGCTGTTTATTGGCACAGTTTTGACTCAATCCATTCATCGAGCGGAGCAAAGGCACTCCAGCCTTGGTTAAGCTATATAGCTGACGGCAAAAGATCACTAACACTTCTAACGGAACCGCAGGCGTCACTAAAGCCTTAACGTCAATACTTAGCCCGGCCTTGCCTGACTGCGCAGAAATCTCAATCGGGATAATCCCTTTTCCCATCAACTGCTCAGCGGCAGCTTCTCGGGTAGGTGCTTCAACTTGCCCTGACACTGCGCTGCCATCTAGGTTTCGTCCTTGGTATCGAAAGCTATTCATTCTCTACCTTAGATATATATCGCTTGAATGTGGCCAGATGAATCCCCTTCACCTAAGCTCATCACTTCGCTTAAGCTCACCGTGCCTTGCAAAGCCAGTTCCATTGCCGACGCGAGTAAAGGTTTGTAATTTGGAGATTGGCGCGCGACTTTTGAAAAGCCGACCGCGTCATTGGCCCGAAGCATATCCATCATGTCTTGCTCTAACTCAAGCATCTCAAACACACCAATACGACCACGATAACCCGTTAGGTTACAGTTTTGGCAGCCGCGGCCTTTAACAAAAGTCGCCTCGACTTGATTCGGGAAGCGCTGTGCGAGCCACTGTACGCGAGCATCATCAAGTTGCTCTTCCGTCTTACAATCAGGGCAAACCTTACGCACCAATCGCTGTGCCACTACCGCACGCACCGCACTGGCAACCAAATAGCCCGGCGCTCCCATATCCATCATTCGCAGCGCACTATCAATCGCATCGTTGGTATGCAAGGTGCTCAATACAAGGTGACCAGTTAGAGCGGCTCGCAATCCAATTTCTACCGTTTCTTGGTCGCGCATCTCACCTACGAGGATAATATCTGGATCCTGACGGAGAAACGTTCGAAGCACAGTAGAGAAATCGAGGTCGATCTTAGGGTTTACCTGCACTTGGTTAACGCGTGGTAGACGGTACTCAACAGGATCTTCCGCTGTGATGATCTTCTTACCCGGCTCATTAAGCTCACTTAACGCACCATACAGGGTAGTGGTTTTACCCGAACCTGTAGGCCCAGTGACTAAGATCATACCATGGGGTCGGCGTAACTGGCGTCTTAACTTATCTAACAGGTAAGGGGGAATCCCCGACTCTTCGAGCTTGCGCACACCGGCTGATTGATTAAGCAGACGCATCACCACCGACTCACCATATTGAACTGGCATGGTCGACATACGAATATCCACCGACTGGCCTTTAGAGCGGATGTTAAAGCGCCCATCTTGTGGCAGACGCTTTTCGGAGATATCTAAGTTGGCCATCAACTTGAGCCTAAGAACCAACGCAGAAGCGATATTCACTTCGTTCAGCAGTGTCTCATGGAGTACACCATCAATACGCTGACGCAAGCGGAGCACATCAGAATCAGGCTCGATATGGATATCAGAGGCCCCGACCTGAATCGCATCTTCAAACATAGAATTGATCAGCTTAACAACGGTAACTTCTTCGCTATCATCCCCTTCAATACTATAATCAAACGCTTCGGTAACCTGATGTTCGGCCTGTAGCTGTTCAGCAAATGAGGCAATCTCTTTAGTGCGTCGATAATAGCGATCAAAACCATCAACTAACTGCTTTTCTGGCGCAATAACGAACTCAATACTGTACTGAGCCAATTGCCCTAATAGCGCCTCCTGAGCAAACAGATCCGCCGGATCACTCATTGCAACACGTAGGGTATCCATCTGACGACCAATGACCAAAGCGCGCAAACGTCTCGCATGTACTTCGGGCAGTAACTGAACGGCCTCGATGTCCACCTCGGCACGGCTCAAATCAATTAACGGTATAGACAGTTGCTGTGATAGGAACGACAGCATTTGATGCTCGGTCAGTGCGCCAAGGTCAATTAAGGTTGCACCCAGCTTTCGCCCAGTCGTTTTTTGCGCTGCGAGAGCTTGTTCGACTTGCTGTTCGGTAATAATGCCTTCTTCAACTAGAAGGTCGCCGAGGCGTTTTCTTAACTTAATTTTCACTCGGCTGTTCCTCAAGATTTTCAATCAATGCAAGTCGATCGCGAATAAATTGCTGAGATTGGCTCGAAAGACCAAGTTGAGATAGCGCTTGCGTGTAAGAACCTTTGGCTTCTGCCAGTTGAAATGCTCGCTCTTGCTGGATCCCCAGCCCCATCCACCAGCGAGCACTATCTGGTTCCAGCTTTACAAGCTGGAGGTAGCTTTGTAAAGCGAGTTCGTCTTGCTTCTCTTTCTGCGCTAATGCGGCACGCAATGATAGATACTCAATCGAGGCGGACTCTGGCAAGGTGCTCAATACCGTCAGTGCGACTGTGTTTTGTTGCTCCTTCATAAGCATTTTCGCCAGCGAAAGGCGCAGTGTGGAGTCTGATTTATCTAAGCTAATGCCCTTTTGCAGCAGGTCTGCCGCTTTGCGTACCTCACCCTTTCCGTAGTAGAGCGCCGCCAAACGTTTTCTGACCTTCTTGTTATTCGGTGTGTAACGCAAAGACTCAGAGTAGTCACTGATTGCATCAGCCAGGTTATTGTTATCAAGCGCTTTTTTTGCTCTTATTTGAGCTTTTTGAGATAACTGTTCAGGAGTAAGCTCAACTTGCTCAATACGCACCTCCCCTAGCTGGGCTTTCTTGATAGGAGCTGGCTCGGCTGGAGCTTTAGTTTCATTACGAGCAAGCGCCACTGTTTGAGCAACCACTTTTGGTTTTACTTTGGTGGTCATTGGCTTAGCTAACTTAGGCGCCGGTTCAATATCTTGCTCAGAGACTGACTGATAAATCGGTTGTTCAACCACTGCGACTTTTGTCGTTGGCGATTCAACGCTCAACTGGGATGAAGGCGTTTGTGAGTCAATAACTGTCATTTGAGAGACGGGTTGTGAAGGTGCTTGCTGAGAAAGCGCCCAGCCGCCAACTGCTAAGCTCAGAGTGAAGCTACCAACCACCCAAGGCAGTACTTTCCATTGCTTAACTGGCTTAACTTCAGCTTTGCTAATCGTCCCCATTTGGGTTGATTTATCGCTAGCTAATTTTGAAAGCGCACTATTAATCGCACTCATGAATTAACTCCACCCCCATAGCAGTGGGGTTTTGAATTTTGGTTTGCAACTGTCGTAAGTATCATGAATCGCCGCAAACAACTGTGAATTCGTCACTTGAGCTGATGCCTGGCTCATGGCTAACAATAGCGCTTTATGACATATTTGATTGATCAATCGCGGATAGCCGCGACTTGCTCGCCAAATCGCTTTTTTATGGTTTAGCGCCAAAATACTCGCTTTACCGCCCGCTTTAGTTAATCGGTTATCGATATAAGCGACACACTCATCCAGCGTTAGGCCTCGTAACGTAGCATTAAACGTAATACGTTGACGAAACTGCCGCAAACGATGACTGGCTAAGCGTTCGTCAAGTTCTGGCTGACCAAGCAAGATAATCTGTAATAGCTTCTCTTGTTCAGTTTCTAAGTTGCCAAACAGCCTAAGGACTTCAAGCGCATCATCATCCAGAGCTTGAGCCTCATCGACCAGTACCACGACACGCTTACCCTGCAGTTTCAACTCAATTAGTCGCTTTTGAATCTCATCAACAATCCTAGTTTCATTGTCGACGCCTAAACCCAACTCACTCGCTACTGCCATACGCAACTGGCCACCACTTAGAGCCGGGTTGGGTAAAAAAACCAACTGGACATTGGGCTCAAATTGCTTCACTAACACTCGGCAAATCATGGTTTTCCCCGTACCGACTTCACCCGTGACCTTGATTACCCCTTCGCCCATTTCAAGCGCTGTATTGACCATATGAATCGCTTCATAATGAGGCGTCAACCCCAGAAACATCTCAGTATCTGGGGTGAGGTGAAATGGCAAGCTATCAAAGCCAAAGTGCTCTAGGTACATAACGGTTATTGCTCGTCAGGGAACCACTCTTGTAATAGGTCACGTGAGCGCTCTAGCTCTTTTTGCCAAGTATTTACGCCAACCACCGAAGGCTTAAGCAGAATCACCAACTCAGTTTTTTGGGTTAGCTTAGTGGTATTGCGGAACAAGTGGCCTAGCGCAGGCACGTCACCTAAGAAGGGCACTTTCGACACTTGATCAAAAGTACTCGACTTCATTAAGCCTCCAATCACAACCACATCACCATCTTGAGCGCGAATAACGGAATCTGATTCACGAATCGAACTGGTTGCCAACGGCAGAGTTAGATTATTGGAACCAAAGCTGATCTCTTTGCGTTCCTCTTTCACTTCAATAACCGATGGATGTACATGCAACAGCACATTTCCTTGGTCATCGATTTGAGGTGTTACATCAAGTGAGATACCTGAGAAAAATGGCGTTAGCTCAACATCCGTCGAAGTGTTACTTGATGAGCTATTTGTATCAGTATTAGAAGAAAAGTCCGTCACATAGTAGCTGTCTGTACCCACTTTGATGACTGCTTTCTGGTTATTCGATGCAGTAACACGAGGGCTAGAGAGGACATTTAGATCGCCCTGAGTAGCCATAAAGCTCAATACCGCTTCAAAGCTACCACTGGAGATCACTAAGTTTGATTGACCACCGAGTAAATTGCCAATAGTGTCCAGACCAGGAAGTACAGCAGGCACAATCGCCCCTGTGACGTCTTTGACAATTGAGCCCTGACCAAGCGAGTAGTTGGTTCCATTCGAGCTAAACGCTTTTGACCAGTTAATGCCCTGCTGATATCCATCACTCAAGGTCACTTCAAGGATCTTCGCTTCAAGAATAACCTGCCGATGCATACGCTGCTGAGAAACACCTAAAAAGTCGCGTACTTCTCTAATTTCATCAGGAAAAGCCCTCACTGTGATAACGCTCGCCTGAGGGGTTACCACGACGCTCTGACCATCGCCCGAACCAATCAGTTGCGCCACTGCAGTCTCTAGCTGTGGCCAAAAGTCACTTTCGTTAGTGGTCTCAATCTCAGTACCGCCTTTAACATTATTGCTGCTACTGTTACTCGAGTTAGAATTTGACGATGTTGATGAGTTCGACGAACTAGAGCTTGATGAGTTATTGTCAGTATTAGTAATGGTTCCCGTCGAGATAGAGGTAAGTGAGCGGCCTGTGCGCTTAAACTGCAAATAGTCAACGGGAATCGTCACTGTACGCAGGCCCGCAGGGTAAACCTGAATAACATTTCCGACCTTATTAATATCGTAGCCATACATGTCCTGTACAACCGCTAACACTTCATCCAAGGACACTTCATTGAGGTTAACGGTAATACTCCCACTCACGTTAGGATGAATCGCAGCACTATATTGAGTACCTTTGACTAAGCTAGCAAAAAACGCTTTAGCATCAACACTATTGGCTTTGATTCTAAAGCGTTTGATCGCCTTAGACGCAACCATGCTATCGCCACTCAGTTCCGGCATAAGATCAGCTTCTACTGAAGCAGGGAGCGTTTCTAGAGCACGGCTATTGTTTTCATTGATCGCCTGATTCAGCGCACCTTTAGCCTCTACAGGATCTCTATGTCCCATAGTACAACCAGCTAGTAAGCTGGTAATCGTGATTGCTATTGCGATTTTACGCATAAGTTTCAACTGACCTTACTGTTTCACATCCAGAGAGAAAAGATTGAGTTGCCATTGCTTGCCACCTGTTTCTAGAGTGACAACCTCTGGCTTAATTTGACTAACTTTGTAACCACTGACGACTTCACCTACAAGCACTACGTGGCCATTAACAATCGCACGGCATCCATCAACATCTTCACAAACAATGCTCTGTAACTTCGGTACTGGCTTACGCTTTACCACAGTGGTTTTGTTTAGCGGCGATGTCTGCCAACCTAATGGCGCCGTTGGGTCTTGTGCTGCCAACGAATTAAGTGATAGCAGTGATAAAACGAATGCCAAGCTAATCCTAACCACCAATAAACTCCTGCCTAGATCCTAAGGTATAGACTTCAAGTACCAAACGTGCACTTGGGTACTCCTCAACAGAGTAGTGAAAGCTTCTCCAGTAATATTTGACAGGCAAATTTTCCAACGTCTCTAAATAATTAACGATAGCAAAGTACTGCCCGGTTAACTCCAAACGTACAGGATGAATGTAGTAACCCGTTGAGCTGGATTGAGCTTCATTTGTCACTATCGGCTCTGCTGGCATTGACGCCAGTGACACTAGGTGCAAGCCTTTTGATTCAGCCAACACTTGCTCTAATAGTTGCGCCATCTGGCTAGGAGCAATGAGGTTCTCGACAATCGCTGCAAGTTGAGTAGAAAGCTCTTGGCTCTCAGCCATCAGTTGCTTGTACTCTTGGTTTAGCTCCTGATCCGGATCTTTGCGCAATTTAGCGGTCATCAATAAAATATCCGCTTCAAGGCGTTGCGCGTTAAGTTTACTCGCCGCAATTCGTTGAGTTGTGGCCTTGTTCTGCTCAAGGGTTGGTTCCACTAGGAAGGTAAATAGGCCAAGTGCAATGGCGACAAAACCACATAAAGTGATTAGCCACTTCTCTCTCGCGCTCAGTTGGACAAATTTGTCACACCACTGTTGCCAGTACTGCTCCATTAGTCGTCCTCCTGTTGTGTCTTAAGCTCAAAAGTAATGATGTTGTCCTCATTACGACCTATGGTTAACCTTTCAAATGTACGCCCAACTAGGTTTAACTCAGTTTTAAATTGATTGACCCAATTTGGAATCGCTTTCGCTTCGCGAGCTAAGCCCTGCAAATCTAAAGTCATCTCATCAATAGTGATGGAACTGAGTGATATATCGTTTCTTCCCAGCTCAGCCAGTGAGCGCATCACACCCGAATAACCCATTTGTTGTGATTCATCAAAGCTATTAATCGCTTGTAACGAGTGTCTTTTAGCTTCTATCTCTTGTTTAAGCCTAGCAATAGCCGCAACTTTCGCTGCGCTAGGTTTATGCTTTTCTAATCGCTGACTCAAGCTTTCAACCTCTTGCTGGTACTCTTTCTCCTGAGACTGGTAAGCTGCTAGCTCTTGCTGCAATTGACTGTGTTGGTATTTGCCCCCTGCATAAGCCAAACTCAAAACCCCTGCGGTGAACAGCCACCCTAGCGCGACATTTTTTAGCGTAAAGTAGGCTTTTTTCGGCTTAAGATCCTCAGGGAACAGATTGATGTCCACCTGCTCTAGCTGGCTTGTGGTTTGAACCAGTACCGCACCCGATTCAAGCTCAGCCTCCGATAAAGCCGTCACCTTGACGCTCAAGCTTTCACTTAGATTTTGGACTAAGTCCTGATGCTGCTCTTCGTCACAGCACACTTGTAGTTGGTGTAGTGATGCATTACGCATTTGTGACGATAAGTAATCAATTGAGCGTTGCAGCTCTAAAGCTAAACTATCGAGTTGAAGAGCACTGGTTGCTACGCCCGTTAGTGGTGCGGTCAGTCCGCGAATGGTTCTTTGAAATGCGCATTGAGAGTCAACAAATGCACTGATACGAAATTGTCCTTGCTTGCTTCTTTGTAAAAGCAAAAAGGTGCTCATTTCATTGGCAGAATGCCCCCAAATTTCATCCTCTACGCAGACACAGGCTAGCTCTACCTTGATTTGCTTAAGTGACTCATATAAACCTGCGACTAACGCGCGCTGCACCACGTAAACTTGTAACTTGTTATTGACAGAGACTGGTGAGAAGTCTGCCACTACATCAGCCACTTTTTCGCTAATGAGATCTTTAACTAAAAACGGTATGGCGGCTTTAAGTTCTTGTTGAGGAATGTTTGGCTTCTCAATCTGGAACGTTTGGTAAATACTGGAATGAAGAACAAGTTTAAGATCTAGATTAGATACCTGAGCATCATGCAGTACCTTAACTAGGAGGTCTTGCCAAGCAACGCCTTCAACAGGAACCACACTCGGTAAAGACAACGCTTGTGGTGCTGAGAAAAAAATCGCACTAGGTTGAACAACCGCATACACTTCATAAGCGGCTTTCTTGCCAGTTTTTAACTTATCGAACAATGATTGAATATTCATTTATACTTCTATGTTTTCCGCCAGCGATTTCGGCGTCCAATTTGCACTTTACTCTGCTGAGAACGCATTGAACTACGCTCTGCCAGTGTATGCTCTGGTAACATCTGCTGTTCTGCAGCTAAATAACGCCCCTGCACACCATGAACACCGAGTTCAAGCATAGTTTGGTACTCTTGTTTGTTATCGACACCTACAGCAATAACCTGAGTGTTTAGCCCTTCACAGGCACCCAATAGGCTACGGACAAAAAGTTGGTTTTCATGGCGTTGATCTATTTTCTTAATCAGGCTTCGGTGCAACTTCAAATAGCTAACTGGAAACTCTTTAAGGTAGTGCGTGCTAACAATCGAGCGTCCCGCTTGGCCAACGACAACTTTACAACCCAAGCCCGTGATCATTTTGGCAACAGGTCGTATGTAATCAAGATGTTTGACCAACCTCGCCTCTGCAAATTCAAATGACAGCAGAGCTCGCTGCTCAGAAGTAAGCTGTAATAGTTCGTCTCTAAACCATTTAAAGAAACTCCGTTCCGCAAAAGGTACCACATGCAGGTTAATAGAGTAACCACTTGGTTGGTCGGAACATCTTATGTGTCGAATTATTTTTCGAATCATGGCCTTATCGAGGGTCGCTTCATAGCCAACCGATTCAACCGCCGAATTAAAGCGCGACGCTTTTATGACGCCTTTTTCGGGATCGTTAATGCGAGCAAACAGCTCCAAATGGTCCTCTGAAGGATCTTTTTGACTATCAAGAAGGTAACAAGGCTGAGAGTAAACATAGAGTTGTTCCGGTTGCAGCGCGACATCCAACAAAGTACGCCAACGTACGCTGCCACGCTCGTCACTTTGGCTAGTATGTTTTTCAAAGCGACTCCAAGTGTTAATTCGCTGCAGCTGCGCACTCTTAAGTGCAGTTTCAGCCTCATCAAGGATTCGACCTTGGCTCTCACCTTCACGATACATACTAACCCCAACGTGGATCCAATCATCACGCTCTAGAGGGGAAGGAGGCGCGAGTTTCTCAAGCTGTTTCAAACATTGCGCAGCTAGGTTGGCGACCTCTTTACTGGATAGGTTTGGCGCAAAAATCGCAAAGTCCGAACGGTAATAGCGCGACAAAATCACATCTGGATAGCGTTGAATAACATTGCTCAACCCTTCACCAACACTGATTAAGAAATCATTAGCAACTGACTTATCCTGTTCTTCTATCTGCTCCCAATCATCAACACGTAAGATCAAAATACCGCCACGGGAACCATGTTCAGACAAAGCCGCTTCCAACTTACTGTCAAACAATACTCTATTTGCCGTGCCCGTCAGTTGATCTAGAAAAGTCTGGGTACGGATGAAGGTATCAAAGCGGCTTCGCTCCTGACGAGCATCTTGGAGCTCTTCGATTAAACGGTCTAGGGCCAGACTCGCCGTATAGGGCCACTCTTTTTCATCCCCGACCGCATAACCTTCAACGCGACCAGCAAGTATCATTCTCCCTCGCTCTTCGAGCAACTCTGAGCCGTATAACTGCCCCTTAAGCCACTCTAGCCCTTTAATCAATCCAAAGACAATAAACGCGACAGCCACGGTAATCGACCAAAGGGCTTGAATTGAATAGCCATAGCCAATGTATGGCGGAACCGCCTTAAAGCGAATCTGATAGCCTTGATTTCGCTCTAGGGTATATTCAACATTGTAGAGCAGCGCCGTATCAACTTTCGACGAGGTATCTTTGAAGCGATAAATCACCCCAAACTCAGACGACAGTTCCATCTCAACAATATTAGAGGCCTGAAGCATTTTCGGCATCCAACGCTGTAATGAATATGCAGCGTCTGGGTCTTCCATCTCTTTATCCAGCACTTCAACAATGCCTTTGAGTGAGTGATCTAAATACTCTTGGCCGAGTCGCTTAAAAGAGAGGGTTCCACCGAGAAAAAGGATAAACATCGCGCAGATAACAATCATAGTCACGAACGCAACTAGCCGAGTGCTGAGCTTTAAGGTAGGCGTGTACCTCATAGTTCGAAAGTTCCTTTTTCAATTAAACAGAGAGCTCGATGGCAAAAAGGCTAAACACAATC
Source organism: Vibrio tubiashii (assembly GCA_000775715.1). Lineage (GTDB taxonomy): Bacteria > Pseudomonadota > Gammaproteobacteria > Enterobacterales > Vibrionaceae > Vibrio > Vibrio tubiashii_A. The sequence continues at coordinate 67,103 of JRWQ01000020.1, forward strand.
AAATAACTCCAACAACTACACGACTGTATTTCCTCTATTTACTATATAAAAAAGCCGCGACTTGCGCGGCTTTTTTTCAATAACAGACACTTAGAATGGGATGTCGTCATCAAAATCCATTGGTGGCTCGTTGTACTGCGGCTGAGCTTGCTGAGGCTGAGATTGAGGTTGTTGAGCCGGTTGATGCTGCATTGCCGGCTGTTGTGGTTGACCCCAACCACCTTGCTGAGGTTGCTGCTGTTGACCCATACCACCTTGTTGTGCTGGTGCACCTTGGCGACCACCTAGCAATTGCATTTGACCTGCAGGCCATTGAACCACAACTTCCGTTGTGTAGCGGTCTTGACCATTTTGGTCTTGCCACTTACGAGTTTGCAGTTGACCTTCAATATAAACTTGAGAGCCTTTACGTAGGTACTCACCAGCAACTTCAGCGGTCTTACCAAATAGCACAATACGGTGCCATTCCGTTTTCTCACGCTGCTCACCGGTATTTTTATCTCTCCAAGAATCAGAAGTTGCCACTGTAATGTTAGCCACGGCACTACCATTAGCTGTGTACTTAACTTCAGGATCCTGTCCTAGGTTACCCATAATGATAACTTTATTTACTCCACGGCTAGCCATGTTTTGCTCCGTCTAACTTTGGGATTACAAGGGTCTGTTGACCCTAAGAAATAGCGCAATAGGATAACACGCTTTGCGCCGGGTACAAGTTTCTGTCGCCACAATGTCTACAAACACAGATGAGCTATATCATACTTCAGTGACTTTTCGAGAAAACTCAAATTCTAGCTAAGCTGAGAAATGAGTTAATTACCGAATGGTATGAACTAAAACGCAAAGCTTCGAGCTGAATTCGCACTTCTTCAATCATTGCGCCAACCTATGATTAAAGAATAACCAGCGTCAGCTAGGAGAAAGTAATGGCTAAGAACATCTATGCAAGAACTATCTATTTTTTGACCGAAAATAATCAAACCAATTCGACGATAAAGCAGTTAGAACAACAAATCGGTGGCCCCATTCCTACCATGCTGCCTAATGACCTACTGCTTGCTCTGCAACAATATAAACATCGAATACTGCTCATCGATTATCAAGAGTATCGCCAACTCAAAAATATCATTAGTGATTTACCACTCGCCGATAAGTCATTTGAAACCATTATTTTTAATGTTTCACACCGCCTTACAACCGATGAACTGCTTGCGTTCGGACATCTCAAAGGGGTGTTTTACCAAGGTTCTGATATCAAACATTTGGTCAACGGCTATGAAGGCGTAATTAATGGTGAGACTTGGTTGCCAAGAAAAGTGACTGCTCAGCTTCTGTTCCACTATCGCAACGTAGTCGATACCCATACAACTCCGGCAACGGTTGACCTCACTACCCGAGAATTACAAATCTTACGCTGCTTAATGTCTGGGGCATCCAATACTCAAATTGCCGATGATATGTTCATCAGCGAGTTCACAGTTAAATCCCACTTGCAGAAGGTATTTCGTAAGTTGAGCGTCAAAAACCGTGTTCAAGCCGCAGCTTGGGCAAAACAACACATGCGACCTTTGTCTTAAATCTAAAAACAGGTCATGATTCTACTCTAGTAATGCTATTCGTCGGTCAACAAACATAAAAGCGTATGATATTGTTGCGCCAGTTTAGGAATAAGATTAATTACAAAGGGTTGAATCATGATCAAAAAATGCCTGTTCCCCGCTGCGGGCTATGGGACGCGCTTCTTACCAGCAACTAAGTCAATGCCGAAAGAGATGATGCCAGTGGTCAATAAACCACTGATCGAGTACGGCGTCGAGGAAGCCATTCAAGCAGGAATGGACGGAATGTGTATTGTTACCGGTCGTGGTAAGCACTCGATCATGGACCACTTTGATAAGAACTATGAACTTGAGCACCAGATTAGCGGCACCAACAAAGAAGAGTTGCTAGTCGATATTCGAGACATCATCGAAAGCGCGAACTTTACCTATATTCGTCAGCGCGAAATGAAAGGCTTAGGCCACGCGATTCTTACTGGGAAAGAGCTTATTGGCGACGAACCATTTGCTGTTGTGCTTGCCGATGACTTGTGTGTCAACGAGCAAGAAGGCGTATTGGCGCAGATGGTAGCACTATTTAAGCAGTTCCGCTGCTCGATCGTTGCCGTACAAGAAGTGCCGGAAGAGGAGACTCATAAATACGGTGTTATCTCTGGTGAAATGATCAAAGACGACATCTTCCGTGTCGATGACATGGTTGAGAAACCTGAACCAGGTACCGCTCCAAGCAACCTCGCCATTATTGGTCGCTACATTCTTACTCCTGATATTTTTGACCTGATTGAGAATACTGAGCCAGGTAAAGGTGGAGAGATTCAAATTACCGACGCCCTACTTAAGCAAGCAAAGGCGGGATGCGTATTGGCATACAAATTCAAGGGCAAGCGCTTCGATTGCGGCAGCGTAGAGGGATATATCGAAGCAACAAACTACTGCTTCGAGAACCTATACCTAACAGATACGCAAAAGTCTGAACTAGGTAAGCAAAAAACCACCAAAGAGCAATAGTCGAGTTCAACTCTCTAGACAGCAAAAAGGCAGCTTAACCAAGCTGCCTTTACTGTTTTTTTATCCAGTATTTTCTTTGCACATTTCTCACACTATGTAATACTTAGCCAACTTGTTTTTACCAAGAGTGTTGAGAATGGATCAGATAGAAGTCCGTGGTGCCCGCACCCATAACCTGAAGAATATTAACTTGACCATACCACGTGATAAGTTGATCGTGATTACTGGTCTATCAGGCTCTGGTAAGTCTTCACTGGCTTTTGATACCTTATATGCAGAAGGCCAGCGTCGCTATGTTGAATCACTATCGGCATACGCTCGGCAGTTTTTATCCTTGATGGAGAAGCCAGACGTTGACCATATTGAAGGACTTTCACCAGCCATCTCTATCGAGCAAAAGTCCACTTCTCATAACCCACGCTCTACCGTTGGTACAATCACTGAAGTCTACGACTACTTAAGACTCCTTTACGCTCGTGTCGGCGAGCCGCGTTGTCCTGAACACAAGGTTCCACTAGCTGCACAGACCGTTTCGCAGATGGTTGATAAAGTCCTAGAACTGCCCGAAGGTTCAAAGATGATGTTGCTTGCGCCGATCGTTAAAGAGCGCAAAGGTGAACATGTCAAAACTCTAGAGAATCTTGCTGCACAAGGCTTTATTCGCGCTCGTATCGACGGTGAAACTTGCGATCTTTCTGATCCTCCGACACTAGAACTACATAAGAAGCATACGATCGAAGTTGTGGTAGATCGCTTTAAAGTGCGTGACGATCTCCAACAGCGTCTTGCTGAATCGTTTGAAACCGCTCTCGAACTTTCTGGCGGTATTGCCGTCGTTGCGGCTATGGATGGGGACGGCGAAGAAATTGTCTTCTCTGCTAACTTTGCTTGCCCACACTGTGGCTACAGCATGCAAGAGTTAGAGCCTCGTCTATTCTCGTTTAACAACCCTGCTGGTGCTTGTCATACATGTGATGGTCTAGGTGTTCAACAATACTTCGATCCAGCACGTGTCATTGTCGATGATTCACTAAGTTTAGCCGAAGGAGCGATCCGAGGGTGGGATCAAAAGAACTACTACTATTTCCAAATGCTCTCATCACTCGCAGAACATTATGAATTCGATCTACACGCTCCGTTTAACTCTTTACCGAAGAAGACCCGCGATATCATCCTGACTGGTTCAGGGCGTACTGAGGTTGAGTTTAAGTACATCAATGACCGTGGTGATATTCGAGTTAAACGTCACCCGTTTGAAGGGATCTTAAATACCCTTGAACGCCGCTACCGAGATACGGAGTCTAACGCGGTGCGTGAAGATTTAGCCAAGTATATCTCGACCAAGACTTGTTCTAGCTGTGATGGCAGTCGCTTACGCCTGGAGGCTCGCAATGTCTTTATTGGCGATACAACTCTGCCTGAGATAGTCGAGCTCAGCATTGCCGACGCACTCGGCTTTTTCGCCTCCCTGCAACTTGAAGGACAACGTGCGCAGATCGCGGAAAAGGTGATGAAGGAGATCAATGATCGCCTCCAGTTTCTCGTCAATGTCGGTTTGAATTATCTCAACTTATCTCGCAGCGCAGAGACCTTATCTGGTGGTGAGGCGCAGCGTATTCGTCTCGCAAGTCAAATTGGTGCGGGTCTGGTTGGTGTCATGTATGTACTCGACGAGCCATCAATTGGCCTGCATCAACGTGATAATGAGCGCTTACTCAAAACCCTAACCCATCTACGCGATCTCGGTAATACCGTACTGGTAGTCGAACATGACGAGGACGCCATTCGCATCGCTGACCATGTCATCGATATTGGTCCGGGAGCAGGAGTGCACGGAGGGAGCGTTGTCGCGGAAGGGACAATGGATGAGATCATTGCCAACCCAAACTCGCTTACAGGCCAATACCTCAGTGGTCAAAAAGAGATTGCCGTGCCAAGCCATCGTACACCTAAAGATGGCAAAAAAGTTGTGGAACTGATAGGCGCTTCAGGTAACAACTTAAAAGACGTCAGTTTAGAAATTCCTGTTGGCCTATTTAGCTGTATTACCGGTGTTTCTGGCTCAGGTAAATCTACCCTGATCAACGATACCTTCTTCAAAATTGCTCATACTCAACTAAATGGCGCAACGACCGCAGTTCCTGCTCCGTATAAGAAGATCAAAGGACTGGAGCATTTTGATAAGGTAATTGATATCGACCAGAGTCCGATAGGTCGAACGCCTCGTTCAAACCCAGCCACTTACACAGGCATCTTCACTCCGATTCGAGAACTGTTCGCCGGAACCCAAGAATCTCGCTCACGTGGCTATAAACCTGGACGCTTTAGTTTCAACGTTCGCGGTGGTCGCTGTGAAGCGTGCCAAGGCGATGGTGTAATAAAAGTAGAAATGCACTTCTTACCTGACGTTTATGTTCCTTGTGACGTGTGTAAAGGTAAGCGCTACAACCGCGAAACCTTGGAAGTACGCTACAAAGGCAAGACCATTGATGAAGTACTAGAGATGACCGTTGAAGATGCTCGCGAATTCTTCGATCCCGTTCCAGTTATTGCCCGAAAACTGCAAACATTGATGGATGTCGGTTTGTCATACATTCGCTTGGGCCAAGCCGCTACCACTTTGTCTGGTGGTGAAGCTCAGCGTGTGAAACTGGCGCGCGAACTATCAAAACGCGACACAGGTAAAACCTTATATATCCTTGATGAACCAACAACTGGTCTGCATTTCCACGACATTCAGCAGCTACTAACGGTATTACACCGACTGCGAGATCATGGCAATACTGTAGTGGTTATCGAGCATAACCTTGACGTGATAAAAACGGCTGACTGGATCGTTGATCTAGGACCCGAAGGTGGCCAAGGCGGTGGAGAAATTGTTGCACAAGGCACACCAGAAGATGTGTCACTTGTCGAAGGCTCTCACACTGCCCGATTCCTCAAGCCTATGTTAAAATAGAAATTAATAGTAAAATATATGGGCCAGTGAGCATTTTCACTGGTCTGTTTGTTTGAGGTATCAAGAGCAATGGCGACCACACATGTAGCAGGGACACAGCTTGAGGTTAAGGCGCCAAAGATCCCTTTAACTAAACCTTTCCTAGTCGTCTTCGGTGCTATATTTGTGCTGGCAATGCACTTTTTTATGCCCAACCCCGGTGGTTCAGGGCTAGCACTGGCATTTAACCCAACTACTTGGTTAGTTCTAAGCTTTGCGGTTGCTATTGGCTTATACCAAATTGGCACCTACTCCAACCTAAGGTACAACAAGCTGACCATTGGCTTGTTCATCTGCACTATCTTTCTTACGATTCCTGTGCTCTATACAGGTTCAAACATTGAATTATCAATCGGCAAGCTCGTTGGTCTATGGGCAGGCTACGTTTTGTTTGTCGTTTTACAACAGTTTCGTTTTAGCAATAAACAGAAACAGCGTTTACTGTGGTTTATCGCGATTGCGGTGTTTATCGAAGCGATAATTGGTTGGGTACAATATCTGTGTTTGCAACCAGGCAACCCGTTTGGTTATGACACACTGAGCAATCGACCATACGGCATATTCCAACAACCTAACGTTATGGCTAGCTTTCTTGCTACAGGGCTAGTGCTCTCTGGGTACTTGCTTACTCGCCAGCCAACCAAGTATCAACGCAAAGTCAGCGAAGTCACCCTACTCTATTTGACTCCTTTAATCACAGTTCCACTCATCGTTATTCTTGCATCTCGAACTGGTTGGTTAGCCTCCGTGTTATCGGTCTCCCTTTTACTTCTTTATGTGTACCGATTTGCTACCAAGAAAAGATTTATTGGCTGGACAGTCTCTATTTTACTTGGCCTCAGCATAGGCTTCATCGCCCCACATCTATCAACAGGACAAGCCAGTGATCTCGTCGAGCAAAAAGCCAACTTAGAAAGTCCAAGAAAGTTTACTTTTCCTCAAGCTGTCGACATGCTTATCGAAAAGCCATTTACAGGTTATGGCTACGGTCGATTCGAGCCAGAGTATATTATCTACACTGCGCGACAGCATCAGCTCAATAGTAACTACAAGCCTGGGCTGGCTTCGATGGATCATCCCCACAACGAATTGCTCTATTGGGGAGTTGAAGGCGGTATATTACCACTACTAGCGATACTGCTTGCGGCGCTATTCGTTTTGGTGCGTTTATATCAAGCCAAAAAGGGCACCCGATTAGCCATGTTCGCACTGTTTGTGCCGATAGTGTTACACAGCCAGCTTGAGTACCCCTTTTATCACTCTGCCGTGCATTGGGTCACTTTCATCGTACTTGTCTATTGGGTGGACCAGCGTGCAAGTAGCTACCGTCAAGTGTCATTGAGTATGGTTTCTAAACTTGCTCTACGCGTATCAAGTTTAGTAATACCTATAGTGACAAGTTTCTACATGCTAACGACCTTGCATACCAACTACGTCCTTACTCAATTCGAACAGTCACAACCAAAAGATCCTGAGATTTTAAATCAAGTGACGAACCCGATTGTTTGGCAAGACAGATACGATTGGGATATATACAGTACCTACTTAAACATCGGCTTGTTCAAGCAAGAACCTGAGTTTATTCAACCCTATATCGACTGGTCACTAAGCATCATCAAAGACAAGCCTCGCCCTGCTTTTTACAACAACTTAATCATGGCTTATCAGGGGTTGGGCGAAATTGAAAAAGCGGAGCAAATTCGTAGCGAAGCTCAGTTTTTATTTCCCAATAGAGACTTCTCTGATGTTCAATATATTCCACCGAACATCGATGCCTTAAAAGCAGACAATGAAAAAGAAGCTAGCTAGGGGCTGTTGATTTAACTAAGGCGACCATGGGGCCGCCTTACTGTTTTAACTGACTGTTTATGCTACTGGGTCAATGACTCTTCTAATGCTCTTAAGCACAATGCGACATTTTCAGCCCGGGCGCCATAGCCCATCAGACCAATACGCCACGCTTTCCCAGCTAACGCACCTAAACCTGCACCAATTTCTAAATTATAAGTCTCTAGCAGATGAGACCTTACTTTCGCTTCGTCAATCCCCTCCGGAACATAAATTGCGTTGAGTTGAGGCAAACGAGACTCTTGGTCGACAACAAATTCAAATCCCAGCTTTTCCAGACCTTGTTTTAGCTTTTCGTGCATATCACAGTGTCGCTGCCAGGCATTCTCTAACCCTTCATTCTTAAGAATCAAAAGCGACTCATGCAACGCATAAAGGCTGTTAACCGGAGCGGTATGGTGATAGCTACGTTTGCCCTCACCACTCCAATAGCCTAAGACTAAGCTTTGGTCCAAGAACCAACTTTGTACGGGCGTAGTTCGAGCTTGGATTTTCTCAATTGCAGCCGGAGATAGAGTTACAGGGGATAAGCCTGGCACACAGGAAAGACACTTCTGACTCCCGGAATAAACGGCATCTAGCTGCCATTCATCAACTTTAAGTGGCACACCGCCAAGAGAAGTCACTGCATCAACTATGGTTAGCAAGCCATACTGCTTAGCAAGCTTACCCAAAGATTCCGCGTCACTGCAGGCCCCGGTCGAGGTTTCCGCATGGACAAACGCAAGTATTTTCGCATCAGGATTCGCTTTCAGTGCTTGTTCAACTTTATCGAGCGAAACTGGCGCGCCCCACTCATCGTCCACTACTTCAGCAATACCGCCAGCGCGCACCACATTTTCACGCATACGCTCACCAAACACGCCGTTACGACAAACAATGACCTTTTCACCAGGTTCAACTAGGTTAACAAAACAGGTTTCCATCCCTGCGCTACCAGGCGCAGACACGGCGATGGTAAACTCATTTTCAGTCTGAAACGCATACTTAAGTAGTGATTTCAGCTCATCCATCATGCCAATAAACAGAGGGTCTAAATGACCGACGGTTGGGCGACTCAAAGCTTGCAACACTTGTGGCGAGATGTCCGAAGGGCCAGGTCCCATTAAGGTACGGTGAGGGGGAATAAAACTTTGAATCGTCATTGGCTGCTCCTAATTATGTATTAGTTTGTTGTTCTATTTCGACTTCCTCGAATCACCATAATCGAATTTTGAGCCGTCAGCAATTAGCCCAAAGTATTGTGGTCAAACCAGTGTCACAAGTTTGTTAACTTTAAAAAGGGATAAAGTTACACATTGCCATTGACATAGTTCACAGAAACGAGTTCAATGCAGGATATGTGGTGAATATTTATCCCACATGGCAAATTATTTTGCAGAAGAGGAGCGCTGCCCAGGTAGATGTGTTGTGGACCCACATACCCAATACAACACTTTGAGGGGGAGCAGTGCCGAGGTAGATCTAGAGTGTCGGTTTAGATCTGTCGGTTGCTAGGGTTGAATCCCTACAACTGTCATCAGCCCAGCCTGATGATGAGCTTCTGAGGTAAGTCATTCAGACAAAGACCCTCTCTCTATTCGCTCAACTCTCTTCATCAAAGCAAAACATTGGATGTTGGTATAGCTACCAAAATTTTTTTATTTTAGGAAGTCGTGGGAGATACGCTGTGAGCAGTTTTAATGTAGCTAAATTTGGTGGAACAAGCGTCGCTAACTTTGAGGCGATGAGCCGCTGTGCTGCAATTATTGAAAGTAATCCAAACACAAAACTTGTCGTTAGTAGTGCCTGTTCAGGCGTGACCAATCTATTGGTTGAACTAGCGAATGGTGTTCAAGATCAAGTTCGCCGTAGTGAAGTTCTGACTAAGCTAGCGCAAATTCATGATGCTATACTAGGTCAGCTTGAAGATGCCACTCAAGCAGCAAGTGATGTCTATGAGATTCTGGATACTGTCACTAGCCTTGCTGAAGCAGCATCGATTCAGTCAAGCCATAAACTGACCGATCACCTCGTCGCTTGTGGCGAGTTAATGTCAACACACCTACTCACTCAGTTGATGAAAGAGCGTGGCATCAATGCAGTACGCTTTGATATTCGCGAGATGCTGCGTACCGATAGTAATTTCGGTAAAGCAGAACCGCAACTAGAGCAGATCAAGCGACTGGCGCAGCAATCTTTGGTACCACTTTGCCAAAACGCAGTTGTGATTACCCAAGGCTTTATTGGCTCTGATGATGAAGGCAATACCACCACGCTCGGTCGCGGTGGCAGTGACTACAGTGCGGCATTGATTGCTGAAGCGGTTGAAGCATCTGGATTAGAGATCTGGACTGATGTTCCTGGTATTTACACCACTGACCCGCGCATCGCGCCTAAAGCATCGCCAATTCCTGAGATCAGTTTTAGTGAAGCGTCTGAAATGGCTAACTTTGGCGCTAAAATTCTCCACCCTTCAACGCTGATTCCGGCACTACGCCACGATATCCCTGTCTTTGTCGGTTCATCGAAAGAGCCACAGAAAGGCGGCACTTGGATTCGTCATCAGGTTGAGAGTTCACCACTATTCCGCGCTCTAGCACTGCGTTGCAATCAAACTATGGTAACGCTACGCAGCGCAAACATGTTTCATGCGTACGGCTTCCTAGCCAAGGTGTTTGAGATCCTTGCTAAGCACAAAATTTCTGTTGATTTGATTACTACGTCAGAGATCAGTGTCTCTCTCACTCTAGACCAAACAGACACCTCTGGCGGCGCACCACAACTGCCTGAAGCTGCGCGTCTAGAACTTGAAGAGCTCTGTACAGTAGAGGTTGAGCACAACCTGTGCTTGGTCGCACTAATCGGCAACAATATGAGTGAAAGCAAAGGCTACGCGAAACAAGTGTTCAGCACGTTGGAAGACTTCAACCTGCGCATGATCTGCTACGGGGCAAGCCCACACAACTTATGTTTCCTAGTTGAGGAATCCGTCGCGAAGCAAGCGATTCAGAAGCTGCATATTGAGTTGTTTGAGAAATAAAAGGGATTCGGGATTCGACGGATATTTTAAAGGGTTGGCATTTTTGCCAACCCTTTAGGTTAAAACGGATGCGGGATAAAGGAACGGACTTCGTCCTATGGATAGATCTAGGTTCTTGCCTACTATCGAGAACACATCCTAGCAACTTCTAATGCGTATTAGACCTCACTAAAATTCGCGCCACACTTTCCTCTCGAAGGGCGAAGCCCGTTCCCGATTCTCGCGGGCGCAGCCCGATCTCGAAGCAAAGCGTTCCTTAGGGCCTAGCCCTATTCCCCCGCAACCTTCATCGACTCTAATAGAATCGAACCCGTTTGAATTTGCGAGCGAGTTTCAACGTCATTGCCCACTGCAACGATCTGGTTAAACATCTCTTTTAGGTTACTAGCGATGGTAATTTCAGACACAGGGAACTGAATTTCACCATTCTCAACCCAGAAACCTGCTGCGCCGCGAGAGTAATCACCAGTGACGATATTAACTCCTTGGCCCATCACTTCAGTCACAAGTAGGCCAGTGCCCAGCTCTTTCAGCATCTGTTCGAAATTTTGACCTGTCGATTTAACAAACCAGTTGTGGATACCCCCCGCATGACCGGTTGGCGTCATATCCATCTTACGCGCGGCATAGCTTGTTAGCAGGTACGTTGCAAGCACGCCATCGGTAATAATTTCACGGTCTTGAGTAAACACACCTTCGCTATCAAACGGGCTAGATGCTAGACCACGCAAAACATGTGGTCGCTCAGATACCTTGAACCACTCAGGAAGCACTTGCTTACCAAGATGATCGAGTAAGAAAGACGATTTACGGTAGAGGTTGCCACCACTGATCGCCATAACTAGGTGACCCAGCAAGCCAGTAGCGACATCAGCGGCAAACATAACAGGGTACTGACCTGTTTTTAACTTCTGCGCGTCAAGGCGACTTACCGTCTTCTCAGCGGCTTTCTGACCAACTGTTTCAGGAGTCCACAGTTCATCTTTATGGCGCGCAACTGTATAGCTGTAATCTCGCTCCATTTCACCATTAGCACCTTGACCAATCACACAGCAGCTTGTGCTATGACGGCTCGATGCGTAACTAGCTAATAAACCATGGCTGTTACCGTAGACTTTCAGACCGTAATGACTGTCGTAGCTAGCGCCATCACTCTGCTTGATTTTGTCGCTGTATGAGAGCGCTTGCCTCTCAGCAGCGATGGCCACTTGCGCAGCATAATCAGGATCGGGGGTATCAGGATGGAACAAATCAAGATCTGGCACGTCTTGTACCATCAACTCTTTCGGTGCAGGTCCTGCAAATGGGTCTTCCGAGGTGTACTGAGCAATGTCGAGCGCCGCAAGCACCGCCTGTTGAATCGCTGTGTCACTCAGATCTGACGTAGACGCACTGCCTTTACGCTGATTGCGATAAACCGTAATCCCTAATGCACCATCACTGTTGAACTCGACATTTTCCACTTCGCACATACGAGTAGAAACGCTCAGCCCGGTAGTTTTGCTAATCGCAACTTCAGCTGCATCAGACTTCTCGGCTGCCATTTCTAAAGCTTTGGCTACTGCCGCTTCTAGCTCAACGCGCTGTTGAGCAACTTGCTGTCTTACGTCCATATTCTTTATTTCTTAAGATCAATTGCCACTAGAATAACAAGAATTTCGCTTTCTCCCCACGATTCTTGTTAAAATAGAGAAATAGATATTCAAATTAAGGCAGAAAAATGGCACGTAAGAATCAAAAAGCGCCATGGGAAGAGGAAGAAGAGATCATTTGGGTCAGTAAGACCGAATTGAAACGCGACATGGAAGAGCTACAAAAGCTAGGTGAAGAACTCGCTAGCCTGAAACCTTCTGTGTTGGAGAAATTCCCACTCAGTGAAGACCTTGCAGAAGCAATTAAAGACGCTCAGCGTTTCAAAAACGAAGCTCGCCGCCGTCAGTTACAGTACATAGGAAAGCTAATGCGTTTTGAAGATCCAGAGCCACTTCAAGCAGCACTAGACAAAGTTCGCAATAAGCACTCACAAGCAACCGCTGAACTGCACAAACTTGAGCAGCTACGTGATCGCGTTGTAGAAGAGGGGGATAGCGCAATTGGTGATGTAATGGATCTCTATCCATCAGCCGATCGTCAACGCTTACGTCAACTTGCACGTCAGGCTGCCAAAGAGAAAAAAGCAGGCAAGCCAGCTAAAGCGTATCGCGAAATCTTCCAAGTGCTTAAAGAGCTAAACGAAGAAGAGAGTTAAGAAGCGAGAAAGCGAGAAAGCGAGAAAGCGAGAAAGCGAGAAAGCGAGAAAGCGAGAAAAATTAGAGGATTGGCACTAAGTGTCAATCCTTTTTATTTAGGAACGCCTTTCTACGGAAACGGGATGCGGGATGCGAGAACGAAAAACTCTCGAAGGACGAAGTCCGATCTCGACTCTCGAAACGCAGTGTTCTCGGAGGGCGAAGCCCGTTCTCGATTCCCTAGCGTAGCGTTCCCGAGGACGAAGTCCGTTCCTCCCCCTCACTCACCCGCCCGAACAAAATCACTTAACGCTTGGTTATCATGACTCGAAGAGAGCTGTTCGATTTTATCCGCGACTTCGACTCTGCCATTAGCGACAAAGATAAAGTCAGAGGCGATCGCCTTAGCATCACTGATGTGGTGCGTCACCATAACCACCGTAATATTGCGCTCACGGGCTAACGTCTTAACCAAGTTAAGCATCTCTTCTCGCAGGATAGGATCAAGAGCAGAGAAAGGTTCATCAAGCAGCCATATTTTGTGCGGCTGAACGAAGCAACGCGCCAAAGCAACACGCTGACGCTGACCACCCGAAAGTTGCTCTGGTAAACGATCTAGATAAGCCTCAACTCCAACTTGCTGCGCCGCTTGCTCGACTAACTCTTGCTGCGATTCAGTCAGCTTTAAGCCCGGATGAAGGCCAAGCCCAATATTTTGCCGCACGGTTAAGTGGGCAAATAAATTATGCTCTTGAAACAACATAGCGAATGGACGCTGGTGTGGCTCCTTACCAACAAGGTTCCTGCCTTCAACCTCAATTGAACCTTTGGTAGGCTCAATAAAACCAGCGACTAAGGCGAGTAACGTCGATTTTCCTGCGCCACTAGGCCCCATTAGCGCGACAATCGATTGTGACGCAACAGTCGTATCAAAATGAAAAAGTTCATTGTGATAATAGTAATCGACACTACTTAAGGTCAGCATGATTCACCTTTGAGTTAACTTTAAACAAGGTTTCGATAAGCGTGAAACATCCCACACTCAACAGCAATAATGTGACTGAAACAACAGCCGCTGCATCCATCTGGTAGCTACCAAGCAGTTGGAATAGGTAGAGTGGTAAGGTGCGAAACTCTTGGCTACCAAATAGAGCAATCGCACTTAAATCGCCAATCGCAAACATAAAACTAATCGCAAAGGCGTGTGCCATTGGCTTCTTCAGCGCTTTCCATTCAACCACTTTAAAACGATGCCAACCCTTCATACCCAAGCTGGCGCAAACATATTGGTACTGCTGCTCAATATGCAGCATTGGCTGCGACAGCGTTTTAATCACGTACGGCAGCCCCATCAATGCATTGACGGCTACGACAACCACTAACGCTAGGCTAAATACATCAGTAAATGAGCGCAGCAATAGAAACAGCCCAGTGGAAATCACAAGGCCGGGAGTGACCAGAATAATGGTGCCAATCAACTCAATATGATCCGCACTCTTCTCTCGATAATTAAGGCGTAATCTTCGGCTGGTTAACAAGATGGCAATGCCAGCAATCACCGCAATCACACTTGCCATAGTGGCGACTTTTACTGACGCCCAGAGCGCCTGCCAGAAACGACTATCAGTAAAGACATCAATTGCTTGGCCATTTATGCCACTCACCAGCACCATAAGCAGCGGTGGCAGTACCAACAACATAGAAAAGGCTATCCACCCCCAATCCCAACACCTAGATACGAAACAATCCTTGGTTCGGTAGATAGTACTAGCTTGCGAGCCCGAAGTTACCGAGATAGGTTTGGCTAAACGCTGAATGGCCAAAGCCATCACTCCGCAAAGCAACATCTGCCAGATAGCCAATAGCGCGCCTGCTTGAAGATCAAAATCGAACTTAATCGCTTGATAAATGGCTAGCTCAATCGTGGTAGATTTAGGCCCGCCACCTAGCGCCATAACGGTAGCAAAACTAGTAAAGCAAAGCATAAACACTAAGCCACTAACATGGGGGAGTTGCTGACGCAGTCGCGGCCACTCTACCCAGCGAAACTTATCCCAATGCCCCATCCCTAAATGAGCACACAGTTTATGTTGCTCTTGGGGGATAGAGTCGAGTGCTTGCAATAGCAGCCTTGTGGCGTAAGGAAGATTAAAGAACACATGCGCGAGTAAAATGCCATTGAGCCCATAAATCGAGAACGGCAACTTGCTATCTAAGCTCTTAAACAAACTGGCGATCAAACCGCTGTTTCCGTAGATAGCGAGCAAGCCAAACACGCCAACCAACACGGGTAATACTAGCGTGGTAGCAAACAGTTTTAACAGCAGAGCCTTACCGGGAAATGAGCGTCGAGATAAGGCATGGGCAACTGGAATTGCAAAACCAACACTGAGCAGTGTAGAGAGAAAAGACTGATAGAAACTGAATTTGGTGACATGTCGATAATATGGATCACTCCATACCTGGCTGATATCCAATGTCGGAGCATTCACCAACAGCGCACCGAGCGCAGAAATGACAAAGGTCGCGATTAACATCGCGACCCATAAGCCAATTTTAGGGGTATTACGCAAAAGGGCCCCTTAGAAGGTTAGTGCGCTTTGCCATTCGCGAATCCAAGATTTACGATTTTCAGCCACTTCTTCAGCACTGAAGCTCAGAGCTTTGCTTGGCACGGTTAGAGTCTCAAAACCTTGTGGCAGCGTAACGCCTGTCACTGGGTACATCCAGTTACCTGTAGGCATAGCTGACTGAAATTCATCACTCAAAATGAAGTTCATAAACTCATCTGCTAGCTTCTGATTTTTAGATGCTTTCACTTTAGCAGCAACTTCGACTTGCGTGTAATGACCTTCAGCAAAATCAGCGGCGGCATACTTGTTGTCACTTTCAGCAATCAAATGATAAGCAGGAGAAGTCGTGTAAGAGAGTACCAGATCAGACTCACCCTCAAGGAACATTGAATATGCTTCAGACCAGCCTTTAGTCACAGTTACGGTTTTCTTAGCGAGCTTTTGCCAAGCTTGAGTTGTGTCATCACCGTAAACCAACTTCATCCATAACATCAGACCTTGTCCTGGTGTTGATGTGCGCGGGTCTTGGTAGATCACTTTCAGGTCATTACGAGATTCCACCAGCTCTTGCAAGCTTTTTGGCGGATTAGCTAACTTCTCTTTGTTGTACACGAACGCAAAGTAGCCAAAATCATAAGGAACAAACGTCTTGTCTGCCCAACCATTTGGTAACGTCACTTTGCTGGTATCAACACTATGCTCAGCCAGTAAACCCGTCTTTTTCGCTTCCGCCATCAGGTTATTATCAAGACCTAAGATGATGTCCGCCTTGCTGTTATCACCTTCGAGACGCAGACGGTTAAGGATAGAAACACCGTCATCTAGAGCCACGAAGTTAACGTCACAGCCGCAATGCGCTTCAAACGCCTTTTCTACAACAGGACCTGGGCCCCAGTCGGCTGCAAAAGAGTCGTAGGTATAAACAGTTAAGCTATTTTCTGCTGCAGTTGCTGAGAATGTCGCTAGCGTTGCTAAAGCTAGAGTGCTTATAGAAATGGTGCTTAGAGTGTATTTCACTGCTCGCTCTCTCCTTGTTTGAGCGGCACAGGTTTGAGAAGCGGAGTTCAAGTCCAACTCAATTCCTACGCCAGCATTATCTGGTTCAGGTACACGGGTCCCAAGCTTTGGCTCGATCTCAGCTGACGCTAACATAAGTTAGGTCAATAGCTCCCCGATGAGTAACGGTCGAATTGTAATAGTTATGTGACTCAATAGCTAGCAATGTTCACATATCAGTTTTGACGGGGATCGTAACCCCAGCGAGGCACAAGTCCTTGCTCAATTCCGAGATGATCAAGAATACGCGCGACCATAAAATCAATAAGATCCTCAATCGACTTGGGTTGATGATAAAAACCCGGCGCTGCAGGCATAATAGTTACCCCCATCTGAGATAGCTTGTGCATGTTCTCTAAATGCAGGGTAGAAAATGGCGTCTCTCGTACCACTAGTAGCAGTTGACCACGCTCTTTCATTACTACATCGGCAGCACGCTCAATCAGGTTGTCAGACATACCATGGGCAATCGCCGCCACACTTCCTGCCGAACACGGGCATACCACCATCTGTTTCGGCGCAGCAGAGCCTGAAGCAACCGGAGAGAACCAATCATCTTTACCATATACTACCAACTTATCTGGGTCGCAGTTTAAATGCTCAACTAAGGTTTGCTTTGCTGAGTCAGGATTAGCTGGCAGTTTAAGATCATGTTCAGTAGCCAGCACTACGCGCGCAGCAGATGACACTAGAAGATAAACTTGGTAGTCAGCCGCAAGTAAGCACTCCAATAGGCGTAAACCGTAAGGAGCACCAGACGCACCAGTAAAGGCCAAAGTGATGGCTTTTTGTTGTTTAGTCATAATTAATTACGCTAGCTTTGCTAGAAGCTTATTGTGAATACCTTCAAAACCGCCATTGCTCATCACCAATATTTGGTCGCCAGGGTTGGCGCTAGCAACAATTTGATCGACCAACTCATCCACACTGGCTGAGGTTTGCGCAGGTTGTGTACACTGAGCTGCAATGTCTTCAACCGACCAGTCAATGGAATCAGGTTGGTATAAGAAAACTTGATCGGCTTTTTGTAATGAAGCGGCTAGAGTATCTTTGTGCACACCTCGTTTCATGGTTGCGCTACGCGGTTCAAGTACAGCGATAATTTTACTATCACCGACCTTGTTACGTAGTCCACCTAAGGTTAGTTCAATCGCAGTTGGGTGGTGGGCAAAATCATCGTAAACCGTTACACCATTAACCTCACCTTTAAGCTCTAAACGGCGTTTAGTGTTAATGAACTTTGCCAAAGCTTCACAAGCTAAGTCTGGAGTTACCCCCACGTGACGCGCTGCGGCAATCGCCATCAAGGCATTGTCAACATTATGATCACCAACCAAGTCCCAGTTCACCACGCCAACTTGCTCACCTTGGAACATAACTTTGAACTGCGAACCATCAATGGTGATTTTCTCGGCCTGCCAATCGCCCTGCTCACCACTAAATTCCGTTTCGCTCCAACAGCCTCGCTCAAGCACGTCCGCTATAGCTTGGTCTTGTTTCGGAGCGAGAATACGGCCATTACCTGGAACCGTGCGCACAAGATGATGGAACTGGCGTTTTATCGCCTCAAGATCATCAAAAATATCTGCATGATCAAACTCTAGGTTATTCATGACTAAGGTGCGCGGGTGGTAATGAACAAACTTAGAACGCTTGTCGAAAAAAGCACTGTCATACTCATCAGCTTCGACAATAAAAAACATACTTTCACCTAGGCGAGCTGATATACCAAAGTTACCTAGTACTCCGCCAACCAAGAAGCCCGGCTTGTAACCACAGTCTTCTAAAATCCAAGTTAACATGCTTGAAGTGGTGGTTTTGCCATGGGTACCCGAGACAGCAAGAACCCAACGGTCATGTAGTAAGAACTCTTGCAGCCACTGAGGGCCAGAGGTGTAACGAAGGTTATTATTCAGCACATATTCAACACATGGATTACCACGGCTCATTGCATTACCAATCACAACCAAATCCGGAGCAGGGTTCAATTGAGAAGGTTCGAAGCCTTCAATAATTTCAATACCTTGAGACTCCAGAAGGGTACTCATGGGAGGATAGACATTCGCATCGCTTCCGGTGACTTTGTGCCCCAACTGGCGTGCTAATACCGCTGCGCCACCCATAAAAGTGCCACAGATGCCCAAAATATGAATATGCATAGAAAAGCCTTGTTCTAAGCGAAAAACAATCACTCATTATGGCGACAATCAACCAAAAAGCGAACAACTTTAGTTAGTGATTGAGCAAGTGGCTAAGCTTTACTCACCATGACAATACGAAGCTATGAAAACTGTTGAAATTTTACTAAAAATTTTGAGATCTGAGACAGTTAGTTCATTACCAATAAAAAGATCTAACTTTTACACTGAAACTTAGGGCAGTAACTCGAGTTCCGTTAGAGAACACTACTTCCCTTCCCCCCTATCAATGAGTGATTTTTTTAAAGGATAAACCATGTCTGGAATGCGCACCCTTGGCGAGTTCATTGTTGAAAAGCAAGCGGACTTCCCCCACGCTAGCGGTGATCTATCATCCCTACTCTCTTCTATTCGCCTTGCTGCAAAGATTGTGAACCGAGAAATCAATGCCGCAGGTTTAGGAGACATCACTGGTGCCGTTGGTACCGAGAACGTTCAAGGTGAAGACCAACAAAAGCTTGATCTATACGCTAACGAAAAGTTCAAAGCCGCGCTTGAAGCCCGAGATCAAGTGTGTGGTGTCGCGAGTGAAGAAGAAGATGAGGCCGTAGCGTTCAATAAAGAGTTGAACAAAAATGCCAAATACGTCGTGCTAATGGACCCACTTGATGGCTCATCAAATATCGATGTGAATGTCTCTGTTGGTACGATTTTCTCGATCTATCGTCGTGTCTCTCCTATCGGTACGCCACCAACCGAAGAAGATTTTCTTCAACCAGGACACAAGCAAGTTGCCGCTGGATACGTTATCTATGGCTCTTCAACCATGCTGGTTTACACGACAGGTAATGGTGTTAATGGCTTCACGTACGATCCTTCACTAGGCACCTTCTGTTTATCACATGAAAACATGATGATTCCAGAGGATGGCAAGATTTACTCGATCAACGAAGGTAATTACATTCGCTTCCCTATGGGTGTAAAGAAATACATCAAGTACTGCCAAGAAAATGCCCCGAGTGACGATCGTCCCTATACTTCTCGCTACATCGGTTCTTTGGTTGCTGACTTCCACCGAAATCTACTTAAGGGTGGCATCTATCTCTATCCAAGCACCCAAAGCCACCCAAATGGTAAACTACGCCTGCTGTACGAGTGCAACCCGATGGCTTATATCATTGAGCAAGCAGGTGGTGTTGCTTCTGATGGCGTGCAACGCATTATGGATATCAAGCCCACTGAACTGCACCAACGTGTGCCATTCTTTGTCGGCTCGAAAAACATGGTCAAAAAAGTGGAAGAGTTTTTAGAACTCAACCGCGAAGAAAGCTGATTTAAGGCCAATCAGAATAAAAAAGAGTCGCTTAATCGCGACTCTTTTATCATCAAGCACCAAACCTAGCTACATTCCCGCTGTCGATTGTCGTCCCGAAATATAGTCTTGCTGGAAGAAGGGGTCGATTCGCTCACAAATACCTGCATAGGGCTTGCCCATCACACCTAGCATATAGGCGCTTTGTGAGCAGTAGTCAGCTCGACCTTGCTCATAACCATTCGAATAAGCTAGGTAGAGATCCTGATTAAATATCCCACTCTGGTCAAGCTTAGCTAGCTTAATTTCAGATTGCTTTAACAACCCTTGTTCAGCTCGCTGCTTGCCATAATCGAACCAATCACTATCAACACTGCTTAAAGGTGGCGGCTGTGAAGTACAACCCGCTAACAACAATGTGGCTAGAACTAACTTCAGCTTCATCACACTCTCCTTTCGTTGCTCTAGAGCTAAACGCATAGAGCGTAGACTAAGTATTACACCTTCTGACACCAGTCGCCTGAAGAAATCAACGTATCCAATTTGTGATCTTGTTGATATATGTATATCCAAGCTAAACCAAACGGTGTCTCTATTTGTTCTCTGCGATAATCGACCGGGACATCTTCTAGCCGATCGAGCTGCTGTAATGTACTGTCATTAACTCGATAAACCTCTCCATAAATAGCACTATGCCCTTCTATTACGGCTGGGTAGCTACCAAGATCAAATAAACTATAAATAGGTGATGTAGTATGATTACCAAGCCGCTCAGACTGCGCCAACAAGTAGTGATTGCTTTGTCCATAGCGCAATGTTCCATATACAAAAACCAAATGTTGCATTGTAAACGCTCCTATCACGGCGCTAATTAAACTCAAACTGGTATAGCAGATCCACTGCGCTACTCACCCCTGATACCGCTTCGACATAAAGATCTGTCATTAAGCGATAGCGCAACGTGAACTCACCAACCGAATCAAAAATACCGACGCCATATTTGACCTGTAAACCAGGTAAAATATAGCCGCTCACCGTTACTTGAGAGTCATCACCTGAGCCAGCAGTATCGAGCTGGAGATCTTGCACACCAAACGCTTCACCGATCTCGCCAACCACGCGACCACTTTTCGCTAAGCTTAACCCAATCAATGTGGTGGTCATTGAACTACCGCCCGCTTCACCATCAATGTCCTGACCACGAAGGAGGTAAGACAACGCATTCGCTTGTGCCATAGCTGGTTCCGAGAATATGGTGACGGTCGGCTCACTCACCGGCCCTGTCACTTTTACACCAGCTATCACGTCATCTTGAGTGTTGTCTGGATTACGGATCGCCGTAATTTGCAAATAAGGCTGGTCCACAGGGCCATTCATCAACACCTTACCTTCACTAATCACCAAGTCTTGGCCAAATGATCGATATGAACCGTCAGTAATATTGACCTCACCAGTGATAAATGGGCCTTGGTCCCGTTGCGCTACATTGAGATTACCAACTAATCCACCCTCAAGGCCAAATGCAGAAAGCTTGAAGTCATCACCAATCTTAATATTGATATTAGACTGGACCGCAAACGGCACTTGATTCAGCTCTTCGACCGGTTTGAGTTGAGCATCCAAGATCACCTGGTCATCAGAAACACTGATCGCACTCGGTGGCAACTCTTCCACCACAATTCTCCCCCAAGGCAATGAGATGTCTCCATCAACACGCGCAAACTTAGGAGAAGCAGAAATCGTCATATCGGGTTGAGCCTTGATCTTAACCATTGGCGGTACATTAACCATCAACTCTTCAGCAAATATTCGTACATTGGTGCTCCAATCTTCTAAGTCTTGCCAATTCGCATCACCTGCTATTTCAAGATCACCATCAGGTGTGTGTAGAGCGGCAGCCAAGGTAGCATCATAGCCTGATAAGTTAAGTAGCAGACGCCCTGAGTCAACCTCTACAGGCGAGATATCTCCGTTGAGCAAGATGTCATCGATGAGCATTTGTCCCTTAACTTGAGGATGAAGAATTGGGCCACTAAGCGCTAAATCAGTGGTTAACTTAGCATTGATCTTACTGAACTCACCGACCAAGGGAGAGAGAAAATCAAGTGTAAAGGTCGTCAACTTCAATCGAGCATCAATCTGCTTGTCGTCACTCACCACGTCAGGAATCATGATATTCCCGGATACATCACCGTTATCCGCTACATCGAGTAACCAGTCAGCCTGGAGCTTATTTGCTACAAGCGATGCGTTGAGCTTAAGGCTTTCCCACCCTAGCTCGACTGGATTTTCGAGTTTTTGAACAACTTTCCCCTTTGAGAGCTCTACACTAGCTTTGACCTGAGGTGGAGATTTTTGGCTCCACTTTGCCCAGACCTTAGCCTCTGCTTGGCCATCGACTTGAGTCTCGCTTGGGATAAGAACTTTAATTTGGTCGAAATTGAACTGATGTAAAGCCAGTGCCACTTCGCCTTGTTTCCCCACCTGGATATCTTCTTTTAAGCACAGTGATGAGTTTGCTTGCAACCAACAGTGAGCCGCCACTGAAACCTGCTCAGTCGCCATGTCAAAACTCAGTGCCGTCGACTGATTTAGGCGCCACTCGCCTTGCTCAGAAGAGAGTGACATTCTCTCTAGCGCACCTTGCCATTTAATCTGAGACTGTTCGGTTAACGAGCCTGTCAGCGCTAAACTAGTCGAGGCAATGTTAGAATGAAGGTCTAGGTCTACTCGGTGCTGCTGTTGGTCGCCATTGAAGTTTAAGGAAATGTCGTCGATGACATTGTCTTGATAGTTAGCCTGAGTGACCTTTAGTTCCAGTTTGCCACTTGGAGCAGGGAGCGGAGTAACATTACCTTTCAAACTCAGTGCAGCCACTTGAGCCTGCTTTTGCCAATCAATACTATTAGCAGCTAAGTTAAGCCCGACTTGCGGTTGTTTTAAGTCCCCACGCAGTGCAACATCACCGACGATTTTCCCGCTTAGATCTGGAACGGTTTTTATTAGATCAGGAAAGTTAATCGCCAGATCCATTCGCCACTTTTTATCAAGCTTACCTTGCGCCTTAATGCTATTTGGCCCATGGGACAAAACAAGCTGTGGCGTTTCGACGCTCAGCGCGTTGTCTCCTGACAAGTCAGAAGCTTTTATGCTACCGACAATATTGAGCGGATATTCACGCAGTACGCCGTCGATATCGAGTTTAGGCACATCAACCTGCCAGCCACCTTGCTCAGTCAGGCTACCCGTGGTTGATAGCACACCACTAATATCACCTTCTGCATCAGGCCAATGAACTCCGGGCTGAATATGAGAAAGATTAAGATTTGCTGCCCAGTGAATAGGAGCTTGCCAATCGGCCATAACATCACCAGTGATACTCCCCCCTAGGGTATCAATATCAATCTGGCTTAATTCAATATGTGTAAGATTCCCTTTACCTTGCGTAGACAAGGCTACTTCAGGTATTTGTTGACCTCTAAACTGAGCCAATAGATTCAAGCTATAACCGTCAAACGAGCCTTGTGTTTCGAGCTTTTCAATCGAGGCAAAATAATCTCCTTTACCTGTAAGCGGCCACTGAAAATAGCCCTGAGTCAGCTTAATATCGAAAGGTAACTGCGGTTTTAAAGGCTCAAGCTTGGCTGTGAGATCAGCTTTGGCTAGACCTCCAAGTTGAGCCGCAAGATCCAAGTTTGCCACACTGCCGCTAGCTGTCAGTGAGAGAGTTTGACCTGCTGCGAGCTGATCTTTGACCGTCGCATCCAGAGACAGATCTAGCGGGTAGCCTCCTTTCAACTCAATGCGCGTATTGAGCTGCGCCGTTGCTTGAGGAACATCGAGTTCGAGAGTTTTGACAACAACAGTAGAGTCTTTTGCACTCGCCTCCAATCCCAAGTGATTAACAATAATCGGCGTCTGTTGAGCGAGCTTAAAATCATGGATATCAAGTCGTGCAACATCAATTTGCAGGGGGAGCACCACGTCTGGCAGCACTATGGGACTGGCTAGTTTTTCTTGCTCACTACTCTGTGAATTTTCTGGCGTCGATGATGAACTCGGTGCTAACTGAACCAGAGGTTTAACAAGTTGGGTCTTGTTGATACGTAAGCGGTTGCCCTGAAATGAAGCAGAAGAGCTAAACGCATCCCACGAAACCTGATGACCGAGAATATTAAGTGAAATATCACTGAGGAATAATCGATTCAGTTTAATCGGCACTGGGGAGGTAATCGTCGCTGATGATGTTTCTTGCTCTGGTTCTTGTTCAGTACCGGCAGTCGCAGGCAACTCCGGCATTGAAAACGACAAACCATCAATGGCAAGCTGATCCACACATACGCTTGGCTCAGTAAAGCAAGTGGCATTAACCGCTAAAGTCATCGACCTAAGCTGGGTATCGATATTTAAACCGTCATCTTTGAAAGAGACATTGCTTAGTGTAAAGCGGGGGAAGATGGCTCCGTGGGTCGACTCGACTTTGAGTTGAGGAACGAACTTCTCAGCGCCCCATAACACGACATTTAGCCCCGTATTGGTAAGCAGCAGCGCCCCCAAAGCCATAAAGCTACTGAGCAGTATAAGTAACAGAGTAAACAGTAGCCACTTTGACCACTTAATCGCTATACGGGTCATAGCTCAGGCCCTAAGGTAAAGTGGATCTTAAACTCATCACCCTTGTTAGCATCAAGCCCCCAAGCAAAATCGAGTCTAATCGGCCCGACAGGCGAAGCCCAACGCACGCCAACCCCTGTGCCGCGTTTAATTTCTGGAGAGTCATTAAACGCATCACCAACGTCATAAAAAACCGCCCCCCACCAGTCGCCATAGACACGATACTGATACTCAAGCGAGCTGGTTATCATATACTTAGCACCAGTCAAAGCGCCACTTTCATCACGTGGAGAGATAGATTCATAACTATAGCCACGCAGATTGTTATCACCACCAGCGAAGAACCGCAACGAAGGCGATAGCTTTTCGAATTCATCGGCAAAGTTAGCACCGCCATCAACACGGAATAGGCCTCGGTGATTAGAACCAGCACTGCGAATCCATGTCATGCCACCGAGCAATCGAGTCACTCTAGTTTCTGAAAGGACACTCGGGTCACCATACTCTAGGGTTAAACTTTGACGGTCACCCCAAGTTGGCATTGAACCACCGCGAATGCGACTGCGCGAAAAGGTGATACCGGGCAGCACGAACCTGGCATTATCGTCTTGCAAACCTTGAGTATAGTTTTCCAACAAGTAGCGAACATAAAGTGCTCTATGCCAACCATTGTCGAGCACCCAGTGTCTTTCAACCGCTAAGTTTGACTCTAAACTTTTGGTATCGCGGCTATCGACATTCTTCATCCCATACTGAATACGATAATACTCATGGAGTACATCTTCGAGTGGGATTCGATAACCCACGGTAACCGTCTGTTCTGGAGCGGAAAGAGAAAAACTGCTATCAAAGCTGTGACCTCGGCTATTTACCCAGGGCTTCTTCCATTTTAGTGAGCCTCTAACCCCAGTATCGGTTGAATATCCAATACCTGTTTCCAGTTTATTTCTTGCTTGTGGTGCAAGGGATACCTTCATTGGTAGCTCTCGCCCCTCACCTAACTTACTTAGATCTGGCTCGACAAAAACTGAGGAAAACCAATCGGTATTTGAGAGATTCTGGTTATATTCACCCACTTTGGAAACCAAATAAGGGTCACTTTTTCCATAAGGAGAGAGTGACATGACTCTCTCCTGTTCAATCTGACTACCCGTCACTGTAGTATCACCAAAGTGATACCGAACTCCGCTGTCGTAGTGAAGATGAATGAAAGCTTGATTAAGTTCCGGAGCAACCTCTAACCTACTGGCAGTAAACTCCCCTTCAAAGTAGCCTTTCTGCAACGCAAGATTGCGAATCGATGATTTTAAGCCGTCGTAAAGGCTGTGATTAAGCGTATCTCCTTGTTGGATTCCGCTGTTTTTTATCAAAGCAACAAAATCCGCATCCTGTTGCGCTTCACCTATAACTTGAATGTCGACTTGTTTTACCTCAACTGCCGGGCCCGGCGTCACTTTAACGGTCAGCTTGGCGTTGTCTTCGGCTACTTCAAAGCTAATGGTAGGGTGGTAGTAGCCCAATGCATTGAGCGCCTCGGTAATGTTCTTTTCAATACGAGAGCGGAAACGCAAGTTAGTCTGGTATTCTGATTCGGGTATTGACGAAAGATAAGCATCAACGTTCTCCTCAAGCTCACCCTCTAATCCTTGAATCGATAGATCAACACCCTTCGCCCAAATCATAGGGGCAAACAAAACAAGTGCGATTAGAACTGGTAAAGGCTTGCTTATCATGCTTAATTATCTGTCTACATAATGTTAAGAAATAATACCGTCAGTACATCAATAAGTCTGTACGTAAACAGTCAAATAAACGGTCTAAATAACAATATTTTAAAAAAGGAATTCACGATGCTCGATAAACAAACAATGATTACCGCTCAACAAGCACTTCCAGGAAGGAACAACCCACTCGCTATTGATGACATTCACTTCGTTAATCAAAGCAGTTTGACAGCCGAACCTGCACAAGGTTGCGAAAAGGTTCTACTAGGCATGGGCTGTTTTTGGGGAGCGGAACGTCTATTCTGGCAACTTGATGGCGTCGTAAGCACCTCTGTTGGTTATGCAGGAGGGTTTACGCCAAACCCGACTTACGAAGAGGTCTGTACCGGTCAAACGGGTCACACTGAAGTAGTACGCGTGATTTTTGATCCGAGCGTAATTAGCCTTGAGCAGCTACTGCATGCTTTCTGGGAGAAACATAATCCGACGCAAGGAATGCAACAAGGGAACGATCTTGGTACACAATACCGATCTGCAATCTACGTTTACTCCGATGAACACTATCAAACTGCGATTGAGTCCAAACAAACCTACCAAGAGCTACTTGGCTCAGAAAGTGGTCCTATTACCACGGAAATTCTTCCAGCTGGCACATACTACTTCGCTGAGAATTACCACCAGCAGTACTTAGCTAAAAATCCCGAAGGTTATTGTGGACTTGGCGGCACGGGAGTTTGCTTCCCCCCACAGTAAACACGTACAAAAAAGTCGCCAATTAGGCGACTTTTCTCTATTCAACCAATGTACCTAGCCAGATATCGAGGCGATCTCTTGATTGATCTCTTTGTAAGTGGTCATCTTTTGCGAGTCCTTAACATCCGGTAATAGCACCTTGCCATTATCGAAAGTGAACTTACCCACTCCGGCGATAACGAACTGGCCTTTAAACAAAGTTTTAACAAAACGCGCAACCTGACGAGGTCGATATATAGTAAATTCACGCAGCATAACGATTTAATATCCTTGTGTGGCGCAATTCGAACGATTGCTTTGCTCTAATCCTTAGAACTAGTACGTATTATATCGGAATTACATTCAATGTGTAGCATTTTGTTAACATTGTGAAGTCAGACCAGTTCCTCAGAAGAGAATTTTTCCTGATGGTTAATTTAGGGTTTATACTTTTTTCGCACAATCAAAAGGAAATAAATTAATGAAAAATAAAACCCTTCTTGTCCTAGCAATGGCTTGCTCTCCCGCTATCGCTTTTGCTCATAATATCTCTGTAGGACAGGCCGTTCCAAGTGTAACGGTGGAGAAACACGGCGAAATCATTCTCAATGGAGACAGCACCGCATTCCAAGCGTGGTCGACTCAAAACATGCTAGGAAAAGTTCGTGTCATTCAAGCTATAGCTGGACGGAGTAGCTCAAAAGAACTTAATGCACCACTGATGGCTGCAATAACAGAAGCTAAGTTCCCAGAGCAGAGCTACCAAACGACCTCAATCATTAACCAAGATGATGCGATGTGGGGAACAGGCTCATTTGTTAAGTCATCGGCACAAGATAGCAAGAAGGAATTTCCTTGGTCTTCAATGGTCCTAGATAAAGAAGGTACCGTAGCGGCGACATGGGAACTAGCGGAAGAGTCATCAGCGATCGTAGTCCAAGATAAACAAGGCAATGTACTGTTTGTCAAAGAGGGAGCGTTGAGCAAAGATGAAATTCAACAGGTGCTAACACTGGTAAAGGAAAACCTGTAAACCATTCTCGCTTAGATCTTACCTTTAGAGCGAAGTTGTTATAACATAACAACTTCGCTCATCATATTGTGACCTAATCAGTGCTGAAAAATGCTTAATTTCCTCATGTGTGGCCTAAGCTCGCGACAATCACAATCGATGAGAACCTCTGCATTACTCAAAGATACAATCAGGACTTAACATGAAAAACATTACTCCAATCGCTCTAGGAATCACCCTTGCTATCAGCGGCTTAGCGCATGCAGAAGAAGGTTACCGCCAACATGACGCACACGTTCACGGCCAAGTAGAAATTAACATTGCACAAGATGGTAAAGAGCTACTAATGGAGATCACTGCCCCAGGTGCAGACGTAGTAGGCTTTGAACATGCACCTAAAACGGATGAGCAAAAACATCAACTCGAAGACGCTGTTGCCAAGCTAAAACAGGCATCAAACGTTTTTGCACTTGATAACGGCGCGGGTTGTCAGATTGAGCACCAATCAGTAAGCCATACTCTTGGTGGAGATGATCACGACGAACACGAAGGTCATGACCATCATGACGACCATAAAGATCACGATCATGAACATCATGACCACGATGATCACAAAGGCCACGACCATCATGATGACCATAAAGACCACGATCATAACCATGATGATCACAAAGGTCACGACCACGAAGGTCATGAGCATGAGCACGGTGGTCACGGCGAGTTTACAGTTGAATACCACTTTGAATGTAGTGATATCAGTAAGTTAAATAACATCGAAACCCAATGGTTCTCACACTTCCCAAGCACTGAGTCCATTAAAGTAAATGTCCTAACCGATAGTAAACAAACAGCACTTGAACTTCACAAAGGTGAAACTAAGATAGCTCTTTAATATTCTAAAGCGGCTTAGTCTGCTAAGCCGCTTATCTGTCACAACTGGAATCGGACAATGGATAACAGATGCCATCAATCTGTGGTTGAGCTAAGCCAAGCCAAATATACGTGGCCCGGTAACAATACACCCACACTCGAGATCCCCTCCCTAATTATTCAGCATGGCGAACATCTATTTATCAAGGGCCCAAGTGGTTGTGGTAAATCCACTCTTTTAGGACTGCTTACCGGAATCAACACGGCCACATCAGGGCAAGTGAGCGTACTCGGAGAAAACCTATCCAAAATGTCTGGCAGACAAAGAGATAAGTTCCGGGCAAATCATATTGGCTATATCTTCCAGCAGTTCAATCTATTACCGTACTTGAGCGTGATTGAAAATGTTGTCTTACCTTGCCAATTCTCCGCGTTACGCAAACAAAATGTAGAGGGAGACTTGTACGCTAACGCTCGTCATCTTTTAGACAAACTTCGACTGCCTCGAGAGTTGCTAGATAAACCCGTCGTAGAGTTGAGTATTGGTCAACAGCAGCGGGTGGCAGCAGCAAGAGCTTTGATTGGAAAACCCAAGGTGATTATCGCTGATGAGCCAACCTCGTCATTAGACTATGACAACCGCACTGCATTTATCGAACTTCTGCTCGATCAAGTGAAACAGGCCAACTCTACCCTACTGTTTGTCAGTCATGATCCAACATTAGAACCACTATTTACACGTACTGTCGATCTTCAACAGTTGAACCGAGTGGGAAGCACACTATGACCACGACCCTAACCTTAGCTTGGAAAAGTGTTCGCAATCGTAAAGTTACCGCGATTCTCACCATATTAACCGTTGCGATTTCAGTTATTTTGTTGCTTGGTGTCGAGCGCATTCGTACTCAAGCAAAAGAGAGCTTTGCCAATACAATCTCAGGCACCGATCTTATTGTTGGTGGTCGCTCAGGCCAAGTAAACCTGTTGCTCTATTCCGTATTTCGCATCGGAAACGCAACAAACAATATAGACTGGAAAAGCTACCAAGAATTCAGCCAACACCGCTCAGTCGACTGGGCTATCCCAATATCACTTGGCGACTCGCATAGAGGTTTCCGAGTAATGGGTACCAACCACAGTTACTTTGAGCACTACCAATACGGCAAAAAACAGAACCTCGCTTTTAACCAGGGGCGAGAATTTGAAACATTATTTGAAGCGGTAATTGGCGCCGACGTCGCACGTTCACTCAACTACACAATTGGCAGTGAAATGATCATTGCCCATGGTATTAGTGACGTTGGTTTTAGCCGCCATGAAAACACACCTTTCAAAGTAGTAGGTATCCTAGCTCCGACAGGCACGCCCGTTGATAAAACCGTTCATGTATCCCTAGAAGCCATTGAAGCCATCCATGTTGGTTGGGAGTCAGGGGCAAACCTTGGCAACAATCCAACTTCAGAACAGTTAGCAGCAATGGATTTTCAGCCTAAACAGATCACGGCTATGCTTGTAGGGCTCAAGTCAAAGATCCAAACCTTCTCTCTACAACGACAAATCAACACCTACCCTAGAGAGCCACTTAGTGCAATTATGCCTGGTGTTGCTTTACATGAGCTGTGGGGCATGATGTCGGTCGCCGAACAGGCACTGATGGCCGTCTCTGTATTTGTCGTTGTTGCAGGCTTGCTTGGTATGCTGTCGAGTCTGTTGACAAGTTTACAAGAACGTCGCCGAGAAATGGCGATCCTACGTGCCATGGGAGCAAGGCCTAGGCATGTCTTTAGCCTGCTCATTCTCGAAGCGAGTGTACTGACTTTTATTGGCTTGCTCGCGGGGACTATGGGCCTGTATATAATGCTATCGGTTGCAGCACCAATAATTCAGCAGAGCTACGGCATTAACCTACAGGTAAATGCACTTTCTTATTATGAATGGCTACTATTGGCTGCGGTTCAACTAGCGGGTACTATTATTGGCTTTATTCCAGCATTCAGAGCCTACCGACAATCTCTAAGCGACGGCATGACAATTCGAGTTTAAATTATGAAGAAAATCACCCTATTGTTAGTCGCTGTTATGACTCTA
Organism: Vibrio tubiashii; assembly: GCA_000775715.1. Taxonomy (GTDB): domain Bacteria; phylum Pseudomonadota; class Gammaproteobacteria; order Enterobacterales; family Vibrionaceae; genus Vibrio; species Vibrio tubiashii_A. Next base: position 97,885 of record JRWQ01000020.1, read on the forward strand.
GGTCTATACAGCTTAGCAACTCACGCAGATGACACATTAACTCTGGAATGGATCGACCTAATACCAGAAAGCGAACGGAATCAGTTTGACTCTTACGGAATGCCTGCCATTGATCACTCAGGTGATGTGATGGAGCAGCCAAAAATTGGCAGCGTGCGACAAGAGTTGAACGGCAGTAAAGTTAAGATTCCCGGATTTGTTATTCCACTAGAAGGGGATGCAAATACAGTGACAGAGTTTCTGCTCGTGCCGTATTTTGGGGCATGTATCCATGTTCCACCTCCGCCACCGAATCAAATCATCTACGTTAAATTTCCTAAAGGTGCGCCGATTCAGCAGTTATGGGACGTGATCTATGTGATTGGCGAACTAAAGACAGAAACCATTAGCCACGAATTGGCAGAAACAGCATATGTCATAGAAGGCACTGAAATTGCTGAGTATGATGATATGTAAATGTTAATGAAAAACAAGCCTGTTAATTGCCTTAATTAGGACAAATAGCTAGAGAGATAACCTAGTACTCCTAAGTAAATGAGTAGCAAAAGCGCAATTAGCAGGTGCTTTTTCAGTTTATTTTCGTTGATATACTTCATAAGCCCCTCAAAATTAACATTAACAATTTTAACAAGTTATTATCATCTGTGGTAGCGATATTTTTATAAACTGGCTCACAGTCTTTTTCTGGCAGGCTCTCGCGTTCCGAGGTACAGTTACTACTCTGAGTTAAGCGTATGATGACTAAGGAAATAGCATGTCCGAGACGAGCAAACCGGTGATCATTGAACACCAAGCCGATCAACCTAGCCGACAAGAGAAGAAGTCGAGTTACATCAAAGACAGTGCCAGCCGCGTCATCAACATTGCGCAAACCTATGGCTTAGATGCATTGCTACAAAGCGAGAAACCAGAGAAAAATACGTTTGAAAGAGCGTTAGTTCGAGAAAGAAAACGCAAAGAACTGCGTCAAAAGAACCTCGAACAGATCCTCAAACTTGCCCACATCTCCTGCAAAGACGAAACCGCTGGCGATCCTGACCAAGACTGGCTGTACCGATTTTTTGATATGGCACAAGAGGTTCACAACCACTCGATGCAACGCCTATGGGCTCAGGTTCTTAAGCGAGAAGTGACGAATCCAGGCTCCACTTCAATGAAGGCACTCAAGGTACTTAAGGATATGAGCCCTAAAGAGGCGCAGATCCTTCAACGCGCAGCTTCTCTAGCCTGTAGTTTTGGCGGTGATAACAGCCGTAAGTTATTGGTCGGCTATCGGGCGCAGGGCGGTATCTTCAGCTTTGGCAAACGCAATACCACCAGCAACATCAACGTTGGTAATTTTCAGTTGCCCTACTCTAGTCTACTGGTTCTATTCGAACTCGGTTTAATGCATGGAACTGAACTGGAATCAGGCGAAATTGAGATCGACTCCCCACTGCCACTAACCTATCAAGGCAAGACGCTATCCCTGCAAGCACACGGGAAAGGGGTGAGACTGCTCTATTACCGCTTCAGTCCAACCGGCAACGAGCTGTGTAAACTACTCGGCAACAAACCGAATATGCAGTATTACGACCAAATGGTGGCACTACTCAGCCAGAAGTTTACCGCTGGTACAGATGCGCCAACGAGCGTAGATACAACGGTTTAGGGGAAACGGGAAACGGGAAACGGGAAACGGGATGATTATCTCTGCCTATGAACGTTTTCTGTCAACCTTCCATGCACCACAACCGACTCTCGTTACTACTAGAGCGCACTTCTCGAAGGGCGGAGCCCGTTCTTGATTCTCGCGGGCGCAGCCCGATCTCGTAGCGCAGCGTTCCCGTTTTCCAAAACAAAAATGCCAACCCTAAGGTTGGCATTTAACATCTAACAAGTATGACGGCTATTAAGCTTTAAACGCTTTAAATGCGTTAATTAAACCGTTAGTTGAGCTATCGTGAGAACTGATTGCTGAATCGTCTGCAAGCTCTGGTAAGATTTGGTTCGCTAGCTGTTTACCTAGCTCAACACCCCACTGGTCGAAGCTGAAGATATTCCAGATGACACCTTGTACGAAGATCTTGTGTTCGTACATAGCAATCAGATTACCTAGTGTACGCGGAGTTATTTGCTTCACTAAGATCGAGTTAGTTGGGCGGTTACCTTCAAATACTTTGAATGGTGCTAGTGTCGCCGCTTCCTCTTCACTCTTACCTGCTTTAGCAAACTCAGTTTTTACTGTCGCTTCATCTTTACCAAATGCTAGCGCTTCAGTCTGTGCAAAGAAGTTAGACATTAGCTTCTGGTGGTGATCGCCGGCTGGGTTGTGGCTTAGTGCTGGTGCAATGAAGTCACAAGGGATCAACTTAGTACCTTGGTGAATTAATTGGTAGAACGCGTGCTGACCGTTAGTGCCTGGCTCACCCCAGATAATTGGGCCAGTTTGGTAAGTCACTGCGTTACCGTCACGGTCAACGTACTTACCGTTTGATTCCATGTTGCCTTGTTGGAAGTAAGCAGCAAAGCGGTGCATGTACTGGTCATACGGAAGAATCGCTTCAGACTCAGCGCCATGGAAGTTGTTGTACCATAGGCCAACTAGAGCAAGGATAACTGGGATGTTGCTTTCTAGCTCAGTCGTTGCGAAGTGGCTATCCATTTCATGAGCGCCTTCTAGAAGCTCAATGAAGTTGTCATAACCTACAGCAAGTGCAATTGATAGACCGATTGCTGACCATAGAGAGTAACGGCCGCCAACCCAGTCCCAAAACTCAAACATGTTGTCTGTATCGATACCGAATTCAGAAACTGCTTGAGCGTTAGTTGAGAGGGCAGCAAAGTGCTTAGCCACGTGCGCTTGATCGCCTGCAGACTCTAGGAACCAATCGCGAGCACTGTGTGCGTTAGTCATCGTCTCTTGAGTGGTAAACGTCTTAGATGCCACTAAGAATAGCGTCGTTTCTGGGTTTACTTTCTTTAATGTCTCAACGATGTGTGTACCATCAACGTTAGACACGAAGTGTAGATTTAGGTGGTTTGTGTATGGTGCTAACGCTTCAGTCACCATATAAGGACCTAGGTCAGAACCACCGATACCGATATTAACGACGTCAGTAATCGCTTTACCAGTGTAGCCTTTCCACTCACCGCCAATAACGCGCTCAGTGAATGATTTCATTTTTTCTAGCACTGCATTTACAGCAGGCATGACGTCTTCGCCGCCGACCATAACAGGATTGTTGCTACGGTTACGCAGAGCAGTGTGTAGAACCGCACGACCTTCAGTTTGGTTGATCGCTTCACCACTGAACATCGCTTCGATCGCTGATTTAAGCTCTGTTTCGTTTGCAAGTGCGAATAGGTGCTTCATGGTCTCTTCGTTGATTAAGTTTTTAGAGTAATCAACAAGAATGTCACTGCCAAAACGCGTAGAGAATTTGTCAAAACGTGCTGCATCTTGTGCGAAAAGATCTTTAAGATCCATATCCTGAGCAGATTCGAAGTGCGCTGTCAGCGCGTTCCAAGCTTGTGTTTGCGTTGGATTGATATTTTTCAACATGGTTACTATCCCGATGTTACAGTAGGTTTTATTCCATTCAGTCTAGCGAAAACTGGTGGAATCCCCGATTAAGCAAATTAATAATATTAGATATGTTAGGGCAAAATGCCACTTAACAAGACTTTGTAATTTTTTTTCAAACGACATTATGACTTAGGCAGCTTTCACTCACATTGAGTTAGGTCACGTTCCCTACTTCAAATCAATCGTCGTTTGCTCGGTTGCAATTGTATCATTAACCATGCTTAAGCTTAACGGAAACTAATCTCAAACTTATTAATAGGTGTCGATATGTGGACTCAGAAAACCATTCAACTCAAAGCAAAAAGTCGTGGATTTCACCTAATAACCGATGAAATTGAACAACAATTGCCGCAAATCAGAGACTATTCTGTCGGTTTATTACATTTATTTATCCAGCATACCTCGGCTAGTTTAACCATCAATGAAAATGCCGACCCAACAGTAAGACACGACATGGAAAAGCACTTCAACCAATCGGTTCCTGAACGTGCTCCTTATTACAAACACACTTATGAGGGAGACGATGACATGCCTGCCCACATTAAAGCATCAACATTGGGTTGTAGCGTGTCTATTCCGATGAGCAACGGACAACTAGTGCTAGGGATGTGGCAAGGAATCTATTTAGGTGAGCATAGAGACTACGGTGGCAACCGCAACATTATTGCGACATTACAAGGCGAGTTCAAATAACAACGGAGCCCCGAGGCTCCGTATAAATAAGGGGTGAAGATTCGAGTTAGACTAGTTAGAGTATTCCATATCGACTCGTGACGTCAGTTTAGTCACTAACTCATAGGCAATAGTGCCAATATGATCAGCGACCTCTTCTGCAGGTAGATCTTTGCCCCATAAAATCGCTTCATCACCGACTCTATCTAAAGCATCGGCTCCCAAATCAACGGTTAGCATATCCATAGACACTCGACCAGCAATGGGCACTTTACGACCGTTAACCAATACTGGTGTGCCATTTGGCGCCGTACGTGGATATCCATCACCGTAACCGATGGCAATCACGCCAACCTTAGTGTCACGCTCACTGGTCCAGATTCCACCATAGCCAACACTTTCACCCGCTTTGACATCACGCACAGCGATCAGGTGAGACTTAAGCGTCATGACAGGTTGATAGCCCATCTGCTCTGCAGTTTTATCGCTAAATGGTGAAACGCCATACATGATAATGCCCGGGCGAACCCACTCTAATTGACTATCAGGCCAAGCGAGCAAGCCTGCAGAGGCCGCTAGTGAACGCTCACCTTCGCAACCTTCGGTTAGAGATAGAAATAGATCAGTCTGCTCTGAGGTAGTGGCTCTATCGAGCTCATCGGCACAACCAAAATGGCTCATATAGCGTAATGGTTTAGCCACATTTCGGCACGCTTTCAACCTCGTAACGAAATCAGAATACAGTTCAGGTCTTACACCTAAGCGGTGCATACCACTGTCTATCTTTAACCAAACAACAACCGGAGTTTCAAGTTCTGCTTGTTCCAATGCTCGCAACTGCTCTTCACAGTGAACCACGGTTTGGATGTTATTAGTAACCAGAACAGGTAGGTCTCCCTGAGAGTAGAAACCCTCAAGCAATAAGATAGGTTTAACCACGCCACACGCTCTTAGCTGCAGCGCTTCTTCAATACGAGCAACACCAAACGCATCGGCACCTTGGGCATTTTTGGCAATATGACGCAAGCCATGACCATAGCTGTTGGCCTTAACCACTGCCATCACCTTGCTGTTCGGCGCTTGCTGCTTAATCTGCTCTAGGTTGTGCTCTAACGCATCAAGATTGATGTACGCTGTCGCCGCTTTCATATAGCTCATGCGTTATTCATCATCCATGTCGAACGCAGGGCCTGCGTAATTGTCAAAGCGAGACCACTGACCTTGGAAGGTCAAACGAACCGAACCGATAGGACCATTACGCTGCTTACCAAGAATGATCTCAGCCGTACCTTTCATCGAACTGTCCGGATTGTAAACCTCATCACGATAGATGAACATAATCAAGTCGGCATCCTGCTCGATAGAGCCTGATTCACGAAGGTCTGAGTTAACTGGACGTTTGTCAGCACGTTGCTCTAGGGAACGGTTAAGCTGAGAAAGAGCCACAACAGGGACATTCAATTCTTTCGCGAGAGCTTTTAACGAACGAGAAATTTCTGCGATTTCCAAAGTACGGTTATCTGATAGAGCAGGTACACGCATCAACTGTAGGTAGTCGACCATAATCATAGATAAGCCACCATGATCACGGGCGATACGACGAGCACGAGAACGGACTTCGGTAGGAGTCAGGCCAGAACTGTCATCGATGTACATGTTCTTCTTCTCCATCAGGATACCCATGGTAGAAGAGATACGCGCCCAGTCTTCGTCATCAAGCTGGCCAGTACGAATCTTGGTTTGGTCAACACGAGAAAGCGACGCAAGCATACGCATCATGATCTGTTCGGCTGGCATCTCTAGAGAGAAAATCAGCACTGGCTTCTCTTGTACCATCGCTGCATTCTCGCACAAGTTCATCGCAAAGGTCGTTTTACCCATAGAAGGACGTGCGGCGACGATGACCAAGTCTGAGCCTTGAAGACCTGCGGTCTTTTTATTCAGATCGGTAAAGCCAGTGTCGACACCAGTGACACCATCTTGCGGGGTTTTATATAACAGCTCGATACGCTCAAGAGTCTTCTCAAGAATGTTGTCGACATTTTGCGGGCCTTCATTTTCATTGGTACGAGACTCAGCAATCGCAAAGACCTTACTTTCAGCCAGATCAAGCAAATCTTCCGAGCCACGACCTTGAGGGTCATAACCAGCATCGGCAATTTCATTCGCAACCCCGATTAAGTCGCGAACCAGTGCACGCTCTGCAACGATCTCTGCGTAAGCGTTGATGTTGGCCGCACTAGGGGTGTTTTTAACCAGATCAGCAAGATAAGCAAAACCACCCACATCATCAAGTTGCTCGCGAAGCTCTAGAAACTCCGACAGAGTAATCAAGTCGAGCGGTTTGTTGTCTTCAAGAATCGATTTCACCGCTTCAAAAATAAGGCGATGAGGGCGGCTATAGAAATCTTTCGCAACCACGCGCTCCGCAACGGTATCCCAACGCTCGTTGTCCAACAGCAGACCACCGATGACCGATTGCTCAGCCTCGAGTGAGTGAGGAGGTACTTTTATCGCATCAACTTGTGCGTCGCTAAACTTTTTGTTTCGATTATCTACTTTCGCTTCGGCCATGGGTTCGCTCAACAACTTGCTATAGATCGCTAATTATAACGAGAAAGATGCCGTTGTCTGTACTAATGCACGACTTTGTCGAGTTCTAATGTAGAATTAACTTGTTGTTGACGGTCCAAGTCCCGTTTGAAACTACTATTGCGCAGTTTTTATCACGAATATTGAGGTTGTCAGTGTCTAAGGTTTGGCTAATGAGTGCAGGATTAATGAGCTCTATGTTCGTTTATGCTGACGACAATGGACAAAACAGCATCGATATTGACCTTCCCTCTCCTTGGAATACTGAGGTTGAGTTCGGCTATCAGTCACACCATGGCAACTCAGACTCGCAATCTCTTAACTCACGCCTAAGCGCAGAGTACGTCAAAGGCCGTTATCGTACCAATGGCGAATGGAAATACTATCTGCTGTATAAAGATGGTGAAGAGGATAAGCGCCAGTCAACATACACCGCTCAGAGTGACTACAAGTTAGGTCCAAAAACCTATTTGTACGGCAGTTTCAAAGGGGTAGATTCACGCTATAGTGCGTACTTTAAGGATTATACTCTCTCAAGCGGTTTGGGTTATCAGTTCGCTAACACCAGCAAGTTTGTACTGGAGTTCGAATTTGGCCCAGGTTTTCGTTATCAAGAGCCTAATCTCGATGAAATTGATGACGATGACATCATCTTTCCAGAGATCGTTCAGGAAGGGATATTTCGTGGCAACCTCAATACCAAGTGGCAGGCGCTAAAAACGTTAGCGATATCCGCAGACCTGACTATCGTTTCTGGTCGTAGTAACACTCGTACCGATACCGATGTGAGCGTAACCAACAACATTACCGAAGATATTGCACTTAAGCTTGCCTACTCGCGCCAATTCCACGACAAAGTGCCTGACGGACTGTTTAAAGCCGACAGTATGTTTTCCGTAAACCTACTGTTTGCCTTCTAAGACAAAATTACTGAACTACAGACATAAAAAAAGCACCTCTAGGAGGTGCTTTTAAGATACGTCTTGATACTGAATTACTCAGCAGCAACAACTTGTAGGTTAACTTTAGCGAAAACTTCAGAGTGAAGTTGAACGCTGATCTCGAACTCGCCGATGTTACGTAGTGCGCCTTCAGGAAGACGAACTTCGCTTTTAACAACTTCAACGCCAGCCGCAGTGATTGCGTCAGCGATGTCGCGAGTACCGATAGAACCGAATAGTTTACCTTCGTCACCAGCTTTAGATGCAATAACAACTGCTTCTAGAGCGTTAACTTTCTCAGCGCGAGCTTCTGATGCAGCTAGTTGCTCAGCAGCTTTAGCTTCTAGTTCAGCACGACGTGCTTCGAACATTTCAACGTTAGCTTTAGTAGCCATAACTGCTTTACCTTGAGGGATAAGGAAGTTACGAGCGTAGCCAGATTTAACGTTTACAGTTTCGCCTAGAGCACCTAGTTTACCGATTTTATCAAGTAGAATAACTTGCATTGTTTAATTCCTCTTTATAAAACGAGCCGATTACTGATGCTTGTCAGTGTACGGAAGTAGAGCTAGGTAGCGAGAACGCTTAATAGCACGAGCTAGTTGACGTTGGTATTTAGCACTTGTACCAGTGATACGGCTAGGTACGATTTTACCAGCTTCAGTGATGTAGTTTTTAAGAGTTGCTACGTCTTTGTAATCAATCTCTTGTACGCCTTCTGCAGTGAAACGGCAGAATTTACGACGACGGAAGAAACGAGCCATGGGCTATCTCCTGATCTTAAATTTGAGTAATGTTGTCAGCATGAAGCACTAATTTTCCCACACCATTTCGGCCGGTCTGATAAGTGACAAAACCACCTACCTTAATGCTACTGCCTTGTACTAAATTCTGAGTTAATGCTTGTGACCTTTGCCCGCTAACCACTACCGGCATACGACAATAAACTTGTCTCGGTAAGTCAGCTTCAATAACGGTAGAGCGATGCTCTAACCAAAATCGACAGTGTTCTATGCCACTTGGGCTTTTACTACGAACGGGCGGTTTGGCTATGGTGCCAGAAAGCTCCATTCGATTGGTCATAAGAGAAATTACTCAGCAGCTGCTTCTGGCTTAGCTTCAGCACGCTCTTCGCGACGAGGAGCACGCTCTTCTTTCTGCTTAAGCATGATAGATTGCTCAGTGATCGCTGTTTTAGTACGCATGATCATGTTACGTAGAACTGCATCGTTGAAACGGAAAGCAGTTTCTAGCTCATCAATTACAGCTTGGTCAGCTTCAACGTTCATTAGAACGTAGTGAGCTTTGTGAAGCTTGTTGATTGGGTAAGCCAGTTGACGACGACCCCAGTCTTCTAGACGGTGGATAGTACCGCCAGCTTCAGTGATAGAACCAGTGTAACGCTCGATCATGCCAGCAACTTGCTCGCTTTGATCTGGGTGCACCATGAATACGATTTCGTAATGACGCATGGGTTGCTCCTTACGGATTATTCAGCTTCCACAAATGGCTCGGTCGTCCAGAGGAAGCAAGGAACTAAAGATAATTGACCGAGTTTTAAGGAGCACGAATAGTACAGAAAGAAACCAATTTACGCAAGAAAAAAGATGCATAGAACCAAAAGCTATCTCGTGATAACTTCTTCCTCACGCTTTTCAGATTAGTTGACATCCACACTGACGAGAAGACCAACACACTCTAGCTATTTATTAGTTGTAATTTTGCTCAAGGAGAAAGGGAATGAAGCCTGGTGCTACCGGTATTAAGCGAATTATTAATGCGACTGGTTACTCGATGAAAGGGCTTAAGGCAGCATGGCTGCATGAAGCCGCGTTTCGTCAAGAAATCGTACTGCTGATAGTAATGACGGCGCTGACTTTCTTCCTCCCGGTCACCAAGCTTGAGCAAGTCATAATGATTAGCAGTCTGTTTGTCGTTGTATTGGTTGAGCTGATCAACTCAGCCATTGAAGCTGTGGTTGACCGTATTGGTTCTGAACATCATGAGCTTAGTGGACGCGCCAAAGACATTGGCTCTGCGGCAGTTTTTGTTGCCCTAGGCTTAGTTGCAGTTACTTGGGGGTTGATACTCTTCCTCTAATGCTGATGAGTAGAACTCACAAAAAATCCCTGAGTAAGTTCAGGGATTTTTAACGTTCTAATTATATGAATCTAATCGTCATCTTCATCGACATATTGAGCTTGTAAGTAGTTCTGAATGCCTGTCATATCGATCAAGCCGAGTTGGGTTTCCAACCAATCCACATGTTCTTCTTCATCTTCTAGAATATCTTGGAACAGATCGCGTGAAACATAATCATGAATATCTTCGGCGTAAGCAATCGCGTTCTTCAGATCCGGAATTGCGGCCATCTCTAATTTGAGGTCGCACTCAAGCATCTCTTTGGTGTCTTCACCGATCATTAGTTTGCCGAGGTCTTGTAAATTCGGTAAACCTTCGAGAAATAGAATACGTTCGATGAGATGGTCGGCATGCTTCATTTCATCGATAGATTCATGATACTCCTTATCAGCGAGATGCTTCAGACCCCAGTCTTTGTACATTCGTGCGTGCAGGAAATATTGGTTTATAGCGACGAGCTCATTGCCGAGTATTTTGTTGAGATGTTGGATTATTATTGGATCGCCTTTCATTACACAGCCCTCCTCTTTGGCTCTTTTAAATCTAGTACCAAATGAGAAGGTGTCAAAAGGCTCAGCGTTGATTTAGCTGGCTTGTTTAACTTGTAGGTATTCTGTTTCTGCTAAAATTTCTTTGGTCATCTTAATACACTTACCACATTGACTGCCTAGCGGCGTGCATTGTCTAATTCCCTTAATATCAGTTACACCTTCATCAATGGCTAACTTCCTAATTTTCTTATCTGAAATTCCATGGCAAAGGCATACAAACATAAAAACACTTCTACTATTAACTTGCGACCACAAATATAAACAAGAACAATTATCACTTCCAGTTGTATTTGTGCACTAAACAGAACATTTTGTTATATAGAAATAATTAACCAGGCAAAGTTTCAAGTAGTTAGGATGCAACGAATTAAGGGGCTTAAAATGAGTGATAATTTTCAGCCAGTTACCGTCACAAAAGCAGCTACTTCCTTATAACCAAAAACGAAAAAGGGAAGCCTAAGCTTCCCTTTCTCTAATGCGTGTTCTTCAATAAAGAAGAAGTGCGCAAGATTTCAATTAATTCGTAAGAATTAGTCGAAGATCTTAGCAACAACACCAGCACCAACTGTACGGCCACCTTCGCGGATTGCGAAACGTAGACCTTCGTCCATCGCGATTGGAGCGATTAGTTCAACAGTCATCTTGATGTTATCGCCTGGCATTACCATTTCTACGCCTTCTGGTAGCTCGATGTT
>JRWQ01000021.1 GCA_000775715.1 Vibrio tubiashii
GAGTGTTCACACAGATTGATGGTTTATGTAGTTTAAGAGATAGAACACCCCCCAAGGTGTTCAACTTAGTGTCCCGTTCGTCTAGAGGCCTAGGACACCGCCCTTTCACGGCGGTAACAGGGGTTCGACTCCCCTACGGGATACCATTGGGTCGTTAGCTCAGTTGGTAGAGCAGTTGACTTTTAATCAATTGGTCGCAGGTTCGAATCCTGCACGACCCACCATTCTTCTCCACGAAGAATTAAAACTTATGTGGGCGATTAGCTCAGTTGGGAGAGCACCTGCCTTACAAGCAGGGGGTCACTGGTTCGAGCCCGGTATCGCCCACCATTCTCTAAATGTTTTTGGATTTAAAGTTCCAAACCACTTCAGTAAAGCGTACGTGGTTGGAGTTTTCGACCGTCTAAGAATCTTTAGAAAATGTTATTTCTCTAAGTGGAAAGACACATTGCTCTTTAACAATTTGGAAA
>JRWQ01000022.1 GCA_000775715.1 Vibrio tubiashii
GCGAAGTCTTTCGCTTCACCGCCGTACACTTTAGCTAGAGTAGTACAGATTGCAGCAGTTAGAGTTGTTTTACCGTGGTCAACGTGGCCGATAGTACCAACGTTAACGTGCGGTTTAGTACGTTCAAATTTTTCTTTAGACACGATCGTGTTCCTTCCTAGTTATGATTCGCCACGATCCGAATTGATCGAGACGCGCCAGAATTTGCTATTTTATGCGCCAACGCATGTCAGCGCAATATTTGGACGCATTGATCTTTAAAAAAAGCTAGACTTTTTTTCAGTTCAAGGCGTTTATACGTAACCACGGTCCGCCATGATTTTATCTGCAAAGTTTTTCGGTACTTCAGCGTACTCGTTAAACTCCATAGAGTAAGACGCACGGCCCTGAGTTGCAGAGCGAAGATCGGTTGCGTAACCAAACATCTCAGATAGTGGTACTTGAGCGCGGATGATCTTAATACCAGCCACACCATCGTCCATACCTTCGATCATACCGCGACGGCGGTTAAGATCACCAACAACATCACCCATCCAATCTTCAGGAGTGGTTACTTCAACATTCATCATTGGCTCAAGAAGAACAGGCTGTGCTTCTAATGAACCCTTCTTGAATGCCATCGAGCCAGCGATCTTAAACGCCATCTCGTTAGAGTCAACATCGTGGTAAGAACCATCAAACAGCGTTGCTTTAATGTCTAGCACTGGATAACCCGCTAGAACACCACTGTTCATTTGCTCTTCGATACCTTTCGCTACCGAACTGATGTATTCCTTAGGAACGACACCGCCCACAATTTCGTCAACAAAGACAAAACCTTCGCCAGGTTCAGATGGCTCCAGTTTGATCCATACGTGACCATACTGACCACGACCACCAGATTGACGTACAAATTTACCTTCAACTTCCGCGTTGCCACGGATTGTCTCACGGTACGCAACCTGAGGTTTACCAACATTACAGTCAACGCTGAATTCACGTTTCATACGATCAACGATGATGTCTAGGTGAAGCTCACCCATACCAGAGATCAATGTCTGGCCCGTTTCGTCGTCCGTTTCTACGCGGAATGATGGGTCTTCTGCTGCTAGTTTACCTAGAGCAATACCCATCTTCTCTTGATCGGCAACAGAGCGAGGCTCTACCGCGATCTGAATTACTGGATCAGGGAACTCCATACGCTCCAGAATAACCTTATGGTTCTGGTCACATAGTGTGTCACCTGTTGTCACGTCTTTAAGGCCGATTGCTGCTGCAATATCGCCCGCGCGAACTTCTTTGATTTCATCACGCTTATTTGAGTGCATCTGAACGATACGACCAAAGCGCTCTTTCTTCTGCTTAACAGAGTTGTAAACAGCGTCGCCAGAATTAACCACACCAGAGTAAACACGCATAAAGGTAAGCGTACCTACAAACGGGTCTGTGGCGATTTTGAATGCTAGTGCTGAGAAAGGTTCGTTGTCGTCTGCGTGACGCTCAACTTCTTTTTCGTTGTCATCTACACCTTTGATCGCTGGTACGTCAACTGGCGATGGCAAGAATTCAACCACTGCATCAAGTACCGCTTGAACACCTTTATTCTTAAACGCACTACCACATGTAGCCAGTACGATTTCATTGTTTAGTGTGCGAATACGTAACGCTTGCTTAATTTCAGCTTCGGTCAATTCACCTTCTTCAAGATATTTATCCATCAGCTCTTCGCTTGCTTCAGCCGCTGACTCAACAAGATTGTTGTGCCACTCTTCCGCTAGTTCTTGCATGTCTGCTGGAATATCTTCGTAAGTGAAGGTAGTGCCTTGGTCTTCTTCACTCCAGTTGATCATTTTCATCTTGATTAGGTCAATAACACCCTTGAAGTCATCTTCCGCGCCAACGTTCAGTTGAATAGGAACAGGGTTAGCACCAAGACGGTTTTTAATTTGATCAACAACACGAAGGAAGTCAGCACCTGCACGGTCCATCTTGTTAACAAATACCATACGTGGAACTTGGTATTTATCCGCTTGACGCCATACAGTTTCAGATTGAGGTTCAACACCTGACGAACCACAGAACACCACAACAGCACCGTCAAGTACGCGCAACGAGCGCTCTACTTCGATCGTGAAATCTACGTGTCCAGGAGTATCAATGATGTTGATGCGGTGGTCTTGGAATTGTGCATCCATACCACGCCAGAAAGTGGTAGTCGCAGCAGAAGTGATTGTGATACCACGCTCTTGCTCCTGCTCCATCCAGTCCATGGTAGCAGCGCCATCGTGGACTTCACCGATTTTATGAGAAAGACCAGTGTAGAACAGAATACGTTCACTTGTGGTTGTTTTACCTGCGTCTACGTGAGCGACGATACCAATATTACGGTAGCGCTCAATAGGTGTTTTACGAGCCACGATTGAATCCTCATGAATTAGGGACTATTGCTATCTCTAGTACGGATTGTCAATCTTAGACAATTTTCCTTACCCCTAGATATAGCAATAGTTCCTAGGCTTGCGCATAGGAACTAGAGTAGCGCCGCGAGGGTTCCCGCGGCACTGAAAGGTATTACCAACGGTAATGTGCGAACGCTTTGTTTGCGTCAGCCATGCGGTGAACGTCTTCACGTTTCTTAACCGCAGTACCTTTGTTCTCAGACGCGTCTAGCATTTCAGCAGCTAGGCGTTGAGCCATAGATTTTTCACCACGCTTGCGCGCAGCTTCAACCAACCAACGCATAGCAAGTGCGTTACGGCGAACCGGACGTACTTCTACAGGTACTTGGTAAGTTGAACCACCTACACGGCGAGATTTAACCTCTACCGCTGGGCGAACATTTTCAAGAGCTTCTTCAAATACAGCTAAGTGATCTTTACCAGATTTCTCAGCCATTGCATCTAGTGCAGTGTAAACAATTTTCTCTGCAGTAGATTTCTTACCGTCAACCATTAGGATGTTAACGAATTTTGCCAGCAGTTCAGATTTGAACTTTGGATCTGGAAGGATCTTACGCTGACCGATGACGCGACGACGTGGCATGGATTTTCTCCGTTGTCTTCTTCAGGTTATCCAAAACTTTTCAGTTTCTTCAAAAATTAAAATTAATTTAGTGTTTGGCCTTACTTAACGGATACCATTAAGATTTTGGACGCTTAACACCGTACTTAGAACGACCTTGTTTACGGTCGTTAACGCCAGCACAGTCTAGTGCGCCGCGAACTGTGTGGTAACGTACACCCGGAAGGTCTTTAACACGACCGCCACGGATTAGAACAACTGAGTGCTCTTGAAGGTTGTGACCTTCACCACCGATGTACGAAGTCACTTCGAAGCCGTTCGTTAGACGAACACGACATACTTTACGAAGTGCTGAGTTAGGTTTTTTAGGTGTAGTAGTGTAAACACGAGTACATACACCACGTTTTTGTGGACACGCTTCTAGTGCAGGCACGTTGCTTTTAACAACTTGCTTTGCACGAGGCTTACGTACCAACTGGTTAATAGTTGCCATTAACTAGCTCCTGATTTACTTGAAAGTAAGCTTTGTGAAAAATCTATCCCTAACCGCCAGTGGCACTTAGGGACGCAAAATTCTATTCAGAGGTGAGAGGTGTGTCAAGAAATATACGGATCTTTTTTGCTCAATTCGGCTGAAAAAAGCGTAAAAGTAATTCGACACTCAAACAGAGGAAATGAAATTAATCCCAAGTGATGGATTTGGGTTGTTTCTCAGTCAGGTCGACAAAGCCTTCAAAGCTGATTTTATCAATCGACGGACTAATACGATTGGCAATGCCTCTAGCCTCAACATCGGCCTCTAAAACAGACACCTTAAGCCCTTTAATACTCGAAAATTCTTGATGGTGTGGATTCGCCGCGTAGACCGCTTGCTCCACCAGCAAAACATCATCCGTCTCAACCGCCACCCGGATAACATCGGTAAGTGATTGAACTGTTTTAACAATATGTAGCATAGGCCACCTAGAAGGTAAGAACGTTAGACGCTTGGCGTAGTCGTTCGCTCAGCGCTGATTGGTCAAGAAGCTGGACCCCGATAACCAAATCAGCGGTCGCTAAACCACGTTCGCGAAGTGACTGTTCACATACATAGATTTGTTCAATGTCATAGAGATCAAACAGCTTTAACATCGGAGCATAGTCTTTACTTAAAATTTGCTCGGGTCGCTGACCTTGAAGCAACTGATAAACACCATCCCCCATGAACACAACACTGATATCTTCGCAATAGACTGAGGCAGCGAGTAGCGCGTCAAGTCCTTCTCGACCAGAAGAGCTGCTATGGGGAGCACTGCGGAATAGATAGGTTAAGTGACTCAAAACTGTACCACCCTATCTTGCACCAGCATGGCTTCCGCCAAACTTCCTAACCCCGCTTGATGAAAACCATCGGCCAAGTTACTTTGAGCCAGCCCATGTTGGTTAGCTTCTTCTTGACTGACAACCCCTCTGCGCAAAGCGGCTGCTACACAGGTTTCCAAACGAACATCATGTTCAGTCGCTAGCTGCTGCCAAGCTTTGACCAAATCAAACTCATCATTGGCCGGTACAGTTAATGCGCTACCATTGGTGACCCCATCCTGGTAGAAGAACACACTCACTAAAGTATGTCCTTTGGAGAGCAAAGCCTTGGCAAACTGGTAAGCGTTTCTTGCAGACTGACTACCGTAGATTGCCCCATTGACCACAAGTGTATAACTCAGTGAGCTCAACTTTCGTCGTCCTCAGTTTTACGCTGTCGAATATAGAGATAAACGGTGTGCTTAGAGATGTTTAGGCGATCGGCAACACGGTTGATTGCGTCTTTGATATCAAAAATACCTTTATCGAACAGTTCCATAACGATCTGACGGTTCTTGGTATTATTAGATACCGACTTGTCAGCATTGATCTCTTCAATCGTTCGCTCAACCGTTTGGTCGACAAGCTCTTCCACATCACTAGCAAAGTTTACCGATGACGCCGCTTGTTTTGCTTCTTCAGTTGGCATAAAGGATTGCAAAACTTGTGAGAATGGCGCGTCTAAGTTGACGTTAACACACAACAAGCCAATCACTCTGTTTTCACCGTTGCGGATTGCAACCGTAATCGACTTCATGAGTACGCCACCTTTAGCGCGAGTGAAGTAGGAGCGAGAAAAGTTGCGTTCTGACCCTTCAATATCGCGTAACATCTTTAGCGCTAAATCCGTGATCGGAGAACCGACCTGGCGCCCAGTGTTCTCACCATTAGCAATTTTAATCGCGGAAGTATTAAGGTCTTCTAATGAGTGCAGAACGATTTCACAAAACGGGCCAATTAGGCTCGCGATACCATCGACGACAGCTTCATAAGATCTAAGAATAATTTTGTCATGTTCACTAAATGGCATCACATTGACAGATTCCATCTCTAGCAACATGTCCGTGTTTACGGTTTCTGTAGTTGTCACTTTTTTAAGCCTTAGCGCGGAAAATCAACAAATTGATGTAAGTTTATCAGAAATTTTGATACGTACACCTAACTAACCCATCATCTAGTGATTTAGAACAAAAAATTACTGAGGTATAGATTGCATTTTTAATGCAAAAAAAAGGTCTGGTAAAAACCAGACCTTAATTGTTGAGAAGTTAAGCTTATTGGGCTGCTTCTTCACCGTTGTCAATCTTTAGCAGCTCAACTTCAAATACCAACGTTGAGTTTGCAGGGATCGTAGGCGTGTCTTGTTCGCCGTACGCAAGCTCAGGCGGGATAACAAACTTGAACTTAGAACCTACAGGCATTAGCTGAACACCTTCTGTCCAACCAGGTATTACTCGATTAAGAGGGAAAGTAGCCGGCTCACCGCGATCGTATGAACTATCGAACTGAGTGCCGTCAATTAGCGTACCTTTGTAGTGTACTTGAACAGTGTCAGTATCTTTTGGCTGTTCGCCTTCTGCTGGTGTCACTACTTGGTAAAGAAGACCAGTGTCAGTCTTTTGCACACCTTCTTGCTTTTCAAATTCAGCACGGAAATCGTCGCCCGCTTTCTTAGCTGCCGCTGATTTCTCTGCTGCTTGCTTTTGCATCGTTTCCGCAACACGCTTATCTAGCGCTTCTAGGGCTGCTCGCGTCTCTTGCTCGTCTAGCTCTGGGTTGCCTGCGAAAACATGCTCAATACCTTTTAGAACAAGATCTTTGTTTAACGTAATACCTATTTCGCTTGGCTTGTCTAGACTAGTACTTAGGTAGTTAGCAAAAGAAACACCAATTGCGTATGCCGCTTTATCATCTTCAGTTGCGAAAGAAACCGTCTTAGCAGCTTCAGCTTGCTCTACCGCTGGTGCTGTTTCAGCTTTTGGTTCTTCTTCTTTTTGGCAGCCAACAGCAAGTGCAACAGTTGCAGCAAGTAGTGACACTTTAAAAATCGATTTCATTTAACTCTCCAATTGAGACTTTTGTCTTTGTGCACAAATCTTTAATAAAGACTGGTACATATTTGAATGTTATACCAATATAACCGTTATGCGTCTTAATTAAACGTAAACAAACGGATATTTGGACTTAATGCGTATAATTTTTAACTCAATAATCATCGTCATTGTCATTACAACGTTAAATGGATGCTTTTTCTCCACTAAAGATAGCCAGCGTTGGACCATCGAGCCCAATGGCACCACTAGTTTTGCATTGAGTCGAGATGCCCGTTTCGCCCTACTTTACTCTAAAGAGCATCAGTTGGTGCTTTGGGATCTGGATGAAAGCCAAAAGCTCGCCTCGTTGGGGGCTCAGGACCCTCAGTCCAGTACTGTTTCTCGCATCCGTATTTCAGATAACGGTCGCTTCGCCGTCACCGCCACGCAAATTAACTTTGCAGTTTGGGATTTGGCATGGACTCAAGCAGAAGGGCTCTGGTCCATATCAGATGGCTTAATTCGTGATGTTGATATTGCCAGTAATGGTGACCAAGTGTTACTCGGTCTATCGAATGGCAAAGCGATTTACGTCAATTTAGTCACCGGCCGACGCTTAGAGTTCCTTGCTCACAATGAAAAAGTCAATTCCGTTGCTTTATCGCCTAATGGTCGCTTTGCCCTATCTGGAGGCAATGACTATACAGCCTATCTATGGGATACCAATACGGGTCAGATACTCAAAACCTTTGAACACGAACAACGTGTTAACCGGGTTGCACTTCAACGTGATGGTAAATATGCCTTTACCTCTGATGGAGGCAACCAAGCGATAGTATGGGACCTTTCCACAGGAGATCAGATATCTCAGCTGCAGAGCTTTTCTCGTCAGTTGATTTTTTCAACTGCGCGTTTCTCTGACGATGGTAAGCATTTACTTACTGGCACCCCTTCTAGCCGTATCATGGTTTGGGATACTCACACTGGCAAACGAGTTGACGGATTTGAGGCTGAGCCATTAAAAGATGCTCGCCCTCCACGTGCAGTGGTGTATGATGCTGCCTTTGATAGCCAAAACCGCGTCGTTTCCGGTACATCTGCGGGCATAGCCCAAGCTTGGGACGTCGACTATTAACAGTAAGATCAGTGAACATGACCGATAAGCGAATTGAACAGTTAGAAAGCCGCGTAAATGACCTAGAGTGTCAGCTAGCTTTCCAAGAGCAGACCATTGAAGAGTTAAATGATGCGCTTAGTCAACAGCAGTTGCTGATCACTAAAATGCAGGATCAAATGAAGTATGTGGTGGGGAAAGTGAAGAATATGGATTCTTCTAACCTAGCAGATGCTGCACAAGAAACACCACCACCGCACTACTAATTGCAGTAAGCCTCTCCTTACCCAAATACATAAGCAATCACGACTCCAGCCACCACCAAGCAACCGCCAATTCGGCGCAGTTGATTGTCTGGTTGCTGGCTAAGCTGAGCAACCATATTGCGCCATCCATTAGGAGCAATAAGCGGTCCTAGACCTTCAACGATAAGCACTAAACCAAAAGCTAACCATAACGAGTTCGACATAGTTTTCCTACTATAAAAAATAAAGGCTCCGTGAGGAGCCTTTATACTATCTGAGTTTAATTACTTCGCTTCAGCGCCAGCTGCATTATTCATGTACTGGAAGAACTCGCTGTTCGGATCCAATACTAAGATATCGCTCTTGTTGCTGAATGATTTCTCATAAGCTTTTAAAGAACGCATAAAGCCGAAGAATTCAGGGTCTTTGTTGTAAGCATCGGCGTAGATTTTTGCAGACTTAGCATCCGCTTCACCTCGCGTTACACGTGCAGTCTTATCGGCTTCTGCTAGAACAGTTGCCACTTCTAGTTCAGCCTGCGCACGAATAACTTCTGCTTTCTCACGACCTTGAGAACGGTGACGACGAGCAACAGACTCACGTTCAGCTCTCATACGGCGGTAGATTGATTCACTGATTTCGTCTGGAAGGTTGATTTTCTTCATACGGAAATCAACCACTTCTACGCCTAAGTCAGCCATCGCGCTATCACGTGTACCCGAGAGTACATTTGCCATGATTTTATCACGCTCACCATCAATCTCTAATGCTTCTAGAGCCGCTTCAGTAGTCACTTCTTCACTATCGCTATCAGGCAGTACATCTTTGTTACGTGGACCAGATACGATCTGCTTGATTTCACGTGCACCGATTTCAGAACGAAGAACGTCTGTTACTTTACGCTCAAGTAGCGCTTCTGCAGTCAAGGCATTACCGCCACCAGTTGTTAGGTAGTAGCGACCAAAATCAGCAATACGCCACTTCACGTAGGTATCGATGATTACGTCTTTTTTCTCAGAAGTTACGAAACGATCAGAGCGGCCATCCATCGTCTGGATACGCGCATCTAACGTTTTCACACGGTCAAACAGTGGCATTTTGAAGTGCAGACCTGGTTCATAAATTCTTGATACACCGTTGTCATCAAGAACACGACCAAATCGAATCACCAATCCACGCTCACCTTCTTGGATAACAAAGATCGACATTAGCAGCAGAACAATCGTTACAACTACTACAGGGATCATTAACTTACGCATTCTTAATATCTCCCTTGACGTGAACCTGAACGAGATTGCGAGTCTGACGTTGTCTCATTCTGAGTCTCTAGCTCAATTTGATCGTAAGCCGAAGATGACTTCGTATTACGTTTGGTTTGCGTTGTGCCTTCACCCGCTAACTTATCAATTGGTAGATATAGCAAGTTACCGCTAGATTCAGAATCGATAAGCACTTTCGAAGTGCTTGAGTAAACTTGTTCCATAGTATCTAGATACAGACGGTTACGTGTAACCTCTGGTGATGCTTGATACTCAGGAAGCAATTTCTCAAATTGAGCAACTTGACCAAGCGCTTCATTCACAACACGCTCAGAGTAACCCAATGCTTCTTTCTTCAAACGCTCAGCACGACCTGTTGCTTTAGGCAGAATGTCGTTTCGGTAAGCTTCCGCTTCACGTTCGAAACGCTCTTCATCCTCACGCGCGGCAATTGCATCATCGAATGCGTCTTTAACTTGCTCGGGCGGACGTGCCGACTGGAAGTTAACGTCGACAATAACAACACCCATATCATAGCTATCTACGATCGCGTTCAATGTCTCTTGAGTGCTTTGACGGATTTGCTGACGACCGCTGGTTAGGATGCTATCCATTAGCGAGTCACCAATTACTGCACGAAGAGCAGAATCTGTCGCCTGGCGTAGGCTGTCGTCTGCGTTAGTCACGCGGAATAGGTATTTGTATGGGTCAGCAACACGGTACTGAACGTCCATAGATACGGTTACCACGTTTTCATCTTTGGTCAGCATTAGACCTGATGAACGTAGCGAGCGGATCGCTTGAACGTTAACAGCTTCATACTCGTCGATAAAACGAGGACGCCAGTTTAGACCAGGATCGACCACGCGATCGTACTTACCTAAACGTAGCACGACGCCACGTTCTGCTTCACCGATAGTGTAAAAGCCTGCAAAGAACCAAATTGCTACCGCGATTGCAGCGATGACACCAAAACCCAGTGCACCACCACCTCCGATAGAAGGCCCTTTACCACCTTTACCACCACCAAACTTTCCACCCAGTTTCTGACTTAGTTTGCTAAAAACTTCGTCCAAGTCTGGCGGCCCTTGATCGCGGCCACCTTTGTTACCACGATTATTATTACCCCAAGGGTCATTATCGCGGCCATTGTTGCCGTTGTTATTACCAGGCTCATTCCACGCCATTAGAAAGCTCCATCATTTGATATGACGTTATACTGTAGCAGTCATTTAAGTAACTATAAAGTCACGTAAAACTGCCTCATCTCTTTTTTCAAGTCTAGACCAATCTGCTTGTTGCATTCGAACTTCGATCAACAAGTTACCATCTTGGTCATATTCTTCACGTTGAATACACTTCATTTGGAAGAATGTACTACGAAGTCTGCCTTGATGTTGTGGCGGAATTCGCATTTGGTGCTGAACCATCTGGCTTGCCAAACGTTCAGTCAGCGCGTCGAACAGGAGCTCAATCCCCCTGCCTTCCATTGCTGAAACCCAAACCGTTTGAGGGACACCTTCGCCATCTCGCTCGATTCTGGGCTCTTGACCATCGAGGTTATCGATCTTGTTCATGACGACCAATGCAGGGATTTCATCCGCATCGATTTCAGCAAGCACGTCATGAACAGCTTGGATATTCTCACGAAAACGCTCATCACTGGCATCGACAACATGTAACAAAATGTCAGCTTCTTGCGTCTCCTGAAGTGTTGCTTTAAACGCTGCCACTAGATCATGGGGTAAGTGGCGAATAAACCCAACCGTGTCAGCTAAAATTGCCGGACCAACGTCAGATAACTCGATCTTACGTAATGTAGGGTCCAAAGTAGCAAATAACTGGTCAGCCGCGTATACACCGGCCTCGGTAATTCGGTTAAATAGCGTCGATTTCCCTGCGTTGGTATAACCCACTAAGGAAACGGTTGGTATTTCCGCTCGATTTCTAGCTCGGCGACCTTGTTCACGCTGTTTAGCGACTTTCTCTAAACGGCGTAATATCGTTTTTATACGAACACGCAATAGACGTCGGTCAGTTTCTAGCTGAGTTTCACCTGGACCACGTAAACCGATACCACCTTTCTGTCTTTCAAGGTGAGTCCAACCACGAATTAATCGAGTAGAGATATGGCGCAGCTGAGCAAGTTCAACTTGCAGCTTACCTTCGTGGGTACGGGCACGTTGGGCAAATATATCTAGGATAAGGCCAGTTCGGTCAAGAACTCGGCACTTGCACAACGCTTCGAGGTTACGTTCTTGGGCAGGAGAGAGGGCGTGATTAAAAATCACAATATCCGCTTCAGCCAACTGCACAGCTTGAGCAATCTCCTGAGCTTTACCCTCTCCGACATAGTATTTAGGGTGTGGCGACTGGCGACTTCCTGTTACAACTTGTAACGTAGAAACGCCAGCAGAAGATACCAACATCTCAAATTCGCTGAGATCTTCCCACTCCCCTTCTTGCGTAAAGTTGATATGAACAAGTACGGCTCGCTCACCGGCTTCATAACGGTCAAACAAGCAATCAACTCCTTACAAACAAATATGATACTTCAGAGAATTAATCTTCTGATTTCTCTTGCTGACGCTCACCTTGTGGACGGTCACCGCTGTGGTGGCTTACTGGGCGCGCAGGCACAACTGTTGAGATTGCGTGCTTGTATACCATTTGGTTAACCGTGTTCTTCAATAGGATCACGAATTGGTCAAAAGATTCGATCTGACCTTGAAGCTTAATTCCGTTCACAAGGTAGATAGACACTGGAATACGTTCACGACGTAATGCATTTAAGAATGGGTCTTGTAGAGATTGCCCCTTAGCCATTTTTATTTTCCTTATTTTGTAATTTTGTTTTAATTATTTAGCTAGTGGTACGTTGCACGCGAAAATTGCGGCCTTTGCTCTGAGCTAAACGAATAAAATAACACCCTGTCAACACCTGTTATGACGGCTTTAAACCAAAATTTCAAGTAACAGATCCTTTACAAGGCAATTTCACGCAAAAGCGATCACATTATACACAGCTAAAACCTTCAGATGCTATGGCATTTGAAACAGTTTCTAACGCATGATCAATGTTTTCGCTATCTAACCAAGTTAAATCATCCCAGCTGCGTAACCAGGTAATTTGTCGCTTGGCCAATTGACGAGTTGCACAGATGCCTTTAAATATAGCGTCATCCAATGTGCAGTTCCCATCCAAATAGTCCCACATCTGTCTATAACCAACACAACGAATAGATGGAAGATCCGGATGAAGATCATCACGCGCATAAAGTGCACGCATTTCATCTTCAAACCCTGCTTCTATCATCTTTTCATAGCGAAGCTCAATTCGACGATGGAGCTCTGCCCTTTCCTTGGGAGCTATTGCAAACTGTTTAACTCGATACGGCAGGCTTTCACCTTTAGTTTGAGTTAACTCAGTAAGAGTTTTACCCGAAATTCGATAAACTTCCAATGCCCGAGACAATCTTTGTGGATCATTCGGGTGAATTCGCTTAGCTGAGACAGGATCGATCTCCTCAAGCAGCTCATGCAATTTATCCCAACCCAAAGTCTCAGCTTCTTGCTCGATCTGTTGGCGAGTTTCAGGATTCGCTGCTGGAAGTGGCGATAACCCTTCAAGCAGCGCTTTATAGTAAAGCATAGTTCCGCCGACCAATAGCGGGATCTTGCCTTGATCAACAATTTTGCGCATTTCATCCAGAGCATCGCGACGAAAGTCCGCTGCAGAGTATGCTTCGCTTGGATCTAAAATATCAATCAAGCGATGAGGTGCTAGCGCTTGTTCTTCTGCATCTGGCTTGGCTGTTCCAATATCCATTCCTTTGTAGATCAACGCAGAATCCACTGAGATGATCTCCACTGGGTATTTCTTGCGTAAACGAATCGCAAGATCGGTTTTCCCTGATGCTGTTGGCCCCATTAAAAACAGGGCTAAAGGTAATTCTGTATTGTTCATAGTTCTAACGCTGCAATGGTTGCAGAAAAATCAACAGGCCTTACGAAGGCATGATCACCAAGTGGTAACTTACCCTGCCACAACTGTTCGACATCCGAAATGATCTGAATAGCTTCTGACAAAGTGTAGTCACTTTTTACCTGAGTAATCTGATCACTAAGCCATTGTGCTATCTGGACATGTGACAAAGGCTGAGAGGCTGTTTGACACGAAACCGCGTAAGATAGCAGATCTGGGATCAATTGTTGTAAATTTTGCTGTCTTAATGGCTGAGGAACTCCCATCACCATCAACGCCTTATTTACACGTAACTTAAGCTCAATGCCAAACGTGTCTAAAGTCGGTTGCAGCGCCTGAGCTATATCAAGCAGAGCTTCATCAAGTTTTATCGAAAGCGGCACTAGCAGTGGCTGGCTTTTGAGCTTACCTTCACGAGTCGATAGTTGCCCATTAACTCGTAACCATTCAGCTTTAGCAAGGCTCACAAGGTTGGTGCCTTGTTTATCAGCCATAACGAGATAACGCCCATGCACAACATTCAGTGCCTTACCCAAAGATTCGACAACCGGAGCCTCGACTTGTTCAGTAGAATTCTCAACAACCCTTGTTGGTTCATCAGCTTGCGCCATAGGTAAGTCAGGTGTATTCAGCAGCTCTTGGTACGCTTTAACCTCTTGCTTACTTGGCGCAGGTTCGCTGTATCGCTCAGCCACTCTGGGTTTAGGCGTTGGGCGAGACTCTTGCCAGTCACTTCTTGGCTGAGCTTCACGTACACTCTCCCGACTTTCAGCATAGTCAGCCTTACCCGGATAGGAAGGTACCGATTCAATCGCACGATACTCTTGCTCAGAGGTGCGGCTAACGCTTTGTGGCTGTGCGAACTGCTGCGGTTCATCCGCAGGCTGTTGCTGGACATGAAACGCCGATGCGGTCTGCTCTGGTTTATCAATATGCGCGCTCTGGGCAAGAGCGTCACTCAAGGCTTGATAAATAAAGTCATGCACCAAACGCGCTTGATGAAAACGGACCTCATGCTTGGCAGGATGCACATTGACATCGACTTGATGAGGATCGAGCTCAATGAAAAGTACATAGGTTGCGAATTGATCCGGGCGTAAGCTTGTCTCATAGCTTTGACGGATAGCGTGGTTGATCAACTTGTCACGCATCATTCGACCGTTAACGTAACAGTATTGCAGATCGCTTTGCTGACGAGCCCCCTCAGGCGTGGTGATCCAGCCATGAAGCTTAAGTCCTTGATGCTCTAGTTCAATCTTGAGCATATTGCGCACGAAAGCACTACCACAGACAGTTGCAATTCGTTTTTCAGCTTGTGCATCGGTTTTGGCCGCCCGGTACTGCTTAACAAGCTTGCCGTTGTGTTTAAGGTTAATGCTGACGTCAAAACGGCTCAGAGCAATACGCTTTAGCAGCTCATCAATATGGGTAAATTCGGTTTTCTCTGTACGCAGAAACTTGCGTCGAGCAGGCGTATTAAAAAACAGATCTAGCACTTCAACCGTGGTACCAATCGGGTGTGCAGCAGGCTGAAGCTTTACTGCCATATCGCGACCTTCGCTGTACGCAGACCACGCTTGATCTTTAGTCGCAGGACGAGAGATCATAGTTAGGCGCGACACTGAGCTAATACTAGCTAGTGCTTCTCCCCTAAAGCCTAAGCTGATAATCGCTTCGAGATCATCAAGAGTATGGATTTTTGATGTTGCGTGACGACTTAAAGCAAGGCCAAGCTCTTCTTTAGCGATCCCTTTGCCGTTATCACGAACACGGATTAATTTGGCGCCGCCTTTGTCTATATCAATATCGATCCTTGTCGCACCAGAATCTAAACTGTTTTCCACTAGCTCTTTGACGACAGAAGCGGGCCTTTCGACCACTTCACCCGCTGCAATTTGGTTAGCAAGACGCGCAGGTAGAATCTTTATTGTCACGTTCAAAACTCACTTTAATTGTGGGGAATGATTAGTACCTGACCAATAGCTAATTGATCAGAACGTAGGTTGTTAGCCTTACGAATACTGTTCACGCTCACTTTGTACTTCGAGGCGATCTTACTTAGGAACTCACCACGCTTGACCGTGTGCTTACGTAGCGGAACATCCTTCATACTTACGGTAACCTTAAGCTTCTGACCCAGTTTTAGCGTATCTGATTTGAGTCTATTCTCACGCTTAATCGCAGCCACTGACACCTTGTATTTCGCAGCAATCTTACCTAAGTACTCACCGCGTTGTACGACGTGTGTGAGTGTTTTGGTTTCAACCGGATTCTTAATCTGCGGGACGGGAACCGATTGAGTCGAACCAGGAATCGTCAAGATTTGCCCAATGGCTAAGCTGGTACTTTTCAGCTTGTTGGTCTGCATTATCGCTTTGGTTGAAGTGCCATACTTCTTCGCGATCAGAGATAGAGACTCACCTCGCGCCACTTTGTGCTTAATTGTTTTACCTCTGTTAGCAAACAAAGTGCCTTCAGGAGGGTTAGCTTCAAAGTATTGCACAATCGCTTTGCTTAATGCGCGCGCTAGCTTGTCTTGGTGGCTGCGTTGGAACAACAACCTCTCTTCCGTCGGGTTAGTAATAAAACCCGTTTCCACCAGAACCGAAGGAATATCCGGAGACTTCAATACCGCCAAGCTCGCGTTAACGGGTTCTTTCTTATGAAGTGTCACGCCAACTCGGGTCATCTCACGCAGAATCTTAGTCGCTAGTTTGTAGCCCTCTTTCTGCGAGTGGCTAAACTTCAAATCAAGAATCGTCTGGCTAACATTTCTATCATTGGCATTCTTGGATAGAACTTCACCGGCACCACCCAATAGCTGAGACTGCTCTTCATGGTTTTCTACCCAACGGGCAATTTCTGAGTTCGCTCGACGCGTATTGAGGACAAATACCGAACCACCACGCGGTTGTGGAGAACGGAATCCATCCGCATGAATAGAAACCAGCAAATGTGCTTTGTTACGGCGGGCAATCTCTGAACGCTTATTGAGGTTAACAAAGTAATCACCGCTACGAGTCAGTACTGCCTTCATACCCGGCACAGCATTAATTTGAGCCACAATTTTCTTAGAAATAGCTAACGTTGCATGTTTTTCGTATCTTTTGCTAGGACCAATCGATCCCGGGTCTTCGCCACCATGGCCAGGATCGATAGCGACAACAATATCCGCAGTACCAGTAAACTGAGATGCGTCACGGCTTACTGTAGTTGAGCTTGCCGGCTTAGCTTGAGCAGGATTGGATTGAGTACCATGAGGCATATCCATTACCAAACGATGGCCATACTGACCACCCGGTGTTGGGGATAGTTTGAATATTTGTGGAGTTACTTTGCGCTTCAGTTCAAACACCAAACGATAAGTCCCTTTGCTTGGTGGAGAGCTTTTTCGAATCCTTTTAAGTACCGGACTGTCGGTAACACTGATAGGAAGCTTAGTGTTCAGTGAGGTTTTTTTAAGGTCAACGACAATACGGTCTGGGCTCGAAAGCGTGAAGTAGCTGTAATCAGCTTCTGACGAAAGATCGATAACAACGCGTGTTTCATCAGGCGCAGGCCAAACGCGAATCCCTTCTAGCGCATTTGCAAATACAAAACTGGGCGCAAGAGTAAGAGCGATAAGAAATGGAAAGAAAACAGCTCTTATAAAAGTACTCTTCAACATAACTCCAACTGTTCTAATAATTGACATCCATACTGATTGTTTGCTGTCAGTTCAACAATACGAGCCTCACCGTTATAGCGAAGATCAATATCAAGATCCGCTTCAGGCAACAACCCCTGACCTTTTTCCGGCCACTCGACTAAACAGATAGCGTCAGATGTAAAATAATCACGAATCCCCATAAATTCGAGCTCTTCTGGATCAGCTAAACGATAAAGATCAAAATGATAAACTTGCCACTGGTCGAGTTGATAAGGTTCAACTAGCGTATAAGTTGGGCTTTTAACATTACCTGCATGACCTAACGCACGAACAAAACCACGGCTAAATGTCGTTTTCCCAGCCCCCAAATCACCGTGTAAATAAATGGTGGTTTGCTGAGAGCACAAACTTGCCAATGCCGTCCCTAATTGAATCGTTGCTTGTTCGTCTTTAAGGGCAAATTGTTTGGTGGTCATGAAGATCAATCTCTACTCTGTGACTATATAAAAATCAAAAGAACAGGAATAGTAAACTGGGTTGGAATTGAGAGACAAGAGATCTTGTGTAAGTAAAACGAAAAATCAGCGCTTTCTTGCTATTTTTTGCATTTTGACAGCTAGATCCTGTGTATAAGATCCGTTAAGATCCCGCCCCCTTTACCCGGAGCAATCAGCATGAACTACCAAGCGCTTGCAGACAAGATCAAAATTTGGGGCCAAGAACTTGGTTTCCAGAAGGTTGGTATCTGCGATGTAGATCTGTCTGAGCATGAGACAGAGCTGCAAAAATGGCTCGATGCTGGTTACCACGGAGATATGGATTGGATGGCTCGTCATGGCATGATGAGAGCGCGTCCTGCTGAGTTATTGCCAGGTACCGTGCGTGTTATTAGTGTACGCATGGACTACCTGCCTCCAGAGGCTCAGTTTGCTGCAAACCTCTCTGATCCAACTCAAGCCTATATCAGTCGTTACTCTCTGGGACGTGATTATCACAAACTCGTTCGTAATCAACTAAAGAAGCTTGGGCAAAAAATAGAACATGAAGTCGGAAATTATATCTATCGACCTTTTGTTGATTCAGCTCCAGTACTTGAAAGGCCATTAGCCCAGAAGGCGGGGTTAGGTTGGACAGGAAAGCACTCACTCATACTAGATAAAGAGGGGGGGTCTTGGTTCTTTCTTGGCGAACTACTGGTAGACCTCCCACTTGCCGTGGATGAGCCCAGCACCAACGAATGTGGAAAATGCAGAGCTTGTATTACTTCGTGCCCAACACAAGCTATTGTCGATGATGGCATTGTCGATGCAAGACGCTGCATCTCCTATTTAACGATCGAATTTGACGGCGTCATCCCTGAAGAATTTCGTAAAGCAATGGGTAACCGAATTTATGGTTGTGATGATTGCCAACTTGTTTGCCCATGGAATCGATTCTCCGAATTAACGGAGCGCGAAGACTTTCATCGTAGAGAAACGCTAAAGACACCAAACCTCATTGACCTGTTTATGTGGGATGAAGCCACCTTCCTTAAAAATATGGAAGGTTCAGCGATTCGTCGTATCGGCCACCAGCAATGGCTGAGAAATCTATCAATAGCAATGGGGAATGCCCCATACTCTCAATCCATCATTGAAGCACTTAAAAGTCGCTTAGGGCTCAGCGAAACTCTTGATACTCATATCCAATGGGCAATTGAACAACAAGTTGAACAACTGCCTAGCCAATCAACTAAGCTAAATCGACTGATTCGAATTGTCGAGAAGGGGCTTCCGCGTGATGCATAATGCTTGCCGAAACTCCCCCGTCATAATTTGACCTAGCTCCAAAAAACAAATGTGGAAAAAAGAAACGGGGAATCGCTATTTTCTTATTGCTACGAAAGTTAATCACAATGCACAGAAATGACTAGGATCAAAAAACAGTGACTTAATGATCGTAAAGCAAAAGGCTTACTGCAACCCAAAAGATAGCAAAATTAAATAAAATCAATGACTTATAGACATTACCACAATATACACTAGGCCTTAAAAAACAGAAAGATCGTTTTAGTCAAGTGTTATACATGGCGAAAAATCAGGTTACCCACCAAGTTATCCACATTGCATTTTCTGTGGATAAGTCTGTTGACGGATGTGATAAGTCAAGCGAGCATCAAGCTTGCTACCTAGGTTTCCTGAGCGCTCTCGCGCTGAGATATGGGGAAATAAGCATAAAAATGTCCACCTGTTCAATAGGAGGACTTTTTACTTATATTTTTTGGGGTTCATGCTTCGCAGCATTAGCTAAAGAGCGGTGACCGTTAGGTCTATTCAAATGACATCACATTTGAAGGAGATTTGGAGCGTCTCGGCTGGATTCAGTCACGAGGTTCCTCGTGTAAGCCAAGCTTCCTAAAATATGGAGCGACACACGAGGTTCGAACTCGTGACCTCAACCTTGGCAAGGTTGCGCTCTACCAACTGAGCTAGTGTCGCATTTCACCGTTGAGTACGATGATAACTATAAAACTGGAGCGACACACGAGGTTCCCTATTCATAAACAGAGAGGCGTGACCTCAACCTTGGCAAGGCTGCGCTCAATCAACTGAGCTAGTGTCGCATTCGTCACCGTTGAGTACGATGACAGCTATAAATTTGGAGCGACACACGAGGTTCGAACTCGTGACCTCAACCTTGGCAAGGTTGCGCTCTACCAACTGAGCTAGTGTCGCATTGGTTGCGGGGGCCGGATTTGAACCGACGACCTTCGGGTTATGAGCCCGACGAGCTACCAAGCTGCTCCACCCCGCGTCCGTATTTCACCGTTAAGTACGATGACAACTATAAATTTGGAGCGACACACGAGGTTCGAACTCGTGACCTCAACCTTGGCAAGGTTGCGCTCTACCAACTGAGCTAGTGTCGCATATTCTCTTAAAGAGAAATTGGTTGCGGGGGCCGGATTTGAACCGACGACCTTCGGGTTATGAGCCCGACGAGCTACCAAGCTGCTCCACCCCGCGTCCGTATCACCGTTAAGTACGATGACAACTATAAATTTGGAGCGACACACGAGGTTCGAACTCGTGACCTCAACCTTGGCAAGGTTGCGCTCTACCAACTGAGCTAGTGTCGCATTGAACAACGATTTCGTCGTTCAGGGCTGCGAATTATAAGAGCATTTTTTTGTGATGCAAGTCCTTCATGCAAAAAAACACCTTTTTTTTCCTGTTTGATTGAAAAGCGCACATCAACAATCAAAACAGCTTGAAATTTATACGAAAGCTATTTTGCTCAATAACAAAAAACTAACCTTTGTTGTATACAATTTGGGAGGCTGTCGAGCATTTTGCGGTGTTGTGCTCGCTGATATATGCAAAATTTAATATAACTACTGGCTATAAAAACCTCACCCTCTTCAGCTAAGGTTCAGTGTCCATGTCGTTTCAAAGGATTTGCT
Source organism: Vibrio tubiashii (assembly GCA_000775715.1). Lineage (GTDB taxonomy): Bacteria > Pseudomonadota > Gammaproteobacteria > Enterobacterales > Vibrionaceae > Vibrio > Vibrio tubiashii_A. The sequence continues at coordinate 20,069 of JRWQ01000022.1, forward strand.
TTCGAACACTCACTCCCATCGTGCTAGCTCTACTCTTCGTAGGCTGTGGCTCCATGCCAAAACCGGTGCGCAATTTAGGAAAAAGTGATGTCGACTTCATCATGGATGTTCATGCTAAGCAACTAAAACAACAACTGATAGAAATTACACGCAAACTCTACATCCGCAACCCAATTCAACTACAAAAAAATCCTCAGGCAACTATAGAGAGTCGTATCACTCAGATCTTTGGTTCAGAAGATGAGATAGAGCTACCTTCACTCGTTTTCGATGAACTAAATGGCGTGACAGGGATCGATGCGATTTTGCTGAGTTTCGATGAAAACTTCCAGGGCGATAGAGTCTTTGCCGCTGTTGTTGGTCTCTCAGAAATGCTCCGTCGTTCCTACAACCACCAGCAAGAGTTTTTCATTATTGACTCGCTTGATGAACAGGCTCTGTACAACAGTGCTAGAAACATCGAGATTTTTGTTTGGCGACTCTACCACCGTGAAGATCAATACGGCAATCCACTCATATATAGCAATGACATCGGCGGGGAAGGCGGCGACATGAGCTTCGACCGACTGTTCACCAAGATGATCATGATTCAAGATATGATGGCGTTAATCGTGGCAGATAAAACCAATCGCGGCATTACCAAGGTTGCTCAAGGGGTCGTACAGTTTGTCTTCTTACCTATCCCATAAAAACAAAGCCAGCAGTGAAGCTGGCTTTGTTTTTAGATTGAGATAATCGTCTTTCTATAGTATTGAAGCTCGGCAATAGACTCGCGAATATCGTCTAGCGCAAGGTGGCTTCCCTTCTTCGAGAAACCATCCAGTACCTCTGGCTTCCATCGACGCGTAAGCTCTTTCAGAGTGCTAACGTCGATGTATCTGTAGTGAAAGTACTCTTCTAGCTCTGCCATATGCTTGTATAGGAAGCGACGATCTTGACCAACACTGTTACCACAAATCGGCGACTTACCCTTAGGCACCCATTTTGCTAAGAATTCAATGGTTTGACGAATCGCGTCTTGCTCATCGATTTTGCTTTCACGAACACGGTCAACAAGACCACTCCCTGTGTGAGTTGTGGTGCACCATTCATCCATTTTAGCCAATTCGTGTTCTGGCTGATGGATGGCAAGTACAGGTCCTTCAGCTAAAATATTAAGTTCGCTATCGGTCACGATGGTAGCGATTTCGATAACTTTATGGGTTTCAGGGTCTAGTCCCGTCATCTCGAGATCAATCCAAATCAAATTTTGATCGCTAAAGGACATAAATCGTTGCCTATTGGTTTTGTGCTAAAAAAGGTACTATACCCAAATTCCGATATCCAAGATAGATTGAGATAAGCTCTGTCAAACTGATATCACTCGATAAATTAATCAACTGAAGTAGAGAAACGTGGCTAAAAAGAAAAAGCTAACCAAAGGTCAGGTAAGGCGTGTTCGCCATAACCAAAAACGCAAACTCAAGCAGGAAGAGACGGTCCAGTGGGATGAATCTATGCTTGGGGGGAGTAAATCCGGCCTGGTTATCACTCGTTTTGGACAACACGCTGACATTGAAGACCTCGAAACTGGAGAAGTCCAACGCTGCAACCTGCGACGTGGGATTGAAACGCTTGTCTCTGGAGACAAAGTAATTTGGCGTCCAGGATTAGAGTCGATGGAAGGCATCAGTGGCGTTGTCGAAGCGGTTGAACCGCGAACTTCAGTATTAACTCGTCCAGACTACTATGACGGCCTAAAACCCGTTGCAGCTAACGTTGATCAAATGGTTATCGTGTCATCTGTTTTGCCAGAATTATCTCTCAACATTATTGACCGCTACCTAGTCGCCTCTGAAACATTGAGCATTGCGCCACTACTGGTGCTAAACAAAATTGACCTTCTCGAAGCCGATCAGTTAGCAGAATACAAATCATGGCTTAGCGAATACGAGCGTATTGGCTACAAGGTACTGTTTGTTAGTAAACAAACTGGCGAGGGCATTGCCGAATTGGAAGCAGAACTAAAAGATCGTATCAACATTTTTGTTGGTCAGTCTGGTGTAGGCAAATCGAGCCTAGTTAATGCGCTGATGCCACAATTCAACGTCGAAGAGGGCGAAATCTCTGAGAATTCAGGCTTAGGTCAGCACACAACCACAGCCTCGCGCCTTTACCATATCCCTACTGGTGGCGATTTAATCGACTCACCGGGAGTTCGTGAGTTTGGTCTTTGGCACTTAGAGCCGGAAGAGATCACCAAAGCGTTTATTGAATTCAGACCTTACTTAGGTTTATGCAAATTCCGAGATTGTAAACACAACGACGACCCTGGCTGTGTACTGCGTCAGGCCGTCGAAGATGGTGAAATAAACCAAATTCGCTTTGAGAATTACCACCGAATTCTAGAGAGCATGGCCGAGAACAAAGCCAATCGACAGTACTCTCGCAGCAAAAAAGCGGATTTGTAGCCGCAAATTTGTAAGCAAACTCTCGCAACTACTGACTTTTGGGTGCAATTTGAGTAACATCTCGCGCCCAGAATATAGTCAATCATGAAAATAGCATTGGAATGAAACACAATGGATAAGATTAAAGTTGGACTGCAATATTGGATCCCTCAGCACGGCCTAACTCGTTTAATGGGTAAGCTAGCTTCAGCTAAGGCTGGCGGTCTAACAACAGCAATCATTAAGTGGTTTATCAAGCAATATAACGTCAATATGGACGAGGCTTTACACTCAGACCCGAAGCACTTTGAAACATTCAATGAATTTTTTGTTCGTGAGCTTAAAGAGGGTGCACGACCAATCACACAAGAAGAGACAGTTATCACGCACCCAGCGGATGCTTGTGTAAGCCAGTTCGGTCCTATCACTGATGGCAAGCTGATTCAGGCCAAAGGCCACTACTACACAGCGCAAGAGTTACTAGGCGGTGACGCAGCACTAGCTGAAGAGTTTGCTGACGGTGAATTCGCAACGCTTTACCTATCTCCACGTGACTACCACCGCGTTCATATGCCATGTGACGGTACACTGCGCCAGATGATTTATGTCCCAGGCGACCTGTTCTCAGTAAACCCTCTAACCGCTGAAAACGTGCCAAACCTATTTGCCCGTAACGAACGTGTAGTGTGCATCTTCGACACAGAATTTGGTCCTATGGCTCAAGTTTTGGTCGGCGCAACTATCGTAGGTAGCATAGAACAAGTATGGGCAGGTACTATCACTCCACCGCGTGGTAACACGGTTTACAAATGGGATTACCCTGCCGAAGGCGATAAAGCGGTCATTCTTAAGAAAGGGGAAGAGATGGGTCGCTTTAAGCTCGGTTCAACCGTTATCAACCTGTTCGCCAAAGGCAAGGTGAAGTTTGATAACTCGATGCAAAACGGTCAATCAACAGTAATGGGCACACCCTACGCGCATAAAGCAGCTTTAGAATCCGCTGCAGAGTAATGTCTAACACAGAGAAAAGCCTCGCTTCGGCGAGGTTTTTTTTGACCTAAAGCAAATCTCTCATAAGAATTTCAGCTGTTTATCAAAACTCTAGGCTCGGTCTAAGACCTTAGATAGATTGTAAATTAGTCTATATATTCGCTAATACTTTTGAGGTAAAGGACTCTATGCCAAAGGTAGACACAGGAATCATCATCAAGCTCTTAATCAGCTTTGGTCTACCAATTGCTGTACTCTTTATGCCGTTCGACTGGATTCCAATTGATGATCTGACGTTAATTCAGCACCGGCTATTGGCTATTTTCCTCTTGGCTGCACTACTTTGGGTCCTAGAGCCCGTTCCAGTATTTGCTACTTCAATTTTGATCATCGCCCTCGAACTGGTCATGATTTCCGACAAAGGTCTACATCTATTTCGCACGCCACCAGCGGGACATGATTTGGGCGAATTGATGAAATATACTGATATCTTTAGTGCTTTTTCATCGCCAATCATCATCCTATTCATGGGTGGTTTTGCCTTAGCGATAGCAGCCTCCAAGTATGAATTAGACAACAACCTAGCTCGCGTCTTACTCAAACCTTTTGGTCACCAACCAAGATTTATCATGCTTGGCCTAATGCTTATCACTGCTGTGTTTTCGATGTTCATGTCCAATACGGCGACCACTGTGATGATGCTTGCACTACTTGGTCCTATCGTTGCTTCCGCGCCGAAAGGTGACATAGGCATCAAAGCGTTAGTTTTATGTATCCCAATTGCTGCTAATACAGGTGGTATCGCTACTCCAATTGGTACACCACCAAACGCCATTGCTCTTCAGTATCTAACTGGGGAAAACAGTATCGATTTCTTGACCTGGATGATGATGGGCCTGCCATTTGTCATTGTTCAACTAACCATTGCTTGGTTCTTGCTACAAAAGCTATTCCCTTCTTCACAACAAACCATGACGCTAAAACTTGATGGACAGTTTCAAAAGAACTGGCGAGCCATCGTCGTCTACACCACCTTTGCACTGACCATTTTGCTGTGGATGACCACCAAACTGCATGGCATGAACACCTACGTTGTGTCTATTATTCCACTAGCGGTATTTACACTTACCGGGATTATGGGTAAAGCGGAGCTTAAGCAGATCAACTGGGATGTGCTTTGGTTAGTCGCAGGTGGTATCGCAATCGGTATAGGTTTGGACAAGACAGGTTTGGCATCTGCCCTTGCCCATGCTATTGACTACGAAACTTTGTCGCCAATCGCGGTTGTGTTCACCATGTCTATCATCTGCTGGTTAATGGCGAACTTTATGTCTAACACCGCTACCGCTAACTTACTGATGCCTATTGCCGCAGCCATAGGCGCATCAATGGAAAGCCTCTCTACGGTAGGCGGCTTACAAGGCCTGCTAGTCGTGGTTGCATTCTCTGCTTCTCTCGGCATGATTTTACCTGTGTCTACACCACCTAACTCACTCGCTTATTCGACAGGGCTTATTGAGAGTAAAGATATGGCCAAAACAGGTGTCATCATAGGTGTTATCGGTTTAGCTATCGTGTACGTAGGAGCGCTACTACTCACCTAAACAAACAGCATAAAATGTTGGCTAGAGCTCACAAATTAGTAAATACCTGCTCATATAGCCAACAATTCTGTACATAGATCATGCAATTTATCTTTTTGTAAATATAAAATCAGTCAATAACAATTAGAACGTCCAACCATCTAATCAATGTGAGTTCTCTATCCGGCGGAAGTGGCAACGAAGACAGATAAATGCTCCTACAGCAACCATCATCTCCCTAATCCATCCACTCCGCTTTTCTCACTAATTGTCTCGAAAATAAGGAAAGGCAATGAGAAATACAATTAAACTAAAAATTCAGATTGCGATCGCAATCGTTATCGCCGTTGTTAGCGGTGTTCAAGCGTGGATTTCGGTAAGCCAACTGAAACAAGAAACTACCTCCGCACTTAACAGTGAAATAACCAATGTGAGTCATGCGACAACTCGCTACATTAGTGATTGGCTATCAATTCGCAGTGATATGATGCTAGCCAATGAAAAAACCATCCAAATGTCAGCAAACTCAGATCGAGAGATGCTAGTGACCAAGCAAGCAGGTGAGTTCCTGTCCGTTTATGCTGGATTTGATGACGGCTCGATCGCTTACGGTGACAAAACTGAAGACTGGCCTGTGGATTATGACCCGCGGACTCGCCCTTGGTACAAAGATGCGATGAAGACTTCAGGTCTAATTTTAACTGAACCGTACCAGGATTTTGATGGCAGCATTGTCGTCAGCTTTGCCAAATCATTCAATGGGGAAAGAAAAGGCGTACTAGCCGCTGATTTGACCGTCACCAATATCATCAACGAAGTTCTGCAAGTCACTCTCGACAATGAAGGATTCACCTTTTTAGTCGACGGCAACAATAATATCGTTGCTTACCAAGATGAGAAGCTAAGCCAAAAAGCCCTAACTGAGTTGAACCCAGCACTGAACCCAGAAAAAATAAAAGAGCTTGTAAACAACGCTTCTATCTCTACGATAAGCTGGCCAGAGCAAGGGGATAAGCTTATCTACGCGACCAATGTACCGAGCACTGACTGGGCGTTGGGGATCGTGATGGACAAAGAGATGGCATACGCATCAGTAACTGAACAGATCCAGTTCACCGCAATTGCTTCTATCATTCTCTATTTAGTGATCGCTTCAATTAGCACCTACACGGTGACTAAGCTACTACAGCCTCTACAAGACTTGTCTGCTTCGCTATCTCAGCTGTCAAAAGGCGAAGGCGACTTAACGCAACGCGTCGAAATCAAACGCCGTGATGAGATAGGTGAACTCGCCGAGCACGTCAACCACTTCTTGAGCCAGATGCAGGCGATGATCAGTGGCATCATTAACCACAGTGACAAGTTGGCAAACCAAGCAACTCAAGCAAATGAGCTATCGCAACAGTCCGCCGCTCAAGTTGAAGCACAGCAAAACGACGTGAATCAAATTGCGACAGCTATACATGAGATGTCTGCAACAGCAGCAGAAGTAGCAAGCCATGCCGAACTTACCGCTACCGCCTCGCAAACCTCATCTTCGGCTTGTCAGGATGGTCAGCAAGTCATTCAGAAAAACCGCCAAGCGATCGTTGATCTCGCTGATCAAGTGATGGCAGCGGCTGGGGTTATCTCTGAGCTTGAAAATAATACCCAAAGCATCAATCAAATTTTGTCGACTATCCAAGAGATCGCAGAGCAAACTAACTTACTGGCACTTAACGCTGCCATTGAGGCGGCACGTGCTGGTGAACAAGGGCGTGGTTTTGCCGTAGTCGCTGATGAGGTTCGCGTACTTAGCCAACGCACTCACGGCTCGACCGAGGAGATCCGCAACATGATCGAGACGCTGCAAAATAACACGAAACTTGCGGTGAACAGTATGCAGACCAGTACCTCTCTAGCAGATACCAGCGTCGATTACGCTCAACAAGCTGCTGAAAGCCTAGGTCATATCACTGATGCGATTACTGAAATCAACGATATGGCTCTGCAAATCGCCAGTGCAGCGGAAGAACAGCGCGCAGTGAGCGAGGATATCAGTCGCAATACTCAGGGCATTAAAGATGCCTCAGATGTGCTTGCTTCCCAAGCGCAACAGAGCAGCGAAAGTGCCAACAACATGCGAGACTCAGCGGAAACCATGCGCCAAGAAGTGGGACGCTTTAAGGTTTAACCTATGATTTAAACTGTTTTTAATGCATATTGTCAGCCATAAATATTCCAAACTCACAAGGATTATGAGTCGATGGGTTATGAATGGCTGGCACTTGCCGCTGCATTTCTCTGGGCGGTGGCAAGTCTACTCTCTGTAGTTCCCGCTCAACATCTCGGTACGTTTGCCTACAGCCGTTGGCGTATGGGTTGCACCTCTGTCATTTTAGGTGGTATGGCGCTATTCACTGGTGGATGGGCAACCGTCGAAACCAATGCTATCTCTGCAATGATGCTCTCAGGCGTGATCGGTATTTTTATCGGTGATACCGCCTTATTTGCTTGCTTAAATCGAATGGGCCCAAGACAAGCTGGCCTGCTTTTCTCATGCCACGCAGTTTTTTCCGCTATTCTTGGCTTCTTTCTGTTTAGTGAAACCATGACAGCTCTCGAGTTGCTCGGTTCCACGCTCGTTTTCTCCGGAGTACTAACCGCGATATTTTTTGGCAGAAAAGGCCAAAGCAACAACCAACTCGAATCGATCAAAGGTAATGTTTGGGTTGGCGTTGGGTTGGGTCTATTGGCGGCACTATGCCAAGCACTCGGTGGGATTATTGCTAAACCTGTCATGCAGACGGCTATCGATCCTGTAGCCGCTTCCGCCATGCGGATGATGACAGCTTTCGCCGCACACTGCCTATTCTTCATCAGCGGAGCAAGACTGGCTCGCGCGACCCAACCGATGAATTTTAAGATCTTCTCGATTACAGCGGTAAACGGTTTCCTCGCCATGGCGGTCGGGATGACATTAATCCTATACGCGCTTCAAGAGGGCAATGTGGGAATGGTGGCGCTGTTATCTTCCACGACACCAATCATGTTACTGCCTATACTTTGGGTCTATTCAGGAAAAAGGCCCAACCGCTTCGCCTGGATTGGCGCTATTGTCGCCGTTGCAGGTACAGGCATACTGGTTAGTTAGGCTATTGGTAAAATAGGTAAAATCCACTTTATGATTCGCCCACGAACTGGACAATAGTATTAAAATAATCGCATTACTGATGATTTGAATAAATACACACTGAAAGTAAGGTGAAAAATAACAACAATATTTCACAAACAATATTTGATCTTAACCTACAGTTTTGATTAAAAAGTGTAGTAAAATTACGCTAATTTTGTTTCTAAAGTTACTTTGAAATTTGACGAGGTCATCACTATGACAGCTAAGACGCCTATGGCTCTAGTTATCCTTGACGGTTACGGACACCGTGAAGATACAGCAAGCAACGCAATCGCAAACGCGAAGACTCCATTCCTTGATAGCCTGTTTGCTAACAAACCAAACACTCTAATCTCTGCTTCTGGCATGGATGTTGGCCTACCAGACGGTCAAATGGGTAACTCTGAAGTTGGCCACACAAACATCGGTGCAGGCCGTGTGGTATACCAAGACCTTACTCGTATCACAAAGTCTATCGCTGACGGTGAGTTTGCGGAAACTGCAGCGCTAGTAGAAGCGATCGACGCAGCAGTTAAAGCTGAAAAAGCAGTGCACATCATGGGTCTAATGTCTCCAGGTGGCGTACACTCTCATGAAGACCACATTTATGCTGCAGTTGAAATGGCAGCAGCACGTGGCGCTGAGAAAATTTACCTACACTGCTTCCTAGACGGCCGTGACACTCCACCACGTAGTGCAGAAAACTCACTAAAACGCTTTGACGAGCTATTCGCTAAACTAGGCAAAGGCCGTGTGGCTTCTCTAGTTGGTCGTTACTACGCGATGGACCGTGACAACAACTGGGATCGCGTTCAAGTTGCATACGACCTTCTAACTCAAGCGAAAGCAGAGTTCACTTTCGATTCAGCCGTTGCTGGTCTTGAAGCGGCTTACGCTCGTGACGAAAACGACGAGTTTGTTAAAGCAACAGCGATCAAAGCTGAAGGTCAAGAAGACGCAGCAATCGTTGATGGCGATGCCGTTATCTTCATGAACTACCGTGCTGACCGTGCTCGTCAAATCACTCGTACTTTCGTCCCGGCATTTGATGGTTTTGAGCGCACAGTATTCCCAGCAATCAACTTCGTAATGCTAACTCAGTACGCAGCAGACATCCCACTAGCAATCGCATTCCCACCAGCGTCTCTAGAGAACACTTACGGCGAATGGCTATCTAAGCAAGGTCAAACTCAGCTACGTATCTCTGAGACAGAGAAGTACGCGCACGTGACTTTCTTCTTCAACGGTGGTGTTGAGAACGAATTCGAAGGCGAAGAGCGTCAACTTGTTGCTTCTCCAAAAGTAGCAACTTACGACCTACAGCCTGAGATGAGCTCTGAAGAGTTAACAGAGAAGATGGTTGCGGCTATCAAATCTGGTAAGTACGACACTATCATCTGTAACTACCCTAACCCAGATATGGTTGGTCACACTGGCGTATACGAAGCAGCAGAACAAGCTATCGAAGCCATCGACGCGTGTGTTGCTAAAGTAACAGCAGCTATCGAAGAAGTGGGCGGTCAAATGCTAATCACTGCTGACCACGGTAACGCGGAAATGATGGTAGACCCAGAGACAGGTGGTACTCACACTGCTCACACTAACCTACCAGTTCCTCTCATCTACGTTGGTGACAAAGACGTTGAGTTCAAAGAAGGTGGTAAACTGTCTGACCTAGCTCCAACAATGCTAGCTCTAACTGGTCTAGAGATCCCTGCTGAAATGACTGGTGAGGTTCTTGTTAAGTAATTAACAACGAAATCAGAACCTTCAAGCCCGAGCCACTGCTCGGGCTTTTTCATTTCATGCATAGTGCTAGCAACTTTTGACATTCCACTTTCTTAAAATCAAAAGGTTTGGGTATACTGGATGCTTCTCAAATAGTTAGGATAACTTCGGACATGGCTAGCACCCCATTAAGGATTCTATTTACCAGCAAGATTTGGCTTGCTCTTGGGTTAATGCTTTCCATCCACTCAATCCCGACTAGCTATGCAGCAAGTGAAGCAGAACTCAAAGGGGTCAGCGGAGAAATCTCTCGTCAAAAGCAATCGCTTTCTTCCCAGAAAAAGAAACTCGATTCATTGCAGCAGTCACTCAAATCACAAGAAACTACGATTGCGCGCTTAGAGAGTGAGATCAAACAGACTCGCTCCTCTTTAAAAAACACTAACAACAACATCGCCAACTTAGAAGCGAAAATTGGCAAATTAGACAAACAGAAACAAGCGCAAAGCGACAAGTTAGCCGAGTTGATTCAAACTTACTATGTTACCCAACGGGCAAAGTCTTCATCCAATATTCTCAATCAAGGAGTAGAGGAAGATAGAATCAGCCAATACTTCCAATACCTTGCCAAACAGCGCTCTGCCACTATTGCAGAGCTTAAGAAAACTGTCAGCGAACTAGACGATAGCCACGAACAGCTCAAGCTAGAGAAACAACAAATTACTAGCCTGCTCAACCAACAAACCAAAAAACGCGATCAGCTTGCGAAAACCCAATCCAAGCGCAAAGGGACGGTTTCACAGATCCGGAACAGCATCTCGAATGACAAAGTGTATTTATCTGAACTACAGCGTAATGAGACCAGACTCAAAGCAGAAATCGCCAAAGCAGCGAAACGCAATGCAGTCCTTATGGATGGTCTGGCGAGGCAAAAAGGCAAGCTACCTTGGCCATTGAAAGGAAAGGTTCTTCACAGCTATGGCACACGCCAAACAGGCCAACTGAACTGGAAGGGTATAGTCATCAATGCCAACTATGGACAGTCAGTAAAAGCGGTCTACTCAGGTACGGTGGTCTTTGCTGATTATCTACGTGGCTATGGACTGGTAGTCCTACTTGACCACGGTAAAGGCGATATGACGCTGTATGGTTTCAACCAAAGTCTATTGAAAAAAGAGGGTGATAAAGTTGCAGCTGGCGAGAGTATCGCCTTAGCTGGAGATACTGGCGGTCAACCTCGCCCATCACTGTATTTTGAAATTCGTCGTAACAGTAAAACTCAGAATCCAAAGAGTTGGTTAACTCGCTAAGATTTCATTCCATGTGCGCAAAAGGATTCGGGGGGAGTGGCGCGAGTAGCTATTGCTGCAAGTATGCGCAGATATAGCTCTGCGCATTGTGAGAAAAATATACCTTCCTCAAGCGACCTGGAAAGCAATAGCTATTCAAGTCACTTCCTATAGTAACCTTCAACCGCTTGAATAAATGCTTCTACCTGGCCTTTTTCAAGGGCATTGATACCCGCTGCTGCTGCACGTCCACCACCTGTGGGAAACTGAGAGCAGATATCTCCTGCGCCTTGCTTATTCGTTAAGGGTGCTCGCAGCGACACTGTATAAGTACCATCGCTGTTTTCCGTCAACACAGCGTGGGCAGCATCTGGGGATTGGTTAGCCAACAAGTTACCATAAACGCCACTGATTCGACGCGATGCGGCCGTATTAGGTAGCTCAAAAACTGATAGGGCGGCACTTTTATACTGAGCTTCAATAGCTAATGCTTGCGCCATATCCTCTCTATAAGCTGACTGAAGCGCATAAAAAGGCGAGCTTTGATCGGCTATCACAGCAAATGGATCATCATAGGTCAAAAGCTCTTGAAATAGGGCTGCTGGATCAAAATGAAGGTCATCGAGTTTAGAGCCATAACCGTTGTAGTTGATCAACGTGCCCAGCTCTTTAAGCTGTGCTTTTTGCTCTTGGCTGAATCCTGCCGCATCTGATAGCTGATCCGCTTTGGCAATCAAGTTGTCCCCATAGGCCGCGGTAATAGCCCATGAGTGGAAGCGTCCGTTAAGCAGTTTATCGATGATCAACGCAGTACAAGTGTTGGCATCAAAGTCAATGTGCGCGTCTAAATGGGGCTGATTCGGGATATCTCCCGACTTATGGTGATCGGCATAGAACACATCTAGCCCCATCGCTAACAGTCGTTCCAAACCAGATTTGTTCTGCTCCATCGAGATATCCAATACAGTAACAGAGTCGCCTGAAGTCGCCTCTAGCTTATCTAGCAGTTGAATATCGCGCTTAACGCCGGTCACTAACGAAGCGACCTTAGGTTCAGCTAAGCGGAGTTGAAGCAGAGCGATGATCCCGTCGGCATCACCATTGAATACATCGAAGTGCATAGAAAAATAAAACCCATTAAAATATCTCTCAATACTCTAATGGGTTCTTTGTGATGGAGCAATTTCAATTAGTTATGACTAAGCATGAATTGCTTTAACGCCATCTTCTAACAATTGAAGCTGCTCTAAACCTTGTGCCGTTGCTTTTGGTTTTACCACAGAGATCATTTGCAGCATACCTTGGTGAATCACCTGCTCGGTGATCTTTGTTTTAGGTGACATCGCTGCTTGGTAGCCAAGCCAACTTGAAGCAATCATATGCAGTGTTGTCACCAATGATTTCATTTCACTGTCTTCAACCGACACGAGTTCAAGGTTGACAAACGCACGCATAATATTGATCAGGTTAGTTTGCAGCTTCTCTTGTACTTGGATGTATTCTTCATGCAACTGCTCATCACGTTGAAGGATCTCAGGTAGATTGGCGTAGAAGAAACGATACTTCCACATCAGAGTAAAGATGGAATCTAGATAGTGTTTGAGCAGTACTAAGCTTTCTTGCTGGCCTTGAATTGGCGTAAAACGCTCAAGTAACTCATTTGAATACAGAGCAAAGATCTCACGAACGATTTCCTGCTTATTGCGGAAATGGTAATACAGGTTACCCGGACTGATATCGATGTGCGCAGCGATATGATTAGTCGTAATGTTACGCTCACCATGCTGATTAAATTGTTCCAGTGCAGCCAGCACTATCTTGTCACGAGTTTTCATGAATTATCCGCATTCCTTTCTATATATCTATTCGCAGTATAGCGGCTAGTGTAACCGATAACAAAAAAGCGCCTGGTCGTATCAGGCGCTTTTCATTGTTTACTCAATTATTTGTGGTATGGCTTAGATAACTCATGCACCGCTTCCACGAACACGCCAGCGTTCTCAGGTGGAACATCTAAGTGGATGCCGTGACCTAGGTTAAACACATGACCGGTACCTGCATCACCGAAGCCTTCAAGGATGGTCGATACTTCTTCACGAATGCGCTCTGGCGATGCATAAAGCATAGATGGGTCCATGTTACCTTGCAGCGCAACTTTATCACCCACACGCTTCACTGCGTCTGCAATGTTGATTGTCCAATCTAGACCTACCGCATCACAGCCTGTCGCTGCGATCTGTTCTAGCCACATACCACCATTTTTAGTAAATAGAGTAACTGGTACGCGGCGACCATCATTTTCACGAATTAGGCCATCTACGATTTTATGCATGTACTGCAGCGAGAATAGGTTGTAGTCACGCGGAGTAAGAACGCCACCCCAAGTATCAAATACCATCACAGATTGAGCACCCGCTTTGATCTGTGCGTTTAAATAGTCGACCACGCTATCTGCTAGCTTATCTAGAAGCAGGTGCAGTGTTTGAGGCTCTGCATACATCATCTTCTTGATCTTAGTGAAGGCTTTTGAGCTGCCACCTTCTACCATGTATGTCGCCAGTGTCCATGGGCTACCGGAGAAACCAATAAGCGGCACGTCACCGTTAAGATCTTTACGGATCTGACGCACAGCATTCATTACGTATTTAAGTTCACCTTCAGGGTCTGGGATGCCGATTTTTTCAACGTCTGCTTTACAAGTGATTGGCTTATCGAAAACAGGACCTTCACCAGCAGCAAAACGCAGCTCTAGCCCCATCGCATCTGGAATGGTCAGAATGTCGGAGAACAGAATAGCGGCATCAAGAGGAAAACGACGCAGTGGCTGAAGAGTCACTTCTGATGCTAGCTCAGCATTTTTACACAAAGACATGAAGTCTCCCGCCTCAGCGCGAGTGGCTTTGTACTCAGGAAGGTAGCGACCAGCTTGACGCATCATCCATACTGGGGTGTAGTCTACTGGCTGCTTTAGTAACGCGCGAAGATAGCGGTCATTCTTTAATTCAGTCATTCTGATTTTCCGATTTTAGGCTTTATTTTTGTAGCGGCTATTCTAACACTGTTTAGCTCGCAAAAGCGGTGTGCTTTGCAACCTAGATCATGTTATTAACTTTTAAATCAGTGCTTAATTTGCACCCGGTCAGTATCAGTGTTAAAAATTTGTTTGCTAGCGAAAACTACAATTATAAACCGAGCACAAAGTGCTTGGCATCTCATAACGACATCTTACTTACCCCCTCCTTCTAGGAGGGTTTTTTTTACCTATTTTTCAGTAATTTGATTTATATTGCCACAAGTGAAATCGATCAATTCACGGGCAATCGTTCCTTTCGGTGCGACGGGGGGAAGTGAGTCAAAATCAAACCATTTAGCATCGGTCAGTTCACTATAGTCAGGCTTGAGCAAACCAGAATCATATTCAGCAACAAATCCCATCATCATGCTTGAAGGGAACGCCCAAGGCTGACTACCAAAGTACTGGATATTTTTGACGTTCACCCCTGTCTCTTCCTTCACTTCCCGAGCGACGCACTGCTCCAACGTTTCCCCTACCTCTAAAAATCCAGCAATAACGGTATACATGCCATTTCTGTGCCTTGGATGTTGGGCAAGTAAGATTTGATTCTCTTTTCTAACCGCAACTATGATGCAAGGGAAAATACGCGGATAGTGCAAAGTACGGCAATCACCACACTGCATAGCTAGCTGATTATGATTCAAGTGATTTCTGCCACCACATTGCGGACAAAAACGTAGAGTTTGGCTCATATGCCCATACTGAATCGCTTTGCTGATTAACAGAAATAGCGGCTCAGAGAAGTGCAAGCACTCACGCAAAGAGTTCATCTCAACTTCAATTTGTATGTCGGCTTCATTGAGCCACATTACTGGAGTTCCCAGCCATTGCCCAACCTGTATCGCCTGCTCGAACGGCAAATCAAATTGTTCCGCATCACCTTTCGGTAACTCTCCATTTAGCAACCAAACATCACTTCCTGATACCACGCACCAGTACGCATTCTGCGCAGGGCTAATGTCACCTTTCTTTAACATCGACTTATCTCTTCACTTGCAGTTCGTCTATTTTACTGGCAATCTAAATTCATACCAGAGTTTGTAGTCAATCTGTAATACGTCTATAAATTCTAGTAAGGACAAGAGGTTGAACTCTGTACGTGCTTTGGGAGTCAAAGCGGAATGGTCACCGGCGAAGTGGCCCGATCATGAGGATATGGTCATGCTTAATAAATTCAAACAAACACAAGAACAATGGGGTGGCTCAAGCGAAGTCATCGACCACTGGTTAGAGACTCGCCAATCCTTGATTGTCGAATACTGCCGGCTTGGCACCCTTCAACCCGTAAACGGCCATGCTAACGTCGTCGAACTTCCTTCCCCTAAACAAATCAGCTCATTTTGCGATCACGTTGTAGATTACATTTCTGAAGGCCATTTTAAAATCTACGATATGGTGATGGATAAATGGCAAGCGACAGGATTTAAGAGTAACGACGAAATTGATTCGACGTACGCAAAGATCGTATTAACGACAGAGCCCTTGCTAGAGTTTAACGATAAATACGTCAATGTAAGTGCTGATGATGAATTACCTAACTTTGAAGCAGATATGTCAAAAGTGGGCGAACTACTCGAAGTACGCTTTGAGGTAGAAGATCAGTTAATTCAACTTATCGCAGATAGTTTAGCGATTCCGCCAGGCGCTTAAGCGAGAAGCGAGAAGCGAGAAGCGAGAAGCGAGAAGCGAGAAGCGAGAAGCGAGAAGCGAGAAGCGAGAAGCGAGAAGCGAGAAGCGAGAAGCGAGAAGCGAGAAGCGAGATAGTTTTGAGGGGTTGGCGTTTTACGTCAACCCTTTTTACTTAGGTACGCTTCGCTATGGATACGGGATGCGAACGGACAACTCCCGAAGGACGAAGTCCGCTCTCAATTCTCGGAACGTCGTGTTCTCGGAGGGCGCAGCCCGTTCTAGCTTCCATAGGACGAAGTCCGTTCCCGCTTCCCGCTCCCCAAAAACAAAAAAGGCACCCGAAAGTGCCTTTTGTCATTTCTTAGCTAGCGATTACTCGTCAGCAGACTTATTCATCCGAAGAGAAGCCAGCGTTAAGTAGTGCTGCAAGGTTATCCGTCGCTTGTTCAGCTGAAGGACCTTCTTGCTCTTCTACACGCTTAGCTTGACGATCTTGGTGGTAAGCGAAACCTGTACCTGCTGGAATTAGACGACCAACAATTACGTTTTCTTTCAGACCACGAAGCTCGTCACGCTTACCAGAAACTGCTGCTTCTGTTAGTACGCGAGTTGTCTCTTGGAACGATGCCGCAGAGATGAACGATTCAGTCGCTAGAGACGCTTTAGTGATACCTAGAAGTTCACGTTCAAAGCGCACTGGCTCTTTACCTTCAGCTTCTAGAGCACGGTTAGCAATCTTAACGTTAGCGTATTCAACCTGCTCACCCACTAGGAACTCTGTAGAGTCGCCAGCGTGTGTGATTGTACACTTACGTAGCATCTGACGAACGATCGTCTCGATGTGCTTGTCGTTAATCTTAACGCCCTGTAGACGGTATACTTCTTGAACTTCGTTCGCGATGTACTGAGTCACAGCGTGGATACCACGTAGGCGTAGGATGTCATGCGGAGACTCTGGACCGTCTGCGATCACGTCACCACGTTCAACCTTCTCACCTTCGAATACGTTAAGCTGACGATGCTTAGGAATCATCTCTTCGTAAGTGTCTCCACCTTCGCGAGTGATTACTAGACGACGTTTACCTTTCGTCTCTTTACCGAAGCTCACAGTACCTGTGTGCTCAGCAAGGATTGCAGGCTCTTTCGGCTTACGTGCTTCAAATAGATCAGCTACGCGTGGTAGACCACCGGTGATATCTTTGTTACCGCCAGATTTCTGAGGAATACGTGAAAGCGTATCACCCACACCTACTTCAGCGCCATCTTCGATGTTTACAATCGCCTTACCAGGTAGGAAGTAGTGAGCTGGCATATCAGTACCAGGAATCATTACATCGTTACCCTTAGCATCAACAAGTTTGATAGCTGGACGCATATCTTTACCTGCTGCTGGACGAGCTGCAGCTTCAGTTACTTCGCTTGAAGATAGACCTGTTAGATCATCTGTTTGACGAGAAACTGTTACACCATCGATCATGTCAACGAATTGGATGCGACCTGCCACTTCAGTGATGATTGGCATAGTGTGCGCTTCCCAGTTCGCTACTGTTTCACCAGCAGTTACTGCGTCGTTGTCGCCTTTGGTCAGCAATGAACCGTAAGGAAGTTTGTGTTTCTCTTTAGTACGACCAAACTCATCAATAATGGTTAGTTCAGATGCACGAGAAGTGATAACAAGCTTCTTATCTTTGTTCGTTACGAACTTAGCGTTGTGTAGCTTAACAGTACCTGTTGTCTTAGCTTGGATGCTGTTCTCTGCTGCTGCAGTAGATGCCGCACCACCGATGTGGAACGTACGCATCGTAAGCTGTGTACCCGGTTCACCGATAGACTGAGCAGCGATAACACCCACTGCTTCACCTTGGTTCACTAGGTGACCACGTGCTAGGTCACGACCGTAACACTGTGCACAACAACCGAAGTCGGCATCACAGGTAACTACAGAGCGCACTTTCATGCGGTCAACTGAGTTCTCTTCCATGATCTGACACCACTTCTCATCAATTAGAGTATTACGTGGGATCAGGACTTCTTCAGTACCTGGCTTAAGAACGTCTTCTGCTACTACACGACCTAGAGCTAGCTCAGAAAGTGCAACTTTAACGTCACCACCTTCGATGTGCGGCATCATGTCAACACCTTCGTGTGTGCCACAGTCATGTTCGTGTACTACAACGTCTTGAGCAACGTCTACTAGACGACGAGTTAGGTAACCCGAGTTCGCTGTTTTCAGTGCTGTATCCGCAAGACCCTTACGAGCACCGTGCGTTGAGATAAAGTACTGAAGTACGTTTAGACCTTCTTTAAAGTTCGCAGTGATCGGCGTTTCGATGATTGAACCATCTGGACGCGCCATCAGACCACGCATACCTGCTAGCTGACGAATCTGAGCTGCAGAACCACGTGCGCCCGAGTCGGCCATCATGTAGATGCTGTTGAATGACTCTTGCTGCTCTTCTTCACCTTCGCGGTTAACGACTGTTTCAGAAGATAGGTTTTCCATCATCAACTTAGCTACGCGATCGTTGGTCGATGCCCAAATATCGATCACTTTGTTGTAGCGCTCACCTGCAGTTACAAGACCTGACTGGTACTGGTCTTGGATTTCGCGAACTTCTGCTTCCGCTTCTTCGATCTCAGTGTACTTAGCTGCTGGAACAACCATGTCGTCGATACCAACAGATACACCAGAAAGTGCCGCGTAAGCGAAACCTGTGTACATGATTTGGTCAGCGAAGATTACCGTGTCTTTTAGACCAAGCTTACGGTACGCCTCGTTAAGTAGGTGAGAGATCTGTTTCTTACCTAGCTTTTGGTTAACGATGCTGTACGGAAGACCTGCTGGCACGATTTGCCATAGCATTGCACGACCGATAGTTGTATCAACCATCTTAGTCTCTGTTGTGCTGTTGCCATCTTCGTCTTTAACAGTCTCAGTGATACGAACTTTAACGCGAGCGTGTAGCTCAGCAGTCTTAGTGCGGTATGCCTTCTCAGCCTCAGCTGGGCTAGCAAGGTACATACCTTCGCCTTTCACGTTGATCTTGTCACGAGTCATGTAGTAAAGACCCAATACAACGTCCTGAGAAGGTACGATGATCGGATCACCTGACGCTGGCGACAGAATGTTGTTTGTCGACATCATCAGAGTACGAGCTTCAAGCTGTGCTTCTAGAGTTAGAGGCACGTGAACCGCCATTTGGTCACCATCGAAGTCCGCGTTGTACGCCGCACACACAAGTGGGTGTAGCTGAATCGCTTTACCTTCGATTAGTACTGGTTCGAACGCCTGGATACCTAGACGGTGAAGTGTAGGTGCACGGTTCAATAGTACTGGGTGTTCGCGGATTACTTCGTCTAGGATATCCCAAACGATCGCTTCTTCGCGCTCTACCATCTTCTTAGCAGCTTTAATTGTAGTCGCAAGACCACGAGTCTCTAGCTTGCTGTAGATGAATGGTTTGAATAGCTCTAGTGCCATCTTCTTAGGAAGACCACACTGGTGCAGACGAAGGTATGGACCTACTGTGATTACAGAACGGCCAGAGTAGTCTACACGCTTACCTAGAAGGTTCTGACGGAAACGACCTTGCTTACCCTTGATCATATCAGCAAGAGATTTCAGAGGACGCTTGTTCGAACCAGTGATCGCACGACCGCGACGACCGTTATCTAGAAGTGCATCAACAGACTCTTGCAGCATACGTTTTTCGTTACGTACGATGATGTCCGGAGCAGCTAGCTCTAGAAGACGCTTCAAACGGTTGTTACGGTTGATTACGCGACGGTAAAGGTCGTTCAGATCAGAAGTCGCAAAACGACCGCCATCTAGTGGTACTAGAGGACGTAGATCTGGCGGAAGTACCGGAAGCACAGTTAGGATCATCCACTCTGGGTTGTTACCAGATTGAACGAACGCTTCAACTAGCTTCAGACGCTTAGTGATCTTCTTACGCTTAGTCTCTGAGTTAGTAGACTGAAGCTCTTCACGCATCTCTTCGATTTCAGCAGGTAGATCCATAGACGCAAGTAGGTCTTTGATCGCTTCTGCACCCATCTTAGCCGTGAATTCATCACCCCACTCTTCTAGACGATCCAGATACTCTTCTTCAGTAAGCATCTGAGATTTTTCTAGATCAGTCATACCTGGTTCAGTTACTACGTACATTTCGAAGTAAAGAACACGTTCGATATCACGTAGAGGGATATCCATTAGTAGACCGATACGAGACGGTAGCGATTTTAGGAACCAGATGTGAGCCACTGGTGATGCAAGCTCGATGTGGCCCATACGGTCACGACGAACTTTAGTTTGTGTAACTTCAACGCCACACTTCTCACAGATTACGCCACGGTGTTTCAGACGCTTGTACTTGCCACAAAGACATTCGTAGTCTTTTACTGGACCAAAGATACGCGCACAGAACAGACCATCACGCTCAGGCTTGAACGTACGATAGTTGATCGTTTCAGGTTTTTTAACTTCACCGAAAGACCATGAACGGATCATGTCTGGTGAAGATAGACCGATTTTGATTGCATCAAATTCTTCGGTCTTATGCTGCGCTTTTAGAAAGTTTAATAAGTCTTTCACAATCAGCTCCTGTAAGGAGTTAAAAGGAGCTCACCCGCAAAAGTGAGCACCTTCTACCAAATAATCCCGTGGGATTACTCTTCGTCTTCTAGCTCGATGTTGATACCTAGCGAGCGAATCTCTTTCAACAGTACGTTGAACGATTCTGGCATGCCAGGTTCCATGCTGTGGTTACCGTCTACGATGTTCTTGTACATCTTAGTACGGCCGTTAACGTCATCCGACTTAACTGTTAGCATTTCTTGTAGCGTGTAAGCAGCACCGTATGCTTCTAGTGCCCATACTTCCATCTCACCGAAACGCTGACCACCGAACTGAGCTTTACCACCAAGTGGTTGCTGAGTTACTAGGCTGTACGAACCAGTCGAACGAGCGTGCATCTTGTCATCAACAAGGTGGTTCAGTTTCAGCATGTACATGTAACCAACAGTTACAGGACGCTCAAACGCATCACCAGTGCGACCATCAAACAACGTTAGCTGACCAGATTCTGGTAGGTCACCTAGTTTCAATAGCTCTTTGATTGATGATTCGTTAGCACCATCGAATACCGGCGTTGCAATCGGTAGACCGCCACGTAGGTTAGAGATCAACGTACGAACTTCATCATCAGATAGAGACGCAATGTCTACTTCCTGACGAGTTTCACCAAGATCGTAAACCTTCTGTAGGAAGTCACGGAACTTAGCGAGCTCTTGCTGCTCTTTAACCATCTGGTTGATCTTGTCACCGATACCTTTCGCTGCCAGACCTAAGTGTACTTCTAGGATCTGACCGATGTTCATACGCGAAGGTACACCCAATGGGTTCAATACGATGTCAACTGGCTGACCTTTCTCATCGTAAGGCATGTCTTCAACAGGGTTGATCTTAGAGATTACACCCTTGTTACCGTGACGACCCGCCATTTTATCACCCGGCTGGATGCGACGTTTAACCGCTAGGTAAACCTTAACGATCTTCAGTACGCCAGGTGCAAGATCATCACCTTGTGTGATCTTACGACGCTTAGTTTCAAACTTCTTGTCGAAGTCAGCACGTAGTTCGTCGTACTGCTCTGCAAGCTGTTCAAGCTGAGTCTGTTGAGCATCATCTTCAAGCGTTAGCTCTAGCCACTTCTTACGATCGATAGTGTCTAGTTTCGCTTCAGTGTAACCACCGTCTAGCAGTACAGCTTTAACGCGGTTTAGAAGGCCACCCTCAAGAATCTGGAATTCTTCAGTAAGGTCTTTCTTCGCTTCTTTAAGCTGCATCTGTTCGATTTCAAGTGCACGTTTGTCTTTTTCAACACCGTCACGAGTAAATACTTGAACGTCGATGATAGTACCTGAAACAGAGTTTGGTACGCGTAGAGACGTGTCTTTAACGTCTGACGCTTTCTCACCGAAGATAGCACGTAGTAGCTTCTCTTCAGGAGTTAGCTGAGTTTCACCTTTAGGCGTTACTTTACCTACAAGGATGTCACCGCCTTTTACTTCCGCACCGATGTAAACGATACCTGACTCATCTAGTTTAGATAGAGCAGACTCACCTACGTTTGGAATATCAGCAGTGATCTCTTCAGCACCAAGCTTAGTATCACGCGCCACACAAGATAGCTCTTGAATATGGATAGTTGTGAAACGGTCTTCTTGAACTACGCGCTCAGATACTAAGATCGAGTCTTCGAAGTTGTAACCATTCCAAGGCATGAACGCGATACGCATGTTCTGACCAAGCGCTAGCTCACCAAGGTCTGTTGAAGGACCGTCAGCAAGAACGTCACCACGTGCTACTGGTTCACCTGGCATCACACATGGACGCTGGTTGATACACGTGTTTTGGTTAGAACGAGTGTATTTAGTTAGGTTGTAGATATCGATACCCGCTTCACCAGGGATCAACTCTTCTTCGTTCACTTTAACAACGATACGAGAAGCATCTACAGACTGGATTACACCACCACGCTTCGCTACCGCTGTAACACCAGAGTCAACGGCGATGTTACGCTCTATACCAGTACCAACTAGAGGCTTATCAGCTTTAAGCGTTGGAACTGCCTGACGTTGCATGTTCGCACCCATCAATGCACGGTTCGCATCATCGTGTTCTAGGAACGGGATAAGCGATGCAGCGATAGATACAACCTGGTTAGTTGCAACGTCCATGTAGTCAACATGTTCGCGTGGGTGTAGACCAGATTCACCTTTCTGACGAGCAGTGATTAGCTCTTCAACAAAAGTACCTTGTTCAGAAAGAACCGTGTTCGCCTGAGCGATAACGTACTGACCTTCCTGAATAGCAGATAGGTAATCGACTTCGTCTGTTACGACGCCATCTACTACGCGACGGTATGGAGTCTCTAGGAAACCGTACTCGTTACAACGCGCGAACGCAGATAGAGAGTTGATCAGACCGATGTTTGGACCTTCAGGCGTTTCGATAGGACATAGACGACCGTAGTGAGTTACGTGTACGTCACGTACTTCGAAGCCAGCACGTTCACGAGTTAGACCGCCAGGACCCAATGCAGAGATACGACGCTTGTGCGTTACTTCTGATAGAGGGTTGTTTTGGTCCATGAACTGAGACAGCTGTGAAGAGCCAAAGAATTCTTTAACCGCAGCAGAGATAGGCTTAGCGTTGATTAGGTCTTGAGGCATGATCGCATCAAGGTCACCAAGGCTTAGACGCTCTTTAACAGCACGTTCAACACGTACTAGACCTACGCGGAATTGGTTTTCTGCCATTTCGCCAACAGAACGGATACGACGGTTACCTAGGTGGTCGATATCGTCCACTTCACCGATGCCGTTACGGATAGCGATAAGCTTCTTCATCACTTCGATGATATCAGTTTCATCAAGCGTGCCTTGCTCTTGAGCATCTTCACGTTCGATAGAGCTGTTGAACTTCATACGACCAACAGTCGATAGATCGTAACGCTCTTCAGAGAAGAATAGGCTTTCGAATAGTGCTTCAGCAGCTTCTTTCGTTGGTGGCTCACCAGGGCGCATCATGCGGTAGATTTCTACCAATGCAGAAATACGATCAACAGTGCTGTCGATGCGTAGTGTTTCTGACATGAATGGACCATGGTCTAGATCGTTAGTGAATAACGTTTCTAGTGCTTTATGGCCAGCTTGAGAAAGGTTAGCTAGTGCTTCTAGGCTGATTTCTTGGTTTGCACCAACAATGATCTCGCCAGTCGCTTCGTTGATGTAATCTTTCGATGCAACTTTGCCTACGATGTACTCAACCGGTACTTCGATATGCTCAACGCCATCTTTTTCAAGCTGACGGATGTGGCGTGCAGTTACACGACGACCAGTCTCAACGTAAACCTTGCCGTTTGCTTCGATGTCGAACGACGCAGTTTCACCACGTAGACGATCAGGAACAAGCTCCATTAGAAGAGTTTGATCTTTAACTTCGAAGTTCACCTTCTCAAAGAAGATGTCCAGGATCTCTTCTGTCGTCTTACCTAGTGCGCGAAGAATGATAGATGCTGGTAGCTTACGACGGCGGTCGATACGTACGTACAGGTTATCCTTAGGATCAAACTCGAAATCAAGCCATGAACCACGGTAAGGAATAACACGTGCATTGTATAGAACTTTACCTGATGAGTGGGTCTTACCCTTATCGCTGTCGAAGAATACACCTGGGCTTCTGTGCAGCTGGGATACGATAACCCTCTCGGTACCATTAATTACGAAGGTACCATTGTCTGTCATAAGCGGAATTTCGCCCATGTAGACTTCTTGTTCTTTAATGTCTTTTACAGTACCTGCTGGCGCGTCTTTATCAAAGATAACTAGGCGTAGTTTAACACGTAGTGGTTTTGAATAAGTTACGCCGCGGATTTGACATTCTTTAACGTCAAAAACTGGCTCACCAAGACGGTAGCTAACGTATTGCAGCTCGGAATTGCCGTTGTAGCTCTGAATTGGAAATACAGAACGGAAAGCAGCTTCAAGACCGTATTGACCTTCAGGATCCTGTTCGATGAATTTTTCGAACGAATCGAGCTGGATCGATAGCAGGTATGGAATGTCCAACACTTGTGGACGAGTACCAAAGTCCTTACGGATGCGCTTTTTCTCGGTATAAGAGTAAACCATGGGGTTCCTCAGCTCGCTGATAAGTGACCCAAACTGTCTCCAATAGTTATGAGACAGTGACTAACATCTGTTTGATTGTAGTAACATTTCATTAAGAGCTAATGAAATGGTTTTTGCTAGGAAACTGGGTGCTCAAACAGCGGAAAAATCACCCAACCCCTACAGCGCAAAAAGGCCGGTGGTTATAAAACCACCAGCCATTAGCCGTTAGGCTAAGAAACTATGCAATAATTACTTAACAGTAACACTTGCACCAGCTTCTTCTAGCTGAGCTTTAAGAGCTTCAGCTTCTTCTTTATCTACGCCTTCTTTAAGAGGTGCAGGAGCGCCGTCTACTAGACCTTTAGCTTCTTTAAGACCTAGGCCAGTTGCGCCACGTACCGCTTTGATTACAGCAACTTTGTTGCCGCCAGCAGATTCTAGGATTACGTCGAACTCAGTTTGCTCAGCAGCAGCTTCGCCACCAGCAGCGCCGCCAGCTACAACAGCAGCAGCAGCAGAAACGCCGAATTTCTCTTCCATCGCTTCGATTAGTTCAACAACTTGCATTACAGACATTTCTGCAACTGCGTCTAGGATTTGCTCGTTAGTAATAGACATAACAATTCTCTTTTAAATCAACAATAAGTTTATTAAGCAACCAGAAAAAAGCAAGGCTTAAGCCGCAGCTTCTTGTTTTTGGTCGCGTAGTGCAGCGATAGTACGTACCAGCTTGCCTGCAGAAGCTTCTTTCATGCACATCATTAGGCGTGCGATAGCTTCGTCGTAAGTTGGTAGTGTCGCTAGTACTTCAGCGTCAGTAAGTGCGCCTTCAAATGCAGCAGCTTTGATCTCGAATTTGTCGTTCTCTTTAGCGAAGTCTTTGAAAAGACGCGCTGCAGCACCTGGGTGCTCGTTAGAGAATGCGATCAGAGTAGGACCAGTGAAAGTGTCAGTTAGACACTCGTAGTCTGTACCTTCAACCGCACGACGCATTAGAGTGTTACGAACAACTCGTACGTAAACGCCAGCTTCACGAGCTTGCTTACGTAGAGAAGTCATCGCGCCCACTTCAACGCCACGAGAATCAGCTACAACTGCAGAAAGTGCACCACTGGCAGCTTCGTTGACTTCAGCAACAATTGCTTTTTTGTCTTGAAGGTTTAAAGCCATCTTGGATTTACTCCTGGTTGTCGTTACACCACTCACTATTATCACAACAGTGAGAGCTATTGAGGTGCTTCCCAGAAGAAAGGTAACTATTTACATAGAGCTTTCTGTCAGTTCGGGCACCATCTACGTAGGAAAATTAAGTCATCATTTGTTAAGCAAAGTCAGACACCTACGGTCTTGGACGGAGACTGGGTCATAATTCACAACAAATTCTAATCAGAATTTAATGAACCAAAGTTCAGCCCCAACCACAAATATTAGGCGCGAAATTATACACTAACTTCACGCCTAAGCAAATATATTAGTTTGCTTGAGTGTTCAGGCTACCCTGATCAACAGCAACACCAGCACCCATTGTAGTAGAGATGCTAACCTTCTGCAGGAATGTACCCTTAGCAGAAGACGGCTTAGCTTTCTTCAGAGCAACTAGAAGTGCTTCTAGGTTCTCTTTGATCTGCTCAGCAGAGAAGTTTGCTTTACCGATAGTAGTATGGATGATGCCGTTCTTGTCGTTACGGTAACGAACCTGACCAGCTTTAGCGTTCTTAACTGCTTCAGCAACGTTAGGAGTTACAGTACCAACTTTAGGGTTTGGCATAAGACCGCGAGGACCTAGGATAGTACCTAGTTGACCTACAACGCGCATTGCATCTGGAGAAGCAACAACTACGTCGAAGTTCATTTCGCCTTTCTTAACTTGCTCAGCAAGATCTTCCATACCTACGATGTCTGCGCCAGCTTCTTTAGCTGCTTCAGCGTTTGCACCTTGAGTGAACACTGCAACGCGGATTTCGCGGCCAGTACCGTGAGGTAGTACAGTTGCACCACGTACGTTCTGGTCAGATTTACGAGCATCGATGCCTAGGTTAACAGCAACGTCTACAGACTCAACGAATTTAGCAGTTGCTAGTTCTTGAAGAAGAGCTACAGCTTCGTTGATTTCGTATTCTTTAGTTACGTCAACTTTTTCGCGGATAACGCGCATGCGCTTAGTTAGTTTTGCCATGATCTTAACCCTCTACCACTAGGCCCATTGAACGAGCAGTACCAGCGATAGAACGCTTCATTGCTTCGATGTCAGCACCAGTCATATCTGCAGCTTTAGTTTCTGCGATTTCCTGAAGCTGAGCGTCAGTTACAGTACCCACTTTCTCAGTGTTTGGACGACCTGAACCAGACTTAACGCCAGCCGCTTTCTTAAGAAGAACTGCAGCAGGTGGAGTCTTAGTTACGAACGTGAAAGAACGGTCGTTGTATACTGTGATAACAACTGGAGTTGGTAGACCTTTCTCAACAGATTCTGTTTTTGCGTTAAACGCTTTACAGAATTCCATGATGTTCACACCGTGTTGACCTAGAGCAGGACCAACCGGTGGACTCGGGTTCGCCATACCAGCAGCAACTTGTAGCTTGATGTAAGCTTCAACTTTCTTAGCCATGATAATTCCTAATTTTGGGTACAAACGCTAATCGGCTGATCAGCTCCCCGTTGATATAAATTCTTTTTATTTCGGCTCAATACTCATGCACAAGCCAAAATAATAAGGCGCGAAATTATAGTCATAATCCGCGCCTTATACAACCCTAAAAAGGTGATTTTTTATACTCTGAAAAACAGAGTCTTAGTCAAGTTTTTCAACCTGACCAAATTCAAGCTCAACTGGTGTTGCACGACCAAAGATCGATACAGACACTTTAACTCGGCTCTTATCGTAATCCACTTCTTCAACGGTACCGTTGAAGTCAGCAAATGGACCGTCAGTAACACGAACCACTTCACCCGCTTCGTACATAGTACGTGGACGAGGTGCTTCGCTTGCTTTCTCAAGACGGTTAAGAATCGCATCAGCTTCTTTATCAGTGATAGGAGCTGGACGGTCAGAGGTACCGCCAATGAAGCCCATGACACGCGGCACACTGCGTACTAAGTGCCATGATTCATCGTTCATGATCATCTGAACTAGGACGTAACCTGGGAAGAACTTGCGCTCAGACTTACGACGCTGACCTGCACGCATTTCCACTACTTCTTCAGTAGGGACTAGAACTTCACCAAACAGCTCTTCCATGCTGTGCATTTTAATATGCTCACGAAGAGATTGGGCTACACGGCCTTCAAATCCAGAGAAGGCTTGAACCACATACCAGCGTTTTTTTGGAGCTTCACTCATGAATTAAAACCCTCTATACCCCAGTTGCTAGAGCGACAAGACGAACCATAATTCCGTCGATGCCCCAAAGCACTAGAGCCATTACAATACTTACAGCTAAAACGATAAAAGTAGTTTGCATAGTTTCTTGGCGTGTAGGCCAAACAACTTTACGTACTTCCATACGTGACTCTTTTGCAAACTCAATCGCAGCTTTACCTTTAGTTGTTGTAGCAGCAACACCAAGTGCAGCAGCAATCAGTACAACAACACCTGCAGCGCGAATCACTACAGACATTTCACCATACAGGTAATTACCCACAACAGCGGCAGCTAACAGAACAAAAGTGACAATCCACTTGAAGATATCTGCGCCATTTGAGCTATCAGGAGTTTCAGCATTATTTGCTTTCATAAAACCAACCTGTCTAAGTCTTAATATAGACGACAACAACCCCGCTGTTGCAGGGCAAATCCATGAAACGACAATTTTAAAAAATTGACGTACTCTTTTTATTGACTGAGACGCAACACCTCAACCAAAAATCCTGCTCAATGCCATATTGAATAAGAAAACAACAGACATTTTATATAGTGCAGAAAAAGGGCATCAAATGATGCCCTTTTTGCTACTGGTTCGTCAAATCTTATTCAAAGATTTTCCGAAGTCTTTAGCTAATTCGTAAGAATTAGTCGAAGATCTTAGCAACAACACCAGCACCAACTGTACGGCCACCTTCGCGGATTGCGAAACGTAGACCTTCGTCCATCGCGATTGGAGCGATTAGTTCAACAGTCATCTTGATGTTATCGCCTGGCATTACCATCTCTACTCCTTCTGGTAGCTCGATGTT
>JRWQ01000023.1 GCA_000775715.1 Vibrio tubiashii
TTCGTATCATTGAAACCTAATTTGAAACCGAAGTTTCTAATTGGATTATCATCAACGAGTGCCCACACAGATTGATAGGTCTATATTTTTAAAGAGCTTTTTCTAACGACTGCTACGCTTCGCGCCTCGTCGTTAGGGGTGCGTATCTTACGCTTCCCAACTTGAGAGTCAAGCGTTTTTTTCAAACTTTCTTTTCTCTCTCTAACTCGGTGTGTGATGTTCATCTCACTCCGTGTCGGTGAGGCGGCATTATAGGGAGGTCTGAGCGGAAGACAAGTGTTTTTTTGAAAATAGATTTCGTTTGGTTAAAAACAAATCAAAAGCCTGAAAATAGAATAAAATTTCAACATTTGAGTCATGTCACATCAATACGTTGGAAAAACAACAACCATATACGTAAGATCCATGTGTCTATTTTGTTAACGGTAGACCTAATTTTTCTTAAACCTTAAAAGTTGTATTCCAATATGAGTTCAAACAAATCGACCTTATTGATTGTCGCCTTAGCTGTTTTGGGCGGAATCATCTTTTCGCAGGTAGCCGTGCCTCCTGCTATTAGCTTTGTACTGGGTGTATTCGCTTCCGCTTTTATTCTTAAACTTTCAAACACCAATAAAGAACAAGACCCATCCAACGACCCATCAACTAAAACACTTTACGTAGGCAACTTGCCCTATAAAGCGAATGAATCACACGTGAAAGAGCTATTTGCTAAACATGGTGAAGTTTTTGCCGTGCGTCTAATGAAAGATAAACGCACAGGTAAAAGAAGGGGCTTTGGCTTTGTGGTGATGGCTGCCGCTGACGCACAAACTGCTATTGAAGCACTTAATGAAAAGGATTATATGCAGCGAACGTTAAAGGTTCGTATCGCTAACGACCCTAAATCTCAATCGGAAAGTACTGAACAGGGCTAAAACCAAGTTCATGTAATGCGATGTTCAATGCTCCCTCTTCCCAAGGGGGAGCTGTTGAGAAAATCTCTCTTGTTCCTGTCGTCTCAATCTTCTGTTCAAATTTATCTTTAAGTAGATCGGCAACTCTACGTGCTATTGCTTCTCCCGAATCAACCAACAATACATGGTTTGATAATGCTTGCTGAATTTCGGTTTTGATTAACGGAAAGTGAGTACAACCTAACACAGCGACATCCACTTTATTGTCAATTGGTGCAAGAATTTGTTTAAGCTCGGCTTGATCGATAGCTTTTCCTCTGAGCTTTTCTTCAGCCATAGCAACTAACCGAGTTGAGCCCAATAGCTCGACAGGCTTACTTTGAGAGAAGTCACGAATAAGGTCGTGAGTATAAGGACGAGTAATCGTTGCCGGAGTCGCAACTAGGCCAACCGCTTTATTAGCTAGATTCGAAGCAGGTTTGATTGCAGGAACAACACCAACCACGGGCGTAGAGAGTTTAGCCCTCAAGGTTGGCAACACAATAGTACTGGCTGTATTACATGCGATAACGACTAAATCTATTTGGTGTTTTTCCACCAGCGAGCAGACTAACGCATCAACACGTGCAATTAGCTTTTCATGTTGCAGTTCGCCATATGGGAAGGCTGCATTGTCGAAGATATAGAGGTAATCAAGCTGAGGTAATTTCGCCTGTATCTCTTTATATACAGACAGACCACCGACACCAGAATCAAAGATTAGGATTTTTGCTTGTTGCTCGGACACTTGGATTGCTCACTACTTTACGACTTGGCAATGATACTCGCTGTGGCTATTTTGGCAAACATTGCGCGTGATAACGTTGATGAGTAAAGCGCTCTCCTTGCTCTTTATGAGTTAGCTCTAAATCGATCTTTCCTCGATAGCTCCGCGTTTCGGTCACTAATGTGTGGAACTCACCATCTTCACCACAAAGATCGACACCATTAGGCAAGCTATCAAGAAAATCTTGACTATACCATTGTCCACAATAGCTAGGTGCTAATGCATTACCATCCGTGGTAACAACTAAGATTTTGATTCCGCGCTCAAGGATCTCATACGCTAAGTCCACACTTGGTTGCCCTATCAAAGGAAAGACACACTCCCAACCAGCAGGCTCTATATAGCTACGACGATACGCTTCAATACCGTTACAGAACATATCGCCAAAGGCTACAGCCTCAATCGCAAGTCCGCTTTGCTGTAAAGCATTAACAATAGATGATTGATAAATCTCATTCGAGGGGAAAACCTCTGGAAGCTCTATCTTTATCAAAGGCAAACCTAACAGCTGTGCCTGCATATCTAGCACATCAATTGGCGTCGCTTGGAAAGGAACTTCATCTTTAACATAGGTCGTATACAGGCCCACCACTTGGTATTCGCGGCTTTCTACTAGCCTTTCTAAGGTTAGAGTCGAGTCTTTACCACTAGACCAGCTTACAATAACGTTCTTTTTCATAATTTAGGTATAGAGAGAAGTAAAAACCGCCCGAAGGCGGTTAACTATCTATTAGAACTGGTATGAAGCATTTAGGTAGTACGCTTGATCTTGCGTTTCATACTTGTCCGCCGTTTGGTACTGGGCATTAAACAAGTTTTCAACTTTAGCTCGCAGCTTCCATTGCTCAGTCAACTGGTAAGCCAATGTAAAGTTCACAAGGCTATACGGGTCAAGTTCCACAGTATTTTTTGCATCGTCATAGCGTTTGCCTTGGTACTGATAGCTCAAGTCACCACGCCAGTCATTGTGTTCATAGCTGACCAACCATTTTGCAGCAAAGTTTGCTCTACGAGAGAGTTCTTTATCTTGAATGTCTTCTGGTTGACCAAAGCTAGCAACATTAACCTTGTTGTTATGATCGAGGAAGTCTAACGACACTGAGTGTGAAATCACACCTGTCGTAAACTGCGAACTGACTTCAACACCACGTATAGTTGCATCGGAGTTCTTTAGCGCCTCACCTTTTGACTGATAACTTACCAAATTAGTGATTTTGTTTGAATAACCTACAATGCGCACATCCGCTACGTCAGAAAAGAACTCAAAACCGGCCTCAAAACTTAAAGACTCTTCTGGTTTCAGGTCACTATTACCATAACCAGGCCAAAACAAGTTATTGTATGTCGGTGCTCGAAACGCACTACCACCAGACGCAATCAAACGCCAATTCTGATTAACAAGGTAACCCGCGCCTAGCTGCCAGGTCGATTTCCCGCCATAGACTTCGTTGTCATCATGACGAACACTTGCTTCAACTTGCAGGCCTGAGTTGTCATAGAAAGCCGAAGCGAAGACAGCATTGTTCTTTCGGCTAGTTCCATCATATTTCTGGTAACTATTGCTGCTCCAAATTTTAGAGTCAGCCACCGAGTCTTTCGTTAGGTCAACACCTGCATTAACTACAAAGCTTTCAGAGAACTGATAAGAGTTCAGCCAGTTAAGAGCATCACGGTCAGTGATTAAGTGACTACCCGGAAGTTCGCCGCCTTTGTGATCGCTATCATCTCTATTTGTAGAGATCGATAGTGATGATCTGTACCTTTCACCTCTGTATGCTACAACTGCAGCATAGTTGAAAAGAGTAGACTCTTGCTCATCGGCTGATAGCTTGCCTGTAGAAAAGTCCTTATAGCTTTCGTATTCAGTCACACCTTTATGATAAAAGCCCATCACTTTGGCAGACCACTCTGGTGAAAAGTTTGTCCCAACTTCTAGTGTTAGGTCTTGACGGCTATAACCATCTTCGTCAGGTTGAGCCGGACCTGTACCTACAACATCAAAGCCATCTGATGCTTCAGTGTTTACAGACATATTGATCCAAGAGTTCTGACCAACTTTAGAGCTCACACCAGCAGCGCCTTGGCGATAGTTATCAGTACCAGCTCCGACTAGAACAGTACCTGAGTCAATATCTGCCCCTGATGAAGTAATAATATTAATTACACCACCTATTGCATCAGCACCATAGACTGCAGCGCGAGCACCTTTTACTAACTCGATACGTTCAACGCCGCTTAGAGGAATTGCAGAGAAATTCGCGCTTCCTGTTGTCGCGCTACCAATCCTCACCCCGTTATAGAGGACAATCGTTTGATTCGATGAGGTACCGCGAACAAAGACAGAACTGTTTTGCCCACGTCCTCCATTTTGCGTTACTTGCACACCAGGCAATAGTGCTAAAGCTTCCGTTAGAGATTTGATTTGCAGATTGTCTATTTGCTCTTTGGTCACAATGTCGACTGTTGCTGTAATTTGACCAACTGACTGCTCAAAACGGTTAGCGGTTACCACCATAGTCTCATCAGCGGATGCTTGTTGAGCGTAAGAAAGAGAGGCGTGCGGAAGTAGCGATGCAACAGCAATCGCCAAAATAGATCGGTTCATTTGTATATCCTAAATCGCGTAAGTCCTACCGAGCATGGTACGCTTGCATTATTTTCCACTGCTCAGCTGCTGGCAGGTATTCGGACTCAAGAGCTTGGCAATACCACCTACTGACTCGACTTCCCACACATGTTTATGCAGTGTCCTTTGAGCTTTCGTTCTCTCTTACCGCTGCGCGTCAGTTCTGGATTCTCACCAGATTCCCTTTTCAGCCATCTAAACATCTAGACAGCACCAGCTTGGCGACGATGTTATTAACCTATTGATACTTTGTCCAGACAATATTTGAACTATTCGCGAGACAAATAGCGAAGTGAAGACCACAACAAGCCATTTACGCACTATCTTTTATTCATTATTAGGACAACACTGGACATAGGGCTGAGATTGAATAAAATCTGCGCTCCTGACTAAACACAACCTCGACAGGTTCAACCTAAGGCAATAATCATGGCGACTCTTGATGTAAACCCACAACGCTACCAAGAACAACTGGCAGAGAAGATCGACCGTCTCAATGAGATGTTCGCGCCTTATTATGTACCTGAGTTAGAAGTTTTCGAATCCCCAGAACAGCACTATCGTATGCGTGCAGAATTCCGTGTTTGGCATGAGGGTGACGACATGTACTACATCATGTTCAACCAAGAGACTCGTGAAAAGTACCGTGTAGATCAGTTTCCAGCCGCTAGTCTCCTCATCAACGACTTAATGCCGCTACTTATTGATGCAATGAAAGACAATGACTCGCTGCGTCGTAAGCTATTCCAAGTCGATTTTCTTTCTACGCTAAGCGGGGAAATCTTAGTATCACTCCTTTACCATCGTCAGCTAGATGAAGAGTGGACTGAAAACGCAAAAGCACTAAAACAACGCTTAAACGATGAAGGCTTCAACCTAAACATCATTGGCCGCGCACGTAAAATGAAGGTTGTTCTCGACCGTGATTACGTGATTGAAAAGCTTGACGTCAATGGCAAACCATACATCTACCAGCAGGTCGAAAACAGTTTTACGCAGCCAAACGGTAAGGTAGCTGAAAAAATGCTTGAGTGGGCCGTCGACTGCACGCAAGACAGCACTGGCGATCTGCTAGAGCTATACTGTGGTAACGGTAATTTCTCACTCGCTCTGGCGCAAAACTTTGAGCGCGTACTAGCGACTGAACTTGCTAAACCATCCGTCGTTTCAGCTCAATACAACATCGCAGCTAACAAAATTGATAACGTACAGATCCTGCGTCTATCTGCGGAAGAATTTACAGAGGCGATCGAAGGCAAGCGTGAGTTCCGCCGTTTACAAGATGCGGGCGTTGATCTTAAGAGCTTCAACTGCAACACGATTTTTGTTGATCCACCACGTGCGGGTATGGATATCGATACTTGTAAGATGGTTCAAGGTTATGAACGTATTATGTACATTTCGTGTAACCCTGAAACACTGAAAGAGAACCTCGATGTGCTTTGCGAGACACACCGAATCACACGATTTGCTCTGTTTGATCAGTTTCCCTATACCCACCATATGGAAGCGGGCGTTGTACTGGAACGTAAAGCTTAATCTCTTAAGAGTACATTAAAAAACGAGCCAAATGGCTCGTTTTTTTATTCCAAAAAGCAGATATTAAGATTCTGCTTTAGTTGGTGCGCTCAAAAAGCCTAGCTTTCTCGCCACCCAAAGCAGCAAACCTAGGGTAATAAAGATCGCTAACATGTTAGAACCAGCATCCGGGTGCTGCGCTTTAACAAATGCAGAGTGGCCAAACGCGCCGACAAAGAAACAGGCTAAACCCACCAATGGGATATCTTCTGATACTGGGTTAGCTAGGTATTCTCGGTATAGAGCTTGTACTGACAGTACGAGAGCAATCAATGGAAAAATAGAGAAAGAAACTTCACTCATGGTTAGCCATGACAACATAGCATCACCACACATACCAGCGATTAACGCTAGCACCAACGTTTTCTTCTCAGAGCCACGATTAACTTGGTTTATTTCATTCGACATTAATCTATCCCACCTTTTAATCGGTTACGTTCACGTTCTTTGCGATACCAGAAAGCCCCTTTGGCTATCATTCGCAATTGCATAATTAGACGTTCAGCGAGTTCATCGCGTTCACGTCGATTTAAATCTAGAGCTTCAGCACCTGAGCTAAATACTAGCGTGACCGATGCTTCTGCTTGGGTGAAAGCTTCATCACGGTCCATACCCGTACTGATCAGATACTCTGTCATTTCAGCGACAAAATGCTGCATTTCTCGGGCGACTGCGGTACGAAATTCAAATGAGGTTCCCGAACGTTCACGCAACAACAAGCGGAAAACATTGGGACTGCTTTCGATAAACTCCATAAAGGTTTCTACCGACGTTCGAATAACACTGCCCTCTTTTACGATGCGTTGACGTGCCTGGCGCATTAATTGACGCAGCAACAAGCCTCCTTCATCGACCATGGTCAAACCCAGCTCATCCATATCTTTAAAGTGACGATAAAACGAGGTTGGAGCGATACCCGCTTCCCGAGCGACTTCACGTAAACTCAGGTTAGAAAAGCTTCGGTCTGCACTCAATTGACTGAAGGCAGCATCTATCAAAGATCGGCGTGTTTTTTCTTTTTGCTGAGCACGGATTCCCATGGATTTCATAGTTGCTGTTCTAGTTTTTTTTCGACGTCCATTAATATACAACGATTAACCTAAGGAGATAACCCAAAATTTAACGCTGTTAATGTTTGGAGATTAATTAAGCCAATCGGCCAAAAACGAATCGCAATTAAACCCTGTTGACTCGATATTTCAATCTATCCCAACTCAATAAGAGACATAAGACATGCGCTTTGATTTATTTGCTTGATTCTACGTGATCTCTACGACTGTCTAGTATGCTTTAGGTGTACCCACTAGCGGAATCAGTTAAAATCTCGCTAAAGCAATGTTAAGACTATATAACAAGGAAGAAACTATGGCGCAGAGTAACCACTTTGATGTAATCGTTATTGGTAGTGGTCCCGGTGGTGAAGGGGCAGCGATGGGATTAACCAAAGCGGGCTTGAACGTTGCCATTGTAGAAAAAGAAAGCAGTGTAGGAGGTGGTTGTACCCACTGGGGAACCATACCATCTAAAGCGTTGCGTCACGCAGTCAGCCGCATTATTGAATTCAACAACAACCCGCTGTTCTGCCACAACAACACCAGCCTTCATTCCACCTTTTCCAATATTCTAGGTCACGCAAAATCAGTTATCGATAAACAGACTCGACTGCGTCAAAGCTTCTATGACCGCAACCAATGCTCGTTGATCTTTGGTACCGCGCGCTTTATTGATAAGTATTCGATCGCTGTGATGCAGAGTGATGGTACAGAAGAGACCTACAGTGCCGATCGCTTCGTCATTGCAACGGGCTCTCGCCCATACCAACCTGACAATGTCGACTTTATGCATGAACGCATTTACGACAGTGACTCGATCTTGAGCCTAAAACACGACCCGCGCCATATCATCATCTACGGTGCCGGGGTGATTGGCTGTGAGTACGCCTCTATCTTCCGTGGTCTTGGCGTAAAAACTGACTTAATCAACACCCGCGATCGCTTACTCGCCTTCTTGGATAACGAAGTGTCGGATGCGCTGTCTTACCACTTCTGGAACAGTGGTGTAGTGATTCGCAACGACGAAACGTTTGAAAAAATTGAAGGCACTGACGATGGCGTTATTGTTCACCTAGAGTCAGGCAAAAAAATGCGTGCCGACTGTATTCTCTACGCAAACGGCCGCACGGGTAACACAGATAAACTCAACCTTGCTGCTGTTGGTTTAGAGGGAGACTCCCGTGGGCAACTTAAAGTTGATGGAAATTATCAGACCGAGGTTGAGCATGTTTACGCTGTCGGCGATGTGATTGGCTACCCAAGCCTCGCAAGCGCAGCTTATGATCAAGGCCGCTTTGTCGCCCAAGCGATTACCAAAGGTAAGGCTGACGGCAACCTAATTGAAGATATCCCGACTGGTATCTATACCATTCCAGAGATCAGCTCTGTGGGCAAAACCGAGCAAGAGCTGACAGCGGCGAAAGTACCCTATGAAGTAGGCCGCTCTTCGTTTAAACACTTAGCTCGCGCCCAGATTGCAGGTAAAGATATCGGTAGTTTGAAGATTCTCTTCCATCGCGAAACCAAAGAGATACTCGGTATTCACTGTTTTGGTGAACGTGCTGCAGAGATCATTCACATCGGTCAAGCCATCATGGAGCAGAAAGGGGAAGCGAATACCATCGAGTACTTCGTCAACACCACATTCAACTACCCGACCATGGCCGAAGCCTACCGTGTGGCAGCACTCAATGGCCTTAACCGTCTGTTTTAAATAAACCATCAACAAATAGAAAGCCGCGACCGTTACCAGTCGCGGCTTTTTAATTGATATGCAATTCTTCCAGCTAGGCTAAAAAGGCATTTTTCCGCCATTGTATCGTTAGGATGATAGCTAAAGTTAAGCCACGCATCGCCATGAAACATAACATGGCCAACCACAAGGCATGATTACCTAGTCCTAGCGAGGCATAGAAGACAGCAAAAAATGTACAGGTAGAGAAGAACATACTATTGCGCATCTCTTTCCCCTTTGTTGCTCCAACAAAGATACCATCAAACAAAAAACACCACATCGACACTAGCGGCATCGCCACCAACCAAGGCAAATACGCCATCGCCAGCGCATGGACAGTTTCGATATCAGTGATCAAACTGATCAGATTCGATCCTTGCAACGCAAATACGAGCGTCAGCAGACCACAAATAACCAAACTCCAGAAAAACGTTCCGATCAATGACTGATTCAATTGCTCTCTGTCTTTGGCACCAATCGCTTTGCCCACCATGGCTTCCATTGCGTAGGCGAAGCCATCCATACCATAAGAAATCATCATCAAGAAACTCATTAACACCGCATTGGCGGCAACGATTTCATCACCGAAACTGGCACCTTGAAAAGTCATAAAAGTAAATGACGCTTGCAAACAAAGTGAGCGTAAAAAGATATCTCGATTGAGCTTAACAAAACGGCTCAAGCCATTGGTAGTATTCTTAAGTAAGTGGAACAGCGGCGGCAGGCTATCATGGGTCCATTTACGCCATACGCACATCAAGCCAAAGCTCATCCCAGTGTAATCGGCAATCACTGAAGCCAGTGCTGCCCCTTCCACTTTCCAACCTAAGCCAATCACAAAGAGCACATCCAAGACAATATTAGTGACATTAGCAATGATCACCATCCACATTGGCGCTCTAGCGTTTTGTATGCCCAATAACCAGCCAAGCAGTACGAAATTAGCTAACGCGGCAGGGGCACTCCAAGCACGAATAGCGAAGTACTGCGCGCCATAATGCTTCACCTGTTCGCTCGCATCACTGAAGCTAAACACCCACTCGGCAATGGCTTGATGGAAGA
This sequence comes from Vibrio tubiashii, assembly GCA_000775715.1. GTDB lineage: Bacteria > Pseudomonadota > Gammaproteobacteria > Enterobacterales > Vibrionaceae > Vibrio > Vibrio tubiashii_A. The sequence continues at coordinate 9,776 of JRWQ01000023.1, forward strand.
GAAGAAACATCGCAGCGAAACTCAACGCCATTGTCATGCCTTGGCTGAAAACCAAACCGAGTTGATGCTTGCTCTCTGCACCATAGGATTGAGCAGTAAGGCCCGTCGTCGACATACGTAGGAAACCCAATAGCCAGAAAGTTACGCTGATCATTGTGCTGCCCAAGGCTACGCCACCCAAATACCAAGCATGTTCTAGGTGACCAATAACAGCGGCATCCACCAATCCAAGCAGCGGAACCGTAATGTTGGAAAGCACCATAGGAATAGCTAGCATGAGTACTTGCTTATGCACAGCGCGATTAGAGAGGGTTTGAAGAATGTTCACGTTGTCACTCTATGATTAATTGAGCGACAAGTGTAACTAGATTACCAGCGAAGCTGAACCAGTACCGGAGTTAATCTATGCTTGAGGAAGTTAATCTTTGTCAGCCAGCGCTGCCAAAGTTTCCAGCGACCGCAGTCTCGCTCGATTGGTGAATAAATTTTGACCCAACGCGCCCAAGGAAGATAACCGAGCATGGCATCTCCCGGATCGCTGTAGCCATGAGCATATTTCCCCGCCCCCATTTTTTGGCCTAGTTTAGAATGACTTAAGTCACCAGCCAAAACAACACAAGCGCGTGCAGAATCAAAATGACAGCCTAGCGCCTGAATAAACTTAGCAACTTGACGCTGACTACAATCGAGTAAAGCGTGTTCGCACACTATCATCACAGGTGTTTTTTCAGGGACAGGAAGTTGCTCTAACCAACTCACATCATCAACGCTCCCGCATATATGGTGATAGCGTTCACTGCTATGGAATAACTTCTGACGCCAAAGTAGGTTTTCAGTCACATCTAACTCTAGCCAGTTACAACGACCATTATCTACGCGGTAAAAACGTGTATCGAGACCTGCGCCGACGTTGACGATCCAACCATCTGGGTTACGTTTAATAAAAGTGGAAACTTGCTGATCACACAATTGAGTGAGTGTGACATGAAGGAGTTGCTTCTGATCAATATCACCAGAGAGACATTCTGGAGCCAATTGGCAGCGCTGACAGGCACGCGCTGCAATTGGATCATAAACCAATCCATTATCAACCAAACTTTCTCGGCTACGAAGCCACAATGGCTGCAATAAATTAGCAGGGATTTGATAGCGATGTTTAGCTGATGTGTGATCGACGGCCATTATCATCTTCCTTCCTTAGCCAGAAATAAGATGATAATGAATATCAATTACAATATCAACAGGTGAGAATAGATCTCAAATATCTGCTATTACATCCAATCGGTATTACGAATAATACCCACAGCCAAGCCCTCAATCGCTAAGTGCTGGCTAGTAAGGTCGACTTTAATTGGCGAGAACTCTTCATTTTCCGCATGTAACAGTACTGTTGAACCTTTACGCTCTAAACGCTTAACCGTGACATCATCATCTACGCGCGCAACAACTACCTGACCATCGCGGACATCTTGGGTTTTATGTACTGCTAACAAGTCACCATCCATAATACCGATATCTTTCATACTCTCGCCATTCACGCGCAGTAAGAAATCGGCTTGAGGTTTGAACATGCTTGGATCGACTTGGTAGTGTGTCTCGACATGCTCTTGAGCCAGAATAGGCTCACCTGCAGCAACCTGACCAATAAGCGGTAATCCTTCGTCATCGTTAGCCGCATCTTCAAGTAAAATACGGATACCACGCGAGGCTCCAGGGATAATTTCAATCGCTTGCTTTCGAGCTAGCGCTTTAAGATGTTCTTCAGCAGCATTTGCTGAACGGAAACCAAGTTCACGAGCAATCTCAGCACGTGTTGGTGGCATACCAGTATCTTCTATTTTGCTTTTGATCAGATCAAAAACTTGTTGTTGTCGGGGCGTTAACGGCTTCATAAGTCACCTGTCTTTTTATACAGTTAACTGTGAGTATATCCAGTAATTGTACAAATGCAAAGCCAATTGCTTACTTTTTAGTGAGTTAGCCAGTTTGACCACTATTTCGTCAGAAAATTAGGATTTCTAACCACACATAGCCCGTCAGTAACATGGTCACCATTACGGCGGCTGAACCCATGTCTTTAGCTCGCCCAGCCAGTTCATTGTGCTCGGTTCCTACTCGATCTATCGCAGCTTCAATAGCACTATTAAACAGTTCTGCAACCAGCACTAGTACCACTGTGGCAATCAATAGGACTCTCTCCCATTGCGTATTCGCGATGAAAAATGCGGCGGGAATCATTATAGCAGCGAGGATGATCTCTTCTTGAAAAGCAGGCTCATGTTTGAATGTGGCTTTAAGGCCCTGCCAGGAATAGTACGTGGCGTTCCTGATCCGTTTTAATCCATGCAGTGTTTTGTGAGGCAAGTTAAATTCTCTTTGTATTTTATTCAGATAGTTGAATGACTCAAAAATTGACGTTTTCCTAGTCAATAATCAGTAAAAGGTTAGACCAGTTTCTGGTATCCTTGCCCGCTATAAAAATTCGCGCTTGGGCTCATTCCCACTTCTATTTTTGCAGAACTGGAAATGAGCTTGTGCACACCATCTACTTTTGAGGCTAAGAACCTGATGTCTTCTGGACGAATGCTATCGCGAACCCTACTAAAGCTGCCGATGTCAGTGTTAGTTAAAGGGACCACTATTCCTTCAAATCCTATTGAAGATCATAGTATTGATGTAAACAAGCCCATTATTTACGCTTTGCCATACCGCTCTGCTGTTGATCTACTTGCGCTGCAAAAGCAAGTTGTCGCTCTTGGACTACCCGACCCACTAGAGCCAGTCGAAATCAACGGTAAATCATTTAACCGTTACGTTTTTACCTCTGCTCGCAGTACTGTCATGGAGAGTGACCAAGACGTTCCAAGCGCTTCTGTTACGTTATTCTCGGACCTACTAGAGCTACACAAGTTCGACTCTGAACTTGATATTCAAATGATCCCAGCAACCGTGCTATGGGGCCGTAAACCTGGCAAAGAGTCGAAGCAAAAACCTTACCTTCAATCTTTGAATGGTCCACAAAAAGCCAAAGCGGTGTTAGTGTCGGGCCGCGACTGCTTGGTGCGCATCAGTCCTGTTGTTTCTCTGCGCTACATGGCTGACTCACATGGTACCGATGCTTCTATTGCGCATAAACTTGCACGCGTAGCTCGAATTCATTTCTCTCGCCAAAAGCTAGCGGCATCTGGCCCTAATCTGCCTAGCAGACAAGCTCTGTTCAAGCGCCTAATGAAGTCAGAGGCGATCGAGAAAGTCATCACAGATGAAGCGAACTCGAAAGACATACCCATTGAGAAAGTACGTAAAGAAGCACATGCCATCATGGATGAGATTGCAGCAAACTTCTCTTACTCATTAATCAAAAATGGTGAGCGTATACTTGGTTGGCTGTGGAACCGTATCTATCAAGGGTTAAATATCACCAATGCGGCCACGGTAAGAAAGCTGGCGCAGGATGGTCATGAGATTGTCTACGTCCCTTGCCATCGTAGTCATATGGACTATTTACTGCTGTCTTATGTTCTTTACCGTGAAGGCATGGTACCACCGCATATCGCTGCGGGTATCAACCTCAACTTCTTCCCCGCAGGCCCTATTTTCCGTCGCGGCGGCGCATTCTTTATTCGTCGTAGCTTCAAAGGTAACAAGCTATACTCAACTATCTTCCGAGAATACCTAGCCGAACTATTTGCTAAAGGCTACTCAGTAGAGTACTTCAGTGAAGGGGGGCGTTCACGTACGGGACGTCTGCTTCAGGCCAAAACGGGTATGTTAGCCATGACAATCCAAGCAATGCTACGCGGCTTAAATCGCCCGGTTACACTTGTGCCTGTCTACATTGGTTACGAACATGTGATGGAAGTAGGTACTTACGCCAAGGAGCTACGTGGCAAGCGCAAAGAGAAAGAGAATGCGAGTCTTGTCCTACGTACAATTCGTAAGCTGCGTAATTTCGGCCAAGGCTATGTGAACTTTGGTGAGCCAATTCCAATTAACCAGTACCTAAATGAACACGCACCTGAGTGGACGAAAGATATTGACCCTATGGGTTCGACCAAGCCACAATGGCTAAACCCAGTCGTCAACGGCCTTGCCACCAAGATGATGACAAACATCAATGATGCGGCCGCAGCGAACGCACTGACTCTGTGTGCGACGGCTCTGCTTGCTTCGCGTCAAAGGGCATTGTCGCGTGACAGCCTAGTCAATCAAATTGATTGCTACTTATCTTTGCTTAAAAACGTGCCTTACTCGTCAACCTACACAGTTCCTGACCAAAGTGCCGAACAGCTTGTTAAACATGCGGAGTCGCTAGATAAGTTTGTTATTGAAACCGATAGCATGGGTGAGATTGTTTCTCTCGATCGCAATCAGTCGATCTTGATGACTTACTACCGCAACAACATCATTCATCTATTAGCGCTACCGTCGTTAATTGCGCAGATGTTAGTGCGTCATCAACAACTCTCTTTAGAGCAGATCAAACACAATGTGGCACTGGTTTACCCATTCTTAAAGCAAGAACTGTTCTTAAGTATTAGGGAAGAGAAACTCGGAGAGCTAACTGAGTCTTACATTGAAGAGATTGCCCGCCAAGGTTTGGTCACGATTGATAGCGAACAAAACGTAGCGATCAATCAAGCAAGTACTCAAGTACTAGTACTACTTGGCCGTACGATTACCGAAACACTGCAACGCTACGCAATTGCCTTAAACTTGCTCGTTGCTACCCCTGAACTAGGTAAGTCAGATCTAGAACAGAAGAGCCAAGATATCGCGCAACGTTTAGGCCGTTTGCACGGCATCAATGCTCCAGAGTTCTTCGACAAAGGGGTATTCTCTGCCCTATTTACGACCTTGAAGCAGCAAGCTTACCTAGACAACGATGGCAACTGCGACAGTGAGAAGAGCAAGGATCTGGCCAACCGCCTCTATTCTATGCTCTATCCAGAGGTGAGGCTGACAATCAAAGAGAGTATCTGTCAGACAACCGACGCCAAATAGTCACTTCAACATTAAAAAGGGCATCCAATGGGTGCCCTTTTCTTTACCAAAATGCGATAAACAGCCCTATGGTGACCATCATGCCTACATAATTGTTGTTGAGAAAAGCTCTAAAGCATAGGTCCCGTTCTCTATGGCGAATGAGGTGCTGTTGAAAAACAAATAGGCTGCTAGTAGCCAGTAAGCTCCAGTAGTAACTGGCGCCTAGCTGGTACCAAATACCTACCGCCATTAGCATCGCGAGCGTTAATAACTGCAACGCTCCAATAATCATTTTGTCAAAGCGACCAAACAAAATAGCTGTCGATTTGATACCAATCTTTAAGTCATCATCTCGGTCAACCATAGCGTATTGTGTGTCATAAGCAATCGTCCACAGAGCGTTAATCACAAAGATAAACCAAGTCATCATGGTGACTTCATTCGCTTGGGCTGCCCAAGCCATAGGGATCGACCAACTAAAAGCTAAACCAAGAAACAGTTGCGGGAGATGGGTATAGCGCTTCATAAATGGGTAAATAAAAGCTAAAAATATCCCAACAAAAGAGAGCTGAATAGTGAGTGCATTCATACTCAGAACCAGTAAGAATGAACTAATAGCTAGCACCGTAAACAGTCCAATCGCTTCTTTAGAGCTGACTCGACCAGACGGCAATGGGCGCTGCTTGGTGCGCTTGACATGACCATCGACTTTACGATCAGCAAAGTCATTGATCACGCAGCCTGCAGCGCGCATAAAAATAACACCAATAACAAACACCAATAGAACTTTTAGGCTTGGCAGACCCTCAGCCGATATGATCAGTGCCCATAACGTTGGCCATAGCAACAATAAAGTCCCAATTGGCTTGTCCATGCGCATCAGCTGCCAGTAGGCGACTGCTTTATCTGCCGTCATTTATAATGCTCTCCTTTGCATAAATTGGGGCGGTCGGAAGAAATAACTCTGCGACTAACATAGGTTTTTGGTTCATCCACAATCGAGAACGACGAGCCAATAAACGATGACCGTTAACCTCTACAACCCCTACTTGTAAGGCGTCGCGCTTTACGTCATTAGCGCTAAATACAGTCAACCCCAACGGAATTTCCCCCTGCTGAGCTAAATCGTACTCTTGCCCTTGCAGAGAAGATTGCGGGATTAAAGTGCGGCCTAAAACCCAAGGCTCGCCATCCCCTTTTAAAACCACTTTACGTAGTAAGCAGTCTTCCTGAGTCAGCAATTCGTGCTCTTGCACATTCAGTTTTTCAGCGCGAACCACTTTATTATGAAGTAAGTCGACCGTTAGTGAATCGCAGTAAGACCCCAATAAACGTGACAAAGAGCCCTGTTCTAACAGCCACTTTTTTGCACTTTGAGTAAAAAAGCTAAAATGATCCGGATGCTGCCAATCAACTTGGCGAAGAGCAGATAGATAGAGCGCAATAGGTTGATTCATACTAATATTCAATAAGCAGCCTTATTGACCTACAATAAAGCTTCCATCTTTAATGTTAACCACTCTACTGAGTGCTTAACGCTTTTTTATTACAATTAGATGCTCTATTGTAACAAGACTCAAGCGATTCGAGTATCGTGATTGGACGAAAGAAAAGTTATAAATATGATTAAACGTTATCTAGCCCAAATTTTTCTCGTTTTGGGTTTGTTGGTTAGTCTACCCGCTTTAGCCGAAGAGGAAGGTGCTCCCAAGTTAGCTTACTTCACATTGGAACCGGATCTAACGACTAACTTTTACACCAAAGGCAACAAGCTAGGCTATATCCAAGTTCGTATCGATATTATGGTTGCCAGCGAAGCGGACCTTAGTATCGTTGAGTTGCATCAGCCTTTGATCCGCGATGCGGTTATTGAACTGCTAGGAAAACAGTCAGAAGATACTATTACTTCTCTGGCAGGGCGCGAAGACCTGCGTAAAACACTGGTTGAACAGCTCAACGCCACTTTACTACCAGAGACAGGGAAAACCATTATTGCTGATTTACTGTTTACTAAATATTTGTATCAGTAACTCAAGGACAAATGACAAACGGCGCTCAATGCGCCGTTTTTTATACCCGCGATGACTGTTTAGCTCGACTCGCATCTAGCAATCCGAGCGCGACTCCAGATATCAGTCCAACCAGATGAGCAGTATTGGCAATCGCCATGTAAGGTTGCACAAAACCAAGCACCAACCAAACCAGCATAAAGCCAATCATAGGTTTAGGCATACTGAGACCGAGCTGTGGTGCTTTATAGCCAAGCATCCATAAGTACCCAACAAGCGCGTAGACCACACCAGACAAGCCACCAAAGTTTGCCCCTTCAACCCAGTACTGTCCTGCTCCAGACAGCGCTGCAGAAACAACGAAAATCTGCAGCAACTTAACGGAGCCGAGTCGCTGTTCAATATCTCCGCCTAGCTGCCACCACCAAAGTACATTGAAAGCGATATGCATAACGGAGAAATGCAGAACGGCGTGGCTAACCCAGCGCCACAACTGCCACTCTTGACCTGAGAATGCAGGAAAATGAAGTAAGGAAAATACCCCTTCACCCGAACCAAATTGCTGCAGAGTAAAAATCACCAAACAGATGACCATCACCGATAGGGTCATAGGCCCCGCCTTTGCTTTGATCATCGCTAGCATGCTCGGCGAATGGTACTTAAAGTGATTGTTGCGACTTTCTGCCATATCCCATGACGCTGCCTGATACTTACTGGCATTTGGGTCGGCCAAGAACTGTTGCAACTCAGACTCAACTTCGACTTGATGCTGACTATCGGTCAACCATAAAGCAAATTGTCCTTCTCCCTCAGGCATCATCTGAATGTCGATGCGGCGTGAAGCCATATAATCAATAAAAGCTTGCGCCATACGAGGATTATTGAGAGAGATAAGTCGATGCATAGAACTAACCTAAATTGGATTGTGTCGGGAGTGCAGCTCTTTGCCATGCTTCAAAGCCACCATCAACACTATACACCTGCTCAAAGCCTTGGTTAACCAAATACTGCGCTGCACCTTGACTACTGACACCGTGATAACACATCACCAAAACTGGCTGGTCGAATTCAACATCATCCATAAAAGTGACAATCGTATCGTTGGTTAAGTGAAATGCACCCTTCGCGTGAGCGACCGCAAAGGATTGAGGGTCACGAATATCGACCATACGCGCTTCCCCTTGATCTAAAAGGCGCTGTGCACCACCCACATCAATATGCTTAAACTGATCCATTAACTTTCTCTTTTATATCTTATATGTCTAATGCCATTGTAACCTATCCAGTGGTGAACAAGTACACGGGGTCAGTAAGGTTATCCACTAGCGATCACAAATGCATCATCTGTGGATAAAACTGTGGATTACGTTGATAAAGTATTTGGAATTGAATTGATCCACAACATATAGTGATGATCATTATTTAATTGTGTGTAAAAGAAAAACTATCCCCAGTAAAAAAAGCAGGATGACACCTTTATCCACCCTGCTTGCTGACAGATAGCAAAGAAATTTACCACAGAGTTACCCACAGGCTAGAGTGATTAAATTCGATCCAAAATCATCTTGGTAACTCGCTAGATGATCGGCAATAAAAAAGCCGAGCTCGTAAGAGCTCGACTTCACTTTTCTTTGTCGCTTAGCTGATATTAAAACTCGCCAACAGCAGCTTTCAATTTTTTCATCGCGTTCTTTTCAAGCTGACGAATTCGTTCAGCCGATACGCTATAAGTTTCTGCTAGCTCTTGCAGCGTTGACTTGTTGTCGTCTAACCAACGAGAGCGAACAATGTGCTGACTTCGCTCGTCTAAGCTCTTTAGTGCTAAGCTCAAGCGATTGTTAGTATGCGCTTCCCAATTAGCAGCTTCGACACTGTCGGCAACATCAGAAGATTTGTCTTCTAAATACACCATAGGCGCAGTGTAAGATGAACCAGAATCATCATCGTCGCTTGGCATTTCGAAAGTTGCATCTTGAGCCGCTAATCGAGACTCCATTTCGCGAACTTCTGAAGGTTCAACACCTAGCTCACGAGCAACCGTTTCTACTTCGCCATTGTTGAACCAACCCAAACGCTTTTTGGATTTACGTAGGTTGAAGAACAATTTACGTTGCGCTTTAGTGGTCGCGATTTTAACGATACGCCAGTTACGTAGCACGTACTCGTGTATTTCAGCTTTGATCCAGTGAACGGCAAAAGAAACCAGACGAACACCCACTTCTGGGTTAAAGCGTTTTACCGCTTTCATAAGGCCAATATTGCCTTCTTGAACTAGGTCAGCCATAGGTAGGCCGTAACCCGAATAACCGCGAGCAACGTGTACAACAAAACGAAGGTGCGAAAGGATTAAGCCTTTTGCTGCCTCAATTTCACCGTCGTAATGCAGACGTTCTGCAAGTTCACGCTCCTCTTCAGGAGTTAGCATTGGATAGCTGTTCACAGAACGAATATAGCTGTCTAAGCTATCTTGTGTCACTACAGCCATTGGATATGCTTGGTTACTCATTCAAGTCCTCATCAGTCTCTGATTAAGAATATGGTTTTAACCCAACAATCTTGAACCTAAAATGAACAGGTTTCAAGCAGGGGAAGGTTATTATGCATAAACAAATCATCTATACAAGAAAAGAAGTATACGGTAGCGTCTACTTTTTTCAATAGTATGACAACAGCACAATAATCGAGTTCAATTAAACAGGCTCTATCTCTTTAAGGTGTCTTTGTGCTGATACCTTCGCTGCTAAACAACCAAGGAAAGTGCCCAGCATCACCAGCAACAGAGATTCATCCCAGCTTAAGCCAACCAAGCGAAAATGGCTGTCATACAGAAGCGCTAACTGCTCTACACTGCTATTAAGTAAAATTGTGATAACGGCAGTTAATACCCACGCCATAACTGCACCCAATAGGCCAAACCACATTCCTGAATAGAGATAAGGACGAAGAATATAACTATTGGTCGCTCCAATCAGCTTCATCGTTTGGATCTCTTCTTTATTGGCGAGCACATTAAACCTCAGCGTATTACCAACAATTAAGAACACAGATCCAAGCATCAACAGCGACAAAGTCACGACAATACCACTCACAAGGTTTTTAATCGCATCTAACCGGGTCAACCAATCTTCGTCTAAACGAACATCAGTGATCCCCTCTTGTTTAGCAATACGCTGTGCGAGAAGTTTGATCGCTGCTTTGTCATCTTTACTCGGAGTAATGACTAGCACTCCTGGCAGTGCATAGTCATCCAGCAAACTAATGGCCTGTTCAAAGCCTGAGTACTGGCTAAGATCTTCTAACCCTTGCTGCGGAGAAATATACTCAACTTTGGCTACATCTGGCGATGTTTCGAGTTCATCCTTCAACACCATGACTCGCGCTTCTGGAGTTTGATCTTTTATATACACACTCACTTGTGCTGGACTCGTCACATTAGTTGAAGCGACCGAAATATTTTTTCCAAGCAAATAGAGTGCAGCTGGCATCGCTAGCGCCATTGAGATCACCGCCAAAGTCAGAATGTTGCCTAATGGACGCTGCCACAACTCAGACAACGATGCTTTGGCCTGCTTAAAATGAACGGCGAAAAAGTTGTCTTTCTTGACTCGGTTTTTACTGCGAGACGCATTGGCGCTCTTATTGCGCTTATTCACGCCCATAATCTTCAACCTCGCTCAAAAAGCCTTGATTAAGCTCTAGGTGACGGTACTGTGGTCGAGTGCTTACTAACCCGGTGTCGTGAGTCGCTAAAAGAATGGTAACCCCTGCACGATTAAACTCTTCGAGCAGTTTCAATACCCGATTAGACAGCTCTGGATCTAAGTTACCAGTCGGCTCGTCCGCAAGAAGCAGTGTAGGCCTATTAACCACAGCGCGAGCGATACCGACCCGCTGCTGTTCACCACCAGACAATTGGCTAGGTAAACACTTGGCTTTATCAAGCAGATCGGTTTTATCCAATGCAGCAGACACACGGCGTTTGATTTCATTTTCAGAGATGGACTCAATCCGCATAGGCAGAGCGACGTTGTCGAATACGCTTCGGTCCATCAATAAGCGGTGGTCTTGAAAGACAATGCCAATATTGCGACGTAAGAATGGGATGTCCTTATTAGGAATTCGAGTAATATCATGATCATTAAAACTGATCTTGCCATCAGTTGGGCGCTCAATAGCACAAATCAGTTTAAGCAACGTGCTTTTACCTGCACCTGAGTGCCCGCCAAGAAAGGCCATTTCACCGCGACGAAGATGAAAGTCGACCTTCTGTAAGGCTTGGCGACCACCGCGATAAGCTTTACTCACTTGCTGAAATTTTATCACCCGAAATCCCTCTTACGAACTTCTAAACAGTATGCATACATCAATAATTTGAAGCAATACAAGCACTTCAAATATGACGGGGTTAATCTTCGCGACTAAACAACGCGTCAATGAACTCTTGAGTCTCAAATGGACGTAAGTCATCAATACCCTCGCCCACACCGATGTAGCGAATTGGGATTTGGAACTGATCAGCCAACGCAAAGATCACGCCCCCTTTGGCCGTACCGTCGAGTTTTGTCAGAGTAATACCGGTCAGAGGAGCCACATCGCTAAACAGCTTCGCTTGGCTGATCGCATTTTGGCCTGTACCTGCATCCAAAGTCAGCATGATTTCATGTGGCGCTGAATCATCGACCTTTTTCATCACGCGAACAATTTTGCGCAGTTCTTCCATCAAATTGGCTTTATTTTGTAGGCGACCTGCAGTATCGGCAATCACCACATCAACGCCTTTGGCTTTTGCGGATTCAATGGCGTCATAGATGACTGAAGCACTATCAGCGCCTGTGTGCTGAGCAATGACAGGGACGTTATTACGTTCACCCCAAACTTGTAGCTGCTCAACCGCTGCCGCACGGAAGGTATCACCCGCAGCAAGCATGACTTTCTTGCCTTCTGCTTGGAACTGCTTAGCTAACTTACCTATGGTGGTGGTTTTACCGACACCATTAACACCGACCATCAGAATGACGTATGGCGTTTTCGTTGTATCTACCTCTAACGGCTTTTCAACGTTAGATAAGATTTCTGCCATCTCTTCTTTAAGTAAGCCGTATAGTGCTTCGCCATCTTTTAGTTCTTGGCGAGACGCCTTTTCAGTTAGGTTGTCGATAATTTTTTGAGTGGTATCCATACCCACATCGGCGATCAGCAACTGCTCTTCAAGCTCTTCAAATAACTCATCATCGATTTGCTTATCTTTAAATAGGCCAAAGAAGCCAGCACCAATATTGGCTTTAGTTCGGGCTAAGCTACGTTTCAAGCGCGCAAAGAAGCTCTCAGTCGGCTTTTCTTGCTCAACGGCACGAGGCTCCGCAGGCTGTTCCACTTCCGCTATCCCCTCTTCTGCTTCTGCTTCTGCTTCTGCTTCTGCTTCTGCTTCTGCTTCTGCTTCTGCTTCTGCTTCTGCTTCTGCTTCTGCTTCTGCTAGCTCAGCGTTAGCTTGCTGCTCTTGCTCGTCAACGACTTGCGTCTCTTCAACGGACTCTTCGGTTAAATTTTGTTGTTCTTCAGCGGGTTGCTTGGTCTGCTCTTCATCGCCAAAACCAAGCCAAGAGAGTAATCCGCGCTTCTTTTTTTCCGTCATCTGGGGCTATCCTAGATCGTCTTGTTTAACTCAGACTCTTTTCCACTGGTGGAAAAGAAAACGACAACACAGTGAAAAGTTTTCACTACCTATACGATGGTATACACTTTGTCATCAACAAATTTGGGCTGTATGTTAGTGCTCACAGCAGAGCGACTGGCTATAGTATCACTTTATTAGCGGTCAAAAAATCTATGGTAAGACGTCGCCAGCAAAACACATCACAAAAAAAGCCTTCCGTGGGCTTTGTTCGTATTATTAGCGGTTTATGGAGAGGGCGTAAACTCCCTGTTCATGACGCCGAAGGGCTAAGACCGACGACTGATCGCGTCAAAGAAACACTGTTCAACTGGATTGCCCAAGATGTCCCTCGGTCAAAATGCCTAGATTTATTCGCAGGCTCTGGCGGACTAGGGTTTGAAGCAGCATCACGTCAAGCGGAAATGGTCACCTTGATTGAACTCAACCCGAGCGCTTTTAATCAGATAAAAAAGAACATTAGTACTTTGAATGCCGACAACCTACAGGTACACAACACGGATGCGCTTAGCTTTCTTAAGCAGCCAGGCACACCGCACCATGTAGTGTTTATTGACCCACCATTTCGTAAAGGCTTGCTCGATGAGACCATCGAACTACTAGAAGCGAATGGTTGGCTCGCGGAAGAAGCGATAATCTACGTAGAAACAGAAAAAGAGCTCACCCTTGACTGTATTCCACCGCATTGGCAATTACACCGAGAGAAGAGTGCTGGTCAGGTCAGCTACCGTTTATTTGAGAGACAACCAAGCCAATAAGGAAATAATAATGAAAGCACTAATTATGTTAGCCAAAGCCGGAATTGGTTTTGTCTGGTTTATTCTCTTACTTAACTTCTTTATGCCTTTTCCCGGCAAAGCAGCAATTGCGCTCTATATCATGACGGCGTTTTTATTCATTATGCATGGTCTACAGATGCTGATTTTTATCGGCGCCTTTGGTGACAAAATTAAGATGAGCAGTTGGGAAAAGTGGTCAATTCTTATCTTTGGTATTTTTGCTCTGCTCGATATACGTCGTAAGCACATGAGCTAAAGGCTAGAACTATAAACGCCGCTGTGATTAGCGGCGTTTTCTATTGTACTTATCCTAAATAGCTCTTCATTCCATCCAAGAACATCTGCGTCGAAATCATAATTAGCAACAAGCCCATCAAACGTTCAACTGCTTTCAGACCACGTTCTCCTAACACTCGATGGAAGAAGTTATAGAACATCAAAATAATAAAACTCGCGCCCCACGCTAACATTACAGACGCCGACAACTCCAATAAGTTGTCAGGATGTTGGCTGGAAAGAAGCAACAAGGCTGCCAATACCGAAGGTCCTGCAATCATTGGGATTGCCATCGGCACAATAAACGGCTCTTCACCAGCGGCCAGACCTGTAATACTGCCTCCACTTGGGAAAATCATCTTAATCGCGATAATAAACAGAATGATACCACCAGAGATGCTCAATGTTTCTGGCTGAACGTGTAAGAAATCCAAGATGCTCTTACCCGCAAAGAGAAACAACATCAGAATGCCTAAAGCAAAAAATAGCTCGCGGATGAGAACCTTACGCCTACGCTTAGGATCAAGGTGCTTTAGGATAGAGAGGATAATTGGCAGGTTTCCAAGCGGATCCATAATCAGGAACAGCATGGTCGCAGCAGAAAATATATCCATGAAAGCCTCCAAAAATAAGTGTGATCGAGCTAAGCGTTAAAAATCCGCCGAAGTATAGCAATCTCATTCAATGATTTGGAAGCATTGGCAAAAAATATCTGACAAACAAATTCGAGATGAAGGTCAGCGACTTAGTGGCCGCACACACGCTCAGCATTAACCTGCCACACCCCATCCTCTACAATGACCTTTTCACGCTCAGCAAAGAACTCTAGTAAGGTCTCAAGAGTAAAGCCATGACATTTACAGGTACGAAAACGCGCCTGTTCACCAAACAGTTCGTTCACTGCCGACTCTAACTCAGGTTTAGTCATCGGACGTTCTCTTAGCAAGTTTAGAACTTTGTGGGCGTGTGTTTCAGTTGTCATGAGCAATCCTCGAGGTGGCTTTTCTGCAAGGATACTCGTAATAGATAAAGATTCTTTGATTCTAGATAATCAGTGAAGCCGTAATCAGACAATGTGCTAAAAGATAACTTCCCGAGATCAGATAACGACCTTTATAGATAGGGTGCCTGTAGTCATGGATAGCGAGTAAAACAGCGGATAACATCAGGGTAAGCGAACCAACAAAGCCAAGCGCACTAGCACTACCAGATTCAGCCAACCAAACTTCTCCCGCAGCCCAGTTAAGTTGCAGCAGCACAGCTCCCATCACCACCACAGGAAATATCAGCCGATCAATTTTTGGTAAGAGTAAAAAGAAACTCACGATTCCAATACCGAGCAACATAGCAGGTAGCCACCAAACCATGTCACCAGACAGCTTTGACCAAAACGATGCGCTATAACATAGCTGCGCAATCACAAAACCAGCAAAGCTCAGCCTTAAGTGCTGTTTATATATGTAGAGCCCGTCAGCAGCGATAGAAACAACAAGACCAAGCGCAACCCACCAAGCGGCAGCAACAGCAAGATCATTATGGCTCCATAACATCACTAACAACATCAGCAGCGACAGCGTTTTAAACATCGCCGCTTGTCTTATGTGATTACTTTCATTCGCGGAAATACTGATATACCCCGATAAGGCAACAGAAAGCCAGCTCCACATCCGAACACCTCTACAAAATTGAGCTGCTAGTGTAGGCAGAGCGTTTAAGATGTCTATAGCAAAGCAGTAAAACTTGGATCTCGATAATATTAATCCTCGTTAATTACTGGTTCTCGTATGTGGCGCCACAGCCCAAGAGTTTCGTCTTCATTCAAGAAAAAATACTTTCACTCAGTTACAGCTCCTACCCACCACCAAAGCCAATAAAAATTAAATTAATGGTCAAATACCATCCACACAAAAATTTCAGCCATTAAAAAACAACAGCTTACGCAAAAAATCACAACCTCTTCCCTATCTGTTCCTAAAATTACCACTGGTAAATCGGATCGGAAAGCGACGACTTAACTAACCATCAAGAAAAATAAACGTCAAAACCAAGTCATTAAACTGTAAATTGACACGTGAACACATTCACGAGATCCAAACCACCAAAACCATAACTATCAATAAAAATACAACTTTGAAACAACCAAAAACCAATTAAAAAACATAAACTTAAAAACGACAATTCGTGATTTAAGTCTACTTTTTATACAAACTAGCCATCATAAAAATTTAAAATAATCACGACAAAAATGGCAAATCGTCGCACTTAAAGTTGTACTTTTAAGGCTTAGAATTCAAATAGCTTGATCTAGCCACCAAAAGTCTGTTATTCTTTAAGACATACCGAATAACATCAATCTTAAGGAGCAGTGCCATGATTTCTTCTTCACAAAAACAAGGACTTGTAATGATCGCAGTTGTCGTTGGTTTAATGACACTGCCGATGATGTACTAAGAAATTAAATTTAAATAAAAAGGGACGCAACTGCGTCCCTTTTTATTTTTTGGTGAACTATCACTCATTAATCAACTAAAACACGACCATCAAAGCCGCCAGGTGCTATTTGACAAAAGTATCACTTTTACTACTTAGGCTATAAATGCTTTGTCAAAGTATCCCAATGCGCATAATAAAATAGCAATGCTGCCAGCGTGATAAGCGTCATCAAGGTAATCGCCGCTCTCCATATAAATCGACTACTTCTCGGGGTGAGCTCTTTCTCACACTCATCACACACACTCAGAAAATTACGTCGGCTATCTAATTTAAAATCATCTTCATGAACCACCTTATTGCGGATGGTCGCGATATACCTCAGTTTATCAATCACATCATGAGGCAACCGCTCTTCGCAGCTAGTTATAAGCTGATGCATTCCCTTACCGTCAGCATGATACTGCGTCCGGAGGAGCTTTTCGATTCTACGTGTGCGAATCACAACTTTTTCTATATCAGACATACATTCCCTCCATCGCTATTAAGTTTAGGGGGTGTTTGTTTATTCTTCTATTCTACTGTCCCATTTTTGGTGCAAGTTTCAAGTAAATTTGTATAAAAGAATCAATAAGTAAACTAAACGTTCTATTAGCACCTGCTATCAATGCGTGATATGCCTCGAAATTATTCCGGCTATTGTGCATTTTGTTTTTATAGCAAGACCCATGCCCAACACATTCAATCAAATCAAGATAAAATACAAAACAGCCTAAAGAAGGAGAGAACCCCACCATGTCCCTAACATTGCTATTTACCCTTGTGATTGTGTTTATCCTAGCAAGTGGATGGGTGTTTGTTCGTTTCTATCGTATGCATATCCAAGGTGACGGTGCTCCGGAACAGACCGCAGAAGTCACTATACTCGACAAGCAGTCCATACCCGTAGAAGATGTTGAGCCTGGTATGGATGACCAAGAATATTGGATTTATGTGCAAAAAGGCCGCATTGGTCCAAAGCGTGAGTTTCAGGTAGGCGTCCACTATTACCACGCATTAAACCCGGGGGACCATGGGACTCTCACCTATCAAGGCGACAAATTTCTACACTTTGCTCTCAGGCGTTAAGGCAATAACCAACGCGTTTTGCTATGTAGAGAGAGTAACCAACTCATCAACAGTGCAGCCCCTCCGCTAATCACAATCCACAAAGGAATAACCCAAGCAGGGTGACCTTGATACCAACCAAACTCCTTCATTGGCCAGAGGAAAATGGGGTGCAAAATATAGATCCCTAAGCTGTGCTGGCTAATGAATCCAACCACTCGATTCGATTGTTCAGACAAACTCTCCCCAAAGTAACGGCAAACCAAGAAAATCATACTTGCCGCTAGCACTACATTTAGTGTTTTGTATGAGAGCCAACGGCCAATGGTATACTCTTGCGCTGCAATACTGTTAGTTATCACCATGTAGCCAGTAATGAACAGGGCACCAGTTCCCAGTAAAACAGCTCCTACGGCAGAGAGTGAAGATAGAGGAACACGCTTATAGAGCAGATAGCCCAACGGCAGATAACCGCTGTACAACCAGAGCTCGTGGCTCCAAGGACCATCTATCCTCAACAAGAAAAGTAGCGTTGTCATCAACCAAATGCCAACAAAGGCGTACAACGCACCATCGCCGTAGTTTTTAACCACTAACTGAAAGAATGGAATGACGAAATAAAGCGGAATAAAGTAATAGAAAAAGCCGAGATGATAGTAAGTCGCATGCGTCACACTGTCAGTCAACACTTGGCTCACTTGCGCAGCGTCAAAGCCACTGTTGCTCCAGCCCGACAAGTAGGCATAGAACAACGACCAGATGATAAAGGGCACGAGAACCTTTCCCAGACGCCGCCTGACGTAATATTTGACATCAAATGGCCGCGTATCACTCAGCATCAAAGCGCCCGTTATTAGAATAAACACCGGAACAGCCCAGCGAGTTACGCTATTCACACCTATCGCAGTGACCCACTCACTAAATGGGATAACGCCAAACTCATGCCGATACGGAGCCAACACATGAATGGCGATAACCGCCACGGCCGCCACGCAGCGTAATAAATCAAAAAACCTAACTCTGTCTCTCATACTGATGTGATATTCGATGCCGACTACCTTCGAATATAGCAATAAAAAAGCCGAACAAAGTACGACTTTGTTCAGCTTTTGGTTATGAAACTGTTCGAAATGTCTAGGCAGTAGCGACTTGCTTGACCTTAGGTAACTTAATTGAGATAAGCGTTGTAAGGGCAAGGAAAGCAAACGATACCCACAAGCACGCTGACAAGCCTGCCATTTGGAACACCAACCCTGATAGAATCGTACCGATTAAACGGCCCATCGCATTTGCCATATAGTAGAAGCCGACATCAAGTGAAACACCATCGCCCTTGGCATAGCTAACGATCAGGTAGGAATGAAGGGAAGAATTGACCGCAAAGATAGCACCAAAAATCATCAAACCACCAACAATCACTAACTGTGGTTGCCAACCAATTTGCACCGCGTAAGCGATACCTGCTGTGACCATCGCCAATCCACCAGCCCAAAGCATCGCTGCATGGCCATCAGGAACTTTACCTTGCGCTTTACCGGTAATTTTCGGAGCAACGCCTTGAACGAAGCCGTAAGCAATGGTCCAAAGGGCTAAGAAGCCACCTACCCATGAGTGATTCCAGCCAAACACGCTGCCGAGATAGATAGGTAAGGCAATCACAAACCATACATCACGCGCGCCAAATAGGAACATTCGCGCTGCAGATAAGATATTAATAGACTCAGATTTGGAGAATATCTGCTTGAACTTAGGCTTAGTTTTCGCTTTACCTAAATCAGCCTCTAAGCTCAATAGACTGCCAATGAACACTAAGGTCAACACACCCGCCATGGCCAATACCGCATAGTTAAAGCCTATGGTTGAAAGCAAAAAGCCACCGACAAAGAAACCTGCTCCTTTAAGGGCATTTTTTGATCCGGTTAAAATCGCAATCCATTTATACAAAGCACCTTGTTGCTCATCTGGTACTAAGGTTTTGATTGAGCTCTTAGCACTCATCTTGTTGAGATCTTTAGCAATTCCTGACAACGCTTGAGCCGCCATTACCCATGGGATAGTCAACCATACGTTAGGCACAGCAAGCATAGCCAACGCAACTATCTGCATTGCCAAGCCAAGGTTCATTGTCTTATTCAGGCCCAACCTCGCGCCAAGCCAGCCACCAATTAAGTTAGTGACAACACCAAAGAATTCGTAGAAAAGAAACAGCGAAGCGATTTCTAGCGAACTGTAACCCAAATCATAAAAGTACAGCACCACCAACATGCGCAAAGCGCCATCGGTAATCGTGAAGTTCCAGTAATTGAACGTCACTAGCATGTATTGACGAACACTTTTGCTTAGGTTTGAGAACATAACGTCATAGCCATTGAAAGGAACATAAACAGTAGCGTGATAGATTGATGAGCTTTCGGACCATCACAACCCAAAAGCTCTATTTGCCGTTCAAGTAGCGATTACTTCACAGCCACTTGGTTGATGTAGTCCACCTGAACCTGCTTGGTAAATGCACCTGGTCGAAGCGCTTGAACTTCACGCACAATGTCTTCTAATTTCCACTGCTTCTCTAATAGTAGGTGAGCCGCAAACAGACCGGTGCGACCAGAACCGCCCATACAGTGCATCGCAACTTTACCGCCGTTATCAACAATTTTATGTAGTTCTGGACTCGCAGTCTGCCACTTTGAGGCAAAGTCAGCACCTGGAGCGCAGTCGTCTTCAATCTCAATTTGGAACCACTGCATACCGAGTTGCTGAGTTTTCTCACCAAGCTCAGAGACCTCTTTGCTTGCCAATTCAGCATCGTCTAAAGCAGTCACTATCGCCTCAACACCCTGCTCTTTTAGCTGAGCTAGGGATGTATCAAGATCAACACCTTTAGTGCCTGGACAAGGAGTAAGTACTAACGCACCAGTTTCAATATCAAGTTGCCATGTTGGGTGTGTCATAGCATGTGCTCCTTAGCTTAAGCCAACTTTGCGTACCAACTCAGCCGTGCGAGTCGCGTAACCCATTTCGTTATCGTACCAAGCGTAGATCTTCACCATACGCTTACCAACTAGCATGGTAGATAGTGCATCAACGATAGTTGAACGCTGGTCGCCTTTATAGTCGATAGAAACCAGTGGACGCTCTTCATAACCAAGAATGCCTTTTAGTGCTCCCTCAGAAGCCTCTTTTAGCAGCGCGTTTACCTCTTCTGCTGTCGTGTCTTGCTTCACTTCGAAAACAATATCAGTAAGAGAAGCGTTTGCTAGTGGCACACGAACAGCATGGCCGTTAATGCGATTTTCTAACTCCGGGAAAATCTCAACAATCGCTTTCGCACTACCTGTTGTGGTTGGAATCAAGCTCATTCCACAAGCACGAGCTCGGCGAAGATCTTTGTGCGGCGCATCAAGAATAGTTTGAGTATTGGTTAGATCGTGGATTGTAGTAAACGACGCGTTCTCAATTCCTAGCTTCTCATTAATTACTTTCACCACTGGCGCGATACAGTTAGTAGTACAAGATGCCGCTGTGACGATCTGATGAACTGCAGGATCAAAAATTTCATCATTCACGCCCACAACAATATTAGCCACACCCTCTTCTTTCACTGGCGCAGAAACCACAACACGTTTTACGCCTTGTGCTAGATACTTGTTAAGGAACGAAGTTTTGCGATGCACGCCTGTTGCTTCAATCACGACATCACAACCAGACCAATCAATCGCATCAATCTCTTTCTCTTGGCTAGTTTTGATAACCTGACCATTGATTAGGATTTGGTTGCCTTCGGCTTTCACTTCGTGGTGCCAACGGCCTTGTACTGAATCAAACTCTAGAAGGTGCGCCAACGTAGCAGTATCTCCCGCTACATCATTGATTTGGACAAACTCTAGCTCCTGCCAATCAAATGCTGCGCGAAGTGCTAAACGTCCAATACGACCGAAACCGTTAATACCTACTTTAATTGCCATAACTTAATCTCTTCTATCTCTTAATCACTGACAGCAAACAGGGCGAGCCTGAATTGCATGAAGTCGTTCAATATCTTGTTGGTACTCTGTCTTAAGGCAGTTAGATGCCACAAGATCGTCAATAAGCTTTTTCATCCATCCGGGCAGGTCAGCAGACAAGCGGTAAAACACCCACTGCCCCTGACGAACATCAACTAAGATGCCGCTTGAGCGTAACTGAGCAAGATGACGAGAAATTTTCGGTTGGCTCTCTTGCAGCGCTTCCGTTAGCTCACCCACACACAAACACTCTTCGCGCATGATTAACATCAGGCAACGAACTCGAGTTTCATCAGATAACAACTTAAAGAATTGGTGAGGTAACATAAAACATACTCATATATGGATATGCGTATATATTATTTAAAAATGGGGCGTGATCAAGCCAATTAGAGTAATTGTCATAAAAGATTAATAAACCAGATCAAATAACGATGTTGAGGTCTTGGCTCCAGCGCTGAGCCTGGGAGATGCGTGGCATTACCTCACTAAAAGACAAGTTCAAACGTTGACAGGACGACTCGACTCCTTGCCAATCTGCTCTTTCATAGCACTCCTCCAACTTAAGGAGATCGCCATAGGGTCCTTGCCTTTCAATTAGGGCCGCTTTAATGGTCACAGACAAAGGTAGCTGTTCGACAAGATCTTTCAGTGACATATCGAGCATTGAGTCGAGTAGAGACAGCAGGCCAATGAGGAAAGCTTGTTCTCGAAACTGGTTGAATGGATTGTCATTAGACATGAGCAAAAAGAACTGAGCACGTTGCAGAGACAAGGTGTAAATCTCTTTTGGTTTACTCGCAGAGACAAATGAAGCAACGGCCAGCGACACAAAGATCTTCAGCTTATCTTGACCGAGATAAACCAGCGCCTGGCGAAAAGAGGATATCGGCGTTGCGATCCGGTTGGACATAGTATTCACGAAGCGCAGTAACTTATAAGACAAGGCAACATCACGAGCGACAAGCTTCTCTACCTTTTCAAAATCGACCGAAGGTTTGCACACCTCTCGGAATAACTCCATGGCAATAACATGTTGAGGGCTGACGTAACGCTGGCGAATGACTTGTGGCTTACTGAAAAAGTAGCCTTGGAAAAAAGTAAAACCCGCAGAACGCGTGGCGAGGAACTCCTGTTCCGTTTCAACTTTTTCTGCAAGGAATCGACGTTTGCTACCCTTTGCCAATCGCTCTTTAACTAAAGCACACGACTCTTCTAAGCCTGTCGCCATAATATCTATCTTAACGATTTGCACGTAAGGTAAGAATCGTTCCCACTCCGGCTTGTAAATGAAGTCGTCCAGTGCAATTAAGTAACCACGAGCGTGTATCTGTTTAATTGCCTCATACAACTCATCATTGGGCGTACAAGTCTCCAATACCTCTACCACTATTTGCTCTTTAGGCAGTGTAAGAGGCAATAGACGCACTAAACTACTATGAGGAAAATTGATAAAGCAACGAGACTTGGCCAAAGCCGGGTTGGTACCGATAGTCAGAAAGTTCTCGACAATTAAACGGTATGTAGCGCGATTAGAGTCCACATGCTCAGGATATGCATTGCTCTCTCCATCTCGGAAAAGCAACTCATATCCTAGAGTTTGTCGTTTAGCATTCAGAATAGGTTGGCGAGCTACATAAGTATCTCTCATCTACGTATTGCTTCCCAATCAAGCTTTAGCTGCGGCTAGCAAAGCACCGCAGCCGACAAACATAGAGCCAAAGACTTTATTAATGCGAGACATTATTTTATCCGAACGAATAAAGCGCCCCATTTGCGCCGCTAAGCTGGTGTAACCGAGCATAACAATGGAGTCGATACCAACAGTCGTCACACCAAGCACCAATAACTGCGTGATTTGATCTTTTGTAGGGTCGATAAACTGAGGGAAAAGCGCAACTAAGAAAACAATCGATTTAGGGTTAGTTAAGTTAATCAGTACCGCTTTGCGCATCAGCTTAAAACTTGATAAGTGCTGAGTCTCGGTTGTTGCAGATAGGCTAGAATGATCGCGCCACTTTTGAATACCTAGCCAGACCAGGTAACCAGCGCCGACCCACTTGATAACACTAAAGGCAAAAGCAGATTGCGCCACCAAGGCACCGATCCCTGCCCCTACCAACACAATGTGAATCGCCAAGCCAATCTGTAAACCCGCAATGGCAGAAATCGAACGACGAGTACCATAACTCAAACCGTTACTGATCGAATTCACTGTACCAGAACCTGGAGCCAAGCTAAAAACAATGGCTGTGACCACATAAGCAAGCCAAACATGCATATCCATCGTATTTCTCCTCGACTAAATGCAGCTAGAGACACATAATCTAAATTCTGTCGCAAAAATGAAATCGTAATCAAACACTTCAAATCTATGAATGATTCAAGCTTCGCTATAAAACCTCCTTATACTCAAGAGTCCAATTTTGAGCAAGCAATCAATAACAAAATTGCTGATTTTTGGGCGTCTCGCGTTGACGGGTTTCAGAAGTCATTTGATAAAACCTCTTTATATTGGGTTAAGTTTACGGCTCCTGAGCACACTAAAGCGATTCTAGTGGTCAATGGTCGTATTGAGTGTTGCGAAAAATACCAAGAGCTGTTTTATGATTTGTTTCAGCAAGGCTACGATGTCTACTCCTATGATCATCGAGGGCAAGGGCTTTCACAGCGCCTAATTGAAGACCAACAAATGGGCTACGTGGAGGAGTTTGACGACTACGTCAAAGACCTAGACAAGCTCGTCGATGTTTTCAAACTAAGTCAATATGATAAGTGCTACCTGCTAGGGCACTCTATGGGTGGCAACATTGTGACTCGCTACCTGCAGAACTATCAATCCCCCTTCGCCGCTGTGTCACTAAGCGCTCCCATGTATGGTGTAAACGTCCCTGCGCACCTTAAACCATTTGCAACCATACTTGGCCAGTTGTTAACGGCTATCTACCCTAAACCTACTTTTGCCCCAGGCCAGGTTGCCTATTTCCCTAAGCCATATGAAGGTAACTTTCTTAGTCAGAGTTTGGTTCGCTATCGCTGGTTTAGGGATCTGTACGAGCAAAAGCCTCAACTAAAAATTGGTGGCGCTAGTACACGTTGGGTTTGGCAAGGGCTTATGTCTTGTAAGCAATGTTACTTAATGACGCGCCACCTCAAACAACCACTACTAGTGATGCAAGCAGGAGAGGATCAAATCGTCTCCAATCCGGCTCAATTTCAATTTATGAAGAAACTCGCTCGAACCAATACTCAATGCGCATTTAAGATTATTCAAGGTGCTAAACACGAACTACTGTTTGAAAAGGATGAGTATCGTAACCAGGCCCTAGATGCCACACTGGCCTTTTTCGAGCGACACTAAAATAGGAAATTCCACAGGGTGATCTTTACCCTCTTTTTCCCTTATCCGTTCGAGTAAACTTACCCTTCAAAGTCCGCTGGACTATTAACGCTGTAGATACGAGGGTGATATGACCGAAGCACGTAAAGATACTCCTTTTCACATTGTAGCCTCTGACCTTGATGGCACTTTACTCGCACCAAACCACCAGCTGAGTGAATTTTCCAAGCAGACACTAAAGGCGCTACATGAGAAAGGCTTCACTTTTATCTTTGCCACAGGTCGTCACCACGTTGATGTAGCGGGCATTCGTGAAATTGCTGGGATTCCTGCTTATATGATCACGTCCAATGGTGCACGAGTTCACGATCAAAATGACCAACTGATGTACAGCAACAATGTCCCGAGCGATCTGGTTCAGCAAGTTGTCGATATTGTCAGAGTTGACCCTGATATCTTTATCCACATGTATCAAAATGAAGATTGGTTACTGGATAGAGATGATGAAATGCTGGCGAAATTCCATAGTGATTCTGGTTTTAGTTACAAACTCTTTAACTCGGATTCAGCGCCAAACAAAGGCATTGCAAAAGTTTTCTTCACTCACCCAGATCAAGACCACGAACACTTGGTAACGTTTGAAAACAGATTGCGTGAAAAATTTGGTGACAAGCTCAATATCGCCTTCTCGACTCCTTGGTGCCTAGAAGTTATGGCTGCGGAAGTTTCGAAAGGGCATGCTCTTGAAGCCGTAGCTAAGTCACTTAAGCTCGGTTTAGAGAACTGCATCGCTTTTGGTGATGGAATGAACGATGCGGAAATGCTTGATATGGCAGGCAAAGGCTTGGTCATGGGCACGGCTCATCATAAAGTTAAACAGGCACTGCCAAATCTGGAAGTCATAGGAAGTAACGCAGACGACGCCGTGGCGCACTATCTACATGATCACCTGTTCTAACCGCTAACTCGAATCTGTTGACCTAATATATTCGATAATAGGCTGCTTATTGCAGCCTGTTTTTATTTGCTACTTCCACCGTAATAGACGCTACTTTTCCTTAGCTAAGATAGCGACCCACTCTTGCTCTGTCACTGGCATGATCGAAAGTCGATTTCCTCGTTTCACTAACGGCATGTTCTCTAGTTCTGGCATTGCTTTCATAACAGACAAGGGAATAAGACGTTCCGTTTTGCGCACGAACTCAATATCCACCATGAACCAGCGCGGATTATCCGGAGTAGATTTCGGATCGTAATAATCACTTTGCGGATCAAACGAGAAATGGTCTGGGTATGACTCTTTCACTACTTTAGCTATTCCAGCAACGCCAACCTTTTTGCATGAAGAGTGATAAATCAGCACCAAATCACCCAGCTTAACCTGATCTCGCATCATATTGCGCGCTTGATAGTTACGAACGCCCTCCCAGCAGGAGCGTTTTTGTGTGCGAAGTGTGTCAATAGAGAAGGTGTCCGGTTCTGTTTTGAATAACCAATATGCCATAATAGATATCGCCAGTTTTTTATTAGGAAAGATATAGCATGAAGGCGCTCCGAAACCTAGCCGCAATACTATTATTGATTACGATCCAAGCCTGTTCAATGTCTGCACCGAGTTCATCAGGGCAGGCCCATCAAACAGCACAAGCTAGATTAGACAAGCCTGATTCCATTCAACCTCAAACATTTGTTATGCGCGGTGAAGTGGTGCTCGGTCATGAAGTTCGCTCTATTACGCCATGCGGCAGCCATCAGCAATACTGGCTCGATATGTCTGAGGACCGCTTCCGTCAAGCGCTCAACCTCGTTCGTACTCCATATGCTCCACTCTATGGGGAGGTAATAGGCCATCTGAGAACAGGGCAAAACGACGGTTTCGTCGCTGATTACAGCGCTCGCTTTGTAGTCGATTCGATTAATATTCTCAGTGCAGAAAATCCCAACCGCTGTGATCAACCACTCAAAGCAACTCGCGCATTTGGCACCGAACCATTCTGGTCTTTAAACTTCAAAAACGACGCACTGACTTTTGAAAAAATGGGCGAACAACCTCGCCAGTTAGCACTTAACTCGAGCCGAATTGAATCTGATAGAAGACGCTACCAATTTGACGGCGGAAGCTTAGAACTCAATCAGCGTAGCTGTAGTGATGGAATGAGTGATTCCATCTACGGCTGGAGTACAGCATTGCAATTGGACGATGTCAGCTACACTGGATGCGCTACGCTTTCCAATCAAGATGCGACACAAAACTGGACTGGCACTTATCATGCTCAATCGACGAAAACGAGCAGTTTCAACGTCACACTCAAACTCTTGCCTGATCACTCAGCAACCACTACCTATAGTTACACGTCAGGTGAGTCAGATTCGGTAGAGAGCGGTTACTGGCAGCAACTCAACTCTGACCAAGTGCAAGTTGTAATGACGCGCCATCAACAACAATCACTGATTTCAGAGCGAATTTTTACTCGTGACAGATACCAACTTTCGACAGATCAAGAGAAAGTAGGTGGCGTTATGTATCCAATCGCTGATGGCGGCCTTACCCTGTTTAAAGCAGAGCAAACTGTAAAAGCAATTGAAACAGAACCTAAAAACCCTAACGACTTCCCTTCCAGTGCAGAGTTCAACCCAAAAGTCGACAATGCAATACGTGAATACATCATCGCTGATGGCAACGAACTCGAAGGAACAAAATATCGCTGGTTAGAGTATGACTTGAACGGTGATGGCAGCAAGGAGCTACTGGTTCAATTAAACTGGTGTGGCTCTGGTGGCTGTACCATGCTAATTTTCGAGAACCAACAGCAGGAGTGGCGCTTCAACAGTCGCATAACCCTGGTAAGAACACCAATGAACCTAGGACTGCAAGCAACCAATGGGTGGCAAGACATAGTGCTATTTGTCAGTGGCGGAGGTGCAACTCCAAATCAACATGTGCTCAAGTTTAGTAATAGCAAATATCCGTTGAACCCTAGCACAGCTCCAGTAGCCGACTATGACCAAATCAGCCCAATACAACTATTCTCTGACGGCCAAACTCCCCACCAACAAGGTGTTGCGCTGTGAGTCAACCAAGCCACATCGAGGGCAAACCTTGCCCTCGATGTTTACTAACACATCAGTGTGTTTGCTCGTTGCTGCCCGCCATCAAGGCACCATTTCATCTTGCGCTACTGACTCATGAAAATGAACTGACGCGCGACACCAATACCGGGCAGTGGCTCAATAAAAGTCTTTCTAGTGCCAGTGTGCACATTTGGCAACGAACACAGTTGTGTCAAAAGCTCAAAGCCATGTTGGGCGACGAGCAGTATCAAGCTTATTTGCTTTTCCCTAGCGAAGAGAGCCAACCTATAGCCGATGCTAACCATCAAACTGCCATCAACAACAAGCAGCCGCTGTATATTGTTCTTGATGCCACATGGCAGGAAGCCAAAAAGATGCTGCGCAAAAGTCCTTGGCTATTAGAACTACCTCACGTGCACATCAATCCAACCCATGACTCTCGCTACCAATTGCGCAGAAATCAGCAAGCAGGGCATCTGTGCACATTAGAAGTTGGATGTGAGTTATTAAAACAGGTAGGATGCGGCAAGCAAGCGGATCACTTGCTCACGTTTTTTGACCACTATATGCTAGCCTATAAAGCCGACAAGAGTGGCCATACGCTTAAAACAGGCGTCTAGGCTCTGCCAGATAGAAACCTTGCAAGTAATCAACGCCTAGGTCTTCCGCGATTTCGCACACTTCTTTGTTATGCACAAACTCCGCGACAGTTTTAGCATTGAGTACTTGGCACAGCTTAACCAACTGACCAGTGATCTGGCGCTGCTTAAGATCTTGATCTATCGACTTAATTAAACTGCCATCAAGCTTGATCACATCAGGTTCTAAACGGATTATTTCATCGATATTGGAATACCCGGAACCGAAGTCGTCCACCAGTAATCTAACGCCTAATTGCTTAAAGTGTGCACATATCTCCGCCATGCGACCGAAATCTTTAATCCTCTCAGACTCAAGAACTTCAATTCCCAATCGATAAGGGTCGTTCATCTTGGCCACAGATTGCTCGAGCAGATAAAGTGTTTTATCACTCAACATATCTTGCGGAGATAAATTGACTGAAAACCACCCCTCCTTGTCGGCCATATAGCCAATGGTTGACTCCAACATATGGCGACTTAAGCGAGTATAGAGATGCGTGTCTTCGATAATCGGCAAAAACCGACCTGGAGAAATAATTTCACCATCATCTTCAATTCTCACTAAACACTCTTGCGAAGCTTGCTGACGTGTATGGGCTGAAAAAATAGGTTGGCTGTAGGTGATGATACGCTTATTAAGGATTGCTCGACTTACCACCCCCATTAAATCGAGCTTATCTTGCCGCTCTAGAGCGCTAATGGAACAATCAAGAGCATTGAAAATGTGGGTATTGCGCGCTTTTCCTGTGCGACGAGCATCGATGGATTTCAACAACAATTCATCACCTGAGATACCCGGAAAATCACGCTGACTTGCTAATCCGCCTGATACGGAGACCGACAGATAGTCGACCTCAGGAAGACCGAAAGGCTCAAAATTTATGTGTTCGACATGATCAGTAAACTGAGCAAAGTCTTGCTGAATTTCCTTATTTGAAGCATCTGATGAGAACACCAATGCCCATTCGGCAGTACCGATGTAATACAACTGCTTATTAGACGCTGCCCATAGAATATCGGACAAATTATCCGTGAAGTAGTCACTCAAATCTCGTGTCAACTCATCAGCTACCTGATAGCCATACTTTTCGTTTATCTGGTGGAAGTTAGACAGTTTTAGAGTCACAATATGCTCATCTTCCCTAACTGCTTTGAGTCTCTCTTGCAACGCAACTCGATTGGGAAGACCAGTATGTTTATCCAATCGATAGCTGCTGACCAACTTTTCCGTTTGTTGGGCGAGTTTTAGCTCCATACCCCTTTGAGTTTTATTGAGCTCATCAATGGTGTAGCTAATTAAATGAAATAGCGGTGAAACCGGAAAATCATCTTTTTGCTCAAAAGCCAGCGCCGAACGCGAATCATCCTCACTGTATGCCACATACGTCATACTATGGTGAAGAGACTGTTGAGATTCGCCACGGAAGAACTCCCCGAGACAAAAAGAGCCACAGCAACTTTCAAACTGATCAAAAAGCTGTATTTCACTCACCCCTTCGATAAACTCTAAGCGGGACTCACAATTGTATATAAAAATGGATTCTGGGTTGTGGCAAGCCAAACCGGTCACATCGTGGCGTACTTGCTCTAATGTCAGAGAGGGGTGGTTGTAGCAGATCCGGACTTCATCTCCTATCACGAGCGGATTATCCATCTCGATACTGCTGTCAGAGTTAATCTCGCGCGGGCAACAGACGACACCTGAGCTACTTTTTAAAGGAAAGCTGAGCATCTGCTCCAGTGTCAGTGTTCGTCCTTCAGCGAGGCGAGCTTGATAAAGTGAGTATGCTGGCTGATAGTCTAACGATATCAATCGAGTTCCTATCGCACCTGTCACTCGCATAGGTCCACCAATGGGTGTCCACTCTGAAAACGCATTGCGCCAGACCTGAAGCTTATCGCCATGCAACGCAACTGAAACTGTCGTTTTCTGGTGAGTTTGTGTGCCAAACAGCACCCACTCTTCGCGGTCTTCTACATTTGCCGCGACACCACCACTGACAGGAATGTTCGTCAGCGACCCTAGTGCTTGGTAGAGATTAAAATCTAAACTACTAACATGCTGAGAAAAACTGATAATAGATTTTGAATCACTGGTGAGTTCGAGTTGGCTCACTATCTCTTTTGCTTCAGAAACAGGGTTGTTGCTAATCGCTACACAAGCAGAAGTAATCGTAGTGTGTTCAAAACAGGATATAGCAACTAAGCTAGCAAGATGAACTATTTGGCCATCATAGATCGAGTGACGAGCACTATGACCAATAATATGACACTCCGGTATCGACTCTTGTATTTGCTTTGCATAGTTGCAGACAACGGGCTCAGGTTCTGTAGAAATTATCTGAACAAGAAACGAAGAGTACTTTTCCGTGGGTATCTCTTTTAGATGCGCTCTCAATTGCTGAACATTGGCAATCAAGGCTGAATATGTGCGCATTAAAAATGCCTCAGACACTGTGAGTTTAGATTTATGTTCGATCTACCGTAATCCAACTAAATCAATATGAAAAGTATTGTTTTTTGCAGTTGCAGCTTACCTCTCACTCAGTACCAGCAACTCACGCAAACGATTCACTTCAACATCTGGCAATACGCGGGCTTTTGCTGCTTGATATAAGTTTACTTGCTGATCGTTATACCAGCAGGCCTGAAAGCCACTCAATTTCGCGCCAGCTACATCAGAAATTAAGTGATCCCCTACATGGAGAATATTCTCTGCGGGAACGGATAAATACGATTGAGCCTTGGTGAACAACTGACCATCAGGTTTGGCGTAGCCATCTGGGCCAGCTTTAAGCACCAATGAGAAATAGTCAGCGAGGCCAATTTTCTCCACATCGACATTGCCGTTGGTGATAGCAACAAGAGGCAGCCTGCAAGCAAGCTCTGCCATTACTCGATGAGATTCCTCCGGTACAGTGAAATTACTGCGCAGTTCAAGAACCTGCTCGATCACATCACTGGCCGCTTGCTGTGCCTGGTGGGGCTGATAGCCAAGAATAGATAGCCCACGCTCTATCTGCCTAAAACGCCATAGCGTGACATCATTGGGCAGCCATGGGTCCTCTTGTGCCAGAGAGAGCTTCACCTCATGCCACCAGCGGCGATCCTTTGTCGCACTAATCGGATGGTTTTTATGCACCCAAGCCTGTATCTGTCGTTCGACCTGACGAATGATAGGGCGGTTATCATACAAGGTATCATCGAGATCGAAGGTCATTGCTTTAACTGGCAGCAACTGGCGAAAAAACTGCATTACTTACTGCCCTTCTTTTTTGCACGTGGGTGCGCTTGGTCATACACATCAGCAAGGTGCTGGAAGTCTAAGTGGGTATAAATTTGCGTGGTAGAGATGTTTTCATGACCAAGCAGCTCTTGTACCGCTCTAAGGTTATTACTCGATTCCAGCATATGTGTGGCAAAAGAGTGGCGCAATTTGTGTGGGCTAATATGGCTCGCCACAGACTGCTTTTGACCCCATTCCGCCATGCGCTTTTGCACGTTACGGTGGGAGATCCTAACCCCAAGCTTTGAAACAAACAAAGCCGCTTCGTCACTATTTGCTAGTGTCGCTCTTACCTTCAGCCACTTTGCTACCCACTCAGCTGCCATGCCAGCAAAGGGAACTTTACGCTCTTTATCACCTTTACCGACAACGCGAAGCTCACCGGAAGATAAGCTCACATCTTTAACGTCGACGCTAACCATTTCAGCTAAACGCAACCCTGCGCCATACATCAGCTCCATCATGGCTCGATCACGTACCGCTAACGGGTCATCTTCATTCACATCGAGTAACTGCCCCACCTCATCCACATCCAGGTTTTTCGGCAACGGGCGCTTTTTACGTGGCGCAGAAACACCTTTAGCAGGATTAGCCGTCATATCTCCACGTAAAATCAGAAAATCAAAGAAACTACGTAGCGATGAAAGTCGAGTTGCTAAACTGCTCGCCTTCATCCCTTCTCGCATCCCTTTGCTGGCTAACTGACGCACCCAACCCGCATCAACCTGCTGCCATTCACGTAGGCCAAGATGGGCAAGATGTTGAGCCATGGTCTCTAACTGTTGTTTATAATTACGTTGAGTATGTAAGCTCAGCCCCTTTTCACTTCGCAGATACTCGTAGAAGCGCTCTAGGGGCTGATGAAGACTTTTAGGCAGAGGTGCTTGAGATTCGCTCATGCTCTTCGCTTTGCCACGGCAGGCTATCAATTAGATGGGATAGGACAAGAGAAAGATGACGTAAAAACAGCGTGTCCATATGAGGTTGGAAATGACCACCGTCACTGCTTGAAAAGACCAAAACGCCTTGAGCCGTTTTCTTCTGCAGTGGGAGTACCACATAAGAGCCCATTTCCGGAGAATGATGGTTCTCGCCAAACAAGATTTCACGATCCACCTTACGCATACGACCTAGATAGGCACTTTTGCCGTTGAGGTGATTGGTCGCAAAACGTTGGTAGTCTTGTTTGCGCATCGAGTAGTAGCTAGAGTCACAATCGAACAAGCGCACGTAAGCAACTAAGTTGAGTGACTTGGCCATCTCTTCGATCGATTTAACAACAGAAAGCAAGCAGTCACACTTAAGGATCTTCTCTTGAAGCTCCATAAATTCATGAAATGTACGGTCATTGTTCTTGGCTAAAGACATCAATGCTGTAATTTCTTCTTCTAGCTCTTCAATGCGCTGGCGCTGGCGATTCATCTGCACATGCACTAATGAAACCGCTCCCTGCTCTTGATGAGGCAAAGCCAATCTATCGACTAAATCGCGTCGATGATGAAAAAAGTCTGGATTGTCACTTAGGTACTCGGCAACCACTTCTGCCGTAAGTGCATCCGCTTCAATTTGAGACACGCTTGATCCTTATTTATTATTATCTGTCCAAAATAGTAGCAAAGTATATTAGCAGCTTAGCTGACCATCAAATACATGTGTTGCAGGACCTGTCATGTATAACGGCTTACCTGGCCCTTGCCATGCAATCTTTAGCGAACCGCCAGGCAGGTTTACCACCACTTTATCGTCAAGCAGCCCTTGAACAATACCAACCGCAACCGCGCCACAAGCACCGCTACCACAAGCCTGAGTCTCTCCAGCACCACGCTCATAGACGCGTAAGTTCACTTCACGGCGGTTTAATACCTGCATAAATCCGGCATTTACACGCTCAGGGAAACGTTCGTGCGATTCAAGTAGCGGACCTAGATTATCTACATCTGCGGTAGCTACATCATCAACCACTGTCACCACATGTGGGTTGCCCATACTCACAGCTCCGCAAAATAGCGTTTTGTCGTCAGCACGAAGAATATAGGTTTTCTCTGTTTGCTTAGCTTTGAAAGGGATCTTGTTCGGTTCAAACTCTGGAACTCCCATGTTTACCGTAACCTGATCATCCTCTTCCATGTTGAGTACCATTTTACCTTTTTTGGTACTCACACTGATGCTGTACTTGTTGGTCAGCCCTTTCATGCGCACAAAACGTGCAAAACAGCGCGCTCCGTTGCCACACTGCTCTACTTCACTACCGTCAGCATTAAAGATACGGTAGTGAAAATCCGTTTCAGGATCATAAGGGGCTTCCACCACTAGTAACTGGTCAAAGCCAACTCCAGTATGACGATCCGCCAAACGGCGGATCAGCTCTGGAGAAAAGAATATGTTCTGAGTAATACAGTCAACAACCATGAAGTCATTACCCAGACCGTGCATTTTAGAAAAATGGAAATGCATAAAACTCCAATTACTCCGGAAGTACGTTTTCTAGCGCCCAAAGGCTCGACAGTTCTTCTCTCTGGCGAACTAAATGCGCTTTATCGCCATCAACAATCACTTCTGCAGCTCGGCAGCGTGTATTGTAGTTCGACGACATAACAAAGCCATAAGCACCGGCTGAGCGCACTGCTAACAGATCATTCTCTTGCAGCACTAGCTCTCGGTCTTTGCCAAGGAAGTCACTAGTTTCGCAGATAGGCCCAACGAGATCATAGCTCATCGCCTTACCTTGACGAGGCACCACAGGTACTATGTCTTGCCACGCTTGATATAGTGCAGGACGCATAAGGTCATTCATGGCCGCATCGATAATAGCGAAGTTCTTGTGCTCAGTGTGCTTAAGGAATTCAACCTTGGTTAGTAACAGACCCGCATTAGCGGCAATCGCACGCCCAGGTTCAAAGATAAGCTTTAGGTCTTGGCGGTCATCTAAACGACCAAGTAGCGCTTTCGCGTAATCTGAAGGCTCAGGTGGTAGCTCGTCACGATAAACCACTCCTAGGCCACCACCAACGTCAAGGTGCTTAATCGTAATACCTTGAGCTTTCAAATCATCGATCAGTGCCAGCAGACGATCAGTCGCATCAATAAACGGCTCGATATCAGTTAGCTGAGAACCGATATGGCAATCAATACCCTGAACATTGAGGTTTTCTAAGCTATTAGCAAATTTATACACCTCAGGGGCGCGGTCAAACGCGATGCCAAACTTGTTATCACGCAAGCCTGTAGAAATATAAGGGTGGGTATTGGCATCAACGTCTGGATTAATACGCAGAGAAATAGGTGCAACGACGCCAAGTTCACCAGCGACTTTGTTCAAACGCTCTAGCTCTGGCTCAGACTCTACATTGAAGCACTTGATACCAAGCTCTAACGCACGTTTCATCTCCGCCTCGGTTTTGCCCACACCAGAGAACACAACCTTACTCGGCTCACCGCCAGCTGCGATTACACGCTCTAGTTCACCGCCAGATACGATATCAAAGCCGGAGCCTAAACGAGCGAGTGTATTCAGCACACCTAAGTTTGAATTCGCTTTTACTGCATAACAAACCAAATGCGGATGCTCACCTACTGACTTATCAAATGCATGCCAGTGGCGCTCAAGTGTCGCTCGTGAATAAACATAGAGTGGCGTACCAAATTGCTGAGCCAAGCTAGTCAGTGAAACACCTTCGGCCCATAGCTGGCCATCATCCTGATAGTTGAAGTAATCCAAAGTACTTTCCCTTATATTGAAATTTTATACTTATTGCGAAGGTTGCTCTTTTTGTGGAGCATCTTCAGGCATGTATAGCGGTCCAGTTTGACCACAGCCAGCTAAACCAAGGACTGAAAAGATAAATAGCGCTAAGATTGATTTTTTCATGAGTTCTATCGTGATTATTCTGTCAATGCCCCCTATAATCGCACCACAATCAAGAAAAGCAATAGGATAGATAAGATGAACGATACGGAATTTCATCAGTTAGTAGATGTGCAAATGCAAATCATTGAAGAAATGATTGATGATTCTGGTGCAGATATCGACTATGAAACCTCTGGAAACGTAATGACACTGGAGTTCGAAGACCGTAGTCAGATCATTATCAATCGCCAAGAGCCAATGAAAGAGATCTGGCTCGCATCAAAGTCTGGCGGTTTCCACTTTGCCCTCAAAGACCAGCAATGGACGTGCTCCAAAACAGGCCTTGAGTTGATCGCTATGGTTAAGCAAGAGTGTGAAAAACACTGCGATGAAGAGATTGAGTGGCAATAGCTCAGATAATTTGACACAAAAAAGAGCATCAATTGATGCTCTTTTTCTATCAGGCGTTTACGATTTTACTCGGTCTTGAGTAGCTAGCGCCATCATTGCGATAAGGCACAATATATGGCTCATCATCTTCTGGGTGAACAATCTGGTAATACTGCGGCAAATTAAAGTTGATCAGTTTCGACGACAGCGGGTTCTCGTCCTGCACTGAAGTATAAAAACTATTAACACTCGCAATCATCTCATCTTTCTCACCTTGGTACTGGTGATAGACCTCAACTCGATTCGCTTCATCAAGCACATAGATATTGAATCCTTGCTCACTGTCTTCAAAGAAGAACTGAACCAGGCCCTCACTAGCAAAGCCATCAACCACAGCAGGCAACTGATAATCTTGCTCTTTATCAAGCATCAACAGCGGCGAGCCTTTCAGTTTGTTAGTTGAAATACTGCGGTAGAAATCAACCGAGTTTTCCAGCATCTGCACTGATACTCCACGACGCTCAAAGAACAAGCCGTAAGTCTGTTGACCAATACGCAGAGCTTTAAAGCGGCGACGCTTCTCTTGCTCAATCGGCTTCAACCTCAGATCAATACATTCCGCAAGCAGTTGGTAAACCATGTTACGCATTACGCCGCGTAAATTCTTGCTGTAACAGAACACATCCACTGATTCAGGTGGAATCGCATCTTGGTGCATTTTTCCAAGCACGGTTTTCAACGCATCGAGCATCGCTGTCTCGCCTTTGAAATGCAATGTACGCACTTCATGCCAAGAGTTGCGGTAAACAAGATCGACACTGCCCACTAAGCAGGTCTGCTTAGCACCAAAACTAAAGATATCCGTTGTTTTCGGATCTAACTTCAACGAACGACCGCTCAACTCTGAGGTAGGGTCGTTCTCGAAGTTTATGAACATGGCTAGCTGGCTTATCTCACACGGGCTGGCCAACGCTTGCATGGTAGGTCGACGTTTGCGCAGAGAGAAGGTATTACGTAAATCACTCACCATCTGATAGAACTTATCAATATCAAGGTGAGCATCGCGAATAACAGAGTGCAGGCGCGTCGATTCTGTAATTAAACCATTGAAGAATGACCAAGCAACAAGCTTACTTAAATACTCATTGTGCTCTAACGGTGCCTGGCCAAGAATTTTATGCGGATTTAGAGGCTGCTTGTACAGATACCAACCTGGCTGATTGGTTCGCCCTGGTCGCACTTCAATAAAGGTTAAGTCTGATTCATGCAGGTCAGGAGAAATCTGCGGGTTAAGCAGGGTTACTTTACTCGGAAGAACTTCAAATGCCGCGTAGAGTTTGCGCGCAAGAATACTAATATCTTGAGGGCTAATTGCCGACGTAATATCGTTACGGCGAGCAAATTGAATTAAATTGCGGTAACTCAGCATCAATGCATCGAGCAGCGAATGGTGCACGATTTTAACTTGTTCCACCTTCCAGTTTCGGCGGTCATCTAGTTCAGCAATAACAGAGATGTCCCAGTTCCACTTCTGCACCATGTCACCTAGCGCTTCACGTCGCCAAGGTACTGAGCCAACACTCGGGTCACGAGATAGCTTCTCATGGGTTTTGAGATAGAAGCAGCGACGGACCAGAGCCAAACGAGTTTCATCACCGATACGCTCTAAGTAACGTGTTACCTTCTCTAACATCAGGTAGTAGGCGTCCATCCCGTACAAATCGGGTTCATGGGCAAAGAATCGGCGCTTGGTATCCAGGCTAAGAAGCTGAGTATTCGGGTATTCCCATGAATAAGCTTCTAAAAGAATCGCTTTTAAAACAGATTTGTATGGCGAGTCGATACTTTTGTATAGCTGCCACAGGTTTGAACCAAAGTACTCTTCTGCAGGAATGCGGTTGAGCTGACCAAAATCGATCCATTGTGAACAATCGATATAACCTTTACTGCAGAGGTCTTTTACGTATTCGTCGTAACACTCTTCCATCTCAGGTGGAACGATTTGCCACAACAAACGTTGACCAGCAAGTCTCACTGCACTGCGATAAAACTCATCAAGCAATAACAAGTGTTGCGAAGAGCCACAGTTGTCGCCCGTCATCTCTTCCGAGTGATTTGAGCGAAAACGCTCTTCGTCCATTAAGAAGAAGTTAGCTTCTACACCTTGAGTTTGAGCCCAATCAGTGATCAACAAGCACTTATTCGTCAATGCATTACGTTCATCACAGCTCATTGCAGGCGAAACGCACACCCAAATATCAAGATCACTAGACGTGCTTTGACCAATAGAGGAAGTACTACCCATAGTGTATAAGCCCAGAATCGCTGGCTTATCACTGGTAGCAAGAGGCTGACCAATTGTGAGCTGAGTATCTTCAACGAACTGCTGCTGAATTTCATTCAATGCAAAATCACAAACGCCATAAGGCACCTGTGCATCATAATAGCCAGGAATGACAGGGTGATTGAAATGAAGAAGTGTCGGTATCAGATGGAACACACGCTGACTAGACAAATCCATAAGAGCCAGCGCACGTTCAATACGTTGCTGGTTAAGGTTATCAAGTCTCTTAATTAGCGTCTTGGTGTAAGCCTGCAAGAGGGTTTCCTTGGTTCATTTCCTAGCTAGCGCTTTGACTATTAATTGTTCTAAAGCACCAACAAAACGTGATCAATCTATCACTTTTCTTTGGATTGGTAAAGAAATGTACGATCGAATCGACACAATTTTGTCCATCTGATGTTGCCGCTCTTAGTGTGGTACGGAACGACTATTAATAATAATAGCCTATTTTACAAACGAGACACCAATCACACTCTTTTAATGATTTTGTGCTAGCAAACGCCAAAGCTTCATCAAGAGCAATAAGCAATAATACTTTTGCAATCGACAATGGTAGGATTAGGTCATATTTTGGTTATCTATAGAACACTATGACTCAAACTACTCCAATTCGAATCGCTACTCGTAAAAGCCCTCTCGCCCTTTGGCAAGCTCACTATGTAAAAGATGCATTAATGGCTGCACATCCAGGTTTGGAAGTCGAGCTAGTGACCATGGTAACCAAAGGCGATGTCATTCTAGATACTCCTCTTGCAAAAGTTGGCGGAAAAGGCCTGTTCGTCAAAGAGCTGGAAATCGCTATGTTGGAAGGGCGTGCTGACCTCGCCGTTCACTCAATGAAAGATGTGCCGGTCGATTTTCCTCAAGGCCTTGGCTTAGTCACTATCTGTGAACGTGAAGATCCACGCGATGCCTTTGTGTCGAATACCTACAACAGCATTGATGAGCTTCCACACGGCGCAGTCGTAGGCACATGTAGCTTACGTCGCCAATGTCAGTTAAAAGAGTATCGACCAGATCTCGAGATCAAAGAACTACGCGGCAACGTTGGCACACGCTTAGGTAAACTGGATGCGGGCGAATACGATGCAATTATTCTCGCCGCAGCGGGTTTAAAGCGCTTAGAGTTAGAAGAACGCATTAAGAGCTTTATCGAGCCAGAGCAATCACTACCCGCTGTAGGACAAGGTGCAGTCGGCATTGAATGTCGCCTTGATGATGAACGCCTAATCAAACTATTAGAACCGCTAAACCACCAAGAGACTGCCGATCGTGTATTGTGCGAACGTGCTATGAACCTAACCCTAGAAGGTGGCTGTCAGGTGCCTATCGGCAGTTACTCTCTGCTCGATGGCGACAACATTTGGCTACGCGCTCTAGTTGGTGAACCTGATGGCTCTAAAATTGTTCGTGGCGAAATTCGTGGTACACGCGACCAAGCAGAGGCACTTGGTGTACAGCTGGCAAATCAGCTGCTCGATGATGGAGCGAAAGAGATCTTAACCAAGCTATACGCTGAGCACGAGTAAACCTATATGGCAGTACTGGTCACTCGGCCGGGACAACAAGGCCGCGCGCTATGTAAACTGTTATCAGAGGTTGGTATAGCAAGCCACCACCAACCTCTGATCGATATCCAGCCTGGAGAGCAACTCAAAGGGCTGGAGAGTGACCTTTTCAACGTCGACATTATCATCGCTGTCAGCCAACATGCGGCACTCGCTACTGACACTTACCTAAGACAATTTTCCCAAACCTGGCCTATCAGACCTACTTACATTGCCGTTGGTCAAAAAACTGCACACGTTTTAAGCAATGCGACACAACAAAAAGTACACTATCCCGAGATAAGTGACAGTGAGCATTTACTGCAACATGACGAACTCCAGGCTGTAGCACGCAAACGAATTCTTATCTTGAGAGGCAATGGTGGTAGAGAACTGATCTTTGACACTTTGACGACAAGAGGGGCTATTGTTGAGTATCGCGAAGTATACAAACGAGAAAACCTAGCTTTCCGCTCAGATTTACTCGTTCCTATCTGGCAGAATGATCAGATAAAGCAACTAGTCATCACCAGTTCAGGTCAACTCAGCTATTTTATTTCACAGTTGAGTGCGCCACAGAAGAACTGGTTGTTTACGCTCCACCTCTATGTTCCAAGTGAGCGAATCGCACAACAAGCACGAGAAGTCGGTTTTCAAGTTGTTACCAATAC
Organism: Vibrio tubiashii; assembly: GCA_000775715.1. Lineage (GTDB taxonomy): Bacteria > Pseudomonadota > Gammaproteobacteria > Enterobacterales > Vibrionaceae > Vibrio > Vibrio tubiashii_A. The sequence continues at coordinate 50,173 of JRWQ01000023.1, forward strand.
CTTCAGTGCCTCGAATAAAGTATTACTGGCTGCTCTCCGGCCAAGTGAAACAGGACAATAAGTAATGACCAGCAAAAATAACAACGATAAAAACACCTCTGAACAAGAAAAAAAACAACCAGAGCAAGTGGCCAAAACAACGCCCGAAACTAAAGATACTGCTGAGGCGGCATCAAAGGTATCAGTGGAAGAGAAAAAGCCAGCGACACCTCCTAAGCAAGAAATAAAAGAAAAGCAAAGTAATCGCGGCGCTAAGCTTGGCACCATTGCGATTATTATCTCTTTGCTGGTTGGAGGCGGTCTCACCTTCCACATGCAGCAAAAGAATGCCCAATACCAAGCTCAAATTGATGCTCTGCAAGCTCAGCTTAAGCAGACCCAAAATAACGTTCAATCTGAGCTTGAATCGACTAAGCAACAAGCCATTTCAAAAGCTACAGAAATTACTCATCGCGCAGAGACAGTACTTGAGCAACAGCAAAAAAGTATCGAAAGTCTTCAAGTCGCCGTGTCGGAAGTACAAGGCCGCCGACCAAATGACTGGCTACTCGCAGAAGCGGACTACCTCGTTAAGCTAGCGGGCAGAAAGCTCTTCTTAGAACACGATGCGGTGAGTGCAACCCAGTTAATGGAGAGTGCCGATCAGCGTATCGCAGCCCTTAATGATCCAAGCTTAGTGCCTTTGCGTAAGTCGATGGCCAACGACATTACTAAGCTCAAATCAGTACCACTGGTCGATCGTGAAGGGCTGGTACTCCGCATCACGGCTCTACAGCAACAAGTGGATAAGCTCCCACTGGCAAATGCGCTCCTTCCTGAAGCGCAAAAAGTCGAAAAACAAATTGTCTCTGAAGATGTCAATGACTGGCAAAACAACTTAATGACCTCTTTGAAAGATTTTTCAGAGAACTTCATTACCTTTAGAACTCGTGACGGAAATGTGATTCCACTGCTTTCTCCACAGCAACATTTCTACTTGAAGGAGAACATTAAAGCTAAACTGGAAACAGCGATCAAAGCGGTCTATGTTGAGCAGCAAGATATCTACAGCACTGCACTGAAAACCGCAGATCAATGGTCAACGAGCTTCTTAAACCAAGATTCTAATGAGGTTAAAGAATTTAACAGCGCGCTTGAACTGCTGGCGAAACAAACGGTGCAAGTAGATTACCCGGTCAAACTAGAAACTCAGCAGCAACTGTCAGACGTTATTCGTGAACGCCTGCGCCGTGAAGTGACGACTTTAGTAACGGAGGAAAAATAATGTTTCGTGTTATCTTCCTCTTTATCGTACTTGGTTTAGGCCTATTTGCTGGCACCCAGTACGCTGGACAACAAGGTTATGTGCTCATCTCTGTCGCAAGCAAGACGATTGAAATGAGCGTCACCACTCTCGTTATCTTTGTTATCGCTACCTTAGCAGCGTTATTCGGCTTAGAATTTCTGGTCAAGAAAGCGCTCAACGCAAGTTCAGCGACGTGGAACTGGTTTAGCGTAAGAAAGATGCGCCGCTCTCGTCGTTACACCAATGAGGGGATCATCAAGCTTCTTGAAGGTGACTTTAAGCTGGCAGAAAAGAAAGTGACTCGCTGGGCCAATCACCATGACATGCCTCTACTGTGTTACTTAGTTGCTTCAGAGGCAGCTCAAGGAATGGGCAATACTCAGCAACGCGATCGATACCTAGAACTCGCGTCACAACAAGACAACTCTCAACTGGCAGTTGAACTGACACGCGCCAAGCAGCAGATCCGTGATGCTAACTACAATGACGCATTTGACACCCTATCGACGTTAAAGGCGAGCTACCCAAACAATGCCATCGTCTTAAACTTGTTGAAGCAGGTGTATATTGAACTTAAGCTTTGGCAACCGCTAATCGACCTAATGCCTAAATTAGTTAAAAATAAGATAGTTACGAAAGATGAGGTAGAGCCACTGACTCAGAGAGCGCAATGTGGCCTAATGGCTGACGTCGCAGAGCAGAAAGGCAGTGAAGGTTTGCTGGCTCATTGGAATGCTCTACCGCGTAAAGCGAAAGTCGATATCCATCTGGTGGAGTGTTTCGCTAAACAGTTGATGTCGCGCCAAGCCGATAATGAAGCGTTCACCTTGATCAAAGAGACGCTGAAGAAACATCCAAACTCCGACCTTTATGCGTTACTTCCTGAGCTGAGACTCGCGGATACACATCCTGTAGTCACTTTCCTCGAAAGTACACTACGTAAAGATGCAAATAATGCAGAAGCACACAGTGCCATCGCTCAGTTCCATCTACGTGACGAAAAATGGGCCGATGCTCAGCAACATTTAGAGAAAGCACTCTCCGTACGCTCTAATGTTTCTGACTATGGATATCTCTCTGATGCGCTAGAGAAGCAGAACTTAACCAAAGCTGCACATGAGGTATCTAAGAAGGCGCTAACTCTTATTAAAGACCCAGCAGCATAGAAACTCATGTAGATACACCAAGGCCACTCTTTCGAGTGGCCTTTTTTTTGTTTGGGATACGGGAACGGACTTCGTCCTACGGAGAGCTGGAAAAGGTTAGAAACTCTCCTTTCTATTTCTGTCATCCTCAAGATCGAGGGACGAGTGAGTTGGGGATCTCTATGAGCGAGTAGAATACTCCAAGAGATTCCCTACTCACTCCTACGTCGTTCCATGGAATGACTGTTCATCGTCGAAGGTATTTATTGAGCCAACGTAAAACCAAATGCCATTTATCAAAGGCGATAGCGGTGACGTTTCTTAAGCAAAATCCATCTCTTAACTGTTCATACTGCGTTTCGCGCTGGTGTACGCTGCTAAATAGACAGATATTTTGCGTAGAAACGTTATCGCTTGCTCTTCGACTAGACTAAACGCAGTGGCTCCGTATCACCTCGAATAGATTCCCTACTCACTCCTTCGTCGTTCTATGGAATGACCAACTCCAAAGCGTAGTGCTCTCCTTAAACGCAAGAAGCCCGTTGCGTCAGCAACGGGCTTCTAAAACGACGAAAGCCTAGTCATAAGACTAGGCTTTCTAATAAGTGGCGGAGTGGACGGGACTCGAACCCGCGACCCCCGGCGTGACAGGCCGGTATTCTAACCAACTGAACTACCACTCCGCAGTGGCGTACTCGCTATCAAGCAAGTGTCCATAATTTAAAGCCTGGCGATGTCCT
>JRWQ01000024.1 GCA_000775715.1 Vibrio tubiashii
ATCTAGTCGGAACTAATACAGTTAAGGTGTGAGCAACGCAATACCGATGCTTCCGCATACCACCTTAAACACTAAAACCAACGCATAGCAAAAATGCCACGCGTTGCGAATCACTCTTAAACAGTTTGTTATGTGTTTTTACATGACGTGGCAATCATCCAAAATCACCTTCAGGTCTTCACCATGCTTTAAGAAGTCGAAAAGCAGCGTGAAATCACTAACGACACCATTAAGCGGCAAATCATACTCAACTCCCCACCCAGAGCCGTTGTCGTACTCGAAGATGTCGTTTCTGAGAACCCCTGTGACGGTTAAAGGACTTGTTATAACTGGGAGCTGGTTGTCGCCAAAATGGTCAAACCTGACCATTTCAAAATCTTCTAAACTCCACTTACTTCTAGAGTTATCTAATGGTTCATCAAGGAACGAAAAAGCATACTCTGCTTCTCCTGACGCGCATAAATCTATCCAATCTCGAACAAACGCTATGAGCTCCTCCTGACTGGATTCAATCGTAGGCTTTTTCATTGACGACTCCTTTTGTGAGAAACACATAACGCCAAATTAAGTAGTGAGCAACGCCACCACCTAGCCTAAGCCATTGTGCCGTAAACACTAAAGCCGATTCAAACCGAAAATGCCAAGCGTTGCGAATCTGCTTGAATTTATTGTTAGTTTTTACTATTTCCACTGAGTTCAGCAATAAATTCACCTGGCGTGACAACACGTGTTAGCAAGTGAGTTATGTCTGGGTCGTCAATTGGTTCAAGAGCATAAACTGGTTTGCCGAGACCTAAAGCATAACCAATATCCATTGCTACACTTTTTCCGACGTAACCACCAAAATTTAGAATATAGGTAATGTCAGCTTCTCTAATGCGCTGCAAGCAACCATCAATACCATTAGCTTGAAGAGGCTCAGAAATAGTAGTTTCAATACCTGCATTGACCAACGTTTCTCGTATAGCCTGCATCTTTTCTAGACTCTTGAAACTACCAGCAACATAGACAGACTTACCCATACAACTTCCCTATTTTTGCATAAATTTTGATGTAAACACTAACGATGCGTTAAGGGGCTGTGCAACGCAAACCGCCAAGCCAAAGCAAACCACCCTAACCACGGCGTTCGACTTTGCTACTAAAATTGCCACGCGTTAACAGTCCCGCTTGAACGCCTTTGTTAAGA
>JRWQ01000025.1 GCA_000775715.1 Vibrio tubiashii
CGTTAACGACATCGATTGGAGCATATTTTTCCATCCTGACTAATGATGCCAGTACAGCAGTCGTAAATTTTGTCAAAGACTTTGGCGATATCGTATGAATCAAATCATCAGTCCTAGAGGTAACTGTTGGGATAATGTTCCAATGGAGAGGATTTCTGAATGGGTGCCAGAATCGGGTTATGTGAATAAAACTCAAGCGAAAAAGATATCAACTACTACTTGGACTACTATAATCAGTAACAGCCTTTTTATACAAACGATGGGCTGCTTCTAGTGAGTGTCGAAAACCGGGTTAAATCTGTGTTGGGAATTTGTTGGCCACTGTACTTTGACTAACGATTAATCACCCTCAATTAAAGTGTCAGATCTAGTCGGAACTAGTACACAAACAGGAAGCAGCCGAGTGGTGTCAAACGGCTGCAATTTAAATTATTTTTCAGCAAATTCTATATCTTGCCTTCCATCCCAAACAGCATATTTGTTGTCAGGGCGCTTATACAAAAATATATTGTTATCGAACATGCAAAGTGTTCTGGCTTCGGAAAAATAAATACCACCAAAATTCCAATTACATCGTATCCGCTTAGGGCTGCCTTCAAACGAAACTTCGTAGTCAAAGTGCGTCTTGTGAATGTTTAATCCAAAGTTTTTACCTGACTTAGTTTCAGAGAATAGAGTTAAATTAACCTTGGCGTCAGGGGAAGCATTCGTGAAGTCATCCCATTCAGAAAAGTTGCTCATAAATTTGCTAAGCTTTTCACTAGCATCCCCAAAGTCTTTTACGATAACTTTCTTGGCTTCAGGTATGTTTCTACCATCCACAAAATCTCCACTTTGGTTTTTTAGAACCTTGAAATTGGTCAAATCAAGGTTGTTGTTACCTGAGTGGTTTTTTACCGCTTCGCTTTTAGGATAGGTAAAAGGGTTAAGCGATATTCTCGAACAGCCACTCACGGATAAGTGTAAGTACTCCCTCTTTTCTTCACTCTGGGATTCTGGATCGTTTTGAGTTAATTTTAGGTTCGCTTGGCACATTCCTCTTTGACTAATTACTATGACATCTTTTTCAGTAATGTTCATTCCACCGCTATCTTTATAGACCTTAGGGCGATCTTTGTTTTTGTTTACAACAATGAACTCAGAGTCGTCTCCTACTGTGAAGTAAAAATTATCAGGAATATGCCCAATACTAAATAGAGGAACCTTCTCATACGAAGAAAATGAGGTGCTTAAGTATTGGTTTAAAGCTTCACGGTCATAGTTAGCAATACTTATGCTTCGCTTAGATATAATCTTTTTAAGGTCAGGGTACGTGAGATAGCCTTCTGCTTTTCTTCCCATTGTGAAGCTATCAATTTCCCATAAATCCCCTTTCTTGTAGGCATGACCTAACATTGGCACTGGAATAGAACTTCTGTCAATTAACTCAGCACTGTACGAATAACTATCATCAACATCAACCATAATAGCGTTTGGCTTGGGTTCACTTATAGGGATATTAAGGGTGTAGTAAAAACGTATATTTTTATCCGCGCCTTTACGGCAAAAACCAGATATTTCTTTTTTATCACACTGTAGGGCTACGATTTTGTAAACATTACTGGTTAAGTTAGAGTTGTCAAAGGCTTTACCTGAGCGTGCTACAGCACTTTTTAACTGAGCGTCGAGAGTTAACTGAATGCTTGCGGTATCTTGTTTCGTCGTATCGTTGCAACCAAATAAAACTGCAACGGATAAAAGCACAATACTTTTATTCATATTTTATCTCCCGATACACATAATATTGTATTCAACTGGATTGCTCATTAGTCGATCAAAGCCGTTATATTGAAATAGATAAACGTCTTCTCTAGTCGAGATCTCGTGAAGAGGCTTACTTGACATTTGAGCCTTTTGTCGGCTTGGAACGCTATAAGTATTGCTAATAAATGCCACAGAGCCAATGTGATCAGTATTATTTGTTAAACACTCGTCTATATTTTGATAATCTTGTTCGTCAATATAGTAAGGATTACGATGTAAATGGAAATAGTTTTTACTTGGCACTCTCCAGTCGCTATACTCTATCCTTCCGTCTTTAATTACCAAGTCATCACAAAACTTTTCAACTTCTGATGCATTGGTAAATGAATACGTTTCTTTGGAAATAAAGCATCCTGGCGCTGCATTTGCACTAGAATTCAAAGACAGCATGCCTAGACAACTAATCGCTATCCATGACGATATCTGGAATTTTTTCATTCAATAACCTCTTGCTATAAAAAGATAAACATTTTCTGGTTGTGGTGGCATTAACTTAACGCAACACAAGAAGTACTGCATTGTTAGCTGTAAAATCCGCTGCTAGCGATTCACTTGCTCGCTCAGATATACTCAGAGAATCAGGTATAACTACCTTATAAATTAAAGGATTATTGTTAATTGGTGTATTGCTTCTTTGTGATGATTCGTCAAGCCTATACACGAACAATCTTACTGAAAGAACTAGAGAATCCCGCTTAAAATTTGTACCAAAGAATGTCCCTAACTGGTGAACTGAACCATGCAAGCTATCTACACTTACCGAATCTCCAGATGGCAAGAAAAACTGCATGCTGTAACCGTGTTTTGTGTCATCTATATTGCTTTCTATTTGATTTACTTTGTACTGCCCATCGATAAACGGCATTTTCTCACGGCTGTTAGTATCTCGAACATACCCATTGCATAGAGTGCCTTCTGCCAACCTCTTTCGATAACGATATTCAGCGCATGCAAACTCTTTAACGACTTGTTGGATGCCTTTGATAAAGGTGTAATCTGCTAACTTATCTGACTCATAAGCGTTAAAATATATATTTGGAAAGTAGACTTCTGATAAGGATTTAAATTCAGAGCTATTCTTCAAAGGAATGTGGTGCCTATGCTCTATTGAGCGCATAATGGAATGTGTATAGGGATCACTTCCATTATAAACAAGGTTTGATAGAGAGGGATAACTACCTTGTGAGTATGACCAGCAGTAAGTAGAGAATGCTGTAAGTAAAAGGATACTAAACACACTCAGTAGTAATTTTTTGAGCTTATTACACAAATTTTTAACCCAACTAGATTTACCGTTTGATTAAAATCTACCTAGTTAAGAGTGCGTTAGCTACAGAGTAGTACAAAAAATGTGCGGCCAGTCTATTTGTATCTTATTTTCTTGAACTGGCTGTAGGCTCAGTAGGGGCGATAATCAGTACAAGTTAAAAACTATGTAAAATTCTTGAACACTTCTCCTTGGTACGGTTCTTTTAAAGAAAAATTAATTGTTCAATATGTAAATAACCTGTGTTGTAGATTCTTACGCTTTAAAGCGGTAAATAACCTGATTGGAACTACCACGCC
>JRWQ01000026.1 GCA_000775715.1 Vibrio tubiashii
AATGTTTGAATTGACTGTGCTGAGTCCGAAGACTCAATGGTCACTTCGTATCATTGAAACCTAATTTGAAACCGAAGTTTCTAATTGGATTATCATCAACGAGTGCCCACACAGATTGATAGGTTTATATTGTTAAAGAGCTACTCTTGTTTGTGACTCATGTCACTCACGAAGAGGCAGCCATTCTAGCGTTTCAATTTAAAGTGTCAAACACTTTTTTGAAGTTTGTGTTTCACTCAATTTGAGTTGAATCAAAGCTAGTTGGCTTTACTGACTTTCCGCTGAAGCCTTGTGGCGTCTGCCGTGTCAGTGGATGCGCATTATAGGCAGTTGAGATTTAAGCGCAAGCCCTTTTTCAAATAAAATTTAAAAAAGTAACCGTTCGTTGAAATTGTATGCAAAAGCATAAAAAAAGGGAGCAAAACGCTCCCTTTTTGACCTGAATTGTCACTCTTTATATAAATGCATAAGCGTCGGCATACATTTTTTCCGCTTGCGCCTGCTTATTTAGCGTAAATTGCTCACGAGCTGCGCCTGCCATTTCAAAGCGGCCAGCGATGTAGATGTCATACTCGGCCAATGAGCTAAAGTCTTGTTCTACCGCTTGAAGAACATTACCAACTTTTCCCTGCCACTCATCAGTCGCATCTTCAACTACGGGTACAAAGGTAACATTGTGGTTGTCCGCTGCGATCTGTTCCAACTCTTGTCTTGCGTATAATTGGCGTTCATCGCGCCCACCCCAATATAAGTAGATAGGGTTGGTTTTGTTCTGTGCAATGCAGTGATCAAGAATAGAGCGCACATAACTGAAGCCAGTGCCACCAGCGATCAATAGAATAGGACTTTCGCTCTCTTCTTTAATCCAAGCATCGCCGTGAGGAGCATCAATCGTGATCTCGCCGTTTTGCTCTAGTGCCGTTTTCATTGCTTCTACCACTTCATGTGCGTAAGCGTTTTGCTCGGCTGCACCAATATGAAGTTCTAGTTCACCATCATGTCGGCATGGGCTACTAGCAATAGAAAACGGACGCTTATCTTTTTCACCCATTACGACCATTAGGTACTGACCCGCTTTAAAACTCACCGGGCTTTCTGGGTGCAATAGAATTTGGTAAGTATTGCAAGCCAAAGGCTGTATTGACTTTACTTTACATTGAATTGTCATGGTGTTCCTCTTACTTACTCTTCTAAAGTAAGTACTAATTTACTTTCTGCGAAGGCTTGGCAAGCAAATATCCATCCTTGCTGCTGCTCTTTCTCTGTGAGCATGGGTTCAAGGTGATAAGAGACTGTTCCTTCTAGTTTACGACACAAACAGGCAGCGCACGCACCAACCTGGCATCGGTGAGGAAAGCGGATATTATTGTTGAGCGCCGCTTCCAACACCGTTTGTCCATCTTGTACTTCGAATTCTATGTTATCTGGCAACAAGATGACGGAGTAACTCATAGAATACCTAACTTATCCCAAATCGCGTCGATTTTAGCCACAAGTTGAGGATCTTTGTTGATAGGTGTGCCCCATTCTCGAGACACTTCTTCACCTTCAACCTTATTAGTCGCATCCAACACTAATCGTGTTTCGCCACTAGCGACTTGTTTGGTATCCCGTTCAGGGTCCATACGTGTGGTAACCGCCCAGATAATGTCATTCCAGTCGCTTGCATTCACATCATCATCGCAAACAACAATAAACTTAGGAGTACCACGTTCAACTAAGAACTGCTCGACCTTTTCAGCTAACTGCTGCGACTGCCCTGCTTTTTGCTTGTTCATCGTAACTACAGCAAAGCTATTGTTAATAGCGCTGGATGGAATGTAGATATCAATAAGTTCTGGATGCTGGGCAATAAACTCTTTTAACTCTGTATTAGCTAACTGAGGGTACTGTTGTTGCGTGCTATGCGAGTCAGCTAACTCCGCATCCCATTTTTCCGTTGCATCGAGCCCCATCTTAGAGCCAAGACCAACAACAGGAGACGCGAAATCAAGTGAGTCAATCGGGGTATTATTGATAAACAAGCTATCCCTAACTGGATCCATGTGCTCCGTCATGGCAGCAACGACTTGGTTCCAATCTCGGGCATCAACCTTTTCATCACACACGATGACGAACTTGGTATACATGAACTGACGTAGGAAAGACCACACACCCATCATGACTCGCTTCGCATGACCAGGATATTGCTTCTTCATTGTCACTACCGCCATGCGATACGAACACCCTTCGGGAGGTAGATAGAAGTCTTCAATTTCAGGAAACTGCTTTTGCAGGATCGGCACAAACACTTCATTGAGAGCAACACCTAATACCGCAGGCTCATCTGGCGGACGACCCGTGTAGGTACTGTGATAAATTGGGTCTTTACGCATGGTGATATGAGTAATGGTAAAGACATGGTGCTTCTCTTTTTCGTTGTAGTAGCCAGTATGGTCGCCATAAGGACCTTCGTCAGCGAACTCGTTTGGATCGATATAGCCTTCCATAACAATTTCTGCGCTAGCTGGTACTTCCAAATCGTTACTCACCGATTTAACGACTTCGGTCTTCTTACCACGAAGTAAACCTGCAAATGCGTACTCAGAAAGTGTATCTGGCACAGGAGTGACTGCGCCAAGTATCGTTGCCGGATCGGCACCAAAGGCAACCGAAACCGGAAAAGGTTTACCCGGGTTAGTCTCCATCCAATCTCGCAGGTCTAAAGCTCCACCACGGTGAGCCAACCAACGCATGATAATTTTGTTCTTAGCGATCTTTTGCTGACGATAGATACCCAGGTTTTGGCGCTTTTTGTTCGGCCCTTTAGTAACCGTTAGCCCCCAAGTGAGAAGTGGCGCTATATCACCTTGCCAACAGCTCATCACCGGAACTTTGTCTAGGTCAACCTCTTCGCCCTGCCAAACAATCTCTTGGCATGATGCTTTCCGCAACCTCTTAGCTGGCATATTCAGCACTTGCTTGAATACGGGCAACTTATCGAGTGCATCTTTAAACCCTTTCGGTGGCTCTGGCTCTTTAAGATAAGCGAGCAGTTTGCCCACTTCACGAAGCTCTTTGACATTTTGACGCCCCATACCGATCGCTACGCGTTCTGGAGTACCAAACAGGTTAGTCAGTACGGGCATGTCAAAGCCGATAGGATTTTCAAACAGCAACGCAGGTCCACCAGCACGCAATGTACGATCGCTGATTTCCGTCATTTCATAAGCGGGGTCAACTGGATGAGAGATGCGCTGTAGCTTCCCTTCATTTTCCAAATGTGCAACAAAGTCGCGTAAATCCTTAAAACTCATAGACCTATTATTGGGCTGGTTAATCTGCAGCCAGTATAACAAAAAGAGGGATCATTCGATCCCTCTTTTTATTGTGGTTATATGCCACCGAATTTACTGACCTAAAACACTGAGAATCGCTCGACTATTTACTTTTTGATTGCTGCTTGCTAGCTCTTCTAGCCAAGAAGCATAACCTTGCCTGGCCAGTTGCCCAGCAATAAACCTTGCGTCATCTGATACGGCCATTCGAGCAACAAGGAACTCCCTAACCTCATTCGACATCGGTCTCACTTTGGTTAATTCTGTAATGGCGAGCTCTTTTAATCTCGGATTACTCGATGCCTGCATAACTTGCTGGAGGGAAAACGCATCAGCCACATTGGCCAGGCGAGCAACCTCAGATTCGCTATTAAAGTCCGCCTTCATCAGCCAGAGTAGCTTATAAACTTCTGGGTCTTCGCTCACCTGAGCCAAGCGAACCATAACCTGAGAAGAAGGAAGCCAACTCACGATAGCGCTGTCAGTTAGCTGCTCGGTCAAGGTATTGACCGCTTCTGGAGAAAGGCTATCAAGTTCTCGGATTAGCAGTGCTTCACGAGTTTGTACCTGATAATCGTTACCAGAAAGCCAATCCTTTAAAACTAGCTCTCCACGCTCAGCTTCTAAAACAAACTCTAAAGTAGATTGATCACGTCGCCACTGTTTAAGTAGACGGTGGGCAATCGCAGGATAGTTAAAAGCTGGAACAGAAAACTCGTAGCCATCTCCTCGCTCTAACACTTGGTATGTAGGCACCATCGACTGCTGCTTTTCAACAAACAGAGCCATTTTAGGTGTAAGGATCAGGTTTTGCTGTTCGATTTTTTTCAAAAGCAGATAACGAGAAGCCTCTTGAACAGGTAAAGAAAGCCTTTGCACAGCAAAATTAAGGCCATCCATATCATCTTCAACGACATATTGAAGCAGTTCAGCAACTTTGTCCTGAACTTGAGTGTCTTGCAGCCACTGCTCTACCTTGTGAGGTTCCATCTCAGTGGCTATGGCAGTAGGTAAACCTGAAACTAAAACAATAGATAGGAGTACCGACGACAACATTCCTTGTTGCATGTTAACCTCCTTGTAACATTTAGCTTCATTGTGCGCGCTATCAGTAGATAATGCAAACAAAAACGCCACCGAAGTCGGTGGCGTTTTACAAATCTTTCTAGCGATTATTGGCGACGCATTGCGTCAAAAAATTCATCGTTAGTTTTTGTCATTGCTAGCTTGTCGATTAGGAACTCCATCGCATCGATTTCACCCATAGGATGAACAATTTTACGTAGAATCCACATCTTCTGAAGCTCTTCGTTCTTAGTTAGAAGCTCTTCACGACGAGTACCTGAGCGGTTAAAGTCAATCGCAGGGAAGACACGTTTCTCAGCAATCTTACGGTTCAGGTGGATCTCCATGTTACCTGTACCCTTAAACTCTTCGTAGATAACTTCATCCATCTTAGAACCAGTATCAACTAGCGCTGTAGCGAGGATAGTTAAGCTACCGCCCTCTTCCACATTACGTGCTGCACCGAAGAAACGCTTAGGACGATGAAGTGCATTAGCATCCACACCACCAGTCAATACTTTACCTGAAGAAGGAACGACTGTGTTGTATGCGCGAGCAAGACGAGTGATTGAATCAAGCAGGATTACCACGTCTTTCTTGTGTTCAACAAGACGTTTTGCTTTCTCAATAACCATTTCTGCAACTTGAACGTGGCGAGATGCAGGCTCATCAAACGTTGAAGCAACCACTTCACCTTTAACTAGACGTTGCATCTCGGTCACTTCTTCTGGACGTTCATCGATAAGAAGAACCATCAGCTCACACTCTGGGTGGTTGTAAGCAATGCTCTGTGCAATGTTTTGCAGCAGCATTGTTTTACCCGCTTTAGGTGGAGCAACGATAAGACCACGCTGGCCTTTACCAATTGGTGAGGCAAGGTCTAGAACACGTGCAGTAATATCTTCTGTCGAACCGTTACCACGCTCCATCACCATACGCTCATTCGCGTGTAGTGGCGTCAAGTTTTCAAATAGAATCTTGTTACGCGCGTTATCTGGCTTGTCATCGTTAACTGTATTGACCTTTAGTAGAGCAAAGTAACGCTCACCGTCTTTGGGTGGACGAATCTTGCCAGCAATCGAGTCACCTGTACGAAGGTTGAAACGGCGGATCTGACTTGGAGATACATAGATGTCATCTGGGCCTGCCAAGTAAGAACTGTCTGCGCTGCGCAAGAAGCCAAAACCGTCTTGAAGTATTTCCAGAACCCCATCGCCAAAAATGTCTTCGCCGCTTTTCGCGTGAGCTTTAAGGATAGAGAAGATAATGTCTTGCTTTCTTAAGCGAGCTAGGTTTTCAAGGCCCAAGCTTTCGCCAAGTTTGACAAGATCAGACACAGGTCTGTTCTTCAGTTCTGTTAGATTCATGGTGGTGGATACTTTTTTAGTCAAAATAGGATCTGTTATTTAGTTAAGATGAATTTGGTCACAGGATCGACCAAGAAGAGAAACTTGTTTATTTAACGTGCGATAAATTAGCACTAATTAGTAGCCTAGTCTAGATTTTGTTGGGTGACAAAAACAAAACCGTGCATTCATTCAAATTGCACGGTTTGCTTCATTCACTACTTATAGATTTGCGTCTAAAAACTCTTTTAGTTGAGTTTTAGATAGAGCACCAACCTTAGTCGCTGCCACATTACCATCTTTAAAAAGTAGTAATGTAGGAATACCGCGGATACCAAACTTAGGTGGAGTACCTGCGTTATGGTCGATATTTAGTTTACCGATAGTGAGTTTGCCTTCGTACTCATCTGCGATTTCATCAAGAATAGGAGCAATCATCTTACAAGGACCACACCATTCTGCCCAAAAATCTACTAGTACAGGGCCTGCAGCATTGATTACGTCGGCTTCAAAACCGTCATCCGTAAGCTGCAAAATCTTATCACTCATCTTCCACTCCAATGTGCTTTTTTGAAACTGGTTGGATGATAACCAGTAAATAGATGCCCTATTGGAATGTATTTACTTTCTTATTGCAAGCTTTAGCTGATATTCTATCCCCATGAAAAAGACGCATATCACAGAGCAAAAGTTCGCCGATTTGGGTTTACACCCTCAAATTACTGAAGGTTTGGAGAAAAAAGGGTACGAATTTTGTACCCCGATCCAAGCCTTGGCGCTGCCGGTACTGCTCACCGGCCAAGACATCGCAGGCCAAGCCCAAACGGGTACAGGTAAGACACTCGCTTTCCTGACTGCTACTTTTAACCACTTACTGACGACTTCTGAGCATGAAGGACGTAAGCCAACTCAGCCACGTGCAATTATTATGGCACCAACTCGTGAGCTGGCGATTCAGATTTACAACGATGCAGAGCCGCTGATTGCAAGTACAGGCATTAAAGCAGCACTTGCTTATGGCGGCGAGAGCTACGATAAACAGCTTGCTAAGCTAGAAGATGGCGTTGATATCCTGATCGGTACAACGGGTCGTATTATCGACTTCTACAAGCAAAAGGTATTCAACCTCAACCACATTCAAGCCGTTGTTCTTGATGAAGCAGACCGCATGTTCGATCTAGGCTTTATTAAAGACATCCGTTTCTTATTCCGTCGTATGCCTGAACCAAAAGAGCGTTTGAACATGCTGTTCTCAGCAACGCTTTCTTACCGCGTTCAAGAGCTAGCGTTCGAACACATGCACAACCCTGAGCATGTTGTTGTTGAGCCTGAAGTGAAAACGGGTCACCGTATCCAAGAAGAGCTATTCTACCCTTCTAACGAACATAAGATGGCTCTGTTGCAAACTCTGATTGAAGAAGAGTGGCCAGAACGTGCAATCATCTTCGCTAACACTAAACACAAGTGTGAGTCGGTTTGGGGCCACCTAGCAGCAGACGGTCATCGTGTTGGTTTGCTAACTGGTGACGTTCCTCAGAAAAAGCGCGAGCGCATCCTTGAGCAATTTACGAAAGGCGAAGTGGATCTCCTAGTCGCAACTGACGTGGCAGCGCGTGGTCTGCATATCCCTCAAGTCACTCACGTATTTAACTTTGATCTTCCAGACGACTGCGAAGACTACGTACACCGCATCGGTCGTACCGGTCGTGCAGGTGCAAGTGGTCACTCAATTAGCTTTGCGTGCGAAGACTACGCAATCAACCTTCCGCCGATTGAAGAGTACATTGAGCACACGATCCCTGTGTCTGATTACGATCCTAGCGCTTTGATTGAAGACCTACCAGCTCCGCTACGTATGCGTTCAAACCGTCCGCAGCAACGTCGCACCAACACTGGTGGTTCACGTTCAGGCAACCGTCGTAACAACAACCGCCCTCGTCAACGTCAGCAAAAGGATTCTTAAGTCGTCTATGAGTCAAGCAGTTTCATCTCCGCTTTACGCAGCCATCGACCTCGGGTCGAACAGTTTTCATATGCTCGTTGTGCGTCACATTGATGGCAGCGTACAAACGATGGCTAAAATTAAACGCAAAGTTCGCCTTGCGGCAGGTTTAGACGACAACAATGCGTTAAGCCTAGAAGCCATGCAACGCGGTTGGGACTGTTTGAGCTTATTTGCAGAACGACTGCAAGATATCCCTAAAGAGAACATCCGCATTGTCGGTACCGCAACGCTACGTACTGCCACCAATGTGGATGTCTTTCTAGAAAAAGCCAATCAAATCCTTGGTCACAAGATTGAAGTTATTTGTGGTGAAGAAGAAGCGGCAACTATCTATAAGGGTGTCGCTCATACTTCAGGTGGCAGTGGCCGCCGTTTGGTGGTTGATATTGGCGGTGCGAGTACCGAGCTAATTATTGGTCAAGGTTTTGAAGCCAAAGCGCTCACCAGCTTAAAAATGGGCTGTGTCACTTGGCTTGAGCGCCACTTTAAAGATCGCCAACTGAATGCAGCCAACTTCAGCAACGCGATTCAAGCGGCCAAACAGACGCTAGACCCCATCCTTGAGCAGTACACTCAAATCGGTTGGGATGTCTGTGTTGGCGCATCTGGGACTGTTCAAGCCCTACAAGAGATCATGCTAGCGCAAGGGATGGATGAGGTTATTACCCATTCCAAACTTAAGCGCCTGCAAAAGCAAGCCATGATGGCGGATCACCTTGAAGAGCTCGAAATTGAAGGCCTCACATTAGAGCGCGCATTAGTATTTCCAAGCGGACTGTCTATCCTTATCGCTATTTTCGAGTTACTTGAAATTGACTCGATGACACTGGCGGGTGGCGCGCTACGTGAAGGCTTGGTGTATGAAATGGTAGAAGAGCTGAAGCAGGATGATATTCGCGCTCGCACTATCTGCAGTGTACAGAGCCGCTATCAGATCGACGTTGCCTACGGCCAACAAGTTGCCAACATGGCAACTAGACTGCTAACTGAATGCCAACCAGACTGGCTTGCTGAGTCTCAAGGTGAAGTACTGCTGGAAACTGCTGCAAAGCTGCACGAAATTGGTTTAACGATTGATTTTAAGAAAGGTGGTGAGCACAGCGCTTACCTACTACAGAATCTTGATTTGCCTGGCTATACACGCGCGCAAAAACATCTATTAGGTGAACTAACCCGCCGTTACCGTGAGCAATTGACTTCACTACCTGAGCAGCACGCACTCTCAAGCACTAGTGCCAAACGCGTATTACGCTTACTACGCTTAGCGGTGCTACTGACCCATCGTCGAAACCCTGAACTTGAGCCAACCATTACCCTAAGCTCTAGCGACGATAAGCTCACTCTGACGCTAAAAGCGCAATGGCTGAAAGACAACCCTCTTACTGCTGCTGAGCTTGAGATAGAAGCCAATCGACAAAGTGACATCGGCTGGCCACTATCGATTGTTGAATACTAGTTTCTACTAAGCAAAATTTGCAAGATATAAAAAAGCCCGAGGGATGATATCTCTCGGGCTTTCTTTTAAATAATGCGTTAGTTAACACCCACCGCTTTAAAGTTGGGGTTCACTGCGGTGAGCTTTTTCACAAGATAGTTGAGCAACACACCATACATAGGCACAAACAAGCCTAGACTGATCACCAACTTGAAGCCGTAGTCGACGAATGCAATTTCAGTCCAGTGCTCCGCCATAAATGGATCTGGACTTTGGTAGAAGGCAATCGCGAAGAAAGCGATGGTATCTAGCGCGTTACCAAATAACGTTGAACAGGTTGGTGCTACCCACCACTGCTTTAACTGGCGCAGACGGTTAAACACATGCACATCCAAGATCTGACCAAGCAGATAAGCCATAAAGCTCGCAATCGCAATTCGAGCAACGAACAGATTAAACTCGCCTAGCTGACTCAAACCTTGAAACGCACCTTCATAGAATAGTACCGACAGACCGTAAGAGACCGCCAGAGCAGGTAACATCACCAAGAAAATAATACGACGAGCAAGTTGAGCACCGAAAATACGTACGGTTAGGTCAGTCGCTAAGAAAATAAATGGGAAGGTAAATGCGCCCCAAGTGGTGTGAAAACCAAAGACTGTAAACGGCAACTGAACCAAGTAGTTGCTAGATGCAATGATGATCAGATGGAACAGAACTAAAAGAAAAAGGGCTTTGCGCTGCTGCGCAGGGGTAAAGTTACTCATGCGATACCTTTTTAGTTTGGTTTGGGGGTGAGGGAACCCAAATCGAACCTTTCACTAGGAAAGACTCTTACCAACAATGTTAATCAAAAAATAGCTGGATATTGTAATCATCAATATCAAGGTCGGCGATTATACATTAACCGATTGTCGCTGCAAGCTACTGTTATTACGCAATCGTTGGCGCACTGAAATTGGTTTAGAAACCTTTGCGAAACAGCGAGGCTAAGAAATCAAGCTCTTCCCTAGACTCTTCAATTACTAGAGCTTCAAACCACACGCTTTCACTGTAATGCTCTGATTTTAAGAACAACTGGCACCCTTCAAAGTCAATCAACCAAGAGTGGATGTCGGCATCCCACTGTTTTTCAACCACAGAAGCCGATAGCAGCGTGACTAATCTGGCTGCCAATTTAGGAAAGGTATCAAAGTCGAACCGTGGCGCACGGATAATGATGCGCCCTTCATCGGCTTGATATTCAAGTAGGCCAAATTCCGTTTGTCTATCAACCATGATTGGTTAAATGCTCCTGAATTAAATCTAAGAATGGATCGGCATACTTTTCTAGTTTGCGTTGACCCACACCATTAACTGCTAGCATCTCACCATATGATGTAGGCAGTATTTCGGCCATATCGATCAGTGTGGCGTCACTAAATACCACATAGGGTGGCAAGCCATCTTCATCAGCGATCGCTTTACGTAACTTGCGCAGTTTAGCGAATAACTTCTTGTCGTAATTCTTACTGGTCAGCTTATCAGACTTAGCGGCACGAGCAGCCGTATCTAAACGCGGTACCGCCAGTTCTAACGACATTTCACCACGTAACAGCGGTCTGGCTTCTTCAGTGAGTTGCAAAGTAGAATTACGGGTGATGTTTTGCAACAACAACCCTTTGTGGATAAGCTGGCGGAAGATACTCACCCAATAGTCGTGACTATTCTCTCGGCCTAAGCCATAGGTCGACAGTTTGTCATGACCATTTTCGCGCACACGGATATTTTGCATGCCGCGTAGTACTTCCACCACGTAGCCCATACCAAAACTTTGGTTAACGCGATACACACAAGAGAGTGCCTTTTGTGCTTGTTCAGTGGCATCAAAATGCTTTGGTGGATCTAAACAGATATCGCAGTTACCACACGGCTGCTCTCGGTATTCACCAAAATAGTTGAGCAATACTTGGCGACGGCAGGTTTGCGCCTCGGCAAAAGCACTCATTGCGTTAAGCTTGTGAGCTTCAACTTGTTTCTGCGGGCCATCATCTTTTTCATCAAGCATGCGGCGTAACCAGCCAATATCCGCTGGGTCATACAACATCATGGCTTCCGCAGGTAAGCCATCTCGCCCTGCTCGGCCTGTTTCCTGATAGTAAGACTCAATGTTGCGTGGAATATCGAAGTGAACAACAAAACGGACATTGGGCTTGTTAATTCCCATACCAAACGCCACTGTCGCCACCACGATTTGAATATCATCGCGTTGAAAAGCGTCTTGCACGTAAGCGCGCTCATCAACTTCCAGACCCGCATGGTAACTGGCAGCACGAAGGCCGTTGTTACATAGCTTCTCCGTCACCATCTCGACTTTCTTGCGGCTACCGCAATAAATGATGCCGCAACTTCCACGCTGCCCTTCGAGAAAACGCACCACTTGAGAAATCGGTTTATGTTTCTCTACTAGGGTGTAACGAATATTGGGTCGGTCAAAGCTGCCTAAGTAGGTATGGGGTTCCTGCAGTTGTAAGCGCTGCATGATGTCACTTCGCGTGGCGTCATCTGCGGTGGCAGTCAGCGCCATAACTGGAACATGAGGAAAATTCTGCTTGAGTTGACCTAAAGAGGCGTATTCTGGTCTGAAATCATGCCCCCACTGAGAAATACAGTGAGCTTCATCTACCGCAATCATCGATAGGGGTAAATTTTCTAAGCGCTCAATAAAGTCGCGCATCAGCACTCGCTCAGGAGAGACATAAATCAGCTTCAGCGCCCCAGAGTGCATACGATTGTAGACTGAGAGTAACTCTTCACGAGACATGGTCGAGTTGACACACTCAGCGGCCACACCATTTGCTTTTAGTTGGTCGACTTGATCTTTCATCAGAGAAATCAATGGCGATATAACCAAGGTTAACCCTTCGCGCGCCAACGCGGGGATCTGATAGCACAGGGATTTGCCGCCACCCGTTGGCATAATCACCAAGCTATCTTGACCAGAAACCGCTGACTCGATCACCTCTTGCTGACCATCGCGAAAGCTTTGGTAACCAAAAACATCTTCTAAGATGCTTTGCGGCGTCGGCAAGTCGCTTACAGGAGGTTGGGCTAAAAGTGTCGAGGTCATGAATTATCTCAATAGAGTTGCAGAGCAAACGTGTAAAACGCAGTGGCACATTGTAGTGGGGTTTAAAGGTGAATAAAACCGCAAATTGTTAGGTGAATCGGATTATGCTCCTTATACTACTTGTTTCAATTTGTAAAAATTATCATCGAGTAGAGCGAAATGACTCCAGAAGAACAACAGCGCGCGAAACAGGGTGTCTTCCTTGCCATTGGGGCATACACCATGTGGGGCATCGCTCCTATCTATTTTAAAGCTTTGACTGATGTTTCCCCGCTAGAGATTTTAAGCCATCGTGTCGTGTGGTCTTTCTTCTTACTCGCGGCGCTGCTCCATTTTGGTCGTCGCTGGCGTAACGTCCGCGATGTAATGAAATCAAAACAGAAACTGTTTTATCTTATTACAACAGCTATTTTAGTTGGTGCAAACTGGTTGATCTTCATCTGGGCGGTCAATTCTGACCACATGCTTGATGCTAGCCTTGGCTACTACATCAACCCACTTATAAATGTTCTATTGGGGATGTTGTTTCTTGGTGAAAGGCTTCGTAAATTGCAATGGTTTGCCGTTGCCCTAGCCGCTTGCGGTGTATTGGTCCAACTATTTGTGTTTGGATCGATACCTGTTGTCGCCATCGCGCTCGCGTTCAGCTTTGGTTTCTATGGTTTGCTGCGCAAGAAAGTCAGCCTTGAAGCACAAACAGGTCTGTTTATCGAGACCTTAGTCCTGCTGCCAGTTGCAGCTATCTATTTGCTATGGATTGCGGATAGCCCGACCTCGCACTTTAGCCAAAATCCGCTTAACCTTAACTTGCTTCTGATTGCAGCAGGTGTCGTCACAACTTTGCCGTTACTTTGCTTCACAGGTGCAGCGACACGTTTGAAATTATCCACACTCGGCTTCTTTCAATACATTGGACCAAGCTTAATGTTTTTACTTGCCGTACTTGTCTATGGCGAAGCTTTCACACTAGATAAAGCCATTACCTTCGCCTTCATTTGGGGAGCCTTGATTGTGTTCAGTTTTGATGGTCTAACTAATAACAGGCAATCGAAAAAAGCCTTGAACGCGCACTGATCGTTTTTTACAAGACAAATCGCTTACCCACATATAAGCTTGATGACATAGTCATCAAGCTTTTTTTGTTTTATGGATAAGGTCAATTACCACAGTACGGAAAATAAAGAGCTCAGCCTGATTGAAGCGAACTATCAATCGTTCGCTTTTTCGCGCCACTATCATCTTGATTTTCATATTGGTCTTATAACGGGTGGACAGCAAAAATTTCACTATCAAGGTGCAAGCCATCATGTGGGTAAAGGCCAGTTAGTCATCATGCCCCCTGATGAACTGCATGATGGTAAATCCTTATTAGAGTCTGGTTATCAAACCCGCGTGTTTTCACTCGACCCAACATGGTTCAGTGAGCTTGCCCAGCTCAAACAGCCCAGTAACTCACTGCACTTCAAGCAGCTCATTATTTCCGATCACAAAGTGTTCAAACCCCTTTCTCAGCTACACCAGTTGCTGGCGAGTAATAACGTTTGTCAACTGGCGAAAGACTGCTTACCTTATGAAGGGTTTGAACGCTTGTTTAGTCATTACGGCAGTTTAGAGCAAAAACATGCTGTCCCATTAGGCAATCAATCCATAGCAACACTGAAAGAGTACCTATTGGATAATCTCGATCAGCCCGTTCGGTTGGAGCAACTATCACAGTTGTGTGACTTGAGCCCAACTCAATTTCAACGCCATTTTAAGGCTAAAGTCGGCTTAACTCCCTATGCATGGTTAAGTCGCCTGAGAATGGAGCAAGGGATGAAACTACTTAAATCAGGAGTTAGCGGTACTGAAGTAGCACACCAAGTAGGATTTTATGATCAAGCCCATTTTAGCAAAGCCTTTAAAGCGACTTACGGTGTCAACCCTTCCAAAATCAGCTAGTGTCAGTTTTTTACAATCTTTTAAAGGCCATTCCTAGCACACTAAACCCATCTAAAATTATCCAATATTGTCCTATGAACGAAATAACCATCCTCTCCACATTGGCCGTGGTTCACTTTGTTGCACTTATGAGCCCTGGTCCTGATTTTGCCCTAGTGGTACAAAACGCCACGCGTTACGGACGCCAGACTGGGCTTTATATTGCTTTGGGCCTTTCATGTGGCATTTTACTTCACTCAGTTCTTAGCCTCACTGGCATTAGCTATTTGGTTCACCAACAACCGACTCTGTTTGCTGCGCTGCAATTGGCTGGCGGGAGTTATTTGTTCTATTTGGGATTCGGCGCACTCAAAGCGAGTTGGTCTAGGTTCAGCCGTCGAAGCGTAGACGAAGAAACACCAAAGCAAGCTGGCCTGCTGCTCAACAATAAACGGGACGCTTTCTCGCGCGGTTTTGCGACCAATATTCTCAACCCCAAAGCTTTGGTATTTTTTGTCAGCTTAATGTCGAGCCTAGTACCAGCAAGCATGTCTCTGACTGGCAAAGGGATCGCACTCGTCATTTTGTGGAGCATCTCGTTGCTGTGGTTTTCATTCCTAGCCTGGGCACTGTCAACTCAACGTATGCAACGCAAAATCAAAGCGATGGCGCACTACGTCGACGGCTTATGTGGCATCTTGTTTACCGTGATTGGCCTCGGTATTTTGTGGCAATCAATCAATGCAATTGCGACTCAACTATAGCGGTTGTTGACCCGAGTTAACGCCTAACTTCATTCGAGCCCATTTTCTCCAATTTAGTATTCCTGTCGGTAAATAGGGTAGATCGACTCACTTACTTGTGCGAGATCTCTCACAAGCAAGTGAGTAAATATAGCTTTTTAGTCGAGAAAAATGTAATAAAACACACCTAACCCATTGTTATATTTAACTTTGAATAAAAAGCAAACGAATTTTTATGTAAAAATCGTTCTGAGCCATATTGCTGAAAATAGTCAACCGAGTAATATGAATGGTGTCGGAAGGATTCTGACACGGAACAGGAAATTACCACGGATTAGGTAATCTTCAGGAAGAAGATACGGTTGCTTAGGATGAGTAATCGGCACGGATAGCAAATTGGACATTGAACGGACGCAATAGTAACTAGGATGGTTGCTACTAGGGATGGGAAATGGACACCTCTGGACGAGGAAAGGACTTATCATCAGGACGATGAAAAGGACACCGCTCAAGGAACAAGCGAAGATGAGCTAACGAGGATTGTTAGCGGACCAGGATAGGGTCAAGGACACCGCTAGGATGGCGAGTAAAGGACTAAGCTGAAGGATGTCAGCATACTATCAAGGATTAGATGCATGGAGCACTTTTAGTAGCCGGATTGCTGCGAGTAAGACTATAACCCCGATGGGCCTTGGCCCTCGGGGTTTTTCTTTATCTTTTATCTGCATAATTGAACTAGCTGCTACGTTAACTGCGCTCATTCACCCCATCACATAGGTTTCCCTATGCTCAGGGGCTTCATTCGCTTGTTGCCTTGCATCAAGCCCAATTCTTTTGATAAAACTTTCTAAGCTTGTCATTGCCTACAGTGAGGCGACGAACGAGATAGGGAATCTTTTAGTATTAACTCCTCAATGAGTCACTAATAACAACAAAGATCCCCGATGCACTCGTCGACTCGCGCTCGAGGATGACGATAAGAAACTAAAACGGCTGGAGCTACAGCTTTTCGAGCTTAGCGTAGGCGGTGACTAACCACTTAATCCCTTCACCGTTAAACGCCACTTGAACTCGGCTTTGCGGGCCGCTGCCTTCAAAGTTGATGATAGTACCTTCACCAAACTTAGGATGCATAACTCTAGCGCCTAAACTAAATCCAGTTTCGTTAAAGCTCTCTTTTACTACTGTTTGACTGAAGCGACCAGAGCTTGCTGGGCGGCTAACCTGAGCTTTCATCCGCACTTCATCTAGGCAAGTCTCTGGTAACTCGCGAATAAAGCGTGATGGCTTATGATATTTATCTTGACCATATAGACGACGCATTTCAGCATAAGTGATATAGAGCTTCTCCATCGCTCGAGTCATGCCCACGTAGCAAAGGCGACGCTCCTCTTCCAAACGCCCGGCCTCTTCTGCA
This sequence comes from Vibrio tubiashii, assembly GCA_000775715.1. Taxonomy (GTDB): domain Bacteria; phylum Pseudomonadota; class Gammaproteobacteria; order Enterobacterales; family Vibrionaceae; genus Vibrio; species Vibrio tubiashii_A. The sequence continues at coordinate 16,358 of JRWQ01000026.1, forward strand.
GACATTTGACTTGGGAACATGCCCTCTTCGACACCGACCATAAACACGAGTGGGAATTCAAGGCCTTTCGCACTGTGCAGAGTCATCAATTGCACCGCATCTTCAAACTCGTCAGCCTGCCCCTCGCCTGCTTCAAGTGCAGCATGAGTCAAGAAAGCCGTCAGCAGCGTCATTTCCTCAGCCTCTTCTGGCTTTTCAAACTGACGTGTCGCCGTTACTAGCTCTTCCAAGTTCTCAATACGCGCTTTAGATTTCTCGCCTTTCTCTTGCTCATACATAGCAAATAGGCCCGAGTACTTAATCACATGGTCGGTTTGTTCATGCAGAGACAGCTCATTGGTGTCATCTTCCAAAGCATTAATTAACTCGACAAAGCGACCTAAAGCACCCGCTGCACGCCCTGCCAAGACTTTCTCTTCGAGCAAAGCCACGCTCGCATCCCACATGGTACAACCGCGATCGCGAGCAGCGAGGCGGATAGTTTCTAACGTTTTATCCCCTAGCCCACGTGTTGGCGTGTTCACCACTCGCTCAAACGCAGCGTCGTCATTGCGGTTTGCCATCAAGCGCAAATAGCTAAGAGCATCACGAATTTCTTGACGCTCGAAGAATCGCATCCCGCCATAAATACGGTAAGGTAATCCAGCCTGAATCAAGGCTTCTTCAAGTACACGCGATTGAGCGTTGTTACGGTAAAGCATCGCCGCATCATTCAGTGCTCCACCTTTCTCTTGCCACTCTTTAATCTTATTGACCGCAAAGCGCGCTTCATCAAGCTCGTTATAAGCGGAGTAGACAGAGATAGGCTCACCTTCAACACCTTCTGTCCACAGCTCCTTACCCATACGCTCAGTGTTGTTGGCGATCAAGGCATTTGACGCTTCTAGAATGGTTTTGGTGGAGCGGTAATTTTGCTCAAGACGGATAGTATTGACGCTTGGGAACTCACGAGTAAACTTCTCGATGTTTTCGATTTTAGCCCCACGCCAACCATAGATAGACTGGTCATCATCACCCACAATCATCACATGTGAATCAGGACCTGCCATCATACGTAGCCATGCGTATTGAATGTTGTTGGTATCCTGGAACTCATCCACCAAGATATGTTTAAAGCGCGCCTGATAGTGCTCACGTACAAACTTATTGTCACGCAGTAGCTCATGGGCACGCAGCAGGATCTCAGCAAAATCGACTAAGCCAGCACGGTCACACGCTTCTTGATAAGCGGTATAGAGCTGAAGGTAGGTTTTAGTCACCGGGTCATGGTAGGCATCGATATGGTTCGGGCGCAGACCTTCATCTTTCTTGCCATTAATCCACCAGCTTACCTGACGAGCTGGCCACTGTTTCTCATCGAGGTTTTGCGCCTTGATCAAACGACGCAGTAAGCGCTGTTGATCATCGGTATCAATAATCTGGAAATCTTCTGGTAGCTTAGCATCTAAGTAGTGAGCACGAAGAATACGATGACAAATACCGTGGAAGGTTCCATTCCACATTCCCGACGCGCTACCCATCATTAACTCTTCAATACGACCACGCATCTCTGCCGCCGCCTTATTGGTAAAGGTGACCGACATAATGGAAAACGGCGAGGCTTGCTCAACAGACATTAGCCAAGCAATGCGATGCACGAGTACGCGAGTTTTACCACTTCCTGCGCCTGCCAAGACGAGTAAGTTTTCAAGTGGGGCGGCAACGGCTTCACGCTGCTTGTCATTTAGACCGTCGAGAAGTAATGAAGGATCCATTGGGTGCTCAGCTACTGGTTATCTATACATGAAAAATGATTATAACCTAAACAGCCCCAGCATTTCAGAACAAAAACAAGAAAAAATCACGCAACAAAAACAAATATAAATCAGATACTTAAACAAAAATCACAAATAGTTAAGTGGTTATAGATATTTTTTTGAAAGTTTTTTCACCCACTTTCGATCTTGTTTAATAAGCAAGTTACAGGAAAAACGACCGTCACTTGCCCACATAAAGTAAAGGAATCAAATCTGAGGAAATAACGATGAAAAAGTCTAATCTTGCTGTTACTACTGCTATTACTGGTTTAATCGCTCTTGGTGGCACTATGCTAACTGCGGCCCCTGCAGTGGCAGCAGAAAAAGAAAAATGCTACGGAGTAGCGAAAGCAGGCAAAAATGACTGTGCAACAAAAACCAGCTCTTGTGCAGGTACAGCAAAAGAAGATAACCAATCAGATGCTTTCGTAGTCGTGCCAAAAGGCCTATGCGGCAAGCTAACAGGCGGTAGCACTCAATCTTCATAATAGAATTTTTAGGCGGCGACAGGCTCAACTGGCCGCCTTAACTCTACCGTTCATATCTTCAAGGATTGCCCAGTGAATGCAGCTCATTTTCATAGTAAGGTCGGGGTAGGATTACGCTCACCACACCTTGATTACTTTAGCCAACATAAACCATCACTTTCGTGGCTCGAAGTGCATAGTGAGAACTACTTCCAGCCCTATTCTGCATCGCGTCAAACACTACGTAAACTCGCCAATGACTATCAAATCAGCTGCCATGGTATCGGCCTATCTTTGGGTAGTGTTGAACGTGTAAACCCAGAACATCTTAAACAGCTACAAAATCTGATCAGCGAACTTAAACCTTTTTTAGTTTCAGACCACTTAAGTTGGAGCGAAAATGGTGGACACTACTTCAACGATCTCCTACCACTGCCATACACCGAAGAAGCACTGAATGTGTTTTGCCGCAATGTACTTGAAGTACAAGATGCACTGCAGCGCCCAATGCTGATTGAAAACCCTTCGAGCTATGTAAAGTTCAAGCACTCTACGATCAGTGAATGGGACTTTCTAACTGAAGTGCAAAAGCGCACCGACTGCCGCCTGTTATTAGATTTGAACAATATCCATGTCTCTGCGTTTAACCACGGTTTCGATAGCCACCACTATCTAAACTCAATTCCTGCTGATGCCGTTGATGAGATTCACTTGGCAGGTTTTACGGTAAAACAACTCGATAAGGGCGAAGTATGGATTGATACTCACAGTCGTCCCGTCAGTGATGAAGTATGGAAGCTGTTTCAATACTGGTTAGAGCAATACGGAGAGAGGCACACCTTAATCGAGTGGGATCTGGATATTCCCCAACCTGAAGTGTTACTAGCCGAAGCATCCAAGGCTAGCCACCACCTAAATCAGTGGCAAGCCAATAAGAGGAGAGCATCATGAGTGCTTCCCCTTCTCTTGCCGATCTACAACATACCTTCGCCCAAGCACTGCATTACCAAGCGACAGGAGAAGAGTGCAATATCAGCAATGATAACTTCAGTGCCGATGAACGTATGCAGATCTACCGTAACAACTTCATCATCAGTTTAAGCGACGTGCTGCAAGCCACCTACCCGATGCTAAATGCGTTATGGGGAGAAGAGTGTTTTGAGCAAATCGCTCGTCAACATGTTCTCAACTACCCTTTGGAAGCGGGTGATGTTAGCCACTATGGCGAGCATTTCGACACGACTATTGAACGGTTTCCTGCCGTTATAGAGGCTGCGCCATATAGTTTAGAAGTCGCCCGTTATGAGTGGTATATCGATCTTGCTCAGCAACAGAGTAACCAAATCTGTCTTGCTGACGATCTTCTACCGCTAGCACATCTCGCTCAAGTTCCAGTGGCACAGCAACCACAAATACAACTACACCTAAAACCCGGTGTGATGGCTTTTCAATCACCTTATGCACTGTTCTCACTCCAACAAGCGATCAACAGCAACAACTTCGAAGGTTTGAATTTAGAGCAAGCGCAACAGGGCGTCATTGCCAGCTCATTGGAAAGTGGGATTTGGACATTGGCTTTGGATACCGAGCCTTATCAACTGCTCAGCTTTTTGCAGTCAGGATGCATGTTGACTGAAATTCCACCAGAGTTACTCACACATCTCGAAATCCTGACTCAGCACGACCTGCTGGCTGGTTTCTCTCTCGCTACATTAGAAGGATAACAATATGTCTAGTGCCATAAAGAGTATGCTCGAGAGCTATGACAACTGGGTTGAAAAGCTGCAGATCGGGATTGTACCTCTGCTACTACTCTTTTGCCGACTTTGGGTTGCTTGGGTTTTCTTTAACTCAGGACTAACCAAGATAGCCTCATGGGATAGCACCCTATTCCTATTCGAATACGAGTATCAAGTGCCGATATTATCTTGGGAACTGGCTGCCTATTTAGGTACAGCGGCTGAGCTCGTGCTACCCGTGTTCCTTGCCTTGGGGCTGCTCACTCGCCCAATGGCAGCGCTGCTGTTTGTGTTCAACATCATCGCTGTCGTCTCTTACCCACTGCTGTGGGAAAAAGGCTTCTATGACCATCAACTATGGGGCTTAATGATCCTAATCGTAGTGCTATGGGGACCCGGTAATCTCTCAGCCGACAAGCGACTTCGCAGCAAACTAGGCTAGTCTTCGCTGCTTAAGTCTTCTTTAACAGAATTCACTGCATCTCGTGATGCATGGCCAATTGCCTTGGTTGTGTCACGAGTTGCGTGGCCGATGGCTTTGGTTGTATCACGCGTTGCATGACCAATCGATGTACCCGCCTCCTTAAGCTCTGCACACCCTGCAACAGCTAAAACTAATCCAGCACCAAATAGAAACTTCTTAGAAAACATACAACCTCCAAAACAGTATCGGAGGGATATTAACAAAAAACCGTTCCACTGCATCAGGGAACGGTTTTTATTTAGTGAAAATCTAACTTAAGAGTTAGGCAGCAATCCCTGCATGACGCAGCAAAGCATCAATTTGCGGTTCACGTCCACGGAAGCGCTTGAAAAGCTCCATGGGTTCTTCACTTCCGCCCATTTCAAGAATGTTGTTTAGGAAGCTCTGACCCGTTTCTGTATTGAAAATACCTTCTTCTTCAAAACGTGAGAACGCATCAGATGAAAGCACTTCCGCCCATAGATAACTGTAATAGCCCGCGCTATATCCACCAGCAAAGATATGGCTGAAGCTATGCGAGAAGCGGTTCCACTCTAAGCTTGGCAATACCGCGACTTTTGATTTCACTTCAGCAAGTGTTTCTAGTACTCGTGGGCCAACCTCTGGATCGAATTCAGTATGCAGAGTAAAGTCAAACAGGCCGAACTCTAGCTGACGAAGAATAAACATCGCCGACTGGAAGTTCTTCGCCGCAAGCATCTTATCAAGCATCTCTTTTGGTAGCGGCTCGCCTGTTTCAAAATGACCAGAAATAAATGCCAGCGCCTGCTCTTCCCAACACCAGTTCTCTAAGAACTGACTAGGTAGTTCAACCGCATCCCATGGCACACCATTGATACCCGATACTGCACCAGTTTCAACCTGAGTCAACATATGGTGGATACCATGACCAAACTCGTGGAATAGGGTGACCACTTCATCATGAGTAAACAGTGCAGGTTTGTCACCAACAGGACGGTTGAAGTTACAGGTTAAGTACGCCACAGGGGTTTGCAGCTCACCATTAGCATTAACACGACGCACGCGACATTCATCCATCCAAGCACCACCACGCTTATGCTCACGGGCATACAGATCGAGATAGAAACTGCCACGGAGGTTGTTATCAGAGTCAAAAATATCGAAGAAGCGCACAGATTCATGCCAAGTATCAACACCTTCACGCTCTTTAACCACCATACCAAATACGCGATTGAGCACTTCAAACAGACCACTCACCGCTTTCGCTTCTGGGAAGTAAGGACGTAGTTCTTCATCGGAGATTTGGAACAGGTGCTGTTTCTGCTTTTCGCTGTAGTAAGCGATATCCCACAAGTTAAGCTCTTCAACCCCAAACTCTGCTTTAGCGAATTGACGCAGTTCCTCCACTTCGCGCTCACCTTGCGGTTTTGCTTTACTGGCTAAGTCATTCAAGAAACCTAATACTTGCGACGGATTCTCTGCCATTTTGGTTGCTAGAGACTTCTCGCTAAAAGTGTTAAAGCCGAGCATACGCGCGATTTCATAACGCAGTTTCAACTGCTCGTTGATGATCTCTGTGTTATCCCACTCGCCCGCTTTAGGACCACGATCTGATGCACGAGTCACGTACGCTTCATACAGTTCTTTACGTAGCTCTTGGTTATCACAGTAAGTCATAACCGGCAGGTAAGACGGGATATCGAGTGTCAGTAGGTAACCATCAAGCTCTTTGGCTTCTGCGGCCGCTTTGGCTGCTGCCAATGCCGATTCAGGCATACCCGCCAACTGTTTTTCATCTGCAACGTGCTTGGTCCACCCCATGGTGGCATCAAGCACGTTATTAGAAAACTTAGAGCCAAGCTCAGACATACGCTTACTGATCTCACCATAACGGTTCTGTTGATCCGCGGGTAAACCAATGCCCGACAGTTCGAAATCACGCAGTGAATCTGTAATGGTTTTCTTTTGCGCCTGTGACAAAGCAGCAAACTCATCACTTGCCTTGATCGCCTTGTAAGCTTCAAACAGACCTTTGTGCTGGCCGACCCAAGTGCCATATTCTGACAACAACGGTAGACAACTTTCGTACGCCTCGCGCAGTTCATCGCTGTTCACCACTGAGTTCATATGGCTCACTGGTGACCAAATGCGGCTAAGGTGATCATCCACTTCTTCAATTGGCGCAACCACGTTGTCCCATGTTGGTTGAGTGTTGCCCTCTAGTACTTTGTCTATCTTGGTGCGGCAATCAGCGATCGCTTGTTCAACCGCTGGCTTAACATGTTCCGGTTTGATCTGAGAAAATGGCGGCAAATCGGCAAAGCTAAGAAGTGGATTAGACATAAATCATTCCTTTTGTTGGCAAGCGAACTGACTGGTTCGTCTCTTAAGTATATTCAACGTCTTATAGATTAAATATAGGTCGCATCGTCATTTTTCAATAGAAGCGAGGCGCTAAGTTGTTTCTAAATGCGAGCATCATAAAGCCACTGGGTATATAATCGGCTGATTGTTTGTCCCAACTTCAATATGGTTTAGTGACCATTTCGAGAGAGTCATTTTGTTAAGTTACCGCCACAGTTTTCACGCTGGCAACCACGCAGACGTGATTAAACATATCGTTCAAAGTCTTATTCTCAACGCATTAAAGCTGAAAGATAAGCCATTTGTTTATCACGATACCCACTCAGGTGTTGGTCGTTATGATTTAACCCACGAGTGGTCAGAAAAGACCAGTGAGTATAAACAAGGTATCGCTCGCGTATGGCAACAAAACGACATTCCCGAAGAGATTCAAAGTTACTTAGAGTCGATCAAGACACTCAACAATGGCGAAGCACTGCGTTACTACCCGGGATCGCCACGCGTAGCACGTGCTCACTTACGCCCACAAGATCGTATGGTTCTTACCGAACTACACCCCGCAGATTACCCGCTACTAGAGCAAGAGTTCCATCGCGACCGCCAAGTAAGCATCTACAAAGAGGATGGTTTCAAACGCCTTAAAGCCAGTTTGCCACCAAAAGAGCGTCGTGGCTTAGTCTTGATCGACCCTCCTTATGAGTTGGCAAAAGAGTACCGCGACGTCGTTCAAGCTATCTTCCAAAGCTACAAGCGCTGGGCAACGGGTATTTACGCGATCTGGTATCCGGTCGTTAACCGTCACGACATTGAAGATATGATCGAAGGCTTAGAAGGGCTCGGTATTCGTAAGATTCTGCAAATAGAGCTGGGTGTGGCCCCCGACACCAACGAGCGTGGTATGACAGCATCAGGCATGATTGTTATCAACCCACCATGGAAACTAGAGAGCCAGATGAATGCAATTTTACCATTTTTGAAGGAAGCAATTGCACCGGCAACCGGTCACTTCAAAGTAGAATGGATTGTACCGGAATAATCGATTTCTAAACGGCAGAGCCAAAAGCTCTGCTTCATCGCTAAATGTCATAACAACACGCACTTTTTCCCATTGGGAAATCAATGGCGGTCGATTTATGATAAGAGATAAGGACAGCTATGTACTGCGATTGAGTTTCAGACCCCTCGCCCCAATGTCATTGGCATAGCAATCAATAATTCAAAAAGCTCGGAGAAAGTAATGGCGACTCATTTTGATTACATCTGTATTGGCGGCGGCTCAGGCGGCATCGCATCAGCAAACCGTGCAGCGATGTACGGCGCAAAAGTAGCCCTAATTGAAGCTCAAGACCTTGGCGGCACCTGTGTTAACGTTGGCTGTGTACCTAAAAAAGTGATGTGGCACGGCGCTCAGATTGCAGATGCAATGAACCTATACGCTGAAGATTACGGCTTTGACATTGACGTGAAAGGCTTTGATTGGAGCAAATTGGTTGAGAGTCGTCAGGCATACATTGGCCGTATTCACCAATCTTACGACCGCGTACTGGGCAACAACAAGGTTCACGTAATCAAAGGCTTCGCTAAATTCGTCGATGCGAAGACCGTGGAAGTGAATGGTGAGCACTACACAGCAGATCACATCACGATTGCCGTTGGTGGACGCCCAACCATTCCAAACATCCCAGGCGCTGAATACGGCATCGACTCTAACGGCTTCTTTGAGCTTGCAGAACAACCAAAGCGCGTTGCCGTGATTGGCGCAGGTTACATCGCCGTCGAGATTGCAGGTGTACTAAATGCCCTTGGCACAGAAACACACCTGTTTGTGCGTAAAGAGTCACCACTACGTAGCTTTGACCCTATGATCATTGAGACGTTAGTTGAAGTGATGGAGGCAGAAGGCCCTCAACTGCATACCCACTCAATCCCTAAAGAGATTGTTAAAGAAGCTGACGGCAGCCTAACTCTGCACCTAGAGAACGGTAACACCCAAAACGTTGACCAACTTATCTGGGCAATCGGCCGTCATCCAGCGACAGACGCTATCAACCTTGCTTCTACCGGTGTTGAAACCAATGAACGAGGTTACATCAAGGTAGACGAATACCAAGAGACCAACGTCAAAGGCATCTACTGTGTCGGTGATATCATGGAAGGCGGTATCGAGCTAACGCCTGTTGCAGTTAAAGCGGGTCGTCAATTATCTGAGCGTCTGTTTAACAACAAACCAAACGCGAAAATGGACTACGATCTAGTCCCTACCGTTGTATTCAGCCACCCGCCAATTGGCACTATCGGCTTAACAACTCAAGAAGCGGAAGCGAAGTACGGCAAAGACAACGTGAAAGTATACACGTCAGGCTTTACCGCAATGTACACCGCCGTTACTAAGCACCGTCAGCCATGTAAGATGAAGCTAGTATGTGCTGGTGAAGAAGAGACAGTAGTTGGCCTACACGGCATCGGATTCACGGTTGATGAAATGATTCAAGGCTTTGGCGTCGCAATGAAGATGGGCGCAACAAAAGCAGACTTCGACTCAGTGGTCGCGATTCACCCGACGGGCTCTGAGGAGTTCGTTACCATGCGCTGATCGCTTTATAGCCGGGCTCAAATTTAACCTTCCCAGCATACCAATGCCATTACTCTTCAGTATTGGCATTGAGTTTACCCCTCACTGTAGCCTTTCTCATATCAATATAGCTATCACTGTACACACTCATTCCAACCCACTTGTACAGTTAAAATAATGTCCAAATATTAAGAAGACGATGACTAAAGCTTGGTAACACTTCTTAACAATGTTGATTTAACACTAATATACAAACCTTTGTATACGATGGAAGTTAAGTATGGGCACCACTCCCCTGAAAAATCGAATTGAATGGATAGACGTGTTAAAAGGAATCACAGTTCTTCTGGTTGCATTGAGCCATTCAATACTTACTGTGTACCACACTATTCCAACTACAGAATATACCGCTGTTGATATCCTAATAACCGATATTAATAAATTGTTAGCTACCGCTCGTATGCCTGCTTTCTTCTTAGCTTCTGGATTGGTGTTAGCCTCTTTAACCACAGACAAGTATAAGTGGCTTATCAATAAAAGAATCCCAGTTATGATTTGGCTCATTTTCGTTTGGTCCGGTATTTCATTCATGGTCGAATACTGCGGTCTTCATCTATACCCATGGGAAAGTCATCCATTTTTTGACTCAGGTTGGAACTATCTTTCTCCATATGGAAATCTATGGTTCATCTATGCACTACTATTCCTTAGTTGCTTTGCAGTATCACTTTCAAAACTCAGCGTACAAAAAAACGTACTTATCACAGTAACCACATCTATTGCGCTATACTTATGCCTCAAATTATTCGACCTAGGGCACGATATAAATCGCCTATTAATTGCGAACATAGCGACAAAAGGACTACCTTTCTTTATGGTAGGATTTCTTATTAAAGATAATATAATCAAATTCTTAAATGAAAGAAAACACCACTTTATTGCTTACATGGCTTCAGCAGTACTACTCTTCATAGCTCTATCTCTCATAAAAACCACAAGCTTATATGGAAAACTCCTGATTACATATATCCCGGCGACATTTATACTAGTTTTAACAATCGTATACGTCTCTAAAATTGAGTTAGTTTCACGAATTTTTAAGATTGTCGGTAACTTGTCGCTAGAAATTTTTATACTACACCAATTCTTTATCGCGATATTTTACCCTCTTCATTCATACATATCTCTCGGCGATATAACCAATGTAGTTTTGATTTTAACTCCTATTTTATTGTGTGCAGGGTTTGCTATTGCATTTAAAAGTACAATTAGGCCTTACTTCTTTTCTCTACCAGGCTTATTAACTAGAGTGCATAGCTCGTAAACCAATAAGCAAATTGTGCTAGCTTTGCTGGCTACATCCTGACCGTTTAAGCCGAGTGACTTGTCAAAAACCAACAATCGTCACCTTACCTGTCAGCTTGCCATTAAGCTGACAGGTGAAGTCGACCCGCTTATCCGCCCCTTTGTCATAAAGTGTTTTCAGCTTATCGAAAGCACTAGGGACGAAACTGATATCCTTCAAGCGTAAGCTTTTGCGTGTTTTGCTGTCTAAAAAGGCCAAAGCTGAGCGGTCAAGTACCAACTGACATGCATCAAGAACCTCTTTACTCGCGGTCTTACTCTGCACCACTTGCTTTAGTTCGGCTTTGGAAATAGCGCTATTGGCTTGGGCAAAAACGCAAATAGCGAACAAATCAAGCATCGCCACAGCTCGTGGTCGCTGCGTGGCTGTATCTTCATAAACAGCTAAAAGACAGGGTATTTTACTATCATCAAACTTTTCTACAGCGATATTGGTTAACGACAAGCCATCACCGAGCTCCCGTTGCAGTAATTTCTCAAGCTGGGAAAGTTTGGGTAGGGCCAACTCTTTTTGCACTCCACCAATGGAGTCGAGTGCCTGCTTGCTCTCTTCTACCCATTTGACCAGAGGCAATAATTGTCGGTGTAGGTCGTCATCTTCAAACGGCTTAGTTAATACGAAACTCGCTCCTGCGTCATAAGCCTGTCGGATTAGCGCTTTATCATCCACCGTAGTGATCATGCCAACTTTAATCTCTGAGCTAAGCTGCATCAGTTCCTGCGTGAGCGTTAAACCTGTCATATCCGGCATATACCAATCGGTCAACACAATTTCAGGGTTCCACTGTTTGGCTAATTCTAGCGCTTGTGTTGCGCTGCTGGTTTTCTCGATCGATAAACGACAGTAACTAAAGGTTTCTAGTCCTCGTCTTACAATCTCTAATGTTGCTTTACTGTCATCTACAATCAGAATTTTCACTATTTGCCACCACCTCCCCACACTGAACTGTCTAAATTATAGGCATTATTTTTACCGGCAACTAAACTTACACCCGATGACTGTCCCAACTTGTGTATTTATTGATGGAATTAATGCCGTTTTTGACTACTGAAAACCTAATTGCCCTCGCTGTCGACTTTGGGTTACTGATCCTATTAGTGTGGTTTGTCATTCTGCTTTTAATCCTACGTGAGTTTCGCCAATTTGCTCGCCAAGTGTTGAGCGGTCGCGATATGGATAGGAATACCTATGAACTCTGTCAGCAGTCTGTCGACAAAGCACTCAGCTATACCGCTGACAACGGTGACACCCTAAATGACTTGATTGTTATCCAACAAGCGCTTGAAAACCAAGTGTCGCAAATCAAAGCTGCCAAAGGAGAGCTCAGCGCTCAGGAAAAAGAATCGATTGAAGAACTCAACAAAAAGCTCAATAAATCTCACCGACTGATCAAAAAGCTCAAAGGCGATTTGGATAAAAGCATCAATGGACTGCGTAAGACCAAAACTCGCTTACTCAAGCAGACCGATACCGTAGAAAGCTTACAACTTGAAAATGAGCAGTTAGAGAAGCAGTTCGAACAGCTAGAGAAAGAGTACATTCAAATCAGCGAGTCTGGTGGGGTCGCGAACTTAGCTCAAGAGTTTCAACAAGAGAAACAGCAGTTGTTAGATGAGATTGAGTCGTACAAGCAGCAACTTAGTGCTCAGGATACGACTTCTGAGTTGGCGGCTAAACTGGAAACCTCAAAACAGCAACTTCAGCATATGGCCAAAGAGAAAAGCTTTGTTGAGAAGAAGTATTTGGAACTGTTGGCAGAAGCAGAACAGAAAAGCCAGTAGCGACCGTGCTACCGGCCTTTTGCATTACTTAACGCACACAATATTCAGTAAAGAGGTGCCTTTAAGCTGATTGACTTTACCGCTAGTAAAGAGGCCAACCCTATCTGCTCCCCAATACGGTAAGTGCATTGGCCATTTGTCTTTTTGCATCACGTTGGAATCGAGTAATGCCTTCCATTCGGAAGAAGTTGCTAAGCGCATTCCTAAGCGATAACACGTTTTGTAAGCGCCTTCGTAATCAAGCCTGTTCCAGGGTAGATCGTGCTCCATATAGAACTGGTCATCACTAAACATGGTGTAAGGAACTTTATATTCTAATCCTGATACTGCGGCTGACAGGCGAATTGACACCTCTGTCCGGCGCTGTTTCGGTTTTTCCGCCACTGGCTTAATTGTCTCGGGTTGTTTCTTCGCTCTGACCGGAGCCGGAATAATCGTCGTAGACTGTTGAGAAGCTGCTTTTGCCAGCTGCTTTGGCTTAGATTGCGACTTAGGTTTAGCGGCTACAGGTTTAGCAGGGGCCCCCTTAACCACTTCACGAACAAACGCTTCTTTATAGCCAGGCTCAGTTTTCACTTTGGCTAAGTCTGCCTTCGCCTGTGAGAAATCTTGATAAGGACCAATTAAACATCGATAAGCATTCCCTTCCGGTTTCGCCCAAACATCGGTAGAGATATGTTGATATAGCTTCTTAGCCTTAGGTAGTGAGAGTGGCTTGCTAAACACACCACACTGAATCCAGAAAGTCGATTCTGTGCCACGCGGCTTAGACTTTCCCCATAGCCCTTTACCAATTGGACATGATTTATCTAACAACGGCAGCTCATTAGTTGATGCCTGAGTTGCATCACACAAAAATTCTTCAGCAAGCGTTGGGGCTGATAAAGCACTCAAGGCGAGCGCTGCAGCAAGGCTCCAACACTTCAAATAAGTTTGTTTCGGCTTTGAGGCCATATTGATATCCATACTCTGTAAACTTAACTTGGAGTTTATCCATCTAAGTGGATTACTATAGTGACTTTATTGACGGTTCACTGCCCTGATATTGAGAATGCAAAAAAAGAGCCGCAATGACTTACGGCTCTTAGTGTAGTGAGGTTTTTATAATCAAATCTTAGGGTTGGATCACCCTTTATAGATTTTTGGGTTAAATACATCACGTAACCAGTCACCAAGTAGGTTGATAACCAAAACCAAAGTGACTAGAACAATGCCTGGGAACGCTGTTATCCACCACGCACCAGAGAAGATGTAGTTAAATCCAATACTAATTAGTGCACCTAAAGACGGTTGGTCTACCGGTAGACCTAAACCTAGGAAAGAAAGTGCCGCCTCAGACATAATGGCGTTTGCCACCTGTACTGTCGAAATAACCAAAATTGGCGATAAACAGTTCGGCAAAATGTGGCGGAACATAATACGTGGTGCTTTAAAGCCCATTACGCGTGCCGCTTCAACATACTCTTTCTTCTTCTCAGCCAGCACTGAAGCGCGAATGGTACGCGCATATTGCGGCCATTCGGCCACACCAATGATAACCACCAGCATGACTACCGCATATTGGCTGTAAAAGTCACTGCCGAAGCTAGCTTTGAAAATTGCAGAAACAATGATCGCTACCATCATGGTCGAAAACGACAACTGCACATCAGCAAAACGCATCAAGAAGCTATCAATCCGGCCACCGAAGTAACCCGCAGAAAGACCAATAACAATACCGAGAATCAGTTGAAGGCCGACCGCCAAGAAACCTATGGTCAAAGATAAGCGTGAACCGTAAAGAATCGTCGAAAGAATGTCTCGACCTTGCTCATCAGTACCAAGTACGAAGCGCTCGTCACCGTCTTCCATCCAAGACGGTGGTAGCTCAGAATCCATAATATCAATCGACGCGAGATCGTATGGGTCAGTTGGTGACAAAATTGGTGCAGCTAACGCCAGTACCAAGAAAACCAGAAATACGCTAAAACTCGCCATTGCGACTTTGTCGCGCTTAAAGTAGTACAAAAAATCCGATTGCTTAAAACGCTCCCAACGAGAAGGAGCTGCGGCTAATTGAGTCATGATTACGCTCCTTTACCTGTTAGGTTTACAGTTGGGTTGATGATGCCGTACAACAAGTCAACAATGGTGTTGGTAACAACGAAAATCAGGCCGACGAAAATAACGTATGCAGTGATAAGTGGTGTATCAACACGGTTGATCGCTTCTAAGAAAAGGAACCCTGTACCAGGCCATTGGAATACCGTTTCGGTAAGAATGGTATAGGCCACCATAGTACCAATCTGTACACCACCGACAGTAAGAACTGGCAGCATGGTATTTTTGAGTGCATGTTGGTAATAGATTTTGTTCAGCGCTAAGCCTTTAGCCTTACCAAATTTGATGTACTCAGAGCTTAGTACCTCAAGCATTTCAGCGCGCACTAAGCGAATAAATAGTGGCAACATAATTGATGCTAAGGCCACACATGGCAAGATGAGGTGTGCCAGCCCATCAAGGGTGAAATAACCCGATTCCCAACCAAGTAAGTTGGCGGTTTCACCACGTCCGTACGATGGTAGCCACCCCAACTCAATCGAAAAGACATACATCAGCATGATCGCGGTTAAGAACACGGGGATAGAGATACCGATACTGCTTCCCGCCATCACCACTTTAGTAAATATGCTTTTTGGATGAATTGCAGAGTAAACACCAAGAGGTATCGAACAGAATACGATAATAAGCGTCGCACCGAATACCAATTCGAGAGTCGCCACTAATTTATCAAGAATCACTTCAACCGCTGGGCGTTTGAAGAAGTAAGAAGTACCTAGATCACCTTGTAGAGCATTGCCTACAAAGCGCGTGTATTTTGTAATGAAGGGATCATTCAGACCTAATTCGTCACGCAAAGCTTGACGCTCTGATTCAGAAACCGACTGACCAACAAGCTCACGCAGTGGGTCGCCAAGGTTATCCTGAATGGCAAACGCCACTAAACTGATCACAAACATCACTATCAGTGCCTGAAACAGGCGCTTGACCAGAAACGAAAACATTCCTTGCCCCTTTAACTTTCCATAGATTTCAGTCTGCAAGCCATTAAACTCAATGTCACTAGAATATTCGGCTGCATTCTTCAGTCTTAAAAATGGCACTCAACCCGACTGAAACAAAGTTAAGCACCAAAAATTTGGGCACCTACACCTGCAGATGCCCAATTTACTTCAACCCATTATTTAACGACTAGGTCACCAAAGTAAGGGAAGTTCATTGCGTTAACGATCGGAGCGATATCGACGTTAGATTTCGCGCCCCACGCTAGGTTTTGCCAGTGTAGAGGAACAAACGCAGCTTCGTTGTACAGTGTTGCTTCTACTTTTTGCAGCATTGCAGCGCGCTTAGCCGGATCTGTTTCTACGTTTGAATCCATCACTAGCTTGTCCACTTCTGCATTCGAGTAGTGACCACAGTTGTACTGACCTTTACCTGACTCTTCGTTACGCGTCATGGTTAGGAACTCAGAGAAGTTCGCTGAATCTTCTGTATCAGAGTGCCAACCGATCATTAGCATATCTGCCGCACACTTATCGAACTCTGGCCAGTATTGCGCTTTAGGCATAGTCTTCAGATCAACCTTGATGCCGATCTTAGATAGCATTGCCGCTGCCGCTTGAGCAATTTTCGCATCGTTCACGTAACGGTTGTTTGGCGCCATCATAGACAGTGTAAAGCCTTTCTCGTAACCAGCTTCTTTCATCAGCTGCTTAGCTTTCTTGAGATCGTAACGTGGCGTTAGATCTGCGCTGTAACCGGCATAACCTTCAGGACCTTGCTGACCTGCAACGGTTGCGAAACCTTTCATGATTTTCTTAACGATACCTTCGTTGTTGATTGCATGAACAATCGCTTGACGAACACGAACGTCTTTCAGAGCTTCGTTGCTGTTTTGGTTCATTTGGAACGTGATAATACGAGTACCAGGAAGCGTTACTAGATCAACGTTCTTAGCACCTTGAACACGTTTGTGATCGTTTGGTGCAACGGGTGCAATCATGTCAACATCGCCAGACAGAAGTGCCGCTACGCGAGTTGCATCTTCTTTGATTGGTACCAGTGTTAATTTGTCAACGTTACCTGTGTTCTTATCCCAGTAACCGTCGAAACGTTCAAACTCTACTTTTACGCCTTGCTCACGAGAGGTAACCACGAATGGGCCTGTACCAGAAACGTTAGTCGACGCAAATGAGTTACCGTGTTTAACCACTTCACCTTTATCTTTACCATCGGCAGTCGTGCCAGAGTAGAACTTGCTGTCCATTGGGAAGATGTACGTAGCAGTTTGCAGTACAAGTGGGTAAGCACCCTTAGAGACTAGCTCTACTGTATAGTCATCTACTTTTACCATCTTCTCATAAGGTTCGAAGATAGCTTTGAAATCAGGTGAATTTTTCAGACGCTCAAATGTCCAAACAACGTCATCCGCTGTCAGTTCATTACCAGAATGGAACTTCACTCCTTGACGTAGAGAAAAGCGGAAGGTTGTCTCATCAACACGTTCCCACTTTTCCGCCAAGCGTGGTTCAAAATCTAGTTTCTGTGTGTAGCGAACAAGTGGATCAAACACCATGTGAGACATTTGCAGTGTACCGCCAGAAAGCTGCTCATGTGGGTCAAGTGACACTGGGTCTGCATCATAAGCTACGGTAATATCTGCTGCCGCTGCGCCAAAGCTAAGGCCAGCTGCCATTAAAGCCACTGCTAGTTTGCTTTTCATGGTTTTCATTGCATAACTCCTTATGCGGGATTTTCTATCCCTAGTTGTTGTGTTTGCTTCTGTTTATTACCCGCCAACAAACGAAGGCGGGAAAGAGTACGACTTACGCCGTTTTTACTTCTTCTCTCAAGCCTGTAAATTCAGGCATTAAAGAAATCAGTTGCTTACTGTATTCATGCTGAGGATTATTAAACAGCTGCTCAGTCGGTGCGACCTCTAGTAGTGTCCCCATCTGCATGACACCCACACGATCACACATCTGACGTATCACAGGCAAATCGTGACTAATAAACAGCATGGTGAGATTTAACTCATCTTGTAAGTCTTTCAGCAAGTTAAGAATTTGCGCCTGAACCGATACGTCTAATGCAGAGGTAGGCTCATCACAGATAAGAAGGCGTGGACGAGTTGCCAATGCGCGAGCGATAGAAATACGCTGACGCTGACCACCTGAGAACTCGTGTGGATATTTTACACCCGCCATTTGACCTAAACCGACGTGATCAAGTAGATCGTTAACTATCTGTCTGGTTTCAGCTTCACTATTAGTTAATTTGTGGAATCGAATCGGCTCCGCGATGATGTCAAAGATCTTCATCCGCGGGTTCATTGAAGTGTATGGGTTCTGGAACACCATCTGCATCTGACGACGCAGCGGACGGCGCTCTTTCTCTGACTTAAGTGAGGTTAGATCGATACCTTCAAAGCTCACCTTACCGGAGTTAGGCGCGTATAAACCGGCAATTACTCGTGCAATAGTCGATTTACCTGAGCCCGATTCACCGACAAGACCGAACGTCTCGCCTTCATATACTTCAAAGCTGACATTGTTTGACGCCTGAACATATTCACGGCGACTTTCAAACAGTGAATCTTTGGTTATAAAACGTAGATTTACGTTCTCAACATTCAGCAGTGAACCTGTGTAATCTCGGTGGTCTTGGCTTTGACCTAACCAGTGGTTCTTAACATCAAGCGGCTCCATCTCGTGCGCTTCTTCGATGTAGCTGACCAATGGGAAGCGATCGAGCTTAATATCTGAACGAGGGACAGCAGAAATCAGACTGCGCGTGTATGAGTGGTCTGGGTCGCCAAGTACTTTTGCCGTTGGGCCAAACTCAACTAAGTCACCACGATACATAACCGCCACACGGTCAGTCACGTTAGACACGACACCCATGTCATGGGTAACCAGCATACAACCCACGTTATTCTTGATACACAAATCGCGGATCAAACTTAGAATTTGATCTTGGATAGACACATCCAACGCCGTAGTCGGCTCATCGGCAATAATAAGGTCAGGCTCACCTGCAAGCGCAATAGCAATCACCACACGCTGACGCATACCACCAGAAAATTGGTGTGGGTACTGTTTAAGACGGTTTTCTGGTTGAGGAATACCCACCTGCTGCATCAAAGATAATGCACGTTGATACGCTTCTTCATCAGAAACCTTCATGTTGGCATGAATCGTCTCTTTAAGTTGCTGCTCAACAGTAAAAAGTGGGTTTAGAGAAGTCATTGGGTCTTGGAAGATAAACCCAATTTTAGAACCCCGTACACTGCGCATCTGATCTGGCGTTAGACCAGAGATTTGTTCGCCATCTAAATAGACATCGCCACTTGCGATACGCCCCGGAGGGCTAAGAAGGTCAATAACCGCATTACCTACGGTTGATTTACCTGCACCAGACTCGCCAACAACGCCGACGATCTCTCCGCGCTCAATATTAAAGGAGAGTGATTTAACTGCGGCATGAACACCATGTCGCGAAGGGTACTCAATTCGAAGGTTTTTAACTTCTAAAAGTGACATTACCAGACCTCTACTGCTTCGGCAGCTTTCTGCCCTGTCTGAAAAGTGAATCCATTCAAGCCAGATTTAATTCTGGCAATTTATAAGCCCATCAATTTGGCAAAAAATTCACAGAAAAGCAACAAACATAGGATAAAAAATTGAAATTGAACAAAAACCAAGCAGCAATGCAAAATAAATATGCAAACCAGCTAGATCTTCCATTGGTCATACCTGAAGACGAAACCGCAGCCAAAGCCCCAAAAAATAGGAACCTTAGTTATTTGACATTATTTTTAGTTATAAGGAAAAGTAGAATATTAATTCACAAAAATCACCCCAAGCCCAGTTAACAAATAAAACACATAATTCCACAATGGATTTGGACACTGGTTTTTTACTCTAACTTTTTTGCTTTTATAAAAACTATTACAAACAAACCAAACAAACACACAGTGCCATACTCTATAAACCTTAAGTGCGTAAGACGTGAGATAGATGCTTATGGATGCGAGATTGATTCTGTTAGAAACAAGTCCTGTCAACAGAATCAATACTAGGAAAGCCAACACCCTCTACTAACGCTAACCTCAAGAAGGACGAAGCCCGTTCCTAAATGCAAAAAACTAGTCTTTCCGCTGGGGGGGCATTCAATAGTGGTTGGTGAAGAGCCATTCCTTGAACGTCAGGCGAACCCCGCTTTGGGTTCGAATCGACTATATTGCAAATAGCAAAAAACCGTAGCATTTCTGCTGCGGCTTTTCTAAGAGTGACCGGTGAAGAGACATACTTTGAACATCAGACGAACCCCGCTTTGGGTTCGAATCGACTATATTACATATAGTAAAAAGCCCTAGTCTTTCGACTAGGGCTTTAATAGTGGTCGGTGAAGAGGGATTCGAACCCCCGACCCTCTGGTCCCAAACCAGATGCGCTACCAAGCTGCGCTATTCACCGACAGTGTATTCTTATATAAAGAATGGGGTGGCTAACGGGACTTGAACCCGCGACAACTGGAATCACAATCCAGGGCTCTACCAACTGAGCTATAGCCACCATCAAATTGTAGTGGTCGGTGAAGAGGGATTCGAACCCCCGACCCTCTGGTCCCAAACCAGATGCGCTACCAAGCTGCGCTATTCACCGACGAATGTTTTGTCCCGATGTTCATCCGAACAGGAAACCGAAGTTACCTTAATAATGGGGTGGCTAACGGGACTTGAACCCGCGACAACTGGAATCACAATCCAGGGCTCTACCAACTGAGCTATAGCCACCACTATAATTTTTACCGATAAACCTTTAGGCGAATGGCACGCCCGAAAGGATTCGAACCTTCGACCTTTGGCTCCGGAGGCCAACGCTCTATCCAACTGAGCTACGGGCGCATGCCCTATCGGCGGAGTGGAATAATACGTATATCACACTATGGCGTCTAGTACTTTTTCAACTTTTTTTATCGTTTGGCGCCTTTTTGGGCAAATAAAGTGTGATAAACCCCTACTTCCGATTAGATACCTCCCCAAAAGCAGTTAACTTGTTGTTTATTGCAACAAGTTAACAGGATATAATCACCCATTATTTACATTGATTTAACAGCCCGTGCTGATTTATCGCAACACACGCTTGTTGATCAAGCCCCACTCTAATAAATAGGTAAGCACGCACTTACCCTCAGGAATGTAAAGTGAGTTTAATGGATATGTCTCGAAAAATGCTAACCGCTTTGGTCGCTGCGATCACTTTTTCTAGCGCCACTTTTGCAGCAAATATTAGCCAAGAAGAATATGATGCAATCGCAGAACGTATTAAGCCTGTCGGTGACGTTTACCTAGCCGGTGCTGAACCAGTGAAAGCTGAACCAACCGGTCCGCGCGATGGTGCGACTGTATATGGTACCTTCTGTATCGCCTGTCACGCTTCTGGTGTGAGCGGCGCACCTAAAACAGGTAATGCTGATGATTGGGCTCCGCGTATTGCACAAGGACATGATGTCCTAAACGACCACGCAATCAATGGCTTCAACGCCATGCCAGCGAGAGGCACTTGTATGGACTGTTCTGATGACGAGGTTATCGCGGCCATCGATCACATGATTGAAGGTCTATAAGTTCCCTCTATATATAGATAGGAAAAAGGCTTGGTAATTACCAAGCCTTTTTTGTATCCGTCTATTTTTATTGCTAACCACTACTTCTTATTGAACATGGATCGTAAGTTAGCGATATGAGCCTGCCCTTTCGCCATGCGTTCTTCTTGGGTTACTGGCTTTTTCGTCTGCTCCCACTCGACATCATCAAAAGGTAGCTCATCTAGAAAACGACTTTGTGTCGGTTTAATCAACTCACCAAACTGACGACGCTCTTTACACATAGTAAATGTCAGCTCACGTTGAGCTCGCGTAATACCTACATACATAAGGCGGCGTTCTTCTTCAACATTATCTTCGTCAATGCTAGTTTGGTGAGGCAAGATACCCTCTTCTGAACCGATCAAATAGACGTAAGGAAACTCCAAACCTTTAGAGGCGTGCAAAGTCATAAGTTGAACCGCATCACTGTCATCATCTTCTTCTCCACGCTCCATCATGTCGCGCAGAGTTAGGCGTTGAACCACCTCTTTTAAACTCTTCTCTTCCTGGTCATAGTTATCGCCTTCTAAATCAGCAACAATCCAAGAGTAGAGATCAGACACGTTTTTCATTCGCATCTCTGCTGCTTTAGGGCTTGAAGAGGTTTCGTATAGCCAGTCTTCGTAATTGATATCACGGACTAATGAACGTACCGCTTCCACCGTATCCCCGCGTTCACCTTGATCGGCAATTTTCACTAGCCAAGAGGTAAACTGGCGCAAATTCTCTAGCCCTCGACCAGTCAAAGATTGCTCTAGCCCAAGCTCAAAACTTGCTTCAAATAGACTTTTGCCACGCATATTGGCGTAACTGCCCAATTTTTCTAATGTTACTGGACCTATTTCGCGCCTTGGCGTGTTCACAATACGTAAAAATGCGTTGTCATCATCCGGATTAACTAGCACCTTCAAGTAAGCCATGATGTCTTTGATCTCAGCACGGGCGAAGAACGAGGTGCCACCAGATAACTTATACGGCACCCGGTTTTGCATCAGAGACTTTTCAATCAAACGCGACTGGTGATTACCTCGATATAAGATCGCATAGTCTTTGTAGTCAGTTCGATTAAGAAATTTATGGGCGATCAATTCACCAGTGACTCGCTCAGCTTCATGCTCCTCATTCTTAGCCATGAGAACTTTGAGCTTTTCACCATCAGGAATTTCTGAAAACAGTGACTTCTCATAGACATGAGGGTTGTTGGCAATAAGAATGTTAGCGGCTCGAAGGATGCGACTGGTTGAACGGTAGTTTTGTTCAAGCTTAATAAGACGGAGATTGGGATAATCTTCACCCAGCAGTACCAAGTTTTGTGGCTTAGCTCCACGCCAAGAGTAGATAGATTGGTCGTCATCGCCAACCACGGTTAGGCGCCCACGCTCTCCTACGATCAACTTAACTAAATCGTACTGGCTGGTGTTGGTATCTTGGTATTCATCAACAAGGAGGTAGCGGATACGACTCTGCCAACGCTGGCGTACCTCTTGGTTGCTACGCAGCAATAGTACCGGAAGAGAGATGAGGTCATCAAAATCCAGCGCGTTATAAGCTTTCATCTGTTTTTGGTACATCTCAAAGCAGAAAGCAAATAACTGTTGCTGCTCACCTTGCGCTTGCGCTTTAGCTTGTTCAGGCGTCAGCATGTCGTTTTTCCAGTTGGAGATGGTGCTCAACAACTGGCGTAAAAGGTCTTTGTCGCCATCAAGCTGCTGTTCGGTCAACTCTTTAAGTAGTGCCATTTGGTCTTGGTCATCAAAGAGAGAGAAGCCCGACTTTAACCCAAGTGCTTTGTACTCTCGCTTAATGATGTTCAAACCTAGGGTATGAAAGGTCGACACCATCAATCCTTTGGCCTCATTTTTACCTAATGTCTGGCCAACGCGCTCTTTCATCTCTCGCGCTGCTTTATTAGTAAAGGTCACCGCAGCGATATTTCGTGCTTTGTAGCCACACTGCTGCACCAAATAAGCGATCTTATTCGTAATAACACGAGTTTTACCTGAACCTGCTCCCGCAAGTACCAAGCATGGACCAGATACATACTTAACGGCTTCATCTTGATTGGGGTTCAGCTTCATGTTTGTCTCAGAAATGTAAAAAAGGTGGCGCATATAATAATAGTGCAATGGCCAGATTGCTATGTTTATACCCAACTGCAGACAACCAAAATATCTATCAATCGTTATGATTAATAAACTTTCATCAATCCAATCATTGAAAGTTTCGTTTTTAATGACATACTAGGCTACAATGAATGAACGTTCATTCATTACTTATAACGGTCACTGTCTGGCTCTGACTTTATGATAGATAAAAGACAAAAAATCATAGATGCCGCTGAGAAGCTTATTGCCGAATCGGGGTTTCACGGTCTGTCTATGCACAAGATCGCTAGGGAAGCTGGGGTCGCGGCAGGCACCATCTACCGCTACTTCTCAGACAAAGAAGATTTGTTGCTACAAGTTCGCTTAGCCGTCGTAGAACGCAACGCAGGTCTTATTCAGCAAGGCGTTGACGACTCGATGAATCTAAAAGAACGATTTCGCAAAATGTGGCTTAACATTTTCGAGCTTTCAGGGTCTAACATCATCAATCTAAAGAATCGAGCTCAATACGACTCTTTGCCGTGCGTTCGAAGCCATGAAACCAAAGAGATTGAGCGCAAGATGTTTTATAAACTCGATCGACTCTTTACTGAAGGACGAGAGCAAGGCGTGTTTAAACCCTTAGAAAACTCAGTGTTAGCTGCGCTTAGTTTAGAAGTCAGCGCCACCCTGGCACGCAAACAAGCCCTTGGATATTACCAACTTGACGAGAACGCCATAGAATCGGCTATCGAAGCGAGTTGGGATGCAATTATCACACACTAATTTGGAGTTCTAATCAGAATGAAAAAGTGGACTTTCTTTATGTTACTTATCGCTATTTTGCTATTCGGCAGTGTGATAGGTTTCAATCTATTTAAACAGCAAAAGATTGCTGAATACATGGCTAATCGTCCTGAACCAGAGTTCCCGGTTACCGTCACAGAAGTCAGTCCTGTGGACTGGGTTCCTGTTATTGAAGCGATTGGCTTTATCGAGCCAAACCAAGGCGTTACCATTGCAAACGAAACCAGTGGCGTGATTGATAAAATTGCTTTTGAGTCAGGCACACAAGTCGAAGAAGGACAGCCTCTAGTCTTACTTGACTCTGAGGTTGAGAAAGCAAACCTTAAGAGCACCCAAGCTAAACTGCCAGCCTCGGAAGCCAAATACAAACGCTACCAAGGCCTGTACAAAAAAGGCTCTATTTCTAAAGAAGCATACGATGAAGCAGAAGCTAACTACTTCTCGCTTAAAGCCGATATCGAGAGCTTGAAAGCGTCAATTGACCGCCGTGAAATCAAAGCACCCTTTGCCGGTGTGATTGGTATCCGTAACGTTTATCTCGGTCAGTACCTTCAAGCGGGTACCGATATTGTTCGCCTTGAAGACACGAGTGTAATGCGTTTACGTTTCACCGTTCCTCAAACCGACATTTCACGCATCACGCTTAATCAAGAAGTCGATATCTTTGTTGACGCTTATCCTGAAAAGCCATTCAAAGGGTCTATCGCCGCTATCGAACCTGCGGTAAACATTCAGAGTGGCCTAATTCAGGTACAAGCAGATATCCCAAACAGCGACGGCAAACTACGCAGCGGTATGTTTGCGCGTGCCAACATCATTCTGCCTAAGCTTGAGAATCAAGTAACACTGCCGCAAACAGCGATCACTTTCACTCTATACGGTGATAACGTCTACATAGTCACTGAAGAAGATGGTGAGAAACGCGTTAAACAGCAAGTGGTTAAAGTTGGCGAACGCACTAAAGATATTGCTCATATCTTAGAAGGTGTTAAAGCCGGCGACGTCGTTGTCACTTCTGGGCAAGTGCGTTTAAGTAACCATGCTAAAGTTCGTGTAGTAGAAAGCGATGCGACTACTCCACCAGCTGAAACACCAATGCTGTAACTGGAGGCCTCATGCGCTTTACTGATGTTTTTATTAAACGTCCAGTTTTAGCGGTATCGATCAGTTTCTTAATCGCCCTGCTTGGCCTACAAGCGGTGTTTAAGATGCAGGTTCGTGAATACCCTGAAATGACGAATACGGTGGTAACGGTTTCAACCAGTTACTACGGTGCCAGTGCTGACCTTATCCAAGGCTTCATTACTCAACCTTTGGAACAAGCGGTCGCACAGGCAGACAACATTGACTATATGACTTCATCATCGGTGTTGGGTAAATCCACCATAACCGTAAACATGAAGCTAAACACCGATCCCAATGCGGCACTGTCAGATATTTTGGCTAAAACTAACTCTGTTCGCTCTCAACTTCCTAAAGAAGCGGAAGACCCAACAGTCACTATGTCTACCGGCTCGACAACGGCGGTACTTTATATTGGTTTCACCAGTGATGAGTTGTCATCAAGCCAAATTACCGATTACCTTGAGCGTGTAATCAACCCTCAGCTATTTACTGTCAACGGTGTTTCTAAAGTTGATCTTTACGGTGGTATGAAATACGCACTGCGCATCTGGCTAGATCCGGCAAAAATGGCAGCGCTAAACTTAACCGCTACGGACGTAATGAACGTACTGAATGCCAACAACTACCAGTCAGCAACTGGCCAAGCAGTTGGTGAGTTCGTACTTTACAATGGTAGCGCGGATACTCAGGTATCCAACGTTGACGAGCTATCAAACCTAGTTGTGAGCACTGACGATGGTGACGTTACTCGTCTAAGCGACATTGCGAAAGTGTCGCTAGAGAAGAGTCATGACGTTTACCGTGCTAGTGCCAACGGACAAGAGGCCGTAGTTGCAGCCATCAACGCGGCGCCAAGTGCTAACCCGATTAACATTGCTGCAGATGTACTGGAACTATTGCCTCAGCTAGAGCGTAACCTACCAAGCAACATCAAGATGAACGTAATGTACGACTCGACGATCGCAATCAACGAGTCTATCAACGAAGTTATCAAGACAATTGTTGAAGCAGCATTGATCGTACTGGTGGTTATCACCTTGTTCCTAGGCTCCTTCCGTGCGGTCATCATCCCTATTGTGACTATCCCACTATCTTTGATTGGTGTGGCGATGGTCATGCAAGCGATGGGCTTCTCATGGAACTTGATGACGCTACTCGCCATGGTACTTGCCATCGGTCTGGTAGTCGATGATGCGATCGTTGTTCTTGAAAACGTTGACCGTCACATCAAGCTCGGAGAATCACCATTCCGAGCCGCAATTATTGGTACCCGTGAAATAGCCGTTCCGGTTATCGCAATGACCCTAACGTTAGGTGCAGTATATGCGCCGATCGCGCTAATGGGAGGTATTACGGGCTCGCTATTCAAAGAGTTCGCCTTGACCCTAGCAGGTTCAGTATTTGTATCCGGTATTGTCGCGCTGACTCTATCTCCGATGATGTGTTCGAAGATGCTCAAAGAGCACCAAGAACCAAGCAAGTTTGAGCAAAAAGTTCATAGCATCCTTGATAGCATGACCAACCGCTACGAAAGCATGCTTAAAGCTGTGATGCAGCATCGCCCGGTTGTAATCGCATTCGCTGTCATTGTGTTTGCTAGTCTGCCAATGCTATTTAAGTTTATCCCAAGTGAGCTTGCTCCATCTGAGGATAAAGGCGTTGTGATGCTGATGGGTACTGCACCATCAAATGCAAACTTGGACTTCATGCAAAACACCATGAACGATGTCAACCAGATCCTATCTGACCAGCCTGAAGTGGCATTTGCTCAGGTATTTACTGGAGTACCAAACTCCAACCAAGCATTTGGTATTGCCTCTATGGTGCCTTGGAGTGAGCGTGAAGCCAGTCAATCCGAAGTGGCTAACCGTGTTGGTGGATTAGTATCAAACGTACCGGGAATGGCGGTAACGGCATTCCAGATGCCAGAACTACCCGGTGCTGGTTCAGGCCTA
Organism: Vibrio tubiashii; assembly: GCA_000775715.1. Classification (GTDB taxonomy): domain Bacteria; phylum Pseudomonadota; class Gammaproteobacteria; order Enterobacterales; family Vibrionaceae; genus Vibrio; species Vibrio tubiashii_A. The sequence continues at coordinate 43,550 of JRWQ01000026.1, forward strand.
CCAATTCAATTCGTTATCACCACGCCAAATGCATTTGAGAGCTTATTCTCAATTGCAACCGATGTGCTAACGGAAGTGAAATCGAGCCCAATGTTCGTCTATTCAGATCTGGATCTGAACTACGACTCGGCAACGATGAAAATCAATATCGATAAAGACAAAGCCGGTGCATACGGCGTGACCATGCAAGACATCGGTATTACGCTAAGTACCATGATGGCGGATGGCTACGTTAACCGCATCGACTTAAACGGGCGTTCATACGAGGTGATTCCTCAAGTTGAGCGTAAGTGGCGTCTAAACCCAGAGTCGATGAATAACTACTATGTACGCAGTGCAAATGGTAAAGCAGTGCCCCTTGGTAGTTTGATTACGATTGATGTCGTAGCAGAGCCTCGATCTCTACCTCACTTCAACCAGCTAAACTCAGCGACTGTTGGTGCGGTTCCTGCTCCTGGTTCAGCGATGGGTGATGCTATTGCATGGTTTGAAGATATTGCAGCGAACAAACTGCCTAGCGGCTACAACCATGATTACATGGGCGAGGCGCGCCAATACGTTACAGAAGGTAGCGCTCTTTATGCCACCTTTGGTTTGGCACTAGCGATCATCTTCCTAGTGTTGGCAATCCAGTTTGAATCAGTAAAAGACCCGCTAGTTATCATGGTCTCTGTGCCATTGGCGATTTGTGGTGCTCTGATTGCCCTCGCATGGGGTGCGGCAACGATGAACATCTACTCTCAGGTTGGTCTGATTACCTTAGTTGGTCTTATCACCAAGCACGGTATCTTGATCTGTGAAGTTGCCAAAGAAGAGCAACTACACAACAAACTGAGCAAGATGGATGCGGTAATGGAAGCGGCAAAAGTTCGTCTACGCCCTATCCTAATGACGACCGCTGCGATGATTGCCGGTTTGATCCCGCTGATGTACGCCACTGGCGCAGGTGCAGCTCAGCGCTTTAGTATAGGTATTGTTATCGTTGCAGGCCTTGCGATTGGTACTATCTTTACTCTGTTCGTGCTGCCTGTGATTTACAGTTACCTAGCAGAGAAACACAAGCCTCTACCCGTGTTTGTCGAAGATAAAGACTTAGAAAAGCTAGCGCGTATCGATGAAGCGAAAGCGGCTCATCGTGAACTAGCAGACAACAAGTAATTTGCTTTTATTACCAAAGGCCACTTCGGTGGCCTTTTTTGTACCTGCGATTTGGCAAGCTCGCTTCGAATTTTTACCATCGAAGTAGCGACTTTCACGGTTCAATTAAATAGAATAACGACAAATTGAAAGGAGTTTTAGTCGTATGTTTGACCCAAAGAAACTAGAGCAAATTGCTAAACAAATTCATGACTCTATGCCAGCACCAGTAAAAGAGCTCGGCGCAGATGTTGATCAAAAAGTTCGCCAAGTCATCCAAGGCCAACTGAACAAGCTCGACGTAGTCAGCCGTGAAGAGTTTGATGTTCAAACTCAAGTGCTACTACGTACACGCCAAAAGCTAACCGAGATGGAAAAGAAACTGGCTGACTTAGAAGAGAAGCTAGCGGACAAGTAAGCGAGAAGTGAAATAGAACGAGGGCTGACGTTACGCGTCGGCCCTTTTTGTTGGTGAACGCTTTGCTACGGAGTTTGAATGCGCGAACGGACTTCGTTCTACGGAGAGCTAAAGTTCCCATTAATCATCCATTGAGTCAAATCCAGTTTTCCACCAGCGCAGCGTTCCCGTTTTCCATAGGGCAAAGCCCGTTCCAAGCGCCAAGCGCAAAACAAAAAGGCTTGGTCAACGGTGACCAAGCCTTTTAATTAGATGTTGTGTTATATTTTGTATTTATCACCCCAGTCTGCCTGGAGTTTTTCAATTAACCACCAACGGCAATTCTTTTCATATCGCTCATGTATGAGCGTAGCTCTTCGCCGATGTACTCTACTGGATGGTTACGGATTGCATCGTTAACAGCAATTAGCGTTGCGTTATCTACTTGGTTAGACGTCTCGCCTAGACCCTTACCAATAACGTCAGTTGATACTGAAGGCATGAACTTCTCGCGTAGTAGCGGCGTTGCTACGTTAGCGAATAGGTAGTTACCGTACTCTGCTGTATCTGAGATAACTACGTTCATTTCGTATAGGCGCTTACGTGCTACTGTGTTTGCGATTAACGGTAGCTCGTGTAGTGACTCATAGTAAGCAGACTCATCAATGATGCCTGATGCTGTCATTGCTTCGAATGCTAGCTCAACACCGGCACGAACCATTGCCACTAGAAGGATACCGTTGTCGAAGTACTCTTGCTCAGGGATTTCTACATCGCCCGCTGGGTAGTTTTCAAATGCGGTTTCGCCTGTCTCTTCACGCCAGCCTAGTAGATTTGCGTCGTCGTTTGCCCAGTCAGCCATCATGGTGCTTGAGAACTCACCAGTGATGATGTCATCCATGTGCTTGTTGTAAAGCGGACGCATTAGCTCTTTTAGCTCTTCAGAAAGCTCAAATGCTTTTACTTTAGCTGGGTTTGATAGACGGTCCATCATGTGCGTGATGCCACCAAACTTCAGTGCTTCAGTGATCGTTTCCCAACCGTATTGTAGAAGCTTACCTGCGTAGCTTGGATCAACACCTTCAGCAACCATCTTCTCGTAAGAAACGATAGAACCTGCTTGTAGCATGCCACACAGGATAGTTTGCTCACCCATTAGATCAGATTTAACTTCTGCAACGAATGAAGACTCTAGACAACCTGCGCGGTGACCACCTGTACCCGCAGCCCATGCTTTAGCGATATCCCAGCCTTCACCTTTTGGATCGTTCTCTGGGTGAACAGCAATAAGTGTTGGAACACCGAAACCACGCTTGTACTCTTCACGTACTTCAGTACCTGGACACTTAGGCGCCACCATAACAACCGTTAGGTCTTTACGGATTTGCATACCTTCTTCAACGACATTGAAACCGTGTGAATAACCTAATGCAGCGCCTTCTTTCATTAGCGGCATGACTGTTTCTACTACATTAGTGTGCTGCTTATCTGGCGTAAGGTTGATGACTAGGTCTGCTTCAGGAATTAGCGTTTCGTAGCTTGCTACTTCAAAACCATTCTCTTTTGCATTCTTGTAAGATTGACGCTGCTCATCAATCGCAGCCTGACGTAGAGCGTAAGCTACGTTTAGACCAGAATCGCGCATGTTTAGGCCTTGGTTTAAGCCTTGAGCACCACAACCAACGATGACCACTTTCTTACCTTTTAGGTAATCAGCTTCAGTTGCAAACTCGCTGCGGTCCATGAAACGGCAACGACCTAGTTGGTCTAGCTGCTCGCGTAGGTTCAAAGTGTTGAAATAGTTAGCCATCGGGGCGCTCCTTTGTAGAATTTTTCCATTGAGGTCGGTCGCTTGTGGACCGAATGAGTTCATACTAAAACAGGTATTTCATTGCTTAAAGTGATATATTCACAATTAGTAATTGCAAATAATGCAACATGGAAGTGACCATTTAATGAACATAAAATGCCTGCAGTTGTTTATCCACTTGTGCGACAGTAAAAGCTTCGCTAAGACGGCTTCAGCGATGCATATCAGCCCGTCAGCACTAAGCCGACAAATTCAAAAACTCGAGAGCGATACAGGCCAGGTGCTATTTGTACGAGACAATCGTAGCGTTGAGTTGACCCCAGCGGCGAAAAAGCTCCTCCCTGTCGCGTTGAATATCCTTGGTGAGTGGCAAAACTACAATGCACAACTTAAAGGTCACGAGGAAGAGCTTAAGGGTGAGATTCGCCTGTTTTGCTCAGTCACAGCCAGCTATAGTCACCTACCAGAGCTGCTGTCAGAATTTCGCCTTAAGCACCCTTTTATCGAATTTAAGCTCTCTACCGGCGACCCAGCCCAAGCCATCGACAAGGTATTGAGTGATGAAGCAGATATCGCGATATCAGCTCAGCCAGAACAGCTTCCAGCTCGGATTGAGTTCGAAACCATCAGTGAGATACCACTTTCCGTCATCGCCCCGATTGGCGTGAGCAATTTTGCTAAAGAGCTACAAAAAGATAAGCCTGACTGGTCTGCCATTCCGTTTATAGTCCCTGAGTCAGGTACCGCCCGAGAGCGCGCCAATACATGGTTTAAGGCGATGAAGATTAAACCGAACATCTACGCTCAGGTATCCGGTCATGAGGCAATAGTCAGCATGGTCGCGCTAGGGTGCGGAGTTGGAATTGCCCCCGATGTGGTCATTAACAACAGCCCGGTGAAAGAGAAGATTGAGCGTTTGAAAGTGGCTTCGATTAAGCCCTTTAAACTCGGGGTTTGCTGCAAGCGCTCACAATTAGACAATCCATTAGTCAACGCGCTATGGAAGATGGCCAACGATACCTATATCGCCCCATAATCCCCACTCCAGATACAACAAAGCCACCGCTTTTTCAGATCGAAAAAATAACGGTGGCTTTTGCATTTAAAGTAGTTTTCTAGATAGTTGGAGTCACAGCTAGGCGTCGAATTACCTTATTCCCATGAGCATAGTCCGCTATGTGATTGGGACGACCGGCGCTCCGGTAAGGTTGTGAAGACAACGACGCTGTGGCTTCAAATATGACGAAAACTTAAATGACCCGGGAGAACTGCTGCTGACGCGCCTTTGCCCTTAAGTACTTATCAAAACACATACAGATGTTTCGAATCAGTAAGCGGCCACGTAAGGTCACGCGGATCTCTTTATCATCCACTTCCACCAGCTGATCGTTGATGAAGGTCTGAAGTAATTGTAGGTCTTCTTTGAAGTAGTCATTAAACTTAACTTTAAACTCAGCTTCGATCGCCGTCTTATCTAGCTTAAAGTTGCAGATTAGCTGTTTGATCACCTCACGACGAAGTAAGTCATCACTATCAAGAGCAACACCTTTCCACAATGCATGGCGCTGTTCGCTGACTTGAACATAGTACTTCTTGAGCTCTTTTTGGTTCTGGGCGTAAGCATCGCCAATCATAGAGATAGCAGAGACACCGAAGCCGACTAAATCAGCTTCACCTTGTGTGGTATAACCTTGGAAATTACGGTGCAGAATACCATTGCGTTGTGCAACCGCCAATTCATCATCAGGCAGGGCAAAGTGATCCATACCGATAAATTGATACCCTGCGCCTGTCAGCGTTGCGATGGTATCTTGCAAAATCGCCATCTTCTCTTCAGCGACGGGTAGATCTTCATCTTTAATCTTACGCTGCGCGGCAAAGAGCTGCGGCATATGAGCATAGTTAAACACCGACAAGCGACCCGGCTCCATCTCAAGCACTTGCTTTAAAGTCTGTGCGAAAGAGTCTTTGGTCTGCTTAGGTAGTCCGTAGATAAGGTCTAGGTTTGTCGAACGGAAACCAAGTTGCTTCGCACGCTCAACCATTGCAAAAATAAACTCTTCATCTTGCTCACGGTTAACTAACCGCTGTACTTCTTTGTTGAAGTCTTGCACACCGATACTTAGACGGTTGAAACCCTCTCCACGCAAGTGATCTAGCATGTCGAGTTCAATTTCACGCGGATCAACTTCAATACTAATCTCAGCGTCACCTTCAAAATAAAACTCGTCACGCAGAATATCCATAATGCGGCTAATCTGAGCTTTCGTTAGGAACGTTGGCGTACCACCACCAAAATGCAGTTGAGTCACTTTACGCCCTTGCAGCAAGGCCGCACGAGTGCGAACTTCTAGCTCAAGCACATCTAAATACTCATCAGCTTTGTGTGCATGACGCGTAATCACCTTATTACAACCACAGTAGTAACAAAGCTTGTGACAGAACGGGATATGGATATATAGAGACAGCGGTCGCTCAGAGTACTGGGTACACGCCATATCGTAGTCTGCGACCGTAAACGCTTCATGAAACTCTAAAGCGGTTGGGTATGAGGTATAGCGAGGACCTGAATAATTGTACTTATCAAGGATGGCTTGATCCCAGACTATTTGCTGACTTGCGACGACATGCTGCGACATGATGGTATTTCCGTTTGAGCTGTAATGGTTCGTTTGGCTCCACGAGCCATTATTATTAGCGGGCTATTTTGCCACACCTCGATATCACTAGTGGTAGGAGAGAGTAGTTTTTGAGTAGTAATACTCAGAATTGCTAGCTCGATCACTCCCTCTAAAGGGTAGTCGATCGAGCTATAGCGATAATCTAGACCATTTGAATGTTGATCTGATTGTTGAGAGGTTGAACCTTCTTTTGCAGCTTTTTCAGCTCTTCCACAATCGACTCTTGCAGACGCGACTCAGCTTTGTGACGTGCAAGGTTTTGCTTCATGCGTTCTTGCTTAGGCAAGTTTTGACGCTCTTCGCCTCGAGCCATATCTTTAACAATATGGAAAAGCTCAGATGTCGCTGGAAACTCTTGGTCAAAATCAACCCGCTCTTCACCCTGGACATAGTCCATAATGTTGTAGAGGCGGATACTGATTTCAGACAGATCACACTGCTCTTGAATACCCGCTAAGCAAAGCGTACTTACGCTTTCAAAGATATTCGCGTTACGTTTTTCAATTGCGAGCTTCTGATGCTGCAATTGCAATTCCTTTTGCTTCTTAACTTGGAGCAGAAGGTAACCCGCATATGACGCTAGGCCAAGAATAATGACTCCGCCAGCAATGGCTAATAAGGTTACATTCATTTTGCTCAATTATCCTTTAAATTGGTTCAGGTCTAGATCTTCAAACTGAGAAAGTAGCTCATCATCGGAATCCACTTTCTTACTCGCCTTTTTCTTAGCAACGGGCTGTTCGACAACTTCTTGCTCAAGCTCTTCTTCAGGCGCCTCTTCATAGATACCTAGCTGCTTCATCAAGACTTCAATACGAGCTAACTTCTCATCAACGTATTTTTGTAGACCAGCACCCAAGCTATCACCATTGTCTAGGCGGTCGAGTAATACATTCAGTTGTGCATCACTCTCTAGCATCTCGAGTTCTTTCTCTGCATTTATACGGCGTTCAGCCTTAGTTGGTTTCTTCGCCGCCTCAACAACAAGAGGAATTTTCTTTTTACTGCCTAAACGTGGATCACGCTTTTGGCCGACAGTCTGCTGCTTCTGACTTTTTGATTCAGAATTACGACCACCAGTTTTTAGACCTTTGCGTTTTTTCTCTTTCTTACGAAGACGTCCTTCGACGTCTGATTCTGTACGGTTGCGAACAACGATAACGTCGCTATTGCCACCCGATCTTACTTTCTTACTACGACTCATTACTGGGTTTTCCTCAGTAAAATTACATCATTACCAATAAATTCAAGCTTGAGCTGATCCCGCTCTGCCAAATACTGAAAAGTTTTACGACTAAAGAACACCACATGGGTCTGATCGTTTTTATAGTGCCACGAGGCAAACGCTTCAACATCAATGACCATCTTGGTCATAAGACCAATCCAGCCACCAGGCTTAACTAAATTCAACCATTGCTGCCACACCTTATTCGGTTCGTAGAGGTGCTCTATAACCTCAGTAGCAGTCATAAAATCATACGACTCTTCTAACACCGCTTTATCGGGGTGGTAGTAAATGTCGTATAAATTCATGGTATGTCCCTGCTCTTGCAACATTAATGACAATGTTGGCCCAGGGCCACAACCAAAATCTAACCCGTGAGAATTCGGCTTAATTCGCTCCAACATAGGCTCTGACACTCGCGACAAAAAGCGCCGATACCCTTGATCACTTGGGTCATTCTCATGCAGATCGTAGTGGGCTTTCTCTGATTTTGCATCCATACGTTGGTCAGGATTCACAAAGACAAGCTCACATTGCTGACACTGCAAATACTGTCGACGTTTATCTCGGTAGTAGTGCTGAGTTTCCAAGCTTTGGCAAAGGGGGCAACTATGCATAAAGGGAGCGTTTACCTTATCCTCAAACAGGGATGCGAAACATACCAGAAAGTCGCGTTATAGTGGAGCACTATTGTGCAAATAATCATCGATTTTTGAAAAATAGAAATAAAAAAAGCGATAGGGTTACCTATCGCTTTCTAAATGCCTTACGGCAAAACTGTGTTGCACTTAGTTTAGTGCACCAATATTCCATTTGTTTTTAGTGCTTTCCCTGCCAAAAGTGTTGTTTGCCACCATCCTGGTGAGTTTTGGCTTTCCTTTTACTTCCTGCTGTCTGGGCTTATCCTAAGCCTGATCCATTTCACTGTCTTAAACCATTAGACAAATCGACCATCCTTATCAAAGTAGGTTTCCTACCTACCCGTTTCCGTTCAGCAACTACCAAGTTTCCATTACTTGCGTCCATGGAGACTTCCTAGTCTACAATCCATTTTCAGCGTCCTGCCGATGAGTTCAATTTACTCCGATGGTGAAAATGAGCAATCCACTCAAAATAATAAATTTCACTTTTTTTAACTGCCATTTTTAAACAACCTACTTTCAATAACTTACAAATTAGGCATGGAAAATAGTACCAACAAGTATGGGCGATCTCTCACAGCCAGTCAGGAAAGATCACCACAGCTTGATTCAAACCTGATGTGAGCGATCTCAAACGAAAAAGCCCAAGCAAACGCCTGGGCTTTTTCTCTACAACTTTATGCTCGAACGAATAAGTAGGGCTTAATGTAGGCCACCAACATATTTTGAAAGAGTATCGATATCGTCATCCGTGAGTTTTTTGGCAATATCGCGCATCATCTCGTTCATATCGTTGTTACGCGAACCATCACGGAATTTCTCAAGCTGAGCTTTGATGTAATCTGCATGCTGGCCAGAAATTTTCGGGAAGCCAGACAGTTCAGTACCGTCACCACGCGGACCGTGACAAGCTATACAAGCCGTTAAACCACGCTCTGCATCACCAGCGGTGTAGAGTACTTTACCTGCATCAACAACATTCTCAGGTGTCGTATTGTGTGAAATTGGTAGCGAAGCATAGTAAGCTGCCAGGTCTTTCATATCCTGTTCTGACAAAGGCAGAGCCATGCCACTCATGACAGGATCCATACGACCTTGCTTACCATTACTTGTCATACCGAGTTTCAGGTCTCTCAGCTGCTTCTCAATATACTTAGCATGCTGACCTGCCAGTTTAGGGTACATAGCAAGTTGACTGTTGCCATCTGCTCCATGGCAGGCAACACAGGTTTGGGATTTTGCTTTACCAGCTTCGATGTTACCTTGGGCCCACACGGAGCAGCTGGCTAAAAGACTCAAGATTAGCGCTAATTTCTTCATGACATTCCATTATAATTATCAAGCTTCCGGTACCACTTGCTGTTGCCAGTCGTGATACAATAGGCGACCTTATGCCGAGCACGGTTATTTTACACAATTTCACAAAAAAGTAATCAATCGACTACACAAAGTCGAGATGGAGTTAACAGTGAGCGTAAAAATTCATTATCAAAACACGCATTTCATCACGAGTGCGCCGGATATCCGCGCCTTACCAGCAGATGAAGGTATCGAAGTTGCGTTTGCAGGGCGCTCCAATGCGGGCAAATCTAGCTCCCTAAACCGATTGACCAATCAGCGTAGTCTGGCAAAAACCAGTAAAACACCTGGCCGTACACAATTAATTAACCTTTTTAAGGTCACTGAAGGTTGTCATATCGTCGATTTACCGGGATATGGTTTTGCCCAAGTACCGCTAGAGATGAAGAAAAAGTGGCAAAAATCTTTGGGTGAATACCTACAGAAGCGCCAATGTTTAAAAGGCTTAGTGGTATTGATGGATATTCGTCACCCGATGAAAGACCTCGACCAACAACTGATTTTCTGGGCTGTAGATAGCGGCATTCCCGTTCAAGTTCTACTGACCAAAGCAGACAAGCTGAAGAGCGGTGCGCGTAAAGCACAGGTTCTAAAGATCAAAAAGGATGCGGTCGGATTTGGTGGTGATGTCAGTGTCGCTGCTTTCTCATCTTTGAAGGGTATTGGTGTCGACACACTACGCAGCAAACTCGATGAGTGGTTCGCTCCTGCACTTGCACAAGCCACGGTCGAAGAAATTATAAAAGAAGAGACCCTAGACGACGAACAAGAGTAAGCGGATAAAGCGCTCAGTGATTCTAGCCCTGCCCTCTACGGCGGGGCTTTTTTTTACCTCAATAGGGGTAATAAGATTGGTACTAGTAGAAAATAAGAGCCCCACCATCCTGGCGGGGCAACGGGAGAGATCGTAGTTATTATTAATTATGTGGTAAGGATTATTCATCTCCCCGAGTAAATCAATAGCTTAAATAACCACCAAAACTGACCATAACCAACCCACTCCAAAGCACAAGATATTGAAAATAAACAGTATATTACTGTGCAGACACGATATCCGACCAAATTTACGTGGTTACTTTATCGACCAAAATAACCAAACTGTGATTGGTGTTTTGTTACAAAAATTCGCCAAATTACATTCAATTACTTAATGAGGTGAGCGTTCAGGGAAAACAATAGCAACAAAAATGGGAGTTAGAGAGTCATAGATTGAGTGAGGAGTTGGTCAATTGGAAACTTTTCTTTGCCACAATAAAAAACGCCCCAGTCAAATACTGACTGGGGCGGCTGAATCAGCCTAATCCAATAACGTGAAACAAAAGGTCTGAAAGATAGAACATCTTACCTCTGTACCCTACGCAGATTAATGTACAACAATTGGTCAGAAAATAAAACCATTTTTGTAATTTTTTTTCATTAACTTTTTATTAAACTACATTTGCATCAAATCGAAGCTAACTTTTTTATCGACAAAAAAAAGCCAGCGTTTGTGCGCTGGCTCATGCAATATGATCGATTTAGTTCATTTTTTGATTAGTGGGCCTGATCCCAGTTGTCACCATGACCAGATTCAGCTACAAGTGGCACGTCCAACTCCGCTGCTGCTTCCATCAATTGTTGTACTTTACTTTCAATTTCGGCTAAAGCTGACTCCTGAACCTCAAATACCAGTTCATCGTGCACTTGCATCAATAACTTAACTCGACCATCGCCTTCTGCTTGAATCCACTCATCGACTAACAACATTGCTTTTTTAATGATGTCAGCTGCGGTTCCTTGCATTGGTGCGTTGATCGCAGCTCGTTCAGCCGCTTTACGACGCATACCATTACGTGACTTAATCTCTGGAAGGTGTAAACGACGACCGAATATAGTCTCAACATAACCCTGCTCTGCGGCTGCGCTACGAGTATCTTCCATATACTGCATAACACCAGGGTAACGTTCAAAGTACTTATTCATGTAGTCTTGCGCTTCACCACGAGGAATACCCAGCTGTTTAGCCAGACCAAATGCACTCATGCCGTAGATAAGGCCAAAATTAACCGCTTTGGCACGACGGCGCTGCTCAGAACTCACTTGTTCTATAGTTGTGCCCATTATTTCCGCTGCTGTCGCTGCGTGGATATCTTTGCCTTGCTGGAATGCCTCTAACAACGCTTTGTCGCCAGACAGGTGTGCCATAATACGTAATTCAATTTGCGAGTAATCGACCGCCATGATCTTATAGCCACGCTCTGCAATAAATGCCTGACGAATACGGCGACCTTCCTCATTGCGAATTGGAATATTCTGTAAGTTTGGATCGGTTGATGATAAGCGACCCGTTGCCGTTACGGCTTGATGGTACGAGGTATGTACACGCCCAGTCTCTGGGTTGATCATCTTAGGCAGTTTGTCAGTGTAGGTTGATTTTAGCTTAGCTAACCCACGGTACTCTAAAATGAGCTTAGGCAGAGGGTAATCCAACGCCAGCTCTTGCAAAACCTCTTCATTAGTCGACGGCGTACCAGAAGGTGTCTTCTTGACAACTGGTAAGCCCATTTTCTCAAATAAAATCGCTTGCAGCTGCTTTGGCGAGTTCATGTTGAACTCTTGCTCAGCAATTTCAAACGCCTTCTGTTCGAGTTCATCAAGACGTTGAGCAATCTCTTGTGACTGAGTAGATAACTTCATGTCATCAATCAGAACACCGGTGCGCTCAATACGTGAAAGAACGGGTACCAAAGGAACTTCAATCTCTTGGTAGATCGCTTTTAACTTGTCATCTTGCTCAATATTGCTCATCAAACGGTTATGCAGACGCAACGTGACATCTGCATCTTCTGCCGCGTATGGTGAAGCTTCGCCAAGATCAATCTGGTTGAATGTCAGCTGGTTCTTACCTTTACCCGCGATTTGCTCGAATGAGATGCAACTATGCTGAAGAAAGCGTAGTGCCAAGCTGTCCATATCGTGTTTGCCACCAACGCTGTTGTATACATATGAAGCCAGCATGGTGTCATGCTTAATACCTTTCATCTCAATGCCGTAACGTGCAAGCACGCTCGCGTCATACTTAAGGTTTTGACCGACTTTCGCTTGAGCCTCATCTTCTAGGATTGGTTTTAACTGCTCAAGAACCCAGTTACGATCAAGCTGCTCTGGTGCATCTAGATAATCGTGAGCAACAGGTACATATGCAGCAATACCTTCTTCAGTCGCAAATGATAGACCGACTAGATTTGCCACCATGTAGTCCAAACTGTCGGTCTCTGTATCAAATGCAAACACTTCAGCAGCTGTTAGTTTCTCTAACCAAGTGTTGAAAGTGGCCTCATCCAATATAGTTTCGTACTGGCTACGATCGATAGTCACCGCCGAAGTATCCATTTCAGCAACAGTGCTCACGGAAGTGGCTGAACGTTTAGCTGCTGATTTTTCATCAGCCTCAACTGCACCTGAACCGCCATCGAGAAGTTCATTTAGCCACGACTTAAACACCAATTGACCATAAAGTTTAATCAGTTCGTCTCTGTTTGGTTCAGATTTAAGCAAAGATTCAGGCTTCTCTTCTAGCTCAACATCAAGCTTTATCGTCGCTAGGTCATAGGATAAACGGGCATTTTCTTCGTTATCGAGTAGCTTTTTCGCCATGGTTTTCGAACCACGGAAGCCAAGAGGGGCAATATCATCGAGATTTTCATACAGTTTGTTGATACCTCCAATCCCTTGCAGCAGTGCTGTTGCTGTTTTGTCACCCACGCCCGGAACACCCGGAATGTTATCGACCTTATCGCCCATCAACGCGAGGTAATCGATAATAAGCTCGGGTGGGATGCCAAACTTATCAACCACGCCTTCACGATCCATCACCACATTAGTCATGGTGTTGATCAAAGTAACGTTGTCATCCACTAACTGCGCCATATCTTTATCACCAGTACTGATCAGTACCGGCATACCCGCCTGTGACGCTTGGTAAGCTAGCGTTCCGATAACATCATCGGCTTCGACACCTGGGGTACAGATCAACGGCAAGCCCATTGCACGGATTACGTTGTGCAAAGGCTCAATCTGACAACGCAGATCATCTGGCATTGGAGGACGATTAGCTTTGTACTCTGGGTACATTTCGTCACGGAACGTTTTTCCTTTGGCATCAAAGACAACAGCAATACGCTCTGAAGAGAACTGACGCATCATGCTGCGCAGCATGTTGACCACACCATAAACAGCATTGGTTGGTATTTCACCGTTACTCATCGTTTCTGGATAAGCGTGGAACGCGCGGTATAAGTAAGAAGAACCGTCGATCAAAATCAACGGATTGTCAGGGATGTTGGCCATAGTCTTTACGTATCCAAACAAAATGCACAAAAAGATCTGCTTAGGATGCCATGACTAAGACAGTGAATCCATTTTAACTCTTTGATCTGCTCCGACACATTTGACTATTCCTTTGCCTGGGCCTCAGCCTTTCTGTGGATAACTCTGTTTATATTATTTACCCACAGGATATAAAACAGTGAACACAAAAAACAAAATTAACGATAAATACATGTTAATTAAGAAATATATTCAAGATCGATCGTTTAAAGATCGATCCCAAAATGATCTTGCATTGTGGAAAAGACTACTGGTGTCCTTTTGTTCGAGGACAAATTGAAGGCATAAAAAAAGCGACATCTTTCGATGTCGCCTAGCAAAAAGGGGTCAAAGCAATTCAGGTGAATGATGTGCTTTGCCATAAAGCTATAAATTACACTGGAAGCAATGTGAGCAATGTCGTGTCAAAAAGAACTCGTGCAAGTTCAATTAAGTTCAGTGTCATCACCGCCTCCATTTATGAATTTGGTAACTCAACGTCCTTGTGAACTTCTCTCATTCCCTAAGACGAGATAAATAATAACCATTCTCATTTAATGCGTCAACACCTAAATGAGAAAAAATCTCATTTAATTTTAATAACACTGATCCAACTGCTTCACAAAATGGATACGACTCTCAAGCAAAGGCTCTTTTGGCTCATACTCTTCGATAATATAACCATTTTTAATCAACAGCCTCAGCATGGATGGAAACTGGTTACGTGATTTCACTTTAAGCTGTTGATAGCCCTGTTCACTCGCCCAAGCTTGTTGAATTTCGAGTAGCTTTTGAGCCACCCCTTTGTTGCGCGCCAATGAAGACACCCCACCAAACCAACTATAAAAAGTCGTTTCATCAATCTGGTAGCCAATCTTAAACCCAAGTAGGTTATCCCCTTCTTGAGCAATTTGAATTAAGGAACACGGTTTCCCTTCTAGGCGTGCAGACAAACTTTCGACCGTCTCTTTGTGGCTAAACTCATCAATCTCTTGCACCACTTGAACACACTCTTCTAACGTTCCGAAACGATAAATAATGCTCATCAAGGTTCTCCAACACGAAAAAAGGCTGACATACGCCAGCCTGATAGTCATTACTTAGCTAATGCTATTACTGGTCGTCTTTTAAGAACGTAGCCGCTTGAGCATTCTCTTCTGCCAACCACTCGGCAACGTCTTTGGCAAAATACGTTAAGATGCCATCCGCACCGGCACGCTTGAAACACAGTAGAGATTCCATCACTGTCTCACGCTCTTTTAACCAGCCATTGGCGAAAGCGGCTTTGTGCATCGCATACTCACCAGATACCTGATAAGCAAATGTCGGCACTTCTAGCTCAGACTTCACACGGCGCACGATATCGAGATACGGCATACCAGGCTTAACCATGACCATGTCTGCACCTTCATTGACGTCCATTGCCACTTCATGAACTGCTTCATCACTGTTAGCAGGGTCCATCTGGTAGTTCTTCTTGTTACCACCTTTAAGATTGCTCGCACTACCGACAGCATCGCGGAATGGGCCATAGTAACAAGAAGCATACTTAGCAGAGTAAGCCATAATTTGGGTATTGATATGGCCGGCTTGTTCTAGCGCTTTACGTATCTCGCCAATACGACCATCCATCATGTCGGATGGCGCAACCACATCGGCTCCCGCTTCTGCATGAGACAGCGCTTGTTTAACCAATACTTTGGTTGTTTCGTCATTGAGCACATAACCATCTTCATCGATGATGCCATCTTGACCATGAGTGGTGAAGGGATCAAGCGCGACATCAGTAATCACACCAATCTCTGGCACATGCTCTTTTAAAGAGCGTACTGCACGCTGAACCAGTCCTTCAGGGTTGTAAGCTTCTGCAGCACACAAACTTTTAGCATCTTGGTTAACCACGGGGAATAGAGCAATAGCGGGTACACCCAACTGAGCGAGGTATTGCGCCTCTTCTAGCATTAAATCAATCGACAGGCGTTCAATACCCGGCATTGATTCAACGGTTTCGCGGCGATCTTTACCCATCAAAATAAACATTGGGTAGATCAGATCGTTAACTGACAATTGATGTTCAGCCATCAAACGGCGACTGAAGTCATGCTTGCGTAGACGACGCATACGACGGCCTGGGAATTGACCTTGAATCGAAACTGACACTCTATTCTCCTTGTGTGGTGAAAGTGCTCGGCTTGCATAATATCATTCAAAATTCATCATGCCACTGCACGCTTAGAAAAATGCAACAAATGACCAAATGCTTACACTGCCGTATACTCTCAGCACTGATTGATTGCGAGAAAGACCATGATAGATACCCATGCGCACATTTATGCGACCGAATTTGATACCGACCGCGACCAAGTCGTCCAGCGCGCGTTGGCGCAAGGCATTGATAAGATCCTACTGCCAAACATCGACCTAGACTCAATTGAGCCTATGTTACGTACCGAGGCTCAGTATCCTGACGTTTGTCGCTCTATGATGGGTCTTCACCCTTGCTACGTCGATGGCAATGTTAAGCAGAGCCTAGAGGTTATTTATTCATGGTTTGCAAAGCACAATTTTGTCGCTGTAGGTGAGATTGGTATCGACCTCTACTGGGATAAAACCTACAAAGCAGAACAAGAGATGGCGTTTATCACTCAGCTCAATTGGGCCAAAGAGATGAAACTGCCTGTCGTGATCCATACACGTGATTCGATTGAAGAGACGCTAGCTCTACTACGTAATGAGCAAGATGGCTCACTTTCTGGCGTATTCCATTGCTTTGGTGGCAGCGTTGAGGAAGCAAAAGCGATCAATGATCTCGGTTTTCATCTCGGACTGGGTGGCGTATCTACCTTTAAGAATGGCGGTATGGATAAGGTTATTCCTCACCTCGATATGGACTACATTATCTTAGAAACCGACTGCCCTTACCTCGCCCCAGTTCCACACCGAGGCAAACGTAACGAGCCTGCCTATACTTCGCTTGTCGCTCAACGCGTAGCTGACCTAAGAGAAATGAGTATCGAACAAGTGGATAGCCTCACCACTCATAACGCTAAAACGCTGTTTAGCCTTTAACCCTCCAAAACCAAAACGGGGTTGATAGTAAGCTATCAACCCCGTTTTTCTATACCATGCTACGAAAGCGCTACTCTTCCACGCTATCCTCACTGTCATCTTTACGTACATAGAAACGCGCAAAGAACAGGCCTACTTCAAACAGTAAGCACATAGGAATCGCCAATAAAGTTTGCGAGATCATATCTGGTGGTGTCAGCATCATACCAACAACAAACGCCCCAACGATGATGTAAGGTCTTTTCTGGCTTAAGCTCTTAGGATCGGTTGCACCTGTCCAACAAAGCAAGATGATGGCGACAGGCACTTCAAACGCGATGCCGAAAGCCAAAAATAGAGCCAAGACAAAGTCGAGATAACTAGAGATGTCAGTAGCAAATTCAACCCCGCCGAGAGAAATGGCCGTGAAGAAGCCAAACACCAGTGGGAACACGACGAAGTAAGCAAAGGCCACACCACAGTAAAACAGCAGCGAGCTTGAGAACATCAATGGCATGATCAAGCGGCGTTCATGCTTATAGAGGCCCGGAGCGACAAACGCCCACACCTGATAAAGAATGAACGGAACAGCCACAAAGATAGACGCAATTAAAGTCAGCTTTAACGGCGTAAAGAAGGGAGATGCAACATCTGTCGCGATCATTGTCGCCCCTTCAGGTAGGCGTTCTACCAAAGGCGCTGAAACAAACTCGTAGATATCATTGGCAAAATAGATTAGCCCGATGAAAACCACTAGCACTGCTAAGATTGCTCTCAGCAAGCGGTTTCTCAATTCTAATAGGTGACTAATCAAAGGTTGTGTCTGCTCAACAGAAGACATGGAAACCTCTATTCTAGAAGATCAAAAAGGAGCTACGGATATGCAGCTCCTCCTAAACGAGACTATTCGGCTTTTTTATCAGCCTGAGGGGCTGGCTGAGTATTTATACTCTCAACAGCGCCCACTGAGTCATTGGCATTCGGAGTCGGTTCAACACTTTCGTTGACCTCCTCGGCACTGTTCGTCGGCGTTTCGCTTTTATTAGCATAAGGACGTTGAACATCTTGCGCAGCTTGCTTGAGCTGTTCAACTGAAGAACGCAGTTCAGGAGATAAATCCTCCATACCCATCTTCTCAGCTTTACGTAGGTTGTCCTGCAGCTCTTGAACCTTTAGCTCGTGTGAAAGCTCGTCTTTCACACTATTTGCCATATTTTTAGCAGCGCCGATGAATTTAGATACGCTACGAATCGCATGGGGCAAACGCTCAGGACCAAGAACCACTAGCCCGACGACAGAGATTAATACCAGTTCCCAAAAACCGATATCAAACACGATCTATGCCTGCTCTTTGTCTTTCTTAGTTTCAGCAGTTGCGTCTGTTTTTTGCTGCTCTACTGCTTTTGGCTCGAAGTCTGCGTCTTTCTTGTCTTTGTCCGACTCATCTTCGTTCATCGCTTTCTTAAAGCCCTTCACAGCGCCGCCAAGATCGCCACCAATACCACGTAGCTTCTTAGTACCAAATAGTAGAACGACAATGACAGCAATGATCAGAAGTTGCCAAATACTAATACCACCCATTCTTTTTACCTCGGGTCTTATTAAACAAATTTATTTCAAGAGTTTAACGTCTATCGACGATAAGCTCGCCAACTAAGCAACCAAAATGTGACCCCACCTAGGGCGCTAATCATTGAAAGTTGCTCGTATGTGCTGTTGACCAGTATTGCCGAGCATACGACTAATGTGGCACCAACACCAAATAAAAATTTTCCTGTCGCCTGCTGCCTTTTGCTTGAGCGATAGCCTTGGTAAAGCTGATCCATTCTCTGGTTCATCATTTTACCCTGGCGCAAGCTATCGTAGAGCAGCTCTGGAAGTTCAGGGAGTTTCTCAGCCCAAAACGGCGCACGGTCTTTAACCGCATTGATGACTGCCTTTGGCCCGACTTGATTCATCATCCACTCTTCTAAGAATGGCTTGGCGGTTTCCCACAAATCAAGCTGCGGGTACAGTTGGCGACCTAGACCTTCCACGTAAAGCAATGTCTTTTGTAGCAAGACTAACTGCGGCTGAACTTCCATATGGAAACGACGTGCTGTATTAAACAAGTTCAACAACACGTGACCAAATGAGATTTCACATAGCGGCTTAGCGAATATCGGTTCGCATACAATACGTATCGCAAACTCAAACTCATCAACGTTGGTTTCACGTGGAACCCAACCTGACTCAACGTGCAATTCCGCTACACGGCGATAGTCACGATTAAAGAAAGCTAAGAAGTTCTCCGCCAGATAACGCTTATCTTCGCTGTTTAACGTACCCACTATGCCACAGTCTAAACCTATCCAACGTGGGTTCTCAGGGTGCTCCGGCTCAACAAACACGTTACCCGGGTGCATATCCGCATGAAAGAAACTATCACGAAAAACCTGGGTAAAGAAAACGCTGACACCACGCTCCGCCAACAGCTTCATATTCGTGCCATTGGCCTTCAAACCTTCAATATCAGAAACTTGGATGCCGTATATTCGCTCAGAAACCATGACAGTTTCATTACTAAAGTCAGTAATAACTTCAGGAACGTATAATTCTTCACTTCCTTCGAAGTTGCGTCTTAACTGTATCGCATTGGCAGCTTCACGACGCAGGTCTAACTCATCTAGCAGTGTTTTTTCGTACTCACGCACCACCTCAACAGGTTTTAAACGACGTGCTTCAGGAAGTGCTTTGGCGACTATACGAGCCATTCGGTACATCAGTTTTAGATCTGCATCAATGACCGGGCGAATATCTGGCCTGATGACCTTTAATACCACTTCTTGGTTAGTCGATTTCAGCTTAGCAGTGTGTACTTGGGCAATCGAAGCAGAAGCCAAAGGCTCAATTTCGAAATCATCAAACCAAGTTTCTAACGGCCCACCAAGTGCTTGCTCCATTTGCTGTTTCGCCAGTTCACCATCGAAAGGAGAAACTTGGTCTTGAAGTAAGGCCAGCGGATCGGCAATTTGTGGTGGAAAAAGATCACGACGCGTCGACATCATCTGACCAAACTTAATCCATACTGGACCAAGCTCTTGCAAAGCCAAACGCAGCCTATCACCCAGCGGTTTTTCTGGATGCTTATTTTTAATCCAAAATAGACATTTTATTGCCAGTAAAGGTGCTTTGGTCAGTTGATGAGTCGGTAGCAGTTCATCGAGCCCATACTCTAGTTGGACTCGAACAATGTGGTATAAACGACGCAGCTCAGTTGGGGTCATGCACGCTCCAACAATTTATTCAGCTTAGCTTCAACACGCGCTGCATGGCTCTTTACATCGTCAACTTGATCGCAGAAATAAGCCACTTCCAAAGGCGCTGGCGCGATTCGCCACTCTTCAGTCAGCACTTGAGCTAGGTGGTTTTGGTGTTTGGTCACCTGTGATTTAAGGAATTGACCAACACTGCTTGCTCCTTGCACAACGGTGTGCGCAACGACATCGCCAGTCACGCGCGATAACCACTCTTCAATATCCGGCTTACAATCTGTCATCAACTGAGAGAATTTTTGCGCCAGTTGGATATCCCCTTCCAGCACTAACTTATCTTGCTTAATCAGCTTGGTAATGTTCGATTGGTCACGCAGCTCTGGCAGTACCGACAAGTGAAGCGACAAGTAACAATCCGGCTCACCTTCATAGTGAGCCAAAACATCAATTTGCTGACTAAAGATAAAAGTTAGGGTTTTATCTAACTCTTTAAGGTGGACTTGAATCACCTTCCCTTTAAGGCGAGCGAGACGACGACCCAACTCTGGATCATCGTTAATCAAGGTATTGAGTGAGGTTTCAATGACCGCAGTAACAAGAGGCTCAAATGGCATAACGACCTACCCTAGAACTTATAACCACGGTGAAGCGCAACGATACCACCGGTTAGATTGTAGTAGCTAGTCTGCTCAAAACCTGCCTCATCCATCATGCCCTTAAGCGTCTCTTGGTTCGGGTGCATACGAATAGATTCAGCAAGGTAGCGATAACTCTCTGCATCGTTTGCGACAAGCTCGCCCATTTTTGGTAATAGGTGGAACGAGTAGGTATCGTAGATTTTTGATAACGGCTCTAGGATTGGTTTTGAAAATTCAAGAACCAACAAGCGACCACCAGGCTTAAGCACACGATACATAGAACGTAGCGCTTTATCTTTGTCAGTTACGTTACGTAAACAGAAGCTAATGGTAATCGCGTCGAAATAATCGTCAGGGAAGGGCAACTCTTCTGCGTTAGCTTGAACATAGTGAACATTACCAACGATGCCGTTATCACGCAGCTTATCGCGGCCAACATTGAGCATAGAGTTGTTAATATCCGCTAAGATAACGTGCCCTTTCTCACCAACAATACGTGAGAACTTAGCGGTTAAGTCTCCTGTACCACCACCAAGGTCTAGCACGCGCTGACCCGGACGAACACCACTACAGTCGATCGTGAAACGCTTCCATAAGCGATGAATACCGCCGGACATTAAGTCATTCATAATGTCGTATTTCGCTGCTACAGAGTGGAAAACCTGAGCAACTTTAGCCACTTTTTCGTCTTTGGCTACGGTAGTGAAACCAAAGTGAGTGGTTTCATTTGATTCTAAAGCTGTATTCGATTGCACGCTTGTATCCGTCATTGATGATTCCTCTTCGAGCAGCACTGCTAATTGACACGACCTCAGTACTGCGGGCGATTAGTTTACTTTATCCTCATGCGGATGTCTTTCGACGATAGGCTCATTTTTATCCACGACACTGTTTTCTGTGAGATTATCGTGCTGAGCAAGCTGAACGAGATCAGCAGAAATCGTTCGTTTAACCTCTACACCAAGTTGCTTAAAGCTCTCAGCTTGTCGAATAACATTACCTCGGCCAGTCGCCAATTTATTCATTGCCCCTTGATAATTCTGGTTGGCTTTGTCTAACGCCCCGCCCAAGCTTTCCATATCATCAATAAACAAACGCAGTTTGTCGTACAACTTACTTGCACGTTCAGCAATGAGCTGTGCATTTTGATTTTGTCGCTCATTGCGCCACAGGTTATCTATTGTACGCAGTGCCACCAGCAAGGTTGTCGGGCTTACCAAGATAATATTTTGCTCCATCGCATCTTTCACTAAGCTAGGGTCAGCTTGAATCGCAACTTGAAATGCAGGCTCTACAGGGATAAACATCAACACATAGTCAAGGCTTTGGATACCCTTAAGTTGGTGATAATCCTTTTGGGAAAGCCCTTTAATATGAGCACGAAGCGCAAGTAAGTGGTCACTTAGTGCACGCTCTCTGTCGCTATCTGTCTCCGCATTGAAGTATCTTTCATAAGCCACTAGCGCCATTTTAGAATCGACGACAACCTGTTTATCTTGTGGTAAGTGAACAATCACATCGGGTTGAAAACGCTTACCCGCCTCATTTTGTAGATTCACTTGAGTTTGATACTCGTGCCCTTCACGCAAACCGGACTCTGCTAGCACACGAGCCAGAACAACCTCGCCCCAGTTGCCTTGCTGCTTGTTATCACCTTTCAGCGCTTGGGTAAGGTTGAGCGCTTCTTTAGTCATCTGTTCATTGAGGCGTTGAAGGTTCTTCAACTCATGGACTAGGGTGTGACGCTCTTTGGCTTCTTGGTTAAAGCTGTCGTTGACTTGTTTTTTAAATCCTTCAAGTTGCTCTTTGAGTGGAGAGAGCAAGCCATCTAAGCTCTGGCGGTTCTGCTGATCCACTTTTGCAGTCTTTGCTTCAAACAGTTGGTTAGCAAGCTGCTCAAACTGCTGTTTTAGTCGCTCTTCCGCTTGCTCTAGCAGTCGTAGTTTCTCTTGGTTAGCTTGTGTCTGTTGCTCATGGCGAGCTTGCTGTTCACGTAACTCGGCTTCTAACTGGGACTTTTGCTCGCGCACTAAGTTAAGGTCATCAGCGTATTGCTGGCGTTCCTGCTTAACCGCATCAAAGTAGCGTAGCTTCTCAAGCACCGCCATTAGCTTACCGTGAGATTGTTTCAACTCGTACGCCGCTTTATCACGCTCAGTGTCGAGCTCATCCAATTCAAGCTGTGCGTCACTTAGTTCCTTTTGCAACTGAGCAATTTGGCTGTTTGCCAGCTGTCGATTTGACTCTAGCTGCTGCTGCAACAATTGATTGTCGAAACGCATCTTTTGTTTAACCCACCACCCTACGGCGAAACCACTGGTTACCACTCCAGCGAGACCGCTAATTAACATATCTTGATGGTCGAGAATCCACTGCATAATAAAGATTTAACTGTTGAGAACGAGATACTTTCCATGGTATTTGAGCACTGGATAAATGTCCAGTTTGTCGGTTAGATCTCGAGCGGATAGACTAGGCGAATTATTTTCGTACGCTAACCTGTTACTCGGTTGTTTTGTTAAGGAAGATCATGAACGAGCGTCGTGCTTTAAGTTTAGGTTTATCTGCGGTCCTTCTCTGGTCTACCGTGGCCACTGCATTCAAACTCACTCTAGCAGAGTTTTCTCCCATTCAAATGCTAACCGTTGCCAGTATTGTCTCTGCAATCGCGTTGATTGCTATCAGTGCATACCAGGGAAAGCTACGCTTACTGCCTAGTACATTCCTATCGAACCCCTGGTATTACCTGCTTTTAGGACTAATTAATCCTCTCGCCTACTACGTAGTGTTGTTCAA
The DNA here is from genome assembly GCA_000775715.1 of Vibrio tubiashii. Classification (GTDB taxonomy): domain Bacteria; phylum Pseudomonadota; class Gammaproteobacteria; order Enterobacterales; family Vibrionaceae; genus Vibrio; species Vibrio tubiashii_A. The sequence continues at coordinate 66,883 of JRWQ01000026.1, forward strand.
AGCCTATGAACTACTTCCCGCCTCACAGGCACAGGCTATCAACTATAGCTGGGCGATCACATTGACCTTAATGGCAGCACTGTTTCTGGGCCAAACCATCCGTAAACAGGATTGGATAGCCTGTACGTTCAGCTACATAGGCGTAATAGTTATCGCCACCAAGGGCAATATCCTTGGCCTGAACTTTGAGAGCCCCCTCGGTGTTGGCCTAGCGCTATTTTCTACTCTACTGTGGGCAAGCTATTGGATTCTGAACACTAAGAACAAAGCAGATCCAATTGTGGGCGTCTTGTTAGGCTTTTTAGTGGCAATCCCTTTTGCAATTGGGCTAACCCTGTATGAAGATGTTGGGTTTAGCCAAATTACAGCCAAAGGTTGGCTAGCTGTATGCTATGTGGGGTTATTCGAAATGGGAATTACCTTTGTGTTGTGGCTCAGCGCATTAAAACTGACGCAAAACACCTCTCGGCTGAGTAACCTCATTTTTGCCTCACCTTTTATTTCACTAATGCTGCTCGCAACCATTATTGGCGAAGATATTCACCCATCAACACTAGTAGGCTTAGTGCTAATCATTACAGGTCTGATTATTCAACAAATTAAATTTGGCAAGAAAGGCCACACTAAACAGGCGGCATAGTGAGACTTTACTCACCTAAAAGAGTTGATAAGCAAGCTCGCTACCTTGACCACGCACTTCATCGATCATTGTGGCCAAAACTGGCGATACATCTAGAGCTCTTGCTGCCTTACTGTGCTGGAGATAGTTCTGCTTTTCGCTATCTTCTAACATCATATCCCAGCGTTGATGGGCATCTCGCGCCAAGTACATTAAACAAGCTAAGCGCTTTGATTCAACCGCTTTAGCCGGGTGATTAACATTGGCGATAGCGTCTACTAGCTCTGTTGGAAATTTCCAACTCTCAGCCAATACTGCACCTAACTCTTGCGCATCGACACCCAACACCTCTTTTTGCACTTGAGCAGCGTTTTCACCACTGGCGACCCGCTGGCTAATAGCGACCGCTTTCTCCGGCTCTAAGGTATGAATCATCAGCTCACCGATATTGTGTAAAATACCCGTGGTAAAGGCTTCATTTGGATCGAGTTTAATGTCCTTAGCAATCGTACTTGCAATCGTCGCAACCTCAAACGTCGTTGCCCAGTAGTCCTTAATATTGAGCGTTTCGATTTTAGGAAAGGTGGAAGCCAATATCGATGAGGAGATCAAGTTGCGTATCGCGCCAATGCCAATTCGTACAATGGCATCATTGATGTTCACTACCCCTTTGACTCCACCAAACTGTGCCGAGTTTGCCATCCTCAATACTCGAGCGAGCAACACCTGATCCATTGCCATCTTGTGAGCTAACTCGCCAAAATCAATAGAGTCGCGATTAACCATCTCTAGCAACTCTTGCAAGACACTTTCGATGCGTGGCAATTCATTGATGCGAGAGATCAGTGCTTCTTGGCTCATAGCGATGACTCCTTAGTACCTTTAATCTTTTTATAGATTAAGTGTAGTACTAATGCATGAAATACAATTAGAAATCATCCACAAACAGAGATAGTAACACCTAGGGAAATAGTACTTACTACTCGCCAATACTGACAAAGGCTACGAGTTACACCCACTGACCAGCAACAAAACCAGAACTCCAGCACCACTGGAAGTTATACCCACCAAGCCAACCTGTAACATCCATAACTTCACCAACAAAGTACAAGCCTGAAACCTGCTTACACTCCATGGTTTTTGACGATAGATGATTAGTATCAACACCGCCCAATGTCACTTCCGCCGTTCGGTATCCTTCCGTGCCATTAGGCGCAATTTGCCAATTCTCAAGTTGTTTTGTGATGGCTTGTAATTGTTTAGGGCCAAATTGTTTAAGCGGTTTATCTGCAAAGATATTACGTTCGACTAGCACTTCTACAAGACGCTTGGGCAACACCTTAGCGAGCGTGTTCTTAAGGCTTTGATTTGGATGTTTCTCTAGTGAACGCTGCAGTAGTTCATCAACATCCACCTCTGGAACTAGGTTGATTGTGACTTTCTGTCCGGCTTTCCAGAACGATGAAATTTGCAGCACTGAAGGGCCAGAGAGGCCACGATGAGTAAAGAGTAAAGCCTCTTTAAACACTGTACCATCTTGAGCAGTAATTTCAGCTGGGATAGCGATGCCTGACAGTTCAGCCAATGCCTCTTTATCCTCTTTATGCAGAGTAAACGGCACTAAACCTGCGGTTGTTGGTATAACACTTAAACCGAACTGCTCCGCAATTTTATAACCAAACGGCGTAGCACCAAGCTTCGGCATTGAAAGTCCACCCGTCGCCACTACCAGTGACTCACATTTGATCACACTAGTGTTGGCGTATAACTCAAATCCAGTCGCGGTTTTCTCAATATGATGCACATCTTGCTGATAACGTTGTGTCACGCTTGGTAAGTCACACTCAGCAAGGAGCATTTTTACGATGCTCTTTGAGTCATAATCACCAACACAAAACAACTGGCCGTGATCGCGCTCTTCGAACTCAATGCCATGCTTACTAACCATGGAGATAAAGTCCCAGTTAGTGTACTGAGATAAAGCAGACTTAACGAAGTGTGGGTTTTGGCACAAGTAGTTATTTGCTGACACATCATAGTTGGTGAAGTTACAACGACCGCCACCAGCAATGAGGATTTTACGTCCTGGCTTTTTGGCATGATCAAGAACCAAAACTTTGCGACCACGTTTACCCGCTTCCGCTGCGCACATCAGTCCTGCGGCACCCGCACCAATAATGACGACATCAAACTTTTCAGTCATGAAAAACTACTCTTAAAAACCAATAAAAAAGGATGTGCGTGATGCACATCCTTAGCAATTTGCGCGGCCATTTTAACGCTATTTAGGGCTGATGCCAATTGACCTACAGTATCAACGCTGCCAACAAGGTGACCGCTAGTAGAGAGGTAGAGAGAATAAACAGCTCACGAACTCTGTCACACTTACCAGTAAACACTTCATCATGATGATGGTGATACTCTTTACTTTTAATGTAATGGAACAAGCGTACTTGTTTGGTGACGTTACCGTGGGTAGTAAAGAAGCCATTACCATCGACTTGTTGGTATAGCAATGGGTGGGCCTCACGCATGATGTATATCAGAGAGCGTAGCGCAGTTAGGTAACGGGCCATATTCACCAGCGTCACCATCATTAGTACGAATAGAACTGTATCAGCATTGATCATCTTTTCCTCCCTACATCTTCTAGAATGCCCAGAGAAAAAGACGATCTGCTTAGAGTGTCTTAAACTGAATATTATTCAGCTGGGGCATCCATAATTGAAGACGAACCTTCTTTTGCCAAAGCTGCTAGATCTTTATCGATAAAGAACAATGCTTTACCATCTTCACCAACTAGGTCTAGCTTATCTAAGATCCCTTTAAATAACTTCTCTTCCTCGTGCTGTTCGGCAACGTACCACTGTAAGAAGTTGAACGTAGAATAGTCTTGAGATGTAAACGCTACATGTGCAAGCTTATTGATTTTTTCCGTAATCATTTGCTCATGTTCGAACGTTTCACGGAACACATCACCTAGACTATTAAACTCGTGCTTTGGTGCTTCAATAGCGCCCAAAATAGGCATTGCACCTGTCTCACTCACATAAGTGAAAAGACGCTGCATATGCTCCATTTCTTCTACGGCATGAGCACGTAAAAATTCCGCGGCACCTTCAAATCCTTTGTCTTCACACCAAGCACTCATTTGTAAGTATAGATTGGATGAGAAAAATTCGAGATTAATTTGCTCATTCAATTGTTCAACCATTGCTTGAGATAGCATCTACCACTCCTACTAAGTCTCTGAACTTAAATTAACTATGTCCTGTTCATTACCATAACACTTTGTTTACCAAATGTGGATCTGAGATCGCATCAGCAAAATTTATTGGTTCAAGGTGCTAATCTTTACTTAGACCCTTAACAAGGAGATAGCATTATGAGTTATCAACATATTTTGGTTGCCATTGACCTATCAGAGGACAGTAAACACTTGGTTGAAAAGGCAGTTGCTCTCGCCAAACCACTTGGTGCCGATGTCTCATTTGTTCATATCGACGTCAACTATGCCGAGCTTTACACTGGCCTTATTGATATCAACCTAGCTGAGACGCAGCATCAAGCCATTGAAGCATCGCAAAACCAACTACAGACGCTAGCGGATCACGCTGATTTCCCGATTAAGCATACTCTTGTCGGTAGTGGCGACCTGAATAACGAGCTATGTGAAACAATCGATGAGTTCAATATCGATTTGGTTGTATGCGGTCATCACCAAGATTTTTGGAGTAAATTGCTCTCTTCGACTCGTCAGCTCATCAATTGCTCGCCAGTTGATATGTTGGTAGTACCACTCAAGGACTAAATAGGGTTACACTGCCCCATAAGTTTTTGATAATGAGTCTTAATTATGGGGTATTTGTCAGCCGTCACCTTGTTGTGGGCATTCTCGTTCAGCCTGATTGGCGTCTATCTTGCTGGTCAGGTTGATTCTTGGTTTTCTGTATTAATGCGTGTCGCCTTGGCCAGCTTAGTGTTCTTACCGTTCATCAAGTTTAAAGGTGTCGACAAAGGGTTAATTGCAAAGCTCATGCTGGTTGGTGGATTCCAACTTGGCCTGATGTATTGCTTCTACTATCAGTCCTTCTTGCTTCTATCTGTACCTGAAGTCCTTCTATTTACGGTATTTACTCCTATCTATGTCACTCTGATTTACGACTTGCTCAAGCGTCGTTTCTCTCCTTGGTACTTAGTCACCGCAGTTATAGCCGTTGCAGGTGCTGCGTTTATTAAGTTTGCTGGCATCAATGAGAACTTCATTACCGGGTTCTTAGTTGTTCAAGGTGCCAACGTCTGCTTCGCCATTGGTCAAGTAGGCTACAAGTATCTGATGGAAAAATATGATGTCGACCTACCTCAGCATTCCATCTTTGGTTATTTCTATTTAGGTGCATTATGTGTCGCGACCGTGGCATTTGCTTTGATGGGCAACATAGACAAGATGCCGACCACCAGCACTCAGTGGGGAGTTCTGATTTACCTTGGATTAATAGCTTCTGGCGTAGGTTACTTTGCTTGGAATAAAGGTGCGACCCTGGTTAACGCTGGCGCTTTAGCCGTAATGAACAACGCCCTTGTCCCAGCAGGCCTTATTGTCAACATCGTGATTTGGAATCGAGAGGTAGATATCGCTCAGCTCACTGTCGGTGGCGCGATCATCCTGCTTTCGCTATGGGTCAATGAGACTTGGGTAAAACGTAAGGTAGAACAGAGCTATCAAACCTCCGCTCAATAGTTTTCTGAGGTTCAAACAAAAAATGCTCTCCATGTCGGAGAGCATTTTTTTATTGCCAACAAGCCTTAATGCAGATTTGAGCTAGCTTGTTGCTCTGGGAACGGTACGGTTAAGCGAGATAGATCGATCTTGCTTTCTAACTTATTTTGTTTCTTGACTAGCTTACGCTGCTTTTTGACGAGCTTAAGTAGCTTCTTCTGTTGCTTATAGTGCTTCTTAAGCGCTTTCTTGGTCTGCTTAAGTGCTTTTTTATTTGTAAGATCAAATGCGTCAATCGCTGAGCTCTCTAGTTGACCTAATTGCGGCTCAGCTTTCTGCTGTGAAATTTTTTCTTTAACTCGCTCAACCACTTTTCTTACCGCTTGGGCTTTTTGTTCTGATGGTTGCTGTGGCTGACGATTAGGTAGAGCTTCAGACAACAAAGCACAACTCTGTTGCTGCGCTAACGGCTTGCTTTGACATGCTTGAGGAGGAACCGCTGCGGGTTTGCACAGTGATTCTTTAGAAGCAGAAGAACGAGCACATGAGCGGCAAAGGTATTTAGGCTCAACCACCAGGCGATGGATATCACCCAAATTTTCTGCGATCTGCTTACGGTTCATCTTGCACAAACGTTTCGCCACGCTACAACTCCAACCAAGAATACGAATAGTTCTTAGTAAGATATACCTACTTAACGTCTAGTTAGCAAGAACAAAAATCGCACTATTGATATACTATTCGCTAAGTCATTGATGCATTGACATAAACATCAAAACGGTTTTTCTTAGTTTCAATTGCCATGGCCGGCTTTTGCTCGTTAAGCCAGTTTGCATAATCAGGTCTTTTGACCACCACTCTTTTACTAGCAAGGGCTAAGGCGGGTTCCAACAGCCCATCAGCATCAAGATCTGCACCGACTAAAGACTGAAATACGCGCATCTCTTTTTTGACTAATGCGCTCTTTTTCTTACTTTCAGGGTGAGGGTACATAGGATCGAGGTATACCACATCAGGCTTAACAAACTTTGGATCTTGTGCAAGCTGTTCAAGCGCATTGTGGCTAGAGGCATGAATCAATGACATGCGTTCACCCACCCACTCTCCAATATCTGGATCGCTCTTCGCGCGTTCTAATCCGTCATCTAACAACGCCGCGACAACAGGGTGACGCTCGACCATTTGGACCTTACAACCGAGAGACGCAAGTACAAAAGCATCGCGCCCCAGCCCCGCAGTACCATCTAACACTGTAGGGGTCGCACCTTTATTCAGGCCCGCCGCTTTGGCAATCGCCTGACCCTTACCACCACCAAACTTACGTCTATGTGCAACCGCCCCACCCGTCAAATCAACAAAGATTGCGCCAAGTTTTGGTTCATCCGTTTTACGAAGCTCTAAACGCAGCTCAGTCAAAACAAGAGCAAATTGACTTTCATCGCTATGGGTTAACCCCCAACGCTGCATCATCTGCTCAAAACGTTGTGATTGAGTTAGATCTTCACAGATTAGTTGTAGCTGCACTCAGAGCTCCTAGGTGTCTTTAATTTGCTAGCGCGCAGTGTACTGGATTTCTCGCGTCATCACTAAACATTCTACTGGTCACTGAGCTGTGTAACCAACTCTGACAGCGGCATTGGCCTACCAATTACATAGCCCTGAGCGTAATCCACCCCCAGATCCAATAACAGCTCGATGATTTGGGCATTTTCTACAAACTCCGCCACTGTCTGCTTACCCATCTGCTTGGCGATGTCATTAATCGAGCGTACCATCAGGTGATCCATCTCATTACGATCCATGTCCCGAACAAATATTCCATCAATTTTCACGATATCGACCGGTAATTGTCGCAAGTAACCAAACGATGATAGACCAGAACCAAAGTCATCAAGTGCAATACAACAACCTAGCGCTTTGAGCTTACCAAAGAACTCAATGGCAAGGTTCATATTGCTCATTGCTGCCGTCTCTGTTATTTCAAAGCAGATTTTTTCACACGGTACCGAGCTGTGCTCGAGTCTATCTAATAAGTATGCAATGAACTCTTTATTGCCCATAGAGTGACCTGATAGGTTAATCGAGCAGACAGCAAGTAAATCCAACGCTTGTAGATGCTGCTCAAACCAAGTCAGTGTTTGGCTGACCACTTGTTTATCAAGCAAGTGAGCAATGTTATAGCGCTCAGAGGCAGGCATGAATATCCCTGGCGAGATGTATTCATCCTTAGAGTTTTTTATCCGCACCAATATTTCAAAGTGCATGCCTTGCTCTCTGCCGGACAAGTCCATGATTTGCTGAGCAAAGAGTTCAATCCTTTGATTAGCAAGCGCATTGTGAACCAGGTTGACACTCTCCATCTCTCGTTCACGACGTTGCAGCTCTTGGTCGTCAAGGCAGTACAAGCTATAACGGTTACGCCCCTCTTCTTTAGCGACGTGACAGGCGGTATCAGCCTGAGCATGTACCATTTGCGGAGATGACGCTGTATGGTCAATTAAGCGTATCCCTATCGAACAGTTTAAGTTGAGCTTAATGTCCTCCCAGACAAACGCATGCTCACTTAGGGTATTGATTATTGTCGAGGCCAACTTCTTCGCATCTAGTTCTGTGCAATCTCTAAGTAGTATTGCGAACTCATCACCTCCCATTCGTGCTAATACCGTGTTGTAGGGCAGCACTTCTTCTAACACACTAGCGCAGAATTGAATGGCTGCATCTCCCGCTTCATGCCCTGCAGTATCGTTAAGCACTTTTAACTGGTCCAAGTCTATATACAACATCGCATGAGTACGAATGTAGCTTTCAACCTCCCGTAAGGCTTTATCAAGCTCACTCTCAAAGTAGTTACGGTTGTGAGTACCCGTTAGTAAGTCATGCTGCGCCTGATACTGCAATTTTTGTGAGAGCACTTTGGTCTCGGTCACATCCTCACCGACAATCAACAGGTGACCAGATTCAGCGAGAGGACGAATATTTTCGCGTACCCAAACAATACGTCCATCAGCATGGCGATACTCTATTTCTCTGCGCCATACACCTTTAATCGCTTGATTCGGTTGCAGCAATACTTGCCTTGGAACCAGAGAGTTTTCATCAAAGTAGAACTCTCTCAAACGATGACCCAAAACTTGATCGGAACGGTAACCTAGTAACTGCTCAGCAAATTGATTCACTTGTTGGATACGGTTTTGCTCATCGAGTGTCAACATCATTACTGGTTGCTGATCATAATAGTGGCTGAGGTTGGCTTCACGCTGATATAAACGTTCTTCGGTAATCTTTCTAGACGTAATGTCCTGCGCTTCTAAGAGATATTGAGTTCCTTTAATCGGTAATGGAATCGGTTTCAGCAACAATGCAAGAACCACAGAACCTCTATCAGCATTCCAGATCTCTGCTTCGAACTGGAAAACAACCTCTTTTTCATCAGAAGTAAAAAAGCGCTCTAATTGCTGTGATGATTCAGTTTGCCAGTGACGATGCTGCCAGATTGGTCGTTCAACATTGTAGTTTTGATCGTAGAGCAGGTCCTGCAATTTCTGGTTGCTAGAAACAATGTGGCCCTGTTCGTCAAGTACGCCAATATAGTGATAGCTTTGGTCAAACACAGCCTCAATCAAGGTTTGGCTCTCTTTGGTAAGTTGTTGACTGCGCTTGACCCGGCTTAAGTAGAAAACCAGTCCGATGATAATGACACTGAGCGAAAGTACTAAACTGCCGACAATTTTTAGCTCTTTATTGTATCGCGCAGAGAACGACTTCGGTCGATTAAAGATAACCGAGGCCGCCTCACCTTCGATACCAAGTCCCCATTTGATAACAGCCTTGTAATCTAGTTTTATCTCTGGAATTCCCACCTCTACCTTTGGCAACTGACTATTTGGGCTTTCGAGCACTTTCAACAGTAACTCTGCAGCCTGCTCCCCATGTAGAGTCCCATTTTGTAACACCCCTCCGACAGCACCAGTGCCGAACCCCAAGTCATGAACCATATAAATTGGTGCGCCAGACTCTTGAGTTAGCCGCTGCCACTTGTCTTTTACCGCAACAACCGAACCATCCTTGTCACGAAAATAGATCCAAAACAATACGGCAGATTGACCATCAAGCTGCTGTGCAAACTCAGTCAGTTGCTCAAAGCTATCAGGAATGTATGAAACAATCTTGCTGTAGTACTGAGGGTAGTGGTCAAGGAACTTACTCACTTGAGCGCGCGCGCCTTTGCCAGTAACTGAGTGATCGGTAATGATGTAAATAGAGCCAACATCGGGTTGGATACGTTCAATTAGTGAAATATTGCTGTAGAGGTCGATATCTTCAATGACACCAGTCGCTTTGATATTCCCATGTAAATCAGGGGAGTAATTATTAATCCCACCAAAAATAACTGGAGTGTCTCCCAACTCAGCAGCCAATCGATTCATTAAAGCTAATGCGTTATTATCACTCACGACAACGGCTCTAAACCGCTCATGTTCAAACTTAGTTTTATACAGAGAATAGAGTTGGTCTAAGTAAGCCTTGTTTTGCACTCGTTTGGTATCTAAATAGAGTACACGCGTTGGAATTTGTGCATTTGTGAGCTGTTTTGACAAGCCTTGTTGAAATGAGTCAGTCCAGAAAAAACCTTGATGGTAGGAGTGAACTACCAACACATCCTCGTCAGCTGCATAAGCATTGTGACAAATGATGGATGTTAGTAATAAAAGCAACAAGCGCACTAAAATGATCTCTACATCAAAGAAATATGAATATAATTGTATCACTGCTGGTGACTAATTGTACTTTCTTCAACCAGTTAATATTGAACCAGAGGGAGCGTATGCAAGCACAGAGCATTAAACTCGACGACTTAGACAAAGCCATTTTGAAAACGCTTATGGAAGATGCACGTAAGCCCTACGCAGAGATGGCCAAACAATTTGAGGTTAGTCCGGCGACGATTCACGTTCGAATCGAAAAGATGAAGGCTGCGGATATTATTCAAGGAACAGAAGTAATAGTGGATACTAAAAAGCTGGGCTACGATGTGTGCTGCTTTATCGGCATTAACCTCAATGCTGCACGTGATTATCACTCTGCTTTGGAAAAGCTCAATGCGCTAGAGGAAGTGGTTGAAGCCTATTACACCACGGGGGCATACAATATCTTTGTAAAGTTAATGTGCCGCTCAATTGAAGAGCTTCAATTTGTATTGATTGATAAACTACAGGCGATTGACGAAGTCCAATCAACTGAGACGCTGATTTCGTTGCAAAATCCCATCAATAGAAACGTCAATCCATAAAAAAACTCGCCGGAGCGAGCTTTATTAAACCACAGCGAGCCACTATTTTGACTTTAGATAGTCCTTGAGATCATCAACTGAAATGCCTTGCTGTGCGATCTCTCTTGCTAAAGACTCAACTTGCTCATCTTTACGTGAATCAATAACTTGTTGAAACTGATATACCATATCTCGAAGAATAGGCAATGGCACTGTTTTCGCGGCGCTACGGATGCGCTCACCGCTTTGATTGCCTAGCTCACTCAGAATCTTACCAAACATTACTTTTTCTGGAGCTTTTTCAAGCTGCTCCAATAAACGAGCCATCTCGTATGTAGTCATTGACATCGTTGTGATTTGTCCACAGAAAGAGATATTAGAAGCTCAAATATACATCGTTTAATTAGATTATCAAGATTACTTCAACCTCTCTAAGCTATTGCGTTGTGCCAAGTTTTTCCTGATTTCGACCACAAGATGATAAGCGCAGGAACAACAATAAGCATCAGGGTCGCTATCATCAACTGAGGTTCCATTCCAAATCGCTGAATGGTGCCAACCACTAAACCCGAGCCACTCATCTGAAACAGTCCTAATAGAGCAGCTGCCGTACCCGCTTTGTCACCAAATGGAGCAAGAGCTTTACCTGCTGAAGCACCAAGAATCCAGGCAAACCCTAATGAAGACATGAAGATCGGTAACATAAACGCTAATGCAGTAGATTGGGTTCTAAGCATAAGCATAACGACACCCGCAACTGCAAGCGTTGTAATCCCGACGGTTAGTGTTCGGTGGGTACCAAACTTCTCCATAAACTTCGGTGCGCTCATGCAGGCGACAATGTTAATTACAGCATTGATACCGAACCAGAAAGTGAATTGGTTCATTGATAGGTCTAAGTTCTCCATCAACACCACAGGGGCAGAAGTGACATAGCCTAGAATCACTGCCATCGCCAACATACACAGAGTTGCATGAAACAGGAACGATGGCGTTTTCACAACATCAAGGTAGCGATTAAGCTTGAATACTGGCTCTTTGCTTAACTGTGGGTTGGTTTCCTTTAAGCCAAGCCATAGCAATACTAGCACTACCACTGCAAAACCAGCCATAAAGCTAAAGTTAGAACGCCAACCAAATTGCTGAGTAAGCCAACTACCCAGTATGGGTGCTAGTGCAGGTATAAAACAGATGGCACCATTAAGATAACTGATCATCTTGCCGCTTTTATGCGGGCCAAAAATATCGCGAACTGTTGCAAAGGCAGCTACCGATGTAGCACATGCACCTAAGCCTTGTAGCAATCGAGACACTAACATCCACTCAATATTTTGAGCACTCCACGCCAATAAAGCGCTCAATGCGTAGATAGTTACGCCTCCCAATGCAACAGCTCGACGTCCTAGTTTGTCTGCCAGTGGGCCCGCAAACAGCTGCCCCACCCCCATAGCAAACAAAAACCATGTAATTGTATCCTGTGCCAAAGCATGTTCCACGTGGAACGCTGTCGAGATCATTGGCAGGGCTGGCAAGTATATGTCTATTGCTAAAGGGCTAAATAGAACTAGTAGCGTTAGTAGCACTAATTGCGATTTATGAGGGGTATTGTTACTTACCGTTTGCACTTGTGATAGCTCCAATGCACAGGATGATTTTGGCGCCATACTAGGCTAAACTAGATATGCCATCCAATGACGATTAGTCATCAATGATATTCCTAATGAGAATTTCTAATGCAGATTGAAAAGCTTGCCCGAATCGATCTAAATCTATTAGTCTGCTTGCGTGTTCTACTTGAAGAGCTGAACGTCACCCGTGCATCACACAGGTTATGTTTAAGCCAGTCAGCTGTGAGTAAGAGCTTAGCTAAGCTAAGAGCTCAGTTTGATGATCCACTTTTCATTCGCCATGCACATGGTCTCAAACCTACACCTAAGGCACTATTTCTAAAACCTAAACTCGATATTCTAATTAACCAACTAGAACAGCTGACTCAGCCTGAACAATTTTCACCCAGCTCAAGCGACTATCGCTATCAAATTGCTGCAGTTGAAAGCGTTTATCCGCTCATTCTTCCCCACTTCCTGCCTGAGATATTTAAGCGTGCTCCCGGAGTAACCATCAGTACTCATGCCTGGAGTGAGCAAACTTTCAGACAACTGCAACGTGGTGAGCTCGACTTGGGGATAACAGGAAAAGACATCGATATTAATGACGCTAAGCTCACTATGCTCCCACCCTCTGACATCTGTGAGCAAGAGATCTATCGCGACAACCAAATGTGTCTAGTTAGAAAGCAGCACCCGGCTCTAAATCAAAGCTGGAACCTTGACAACTATCTTAGCTTGCGCCATGTCCAAGTTAGATGTGACGGCAACGAAAGGTGGTTACTCGACTACCGTTTAGCTGATATCGGCAAAGAGCGTGATATCGCAATTACTGTGCCTGATTTCAATAGTGCAGCGAGTCTTTGCTCATATACCGATTTTGTTTTTACTGCGCCGAGCCATTATGTAAAGCTTGCCTCTAAACAACTCGACCTAACGGTATTGCCGCTGCCAATGGAGTTTCCACCTATGGCCTACACCCTGTTTTGGCACCGTGATAGAGAAAATGACCCTGCATTATCTTGGCTACGACAAATTATCCGTGAAAAAACCACCACACTTAGATAATTTGCAGGTACAACACAAAAAGAGTAGCTTATTCTCACTGTCCATTAAACCGTCGACGTGGACACCATAATAAAATAAAGGATTACCATAGATGCTAACGACAACCGTTCAACGCCTATCCGCGATTCGCGAGTGGCTAGCGCAAAATAATATCGATGCCTTACTGGTCCCACATGAAGACGAGTACTTGGGCGAGTACGTGCCAGCACATAATGAACGCCTTCAGTGGCTGACAGGTTTTACCGGTTCTGCTGGTGCTGCGGTTATCACACAAGATAGAGCTGCTATGTTTGTTGATGGTCGATACACTGTGCAAGTAACAAAGCAAGTCCCTGCTGATCTATTTGAATACCGTCACTTGATTGAAGAGCCTGCGCTAGATTGGATCAAAGACCATCTTTCAAATGGCGCGTCTGTGGCGATCGACCCTCGCATGCACAACTCCGCATGGTTGGACATGGCACAAGCAAAACTTGCAGGCACACTCGAACTTAAGATTCTCGATTGCAACCCTATTGATGAACTGTGGCGTGATCGCCCTCAACCTGTGGTTTCTAATGTTCACCTCATGGCAACCGAAGCAGCCGGTCAATCAAGTGAAAGCAAACGCCAAGAAATCGCAGAGCTTGTAAAAAAAGCCGGCGCGGACAGCGCAGTGATCACAGCACTTGATTCTATCTGTTGGTTACTCAACGTTCGTGGTCTAGATGTCTCACGACTCCCCGTTCTGCTTTCTCACGCGATTCTGCATTCAGATTCAAGCGTTGAATACTTCTTAGATCCAGTTCGGCTACCTGCTGAGTTTGACGCGCACGTTGGTACAGGAGTAACAGTTCATCACCCACAAGCATTGCAGGCACGGCTAGAAACCCTAACAGGCAAGAATGTACTGGTAGACCCTGCGACAAGTAACGCCTGGTTTAAACTGGTTCTGCAAAATGCTGGAGCATCTGTGGTAAGTAAAGCTGATCCGTGCCTAATGCCAAAAGCGGCGAAGAACGCTGTTGAAATCGCAGGCATGAAAGCATGTCATATACGTGATGGCGTGGCGATGAGTAAGTTCCTAGCTTGGTTAGATGCAGAAGTCGTTGCAGGTAACCAGCATGATGAAGCGACGCTTGCAGACAAACTGGAAGCGTTCCGTAGCGAAGACCCGACACTTATGGATCTTAGCTTCGATACTATTTCGGCAGCAGGTGGCAACGCGGCGATGTGTCACTACAACCACGAGAACCAACCTGAACCTGGCAAGCTAGAACTGAACACGCTTTACCTAGTGGATTCAGGCGGTCAGTACCTAGATGGCACAACAGACATCACACGTACAATTGCGATCGGTCAGCCTTCACAAGAGATGATTAAACAATTCACTCTTGCGCTAAAAGGTCACATCGGTGTTGCACGTGCACGTTTCCCGAAAGGCACTCGTGGTTACCAAATCGATACGCTAGCTCGTCAGCACCTATGGGCGGAAGGCTACGATTACGATCACGGTACTGGTCACGGTGTTGGTCACTTCCTAAGTGTTCATGAAGGTCCAGCGAGCATTTCGAAGAAGCAAATCGATGTGCCTCTAACAGAAGGTATGGTGCTATCCAACGAGCCAGGTTACTACCGTGCAGATGCGTTTGGTATCCGTATAGAGAACCTAGAGCTTGTTGTTGAAACCCCAACTAACGGTGACTTCCCTGTTCTGTCATTTGAGTCGCTAACACGCTGCCCAATCGACAAACGCAATATCAACGTTGATATGCTAACTCGTCCAGAACTTGCTTGGCTGAATGACTACCATCAGAAGGTATGGGATGATATCAGCCCACTTGTTGAAGGTGATGTGAAAGAGTGGCTTCGTCAAGCAACGCTACCAGTAGCACACAGCTAGAAGCTAGAAGCTAGAAGCTAGAATAAGTAGAGGGTTGATGTTTTGCATCAACCCTCATTTCTTTGCCTATGTTTCACGTGAAACATAGCGATGACCATTTGCTTTATTTGTTGCTTAGCCAGAATACGCTGAGTGCCAATCTCGCCATACAGGATCAAAGCCTTTGGCTCGAATCATATCTTCCACAGAAGCCGCACTTCGCTCATCACTGATCTCAAACTGCTCGAGTTCAACATCATCCATCGCGTAACCACCAGGCTGAGTTTTCGATGCGGCAGACATACTGGTGATACCTAACGGTAATACATTGTCTCTGAATTTCGGTGATTCACGAGTCGATAATGACAACTCCACCTCTGGATTCAACAAGCGATAAGCGCAAATCAACTGTACAAGCTGTTTATCCGTCATGACTGATTTGGGTTGGAGCGCACCTTCACAAGGACGTAAACGTGGGAAAGAAATTGAGTAACGAGTCTGCCAATACGTGCGCTCAAGATAGTCCAAGTGCGCTGCCACATAAAAGCAGTCGGTACGCCACTCTTCCAATCCTATCAAAGCGCCAATACCGATCTTATCAATACCCGCTTTTGCAAGACGATCGGGTGTATCCAATCGGTATTCGAAATCCATCTTATTACCACGCAAATGGTGCTCGGCGTAAGTCGAAGGATGATACGTTTCTTGATAGACCATCACCGCATCTAAACCCAATGTCTTGAGCTCTGCGTATTCGTCTTGATCTAATGGCTGCACTTCCATCGCCAAATAATTAAAGCGCTTCTTAATCATCGGCACCATTTCGCGAAAGTATTTCATCCCCACTTTGGTTTCGTGTTCGCCAGTCACCAGCAATACGCTATCGAACTTCATGCGTTTAATGGCTTCAACTTCTGCAGCCACTTCATCCCTATTCAAGGTACGACGCTTGATTCTGTTTTCCATTGAGAAGCCACAATAAGTACAAGCATTGGCGCACAAGTTGGAAAGATACAATGGAATATAAAGCGACATGGTATTACCAAAACGCTTACGCGTCGCCGAGTATGACAGTTGCGCCATTTGCTCTAAGTACGCCTCAGCCGCTGGTGAAATTAGCGCTTTAAAGTCTTCCAAATCACGCTTGGGTTTATTCAATGCTCGCTCGACATCTTGTGCCGTTTTCGCGTAGATCGACATTGAAATGTCATCCCAATTCAGCTGCTTAAATTGTTCAACGAAGCTCATGTTTTCCTCGCTCAATAGCTAAACCAATCTAGGACTAAAGCTCATCTAGGAATGACGTCAGTGGACTCGACGCAACCGCATGAGAAACCTTACCAGCAAGTCCGGCTTCATAAGCCATACGCCCCGACTCTACCGCCAACTTAAATGCCTTCGCCATCGCAACGGGATCGCTCGAAGCTGCAATCGCAGTATTTACGAGCACGGCATCCGCGCCCATTTCCATCGCACGTGCGGCATGTGAAGGAGCACCAATACCCGCATCGACAACCACAGGAACATTAGCTTGGTCAATGATGATCTCTAGGAAATCGTGAGAAACTATCCCTTTGTTGGAACCGATCGGCGCACCTAATGGCATGACCGCCGCACAACCTACTTCTTCCAATCGTTTACATAGAACCGGGTCAGCATGACAGTAAGGAAGAACAATGAAGCCTTCACGAACCAGTTGTTCAGCGGCCACAAGTGTCTCAATTGGATCGGGCATCAAATACTTCGGGTCTGGGTGAATTTCAAGTTTTAGCCAGTTTGTACCTAACGCTTCTCTCGCTAATTGTGCTGCAAACACGGCATCTTTAGCATTCTTTGCACCTGAGGTGTTCGGCAATAAGTTCACACCCGCTTGTACTAACGGCAGCAAAATATCGTCTTGTTGGTCGTTCACATCCACACGCTTTAACGCCATGGTCGCAAGTTTAGAACCCGACACTTGAATCGCTTCTGCCATTAATCGGCTATTGGCAAACTTCCCTGTTCCTGTGAACAGTCTTGATTCGAATTGTTTATCACCAATTTTAAGCATCGACGTTAACCCCCTGCGATCGCTTGAAACAAAGAGATCCTATCTCCCTGTGAAAGAACTGTGCTAGCCCACTCATTGCGCGGCACAACATTGTTGTTAATGGCAAAAACACAGCCCATTTCAGGCAGCGAAAATTGACCAATGATTTGCTGTAGATTCGACTCACTGGCAACTTGATGTGACTGGTCATTGATGACAATAGTGATCACATCTAAGTCAGCAGCGGTCATTTGTGTTGTTTGTTGTTCTGATAACGTCATTGCTTCCAACTCTCTTAATTCTGCCCACTACTTATAAGCTAAATCCGAGCACACACTTGGCACTGTTTGTCTTTACTTATTGCCATGGTTTGCCATTGCAGCTTCAATCCATCGAACAGGTGTAACTTGGCAGTCTCGACATGAAACTTTCCCGTCGCCAGTTTTTGAATAGCCGCTATCGCTTGGTAGTTGCCAAGTGTACCCACCACCGGACCGACGACACCGCTTTCACTGCACTTTTGCGTTTGCGGTAATTCGTCGAACGGATACAAACAGCGGTAACACGCTTTACTCTGCGCTCCTTGTTCACTTGGTGTTTGGTAATCAAAGACAGCGAATTGCCCTTGCCAACCAATTGCTGCCGCCGAGATGAGCGGCGTATTTTGTTCGAAACAAACTTGGTTAATGAGCTGGCGCGTTGGCATGTTATCGGTGCAGTCTAGCACCACATCCGCCAGCATCACCTCAAGCTGGAGCTGTGCTTTGTCTAATCGCTTATTGAGAGCACGAACTTGGACCATAGAATTAAGGTCAGTCAGTTGCTTTACAGTCGCTTTTGTTTTCGCAACTTGGAGGTCTTGCTCACGATAAATGATCTGACGTTGTAGGTTACTACTATCAACTTCATCCTCATCAACCACAACCAGTTTACCAACACCCGCTGATGCCAAGTACAAACTCGCTGCGCTTCCTAATCCACCACAACCGATGATCAGCACATGCGATTTGCTCAAACGCTCTTGCCCACTTTCAGCAATTTCAGGGAGAGCAACTTGGCGCTGATAGCGAAGGAACTGCTTATCCGTGAGCATGCTCGCCTCTCTTGTTATGCACCAATTCATTATTCTGATCAGCAAACGTTAGCTGTCCTTCCTTCATCAGTTGCGCGAAGAACTCGATGACGGACTTAGGTGATTCTGCCAACGTAATAGCTCGCACAACTGCCAAACTAGAGACGCCCGTGCGCCAAACTTGGTCTGCATTAGATTGGTCAATACCACCAATCGCAACCGTCGGAAAGCCAAGCACATAGTCACTTACTTCTTTGTCTTTTGAAGGTCTGAAAGCAGCCTCTGTATTTGTATAAGGAATGCTATCAATCAGCTTTTGATACAAAGCCAAGCGCACCAAACCTTGTGGTTTCGATGGCATCTGTTTTGTGGTGGTTGGGAAAATATGCCCTAGTGCGATGTAGCTAGGATGAATTTGTACGATGCGCAGTAGTTCGTAATAACCATGCGTAGAAAGACCAAGACGAATGCCGGCTTTAGTTATCTGAGCCAAATTCGATTCTTCTATGTCTTCTTGTCCTAGGTGAACGCCATAAGCGCCATGCTTGATTGCCAACTGCCAATAGTCATTGATGAACACTTGTGCTTGATACTGACGACCTAGCTCAATTGCTCGAATGATCTGTTGTTCTAAATCGGCTTGTTGTGGGTTCTTGATTCGCAGTTGAATAGTGTTGATGCCTAGTGGCAGTAGACGCTCAATCCAAGCAACATCATCAACGACTGGATAGAGCCCTAGACTTTGCTTAGTTAGAGTTAGAAAGCTAACGCTCTCGCCTTGTGCAGACCAACCAACTTGAATACCTAGCCGGTTATCCTCTAGTACAGGTGTGGGGAAATCATCAAATTGGTCAGCCCACAGAGTAGATCTTCCCTCACCAAGGTTGTCATTCAACAGTGTTTCACGTGAAACATTCGCTTGTTGAGTTAGCATTCCTCGAGCAAGTGTTAACGCATCTTCGATAGGAAAATCGAGTACTGTCAGCGTTACTATCCAAGCAAGGTGATGTTCGGGATTGAACATTGCGTTGAATTTGGACTTAACGGAAAGCGCTCTCACTTCGTTGTTAATTGGGTGACGCCAGATATCAAGCTGAAGCACTCTCTCCTTTTCATCGGATACCTGCGTATCAGCAATGCCAATATAAATCGCTTTCGACGGTTGCTTAGCACACGCTTCTACCGATAAAGCAGAGCGGTAGTAGAGCACAAATGAACTCTCATGCTCAGAGTCATACCCATCAATAAGATCTGTCGTTATGCGTGTGGTCTGTTGGTCGCGAACAAGCTGAATAGATTGAGTTGGGCTCACACCCAACTCAATGTCTTCAATGCTAAAACCCTGTTCTTTCGCCAACAACAAACATTGCTGAACTAAACCTGTCAGTTCAATCAGTGATGACGGAATAAGGATTTTGCTCATTAGTCACTTACCTCGGCATGTGCTGCTGGGTGGTATAATTCAGAACCCGTCTCTCTGAACTCTTGCGATTTTTGACGCATACCTTCCAAAGGGTCATCAAGCATCTTGATCGAAATAGCTTGATCCGCAGCCACTTGCTCAGTGTCTTTCGCATACTCTCGTACCTCTTGCGAGATCTTCATCGAGCAGAACTTTGGTCCACACATTGAACAGAAGTGAGCAACTTTTCCAGACTCTTGAGGCAAGGTTTCATCATGGAAAGCGCGCGCGGTATCTGGATCGAGTGACAAGTTGAATTGGTCTTCCCAGCGGAACTCGAAGCGAGCTTTAGAAAGCGCGTTATCACGCACTTGTGCGCCAGGATGCCCTTTCGCCAAATCAGCGGCGTGCGCAGCAAGCTTGTAAGTGATCATGCCTACTTTCACGTCTTCTTTGTTTGGTAAACCAAGGTGCTCTTTCGGAGTTACGTAGCAAAGCATTGCACAGCCATACCAACCAATCATGGCAGCACCGATGCCTGAAGTAATATGGTCGTAACCAGGAGCGACGTCTGTCGTCAGAGGACCAAGGGTGTAGAAAGGAGCTTCATGACAATGCTCTAGCTGCTCTTCCATGTTCTCTTTGATCATGTGCATTGGAACATGGCCAGGGCCTTCAATAATAACCTGAACGTCGTATTCCCACGCTATCTTGGTTAACTCACCAAGGGTGCGAAGCTCAGCAAATTGCGCTTCGTCGTTAGCATCGGCAACCGAACCAGGACGCAGACCATCACCGAGAGAAAGAGCCACATCATACTTAGCACAGATTTCACAGATCTCTCGGAAGTGGGTATATAAGAAGCTTTCTTGGTGATGCGCCAAACACCATTTCGCGATGATAGAACCACCACGAGAGACGATGCCAGTAACGCGTTTTGCTGTCATTGGTACATAGCGAAGTAGTAAACCGGCATGGATAGTGAAGTAGTCAACGCCCTGCTCTGCTTGCTCGATCAGAGTATCACGCATCACTTCCCAGTTAAGGTTTTCCGCAACACCATTCACTTTCTCAAGCGCTTGGTACATAGGTACGGTACCGATCGGAACCGGACTGTTACGCAGAATCCACTCGCGAGTTTCGTGAATATTACGTCCAGTAGAGAGATCCATAACGGTATCGCCACCCCAGCGCGTTGCCCACACGAGCTTCTCAACTTCTTCCTCAATCGAAGAAGTGACCGATGAGTTACCGATGTTGGCGTTCACTTTGACCAAAAAGTTACGTCCAATGATCATTGGTTCGGATTCTGGGTGGTTGATATTAGAAGGGATAATCGCGCGACCTTCGGCGACTTCTTTACGCACAAACTCGGCGGTAATGTCTTTTGGAAGATTCGCTCCGAAGCTTTGACCCGGATGTTGTTGATTCAGCACTTCATCGCGGTATTGAGCACGCCCCATATTTTCACGTAGGGCGATGAATTCCATTTCTGGGGTAATAATGCCTTTGCGAGCATAGTGCAGTTGAGTCACGCACTGCCCATTTTTGGCACGTCGAATACGTGGTAGATTACCGTAACGAAGATCGTCTAACGTTTCGTCTTCTAAGCGCTGTTTGGTGTATACCGAGCTTACTTCATCAAGTAATTCTGTATCAGCTCGCTCTTCAATCCACCCTTCTCTCAGCTTAGGTAAGCCGCTGTAGAGGTCTATGGTGTGATTTGGGTCTGTGTATACACCCGAAGTATCGTAAACGCGTACTGGCTCATTAGGCTCGAAAATAGGCGCTTCTTTTGTACCTCCAATAAGGCTATCAGCGAGTGATATTTCGCGCATTGGCACACGAATATCAGGACGTGAACCCTCTACATAAACTTTACTTGAATTTGGGTACGGCTGTACCGAGAGTGTATCAATGAACTGTTTTGCTTCCAGTCTCGCTTGCTTGCGACTCGACATAGCATTTTTCCTTGCTTTGTTATTCTTAGATAAAAAGTAACGGGATAAAAATGCTTGACGGAAAGATGCGACAAGAGGAATCGAATTAGCTTCTACTACGGATTACGACAACATTCGATTACTTGATAGATAAACCAGATTGAACACTGGCGTAGATATCTTCTCTTGTTCCCTTCGCAGATATTAATCTGATCAGGTTCAACGGATCCCGAATAAACGGTCTCAGCCATATGGCACTCCGACAAGTGACTGCAGTATATAAAAACGGCTTGGGTAAACCAAGCCGTGATAAACAATAATTAGCTAAATTTTCACCAACATTAGCTCTTAATGAGTATTTGAAACCCAATCCAAGCAGCAGAAATGCTCAAAAAGACATTCAACAACACATTCAAGCCCATTTTAAAAAACGCTCCCTGCTGCATAAGAAGTACGTTATCCATTGAGAATGTAGAAAAGGTGGTTAATGCACCAAGAAAACCTAACCCGATTATTTGACGCCACGGCTCGGTAGCTAACATCTCATTTTCAAAAGCCGCAATAAGCAAACCCATAATGAAGGAACCAACCACGTTAACAGTCAGCGTACCATATGGAAATCCGCGTCCAAGTAGCACAACACAAAGCTCAGAAACAAGATAGCGAGAGCATGCACCAAAAGCACCGCCAATTGCGATAAAACCGAGAATAGAAAGTTGACCCATAACTCCCCCTAGATAAATTTCTGGGTGTTATTGTAGCGTCCAGTGACAAATAATCGACAAAAATTCATGACTCTTATATCAAACAAAGTTTTGAATTAAAAAAGTTACAGGAGTCACTTTAATTTGCTATTCAAAGAGAAAAATCAACTTGTTGAGTTTACCTAGGTCAAATATCCCTGATGGATTGAGGAGAAGAGTAGTGATTAGCTCATAATGGCTCGACTCAAAGACTCGCAACAGAAAAGGAAACACACCTTCATCTGGTGCACGCAAACACACTCTCCTTACTCCTCATTGCCGAACCAATCTTATGCTGAAAGCGCTTAAGGGACGTTTTCACAGGGTCTACATCAACGGCAACGCTCATATATCAACTCGTTCCACACCAATAGGGGAAGTTATCGTACTATCAGAGTTGGGAAACTCAGACCATGCTTATCGACCTTAGCAACTTTAAACTGGGAAACCGTACATGCAAGTAAGAACAGCGAAAGCCGCTGCATTGGCACGTATATACGAAAAAAAGCTCTAGTCTTTCGTCGGGGGCGTCTAGTCTAGAGCCCTGAATATGGCAGAGTGGCCAAACTCGGACTCCCAACACGCGCATCTTTGGGATATAGGCGGAATCCGCTGATTTAGCACGCACATACGAAAAAGGCTCCAGTCTTTTGACTAGAGCCTTGAATGTGGCAGGGGTGGAGAGATTCGAACTCCCAACACGCGGATTTGGAATCCGCTGCTCTGCCAATTGGAGCTACACCCCTAAATTTTATCTACAATTAGGTTTGAATCTTCTGTAGAAGCTACAGTTTACCATATTGTAGATTCGAAAAAACCTCGCATTAGCGAGGTTTCAAAATAAGTGGCGGAGTGGACGGGA
>JRWQ01000027.1 GCA_000775715.1 Vibrio tubiashii
GCAATCCTGATATTGACTAATGTTGATATCGAAACTGCGCGTCCTTAGCTCAGCTGGATAGAGTACCTGGCTACGAACCAGGCGGTCGGAGGTTCGAATCCTCCAGGACGCGCCACTTACAAAAAAGCCCTGCTAGAAATAGTAGGGCTTTTTGTTTACATTTAATAAACATTTTTGAAACATTGTGTGCACAAGTTATTGTTTCTACTTCTATTTTTTCATTTCTTTTAAGCCTATCGCAGTATCACTACTAGAATTCGCGTAACGTCAGAAAATACACAGTTATTTATGCTTATATGAGTATGTATTGCAGTTTTATGTGATTTGTGTGACGAATAATTCCCTAGAATTGTGCATTATCCTCGATAGCACCTTAAACAAAATTGACAAACTTTAACCAATCGAGATAATCCTAGACCTCTTGTCAGGATTTTACTGCATATTCTGGCCACATGAGTGCTAGCGACAAGCTAGTTAAATTAGTGTCTAGCTATAGCAATGATTGCTATATTGAGCTGGTCACCTAATGCTGTTGTCAGGATGACAAAGAAAGGATGCAAAAAATGGATAATATTGGAAGCCTGCTAGTAGAGGCGGCAACCCTGATGCTAACAGGGATGTCTGTCGTTTTTACTTTCCTCACTATTCTTGTTTATCTCGTTCGGTTAATGTCCAAATTGGTACCAGAAGAAGTACCTGAGCCGATCGCTACACCTAATCAAAATAACAAAGTTCAATCACCATCTTCTGCTGTTAGCCCTAAGGTAGTTGCGGCCATTTCCGCAGCGGTACACCAGTACCGTACCTCTACCGCTAAGTAGCATTTGATAGGATTAAAAGGAGTTAATGAGCATGTCTAAACCACTAGCTTTAACGGACGTGGTCCTTCGTGACGCCCATCAATCGCTATTTGCGACTCGTATGCGTTTAGAGGATATGTTACCTATCGCAGAGGAACTCGATAAAGTCGGTTACTGGTCTCTTGAAACATGGGGCGGTGCGACTTTTGATTCTTGCATTCGATTCTTGGGGGAAGATCCTTGGGAACGTCTACGAGCGTTGAAAAAAGCGATGCCAAACACGCCAATGCAAATGTTGCTGCGTGGTCAAAACCTTCTAGGTTATCGTCATTATGCCGATGATGTGGTTGAAAAATTTGTTGAGCGTGCCCATGCCAATGGTATGGACGTTTTCCGTATCTTTGATGCGATGAACGATGTACGTAACTTCGAAAAAGCGGTTAAAGCGGCTGTTGATGTCGGCGCCCATGCCCAAGGTACGCTTTCTTACACAACCAGCCCGGTACACAACACCGATACTTGGGTCGATCTCGCTAAGCGACTTGAGGATCTTGGTTGTCACTCTTTATGTATTAAAGATATGTCTGGCTTGCTTAAGCCATATGAAGCGGAAGAGTTAATTACTCGAATCAAGTCTTCTACTGATATTCCTTTGGCGCTTCATTGTCACGCAACGACTGGTCTATCAACGGCGACAGCTGTAAAAGCTGTGGAAGCGGGCGTTGATATTCTTGATACGGCAATCTCTTCAATGAGCTGTACTTACGGTCATACACCTACAGAGACTGTTGTAGCCATGCTGCAAGGCACCGAACGTGATACCAACCTCAAGCTTGACCAAATAGAACCAATTGCAGCTTACTTCCGTGATGTTCGTAAGAAGTACGCTAAATTTGAAGGTCAGTTAAAAGGTGTTGATTCACGTATCCTTATCGCTCAAGTACCCGGCGGCATGTTAACTAACATGGAAGGCCAGCTAAAAGAGCAAGGCGCGGCAGATAAGTTGGATGAAGTATTAGAAGAGATCCCACGCGTACGTAAAGATCTTGGTTACATCCCTCTAGTAACGCCGACATCTCAGATCGTCGGTACACAAGCGGTGATCAATGTTCTTACAGGTGAACGCTATAAGAGCATCACCAAAGAGACTGCAGGCGTACTGAAAGGCGAGTACGGCGCAGCACCAGCAGAAGTCAATGCTGAGCTACAAGCGAAAGTTCTGGATGGTGGTGAAGCGATTACTTGTCGCCCGGCTGATCTGCTGGAGTCAGAGTTGAACTCATTGACCGAAGAGCTACTAACTAAAGCTAAAGAGGAAGACATTTCATTGGCGGAAGATACCGTCGATGACGTACTGACTTACGCACTGTTCCCTCAGGTTGGTTTGAAGTTCCTTAAAAACCGTCGTAACCCAGATGCATTTGAGCCTGCGCCATGGCTAGAAGAAGCTCCTGCGGCTCTTCAAGCGCAACCTGCTCAAGGTGGTATTGAAACATACAGCGTTAAGGTTGATGGTCAGGTTTACGATGTAGAAGTTGGCCCTCAAGGTCAGCTAACGTCTGTTGCACCTGCTGCAAATGCACAGCCTGCAGCTGCGCCTGCTCCAGCGGCCCCTGCTGGTAACAGCGAGATGGTCCCTGCGCCTTTAGCGGGTAACATCTTTAAGGTTAATGTTCAAAGCGGTGCTCAAGTTGCTGAAGGTGACGTACTACTGATTCTTGAAGCAATGAAGATGGAAACAGAAGTACGCGCAGCTCGCGGCGGCATTGTCCAAGATCTCCACGTTAAAGAAGGTGATTCTGTAACGGTTGGTGCTCCACTACTGAGTTTAGCGTAAGGGATTACCATGGAAGGATTAATGACCTTATGGTCAGAAACAGGGATCGCTCACTTTGAGTTTGGCCAACTATGTATGATCTTAGTTGGTTGTACTCTGCTGTTTTTGGCTATTCGCAAAGGCTTTGAGCCACTGCTTCTGCTACCGATTGGTTTTGGTGCAATCTTGGCCAATATTCCCAATGCAGGTTTTACCGAAGAAGGCGGCTTGCTGTACTACGTCTATTACGTTGGTATTGAATCGGGCATATTCCCACTGCTTATCTTCATGGGTGTGGGAGCCATGACAGACTTTGGTGCCTTGATAGCTAACCCAAAAACCTTGTGGTTAGGTGCTGCAGCACAGTTTGGTATCTTCGCGACCCTATTTGGCGCAATCATGCTTAACTACGTGCCGGGTATGGAATTCAGCATGGCGGACGCTGCATCAATTGCCATCATCGGTGGTGCAGACGGCCCTACAGCGATCTTCTTAGCTAGCCAATTATCACCTGACTTGCTTGGTGCGATTGCCGTTGCTGCGTATAGTTACATGGCATTGGTGCCAATCATTCAACCACCAATTATGAAAGCGTTAACGTCTCCTGAAGAACGTAAGATTCAGATGGCACAGCTACGCCATGTAAGCAAAGGAGAGAAAATTCTCTTCCCGCTTGCAGTGTTGCTGATGACTATTCTGTTCTTACCTGCAGCAACACCACTAGTGGGTATGTTCTGTCTGGGTAACTTGATGCGTGAAGCTGGCGTGGTTGACCGCTTGTCTAAAACAGCGCAGAACGAGTTGATTAACATCGTGACCATCTTCCTTGGTCTTGGCGTTGGTTCTAAGCTTCAAGCAGATGAGTTTCTCAATGTAGAAACCCTAGGTATTTTGGCATTGGGTGCCGTGGCGTTTAGTATCGGAACCGCGGGTGGTGTATTGATGGCTAAAGTGCTGAACAAGCTCTCTAAAGAAGACATCAACCCTCTTATTGGGGCTGCGGGTGTCTCTGCAGTACCAATGGCAGCACGAGTAGTCAATAAAGTCGGTTTGGATGCAAACCCGCAAAACTTCCTACTGATGCACGCAATGGGACCAAACGTAGCAGGTGTACTTGGCTCAGCTGTGGCAGCAGGTATTTTGCTCGCACTTGTGGGTTAAATCGCTTCTCGAGTTAGTTATTGGTTAATTTGAGAGCAAGTGGTTAACTTGCTAACAATAAATGGTATATATTCAAAGGGATGCTTTCGCATCCCTTTTTTGTATCGATAGGGAAATGATGAAATGGAAAACAAGCAAATCGCAATCTCTCAATTTGGTGATCCAGACGTTCTCGTTACTCAGGTCTCACCGATTCCTAAGCCACAAGCAGATGAAGTGCTGGTTAGAGTGCACTTTGCCGGTGTGAATCCTATCGATGTAAAAACACGGGCAGGATTGGGGTGGGCTGCCTCTGAGAATAAAGATAATTTACCTTGGGTGCCTGGCTATGATATCTCGGGTCAGGTGGTTTCTGTTGGTGAACAATCAGAGCGTTTTTCAGTTGGTGATAATGTCGCAGGGTTTGTTGGTTTTCCGCTTTCCGGAGGTGGATATAGCCAATATATCTGCGTTTCCCAAGGTGCGCTGAGCTTAGTGCCAGATTCCGTGACACTAGAAGCGGCTGCAGCTTTACCTTTAGCTGGTCAAACAGCGGTTCAAGCCTTGGATAAGGCAGGTGTACATGAGGGGGATCGAGTACTGATTTTAGCTGGGGCAGGTGGCGTTGGTCATATTGCGATTCAAGTTGCTGTGGCAGCAAAAGCGGAGGTGTTTACCACCTGCAGTGAAGCTAACTTAGATTATATGGCGACATTAGGTGCCCATGCCGTCAACTACCAATTTGCACCTGTTTCAGAGCGTGTAGAGGAAGCCGATGTATTGATCGATCTGGTCGGTGGTGATGCAGCACTTGATGCGCTGAAATGCTTGAAAGATGGCGCTAAAGTGGTGACAGTACCGACTCTTACCGCTGAACTTATCTGTGAGAAAGCCAAATTGCTCGGTTTTGACGCCACAGGAATGTTGGTTGACCCCAATCCAGAGCAGCTTGATGCGCTGCTTTATATGGTGAGTGTCGGTCTAGTGAAAACAGAAATTCAAAATGTCTACCCTATGAGCGAAGTGAAAGCCGCACATAAGCAGATTGAATCCGGACATACCAGAGGCAAGGTGTTGCTTGATATGAAATGTTAGAAGCGTTTAACAGCGCATTTGAATCTTTTGCTCTTTGGTTTTCTGATTCGGCACTGTGGGTACTATTTTTTAGTGGCTTCCTCAGTGCCACTTTATTGCCGGGAGGCTCAGAAGCAGGTTTAATTGCCACATTAAGCCTCAATCAATTTTCGACTCCCATCATTATCATAGTGGCTACCCTGGGCAATACCTTGGGGGGGCTAACCAACTATTGGTTAGGTTTGTGGTTACCTAACCGAACTCAAAATGAAAAACATGGTCATAAAGCCTTAGTGTGGCTCAATAAATATGGCTATTGGTCGCTTCTTTTTAGTTGGTTGCCTGTAATAGGCGACCCACTGTGTTTGGCAGCTGGTTGGCTGCGAATGCGTTTTTGGCCCTGTTTTTGGCTAATATTGATCG
Organism: Vibrio tubiashii; assembly: GCA_000775715.1. Classification (GTDB taxonomy): domain Bacteria; phylum Pseudomonadota; class Gammaproteobacteria; order Enterobacterales; family Vibrionaceae; genus Vibrio; species Vibrio tubiashii_A. Next base: position 5,254 of record JRWQ01000027.1, read on the forward strand.
GCAAAGCACTCCGTTATTCTCTGCTTGCTGCTATTTTTTACGGTTTTTTTAAGGGGATGTCATGAGAAAAGTTTGGCTTAGTGCTATTTCTCTTGTCGCACTTTACGGTTGTACCTCTAGCAGCCTAACTTCTGTTCCATTTTTATCATCAGTGCCGAAGGGCGTGACTCTGATTGAAGAGCTCGACGCCCAACCAGGCAAAGCAACGATTCCATATTCTAAATATCAGCTTGATAATGGCTTAACCGTGATCTTATCGCCTGATAGTTCTGATCCGTTAGTGCATGTTGATGTGACTTATCATGTTGGCTCCGCTCGTGAAGAGATCGGTAAATCAGGCTTTGCCCACTTCTTCGAGCATATGATGTTTCAGGGTAGTGAAAATGTTGGCGACCAACAGCACTTTAAGATCATTACCGAAGCGGGGGGGACCTTGAATGGTACCACTAATCGCGATCGCACCAACTACTTCGAAACCGTCCCTTCCAATCAGCTAGAGAAGATGTTGTGGTTAGAGTCAGATCGCATGGGCTTCTTACTCGATGCAGTCTCGCAACGTAAGTTTGAAATCCAGCGCGATACGGTTAAGAACGAACGAGCCCAGAACTACGACAATCGACCATATGGCTTAATGTGGGAGCGAATGGGAGAAGCCATGTACCCTGAGGGGCATCCATACTCTTGGCAAACCATAGGTTATGTTGAAGATCTTGACCGTGTCGATGTCAACGACCTAAAAGCCTTCTTCTTGCGCTGGTACGGGCCTAATAACGCTGTACTAACGATTGGTGGTGATATTGACGTTGACCAAACCTTAGAGTGGGTAAATAAGTATTTTGGCTCGATTCCAACAGGGCCAAAAGTTGAACGTGCACCAAAGCAGCCAGCAAAACTGACTGAAGATCGATATATTACCTTGGAAGATCGAATTCAACAGCCGATGCTGATGATCGGCTGGCCAACTAAGTACAATGGCGCAGAGGATCAAGCTTCGATCAATGCGTTGGCGAATGTGCTAGGTAGTGGTGCGAACAGCCTGCTCTATCAAAAGTTAGTCAAAACGCAAAAGGCTGTAGATGCAGGTGCATTCCAAGATTGTGCTGAGCTCGCATGTACCTTTTATGTGTATGCGATGGCGCCGTCCGGAGAGAAAGGTTCACTTAAGCCCCTCTATCAAGAGTTGATGCAAACCTTAGGTGAGTTTGAGGACAAAGGTGTCGATGACGAACGACTAGAGCAGATCACCGGAATGGCAGAGGCTAATGCAGTGTTTGCTCTGCAAAGTGTGCGTGGCAAAGTTACCCAGCTTGCTTCGAACGAAACTTTCTTCTCAACGCCAGACCGAATTCAGACTCAGTTAGAGCAGATTCGAGCAGTAACGCCTGAGTCAGTCATGCAAGCTTATAAAACGTATGTAAACGGCCACCATAAAGTCGCGTTAAGTGTTGTGCCTCGTGGCAAAACCGAGTTTGCAGTGCAGCCTGCCACTTTCGTTACTCCACCACGTACACTACCTGAATACCAAAAAGTCACCGATGATGAGTTGGATTACCGTCGAGCGACAGACTCCTTTGACCGTTCTGTGATGCCTGAAGTGGCGGAAGGGGTTAAAGCACAAATGCCCAAGCTCTATAGAGTCTATTTTGACAACGGAGCAGAGTTGCTTGGGACCGTAAGTTCTGAAACGCCAACAGTGCAAGTGAATATCAGCTTTCCTGCTGGTGAACGATATGTTGCTAAAGGCAAGGAGGGGCTGGCGAATTTGACCGCTGCTATGATGCAAGAAGCAACGCTCGACTCTAGCCTTGAGCAACTGCAAGCACGGCTTGATAAACTAGGAAGTACGGTCTCTATTAGTGCGGGAAACTACACCACGAGTATTTCTGTTTCGAGTTTAGAAAAGAATCTAACCGATACCCTCAACCTCGTAGAGGAAATGCTGTTCAAGCCTGCCTTCCGTCAGCAAGATTTTGATCGTTTGAAAAAGCAGATGCTTGAGGGACTTGTCTATCAGCACCAGAAGCCTGGCTGGATGGCATCTCAAGCAACAAGGCAGGTACTGTTTGCAGACTCGGTATATCAGCGTTCAAATGACGGTACCGATGCTTCGGTTGCGAGTCTCACGCTTGATGACGTAAAAGCCTTCTATGAACGTCATTATACTCCGCAAGGGGCGCAAATTGTCGTAGTGGGAGATATCAGTAGACGTCAGGTGAAGAAAGCTCTCGCCTTTATTGAAAACTGGAAAGGTGAGTTTGCGCCACTACTAAGGCCACAACTGGTGAAGCCGCTGTCGCAGCGAAAGATCTATTTAGTCGATAAACCAGGCGCACCGCAAAGTGTGGTTCGTATGGTTCGCCAAGGTTTACCATTCGATGCGACGGGAGAAACCTATCTGACCCAACTGGCTAACTTTAATTTGGCTGGCAATTTCAACAGTCGCTTGAATCAGAACCTTCGTGAAGATAAGGGCTACACCTATGGAGCCAATGGCTACCTCGCTGCGAATCGCGAGGTCGGAGCGATTATATTCTCAGCGCAAGTTCGAGCTGACTCAACCATAGCTTCGATTGTTGAAATGGAGAAAGAGCTGCAAGAATATAGTGACAATGGTATTTCAGATGATGAGATGAAATTTTTACGCTTGGCTGTCGGTCAACAAGATGCACTAAAGTATGAAACGCCCTCACAGAAAACAGGGCTGCTTAATAGTATCCTTGCCTATAGTTTGGATGAAGACTATCTCAAGCAGAGAAACGAAATTGTAGAAACAGTTAACAAAGAAACTTTGGATAGACTAGCGAGCAAATGGTTTGCCCCTGCAGACTATCAAATTATTGTCGTTGGTGATGCGAAAACGTTAAAACCTAAGTTGAAAACTTTACATATTCCTATAGAAGAGCTTGAAATTATCCGTTAAAGCACACATAACATAGTGCATAGCAAAGGGTGACTTTGGTCACCCTTTATAAATTGTTTAGCCAGTTTGGCGTATTTGCCAAACAATAAATATAAGCGAACCTCATTTTGACTGAATTTGCTGCGCGACTGGAGCGAGTTGCACAAAACCAAGAAGTGTTTAAGAGTTTTGGACGTGGTGTCGAGCGAGAAACGTTGCGATATCAAGATAATGGCCACCTTGCAACTACGCCTCACCCCAAAGAGCTTGGTTCTGCTTATGCGAATAAGTGGATCACGACAGACTTTTCCGAGTCTTTACTAGAGTTTATCACTCCGGTATCCCACGACATTTCAACCTTAACAGCGCAGCTAGAAGATATTCATCACTTTACTCAAACCAAGTTAGGTGATGAGAAAATGTGGCCGCTTTCAATGCCCTGCTTTGTTGAAAGTGAAGAGGCTATCAATCTAGCTCAGTACGGTTCGTCGAACTCAGGGAAAATGAAAACTCTTTATCGCGAAGGGCTTAAGCACCGGTACGGCAGCTTGATGCAGGTGATTTCTGGCGTACACTTCAACTTTTCATTTCCAGAGTCATTTTGGGATCAACTGTATGGTGAGCAAAGTGCAGAACAACGACAGAGTAGCAAGTCAGAGGCGTACTTCGGCCTTATTCGCAACTATTACCGTTTTGGGTGGCTGATTCCTTATTTCTTTGGGGCTTCACCAGCACTCTGTGGCTCATTCATTAAAGGGCGTGAGACTAAGCTACCATTCGAGAGCATTGGCGGAACCTTGTACTTGCCTCATGCTACCTCATTGAGGCTCAGTGATTTGGGCTACACCAATAGCGCGCAAAGCGCACTGAAAATTGGTTTCAACAGCTTAGATGAGTATCTTGAAGGCTTAAATAAAGCGATTCGTACTCCTTCGGCAGAGTTTGCTGAAATTGGCGTAAAGGTGGATGGTGAGTACCGTCAGCTGAATAGCAATGTGTTACAGATTGAGAATGAGCTGTATGCACCGATTCGTCCCAAACGTGTCGCCCAATCTGGAGAAAAACCATCAGAGGCTCTTTCCCGTGGTGGTGTTGAGTACATTGAGGTTCGTTCGTTGGACGTAAACCCTTATAGCCCAATCGGCATCAATCAAGACCAAGTTCGCTTCTTAGATCTTTTCTTAACCTGGGCTACTCTGACTGACTCTGAGTCAATGGATCATTGTGAACAGGCTTGCTGGAGAGAAAACTGGAACAAGGTGATTGTTGAAGGGCGTAAACCTGGATTGGAGCTACAGATCGGTTGTAAAGGTGAAATCCTTACCCTACAAGATTGGGCGAAGCGCGTATTTGTTGAGCTTGTCCAAATTGCAGAGCAAATGGATCAAGCACACGGTGGTGATGAGTATCAAAAAGTTTGCTACAAGTTGCTGTCATGGATTGATAACCCGGAATTGACTATTTCTGGTCAACTACTTGAAGACACTAAGCGTTTTGGCGGTTTGGGTAAGGTAGGCTGTGAAATTGGTAAAGACTATCGCCAGCAGCACCTAGCACACCAATATAAAACGTATAATGAGCTTAGTATGGAGCAAGAAGTTGAGCGTTCGCGTGTTGTACAGGCCGATGTAGAGGCAGCCGATACGCTAAGTTTTGATGATTTTCTTGATGACTATTTTGCTTATTTAAAAGTTTAAGGTTATGAAGTGATAAGGACGTTTGTTGTTATCCTTAGCTTGGTGGTATTAGGAGGATGTGCCACTGCGCCGCCAAAAAATCAGTCTGATTTGTGCGAAATATTTCGAGATTATCCCGATTGGTATGACGATGCCGCAGATATGCAAGACGAATGGGGAACTCCGATTCAGGTAGCGATGGCTTTTGTTAAGCAAGAGAGTAGCTTCCGCCATGACGCTAGGCCGCCAAAAGACTATCTATTGGGTATCATTCCATGGGGACGAGTAAGCAGTGCCTATGGCTATGCGCAGGCGCAAGATCCTGCTTGGGATGATTTCCAGAGAGCGACCGAACACGGCGGTTCAAGAACCGATTTTGCTGATTCGTTGATGTTCATTGGTTGGTACACTGACGCTACCCAAAAACAGTTAGGTGTGTCAAAGTGGGATGCATACAATCAATACTTGGCTTATCATGAAGGTCGAGGCGGGTTTAAACGTAAGAGCTATCAAAATAAACCCTCATTGATTAAAGTTGCTCGTAAGGTCGATCAGCAAGCAAAGGATTATGGTTGGCAACTTAAGCAGTGCCGCCAAGAGTTAGAAGACAATAGAAGCTGGTTCTTTTAAGAACAGTGACACATGGAGAAGTATAATGCCGTTACTCGATAGTTTTACCGTAGATCACACTCGAATGAATGCCCCTGCTGTTCGTGTGGCGAAAACCATGACCACGCCAAAAGGCGACACGATTACGGTTTTTGACCTACGCTTCACTGCGCCAAATAAGGATATTTTGTCTGAAAGAGGCATTCATACTTTGGAGCACCTATACGCCGGCTTTATGCGTAACCATTTGAATGGTGACAATGTGGAGATTATTGATATCTCGCCAATGGGCTGCCGTACAGGCTTCTACATGAGTTTGATTGGTACGCCACAAGAGCAGCAAGTGGCTGAAGCATGGTTAGCCGCAATGCAAGATGTACTAAAAGTGGAAAACCAGAACAAGATTCCAGAGTTGAATGAGTACCAGTGTGGCACTGCGGCAATGCACTCATTGGATGAAGCGAAGCAAATTGCTGAAGCGATTCTGGCCGCGGGTATTTCTGTAAACAAGAATGATGAACTTGCGTTACCTGAAGCCATGCTTAAAGAGCTTAAGGTAGACTAGCTCCTAATCTCTCTAAAAACTAAAAAGGAAGGCTAAATAGAGCCTTCCTTTTTTGTGCGTGATTGGCTTAGTTTGCTTTTGGTAATACGACGACTTGAGTTTTTGCCCAGATGTCGTGGAATCCGCGCTTCTCTGGATCTATTGGCACCATAAGATTGGCTAAGCCAAAGCCCGACGTACCAATTCGAATCAGAGCTTGAGTCACGGTTACAGGTGAACCATCGTTGCTACGCAGATGAAGTTTCCATGCTCGCATTCCCAATGTTTGACCTGCACGAGTCCAAAAGAAAACAAAGAAATAGATCCAAACAAACGCCAAGTAGGCAGTGTACACTGGGCTCCATACTGGATGATTGGTTAGAAAGTCGCTGACATCTTCATATCCAACCGCGTTAAATAAGCCCATTGCCATCAACGCATGTAAAATTGCGACTACCACTCCCGCTGCCATCATCTCTACAGCAATGATGATTAAGCCATCATACAAAAGCGCACCAAGACGACGAAATAAGCCTGCTGGTGGCAAAGTTTCACTTTTCGACATAAATCCTACTTACCTAAAACTAAACTAGGCGAAAGAATATAGGTTTGGCTTAACTCTGAAAAGAGAGCTTGCGCACAGACTACCTGATTGCTGCTTGCTTGAACCATTAAAAACGATGACGCAGAGAGTTAAGAAGTAAAGCACCTAGCCATTAGATAGTGCACTGGATACTCATGTAGGTGCTGCGGTCACACATATGGTGAAATTATCAGCAAACGATGGTTATCTAAGGTATTTCTTCTTGCGCCGTAAAAAAGCATACGTATAATGCCAAATATCAAGAGGCAATAGCCTTAAGATGCCGGTGTGGTGAAATTGGTATACACGACGGATTCAAAATCCGTTGCCTTCGGGCGTGGCGGTTCAAGTCCGCCCACCGGTACCATATTTAAACGATAAAGCCTCGACGAAAGTCGGGGCTTTGTTGTATCTAAGGTTATCAAACACTTAGCTCAATGTTCTTGGCATGCACTGCCTCATAAATTCCCACATTTTACCACCTTGTTGCTACTCGGTAATGTACTCCCTGTCCATATATGGTCTTTTGTCTGTGTCGAATCTGTGCAGATGGTCAGCTAATTCTGTCCAACATCATCCATCCTATTCAACATACTCAAGTCTTTCTTTACTCGCTGTTTTGTGGTCTTTTCTTGTCCTTCTACGGTCTTTTGTACCCCATAAATTGCTGTTTTTGTCCCTCTTCCCCTGTCAAAAGGGAAGAGGGTATGCGTGAGTAAAAAACTCAATGATGTGTGAAAAATTTAGGGGCTTTAGGGGCAACCCTATATGGAATAAGGCTTGGACGTTCGAAAAACAGGGGATCGGTGAGGGGAACAGGAAGGGGACAGGGGAGCTCATTTTAAGTTCTTCGTTTGATGGGGTGATGAAACCACCATCAAACAGATATTAATCCTTTGAACTGTATAAGCCATACGATTTGGAGGAGTTATGAATAAACGATTCAAGTTCACCAATGCCAACCTTAAATCCCTACCAGCCAACACCTCAAACAACAAGACAACCGAATTAGAGTTTAGCGATACTGAATGTATTGGATTGAAGCTGCTATCGGGCAGAAGTGGTAGTAAACGTTTCCTGCTGCGCTATACGCTTGAGGGGCGTAAGCGCAGTATTGCGATAGGGCGCTTTCCTGATATCGATGTGAATGTGGCGAGAAAAATTGCTCGCCAACATAAGGCGAAGATTGCAGAAGGGGTAGACCCAAAAGAGGAACGTGATGGGTACAAACGCACGCCTACTGTGAAGGAGTTCTTCTGGGATACCTTCTTGCCTTTAGCTAAGAAAAAGAAGACATGGAAAGACGATGTTGCTCGATTTAATCGCCATTGTCAGAGTATCGCTAACATTCGATACGATGAGCTTAGAGCGACCGATGTACAGCAGATACAAATCACCATGAGCAACAGTGTGGGTCGCTGTGGTACATACAAACCAGCGACATGCAATCGGGTTTTGGCCTTGCTAAAAACGCTAGGAGGGCTAGCTGAGCGTCTACTCGATATCCCCAATGTTGCTAGCCGTGTGAGCCTACTCAAGGAGAACAACATTCGTCAGCGTTTCTGTAGTATCGAGGAAACCAAGGCAATCATCAGAGAAGCCCGAAAGCACCCAAACAAAAGTGCTGGTGGACTGATAGCAATGCTGTTCCTTACTGGTTGTCGTGTGTCTGAAATGCGTTATCGGCGTCATACCGATATTGATTGGGAAACAAGAACCCTAACCATTCCTGATACCAAGAATGGCACCACGCATATCGTTTACCTGACTGACTTGATGATTGAGATCTTGAAAGATGTTCCAAGAAAAGCAGGTAATCCCTACTTGCTTCCTGGACGACTGAAAGGTAAGCCAATCGGCACATCAAAGGGCGCGTTTGAGGTGATAAAAGAGCGAGCAGGAATTGCTAAACCAGAGGAGGTGGTTTTGCATACTGCAAGACATAGTGTAGCGAGTTTGCTCTTGTCTCATGCTGACAAAACCGGAGCAGATACACGCTCAGTTCAGATGATGCTCAACCACAAAAGCCTATCCAGTACGATGCGATACGCCAAGTTGAGTATCGAACGTCAGCGGAATACGTGTGAGAGTTTTTCTAAATTAATATTAGGAGATTGAACAAGAAAGGGGGCAACCCCTTTGTTCAAATTGCTGATATCTAAAGGCTTAATTTAAATGAATTGTGTGGTTACTCCCAAGAATAAATAGAAATTATATCTACGCGAGAGGGTGTTTCCCCCAACTTTTTGCGTTAGGTTTCACAATGATTGTGGTCACAACTTGAACGAATACCTAAACTTTTGCACGATAACCATAGTCATATAATATCAGTTGGATATTGCTCAGCTAAGAGGGAATATGGAAAGCAATACGGTAACGGTTGAGAAGCACAATGTAGCCCCTTTTTTTTCGGTACTTTTAGGATCAAAGTCAAAAGAGGAAGAGCCTTGTCAAATTCATGAAACTATCACAAAAATCTTAGCAGAAGAATGTTCTGACAGAGTAGAGATGATTGTAGGTGCTACTGTAACCGACACTGTTGGAGAAATGGGTAGTGTGAAAGTTACATCGTATACAATATCCAAGGCACCCAGCTGGGCTAAAGGGATAGAGATAAAAGATCTTGAGCACCATGTTTTCGTTAGTTTCAATGTTAAAGACAACTTAGCTTTCTACTTTTCTGAGAAGGGCAAAAAGGACGTTGTTAGAGAGTTCTTCGGTAAAAAAAGACTTCCTAACCTTTTTCCCATATCAATCGCAAAGCTGAATGGTAGTTTTATTAATGAAGATGAGATTCAGATGCTCTGGTTGTCAGGGATTCATGGACGAGATAATTTTAAAGCCGATTCAAAAGTCTTAGGAGGGAAGAGTGTAGCTGATACACTTGATCCGCTAATTGACCAGTCTTATATGATGTCCGCCGTTCGTACTGAAGTAAATGGTATGAAGTCTAAGAGTTCTGTCGGTATCAACCCCTTTAAATCGTCGATATGGAAGGGGCCATGTAAAGATTGGCCTACTTTCGAAGGCCGAGTTTTGGAAATTTTGGATACTCTTTCAATTTGTAGCTCAGAGTCGGAAAGTCCTATTGGCATCCTTTCGTATCCAATTCCTAAGCCCGATGATATAGAAAAGCCTTATGACTTTGCCTTAGTTGATCATGAATTCCTACCCGAAGAAGATGGTCAACTTAGGAAAGAGCTTCTGAAAAAGCTTCAATACGATTTTCATGCTGAGCTAGTCCCTACTCTGAATGATAGTGACATAGCTATTGATATCTTTCATTCGGGAAATAAGGTCGGTCATGTATGTGTTGAAGTATGTGTAAACGACTATAAGGTCAATTTTAATATAAAGAATGATACGCCAGTTAAAGCATTTCAAGATGAGTTTAAGCGTTATAAGAAAGTGTTCAAGTATCCAGAGTTGATAAAGTGTTGGTTTGAGTCAGGTCATGCAATTGTGAATGGGATGGTTTTTCTGACAGGTTATCAGGACGTTGAGTACAATAAGTTTCTTTGGGCTGGTTTCGAAACTTATGATGTTACGAAGGAAAAGCCAGGAAGTGATCCCAAAAAACCAGATTTAGGCAATATAGGTAATGAAAAGTCTTTATTTTGTTGGGTCCAAAAATGTTGGAGTGGTAACTGGCTGAGCTCGCTTGACTTCAATACTACCGAAAAACCTCAAGGGTGGTTGTACTGTGATGATGGCGCTGGAGAGAAGGCTGATTTTATTCACTATGTATATCATGACGGGTTTCACCTAATTTCACTTATCCATGTTAAGGCTTCAAAAACTGCTAAAACTTCACGAAAAATCTCAGTTGGGGCGCATGATGTAGTTTTGAACCAAGCAGTGAAAAATTTAAGGTATAGCTCTAGAAAGGTTCTTGTTGAAGATCTTAGATCTCGCCATAATGATAATAAAGGATGTTGGTTCAATGGCATCAGCGCAAAGGCTTCAGAGTTTTTTGACCAGCTATCAAGCCTAAAAGACAATAAATTTGTGAAAACTAGGGTTGTTGTTGTTCAGCCTCATACTCAGAAAAGTGTTTACGATAAACATGCTGGGAAAAAAATAAAAAGTCAGTTAGATGCTCTTTTAGTTAGTGCTGAGAATGCGATTCGTTCTTCTGGGTCAGAGTTCTATATCATTGGAGTAGATGATAAATAATAGATATTCCATTGATACTTTTGAGAAGGTCAATAAATGTCATAAGACCATACCTTTCGGAGGTATGGTCTTTTTTTTGTGCGAAAGAGGAGGGCCGTTTAGTTCAGATGATATGCAATCGCTAAACTGTACCCCGTAGAATGCGAGGTGCTAAGTTGAGTTTTAAGTGGCTGCGATATACCAGCATAAGCTGCACTGATTCATAGGCTTAAAAGAGAGACTGTACAGCTTTCATTTTATTCACTGCCAGCAGATTTATCTCTACGAGCAAAATGCCCCTGAAGAGAGAAGCCTCAAAGCTGCTAAACTTAATCGATAGACTCGTTGTGCATAGGGATTTGAGATTGATTAGGGGGTTGTATTGTCTGTACTATTAGGTTTTCAAAGAGGTATAAATAATGTCCGCTAAGTATACTCATCTCGCATGGAGTTATAGAACGTTAAAGTATGAAGATAAGCTTGTTTTGCTTGCGTTGGCTGAGATTGCTGATCGGAATGGTAATTTTGAGTCGTCGATCAATGAGCTTGTTGGAATGACTAGCATGAGTAGTGGAATCCTCAGAACTGTGCTTCGTCATTTTTACTCTAGTGGTGAAGTGTACTTTTCAAAGTTACCTCCTCGTGAAACAGAGCGAAATGGTGATACGTTTGTTGGAGCGTTAAAGCTAAGCGTCCAAGAATCAAATACGGTCCCCGTTGTTGAAATGAACTTACTAGAAATGGCTCATGAGCAGAATGAACGCATTCAGCAGAACAAAAACAACAATAAGGGAAAGCTCAACAGAAGCCAGCGTTCACAGATCAAACCTCTTAATACTTCTTCTAAAGATAAGCAATACAATGTACTGCAAATCCATATGGAGGAAATTCCAGACTGGGCTGAGGGGTTAATGTTCAAGAAAGGAGTTTGTGGCAGGCAAGACATTTGGAACTCTTTTGTTGAAGATGTTCATAACACAGGTGAGAAGATTTTTTCTCAAACGCAGCTAACGAATCGTTTACACCAAAAGATAGATTATTTTAAAGATGAGTCATTTAAGGTGCTGAAAAGTAATGCAAAAGCACCAGTAACAAGACAGTCTGCTTTGAGTGCTTTTGAGGATAAGTTTCAAAGCTATTTAGATGATGACGAAGAGTATTGATGGGTTCATCGATACTTATAATTGTAGGTGAATTAGTATATGACTGACAGGTATAGCAAACCACAAAATGTGTCCGATATGGGTGTGTCGTTCGAAGAAAGGCTTGCCCAGCTTGGGAAGCTATCTAAGCAATCTAGAGAAGGTAATGTAGTTCCCTCTGCGACTAATAGCGGCCTAGTAAACTCCAATGCTCATTCTGAGCGTGGTTTAGCGGCAAACAAAAATGTTGAAAGTGCACCTATGATTAATCCTAAAAGTCAAAAGGCGCTTGATCATTACAAAGAAAAAGGTCAAAGCAAGCAAATTCTAAAAGTATGGTTCATGCTCATGCAGGCCTTTGATTCCAAAATGAAGATGTTTTTTGGTGATGAGCCTGATGTGCATTTCATGAAGTTTGCCGTTAGCCTGACTCCTGAGTCATATAAACGCTTAGAAGCAAATCTACTCGAAAGACTTGATGAAGATAGGGAATGGCCCCCTTCCTTAATTCGGTTGCGTCAATTAGCAAATTCTCCGACAAAGGAGACTATGTATAATGCAAGGCAGAGGCTGATTCATCATCCAGTGCCAGTAGTTGAGCTTGATCGTGTAGAGAAGTTTATAAAAAAATACAAAATGACTGAAGTAAAAAGCTTTTCTGAACGGAATTTTGAAGCTGAGTTCAATCGCAAATACACTCAGTGGTTCAGAGAAGTCTTACTTGAAGATATGGATTTACGCCTTGAAGAGAAAAGAAAGGAAATCAGCCACTACTTGGAGCAAGAATTGCCAACAGAGCATGACATTCGTCGAGAAGAGATGATATCAAACGGAAAAGCATTCGATAATAAGTTTGGGCAAAGAATTAAAGAAATGTGTCAGGCAAAAAATGTTCAAGCGGAAGAAGTGCCAGAATCAGAAGCTAGGGTGATAGAGCAAGAACGTCTAGCTGAGCAAATTCGCAAAAAAACCAGTGACGCCTAATGAGAGAGTTTAATGTACTTGAGAGAGCTGAGCACTATTTTAGGTGTGACATCGATGGTGTTAAAGGTAAGCACTGCAGGATTCTAATTGATGCTAACAGTCAAGAGTTGCCGCTAGGACTTCACCGCCTGCATGTCGAAGAAATTACAGATAGAAATGTGCACTTTGGCCGAGATGCTGTTTTTAGACTAACGTTGCCTTTCTCCCAGCAAGACTCTATAGAAATATGCACCTTGAACGCAGGCAAAAAAAACAAAGCCACTTATCGAGAATGTCTTCGTTTAGGTGGGCGGTGGGAGCCAATTCTCGGTGAGTGGGTTTTTTCGGCATCTCAAAAAATCAAAGTAGAGGCCCTGAGAGAAGTTATTGCTTCAGACCCAGTTACGGTAGAAGTGACTTTTAAAGAAACAATATCTCAACCAGATAAGAACTTAACTCTTTTTGGATTTGAGCTTATCAAAGGGTTGAATATTGATTTTACTCCGATCCTGCATAAAGGAATTCAAGTAAAAAAGGGCGATCTGACATTTGTTGTTGGGGAGTCGTCCAAATCCATTGCTAGGGCAGGGACAGTTGTACGTCTTTCTGTTCCTAAAATGATGCTAGAAGAAGACAAGTATAAAGAAAGCTATTTTGCTGCACTTGATTACCGTCTCATACGCTCAAGAAAAAAAACTTCTATCTAAAAATACAACAGGGTTTAGTGCATTTTTAGAGACTTTCATTACTAAGGCCATACCTTTAGACGGTATGGTTTTTTTTTGGAAAAAAACTGACGAATGAAAAGAATCCAGATTGCTTCGAGTGAGTAGACTCGCACTACCAAATGAAAGTGTTACATCTAATTTTATATTCGCTCTCATACTGATACTGTTTGTAAGGGCTTGTCACTTGGTAAAAATTCAAAAGTTAGGGGGCTTGATATGCCATACATGATTATCAATCGATTACCAACAGAAAAAGATGTAGAGGGTGCTTTTAGTATCGAAATACATTCATTCTCAGATGCATTCAATGAGTGTGCAGTGGCTCCTTTTGTCGCAAAGCTAGAGTTCAAAAGTGATAAGGACGATAGTGGAGAACTCTGGGAGAGATATGAACTAGATGGATGGTCAATGAGTAAAGGGATCGAAGGTGACTGGTTTACGATTGTAGATGATTACAACTAACTTTAAAAAAGTACTTTTCTCAATTTATTCAGCAATGTGAGATGTTTGTATGTATATAGATACAGAAAATGAATCAGTTCCTTGCCCTAAGTGCAGAGGCCGTGGTGGAGATGTAGAAGTTGATTGTCCCGATTGTTCTGGTACGGGTTATGATACAAGCGATCCTGATAATCCTACGGCGCAATGCCACACTTGTTATGGTGACGGTGCCGTAGATGAAGCAATCTGCTCATATTGTGGTGGTGAAGGTCGAGTTTCACCAGAGTTGGATATTGAAAACAGAGACGAAGATGATGAGGAGGACGAGTATTAAGGGCTCCCTGTCATCTCGTTCTAATCTAGAAATCAAACACATATTAATTTCTTGAACCAATAACATGTCACAAGGCCATACCTTTCGAGGTATGGCCTTTTCTTTTGGAGAAGAGAAATGAAAATCTTAACTGGCCTACCTAAACCATTCGACCTACCCACATCGATAGCCGATGAGGTTATCAGCCATATTCACCATCCTTTCGATGATGCTGAGCAAGCTAGTCAATACTGGCAAGTTTATTCGTGTGCTCTAGTCCTCATTGAAGCGGGTGATGTACCCAAAGTATGGGCTTCAATGCCACCAAGTACACGAGAGCAAGTGCTCTACGCTCTTGAGTATCCCGAATACATTGATGTCATAGGGGATTACGAACTGTCCCTTGCGATTACTAATGATGAGGGAGGCGGTATTTACCTACTTTGTCATTCCAGTATCGACCAAACCAAGCTCAAGGAGGTGTTGGCCAATGCAAACCATCTCAACCAGTAAGTTCTGGAAAAAGCTTAAGCAAGTCAAAGGCACTAAGGAAGTGGTGGTAAAAGCCTTATTGCTTTTTGTCGTGCTCAGTGATGAGCGCACACCTGCATGGGTGAAGGGTATCGTCGTTGTTGCCCTTGCTTATCTTATCAATCCCGCAGACCCACTTGGGGTCGATCCACTGATACTAGCAGATGACATTGTTGTGATGAGTGGTGCCATTACAGCCGTGTCGAGTGCGATTAAGCCTATTCACCACCATCAAGCCAAGCTTGAATACCGTAACCTATAAGGAGTCATGACTATGACCAATACAAATCGCAAGAAAACCGTACAAGATAAACCAGCTGAGTCCAAAGCTAAGTCTACTGAATTGAAAGGTATGCCCGATTCGCAGCAAGCAGAAAAACTATCTCGCTTGGATGTTGATGCTATCGGGTACACCTTACTGCTTAAGGATGTCAAAGCACCTAAGTTAAGCCCTAAATCCAAAGGACATATCTTCTTTGAAATCGGTTTTTTGGATGAAGATAAGTCCTTACACATCCGAATGACGGGCAATGACGGTGGTGGCCTTCATACTAAGGAGTGGATTGGTGTGACCCCATTGCTTGAGCTGCTCGACAAGCAAGAGGGCAACGTCATTAAATCTACGGTCCTCAAAGCCGTCATCAAAGGGGCTAGCAGTAACAACGCCTCATTTCTTGCTGCTGTACTACGGAGTAAGCAGTTAGGGTTACTCGCTCCAAGTGAGAGCAGTCAGTTCCTTCACCAGTTGGATGCTAACTACCAAACCAACAAAGCTAAGCTGCTGGCTTTAGTGCCAAGCAGCTAGCGCAAATCATTTCTAAATCAATCTATCACCCATACCGCCCTTTGTATCAACATCATGACTTTTTGGTGTTGGGCAAACTTTTCAATCCAAATATCAAGAACTGACACAGCAAAGGCTTGAAGCCAGCATTAGCCGTGACATAGTGAGGATTGAATGTAAGGCGGTGACAACAAACACTCAAAGGAGGCTAAGTATGAACATCAACAATGCCGCTAACCCACTTAGTGACCGCGACTTACCCATATCAGAAGTACTGGTATCCCTAATTAAGAAGCAAGTAGAAGCAAAGCTGAGCAATGTTAATCATTACCGAAGCGTTACTGTCAACTTCAAAGACCCACGTTACAGCATAGAGAAAGGTGGTTACCATCCTGTCGAAATTCGACTAGAGCAAGTGGGTGATGAATGGCACTTCGATTACATCACCGATTTCTGCTTTGATGGTTCCCCGTATGCTGAATTGGTAAAAGACATTGATTGGAACGTAAAGGAGAAACAGTGTTACACCATGCTATCGGGTTGGCTTTCGCCCTCAGACTCGTATGAGTTATTTGAGCTTTGGCAGGATAATTTCATCAGTTATGCAGAAATGGAGGTATTTGACATAACGGTAACCCCCGACGCTTAACGCTCTTTTTCAACAAATCGACCAGAGAAAGTCCCCCTTATGGACAGGAAGCACTCTGGTTGCCTTTCTTCTTACCTATCTTGAAATCTCATCAAACGAACGCCTAAAAGAGTTAATTGCTCTCTTTAAATCAATGGCTAGCACATAGCTGAAACGATTACAGAACCGTTGCCTTCAGAGTGTGGGGTTTTCTCATCACTTTGGCTCGTCTGTATGTCGAAGGGCTTGGTGATAGTCGATGGTGGTTTGCAATGAGGTTGGCGACAGGATGACAAGATGAGGTGACCAGTAGGCCATGTGTGCGGCTATCTGTAATGGGGATTGCAGTTGGGTTGAAAGTACCAAATCCCCATTACGATGCTCTTTGAGAATGTGCTGCTCAGGTAGCAGTGACGCTTCTTTAAAGTGATGAGCAATCGGATGTTGTGCCAATATCACGGCTTCTAATGGCTGATTGGGTGAGTCCTTTTGGTCGACACCACTCACCTGGATGGCGCTTAGCACTTTAGCGTTTGGTGTATAGCGCTGTTCAGTTATTTCAACATGTTGTATCGCTTTAAGTTGAAAGGTTTTGAGCGTGTTATTGATGCTAACCAATAATCGCCAATCGCCTTGATATTGGATGAGTTGATACGGTTCAGCTGTAATGACTTCACATTGGGGTAAGTGAAGCTTAACAATGCTGTGTGCATGAATCGCATTGAGCAACACCTTAAAGTGTTGCTCGACTTCCTTTGAGGCTTTGAACGTCGGGTAAAACTGGATGACAGGATAGCGGCAATGACTGAATTCATTCAGTGCTAGGCCATTAAGGTCAGGGTAAAGTCCTCTTACGCCCATATTGGTTAACATACGCTTGATATCGGTATTGGATAATCGCCCAAGAAAGGAGGGTTTAATCCAATAGTTGGACCCTTCTCGCTCAATAGGGAGGTAGTTTAAGCGATTGTTGAAGTCACGTTGAACTGTGCGCTCTGATACGCCAAATTCTCTTGATAAATCGGCAACGGATAATCGCTCCCCCGTGTTCAGGCGAGTCAAGATAATCCCCAGTCGTTTGCCTAACTTATCGTGCTTTTCCATCTCGCCTAGTCTAGTGACCCTACCTGACAGGGTGTGTCGAGCTTGGAAATATTCTCCCTAGTTTCAACCAGTAAGGTCAGTGGTTTTGCTATAGCACGCATCGCTTTTGTAAACCCCATGCATGACTCGAATTAACCCAATCGCAAAAACAGCAAATCTCATAGCTCTGCGACACAACCTGTCGCGGGGCCTTTTTACAATTTCAATTTCACCAACAAAAGGAACGCATATGTTTGGACTATTTGACAAAAAGGATGACAACAAGCCTAAGTGTGCTGGTTGTGGCAAGTCACTCAATGGGCTGAGTGTTGAAGTGAAAGGCGGGAGCAAGCGCTATTGCAGTAAGCCTTGCATGGTGAAGTACGTTAGACGAATGATAGGCCAGAAGGATTAACATCATGACTAAAACAAATCTTCCGCTTGGTGCGGAGTATATCGACTCACAGGGTGAGAAGCGTTTCGTGCTGGTGGAGGGCGAGGAGCACTGGACGCCAGAACAATGGGCTCAAGAATTGATTCGCTTCGATGCTCAGCAGATGAAACGAGCCCAAGCGCTTCGATTTGAGCGGTGAGGATCTACGTT
The DNA here is from genome assembly GCA_000775715.1 of Vibrio tubiashii. Classification (GTDB taxonomy): domain Bacteria; phylum Pseudomonadota; class Gammaproteobacteria; order Enterobacterales; family Vibrionaceae; genus Vibrio; species Vibrio tubiashii_A. Next base: position 22,937 of record JRWQ01000027.1, read on the forward strand.
TTTTGAGTTTTAGCTAAGTAATACCTGAGCCAATCCACTAAGGATTGGCTTTTGTGATCTACTTCAAAGTGGTTTGTGCTTTTTTTTAACTTACTGTTTATGTTAAGTATTTTTCTAAGGGGTTGACTCTCAAGGTCTCTGTTGTTGACTCTCAAGGGTGTGTTTTTAACTTGTTGATTAATTTGAGTTTTTTAAAACCACTGAAAAACGTAAAAAAGACTAATATCCTTTGGTGTGCTCAAATTTGGTTTTTTGTATCGTTACGTGTTATTTGGTGAAATTATACTCGGAGTTTTCATCCTTGTTCGGTTCTTCAGAATAGCCTTATAGTCCAATTGTCTCCAAGAGGGGACAAGCTCTTTAACAATTTGGACGGCTAAACCATGAACAAGAAAACCGTGTTCACTAAAGCTTTCCTTAAATCACTGGATTCTCATCTAGCTGATATGAAGGCTAAGCAAATGGAATGGCGTGATGCATCCCAACAGGGACTGTCCGTGATTCTGTATCCAACGGGTCGAAAGTCATTTTTTTTCACATATACCCATCGTAAGCGACGCTATCGAGAAAGGCTAGGAGATACTGAAACTCTAACGTTAACCCAAGCCCGTGAGATGACTTTGTATTTGAGGTGCGCTATTCAAATGGGTGATAACCCCTTAGTGCAGCGTAAGAAGGGAGAGGTTCTGTTTGAGAAGGTTGTGCATGATTACTTGGTGCACACAAAACCAATCAAAAAGAGCCACAAAGACGATGAGTCTAAGTGTCGTTTACACATCTTGCCCTATTTTGGAAAGAAACAGTTAAACGCAATTACGACCACAACCCTTGAAACCTATCATGCAAAAATTGCTCAGAAGCTGACACCAGCAACGAGTAATCGCCATCTCGCTTTGCTTAAAGCAATATTTACGTTTGCCATTAAGAAAAAGCTGATAACGGCTTCACCAGCTAAGGGCATTACGCCCTTTTCTGAGGAAACGAAGGAGATAAAGTACATACCTAACAATGATTTAGAACTATTTCTAAGTGCTCTGGAGAAAGAAGGAAACGTTGAAGCAGCGGCGATTTTACTCTTCATGTTGCTGACTGGCCTACGTAGTGGTAGCGCCAGATCAGCAAGACTAGAAAACTACGATCAACATACAGGTACGTTGTTGATTCCAATGATGAAAGGAGGAAAAGGGCAAAGACTGACCTTATCTGATAAGGCAAAAAACATTGTGGAAACACAAATTCAAAAACATGGCACGCATGGATTTATATTTCGAGGTATTGATATGATTTCTCGCATAAGCGATCCACGTAATGTCATGAAACGCGTTTGTAAGAAGGCTGGCATTGAAGCCTACAGCCCTCACAGTTTGCGGCATCAGTTTGCTAAGACTGCAGTAGAGCAAGGTGCGTCGATGATCCAATTGAATAAAGTATTAAATCATCAATCAATTACGACCACGAACATCTATGCGGCTCTCTGCAATGACAAGCAGAAAAAAGTCAACGATCAAGTTGCAAACGCATTAATTTAAATCACGGTGATAGTTCTTATGAATTGGAAGAAGGCCAAGGAAAAAATTTACGATAGGCTTTGGGCCTACGACATGTCACATCATCTCTTGAGCTGCACGTCTTGCTGGGTGCGCAAGACCGAAAGCGAAAAGAAGTGAGAAGGAGCCTTCGAGCCATTCATATGAAATCCCTAGCCAGTATCCAGCACAAACAGTTGTGCTTGGTAAGGAATTCACGTGAATCAAATGAATAATCAATCAAGTCAGCAATGGCTGACAGAAGCACAAGCAGCAGAGCTGCTTAACGTATCAACCAGTATGCTAGCGAAGAATCGCTGCTACGCAGAAGCAGGAGAAATCATTCCCTACGTGCGGCTTAGTAAGCGCTGTATTCGATACAGCTACACTGAGCTTAATCGTTGGCTAGAAGACCAACTCAACAAATTCAAAGTTGGGGAGGACTGCTAATGGAGATGAAAGTATCTGCCCCAATTCTTCCAAAGGGCTACTCATTTATCGATGATAAATTGTATTTCCGCGATGAGAATGGGAGCTTCAAAGAGCTTGGCCCTTGTATCTGGGCCAAGTCTCGAACTAAAGATGTCGACTCAGAACAAGGGCATGGACTCGTCATGGCTTCTACGGTCGATGGCATCGAGAGATGTATACCGATATCAGCCTCAGAAGTGTATGAGGATGTTCGAGGTGTCTCAGTCAATTTGGCAAATATGGGGGTATTTTTATCCCCTAGTCGTAGAAAGTGGTTCCAAGAGTATTTCTACCACTGTTTGCAACTGCCTGAACTGCCATTAACTACCGTGGTAAAGCGCAGTGGGTTTGTCGATGGCAAAGCTTTTGTCCGTGGCAACACCATTATTTGTCCTCAAGATAGTGATAGCGAATACCTCATTCAATACAGAGGTGAGCGTTCAGGTAAAGGGATGATATCGAAAGGAACCTTAGACTCATATACTCAACATGTGTTGGGTCAGGTTACTGCACCACCATTGAAGTTTGGTGTATTACTAGGCTTAGCCGCCCCACTTGCCGACTTGCTAAGTTTTGAAGGTGGTGGTGTTCATATCGAGGGAATGAGTGGCACTGGTAAGTCAACGATACTCCAGCTTGGAGCCAGTGTATTTGGATCTGGAAGTGATCCGGGTGAAGGTGCGAGTGAGTCGAGTATTTCCAGTTGGAACAGCAGTGCAAACAGCTTTGATTTGACGTTACCTCTCCATGCAGGTTGCGGTCAGTTCTTAGATGAACTGGGAGCATCCAGAGAGCGAGACCTCAACAACCTTATCTACAATATCGCCAAAGGGCAGCCCAAGGAACGAATGTCATCGAATATCAATTTGGTGACCCTTCCTCCTTGTAGCACTTTTATTGTCAGCAGCGGCGAGTTAAGCATTCAAGCCAAGATTCAGCAGTCAGGGCAGACTATTAAAGCAGGAATTTTAGCGAGAATGCCTAGCATCGAAGTAAGAGCGGAGGACATGCAGTTAGAGGGTGAAGACTCTCAACAGACTGGCCAACGGATATCGGCGATAAAACAAGCTTGTGGCGAGCACTTTGGGGTGCTCGGTCCAGACTTCGTAGAGCAGTTGCTCAACATTGATTTACCATCAGGTATCGATGACTTAAAAACACTGGTTCAAGGTGTTGTCGATGAGTATTGGAAAGTGTTGTCTCCTTATGCGGAAAATTCCATTGAGACGCGATGTGTTAAACGCTTTGCACTCATCATGGCGGCAGGGCAACTGGCTTACGAGTTAGCTGTCATTCCATGGAGCCAAGAGGAAGCCATTGAGTCGGTGGAGTTTATGTTAAAACGCTGGAAAAGCTCAGCAGAGACGTCGATGACGGATGTGGAACGCGCCGTAGAAAAACTGGAAAATTACCTACGAAGTCGTTACCACTGTCTACCTGAATCTGATGACTTTACGTTCAGTGGGGTTGTTGAAGGTTACCAACACAACGATGAATTTTTGTTGTTACCTCAAACCTTTAAACGCCTTTGCGGTGATTGTGTACCAACACAGGTCGCCAAGGAGCTGAAACGACTGGGCGCACTGACTTTCGATACTGGTAAAAATCAGTTCCGCGTTAAGTTACCTGTACTGTCAGAACGTCAGTACTTCTATGCAATCAAGAAGAGCTTTCTTGCTCAAGATTAGCCCTCCCCCAATTTAAACAAGCCCCACATTGGGGTGGGGCTAAGGAATACTTATGAGTAATGAGTTTGATGTATATGAGCAAGAGCTGCCAACTAACATGACTGCCGACTTTTCATCGGAAGAGGAGAGACCTTACTGGACGTTGGATGAAGTAAGAGATCAGTTCAATGTGGTAGATATAATTCCGCTTGATGATGCAAAAACAACGTGGATCAGAGATTCACGAAGTAAACGAGTCGTGTATGAGTACTGTGATTTTTCTAACAATGCAACGATGTCAATTTACAATGAATGTGATCAGTGTTTGGCAATTTATGATGTATTGGCTGTAGAGGCATTGGTTAAGGTTATCTCTAGAGGTAAAGCGCCAGAGCTTTTAACCGACTTTCTTGAATGGGCTGAGTTGGAAGCAGAAAGATAAATACAACTGGTAGCACTTAGCATCTGAAGCCTAGCCTGTAAGGGGCTAGGCTTTTTTTAATGGAGAGTCCTAACAGTATTTAGCTAATACTTCAGGTTTTATTGTCCCTAGCTTTCCATCCTCAATGGTAAGGATAACTTCACCTTGTCGTTTAACGTATCCATATGGGATTGTTTTTCTGTACCTCTGTCTTCGGCTGCCAGCATCGGCATTTCTATCATAATTATCGACATAACCACTTTTCCACGATTGAAAAAAGGAAGAGGCTAAATCTTCTCCTTTCATAACCATTACATCGACTTGACTATAGTCTCTTGAGTACGAGCAAAACAGATGATTAACAATGCAATCTTCTTCTAGTTTTTGTAGTCCTGTATTCAAATGATACTGATATTCAAAGGCCGAGTTCATTATTGCTGATTTAACTTCCCAGTCTTGAAGGTCAGCTCCTGTATTACCAGTACCCTTCTTCCCTGTAAGAATAGACGCAAATAGCTCCCAAAGTACCGAAGGAACAAGGCCTGGGACCTTTAGTCTATGTTCTTGAAGCAGTTCTATTAGATCTTGTTTGTAGATGTGTTTTTGATAAAACTCAAAAGCCGCATCAATGCCACTGGGAGATTTTTCTTTTGTAATCATTTTCACCCTGTCTCGTAAATACACATATGCTATAGGTTGAGTTTCTGAGGGATTAAAGTCAAATACTATCAATCGTTTATATGGTTTCGGTGGCAAGTTTTCTTCAAAGAGGGAGCGAACTGTCGGGAACAATCTTCATCAGCGTGTTTAGTAATGTCAAATAACTTCAGATATAGTAGCCAGCTCACCATTTTTGAGGCAAAATACACTGTATATAAAAACAGTTTAAGTTTGAGTCATGTTCGAGTTATCCACAAAAGACATTTTTGATGAGCAAGGAGAGTCCTTCTCAAGCCCTGATAAACAAGATAGTTTGCCGAAAAGCCTCGATTTTTTTGCAGGTAGTGGACTCGTTTCTGAGGCTCTGAAGGGTTCATTTAAAACTGTTTGGGCAAATGATATTTGTAGTAAAAAACGACAGGTATTTGTTGCTAACCACTCTGAACACTCGTTTCACTTAGACTCAATAGAAAATGTTCACGGCATTGATTTGCCTGACCATGAATTATCATGGGCAAGCTTCCCTTGCCAAGATTTATCCGTAGCTGGAAATCAAAATGGAATTAATGCTAACCGCAGCGGAATGGTCTGGGAGTGGCTGAGAGTTTTGGACGAAGTCGAAGTTCCCCCTTCAGTTGTTGTCGCTGAGAATGTTGTCGGTTTAGTTACGTCAAAAAACGGTGAAAATTACCGTGCTCTTCACGATGCTTTGATTGAACGAGGTTACCGAGTTGGTGCAGTTTTGTTGGATGCAGTTCATTGGGTACCTCATTCGAGACCACGTATTTTTGTTGTAGGTGTTAAATCAGATATCAACATAGAGTCAGTTAGTCGTTCTGATGCTACTTGGTGTCATAGTGACGCTCTGAAAAAAGTGGCAAAGAACTGCGAAGGTTGGGTTTGGTGGAATCTCCCAAAACCATCTGAACGTACTTTTGATATTGACTCGATTATCGAGTTTGATGCTCCTGTCGATACTGGAGAGAAAGCAGCAAAAAACCTCGGTTTAATTTCTGATGCCCATATGTCTAGGATGAAGGAGTGTATTAAGTCTGGCCGAAGGGTTTTTCCCGGATACAAACGCATGAGAAAAGGGAAGCAGGTACTGGAGCTGCGATTTGATGGTGTAGCTGGTTGCTTAAGAACTCCTGCTGGTGGAAGTAGTAGACAATATGTAGTGATCTACAATGGAACAGACTTTGACATTCGTTTGTTGACTGTAAGAGAGACAGCTCGACTAATGGGAGCAAGTGATAACTTCGTGCTTCCAGGAAGTTACAATGACGGTTATCGAGCTATGGGTGATGCAGTTGCTCTTCCCGTAGCACGATTCTTAGCGCAAGAATTACTAGTGAAAGTTGTTAACCTGAAAGGATAGCGCTTAATGTACTTCTGTGCCGTATCTGTGCAGATAGGTATCTAAAGTAGTCTATCACTGTCCATTAAAAGCAATTTTTTAAGCGGCTCTTGTCCATCTTAATCCAAGCTTTTCCATGAAAATACAAGCGTTTGTGGAGAATTCAAAATCCGTTGCCTTCGGGCGTGGCGGTTCAAGTCCGCCCACCGGTACCATACATAGAAAGGTCGCTTTTATAGCGGCCTTTCGTCGTTTTACGGCTATGTTTAATGAAAACTACCTTCCCACCTAAACTTCTCGTTTTAATTCTTATCGCTAACGCAAATGTTGAATCAATGTAAGGTCGCAACTTTATTGTTTTTCTCCCTAGTAGTGTCTCGACAGTTTGGCTAGTGAGTATGGAATACTCTCGTTGGGGGGTACAAAGAGATCAAGTTCCAATCCTTCACGGTCAGTTTGATAAAGTTCAATATTTACAAAGGCTTATCGGTATGTTGTTGGGTTTATTAATAGTGTGATCTGCATTAAATGTTGAATGTAAACCGCGAGCATTACCTAACGAGGATGATACATTTCCCCACTTCATAAAACTGTGGTAAATGATATGAATATTCTACATAGCTTTAAGGGGAGGATGATTGCCGTTGTTATCCTAGTTCTGACGGTTTCTTTGACGGTATCTAGCCTCCTCTCTTATCGACAAATGTCTTCCTCTATCCATGAGCGTGTGAATGAGTACTCGATGCTTAAAATTAGCACGACAAGTGATACGATCTTAACTTGGATAGACACTATTAAATCTGGCTTGGTATCAAATGCGCCAGACTTTGTGACTGAAAATAGTGATGCGCAAATTCTCTTGATGCTTCGACAGATTGCAAATACTTCGCCTGCATCTGATATTGTTGTTGGCTATGAAGATGGACGTTCATATGGCAACAATAGCGGAAAAAGGGAGCTTGAAAATTATGATCCAAGGGTTCGTGATTGGTATAAAAAAGCCAAGCTGAAAGGTTCAACGATAGTGACGGACATTTATAGTGATGCACTGACCAAAAGCTTAATGGTCAGCGTCGCTGAGCCTTTTTATTCGCAAGGACAGTTGAAAGGCGTTTTACTCGCTGATATAGAGCTGGGTCTACTTGATGAGCTAGTCAGAAAGGCACCGTTTCCGGGCGCAATGATGGGGTTGTATGATCAAACGAGTCTGACTATTGCATCAAATGGTGAAGTAGATGTCCCCGGTGAGACAAAGCTTTCTGACTTTACTGAATTAGCCCCTCTTACCGAAGCATTACTTTCGCAACCAACTGGAATGATGAATTATCAATTAGGTGGGGTAGATAAGGTCGCCTTTTTCCATACATTGAGATTAGATGACGACATTAGTTGGCATTTGCTGATTGGGGTGAACAAATCTATTGCTTATGCCGAGGTGGATGAGGCGCTAAAAGCATCGATTTATACTGTACTGATGCTACTTGTTGCCTCATTTTGCGTGTTCTTTGTCATTCTCAACTACGCTTATCGACCTATCTTGGCGCTTAAAAATACGGTTCTAGATCTGTCGCAAGGTAATGGAGATTTAACTCGTCGTCTTGAGGTGAATACTTCAGATGATCTTGGTCAGATTGCACAAGCTGTGAATACTTTTATTAGCAATCTCCAAACAATGATGATTGAAGTTTCCCAATCGTCACAGTTAATTTCTAACAATATTCGATTGCTGAAAGAGCAGTCAGAAAGCAATGAGCATGTTCTAGCTTCACATGCTATGGAAACAACACAGGTTGTGACTGCAATGAATGAAATGAGTTCTACTGCTGAAAGTGTTGCTCAAAGTGCTTCTCAAACCGCTGAGTTCACTAAAGCCACTAATGATGAGGCTGAGCAGTCTAAACTAGTTGTGGCGAGTGCTGTTCGTAGTGTTGCTGATTTGATCAATGAGGTTGAAGCTATGGCAAATAGCATTCAATCAATGAATGCTGACTCGCAGCGCATTGGTTCTGTATTGACCGTGATTGGCGAAATTGCAGATCAAACCAATTTGTTGGCTCTCAATGCTGCGATTGAAGCAGCTCGCGCGGGTGAACAAGGTCGAGGGTTTGCTGTTGTAGCTGATGAAGTAAGAGCTTTAGCAGCACGAACCCAGCAGAGTACTTCTGAGATAAATAGCATGTTGGCGAAGCTAAATGATGGAACAAGAATGGTTGTTAAAGCCATGGAGGAGACAAAGCAAAGATGCCAAAAAACGTCAGAGACGACTGAAAACGTAAATCAAAGTCTTGATCTTATGGTTAACTCAATTGTGCGTATTAATGACTTGGGGCTTGAGATTGCAACTGCAGCTGAACAGCAGCATTCGGTCACAGATGAGGTCAACAGGAATATGACAACTATTCAGGAAATGGTTAACGATCTTACTGCGAATAGCTCTCAAACTATAGGCAGTACGGTTGAGTTGACGCAAAGCAACCTACGGTTGTCTGCCGTGGTTCAGCAGTTCAAATTACAGTAATGATTTGCTCGTCCTCAGTATGAATTGTAGGTACGAGTAGTTTGTAATAATCCGATATCGGCTATCTGATATCGGATTTTTTGTGGGTTTTAAACATAAAATTACTAAATACCTTGAGGTGATAGTACTTGCTCAAATCTAATCATTGCCAAGTGATTGATGATATGTCGTGTTTCCAACCCTAAGCGTTAGAGTTGCTTAGCTTAATATAAGATTGTGGCTTGGATAGCGTGCTTATTGATAAATAAATAAACTATTGGCGATTCGTTGAAATAGAGACAAATAGTAAACAAATAGTTTATTAACCCAATAAACTATTTGTTTAAATTTTATAAGTGTTCGTTGGTAATTAAATTAATTTAGAGCAAAGATTATTATTGATATAAATAACACCAACTAACTATTTCGATAATTGTTTATAAATATGAGATCTTGTTCACGCGCAACGCAACCGGTTGCGCTTTTGTGCGCAGTAGGTTTTTGTTAAAGTGGCTTTAGTTTAATAATTGTTCGACTGGAGTAAGTTATGAAGAAAATTTTATTGTGTTGCAGTGCGGGTATGTCTACTAGCATGCTAGTTAAAAAAATGGAACAGGCCGCTGTGGAGCAGGGTATTGAATGCAAAATCGATGCTTTGTCAGTGAGTTCTTTTGCGGGTGCAATAAGCGAATACGATGTTTGTCTGTTAGGCCCTCAAGTTCGCTTTCAACTAGAAGAGATGAAAAAGGTCACTGATGAGATAGGAATCAACATTGCTGCCATACCTCCACAAACATATGGAATGATGAAAGGCGATGAAGTTTTAAAACAAGCTCTGTCATTAATTAAGTAATTCAATAAGTCTTTAAATAACAATATGGAACCCTGCCATTTTAATAATGGTGGGGCGGGGTTCTGCATGTTAAAAATAAAGGATTAACACCATGAAAATATATGATGCAATAATCTCGGGCGTCGAAAAATATGTCGCTCCTTTGGCAGCTAAGGTCGGTACTCAACGTCATGTTCGAGCAATGCGTGACGGATTTATCGTTGCTATGCCATTCATTATTGTTGGTAGTTTTGTACTAATTTTAGCTTTCCCCCCTTTTGATCAAGACACGACAAATGGATTCGCTAGAGGCTGGTTGGATTTTGCCGCAGCGAATTTCGATGTGATTATGATGCCTCACTTTATGTCGATGGCGATCATGGGGCTGTTTGTTTCTATGGGCGTCGCTTATAGCCTAGCTAACTCGTATAACATGGATGGGATTACCAGTGCGGCTTTGTCACTGATGACTTTCCTTCTTATTGCCTCTCCAGCATCTGATGGCGCTTTGTCCATGGCGTATATGGGGGGGACAGGTGTGTTCACCGCGGTGCTATCGGGATTTTTCTCTGTTGAACTGTATCGTCTGATGAAGAAATACAACATCACGATAAAAATGCCAGAGCAAGTTCCGCCAGCGATTCAGCGTTCGTTCGAGGTGTTGCTGCCTGTTGTCGCTATTTTTGTCACGATTTATCCAGTTAGCATTTGGCTACAAGCGACTCACGGAATGCTCATCCCTGAAGCTATTCTCGAAGCGTTTAAACCTTTAGTTAGTGCATCTAACACATTGCCAGCGATCCTTGGTGCGATTTTACTTTGCCAACTGCTTTGGTTTGCAGGTATTCACGGTGGCGCAATCGTTGTTGGCTTGGTTACACCAATTTTCCTGACTAACGTTACCGCAAACATTGAAGCTTTCATGGCTGGTGAGCCAGTTACTAACATATTCACGCAAGCATTCTGGGATTACTACATTTTGATCGGTGGATCTGGTGCCACTCTTGGCCTAGTGGCACTTATGGCATTTAGTCGTTCTGCGCACCTAAAAAGTTTAGGTCGTATGAGTGCGATTCCAGGCATGTTCCAGATTAACGAACCGGTAATTTTCGGTAGTCCAATCGTGATGAATCCGACTCTGTTTTTACCGTTTGTGTTTGTTCCAATGATTAATGCAGTCGTGGCTTACATCGCCGTTCATTCAGGTTTTGTCGGGATGAGTATTGCGACTCTGCCATGGACCACACCTGCGATTATTGGTGCTTCATGGGGAGCCGGGTGGACGTTTATGCCCGTTGTGATGGTAGTTCTGCTATTCATTATGGACATCTTGCTCTACTACCCATTCTTCAAGATGTATGAGCGTGAGTTGCTTTCTCAAGAGCAACCGAAAGAAGAATCGGAGACACAAGCAAGCGCAAGTGGCATTGGTGCAACGGCTTAATTAGTTGGAATCATATTTAGCTGCCGTGTTGGCAGCTAACAATTTACAGTTTTGGAGAGAAGTATGGATCAAGAGTTGACGGTCATGGAGATCATTTGCAATGCGGGTGAGGCAAGAAGCCTATGCTTTGAGGCTTTGGCACTTTCGCGCAAGCAAGACTTTGCAAATGCAGAAAGCAAGCTTTCCCAGGCAAAGGAGTGTTTGAACAAAGCGCATTTAATGCAAACGCAGTTGATTGAAGCGGATCAGGGCGAAGGCAAGATTGCGATGACTTTAGTCATGGTTCATGCACAGGATCACTTAATGACAACCATTTTGGCTCATGAATTGGCGACAGAAATGGTCGCTCTTCATCAACAGTTGGCGGGGTAATCTGTTATGTCTAGAGATAATATCAAGCTAGCAATTATTGGTGGTGGTAGTAGCTATACACCAGAGCTAGTTGAAGGTGTACTTAAGCGTATCGATACGCTTCCAGTATCGCAGATGCATTTTGTTGATGTTGAGCAAGGTGCGGAGAAATTGGAAATCATCGCTAACTTGGCAAGAAGAATGATTGCAAAAGTAGGAGCGGATATCGAAGTCGTTGCGAATTTCGATCGTAGAGCTGCTATTAAAGATGCGGATTTTGTTATGACACAATTTCGGGTCGGAGGTTTAGCCGCTAGAGCGAGTGATGAGAGAATTCCACTTAAGTATGGTGTGATTGGTCAGGAAACTACAGGCCCCGGCGGGTTTGCTAAAGCACTACGAACCATCCCTGTTATCTTGGATATTTGCCGCGAGATTGAAGAGCTCTCGCCTAATGCGTGGATGCTTAACTTCACCAACCCTGCGGGTTTGGTGACTGAGGCTGTCAATAAGTACAGCAAGGTTAAGAGCATTGGTCTGTGTAATGTGCCTGTGTCTATGCAGATGATGATGGCAGAGATGATGGAATGTGAGCCTGCAGAGTTACAGTTAGAGTTCGCGGGATTGAATCATCTTGTTTGGGTTCATAAAGCCTGGCTTAGAGGCGAAGATATTACCCAAGCCGTGCTCACTAAAGTTGGGGATGGCGCTAACTTTAGTATGAAGAATATCTGGGAAGAACCATGGGATCCTGATTTTCTTGATGCACTCGAGGCGATACCTTGTCCATATCATCGATATTTTTATCAAACAGATGCGATGCTAGCTGAAGAGATAGAAAGTGCACAGAGTAAGGGAACGAGAGCAGAGCAGGTCATGCAAACGGAAGCTGAGCTTTTTGAACTCTATAAGCAAGAGACTTTAGACCATAAACCAGAGCAACTCGAAGAGCGCGGTGGTGCGTATTACTCGGATGCGTCACTGAACTTAGTCGATGCAATATATAATAATCGTAACTCGTTGAATGTTGTGAATGTTCCAAACAATGGCGCGATTAACGGGCTACCGGATGATGCTGTGATCGAATGTACCGCAGTTGTTGGATCTTGGGGAGCAAAACCATTAGCGGTGGGAGAGTTGTCTGCTAATGTTTTCGGTTTACTTAGCCAAGTGAAAGCTTATGAACAGTTGACGATTGAGGCTGCGGTAAAAGGCAGCTATAGCGATGGCTTAATGGCTCTGGTTAACAACCCATTAGTCCCAGATATTAGCCGAGCTAAGTCAATTTTAGACGATATACTTGAGCAAAACCGAGAGTATCTTCCACAATTCACACGGACTCATCTATAAGGAGAAGCCAAAGCGATGAAAGTGATTTTTAATGCTGATGATTTTGGGTTAACGCAAGGTGTCAACAATGGCATTGTTCAATCACATTTGGATGGTGTGGTGAACTCGACCACTATGCTTGTTGGTATGCCTGCACAGCAGCACGCCGTCGCTTTGGCTAAAGAGTTACCTACGTTAAAAGTAGGGTTGCATTTACGCTTCACTCTTGGAAGCCCGTTGACCAAGAGCAAAAATTTGTGTGATGAAAACGGCGAGTTCTTTAAATACGACAGCTTTTGGAAACAACAACACTTTACCTCAAAGGCTATCTATAACGAGTGTATCGCTCAGGTGGAGGCTTTTTTGGATTTGGGTTTAGAGCTAAGCCATATCGATAGCCATCATCATGCTCATACCCACCCTTTACTATTGCCGATTGTGGCAGACGTTGCCAAAAAGTATAGTGTGCCGCTTCGTGGTCAAAATGTTGAACATTTAAGGTATACGTTTAGCGACTATTTTTATGATCAGAATGTGGAGTTTGATGGTCTATTGAGGCACATTTTAGATAGGCGTGATCAATATGATGTGCTTGAAGTAATGTGTCATCCGGCAATAGTCGATAAGGCTTTGTTGGAAAGCAGTGGATACGCTGTTCAGCGTGAAAAAGAGTTGCAGGTGTTGACCAATGAAAAGCTTGCTATTTTACTTGTACGTCATTCAATCGAAGTCACGGATTACTCCACTTTAACTACCCAGCACCAATAGCTGAGTGTAGGATGCTTTATGACTGCCAGAATCCCCTAACGTTATCACCTTAAATTCTGGCAGTCCCTTTATTAAGTCGACCAAGCATAGGAACGTATGGCAAGGATAAAAGATGTTGCTGAGCTAGCAGGTGTAAACCGATCAACGGTTTCTCGCATTATTAATGGTGAAGGAAAGTTTAAAGAGGAGACGCGGCAAAAAGTTGAACAAGCGATGAAAGCGCTAAATTATCGTCCGAGTGCGATAGCTCGATCGCTGGCTACCTCTTCAACGAATATGGTCGGTTTACTTGTTACCTATTATACCGGTGGCTTTTTCGGTGCTTTAATGGATGAAGTTCAAACTGAACTGGATCAACATAAGAAATTTTTAATTACTGCTCAGGGGCATCATTCAGCAGAAGGTGAAAAAGAAGCGATTCAGCGTTTTAACGATCTTCGTTGTGAAGGCTATGTGCTACATAGTCGCTACCTATCGGATCAAGAGCTCGTTGCATTATCTCAGCTACCAACGCCTTTTGTGCTACTTGATAGGTTTGTTCCTGGTCTCGAAGAGCGTTGCATAACATTTGATCATGCCAAAGCGAGTCGAATTGGCGTCGAACATCTTCTAAGTTGTGGTCACGTTAACATCGGCTGTATTGCAGGTCCGTCCCATCGTACTAATAGCCAGCTAAGGAAGAAAGGCTATATGGATGCTATGCGGACAGCCGATATTGTGGTGCAAGACTCGTGGTGCGTCGAAGGCGACTACGGTAGAGATAGTGGCTATCAGGCAGTGAAACGACTACTCTCTTCAGCACCGGAGCTAACGGCTATTTTTTCTTGTAGCGAAGAGATGACCGTTGGAGCCTTGCAGTATCTACATGAGTCTGGCATTGCGGTTCCCCAGCAAATATCCATTGTCAGTTTTGATAGTATTGATCGTTGTTTAGAGCTCTACCCCACGGTTACTGCTGTTCATTTCCCAATTAGTGAAATGGCTCGTGCTGCTGCTTTGCAGACAAAACGTCTAATCAGTAAAAATGATGTCGCTCCACTGCCTCGATTCGAGCCACAGCTCAGAGTTCGTCAATCACAAAAAAATATCAGCGAATAAACGCAGGTTTTCTGCGTTTATTCAAAAAGTTGTCTATCTTTAAAATATTATATGAACACAGAGATAGAGAATGTATCGAGTTACCCCTTACTTGTTTTTTGCCGGGCGATGTGAAGACGCGTTAGATTTTTACCATAAGTGTTTCGGTGGCGTGGTGTTGACCAAACAATTATTCAAAGACTCTCCTCAGCAAATTGAAGGTGCTGACCCTAATTGGGTAATGCATGCCGAGTTTGAAGCTTTTGGAATGAGGTTGATGTTATCTGACGGGATTCTTGCTGAAGAGCGTAGTGGCAATAATATCGCTCTATCGCTAGTTCTAACGGATTTGGATGAGCAAGCTCGCCTGTTTGATAAGTTGTCTCACGGTGGTCGTATTATGATGCCACTTGCGGATACCTTTTGGGGGGCACGTTTTGGTAAAGTAGAAGACCAGTTTGGCATTCGTTGGATGTTGCATTGTGACTTAGTGAAATGATGATGTGACTCGCAATTCAGCGTTATCCAGTTCGCAATAACGTTTAATTGTAGTGGATTCTCATTATCAATAACCTAAAATTATAAATTGGTTAGTAACAGATAAATTGTATATAGATCGTGGCCAGCATTAAAATAACTGTAGATAGACTACAGCCAGGGTTACATGTTCGACTTCCAGTAAAGTGGAATGAGCACCCGTTCCTTTTCAATAGTTTTAAAATTAAAGATGAAGAACAGATTAGAATGATCCGCCACTTGGGGATTAAGCATGTCTTCATTAATACTGCCCAAAGTGACACTCAACCTTTACCCGTTTCAGAAGAGAAGTCAAAAGTCGAAGATGTGTTGCATGAAGAGATCGACCTTGAAGCACAAAAGCTTTGGAAGGAGAAACAAGACCGAATAGAAAAACTGAGTGCGTATCGTAGAAGAGTCATCAACTGCGAAAAAGAGTTTGAGCGCTCTCTGTCAAGAATGCGTGCAGTAATGAACAAAATTCGCAATCGTCCAGAGCAAGCTGTCGACGAGGCGAGTCAACTCGTTAACGATATCGTCGATAAGCTACTTAGTGACGACCACGTCACCCTGCATCTTATGAATGGTAAAAGTGAGTTTGAAGATATTTACTTCCACTCTCTTAACGTATCAGTGGTAGCAATGATGATTGCTAAGGCAAAAAAGCTTAGCGCAGATCAGATTAAAGAGGTCGCTTTTGCTTCCCTGTTTCATGATATGGGAAAAGTGAAAGTTCCGACGGCTATTCTGCGTAAACCGACACCGCTCACTGAACCTGAGAAAAACTATCTCAAGCTACATACTAAATATGGGTTAGAGATTGCAGGTAATATAGATAGCTTTCCTGAAAGTGCACGAACGGTAATCGCTCAGCATCATGAGCTTAATGATGGCTCGGGTTATCCGGAGGGGTTGAAAGAAGACCAAATTGATGAGCTGACTCAAATTGTCGCGGTAGCAAATGCATATGATAACTTGTGCCATAGCAACATTCCTTCGGAACAGAAGATTCCTTATGTTGCACTTTCCCACCTATATAAGAACTGTAAGCATCATTATAACAATGAGAACTTGAGTCTGTTAATTAAGTTTATGGGTATTTACCCGCCAGGGACGGTAGTGCAGTTATCGAATGATATGGTCGGCTTGGTGATTTCAGTAAATGCACAAAATATCTTACATCCTAATGTGCTTATTTATGATCCATCGGTACCACGTACTCAAGCGCCGATCATCGATTTAGCAGAAAAAGAGATAAAGATAGTGAACGCGATATTACCTACCAAATTGCCGGATAAGGTGAGGGAGTATTTAAATCCTCGCTCGCGAATTTCCTACTTCTTTGACTCTGATGACTAGTTATACACAAGATAATGTGGATAACATCTGATTAAACTGAGAGTAAAGTGAGTAAAAATTAAGGTCTGATTGATTCGTGTTCAATCAGGCTTTTTTTATGAAAAAAACGCACCTTTTCCCTTGCTATAAAAAAACAACTCCCTATAATGCGCATCCACTGACACGGCAGACGCCATAAGGCTTCAGCGATAGTCAGGAGGTGGAAAGCTTCTGAAGAAATAAATTTGAAAAAGTGTTTG
The DNA here is from genome assembly GCA_000775715.1 of Vibrio tubiashii. Taxonomy (GTDB): domain Bacteria; phylum Pseudomonadota; class Gammaproteobacteria; order Enterobacterales; family Vibrionaceae; genus Vibrio; species Vibrio tubiashii_A. Next base: position 39,451 of record JRWQ01000027.1, read on the forward strand.
ACTCTTCAAATTAACTCGCTAGAATGCACCTCCGCTTTGAGAGAAAAGTTTCTTTTAAAGCAAAGCTCTTTAAAAATATAAACCTATCAATCTG
>JRWQ01000028.1 GCA_000775715.1 Vibrio tubiashii
GCTTTCATAAGAAAGACTTTAAAGATGGTGCGGAAGGAGAGACTTGAACTCTCACACCTTGCGGCGCCAGAACCTAAATCTGGTGCGTCTACCAATTCCGCCACTTCCGCAACTTAATCTGTATTCATAGCGCTAATTGGTAAAAGCATTATGAAGTTGTAATGTGGCAGGGCTACCTGGATTCGAACCAGGGAATGGCGGCATCAAAAGCCGCTGCCTTACCGCTTGGCGATAGCCCTACAGTGCTTTCATAAGAAAGACTTTAAAGATGGTGCGGAAGGAGAGACTTGAACTCTCACACCTTGCGGCGCCAGAACCTAAATCTGGTGCGTCTACCAATTCCGCCACTTCCGCAACTTAATCTTGTATTCATACCGCTAATTGGTAAAAGCCATATGAAATTGTAAATGGTGGCTACGACGGGATTCGAACCTGTGACCCCATCATTATGAGTGATGTGCTCTAACCAGCTGAGCTACGTAGCCACTCGTGAGCGAGACAATATAAACTGTTGCGCTCTTAGTGACAAGCCATTTTTTAATTAGGCTTGATACTATAAATAATGGCAGGTCTACCTGGATTCGAACCAGGGAATGGCGGCATCAAAAGCCGCTGCCTTACCGCTTGGCGATAGACCTGCTGGCATAGCTATCAAAAGCTATAAAACATGGTGCGGAAGGAGAGACTTGAACTCTCACACCTTGCGGCGCCAGAACCTAAATCTGGTGCGTCTACCAATTCCGCCACTTCCGCATCTATTCCTAACAACTTTCATAGAAAGTATTTAGGAATGGTGGCTACGACGGGATTCGAACCTGTGACCCCATCATTATGAGTGATGTGCTCTAACCAGCTGAGCTACGTAGCCATACCATGTTTTTGTTCTCTTCGACTCGTTGCCTTATCGTTGGGAACGGCGCGCATTATGCGAAGTTGAGGCAGAGCCGTCAATAGTTTTTTTGAATAAATCCCCACAAATCAACTGTTCGGTTTCTTTTTAAACAAAGAGGCGTGTTAATGATCGAAAACTGATAACAAATTGACATCAGTTTGGGGAGAAAATTGGTTTCTTTGTTTGCGGGCAATAAAAAAGCCAGCATACGAGCTGGCTTTTAAAGTCAATGACTTGAAGAAATATTAAACGTTGAAGCGGAAGTGAATCACATCGCCATCTTTTACGATGTAATCTTTACCTTCTAAACGCCATTTACCTGCGTCTTTCGCACCGCTTTCACCATTAAACTGGATAAAATCATCGTAGCCAACAACTTCAGCACGAATGAAACCTTTTTCAAAGTCTGTGTGGATCTTACCAGCTGATTGTGGAGCAGTAGCGCCAACGGGGATTGTCCATGCGCGAACCTCTTTAACACCAGCTGTGAAGTAAGTTTGCAGTGTAAGTAGATCGTAACCTGAACGAATAACTCGGTTAAGACCTGGTTCTTCGATGCCCATATCTGCAAGGAACTCTTCACGATCTTCATCGTCAAGCTCAGAAAGTTCTGACTCGATAGCCGCACAGACTGCAACAACGACGTTGTTTTCTTTCTCTGCATACTCACGGACAGCGTCTAGATAAGGGTTATCTTCGAAACCATCTTCATTCACGTTCGCGATGTACATAGTAGGCTTAAGAGTTAGGAAGTTTAGGTAGCCAATAGCCGCTAGTTCTTCTTTAGCAAGCTCAACTGTACGCGCCATACCACCTTCAGTTAATACTGGAAGTAGTTTTTCAAGTACGGTTAACTCGAACTTAGCGTCTTTATCGCCACCTTTCGCTTTCTTAGCGTTGCGTTGGATAGCACGCTCACATGAATCAAGGTCAGCCATTGCGAGTTCTAGGTTGATCACTTCGATATCTTCGATAGGTGATACTTTACCTGCTACGTGAACGATGTTTTCGTTTTCGAAACAACGCACAACGTGACCGATCGCGTCAGTTTCACGGATGTTTGCTAGGAATTTGTTACCTAGGCCTTCACCACGTGATGCACCCGCTACTAGACCCGCGATATCAACGAATTCCATCGTGGTTGGCAGCACTTTTTGAGGATTAACAATCTTAGCTAGTGCGTCTAGACGAAGATCTGGCACAGGTACGACGCCTGTGTTTGGCTCGATAGTACAAAACGGGAAGTTTGCCGCTTCGATGCCAGCTTTAGTAAGTGCATTAAATAGCGTTGATTTACCTACGTTTGGTAGACCAACGATGCCACATTTAAAACCCATGATAGTAACCTTATTCAGCTTTGAACGTGTGTAAACGATTTTGTGCTTTTGATAGACCGTCCTTAATTAGGATGTCTAAACAGCGAACAGACTCGTCTGCTGCTGCATCAAGAAGCTCTTGTTCTTTTGCCGGAGCTTTGCCCAATACAAATCCAGCGACTCTATCTTTATGTCCAGGATGGCCGATGCCGATCCTTAGACGATAGAAATCTTTGCAATTACCAAGTTTACTAATGGTATCGCGAAGGCCGTTGTGGCCGCCATGACCACCACCTTTCTTAAACTTAGCGACACCCGGTGGTAAATCTAGCTCATCGTGCGCAACCATGATCTCTTCTGGTTTAATCTGATAAAATTTTGCTATAGCAGCAACAGACTTACCAGATAGGTTCATAAAAGTGGTTGGGATAAGCAAACGGAGATCCTGGCCGTTAACCATGATGCGCCCTGTAAAACCGAAAAATTTAGCTTCATTCTTCAGTGTTACATTGTGAATACGGGCGAGTTCTTCTACGACCCATGCCCCCGCGTTGTGACGGGTTTTTGCATATTCAGGCCCAGGATTAGCAAGGCCGACGAGAAGTTTAATCTGTTGACTCAAGGTTAGGATCTCTCTTGGAATCTCAAAAAGCGCGGTATGATAGCACAGTTTATTGTGATCAAGCGACAGATGAGCTCTGCTCTCTTGCTTTTGCCGGTTTTACTACAATCGCTATTAATGCGGTAGCCGCAAGTGCAAAACAGTAATAAGAGTGAGTAGTGACTTCCAAAGGAGATAGCTGCAAGATTGAGCCAGCTAATAGAACTTGTGCTCCATAAGGCAATATCCCTTGTACAACGCAAGAGTAAATATCGAGTAAACTCGCTGAGCGTTTAGCGCAGATGTCGTGCTTTTCTGCGAGCTCTCTTGCGATGCTTCCTGATACCAAAATAGCGACGGTATTATTTGCTGTGCAGCAGTTGACGAGGCTAACTAATAGCGCGATACCAGTTTCGCCACTTTTCCGACTTCTTGATTGCAACATTTTATTTAGCGATTGGGTGATCCAAATTAAACCGCCTTGATGTTTCATTAATGCACTTAAACCACCAATTAACATCGAGAGTAAGAAGATCTCCTGCATGTTGCCAAAACCAGCGTAGATATCTTGGCTATATTGAGTCGTAGAGTAATCTAGCGTCGTGGATAGGCCGACAAAACCAGCAAGTAAGATACCGATGGTAAGCACCACGAACACATTTAGGCCAGAAACTGCCAAAACAAGGATAGTTAGATAAGGCAGAACCTTTAACCATTCTATATCAGTCGTTACAGGCATTTCGCTCGGTGCACTTAGCAAACCGAATACAATTAGAGAGACAATCGCTGCCGGTAGCGCGATTGAGATATTTTCCCTAAACTTATCTTTCATTTCACAACCCTGAGAGCGCGTCGCTGCAATCGTGGTGTCTGAAATAATCGATAGGTTATCACCGAACATAGCGCCACTGAGCACCGCACCAGCCGCAACAGCGTGATCGATCCCAGCAGTGTCTGCGATACCCAACGCGACAGGTGCGAGTGCGGCAATAGTGCCCATTGAAGTGCCCATCGCAGTGGCGATAAATGCCGCAATTATGAACATGCCTGGCAATATAAGACTAGGCGGAAGAAATGAGAGTCCTAGATTGACTGTCGCGTCAACACCTCCAGTTGCTTTTGCTACGGAAGCGAAGGCACCAGCAAGCAAGTAGATGATACACATTGCGATGATATCACTGTGTCCAACACCGCGAATAAACTGCTCGATCGCTTTACTCAATTTCTCTTTACTTATTAGGATTGCAAGGATAATAGCCGGCAATACAGCAACGGGAGCTGGCAACTGATAGAAAGCGAACTCAACACCTTGAAGAGTGAGGTAGCTGCCGACACCAATAAACAGTGTTAGGAACAGCATAAGGGGCAATAGTGCTTTTGCAGATGGAGTAACGTGCATGGGAACAGTCTTAGTGGGGTTAAAAAAGGCGCTAAGGGTACGTACTATGATTGGACGTGTCAACATCTAGACGTCCGAATGGCTTAATGTTGATTTGTTATCGATGTTTATGCCAATCCTCCAATTATCTGAACAGCTAATTAATGCGATTGGGATTGCCAGAAACAGTGACAGGCAGAAACAAAAAGCCCGCGAATAATCGCGGGCTTTCAAAGAGGTTCAGGGACGGTTAGTTAAACATCGCTGAGATAGACTCTTCGTTGCTAATGCGGCGAATAGCTTCAGCCAACATGCGAGATAGGCTTAGGCAAGTAACTTTACCTGTTGCTTCCATCTCTTTAGGCAGTGTGATTGAGTCAGTCACGATAACTTGGTCTAGTACTGAGTTACCGATGTTCTGTGCTGCATTACCTGAGAATACAGCGTGAGTTGCGTAAGCAAATACTCGCTTAGCACCGCGTTCTTTCAACGCTTCTGCTGCTTTACATAGTGTGCCACCGGTATCGATCATGTCGTCTACGATCACACAGTCACGACCTTCTACATCACCGATTAGGTTCATAACTTCAGAAACGTTTGCACGTGGGCGACGCTTATCAACGATTGCGATGTCGATGTCACCGAGTGCTTTTGCAGTAGCGCGAGCACGAACAACGCCACCTAGGTCAGGAGAAACCACAACTGGGTTTTCTAAGCCGCGAGCTTGCATATCTTCAAGTAGTACTGGTGTACCGAAGATGTTGTCGACAGGAACATCGAAGAAGCCTTGGATTTGCTCTGCGTGAAGATCGATAGTTAGAACGCGGTCAACACCAACGTTTGAAAGGAAATCAGCAACAACTTTTGCAGTGATTGGCACACGAGCAGAACGTACACGACGATCTTGGCGAGCGTAACCAAAGTAAGGGATAACTGCTGTAATACGGCCCGCTGAAGCGCGGCGCATTGCGTCAATCATCACTACAAGTTCCATTAGGTTGTCGTTAGTTGGTGCACAAGTAGATTGGATGATGAAAACATCACTACCACGTACGTTTTCGTTGATTTGAACAGCGACTTCGCCATCAGAAAAACGAGAAACAGTAGCATCACCAAGAGAGATGTATAGACGATCAGCAATACGTTGGGCTAGTTCAGGTGTAGCGTTACCAGCAAATAGCTTCATATCAGGCACGGTGGAAACCTCAGGGTTGCGTCCAGTTTTTAAATAGATTGTGAGTGGGCTAAGCGGTACTTAGCCAATGTCTCATGTAAAGGAGAAATATTTCTCCCTTTTGCGATAAAAGCAGAGACATTGTCAGGCAGTTTACAAAGGACAGTTTCAGCTTCTTTTTTGCTCGAAAATTCGGCAAAAACGCATGATCCAGTCCCGGTTAACCGCGACGGCGCGTATTGTAGCAGCCAAGAAAGTTGCTTATCAACCTCTTGGTACAGCATTCGAACAATTTTTTCGCAATCGTTTTCGTATTCACTGTCAAGAAGCGTTGCCAGGGAACGTTTTGGCGTATTTCGGGTTAAATCTGGATGTGTAAAAATACTTACCGTGGCAATCGAAACATCCGGACGCACGACTAAATACCATTTTTCTTCTGGATCTGCTGGGGTGAGCTTTTCACCTACCCCTTCGGCAAATGCTGCGAATCCACGAGTAAACACAGGTACATCAGCGCCGAGTGCTAAACCAATCTCTGCCAACTCATCATCTGAGAGATTCGTTTGCCACAAATGATTAAGTGCAACCAGCGCAGTGGCGGCATTTGATGAACCGCCACCAATACCGCCGCCCATAGGTAATACCTTGTTCAACTCAATATGAGCACCAAATCCACAACCAGCGCGCTTTTGTAATGCGGTGGCCGCTTTCCAGATCAGGTTATCTTCTAGTGGGACACCAGGGATTTCAGGAGAGAGTGTGATTGCGTCAGAGGTATTCGCAGTGATCGTGAGATCATCACCGTGGTCAAGAAATTGAAATAAGGTCTGTAACTCGTGATACCCATTGTCACGACGTCCAGTAATGTAAAGGAACAGATTCAGTTTTGCCGGAGAAGGCCAGTGCGTGGTTTCGGTAATCATGGGTTAATGGTCCACTTGGATATAACGATGTTGATTGATGTCTCGCCTTGGACAAGTTTCATTTTCCTCGGCAGTGGAAGAGCTACGCCATCAATGAGTACATCTTGATAACTAGAATAGGTTAACTGCCACTTTTGCACACCGACGTGCTTGGTTAGTGAAGCGAGCGTATTGGTCTCGTTAAGTAAGTAGTCATCGGCTTGGGTAGGTCTACCTAGCATCCAGTCGTTCAGTTGCTTCACCGGAATACTTAAACCAGTGAGGTTTTGAATTAACGCTTCAGGGCTAGATGCGTGGAAGGTTTGATCATCGTAGGTTTCGACGGTTGCACCTTCAGGCGTTGCTGTAAGGTTTAGAGCTGTTTGACCAAGAAAAGTGGTCATGCGCAGTTGGGTTAATGTTGCTGAGTGAGACCACTGGAAGTTGAGCGATTGTCTTTGTTCTGGCGCAATATAGCCGAGTTTGCCATTAGATTTGTAACTCTTGATGTCAGCAAGGCGTTGCTGGTGAGTTTGCCACTCGACGTTGGTTGTGCTGTCGATGGTGGCACAACCATGTAAGAACAGAGTCATGCAGAGCAGGACAAAAATAGATCGAGAATGTTGCAGCATTGGTGATTATTCATCCAGTTTTAACCCAAGTATCTGCTTACTATATCATTGAAATCACGAACTCAAGAAAACATATCCTTATTCCCCTTTCATTCACAGAGGGCATAAAGTAAAATTCCGACCTTATTTATCCATTGCCTGATTCAGAGAACCAATAATAAATGTCTTTGCTTGCTATAGGTATCAACCATAATACGGCCTCTGTCGAGCTTCGTGAAAAAGTCGCGTTTGGTCCGGAAAAGTTACCTGAAGCGTTAGACCAGCTCAATCAAAACCCTAACGTCAATGGAAGTGTGATCGTTTCTACCTGTAATCGCACCGAAATCTATTGTGATGTAAAAAGTGGTAGTAAGAGCAAAATGATCGATTGGTTATCTCACTTTCACCAAGTGAGTCCTGAAGATCTTAAACCCAGCATCTATATCCACGAGGAGCAAGCGGCTATTCGTCACTTGATGCGTGTTTCATGTGGTTTGGACTCTTTGGTTCTTGGTGAGCCGCAAATCTTGGGTCAGGTGAAGCAAGCGTATTCTGACTCTCGTGATAGTAAAGCGGTAGATTCTGCAATAGAGAAGCTATTTCAAAAAGCCTTCTCTGTTGCTAAGCGAGTTCGTACCGAGACAGACATTGGTGGCAATGCCGTGTCGGTTGCCTATGCGGCCTGTACATTAGCGAAACATATTTTTGAATCGCTTGAGAAGTCTACGGTGTTGCTCGTTGGTGCTGGTGAAACTATTGAGCTAGTGGCTAAGCACTTAGCGGCAAATGGTTGCAGCAATATGATTGTTGCAAACCGAACCAAAGAGCGTGCCTTGCCATTGGCTGAGCAGTTTGGCGCAGAGATCATTGGCTTGCCAGAGATCCCTGAATTTTTACCGCGCGCAGATATTGTGATTAGCTCAACCGCGAGTCCGCTGCCTATTATCGGTAAGGGCATGGTTGAAACCGCACTTAAAGCGCGTCGTTATCAACCTATGTTGCTAGTGGATATTGCGGTTCCACGTGATATTGAATCTCAGGTGGGCGATCTCAATGATGCTTATCTGTACACGGTGGATGACTTGCAATCGATCGTCGATAGCAATATTGAGCAACGTAAGATTGAAGCGATCCAAGCGGAAGCCATTGTCAGTGAAGAAAGTGCGGCATTTATGTCGTGGATGCGTTCACTGCAAGCGGTGGATAGTATCCGCGAGTACCGTCAGTCTGCGAATGAAATACGCGAAGAGTTACTCAATAAAAGTTTACAGTCTCTTGCTGCGGGAGCTGATGCCGAGAAAGTTCTCCTTGAACTAAGCAACAAGCTAACCAACAAATTGATCCACGCACCCACTCGCGCATTGCAAAGTGCGGCCGAGAAAGGTGAGCCCGCAAGATTGACTACAATTAGACAAAGTTTAGGTCTGGATAACTCTTAGCCTGTTGCTCGAGTGACCGACCTTAATAACCCCCTGAGTTAAAAAAACTATGAAAGCCTCGATTCTTATTAAGCTAGAAACCCTAGTTGAGCGTTACGAAGAAGTTCAACACCTACTTGGCGATCCGGATGTTATCGGAGACCAAGACAAATTCCGTGCGTTATCAAAAGAGTACTCTCAGCTTGAGGAAGTGACTAAGTGTTTCCAAGCGTACCAGCAAGCTCAGGAAGATTTGATTGCCGCTGAAGAGATGGCGAAAGAAGACGACGAAGAGATGCGCGAAATGGCGCAAGAAGAGATAAAAGAAGCCAAAGCGACGATTGAAAATCTTAGCGATGAGCTACAGATCTTGCTGCTACCAAAAGATCCGAACGATGACCGCAACTGTTTCTTAGAAATTCGTGCGGGTGCGGGTGGTGACGAAGCGGGTATTTTCGCTGGTGACCTATTCCGTATGTACAGCAAGTTTGCTGAGAAGAAAGGTTGGCGCGTAGAAGTCATGTCTTCAAACGAATCTGAGCATGGCGGCTACAAAGAGATGATCGCAAAAGTTTCTGGCGATGGTGCATACGGTGTACTTAAGTTTGAATCAGGCGGTCACCGCGTACAACGTGTCCCTGCCACAGAGTCTCAAGGCCGCGTCCACACCTCGGCATGTACAGTTGCTGTAATGGCTGAGATCCCAGAAGCGGAAATCCCAGAGATTAAAGCCGCTGATCTTAAGATTGATACCTTCCGTGCATCAGGCGCGGGCGGTCAGCACGTTAACACAACGGACTCTGCAATTCGTATTACCCACTTACCAACCGGTACTGTGGTTGAGTGTCAGGATGAGCGTTCACAGCATAAGAACAAAGCCAAAGCGATGGCGGTTCTAGCAGCGCGTATTATTCAGGCTGAAGAAGCGAAACGTGCGGCGGAAGAGTCTGATACTCGTCGTAACCTTCTAGGTTCTGGTGACCGTAGTGACCGTATCCGTACTTACAACTACCCGCAAGGCCGTGTGTCAGATCACCGTATCAACTTAACCATCTACCGTCTGAATGAGGTGATGGAAGGTGACGTATCAAGTTTGATTGATCCAGTTATCCAAGAACACCAAGCCGATCAGCTTGCCGCTCTAGCAGAGAACAACTAACCGAATGTCGGCTGACAACAGTGTTGAGAGCACACTAAAAATGGCCGTACAGCAACTTCAAGAGAGTGGCAGTGATTCGCCTTCTCTTGATGCGGCGGTGCTTCTTTGCCACACCTTAGACAAACCTCGCTCCTTTCTTTTGACTTGGCCAGACAAGATTCTTGAGCCAGAGCAATTGAAGGATTTCGAGAGCGTGCTGCAACGCCGTATAACAGGTGAGCCTGTTGCCTACATTACCGGTGAACGTGAGTTTTGGTCACTGCCGTTAAAAGTATCTCCAACGACCTTGATACCAAGACCAGATACTGAACGATTAGTCGAAGTCGCGCTAGATAAAGCTGTTTTGAATCAAGGTGATATTCTTGATTTGGGTACAGGCACTGGCGCGATTGCTTTAGCTCTCGCATCAGAACTGCCTAAGCGAAAGGTGTGGGGTATTGATCTGAAAACTGATGCAAAGCAGCTTGCTGAATCTAACGCTCATTCGCTCAATCTAACCAATACTCGCTTTCTTGCCGGGAACTGGTTTGAACCGGTTCCAGATGGCATAGAGTTTGCTCTCATTGTCTCTAACCCGCCATACATTGAGAAGGAAGACCCTCACCTAACTCAAGGAGATGTGCGCTTTGAACCTCTGAGCGCGCTGGTGGCTGAAGAGAAGGGCTTAGCGGATATTAAACATATCGCAACTGAGGCTCGCTGTTATTTGAGTGACCAAGGCTGGCTAATGTTCGAACATGGATTTGAGCAAGGCTCTGCGGTGAGGGAACTATTACTCTCACTTGGCTATGACCAAGTGGAAACCTACAAGGACTATGGTGACAACGACCGAGTAACCATCGGCCAGTATCACCACTGAAGCAAGAGAGAAAATCAATGTACGAAGGTCTTAAACATTTTCACCTACTGACCATAGCAGTAAGTGCAACGCTACTATCGGTTCGTTTTGCCATGATGATGGCGAACTCAAAACTGTTAGAGAAGAAGTTTTTTAAAGTATTTCCGCACATCAATGATACGTGTTTACTGGTGTCGGGTATCGCATTGATCTTTATCACTGGTTTTATTCCATTTACACCATCGGCTCCTTGGCTGACTGAGAAGATCACTTGTGTATTGGCTTATATTGCACTTGGTTTCTTTGCATTGAAGTTAGGTAAGAACAAGTTGCTTAGAACATTCTCTTTTTTTGGTGCCTTAGGATGGCTAGCGATGGCAGGTAAAGTTGCTGTCACTAAAACCCCAATGTTCTTTGGTTAATATTTTTGGTTAGTGAGGTTTTAACAACCAATGCTTGAGTTATTTGATGAAGACTTTGATGCTATGGAGCTGGTAGAAGGCGCATTAGCATTAAACAAAGCGATCAATCCTCAAACCCAAGTCAACTGGGCTGAAGCTGAGTTGAACCGATTGGTTCAAGAGGCTGAGCTGGCGCTTGTTCACGAAGTAAATGAAAAACAGCGCTTTGAATCTCTGCTGCGTCTGTTTTATCACCAGTGGGGGTATCAAGGGGACAGAGACAGCTATTTTCATTCGGAAAATGGCTTTGTCGATAAAGTTCTAGAAAGCCGTAAAGGGATTCCGGTGAGCTTAGGGGCGATTCTACTCTATATCGCACGTAAGCTGGGCTTTCCGTTGGTGGGGGTGACCTTCCCAACTCAGTTCCTACTTAAAATCGAGTGGTACGGCGACAAGCCACTCTATATCAACCCGTTTAACGGCGAATATGTTTCTGAGCATACGCTAGGTGCTTGGTTGATTGGTCATAAAGGCCCACTGGCAAAGCTAGAGTCTAAGCATCTATTAGAGACAGACAACCCAACCGTGATTGGTCGCTGGCTCGCTCTGCTCAAAAGTGCTCTCCTACGAGAAGAACGCTATACTTTGGCGTTAAAGTGTACCGATTTAGCGCTGACCTTCGTTCCAGATGATCCGTATGAAATTCGCGACCGCGGGTTTATCTATCAGCAGCTTGATTGTCATCAAGTTGCCTTGAGTGATTATCAGTATTTTATTGATCAGTGCCCTGATGACCCGGCGGCGGAGCTGCTTAAGAATCAAGTGAACGCCATGAGTGAAACTCAGGTGACCTTACATTAAGTCCACCTCTTGAGAGTTGGCATCACATCGAAATAGAGAGAAGAAAATGGAACAGAAAATTGTTCACGTTGGTGATATTCCAGTAGCGAACGACAAGCCATTCACGCTGTTTGCAGGTATGAACGTTTTAGAGTCTCGCGATCTTGCAATGCAGATCTGTGAGCATTACGTAAAAGTAACCGAAAAGCTCGGTATTCCATACGTATTTAAAGCGTCATTTGATAAAGCAAACCGCAGCTCTGTTCACTCTTACCGAGGCCCTGGTCTTGAGGAAGGGATGAAAATCTTCCAAGAGTTAAAAGACACCTTTGGCGTAAAGATTATTACTGATGTACACACAGAAGAACAAGCTCAGCCAGTGGCAGATGTGGTAGATGTTATCCAGCTTCCGGCATTCCTTGCTCGTCAGACGGACCTTGTAGAGGCGATGGCGAAAACGGGCGCTGTGATCAATGTTAAAAAACCTCAGTTCATGAGCCCTGGTCAAGTCGGTAATATCGTTGACAAGTTCAGTGAATGCGGCAATGAAAACATTATTCTATGTGAGCGTGGTTCATGCCATGGCTACGATAACCTAGTCGTTGATATGCTTGGCTTTGGTGTAATGAAGAAGGCATCTAACGGCAGCCCAATCATATTTGACGTTACTCACTCACTGCAAATGCGTGACCCATCAGGTGCGGCTTCAGGTGGTCGTCGTGAGCAAACAGTTGAGCTTGCTAAAGCGGGTCTAGCAACAGGCATTGCTGGCCTATTTATTGAGGCGCATCCAAATCCAGATCAAGCTCGTTGTGATGGCCCTTCAGCGTTGCCGCTAGACAAATTAGAGCCGTTCCTAGCACAGATGAAAGCGCTTGATGATCTTATCAAAGGCTTTGAGCATATTGATATTAAATAGTTAAAAGTTCTTTGATTATTAAAGTCAGCGTAATTGCTGGCTTTTTTTGTTTTGAATAATGCGCTAGACCATGAGTCTTAATATTAATGACTAAGGTTAAAAAGGATATTTGTTATAATGTAACGTTTTGTTGAGTGGATATCTCCCTTTTTTAAACTCTCACTGAAGCTTTTGTAACCAAGAAATATTGGCGACATTGAAGTGATATAATCTAACTCTTAGGCCTTGGTTTTGGGGTAAATTTATTCAATATTCGCTTTTTGTGTTGATAAGCTAAGCCAAGTCACATTAATCGACTAATATATATCTGTTGAAGACAAACGTTTGCTTGTGATCTTATATTTACGCGAGTGTAATTCTTACGCTTTATTACATATTTAATAGTTATTAAGAGTGATCTACTCATCATAAATATGAAATGCAAGTGTTACTTCTTCTGTCTTAATTTAAACTAGCTCAAGTTTTACTGCTCTCTGAGTACGTTTTTCAACTTTGTCTATTCACCGAGAGCAGTAGAAAAGCAGTGGAATCCCCTAAAAGTTCAAAAGGTATGACAATGAAGCAAGGCCTAATCGTAAAAAGCGCAATTAGCGCAGCAATTTTGGCAACTCTCGCTGGTTGTGCGACGGCACCACAGCATGAGTGGGAAGCAGACAAAACATACAAACTAACAGTTCTTCACACAAACGACCATCACGGCCGTTTCTGGCAGAACAAATATGGCGAGTACGGTATGGCGGCTCGCAAGACTCTCATTGATGAGCTGCGTGCAGAAATTGCAGCGGAAGGCGGCAGCTCTCTACTACTATCAGGTGGTGATATCAATACTGGTGTTCCAGAGTCTGATCTGCAAGATGCAGAACCTGATTTCAAGGGTATGAGCAAAATCGGTTACGATGCTATGGCACTCGGTAACCACGAATTTGATAACCCGCTTGAAGTTCTAATGAAGCAGAAAGATTGGGCAAACTTCCCAATGCTATCTGCCAACATTTATGACAAGAAAACTGGCGAGCGTATGTTCCAAGCATACGAGATGTTCGAACTTCAAGGCATCAAGGTCGCTGTTATTGGTCTAACAACGGAAGACACTCAGAAAATCGGTAACCCAGAGTTTATCGGTGGCATTGATTTCCGTGATCCTAAAGAAGAAGCGAAACAGCTCATTGCTGAGCTAGAGAAGACAGAAAAACCAGATCTGATCTTTGCTGTTACCCACATGGGACACTATGAAAACGGCAACCGTGGCGTGAACGCTCCTGGTGATGTAGCACTTGCTCGTTACCTAGATGAAGGTTCTTTAGATATGATCGTCGGTGGTCACTCTCAAGAGCCTGTATGTATGGAAGCGCCAAACGTAGTTAAGAAAAACTTCAAGCCTTCTGACGAGTGTAAGCCAGACATGCAGAACGGTACCTACATCGTTCAGGCACACGAGTGGGGTAAGTACGTAGGTCGTGCAGATTACGAATTCCGTAACGGTGAGCTAGAGATGGTGAGCTACGATCTAATCCCTGTAAACTTGAAGAAGAAAGTTAAGATCGACGGTAAGAAGCAGCGTGTACTTATCGAAGACGAAATTGCACAAGATTCGGAACTGCTTGAGTTCCTACGCCCATACCAAGAGCAAGGTCAAGCTCAGCTAAATGTTAAAATTGCTGAGACTAACGGCAAGCTTGAAGGTGACCGTAACGTGGTTCGCTTCCAGCAAACTAACCTAGGTCGCTTGATCGCAACTGCTCATATGGAACGTGCGAAAGCAGATTTCGCAGTGATGAACTCTGGTGGTGTTCGTGACTCTATCGAAGCTGGCGACGTAACTTACAAAGACGTACTGACTGTTCAGCCATTCGCTAACATCCTGACTTACACTGACATGTCGGGTAAAGAAGTGATGGATTACCTAAACGTAGTCGCAACTAAACCAGTAGACTCTGGTGCGTATGCTCAGTTTGCAGGTATCTCTATGACAGTGGCTGACGGTAAAGTATCTAATGTATTTATCGGTGGTAAACAACTTCGTCTAGACGAAACTTACCGCTTTACAGTACCAAGCTATAACGCAGCGGGTGGTGACGGTTACCCTAAACTAACCGGTCACCCAGGTCACGTTAATACTGGTTTCGTAGATGCTGAAGTACTTAAAGAGTACATGGAATCGAACAGCCCAATCGACGTAAATAAATACGCGCCATCGGGTGAGATGGTATATAAGTAAGTTGACACTGGCTTATAAGGCTATTTAATCTAAAGCGCTGCTCAGTATGAGCGGCGCTTTTTGTTTGTCTGAACAGGAGGGAGTATGACTCCTGCAATTAACCTCGCTAAAAAGAAAAAAATCACTCACACCATTCATCAGTATCACCATGATCCGAGAGCAGAAAGTTATGGATTAGAGGCGGCAGAAGCCTTAGGGCAAAACCCTGAACAAGTGTTTAAAACTTTATTGTTCTGTATTAACGGAGAGCTGAAGAATCTCGCTGTTGCGGTAATTCCCGTCGACCAAAAGCTCAATTTAAAACAAGCAGCGAAAGCGGCCAAAGGTAAGAAGGCGGAAATGGCTAACCCAGATATTGCGCAAAAAACTACAGGTTACGTCGTTGGCGGGATAAGTCCACTAGGACAAAAAAAAGCGCTGCCGACTTTTATTCATCAAAGTGCGTTGGGTCAAGAGACTATCTGTGTCAGTGCTGGAAAGCGTGGATTGGAAATCGAGCTAGCCCCGCAAGATTTAGCGACACTAACACGCGGCCAGTTTGCTGAGTTGTGTGGGTAGGGGAGTAGGGAACGGACTTCGTCCTTCGCGATTTTGGAACGGGCTGCGCCCTGCGAGAAAAATGTAGTTTACTTCCTAAATGGAGCTAATTAACGATAGCTCTCCAGCTCTCCAGCTCTCCAGCTCTCCAGCTCTCCAGCTCTCCATAGGGCGTAGCCCGTTCCCGCATCAATAGCGAAGCGTTCGCAAACAAAAAGGGCTGACGCAAAACGTCAACCCTCTATAATTTTCTTCGAAACTCGAAACTCGAAACT
>JRWQ01000029.1 GCA_000775715.1 Vibrio tubiashii
CTTGGATTCAAGTACGAAGTGCGACACCTCTGAAAAATAAAACAGTGAGATGTGGTATTCATAAATTTTGCTCCCGCCAAGAAGTAAAACTATGAAATATACACACCTCACTGAGAACGAAAGGTATACGATTTCTATCTTAAGAAAGCAAGGACTACGTACTGCTGGAATAGCTAGATTACTCAACCGTCACAAGTCCACGATCTATCGAGAGATAGAACGTAATAAACGATACAACAAGTACTTTGGCAGGTACTCGTACCAACCTGAGTACGCTCAGCAGCGTGCTCGGAATAGGCTTGCTCGTTCAAGGCGAAACAAGCGCTATGACGAAACCGACTTCAGGCTCGTTGCCGCCTTGCTGCAACTGGACTGGAGCCCTGAACAGATAGTGGGATTTCTAAGGCGAATTGGTCAAAAAACAATGAGTCACGAACTGATTTACCAGTATGTTTGGAACAACAAAGCAGAAGGCGGAATGCTATGGAAACACCTGCGCCAGTCAACTAAGCAAAGGCGTAAAAGATATCGCTCTAACGACAGCAGGGGCCGCTTAGCCGCAAAGAAGCATATATCTGAGCGACCAGCCGAAGCAGAGCTTCGCCTTGAGCCAGGACACTGGGAAATAGACACTGTCATTGGGCGAGGAACTAAGCACTGCATTGTGACTTTAGTAGATAGAATGACCGGTTATACTTTTATAGGTCAATTAGACGACAGAACGACTAATTCATTGAACGCTCGAGTGAAGAAGATCATTAAGCAGTCAGACTTACCGTTCAAAACGATTACGGCTGATAACGGTACTGAATTTCACCAATATGCTCAGTTAGAAAAACAAACTAAGTGTTTGTTTTTCTTTGCTAACCCATACCATTCATGGGAGCGTGGAACCAATGAAAACACGAATGGTTTAATCAGACAGTACTTACCTAAAAAAGCCTCTATGTCACATGTGACACAGAGGCTCTGTAACCAAATAGCTGGAAAGCTAAACTCACGCCCAAGGAAAAGACTTGGGTTCTACACACCACAGGAGTATATTCATGCGCATCTGTAAAAAGTGTCGCACTTCAAACTTGATACTAAG
>JRWQ01000003.1 GCA_000775715.1 Vibrio tubiashii
GGATAACTGGATAACTGGATAACTGGATAACTGGATAACTGGATAACTGGATAACTGGATAACTGGATAAAATAGAACAGGGTTGACGTGAATGCGTCAACCCTTTTTGTTTTGGAACGCTTTGCTATGGATTCGGGATACTGCAACGAAAAACTCCCGGAGGGCGAAGCCCGTTCCCGTCTTCCCTAATCCCGAGGATGCAGTCCGTTCCTGCTCTTTACTCGGAATCACCTAGCAGAACAGAGTCTAGAGCAATGATCATCATATCGTTAAAGGTGGTTTGGCGCTCATCAGAAGTCGTTTGCTCGCCGGTCTTAATGTGGTCTGAAACAGTACAGATAGTTAGTGCTTTTGCCCCGTACTCAGCACATACACCATAGATGCCTGCCGCTTCCATCTCCACGCCGACGATGCCGTATTTGTCCATTACGTCGAACATTTCTGGATCTGGCGTGTAGAACAGCTCAGCGGAGAACAGGTTACCCACTTTCACTTCAATGCCACGTGCTTTCGCTGCGTCTTCTGCTGCGCGAACCATTTTATAGTCAGCAATAGCGGCGAAGTCATGGCCTTTAAAGCGAATGCGGTTTACTTTCGAATCAGTACATGCCCCCATACCAATAACCACATCGCGAACCTTGATGTCTTCACTAACTGCACCACAGCTACCAACTCGGATAATCTTCTTAACACCGAAGTCCTTGATAAGTTCAGTTGCATAGATCGAGCACGATGGGATACCCATACCATGGCCCATCACGGACACCTTGCGGCCTTTATAACTGCCTGTGTAGCCGTACATATTGCGTACATCACATACCTGAACAACGTCGTCTAGGAAAGTTTCTGCGATGTACTTAGCGCGTAGCGGGTCACCCGGCATTAATACGACGTCTGCAAATGCGCCCATTTCTGCGTTGATATGTGGAGTAGCCATGATTCAATTTCCTTTTATTTATCGAAGATAAGTGAGGTTTAAAAAAATAATAGAGGGACAAGCCCTCTATTTAATTTAGCTAATTTTGATTACAGAAAACTTTTACCGTAATCCATTGGTGATGTACCAAAGTAGCTCGCTAGCGTTTGGCCGATATCAGCAAACGTATCACGCAGTCCTAGAGAGCCTGCAGGAATCTTAGGACCATAGACAATCACTGGAATATGTTCACGAGTGTGGTCTGTACCTTGCCATGTTGGATCACAACCGTGGTCAGCCGTCAGAATCAGGATGTCATCCTCTTCCATTAGCTCAATCACTTCGTGGATACGTCCATCAAAATACTCAAGCGCAGCAGCATAGCCTGCCACATCACGACGGTGACCATATGCTGAGTCAAAGTCTACGAAGTTGGTAAATACGATAGTGTTATCACCCGCTTGTTTGATCGCTTCTTTAGTTGCATCAAATAGCGCAGGAATACCAGTTGCTTTAGTTTTTTGAGTGATACCACAACCTGCGTAAATATCAGAGATCTTACCGATTGAGTGGACTTGACCACCCTTCTCGTCCACAAGCTTTTGTAAAATAGTTGCTGAAGGTGGCTCAACAGATAGGTCTCGGCGGTTACCAGTACGCTCAAATTGGCCTTTACCTGGACCCACAAATGGACGCGCAATAACACGGCCAATGTTATAATCTTCAAGCTCCTCGCGAGCAATTTGGCAAAGCTCTAGCAAGCGGTCTAAGCCGAATGTCTCTTCATGACAAGCAATTTGGAATACAGAGTCTGCAGAGGTATAG
Organism: Vibrio tubiashii; assembly: GCA_000775715.1. Taxonomy (GTDB): domain Bacteria; phylum Pseudomonadota; class Gammaproteobacteria; order Enterobacterales; family Vibrionaceae; genus Vibrio; species Vibrio tubiashii_A. The sequence goes on from JRWQ01000003.1 coordinate 1,742, forward strand.
AAGATAGGTAGCCCTGTCTTCATATGCTCTTCACCTAAGTTATCTAGGATCTCTGTACCAGAAGAGTGGCAGTTACCGAGGAAACCATCTAACCCTGCGCGCTCAAGAATGCGGTCTGTTAGCTCTTTAGGGAAACTATTCTCTTTATCCGTGAAGTAGCCCCAATCAAACAGAACAGGAACCCCTGCGATTTCCCAGTGACCAGATGGAGTATCTTTACCAGAAGAGAGCTCTGCTGCATGACCGTAGGCACCAACGATTTCAACGTCAGCATCAAAACCCGCTGCAAAACTACCTGTTGACTCTTTATGAGCCATTGCTAAACCTAACTTAGCTAAGTTAGGAAGCTTAAGCTGACCGCTACGCTCAGCGTTGTCTGCTAAGCCCTTATCACACTGCTCAGCAATATGACCCATTGTATCGGAACCCACATCGCCAAAATCTTTTGCATCAGCGGTTGCACCGATACCAAACGAGTCTAAGACTAAAATAAATGCTCTTTTCATTGCTCTCTTCCTCTGACTGGCCGAGAGCTACAGCTCAATCAACCAATCTAATTGTAATTATTTAACCCAGCCTAGTAGAAGTTGCAGCAGACACAAGAAAGCTGCTGCAGCTTCACGTATGACAAGATTACAAATCTTCTGCGCGAATCTGACGATACACCTCTGGCGTTGGCGCATACTCACCACCCACCGTAATCGCTGCTTTTAACGCGTCTGCTGCTTCTTGCCACTGCTGTTCACTACGAGCGTGGATAACCGCTAGAGGCTTATCATTTGATGCTTGTTCACCTAGACGAATAAAGCCATCAAAACCTACTGCGTAGTCAATGGCATCCGTTGCGACTCGACGACCACCGCCCATCGCAACGACAGCCATACCGATTGCGCGTGTATCCATCGCAGATACCACACCGCTCTCGTCAGCGTAAACTGGCTTGATGATCTCTGCTTTCTCTAGGTAGTTGTCGTAGTTTTCTACGAAGTCTGCTGGACCACCTAAGCCTGCAACCATCTTACCGAAGCACTCAGCTGCTTTACCGTTGTCTAGCACTTCCATCAATTTGGCACGTGCATCTTCGCTGTTTTCAGCTAGCTTACCTAGCACTAGCATCTCTGCACATGATGCTAGAGTAACTTCAAGAAGACGTGGATTACGATATTCACCGGTTAGGAACTGAACCGCTTCACGAACTTCAACCGCGTTACCCGCAGAAGAGGCGAGAACTTGGTTCATGTCAGTTAGGATTGCAGTTGTTTTAGTGCCAGCACCGTTTGCTACCGCTACGATTGATTTCGCTAGCTCTTCAGATGCTTCGTAAGTTGGCATAAATGCGCCAGAGCCTACTTTTACATCCATAACCAGTGATTCAAGACCCGCAGCTAGCTTCTTAGATAGGATTGAAGCTGTGATCAACGAGATGTTATCGACTGTCGCGGTAATATCACGCGTCGCATAAACACGCTTATCTGCAGGAGCCAGATCACCAGTTTGACCGATGATCGCTACACCTGCCTCTTTGGTTACATCACCAAACACTTCGTTAGTTGGCGTGATGTTGTAGCCAGGAATCGACTCGAGTTTGTCTAGCGTGCCACCTGTGTGACCAAGACCACGACCAGAGATCATTGGTACAAAGCCTCCACATGCCGCAACCATAGGGCCAAGCATCAGTGAAGTTACATCACCCACACCGCCGGTTGAGTGCTTATCGACAATTGGGCCGCCAAACTCTTTGTGGCTCCAGTCGATGACCATGCCTGAGTCACGCATTGCACACGTCAGTGCGATGCGCTCGGGCATGGTCATTTCATTAAAGAAAATAGCCATAGCAAACGCTGCGATCTGACCTTCAGATACCGTCTCTTTTGCTACGCCTTGAATGAAAAAGTTGATTTCTTCCGCGCTCAGCACTTCGCCGTCGCGTTTTTTACGAATAATTTCTTGTGGTAAGTACATTAGATCCTCCCATGCTAAAGCAAGCGATGGTTGTAAGGTAAAGAGGTAATGGGGAGCAGCGGTTTGCTACTCCACCAAACAGACTTTTTATTTATCAGTTCTCTAACGAGAAAATTAGTATGCTGCTGGATCAGCAGTCTCGTCTGTCACTTCTAATGTATTAAGTAGGTTGGTTAGCAGGCTTGACGCACCGAAACGGTAGTGACGAGCATCAACCCAGTTATCACCTAGGATTTCGTCAGCCATTGCTAGGTAGTCTGCTGCGTCTTCAGCAGTACGAACGCCACCTGCAGGTTTGAAACCAACAGTTTCTGCAACACCCATATCACGAATAACTTCTAGCATCATGCGAGCGTATTCTGGCGTTGCGTTTACTGGCACTTTACCAGTAGAAGTTTTAATGAAGTCTGCACCTGCTTTAATACAGATTTCAGATGCTTTCTTGATTAGTGCTTCTTCTTTTAGCTCACCCGTTTCGATGATGACTTTTAAAAGAATGTCGCCACATGCTTCTTTACACTGCTTAACTAGCTCGAAGCCCACTTCTTCGTTACCTGCCATTAGGGCACGGTAAGGGAATACTACGTCTACTTCATCTGCACCGTAAGCTACTGCCGCTTTAGTCTCAGCAACAGCGATTTCTATGTCGTCGTTACCGTGTGGGAAGTTAGTTACAGTTGCGATGCGAACTTCTGGTGTACCTTGCTCACGAAGTGTCTTCTTAGCAATAGGAATAAAGCGAGGGTAAATACAAATTGCAGCTGTGTTACCTACTGCTGATTTTGCGTCATGACATAGTGAAATAACTTTCGCATCAGTGTCATCATCATTCAGCGTAGTTAGGTCCATTAGTTTAAGTGCACGTAGTGCTGCTGCTTTTAAATCGCTCATTTCTATCTCCGATCAATATTCAAAAAAGTTACTGTTCTAAATACATTTTAGAACTGCAGTCATTTATGAACGGACTTGGTTCCCTGAAGACTCGGCATATACAGCGAATTTTAATATGCCAATTGCTATCCTTGTCACCGCACAGTACCAGTTTGGTCTATGGCACAACAATCTACGATTGCGGTGTCTAACGTATATGGGCAAATGCCCAAGCAGCACGGGGCTGCTGCCAGCGTCAATCATACTCCTTGTATCAATTATCGCTAGCTAAAAAACTTCTCAATAATCCAATGATAAGTTACGCCACCAAGATAGACCCCTACAATACCCATAATCCCTGCTAAAACAGGTGGGGCAGGTAGCGGCAACTTGATAGCCGAAAACAGGACTCCAACGACAAAACCAGCTATGGTTGCGAGGAAAACTTCATTCATGAGTTTTACCCTACTTTCTATACATATATACATTATAGATATTTATCGCAGAACTGTAGTCGCTCATAGAGCGCAAACGGTTTGTATCTCAAAAAAGATTCTGCTTAACGTTTGCTCAATCTAATCGACTGCACAAGCGTTATGAATCTTGTTGTCTGAATCCATTCCAGACTTATCAAACAAAGCTATGCACATAGCAGGCTAGGTTTGACTCTTTCTAAGTCATTTGTTTGCTAACAAGGTAACAAGAATATGAGTCCCCATGAGTTTAGTGTTCCTAAATGATTGGGGCGAATATTCGCAGTTAACGCAGTTAGCGGGCAAAAGACGACGAAAAAAAAACAAAAAAGCCCCGTAGTACATAGCAAGCTATGCAACTACGGGGCTTTATAAAACGGCGTCTATATAATCTTTCGCTTAATCAATTAGAAAGATAGGAAGAAGCCAGCGATTGTCGCCGCCATTAGGTTAGACAGTGTACCTGCACAAACCGCTTTAACACCCATACGAGCGATGTCGTGACGACGGTTTGGAGCTAGACCACCTAGACCACCTAGTAGAATCGCAATAGAAGAAAGGTTTGCGAAACCACATAGAGCGAATGCGATGATTGCTTGAGTCTTCTCAGACATTACTTGACCTGTTGCTGCAACAACTTGAGCGTTCTCGCCAACGTAAGGTACGAAGTTTAGGTAAGCTACGAATTCGTTAACAACCAGTTTCTGACCAATGAATGAACCAGCAACTGTTGCTTCAGCCCATGGCACACCAATTAGGAATGCTAGAGGCGAGAATAGGTAACCTAGTAAAATTTCTAGAGTTAGCTCAGGCATACCGAACCAACCGCCAACACCACCTAGGATACCGTTGATTAGAGCGATTAGACCGATGAACGCTAGTAGCATTGCACCAACGTTTAGAGCTAGTTGTAGACCAACTGATGCACCGCCAGCTGCTGCGTCAATAACGTTAGCTGGTTTGTCATCACCACCGTCGATGTCGTCACTAATATTTTCATCTGGTGTGTCAGTTTCTGGCTTGATGATTTTAGCAAACAGTAGGCCACCTGGTGCTGCCATGAATGATGCTGCTACAAGGTACTCTAGAGGTACACCCATAGATGCGTAACCTGCTAGTACACCACCAGCAACAGACGCAAGACCACCACACATTACTGCAAATAGCTCAGACTGAGTCATTTTAGGAACAAACGGGCGAACCACTAGAGGCGCTTCTGTTTGACCTACGAAAATGTTAGCTGCTGCAGACATAGACTCGGCACGTGAAGTACCTAGTGCTTTTTGTAGACCGCCACCAAGAATCTTGATAACCCACTGCATTACACCAATGTAGTAAAGTACAGAGATAAGTGCAGAGAAGAAGATTAGCGTTGGTAGTACTTGGAATGCAAAGATGAAACCGATACCGTCAACAGAGAAGTTAACAAGGCTGCCGAATAGGAAACCAGTACCGTCTTTACCGTAGTCGATAACGTTCTGTACACCAGCTGAGAAACCAGCTAGAAGATCACGACCCCATGGTACGTATAGAACGAAACCACCGATGATGAATTGGATAGCAAAAGCGCCACCCACTGTTCTTAGATTGATAGCTTTACGGTTGTCAGACAGTAGTAGCGCGATTGCTAGCAAAACTGCCATACCGACTAGGCTCATAAACAGGCTCATAGTTTATGACTTCCTTATATGTTGTTTGTTGGCGTGTTACAAAATGGAGCTCAAAAGCGGAGGCAATTATACTCATCCGGCCAATGATAAAGTAATGCCCGTCTCACAGTTTCCGTTAAGATTCATCGTGCATTCACCCAAAAGTGTGACAACAATCACCAATCAAATCATCCGTAATCACTAAAAGAACAATTTATTTAGAAATTATTCACAAATACCGAACGCTGAATTGCTACTATTCCAAACGATTTCCGCAACCGTTTGCCTTGAGGTGTCCTTTAACAAAGCCAGGCACTCCAGTATTTGAGGTAGTCTCTTTGGGTGATTGGCTTCACCTTGATAACCACTCAATGGCATATCTGGCGAATCCGTTTCTAACACAATGCTCTCAAGCGGTATTTTTGCCACTGCTTGTCGGGTTTTATTGGCCCTAGGATAAGTAATCACACCGCCAACACCGATATGAAAACCCAAATCAACAAACTGCATTGCTTGCTGATAACTGCCAGAAAAGCCATGTAGAACTCCGCCATATGGAAAACGATACTGCTTGAGTAATTGTAGTAGGCGATGGTGAGTTTTCCGACTGTGCATGATAAGGGGCAACTGACAGGCCATTGCAAACTCAACTTGACGAGTAAATATCTGCTCTTGCAGATTGCTACCAAAGTGGGCCGCCGCATCAAGACCACACTCACCAACGGCCACGCATTTATCTACAGACTGAGTGAGTATTTTCTCTAATTGTTTAAGTGACGTCTGGTCAACACTATCAAGGAACTGGGGGTGGATACCCAATGCGTAGTAGACAGATGGATGCATCTGAGATAAGCGCTCAATGCGTTGCCAATTTGATGGTCCAATAGAAGGGATAACAAAACGCTCGACGCCACTACTTTTTGCTGCTTCGATATGAGGTTCGAGTCGAGGCGCAAACGAGTCAAAATCTAAATGGCAATGGGTATCAAAAAGGCGCATTAATGCTGCGCCTTGTTTTTATCTGACGAGTTTGAGGAGGGATCGCTACGATATGGGACACAACTGCGCTTGTTCTCTGGGGTTAAGCCCATCGACTGACACCAAGCATCGTACTTCGCGATCCACTTCTTAATCCACTTACGCATCCCTTCCTCCAGTTGATTACTGCTCTTCGCGCTTAAACACTAGCTCTGTTGGCGTCGATTCATCTTCAACAAAGTAGTAGCCTGCAGTGTCAAACTTAGTCAAGTCAGCCACACTAGCAATCCGGTTGTCAATGATGTAGCGCGCCATCATGCCTCGCGCCTTTTTAGCGTAGAAGCTGATGACTTTATATTGGCCATTCTTACAATCCTTAAACACAGGAGTGATCACCTGCGCATCCAAGCTCTTTGGCTTGACCGCTTTGAAGTACTCATTTGAAGCAAGGTTGATCAGCACATTATCACCTTGTTCGGCGATCGCTTGATTCAACTTATCAGTAATGACATTACCCCAGAATTGATAAAGGTTACTGCCCTTTTCGTTAGCGAGCTTAGTGCCCATTTCAAGACGGTATGGCTGCATGAGATCGAGCGGCTTAAGCAAGCCATACAAGCCAGACAGCATACGTAAATGTTGCTGAGCGTAATCAAAATCTTGATCCGATAGCGACTGGGCATCAAGCCCTGTGTATACATCGCCTTTAAACGCAAGTATCGCTTGGCGTGAGTTCTCACTGGTAAAAGTTTCACTCCACTCCTGAAAGCGGCCGACATTAAGGTCAGCAATTTTATCACTCACCTTCATCAGGCTAGCAACATCTGCCGGGGTAAGCTTTCGGCAAACATCGATAAGCTGTTTTGAATACTCAATTAGCTCTGGTTGAGTAGACTTGTTTGTCGCTAGTGGTGATTCGTAATCTAGGGTTTTCGCAGGTGAAACAACGATTAGCATGACTTTACTCTATCTATTTATCTGTTTTGTTAGTTATAGGTTACAAAAAAAGCCATGCAATGTCTGCATGGCTTTTTGAATCGTTTTAATAGATGGAATCTATTGCTGCTTGCTGTTTTGATCCCAGATTCCATCCTCGAGCTGTGATTTTAGCTCTGGGAAATCATTAGCATCGAATGTCGGCAGTTTGCCTTCATCAAGCTGACGGTTGTAATCTTTGGCGAGCTTAATCACGATGCCCGAAAGCAGGATAATCGCTACCAAGTTAACAATCGCCATTAAACCCATCGATACATCTGCTAATGCCCAAACCACTGGCAGCGAAGCAACCGCACCAAACATTACCATGCCCAGTACTATGATACGGAAAATACCTAAGCCCGCTTTATGATTGTGCTCAAGGAAGATTAAGTTAGTCTCCGCGTACGAGTAGTTAGCAATGATTGACGTAAAGGCAAAGAAGAAGATAGCCACAGCGACGAAAATGCCGCCCCAATCACCCACCTGCGAGCTCAATGCTGTTTGAGTCAACTCAATACCTGTCACTTCACCATGCGGTACATACTCACCAGACATTAGGATAATAGCAACGGTCGCTGAACAGATAACAATGGTATCCATAAACACACCGAGCATCTGAACATAACCTTGCGATGCCGGATGCGGTGGATAAGGTGTTGCAGATGCGGCCGCGTTAGGCGCAGAACCCATACCCGCCTCGTTCGAGAAAAGACCGCGCTTGATACCGTTGATCATCGCTTGAGCGATTGCATAACCAAGGCCACCAGCTGCCGCTTCTTGAAGACCAAATGCGCTCTTAAAGATTAACGTCAGAACCGCTGGAAGCTTCTCCAGGTTTGTCAGCATGATAAATAGCGCGAGCAGTAGGTAAGCCAAGGCCATCACAGGGACAATCAACTCAGCGACTTTGGCAATACGCTTAATACCACCAAAAATAACGATAGAAGATAGTGCCACGACCGCAATACCCACGTAGGCTTCTTCCCAACCGAAAGCATTGCCCATCGCATTCGCGATTGAGTTGGCTTGTACTGCATTGAATACTAGACCAAAGGCGATGATTAGGAAGATTGAGAATAACACCCCCATCCAACGCATACCGAGACCTTTTTCCATGTAGTACGCTGGACCACCACGGTAGTTACCGTCATCATCTTTAGTCTTGTATAGCTGAGCAAGTGTACTCTCAGCAAATGATGTTGCCATACCCAGCATGGCGATTAGCCACATCCAGAATATAGCACCCGGTCCACCCGCAGTCAGAGCAACAGCAACACCGGCCATATTACCTGTACCGACACGCGCAGCTAAACTGGTACAAAGAGCTTGGAAAGAGGAGATACCTGCTTTATCTGCTTTACGACTGTTTTTTAACACAGTGAACATGTGGCCGAAGTGGCGGAACTGAATAAAGCCGAGGCGGACAGTAAAGTAGATTCCGACACCGACTAGAAGATAGACGAGAATAGAGCCCCATAGGAGGTCATTCATTAAATTAATTAAGTCTGTCATAACATCCTCATATTGAGTTTTCGCTGATCAATGCTTCCGAGCCATCCATCTAACTGCTGACTAAGTGTCAAGATTGCTTAGTATTCGTTTTGATCTTATATGCAGTGTAGATATGTAAAACTCGCTTCATGCTTCCATTTTACGTATCAGCGTATTTTTTGACGGGCGGATAATGCAGCGTAGCAGAGCAAAAATCAATATGAAACTCAACACTCAAAGTTGTTATTTTTCACCTGTTCGTCACTCCCAATTAACACACTAGCGCACAATAAAAGCACAAACCAAAAACACAAGCAAAACATTCAGTTAACAACAATGGTATTATGCTGGTTTCGCTTGCTCTTGATTGGCTGTGCCAGTTCTCCCTTACTCGATAAGGTATCAAACAATATTTCGAAATTTAGCTTTGTTTAAGTTGCCATACCCGTCCCAATTGCATACGCACTCCGTTGAGCACGCGCTCAAAACTGTGCCTTTTGCACACACAGTTAACATTCTCAATTACGAAATTTAATCGTTTGCCCACTTTCAAATGTTCAAAATTCCATCAATCGAGACAGGCAATTATGTGATTTAGCTGCGCATTACTCATAAAAACTTCATTGAAACGCAACAAATGAGAAACGAATCAAAGTTACTTTAGGTGCGATTATGGTATTTAAAAATGACCCCACTAGAGGGATAGAAAATCACAATGAGGTAGCTTATGGAAGGCTTATACTTTGAAGAAATTATGGAACAGGACTTTCCTAAACGTCGCGCGGCACGCACTAAACCTGTAAAGCGTAAATGGCGCGAAATTGAAGCAATTAAAGATCGCCAACAACTGCAAAAAGAGTTGATGGATATGGACATTGGCTTCAGTGATCTAGATAAACTCGAATACTAAAGAAAGAGGCGAACTATCGCCTCTTTTCTTTATATAAGACGTATTGTTCTATACACTTTCATGCTCAGTTTGATGGACTCGTTCTGCCAGTTGAGCATACTGTTCTGCGATCGTCTCTCCAAATACAGGGTCGTCCTCACATACGCTCCACTGCGCTTCGACTGCCTGCCAATCTTTCAACGTGAAGGTTTCAATCAGGTAGGGAAATACCTTCTTCTCTTCCGTTTCTAAATGTTGTTTTTGAGCATCAAGGAATAATTCGAGTTGTTCAATAAACATATCCTGAGGGACGACAGCATCTTGCAGCACCATTTCAACGATATTCAGAAAGGCATGTGTCGTTTCCGACAAGGTTTCATGCTCTAACTCAAGATTGTCTATCTCATGATGATGGCCGTAGTGTTCTTGATAGTAACGGTAGAGAATGTCTTCTTTAGGGTGGTGAACTTTCTCTGAATGGGTAGCAAGGTAATCAACAAGCTCTTGAAGCACCGCGTAGTTAACTTGGCGCTCACTTTTTAGCATGGTTAACTTGTGGCGTAGCAAGGCTAACAAGCGCACCATATAACCGTGCTCGCGCCTAATCCTTTCGATCATCATAGCGTTTCTCCTTAACACCTACTTGTAATAAGTGTATAGGAGAGACAGAGATTGCGCTTTGACCTCGTTCGAAAATCAAGCAATTTGTTTGTAAAGCCGATTACATGTCAATACGTAAAGGAAGTCGCCACTCGATAGGCTGTTTCCCTAGTTGCTGTAAAATCGCATTAGTTTGCGAAAAGTGTCGGCAACCAAAAAAACCACGATGCGCTGATAGTGGTGAGGGATGAGGAGCAGCGAGAACATAGTGCTTATCACGGTCAATAAAGCGGCCCTTCTTTTGCGCATGAGCCCCCCACAGCAAGAACACCACATCTGAGTGATGCTGATTTAGTGCCTCAATCACCCTATCTGTGAATGTCTCCCAGCCAGTTTTTGCATGGGAATGCGCTTTGCCTTGCTCGACTGTGAGCACTGTATTAAGTAGCAGCACCCCTTGTTCAGCCCAACTTTGCAGATAACCATGCTGCGGAATTTCGAAACCTTCAATATCCTGTGCCAACTCCTTGTACATATTGACAAGAGAAGGGGGCGTTTTTACTCCCGGTAGCACAGAAAAACACAAGCCATGCGCCTGATTAGGACCGTGGTAAGGATCTTGGCCGATGATCACAACTTTCACATCACCAAACTCAGTTACATTGAACGCGTTAAACACATCTTCTGCAGGTGGGTAGATCTCTTTACCTGCTGCACGCTCTTGATCAACAAAAAACTGAATTTTCTGGAAATACGGCTGCTGTTTCTCAGCGTCAATGATCTCTTGCCAAGTCAGTGACGAGTTCATGATCTATTCCTTCTACTAGTTACTGCCTGCAATTGTCGCAGAATATAGAGAAGGAACAAGAAAAGCTTAATGTTTCTGAGGCGTTCTATGGTGCCCCTGCCCCGCAATGTGGCGATTTGGAGCAGGTAAACGTGCAGGACGAGCAGAGATATAACAACGTGAATAAGGCATAATGGCACCCTCATATAAATAGACTCATCTAACACTATGAAAAATTGATGCCACTTTTTCTCTAAGGCTATAAATCCACTAATTTTGTAGGTGAAATTCGCGTAACCTGTTGATCTCCTCCGGCCATAAATCCTGGTCAATTGTCTCTAAAATCAGAGGGATACGATCAAACCTAGCATCCTTGGCGATATACTCAAAACAGCTCCAGCCGATCTCTCCTCGTCCAAGGGAATCATGACGGTCTACCTTGCCACCTAAGGCAATCTTTGAATCATTAATGTGCATTGCCCTTAAGTGATGCATACCAACAATACGATCAAACTCAGCGAATGTTGCGTCACATGCTTCAAAACTCCGCAGATCGTAACCCGCCGCGAAGGTATGACAGGTATCTATACAAACTCCCACTCGAGATTTGTCGTCTACCTGTTCGATGATTTCGGCTAAGTGTTCAAATCGCCAGCCAAGATTGGTACCTTGCCCTGCAGTATTCTCTATCACAGCGACCACATTAGGCACTGCTCTGTGAGCAAGATTTATCGACTCGGCGATTTTCTGCAAACACTCCCGCTCAGAAATTTTCTTTAGATGACTTCCAGGATGAAAGTTGAGTAGCGTTAAGCCGAGTTGATTGCAGCGATCCATCTCATCAATAAAAGCGGCACGTGACTTTTCTAACTTCTCCGGTTCTGGTGCCCCAAGATTAATCAGGTACGAATCATGAGGGAGTATCATTTCACTGTTAAAGCCTAGCCTTTGGCAATTGGCTTTAAATGCTGAGATTGTCTTCTCTTCGAGGGGTTTGGCGACCCACTGGCGCTGGTTTTTAGTGAATAACGCAAACGCGTTCGCACCAATCTCTTTTGCACGCAATGGTGCCTGATCGACACCACCTGCCGCAGATACGTGGGCTCCAATGAACTTGTTGCCATACTGTTTTTCATAGATTGTCATTTAATCACTTAACACTTACAGAACGTGAACCTAGTTACAGCCACTTAGATAAACCCGAACAATAATTCAGCTAATCTTGTAGTAAATTTACAACAAAACAAAGATCTAACTATTTTTTATAGTTTAAAAATAATTGTAATCACATTGTTTTTAAACATTTTATTGATTCAAAACAATAAAATAACCTTCATAAATGTGATGTTTTTTGTTGTATTTTGACTTAAATCAATATTATCATAAGGGATATTCGCTATATAATACGTAGCTCAACAAAATTTCGAAAATTAACACCAATATAACCACGGAAGTGGACTAGGAGATAGTGATGATCCAAGGTATTCAAATTACTAAAGCAGCTAACGACGATCTACTGAACTCAATCTGGCTATTGGACAGCGAAAAAGCAGAGGCTCGTTGTGTAGCCGCTAACGCTGGCTTTGAAGCTGACCAAGTTGTAGCAATCGCAGATCTAGGCGACTACGAAAGCCGTGAAGTTGCTATCGAAACCGCTCCAAAGATTGAGGGTGGTCAACACCTTAATGTTAACGTGCTTAAACGCGAAACTCTTGAAGACGCCGTTGCTAACCCAGAGAACTACCCTCAGCTAACTATCCGTGTATCGGGTTACGCTGTACGTTTCAACTCTCTGACACCAGAGCAGCAACGCGACGTAATCGCACGTACTTTCACTGAGTCTCTATAATTCTCAGTTTTTTAAATTTCAAAAACGGCGCTCATTGAGCGCCGTTTTTTTATTGGGTAAAGTATCACTTTCCGCTTCGAACATGGATACCAACAAATGCTACTAGAAGGCATCGAGACGCTAGTCGCGCTCAGTAAAGCGAAAACAATGAGCCGAACAGGAAGTCAACTCTATATTAGCCAATCCGCCGTCAGCAAACGTATTGCCAACTTAGAGAAGAAGTTAGGTAAGAAGCTGATTGTCCCAGACGGTAGAAATGTTCAACTTACCCAAGATGCACTCAACCTTATAGAGAGTATAGGGCCAACGTTCAATGAGCTTAGGGGGCTTATATATGAACAGCAATCAATGGAAGAGCGCAGTCGCATAAACCTAGATTGTTCGGAAACCTTAGTAGCAAGTTACCTCGCTGATGTACTCGGTAAACACTTCGGCTCAGACCTTTACATCAACATCACCACCAACCATACTCCGAGAATTGTCGAGCATGTACAGTCAGGAAAAGCGCACCTTGGTATATGCGCAGGATTGCTCCCTCCGCAACATGGACTCAAAACATTCCACCTACTCGACGAACCGTTTTTTATCGTCACGCCAAAACCGTTACAGCAGCTACCAAAGACAATCATTACCAACGATCTCGCCAACTCTGCGAATACTTATCAACTAAAGATCCTTAAAAAGCTAAATATGACCCCGGTTATGGAGATGGACTCCTACGCTGCTGCGGCTCAACTTGCCCTCGCTGGTATCGCCCCTGCTTTAGCTCCTCTATCTGTTATCAAAACTCTAAAGATCGCTAAGCAGCACTGCCACCACTTTGAACAACTACAACCTCTCTACCGCCCACTGCATGTTTGCCTAAGGGCATCTTCATATAAAAACCAGCGAATAAAGAATCTGGTCGACAACATCGTCTGCTCTGTTGAGAAAGCTGCGCTAGAGTCCTTATCACTTTACCTCTAAGCAAACAGTGAAAGGGTCCAAGCCGAATGCTCTTGCCACAGTAGCTTAGCCGCCATCAACATCGACATCGTAATCACCAAAGGTCGAATCCATTTTTGCCCTTTCGCTACCACCACTTTAGCGCCGATTCGTGCGCCGATGAATCCGCCAACCGCCATAACAAGTCCTAGCTCCCAAATAGGTAATCCGGCCAAGATAAAGAATAACAGTGCTGCAATGTTGGAGGTAAAGTTGAGCACCTTAGTTCGTGCAGTTGCATCAACAAGGGAGAAATGTCCAAGCGCAACAAAACACACGGTGAAAATAGAGCCAGTTCCTGGGCCAAAGAAGCCATCATAAAAGCCAACACCACCACCCACTGAAAACGCAAACATCGCCTCCGATAACTTGGCTTCACCACTATGCTCTTTTGTCTTTGGCATTAAAAGAAAGTAGAGGGAGATGGCAACAAGCAAGATAGGAATAAGGCTAGTGAGAACACCCGCATCGATGAACTGTACCGCCTCAGCGCCTAATGCCGAACCAATAAAGGTACAGATGATAGCCAGTCGCATCTCTTTAATGCTAACAATGCCGCTGCGCACAAAATACCAACTCGCAGAAAAACTACCAAACGAACTCTGAAGCTTATTCGTTGCAAGGGCCTGAGTCGGTGGTACGCCCGCTGCAAGCAGAGCTGGCAGAGTCAGTAAGCCTCCCCCACCCGCCATCGTATCAATAAAGCCAGCCGCTCCGGCAACAAAGAAGAGAATGGTGAGAATTTCAAAGCTAAGTTCCATGTTCTATCAATCAGTTATCTATATCTGACAACCAAGATAACACTAAGAGAACAATTCTTTTAGAGAAACATTAGACTTCAATCCATTCCCTATTTTCACCAATTTACACAAAAAAAGCCCGCTCAAATGAGCGGGCAATGAGGTTGTCATATAGGCTCTTTTGCGAGCCTACTGATTTTTATTACGCTTCGTTCTCAGCTACTTTAGCGTGCAGCTCTTGAACTGATGTAACCGACGTTTTCGCATCTGCTGTGTGAGCCATACAGACTGCAAACGCTGCGTTAAGCGTGGTTGTGTAGTTCACTTTCTCAGCCAGTGCTCCGCGACGAAGAACTTTTGAATCTTCAATCGACTGACGACCTGCAGTCGTATTCACGATATAAGTGTATTCGTTGTTCTTAATGCGGTCTAGGATGTGTGGACGACCTTCGTGTACCTTGTTAACAAGACGAGGGTTGATGCCCGCTTCACCTAGGATTACCGCTGTACCGTGTGTTGCGTCTAGCTGGTAACCAAGCTTAGTTAGCTTAGATGCTAGGTCTACAACGCGCTGCTTGTCACCTTGGCGAACAGACAGTAGTGCGCGGCCACCTTCTGGGTAAACATTGCCACAGCCTAGTTCAGCTTTAGCGTATGCTTCAGCGAACGTTGCACCAACACCCATCACTTCACCTGTAGAGCGCATTTCTGGGCCCAATAGTGGGTCAACGCCAGGGAACTTGTTGAACGGTAGTACCACCTCTTTCACTGAGTAGTAAGGTGGGATGATCTCTTTAGTGAAGCCTTGAGACTCAAGAGATTGACCCGCCATTACACGCGCAGCGATTTTCGCCAGAGGTGCACCTGTTGCTTTCGATACGAAAGGAACTGTACGTGCAGCACGTGGGTTTACTTCGATTAGGTAAACCTTGTTGTTTTTCACAGCAAACTGGGTGTTCATCAGACCACGTACACCTAGCTCAAACGCGAGCTTCTCAACTTGCTCACGCATTACGTCTTGGATTTCCTGGCTTAGGGTGTAAGCCGGAAGTGAACATGCAGAGTCACCTGAGTGAACACCCGCTTGTTCAATGTGCTCCATGATACCGCCGATAACCACACGCTCGCCGTCACAGATAGCATCAACGTCAACTTCAACAGCGTCATCTAGGAAGCTATCAAGAAGAACTGGAGATTCGTTTGATACGCTTACTGCTTCGTTGAAGTAGCGACGTAGGTCTTGCTCGTCGTATACGATTTCCATCGCACGACCGCCAAGTACATAAGAAGGACGTACAACTAGTGGGTAGCCAATCTCTTTAGACTTATCAACCGCTTGCTCAAGAGTTGTTACCGTTGCGTTCTCTGGCTGAAGAAGACCTAGACGGTCAACAGCGACTTGGAAGCGCTCACGGTCTTCTGCACGGTCGATCGCATCTGGGCTAGTACCGATGATTGGCACGCCAGCGGCTTCAAGTGAACGAGCAAGTTTCAGTGGAGTCTGGCCACCGTATTGAACGATAACACCTTTTGGCTTCTCAACACGTGCGATTGCTAGTACGTCTTCCAGTGTTACTGGTTCGAAGTAGAGACGGTCTGATGTGTCGTAGTCAGTTGAAACTGTCTCAGGGTTACAGTTAACCATGATAGTTTCGTAGCCATCTTCACGTAGTGCTAATGATGCGTGTACACAACAGTAGTCAAATTCGATGCCCTGGCCGATACGGTTTGGACCACCGCCAAGAACCATGATCTTGTCTTTGTCAGTTGGGTTCGCTTCACACTCTTCATCGTAAGATGAGTACATGTACGCTGTATCAGAAGAGAATTCTGCCGCGCAAGTATCGACACGCTTGTAAACTGGGTGAATGTCGTGAGTGTCACGCATGCGACGGATTTCGCTTTCTGCTACACCTAGAATGGTCGATAAGCGAGCATCAGAGAAGCCCTTACGCTTCATCTTGCGCAGAACGTCTTTAGTTAGACCTGCAAAACCACCCGCTTTCACTTCTTGCTCTAGTTTCACAATCTCTTCGATTTGAACTAGGAACCAGCGGTCGATTTGCGTTAGGTTAAATACGCCATCTACTGATAGACCTGCACGGAATGCATCTGCGATGTACCAGATACGCTCTGCACCAGCTTCTTTTAGTTCGTGACGGATCTTAGATAGTGCGTCTGGAGAATCTAGGTCAACCATCTCGTCAAAGCCGTTTGCGCCAACTTCTAGGCCACGTAGAGCTTTTTGTAGAGATTCTTGTTGGTTACGACCGATTGCCATCACCTCACCAACTGACTTCATCTGAGTCGTTAGACGGTCGTTAGCACCTGCAAACTTCTCAAAGTTGAAGCGAGGGATCTTAGTAACAACGTAGTCGATAGTCGGTTCGAAAGATGCTGGAGTCTTACCGCCAGTGATGTCGTTCTGCAGCTCATCTAGAGTGAAACCTACAGCCAGTTTTGCTGCGATTTTAGCGATTGGGAAACCAGTCGCTTTAGATGCTAGCGCCGAAGAGCGGGATACACGTGGGTTCATCTCGATGATAACCATACGGCCATCTTTCGGGTTGATACCAAACTGTACGTTCGAGCCACCAGTCTCTACGCCGATTTCACGTAGTACTGCTAGCGATGCGTTACGCATTAGCTGGTATTCTTTGTCTGTTAGGGTTTGCGCTGGTGCAACTGTGATTGAGTCACCAGTGTGGATGCCCATTGGGTCGAAGTTTTCGATAGAACATACGATGATACAGTTGTCCGCTTTATCACGAACCACTTCCATCTCGTACTCTTTCCAACCGATCAGAGATTCATCGATTAGAAGTTCGTTAGTTGGAGACAGATCCAGGCCACGACGACAGATTTCTTCGAATTCTTCTTTGTTATAAGCGATACCACCACCAGTACCACCCATAGTGAAAGATGGACGGATGATACATGGGAAGCCAACCATATCAAGAACAGCGTATGCTTCTTCCATCGTTTTCGCAGTATCAGCGCGAGGGCACTCAAGGCCGATTGACTTCATCGCTTTATCGAAACGAGAACGGTCTTCCGCTTTATCGATAGCATCAGCCGTCGCACCAATCATCTCAACACCGAACTCTTCAAGTACGCCGTGCTTCTCTAGATCTAGCGCACAGTTAAGTGCTGTCTGACCACCCATAGTCGGTAGTACCGCACATGGACGCTCTTTTTCGATGATCTTACGAACGACTTCCCACTGAATTGGTTCAATGTAAGTTGCATCCGCCATGTCTGGGTCAGTCATGATGGTTGCTGGGTTTGAGTTCACAAGGATAACTCGGTAACCCTCTTCACGCAGTGCTTTACATGCTTGAGCACCAGAGTAGTCAAACTCACATGCCTGACCGATAACAATCGGGCCGGCACCTAGAATTAGAATACTTTTTAAGTCAGTACGTTTTGGCATTCTCTACTACTCCGAATTAAGCGCTGTGTTGTTTGATTAGTTCGATAAAGTGGTCAAATAGCGGAGCCGCGTCGTGCGGACCTGGGCTCGCTTCTGGGTGACCTTGGAAGCTAAATGCTGGCTTATCTGTACGGTGGATACCTTGTAGAGAGCCATCAAATAGTGACACGTGTGTTGCACGTAGGTTCTCAGGTAGCGTTGCTTCGTCAGCAGCAAAGCCATGGTTCTGAGAAGTAATCATAACAACGTTACGGTCTAGGTCTTTAACAGGGTGGTTAGCTCCGTGGTGACCAAACTTCATCTTCACTGTTTGCGCACCAGACGCTAGAGCTAGGATTTGGTGACCTAAACAGATACCGAAAATAGGGAGACCTTTCTCTAGGAATACTTTTGTCGCTTCAATTGCGTAAGTACATGGTTCCGGGTCACCAGGGCCGTTTGATAGGAAGACGCCGTCTGGGTTAAGCGCCAGTACATCTTCCGCACTTGTTTCAGCAGGTACTACCGTTAGGCGGCAGCCGCGGTCAACAAGCATGCGCAGGATGTTTCGTTTCGCACCAAAGTCGTAGGCAACGACGTGGTATGGCAACTCGCTGTCGTCTTTCGCCTCAGGAAGTCCACCTTGCAGCGTCCACGAACCCTGTTTCCATTGATACGCTTCTTTTGTTGTAACTTCTTTCGCAAGGTCCATACCTTTTAGGCCTGGGAATTCTTTCGCTTTAGCTAGCGCTAGAGCCTCGTCTAAGTTGTTGCCTGCAACGATACAACCATTCTGTGCACCTTTTTCACGCAGAATACGAGTTAGCTTACGCGTATCGATGTCAGCAATGCCGACGATATTTTGCGATTTAAGGTAATCAGAAAGAGACTGTTCGTTACGGAAGTTAGAAGCGATAAGAGGGAGATCGCGAATCACAAGGCCTTGTGCGTGGATTGAAGAAGATTCTTCGTCTTCGGTATTAGTACCGGTATTGCCAATGTGAGGATAAGTTAGGGTGACGATCTGTTGAGAATAGGAAGGATCAGTGAGGATTTCTTGGTACCCCGTCATCGAGGTATTAAAAACAACTTCACCAACGGACGAACCATCTGCTCCAATGGAAACACCGTGGAACACTGTCCCATCTTCTAGGACTAACAGTGCTGATTTACTCAAGACAACCTCCAGAATAAAAATGCAAAAATAATAAATTAAACTGCAAATTTGCCTTCCTTCGCGCAATAAAAAAGCGTTATCAGGTGATTTAGACAAATTGGCGGTATTCTAATGAGATGAGGAAAATCTGTCAACAGAGTCGCAAAAATAAATTATAAATTTAGAGCCCTTAAATCAAAAATCCTTTTAAAATGGCCAAAAAGTTAAGTTTAGTCCTATTTTTGTAAGGCTAAGATGAAAAATCCATGAAAGGCATCTTTTTCTCATAATCATAGATCACACTTTTTGTCACGCATTTCGCGCAAACGATGAACAAGACAAACTTACCTACTATTTTGGCCAACTAACTTAAAAAGCACCACATACAATCCAAAAACAACATTAAAGTTAGGCATAAATATCCTACACCACTCGGTTTGTATTTTGAATTCTGATCGCTAGATACAAAAAGCGCCGGGCAAGCCCAGCGCATAATTATCTATTTTTAGCTATTCCGCTTAACTCTCTAAGTAGAAAACTAAGCACGACTGGCTTATAACTCGTTCAAGCCAAGTACGTCGGTCATGGTATAGAAGCCAGCTGATTTGCCATTAAGCCAAACAGCAGCTTTAACCGCACCATTAGCAAAAGTCATTCGGTCAGTCGCCTTATGAGTTACCTCTACGCGCTCGCCAATATCAGCAAACATCGCGGTGTGCTCACCTATGATGTCACCGGCACGAATGGTAGCAAAGCCAATTTCATCTTTAGTACGCTCACCCGTGATTCCTTCACGAGCATACACAGCAACGTCGTTGAGCTTATTGCCCATCGCACCAGCAATCGCCTCCCCCATACCAATCGCGGTACCTGACGGAGCATCCACTTTGTGACGATGGTGAGCTTCAACAATTTCTACATCGCAGTAGTCACCCATCACTTTGGCGGCTTTTTCTAGCAACTTAAATACTAGGTTAACACCAACTGAGTAGTTGGGAGCCATAACAACAGGAATCTCTTTAGCAATGGCATCAATCTGCTCTCGCTCTTGATCGGTAAAACCTGTAGTACCAATAACAATGCTCTTACCATGCTGGCGGCATAGTTCTAGGTTCGTCAGCGTACTTGCAGGTGCCGTGAAGTCGATAATGACATCAAAATTGTTGACCTCTTTTGCTAAATCATCAGTCAGCACAACATCAAACTTACCTTCGCCGCAAAGCTCACCAACATCAACGCCAACTAGCGAAGATTCCGGTCGTTCAGATCCGGCGCCAACTTGCGCTTGCTGATTCAAGAATGTCGCTTTAACTAGGTTGCGACCCATTCGGCCTGCTGCTCCTGCAACTGCAATACGTACCATTGCACTTCTCCGTTTCGAATTATCTTTTTGCCAATTTACTAAAACTACCAGTATTCACCATCTCTGGCTAGGGAAGACTATGAACTGTTAGGAAAACTCTTTCACCACGCGTTCTAAGATGGGTAAATTGGCCTCTGGGAATGCATAGTTAGCCAACTCATCGACCTTAACCCACTGACCTTGCTGACCTTCTTTACCATAAGGTTGACCTTCAAATTGCGTTACGCTGATAAAGTCAAACTTTAACGACTTGTCTGGATAATCGAACTCAAGGTGCTCAAATCGCGATTGTTCTGTGGTAGTAATACCGATCTCTTCTTCTAGCTCGCGCACCATAGCCTGCTCAATGGTTTCCCCAGGCTCAACCTTACCACCAGGAAACTCCCAAAAGCCGCCTTTATGCTTGTCATCTGGACGCTTAGTTATAAACACCTGCGATTTATCTTGGTTAAAGATAATTCCCGCAACAATATGCACTCTTTTCATGTGATAATTTTCCTTTAATAGATCCGCCGCTTACTCCAGCCAATATCAAGTCATCCTCAAGACGAAGGGACGACTTGAGTTGGGGCTCTCTTCCCCAAGCAGTTCCATCTAAACAACCTAACGAGATTCCCTACTACGCTCATTCTTCGCTATAGGGAATGACGACTTTTCTTACTCATTACTCTTACCTAAAAAAAGAGCCGCCTAAGCGACTCTTCTATTATTTGTTTTTAGCAATTAGCTGATTTTACCGTGGCACTGTTTGTACTTTTTGCCACTACCACATGGACATGGATCGTTACGGCCAACTTTAACACCTTCACGAACCATAGGTTGTTGAGCACCTAGTGACTCTTCACCATCAGATAATTGGCTTTCCGCTGAAGCGTGTTGTGCTTGAGCACGGCGAGCAGCCTCTTCAGCTTGAGCGCGACGCTGCGCTTCCATACGTTCCACTTCTTCTTGTTGCTGAACACGAACTTTAGACAAAATGGTAATCACGTCAGACTTAAGTGCCTCTAATAGGCCTTCAAACAGTTCAAACGATTCACGCTTGTACTCTTGTTTCGGGTTCTTCTGCGCGTAGCCACGCAGGTGTATACCTTGACGTAGATGGTCCATTGCCGCGAGGTGTTCTTTCCAAAGTGTATCTAGGGTTTGCAGCATCACAGACTTCTCGAAGTTACGTAGCACTTGCGCGCCTACCACTTCTTCTTTCTGCTTGTAGACTTCAACAGCGAGATCGATGATCTTCTCACGTAGCGCCTCTTCATACAGCTTGTCATCTTCTTCAAGCCACTGTTTAACTGGGGCTTCTAAGTCGAAGTCATTCTTCAAGCGCTCTTGCAAGCCTTCCACGTCCCACATCTCTTCTAGAGATTGTGGTGGAATATATTCATCAATAACTGCAGTTAGCACGTCTTGGCGGTTCTGCTCAATCATCTCGCTAATGTCTTCTACAATCATTAGCTCATCACGCAGCTCGTAAACCACCTTACGTTGGTCATTGGCAACGTCATCGTATTCAAGCAGCTGTTTACGGATATCGAAGTTACGGCCTTCAACTTTACGTTGCGCCTTTTCGATAGAGCGAGAAAGCATCTTAGATTCAATCGCTTCGCCTTCGTCCATACCACTCTGGATCAAGCTTGCCATGCGATCAGAGGTAAAGATGCGCAGGAGTGAATCTTCCATTGATAGGTAGAAACGCGATGAACCCGCATCCCCCTGACGACCAGAACGACCACGTAGCTGGTTATCGATACGGCGAGATTCATGACGCTCTGTACCAATAATATGTAGACCACCAGCTTCTAAAACTTGGTCATGAACCACTTTCCAGTCTGCTTTGATCTTATCGATTTGCTCTTGAGATGGGTTGTCTAGCTTATCAACCTGAGCTTGCCAGCTACCACCTAACACGATATCGGTACCACGACCCGCCATGTTGGTCGCGATTGTTACTGCACCAGGAGTACCCGCTTCAGCAACGATTTCCGCTTCTTTTTCGTGGAATTTCGCGTTCAGTACGTTGTGTTTGATCTTCGCTTTCTTAAGTGCGTTCGATAGAAGCTCTGATTTCTCGATTGAAACAGTACCTACCAATGATGGCTGACCTTTTGCCACGCGATCTTTAATGTCTTCTATAATCGCGTTGAACTTGTCTTGTTCAGTACGGTAAACCACATCTGGCATATCGTTACGGATCATAGGCTTATTGGTTGGGATAACAACCGTTTCTAGACCGTAGATCGATTGGAACTCGAAAGCTTCAGTGTCAGCCGTGCCTGTCATACCTGACAGTTTTTCGTATAGACGGAAGAAGTTCTGGAAGGTAATAGAAGCCAGTGTTTGGTTTTCGTTCTGGATCTTAACGCCTTCTTTTGCTTCAACCGCTTGGTGAAGACCTTCAGACCAGCGACGACCTGGCATTGTACGACCCGTGTGTTCATCAACGATGACCACTTCACCATCTTCGTTAACGATGTAGTCAACGTTCTTTTCAAATAGAACGTGCGCGCGTAAGGCTGCGTTTACATGGTGTAGTAGGCTAATGTTCGCTGGAGAGTATAGAGTGTCTCCCTCTTCCATTAGGCCATTTTTAATCATCAGATCTTCGACAAATTCTTGACCCGTTTCGGTTAAGTGAACTTGCTTAGACTTCTCATCAACCGTGTAGTGACCATCACCACGGTACTCTTCTGAATCTTCTTTATCTTGCTTTTCAAGCTGAGGGATCAAAGTGTTGATTCGGATGTATAGCTCCGAGCTATCTTCCGCTGGGCCTGAAATGATAAGAGGTGTACGAGCTTCATCGATAAGAATCGAGTCAACCTCATCGACTACGGCAAAGAAACGCGCACGTTGAACACGGTCTTCAGCACGGAAAGCCATATTGTCACGCAGGTAGTCAAAACCAAACTCGTTGTTTGTACCGTAGAGAATGTCCGCTAAATAAGCTTGTTTCTTCTCTTGCGGAGGCATGTTTGGCACGTTTACGCCAACCGTCATACCTAAGAATTCGAATAGAGGGCGGTTTGTTTCCGCATCACGCTTAGCTAGGTAGTCATTGACTGTCACGACGTGCACACCTTTACCTGGTAGTGCGTTTAAATAAGCAGGCAGCGTTGCCGTCAGTGTTTTACCTTCACCAGTACGCATCTCTGCGATTTGGCCTGCGTTAAGAACCATACCACCGATAAGCTGCACATCGAAATGGCGCATGCCGTACACACGCTTAGACGCTTCACGTACTGTTGCAAATGCTTCTGGTAAGAGTTTATCTAGAGTTTCACCCTGTTCTAAACGCTGACGGAACTCAACCGTTTTCGCTTTTAGCTCTTCATCAGACAGCGCTTCAAACGTTGGTTCGTAATTATTGATCTCTTTTACAATTTTTCTCAGGCGACGCAGGGTTCGGTCATTGCGACTGCCAATCACCTTTGTCAGTAACTTAGTAATCATTTGCTATGAATCTCTCTATACTCAGATCGGGCCCGATCTACTTTTAATGCCTTCAGTCTCAACTAAGAATACTGGTTAAATCACTTCCCTCAGATATTGTGCTGAGAGCTATAAATTTCAAGGCTTAATAATACTTTTAGTGGCGCATAGTTTATGAAATTTTGCGGCGTACAACCAATAACAAGGTGATTTGTTTGAAGCACTCTTTATTTTTTCCCGTTATATGGCGGATGTTTATTCGTATTGTCCTCTATCTTCACACTCTAGCATTGACTAAAATAGAGCTAGTAACCTGATTAGAGGCCCGAAATGAGAGACCACCGCCCCACTTTAGGTGATGAGATAATTGCCGATTCTGCTCTTTCTCGCATGCAGCAACACGCGAAAGAGATCAGTTTGATCAACAAAGAGTTGAAATCGATCCTACCTAGAGGAACGGAAGATCATTGCCGGGTGGCAAATATCCGCGAGAATCAATTGATCATTGAGGTGGCCAGCGCGAGCATCAAAATGAAGCTCGACTATGAGAGGCTGAACATACTAAACCAACTAAGATCCAAAGGATTTGCTCGGCTAATTGCGATCACTTTGCAGATCAATCCAGAGCTCTATCGAGCAAAAGAGCGTAAAGAACAGCAAGCTAAACCGAGAGATCCAATCTCTGAAACCGCAGCTCAGTATCTGGAAATGATCGCAAGTGGTGCATCACCTAAGGTGAAAGCACGATTAGAGAGCTTAGCCAAATTAGCGAACAAGGCTGAGAAATAAAATTAAGTACTAACAAACCTTGAAGTTTCAGAAACAAAAAAGCCAGACTTTCGTCTGGCTTTTTCAATCAATCTGTAATCATGCCAAAACCATATTTGGCTCAGCAAATGCAACTGGCGAAGTTGCCTCTTCTTCAAAGGTTACCCATTCCCAAGCTTCTTGGTCTGCCAAAACCGAGCGTAGTAGTTGGTTGTTTAAACCGTGTCCTGATTTAAATGCACGGAACTCACCAATGATTGGGTGGCCACACATGTATAGGTCACCAATTGCGTCTAGTACTTTGTGAGTCACAAATTCGTTATCGAAACGAAGGCCTTCCTCGTTAAGAATACGGTATTCGTCAAGTACGATTGCACAATCGAAGCTACCACCTAGACATAAGTTTTGTGACTGTAGGTACTCAATATCACGCATAAAGCCGAAAGTACGTGCACGTGAAATCTCTTTAACAAAGCCTTGCGACGAGAAATCAAATAGCATGTGCTGCTCGTCTGACTCAATCGCAGGGTGGTTAAACTCGATTTCGAAATCCATGCGGAAGCCATTGAATGGCATAAATTCAGCCCATTTATCACCATCTTCAAAACGAACAGGCTTTTTGATACGGATAAAGCGCTTAGGTGCGTTTTGCTCTTCGATACCTGCTTGTTGTAACAGGAACACGAACGGGCTTGCACTACCATCCATAATTGGGATTTCTGGTGCGTCTACTTCAACGATAATGTTATCAATACCCATTCCCGCAAGAGCTGCACTCAAATGCTCTACAGTAGAGATACGTACACCTTCGTCGTTAACCAGTGCAGTACATAGCATGGTGTCGCGCACAGAAGCAGGATCCACAGGGAAATCAACCGGAGGATTTACGTCAGTACGACGATATACGATGCCAGTATTTGCAGCAGCAGGGCGAAGAGTAAGCGTGACTTTACGACCAGAGTGGAGACCCACACCAGTTGTTTTCACTATTTCTTTCAGAGTACGTTGTCTGATCATCTACTTTGCCTCAGTAAAAATGCTACAAATGACGGCCAATGGCGACATTGACCGTGCATGCTACCACAAAATCGAACAGTGTCAAATTGTGGTTACTTTAATCAGCTTGACGACGTAAGAACGCAGGGATATCTAGATAGCCGCTTTCTTTATCTGCCTTAGGAGCTGCTGCACTTTGACCTGCACCAGAACCAGACGGTGTTGAAGTCGTTGGCTGAGGAGTCACCTGAGGTTTCTCTTGCAAAGTTGGTGCCGCTTTTTCTTCCACTTTATTGACAGTCTGCTGAGTTTGCGCTGTCTGTGGTTGAGATTGTGGCTGGGCAACAGGAGCGACTTTCGCTTTACCACCCGCAACTAGAGTAATATCTGGTTTCTTCTCATTGCCAATGCCTGTAGCAACAACTGTGACGCGGATTTCATCAGCCATATCAGGATCTAATGAAGTACCAATTACAACAGTTGCATTATCAGAGGCGAATGCTTTCACTGTGTTACCAACGGTTTCGAACTCGTCCAGACGCATGTCTAGGCCAGCTGTAATGTTGACAAGCACACCGCGCGCACCAGCAAGATCGATATCTTCTAGAAGTGGGCTAGAGATTGCCATCTCTGCCGCTTCTTCAGCACGATCTTCACCTTTAGCTACACCACTACCCATCATGGCATGACCCATTTCTGACATCACTGTTCTTACGTCAGCAAAGTCGACGTTAATCATGCCTGGACGAGTAATCAGCTCGGCAATACCTTGTACTGCATTCTTCAATACATCGTTCGCGCTAGCAAAGGCTTCTAGTAGAGTAATTCCACGGCCTAATACTTTAAGTAGCTTCTCATTTGGAATCGTGATCAGCGAGTCCACATGCTTAGATAGCTCTTCGATACCTTGCTCAGCAAAAGCCAAACGCTTTTTGCCTTCGAAGCTAAACGGTTTAGTAACAACGGCAACCGTTAAGATACCTAACTCTTTAGCAACTTCTGCGATTACAGGAGCTGCACCTGTACCAGTACCACCGCCCATACCAGCTGCGATAAATACCATATCGGCACCGTTTAGCTCTTCTTTAATGCGATCGCGATCTTCGAGAGCTGCGTCACGTCCTACTTGAGGGTTCGCACCTGCACCAAGACCTTTGGTCATATCACCACCAATCTGAATAACACTATTCACACTGGTTTTACGAAGCGCCTGAGCATCAGTATTAATACTAATAAACTCAACACCTTCGATGGACTCACGTACCATGTGTTCAACGGCGTTACCGCCACCGCCACCAACTCCAACGACCTTAATTACTGCATCGTCAGACATTTCCATCATCGGTTCAAACATGTGTTATCTCCGTTTTTCCTGTTGCTCAGGTTAAAACTCTTTTTGTATCCAATTACGCAAACGGCCAAATAGTCCCGTTACTGACTGGCGAGCAGGCTCACCGTACTCAGTATCGTCGTTAATTTGGCTATCTCTTGCATAGTGGAGTAGACCAACTGCCGTAGAATGGTACGGCTCTTTTACATAATCTGTTAAGCCGCTTACCTCTAAAGGTTTGCCGACTCTGACCTGGTTGCGGAAAACGCGTTCCGCACACTCGATAAGTCCTTCGGTTTGTGCCGCTCCACCTGTGAGCACCACACCCGCTGCCAGGTGATGTTTAATCCCTTCTTCGCGCAGCTTCTCTTGAACTGTATCGATGGTTTGATTAACCAGTCCCATTAGCTCAGTATAACGAGGCTCAATCACTTCAGACAGAGTTTGTCGCTGTAAACTGCGTGATGGTCGTCCACCAACGCTAGGAACGTTAACCGTGTCATCTTTACTGACCAGCTCACTAAGAGCACAGCCATATTTAACTTTAATCTCTTCCGCATCGCTGACTGGCGTACCGAAAGCAAACGCAATATCACTTGTTACTGCGTTACCAGCGTATGAGAATACTTCTGTATGGCGTAAAGCTCCGCCTGTCCATATAGAAACATCCATTGTGCCCGCACCTATGTCGACCACACATACACCTAGTTCACGTTCATCTTCAGTGATAACTGCATTACTCGCCGCTAATCCAGAATAAACAAGGTGCTCTACTTTCAGCCCGCATCGCTCTACGGCCTTGATAATATTCCTCGCCATATCACTATGACAAGAGATGAGATGCACGCTAACTTCCATGCGCACCCCAGATAAACCTAGCGGATTTTTAATCCCTTCTTGGTAATCAATTGTAAATTCTTGAGGGATGACATGAAGAATTCGCTGTTCATCACCAATTTTAATTGATTTTGCCGTATGAATCGCACGATCCATATCTTCTTGAGAAACCTCTTCATCAGAGATAGTTCCCATGCCTTTTTCAATACGGCTCGCAATGTGACGCCCTGAGAGCGAAATAAAAACATTGCTAATTTGGCACTCTGCCATCAGCTCAGCTTGATCAACTGCTCGCTGGACTGACTTAACCACCGATTCAAGGTCGTTTACACCACCTTTATCCATCCCTCGGGACGGACTACTGCCTGCGCCAATAATATTGATTTGACCATCAGGCAATACTTCGCCTACGAGAGCCGACACAGTGGCAGTGCCTATATCAAGACCAACAATAATGTTGTCATCAGCGGTCTTAGTCATCTGTAGTCTCTTGTCCTAACTCTTGTTCTGGGAACCATCCAATTGATGCTCCCGTATCATACCTGAGGTCTATGTAGCTCACTTTCTGAGTATCTTGCCCTAACTTCTTGTACAGCGAGACAAAGCGAGCAATACGCTCTTCTAACGACTCTTTACCCAGTTCTAAACGGATACCGTTATCAACAATGATCTGCCATGCTCGGCGATCATTCAGAACCAGTGAAGTAATCGTTAGATTCAAGGCTTCAAACTGAGGGCTAATATCGCGCCATACCTGAAGCACTTCTTCACTAGTGCCTTGCGGTCCATATAATTTAACCCGTTCCTCTTCCAGCTGACCTATATCACCATCAAAAACCTGACCATCATCATTGAGCAGAGAGATACCATTCCAGATAGCTTGTGCATGATGCTCAGTAAGAAAAACTTTGACGGTGTCTGGCCACTGCTTACGAATAGAGGCGTGAGAAACCCAAGGAATCGATTCCGCTATGCTCTGCAATGCATCCACATCTTGCGACATAAATGTACCTACGTGTTCAAGACGAGAAAAAGCGCGTTGAACATCTAAAGCAGTCACATAGTGTAATTCACCCTGAAGCACGATTTTTGAAAGGGGAAGACGCTGATCATCCCACATCCATGAAATCGTCGAGTAGAGGAGAGAGCCTATCAACAACAAGACCAACAGTAAGAAACTGCCACCTAGGGCGTGATCTCTTAGTTGTGGTGCAGAAGTTAAACCGCGGCCTTCATTAAAAGCACTTTTAATCAAAGTCCCTAATCCTTGCCATTAGCTCGCTTATCTATCCCTATCTCAATTCGTATATAGAGGCAAAAGCACTTACTTTAACCTTCGGATTATACTGGCGTCCCAAAAAGTATCAAACACTGAAAGTGATAAATCACAACTTAAACTGCAATAAGTGACATAAATAGCTAAAAATCTATGTTTTAAACTATGCCTGACTCATCTGTTCTGTGTTTAACTCAAAAGCGGCTAGCTGTTTAGCCACCTTACCAACATCCCCCGCACCTTGAGTTAATACTAAGTCACCATCTTGTAAAACATTGGCGAGAACTGAAGGTAACGCTTTGGTTTCGGGAACAAAAATCGGGTCGAGCTTGCCTCGACTGCGGATAGTGCGGCATAAGGCACGACCATCAGCACCTGCAATGGGCTTTTCGCCCGCAGAGTATACGTCCAGCATGATCAAAACATCTACCTGCTCGAGCACATTGGCGAAATCATCATACAGATCGCGAGTACGGCTGTAGCGGTGAGGTTGGAAGATCATTACCAGTCGCTTCTCTTTCCATCCATTACGTGCTGCTTGGATAGTCACATCAACCTCTGTTGGGTGGTGACCGTAATCATCAACAAGCATTGCACTACCCTTGCCAGTATCGAACTCTCCGAGATGTTCAAAACGGCGACCAGTCCCTTGTGTTCCGGCCATAGCATTCATGATCGCTTCATCTGAAATATCGTCTTCTGTTGCGACAGCAATTGCCGCCGAAGCGTTCAGTGCATTATGACGGCCTGGGATATTCAGAGTGATATCGAGATCCGCTTTACCTTGACGGATAACCGTAAACTTACCTTGCTGCCCTTCTTGTCGATAGTTATCGATACGCACATCCGCATCTTCAGCAAAACCATAAGTGATCACTTGACGACTGATGCTAGGGATTAATTCTCTTACGACAGGATCATCAATACAAACAATAGCTTGGCCATAAAATGGTAGATTATGTAAGAAATCGATGAAAGTTTGTTTTAAGGTCTCGAAATCCCCACCGTAAGTATCCATATGGTCAGCTTCGATATTCGTCACAATGCTTACCATTGGCTGCAAATGTAGGAATGAAGCGTCACTTTCATCAGCCTCAGCAATAAGAATTCGGCTTGAACCCAAGCGAGCATTGGTACCCGCACTCTTAACCAGTCCACCGTTGACGAATGTCGGATCTAGACCTGCTTCCGAGTAGATCTGAGTAACTAACGCTGTGGTCGTGGTTTTGCCATGCGTACCTGCGACAGCGATACCGTGACGGAAGCGCATTAACTCTGCCAACATCTCGGCGCGGCGAACAACGGGAATTCGCGCCGCTCTCGCTGCGATGATCTCAGGGTTCTCTTCGTTGATTGCCGTTGAAACAACCACTACGCTCGCCTTAGCTACGTTTTGTTCGGCATGACCGATATAGACAGTTGCGCCTTTTTGCGTCAAACGCTCTGTTACTGGATTCTCCGCAATATCAGAGCCGGAAATTTGATAACCTTCATTGAGCAGTACCTCAGCGATACCGCTCATGCCCGCGCCGCCAATACCAATGAAATGAATACATTTCACGCGGCGCATCTCTGGCACCATTGCGCGAATTTGGGCTAAATCTTGAGTATGTTGAATTGTCATGAATTTTCTCGTTATTTCGTTAGTGAGACAATTGCTTCCGCTACCACTGTGTCTGCATCTAACTTCGCCGCCTCGCGAGCTCTACTTGCCATTGTTAATAGCTTACTACGGTCTAGCGTCTGGATCTCAGACACCAACTTATCAACCGTTAACTCGGGCTGTTCTATCATTTTTGCTGCACCGCATTCTACCAGATGATCAGCATTTAACGCTTGCTGTCGATCTTTGTGCATAAATGGGATAAAAATCGCCCCCAATCCTGCGGCTGAAACTTCTGAAACCGTTAATGCACCTGAGCGGCAAACCAGTAAATCTGCCCAGCTGTACGCTTCCGCCACATCATCAATGAACTCAGTCACTTGTGCATTCTGTACCTGGTTTGTTTGGTACGCCTGCGCCACTTCATCTCGATTGTTTTTGCCCGCTTGATGGCGAATCTCAAATTGCTCACCTAACTTAGCCATCGCTTCGGGTAAGGTTCGATTGAGAATCTGTGCACCTTGACTGCCGCCCATCACCAAAATACGGATCTTACCGTCGCGATTCGCCAAACGTGCCTCTGGTTGTTGAATCGCAACCACATCTTCTCGAACTGGGTTTCCCACTACTTCGGCGTTGGGAAAGGCACCCGGAAACGCTTGAAACACTTTTTTAGCGATCTTAGACAGCCACTGATTCGTTAGACCTGCGACCGCATTTTGCTCGTGTAACACAACTGGAATACCTAGTAGCCAAGCTGCGATACCACCCGGACCACTCACATAGCCGCCCATGCCCAGCACTGCGTCGGGCTGCCACTGCTTCATGTGTGCTTTGGCTTGAAGGATCGCATTAACGATCTGAAAGGGTGCTTTAATCAGACGTGTAATTCCTTGACCGCGTAGACCTTTTACTTTGATAAAATCTATCTCGATGCCATGTTTGGGAACAAGGTCAGCTTCCATACGATCGGCTGTACCTAACCAACGAATCTCCCAACCTTGGGATTGAAGCTGCTTAGCTACGGCTAGACCAGGAAACACGTGACCGCCAGTACCACCAGCCATCACCATTAATCGTTTATTCTTTTTCATCGTTTTCTATATTTTGTTGTGTTTCTGCACTGACTAAACGGCACTCATGATCAATACGTAGCAGTATCGACACCGCAACCGACATAATGATCAAACTTGAACCACCGTAACTGATCAAAGGCAGAGTTAAGCCCTTGGTCGGCACCATACCCGCTGCTGCACCGACATTGACTAACGTCTGAAATGCAAACCAAATACCGATACCAAAGGCAAGGTAGCCGCCAAACAGTTGGTTAGCATCGAACGCTCTACGTCCAATATATACCGCCTTTAATACCAAGCTAAATATCAGCATCAGCACAAGTATCACACCAACGTAACCAAGCTCTTCAGCCAAAACGGCAAAAACAAAGTCGGTATGCGCTTCCGGCAAATATTCTAGTTTTTGGATTGAGTTACCTAGCCCTTGCCCAAACCACTCACCGCGACCAAATGCCATTAACGACTGAGTGAGCTGATAACCGCTACCAAACGGGTCTTCCCACGGGTCAAGAAATGAAGTCACACGCCTCATACGGTAGGGCTCAATGTATATCAACGTTGCAACCGAGAGTAGCCCGACCACCATAAGCGCTAAGAATTGAGTCAGCTTCGCCCCTGCGATAAACAGCATACCAAATAGGGTCACTAGCATAACCACAACCGTACCTAAGTCTGGTTGGAGCAAAAGCAAACTCGCTAAAGTGCCAAAAACAATGATAGGTTTAATGAAACCACCAAAGAAGCTCGATCTCACCTCTTCGTTTTTCCGCACCAGATAACCAGACATAAAGATAAACAGCGACAGTTTCGCCACTTCCGCGGGTTGTAAGTTAAATAGACCTAGCGGAATCCAACGGGATGCACCATTGACAGATTTACCGGCCACCAGTACCACAAACAGGAGGAATATTGATAAGAACAACAACCAAGTACTGTACTGTGCCCACCGTTTGGTCGGTATCTGCAATATGACGGCGGAAGTTGAAAGTGCCAAAACGAGGAAAATCGCATGGCGGAACATGAAATGGAACGGTTGATCAGTTAAACGTGAACTAATTGGAAATGAGGCAGATGTCACCATCACCAAGCCCGTCAGCATTAGGCCAAGTGAAATCCATACCAATTGACGGTCGTACAAGACTTCAGGAGACGCTGTCGTCACCCAACCTTTTATACTGCCAAAAATGTGTCGAATCTGCATATTTCTCAGTGTTATTAAGCGTAAGCCTTGGCCAACTCAGTAAATACGTCACCGCGAGCCATAAAGTTTTTGAACTGATCAAAGCTCGCACAAGCTGGAGACAGTAGCACCATATCACCGGATGAGACTTGAGGGGCAACCCATTGAACGATTTCGTGCATGGTGTCAAAACGTTTTGCACTAGAGTGTAGCGGCATAAACTGGTCGCCATCTTCACCGAAACAGCACAACTGTACGTTAAGCGACTGTAAAATAGGTGCAAGTTCAGAAAAATCTGCCCCTTTGCCATCACCACCGACGAAAAGATAAAGCTTACCTTCAAGGTTTAAACCCGACAGTGCTGCGATGGTGCTCGCTACATTGGTCGCTTTAGAGTCATTGACCCACTTAACACCGTGATTTTCGGCAACGACTTGGCATCGATGTGTTAAACCTTGGTAGGACTTAAGTGCAGTTAGGCCCTTGGCGATATTGACACCGGCTTGGTCAAGCAGCGCTAACACCACCAAAGCGTTAGCCACATTGTGTCGACCGACAAGAGAGAGTTCTTGGCTAGCACAGAGCGGCTTTCCGTCTATCGCTAGGTACTCAGTCGAGTTTTGCTCAAGTAGTGAGAAGCGCGCGGGTTTAGTCAGGCTAAACTCAACGAGACTTGCCGCCTGATCTGGGTAGGTCGCCGGGTCATCAGCATTAACAACACAAGCATCGGCATTTTTGAATATGCGCAGCTTAGCTTGGCGGTAGTCTTCCATTCCTTGATAGCGATCCATATGATCTTCTGAAAGATTAAGAAATGCCGCCGCTGTAGGGGCTAACGATGAGGTTGTTTCAAGCTGGAAACTAGACAGTTCCAATACGTAAAGATCAGCTTGCTCTTCAAGCAAATCAAGCGCAGGCACACCGATATTGCCCCCCACACCGACTTTCAAACCTGCTGCTTTCGCCACTTGCCCTGTCCAGTCTGTCACTGTGCTCTTACCGTTAGAACCCGTAATTGCGATCACAGGTTTATCGACAGACCAAGCAAACAGCTCAATATCACCCACCACAGGAATATTCGCCTCGATAACCTGCTGAATCTCAGGCAGCGCAAGCGCAATTCCCGGATTGGTGACCACCAGATCCGCATCCATCAACCAAGCTTGATTCCAGCCTCCGCAGTGCAGCGCCACGCCTTCAGGTAACGAGTCGCTACCCGGAGGGGTTTCGCGCGTATCTATCACGCGGATATCTAGCGTTTTAGGTAAGTTTTGCAAGTGCTTTACGACAGAGAGCCCGGTGATCCCGAGCCCTACAACCACCACTTTTTCAGTACCTTGCCAGCGGTCAATGGTCATTACTTATGATTTCCTTATCGAACTTTAAGAGTCGCCAGACCAATCAAAACTAGAACAATAGAGATGATCCAGAAACGCACAATTACTCGTGGCTCAGGCCAACCTTTTAACTCATAGTGATGGTGTATCGGAGCCATACGGAAAATACGTTGCCCACGCAGCTTGTATGAACCGACCTGAAGAATCACCGATAGGGTTTCCATCACGAATACGCCGCCCATGATCACCAATACAAACTCTTGGCGAACCAACACCGCGATGGTGCCTAATGCACCACCTAAAGCGAGTGAACCAACATCGCCCATGAAGACTTGCGCTGGGTATGTGTTGAACCATAAAAACCCAAGCCCAGCTCCAACGATCGCCGTACACACCACCACCAACTCAGAAGCCTCTGGGATATATGGAATATGTAGGTAGTTAGCAAAGTTAACGTTACCAGTCGCCCAAGCAATGGCGGCAAAACCTGCTGAAACAAGCACGGTCGGCATAATTGCTAGACCATCAAGGCCATCCGTTAAGTTAACTGCGTTGCTGGTTCCGACAATCACAAAATAGGTAAGGACGATGTACAGCAAACCTAGCTGCGGCATCACCTCTTTAAAAAATGGCACGACGAGTTGAGTCGCTGCGGTATCTTTGCCATGAACATAAAGTGCAAACGCAACCACCAAGGCAACCGCCGATTGCCAAAAGTACTTCCAACGCGCAATCAAACCATCGGTATTTTTGCGTACTACTTTGCGGTAATCATCAACAAAGCCAATCGTACCGTAACCTAGAAGTACAGCCAGCACCGCCCAAACATATGGGTTAGAAAGGTCGGTCCAAAGTAGCACCGTCGTCACTATCGCAGTCAAAATCATGATACCACCCATCGTTGGCGTACCACGTTTACTAAAGTGAGATTCAGGCCCTTCGTTACGTACCACCTGACCTATTTGCAGCAGTTGCAAACGGCGGATCATAATCGGCCCCATCCACAGTGAAATCCCCAGTGCGGTCAACACACTGACAATTGCGCGAAACGAAAGGTATTCGAACAATCGGAAGAATGAAAAATATGGCTGTAGCAGCTCTGCGAGCCAAATAATCATGTGTACATCTCCTTGACAGCAGCTGCGATCTTACTCATTCCCGCACTGTTTGCCCCTTTGACTAACAATGTTTGAGGTTGTTGATGCTGTTCAATCTGCTGTTTTATATAATCAATCATGCTTTGGTCATCTTCGAAGTGAATACCACCGCACTTGTCACTGATCGCTTTCGCATCAGCGCCATAAGTAAGCACGTGTTCAAATTTGAATGGGGCAGCATGTTCCCCGACTTGACGGTGAAGTGCAAGGCTTTCATCGCCTAACTCAGCCATATTGCCCAAAATTAGCCAGCGAACTCCCGAAAAACCCGCTAACAGATCAGCAGCCGCTTTCATCGCTGGAACACTTGCATTGTAGCTGTCATCAATCAGCTTGATATTTTCACTCAGCTCAATCAGTTCAACTCGACCTTTTACCTTGCCAAGTTGAGCCAAACCCGTTTTAACCATCTCAAGCGAAGCACCAAGTTCCAGAGCGAGTACCGTTGCTGAAAGCGCATTGGCAACGTTATGCTGACCTATGATACCGAGTTTGACATCAACAGAGCCTAGCGGTGTCACTAGCGAAAATTGCGCTTCACCAATCTCATTGAGGGAAACATTATCGGCATAAAAATCTGCTGACGAGTCACTAACCGAGAAGGTTTTCACCGTTTTGTCGGCTAATACCTCTTGCCAGTAGCTGCCACCATTACTGTCTAGATTTACAACGGCTACTGCACCTGATGTTAAGCCTTGATAGATTTCACCTTTGGCTTGCTTAACTCCGTCCATAGAGCCGAAGCCCTCAAGGTGTGCTGCCGCAACGTTATTGACTAGAGCAACATCAGGCTGCACGAGTTGTGTAGTGTAAGCAATCTCACCTATGTGATTAGCGCCCATCTCAATCACAGCAAAATCATCTTCAGGAGTGGAACGCAGCAGCGTTAGTGGCACACCGATATCATTATTAAAGTTACCAGCGGTGAAGAGTACACGCCCCTTCTGCTCCATAATGCTAGCAACCATCTCTTTAACTGTGGTTTTGCCGCAGCTACCTGTGATCGCAACAGTAGGCGTCAAGCAGGTTTGATGCACTAACGAACCTAACTGGCCTAGCGCGAGCTTGGTATCTTTGACTAGCAATTGAGGCACATCTGCATCAACAACTCGGCTAACGAGTAGTGCACCTGCACCGGACTCTACGGCTTGAGCAACGAAGTTATGGGCATCAAAACGCTCACCCACTAGAGCAACAAACAGGGCTTGTGGCTCAATGGCACGGGTATCGGTTGACACTGAGCTAATCGCCATATCATTGCCAATCAGTTCGGCATCTAAAGCTTCAGCAATCTGGCTTAACATCAACGAGATCATGCGCTTTTCTCCAACAATAGCATCGCTGATTCGCGATCAGAGTAGTGAATTGTCTCATTCGCCATCACTTGGTAATCTTCGTGACCTTTACCCGCGAGTAGAATAATATCGTCAGGCTGACTGTTGTCTAACGCATACTTGAGCGCGTCGAAACGATTGTGTTCAACAATCGCAGTTTGCGGATTTTCCATCCCTGCTAGCATATCTCGAACAATGGCTTGAGGAGACTCACTACGCGGGTTGTCATCAGTGAGAATAGCGTAGTCAGCCAATCGCTCACCAATCGATGCCATCATCGGGCGCTTACCTTTATCACGATCGCCACCGCAACCAAAGATTGCCCAAAGCTTGCCTGTGCAGTGAACACGAAGCGCTTGGAGTGCTTTTTCCAGTGCATCTGGCGTATGGGCATAATCGACAACAATCTTAGCTTTGTCTGGGCTAGCAAACAGTTCCATACGACCAATAACAGGCTTTAACGAGGACGCGGTATCGAGCAGTTGTTGCTTATCGATACCCACACTCAACAAGGTAGTCATCGCAAGCAGGACATTATTAGCATTAAACTCACCGATTAAAGGCACTGAAAAGCTTCCACAGCCAAATGCGCCTCCAAAGCTCAGCTCGATGCCAGATTCAGAATAACTGACCTTCTTTGCCCACACTGCTTGTGTATGCTCACTAGGTTTGAGCGTCACGGCAATCGCACTATCTAAACGTTCAAACCAATCTGCACCAACAGGATCATCAATATTGATCACCGCTTGTTTGCAGTTGTGCTGCTCAAAAAGAGAGAACTTAGCTTCAGCGTACTCTTCCATCGTGCCGTGATAATCTAAATGGTCGCGGCTCAAATTAGTGAAGGCTCCAACCTCAAACTGTAGCGCTTTCACCCGCCCTTGTACTAAGCCGTGAGACGAGACTTCTAGCGCAGTATAGTCTGCACCTTGGTTCTCCAATGCGTGAAGAGTTTGGGCAATCTCAATTGCGCTGCCAGTGGTGTTCTTAGCTACTTGAAGAGCATCTAAAAAGCCGTTGCCCGTTGTGCCCATTACCGCCGCTTTACGTTCGACAAGTTCTAACCACTGAGCGATCAACTGGGTTATCGTGGTTTTGCCATTGGTACCTGTTACCGCTATCAGCTTGTTGTCCTCTAGTGGATATAGACGCAGAGCGAGCTGTGAAAGATGAAGGCCTAATCCATCAAGGTAGATGACAGGGACAGTACCAAGCAGCTCAACCTTTCCATGCGAATGAGACTCACAAGCCTCAGCAATGACGGCGTTCGCTCCCTGCTCCACCGCAGAGGCAATGAAACGCCGGCCATCAACAGCATGACCTTTGACTGCCACAAAAGTTGTGCCCGTGGTGACCTTTCGACTATCAAGTTCTAGGTTCTGAACAACTAAATTCGCTTCTACACGGTCTGAGATATCGAGCCATGGAGAGAGCAAAACCGCTAAGGTCAGTTCCTTCGACATTTGTAAACTCACTTAATCTTGTTTAAATCGGTTTTCATCGGGCGCCACGTTTAGGATTTGCAGCGTCCCCTTCAAAATTTCGGAAAATACCGGCCCGGCGACTGAACCACCGTAATAGTTATCACCCTGAGGCTCATTCACCACAACGACTAGAGCAATTCTTGGATCACTCGCTGGTGCGACCCCTGCCGTATAGGCAAAATATTCATCACCATAACCACCAGCAATTGCTTTACGTGACGTACCAGTTTTTGCCGCAACACGGTAGCCCGGTACTGCTGCTTTGGTCGCAGTACCACCTGGCTGAGTAACGGTTTCTAACATGTTCAATACTTTTTGTGCATTGTCGCGGTCGATAACTTGCTTTGAAAAATCTTGCTGGTTGTTCTCGATAATATGGATCGGCTGATACTCACCTAAATTACCTAAGGTCGCATAGGCATGAGCCAGTTGAAGCGGGGTTATAGTTAAGCCATAGCCAAATGAGAGAGTTGCGATTTCAAACTGAGACCAGCGGCGTCGGTTAGGGAAAATACCTTGTGTTTCACCGACTAAGTTCAAGCCAGACACTTCACCAAAGCCAACAGAGCTATACATACCCAATAAGGCTTCCAAAGGCATATCGAGCGCCAGTGTCGCAACACCAATATTACTCGATTTTTTCAAGATGGTGGTTAAGTCAGCCTTGCCCACTTTAGACGTATCGCGTACCCGGCTGCCGCCGATCTGCATGATGCCATTGCCAGTATCAATAATCGTATCATCGTCAGCCACGCCATTTTCTAACGCTGCTAAGACAACAAATGGCTTTACTGTCGAGCCAGGCTCAAACGCATCGGTAATAACACGGTTGCGCATTTTAGCTGACTGAAGATCGGCGCGATTGTTAGGGTTATATGAAGGTGCATTGACCATCGCAAGCACCGCACCTGTTTTTACATCCAGAATCACCGCCGATCCTGAAGTTGCTCGATAGTCAGCCACCGCTTGTTTAATGGCGCGATAGGCAATCGCCTGAACGCGCTGATCGATAGTGAGCTCGAGCGGTTTACCCTCTTCTCGCTCTTCCAGTGAAATATTTTCAACCACTCGGCCATAGCGATCTTTACGGATAATACGTTTGCCTGCTTCACCGGTAAGCCACTTGTCATAGCTACGCTCAACGCCCTCAAGACCATGACCGTCGATACCTGTCACACCAACTAAGTGTGCACTAACTTCGCCAGCAGGATAGTAACGTCGAGATTCCGCTTTTAGACCAACACCGGAGAGCTTCAGCTCACGTATGTAATTCGCCATAGCAGGGCTAACTTGACGTTGCAGGTAGATAAAACGTTTTTTCTTATTGCGATTGATCTTGTCAATGAGGTTTTGACGTTTCAGTCCAAGAACATCTGCCAGGGCATGCCAGCGATCGATGTTTTCCAAACCACCCGCTTTAAATATCGCGACTGGATCAGCCCAAACAGCTTCAACAGGAACACTTACCGCCAAAGGTTCGCCATTGCGATCAGAGATGATACCCCGAGCCGAATGAAGGGTTTTAGCTCGAATAGAGCGTAAGTCACCCTGCTTAATAAGATTGTCTGGTTCGATAATTTGAATATACGCAATGCGGCCTGCAAGCGCTGCAAATGCACAGAAGACAAAAAACAGCACTAAATAGAAGCGCCAGCGAATTAATGTCACTGGCTGTTGCTCGTTTTTAGACTCTACAGGTTTAATTTTTTTGCTCATGGAAGATTGATGATGACTTCTTTGTCTGAATCTGGGCGCTTCATCTCAAGTTCGGCTTTTGCCACAGCTTGAACTCGACTGTGCTCTGAAAGTGCAGTTTCTTCGATCAGCAAGTTACGCCACTCGTCGTCCAGCCTTTCTCGCTCGACAAGTGCTTGATCTTTTTCAGTAATGGCTTGACGTGTATGGTGGGTGGTAAATACAACTCCCATTGCGCTACTAAATATCAGTACCAATAAAATCAGAGGTACTCGACCGACACCCAGTAGATCAAGTGCAATCAATTTAGCAAGATTGGGAGTTGCATTACTCATAAGTCTATAGTTTTTCTGCCAGACGAAGCACTGAACTGCGTGAACGAGCGTTCTCTTCGACTTCTTGTTTCGACGGTTTGATCGCTTTGCCAACTGGTTTTAAGTTAGCACTACCAAGCGCGCTGATCTGCGCTTCGGTCATAGGGATACCATGAGGAACCTCTGGGCCTTTGCTTTCTTTACGGATAAAGCGCTTAACCATGCGATCTTCTAGCGAGTGAAAACTGATCACCGACAGACGGCCTTGGGGAGCCAAAATGCTCGCTGCACCTTTTAGTGCCGTATCGATCTCTTCTAACTCGCTGTTGATGTAAATTCGGAATGCTTGGAAAGCACGTGTCGCAGGGTGTTTTTTCTCTTTAAAGCTCTTGGGCGCTGCTTCAGAGATCAATTTAGCTAACTGGCCAGTACGAGTCAGGGGTTCATTCTCTTCATTTTCACGATAGGCAACAATCGCTTTAGCAATACGACGCGCATGTTTATCTTCACCAAACTCACGAATTACCCAAGTAATATCATCAAGGTCTGCTTCAAGTAGCCACTGCGAAACTGGAATGCCCGAAGTTGGGTCCATGCGCATATCGAGTGGGCCATCTTTCATAAAGCTAAAACCGCGCTCTGCATCATCCAATTGCGGAGAAGAGACACCAAGATCAAGTAGCACACCATCGACTTTACCCACAAGGTCGTAGTCAGCAGCGTATTCAGCCATGCCTGAAAAAGGACCGTGAATAATGGTAAAACGAGGGTCATCAATTTTACCTGCTTCAGCAATTGCTTGAGGATCGCGGTCAATACTGTACAGACGACCATTTTCACCTAGCTTAGAGAGAATCGTGCGGCTGTGACCACCGCGACCGAACGTACCATCAATGTATATACCGTCTGGTTTAATCGCTAAACCATCGATCGATTCATGAAGGAGTACAGATATGTGTTTAAATGCTTCGGTCATAGTTATCTCATGTGGCTGACGCATTGGCGAGTTCGAGTTCACCAGTGTACTGATTTAATGGCGTATCGCCACTACTAGCGATTACGAACACGTGATTTTGCGCTAAGTTTAATCTTTCGAAAACCAAATTGGTCAAATAAAAGCAAAAAACCCATCATAACAATAAAGTTACGATGGGTCTCGAATAGGTGGAGCCGACACATAAGCCGGGTTCTGTTCCGCTTGCGCGGCGGTAGCCATTCGTCTAGGCCAGCAATCACTCACTGGCTCGAGCAACCTACCCGCCTCCTTACGCGAGCAACGCAATGTGGAGGCCTATTTGGTCTTGCTTCAGGTGGAGTTTACCCTGCTACGAACTATTACTAGTCGTCCGGTGCGCTCTTACCGCACCCTTTCACCCTTACCTGTGCCCTAGGGCCATCGGCGGTCTTCTCTCTGCTGCACTTGTCGTGGGCTTGCGCCCCCCAGGCGTTACCTGGCACCTTGCTCTATGAAGCCCGGACTTTCCTCCCCTTTGTCAGTCTCCCGAAGGACGTCAACGTCAGTCTCCTAAAAGGACCTCAACGTCAGTCTCCCGAAGGACATCAACAAAGCAGCGACTACCCAGTCGACTCCGAGGGCGGATTGTATAGAGTTCAGAGTGAAGTGTCTAGCGAGATCACAGAATTGGTGTAAACGGAGGGTTAAATGGTCAGAAAGTAAACGAGAACGCTAGCGCTATGGAAATCGAGATCGGGCTTCGCCCTGCGAGAATCGGGAACGGACTTCGTCCTTCGAGAAGAAGGGAAAGAACGATGAGAAACCAAACATTGGTTAGGTGTTGGTAGGGCTCGTTAACTATAAAAGGAGAGTGACGCTACTCTCCTTCCAACATCCCAAGTCCGTAGCAAAGCGTTCGCTTTTAGCCTAAGTTCTCCAAACCCCACTTATACAGAGCGTTCTTCTTCAGGTTGTAGATTTCCGCCGCCATAGCCGCTGCTTTCTTCAGCGGTAACTCTTTAACTAGAATACTTAACGTGCGTTTTACCTCTTCAGGGATCGACTCTTCTTCAGTAGTGCGGTAGCCGTGAATCAATAACGCCATTTCACCGCGCTGCTGATTTGGATCCGACTTAACCCACTCCACCAACTCACCTAAAGGCATGCCTTGGATTGTTTCGAACGTTTTAGTCAATTCGCGGGCCAACACAACTTCTCGTTCTGGACCCAAAATTTCCAACATATCGTCGAGTGAGTCTAAAATTCGGTGCGGAGATTCGTAGAAGACGCAAGTACGCTCTACCTTAGCAATTTCAAGAAACTTATCTTTGCGCCCTTTACTCTTCGCAGGTAAGAAACCTTCAAAGCTGAAACGATCAGATGGCAACCCAGACGCACTTAATGCCGTGATGACCGCACACGCGCCCGGCAACGGTACAACTTTTACTCCCGCCTGACGACATTGCGTCACAAGATGGTAGCCTGGATCGCTAATTAATGGGGTTCCAGCGTCAGAAACGAGTGCAATAGAGTGCCCAGCTAACAATTTATCGACTAAGACTTGCGCTTTTTGCT
Organism: Vibrio tubiashii; assembly: GCA_000775715.1. Classification (GTDB taxonomy): domain Bacteria; phylum Pseudomonadota; class Gammaproteobacteria; order Enterobacterales; family Vibrionaceae; genus Vibrio; species Vibrio tubiashii_A. The sequence continues at coordinate 44,269 of JRWQ01000003.1, forward strand.
GTTCATTATGATCATGGAGGGCAAAAGTTTTAGTATGAATACTGAAGTGAGACAATAATTTACCAGTATGGCGGGTGTCTTCCGCAGCAACGAGATCAACACTCGATAACACTTCGATGGCTCGTTGAGTAATATCACCTAAATTACCAATAGGGGTAGGCACAATATAGAGAGTAGGACCCTCAATTGGTAAGGTTTTGTTATCTGTCATTTGTTTACCATCACTTCAACGATTAATATAGACACAATCTTATACGGAATTAATAAAGAACTCATGGCCATAAAACACCACAAGCGTCTAAGTGTAACACGCTTAATGACTCCTGTAGCACTAGCTGTCACTTTGGCAGCGTGTTCTTCTACTCCAAAGACGCCACAAAGTGTCGATATTACACTCGACCCTAACCAACCTCTACAAACTTACTTAATGCGCGCTGATAGTAGCCAAGGTAGTTTGCAGAGCGATTGGCTTATTATGGCACTGAAAGCCTCTATCGACGCAGGTGACACCGCACAAGCTGAACTGCTCATCAAGCGTTTGTCACGCCAGTCGCTTAACGAAATGCAACAAGCAGAATGGCAGCTAGCACAGGCAGAGTTATTGGTTTCACAAGGCAAAAATGATGAGGCTCTGCAAGTTCTTAACTTCCGCCCAAACTGGCAGTTGGGAGAAGATCAGTGGCTGAACTATCATCAGATGCGTGGTTCTCTATTTACCGACAAAGGCGACGTGTTTAATGCAACGCGCGAACTTTCTTTAAGCCGTCAGTACCAACCAGAAACCGAGCAAAGCGCCATTGCCCAAACTATTTGGAGCAATCTAAGTAAATACTTACTTTCACAAATCGAAGGGTTCAAGGCTCAAGAGAGCGATGCAGAAATTACAGGTTGGCTAGAGCTAGCTGCGACGAGTAAAAACTATGCAAGTGATCTACCTATGCTTAAAGCTCAGTTAGAACAGTGGCTTGCTAACCACCCTAGCCACCCAGCAACGCTGTACACACCTCAGGCCATTACTGACATTCTCGCGTTAGAGATCACTAAACCAGTCAACACTGCACTGCTACTGCCACTGACAGGCAAGTTCGCCAAGCAAGCGCAGTTGATTCGTGACGGCTTTATTCTTGAGATGATGAATGATAGTGAGCGAGACGAGAATGCAACACTTACTGTTATTGATACCAACACAACCTCGCTTGAAGAGCTAGAGATCACCTTAGTTGAGAAGCAGATCGACTCTGTTGTTGGTCCACTGCTTAAAAACAACATAGAGAAACTACAGCAAGCGCAAGCCAGCTTTGCGACACCTCTGCCAACCCTAGCACTAAACATTCCTGATGAAATTCAGCCAGGAAACAACACTTGTTACTTAGCACTATCACCAGAGCAAGAAGTCGCGCAAGCAGCAAAGCACTTAGCGCAGCAAGGTTATCAATATCCACTCATTCTTGCACCACAAGGTCGCCTTGGTACTCGCGTGGCAGAAGCGTTTGAGCAAGAATGGAAACAGCACAATGACACTAAGGTAGCGGTAAATCTATTTGGTGATAAGCGCCAGCTACAACGTGATATCAACAAGGTGTTTGGTCTGCAAAGTAGCCAACAGCACATTGCACAGATGGAGTCTCTACTCGATATCCCACTAGAGAGTCAGCCACGTAGTCGCCGTGACATCGACGCGGTTTACATTGTCGCCAACAGTTCGGAATTGACGTTAATCAAGCCATTTATCGAAGTCGCCATCAACCCAGATACAACGCCACCAAAACTCTACTCTAACTCTCGCAGTAACAGTGGCCGCCACCAGTATGAAGACTTATCTGGCGTGATGTTCAGTGACATTCCACTGCTCATCCAGCCAGATTCTGCACTTAAAGCACAAATGGACAAGCTGTGGCCAAAAGATTCCAATGCAGAGAAACGCCTTCAAGCCCTTGGAATGGATGCTTACCGCCTAATGGAGCATCTACCGCAAATGAAAGTCGTCCACGACTACAATGTTGAAGGCAATACAGGCCGACTAAGCATTGATGATAATTGTATTGTGCAGCGCGAGATCAGTTGGGCGGAGCACAGTGCAACTCAATAAACGCGCTCAGGGACAACACTATGAAGCCGTAGCTGAAAAGTATCTTATTGGTTGCGGCTTATCGCCAATTGAGAGAAACTTCCTTATCAAAGGCGGCGAGCTCGACCTGATTATGAAACACGGTGAGACAATTGTTTTCGTCGAAGTTCGCTACCGACTAAGCCAAGCCTATGGACATGCTGCAGAAACAGTCACTACGGGCAAAGTGAGAAAGCTCGTCAAAGCCGCAACGCTATGGCTAGCCAAAAATGGTTTATCGATTCATTCGACCGATTTTCGTTTCGACTTGGTGGCAATACACCAACACGGCAAGCAGATCGAATGGATAAAAAACGCAATTACTCAAGGATAATCGATGCTAGACAGCATTAAAGATAGCTTTACTGAAAGTATTCAAATTCAAATAGCCGCAGCAGAGGCACTGCCAGATGCGATTACACACGCAGCTCAAGCAATGGTTGCAAGCTTACTCAACGGCAATAAAATTCTTTGCTGTGGTAATGGTGGGTCTTCTTCAAATGCCCAACAGTTCGTCTCTTGTCTTCTTAACCGTTTTGAAACAGAGCGACCAAGCCTACCTGCAATGGCATTGACCGCAGACAATACCACACTGACTGCTGTTGCCAACGACTACCACTATGAAGAGATCTTTTCAAAGCAGGTACGCGCCTTCGGCCAACCGGGTGATATTCTTCTCGCGATTTCAACCAGTGGTAACAGCAAAAACATCATTAAAGCGATGGAAGCTGCGGTAACTCGTGATATGACTATCATCGCTTTTACTGGTAAAGACGGTGGTGAAATGGCGGGGCTACTCGGTGAAAACGATGTCGAGATCCGCATCCCTTCTCACCGAACAGCTCGTATCCATGAAGTTCATATGGTCACGCTACACTGCTTGTGTGACCTTATTGATCAGGTACTGTTCCCAGCTCATGAAGAATAAACTATGAAGACGGTAAAAAACTTAGTCATTTTTCTGTTCGCACTCAGCCTTTCCGGCTGTGCTGGTCTATTTATCGCAGGTGCGGCAACAACCGCTAGCATCGTTATTGATCCCCGTACCACTCAAGAAATATGGGATGACAACAATATCGAGTTTGAGATTGCCGGGATAGGTAATAAAGATCCTTTCCGTGGTAATGCTCGCATCACAGCAAGCTCATACAACGGTACCGTTGTTTTAATGGGCCAAGCGAATACTGAACAGCTAAAACGCGAGATAGAAAGTCGTTCTCGTGATATCAAGGGCGTTAAAGAAGTTCACAATCAACTGCGCGTGAAATCACCACTCTCTGTGGGACAAATTAGCCATGACAGCTGGATAACCACTAAGGTTAAATCAGCGCTGATCGCTAACTCAGAACTTAGCGGCACCAAAATTAAGGTAATCACTGAAGATAAAGAGGTGTTCTTATTGGGTTATGTATCCCAAGAACATGCAACAATAGCAATAGATATTGCTCGCAACACCTCAGGTGTAAAACAAGTCATTCGTGCTTTCTATCAAGGGAGTTGACCCTGTCGGAATAGATGTAAAAAAGCAGCGCTAGGCGCTGCTTTTTTTATTACTTAACCACTCGAAGACTCGGTCTGCCTTTTGGTCTAGGCGCTTCGTCCTCTGCCAATTCAGACTCAACTGATTCCAGCTCTAGTTCTGGCTCTTCTGCAACAGAGAGGCCTTGAGGTGACTCTTCGAAAGTCTCTTCCTCGAAACCTTCCTCTTCACCCATGTAGGCATCTTCAGGTTCAAACATAGTTCCAGCGCCGTTTTCACGAGCATAGATAGCTTGAACCGCATAAAGAGGCACAATAACGGAGTGGGGACGCCCGCTAAAGCGAGCATTAAAGGTAATCGCCTCATTACCTAGCTCTAAATTACCCACGGCTCGAGGAGCAACATTAAGAATAATTTGGCCATCTTGAACAAACTCGAGAGGCACACGCACTCCCGGCAGTTCGGCTGAGACAACCAGATGTGGCGTTAAGTCGTTGTCCACCAGCCAATCATAGAATGCGCGAAGCATATATGGTCGGCGTGGTGTCATGTTTGCTATATCCATCTTCTCGCCAATTAACGAGCTAGACGCATTTCACGTTCAGCTTCAGTGAGAGAAGCTAGGAATGAATCACGTTCAAATACGCGGTTCATATACACTTTAAGTTCTTTTGAACCAGGGCCGACTAGCTCAATACCAAGCTGAGGCAAACGCCATAGTAACGGTGCTAGGTAGCAGTCGATTAAGCTGAACTCTTCGCTCATAAAGTACTCGTATTCAGCGAATACAGGACCTAGAGTTAGCAGGTCATTACGCAGTTTGTTACGCGCTGCTTCTGCTTCTTCAGCGTTACCTTTAACAATCTTTTCAGCAAGCGTGTACCAGTTCTTCTCAATACGGAAAATCATCAGACGGCTATTGCCACGCGCAACTGGGTAAACAGGCATCAATGGTGGATGAGGGAAACGCTCATCTAGGTATTCCATGATGATTTTTGAATCGTAAAGCGCTAGTTCACGGTCAACTAACGTTGGTACTGTCTTGTACGGGTTTAATTCGATAAGCTCCGCAGGTAGATTCGCTTCATCAACAAGCTCTACTTCAACACTTACACCTTTCTCTGCTAGAACAATACGAACCTGATGGCTATACATATCAGATGCACTTGAAAATAGAGTCATCACAGAACGTTTATTGGCAGCTACAGCCATGGAGCCCTCCAGCACACTTACAAATAAAAACAATGGAGGCTAAGCCTCCATTGTAAAGTTTAAAAATTAGGAATTAGCACGGTATGATAGCACAATTAGTGCACATCACGCCAATACTCTTTCTTAAGTAGCACAACGACAATAGTGAAGATCACTAGGAATGCCATTACCCACCAACCTAGTGCATGACGCTCAAGCTTAACAGGGTCACCTGAGTACTCTAAGAAGTTAACCAAATCACGAACCGCTTGGTCATACTCTTCAGTGTTAAGTTCTCCCGTGCCATCAGACTCAACACCGACCACTTTTGTCACTTCCTGGCCATCAACCATATGAGTCTCAAAAATAGGCTTGGGAATACCTTGCAGCTCTTCGAGTACATGTGGCATACCAACACTTGGGAAAACGATGTTGTTAACACCAAATGGGCGACTTGGGTCCTCGTAGAAACTACGCAAGTATGTATATAGCCAATCGGTACCGCGCACACGTGCAACTAAAGTGAGATCTGGCGGTGGAGCACCAAACCATTTCGCCGCTGACTTATCTGGGATAGCATTCTCCATTAAGTCACCCACCTTAGCTTCAGGATCAAAGATCAGGTTATCTTTCAGTAACTCAACCGGGATACCGATATCACGTGCTACACGTTCATAACGTTGGTACTGAGCTGAGTGACAACCGAAACAGTAGTTCATGAACAGTTTCGCGCCGTTTTGCAGTGAAGCCTGGTCACTCAGATCATTGTTCGCTTTATCAAGTGGTACGTTCGCACCCGCTGCCATCGCCAATGAAGGCAGCATTGCAAATAAAATTACAATCCATTTTTTCATTTGAATGTCACCCTTTCTGGTAGTGGCTTAGTCGCTTCGTTCTTACTGTAGAAGTACAGCAGTACGAAGAACATAAAGTAAGCTAAGCTGAAGATCTGAGCTAATAGCGTGTATGTTGGTGTTGCGGGTAGCGCACCAAGAATACCCAACGCGATAAAGCTGATCGTGAACTGGATGATGTTGAATAAATGGAACTTACTGCGGTAGCGGTAAGAACGTACACGACAACGGTCTAACCAAGGTAGTACAAATAGAACCGCAATCGATGCACCCATCGCGATAACACCTAGTAGCTTATCCGGAACCGCACGTAAAATCGCGTAGAACGGAGTGAAGTACCATACAGGAGCAATGTGTTCAGGTGTTTTCAGTGGGTTCGCTGCTTCAAAGTTTGGTGGCTCTAGGAAATAACCGCCCATCTCTGGATTGAAGAACAACACGTAACAGAACAAGAATAGGAAGCCAGCTACACCTACCATATCTTTCACAGTCCCATACGGATGGAAAGGAATAGAGTCAATGATGTCATACTTCTTAGTGTAGTAGTCGTGGAACTTAAACTGCGTCTGGTAATCGTCGCCCATCTTGCCCTTTGGTAGTTTGGTTTCGATACCGTCTGGGTTGTTCGAACCAACTTCGTGCAGTGCCAATACGTGAAGTACGATCAATAGCAATAGTACGATAGGTAGAGCAATAACGTGTAGAGCGAAGAAACGGTTTAGCGTAGCACCAGAGATGACGTAGTCACCACGAATCCATAGCGTTAGATCATCACCGATTACAGGAATAGCACCAAATAGAGAGATGATTACCTGTGCACCCCAGTAAGACATCTGACCCCATGGTAGTAGGTAACCCATGAATGCTTCAGCCATCAACACAAGGAAGATTAGCATACCGAAGATCCAAAGCAGCTCACGAGGCTTCTGGTAAGAACCGTAGATCAGACCACGGAACATGTGCAGGTAAACAACAACGAAGAATGCCGATGCGCCGGTCGAGTGCATGTAACGCAGTAACCAACCGTATTCCACATCGCGCATGATGTATTCGATAGAGGCAAATGCACCATCACCAGATGGTACGTAGTTCATTGTTAGCCAGATACCCGTTAGGATCTGATTGACCAACACAAGCATCGCTAGTGAGCCGAATAGATACCAAAAGTTAAAGTTCTTTGGCATCGGATACTCAGAAAGGTGCTTTTTGTACGCATTCATTGCGGGTATGCGTTTTTCTACCCAATCAAGTAGAGCTTGCATTATGCCTCCCCTCCTTCGTCAACACCGATAATGATCTTGGTATCGCTCAGATACATGTGCTTAGGTACGACTAAGTTCAACGGCGCAGGAACGCCTTGGAATACACGACCAGCCATATCAAACTTAGAGCCATGACATGGACAGAAGAACCCAGATTTCACACCTTGAACTTGTTCGCTAAAACTGTCAGGTAAATAGGTCGGTGAACAACCAAGGTGCGTACAGATACCAACGGCAACGAAGTACTCTGGCTTAATTGAGCGGTAAGCATTTTGAGCATAAGTTGGTTGTTGTTCTTCACCAGATGAAGGGTCACGTAACTGACCGTCGAGTTCTTTAAGCGTGTCTACAACTGATTGTGCACGACGTACAACCCATACAGGTTTACCACGCCACTCCACACGTACCATTTGCCCTTCTTCAAGTTTACCGATTTCAACTTCAACAGGGGCACCTGCAGCTTTGGCTTTTTCACTTGGGTTCCAAGATTTAATAAAAGGAACGGCGACTGCAGCAGCCCCTAGACCACCAACAACAGCTGTTGTTGCGGTTAGGAAACGTCTGCGACCGTTATTTAAAGGCGCATTGCTCATCCAAACATTCTCCCATTTGCTCCTTGTGGATTTTTTTAATTATTCCCTTAAAGAGCATGGCTAACAAAATACGAATTTAGTTGTATTTATTTGATGGCAAATGATAAATAAAACCCTACTTTTTGACAAGATAAAGCTACCTTTTTGTAACATTTGTGAAGGGAATCGCCAGTGAGGTCACAAAAGAGGGAGAAGTAAGATAAATCAAATGATAAGTGACGCTAGAAAAGGCGTTTTTGGAAATACAAATACAAAAAAGCCTGGCATGAGCCAGGCTTTGGGTTCCATGTTCCAACGTAAACATTGGAAGCGAATCTTTTCGAAAAAAGATTAACGCTTAGAGAACTGTGGACGACGACGTGCTTTACGTAGACCAACTTTCTTACGTTCAACGCAACGAGCGTCACGAGTAACGTAACCCGCAGCACGTAGAGTAGGACGTAGAGACTCATCGTATTCCATTAGAGCGCGAGTGATACCGTGACGGATAGCACCTGCTTGACCAGAAATACCGCCACCTTTAACAGTAACGTATAGGTCTAGTTTCTCAGTTAGTTCAACTAGTTCTAGAGGCTGTTTAACAACCATGCGAGAAGTTGGACGACCGAAGTACTCATCAAGGCTACGCTTGTTGATTACGATGTTGCCGCTGCCTGGTTTAACAAAAACACGTGCAGCTGAGCTTTTGCGACGGCCAGTACCGTAGTATTGATTATCTGCCATTTTCGAAATCCCCGATTAGATGTCTAGTACTTGAGGTTGTTGAGCAACATGGTTGTGCTCAGCGCCAGCGTAAACTTTCAGCTTACGGTACATAGCACGGCCAAGAGGACCACGTGGTAGCATACCTTTAACTGCTAGCTCAAGAGCCATCTCTGGCTTGCGATCAATTAGCTTTTCGAAGCTGATTGATTTTAGGCCGCCAGGGAATTCAGTGTGACGGTAGTAAATCTTACCTTTAGCCTTGTTACCAGTTACAGTAACTTTCTCCGCGTTAACAACGATGATGTAATCACCAGTGTCACAGTGTGGAGTGTATTCAGCTTTGTGTTTGCCACGTAGGCGAGATGCAATTTCACTTGCTAGACGGCCAAGAGTTTTACCTTCAGCGTCTACAACGTACCAGTCGCGTTTTACAGTTTCTGGTTTAGCAACGAAAGTTTTCATGCTAATAATAACCCGTTCAATAATTAAATTTACACTTAAGGAGCTTTCGCTCCCACTGACTAAGAGTCCAGTTAACACCCCTTCGAGTGATTGGCACTCTCGACCCGTTATGTCGAAATACCTTCGATAATAAGGTCTGCAGTAACGGTGGGTCGCAGGATTATAGAGAAGTCAGTTGAAAAAATCACCTTTTTTCGTGTGAAAATTGGATTTTTTTTCAATTGGACAAAGTTAGCTCGATCCAGCTACGCCAAATGCTCTTTCGCCAAGTAATCATGACTTTGCATTTCAATCAAACGGGACTGACAGCGTTTAAATTCAAATTCAAGCTGCCCTCCACTATAAAGCTCTGCTAAAGGTACTTGTGCAGAGATAATTAATTTGACGTTGCGCTCGTAGAACTCGTCCACCAAGGCTATAAATCGCCTTGCCGCATCGTCAATGGTCCGGTCCATTTGCTTGACGTTAGCCAGTAGCACCGTGTGGTATATCCTTGATATTTCGATGTAATCATTTTGGCTACGCGCTGACTGGCACAACTGCTCAAAATTGGCATGTAAGACACCTTCAGATGCCTGAATCACTTCAATATCTCGGTGGTTAATCTCAATACTCTGAACGCCGGTTTTGCCTTCACCAGCTAACTGTTCATAGTAGTGACGAAGGTTCTTGTCAGCCTGTTCATCAAGGGGAGAGTGATAGATCTCCGCTTGCTCTAGAGTACGCAGGCGATAATCGATGCCACTATCAACATTTAAGATATGGCAGTTCTCTTGAATAAGTTTAATAGCAGGTAAAAAACGAACACGTTGCAACCCATTGCGATACAAATCCTCCGGCGGAATATTGGAAGTAGCCACTAAGATAACCCCACGCTTGAACAGCGCTTGGAACAGTGTGCCAAGAATCATCGCATCAGTAATGTCAGACACAAAAAACTCATCGAAACAGATGATCTCAGCTTCAGATTTAAACTTATCCGCCACCAACTCAAGTGGGTCATTCACATCTCCAAGTGCATTCAGTTCATCATGCACACGGTACATAAAGCGGTGAAAATGGACACGCATCTTTTTGTTCGATGGTAAAGCATCAAAGAAGGTATCAACCAGATAGGTTTTACCGCGTCCAACGCCTCCCCAAAAATAGAGCCCTTTTGGCGCTTGGGGTAGTTCTGGCTGTTTCTTACCAAACCAAGTTTTCCATCCAGTTGGCTTTTCAATCGGTGTATCGAGATAGTCAATGAACTGGTGATATAGAGTATCGAGTGCAGTTACCGCTTTAAGTTGCGCTGCATCTTTTTGAAAACCATGTTGTTTTATATCGTTATTATAGATTTCTAGTGGCGTCATAGCTTGCGTACCTGCTCTGGAAGACTGTCAAACTGCTATGTAGAGCACATGCATTTTTCTTTATCGGCTTAAGTTCTCATAGTACCATGTGTTTTGAACATGTGTAATCAATCAGTAAAAAACATGTTAAATAACAACGATAAGGAGCAATTATGCCGTGGATTTATGCCCTTGTAGGCTTGCTTATTGGAATGGTTTTGGGTGCCCTAGTCTGCCGATTAACGACACCAGGATACAAAAAGCAGAAGAATATTCAAAAAGATCTCGATAGCGCTAAGTTTGAACTAGAACAACAAAAACAAGATCTTACTGATCATTTCGCACAAACAGCGGAAATGTTGGATTCAGTTGGAAAAGAGTACACTAAGCTATATCAACATATGGCTAAGACCTCTTCAGAGCTCTTGCCTAACATACCGGAGCAAGATAACCCTTTCGTAGCGAAAGTGGCACAGCAGTCTGAAGAGGTAACGTTGGACGCCCCTAAAGCCCATACGCAAGCTCTAAACGAAGCACCGAAAGATTATGCGTCAGGAGCGACCGGTCTACTCAAAGAACAGAAAAAAGAGATCCTCGATTCGCAAGATGTAGTGTCTGCTAAAGCATCATAATCGCAATCTATCTTTGATGAACTTTGCAAAGGTTTTTGAGTCATAACTCCTACAAGTGACCCTTGAAATTTGATTTTTCGTACAAATCTCAGAGTAAGGTCCTTAATCTACTAGGAGTAACCGATGAAAAAACCTTTGCTTGCATTAACCGTACTATCTCTAAGCCTAAGTTCAATCATCATACCGATGCAGGCTACTGCTGCACTTCCTTTTGCGGTTGATGGCGAACAATTACCCAGCCTAGCTCCAATGCTTGAGAAAGTGACCCCAGCCGTAGTCAGTATCTCAGTTGAAGGCACACAAGTATCCAGACAGCAAATTCCAGATCAGTTCCGCTTCTTTTTTGGACCAGACTTCCCAACCGAGCAATTACAAGAGAGACCATTCAGAGGGCTTGGTTCCGGTGTCATCATTGACGCCAAGAAAGGCCATGTCGTTACCAACTACCATGTAATCAATGGCGCGGAAAAAATTCGAGTAAAACTCCGTGACGGTCGAGAATATGATGCGGAATTGGTCGGTGGAGACCAAATGTCAGATGTCGCCCTTCTCAAGCTGGAAGAAGCCAAAAATCTTACCCAAATCAAAATTGCTGACTCTGACAAACTTCGTGTCGGCGATTTCACCGTGGCAATTGGTAACCCGTTTGGTCTAGGGCAAACCGTGACTTCAGGTATTGTTTCAGCGTTAGGACGCAGTGGTTTGAATATCGAAAACTTCGAGAATTTTATCCAGACCGATGCGGCGATAAACAGCGGTAACTCCGGTGGTGCTCTAGTTAATCTTAATGGTGAGCTTATTGGTATCAACACTGCAATCTTAGGTCCGAATGGTGGCAACGTGGGCATTGGTTTTGCAATTCCATCCAACATGATGACCAACCTAACCACTCAGATCCTTGAGTTCGGTGAAGTAAAACGTGGGATGTTAGGTGTTCAAGGTGGCGAGATTACCTCTGAACTCGCTGAAGCATTAGGTTATGAATCGAGTAAAGGGGCATTTGTCAGCCAGGTGGTTCCGGACAGTGCAGCAGATAAAGCTGGCCTAGAGGCTGGAGACGTGATCGTTTCAGTTAACGGCAAAGCAATCAACTCGTTCAGTGAATTGCGGGCCAAAGTCGCAACCTTAGGTGCGGGTAAAGAGGTTGAACTCGGTATCGTACGTGACGGTAAAAAGCGCTCATTTGATGTCACCCTTGGCGAGCAAACAGACGTTAAAACCACGGCAGATAAGCTACACGAAGGCTTAGCCGGCGCTGAACTCACCAACACTAACTCGGGCGACAAGGTTCAAGGGGTGAAAGTTACTTCTGTAGAGAAAGGCTCAAGCGCAGAAGCCTATCAGCTACAGAAAGATGACATCATCATTGGCGTCAATCGCCAACGAGTGAAGAATCTTGCTGAGTTTAGAAAAATCGTCGAGAAGCAGCCAGGCGTACTCGCTCTTAATATTCAGCGCGGCGAACGCACGATTTACCTCGTCATTCGCTAGTATCTAACTCAACAAAACGCGATATCGCTTTGAAAGGACAGCGGGATTTCCCTCTGTCCTTTTATTATTTTCTCATCTAGTGCTATTCTTCACCAACTTATTTCATTTTCGACCATCATGAGGGAAGCATGCTGCAATTTATGTTGCGTTCTATTGGCTTAGGCTTAGCAACTGCTGCTCTACTATTAATCGCTGTACCGTCTCTTCGATCTAATATCGTCCCTCAGGTAATCCAGCTAGAAACTTCAGACTCATTCGAGTCTCAAGTGTCCTTCAATAAGGCTGTACGTAAGGCAGCGCCTGCAGTTGTGAATATCTACAGCCGAAAGTACCTCGAAAATGATCGCTCTAAACTACTGACCCAAGGGTTAGGCTCAGGGGTTATCGTCAGTGAGAAAGGCTACATCATCACCAACTATCATGTGGTCGCCCAAGCAGATCAGATCATTGTCGCCCTGCAAGATGGTCGAGTTGCTGCGGCGCAATTGGTCGGTAAGGATCGCCGAACCGATATCGCTATTCTCAGTGTTGAAGGAGATAACTTACCTGTAATCCCTCTTAACCCCGACTACGCACCTAAGGTCGGCGATATTGTGCTGGCGATAGGTAACCCATATAACCTTGGCCAAACCACTACATTCGGTATTATCTCAGCGACAGGTCGCTCTTCGATCAGTGCCGATGGCCACCAAGCCTTTATTCAAACCGATGCGGCCATTAATGAGGGGAACTCAGGTGGTGCTTTGGTGAATACTAGAGGTGAACTCGTGGGCATCAATACCGCATCGTTCCAGCAAGCGACTGAATTAGAGACTTACGGTATCTCTTTTGCTATTCCCTACTCGCTTGCCAATAAGATCATGCAGAAAATCATTGCTGATGGTCGCGTAATCCGGGGCTATATCGGTATCGATGGCCAAGACATTAATTCTGTTACATCTCGGCTACTGGGGAATGAGCACCTTGGTGGCATCGTCGTATTGGGTATTGATCCCAACGGACCAGCGGCGAACGCTGGCTTTGAAACCCAAGATATTATTCTCAAGATTGATGGACAAAAAATTAATGGCCGCCAAAGCGTGATGGATATTGTTACTGAACTTAGGCCGGGAACCACTGTTGATGTATTGGTTCTACGTAAAGGGAAAGAGAAAATACTTCAGGTAACAATCGAAGAAGACACTCGCGAATAACACGCCCTAGAAAGTTCACAATAAATAAAAACCCATGCCTGTGCATGGGTTTTTGTTCTGTATAGCGCTATAACGTCTAAATAGGATTATTCAGAGGCTTCACTATCAGGCTGAGGCTCTGGTGAGGCTGACTCAACTTCAATGCGTGTTACGCGCTGGAGACCTCTAGGCAGCAAACTGCCGCGACGACCACGTTCTCCACGGAAATTATCTAGATCGGTAGGCTTAAGGCCAAGCTTACGTTTACCCGCATAGAGAGTCACTGAGCTTCCTTGAGGCAGAGCAATTAGATGAGAGACTAACTCTTCACGCTCTTTGGCTTTCGCCGCTGGAATATTAATAATCTTATTACCCTTACCTTTACCAAGCTGAGGTAAATCTTTGATCGGGAACAGCAACATTCGGCCTTGGTTGGTAATGGCTAAGATTTCATCTGCATCTAGATTGCCAACCGTTTGTGGAGTTAGTACTTCGGAGTTCTGTGGCAGTGTCACCAGAGCTTTACCACTGCGGTTTTTCGACAGCAGATCATTGCCTTTACAAACAAAACCGTAACCGGCATCAGAGCCCACTAACCAAAGCTGCTCCTCTTCACCCATCACTACATGACGGATACTTGTTCCCGCACTGACATTCAGGCGACCGGTAATCGGCTCACCCTGACTCCTTGCTGATGGCAAAGAGTGCGACTCTAACGAGTAACTTCGACCATCGCTGCCAAGGAATACCGCTTGCTGATTACTCTTACCACGCGCATGAGCAAGATAAGTATCACCCGACTTATAGTTCAGACCTTCAGCATCAACATCATGGCCTTTGGCATGACGAATCCAGCCCTTCTCAGACAGAACGACAGTAATAGGTTCACTTGGCACAAGATCGCGTTCTGTTAACGCTTTCGCTTCAGCTCGTTCAACCATAGGTGAGCGGCGATCATCACCGAACTTCTCAGCATCCGCTTTGATCTCTTTCTTCAGTAACGTATTTAGACGACGCTCAGAGCCCAACAACTGTTCTAGCTTCTCACGCTCTTTTTCTAGCTCGTCTTGCTCGCCACGAATCTTCATCTCTTCCAATTTCGCTAAGTGGCGAAGTTTGGTATCAAGAATCGCATCCGCTTGAATATCCGTGATACCAAAGCGCTCCATAAGCACCGCTTTAGGATCGTCTTCAGTACGAATAATCTCGATCACTTCATCAAGATTAAGGTAGGCAACCAACAAACCTTCTAAGATATGTAAGCGCGCAAGCACTTTGTCTAATCGGTGTTGCAAGCGACGACGAACTGTCGCACGGCGGAACTCAATCCACTCAGACAAAATTTGCACTAAGCCCTTAACCTGAGGGCGGTTATCCAAACCGATCATGTTTAGGTTAACGCGGAAGTTTTTCTCAAGGTCCGTTGATGCAAACAGGTGATTCATCAACTGATCGCAATCGACACGGTTCGAGCGAGGCACCACCACAATACGGGTTGGATTCTCGTGATCCGACTCATCACGCAAGTCATCAACCATAGGCAGCTTTTTCGCACGCATTTGGTTGGCGATTTGCTCAAGTAGCTTCGCCCCAGACACTTGATGAGGTAGAGACGTGATAACAATATCTGTCCCCTCTTTGTGCCATACCGCACGCATCTTGATGCTACCGCGACCTGTACGATAAATTTTCTCTAAATCTGCTTTCGGGGAGATGATCTCAGCTTCAGTCGGGTAGTCTGGGCCCTTAACAAAGTTCATCACATCGTCTAGTTCAGACTTTGGATTATCGATTAGGTGGATGGTTGCATCGGCAACTTCACGCACGTTGTGTGGTGGGATGTCCGTTGCCATACCAACCGCAATACCTGTAACACCGTTAAGTAAGATGTGTGGCAGGCGTGAAGGCAACATTTGTGGCTCTTTCATCGTGCCATCAAAGTTAGGTTGCCACTCAACCGTACCCTGCCCCAGTTCACCTAGCAGAACCTCAGCAAACTTAGACAGTTTTGCTTCGGTATAACGCATTGCCGCGAAGGATTTCGGGTCATCGGGAGCACCCCAGTTACCTTGACCGTCAACCAAGGGGTAACGGTACGAGAATGGCTGAGCCATCAACACCATCGCTTCGTAACAAGCTGAGTCACCATGCGGGTGGTATTTACCTAACACGTCACCAACGGTACGTGCAGATTTCTTATATTTTGCAGCAGCCGAAAGACCAAGCTCCGACATTGCGTAAATGATACGTCGTTGAACCGGCTTCAAACCATCACCAATGTATGGCAATGCTCGGTCCATAATTACGTACATCGAATAGTTTAGATAAGCGTCTTCGGTGAACTTGCGCATCGGCAGCTGTTCAACGCCATCATAAGTAATTTCAGTAGACATCCGTTAAACCTCTGCCATATCGCCGTTGTTTTGTAGCCATGAGCGGCGGTCGTCAGCACGCTTTTTACCAAGCAGCATATCCATCATCTCCATGGTGGCTTGGCTATCATCAATGGTCAGCTGAACTAGGCGACGGGTATTTGGGTCCATCGTAGTTTCACGTAGCTGAAGTGGGTTCATCTCACCCAGACCTTTGAATCGTTGCACGTTGATTTTCGCTTTCTTCTTCGAAAGACGCTCAAGAATGCCCTCTTTCTCATCATCATCTAGGGCGTAGAAGACCTCTTTACCACAGTCAATACGGTAGAGAGGTGGCATGGCAACATAGATATGACCTGCCTCAACCAGGGCACGGAAATGACGAGTAAACAGCGCACAAAGCAGGGTAGCAATATGCAAACCATCCGAGTCCGCATCGGCAAGGATACAGATCTTACCGTAACGAAGACCTTCTAGGTTCTCGCTATCAGGATCAATCCCTAGCGCCACGGAAATGTCATGCACTTCTTGAGAGGCAAGCACTTGATCAGGAGAAACCTCCCAAGTGTTGAGGATCTTACCACGCAGCGGCATTACCGCTTGGAACTCACGGTCACGAGCTTGTTTAGCAGAACCGCCCGCCGAGTCACCCTCGACGAAGAAGATTTCAGTGCGATTTAAATCTTGTACGGAACAGTCAGTCAGCTTGCCTGGTAGCGCTGGGCCTGAAGCGACCTTCTTACGCACCACCTTCTTACTCGCGCGCATACGGCGGTGAGCGTTAGCGATACAAACTTCCGCTAGCAACTCAGCCAATTGAGGTTTTTCATTTAACCACAGGCTGAAGGCATCTTTAACCACGCCAGAAACAAAAGCAGCGGTCTGACGAGACGACAAACGCTCTTTAGTTTGACCGGCAAACTGAGGATCTTGCATCTTAACGGATAATACGTATGAACAGCGGTCAAAGACGTCATCACCCGTCAGCTTCACGCCCCGAGGAAGCAAGTTACGGAATTCACAAAATTCACGCATGGCATCAAGCAGGCCTTGGCGTAGACCATTCACATGAGTACCGCCTTGAGCGGTTGGGATCAAGTTAACGTAGCTTTCGGTGATCATCTCACCACCTTCAGGCTGCCAAATAACCGCCCAGTTTGCGGCCTCTGTTTCGGCAGAGAATTCACCCGTAAATGGTTCTTCGGGCAGTACGGTATAGCCTTTTACACCTTCCGCTAGGTAGTCTTTTAAGCCGTCTTCATACAACCACTTGTAGTCATTGCCATTGACTTTATCAGTAAAGGTAATTTCTAACCCCGGACAAAGTACTGCTTTTGCACGTAGGTTATTAACTAAGCGCGTGACCGAGAAGTTCGCTGAGTCAAAGTATTTCGCTTCTGGCCAGAAGTGTACGCTGGTACCTTTGTTACGACGGCCACAAGTGCCTGTCACAGTGAGGTCTGAAACTTTATCACCGTGTTCAAATGCTATTTCATACACTTGTCCATCACGACGAACGGTGACTTCAACACGCTTAGACAGCGCGTTTACAACCGAGATACCTACCCCGTGTAAGCCGCCTGAGAATTGATAGTTTTTATTGGAGAACTTACCACCAGCGTGGAGCTTACATAGGATAAGCTCCACCCCAGAAACTTTCTCTTCTGGGTGGATATCGACAGGCATACCACGACCATCATCAATCACCTCAAGTGATTGGTCAGCATGCAGAATTACTTGAACCTTTGAAGCGTGTCCGGCGAGCGCTTCATCGACACTGTTGTCGATGACTTCTTGACCCAGGTGGTTTGGGCGCGCTGTATCCGTATACATCCCTGGTCGGCGACGTACTGGCTCCAAACCATTAAGAACCTCAATGGCCCCAGCATTATATTGTTCAGTCATAATACGGAATATCGTTATAAATAGTAAAAAGGTTACTTGCAGGGCGATGTATAAGGCGTTGACTCACAAAGAGAGCGATGACGTGACAGTCGCGTTTGTGGCAACTATCAAATTGCGTCAAACCCACACAAGTACTGGTGAGACATAGTCTGGAACAGACGGAATTATGTCAAGCGAGATAGCTAAGTAACAAGCAAAATTATGACTCTTCCCTCAATGAGAGTCAGAGTTTTAAGAAATCTATGATTTGGCTAGGGTAACGTTCAAAGTCGATAAAGCTGTGGTCTCCCCCCTGTTCAACGCTCTGTTTTGCGCCAGAAAAATGGGTTACCGCCTGGCGATAATCAAGCACTTCATCTTCTGTTTGTTGCAATAGCCAAAAATCGCTTGGATTGCGAATAACAGCTGTATCGAGTGCTTTAAGCTCTTCAATATGTTTATCTTCAAGCACATAGTGCTCTTTAGTGTAAGGATTTTGCTGCTCACCCAAGTACTCGACCAATAGCTCGTAGGGTTTGACTGCTGGGTTTACTACCACAGCTTTAAAACCGAACTGAGCGTTTAACCACATCGACATATACCCCCCTAGAGAGCTGCCAACCAAACCGATGTTATAGTCATCTTGGTATTGGTTAACAATATCCAGCAGCAACTGAGCCGCTTGCTGAGGAAAGCAAGGTAATTGCGGTATCACTAGCTTAATATCAGGTCGCTTTGCTCGACAATACTCCATCATCACATTCGCTTTGTGAGATTGAGATGAGCTGTTAAAGCCATGAATATAAAGCAGTAATGAAGGCTTCATTTAGTAACCCGCGGAGTTAAAGTCAGGCTGAAAACTTCCGGCTGGTAAGCGTTTGACCTCAGTGGTAAGTCGACCGTCGTTATGTAGCTCTAACTCACGCCAGCCTGGCGATAGCGTATCAAGCGCAAAATCATCACTGTTCGGCTTAAACTGCACGCAAGTTGAAGGAGTCGCCATGACTCGAACGCCCTGATGCAGAACATTCATATCTTGGTGCACATGACCACACAGTACCGCTTTAACATTACTGTGCTTAGCTATCACATCCCAAAAATGGTTGGCATCTTTCAGCGTATGCTGGTCAAGCCAACGACTCCCCACCAATAATGGATGGTGATGGAGCAGGACCAGTGTGTGTTTATCAGAGTGCTGAGAAAGCTTTTGCTCAAGAAGCTCGAGTTGCTCGTCGCTCAAGCGACCATGTGGGACTCCAACAACTTGTGAATCAAGTAGAACGATCTGCCAATGTTCGCCAACTAATACATGATTAACCTGTTTGATCTGCTCAGATGGCAATACTGAAGCCATCGCAGGCTTAAAATCATGATTGCCTGGCAACCAAAAGCATGTTTTCTCGAGAGGGGCGATGCCACTTGCAAACTTCCGGTACGACTCCGCCGTGTGATCTTGGGAGATATCGCCAGTAGAGATTAACGCATCAAACGGCTGGTTATCTTCCACGATCGCAGCGACGACAGCTTTAAAGCTGTCTAATGTGTTGACACTTAGTAAACTGCCGTCCACTGGCTCAAACAAATGAGTGTCAGTAATCTGAACAAGCTTAATACTGTCGCTATCTGATGAACTTGACGTTACTTTCAAAACAAAAAACCTAAATATTCAACGGAGTGCGGCTAATGCCTTGCTTTAGGCAAAACGAAAGCCAATCACCTAAAAACCGGTTAAGCTGAACCTTTTCATCCTGTTGGAGCATCTTATCATTTGGGTACTCGTACCGGGCATTAACACGTTTAAGATGGTCACAACTTGAGACCTCTGCCACGCGAGCGTCGTGGTAAAGCCTGACAGACATTGTCGGCAATGGAAATACTGGAACGTCATCACTTTGACAAATGTCGACCAAAGTTGTGTACTTTGTGACTTCTACCACTTGAATTTGATAAGTTAAATAGGCGGCCTGGTAACAACGTACATCGCCCACGCTCGGCGGCTTTGGTAACAGAGCGTTGAGCTTGGCGTAATTTGTTTCGTATGTCCGCATCAAATCAGCAAGATCAACGTGATACGGTTTCTTTGTTACAACTTGTTCCATTGTTCCTGCAGTCTCTTATGGTTAAGCTCCAGCCACTGTAGGGCTATGATAGAAGCACCATTTTCAAACTTACCCTCTTCTACCCATTGATACGCTTGTTGGCGGGAAATAACGTGAACACGAATATCCTCTCCTTCATAGTCTAAACCATGAACGCCATGCGCAGTACCTGCATCGACCTGACCAACATATACATCGAGTCGTTCTGAACAGCCTCCCGATGACGGATAGTACGATGTCACCTTTTCTAACTCACCGACACTAATGCCAGCTTCTTCCACCGCCTCTCGACGAACCACATCTTCAGCGTGTTCACCTGAATCTATTATTCCAGCGACAATTTCCATTTGCCAAGGGCTATGGTGTTCTAGGGCGCCAACACGTATTTGCTCGATAATCACAACCTGATCAGTTGTGGGGTCGTAAGGCAACATTGCAGCGGCATGTCCTCGTTCAAACATTTCGCGCTCAATCGGCTCACTCCACCCTCCTTCAAACAGTTTATGTTTGAAGCAGTACCTAACCATTTTAAAGAAACCATGAAACAGTGTTTCTTTTGAGATTATTACCACATCTTTATTGTTAAACTGCTGTTGTTTATTATCAGCCTGTTGCATTTAGCACCTCTCTGAGTGAATCTTACAGTTTACGCAGACATACGCTTAACTTCCAAGATATGACTCAAATTTTTATGTAAATTTTATAATTTCAGTTAAGCTGATTAATTATTTTATTGCACGGTTGTACAATTAAGTGTAAAACTTCGCAAAGTTTTTGAGTGATTCACCATCAATGAGTTACACTCTTGGAAATCATAATATTTCGCATTTGCTAGGAAAGACAACCATGAAGAAACTGCTTCCACTATTTATCAGTGCAGCACTTGGCAGTGTAAGCATCAATGCTTTCGCTGATACCCTGACTGAAATCTACAATCAGGCAAAAGAGAACGACCCACAGCTACTTAGTGCAGCAGCAAAGCGCGATGCCGCTTTCGAGTCAGTGACGTCTAGCCGTTCAGCACTACTACCGCAAATCAACCTTACAGCAGGCTACAACCTTACTCGTGGTGAAACCGATAGTGATGCGGGTATCACGAGTAAGAACGATAAGAATGCTCTGACTGCTGGGATTAACTTCTCGCAAGAGCTTTACCAACGTTCAAGCTGGGTAACGCTAGAACAGTCAGAAAAGCGCGCGCGTCAAACAGATGCTTCGTACGCCGCAGCTCAACAAGCGCTTATTTTGCGTGTATCGACTGCATACTTCGATGTACTGCGCGCTCAAGACAACCTGGTATTTGTTCAAGCAGAAAAAGCTGCAGTTGGCCGCCAGCTAGAGCAAACCAAACAACGTTTTGAAGTTGGTCTATCTGCAATTACTGACGTGCATGACGCTCAAGCTCAGTACGACTCAGTCTTGGCTGATGAAGTTCTCGCGCAAAACAGCCTAGTAAACAGCTATGAAGGTCTTCGCGAAATCACAGGGCAAGCGCACTCTAACCTAGACGTGCTCGATACTGACCGCTTCTCAGCGAGCAAAACTCAAACGGGTATTGATGCGCTAGTTAAAGAGTCTCAAGAAAAGAACTTGAGCCTACTTTCTGCTCGTATCGCACAAGATATTGCTAAGGATGATATCTCACTCGCTAGCTCTGGTCACCTACCTAAACTAACCCTAGATGGTGGCTATAACTACGCAGATATTGACAAGCACCAAAGCGATACAGCAAACGGTACCACCAACGACTTTAACATTGGCGTGAACCTAAATGTGCCGCTCTACACGGGTGGTAACACGACCTCTCTGACCAAACAAGCAGAGTTCAACTATGTTGCATCTAGCCAAGACTTAGAAGCGACTTATCGCAGTGTAGTGAAAGATGTTCGCGCATTTAACAACAACATCAATGCTTCAATCGGTGCTCTACGTGCTTACGAACAAACGGTTGTTTCTGCTCAATCCGCTCTTGAAGCGACAGAAGCAGGTTTTGATGTAGGTACACGTACTATCGTTGACGTTCTAGATTCGACTCGTCGTCTGTACGATGCGAACAAGAACCTGTCAAATGCTCGTTATGACTACATTTTGAGCGTACTGCAACTGCGTCAAGCGGTAGGTACACTAAGCGAACAAGATATTCTAGATATCAACGCTGGTCTTAAAACAGCAAGCAAGTAATTGCTGGTCAAAAGTTAAAAAAGCTTGCCTTCGGGCAAGCTTTTTCGTTTTGGTCACTATTGAAAAGACGTGGCTCGGTATTAATACACTGTGTCTATCGTAACGTCTTTCTCTATTAGCCACGAGACTTGGCCGTTGTTATCCAATTTAAGCGCAACATCAACCGGTTTTTCAAGGTCAATAGGGAACTGCCATGCAAATGCCACTTCCCACTGTTCAGGATTGTGCGTACGTAATTCCACCTGTTCAGCATCAACTTCCCAGCTCTCTTCCCCTTGCTGCAGAGTCACACTCTCAACACCAAGTTCAGCCGGGAGAGCGCCATCAGATTCAAGGTATAGTGCGCCATGAATCGTATTGTCTTGCGCTTGACCTATTGCCGGCATTTTATTGAGCCAAAGGTTGCTTTTTAAAGTCACTTTCGCCTCTGCAACGATGGCGTGATTGCTCTGCTGCCACTCAATAACAGGATCGTTCACGCACCCTGCTAGCAAAGCAGTACCTAAAGACACCAACACAAGCTTGTTCATATGTTTACCCTTTATTATTGTGCTCGCTTTCCAAGCCATTCTTTAAGTATATCAATATCATTTTTGTATTCATTTTTCATCTCTTCAACCCAATCATCAATATTTTCCCACCATGCAGGTAGGTCGGGAGACTGAGCTTTCTGAGCAATCTTTTGGATACGTTTCAAGCCGATTGAACCAGCCGCGCCCTTAATTTTATGCGCTTCAGAAACAATACCCTCTTGATACTTCGCGGTCATGTTGGAATCGAGAATTTGCAGATAGTCTGGCATCATCTCTTCAAACATAGTGATACTGTCTAATACTGGCTGTGGCCCAACTATACCGACGTATGATTCAAGCATCTCAAGGTCGAGCAAGCGAGTGTAGATTTCCCCCCCTTCGATTACAGGAGCATCTTCAATCACTTCGACTGGTTTTGGCGCATCTTTCTGCTCGCTAAACTTAGCCAACACGTCTTGTACAGCCGTGACAGAAAGTGGCTTGCTGATCGCGTCATCCATCCCCTTTTCAAGGTATTCGCGTTTGTTTTTAAGCACATTGGCCGTCAACGCAACTAAAGGAGGTAAGTCAGAGTAGGTACGTCTAAAGTACTCTGCAACATCAAACCCGGTCATATCAGGGAGTTGAATATCGAGGAAAACCAGATCGTAGAGTTCAGGATCAAACATTTCCATCGCTTCAGCACCGTTCATAGCGACGGAAACTTCATGACCCATACTTTCTAGCAGTGAACGAGCTACGGTAATATTTAACTCAATATCTTCAACCATAAAAATGTTCAGCTCTTGCGCTGCCCGAACATTTTCAACTTGAGGCTCAGGGCTTTCAGCAAGCGGAACTCGAATCGTCACAGTAAACGTACTACCAAATCCCTCTTCACTGGACACGGTAATATCACCATCCATCATATTGATCAGCTCTTTGGAGACTGCGAGACCAATACCTGTACCTACCGCATGAAGATTGTCTTTGTCCGACTTAACCTGATAGTACATAGCAAAGATCTTTTCTAACTCGGCTTCAGGGATGCCGATACCACTGTCTTCGACTTCCATCGTGATATGGGCGTACTCGTCGTCTTCCTCCGAGCTCACAGTCATGACAACGCCACCCTCTTTGGTAAACTTCATCGCGTTACTGATCAAGTTCCATAGTACTTGTCGTAGTCGAGTGGCGTCGACCTCTATCGCTGTCGGGAGTTCGCTCAATCGCTCTAGATCAAAGCGCAGCCCTTTTTGCGATGCCATCAACGCAGATAGGCTCTCCATTTCGGCCACAAACTCTTCGAAATTCAACGGAGAAGGGAACAGCTCAAGCTTACGGCGATCAAACTTATCCATATCGATAATGTCGTTAAAGATATTACCTAAGGTAACTGCACTAACATTAATGGTCTGCATGTGATTGCGCTGCTCTTCTGAAAGAGGTGTATCAAGCAGCATTCGACTCAAGCCAACAATACCGTTAAGAGGCGTTCGCAATTCGTGGCTAATGATTGAGATAAAGGTTGTCTTATCGCGACTTGCCTTTTCTAGAGATTCTTCATGACGTTTACGCTCAGTAATATCACGGCCGAAGCCAACCAAGCCTAAGTGGCGACCATCTTTGCTATAAAAAGGCACTTTGCGCAGTTCAAAGTAATTTCTGTGTCCATCGGGGTATTCCAACCACTGTTCGTATGTCAGCGCCTGGTTGTCTGAAAAGACTTTCTCATCAGTGTCGACTATCTGCTCCGCAACTTCCTTACTGTACACATCCCACGGCGTTAACCCGACCAAATCACTCTCTTTTTTGCCGGTTAGCTCTTCCATAGCTCGGTTACAACCAGAGAACACCCCATCGGCGTTACGATAATAAATAAGGTCCGGTGAAGCATCGATAAAAGAACGGAGCAGTGCGGTTCTTTCTGCTAACTCAACCTGAGTTTTTTCGCGTTGGTAAACCTCATTTTCAAGATCTTTCATCGCCTCTTCACGAGCTTCTTCGGCTTTGATCCGCTCTTCAATTTCTAAATTTAGCTTGGCGATATTCTGTTGTAATTGTTGATTCAACTCCTGATCTCTAGAACGCATGTCTTTGAGCTTAGAAACCAACTTTGAAAGCCTTTGACGAGACTCCTCAAGCTGATCAACAACAACCGATAAAAAGTAGACCGCCCAAGGAGTAATCAACAGACCAAAGAATACTGAACGGACGATATCAATGTCATCAACATAACCACTCAGAACTAACGTAATGCCTACCTGCACCACAACCGCGAGAGCAACTAAGGCGAGAGCGAGTAGAATTGAAAACCGGAGAATACCTAGTTTAACCAGTAGGTCGACGTAGTATTGAGCGAGGTTTTTTATCGGCTTCATCGAGGTCTCCGCAGAGTGGAATTGGGCAACAGCCATCTAAACAAGGACTTGCAGCGACGGCTATGGCCATACTACCTGTTTTCACCTATCACGGCGAAAAGAATCCCAGCCTCAGCAAGGTTAATTTTCGGATGTGTGATGCACACAGGTTTGATTGCGACCATTGGCTTTGGCTTGGTAAAGCGCACTATCGGCCAAAGCAACGATTGACTCACTGCTGTCTAATCTTCTCGGAACAATAGAGACCAGTCCAATGCTGACCGTCACATACTTAGACACATCTGATGCGTCATGCGCAATCGCAAGTTTTCGCACCTCGGAATGAATTTTCTCCGCAACAAGATTGGCCCCTTCTAGGGTGGTGTTAGGCAGAATAAAACCGAACTCTTCACCACCATAGCGAGCGACACAGTCACTGGAGCGCGTCAGTACGTTTTGGAATGCTTGTGCCACCTGAATCAGCGCCTCATCCCCGCTCAAGTGTCCATACCGGTCGTTAAAACCTTTAAAATAGTCAATATCAGACAACATCACTGTCAAAGGTTGTTGTTCACGAACATGCAAATACCATAGTGTTTCGAGCTGCTCATCAAAGCGACGACGGTTGGATATCTGAGTCAGACCATCAATAAAACTCAACCTTTCCAACTCTTGATTCGCCTCTTCGAGTTTTTGTTCGACCAAATAGCGCTCAGAGACATCCCGAGCCATCACTAGCACTCCATTCGTTCCTGAAGCGGGGTCGGTGAAAGGCGACTTAACTACGTCATACCAAGTAGATTGACCTTTGCTACTAGTGACGAGGTCGATATATCGGAGAGATTTCCCTTCATAAAGCACTTTTTGGTCAGTTTCTGACAGGCGTTCATACGCTTCATTTGGGATAACATCTTGCAAACGCTTACCAATCAGGTCCTCTACATCAGAAATTCCCAAGGCCTTTACAAAAGGTAGGTTACACGCTTGGTAAACCATATTTTCATTAAAAATACCGATCGAGTCGGGGCTAGACTCGAGAATATTTTGCAAAATGGTATCTCGCTGAGCCAGCGCAACTTCAGTATCTTTACGCTTATCCATCTCATCGCGCAGGTTCTTCTGCATATCATGCCAATCGGTAACATCATGGCTTATGGTCAAAGTGCCTACTCTCTCGCCATCAGATGACATCAATGTGGTCTGATAGGTTTCAAGTAAACAGCTTTTTCCATCTGGATTGACCGTCCACCAGCGTTTACTCGTCCTGCCTTTAATAATGCCTTGAATATCTTCAGCCCCTTCATCTTCTCTCCCTTGCCAAAAGCGTTGGAAGGCTCGGTTACTTGAGATAATGTCTCCGGTACGGTTTTTAATCACGACCAATTCAGACAAATTATCAAAGGCACTCTTAATCATCGACAACGAGTCGACCTGCTCCTTAAGTTCAATGTCCGTCACCTGATAAGGCGTCAAATAGAGTAACCAAGCCGATCGGCGGCGGTAAATGGTTTTGCGGCCGGTAACACTGAGCGTAATAACTCGATTGCTGCCAACTGGCCAACTGAGCTTTTGTTCAGAGAAGGATTTTTCCGAGGTCGTGGGGATAATAGATAGAATAAATTGGGGCGTAACCACTTCTGGCAACATATAATGTTTGCCGACTTTTCTAACGCCAAGGACTTGATTGGCCTTAACGTTCGCAAATTTGAGAGCGCCAGTTTTACTGTCGACAACCAACAGTGCGCTAGGAGCCGTTTTGAGTAAGCGAGTCAACTGAGTTTGATAACGAGACGAGACAGCCCCCACAGCGAGAACTGAGAGCAGGATAATGACAAGATCAAATCCATGCCCATGGGAGGTGTCCCACAACCAAACTAATACTTGCTCCATCTAACTTCTCAAACCTATTGCGCTGCCTTTTGTTAAACTGTACAAAAGATATCAGCTTATTGCTTAACAAGCAGCCTTTAATCTTGGTTTGGTATAAATAAACGCCTGTCCAATAGATGAACCTTGAGGGCCGTTTTGAGCGAGGGCCCGGCCTATTTCAGTCATTGCTAACCATCTGTTTTCACACCAAAGTGGTGCGAGTAACGTTGGCCTTCGAGCCGCAGACGACACTCGATGAAACACCACCTCTGGTGGGGTACGACGAATTATTTCACTAGCGATATCAACATAGTCATCCAGTTCGGGAGCTTCAAGTCTGTCAGCCTTCCAAGCTTTAGCCATTGTACTGCCTTCAACGATATGTAGCCCATGTAACTTGATCCCATCGGTGCCCACCGCTAGCACCTTATCCAAGGTATCTAAATTGTCAGCCTTAGTCTCTTTAGGCAGGCCGACAATTAAGTGAGTACACACTTTAATGCCCAGTTCACGCGCACGCTTGGTGATCTCTGCATAGCACTCAAAGTCGTGGCCGCGGTTAATCCGCTTCAAGGTTTGGTTGTTCGCGGTTTGCAAACCTAGCTCTAACCAGATTTCGTATCCTTGTTTCACATAACCAGACAGTAACTCTAGTACCGCATCAGGCACGCAATCAGGACGGGTACCTACGCATAAACCCACAATGTCTGCCGCTTTAAGCGCTTCCTCATACATATTTTTCAGCACTTGAACTTCAGCATATGTACTGGTGTAAGCTTGGAAATAAGCAAGATAACGTTTGGCGCGGATAATTTCACCCGCTCTATCAGCCAACTGCTCATTGATACTTTTAACCTGAGCTTCTTCATCCGCAAATGAAGCAACATTGCAAAATGTACAGCCACCACGTCCAATAGTGCCATCTCGGTTTGGACAACTAAAACCACCATGCAGTGTTAACTTGTGCACCTTTTCACCATAGCGACGTTGTAAATCTTGACCGATGGTGTTGACCAACTGATGAAGTTGCATTGCTTGCCCTCACAAAGATCTAAATAATTATCATTAAGATCAGTGTAATTTAATTACATTTCTGAAAATATTTACTGGGCAAAATCTAGCGATTTCAAACACTCAAAGCTTTAAGCAATATCAATAAACATGCAGAAATAGCGTGCCTCAGACGATTTGTTACGCAAAAGTTAAACTTATTATTCATTTAAACGACGAAAAAAGTGGGCAACAAGGGCGAGTTTTGATTGCATTTTATCAGTAGTAAATTGTAGGATACTTACAGATTTTACTGCTTTTTTGTGATTTTAGTTACATAAAAATCGGTGAAACGTCGGTGTTATCCCTCTCCCACCTATATAAATCACTAGATTGTGATATTAAAAAATGGGATTCCACTAAGGATTGTTTTTCTCGCAATATTTTTCTGCGAGATACGGAAAGGAATCAAAGTCGCCAACCTAGGCTGGCTTCGAATCAAAACTATAAAGGACAGGACGCAGAACTTGCTTCGGCAGATTATCTGCGCCTTTTGAACTGGAAGGATGTATCTATGGTAGATAGAGAGCATAATGCCCAAGGTCTATATACTCCGGAACTGGAGCATGACGCTTGTGGTATCGGTTTTGTTGCTCACCTTAAAAACCGTAAATCTCACGAAGTCGTTACTCAGGCACTGGACATGCTTGCGCGCATGGAACACCGTGGCGGTCAAGGTTGTGATCCATGTAGCGGTGACGGTGCAGGTATCTTGTTACAAAAGCCCCATGAATTTCTTTTAGAAGAAGCGGTCAAACTTGGTATTAAGCTACCCTCTTTTGAGAAGTATGGCGTTGGTGTTGTTCTTTTCCCTAAGGATGAACACAAACGTGCTCAGTGTCGCGACATATTAGAGCGTAACGCAAAACGTCTTGAGCTAGATGTTATCGGTTACCGCGTGTTACCAACTGATAACTCAATGATCGGTGCTGACCCACTAAGCACTGAGCCACAATTTGAGCATGTGTTCATTTCTGGTGGCCCAGGTATTACACCTGAAGAGCTAGAACGCAAGCTATACGTACTACGTAACTACACCGTTCGCGTATGTCTCGAAAGCGTGTCGAATATTGGTGATGACTTCTACATCAACTCAATGTCTTACAAGACACTGGTGTATAAAGGTCAGCTCACCACAGAGCAGGTACCTCAGTACTTCCTCGATCTACAGAATCCTACAATGGTGACGGCACTTGCGCTTGTTCACTCTCGTTTCTCTACCAATACATTCCCGAAATGGCGTCTAGCACAGCCTTTCCGTTATATTGCTCACAACGGTGAAATCAACACAGTTCGCGGTAACCTGAACTGGATGAAAGCCCGTGAAGCAATCATCGAATCAGATCTGTTCACTCAGGCTGAAATCGACATGCTACTGCCTATCTGTCAGGAAGGCAGCTCAGACTCATCTAACTTCGATATGGCGCTAGAGCTCCTAGTTCTATCTGGTCGTAGCCTGCCACATGCGTTAATGATGATGATCCCTGAAGCATGGCAAGAAAACAAAAACATGGACCCAACCCGTCGTGCGTTCTACCAATACCACGCTAACGTGATGGAACCATGGGATGGCCCAGCTTCTGTTTGTTTCACTGACGGTGTTCAAGTAGGTGCAACACTTGACCGTAACGGTCTACGCCCTTCTCGCTACACAGTAACTAAAGATGACTTCTTGGTAATGGCCTCTGAGTCTGGTGTGGTTGAAATTGAACCTGAGAACGTTGAGTTCCGTGGTCGTCTCCAACCAGGTCGTATCTTCGTTGCTGACCTAGAGCAAGGCCGCATCATTTCTGATGAAGAAGTGAAAGATGGCATTGCCTCTGCACAGCCATACGAGAAGTGGGTTGAAGAAAATCTGCTCAGCCTTAAAAAGCTACCTGATGCAGAGAACGAGTTTAACCAGCCATCTCCAGAAAAACTACTGCACAAGCAGCAAGCATTCGGCGTTAGCTCAGAAGAAGTAAACGAAATCATCGTACCTATGGCGAAAGACGGCAAAGAGCCACTTTCTGCAATGGGTGCTGACTGGCCGCTTGCGATTCTGTCACATCAATCTCAGCACCTATCTAACTACTTTAAACAGTTGTTTGCTCAGGTAACCAACCCACCAATCGATCCGATTCGTGAACGCATGGTTATGTCTCTGAACACTTACCTAGGTAAAGATCAGAACTTACTTGCTGAATCACCAGAGCACTGTCAAAAAGTTGAGCTTGAATCTCCTGTTCTTTCTAACTCAGAGCTAGAGAAGCTACGTGCAATCGATAATGAGCACCTTCAAGCAAAAACTCTGGATATTGTATTCCAAGCAAGCGAAGACGAAGGCAAGCTAGAGCGTGCACTGAAACGTATTTGTCAGTACGCAGAAGATGCGGTTATCGATGGTTACTCAATCATCCTACTAACAGACCGAGCGGTTAACTCAAACCACGCAGCCATCCCTGCAATGCTGGCGGTTGGCGCTGTTCACCATCACTTAATCCGCAAAGGCTTACGTGCTAAGTGTGACATCGTGGTTGAGACTGGTGATGCACGCGAAACACACCATTTCGCAACCTTGGTTGGTTATGGTGCAAACGCAGTGAACCCATACCTAGTGATCGAAACTATGGTTGAACTGCAACGCACCAAGAAGCTAGACCCAGAAACAAGCATCAAAGAGCTATTCGACAACTACCGTAAGGCAGTGAACGGCGGCCTGTTGAAGATCTTCTCTAAGATGGGTATCTCAACACTACAGTCTTACCATGGTGCACAAATCTTTGAAGCGCTAGGTGTAAGCAAGTCAGTGGTTGATAAGTACTTCACAGGTACAGTGTCTCGTATCGAAGGTCTAACCATTGATGACATTGCGAAAGAGACGCTAGTTCGTCACCGTATCGGTTTCCCAACTCGTGAGATCCCAGTACAGGTTCTCGATGTTGGTGGTGTTTATCAGTGGAAACAGCGTGGTGAAAAACACCTGTTCAACCCTGAAACTATCTCACTACTGCAACAATCAACTCGTAACAAAGACTTCGAGCAGTTTAAGCAGTATGCAAAAGCCGTCGATGACCAAGGTGACAACGCAGCAACACTACGTAGCCAGCTTGACTTTGTTAAGAACCCAGCAGGATCAATCCCACTAGAAGAAGTAGAGCCAATCGAGAGCATCTTGAAGCGCTTTGCAACCGGTGCGATGTCATTCGGCTCTATCTCTTATGAGGCTCACTCAACACTAGCTGTCGCGATGAACCGCATTGGCGCGAAATCGAACTCTGGTGAGGGTGGTGAAGATCCTACTCGTTTCGAACGTAAAGAGAATGGTGACTGGGAGCGCTCTGCAATCAAACAGGTTGCCTCTGGCCGTTTCGGCGTAACCTCTTACTATCTAACTAACTCTGATGAAATCCAGATTAAGATGGCTCAGGGTGCGAAACCAGGTGAAGGTGGTCAGCTACCAGGTGATAAAGTGGATGACTGGATCGGTGCAACTCGTCACTCGACTCCGGGTGTTGGTCTTATCTCGCCACCGCCACACCACGATATCTACTCAATCGAAGATTTAGCTCAGCTAATCTACGACTTGAAGAACGCTAACCGCGCTGGCCGCGTCAACGTTAAGCTAGTATCAGAAGCAGGTGTTGGTACCATCGCATCAGGTGTAGCGAAAGCAAAAGCTGACGTGGTCCTAATCGCAGGCTTCGATGGTGGTACAGGTGCATCGCCGATGTCATCAATCCGCCATACAGGTCTTCCTTGGGAACTTGGTTTGGCAGAAACACACCAAACACTGCTAAAGAATGGCCTACGTAACCGTATTGTCGTTCAGTCTGATGGTCAGATGAAGACGCCTCGTGACCTTGCAGTAGCAACGCTACTCGGTGCTGAGGAGTGGGGTGTAGCAACAGCCGCGCTTGTGGTTGAAGGTTGCATCATGATGCGTAAGTGTCATAAGAACACCTGTCCTGTTGGTATCGCAACTCAAAACAAGACGCTACGTGAGCGTTTTGATGGCCGCGTAGAAGACGTAGTGACGTTCTTCCAATACATGGCTGAAGGTCTGCGTGAAATCATGGCTGAGCTTGGCTTCCGTACTATCGACGAGATGGTCGGCCAATCACAGAAACTGAAAGTTCGCGAAGACATCAAACACTGGAAGTATAAGAACCTAGATCTAACACCTGTTCTACATATCGAGCAAGCGCGCGAAGACGATGGCGTTTACAACCAGACAGAGCAAAACCATAACCTAGAAGACGTTCTTGACCGCAAGTTGATCCAAGTTGCAACTCCGGCACTTGAGAAGGGCGAAGCCGTGAATGCAGAGTTCCCGATCATCAATACCGACCGCTCTGCGGGTACTATGCTGTCGAACGAAATCTCTAAGATTTACAAAGACCAAGGTCTGCCACAACCAATGAACGTTAAGTTTACAGGCAGCGCAGGTCAGTCATTCGGTGCATTCCTTGCGAAGGGTGTTAAGTTCGAAGTTGAAGGCGATGCGAACGACTACTGGGGTAAAGGTCTGTCTGGCGGTACGCTAGTACTCTACCCAGATGCGAAATCAACCATCGTTGCTGAAGATAACATCGTTGTTGGTAACGTATGTTTCTACGGTGCGACATCGGGTGAATCATACATTCGCGGTATGGCTGGTGAGCGTTTCTGTGTACGTAACTCAGGCGCGAAAGTGGTAGTCGAAGGTGTTGGTGACCACGGCTGTGAATACATGACTGGCGGTATTGCTGTCATCCTGGGTTCAACAGGCCGTAACTTCGCGGCAGGTATGAGTGGCGGTACCGCTTACGTTTGGGATAAGTCAGGCGACTTTGAAACTAAGCTAAACCCAGAGCTTGTCGACCTCGATCCAATCGAAGCGGAAGATCGCGAACTACTGAAAGAGATGCTAACTAAGCATGTTGAATTCACAGGAAGTGAAGTTGCTCAATCTTTCCTAGACAATTTTGAAGCAAGCCTAGCCTCTATGGTTAAGGTAATGCCGCGTGACTACAAAGCGGTACTTCAAAAGCGTAAAGCTGAGCAGGCACAAACGGAACAAGTGGAGGCAGTATAATGGGTAAGCCTACTGGATTTTTAGAGCATGGTCGTGAGCTTCCAGGCAAGATCGAACCATCAGTTCGTATTGAGAACAACAAAGAGTTCGTTCTGAACGAAGAGTTTGGCGACAAGATCAATACTCAGGCTTCACGTTGTATGGACTGTGGTGTTCCTTTCTGTCACAACGGTTGTCCGATTGGTAACATCATCCCAGAATTCAACGACGCGGTTTACCGTGACAGCTGGGAAGAGGCTTGGAACATTCTAAGCTCAACCAATAACTTCCCTGAGTTTACAGGTCGTGTATGTCCTGCGCCATGTGAAAGTGCTTGTGTACTTGGCATCAACCAAGATCCAATCACCATCTGTAACATCGAGAAGACGATTGTTGAAACTGCGTACCGTGAAGGGTACGCAAAGCCAAAAACACCTCGCTCTCGCACTGGTAAAACTATCGCAATCATCGGCAGCGGCCCTGCAGGTCTTGCTGCCGCTGAACAGCTAAATAGTGCAGGTCACTCTGTGACGGTATTTGAGCGCGATGAGAAAGTCGGTGGTCTACTACGCTTCGGTATCCCAGATTTCAAACTGGGTATGGATGTGATTGATCGTAAGATCAATCTCATGGCTGAAGCGGGTGTTGAATTCAAGGTAAACCAACACATCGGTGTTGATGTCAATGCGCAGCAGCTACGTCAAGAGTTCGATGTGGTGCTTCTAACGGGCGGCTCTACTGTACCGCGTGACCTACCGGTTCCGGGTCGTGAGCTTAAAGGCGTTCACTTCGCAATGGAATTCCTAGGTCAAAACAACCGCCGCGCAAACAACATGGATCTTAAAACTGAAGAGATTCACGCCAAAGGTAAGCATGTTGTGGTTATCGGTGGTGGTGATACAGGTTCTGACTGTGTTGGTACGTCAAACCGTCATAAAGCCGCAAGCGTTACTCAAGTGGAAATCATGCCAATTCCACCAGAGAAGCGCCCGGCAAATATGCCTTGGCCTCAGTACCCAATGATTCTTCGTACTTCGACTTCTCACGAAGAAGGTGTCGATCGTCATTGGAATATCCTGACTAAAGAGTTCATCGGTAACGATAAAGGTGAAGTCACAGGCTTACGTCTGGCTGATATCGTATGGGAAGACGCTAAACCAGGTGAACGCCCAAGCTTCAAAGAAGTTGAAGGCAGCGAGCGTGTCATTCCTTGTGATATGGCGTTCCTAGCGATGGGCTTCCTACACCCAGAACCAACTGGTGTACTAGCCCAGCTAGATATCAAACTCGATGAACGTGGCAATGTAGCAACCGAAGGTTTCGCTACTAACCAAAAAGGTGTGTTTGCAGCCGGCGATATGCGTACAGGTCAGTCTCTAGTTGTACGTTGTATCAACGAAGGCCGCGAATGTGCTATCGCAATTGATGATTACCTAATGGGTAACTCAAACCTTGAAGCAAAAGCAAATTCACTAATGCTTTCTGCTTAATTGTCACCTTTCAGCGAGATGTACTGACATCTCGCTGAGAGTCGTGAACACTATAAATTCCTTCCAAACATTTCCAGTTGACCAGTACATTGTGCTGGTCTTTTTTCTTTCTTGATGCCAGCCCTTGTTACGGTCATGTAACAACTCAGATTCTAAGTCGCTGAATTAAATAGACTAATTTAGTTAATTTAACGGTAAATCGCATATTTGCGTGATTTTCCACCAAGAACTTGACCTTTTACATAATTAGCTATACGTTGTGAAGTCGATGAAAATTAATTTATCGCTTTTTGTTAAATTAATAGTGGGTTAAACCTGCATATTCATCCAAAAAATAACAATTAGAACGCATAGTTAGTCATACATACCAACCCTTTTGATGTTGGTAGTTCTGTCGGGATGGCAGATAAGCAAAGGGAGAATTGCAATGGCTTTATATGATCCTAGTCTGGAGAAAGACAACTGTGGATTTGGCTTAATTGCACACATGGAAGGTGAGCCTAGCCACAAACTAGTACGCACCGCAATTTCAGCACTTGATAGAATGACCCACCGTGGCGGTATCGCCGCAGACGGAAAAACCGGCGATGGCTGTGGCCTTTTACTACAAAAGCCCGATTCCTATTTACGTCTTATCGCTGAAGAGAACGGATTTAAACTCGGCAAACAATATGCCGTGGGTATGATTTTTTTCAATCAAGACCCACTTAAAGCCCAATCCGCAAAAGATATTATCAATCAGGAACTTGCTAAAGAGACCCTGACTGTTGCTGGTTGGCGTGAAGTGCCAACAAATGCAGCGGTTTTAGGCCCTATTGCCGCTGATTCGCTACCCAATATTCAGCAAGTTTTTATCTCTGCACCAGCCGGTTGGCGCGAACGTGATATCGAACGACGCTTATATATAGCGCGCAGACGCATCGAAAAACAGATTGCCGATGACAGTGAGTTTTATGTATGTAGCCTGTCGACTCAGGTGATTGTCTACAAAGGCTTATGCATGCCTGCCGATCTACCGCGCTTCTACTTAGATCTCGCCGATCTTCGCATGGAGTCTGCGATCTGTCTATTCCACCAGCGTTTTTCAACCAACACTCAACCGCGCTGGCCATTGGCTCAACCATTTAGATACCTTGCCCATAACGGTGAAATCAACACCATTCAAGGCAATAGACAATGGGCTCGGGCGCGAGCTTACAAGTTCGCTTCCCCACTGCTACCAGACTTACAGACCGCAGCGCCATTCGTCAATGAAACTGGCTCTGACTCTTCGAGCCTAGATAATATGCTCGATCTGTTCTTGGCTGGCGGGATGGATATCTTCCGTGCCATGCGCATGCTCGTTCCACCTGCATGGCAAAATCACCCAGATATGGACCCGGATCTGCACGCCTTCTACGACTTTAACTCCAAACACATGGAGCCATGGGATGGTCCTGCGGGGATAGTATTGTCCGACGGTCGTTACGCCGCATGTAACTTAGATAGAAATGGTCTTCGCCCGGCACGCTATGTGATCACCAAAGATAAACTGATCACACTGGCTTCAGAAGTCGGCATCTGGGACTACGCACCAGATGAAGTTGCAGAAAAAGGCCGTGTCGGTCCGGGTGAGCTGCTCGTCGTAGATACACGCCTGGGCAAACTATGGCAATCTAGCGAGATCGACAGCGATCTTAAAGGCCGTCATCCTTACAAAGAGTGGATGGAGAATAACGTCCATAAACTGACGCCTTTCTCACAGCTCGCGGAAGATCAAGTTGGCGAACGTAACTTCGACGATGACCAACTGAAAACCTACCAAAAGCAGTTCGCGATGAGCAACGAAGAAGTCGATCAAGTGCTTCGCGTTCTTGGCGATATGGGCCAAGAAGCAGTTGGCTCCATGGGCGATGATACCCCAATGGCGGTGCTATCATCCAAAGCTCGATTGGTGACGGACTACTTCCGTCAGAAGTTCGCACAGGTGACCAACCCTCCGATTGACCCATTACGCGAAAAGCATGTGATGTCACTTGCCACCAGCATTGGCCAAGAAATGAACGTGTTCTGCGAAACCGACGGTCACGCTCACCGAGTCACCTTTGACTCTCCAGTACTGCTCTACTCTGATATGGCACAGTTGCTTGACCTTGATGACGAGCACTACCAATCAACACAGCTTGATATCAACTACGACCCAATGATTAATTCGCTTGAACAAGCGATAGAACGTATTTGTGATGAAGCTGAAGAGGCAGTGCGCGAAGGCACAGTGCTGCTAATATTGACCGACCGTGACATCAAGAAAGGCAAGCTACCTATCCCTGCGGCTATGGCTGTGGGTGCGGTGCAAAGCCGCCTAGTTGACTCGAATTTACGTTGTGACGCCAATATCATTGCTGAAACGGCAACAGCTCGTGACCCTCACCAATTTGCGGTACTGCTAGGCTTTGGCGCGACCGCAGTTTACCCTTATCTTGCTTATGAAGCGTTAGGCAAAGTTATCGACGAGGGTGGCATCGACAAAAGCTATCGCGAAGTGATGCAGAACTACCAATACGGTATCAACAAAGGCCTGTATAAGATCATGTCCAAAATGGGCATCTCTACCGTTGCCTCATACCGCTGCTCACAACTGTTCGAAGCAGTAGGTCTAAACCAAGAAGTCGTCAATCTCTGCTTCAAAGGTGTAACAACTCGAATTCAAGGTGCCAACTTTGAAGATTTCGAACAAGACCTCTATAACCTTTCTCGCAAAGCATGGACAAAACGTAAGCCGATTGAACACGGTGGATTGCTCAAATACGTGCACGGTGGCGAGTATCATGCCTACAATCCAGATGTCGTTGGTACACTACAGACGGCGGTGAAATCTGGAGATACCTCAGACTACAAGAGCTTTGCTCAGCAAGTTAATGATCGCCCAGTGGCAATGCTCCGCGACCTAATGAAGTTGAAGAAGTCAGACTCTCCACTACCACTAGAAAAAATTGAACCTAGCACTGAGTTATTCAAACGCTTTGATTCAGCAGCGATGTCGATTGGCGCACTAAGCCCAGAAGCCCACGAAGCCTTGGCAACAGCAATGAACCGACTTGGTGGCTACTCCAAC
The DNA here is from genome assembly GCA_000775715.1 of Vibrio tubiashii. Classification (GTDB taxonomy): domain Bacteria; phylum Pseudomonadota; class Gammaproteobacteria; order Enterobacterales; family Vibrionaceae; genus Vibrio; species Vibrio tubiashii_A. The sequence continues at coordinate 81,495 of JRWQ01000003.1, forward strand.
TCAGGTGAAGGTGGTGAAGACCCGCGTCGATTTGGTACAGAGCGTAACTCACGCATCAAACAAATTGCATCAGGCCGTTTTGGTGTTACACCTCACTACCTAACCAACGCTGATGTACTGCAAATTAAAGTCGCCCAAGGTGCTAAGCCGGGTGAAGGTGGTCAATTACCAGGCCACAAAGTCACCGCCGAAATCGCTAAGCTGCGTTATTCGGTTCAAGGGGTAACACTTATCTCCCCTCCTCCTCATCATGATATTTATTCTATTGAGGATTTGGCCCAGCTGATATTTGACCTTAAACAGGTCAACCCAAAAGCACTGGTATCGGTAAAACTGGTTTCGGAGCCCGGTGTGGGCACAATCGCAACGGGTGTCGCTAAAGCCTACGCCGATTTAATTACTATCTCTGGTTACGATGGCGGTACCGCTGCCAGCCCGCTTACCTCAGTAAAATACGCGGGTAGCCCGTGGGAGCTTGGCCTTGCTGAAACCCAGCAAGCACTGGTTGCCAACGGCCTTCGCCATAAGATCCGCCTTCAAGTCGATGGCGGTCTGAAAACAGGACTAGACGTAGTAAAAGCGGCGATATTAGGTGCAGAAAGCTTTGGTTTTGGTACCGCACCAATGGTTGCTATGGGTTGTAAGTTCTTACGTATTTGTCACTTAAACAACTGTGCAACAGGCGTTGCAACCCAAGATGATACTCTGCGTAAAGAGTACTTCAAAGGTCTTCCTGAAATGGTAATGAACTACTTTGTTGGCCTTGCTGACGAAGTACGCGAATTGCTTGCCGAGCTAGGTGTTGAAAAGCTTACTGACTTGATTGGTCGTACCGACTTACTTGAAGCAGTTGAAGGTATGACAGCGAAACAGAGCAAACTTGACCTCTCAAGCATTCTAGAAGCGCCAGTTTCACCACAAAACCATCCGCTGTATTGGACTGAGCCAAACGCTCCATTTGATAAAGCAGAGCTCAACCAAAAGATCGTAGAAGATACCTTAGCGGCTGTGGAAGCCAAACAAGGGGCAGATCTCTTCTATAACGTCATCAACACGGACCGCTCTATTGGCGCTCGCCTATCTGGTGAAATAGCTAAACGCTACGGTAACCAAGGTATGGCAGCGACACCAATCAAGCTTCACTTAGATGGTACTGCGGGTCAGTCATTCGGCGTTTGGAATGCAGGTGGTGTTGAACTTTACCTAACGGGTGATGCCAATGACTATGTCGGTAAAGGTATGGCTGGCGGCAAGATCGTTATCAAGCCTCACCAAGGTACGGCCTTTAGATGTAATGAAGCAACCATCATAGGCAACACCTGTTTGTATGGTGCAACCGGCGGTAAATTGTTCGCAGCAGGTACCGCAGGTGAGCGTTTTGGGGTGCGTAACTCTGGCACCATTTCAGTGATAGAAGGTGCAGGTGATAATGCTTGTGAATATATGACAGGTGGTATCGTCGCCATTCTCGGCGCAACAGGCGTGAACTTCGGTGCGGGCATGACTGGTGGCTTTGCCTATGTGCTGGATGAAAATGATGACTTCCAAGGTCGAGTCAATAAAGAGTCGGTTGACGCAGTTGCGCTATCAGAACTCTATATCCATCAAGAGCACCTACGTGGATTAATCGCAGAACACCTCGAAGAGACAGGTTCTGCTCACGCAGAAAATATATTGGCGAACTTTGATGAATGGATTCCAAAGTTCTACTTGGTGAAACCGCAAGCTGCAGATCTAAACACTCTGCTCGGTCACCAAAGTCGCAGCGCCGCTGAACTGCGCGTTCAAGTCCAGTAAGTCATGGAGGATGTTTGAATCATGAGCCAGAACGTATACCAATTTATCGACGTACAGCGTGTAGATCCTGCTAAAAAGCCAATCAAAATTCGTAAGATTGAGTTTGTCGAAATTTATGAACCCTTCACCAAGCAACAAGCGACTGCCCAAGCGGATCGCTGCTTGGACTGTGGTAACCCTTACTGTGAATGGAAGTGCCCGGTACATAACTACATTCCTCAATGGCTGAAACTTGCTAATGAAGGACGTATTCTCGAAGCGGTAGAGCTTTCTCATCAAACCAACAGCTTGCCAGAAGTTTGTGGTCGAGTATGTCCTCAAGACAGACTGTGTGAAGGTTCCTGTACGCTTAATGATGACTTCGGCGCAGTCACTATCGGTAATATAGAAAAATATATTACCGACAAAGCTTTCGAAATGGGTTGGAAACCAGACATGTCGAAAGTGGAATGGACAGATAAGAAGGTCGCGATTATCGGTGCAGGTCCAGCAGGTCTCGCAGCCGCAGATATTTTAGTTCGCAACGGTGTTAAGCCAGTGGTATTTGATCGTTACCCAGAAATTGGCGGCCTACTCACTTTCGGTATTCCATCATTTAAATTAGAAAAAGGAGTGATGGAGAATCGTCGTCGCGTATTCAGCGAGATGGGTGTCGAGTTCAAGCTCAACATTGAAGTCGGGAAAGACATCCAAATGCAGGAGCTAATCGATAAGTATGACGCTGTCTTCCTTGGCGTTGGTACCTACAAGAACATGCGCGCAGGATTAGACAATGAAGATGCTCCAGGCGTATATGATGCACTGCCTTTCCTTATCTCCAACACCTACAAGGTCATGGAGTTAGAGGACTCAAATCCATTCATTGATATGGCAGGTAAGAAAGTCGTTGTACTCGGTGGTGGTGACACGGCAATGGACTGTGTCCGTACTTCAATTCGTCAAGGTGCTGCGAATGTTATCTGTGCCTATCGCCGCGATGAAGCCAATATGCCGGGCTCACGCCGCGAAGTGAAGAACGCCAAGGAAGAGGGCGTGAACTTTATGTTTAACCTTCAGCCTCTAGGTCTAGAAATCGATAGCTCTGGTCAGGTCACTGGGGTTAAGGTTGTCAAAACAGCATTAGGTGAGCCTGATGAAGCAGGCCGTCGCCGCCCAGAGCCTGTCGAAGGCAGTGAACATGTCTTGGAAGCCGATGCCGTTATTATGGCGTTTGGTTTCCAACCTCATCAAATGAGCTGGTTAGAGCCATATGGTGTCGATCTCGATCAATGGGGCCGGATCAAGGCGCCTAGTGACCAAGAGTTCATGTATCAGACCAGCAACAAGAAAATCTTTGCCGGAGGTGATGCAGTTCGAGGCTCAGATCTTGTTGTCACCGCTATTGATGAAGGCCGCAAAGCAGCAGAAGGCATACTTGATTACCTTGAGGTATAGCCTCAACTAAACCCACAAAAGGATCCATTAATTGGATCCTTTTTTTATTTAAAACATATAATTGAATTCAATAAGAATAGACAAGGTATTCAAAATGAAGAAAACCGCTCTCCTGTCCATCGCCCTATTGGGTTTAACCGCTTGTAGCCAAGGAGTTGAAGAGATGACAGATAGAACCGCATCCCCATGTGGCGATAAGCCTAACTGCGTCTCCACTCAAGACAATCGTCCTGACCATAATCTCGCGCCATTTGAACTCAATGATGGCGTGACCTTAGATCAAATCGAAGCTGTGGTACTCGAGCAACCTCGAACTAAAACAGCCGATAAAACGGATGACTACTTAAGGATTGAGTTTACCAGTAGGATCATGCGCTTTGTTGATGACCTTGAGCTCAAAATCGAAGGGAACAACCTGATCGTCCGATCTGAATCGCGCATCGGGCATTCTGATTTTGGTGTGAACCGCAAACGCGCCGATGCACTTAGAGTGGCTTTAACTGAGGCAAAATTGGTTAAGTAGTCTAAGCGTTGCATGATAGCAGTAAAGGATTGGCGTTTCTGGAGCAAAATCCTCTTCTATGCCATGATCACAGTGCCTGCCACGAGCACATTACTCGTTCGACAGATATTTTGCGTAAGAAACGTCACTGCTTTACTAGGTAAGATGACCTGAATAGCTATTGCTTACCAGTCGCTCGAGGCTCTTTTGATACTCGCTACTAGCTATAGTGTGTAACTTCTGCGCATACTTATAGCAATAGCTACACAGGCCATCCTATTTCGACTCTGGCCAGAAAACAAAACCGAAGCATCAAGCTTCGGTTTTTAGTGTTCACTAGTAACAGCGTTACTCAGCTTCTTCGCGGAAAACCACTAGACGCTTAGGTGCAACCTTACCATCGTCATTGACTTGTGCAACACCAATAAAGAGCTTCTCTTCACCTGACGTCATACGCAGTGGAGTACCTTCTGGAGCGCCAAATACCTGCACTGGCATACCATGTTGAACTAAATCTGTTAACTCAGCATTCAAGTTCACTTCCGGCAAGTCTTCGACTGCAGTGTCCATCGGTAGTAGCAGAGGATCAAGTAGCTCTTTCGGCGCTACTTCATCACGATGTGCTTGCTCTAGAAGCTCATTGAGTTGCTCTAGGGTCACCATCTTCTCGTACGGGTATTTTGCAACACCCGTGCGACGTAGCATAGTCACATGAGCACCGCAGCCAAGCATCTCGCCAAGATCATCAACGATAGTACGAATGTAAGTGCCTTTCGAACAATGAACTTCCATCTCGACTTCATCGCCTTCAAAGCGGTGAAGCACAATCTCGTACACAGTAATTTTGCGTGACTCGCGCGGTACTTCAATACCTTTTCGCGCATATTCGTACAGCGGTTTACCTTGATATTTCAATGCCGAGAACATCGAAGGGACTTGGTCAGATTCACCACGGAACTTATCAATACAAGCTTCAAGTTTATCTAGTGAGACATCCACAGGACGAGTCTCTACCACATCACCATCAGAGTCCGAAGTATCTGTGCGCTCACCCAGTTTTGCGATCACTCGATAACGCTTATCAGAGTCCAATAGAAACTGCGAGAACTTAGTGGCTTCACCAAGGCAGATTGGCAGCATACCTGTCGCTAGGGGATCCAGAGCACCGGTATGACCTGCTTTCTCTGCAAAGTAAATACGTTTTACTTTTTGCAGTGCGTCATTAGATGAAATGCCTGTTGGCTTGTCTAAAAGGACAACACCATTTATTGGACGACCTTTACGACGACGAGCCATTACTCTTCACCTGCCTGCTCTTCATCACGACCAGCATCGTGCTGTTTACGCTTATCTTCGCTCACGACTTCAGACACTAGGTTCGACATACGCATACCTTCAACTAAGGTGTTGTCGTAGTGGAAACGAACTTCTGGCGTTAGGCGCAGACGAATACGCTTACCTAGCATCATACGAATATGAACTTCATGCTCACGTAGTGCTTCTAGGCACGACTCAGGTGTTTGCTCACCAACACATAGGAAAGTAACGAATACTTTTGCATAAGCCAGGTCGCGTGACACTTCTACATCAGAAATGGTCACCATACCTAGGCGAGAATCACGAACTTCACGCTGAAGGATCATTGCGAGTTCTTTTTGCAGCTGCTGTGCAACACGCTGCGTGCGGCTAAATTCTTTTGACATATCTTTTCTCTTATTAGAAAGAATGGGGGGATGGATAAATTCCAACCCCCCATGGCGTATTCAACAACCAATTACTGCTTATTCATCAGAGAGTAAGCCAATAATTATAGTCAATTAGTCTAGAGTACGTTTAACTTCAACGACTTCGAAGACTTCGATTTGGTCACCAACGCGAACATCGTTGTAGTTCTTAACGCCGATACCACATTCGTAACCGTTCTTAACTTCTTGAACGTCATCTTTGAAGCGACGTAAAGACTCTAGCTCACCTTCGTAGATTACAACGTTGTCACGCAGTACGCGGATTGGGTTGTTACGCTTAATGAGACCTTCAGTAACCATACAACCTGCGATTGCGCCCAGTTTCGGTGACTTAAATACATCACGTACTTCAGCAAGACCAATGATCTCTTGCTTGAATTCTGGAGCAAGCATACCGCCCATCGCTTGTTTCACTTCATCAATCAATTGGTAAATGATTGAGTAGTAACGAAGGTCTAGGTTTTCGTTTTCAACTGTACGACGCGCTGTTGCATCTGCACGGACGTTAAAGCCAAGGATGATAGCGTTAGAAGCTGCTGCTAGTACTGCATCAGTTTCTGTAATACCACCAACACCTGAACCTACGATGTTCACTTTAACTTCATCAGTTGAAAGCTTAACTAGTGAGTCAGAGATTGCTTCTACAGAACCCTGAACGTCAGCTTTAAGAACAACGTTTAGCTCAGCAACTTCACCAGCAGCCATGTTAGAGAACATGTTCTCTAGTTTCGCTTTCTGCTGACGAGCTAGCTTAACTTCACGGAATTTACCTTGACGGTAGTTCGCTACTTCACGAGCTTTACGCTCATCACGTACAACTGTTGCTTCATCACCTGACGCTGGTACACCCGAAAGACCTAGGATCTCTACCGGGATAGAAGGACCTGCTGTTGTTACTTCTTGACCGTTTTCATCGCGCATTGCACGAACACGGCCGTACTCTTGACCACAAAGAACGATGTCGCCTTTGTTTAGCGTACCAGACTGAACAAGTACTGTTGCAACTGGACCACGACCTTTATCAAGACGAGATTCAACAACCACACCAGACGCCATGCCTTCTTCAACAGCTGTAAGCTCAAGAACTTCAGATTGTAGAAGAATAGTTTCTAGAAGACCGTCGATGTTAGTACCCTGTTTCGCAGAGATGTGAACGAACATGTTCTCACCACCCCACTCCTCAGGAATAACGTCGTATTGAGCTAGCTCGTTCTTAACGTTATCTGGGTTCGCGTCTTCTTTATCGATCTTGTTCACAGCAACAATCAGAGGAACGCCTGCCGCTTTCGCGTGCTGGATCGCTTCAATTGTTTGTGGCATTACGCCATCGTCTGCTGCTACTACTAGAACAACGATATCTGTCGCTTGAGCACCACGAGCACGCATTGCAGTAAACGCCGCGTGTCCAGGAGTATCAAGGAAAGTGATCATGCCGTTGTCAGTTTCAACGTGGTAAGCACCGATGTGCTGTGTAATACCACCCGCTTCGCCCGAAGCAACGTGTGCTTTACGGATGTAGTCAAGTGTAGACGTTTTACCGTGGTCAACGTGACCCATGATAGTAACAACAGGAGCACGAGGAACTGCTTCAGCGTTGTTGTCACGATCTGACAGTACTGCTTCTTCTAGCTCGTTCTCTTTACGCAGGATTACCTTGTGACCCATCTCTTCAGCAACAAGCTGTGCTGTTTCTTGGTCGATAACCTGGTTGATAGTCGCCATTGCGCCCATCTTCATCATTACTTTGATGACTTCCGTGCCTTTCACTGACATTTTGCTTGCCAGTTCAGAAACCACGATAGTTTCACCGATTACAACGTCAGCTTTTGCAACAGTCGCTGTTTTATCAAAACCTTGCTGCATAGAAGTAGGTTTAGCCAGTTTGCCTTTGTTGCGGTTTCTTCCGCCACGCTGGTTACGGCCACCACGGTTTTGCTCATCGTTGTTAGAAGCTTTTTTCTTCTTCTTACGACGGCCACCTTCTTCTTTACGGTCTGCTGCATCTTCAGCTTCACGAGCGTAAGTAGAAGTGGTTACGTGGTAGTCAGAGTTTTCCAACTCTTTCTTCTTCTTCTCTTCTTCAGACCAACGAGCTTCATTTTCTTCAGCTAGTTTACGAGCTTCTTCAACAAGCTTAGCCGCTTCTTGTTCCGCTTTACGTTGGGCTTCTTCTTCTTGACGACGCTTCAACTCATCAGCTTCTTTCTTAGCTTGCGTGTTAACGTCTGCATTTTTTGCGTTCATTTCTTTCTTAGCCTTATCAGCTTGGGCGCGTTTTGCCTTCTCTTCAGCTTCGCGTTTTGCATCCGCTTCTCGCTTCGCTTTCTCTTCGGCCTCGCGTTTTGCTTTCTCTGCAGCTTCACGTTTTGCTAGCTCTTCAGCCTCACGCTTCGCAAGCTCTTCAGCTTCACGCTTTGCTGCTTCCTCAGCCTCACGTTTCGCGTCGTCTTCGATAATGCTGCGCTTCACATAAGTACGCTTCTTGCGCACTTCTACTTGAACATCTTTACTCTTACCACCACCAGCATTAACGCTTAGTGTGCTGCGAGTCTTACGCTGTAGAGTCAAACGAGTTGGCTCAGCGTCACCAGAAGTGTCGCCGTGCTCTTTTTTAAGGTGCGTCAGTAGTTTCTGCTTTTCTTCGTCAGTAACTTGATCACTACTCGCTTTCTTCATACCAGCGTCAGCAAGTTGTTCAACCAAGCGGTCCACTGGTGTACCAATTTCTTCACTCAGTGCCTTAACAGTAATTTGTGTCATCCGCTTTCTCCTTGCTGAAATTATGCGTCTTCGCCGAACCAACAAATGTTACGAGCAGCCATAATTAGCTCACCCGCACGTTCTTCGGTTAGACCTTCAATATCTTCGATATCATCAATACCCTGGTCAGCTAGATCTTCAAGTGTTGCAACACCTTTAGCTGCCAGTTTAAATGCCATCTCACGCTCTAGACCTTCTAGGCCAAGTAGGTCTTCTGCAGGTTCAACACCTTCGAAAGACTCTTCTTGTGCAAGCGCAAGAGTGGTCAGTGCATTCTTTGCACGGCTACGTAGTTCTTCGACTAGATCTTCGTCTAGGCCGTCTACTTCAAGAAGCTCGTTTACTGGAACGTAAGCCACTTCTTCTAGAGTAGAGAAACCTTCTTCAACAAGCAGTTGAGCAAAGTCTTCTTCGATGTCTAGGTGCTTCATGAAGCTTTCGATTGCAGCTTGAGACTCTTCAGCGTGTTTCTTATGAAGGTCTTCAACTGTCATTACGTTTAGCTCCCAACCTGTTAGTTGAGATGCAAGACGTACGTTTTGACCGTTACGGCCAATAGCTTGCGCTAGGTTGTCTGCTTCAACAGCGATGTCCATTGCATTTGCATCTTCATCAACGATGATAGAAGCAACATCAGCAGGAGCCATTGCGTTGATAACAAATTGTGCTGGGTTATCATCCCAAAGCACGATATCGATACGCTCACCACCAAGCTCGCCAGAAACCGCTTGTACACGCGCACCACGCATACCAACACACGCACCCACTGGGTCAATACGCTTGTCGTTAGTCTTAACAGCGATCTTCGCGCGAGAACCTGGATCACGTGCAGCGCCTTTAAGCTCAATGATCTCTTCAGCGATTTCAGGAACTTCAACGCGGAACAGTTCTGCGAGCATTTCAGGCTTAGAACGAGTAACGAATAGCTGGAAGCCACGAGCATCTGGAGCCACTTTATATAGTAGGCCACGGACTCGGTCACCTGGACGGAAGTTTTCACGTGGAAGTTGGTCATCACGCAGGATAACTGCTTCAGCGTTGTTACCTAGGTCAAGAATAATCGTTTCACGGTTAACTTTCTTAACCACGCCAGTCACTAGCTCGCCTTCATTGTCGATGAACTGCTCAACAATTTGAGCGCGCTCAGCTTCACGAACTTTCTGAACGATAACTTGCTTAGCCGTTTGAGTCGTAATACGGTCAAACGTTACTGATTCGATGTCGTCTTCAACGTAATCACCTAGCTCAAGCTCTTCGTTTTCGAATTTCGCTGCTTCTAGAGAGATTTCTTTGGTTGGACTCTCAACTTCTTCTACGATCAACCAACGACGGAATGTATCAAACTCACCCGTTTTGCGATCGATTTCTACACGAACATCGATTTCCATTTCGTGCTTCTTTTTAGTAGAAGTAGCCAGAGCAATTTCAAGGGCTTCAAAGATACGCTCACGAGGTACCGCTTTCTCGTTCGATACCGCTTCTACTACCGCTAAAATTTCTTTACTCATTTTAAATAGCCTCTAAGACTTAAAATTTAGGGATCAGGTTAGCTTTTGAGATATTGCTTAGGGCGAACTCTTCTTGGTTACCTTCAACAGTAACTGAGATAGTTTCACCATCTACAGAGTGGATTACACCTTTCCACTTGCGACGGTTGCCAACAGCCATCTTCAAAACGATGCTTACCTCGTGACCAATAAATTGTTCATAGTGTGCAGCTTTGAAAAGTGGTCTTTCTAAACCTGGTGAAGACACTTCAAGGTTGTAAGCCACTGTGATTGGATCTTCAACATCCATTACCGCGCTAACCTGACGGCTAACTTCAGCACAATCTTCAACATTAATCCCATTTTCGTGATCGATGAAAATACGTAACGTTGAGTGTTCACCTGCGCGAATAAATTCTAATCCAACTAACTCGTAACCTGATGCCGCTACAGGAGCTTCAAGCATTTCAGTAAGTTGTCTTTCTAAACCAGTCATTTAAACCACTCCAGAAACAAAAAAAGGGCTCAGAGCCCAATTTAAATTCCAAGCAAAGACCTAAATTTTCTAATAGAAAATTCAGATAACAAAAAACCCCGAAAAGTCGGGGTTTTTTGTTGCTGGACCCTGATACGTTAAGTGATATCTATGCCACTTAACTCGCAGTATCGCTACTGCGCAAACTTGCCACATCCACTTTCTCTATAAAAGACAAGAGGATTGGTTGCGGGGGCCGGATTTGAACCGACGACCTTCGGGTTATGAGCCCGACGAGCTACCAAGCTGCTCCACCCCGCGTCCGACTTGTCGAGCATTATACGCTCTCCAAGGTGTTTTACAAGTTTGTAAATCAATGGTGCCGAGAGAGGGACTCGAACCCTCACACCTAAGGCACTAGCACCTCATGCTAGCGTGTCTACCAATTTCACCATCTCGGCAGCTAATTCTATTTTTCAGCTAGAAAATAGCTTATTGAGGAATTTCGTCGCCCTGAGGAGCTGGAATTTCACTCGCATCATCCGCTTGTTGAATCACTTGGCCTTGAGTTGGGTCAATCCACTGTGACTCAGTTTTATGTGTAGACATGTTGCCTAGCACTAAGCTGATGATGAAAAATACTGTTGCAAAAATTGCAGTCATTCGGGTTAGAAAATTACCTGAGCCGCCTGCGCCAAACACTGTGTTTGATGCGCCTGCACCGAATGAGGCTCCCATATCTGCGCCTTTACCTTGTTGAATCAGCACTAGGCCGATTACACCAACCGCTGCCAACAGGTAAATCACAAGTAGAACTGTAAACATGATTTCCACCTATGTTCCAAATTGTTGAGCCAGCGCCGCTCGAAAATACCTAACTGGTGTTTTTGAACAAGGCTAGCGACCTCCATATCGAAGGCCGAGCAATACTAGCGAAAGCCGATTACGCTGACAAGTAGATTTTTCCAAAAAAGTACGTGTTAAGAGCCAAACGCTCAAAAAAAGGACAAAACAACAGGTTTCACTCTAAACGTATTTAGTCTAAGAACTAAATCTCTGAGAATTCAGGACTGTATTCCACTAAACCGGTGCGCTGATCGAACTCACCGTCGACAAGAGGTAAGACTTGAAAAGCCCCTTGTGGTACATCCCAGCGGCAATGCATCTGATGATTGGTACTATCAACAAAACCGAAACGACCATAATAGGCAGGGTCGCCCAACACCACACAAGCCGGGTAGCCAAACTCAAGTAATGAAGATAGTCCCTCTCTCACTAGTTCGGCAGCTAACCCTTGATTACGATACGATTGTTCGACAGCAAGCGGTGCAAGACCTTGCCAATTCAAATCTTGCCCTTCAATCGTAACCGGGCTAAACAGCACATAGCCCACCACTTCACCTTCGTCATTGCATGCAACCAAAGACAAGGTACGGCAGCCATTTTCTCTTAGCTTCATGACTAAGTTAGCTTCAGCCTCTGTTTCAAACGTCGATTTAAGTAGTCGATCAATGGCTAGAATATCTGCTGGAGCTTCAGTTCGAATAAGCATTTACAACCTCATTTTTTGATTCAGGCGATTGTAAACCTTTTTGCACGAAGTCCGCGAGTTGATTTAACAGAGTCTGCAATGGTTTTGGCAAAGACTCTAGATCCACGCTATCCATTAAGTTCTTCACTTCTAGCCCTAGCTCAGTATCACCTTCAATCGTCAAACGGCGTTGGAAGAATAGAGTATCAGGGTCCTCTTTACGTCCTGCGATAAGCACGAGATCATTAAGGTGACCACTAAACAGCACGTCTTCGCTTACTGGATGATCGGCAACAACAATTTGCTCATCTTGATAACTGATCAACCAGCTCAATTGCAGGTCTTTTATTTCAACCTTGAGCCACTTACCCTCTAGGAATTCAAAATCACCATCTTCAAGTGCTTCTTTAAAAACAGTTTTCAATCCTTCAAGCAAGGCTCTTTTTTGTACGATTTGCGGCAAGAAGTGGATTGGAGATCGCAAAATTGATGCGGCATTCTGAACTAGTTGGGTGCGAATCTTGTTAATCACGCGGGATATCCGTTACTTTGTTGGCTAGAATTACACATCATAAGGTATGTTTAACTGGTTATCCCTGTTATTTGTCAAAGAATATACGCTAAGCCGAAACTCTTTAAAGTCATAACAAGGACAGTTATAGTTAAACTATTACTAATACCTACATAAACGTAGGAAATACTCTCTGAAGAGTCGGAACAAACTTGATGCTATCGCAACAATTACAGCACTGGTTTTCAAAAATTACGGCTAATAGCCCGTTTTTTTTCGCCATTTTAGATAACCAGCATAATTATGCCATGGTTAATGGCCGCTATTGCGATATCGCAGGACTGACTTCAACTGAGCTTATTGGCATGTGTGATAACCAAATCATGGGCCAGCAGTTCTATGATCACCTTAAGCCTTACTACGAAAGAGCTTTCCAAGGTGAGTCGGTCGAATCAGAAATGACATTGGGTAATCTGGATTTAGATACCAGCCTGCACTTTAGTGTTTCACCAATCGAAACTGAGGGAAAAATCGAGCACGTTATTTTCCATGCGCTTGATACCTCAGAAAAACAAATCCTAATTCGCTCACTTGAAGAGTCTGAAGGCAAGTTTTCGACCCTAACCACACTCCTATCAGATGGTATTTTGTTAGTCGAAGATGACTGTATTCTTTCAGCTAATCCCGCAGCATTAAGATTGCTTGGCTTTGACTCGATGCAAGATGTTTTAGGTGAAAATCTATCTCGCCTATTTGTTGACGAAAAAACCAAAACGGTGTTCTCTGAATCATTTTGCAGTATGTTGAGCGAAACACCTTTAATGTGTTCGACTAGCCCACGCTGTGGCTTAGAGCGTAAAGTTCAGTTACAAGCTGATGCCACTATGGTGTTGGGCGGTGACTCGCAACTGGTATTGATTCAAGACGCTGAAGAAGCGCCTGCAGGTGGTGCCCCTGTTAATAAAAACGAGGACATCCACCTTGATTCTCTGACAGGTTTATATAATCGCTTCGGCTTTACTAAGCGTCTAGAGCAGCTTATCCATAAAGAAACACCTTTAATCATGCTCTACCTAGACATTGATAACTTTAAAAATATCAATGACTCTCTAGGCCACCATATTGGTGACAAGGTCATCAAAGAAGTCTCTTCACGTTTAAAACGTTTATTGCCTCAGCATGCGGTACTTGGTCACTTAGGTGGTGATGAGTTTGGTATTATCTTGCCTGAGCCTGAAAACAATCGCATGGCAGAAATGCTTTCAGAGCGGATCATTTCACTGATCAACCAACCGTTTGACCTACACCATTTCAGTAAACGCCTAGCTTGTTCTATCGGTTCTGTCGCTTACCCTGGAGACGGCAATGATGCGCGAATTCTGCTGCAAAACGCAGATACCGCTATGTATGAAGCGAAAGATCGCGGCCGTAACCGTCTGATTAAATTTAACGATCAGATGAACAAGGAAGCACGAATGCGTTTATGGCTTGAGATCGAGCTACAAAAAGCACTGCAGCAAAACGGCCTAGAAGTTTGGTATCAGCCTAAGGTTAATGCCCGCGACTTCAGCATTAATGGTGCTGAAGCTCTGATTCGTTGGAAGCATCCCGTTGAAGGCTATATTAGCCCGGGCGCGTTTATTCCAGTGGCGGAACGTGCCGGATTGATTGAGCACCTCGGCCGCGTAGTGATGCGCGATGTGTTTAGCACTGTTAAGCGCTGGAAGTTGCAAGGAATCTTACCTGGACGTGTCGCAATCAACTTGTCTCCAGAACAGTTCGGAAATCCAAAGCTTATCGACTATATGGAAAAGCTACTGCGCACTACAGAGCTTGATCCAAGTTGCATCACGTTCGAACTTACTGAAAGCGCGGTAATGAGCGACAGTGAACACACGATTCAAATGCTTAACGCAATCAAGAAGCTAGGTTTTGCCCTATCAATTGATGACTTTGGGACAGGCTATTCATCGCTCTCTTATTTAGCTCGCTTTCCAATTGATGAGCTTAAAATTGACCGTGCGTTTATCTCTGATATCGATACATTACCCAAGCAGATCACCGTCATTGAAAACATCATCAACCTTGGTAAATCTCTTGATTTAACCGTTGTTGCTGAAGGTGTTGAAACTCAACAACAAGCGACCTTGCTTTCAAACTTAAATTGTAACTCCATTCAAGGCTTCCACTTCTATCGCCCTCAGCCAAGACAAGAAGTAGAAGAGCTATTTGCACAAAATCGTCGCCACAAAAACTAACCCCAAGTAAGTATTTCACTTAGAAAGTCACGCAAACCTGCTGTACATCAAACTTGCCATTCATAATTCTTCATAAAATGCGGTGCAAATATAACAGACAGTCATGGTACGAGCGATGGAACTCCTATGCCCAGCAGGTAATCTTCCTGCTTTAAAAACTGCGATTGATTGTGGCGCAGACGCCGTGTATATCGGCTTCAAAGATGACACCAATGCACGCCATTTTGCCGGCTTAAACTTCACGGGGAAAAAACTCGAGAAAGCGGTGCAATACGTCCACGATAACAACAAGAAGGTCCATGTTGCACTAAATACTTTTGCTCACCCTAACGGCTTTGAGCGATGGACTAATGCGGTTGACCGAGCAGCACAAAGTGGCGTCGATGCCCTTATTGTTGCTGATATCGCAGTGCTTGAGTACGCGGCTCGTCAGTACCCTCAGCTAGAACTTCACTTATCCGTTCAGGCATCAGCGACTAATGTTGCGGCGATCGATTTCTATAAGCAAAACTTCAACGTTAAACGCGTCGTTTTGCCACGTGTACTCTCTATCCATCAGGTTAAACAGCTATCACGAAACATTACTAGCGATGTTGAGCTAGAAGTCTTCGCTTTCGGTAGTCTGTGTATTATGTCAGAAGGGCGTTGTTACTTGTCCTCTTACATGACTGGTGAATCACCTAATACTGTCGGAGCGTGTTCTCCTGCTAAATATGTTCGCTGGCAAGAGACCCCTCAAGGGCTTGAATCGCGCCTTAATGACATCCTAATCGATCGATACAGTGAAGGTGAAAACGCCGGTTACCCTACTTTGTGTAAAGGTCGCTTCACTGCTGATTTGGAAGAACAAACCAAGGCTTACCACGCCCTTGAAGAACCAACTAGCTTAAATACTTTATCAATGCTTCCTGAGCTATTTGCCGCTAACGTGGCATCTGTGAAGATTGAAGGTCGTCAACGCAGCCCTGCTTACGTAGAGCAAGTGACTCGAACTTGGCGTGCCGCGATTGATCGCTACCTAGCCAATCCTCAAGCCTACCAAGTAGAACCGAGTTGGAATGCAACACTAGCAAATGTCTCCGAGGGCACTCAAACCACCCTTGGTGCTTATCACAGAAAATGGCAGTAGAGGTGGCAAGACGATGGAAAACAACATGAAATACGCACTGGGTCCCCTACTCTACTTCTGGCCAAAACAGAATGTAGAAGATTTCTACAATCAAGCAAAATCTAGCTCAGCAGATATCGTCTATCTGGGTGAGAGTGTTTGTTCCAAGCGCCGAGAAATGAAGCCTGCTCATTGGTTTGATATTGCTAAAGAGCTGAGCAGCACAGGTAAGCAAGTGGTTTTGTCGACAATGGCACTACTCGAAGCGCCGAGCGAAGTAAGTGTAATGAAAAAGTACATCGACAACGGTGATTTCGCCATAGAAGCGAACGATGTATCAGCCATTCAACTCGCCTCAGAGAAAAACGTCCCGTTTGTGGTTGGTCCAGCGGTTAACACCTACAATGCTCATACGCTCAATCTGTTTCTTAAGCAAGGAATGACTCGTTGGTGTATGCCCGTTGAACTGTCTCGTGAATGGCTAGGCAACGTGCTTAACCAGTGTGATGAACTTGGTATTAAAGGTAAGTTCGAAGTCGAGGTATTTAGTCACGGCTACTTACCCCTCGCATACTCTGCTCGTTGTTTTACGGCTCGCGCTGAAAACAAAGCCAAAGATGATTGCGAAACTTGCTGTATCAAGTACCCAACAGGCATCCAAGTCAGTAGTCAGGAAGGGCAAGAGGTGTTTAACCTTAATGGTATCCAAACTCAGTCTGGTTACTGCTACAACTTGATTAACGATCTGCCTAGTATGCAAGGGCTGGTTGACGTGGTTCGTTTGAGCCCACTTGGCCTTGATACATTTTCTTTAGTTGATCAGTTCCGTGCCAATGAACAGGGGCAACAGTCAGAGCAACTTGAAAGCAGACAGTGTAATGGCTACTGGCACCAGCTAGCTGGTCTAGACGTTAAAAACGTCTAGCTGCAAAGAGTATAGGGCTCATCTGAGCCCTTTTTAAGCAGCCGCCTGTTCACCCGCTATGACTTGGAAACGCTTTACGTCTTTCCACAGCATAGTCATCACTACCATACTCAAGGCTATATTAGATAACGGATACGCAATCCAGATCCCAGGTACACCAAACAACTTAGGCATGATGTATAGGAAGGGTAGTTGAATTAACATATTGCCAACGGTTACAAACATCGCTTTACTACCCTTGTTAATCGCCTGGTAATAAGCTCCTGCCACCACTAGGAAACCATCCAGTGCCAAAGCAAACATATGTAGGCGAATACCGAGCACTGTATACTCCACCAGCAGTGTATTTTCGTTATTAAAGACTGATACGAATTGGGTTGGGAACATATTCAATAGTACGACAAACGCCACACCAACAAATACCGCGCTATACATCGCAACCTTAAGCAACTTGCGAATGTTCGATTGATTTCTTGCCCCATGGTTGTAGCTGACTAAAGGCTGCATACCGTTGGCGATACCTTCTGCTGTCAAGTAATAGACAGTCACGATATAGCCAAGAATCGCATACGCACCAATCATTAACTGATCACCATATTGAGAAAACAACGCATTATGTAGCGCGACCATCATTGAGCCATAGGCGTACATAAAAAAGCTCGATGTGCCAATGGCGAAGATTTGCGGCACTACAGAGAAGTCTACTCGCATCTGAGAGAACTTCAGCCTCAGGCTCGCTCTTGAAGATAAGAAGTAGACAAAACCTAATAAAGTCACGACGGCTTGCGCTATCGCAGTCGCCAGTGCAGCACCAGTCAGCTCCCATCCCCACACAGCGATCATCAAGTAGTCAAGGACGATATTTATCACCGCGCCGATCACCATCAAGAATGTCGCCAAATTAGGGCTATCATCATTACGTAGTAAGAAAGGCATGGCGATTGAACCAAGCACAAACACGCTGGTCGCCACCAGGATGTTCAGATACTGACTACCTAACTCATAAACCCTACCTTGTGCTCCCTGCCAGAGAAGGAAATCATCGGCAAAAAAGTACAAAATCGCGGAAACTACAGGCGTCAACGCGATTAACAGAACAAGACCTGTCGTTAATGAACCTTTGGCACCTTCAGCGTCACCTTCCCCTTGACGGATAGAGACTAAAGCGCCAGTACCAACACCGATCAACAGTCCCACACCAAGAATTGATCCAATTATCGGCCACGCAACATTGATTCCCGCTAGGCCATCAGCACCCACGTATTGACCAATAAAAATCCCATCCACGACCTGATACAAACCATTGACCAGCATAGCGACCACGGTTGGAATTGTGTACTTCCAAAACTGTTTATAAACGGATGTTTGCATTTCTCTCACCACTAGTTAGCAAGGCTAACTAAATAGATAAAATTTTTCTTTTCGAAAATTACTTGAGTGATTTTTTTAGCAAGCGAATCAGCTGACGGCTCTCTGTCTCAGTCAGTTTGCTACTCATTGACTCGGCAATGCGACGATAAACCACTTGTTCGAGCGACAGATCGTTAATCACCTGCTCAGTCAGGATTACCCGTTTTGAACGTCCATCTTCAACGCATGAGATACGCGAGACTAAGCCTTTCTTCACTAATCTTGCGACCATATTCGACGCTGAAGGCTTACTCACCTGCATCTCTTGAGCTAAGTCCGTAATACGAATTCCTTGCTCATGCTCTTCAATAACCCGTAAGTAATCATATTCATTAAAACTAAGGTTAGATAACGAATCCTCTTTGGCATGGACTCGCCATGCTTTTGAGCAAAATCGCTCTAACTCCATCAAGCTACTTTCTAGTGTCATCATTCATAACTTTAGTTAGCAAGGCTAACTATTTTAACGTTAGTCCAACCAATAGGCAATAAAAAAGCGCTGATAACAGCGCTTTACTTTATGGATGTCGCTACTGAGCGAGTTTAGCGGAGTGATCCGCTTTTGCTTTCGCTATCACTTGAGCTTGCAGCGTTTCATAGATATTAGTCAGTTCGATAATCGCATATCGATGTTCAACATACTCGAACACATTAAACGAGATCGCAAGGCGGTAGAAAGAGATCGCTTTAGCTATATCTTGTTCGGTATTACTCTCTTGGTAGCGCTTACCTAGATAGAAATACGCTTCCGTTAGGTGCTGAGCCAGAACAACTTTATCACGCGTACTTTCTACAATGATCTTGAATGCTTCTTTTTCGGAGATCTCGCCTAAAGTGATCGCAACCATCACCCAGCCCCAACGATCATTACGATTTTGGTAGCTACGTTCTAGCTCTGCTCTTGCTTGCTGCGGTTCAAGTTCAGACTTAATGATGTAGAGCCATAACGCAGCAAACGGGTCAGCCGTGTCTTGCTCATAATGCCGTTCAATCTGTTCCAGAGCTAACTCAAAACGACCACCATAATAGAAAGCAATCGCTCGATTACGGGCGGCGTAGCTATTGTCAGGGGCAAGCTCTAAAGCGGAATCAAATGCATCGTATGCGGCATCAAAGTTACGCTTCTCAGTGAAGTAGACTCCAAGCAAATTAAATAGATCGGCTTGAGCAGGGTAGATCGTCAAAGACTGCTCGTAGTCTAGCCTTGCTAAATTTCGCAAACCGACTTTGTCGTAGTGGTTACCACGCTCATAAAGCATCTTAGCCCGTGTTTCGTTCGGTATATCCGTTCTAGCCAGCAGTTGGCTTAATCGGGCTATCTGAACCTCTTGCTGCAGGCTCGGTTGAAGGGCCTCTACCATCGGAGGTAACACCCATTCCGCTTGCTGACTTGACGTTGATGCACATCCGGCCGTCACTAACAATGCAAGGCTAATCGTCGCGGTTTGAAACCATTTCACAGATAAATACTCCTGTTGCTAAGGCTATTACCCTAGCGTGATCCGCAATAAAAAAGGGAGCGTAATGCCCCCTTTATAACATGCTTTTAGCAAAATAAGCTAATTCACCACAACAAGCCTATTTGCTTAATGAGCATTATGCGTCAGTCGCTGGCTTCTCTTCAGAAGCGGCTTCTTCAGTCTTTTCAACTGCTTCTTTCATGCTTAGACGTACACGGCCTTGGCGGTCGATTTCAAGAACTTTAACTTGAACTTCTTGACCTTCAGCTAGGTAGTCAGACACTTTCTCAACGCGCTTATCCGCGATTTGCGAGATGTGTACTAGACCATCTTTACCAGGCAGGATAGTTACGAATGCACCGAAGTCAGCTAGACGAGCAACTTTACCTGTGTAGATACGGCCCACTTCAACTTCTGCAGTGATCTCTTCGATACGGCGGATTGCTTCCTTCGCAGCTGTACCTTCAGTTGCAGCAATCTTGATTGTACCGTCATCTTCGATTTCGATAGTTGTACCCGTCTCTTCAGTTAGAGCACGGATAACTGCACCACCTTTACCGATAACGTCTTTGATCTTCTCAGCGCTGATCTTCATTGTGTGGATACGCGGAGCGAACTCAGAGATATCTTCACGAGCACCAGAAATCGCTTCATCCATTACAGATAGGATGTGCTTACGTGCACCTTGCGCTTGGTTAAGCGCAATTTGCATGATCTCTTTAGTGATACCTTCGATCTTGATGTCCATTTGAAGTGCAGTAATACCCGTGTTAGTACCCGCTACTTTAAAGTCCATGTCACCTAGGTGGTCTTCATCACCAAGGATGTCAGAAAGAACAACGAAGTCATCGCCTTCTTTAACAAGACCCATTGCGATACCCGCAACAGAAGACTTGATTGGTACACCAGCATCCATAAGAGCTAGAGATGTACCACATACAGAAGCCATCGATGAAGAACCGTTAGATTCAGTGATTTCCGATACTACACGTACTGTGTATGGGAACTCATCAACAGAAGGCATTACTGCAGCGATACCACGCTTAGCCAGTTTACCGTGGCCGATTTCACGACGCTTAGGAGAGCCTACAAAACCAGTTTCACCAACACAGTATGGAGGGAAGTTGTAGTGTAGTAGGAAGTGATCTTTACGCTCACCAGTTAGCTCGTCGATGATTTGAGCATCACGCTGCGTACCTAGAGTCGCAGTGACTAGCGCCTGAGTTTCACCACGAGTAAATAGTGAAGAACCGTGAGTACGAGGAAGAACACCAGTACGTACGTCAAGCGCACGAACCATGTCTTTTTCACGGCCGTCGATACGTGGGTTACCAGCGATGATGCTGCGACGTACCACTGTCTTCTCTAGATCGTGGAAGATAGTGTGGATTTCTTTTGTGTTTGCTTCTGGATCTTCAGCAAGCAGCACTTCGTTAACTTCACCAGCGATCTCGTGGATGCGGTCGTAACGAGCCATCTTCTCAGTGATTTGGTAAGCTTCAACCAGTTTTGCTTCAGCAAGTTCAGCAATCTTAGTTACCAGCGCAGTGTTCTCTGCTGGAGCAACCCAATCCCAAGCAGGAGTCGCAACTTCAGCTTTGAATTCGTTGATTGCTTTGATCACAGCTTGTTGTTGATCGTGACCGAATACTACCGCAGATAGCATCTCTTCTTCAGTTAGGTTGTCAGCTTCTGATTCAACCATTAGTACTGCAGATTCAGTACCCGCAACAACTAGGTCTAGCTTAGATGTTTCTAGCTCAGTGTTGCTTGGGTTAAGTACTAGTTGACCATCGATGTGACCAACACGCGCAGCACCGATAGGACCGTTGAACGGAATACCAGAGATAGCAAGCGCTGCAGAAGTACCAATCATTGTTGGGATATCTGGCTGTACGTCTGGGTTAACAGACACTACCGTTGCGATAACTTGAACTTCGTTTTTGAATGCGTCTGGGAAAAGTGGACGGATTGGGCGGTCGATTAGACGAGCCGTTAGCGTTTCACCTTCAGAAGGACGACCTTCACGCTTGAAGAAACCACCAGGGATTTTACCTGCAGCGTAAGTACGCTCTTGGTAGTTTACTGTTAGTGGGAAGAAGTCTTGACCTTCAACCGCTTCTTTTTTACCAACTACAGAAACAAATACCGCTGTATCATCCATAGTTACCATAACAGCTGCCGTCGCTTGACGTGCAATTACGCCAGTTTCTAGAGTAACCGTGTGGTTACCGTACTGGAACGTTTTAACAACTGGTTTTTCGAACATTGTTATTCCTTTTGGGGTAGCTCTATTCAAGAAGAGCACTAGGGTTAGCCCAAGGCATTACATGTTTAAACAGTCTAGAGTTTAGTTTTTAGCTCCCAATCGACCACTTTCGAATGGAATCTAACGAGAAGCTAGAAACTAAATTCTATAACCGTATACGATGTAATTGTAATGCAATGAGCAAATAGAAAATGCCGATAGATATCAGCCGCCGTAGTATAGCCGGATTAATTCGGTTTGGCTAAGCCATAGCAACCAAAATAACTAACAGGCAACAAAAAAGGGGCCAATAGCCCCTTTTTTGACAAACTGTTCTATGCAGCCGCTGATTAGCGACGTAGGCCTAGACGCTTGATTAGATCTTGGTAACGAGAAAGGTTTTTACCTTTCAGGTAGTCAAGAAGCTTACGACGGCGAGAAACCATACGTAGAAGACCACGACGGCTGTGGTGATCGCCTTTGTGCGCTTTGAAGTGACCTTGTAGGTGGTTGATAGAAGCTGTAAGTAGAGCTACTTGTACTTCTGGTGAACCAGTATCGCCTTCAGTTTGAGCGTATTCAGCAACGATTGCTGCTTTAGTTTCTGCATTCAGAGACATAATTCTCTCCTAAATAAGAGTAGGTTAATATTTGTGCCAGCCGATCTCTGATTCAGCCGACACGAGGAGCGCGAATTATAGGGGATGTACATAGGTTAAGCAATAGGTATTTGCGCTTGTCTCTCGACGAAGTCCGTTCCGTTACCGCCCTTTTCTGTTACACTTAGCCTATCCATATCTACCTATTTGAATTCACAGGGTTCCTTATGAAAATCGGCATCATCGGTGCAATGGAGCAAGAAGTCTCTATCCTTAAGCAAACTATTGAAAACTGCCAAGAAGTCTCTAAAGGAGGCTGTACTTTCTATTCAGGTCAACTGAATGGCGTTGAGGTTGTACTACTGCAATCTGGCATTGGTAAAGTGGCGGCAGCAGTAGGTACAGCAATCCTTCTTGACCAATACCAACCTGATGTCGTGATTAACACAGGTTCTGCAGGCGGTTTTGACCCAAGCCTAAATCTGGGTGATGTCGTTATTTCGACTGAAGTTCGCCATCACGATGCAGATGTTACTGCATTTGGTTACGAAATCGGCCAGATGGCACAGCAGCCAGCAGCTTTTATTGCTGATGCGAAGCTAATCGAGGTTACAGAAAAAGCACTGGCACAAATGGAAGGCACACACGCGGTACGTGGACTGATCTGTACTGGCGATGCTTTTGTCGCAAGCGCAGAGCGTCAAGAGTTCATTCGCAAGCACTTCCCTTCAGTGATTGCCGTAGAGATGGAAGCAGCCGCAATCGCTCAAACTTGTCACCAATTCAAGGTTCCATTTGTTGTAGTACGCGCAATCTCTGACGTAGCAGACAAAGAAGCGGGCATGAGCTTTGAAGAGTTCCTGCCACTGGCAGCAAAGAGCTCATCAGAAATGGTCGTTAAGATGGTTGAACTGCTGAAGTAAGACGAAGCAAATCATGGAAGATGTATTCAATCAGTTCTACTCAAACGGCGCGCTCCTAGTCCTATGGGGCGCGTTGCTATTTCACTTAGTGCTCCCCTTCCCCCGAGAAGCTCACCCAGCTATTCTTTGGCATAAATTTGCTGAGCAACTGGCAGACAAAGTTAACGTTAACAGCAACTACTCACAAAGCATCATCTCGGGAACACTGGCATGGTTGCTAATGCTAATCCCAATGCTCGTGGTACTCATTGCACTCAAACCTCTAGTTTGGCAACCTGAGTTATTCGAATTAGCTTTCTTATTGCTTGCCATCGACTGGCGCAACACCGATAAATTTACCGCTCAGTTTGTTGCTGCAATGGCTCGAGAAGATAAAGAGCACGCTAAAATGCTGCTCAAACCAATCATCAACCGTTCAACGGCGCCGCTGTCATTGTTGGGGCTAGGTAAAGCCGGAACCGAAACGTTAATCATGGCTTATGGTCGTAATGTGGTCGGCGTACTTTTCTGGTATGCCATTGCCGGTGGCGTCGGTGCCTTTATGTATCGCATGAGTGTTGAGTTAGCACGAGCTTGGTCACCAAGCCGCCAACGTTTTGCACCATTTGGTATTCCAGCTATTCGCGCTGTCGCGGCGCTCGATTTTATCCCACTCAGACTGTTTGCTATTTTCGTGCTTATCGGCCACAGAGCACAAGCTTGCTTGCACCTCATTCGAGAACAAGCCAAGTCTTGGTCTCTTCCTGGCCCAGCTTGGCTGCTAGTCTCCGTGGGAGCAAAACTGGAACTCTCACTCGGTGGACCCGCCATTTACGACGGTCATAAAGCAGTACGCGCCAAGCTCGGCGGCCGAATCGCGCCATCTGCGATTCATATTGCACAAGTGCAAAAAACATTAGCATGGCGAATGTTCGCTTGGATCATTGTCCAAAGCCTAATCATGGGCGTAATTTATCAAGGAATTTAGATGCGTTTCACTCTCCTAATCTTAACTACCATTGCCTGTTACGGAGCCTATGCAAAACCAGTGGAACGTGTGGTGAGTTTGGCGCCACATGCTACTGAACTCGCCTTTGCTGCTGGCCTTGGTGACAAACTGGTTGCGGTTAGCGAACGAAGTGACTATCCAGAGCAAACTAAACACATTGAAAAAGTCGCCAACTATCAGGGAATAAAGATAGAACGTATCATTGCCCTGCAACCTGACCTTGTTATTGCTTGGCCATCAGGCAACCCTAGTGGCGAGATCGATAAGTTAAAGCAGTTTGGCCTTAATATCTATTACACTCAGACCCACTCCCTGATAGATATCGCCAATAACATTGAACAACTGAGCAAATACGCTGAAAACCCACGGATAGGCAAGCAGAATGCCCAGGAGTTCCGTCAAGGTTTGGCAAAGCTCAAAAGCCGGTATGACACTGAATCAAAAGTGAGCTATTTTTATCAACTCAGCGAGCAGCCCATTATTACCCTGGCCCAAGACAAATGGCCAAGCGAAGTGTTCTCCTTTTGTGGTGGTGAAAACATCTTCGCAAACAGTGCCGCTCCTTACCCTCAAGTAGGCAAAGAACAGGTGATTATACGCAATCCAGACGTTATTTTTACTTCTGAGCACGCCATCATGAACAGCAATATGTGGGCCGAATGGGCAGACCAACTCACCGCGGTGAAAGACAAAAATGTTTGGTCACTCACATCTGATTGGATAAATCGCCCTACGCCACGAACCCTCATGGCTATACAACAAGTTTGTGAGCACTTCGAAACAGTGCGTCGAAAACGCTAACGGTTCGAGGAGGAGATCTCGTACAATCCTCCTTCATTTTCTGTTCCCTATTTTTTAGTAAGAGACGTTAGTGTCATGGACTCCATGCTGCTTTATATCATCGATTTATTCGGTACTGCTGTTTTCGCAATTTCTGGTGTTTTGTTAGCGGGTCGATTGAAGATGGATCCGTTTGGTGTCGCTGTTCTTGGTAGTGTAACAGCCATCGGTGGCGGTACTATTCGCGATATGGCTTTAGGCGCTACTCCAGTGTTCTGGATCACTGATACCAATTACTTGTGGACCATCCTTATCACCTGCCTACTAACCATGTTAATTGTTAGGCGACCAAAACGCCTCGCGTGGTGGGTTCTACCTGTGTGTGACGCAATCGGGCTAGCTGCATTTGTCGGCATCGGCGTTGAAAAGACCTTGGCTTATCAAGATTCAGCTCTGGTTGCGGTCATCATGGGGGTCATCACAGGGTGTGGTGGAGGTATCATACGTGATGTTTTGGCGCGCGAAGTGCCAATGGTACTCAGGAGTGAAGTCTACGCTACCGCTTGTATCATTGGTGGCGTTTTCCACACTAGCGCCCTGGCAATGGGCCAAGACAGTGACACCGCATTCCTCGCTGGCGTACTTTCGACACTACTGATTCGTTTAGGTGCAATCCGTTGGCACTTGTCTTTGCCGACCTTTGCGTTGAATAGATAGAGCTAGAGAGCTGGAGGAATTTCAAAGGGCTGGCATGAGACGTCAATCCTTTTATGGATTCGGGATTTGGGAACGGGCTACGCCCTACGAATAACTGGATAACTCTAGTTTTCCCGAAGCGCAGCGTTCCACAGGACGAAGTCCGTTCCCGACTCTCAAAGCAAAGCGTTCAAAAAAAGAAAGGTCGCTTAAGCGACCTTTCTAATCTTCGATTCTTTTGAATTACTTCTGTACTCGACGCAGCACTTCTTTGAGTAAATCAAAGTCGTTAGCTAAATCTTCTGATAGAAGCTCCATTGCTGCGTGTTTCGCTAGCGGGACTGGCAGTTCGATATCTGAACCTAGGATATCATCGACCACTTCTTTGAACTTGGCAGGGTGAGCCGTACATAGGAATAGGCCTGTTTCACCCTCTTGTAGCTGCTCATTGAGTACTCGATAAGCGATAGCACCGTGTGGCTCACATAGGTAACCTTGATCGTGTAGCTCTTTCACTGATGCTGCACTTTGCTCATCAGTCACTGCACCTTTACCTAGTGTCTCCAAGCCCCACTCTTTTACGCGGCATAGTTCTTCAATACGAGGCCAGTTGTTCGGTTGGCTTACATCCATCGCATTCGATGTTGTTGCAACTGTTGGCTTAGGATCCCACTTGCCTGTCTCTAGGTAGCGCGGAACCGTATCATTGGCATTAGTTGCAGCGATAAAGCGTTTGATTGGCAAGCCAAGCGCTTTTGCCAACAGACCAGCGGTTAAGTTACCGAAGTTGCCGCTTGGTACCGAGATTACTAAGTTTTCACGCTGCTGTTTAGTGAGCTGCGAAGCCGCCTCGAAGTAGTAACAGATTTGCGCCATTAGGCGTGAGATGTTGATTGAGTTCGCTGAGTTTAGACCGATCTCTTGACGCAGCTCAGCATCATCGAATGCTTGTTTCACTAGCGCCTGACACGCATCAAAATCGCCATCGATAGCGACAGTGTGGATATTCTTACCTAGAGTACAGAACAGCTTTTCCTGTAGCGGGCTAATTTTACCTTTCGGATAAAGAATCACTACATTGATGTCTTCCATGCCATAGAAAGCATGGGCAACCGCTGCACCAGTATCACCAGAAGTCGCGGTTAGAATCGTGATTTTGCCACCATCAGAAACTGCTGCTAACGATTGGGCCATAAAGCGGCCGCCAAAGTCTTTAAACGCAAGCGTTGGACCGTGGAACAGCTCCAGTGCATACACGTCATCTTTTACTTGCTTGACCGGTGCAGGGAATTGAAACGCTGCATCAACCATTGAATTAACTTTCTCTTCCGCTAGTTCATCGCCGATCAGTGCAGAAAGGATTTTGGTACTACGTGAAACAAAATCTTCTGCTAGCAGTGCATCAATATCATCAAACTTTGGCAACTCTTGCGGAAAGAACAGACCTTGGTTGCGGCCTAACCCTTGGCGAACAGCTTGGCCAAAGGATACTTGTTCATCATTTTCTTTTATGTTGTACAGCTTCATAGCTCACTTCCTGTTACGTTCGAACCCTGTTTGTTCAAGCGACAAACATGGACGAATCCTTCTTCATTTTGTACGTAGTTTTGTTCAAGCCAGCGAGCAACACGCTCAGCGACATCTTTATCATTACAAACACTAAATAGTGTTGGGCCGCTACCAGAAATCCCAGTAGCCAAAGCACCTGCTGTAGACGCGTACTTGCGTGCATCAGCAAAACCCGGTAGCAGTTTCTCACGATACGGTTCAGCGATCACGTCTTTGATCATTTTTGCTGCCAGCTCAGGTTGGTTTGAGTGACAAGCATGAATGAATCCCGCGAGATGGCGACCATGAGCAATGATATCCTGACGGCGATACTGAGATGGTAGGATCTCTCGCGCCTCTGCAGTTGACACCTTAATGCCTGGATAGGCCATTACCCAGTACCAGTCATCAAAACATGGCACCTCTTGGCTAATAATACCCAACTCTTCAAGCATCAGTTGCACACCACCAAGGTAACATGGTGCAACGTTATCGTAGTGAATACCGCCTGAGATCTGGCCTTCCATCTCACCCATTAGCGCAAGCAGTTCGGTCTCATCAAGCGGCTCACCATGAAAACGGTTTAACGCATCCAGCGCCGCAACAATTGAACAAGCACTAGAACCTAGCCCTGAGCCAATCGGCATGTTCTTTTCTAACGTCATTTCTAACGGTAAAAGCGATTCGCCCTTCTTATCTAACTCACGAGCAAATACTCGCCAGCAGTCATAAACGATATTCTCTTTTGGATCTGCAGGTAGCTTAGCAACAAAGCTCCCTGCTGTTTTTAAACTAAATGGCTCACTCGCTGATGTCACCAAAACTCGGTCACCAAGTAGCGTACCATCAATTGGGGACACTGCCGCCCCCAGGACATCGAAACCGACACTCACATTACCAATTGATGCTGGAGCATAAACAGCTACATCCATACCACGGCTCATATTTAAACTCCTAGCTTCCAACCTAACGTACGCATCACATCTGAGAATACGCCTGCAGCAGTTACTTCAGTACCTGCACCATAACCACGTAACACCAGTGGGATCGGTTGGTAGTAACGGCTATAGAATGCCAGAGCGTTTTCACCATCTTTAATCTTGAACATTGGATCGTTCTCATCCACCGCTGCAATACTCACGCGACATTGACCATCAACGATTTCACCAACGTAACGCAGCACTTTACCTTCTTCAGCCGCTGTCGCCGACTGCTGTTTAAAGTAAGCATCGGCTTCAGGTAAGCGAGCCATAAACTCTTCAATGCTGCCTGAATCATCAAAGCCTGGTGGAAGAGCCTGATCAACGATGACATCTTCAAGTTCAAGGTTCATTCCAGCTTCACGGGCGAGGATCAGTAGCTTACGCGCGACGTCCATACCAGAAAGATCATCTCGAGGGTCGGGTTCAGTAAAGCCATTGTCTTTAGCAATGTTAGTCGCCTGACTTAGCGTCATGCCTTCATCAAGCTTGCCGAAGATGTACGATAGTGAGCCAGATAGGATACCGCTAAAGCGTTCCAACTCATCGCCCGCTGAAATGAGGTTTTGCAAGTTTTCGATAACCGGCAAGCCTGCGCCTACCGTTGTTTCGTACATCAACTTACGGCGTGAGCTACGCGCAACATCACGTAACTGATGGTAGTAAGCCATGCTAGAGGTATTCGCTTTTTTGTTCGGCGTAACAACGTGGAAGCCAGCTGCTAAGAAGTCGGCATATTGATTAGCAATCGACTCACTTGACGTACAGTCAACCAGAACAGGGTTGATGATGTGATTACGCTGAACAAGCGAGATCAAACGGGCTAGGGTAAACTCTTCTGATGCGTCGTTCATACGATCACGCCAGTGATCCAGTGGTAGGCCTTCGCTATCTAGCAGCAAGCCTTTGCTGTTGGCTAGGCCACAAACACGCAGAATAATGCCCTTCTCGGCCAACTTAGCTTGCTGACGCTGAATTTGATCAACCAACTCACCACCGACACCACCAACGCCGACAACAAACACATCTAGGAAGTGTTTCGAGTTAAAGAGATTTTCATGACACGCTTTGATCGCTTCAGAGATCTTATCTTCAGGAATGACCGCTGAGATAGCGCGCTCTGATGAGCCTTGAGCAATAGCGACGATATTCACATTCACTTCCGCTAGCGAAGAGAAGAATTGCGAGGCCACACCACGCGATGTACGCATACCATCACCAACTAGAGTGACGATAGCCACATCACTGAGAAACTCGACTGGCTCTAATAGGCCATCTTTCAGCTCAAGCTCAAACGTTTCGCTCAATGCCTGTTCTGCCAACTCTTTGTCTTGCGCTTCAATACAGAAGCTGATGCTGTACTCAGAAGAGGATTGAGTGATCAGAACAATCGACACCCCCGCAGAGGACATCGCACCGAACACTCGACTCGCCATACCAACCATTCCCTTCATTCCAGGGCCAGAAACGTTAACCATGGTTAGGTCGCTAAGTGTAGTGATGCCTTTGATTGCTAAGTTGTCTTCACCAGTATCTTGACCGATTAGCGTGCCCGCACCTTGAGGGTTGAAGCTGTTTTTGATCAAGCATGGAATATGGAACTGAGCAATAGGGGCGATAGTCTTAGGGTGGAGTACCGAAGCACCGAAGTACGACAGCTCCATTGCTTCTTGATAGCTTAGAGATTTCAGTAAGCGAGCATCGTCGACTAAACGCGGGTCACAGTTGTAAACGCCATCAACATCAGTCCAAATTTCACAGCAATCTGCACGTAGACAAGCGGCAAGTACCGCAGCAGAGTAGTCTGAGCCGTTACGACCTAATGTTACTAGCTCTCCGTCTTCATTACCTGCAGTAAAGCCAGGCATGATATTGACATGACCTTGAGGAAGAGGGTTTTGACGGAAATTTTGCGTTGATACTTCAACATCGACCATAGCTTCTAAGTGATCACCACGAGCAAATAGATACTGAACTGGGTCAATTAAGCTGGCAGGTTGTTCTTTCGCTTCGAGTACCGCTTTCATTAGCTGGATAGAAACACGTTCACCTTTACTAATAATGCGAGCATTGACATGGTCTGGGCACATACCCAAAAGATTGATGCCATGAACAAACTGACGCAGTTGGGTCAATGATGTTTTGACTTGATTGTCATAACCGCTGCCATCGATATTTGGCAACACCTGCTTGATGTCTTGAAAAAGATCGCGGAAAGAATCCTCTAGCTCAGCAATTTGTAACTCTGCTTCACCATTTTTCAGTGCGCCTTCAATAACAGAAACCAATTTGTTGGTCGTTTTTCCCGGGGCTGAAAGCACAACCGCCACTTCTTCCTGTTGGGCATTATTAGCAATGATATCTGCTGCTCTCAAAAAACGATCAGCATCTGCTAATGATGAACCTCCAAACTTTAAAACTCGCATCCCTTCCTCCAAATAGGTCATAAATCGACATAAAAAAAGGCCTGTATCTGGTTGGATACAGGCCTTTTTTTAAAATTTCTTTCGCTTAGCAGCCTGCCCCAACAATTGCGATGTCGGTAATAATAATGGTTGTGGTCACTACTAGGCTTTGATGCTGCATATTTCGAATTATCTATACAATGTGTGTTTGCTTACCCATACGTGTACCTTATTTCTACACGTCACGTCAACGAAAAGTTACTATTTTTTGTTCACACTCGGCATTCGTCGTATTCACGACATTCTCTATAGTCGTCATAGATTGCAACAAGAAATGAAACTATAAGCACATATCATAATAACCAATTGCTATATAAAATCTGGTACTTGTCGACTCGTTTTGTGCTTTAATTAATTTTGCAGTGGAAAACAGACAATAGCAAAGGAGTGGCATATGAGAATAATACTAAGCCTATCTGTGTTGCTATGCTCGTGCTCACTTTTTGCCGCGGAGCTTCCTTCACTGCCCTCTCAGCAATATAATGTTTCACCACATAAAATCTTCTTTACCACAGAGAACGATCAGTACCAGTTTGATTCTTGGAAAATAGACAGTGGTTACTCGTACAACTTATTCGACAAAGTCGATCTGTACGTTGGTGCCCGTCTAAACAATGGAGACAAAATCAACGAGACCGGTTTTTTAAGTGGTGTTAGCTATCAATTGACGCCTAGAGTCTCAGTACAGAGTACAGTGCACTCATACAAAGAAGAGACATTGGAAAGTGGCAAAGAATCAAGTATAGCGGCTGAAGTAACCAGTCGTATGAAGCTGACTGATAATATTGATATGCACGCCACTCTTGACTACCAAGAGTGGCAAAAAGGTGTTGAGTTTGGACTCGGTTTTAGATTCTAGCTCCAATCTAACAACTCAGTAGACATCAATACCCCGTTCCAATCAGCGTATATGTAGTCCCCAGGCTGTATCATTTGGTTGTGGATAGTTAATGTGACGTTTATTTC
This sequence comes from Vibrio tubiashii, assembly GCA_000775715.1. Taxonomy (GTDB): domain Bacteria; phylum Pseudomonadota; class Gammaproteobacteria; order Enterobacterales; family Vibrionaceae; genus Vibrio; species Vibrio tubiashii_A. Next base: position 113,091 of record JRWQ01000003.1, read on the forward strand.
GCCTGCGCCACGTTTGTCCGTTTTAAATGGACATGTTCCTAGAGCTTTTATCCCCAACGCCATCTCAGCCATCATGCCAACATCACGAACTGCGCCGTTAACAATGACCCCCTCCCAATTGTTATCAATTGCTAAGATTGCGAGTTGATCTCCAAGCAATGCTTTCTGGCAGGACCCCGCACCATCGACTACCAATACCTTTCCAGTACCGTCTTGGCTGAGCATTTCTCTGACTTTAGAATTATCGTGGTAACAACGAACAGTAACAATTTGACCATAAAAAGCATACTTCTGACCAAAACTGTGCAGTGGCAACTCTAGCAGGGTCACCTTATCTTCGAACTTATCACAAATATCAGGGGTTATATCTTTCATTTTTCCTCCATGAACTTCTAAATTAAAAATCGAATCCTATCGACATCGCTTTCGCCAACTTCCTAGCGAAACCTTGTTTTGTTCCTCGATACAAGGGAGAAGCAACAGCTCCTCTCCTTCAATAAAATAAACAGCGTTCTGTTGGTATTTTCGCCCAAGTTTTATCGCTTCATCGGCCGTTATTTGAACCGCAAAACTCGCTTCCATCCAAGAGAAATCCTTATTCCCAACTTGGATCTCACACCAACAAGTATGGCTTATTTCCCGAGCTAAGTACTGATTACTTCTGTCATTATCTTTCTTTGACAGCAACTCACTCTTTGGGTTCCAGGCCGTGATAATAGCAAAACTGCTGAATGAAATCTGTTGTTCGAAATGAAAATAGGGGTCGCAGTATGCCTGCCAAAGGAGTGAATCTATCGCCATAACAACCAAACCTTACACATTTAATCGACACTATTAATATTTGTTACATTCCAACTCTTGATATAAATCAACAAAGTGATTGGAATTAACATTTGAGCGTTGTTAGCATGCTGTTAACATTATAGAATCCGCCTCAAAGACTAATAGAATAAGAGGATTAGGACCTCTTAGTATAGAAATGCAGCACCAAGGATGGCGGGCAATCAAAGAGCGTGTTTTTTTACAATCTTTGGTTTATTATCAACATCACATTACCTGTATGTTATGTTTTTGCCTAGAATTTATTCTGTTAGCACAAATTTTTCACAAATTTAGGTACCGCCAATGCAAACCCCGCACATTCTTATTGTTGAAGATGAGCAAGTAACTCGTAACACTCTAAAGAGCATTTTTGAGGCAGAGGGATACGCTGTATTCGAGGCCAGCGACGGTGAAGAAATGCACCAGGTTCTGTCAGACAACCAAGTCAACTTGGTTATCATGGACATTAATCTGCCAGGCAAGAATGGTTTACTGCTAGCTCGTGAACTACGTGAGCAAGCTAATGTTGCACTGATGTTCTTAACGGGCCGTGACAACGAAGTAGACAAGATTCTTGGTCTTGAAATCGGTGCAGATGATTACATCACAAAACCTTTCAACCCGCGTGAACTGACTATCCGTGCTCGTAACCTACTCAATCGCTCAATGAACTCTAGTGCTGTAAGTGAAGAGAAACGTAGCGTAGAAAAATATGAGTTCAATGGTTGGGTACTAGATATCAACAGCCGCTCATTAGTTAGCCCTAGTGGCGATGGCTACAAGCTACCACGCTCTGAGTTCCGTGCCCTACTTCACTTCTGTGAAAACCCAGGCAAGATCCAAACTCGTGCAGACCTGCTTAAGAAAATGACAGGTCGTGAGCTTAAGCCACATGACCGTACTGTTGACGTAACAATTCGTCGTATTCGTAAGCACTTTGAATCAGTTTCTGGCACACCAGAAATCATTGCAACGATTCACGGTGAAGGCTACCGCTTCTGTGGTGATCTAGAAGAGTAATCAACTCTTTATCAAAAAATGGAGCCAACCGGCTCCATTTTTGTATGTGTTGGATATAAAAATACTCGCCATTTAGCGAGCATTTTTTGATTCGTAATAGAAACTAGCCTCGGCCACCTTTAATTGCATCAATAATCTCAGTGGTGGAACAACCATCTTCGAAGTTAAGTACCTTCACTTCACCACCATTGGCGATAACTTCTTTACCGCCAGCAATCTCTTCTGGCTTGTAATCACCACCTTTTACTAGCAAGTCAGGTAGAACTTCAGAGATCAAACGCTGCGGCGTATCTTCACCGAAAGGCACCACCCAATCAACCGCACCAAGACCGGCTAATACTGCCATACGGCGATCCGTCGGGTTCACCGGGCGCCCTGGACCTTTAAGGCGTTTCACTGATTCATCGGTATTCACTGCAACAATCAAGCGGTCACCGAGCTCAGAGGCATGGTTTAAATAAGAGACATGACCTGCATGAAGAATATCGAAACAACCATTGGTCATGACTACCTTCTCCCCTTTCGCCTGTGCCTGCTTCACTGCTTCAATCAAACTTTGCTCGGTAATTACACCAAAGTCAGTGTCTTGGCTACCGTGAACCGCTTCAGCCAACTCAATAGTTGAAACCGTTGATGTACCAAGTTTACCAACAACCACACCAGCAGCAGCGTTAGCTAGGGCACATGCCTCATCAAGAGGCTTACCCGCCGCTACCGAAGCTGCCAATACAGAAATTACCGTATCCCCCGCCCCTGTTACGTCATAGACTTCTTTCGCTTGAGTAGGAAGGTGGAAAGGTTCTTGACCACGGCGTAGTAGTGTCATGCCATGCTCACTGCGAGTAACCAGTAGTGCTTCGAAGTCAAATTCTTCAATCAATGCTAAGCCTTTCTCGACTAGCTCTTGGTCTGTTTTTACCTTACCAACCACATGCTCAAATTCCGCCATATTTGGCGTCAGTAGTGTTGCGCCACGGTAACGTTCAAAGTCCGCACCTTTGGGGTCGATGAACACTGGCACTTTAGCAGCACGCGCTTTTTGAATAAACTGCTGCACATGCTCTAGAGCACCTTTAGCGTAATCAGACAGAACGACTGATTTTACTTTTGGCAGGGCTTGTTCCATACGGTCTAAGATAAGTTCAGCGTCTACGTTTTCAAACTTGTCTTCGAAATCCAAACGGATTAATTGCTGACCTCGGCTCAATACACGAAGCTTAGTAATGGTCGGATAATTAGGTAAGCCAACAAAATCACATTTCACTTTCAGTGCAGATAGCGTTTCGTTCAGTACTTTGGCAGGCTCATCAATTCCCGTTAAGCCAACAATATGAGCATGACCACCAAGAGAGGCGATATTCATTGCTACGTTTGCAGCACCGCCAGGGCGCTCCTCATTGTTTTCTACTTTTACTACAGGAACAGGAGCTTCTGGTGAAATTCGCCCAGTCGGGCCGTACCAGTAGCGATCTAACATGACATCGCCGACAATCAGCACCCCAGAGTCGCTGTAGTTAGGTAGGATTGGCTTCATTATGGTTCTCCAAATTCTATTTCGGGCAAGAGTTTAGCATAATTCCTAGCTATTCTAACCACTCATGCCATAGTTTAGTCACAAGCTCGCGCTCGTTGGTAAACTTGTCCTCTGCGACGTCAGCGTCCAAGTTCAACAAATTGCGGTGATGAATTTGATCACGCATTGTCGTGTAGGCATTGGTCAAAGCCATTGCCGCCCCTTCTTCCAGGATTCCTTGAGCCATCATGCTTTCAAAAATCCGTACGTTATCACTCCAACGGGTCAACTTAGGTTTTTGATGGCTGTAACGTAAGACAAGATATTGAGCTAAGAATTCAACGTCGGTGATGCCGCCGGGGTCTTGCTTAAGCATAAAGCGGCCTGCTTTTTTACCACCAAGATGCTCACGCATTTTCACACGCATTTCAGACACATCTTTGATCAACTTAGCTTCGTCTCGCTCTAAGCTGAGAATGTCGTGACGAGTTTGGGCAAATACTCGCTGAAGCGGCTCATCACCATAGATCATACGCGCACGGACTAGCGCCTGATGTTCCCATGTCCACGCTTCTTTCCTCTGATATTCATCAAACGCATCGGTAGGGCTAACCAACAAACCAGAAGCCCCCGAAGGACGCAAACGGGTATCGACTTCGTACAAGATCCCCGATGCAGTTCGAGTGGAGAAGATATGAATAATGCGCTGTGCTAAGCGCAAATAGAACTGTCGACCATCGATCTCTTTTTTACCATCGGTGTACACATGAACAGGGCAATCGTGGATGAACACAATATCAAGGTCCGAGTTATAACCTAACTCCCAACCACCAACTTTTCCGTAACCTACTACCGCAAAGCCTTTGCCATCACGCTCTTTAACGTGGGTTGGTTCTCCATACTTCTCCTTCATTTGCAGCCAAGCTTGGTTGATTACCGACTCTACAATCGCTTCCGCAAGATAGGTTAAATGATCGCTGACCTTCATCACCGGCAAAACACCCGCTATATCCGCTGCAGCAATTCTCAAGATGCAGATTTGCTTAAACTGACGCAACGCTTCCATCTGCTGTTCCATATCATCTTCAGGAATCCGAGCAAGGAAGTCGCGCAGTTCAGTACGATAGCTCTCTAAAGGGACAGGATTGTAAAGCTGCTGAGGATCAATCAACTCATCCAGTAGAATGGGATAGCGCCCCAATTGCTCTGAAATCATTGGACTTGCGGTACACAAGCGAACCAACTGCACCAAAGCGGCTTGGTGCTCATCAAGCAACTCTAAATAGGTCGTGCGAGTCACAATCTTATGCAGTAAATGAAGCACCCGCGGCAAACCAAACTTGGCATCTTTATGACTGAATATGGCGGCAAAGATCTTCGGCATCAGTTTATTGAGCACTTCACGGCCACGGGGACCTAGAGTTTTCTTGGCCAAATCACGCTTAAACTCAATAATGGTTTGCGCCATTTTTTGCGGATCATCGGCTTTGATGTCTTGCTGCAAAATGTGCTCTATCACATCTTGTTTAGCCGCCATATCCCACAACTCATTAAAGTGTTGAGCAATATCTTGTGCTTCTTCCTCTTCCGCGCCGATGAGAGTATCAAACACTGCATGGACATTAGCCATATGCTGTTTAACCTCAGACATCAGTTCCGCCCACTGTTTGAAACCCATTGCCACAGCCAACTGCAACTGTTCAATATCAGACTCGGGTAGCGTCTGCGTCTGCTTGTCAGCCATAGCTTGAAGAAGGTTCTCTAAACGGCGCAAAAACTTGTACGCCGCACGTAAATGAGCGGTTTCGCTCGCCTCCAACTGCTCAAGTTCCTCAATAGCATCAATAGTTTGCAACAGACCTCGTTGGCGCAGGCTTGGCTCTCGGCCGCCACGAATAAGCTGAAATACTTGAGCGATAAATTCAATTTCTCGAATGCCACCAGCCCCAAGTTTAATGTTGTTACTCAGTCCACGACGGCGAACTTCGCTACTGATCATCGATTTCATTCGACGCAATGACTGAATCGCACTGAAATCGATGTAACGACGAAAAACAAATGGACGTAGCATTTGGCGCAGCTCTTGGTATTGCGGGTACATTTCACTGCCCATCACGCGAGCTTTGATCATTGCATAGCGTTCCCAATCACGCCCCTGCTCTTGATAGTAATCCTCTAATGCTGCATAACTCATCACAAGTGGGCCACTGTCTCCAAAAGGTCGTAAGCGCATATCCACGCGATAACAAAACCCATCAAAGGTTTGTTGATCAAGAGCTTTAATGATGCGCTGCCCTAAACGAGTAAAGAACTGAGCGTTGGCAATACTGCGGCGAGTACCTTGAGTCTCACCATTTTCTGGATAGGTAAAAATCAGATCGATATCAGACGAGAAGTTAAGCTCTCCACCACCAAGTTTACCCATACCTATGATCAACATAGGCTGCGCTTTGCCTTCCGCACACGTTGGTGTTCCCCACAGCTCGCAACACGCTTTGTATTGCCACTGATAGGTTTCAAATATCATCGCTTCTGCCAACTGCGATAAATGCTCTAGGCTCTGTTCAAGAGGCCATGATGCCGTAAAATCACGCCATGCTATATAGGTCATCTCTCGATTGCGAAACTGCCTCAGTACTCGATGGCCTTGCATCTCATCGCTGCACTGACTCAATAGCTCGGCTAAACGCTCTCGATATTGCTCGCAGCGCGAGCTTTCTGCCAGCATATTTGGCAGTTCTTGAATTAAATGCTCGTCACCAGATAGCGTTTCAATAACAAACTGACTTAAACCAGCTACGTAGCTTAGCTGCTGTTGCAAGTCTTGTGGCCAGTTTTGAATTGCTTGTAATTGAGATAGTGACTCAAGGGCAGAATGGGAAATAACGCTCAGACGGTCGGGCAATTGCATGGTTCATCCTTGTAGAGAAATGCCAATCAAGAGTACTTATACCAATAAAAAACGCCCACTAGTAGCTAGTGAGCGTTTTGTATCGGTGAAGTTGAGAAGCTATACCTTAAACGAGGTAATTTTTTGGTCTAGTTCTTCAGCGTTCTGTTGCATAATTTCAGACGTTTCTAGTAGCTCAGAGACGACTGTCACTGATGCTTCAACCAGTTCACGCACATTGGTGAGATTCTGGTTCATCTCTTCTGCCACACTGCTCTGCTCGCCGGCCGCTGTCGCAATCTGGAAGTTCATATCATTGATTTGGTGAACCTGACCAACAATGCCGTCTAACTCACTACCTGCGTTAGTTACCAGTTCAACACCTTCCGCTGCTTCTACAACACTCTTCTCCATCAGTTCTACCGCGGAGTTAGCACTTGATTGCAGTTGAGTGATCATTTCTTGAATTTCAACCGTTGCTTGTTGAGTGCGTTGAGCAAGGTTACGTACTTCATCCGCTACAACAGCAAATCCGCGACCAGCTTCACCGGCACGTGCGGCTTCAATCGCTGCATTTAATGCCAGTAAGTTAGTCTGTTCTGAGATGCCTTGGATCGTACCAACCACACTGCCAATCGACTCAACGCTCTCTTCAACTTGGTTCACCGCTTGAGCTGAAGCAGAGATGTCTTGTGAAAGCTCGCTGATTTTAACCACAGTATCTTGAACGAAACGTTGACCTGTTGCTGCCTGAGTTGAAGCACTTTCAGTCAATGAAGAGGCATTTTGCGCATGATCAGCGACAGTTTGTACCGTTGAGGTCATCTCACTCATTGCGGTCGCGAGTTGGTCGATCTCATTGAACTCTTCTTGAGCCGACTCTTTCGTCTCAGACATGCTTAGTGTCATAACTTCCGTCAAACCAGAAAGTTCTTGAGAAGCCTCAACTTGCATGCGGATAACTTCATGAAGCTGCATACGAGTTTTTTCTAGCTCGCGCGCTACGTCGCCGTACTCATCTTTACATTCCATATTGATCGGTGAAGAGAGATCTTTTTGTGCCATCAATTTGATTGAGTCACTCAAGTACTGAGTCTGACGTAACATGACCCGAGCAGCAAACAGCAACAAAGCGACAAACATAGTGATCATAATAATGGTCTGCCACACAACTCGAACTAAATAGTCTTCATAATGCTCCTGAGCAACTTGCGCATTTTGCGACACTGCCAGAATGGAATCGTAGAAGATACTTGCATCCCATAGTTGCTTACTAATGATCAGCAAAGTACTGAACACCATCAACATCACCATCTTGGGCACTAAGCGCACATCCGTGATCACTCGCTCCCATGGCTTAAATGCCAATTTGGTCATTGTTCGTTCTCCATTTTGTCTATTTTGTATTTGCAGCGCTTTGTACTAGAGTGAGCGTATTGGGGACTCAATCCTCTGGTTTCACTGCATTTTATTTATTTCGAGCCTCGTATGAATAAAGATAATATCAAAAACGATACAAAGCCGATGAGCTTGCTATCACTAATCCTGTCTTTTATGGCGCTATTTGTGATCTCTGGCTTATTATTTTTTCCGTTGGACCCAAAAACTCGACAAGTACTTATCGGCCTAGACTTCATAATCTGTAGCATATTCATACTGCAACTAAGTATAGATTTGATCCGCTCTACAGATCGTATGCAATTTATGCAACGTCACTGGATAGATTTCGTGGCAAGTATCCCTATGGTTGAGCCGCTACGCTACGCGAGGTTATTCTCGATTTTGCGAGTGATATTGGTTATCCGATCAAGCCGTGGCGTAATCAGGCAACTGCTAAAGAATAGACAAGAGACAACTTTAGCTTCGATTTTGCTATTGATGGTAATTTTGCTCACCGCAGGCTCAAGCATGATGCTATTTTTAGAAGGGCATGCGGCCACTGCCAATATTCGTGATGGTGGCGATGCCATGTGGTGGGCACTTGTGACGATCTCTACTGTGGGCTACGGCGACCACTATCCAGTGACCAACGCAGGACGTATTCTAGCCGCAGGCTTGATCATTTGCGGGGTGGGATTATTCGGTATGATTTCAGGCCTAGTGACTTCAATGATCACTTCACCATCAAAATCTCAAACTAACCGTTCAGAGAATAAAGAGCGCCTGCTAATAGAGTTAGTAGAAAAGCAAAATGAAATGCTAAAGCGCTTAGATCGAATAGAACAGCAACAACAAAAAAGGGATCGTTAATGATCCCTTTATCATTGTGACATGGCTCTAATCACGCCAGTATGGTTCCGCTTCGATACAAATAACTCGCGTCTGCTCCATCGCATGAAGAATGGAGCTTTCTTGTCGAGCCAACCAACGTTCGAGCTGCTCGCGCTCTTCGCCCTCTAGCTTTTCCACTAATTGCTCCAATGTTTTCAGCTTAAGAAGATCATCGGTTCCATGAAGCAAATCACTCCATGGTAGGCGGAAGCCATCTCGCTCCTCGATATCGAATAAGCTCGCAAAGCTCAACCCTGTATAGAGGTTGCGCATTAAGCGATACTGTTGTTGGATATAGTCTGAACTAGTAAGAGTCTGTTCCGGCGGAAAAGCCTCCATGAGCTCCGCCCAAGTTCGGTCCAGTTGCTGCACTGCGAAGTGTCCAACCTCAAACGCCATCTTGTCACGAGATTTTTCATCTAAGAATGGCTGCCAGCCACGAGTTAAGATCCAACGACTCAGGTCGAGCAGTAATCCGGTATAGCGCGCGGACTTAAGTAGCTCGAGAGTCTGATCACGATTTGGCAGTTGCTCCTGAAGCTCAGTTAACTCACCAACCAAGAACTTACGTGCATCCAATTTACGCAGTGCATGGCCTTTATCGGCAAGCAGGTCTTCTAAATAGTCATAGTCGTTCAACCACTCTAGATCCTGCTCTAACCATTTGAGCTCTTGGCGCAAAATAGCGCTCGCACGGCGCGGAACGACCCCTCCATATACAGTCAAAATTTGGCGAATAAAGCTGATCGCGTTTTTAATTTCGTGCACGGCTTCGATTGATTCACGCTCAGTGTAGATTTGCTCATGGTAGTGCCAATGAGTCAACGCGTGCTCCAACGAGTTAATAAAGCAGGACTCAACCGTATCTGCCTTATCGGTGCGAACCAAAGATAGAGGTTTCACTTCGTCACCCTCATAGTCCATCGCTAAACGATAGCCCTTAGCCGCCTTACTTAAGTTGCCTAAACGCATTCCACCTTGCTCAGAAAAACTTCTTGCTAGAGTAAAAAGCGCATCGGTTTGACCAGATTTAAGCTCCAGTTCAACTTCACAGATAGGATCTTCTTTGTCGTTAGCCTCTACTTTACCTTGGTCAAAGGCCACTTCGACTTGACTACCATCAGGCATTCCAATCAACCACTGCTCACGAGTGAAGTTAGTCGAAAATAGAGGCTGCAATTCAGTTTGTAAGGTAGCGACATCTTTGCCAACAGGCCAAATATCTTGCGGATGTAAGGTTAGGTCGGGCTCGTTGCTGTCGTGCTCGGCATTGAACTCTGGTCGTTGATGTAAACCCGCCACAACACGTCCGGCGGTTTTTACTGTCTGGATATAGACGCCATCAAAGCGACGAATACGAAGACCTATGTCATGTTGACGCAACCACTGGTCCGGCGTATCAAAATAAGTGTTCCCTAACTCTCGACAACTGTGCTGAAGTACTTTTGTTTCGGAGAGCTTTTCTCGCAAAGTCTCTGAAAATTCAGGAGAAACAAAAAACTTCAGTTCTATCTCGGTTTCCATAACTATACCTTTCAAAGCAGATAGAGACAGGATATTGCCTATTTTCTTACTCGGCAAGAAAGAAATATCGCGCCAATGATGATCTAAAACAGTTTTAATGAGTGATTTAATGGGTTAACATGCGCGCCTTTATAGCCATCGTTCAACATTTCGCCATGAAATGGTGTATGTTAGTTTTTAGGTTATATTAATTGGGTTGAATGACCATGCCAGTAAATACAATTATGGGGTTATTTGCAAAGTCCCCTATTAAACCTTTGCAGCGCCACGTTGTGTGTGTAAACGAATGTTGCTCACATCTAATCAATTTCTTTGAAGTAAGTTCAAAGGGCGATTGGGATAAAGCAGCCGAAATTCGTGCACAGATTTCTCACCTAGAGAAAGAAGCTGACGTGTTAAAGCGTGAAATTCGTCTAAAACTTCCTCGCGGTTTGTTTATGCCTGTAGATCGTAGCGACATGCTAGAACTACTGACTCAGCAAGACAAACTAGCAAACCTTGCTAAAGACATTGCTGGTCGCGTATACGGCCGTCAATTGACTATCCCTGAATCTCTTCAAGAAAACTTTATTGCTTACGTTAAACGTTGTTTAGATGCGGCTAACCAAGCGCAAAAAGTTATCAATGAGCTTGATGAGTTATTGGAAACTGGGTTCAAAGGCCGTGAAGTAACACTCGTAGCTGAAATGATCCACCAACTGGATGTGATTGAGGACGACACAGATGCGATGCAGGTCCAACTGCGCCAAGATTTAATGGCGGTTGAAGCAGACCTAAATCCAATTGATGTGATGTTCCTTTACAAAATTCTAGAGTGGGTAGGTGGTATTGCTGATCAGGCGCAGCGTGTTGGTGCGCGTCTCGAAGTAATGTTATCTCGCTCATAAAATAAGTTAACCAAATAACGAAGAGCATCAAACTAGTTCACACCCCTTATAAGCGATAAATACTGACACGCTTAAGGGGCTTTTTCGTGCTTAAATTTTGCTCCGCTTGTTATCAACAACTAGGTATTACGATGGATATCCTTGCGAACTACGGCACTGTCCTGATTATTATTGCAGCCGCTTTCGGTTTTCTGATGGCTATTGGTATTGGCGCGAACGATGTAGCCAATGCGATGGGAACATCAGTAGGTTCAAAAGCTCTTACGGTTAAACAAGCAATCATCATTGCGATGATCTTTGAGTTTGCCGGTGCATATTTAGCAGGTGGTGAAGTAACCGACACTATCCGTAAAGGCGTAATTGAAACGTCCCTATTTGCTCACCAACCAGACGTACTAGTGTACGGTATGATGTCTGCGCTTCTTGCTGCAGGTACATGGCTACTACTCGCTTCCTACATGGGTTGGCCTGTCTCTACAACACACTCAATTATCGGTGCGATCATCGGTTTTGCATGTGTTTCTGTCGGCACAGAAGCCGTGGACTGGGGCTCAGTACAAGGTATCGTTGGTAGCTGGATTATTACTCCGGTGATCTCAGGCTTCTTTGCCTACGTGATTTTCGTTAGTGCACAGCGACTGATTTTTGATACCGAGAAACCGCTATTTAACGCAAAACGTTTTGTTCCTGTATACATGTTTATCACCACTATGGTTATCGCTCTGGTCACCATCAAGAAAGGTCTTAAGCACGTAGGTCTTCACCTATCAAACGGCGAAGCTTGGGCATGGGCAGCAGCTGTATCAACAGTCATAATGATTGGCGGCTACATGTACATCCAGAAGAAATTCGCTAGCCGCGAAGATGACCACGGTTTTGCAGGTGTTGAAGGTATCTTCAGTGTGCTAATGGTAATCACCGCGTGTGCAATGGCATTTGCTCACGGCTCAAATGACGTAGCGAACGCGATTGGTCCACTGTCAGCGGTGGTATCAACCGTTGAACACATGGGTGAGATTACAGGTAAAAGCACCATCGCATGGTGGATTCTACCTCTAGGTGGTTTCGGTATCGTGGTTGGTCTTGCGACGCTTGGCCATAAAGTAATGGCTACCGTAGGTACAGGTATTACAGAGTTAACTCCTAGCCGTGGTTTTGCTGCTCAGCTCGCAACAGCTTGTACTGTTGTACTAGCGTCGGGAACTGGCCTTCCTATTTCAACCACTCAGACGTTAGTTGGTGCGGTACTAGGTGTGGGTTTTGCACGCGGTATTGCTGCTCTTAACCTAGGTGTTGTACGTAACATTGTTGCTTCTTGGATTGTTACTCTGCCGGCAGGTGCTTTACTTGCCGTAGTATTCTTCTACGCAATTCAAGCTATGTTTGTGTAATCAATGAAGTCAGTGATTTGTTAAATCACTGTCATTATTGACTCAAAACCGCAGAAAGGGAGGCTAAGCCTCCCTTCTTTGTTGCAGTCAACCTAGAAACTACTTACTATTTGGCGTTAGCAAAGAAATAGAAAATGGGTTTGCAGACCCTCTTAGACTGTTAAAGGATTTACCGTGAAAAAACTGGTTTGCTTCGTTTTAGCATCAATGCTTGCTGTTCCAGCAGCGTTGGCTCAAGACCGTTATATCTCTGATAAACTATTCACTTACATGCATTCTGGCCCAAGCAATGAATTCCGTATCATCGGTAGTGTTGACGCAGGTGATAAAGTAAAACTCATCTCGGCTAATCGCGACACTGGATATACTCAAGTTCAAGATAGTAAAGGTCGTAAAGGTTGGGTTGAAAGCCGTTTCGTAACCAAGCAAGAAAGTATGGCGCTTCGCCTCCCTAGGCTTGAGAAAGAGCTTGCGGATGTAAAAGAGAAGCTAGCGAATGCACGTTCAAACGCAGACCAAGAGAAAGCGGGCCTCATTGACTCACTAGAGACTCGTAACACGCAAATCAGCGAACTAGAACAGGGTTACAGCGATATGAGCAAGCAGCTATCAGCTTCTCAAGAAGAAGTTCGTAAGCTGCGCGCTAAGCTCGACACACAGAAAGATGACCTGCTGCTTAAATACTTTATGTACGGTGGTGGTGTTGCGGGCATTGGCTTACTATTTGGCTTGATACTGCCTCATATCGTTCCACGCAGAAAGCGTTCACCTAATGGTTGGGCATAAGCCAAATCATTAGGTAGCAAAAAGGCCACGATTGTGGCCTTTTTTGATCGCTATAGCTTTTTCAGACTGAGATTATCCCTTCCAGTCATAGAGAGCAGGCACCCGTATCAGCTCTCTTCTAAAGCGGATCAAACAGGACTGCGGCTCAATCGCCACCAGTTCAATATCACTGTTGACCCAGTCCCCTTGTTTGTATTCCACACCGTTGATCTTCACCCAGCGCTTATTTGCTTTACTTGAATAGACATGAGTCTGAAAATTCATTGCAGGCAGTTTGCCATACCAACGTTCTGCTTGGTGAGACAAATTAGATGCCTGCTCGTTGCGCTGTGATTGCACTTGCTCTGTTTCGCTATTTAACGCCGACTCAAAGCGTTGTGCTAATTCAGGAGAGAGTTGCGACAAATCCAGCCCAGCAAGTAAGTCATCACTACTGCTTACGGCACCACCCTGATGACTGCTAGCAGGAGGCGCAACGAGTGTTTTAACCTCTTGCTCTGCTTGAATTAACCCATCACTACTATCACTACTTTGATGATTTCGATAGGTGGTTTCCAGCGGGCCTAGGTCAGGCGCTTGCACTACTTGAAACTCAAAAGGGACTTCAACAATTACCGACTGAGCAACATTCTCCACTAACCATTTCTGCTTTTCGATTTGATAGGTTTGGTAACAGACTGATCCAGTTACCAACAAAGGTGGGAGTATCGCAAGCGCGATTCTAATCGTTAGGTTCGACCTAGACTTTTGCACTGACGCTAAGTAACCAGGCTGCTGGTACAGATGACCAGATGTTTGATGGCTTCGCTCTGAGCTTTCCAAGGCTTGCATAACTTTAGACATTTTCGCTCACCTCTTGAGACATTAATCTTGGCGCTTGTTGTTGAGACAATTTCTCCAGTAGCTTAAGAGTTCTCTGACCGGCGATACCATCAACAGTGAGTCCTTGCCAACGCTGGAACAGCTCCACCTTGCGCTTTATTCGCTCATCAAATAGCCTACTACCCGACGGTTTTTCACCTAACACCTGCGACAGGTGCTGATCTAAAACTGCAATCGCCTGCCCTTCCATTCCTGGTTTTAAGGTCTTTTGCCAGTAGCTTTGCCATATCTCGCGATACTCACCTTGCCAGACAGTACTCAACCACTTGCGGTCGAACTCAAGCATCTGATCACCCAGCAACAGTTGCACCTGACTCTGTATGACTTTGTACAATACTGCATAACGAAGTTGCCCATCGATATTAAGTGTTAGAACGACTGGAACATTGGATTCTAAAACTTGTTCTAAAGAGCCGTTAGCTAATGTGCAACGAAAAAGGTCATCTCCACTGTCCAAGCACATTTGATCCAATACCGAAGCGCGGTAGCCCCAAACTTTATAGAGTGTGGCAATCGCAGCTTCCTGGTCACTGGCTTGATTTAGTAACTGCTTCAAAGCTTGAGGGAAAACTTGCTTCTGCTGTTCAATAGCCTCAACAACAGGGTACTGCTGATGTAAGTAAGTGTTCACATAGGGTATAAGCACATTTGGGGTATAGTAGTAAGCGGCTACGGACAGCACTCCGCCCACCAAGCTTGCCATTAACACTGGGGAGAGACGAAACGAATTGGTAGACGATTGCTGTGGTGAATATTGAACCGAGGCAGTTTGGAAACGCATCACATCATCACAAGCAGCTTCCACTGTCGAACGACTAGGTTGACGCTCTCCGATACTGTACGCTTGCTTTAGGCTAGCATCACACACAAGGTTAATCAGGCGTGGAATCCCCTGCGTTTGACGAGCGATATATTTAATGGATTGCCCGTTAAACAATTCAGGAGAGCCTCCAGCCAAAGCCAGTCGAAACTTTATGTAGTCGCGAGTTTCATCTTGATTTAGAGGCAGTAGGTGATAGCGGCCAGTGATTCGTTGAGCCAGTTGCCTTAACTGCGGCATCTGCAACTTTTGCTGTAATTCTGGCTGACCAATCAGCAGTACTTTCAATAACTTTTTGCTGTCAGTTTCTAAGTTGGTAAGCAGACGCAGTTGCTCAAGCACATCAGCCGACAAGTGTTGAGCTTCATCGATAACCAATAGGGTTTGTACACCGTTGGCATGATTATCTAATAGGAACTGATGAATAAGTTGGTTGAGTTGCTTAAGAGAAGAGTTTTCCTCATAGAGGATACCGAATTCATCACATATCGCTTCAAGCAACTCTATATTTGAGAAGGTCGGATTTAAAATCAACCCAGCGCGGGTGTTGTCTGCGAGAGTTTTTAATATCGATTTTGCAATAGTCGTTTTGCCCGTTCCAACTTCGCCAGTCAGCATAGCAAAACCACCACCCTCACCCAGTCCAGCTTGGATTTGGAACAGTGCCTCTTTATGGCGCCGACTTTGAAACAAGAAACGAGAGTTAGGCACAATGGAAAACGGTAACTCTGTCAGAGCAAAATGTTGTTGATACATGACTCTCTTCTCTAGGAATTCAGTGCTAAGAAAAGTACCATTGCTAGCACAATTAGCCAATGCCAAACTAACCAAAAGGGAGAGCTAAGTGCAAAGATACCTCGTCGGCGGCGCAGTTCGCGATCAACTGCTGAATATTGTAGTCTACGATAGAGATTGGGTCGTAGTTGGCTCGACGCCTGAAGAGTTACTAAGCAAAGGCTATACAGCGGTAGGCAAAGACTTCCCTGTTTTTCTCCACCCAGTGAGCAAAGAAGAGCACGCCTTAGCCAGAACCGAGCGAAAGACGGGCTCGGGTTACACAGGCTTCGAGTGCTATTTTGCTGCGGATGTCACTCTAGAAGAGGATCTGCTCAGACGTGATCTAACCATTAATGCCATGGCGCAAGATCCAGAGGGCAATATCGTCGATCCATTCAACGGCCAACGCGATCTTAAAGATCGGATCTTGCGTCATGTCTCAGACGCTTTTACCGAAGATCCCTTGCGTGTGCTGCGCGTCGCTCGCTTTGCTGCCAAGCTCCATCATTTAGGCTTTAATGTTGCAGATGAAACTATTGAGTTGATGCGTGAAATAGCTCAATCAGGCGAACTCGAACACCTAACTGCAGAACGAGTTTGGCAAGAGTGGCAAAAATCGCTGGCGACTCATGATCCGCAAATTTTTATTTCGGTATTGCAGCAATGTGATGCTTTAAAGGTTGTGCTACCTGAACTAGATGCGCTGTTTGGCGTTCCTCAACCCGAAAAATGGCATCCTGAAATTGATACGGGCGTTCACACATTAATGGTCGCCAAACAAGCCGCACTGCTGAGTCATTCATTACCAGTCCGATTTGCCTCCCAAGTCCATGACTTGGGCAAAGGTATTACGCCTGAATCAGAATGGCCGAGCCATAAAATGCACTGTCATACCGGGTTAAAAATCATTAAGGCCTTATGTGAGCGAGTGCGCGTCCCCAATGAGTTTAAAGAGTTGGCACTGTTAGTCTGCGAACAGCACTCTAATATCCATCGTGCTGCCGAGCTACGCCCAGAAACCAAGCTCAAAGTGCTAAACAAGTTTGATGTTTGGCGCAAGCCAGAACGCTTACAAGACATATTGCTGTGCTGCATGGCTGATAGCCGGGGACGTACTGGGTTTGAAGATATCGACTACCCGCAAAAGGCGATCTTTGAGCAAGCCTACCAGGCAGCACTTTCAGTCAATGTTCAAGACATAATAAAAGATGGCTTCAAAGGCGCTGATATTCGCACAGAGATGGAGAAGCGCAGGGTAGCTGCGATCAAGATGAATGATTGAAGAAATGATATTTCCTACGCAAAACATTTGTAATCTGAAGTGCAGAGTTCCAATCTACGCCGTGCTCTAGTCCCACAATTTGGTTTTGCTACGGAAATACCACACCTTCACGCACAAACAGCAAAGGAGTGACTTTTTTGGAGCAAAATCCAATCTATTCCCCCGAAAGTACTTAACTCATGGAAACAAGCCTACGTCATCCTCAAGAATGAGGAACGAATGAACTGAGGTTCTCTTTAAGCGATACCCATTTAATGACTCCATACTCGCTTATGCTTCGCTCTAAGGAATTACAGATATAAAAATGCCCCACATAAGCGAGGCATACAAAAGCGTTAGCGCATAATTCTAACTAGTTGGTGCTGTAGCAAGGCAACAAAGAAGATTCAGCTATGGAGCATAGTTTCCTATGTGACTTAGTGAATCTTCTGCAGTTAACGCAGCTACAGTGCCAAATAGGACGAATTATTGACCTTTAACTTCTTTAAGACCATTGAAAGGAGCTTTAGCGCCTAGAGCTTCTTCGATACGGATTAGCTGGTTGCTTTCTTTTAGGTATAGCAGCAACACGGTCAGAACGGCTCATTGTTCTTAGAGCCAAAATGCAAAATGCCCCGCATAAGCGGGGCATTCATTAAAGCTTTAAGCTAATAATTCAGAATGAATTACTGACCTTTAACTTCTTTAAGACCGTTGAAAGGAGCTTTAGCGCCTAGAGCTTCTTCGATACGGATTAGCTGGTTGTACTTAGCAACACGGTCAGAACGGCTCATAGAACCAGTCTTGATTTGACCTGCAGCAGTACCTACCGCTAGGTCAGCGATAGTTGCATCTTCAGTTTCGCCAGAACGGTGAGAGATTACAGCTGTGTAACCTGCGTCTTTAGCCATCTTGATTGCAGCTAGAGTCTCAGTTAGAGAACCGATTTGGTTGAACTTGATAAGGATAGAGTTAGCTACGCCTTTCTCGATACCTTCAGCTAGGATCTTAGTGTTAGTAACGAATAGATCGTCACCTACTAGTTGAAGCTTGTCACCTAGTAGTTCAGTTTGGTGCTTGAAGCCAGTCCAATCAGACTCGTCTAGACCATCTTCGATAGAAACGATTGGGAACTTGCTAGCTAGCTCAGCTAGGTAGTGGTTGAACTCTTCAGAAGAGAAAGTCTTACCTTCGCCCTTCATGTTGTAGATACCCGCTTCTTTGTCGAAGAACTCAGATGCAGCACAGTCCATCGCTAGAGTAACGTCTTTACCTAGTTCGTAACCAGCAGCAGCAACAGCTTCTGCGATAACTTCTAGAGCTTCAGCGTTAGACTTAAGGTTAGGAGCGAAACCACCTTCGTCACCAACTGCAGTGCTGTAGCCTTTAGACTTAAGAACTTTAGCTAGGTTGTGGAATACTTCTGCACCGATACGTAGACCTTCTTTAAGAGTCTTAGCGCCAACTGGTTGGATCATGAACTCTTGGATATCAACGTTGTTATCTGCGTGCTCACCACCGTTGATGATGTTCATCATTGGTAGAGGCATAGAGAACTGGCCAGCAGTACCGTTTAGCTCAGCGATGTGCTCGTATAAAGGCATGCCTTTAGCAGAAGCAGCAGCTTTAGCGTTTGCTAGAGAAACAGCTAGGATTGCGTTAGCACCGAACTTAGATTTGTTTTCAGTACCGTCTAGCTCGATCATTACTGCGTCGATTGCAGCTTGGTCTTTAGCGTCTTTACCAACTAAAGCTTCAGCGATTGCACCGTTTACAGCTTCAACAGCTTTAAGAACACCTTTACCTAGGAAACGAGCTTTGTCGCCGTCACGTAGCTCAAGAGCTTCACGTGAACCAGTTGATGCGCCAGATGGAGCAGCAGCCATACCTACGAAACCGCCTTCTAGGTGTACTTCAGCTTCTACAGTTGGGTTACCACGTGAATCGATGATTTCACGACCTAGAACTTTAACGATCTTAGACATTGAATGTTTCCTTCTCGTTGAATATATAATGTCAAAATTAAAGGCAGTAGCACGACTAACGCTACTGCCCGTATCCTTTACTTCTCAAATTCGCCGCGCTGGAATTGACCAGCCGCTTTTACGAAACCTGCAAACAGTGGGTGACCATCGCGAGGTGTTGAAGTGAACTCTGGGTGGAACTGAGCCGCTACAAACCATGGGTGAGCTGGGTTCTCAATCACTTCTACCAGTTTCTTGTCTGCAGAAAGACCTGATACTTTCAGACCCGCTTTTTCAATCTGCGGACGAAGGTTATTGTTCACTTCGTAACGGTGGCGGTGGCGCTCATGAATCGTCGCACTACCGTAAAGTTCACGCGCTTTAGTGCCTTTTTCAAGATGGCACAGCTGTGAACCTAGACGCATTGTACCGCCTAGGTCAGACTTCTCGGTACGTTCTTCAACATTACCTTCACCATCTACCCACTCAGTAATCAGACCAACTACAGGATACTTGGTCTCTTTGTTAAATTCGGTAGAGTGTGCACCTTCCATACCCGCTACATTCCGCGCATATTCGATCAGTGCCACTTGCATACCTAGACAAATACCTAGGTAAGGTACTTTGTTCTCACGAGCGTATTTTGCCGCCATGATCTTGCCTTCCACACCACGGTCGCCAAAGCCACCAGGAACTAGGATTGCATCAAGACCTGCTAGCGCCTCATCGCCTTTGCTTTCCACATCTTGAGAGTCAATGTACTTAATCTTAACGCTTAGACGGTTTTTAAGGCCTGCGTGCTTAAGCGCTTCGTTTACTGATTTGTAAGCATCTGGAAGTTCGATGTACTTACCAACCATACCAATTGTCACTTCAGCAGTCGGGTTCGCTTCTTCGTAGATTACCTGTTCCCATTCTGACAGATTTGCTTCAGGTGCGGTAATGCCAAAACGAGAACAAACTAGGTCGTCTAAACCTTGAGACTTGATAAGTTGAGGGATCTTGTAGATAGAATCTACATCCTTCATTGAGATAACCGCTTTTTCTTGAACATTACAGAAAAGAGCAATCTTTTTACGTTCATTCGCTGGGATCATACGATCCGAGCGACAAACAAGAATATCTGGCTGGATACCGATAGAAAGCAGCTCTTTTACAGAGTGCTGAGTCGGTTTAGTTTTTACTTCACCCGCTGCGGCAAGGTAAGGAACCAGTGTCAGGTGCATAAACATCGCGCGCTCACGGCCTAGTTCTACTGCTAGCTGACGAATGGCTTCCATAAATGGTAGAGATTCGATATCACCAACTGTACCACCCACTTCAACGATAGCGACATCATGACCTTCAGAGCCAGCGATCACGCGATCTTTGATTGCATTAGTGATGTGTGGAATAACCTGAATTGTCGCACCTAGGTAATCACCACGACGTTCTTTGCGTAAAACGTCAGCGTAAACACGACCTGCAGTGAAGTTGTTGCGCTTAGTCATCTTGGTGCGAATGAATCGCTCGTAGTGACCAAGGTCAAGGTCAGTTTCAGCGCCATCTTCCGTGACGAACACCTCACCGTGTTGAGTTGGGCTCATAGTGCCTGGATCAACGTTAATGTAAGGGTCAAGCTTCATCATAGTCACTTTAAGACCACGAGCTTCTAAAATAGCTGCAAGCGATGCTGCTGCAATACCTTTACCTAGAGAGGATACAACCCCGCCAGTAACAAAAATGTAATTTGTCGTCATGTTTAACCTGAAATTGGTTGAATGAGGGAAAATGGATTTCTTCTGGACGGGATATAAATATACCAGAAGCCCTTATCCGCCACAACGTGAAATCTATCACACTGCAATTTTTTATTTTTTGCTTCAAATCAAACTGCATGAACAGAATAAACTCAAACAAAACATAGTTGAGTCAATCTTGTCCCATTTCGCTGTATCTACTTTTCAGACTGGTTCTCTTCACGCTTTATCTGGTTCCAATGCTCATCCAACTCTTGCAATGAACAGTGTTGTAACTGTTTATTTTGCCGTGCAACCCTTCTCTCAACAGCTTGAAAACGGCGTACAAACTTTAAGTTGGCTTTGCTTAAAGCGGCTTCTGGATTAACCTGCACATGCCGGGCCAAGTTCACCGTTGCAAACAGTAAATCCCCCAGCTCCATCTCCAGATTTTCTTGATTGACATCGACTTGAAGCGCTTCATCCATGACTTCATCTATCTCTTCATGAACTTTGTCAGCAACAGGTCCTAATGAGTCCCAATCAAAACCAAATTTTGCGCACTTTTTCTGAATCTTTGTAGCACGCGATAAGGCTGGCAGAGAGTTTGGTATTGAGTCTAGAATACTTTGCTCAGTTTTGCCTACTTGGGCTTTTTCTTTTGCTTTTTCCGCCTCCCAGTTAGCATTGATTTGCTCGTCAGATTCAAACTCAACATCAGAAAAAACATGAGGATGGCGACGAGTCAGCTTTTCATTGACCGTTTCAACCACTTCAGAAAAGTCAAACAGCTGCTGCTCTTTAGCGAGTTGACTGTAAAAAATAACTTGGAATAACAGATCACCGAGTTCTTCTTTCAGGTTTGGCCAATCTCGATTATGAATCGCATCAACTACTTCATAGGTCTCTTCTATGGTATGAGGAACAATGGTGTCAAAGCTCTGCTTCCGATCCCATGGGCAACCATTTTCTGGGTCACGAAGCTGCGCCATAATCTGTTCTAACTGCTCAATTGGATGGCTCATATTCCTTCTTCCTTTAAACCTTTTTATCTAAAGAACTTTCATTCAAATAAAAAGGTGAGCAGCCAAAACCACTCACCCTTTCTAGTTGCTAGACTCAGCAAAGCAATGACGTTTCCTATGCAAAATATCAGTAAATTTAGCAACAGTTGTAATAACTAGCTCTGCACTTTCAGCGAAGACGGTCGATTTTGCTATGGAAACGCCAACCCCTATGCTCACTAACCAAGTCGCTTGGTCTATAAGATTGAGCGATATAAGTGCAGCTAACGCAGCTAAAAAGCCAAATACGACGTAAAAATCAGCCGAGGCGTTTCACGCTCATGACATCTTTAATCTGCTCAACTCGTTTAGAGACGCGTTGGAGAATTTCAACGTTGTTCACTTCTAAATCAAAGTCCATGATCGACATTTGAGTCCGGTAATCGACGCGGCTCTTCATGCTGGT
This sequence comes from Vibrio tubiashii, assembly GCA_000775715.1. GTDB lineage: Bacteria > Pseudomonadota > Gammaproteobacteria > Enterobacterales > Vibrionaceae > Vibrio > Vibrio tubiashii_A. The sequence goes on from JRWQ01000003.1 coordinate 135,087, forward strand.
CACTTTAATCTTCTCATTAGCAAACAGGCTAGTGATGTCTTTAAGCAGACCACCACGCTCCATCGCCTCAACTCGCACAGTTAAGATGTATGAACCAACAAAACCGCTGCCCCAAACTGTTTCGATAATGCGTTCTGGTGCATGGTGACGAAGCTCTTCTAGCTGCTCACAGTCGGCTCGGTGTACCGAAATACCACGACCTTGAGTGATATAGCCGGCAATCTCATCACCAGGGATTGGCTGACAACAGCGAGCTAGATGGGTCATTAGATTATCGACACCTTCTACCACAACGGCATCTTTCTTCGGGCGACTCTGCGCTGGCGCTTTGCTTTCAGCTTCTTGCAGTTTTTCTAATGCTTGCTGATCTTCCTCTTCCGCCGTTGGTTTGTTGACCAATGCGTTGATGTGGTTGATCACTTGGTTAATACGCAAGTCGCCACTGCCAATGCCGACATACAGCTCATCAGTACTGTTTACATTGAAGCGTTTCAACGCATACAGCTCGGCATCTTTTAGTGTCGCACCGATTTTCTGTAGTTCAGTCTCTAGGATATCGCGTCCTGCTTCGACATTTTTCTCGCGGCTCTGCTTGCGGAACCAAGCGTTAATCTTGGCGCGCGCACGGCCTGATGTCACAAAGCCCATATTAGGGTTAAGCCAGTCACGAGATGGGTTCGGCTCTTTCGAGGTGATGATTTCGACTTGGTCACCCATGGTTAACTTATGAGTAAACGGAACGATACGTCCTGCCACTTTAGCACCAATACAGCGATGCCCTACTTCAGAGTGAATGTGGTAGGCAAAGTCTAGTGGCGTGGCCCCCATAGGAAGGTCGACGACGTCACCGCGCGGAGTAAAGGCATACACACGGTCATCAAACACTTGACTGCGCAACTCATCAAGCATTTCGCCCGAGTCAGACATCTCTTCTTGCCAATCAAGCAGTTTACGCAACCAGGTAATCTTCTCGTCGTAACCGCTGCGACCGCCACCACCTTCTTTGTACTTCCAGTGCGCGGCAACGCCCAGTTCTGAGTCCTCATGCATGTCTTTGGTGCGTATCTGGATCTCAATTGTCTTGCCTTCAGGGCCTAGAATGACGGTATGGATCGACTGGTAACCATTGGGCTTGGGGTTAGCAACGTAGTCATCGAACTCGCTTGGAAGGTGCTTATATTTGGTATGGACTGCGCCTAATGCAGCATAACAATCTTGCAGTTTATCAGCGATAATACGCACCGCACGTACATCAAACAGCTCGTCAAATGCTAACCCCTTTTTCTGCATTTTTCTCCAGATAGAGTAAATATGTTTGGGGCGACCACTCACTTCAGCATTGATGTTCGAGGCTTGCATTTCGCTAGTCAAATCGTCGACAAAGTCTTTGATGTACTGCTCACGCACAATACGTCTTTCAGATAGCTGTTTAGCAATTTGCTTGTAAGTATCTGGCTGTTGGTAACGGAAGGCATAGTCTTCCATCTCCCATTTCAGCTGACCGATACCCAGTCGGTTTGCCAGTGGTGCATAGATATTGGCACACTCTTTTGCTGCCGCTTGGCGTACCTCTTCTGGCGCTTTTTTCACTTCAACCAGATTAGCAATACGCTCAGCCAACTTAATGACCACGCAACGGAAATCATCCACCATAGCCAGCAACATGCGGCGTACGTTATCGACCTGTGATGAGGCCGCACTGCCTTCAAGAGTGACGTTAAGTTGCCCCAGAGCCGCCATCTCTTCAACTCCATCAATCAACTTAATGGTTTCTTTGCCGAAATCTTCTTCAAACTGTTCGCGCTCATAGGCTCCACTAGATACTAGCGGGAACAATAACGCGGCGACTAGGGTGGCTTTATCCATCGACAGGGTGACAAGGATTTCGATCATCTCGCGTCCACGCCACAATAGCAGCGGGCCTTGTTCGTTGCCTTCGAGTACCGATTCACCCTTGAGGTATACTTCTTTTAAGCGCTTTGAAACCTTCGGCTCTTGCCCAAGGCTGGAAATCCACTTGTCTAGCTCAAACTGTTCGTCTTGATTTAAATGTGCGCTTCTTACCGCAACCATTATTTTCGTCCTGTTATTTTTCTAATCTCGAACACCCATGCTCAGACTACTGAAGGATTGGGAAGTTCGTTTAATCCTTTACAAAAAGCGCCATAGATTCTAAATGGCTTGTATGCGGAAACATATCGAGCATACCTAATTTTTGTAATTTATAGCCTTGGCTAAGTAAGCTTTGCGAGTCTCGAGCTAGGGTTGCAGGGTTGCAAGAGACGTACACAACACGACTCGCACCTAAATGTGATATCTGCTCTATGATACCACTCGCCCCCGCTCGCGCAGGATCAAGGAGTACTTTATCAAATTTTTTGCTTGCCCATCTCTGACCAGATACATCTTGTTCCAAATTCGCTTGATAGAATGACGCATTCTCTATGTCATTAATTTGTGCATTGTGGGAGGCTTTATCTACCATAATATCGACGCCTTCTACGCCGACCACACTCGCGACTTGCTTAGCGATTGGCAAGCTGAAGTTACCCAAACCGCAGAACAGATCGAGTACCCGATCTTGCTCACTAAGCTGCAGCCAAGATAACGCTTGTTCAACCATGCGTTGATTCACTTGCTGATTAACTTGGATAAAGTTGTTCGGCTCAAATGGAATCTTCACTCCCGCTTCTAAGTAATATGCGCTATCGCCCACCACGCGGTTGAGTTGGTCAGATTCTGGCATCAAGTAAAGACTCGCGTGGTTTTGCGTAGCGAATGCTTCTAGCCTGTTTCGGTCAGCCTCTTTTAGCGCTTTTAAGTGACGTAATACAATCACTTTGGTGTTATCACCTTTAACCAGTTCGACATGACCGATTGAATCTTGATGAGAGAACCCTTTCAACCGTTCATAAAGCGGTGCTAGCAAGGCGTCTAGATCTGAGTCAAGAACCGGGCAGTGAGTAACGGTAACAATCTCTTTGCTCTGTTTTTTTCGAAAACCAAACTCAAGCTGGCGAGTTTTCTTATTGAATTTAATGCTCACTCGCGCACGACGACGATAACCTTTTTCAGCACCGACAATTGGTGCATCCAACTCAATCGAGTGACCCGCAAACTTGCTCATCAACTGGCTTAGTGTCTGCTGTTTATGTTGTTGCTGAACCTCAAGCGAAACATGCTGCATGTTACAACCACCACACTCAGCATAGTGCTGGCAAAAAGGCTCAATACGCTGCTCGCTGGCTTTTTGAATTTTGATCAGGTTCGCACGAGCGAATTTACTTTTACTTTCGGTCAATTGAACGAGAACCTGCTCCCCTGGCAGCGCACCTTCAATGAAGATAGGCTTTTTGTTCTGATAAGCCATGCCTGCGCCATGATGATCCAACTTTTCAATCGTCACCGACTGATGCTTGGTATTCAGTTGAGTTTTCTTCTTTGGTTGGAAAAAACGCGCCATGCTTTGTGCCTACTATTTATGACCTTACGGCCAATTGCTCGAAATACTAATTATAAGGTATACGTCCCAAGCTTTTACGCTTGAATCATTGTCTGAGCCGACTGAGTTGATTATGCTTAGATAATTACTTCGACGGCTTCTTTTATTTTGGAAGTTATTTTCCCATATCCACACCGCGATGTTTAGACAATAATGACAAGATATGGCTTGCGCGCCCGCGTTATTACCCTGACTTTAGCGCCGACATTAATTATCGGATTACTTCTGAGTGCTTTTTTCTCTTTTAATCGTTACCACGACTTAGAAAAGCAGGTAATCAATTCAGGCTTAAGTATTATTGAACCTTTGGCCATCGCCAGTGAAGAGGGATTAAAAAACAATAGCCGAGAATCAGTGCGTCGTATCATCAGCTATGCGCACCGTAAAAATTCCAAGTTTGTCCGCAGTATTGCGGTATTCGACTACAATCATGAGCTATTTGTAACCTCTAACTTCCACCCAAACTTTGAATTGCTCACTTTTCCACGTAGTGAGCCCATTCCACTGCTGCTCAACTCTGAGCTGGAAGAGAATACTTTAATCCTACGTGCCCCAGTGATTGCAGAATCTGGCCTAGTTGCAACGATGAAAGGGCCTAACTCGAATCCTGCCCTTGGATATGTCGCGATCGAGCTTGATCTATCTTCCCTTCGCTTGCAGCAGTACCAAGAGATATTCTCGGCATTTTTGGTGTTGTTGATTGGCCTGGGCTTATCCGCGGTATTTGCCTACCGCTTGATGTATGACGTCACTCGCCCGATCTCGCATATGAAAAACATGGTCGACAGAATTCGTCGCGGCCACTTGGATGTGCGTATCGAAGGTAAGATGCATGGCGAGCTCGACTCGCTAAAAAATGGTATCAACGCAATGGCAGTCTCGCTGTCGGAATACCACGTTGAGATGCAACACAGTATTGACCAAGCGACTTCCGACCTACGTGAAACCCTAGAACAGTTAGAAATTCAAAACGTCGAACTGGATATCGCAAAAAAACGCGCACAAGAAGCAGCTCGGGTTAAATCTGAATTCTTGGCCAATATGTCACACGAGCTTCGAACACCACTCAACGGGGTCATTGGCTTTACTCGTCAGATGCTAAAAACCAGCTTAACCAACAGTCAAACTGATTATCTTCAAACCATAGAGAAATCAGCCAATAACCTACTCAATATCATCAACGACATTCTCGATTTCTCAAAACTAGAAGCGGGTAAGTTGGCTCTTGAGAATATCCCATTTGATTTCCAAGGCTCACTAGAAGAAGTGGTCAGCCTGCAAGCCACCAGCGCTCATGAGAAAGGCCTAGAGCTGACACTTAAGATCGATCCTAAAATCCCAGCGGGGCTGATTGGTGACCCTCTACGTATTCAACAGGTATTAACTAACCTTGTCGGCAACTCAATTAAGTTCACCGAGCGAGGCAACATAGACATTAGCGTCGAACTACGCTCACAAAGGGATGATTCGGTAGAACTTCAGTTTATGGTCCGCGATACCGGTATTGGTATTTCTGAACGTCAGCAATCACAGTTGTTCCAAGCATTCAGCCAAGCCGATGCGAGTATTTCACGCCGCTACGGCGGTACAGGTCTTGGCCTAGTTATTACCCAGAAGCTAGTTAGCCAAATGGGCGGCGAGATTAGTCTCACGAGTCGTCTACACCAAGGCTCTACTTTCTGGTTTACCTTAAGCCTATCTTCAACGGATATGCCAGTCAGCGATCTGCTTGAAACGCAGAATCTTCGTCAACGTACCTTGTTGCTCGTCGAGCCAAACATGCAGGCTGCATCGGTTGTTCAGCAAACCTTGGTTCAAGAAGGTCTAGTCGTCACTTATCGCTCTTCACTGCCTGAAGAGGCGGAAAGCTATGACTATGTTCTGCTTAACCTGTCGCCAAACAAAGACAACGATGTCAGCTCGGTTCAGTTACTAGTTGAACAAGCGATGCGATGCGCTCCACAAGTGGTGGTCGGCATGCCAAGTACCGCTCTTGCGCTGTCAGATCATCTGATTCAAAAATATCAGATTCACTGTATTACCAAGCCTCTATCGCGCAGAAAGCTGCTGCAAACACTCGCCGCAAACCAAGAGAGCATTCCTTATTTAGAAACAGAAGAAGAACATCGAGAGACACTTCCCCTGCGTGTAATGGCGGTTGATGACAACCCGGCCAACTTGAAGCTGATTAGCGCACTACTTAATGAGCGAGTTGATAGCGTTATCACCTGTACCAACGGAGCCGATGCAGTTAAACAAGCGGAAGTTCAGCACTTCGATATCATCTTGATGGATATTCAGATGCCACATATGGATGGCGTAACCGCCTGCAGCAAAATAAAGCAGACCGAGTTAAACGTTAATACACCGGTTATCGCGGTGACTGCCCACGCTATGGTAGGTGAGCGAGACCGCCTACTCAACGCTGGCATGGATGATTACCTCACCAAGCCGATTGAAGAGCACGTGCTGCAACAGGTGCTGATGCACTGGAATCCTAACACTAGTGAGCAAGAGTTGGAGAAGCTCGATCTAACAACGAGCAGTATTAGCACCGATGATAGCCAAGAGAGTGCACCTCAATTCGAACACAACAACATCATTATTGATTGGCAAGCGGCGCTAAAACAATCCGCCAACAAACAAGACTTGGCTAAAGATATGCTCAAGATGCTGGTCGACTACATTCCAGAGGTCAGTGCAATTGTCGAAGGGGCTCTTGAAGATGACCACTTTGACAAAGAGCAACTGCTTCATCATGTACACAAATTACACGGCAGCAGCTCGTATTGTGGTGTTCCAAGGCTGAAAAATGTCTGTGAGACTATCGAGAAGCAACTGCGTTCTGGGGCGGACATTGCAGGTATCGAACCGGAGCTGTTCGAGTTGCAAGATGAGATGGAAAAAGTAGAAGCGAGTGCAAAGCCCTACTTAGAGAACTAGTTATTAGCTCTCTAGAATAACCGTTGCAACCGCATAGTGGCGCTCATCAGAAATAGACAGGTGGATATGTTCCACCTGTTTTTGTTTAGACATTTCTAATGCTTTACCACTAAGGCTTAGCACTGGCTTGCCCAGTTGATCGTTGGTTACCTCAAAGTCATGAAAGGTGACACCAAGGGCAATGCCTGTACCCAAAGCTTTTGAAGCCGCTTCTTTCGCTGCAAATCGCTTGGCAAGAAAACGTCCTTGCTGCTTGATAGCTGAAAACGTCTCAAGTTCAGCCTCAGTTAAAATGCGCTTTGCAAACGGCTCACCACTTCGATCGAGTGCCTTTTCTACGCGCTCAATCTCTGCGATATCTGTACCTAAACCAACAATTGCCATAATTATCGACGAGCTTCGACCATGATGGATTTCATATCAGCGACAGCTTTGTGCAGACCATCAAACACCGCGCGACCAATGATTGAGTGGCCGATGTTTAGCTCGTATATTTCAGGGATAGCGGCAATAGGAGCCACATTGTGGTAAGTCAGGCCGTGCCCCGCATTAACTGTGATACCAAGATCCGCGGCATAGCTTGCACCTGCTGCGATTTTCTTTAATTCATCTTGCTGATCAGCTTCAGTTTCAGCATCCGCGTAGTGACCAGTGTGAAGCTCAATAAAGGGCGCTCCACATGCTTTCGCTGCATCAATTTGCTCGCGGTCTGCATCGATAAACAGTGACACTTTGATGCCTGCGTCAGTGAGCTTTTGAGTCGCAGCTTTTACTTTGTCTAAGTGACCCGCTACGTCTAAACCACCTTCAGTGGTTAACTCTTCACGCTTCTCTGGTACAAGACATACATATTCTGGTTTAGTGTTTAACGCAATCTCAACCATCTCATCCGTCACTGCCATCTCTAAGTTCATACGAGTTTGCAGTGTTTCGCGAAGGATGCGCACATCACGATCAAGAATGTGGCGACGATCTTCACGCAGGTGGATAGTGATCCCATCCGCACCGGCACGCTCGGCAATTTCTGCCGCGTGAACAGGATCTGGATACTTGGTACCACGTGCATTACGCAATGTCGCAATGTGATCGATATTTACACCTAGGTAGATTGAGCTCATTTTCCAATACTCCGTTTGGGAACCATGCTTAGAAAGAGTTCCCTGCTTTTTAATGGTTTGCCGCCAAGATACGGCTTTAAGGCTATGCGTGTAAAGCGTTTTGCCGCTTTAAGTTGTTCTTTTGAAGTAAACCTACGCTCACTAATGGCGATAAGTTCATTGCCTAAAAAAGTTAAGTTGTCTTTACGCACCGAGGCAATAAAGCCTTTTTGCTCTCGGTAACGATAGGTCATAGTAGGATCAATAGGCTCCCCGGTGCCAGCGCAGTGTAAGAAGTCGACGCCATAACCCATGGCTGACAACAGCGCGAGTTCAAAACGTCTTAGAGCAGGCTCGGGATTGTCACACTGGGCTAACTCAGTAAGCACGTGCAAATAGTCATGAAAAAGCGCTGGCATCGCGACCTCTGCCATCAGCACCCGACCAACTAACTCATTAACGTACATGCCTGAATAGAGATTAATTCCCGCTAAGGGCAACCCAAGACTTATCGGCTCGGCTTGGCGCAGAGTTTTCATCGAGCCATTACCAGACCACTTTAAAAGTAGCGGCGTAAAAGGTTGTAGCGCGCCTTTGAGGTTTGAGCGCTTGCTACGAGCTCCTTTAGACATCAGTGTTACACGGCCATACTCCTCACTGAACACATCGAGAATCAAACTCGACTCACTGTAAGGGCGGCGATGTAACACAAAGCAGCGCTGTAAACCTTCAGAAGACATATAATCTTAACCAAACAATAAAAAATAAGGAGCCATCAGGCTCCTTATTGTAACTTGCGCGGAGCGAAGCAAACAGCCTCGCCAACCTTATAGATCGTCGATGTAACCTAGTGAACGCAAAGCACGTTCATCATCAGCCCAACCCGATTTCACTTTAACCCAAGTCTCTAGGTAAACCTTACGACCAAACAGCTCTTCCATATCTAAGCGAGCTTCTCGGCCGATAGTCTTGATCTTCTCGCCACCTTTACCAATCACCATTTTCTTCTGGCCATGACGCTCAACAAGAATTAGGGCGTTGATATGGAAACCGTCCGTATCAGGGTTGTAGTCGAAACGTTCAACCTCAACCGTCACTGAGTAAGGCAGTTCCTCACCAGTAAAGCGCATCAACTTTTCACGTACGATTTCAGATGCCATAAAACGCTGAGAGCGGTCAGTCACATACTCTTCTGGGAAGTGGTGTGTCGCTTTAGGAAGATAGTCACGAACGTGCTTACGAAGCACATCTATGTTTTTACCCTGTTTTGCCGAGATTGGCACAACATCAACAAACTCCATCTTCTTCGACATGTCCATCATATGCTGCATCACTTCATTACGATCTTGCACGTTATCCACTTTGTTAACACACAACACAACTGGGAAGTTAGATTTTTGCAGCTTAGTCAGAACCATCTCGTCGTCGTTAGTCCAATGAGTACCATCGACAAGGAAGAACACTAGGTTTACGTCACTTAGTGAAGAGTTCGCAGCGCGGTTCATCAAACGGTTGATAGCACGCTTCTCTTCGATGTGAAGACCTGGAGTGTCAACGTAGATCGCTTGGTAATCACCTTCAGTATCGACCCCCATAATACGGTGGCGAGTTGTCTGCGGTTTACGTGAAGTGATCGAAATCTTCTGACCAAGAATACGGTTTAGAAGCGTCGATTTACCTACGTTAGGACGACCAACGATCGCCACGAAACCACAGTGTTGATTTTCAGGCGAACTTGGTTGCTCTTTATTCGATGAGAAATACGCATCGATATCAAATTCGTTGTTGTCAGTTGAATCAGTCATTGGTCAATTGCTCTAGTGCTAGTTCAGCAGCCGCTTGTTCTGCCTTGCGGCGGCTGGTGCCTTTACCAATGACAGGTTGTCCAATACCTGCCACTTCACACGAAACCGTAAACTCTTGGTTATGTGCTTCACCTTTAATATTAGTCACTGAATACGCAGGTAGCGGTTTTCTTCGACCTTGAAGAAACTCTTGAAGACGCGTTTTCGGGTCTTTTTGCGAAACACCCGGTTTGATCGCGTCAAGGCGCGTCTTATACCAACTCAGGATAATGCCACGCACTACTTCAATATCACTATCAAGGTAAATAGCACCGATAATGGCTTCTACAGCGTCGGCAAGAATTGAATCACGGCGGAAACCGCCGCTTTTTAATTCACCTGGACCTAATTTTAAGTGATCTCCTAGCTCGAATTCACGACCTAGTTCCGCCAAGGTTTTTCCACGTACGAGTGTGGCACGCATGCGGCTCATATCCCCTTCGTTCACTTTGGGGAAACGGTGATAAAGATCATCAGCAATGACAAAACTTAAAATTGAATCGCCCAGAAACTCAAGACGCTCGTTATGTTTTCCATTAGCGCTACGATGTGTCAGCGCTAGACTGATTAGCTCAGCATCATTGAACTGATAGCCGAGCCTTTTCTCTAGTTTTACAATAGGAGAATTCATGCTCTCTCAATAATTTAATTACAATTTTCTAAATAGTTGATTTCACAGCTAGGCGACAAACAAATCCAACCCTATGAGCATAGAGGCTCTATGTGACTAGGGCGTCCGGCGTTCCGGTGGATTTATGCACTCAACAACGCCGTGGGATCAACTATGACGAAAATTTAGTTAATACCACCGATGCGGTTAAACCTGACACCAGTTGGAATCCAAGAAGGTAGCACGCTGTCTTCGCCACGTTCAAACTCGAAGCTGATCCAAATAGCGACTGCTTTACCGACTAGGTTAGCTTCTGGGACAAAGCCCCAGTAACGACTGTCTGCACTGTTGTCACGGTTATCACCCATAACAAAGTACTGACCTTCAGGTACCACCCATTCATTCACGCCGTTACGTGGTTGATATAACTCAACGCGATCACGACGCAACGGGTTAACCAAAATTTGATGTCCATCTTCACCTAACTGCTCATCCAACTGAATCAGAGGAATGCCGTTTTGGATAAATTGACTCTCTTCCACATTTGACAGTTTCACAGGATTACATGTGTTTTCACCTGGAGACTGAATGCAGATTTCTTTTTTACTGTTGTAGCGAACCGTATCACCAGGCAACCCAACCACGCGTTTGATGTAGTCGATACTTGGCTGAGGCGGGTATTTGAATACCACGGTATCACCACGCTCAGGTTTACCTGTTTCAACCAGTTGCGTGCGCCACACTGGGTCTTTTAGACCGTATGCGTACTTCTCAACTAAAATGAAGTCACCCACTAGCAGGGTTGGCATCATTGAGCCAGATGGAATCTGAAACGGTTCATAGATAAAGGAGCGTAAAACCAATACCGCTGCAATCACAGGGAAAATAGAGACACTATTTTCAATCCACCACGGCTGAGTCTTTACCTTTTCAACAACAGCAGCATCTAAACCGTTAGTTTGCGCTTCAACTTCAGCCACTTTGGCTTGGCGCTTTTTAGCAAAAACCAACTTTTCTAGCACCCAAACGACACCAGTGACTAAGGTTACAATCACAAGGATGAGTGAAAATGTATTCGCCATTGACTTCCCTTATCTCAAAAATACGAAAGTGAAAGAGCCGAAACCCTTCCACTTACCAATAAAACTTGCTTCAAGCAATCCCTTAAATAATTGGTGTTACAGCTAGGCGGCAAGCAAACTCAGCCCTATGAGCATAGAGGGTCTATGTGATTCGGGCGGCCGGCGTTCCGGTGAGTTTGCGCTGGCAACAACGCTGTAGCGCCAAATATGACAGAGATTAGTCTTTTCCTACATGTAGAATAGCCAAGAACGCTTCTTGAGGCAGTTCAACGTTACCGATCTGCTTCATACGTTTCTTACCTTCTTTCTGCTTCTTCAGTAGCTTCTTCTTACGACTCACGTCACCGCCGTAACATTTCGCAATTACGTTTTTACGCAGTTGCTTCACGGTTGAACGAGCGATGATGTGGTTACCAATCGCCGCCTGAATCGCGATATCAAACATTTGACGAGGAATGAACTCTTTCATCTTCTCAACTAGCTGACGGCCACGTGTTTGTGACTGATCTTTATGCGTGATCATTGCAAGTGCATCAACAGTATCGCCGTTAAGTAGAACATCAACACGAACCATGTTCGACGCTTCAAAGCGCTGGAAGTTGTAGTCTAGCGATGCGTAACCGCGAGACGTTGACTTCAGACGGTCAAAAAAGTCGAGTACTACTTCAGCCATTGGAATATCGTACGTTACTGCGACTTGGTTACCGTGGTAAACCATATCCACCTGAATGCCACGCTTCTCAACACATAGTGTAATTACGTTACCTAGATACTCAGAAGGAACCAGAATGTTACAACGAGCAATCGGCTCACGGATCTCTTCGATATCGTTAACCGCCGGAAGTTTCGCTGGACTGTCTACATAAAGTAGATTGCCGTTAGTCTCTTCGACTTCATAAACTACCGTTGGTGCTGTAGTGATCAGGTCTAGGTCGTATTCACGCTCCAAACGCTCTTGGATAATTTCCATGTGCAGCATGCCAAGGAAACCACAGCGGAAACCAAAGCCTAGTGCAGCTGAGTTCTCTGGCTCATAGAACAGAGACGCATCGTTGAGGCTCAACTTGCCAAGCGCATCACGGAAGTTTTCATAATCATCAGACGATACCGGGAACAAACCAGCGTATACCTGAGGTTTGACTTTCTTAAAGCCAGGTAACGCTTGTTCACAACCATGCTTGGCAAGTGTCAGCGTATCACCGACTGGGGCACCCAAGATGTCTTTGATACCACAAACCACCCAACCAACTTCACCAGTACGGAGAGTATCAGTATCCACTTGCTTAGGAGTAAAAATACCTAGACGATCTACACCCCAAACCTGACCGGTGCTCATTACCTTGATCTTGTCATTTTTCTTCAGTTCGCCATTCTTAATACGAACCAAAGAAACAACACCTAGGTAGTTGTCGAACCAAGAGTCAATAATCAGTGCTTGTAGCGGCGCTTCAGGATCACCTTCTGGCGCTGGAATCGCTGAGACAATGTTCTCTAATACATCATCAACACCGATACCTGTTTTAGCACTACAACGTGTTGCTTCCATCGCATCGATGCCGACGATTTCTTCGATCTCTTCTGCGACACGCTCTGGGTCTGCGGCAGGTAAGTCAATCTTGTTTAAAATTGGCACTACCTCGAGATCCATTTCGATCGCGGTATAACAGTTGGCAAGAGTTTGTGCTTCTACACCTTGACCAGCATCGACAACCAACAGAGCGCCTTCACAAGCCGCTAGAGAACGCGATACTTCATATGCGAAGTCAACGTGTCCTGGAGTATCGATGAAGTTGAGCTGATAGGTCTCACCATCTTTAGCAGTGTAGTTTAACGTCACACTCTGAGATTTAATGGTGATACCACGCTCACGCTCTAGATCCATGGAGTCTAGAACCTGTGCGGCCATTTCACGGTCGCTCAATCCACCACATACTTGGATCAAACGGTCTGATAGGGTCGACTTACCATGGTCGATGTGGGCGATAATCGAAAAATTACGAATGTGCTTCATGATTTGGTGTGACTAAACTCTTTAAAATAAGGGACAAGAAAGCCGCATGTTCGCTTGATTTGTTTACACTAGCGGCGGCATTTCAATCAAGTTGGCAGATTCTACCCAATTTCTAGCGGATTCGCACTAGCTAATTGGTTCGCCTAATATCCTTAATAGTACGACCTGCTGGGCAGATTGTCGCTCTAACCGTGTGGAAAGTTGCTTGGCAAGCGCGATACCTGCGGCGGTAGCAATAGCAGCGGATAGAATCACAGCCCCCTCTCCAAGAGATAAAGATGGAGCAAGCCACCATTGGCCAATGAAAGCACCCAAGATCATTGCAAACAAAGGGACTAGGTAAACCACAGCCGCAGACTGAAGCAAGCTTTTTTCAGGCAAACCAATTTCTACCACCTGACCAGGTTTAACCAATTTTTGGGTAACGAGATGCCAATGAAGAGACTTTTTGCCTACCGCTTTTGAAACAATACCCGTACCGCAACTTTTTTGAGATGAGCAGCTGCTGCAACTGGTTTGTTGATCACAACTGAGCTCCACGTCGAAGCCTGAAGGTACGGGTGTCACTGCAGACACTGTCGCCAATGCCGTCATCATTGGGTTTTAGTCTCGTTCATTTTAAACGTCACAGATTGAGCGATGCGCTTCGCCGTTGCGGGAGGAATATCACCAATCACTGATATCTCACGTTCGCCACGGACAAAGCTATGTAAGGTACGACGACCTTGACGCACAAGCTGTCCTTTCAAAGACAAATTGTCACTTTCAGAAACATAAACTGAGAAGCTAAACAGCCCATCACTGTACATTTGGCTCTCAACCATACGTTCTGTGTTATTCATCCGATAACGATTAAGTTCTTTCGCTTCAAAGCCATTCGGGATCCAGCCAACCGTCCAAAACGGATTGGTAATTTGGCCTTTTGGCAAAGAAAGCACCTCTGGCAGTTTCACTTCACTCAAGCTACCCAAAATGTTGGCAACTCGTTCGCTAACACTGTATGAAATAGTTCGATACTGCTCTAGCACTTCACCATCACGGTCGACAAGATCCGCCCTCAAAGGCAGTTTACTTTTCTCATCAACCCACAGCACATACGAATATCTCTGGCCATCTTTCGGTACAATCCGTAATACCTGACACGCAGTGCCAGCTTCACGCGCTCGACCAAGCTGGATGTAATCATAAAAATCACTTAACTGATCGACATCAGAGTTAAGTAACGGAATTGTGGGTGCAACCATATTGCCAGAGCGAATAGTAAACGGGTCAACCCCTGGCTCGATATAACTGACCTCATCTCCACGGCGGATGACCTCACGTAAAGGGCCGCTTAGATAGACAAGGTGGGCAAGCTGCTGATCCTCGGCTCGCGCATGGCGGTAAAGCAAAGGTTCAATACTGTTTTTCTTTATCAGAATATAAGACAGCTCGTAACTAAGTTGCTGACTAGCCTCGTTCATTTGATGCAACAAAGCCTCTGCAGCGTTTTCTTCTGCAAAGGCTATTGGTGTATTCAAACTGAACAGTGTCAGCGCACTGATCAGAATTTTTCTCATTCAACTACCGTTTCAGGATTATCGCTGTGCTCAATGGTTTTTTTACTATTTAAGCGTAGTTGTAATTCGTAGTCTTGTAACATCGCATTAATTCGACGATGTTGCTCTTGTACATTAACTTCATTGGCCTGCTTCTCAACAGAAGAGCGAGTCAAACTCACAGGTTCAGCACTACCCGAGAACGGAATAGTTTGCAGAACAGGTAATGTCTCGGTTTCTGGCGCGATTGTAGAATCGCTACCACCGTATTGCTGAACACCTAAAATCACAGCTAATGATACACAAGCAGCCATTGCCACTTGTCCAAACTGATTTAACCAAGCTGGCAATTGACGACGAGCTTGTGATGGTGTTGGTTGAGAATCGACAATACGACGTTCTTCTAACTGAGTCACCACAGAATGCGCAGGCTCATTGTCTAGTGCTAAGGCTACACTTTCAGCGATATTCCACTCCAGCTTTTCAGGAGCTTCCCCTCGCATTACATCACCTATTAGGTGGTAATTCTGCCAAGCCTGTAGGCTTTCTTGGTCTTTCTCTAATTGAGAAATTAGAGCTTTATCAACCAACTCTCCATCCATGAGTGCTGAAAGTTTTTCTTTGTCAGCCATTATTTTCACCATTAATGTTACAGGTCTAGCGTTGTACTAGCGGTTGAATTTTCTTTTCAACCGCTTCACGAGCACGGAAGATACGCGAACGTACCGTCCCTACAGGGCAATCCATAACCGCTGCAATTTCTTCGTAGCTTAAGCCATCGAGCTCGCGCAACGTCATCGCGGTTTTCAAATCATCAGGCAGTGCTTCGATTGCACTGAAAACAACACGTTTCAATTCATTGGACAACGTTAAGTTCTCAGGGTTCGAAATTTCTTTTAATGCACTTCCTGTTTCGTAATATTCAGCATCTTCAGTATCTACATCTTGTGCTGGGGGTCTTCTTCCTTGGGCAACAAGGTGGTTTTTTGCAGTATTAACGGCAATCCGATATAACCAAGTATAGAAGGCACTTTCACCACGGAAGCTTGGTATCGCTCGGTACGCCTTTATAAATGCCTCTTGTGCTACATCGGGAACATCACCAGGATTATTCACATAGCGAGAAATAAGGTTACAGACTTTATTTTGGTACTTAGTGACCAACAAATTGAATGCTTGCTTATCCCCATTCTGAACTCGCTCAATTAATACTTGATCGGTCAGTTGCTCGTTCATTCGAGCGGGTACTCCTATCGTTATTAACTCTTATCTTCTCAGACATGAGTACTAATTATGCAAAATGTAGTCTTGACACCACTGCTTACTAGAGCACTATTGAGACCTAGTGAATAAATATAAGTTCAAATAATCTTCAAACTATTTTTTATACAGTGAGATAGCAGCCTACGTCTTGTTTCAGATTGTGAGGTTCAAGATTAAGAAAAGCAATGCTCTTTACGAAGAATTGCATTTATGCAAAGCCACTCACACAGTGGTATTATTGTGGTTTGACTCTTTTTTTTTGAGTCGACGTAGCAATTCAGTGGATTATTTTAGAGCGGGATCGCTCTGTTACCGTGCCAAGCTAGCCTTAGCGTTTATCAGGATGAAAGAGGTATCGGTACAACTTAACTCGGGAATTATATAGTTTTATGAACGCAAACCGTGAACATCAATGTGATGTGTTGGTGGTGGGCAGTGGCGCAGCAGGACTATCGCTAGCGTTACGCGTCGCAGAGTACGGCAAGGTTATCGTACTCAGTAAAGGACCTCGTAGCGAAGGAGCAACCTACTATGCTCAAGGCGGTATCGCTGCGGTATTTGATGAATCAGACAGCATTGAATCACATGTTCAAGACACTCTGATCGCTGGCGGTGGGATTTGTGAACAAGATACGGTCGAGTTCATTGCGAAAAACGCGAAAGAGTGCGTTCAGTGGTTAATCGACGGCGGTGTCCCATTTGACCGCGAAGACGATGACAGTGACGAAGCGCCTCGCTACCACTTAACCCGCGAAGGTGGTCACAGTCACCGCCGAATTTTGCATGCTGCCGATGCAACGGGTATGGCGATGCAAACCTCCCTACAAGACAACGTTCATAATCACCCAAACATTACTGTCCTAGAACGTCATAACGCACTAGATTTAATCACTGAAGATAAAGTCGGTGGCGATGAAAGTAAGATCGTTGGCGCTTACATCTGGAACCGCAATCAAGAGCATGTTGAAACGGTGAGAGCTAAGTTTGTCGTGTTAGCCACTGGCGGCGCTTCTAAGGTCTACCAATACACATCCAACCCGGATGTCTCATCGGGCGACGGTATTGCAATGGCTTGGCGTGCAGGATGTCGAGTGGCTAACCTGGAGTTCAACCAGTTCCACCCAACTTGCCTATACCATCCTGAAGCACGCAACTTCCTTTTGACTGAAGCCCTTCGTGGTGAAGGTGCATACTTGCGTCGTCCTGATGGTTCTCGCTTTATGCCCGATTTCGACGATCGAGAAGAGCTTGCACCTCGAGATGTAGTGGCACGCGCTATCGACTTCGAAATGAAGCGACTCGGTGCGGATTGTATGTACCTAGATATCAGCCACAAACCTGCCGATTTTATCGAAAAGCACTTCCCGACGATCAACATGCGCTTGCTTGACCTCGGTATCGACATGACCAAAGAACCGATTCCCATCGTTCCTGCAGCGCACTATACCTGCGGCGGTGTAATGGTTGATCAAACGGGTCAAACAGACCTTTCTCAACTGTACGCGATTGGTGAAGTAAGCTACACAGGTTTACATGGTGCAAACCGCATGGCTTCTAACTCACTGCTAGAATGCGTGGTATATGCATGGGCAGCGGCCAATGACATTATTGCTAACCTTGGTAATGCGACCCTACCACCAGCCCTTCCGGCTTGGGATGAAAGCCAAGTTAGCTGTTCTGATGAAGAAGTTATAATTCAACACAACTGGCATGAACTACGCTTATTTATGTGGGACTACATGGGCATTGTTAGAACCGATAAGCGCTTGGAACGTGCATTGCGCCGCATCCAGTTACTGCAACAAGAAACCCACGAGTACTACAGTAACTTCAAAGTATCCAATAACCTACTAGAGTTACGTAACCTACTCCAAGTTGCAGAGCTTATGGTGCGCTGCGCGATGGAGCGCAAAGAGAGCCGGGGACTACATTATACTCTCGACTACCCTGAACTTGCCGAAGACAGCGGACCAACCATTTTAGTGCCAGAGAAACAAAAATAATCTAGGGGGGCTCAATGCTCCCTTTTTAACATCACCACCAAATGGCGATAATTCGCATCTGGTAGGCTATCACGCCACACCAAAATCCGACGACCGTCTTCTCGCTGTATAAGCAACACAATCGCCATACCAAGATAATTAACATTATGAATTCGATGTGCGGCACCATGGCTATCTTTATAGTTTAAAGCCGTGAACTCGACATCACCCTGTAGAGCAGGAGGCAAGATCGCTTTGTCTTTAGCTAGCTTAGCCATAATGGTGAGTAAAATGACACTAGGAGCGAGAGGTATCTCAGATAGGACAATAATAAAAATGACCAGCATCAAAAGCATGACACTGGCCATTGTGGAAGTGTATGAGTGACGAAAGTCGAGCCTAACGGACTTTGCTGAGGTTGTGCGCGACAATTTTATCGACCATAGATGCATGACCTAAGTTCTCACTGCGGCCATGACCCATAATCCAAGTAAAAAGATCTGGATCGTCACACTCTAACAGCGATACAAAGTCTTTTTGCTCATTTTCTTGTAGGGCTTCAAAACATTCCTCGAAAAAAGGCATGATAACGACGTCAAGCTCTAGCATTCCTCGACGACATGCCCATTTAATACGCGCTTTTTCTTCTGCGGTATACATTTTAATTCCTCACCTAATCGGTTGTTTGCGCCGAGTGTAACAAGCAAATTCGCTTACAACTAGTGCGCCAGTCACACTCCCGAGCAAGGTCATGGTTTTGCCAATTATCCCACCAACTAATCGCCCACTATTCTAAAGGTTGTTTCCCAGTGGGAATCAGCGCTAACATACACTTATTCAGATTCGATTAGGTGATGTTCATGGACTGGCAAAAAGAGTTCGCTCCACTACAACTGGCTTCCAACGAGGCGCTTCCTCCTCTTTCAATTGCACTACTTCCATCATGGAGTGCAATTACAATGGTTGGAGACGACAAAAAGTCATACCTACAAGGCCAAGTGACTTGTGATGTTGTTACCCTTGACGAACACGCGTCTACCTTCGGTGCACACTGTGACGCTAAAGGAAAAGTATGGAGCGTATTTCGCTTATTCCATCACAATGATGGTTATGCCATGGTTCAACCGGCATCCATTATAGAGAAAGAGCTTGCTGAACTGAAAAAGTACGCAATTTTCTCAAAGGTCGAGATAACTCAAACTGAAGATGTAATACTTGGATTAGTCGGTACTGAAGCAACTGTATTTATCGAAACCCTTTCATCTGACAGTGGTGATGTACGGTCTATTGCGGGTGGCACTGCCGTTAAAATCGATGAGCAGCGTTGGTTACTATTAGTCGATCATACGGCCGCAGAGCAACTAGTGAGTACATGCCAAGCGCAAAAAGTCACGGAAGATGTTTGGACACTGCACGACATTCAGGCTGGCCTGCCCATTCTCAATGCCGAGCAGCAAAATGAGCACATACCTCAAGCACTCAACCTACAAGCTCTTGGTGGAATCAGCTTCACCAAAGGCTGTTATACCGGGCAAGAGACAGTCGCTAGAGCCAAATACCGCGGCATGAATAAACGCGCACTATTTATTGTTCAAGGCGATGCAACTTCAGACGTGATTGCTAATGCAGAGTTAGAGCGCGCAGTAGGAGACAACTGGCGTGGTGCGGGTAAAGTCCTCACTAGCTATCGCTATAGTGATGGCAAAGTATTAGCGTTAGTTGTACTACCGAACAACCTTGAATCAGACACTCAACTGCGTCTTAAAGATCAGCCAGACAGCGCATGGAGTATTGCCTCTCTTCCATACTCGCTAGATGACAATGACTGATCCCATCTCTACACATATCACGCAGTATCTTGAGTCTCAGCAGGTCGACTTTCGCCTGCTGACTCACCAGACACCAGCGACCACTATTGAAGATGCTGCGAGGCAGCGAGGGATTCGACCTGAGCAAATGGTTAAATCGATCGTGCTACGCGATATGAGCAACCGTTATGCGATTGCCTGCGCTCCGGGAAACCAGGCCGTTGACCCAAAGAAAGTTCGTGCGCTGCTAGATTGGCGCCGAATGACCTGCGTTTCGATGCAAGATGTTGCTAGCCTGACAGGGTACAAGGTTGGCACAGTCGTTCCTCTACTACTTCGTACGCCTATGGCAATCGTGTTTGACGATCAGCTTTTAACCGAACCTGAAGTGACGATCAGTAGCGGTTCGAATATGGCTGGCGTCGCACTAAGCTGCAATGACCTAATTCAACTCTGCCAACCTATTATTGGCAGTATTTGTCGAGATTAGGTAGTCATATACCCATTAATAGGTATATGACAACGCAACTTTTGCAATCGATTACATTAAAACATCGACATACATCGCATCACTGCTCATTTTTCATTAAATTTTTATTCAAATAAAAAGCATAAGTAGTCACCAGTGCTTTTTTGAAGTATTCTGCCAGTGTTGGTTAAAAATTCATTCGGCTGTCGTTTTTGGCCGAGTGACACTGCCTTTAATGAGTTGGTATGTGGCTCGAAAAGGTATGTGAATCCTTCTCCAACTAAAAAGTGAATCCACTGATTGTTTCAGGACATCCACTTTTTGTGTAATGCATCTGTGACTATTCGCCCGCATTTTAAGCGGGCATTTTTTTTGCTTTAATTTTACAAAAAATACACATCCACTCCTAAAGTTAAACTATTCTTAAAACTGTCATAAAGATTCGGTTTAATACCCATCATTCGAAGATAACGCTGAGTTCCTACTTCAGAACATAAATGAGGTAATTATCACAATAAATTGGATATTTATCCGTATTTTTGCCAAGAGAGGCACAAATATCCAATCAGGCTCGTTTTATCTACATTTTCCACCATAACAATCACAATTTTCACGGTGGGGAAAACGTATAATTTGCAGTGCTTGCTAAAAATAAGGATTACTGTATGAGACTGTTTAAGCGCTATACACCAAGTATGATAGCTAAACATATTAGTCGACTTTTTAAGGGAAGAATCTACATAAACGGGGTTGGTAAATTTGAGTTTGATAACGGCAAACTGATATTGCCGGAAAAAGCAGAACGCAGGCATTTTCAAGCAGTGAAGGAAATTAACCAAGAAGTAATGAAACTTCGCTGCGCATACGCTTAATTGAACGAAAAAAGGGTTGGCAATGCCAACCCTTTTTGTTGATAGTTGTTTTTATAAATTTTTATTCAAAGCGCGACTATATTGTTTTCGATATATCTCGGCTTCGTAGCGCCAACTCAGGTAAATTGCCTTTCAAACCAAGCGCTCGCTTCATGATCTCATCTTTCGCGCCCGGAAGTTGACCTGCGATTTTCATCCCGATACCTCTAATCAATTTCTTCGCCGGGTTACTGCCTTCAAACAGGTCTTTGAATCCTTGCATCGCTGCGATCATTTTTGCCGCTTCGGACTTACGCCAGCGCTCATAACTACGTAAGTGACGCTTACTACCAATATCTTCACCAGCTTGCCATAACTCAATAACTTCTTGCGCTAAGCTAGCCGCATCGAGCAAGCCAAGGTTAACGCCCTGCCCTGCTAAAGGGTGAATGGTATGTGCTGCATCGCCCACTAGGGCAACACGCTCAGTCACAAAGTCTCGCGCATAACGCATTTTCAATGGGAAAGCGAAACGATCCCCTTCGACTTTACATAGCCCAAGACGATTATCGAATTCGGCCGTTAGCACCTTATTGAACTCACCAGGAGACAGGCTAATAAGACGTTCCGCTCGACTAGGATCTGTCGACCAGACAATAGAGCTTAAGTTATCGTCACCCAGAGGTAAGAAAGCCAATGGTCCTTGCGGAGTGAAAATCTGCCTTGCCACACGCTGGTGATTTTCTTGAGTACGAACGTTAGCGACAATCGCACTATGACCGTAATCCCAGTGAGTTAATGGGATCTCTTGCTGTTTACGAACCCACGAGTTAGCACCATCGGCGCCAACGACTAACTTAGCAGTTAGCGCTTGACCACTTTCCAAAGTCAGCCAAGCTTCACTCTCACCAACAGCCATTGAAGTGCACTTCTCTGGCATAAATAGAGTCACGTTAGTTTGCTGTTTAACTTGATCAAGTAGTGCCAGTTGAACGACACGGTTTTCAACGATATGTCCCAGGTCTGGCTGAGCAAGCTGCTGTGCTTCAAACTCGATTCGAGCAAAGCTATCTTGCTCCCACACTTCCATCGCCTGATAAGGGGCAGCTCTGCGCTCAACGATGCCTTGCCACGCACCTAAGTTTCTTAGTACAGCTTCGCTAGAACGACTTAATGCGGACACTCGCACGTCAGGCAAATCATTTAATTCACTATCAGGAGTACGACTTTCAATCACAGCAATACGCAGCTCAGTATCCTTAAAAGCCGCAGCCAGCGCTAAGCCTACCATTCCACCACCAACAATGGCGATATCTACACTTTGCATCATATTTGTATCCTTTTCAGCGCCTCTAACGAGCCACTAAACCTAATGTTCTGTTTAACAAAGGGCTTTTGAGAGCGGGCACATTATCCATAGCAAACAGACCGAGATTACGTCCAATACGCAATGATAGGTAGTCATTAGAAAAGATGTGCACGAGGGAAGAGGTCATCATTATCGTTGCATCACGATCTTCCCGACGTGAATTTTTAAACTGCTTCAAAGCTCGATAGCAGCCAGGGTCATCCCCTGCTGTAGCAATGCACTCTGCCAAAGTCGCGACGTCACGAATGCCCAAGTTAAAACCTTGCCCCGCAATAGGGTGCAATGTTTGCGCGGCATTGCCAACAATGGCAAATCGGTGAGAAACATTCTGCTCTCTATAGCGCAGCAGCAGTGGGTAACTTGCACGTTGCCCTACTTGCTCTAGTTTACCCAATCGCCAACCAAAAGCGTGTTGCAACTCTGAGAGGAACTGCTCGTCGTTGTATTCACTTACCTGCTGTGCCTGATCTGGCTTTAGACACCAAACTAAAGACATACGCCCTTGCGACATTGGCAACAAAGCCACAGGACCTGACTGTGTAAAACGCTCAAATGCACACCCATTATGTGGTATTTGAGTGGTGATATTGGCGATCACTGCGACTTGTTCAAAGTCGTGCTCACTGAGCTCGATACCAATTTGATGACAGCAAGTCGAGACGGCGCCATCTGCCGAAACTAATAATTTACCTTCAACAAACTCACCACTGCTAAGCTCAAGCCTTACTGCGTCGTCACTGCGCTGAACCTGCTCTACTGAAGTATTGAGTAGAGTAATGTTGGTGTCTTGCTGGACTTGTTGATGGTAAATGCGACCAACATCAGCAAGCTCAACGACATAACCCAAAGCCTCAACACCCACTTCGTCAATAGAAATGTCAGTCATTCCTGCGTGAGAGCGATCCGTTACATGGATACGTTCAATCGGAGTAGCAACCTTAGCAATCTCACTCCAAAGGCCAAACTTCTTCAGTATTGATACGGTGCCGTAAGAGAGTGCAATCGAACGGGAGTCAAATCCAGGGTGCTGGTCGTGATCAGCCAGAAAAGGCTCAATCACAGCGATAGATATTGGCTTTGGCGCTAACTTATTGATTGCTAATGCCAGTGTCATACCTGCCATTGCACCACCAGCAATCACCACATCAAACTGATTCATGCTCGCCTCGACTAGTGAATGGTTGGAGCTTTTTTCGGCTCAGGGATTCTTTGGCCAAACTCAGCATGAATAGTGAGCGCGCAAGCTTTGATATGTTCAATAACCTGCTCTAACAACTGAGCTTGCTCTTCTAAGTCATCATCTTCATCAATACCCAACTTAGCAATCTCTTCTAAATCCGCCAGTGCTTCTTTGACGTCGGTTGAAGCCTTTCTGAGCTCAGCGCCAACGAGTCCTAAGCCAGAAATAAAGTGGTTAACCCAATCAGCAACACCATCTGCAATATCAAACAGAGAAGCGCTTGCTTCTTCGTCAGGCAGAAGAATTTCGATCTCCATATCAGAGCCAGTCAGTTCAGCAATGGTCGCATCTAAGCTTGCTTCAGCCAGTTGCAACGCTTTAGTTGGCCACCCCATGCCTTCACTAACATAGTCAAAAATCAGTGGCTGCCAGCTCTTATCGGTCAAACTCAAACCACCACTTAACATGCCGGTCAGCAATCCATGTAGCTCGGCAGGGTTCACCGCCAGTCCTGCAGACTGAAGTTCACTCGCGAATGTGAGGTAATCAGGTAGTTTTTTATCACTCATTGGTATGACCTAACTCAATCAAATAATCTCAATCGTATCACTTACCACCACAAGCGAAAACGAGCGATTAGCATTTGTGGGCAGCTTTTGCACAAATTGCCCAATTACTGTGTCATTACGCCCTGATTTAGTTATCGCTGATTTGAAAAGCTTGAATCTTAATGGGTGTTTTTCTATAGTTTCTTCCTCGGTGATTATCTGCTTTATCACCTTAGGCAACAGATATAGAGTCGATATGAGTAATCAAGCAGTGGAAGTTGAAATCTTAGGTAAGCTCACTCGGGTAAATTGTCCGTCAGGGCAAGAGGAGTCATTAATAAAAGCCGCTGCGCGTCTTGAAGAACGTCTGCAAGATATGTCAGCAAAGACTAAGATTACAAATGAAGTCCAGCTATTGACCTTTGTTGCGCTAAACTTTTGTCATGAGCTAGAAGCTCGAGATAATAGTGAAAAGCAAGAGCAAGATGCCTTGTCAGAGCGAATGGAACTGCTTTCGGCATCACTAGACAATGCTATTAGTAAAGTTAAGCCAGGACAGCACTAAACCTTTACACCGTCAAGAATTTACCCTGGAGTGTGCGTTAGGGGATTAAGTCCCTGAGCCGATAAGCAATACCTAAGGGTTAGTACTTGGTAGCTATTGAGCAAGCTCGGCTTGTACCGAGAAGCCTACGGTTATCTCTGCTGATCCGCCTTGAACCAGCTGGTTCAAGGGTCCATTTCTCCAACGGCACTCTGGGGTATCCTTACAACGATACCCTGCAACAACGGGTAACTTGATGACACTTTCCAGACAAGACTTCCGCACCAGCATCCGCCAAAAACGCAATCAACTCAGCAGTGATACTCAACATTTAGCCGGGCTAGATTTAATCACGCAAACGTCAAAGCTAGCAGAGTTTCGACAAGCGCAGCATATCGCTTTGTATCTGACCACGGATGGCGAGCTAGAAACTATGCCACTGATCGAGTCACTGTGGAAACAAGGGAAAAAGACCTACCTTCCAGTTCTTCACCCCTTCTCAAAAGGTCATCTGCTTTTTCTCCACTATCACTCATCGACACCAATGGTGTTAAATCGCTACTCGATACCTGAACCTAAGCTCGACCAAACTCAGATTATTCCCGTCTCATCGTTAGATATTATCTGCACGCCACTGGTCGGCTTTGACTCAAGTGGGCACCGACTTGGTATGGGGGGCGGTTACTACGACCGTACCTTAGAACCCTGGCTCAAAACGGGGAAAGGCCCAGTGCCAATTGGCCTTGCCCATGACTGCCAGCATGTAGAATCACTACCAATAGAAGAGTGGGACGTACCACTGCCTAAAATTGTGACTCCAAGCAAGATCTGGCAATGGGATTAACCCACACCAGTAGAATCAATGAGCATCACTTCAAGTCTCGCTAGGATAAAGCTATAATCGCGCCGCAATCGATTTTACTACCGCCTTAGGAGATGAGCATGACTCAAGATGAAATGAAGAAAGAAGCTGGTTGGGCAGCACTAAAGTATGTTGAAAAAGACAGCATTGTCGGTGTTGGTACAGGTTCAACAGTCAATCACTTCATCGACGCACTCGCTACAATGAAAGATGACATTAAAGGTGCGGTATCAAGCTCTGAAGCATCTACTGAAAAACTAAAAGGTCTTGGGATTGACGTGTTTGACTGTAACGAAGTCGATAAGCTAGACATCTATGTTGACGGTGCAGATGAGATCAACCCTGCTCGCGATATGATTAAAGGTGGTGGTGCTGCTCTTACACGCGAGAAGATCGTCGCCGCTATTTCTGAGAAATTCGTCTGTATCGTAGACAACACCAAAGCGGTAGATGTACTAGGCGAGTTCCCTCTTCCAGTTGAAGTGATTCCGATGGCTCGTTCATACGTAGCTCGTGAACTGGTTAAGCTAGGTGGAGATCCTGCTTATCGCGAAGGTGTTATTACCGACAACGGCAACGTAATTCTTGATGTACACAACATGAAGATTAACGACCCGAAAGCTCTAGAAGACAAGATCAACGCAATTGCCGGCGTAGTGACTGTCGGCCTATTTGCGCACCGTGGTGCAGATGTTGTCATCACAGGTACCCCAGAAGGTGCAAAAATCGAAGAGTAAGCTCTCTTTTTTGTTATTTCATTACAAACGGGGCCTAATGGCGCCGTTTTTTCATTTTAATCTATAAAAATTATGCCTTATTCCGTAATTTTCTTACCCAAGCTGTATTTTTTTTGTTAACTTAATGGTCAGAAGACGCACAGGGAAAACGTTTGCGTGCTACACGACGTCGATAAAAACGTTTGCTTTATCTACTTTAACGAAATGTGCGCCCTTTAAGCCCAAATTTCCCCACTTTAAGGAAGAAGACAATGGCCAAAGTTTCACTGGAAAAAGAAAAAATTAAAATTCTCTTGCTTGAAGGTCTACATCCATCATCAGTAGAAGTTCTTCAAGCCGCCGGTTACACCAATATCGAATACCACAAAGGCTCACTGCCAGAAGAGGAACTGCTTGAAGCAGTCAAAGACGTTCACTTCATTGGTATTCGTTCGCGCACTAATCTATCCCAAGAAGTGATTGATGCTGCGGAAAAACTCGTTGCGATCGGCTGTTTCTGTATCGGAACGAACCAAGTGAACCTTAAAGCAGCAGCAAAACGCGGTATTCCCGTATTTAATGCACCGTTCTCAAATACTCGTAGCGTGGCTGAACTGGTTCTTGGTCAATTGCTGCTATTACTTCGCGGCATTCCTGAGAAGAACGCTTTAGCACACCGAGGCATTTGGAAGAAGAGCGCGGACAACTCGTACGAAGCGCGTGGTAAGCGCCTTGGTATTATCGGTTACGGCCACATCGGTACGCAGTTAGGTATCATTGCAGAAAACTTAGGCATGCGCGTCTACTTCTACGATATCGAAAATAAGCTGTCACTAGGTAACGCCACTCAAGTCCACACTATGAGTGAGCTACTTAATAAGTGTGACGTGATTACTCTACACGTGCCAGAAACACCTGAGACCAAGAACATGATGGGTGCGGAAGAGTTCGCGCGCATGAAGCCAGGTTCAATTTTCATCAACGCAGCACGCGGAACAGTGGTCGACATTGAAGCGCTATGCCATAGCCTAGAAGCGGGCCACATTGCTGGCGCGGCCGTTGATGTATTCCCAACAGAGCCAAAAACTAACGCAGACCCGTTCGAGTCACCGCTACAAAAGTTTGACAATGTGATCCTAACTCCTCACGTTGGCGGCTCTACCCAAGAAGCGCAAGAGAACATTGGTGTCGAAGTTGCAGGTAAACTGGCGAAATACTCAGATAACGGTTCTACACTTTCAAGTGTTAACTTCCCTGAAGTTTCACTTCCAGAGCACCGTGACTGTTCACGCCTACTTCATATTCATGAAAACCGCCCAGGCATCCTAACGCAAATTAACACCATCTTTGCTGAAGAAGGTATTAACATCGCAGGTCAGTACCTACAAACAGCGGCTGATTTCGGTTACGTAGTCATTGACGTTGAAACCGAGCGCTCTGAAGAGGCACTAGGAAAACTGAAAGAGATCGAAGGCACGATTCGAGCCCGTATCCTTCACTAATCCCAACCACAAGATACTAAAAACCACCGAAGATTCGGTGGTTTTTTTATCTATCGAGTAGAAACTTGGATTTAAGGTTTTAGAGCTCGTTCGCCCCGGGCAATACCAACGACACCGCTTCGAGCGACTTCAATCACTTCAGTCACTTCAGATAATGCTTGGATAAAAGCATCGAGCTTTTCACTGGTTCCTGCCAGTTGAACCGTGTATTGAGAAGCTGTGACATCAACAATCTGCCCGCGGAAGATATCTGCAGTACGCTTTACTTCCGCTCGGGAAAATCCACTCGCCTTAACCTTGACCATCATCAACTCACGTTCGATATGCTCGAGTTCAGACACTTCCTGCACCTTAAGAACATCGATCAGTTTGTTAAGTTGCTTCTGAATCTGCTCTAACTCCATGTCATCGGAAATGGTAGTAATGTTCAAGCGCGATAAAGTTTCATCATCCGTAGGCGAAACGGTCAAAGACTCAATGTTGTACGCACGCTGAGAGAAAAGACCTACCACACGAGACAAAGCACCCGGTTGGTTTTCCATTAGTAGTGAAATAATGTGTCTCATATTAAGTTCTCTCCGTCTTGCTTAACCACATTTTGTCCATACCCTCGCCTTTAATCTGCATCGGATATACATGTTCTGTCTCATCGACATTGATATCAACAAACACCAAACGATCTTTCATGTCTAATGCTTGTCGCAAGCCAGACTCAAGTTGATCTGGCGATTCAATGCGAATCCCAACATGCCCATAGGCTTCTGCGATAGCTGCAAAATCAGGAACGGAACTCATGTATGAGTTGGAGTGTCGGCCTTGGTAAATAATGTCTTGCCACTGCTTTACCATGCCTAGGAATCGGTTATTAAGGTTAATAATCTTAACTGGAATATCGTACTGCATTGCCGTCGATAGTTCCTGAATATTCATCTGGATACTACCGTCTCCCGTGACCACAACCACTTCTTCTTCTGGCTTAGCAAACTTAACACCCATACCAGCAGGCAAACCAAAGCCCATCGTGCCAAGGCCACCTGAATTAATCCAACGGCGTGGCTTATTAAATGGATAGTAGAGTGCGGCGAACATCTGGTGTTGACCAACATCAGATGCAACATAAGCGTCGCCGTTAGTCAGCTTATGCAAGGTTTCAATTACTTGCTGTGGTTTAATCCGCTCTGAAGACGTTTCGTAAGACAAACATTGGCGCTCACGCCACACTTGGATCTCATCCCACCAGCGATTCAGTGCTTGCTGATCATTGGTACTGCCTTGCTCTTCAAGCAGGTTAACCATGCTCTCGAGCACTTTTTCTGCTGAGCCTACAATCGGAAGATCCGCTTTCACGTTCTTCGAGATCGAAGAGGGATCAATATCAATGTGCATCACCTTAGCATCAGGACAGTACTTATCTAGATTATTGGTCGTTCGATCATCAAAGCGAACCCCCACACCGAAAATCAAATCGGCGTTGTGCATAGCCATGTTAGCCTCATACACACCGTGCATACCTAACATACCTAATGAATTTTTGTGGGTACCCGGGAAGGCACCAAGCCCCATCAAGGTACTAACCACTGGCAAGTTGAGTGCTTCTGCCAACTTAGTTAAGTGCTGCTCAGCTTCTGAGATAACGGCACCACCACCGACATACAAAACAGGCCTTTTCGCTTCAAGTAGCGTTTTAAGCCCCTTCTTAATTTGCCCCTTATGGCCTGTCGTGGTTGGTTTGTACGAACGCATAGAAAGAGACGCAGGGTATTCATAAGGCAACTTAACCTGTGGATTCATCACATCTTTAGGTAAGTCGATCAATACTGGGCCAGGTCGGCCTGTCGTCGCAATATAGAAGGCTTTCTTTACTGTCTCTGGGATGTCTTCAGCTTTCTTAACTAAGAAACTGTGTTTAACCACTGGGCGTGATACACCAACGATGTCGCACTCTTGGAATGCGTCATTACCAATCATATTGTTTGGCACGTTACCTGAGATAACGATCATTGGGATCGAGTCCATGTATGCGGTTGCAATACCCGTGATGGTATTGGTCGCCCCCGGACCAGAACAGACGAGTACCACACCAGGGTTGCCCGTCGCACGCGCGTAACCATCCGCCATATGTGTTGCGGCTTGCTCGTGACGTACTAATACATGTTTGATTTGATCTGTTTTGGCGTGTAGCGCATCGTAAATATCTAGAACAGAGCCGCCTGGGTAGCCAAAGATCTGTTCAACGCCTTCTTCGATCAGAGATTGAACGATCATCTCTGCACCGGACAACATTGCTGCCATATTTTTCTCCTTAACCAATTTACCGCCACATAAGGTCAATGTGATGGATTGGTTTTTCATAGTTAGGGCTTATTCGTAGCCTAAATCGAAATACTTCCACGTTTTTCGGCTATGTCTTGCTTACAGGTAACATAAAGCAAGGTCACGCAACAAATGTAACGTTTAATTAGCAATGGGTCTAATGCGATTTTTGTCTCACTTTGGAAGAAATAGCGAATACCAACGCTTAAATACAAAAACGAACCAATCAGCATCTACAATCTAGTTAAAGACACCAGTAATTAATGAAAATACAGTTAATAATTTTAACCCCTTTTCTATCGTTTATTGATATCGACGCTAAAACTCAGCTCGGTTTGAACATAAAAAATCCCTCAAAACGAGGGTTATCGCATTGAGGGATTTTTAAACAGTAGGAAAGTTAACGATAAAGAATATTACTTCTTCTCGGGCTTATCGTTGTACATTTCTTCGATTTCATCCTGATACTTATCGTTAATCACCTTACGGCGCAATTTTTGTGTTGGCGTCAGCTCTCCATCGTCCATTGAGAAAGCTTTAGGCAAAAGCTTAAACTTCTTCACTTGCTCAAACTTCGCCAACTCTTGCTGAAGGTCGTTGACTCGCTTTTCAAGCATTTCGACAATTTGATTATGTCGAATGAGCTCTACGCGATCGTGATACTTGATATTCAGTTCCTTGGCGTACTCTTCCAAAGAGTCATAACAAGGTACAATTAGCGCCGAAACAAACTTACGCGTATCAGCGATAACGGCGATCTGCTCAATAAAGTGGTCTTTGCCGATGGCACCTTCAATCATCTGCGGAGCAATGTACTTACCGCCTGATGTTTTCATTAGCTCTTTAATACGGTCGGTGATAAACAGATTACCGTTCTCATCAATATGACCTGCATCACCTGTCTTGAGGAAGCCGTTTTCATCAAACGTTTTCGCTGTTTCTTCTGGCATTTTGTAGTAGCCACGCATCACCATAGGACCACGCACTAAGATCTCATTGTTTTCACCGATCTTAACTTGTGCACCTGGCATCGCCATACCAATTGAGTCTGGGTTGAAGCACTTGTCATCCCAACATGAAACCGTCGCTGTGGTTTCTGTCATGCCATAACCCAGCTTAACGTTGATACCAATTGCATGGAAAAAACGGCCGATGGTTTCATCTAACTTTGCACCACCACACGGCATAAAATTGATTCGTCCGCCGAGTAGCGCACGCAACTTAGATAGCACTAGCTTATCAGCCAAGGCGTGCGCTTTTTTCAACGCAATAGAAGGCTTGCGCCCTTCTTGATGAGCAACCGCCATTTTCGCCCCCATGTTCACCGCCCAAGTAAATAGGACCTTGCGAATGAATGGTGCTTTGGCAACCTTTTCATGAATGGCAGAGAAGATCTTCTCGTAGAAACGAGGAACCGCACACATTACTGTAGGGCGTACTTCACTCAGTGCATCACGTACCTGCATGGTATCTTGCAAGTAGCAGTTGGTCGCCCCTTTATAAAGAACGTAGAAGGTCCATGCACGCTCATACACATGCGAAAGAGGTAAGAAACTCAGAGAAACGTCATCTTGAGATAGGCTAAGACGCTGGTCATGCCCTTCAAGCTGAGCACCGATGTTTGCATAATCAAGCATGACGCCTTTAGGTTGACCTGTCGTACCTGAGGTATAGATAAGCGTTAGAAGATCATCGAGATTCGCTTGCTCGAGACGCAGATCCAATTCTGGCTGCTGTGTGCTGTCAGCATTGCCGATAAAACGCTGCCAACTAATAGCGAACTGATGCTCACCGATATCAATGTCGTCAGACAGAGCAACAACCAGCTCAAGTTTCTCACACTCATCAAAGATAGAAACGGCCGCATCAAACTGAGGCTGTTCACCGACAAACAACACTCGCACATCCGCGTTTTGCAAAATGTATGACGACTGAGCAGCAGTGTTAGTCGGATAGATGGGTACAGTGACAGCGCGAACTTGCAAAGACGCAAAGTCCGCAATGGTCCATCGTGGCATGTTGTTAGAGAAAATGCCGATTTTATCTTGAACTCGGATCCCTTGAGCCAATAGAGCAAGTGATAAACTATCAACTTGCTGACCAAACTGCTTCCAGCTAATGCCATTCCAAACATTGCCTACTTTATGCTTAAGTGCAATACGATCATTGCCTTGCGCAATTTGGTCACGAATACGTTTTACGATATGAAAATCTAGGTTGGCCATCTTAATTACCTTTGGCTTACACCTGTAAGCTTTATTCAGCGCACAAGTGTACACATTCAGGGTTAAAAAAGACAATTGATAGGTATCAAAGTTATCGATATAAATGTAAAAAACCTTGAATGGCATCAACCATTCAAGGTTTTTGATTTCAGTAGCAACTGACGATTAATTCAAAGCAACAACTTCGCCACAGATCATCATTAGTTGGTCACGTAACCAAATGTGGCCTTTATCTTTTTCGCTAGACTCGTGCCAGCTTAAGAAGCCGCTGATTCTTCCATTCTCGAATGGGAACTCGAGCACTTGCAACTGGTGTTTGTTTGCCGCGTTTTCCACCATCCAGCGTGGAGCTATAGTCACTAGCTCTGATTGACCAACCACGTAAAGTACATTACTTAGACTGGTGCCTTCATAATAGGCATGCACATCAAGTTCACGATAAGCTTGCTCAGAGAAACTACGTTGACCGTGAACTTTTGAAAGCTTTGCATGGCGCTCTTGAAGCAACATTTCTGGAGTTACAGAACCTTGAATACGTGCATGAGCTTTAGACGTTACAACAACAAGTTCATCTTGGAAAATCTCGGTGCTTGAGAACCCTTGCTCATCAAAACGTGCGTAGTCGATGACGAAGTCGATTTCTTGATAGCGCATACGTTCAGCTAACTGACGGTCAAATTCAGCATCTAGGTGAAGCTGTACATTAGGAGCAGACTCATGAACATTCGACATGATCTTGGGAGCAAAACGCATATCGCATGGGCTACAAATCGCCAGCTTAAATAGACGCGTTGATGTCTCTGGTGAAAAGACCGAACTTGGTAACTCGTTGCGAATCAATTGAAGAGCCTGACGAACTGGACCGAATAACTGACGTGCACGTTGAGTTGGCTGAATTCCGCGACCTTGGCGCATGAACAACTCATCGTTAAACATAACTTTCAAGCGCGCCACTGCGTTACTGACCGCTGGTTGTGACATACCCAAGTTATGAGCAGCACGAGTGATGTTCTGCTCTTGCATTACTGCATCAAATACAGTCAACAGGTTTAAATCTACTCCTCGTAAAGTACTTTCCATTCGGTAGCTAGCGATAGCACTCATTGCTTCTTTTTTGTCGTTCATCGAATCAGCCTCTTTCATTCGTCAGCGGGAGTTGGTTTTAAAATTAGGGTTGGGAATAGAAACCTATTTTTCGTCACATCCGATATATATATTTATTGGATGTTTGTTAATGCACCAACACTATCCACGAATCATTCAGCAATTAGCAATAAGATTGATAATTAATCAGTATTTTTTACCCCAAAAATGATTAAACCCATAAATAACAGCAACTTAATATCATTATAAAAACTTATAATTAATGTATTTTTATAACAATACCTTCTAGTTTTATCTCGAACCATAATGCAATCTACATCATTGGACCATACAGTGGGGCTATGATTGAGCTGACAAAACCAAAAACAGCATCAATAATTGATGCTGTTTACATGAAAGTAGAAAACGTTTGCTATAGATTTGTCACGTAGTCTGGAAAGTCTACTTTCTCCCATAAGCGGCTTTTTAACTCGGACTGATCTTCCCAATTGCCTTGTTTTATCCATTCAACAATGGCGAGTGCAACATCAGGGTAACTAATACTTTCACAGTTAGAATCTTCAAGCCAATTTCGTACAGCTGAAGCATCGAGCGTTTTCATACAAGTCGCCAACCCCAGCTCTTCCAATGTCGCGACATTGCTAAGCTGCTCGAATTGCCCTGACAATGGTTTAAGCAATAACTTTTTCCCTAGCGTAAGAGCTTCAGATGGGAGTTCAAAGCCGCCATTGGCTATCACCCCCCGGCACCGATGAAGGTGAGCCTGAAATGATTTTAATCCCAACGGCATAAACTCAATATTGTCCATACGACTAGGCTCACTAATATCAGGGTGATAACAAACGAAGTTCTGAGTTGTGAAGCGAAGTAATAACTCTGATATATCCGTAACATCTTCAAAGGGCAAATAAACTAAAATAATAGGCTCTTCTGCCACTTTACTTTGATGAGTATGGATAATCGGCGGCAAAATAGGTTGGTCGAAATGGTACCAATGCAAACCAATGTGGTGGTCAGCGGGGGCAAAATGTTTTATTACTTGCATGTCAATCCAGCCAGCGCCTTGACACGGTACTGAGTATCGAAACGCGTTCTGATGACTAATACTAATGGAAGGAACCGCTTGTCTTTTTGCGGCCCACGCCGAAACAGGCTCAAAGTCATTAAGCACTAAATCATATCCCGATAGTTCAAGCTCGCTGACATCTCGCCAATATTGCCATAAGTTATTTGATAAACAGGTTTTTAAGTAGTTCACTCTGCCTTTGTCACTAACAAAAGAGAGCCCTCTTCGGGTTTGAAACTTGCCAAACGACTCCATAGAAAAGTACTGAC
Source organism: Vibrio tubiashii (assembly GCA_000775715.1). Classification (GTDB taxonomy): domain Bacteria; phylum Pseudomonadota; class Gammaproteobacteria; order Enterobacterales; family Vibrionaceae; genus Vibrio; species Vibrio tubiashii_A. The sequence continues at coordinate 169,785 of JRWQ01000003.1, forward strand.
TCTCATCTCGACCTGAAAACAGATAATCAACCTCCATTCCCGCATCAGACAAGCACTTAGCCATAGCTCTAGCTCGAGCAATGTGCCCATTCCCTGTCCCTTGAACGCCGTACAAAATCTTCATGCTTACCCCGCGACAATGGTTAAAACAAGCTGAGCACTACCAATTCCCAATAAAGCGCCAAGTAGAACATCAGTTAAAAAGTGAACGCCGAGTAAAATGCGTGAACTTCCTATCAAGGTGGCCCAGACAAATGCAAAAGTCTCCAACTCAGCAAAATATACGCTGGTAATTGACGCCATTAAGAAAGCAGCTGCCGTATGCCCAGAAGGTAAGCTATAACGGTCAGATGGCGTAATAAAAGGGGTGACTAAGTCAGAAAGTTCTTTCGGGCGGCGACGTTTGAACAGGTTTTTTGCTAGCCAATAGATAGGAAGTTCAATGGCAAAGGCTAACAAACCTACATATAAATAAAGTTTACCTTCAGTACCTGCGAACAAATAGGCTAACAGGCCAAATACCGCATAGAGATGTCCATCGCCGGTGTGCGAAACGGCTTTGCTTAAACGCGATACGGGATAAGTGAACTTATGCTGCAAGCAAAAAAGAGAGAACGCCAGATCAAATTTAGCAATTGGTTCTATAGAGCGCATTCCCGATTCCTTTTATTAACGGTGTTACGCTCAAATTAACCGGGCTTAATGACATCAAGGTGAAATTTTCGCAGTATTTAGATGACATAAAACTAGAATTAGGTACTGACTCCTATTCAACTCGAAAGGACATATTTTGACGGTTTTCTTACGTCACTGATCTGACTTGAATAAAAAATCCACTTTAGTGGTTGACGTTCCCTCCCGAGTGCGGTACTAATTTGTTAACTTAATTTTGTGGATTATTTAACGCCCTCTAGGAACCGTTAACAATGATGAACCGTTTTTCTATCCTGCTGAGCCTCCTCCTTATCGTGACATAATCGCGCGGGTAGGCTGTGGAAGAAAAACAACCACACAGAATTACATAAGACCCGCACTGAGATGCGGGTTTTTTTATACAAAAATACTGGACGTAAACGATTAACTGATGTGAGAAACATCGAATCACTAAGGAAGCGAACATGAACGATCAAGTCATTATCTTCGACACCACTTTGCGTGATGGCGAACAAGCATTGTCAGCAAGCTTGACGGTTAAAGAGAAACTGCAAATTGCTTACGCGCTTGAAAGGCTCGGGGTTGATGTTATCGAAGCTGGGTTTCCAGTCTCTTCTCCTGGTGACTTTGAATCGGTGCAGACTATTGCTCGCAACATAAAAAATAGTCGGATTTGTGGCCTTTCACGTGCCGTAGCAAAAGATATTGATGCGGCAGCTGAAGCGCTAAAAGTGGCTGACCAGTTCCGTATCCATACCTTTATCTCAACTTCTACCGTTCACGTACAAGATAAACTTCGCCGTAGCTATGATGATGTGGTTGAAATGGGTGTTAAAGCGGTAAAACACGCGCGTAACTACACCGATGATGTTGAGTTCTCATGTGAAGATGCGGGACGCACTCCAATCGATAATCTTTGTCGTATGGTCGAAGCGGCTATCGATGCGGGAGCAAACACAATCAACATCCCTGACACCGTTGGCTATACAGTACCAAACGAGTTTGGTGGTATTATTCAAACGCTATTTAACCGAGTACCAAATATCGATAAAGCCATCATCTCAGTCCACTGTCATGACGACTTAGGTATGTCCGTCGCCAACTCCATTGCAGCGGTGCAAGCAGGCGCACGTCAAATTGAAGGTACCATCAATGGTATTGGCGAGCGTGCAGGTAACTGTTCGCTAGAAGAGATCGCAATGATCATCAAAACTCGCCAAGAACTACTAGGCGTTCACACTGGCCTTAAACATGATGAAATTCACCGTACCAGTAAGTTAGTCAGCCAGCTTTGTAACATGCCAATTCAAGATAACAAAGCTATCGTAGGTGCAAACGCATTCAGCCACTCTTCAGGTATCCACCAAGATGGCATGCTTAAGAACAAAAACACCTACGAAATCATGACTCCTGAGTCTATTGGTCTTAAAAACCAAGCATTGAACCTAACTAGTCGCAGTGGCCGTGCTGCTGTGAAGAGCCACATGGATACCATGGGCTACAAAGAAGATGAGTACAACCTAGACGCGCTATACGAAGACTTCTTGAAGCTAGCGGATCGCAAAGGCCAAGTATTTGATTATGACCTAGAAGCCTTGATGCACTTCTCTAACCTTCGCGAAGAGGACGATTTCTACAAATTGAATTACCTAAGCGTGCAATCAGGCAGCGTTATGGCGACAACAAGTATCAAACTTCAGTGTGGTGACCAAGAGCAAGCCGAAGCTGCGGTAGGTAATGGCCCAGTAGATGCGCTTTACCAGTGTATCTATCGAGTAACCGGATATGATATTGTTCTAGATAAGTTTGATCTAACCGCCAAAGGCGAAGGTGAAGATGGTCTAGGTCAAGCGGATATTATTGCTAACTATAAAGGTCGTAAGTACCACGGAACTGGCGTTTCGACTGATATTGTTGAAGCTTCAGGACAAGCGCTATTGCATGTTATCAACAGCATTCACCGCGCAGATAAGATCGCAGAGATCAAACAGAAGAAAATTGAAACAGTATAAAAGACTCCAGGGACGCGAGTCGTCCCTTGAATCGATAAAAAATATAAATATTCAAGGACTAACATGACAGACAAAACTTACAAAATTGCCGTTTTACCAGGGGACGGCATTGGCCCAGAAGTAATGGCTCAAGCGCATAAAGTGCTCGATGCAATCGAAAAGAAACACAGCATTAGCTTTGCACGTGATGAACACGATGTTGGTGGCATCGCCATTGATAACCACGGTTGTCCACTGCCAGAAAACACAGTAAAAGCATGTGAAGATTCTGATGCGGTACTTTTCGGTTCAGTTGGTGGCCCAAAATGGGAACACCTTCCACCTAACGATCAACCTGAACGTGGGGCACTGCTTCCACTTCGTAAACACTTCCAACTGTTCTGTAACCTTCGTCCAGCGCAAATCCATAAAGGCCTAGAAGCATTCTCTCCTCTACGAGCGGATATCTCAGGCAATGGCTTCGACATTGTGGTGGTTCGTGAGCTAACTGGCGGCATCTACTTCGGTCAGCCAAAAGGTCGTGAGGGTGAAGGTGCGAACGAGAAAGCATTCGACACTGAAGTTTACCATCGTTTCGAAATCGAGCGTATTGCCAAGATTGCTTTTGAATCTGCTCGTCTACGCCGCAAGAAGGTCTGCTCTATCGACAAAGCCAATGTACTGCAAAGCTCTATTCTATGGCGTGAAGTGGTGGAAGAGATCGCCAAAGACTACCCAGATGTTGAGCTTTCACACATGTACATCGACAACGCGACTATGCAGCTAATCAAAGATCCAGCTCAGTTCGACGTAATGCTTTGTTCAAACATCTTCGGTGACATCATCTCCGATGAATGTGCGATGATCACTGGCTCTATGGGTATGTTGCCTTCAGCATCACTCAACGAAAGTAAATTTGGTCTATACGAGCCAGCAGGCGGTAGTGCTCCAGACATCGCAGGTAAAAACATCGCTAACCCAGTTGCGCAGATCCTTTCTGCTGCACTCATGCTACGTTACAGCCTAGGTGAAGAAGCGGCAGCTCAAGACATCGAAGCAGCGGTATCTAAAGCACTATCAGCAGGTGAACTGACTGGTGACCTATCAGGCGACAAACCAGCACTATCGACTTCAGAGATGGGCGATAAAATCGCTGAGTACATCCTGAACTCATAATTACTGAATACACAAACACAACAGATTAAAGTCGTCATTAATAATACCAACCCAATGGCAGAGGCACTTCCTCTAAGTCATTGGTGCTGCAACAAGGCAGCGATATCAATCAGACTTGGGAGTCTAGTCCGCTAAATGACCAAGCTGATTGAGAGAAGCTAACACAGTTGCAGTGACAAGGACGACGAGGAAGAGCAATGGGCAAAACATTATATGAAAAAGTCTACGACGCGCACGTCGCCGTAGCCGCTGAGGGTGAAAACCCTATTTTATACATCGACCGCCACTTGGTTCATGAAGTAACGTCTCCTCAAGCATTCGATGGTCTGCGTGAGAAAGGCCGTCAGGTTCGCCAAGTCAGCAAAACATTTGCAACTATGGACCACAACGTTTCGACGCAAACTAAGGACATTAACGCTTCCGGAGAGATGGCACGTATCCAGATGGAAACGCTATCTAAGAACTGTGAAGAGTTTGGTGTCACCCTCTATGACATCAACCACAAATACCAAGGTATTGTGCACGTTATGGGGCCAGAGTTAGGTATCACTCTGCCGGGTATGACCATTGTTTGTGGTGATTCGCACACAGCAACACACGGTGCATTTGGTTCTCTTGCATTCGGGATCGGCACTTCAGAAGTAGAGCACGTGCTAGCGACTCAAACGCTAAAACAAGCACGTGCAAAAACCATGAAGATCGAAGTAAAAGGTAAGGTAGCGCCGGGCATTACTGCAAAAGATATCGTCCTAGCCATCATCGGTGAAACGACTGCAGCGGGCGGTACTGGCTACGTAGTTGAGTTCTGCGGTGAAGCAATTACTGATCTTACCATGGAAGGTCGTATGACAGTGTGCAACATGGCGATCGAGCTAGGTGCGAAAGCAGGCCTAATCGCACCAGATGAAACCACTTTTGAATACATCAAAGGTCGTAAATTTGCTCCGCAAGGTGAAGATCTAGAAGCAGCGATTGAATACTGGTCGTCACTTAAAACGGATGACGACGCCGAGTTTGACGCAGTAGTCACACTAAACGCCGCTGACATCAAACCACAAGTCACATGGGGAACAAACCCTGGTCAGGTTATCTCTGTTGATACACCAATTCCAGATCCAGCAAGCTTTACAGACCCTGTAGAGAAAGCGTCAGCAGAGAAAGCTTTGGGCTACATGGGCTTACGCGCTGGTACTAAGTTATCTGATTACCCTGTCGACAAGGTATTCGTTGGTTCTTGTACTAACTCTCGTATAGAGGATATGCGCGCAGCAGCTGCGATTGCTAAGGGCAAGAAAGTGGCGTCTCATGTTCAAGCGCTAATTGTTCCAGGCTCTGAGCAAGTAAAAGCTGAAGCTGAAGCTGAAGGTCTAGACAAAGTCTTTATCGATGCGGGCTTTGAATGGCGTCTACCAGGCTGTTCAATGTGTCTAGCGATGAATAATGATCGCCTTGGCCCTCAGCAGCGCTGTGCTTCTACCTCAAACCGTAACTTCGAGGGTCGCCAAGGCCGAGATGGTCGTACCCACTTGGTGAGCCCTGCGATGGCAGCGGCAGCAGCAATTGCTGGTCACTTTGTTGACATTCGTGAACTAGATTAAGGAGAATAATCATGTCAGGTTTTAAACAACACACAGGCTTGGTTGTTCCTCTAGATGCAGCGAACGTCGATACAGATGCCATTATCCCCAAGCAGTTTCTACAAAAGGTTTCTCGTTTAGGTTTCGGTAAGCACTTATTCCACGATTGGCGTTTTCTCGATGACGCAGGCGAGCAACCAAACCCAGAGTTTGTAATGAATGCACCTCGTTACCAAGGCGCTTCTATCCTACTAGCTCGCGAGAACTTTGGCTGTGGTTCATCTCGCGAACACGCTCCATGGGCACTGGCAGACTACGGCATCAAAGCGATGATCGCGCCAAGTTTTGCAGATATCTTCTACGGTAACTCAATCAATAACCAAATGGTTCCAGTACGCCTAACCGAGCAAGAAGTGGATGAAATCTTCCAGTTCGTTGAAGCAAACGAAGGGGCTGAAGTTGAAGTGGATCTAGAAGCAAATTTAGTACGAGCTAACGGAAAGGAATACTCGTTTGAGATCGATGAATTCCGCCGTCACTGCCTACTCAACGGCTTAGACAACATTGGCCTAACTCTTCAACATGAAGACAAAATTGCGGCTTTTGAAGCGAACATTCCAAGCTTCCTTAAGTAATGCATAAATTGATACCAAATAGACAAAAGGTTAGCTTCGGCTGACCTTTTTTGTTCTATGCCGAAACAAACTTGCTCAATACGAGGTCTATTGACTTAGCACTTCGACATTAGGATTTTAGCGCATGATACGTATCATTACTTTGCTACTGACCATTATCTCTTTCCAAACCTTCGCCGCCCCTAAATCAGAGCTTTGGCCGTTATGGAACAAGTCAGATGAAACCAACACTAGTTTTATCTCTCATCAACCTTGGCAAAAGTTTTTAGACAAGTATCTGGTATCATCAGGAGAGAATACCCTAGTAAAATATGCTGATGTCACAAGCGATGATAAACAGCAGTTAAAAGCCTATATTTCTCACCTCTCTATCTATGACCCGAGAATGTATAGCAAAGCCGAACAGTATGCTTATTGGGTTAACCTATATAATGCAATCACTGTAGACCTGATCCTTGAAGAGTATCCAATTAAGTCAATCACTAAGCTGGGTGGACTATTTAGCTTTGGCCCGTGGGGAGAGCATGTGATCACCATTAATGGTCAAGCGTTAACCCTCAACGATATCGAGCACCGAATCCTACGACCTATATGGAATGACCCTCGCACTCACTACGCGGTGAACTGTGCAAGCTTAGGTTGCCCTAATTTACAACCACAAGCGTTCACTGCCGAAAACAGCAAGCAACTACTAGAAAAAGCCGCCAAAGAGTTTATTAATAGCAATAAAGGGGTTCTTCAATCCAACGGTAAAACTCAACTTTCTTCCATCTACGATTGGTTTGCCGATGATTTTGGCAATCAGCATGAGTTGATTCAACATCTGGCCAAATACCGTCCAGAGTTAGCGAACCTTAGTGGAAAGTTTAGTTATGACTATGATTGGGACTTGAATGACAAGGGATAACGGAGAGAGGATGTGAGAATGGACTTCGTCCTACGGAGAACTGGAGAACTAGAGAACTAGAGAATTAGAGAACTAGAGAACTAGAGAACTAGAGAACTAGCTTATTATTTCTCTTGGGGGGCACAACTTCGGGACTAAATTATATCACCTAGCTACCAACATTCACCTAAAGTAGATTCTCAAATCTCAAGCGAAGCGTTCTTGAAGGACGAAGCCCGTTCCAGCAGCGTAGCGCTCTCGATTTCCATAGGGCGCATCCCGTTCCTTCCCCGTAAACGACAAAACCCAGTCCGAAGACTGGGTTTTCAAATAACAACCTGGCAATGTCCTACTCTCACATGGGGAAGCCCCACACTACCATCGGCGCTAATTCGTTTCACTTCTGAGTTCGGCATGGAATCAGGTGGGTCCAAATCGCTATGGTTGCCAAGTAAAATTCTTTACGTTTTGCTTTACGCTCTTATCGAAAAGCATAAAACAAACAGTAAATGGTGCTGATACCCAGACTCGAACTGGGGACCTCATCCTTACCAAGGATGCGCTCTACCACCTGAGCTATATCAGCATCAAGATGTCCCGTTAGGACTAAAAAAGCCCGTTTTTACAAACGGGCTCTTTTATAAAATTAAAGCCTGGCGATGTCCTACTCTCACATGGGGAAGCCCCACACTACCATCGGCGCTAATTCGTTTCACTTCTGAGTTCGGCATGGAATCAGGTGGGTCCAAATCGCTATGGTCGCCAAGCAAATTCTTTAATCTGGAAAGCTGCTTTTTAGTTCTTACACATT
>JRWQ01000030.1 GCA_000775715.1 Vibrio tubiashii
CCTCTCAATTAGACCCTAGATCTAACTTAGTAAAGTGTCTACTAAACGTGGGGGGCTCGGGAACATAACGCCCTGCTAAGTGGCTGCCAACCTGCCACCAAACTAAAACAAGCCACCATAAACACTAAAACTGACCAGAAGTAAAACCGCCGAGAGTTGGCAGTCCGTCTTAAGCAGTTTGTTAGGGATGCTTATTACGCACACTTTCGCTGATTTGGAATGCAGTGGTTGACGTATAAAACACCAATGCTGAATGCACCGCAACAAGCACAGGGCTCAAATGACAAACACTTCACTGTTTTGCGGTGGTTCGTTGAGCCAAGATGCGCTGAACTTCAAAACACCGAGCCGGAGAACTTTATAGGACAAGCGGTTTCTGACAACTGAATTGGTCGTCCGGACTCAAAAATGGTGAGCCGCCGAAGTTGAAATTGAGCCACAAAACGAAGCTTTCACATGAAGATGTTCGAGCCACACAGACGCGAAAGTAACGACAACCGATGAACTTGAAGTGGCTGAACGCTGAACTAGCAAGCCTACAATCTTAAAAGCAACCTAACGCCGCGTTAAGTGGTGAACAACGCCAACTACCGAACCTAAACCATTGTGCCGTAAACACTTAAGCTGATTCAAACTAAAAATGCCAAGCGTTGTGAATCCGTCTTAAACGCTTTGTTAGTTGCCCAACCTCAAACCTAGTGCTAACATTTGTACACACGCAAGATATGGAGTGCATCATGGACACTAGAATTCAATTTCGTGTTGATGAAGAAACAAAGCGACTAGCCCAACAAATGGCAGAAAGCCAAGGTAGAACGCTAAGTGATGCTTGTCGCGAACTGACTGAGCAACTAGCTGACCAACAAAGAAAGACTTTATCTCACGACGCATGGTTAACTGAACAAGTTAACTTAGCTTTTGAGAAGTTTGACTCAGGAAAAGCCACTTTTGTTGACCATGACTCAGCCAAATCTCGTATGGCCGAGCGTAAAGCTAAAATCCGTAACCGAGGCAAATTATGATTTTGTGGGAAGAAGAGTCTCTCAACGATCGCGAAAAGATCTTTGAGTTTCTCTACGACTTCAACCCCGAAGCTGCTGACAAAACCGACGATATTATTGAAGCAAAAGTTGAAAACCTTTTAGAGCAACCTCATATGGGAGTCCAGCGTGACGGAATTAGAGGGCGATTGCTCATTATTCCTGAGATTTCGATGATCGTTTCGTACTGGGTTGAAGGCGACATCATTCGCATTATGCGTGTGCTACACCAAAAACAAAAATTCCCAACGGACTAATTATGTCGACTGGGCACCTAACGATGCGTTAAGGGGCTGTGCAACGCAAGCCGCGAAGCCTAAACAAACCACCCTAACCACGGTATTCGACTTTGCTACTAAAATTGCCACGCGTTAGCAGTCCCACTTGAACGCCTTTGTTAAGA
>JRWQ01000031.1 GCA_000775715.1 Vibrio tubiashii
TTTCGAGTTTCGAGTTTCGAAGAGATAATATATCTATTAACCAATAAGACGAGAGTTTCAACAAACTAGTGGCTCGTAACTAGTGACTAGCATCTAAGCCACTCTGCCTGTATAATTTCTCGTCATTCAAAATTTTAGTTAACTAATTTGGAGTTCTCATGGCACGCGTAACTGTACAAGACGCTGTTGAAAAAGTTGGCAACCGTTTCGACCTAGTTCTAATTGCGGCACGCCGCGCTCGTCAAATGCAAACTGGTGGCAAAGATTCACTAGTGCCAGAAGAGAATGATAAGCAAACGGTTATCGCTCTACGCGAAATCGAAGAAGGTCTTATCACTAAAGAGATTCTTGATGCACGTGAGCGTCAAGAGCAGCAAGAGCAAGAAGCCGCTGAACTAGCAGCTGTAAGCAGCATCGCTCACAGCCGTTAATTAGACCTTCTCGTCACTACAACTATCTTCCGGGCCTAAAGTTTGTATCTATTCGATAGCCTAAAAGACGTTGCCCAAGAATACCTAACAGAGCCTCAAATTGAGGCTCTGCGTCAATCTTATGTGGTAGCGAAAGATGCCCATGAAGGGCAGACCCGTTCAAGCGGGGAACCTTATATTATCCACCCTGTTGCTGTTTCACGTATCTTGGCTGAAATGCGCCTAGATATCGAAACACTGCAAGCAGCACTGCTTCATGACGTCATTGAAGACACCGAAGTCACCAAAGAGGAGCTTGAAGCTCAATTTGGTACGACCGTAGCTGAACTGGTGGATGGCGTTTCTAAGCTCGATAAGCTTAAATTTCGCGATCGCAAGGAAGCTCAGGCAGAAAACTTCCGCAAGATGGTTCTTGCCATGGTGCAAGACATCCGCGTTATTCTGATTAAGCTCGCTGACCGTACGCACAACATGCGTACACTCGGTGCGCTACGCCCAGACAAAAAACGTCGTATCGCACGTGAAACTCTCGAAATTTACTCTCCATTGGCTCATCGCCTAGGTATCCACAACATCAAGACTGAGCTTGAAGAGCTTGGTTTTGAAGCGCTCTATCCGAATCGCTATCGCGTTCTAAAAGAGGTAGTAAAAGCGGCACGTGGTAATCGTAAAGAGATGATCGAGCGTATCCATGAAGAGATCGAAGGCCGCCTCCAAGAGGTAGGACTTAAAGCTCGAGTGTTTGGTCGCGAAAAAAATCTATTCTCCATCTACAACAAGATGAAGATCAAGGAACAGCGCTTCCATACCATTATGGATATCTACGCCTTTCGCGTGGTCGTTGAAGACGCTGATACTTGCTACCGAGTGCTCGGCCAGGTTCATAGTTTGTATAAACCGCGTCCCGGTCGCATGAAAGACTACATTGCAGTACCTAAAGCCAACGGTTATCAATCGATTCACACTTCAATGGTCGGCCCTCATGGCGTCCCTGTTGAAGTACAGATCCGTACTGAAGATATGGATCAAATGGCAGATAAAGGTGTCGCTGCCCACTGGTCATACAAAAACAATAGCGATCGCACCGGTACCACCGCGCAAGTGAAAGCTCAACGCTGGATGCAAAGCTTATTAGAGCTACAGCAAAGCGCGGGCAACTCATTTGAGTTTATCGAGAACGTTAAGTCAGACCTATTCCCTGACGAGATCTACGTCTTTACGCCAAAAGGACGTATCGTTGAACTACCCGTTGGCGCAACCGCCGTCGATTTCGCTTATGCGGTGCATACTGATGTCGGTAATACCTGTGTTGGTGCGCGCGTTGACCGCAATCCATACCCACTGAGTAAGTCGCTGAAAAACGGCCAGACGATTGAAATCATCAGTGCGCCTGGCGCGCGTCCAAACGCGGCGTGGCTTAACTATGTGGTGACCTCTCGCGCACGTACTAAGATCCGCCAGGTTCTGAAAACGATGCGCCGTGAAGAGTCTATCACGCTAGGACGACGCCTACTTAACCACGCATTAGGTGAGCACTCACTGACTGATATTGATGAAGACAACATCAACCATGTACTCAACGACCTCAAAATTGACAACATTGATGACCTGTTAGCCGACATTGGCCTAGGTGAACTAATGAGTATCGTCATTGCTCGTCGTTTACTTGGCGATGCGGACGAACTAACAGAAGTGGCAGGTGATAGCGAAGGTAAGAAGAAACTGCCAATCCGTGGCGCTGAAGGTATTCTTCTGACATTTGCTAACTGTTGTCACCCAATCCCAGACGATCACATCATCGCGCACGTGTCTCCGGGCCGTGGCTTGGTTGTCCATCGCGAAATGTGTCCAAATGTACGTGGTTATCAAAAAGAACCAGACAAGTACATGGCAGTAGAATGGTCTGACGATTACGACAAAGAGTTTATTACCGAAGTCACTGTCGATGTGCAAAACCGTCAAGGCGCATTGGCCGAACTGACCAACGTTATTTCAAAAACTGGTTCAAACATTCACGGGCTCTCTACCGAGGAACGTGATGGACGCTTGTACACAGTAACGGTACTGCTAACGACTAAAGATCGTGTTCATCTTGCTGGCATTATGCGTAAGATTAAGGCGATGCCACAGACACTAAAAGTTCGTCGCCGTAAGAACTAACACTTAAACTGAATCAGAATTTGCCCTTGGAACCTTCATTTCAGGGGCTTTCTTTTATGTAAGATTATGAATTTAGAACGCTACAATCGAATCCAAGAAGTATTAAAAGCACGCCAATCTGATCTGACTCTTTGCTTGGAAGAAGTGCATAAGCCAAACAATGTCTCTGCGGTTATCCGCACTGCTGACGCCACTGGAGTGCACAAAATTCACGCGGTTTGGCCCAACGAGATGCGTACCCTCAGTCACACCTCGGCTGGAGCTCGTAACTGGGTAGATGTGGAAACCCACGACTCTATTGAAGAAGCCATCACTGAGCTTAAAGCTCAAGGGATGCAGGTACTTGTAACTAATTTATCTGACACAGCGGTCGACTTTCGCGAGATTGACTACACCAAACCAACAGCCATCATTCTAGGTAGCGAGAAAGTCGGCGCTTCAGAGCAAGCAAAACAGCTCGCCGACCAAGATATCATCGTTCCTATGGTGGGTATGGTTCAGTCTCTCAATGTTTCAGTCGCCAGTGCAGTAATTCTTTACGAAGCGCAGCGCCAACGCGAAGCTGCTGGCATGTACGATAACGAAGTGAGCTCAGTGCCGGAAGAGACCATTCACCGCCTTTTGTTCGAACGAGGCCACCCTGTTCTAGCTAAAGTCGCCAAGCGCAAAGGCTTAGCGTATCCACCACTGGACGACCAAGGCCAGATCGTCGCAGATGACGAGTGGTGGGCAGAGATGCAGAAGAAGTAGTATTTTTCCTGTACAAAAACACAGCTCGATGGTTAACTATTAGAGTTATCTCCATCTAACTCACTGAGTCACATACTCAATATAACGAACGAGCTGTGTCATGTCCCAACTGCTATCTGCGATTCCTCTAACCTCTCTCACTGGCGTTGGTGCCAAAGTAGCAGAGAAGCTAACCAAAGTTGGGCTCCATTCCGTTCAAGACCTACTGTTCCACCTACCACTACGCTACGAAGATCGCACCCGTATCTACCCGATGGTTAAGCTGCATGCTGGCTTATGGGCAGCAGTACAAGGTAAGGTGATGAGCGTAGATACCCTGTTTGGCAAGCGCAAAATGCTGTCGGTGAAAATCAGTGACGGCAATGGCACTGTCACCCTGCGTTTCTTTAATTTCACAGCAGGAATGAAGAACAACTTCAGCGAAGGTAAAACCGTTCACGCCTATGGTGAGATTAAACGTGGTGGTTATGGCTTAGAGATAGTCCACCCAGATTACAAGTTCTACACACCAAACCAAACGACTCAGGTAGAGCAAACTCTGACGCCAGTTTATCCAACCACCGATGGACTGAGGCAAATTACACTGCGCAATCTTACCGACCAAGCGCTTGAGTTACTCGATAAAGCGGCGGTGCAAGAGCTGCTGCCAAACGGCCTATATGACCAGCAAATTACTTTGGCGCAAGCGCTGCACACCATACATCGACCACCACCAAGCATAGACTTAGAGCAATTTGATGAAGGTAAACACCCAGCTCAGTTCCGTTTAATAATGGAAGAGTTGTTGGCACAAAACCTATCGATGCTCGCAGTGCGGAGCAAAGGGCAACAAGATACAGCCCTGCCTCTTACTGCAAGTAACAAACTCAAGCAGCAACTACTCGATCAGTTACCTTTTTCACCGACCAATGCCCAAGCTCGTGTGGTCGCTGAGATCGAGCGAGACCTTGAAAAGCCGCACCCTATGATGCGCCTGGTGCAAGGGGATGTTGGCTCAGGGAAAACGTTAGTGGCGGCATTAGCCGCTCTGCGTGCGCTTGAACATGGCTATCAAGTCGCACTGATGGCACCGACAGAGCTGCTTGCTGAACAACACGCGATTAACTTCGCCAATTGGTTAGAGCCAATGGGCATTAATGTGGGATGGCTAGCAGGTAAGCTAAAAGGTAAAGCGAAAGAGACTGAACTGGCTAAAATTGCTAGCGGTGAAGCACAAATGGTGGTCGGCACCCATGCGCTGTTCCAAGAGCATGTTGAGTTTAACCACTTAGCGCTGGTTATTATCGACGAGCAGCACCGATTTGGTGTCCACCAGCGCCTAGAACTGCGTGAAAAAGGCGCCAAGCAAGGCGCTTATCCGCACCAGTTGATTATGACAGCCACTCCAATCCCTCGTACGCTGGCAATGACTGCTTATGCTGATTTAGAGACTTCAGTCATCGATGAGCTTCCTCCAGGCAGAACGCCAGTTCAGACCGTTGCCATCCCTGACACTAAGCGCGACGATATTGTTGAGCGAGTGAGAAATGCTTGCCTCAACGAAGGTAAGCAAGCTTACTGGGTGTGTACTCTGATTGATGAGTCAGAAGTTCTTGAAGCTCAAGCCGCTGCCGACACAGCAGAAGAGCTACAGCGTAAGCTACCTGACGTAAAAATAGGCTTAGTTCATGGCCGAATGAAACCTGCTGAAAAGCAAGCGGTTATGCAGGACTTCAAAGACAACAAGTTACACTTATTAGTTGCGACCACAGTGATTGAAGTTGGAGTTGATGTACCCAACTCAAGCTTAATGATCATCGAAAACCCAGAGCGACTTGGTTTAGCTCAACTGCACCAACTTCGGGGCCGTGTAGGACGAGGTAGTGTTGCCAGTCACTGTGTGCTGCTCTACCATTCGCCGCTATCAAAGACCGCTCAGAAGCGCTTAGGTGTTCTACGTGAAAGCAATGATGGCTTTGTTATCGCGCAGCGAGACTTGGAGATCCGAGGCCCCGGTGAACTGCTCGGTACTAAGCAGACTGGCATGGCCGACTTTAAGATTGCCGATCTGGTTCGTGACCAACGCCTTATCCCTGAAGTACAGCGCATTGCTCGCCATATTCACGACAATCACCAGCAAAGTGCAGTAGCAATCATCGACCGTTGGCTTGGCGATAGAGACGTGTATTCTAAGGCGTAACAAGGAACGCTTCGCTAGGGAACCGGGACGTGGGAACGGACTTCGTCCTCACGGATAACTGGATAACAAAAAAGAGGGTTGGCGTGAAAGCGTCAACCCTCTTAGTTTAAGTAGGCAATACGTCATCCTCAAGAGTGAGGGACGAACGAGTTGGGGATCTCTTTCGGCTAGGAGAGTTCTTTTAAAGATTCCCTACTCTCTCTTCCAGCAGCGAAGCGATCCATAGGGCGAAGCCCGTTCTCGAAGCAAAGCGTTCTAGCATCTCGAAGGACGAAGTCCGTTCTCGCCCTTAATCCTTAACCTTAAGAATTTCGCCCCACGGTAAGCTCTCATCACCCAAGACAATAAAGTTAGGGTTCTCTAGCGTATCACGCTCATTGTATGACAGTGGCTCTAGCAGCGTACTCAGAATACGGCCTCCCGCTTCTTCAACAATACATTGAGTTGCCGCAGTGTCCCACTCGCCGGTAGGACCAAGTCGTAAGTAACAATCAACAGCCCCTTCGGCAACCAAGCACGCTTTCAGCGCTGCAGAGCCTAAAGGCACTAAGTCATAGTTCCAACCACTGCTCATCCGACTGGTGATACGGTTAATATCCTGGCGGCGACTAATTGCAATCGCAATTGGGCTTTGTTGCCCATCGTGTTGGTGAGTTTTAATTCGCACGCTTTCGTTCAGGTCTGGAATCTTCCACGCGCCTTTACCTTGATAAGCGTAGTAAGTCACCCCAGACACAGGTCCATAAACTACCCCCATCACTGGCTTGTTATTTTCAACCAAGGCAATGATAGTCGCGAAATCTCCACTGCGAGCGATGAACTCTTGAGTCCCATCAAGCGGGTCAACCAACCAGTAGCGCTCCCATTGAGAGCGCTTGTCTAAGCTAATATCCGCATCTTCTTCCGATAAAACAGGAATATCAGGTGTCAGTTCAGAGAGCTTTTCAACCACCAGTTTATGCGCGGCAATATCGGCACTGGTCACTGGCGTTTCATCGCTTTTAGTGAACTCTTCGTACTCCTTCTTCTCGTAGATATCGAGAATCAGCTGCCCTGCACTACGGGCGATTTCAATCACTGCTGGCAAATGATGAGAAAGGTCTTCTTTGATTGGCATAAAAAATCCTTAGCGCTCTACCTACTCGTCCCTCAAAAGGGAACCTTGATTATGGTTTTAAAATTCGTAGAGCAAGCAACAGCGCAGTAATACTCCGCGCTTCACAAAAATCAAGGTGCGTTAGCAGCTCTTCAGCTTGCGCTAAAGGCCAACGAACCACTTCTAACGGTTCAGGCTCATCACCTACTAATTGCTCTGAGTATAGATCCTGCGCAATAAATAAGGTCATTTTGCTTGAGAAATAAGAAGGAGCAAGAACCACTTCTTTTAACGGCGTTAATGTTTTAGCACCAAAGCCAATCTCTTCTTTCAATTCACGTTCAGCCGCTTGCTGAGGCGTCTCCCCCGGGTCGATTAGCCCTTTAGGAAAGCCAAGCTCGTAGCGTTCAGTGCCAGCGGCGAACTCTCTCACGAGCAATATATCGCCTTGTTCTGTAATAGGCACCATCATAACCGCATTGCGACCACTGGGTTTCATTCGCTCGTACGTTCGCTTCTCACCATTGCTAAAACACAAATCCAAGGCTTCAATCGCAAACAAGCGCGATTGAGCGACGGTCTGCTTTGACAATATTTCTGGTGGGTTCCGTTTAGCCACGTACTGACTCCTATTCATGAAGCGGGGGTTCTCTTAATATATGAGAAATTTGTCAGCTTTGAAAACAAAAAAAGGGCTGACATCGCTGCCAACCCTATGTATTTCATTCTAATTACTTAGTAGTAAGAGTGCTCACCGCGATCATGCTCAGTGGCATCGCGAACCGCAGAAAGCTCACCTTCAAACTGCTGCAGTAGTTCTTTCTCGATGCCCTCTTTTAGGGTCACATCAACCATAGAACAACCGTTGCAACCACCACCAAAGGCAACAATAGCAACGCCTTCCTCGGTAATTTCTACTAGGTTTACATGACCACCATGGCCAGCAAGCTGAGGGTTAACCTGAGTTTGAATTGCGTACTCAACACGTTCAACCAAAGGCGCGTCATCAGACACCTTGCGCATTTTAGCGTTCGGCGCTTTCAACGTTAGCTGAGAGCCCATTTTATCGGTTACAAAATCAATTTCAGCGTCTTCCAAAAATGGCAGACTTAGCTCATCAATAAATGCTGAGAAAAATTCAAACTCTAGCTCGGTATCTGTAGATTCCACCGCTTCTGGAGGGCAGTAAGAGACACCGCACTCTGCGTTTTGAGTGCCAGGGTTTACCACGAATACACGAATATTAGTGCCTTCTGGCTGCTGACCTAACAGGTTAGCAAAGTGTTTTTGGGCAGTTTCTGTAATAGTAATTGTATTTGACACGACGAATACCTGAGTAATTTTGTAGGCTATTTGTTCACCATTCTACTCCTGAAAAACAAGAGATCTAGCCTTTTAGTCAATTTATATGCCCAAAATAACTGAAGTTGCCGCACGGTAACAAGACAATTCAACCCTACGAACATAGGTGTACTATGCGATTTGGGCGACCAGCCTTCCGGTGAACTGACGCACTGAACAAGGCTGCAGATTCTGAGTGAAGGGAGACTAGTTTGCTGGCTCAGGAGTACGGCAAATGCAGTAAATATCAATCCTGTTCACCCCCGCTTCAAGCAATAATTGACATAAATGTCGTACTGTACTGCCTGTGGTCACAACATCATCGACAATCGCGATATGCGCTACCAAAACGTCATCTGTGAGACGAAATGCCTTATCCAAATTCCTTCGACGCTGTGATTTGGTTAACCCTTGCTGTTGGGCCGTCGACCTAACACGAGTGAATAAGTTGCTATAAGAGACGTTGAGTGTTTTTGACAAGGAGCGAGCAATAAGCTCACTTTGATTGAATCCACGACGTAGCTGACGCTGCCAATGCAAAGGCACACTAGTAATGAGCTGCGGAGACTCGTCAATACGTGGCTCGAGCAAACTGGCTAGCTTTCGCGCCTGCCAGAATTGGCGCTCATACTTAAGCTGATGCACATAACCCGACAATGGCGCTTGGTAATCACCAACGCAGTAGAGTCGATGCCAACTTGGCGGTTGCATCAGGCACTGGCCACAGACATCAACCTCATAAACGGTTGGCAAGCCACAGCACTGACATCTAGGCAGTGGCGCAAAGCTCTGTGAACAGTGTTGACAAATGCCACTGCTCGGATAGGGCTTGCTGAGCGGCAACTGACAAACCTCGCAATGCATAGGTAACAGGTCGGCGATGTATTTCACTACCCTTTGAGTTAACATGGCCCCATTCCATGACAATAATCGTTCCATGATTGTGTCAACCAAGCGAAGCGTAAAAGGATGGAAATAGTGGGACTTAACGAGAGCAAAACTGAATCTTTATATTGGCAATCCAGTGGTCAAGGCAATGATCTAGTTTTGATTCATGGTTGGGGTATGAATGGCGCAGTGTGGCAACAGACAGTTGAAATCCTCAGTCAGCATTTTTGCGTCCACGTAGTGGACCTGCCCGGCTTTGGTCATAGTCATCAATCTAGCTTTGAGAACATGGACGATCTCGCTGAACAGGTGCTACAACACGCGCCAAATAAGGCCATTTGGTTAGGGTGGTCTCTCGGTGGCCTACTCGCTACGCATATCGCGCTCAATCACCCGGAACGAGTACAAAAGCTTATCACGGTAGCAAGCTCACCTAAATTTGCTGCAGAAAGACCTTGGCGCGGCATTCAGGCCAATGTACTCAGTGCCTTTACCGCACAACTGGTCGATGACTTCCAACTGACGATCGAGCGTTTTATGGCATTACAAGCCATGGGCAGTCCGTCAGCTAGACAAGACGTTAAGCTGCTGAAGAAAGCGGTACTGTCTCGTCCAACACCGAACCCTACTTCCCTGCTTGCTGGTCTGCAGCTTTTAGCCGATCTCGACTACCGAACAGAGCTAGAAAATCTAACCATCCCAATGCTGCGCCTATACGGTCGACTTGATGGATTAGTCCCTGCAAAAGTCGCCACTGACGTCGATTCTCTGGCGCCCGAAAGCGACAGTTTTATCTTTGCAGAGTCTTCCCATGCGCCTTTTATGACTGAGCTCGAAAACTTCTGCCAACAAGTTCGCCAATTCATTGACAATGAACCCTGCAAATGAACAATGTGCAAAAAAGTAGCAAAGTACGCTAAACATTTTTGTACATTGGTCGATAAATAATCTAACCGAAAGAGTTCTAGGGGCGATTGTCCCAACTCTCAGGTTGGGAGTGAGGAGGTAAATGAATGCTCGTATCACCTACGAACGTTAGTGTTCCACTCATCGCCCCATCGGTTAATGTGCAAACGGAACAAGCGGCACGCGACAACAGAGTCCGAGAGCCAATTGCACCAACGATTGCATTGACCAAGAGCAACGCAGAACGAAAGGTAACAGCAGACGATAAACGGCGAAGGCAATCATCATGGGATCCGTCCGAGCATCCAAGCTATGAGACGGAAGAAAGTGGTCATTCTGTTGCGGTTTCTCAGGAAGAACCTAAAGATACTCTCGAACGGTTATTCCAACTGTTGGCACTGGAAAGTTATAGCGCACATCAAGGTAAAGGCTACGCCATGCGTTTTCGTTTGCCGAGACGCATAATCGATGCGGCGATAACAGAAGGGATGATGGAAAAGCGCAGAACCGTGATTAAATTCCATTACGGTCATGCGGTGGCCCCTAACACCCCATCTGACGTAATTGCGGTGTTGTAGTACCTTGTCTGATTCGATAAGGTAACGCCGAAAAAAATCCCCGTTAGTATCACTACTACGGGGATTTATATTTTTAAGGCAATACGTTAACGCTTCGCTTTGGCAAAGGCGGCAGCAAATGCACCGCCCATCGCGCTATTGCCATTGGATGACTCGTCACGACGATGTTGACCACCGCTGTTCTTGCGCTGTTGACTTCGTGGAGCACTCGAACGTTGTGCTCGGTTGTCTTGTCCTGGCTCATCGTTTAATCGCATTGAAAGGCCAATACGCTTACGCTGTACATCCACCTCCATCACTTTCACCTTAACGATATCACCGGCTTTAACCACTTCACGAGGGTCTGATACATAGCGATCCGTTAGCGCAGATATATGCACTAAGCCATCTTGGTGAACGCCGATATCAACGAAGGCGCCGAAGTTTGCTACGTTGGATACGACCCCTTCTAACACCATACCAGGCTCTAGGTCAGAGACTTCATTCACCCCATCAGCAAAGGTGGCAGTCTTAAACTCAGGACGTGGGTCACGACCTGGTTTATCCAACTCTTTGATAATATCGCTCACCGTTGGCACACCGAAGTTATCATCGGTGTAGTCGACAGCATGTAAGCCACGCAAAAATTGAGTATCACCAATCAGCGCCTTAACGTCTTTACTGTTCTTCTCCGCAATCGCTTTTACTACAGGGTAGGCTTCTGGGTGAACAGAAGAGGCATCAAGTGGGTTCTTGCCATCCATGATACGTAAGAACCCAGCACACTGCTCAAAGGCTTTAGGCCCAAGTCGAGCAACTTTCTTCAATGTAGTGCGCGCTTCAAAGCGACCATTCTCATCGCGGTAATCAACGATATTCTGCGCAATTGTGCTCGACAAGCCAGCGACGCGAGTTAACAGTGCCGGAGAAGCTGTATTTACATCTACGCCAACGGCGTTTACACAATCTTCGACTACCGCATCTAGGCGTTTTGCCAACATAGATTGGCTAACATCGTGCTGATACTGACCAACACCGATCGATTTAGGGTCGATTTTAACCAGTTCTGCCAATGGGTCTTGCAGACGACGGGCAATCGACACCGCACCACGCAGTGACACATCCAAATTAGGGAACTCTTTCGCTGCCAACTCCGAAGCCGAATAAACCGATGCGCCCGCTTCGCTCACCATGATTTTCTGCACTTTAAGGTTGCCACGCTTAATCAAATCCGCGACAAAGCTGTCCGTTTCACGTGAAGCTGTACCATTACCAATCGCGATCAAGTCAACGTTATATTTACGCACTAAAGCATCAACAATCTGGGCAGATTTGTCATATTGCTTTTGTGGTGGATGTGGATAAATGGTCTCTGTCGCCAGTACCTTACCCGTTGAGTCAACCACGGCAATCTTAGAACCGGTGCGCAAACCTGGATCGAGGCCAAGAGTTGCACGCGGGCCAGCAGGCGCGGCCATCAACAAGTCTTTAAGGTTGGTGGCAAACACTTCAATCGCTTCAATTTCAGCCCGCTCTTTCATGGCG
This sequence comes from Vibrio tubiashii, assembly GCA_000775715.1. Taxonomy (GTDB): domain Bacteria; phylum Pseudomonadota; class Gammaproteobacteria; order Enterobacterales; family Vibrionaceae; genus Vibrio; species Vibrio tubiashii_A. The sequence continues at coordinate 11,854 of JRWQ01000031.1, forward strand.
CCCATCAGCTCAGTTTCCATATGCATGGAAACTTTAATTCGCCACGCCCAGCTAATCACTTGCTTACGCCACGTATCGGCTGGAGCATTGCTAAGTGAGATACCGTAGTGATCGCTAATAATAGTCTCACAATAAGACTGGCGAGCACCCTCTTCTTGAGTGGGGTCCGCATTCATCGCTAGGGTTAAGAAACCCTCGTTACGACCACGCAACATGGCAAGCGCACGGTGCGACGGTACTTTACTTAACGCTTCATTGTGCTCGAAATAGTCTTTAAATTTCTCACCTTCATGCTCTTTGCCTTCAACCACTCGGGCAACCAGCTCTGCATTGCGGTTAAGGTGAGTACGAATTTTCTCAAGCAAGTTAGCATCTTCTGCAATACGCTCCATCACGATAGCGCGCGCACCGTCTAGCGCTGCTTTGATATCGGCAATGCCTTTGTCTGCATCGATATAATTCGCCGCTTCTACTTCTGGCTCCGTCTCTGGCTGAGTCCAAAGCTTATCCGCCAAAGGCTCTAACCCCGCTTCAATGGCAATTTGACCTTTGGTACGACGCTTTGGTTTATACGGCAGGTACAGGTCTTCAAGACGCGTTTTACTGTCAGCCTGGTGAATTTCGGTTTCAAGCTCAGCAGTCAGTTTACCCTGTTCTTTGATCGACTTAAGAATAGTGTGGCGACGCTCATCTAGCTCACGCAGATAGGATAAGCGGCTATCAAGGTTACGTAGCTGAGTGTCATCCAATCCGCCCGTGACCTCTTTTCGGTAACGAGCAATAAACGGAACTGTGTTTCCATCATCGATTAGGTTAACAGCAGCAGTGACCTGCTCAGTCCGAACATTAAGTTCCTGAGCAATTAAATTACAGATAGCTTGGCTCATCCGATGAATCTCTTGTTATTTGAACCCTATTGATATTGGGATGACTCAGATAAAACCCAACATTTTTTGTTGGTCACGCAAATGTTTGGCCAATAGTTTGGCAATTGTGTGAAAGTTGTGTCAGAAATAGACATAAGTGAGAACTTAACTCTCATCACTAGGACTAACTTCGTTCAAGACCTTACGTCAATAACAAGTCGTTGGAACTGCTATGAAAAATATCTTACTGGCTCTCTCTGTACTCTCGATATCCTTGCTGACACCACTAGCATCTGCCAACCAAGAAAGCGCGGCAATCAATGCTTCAACTCAATCTCCTGTCTACACGCTCGACGATAAAGTGGTGTTGGGGCGCGTAGAAAGCGTTTATCTTGATGAAATAGAGCAACTAAAGGGGGTTTCATTCGCTGGAAAGATAGATACAGGCGCAGACACGACTTCAATGCACGCAACCAACATTCATGTCTCAAGCTCGCATGAGAAATTCAGCAAACTCAAAGACCAAAAGCTAATGAAAGCCTTGGTCGATTTCGAACCAATAGACAGTGTCGAGTACCAAGATTGGGACGCGGAACTGTTTGCACCGTATTCTATTGAAGTGACATTCACTATCCAGCATCCTCACACAGGTGAAGATATTGAAATCACCCGCCCCATTGAGCGTGTTGGTGTCATTCGTAACCGCACTCAGAAAGAACCGCTTCTACGACCAACCATTCGCCTGCCAATGACCATCGCAGGAAAAACCGTAAATACACAAGTCAACCTTACCGATAGAAATCAATTTTCAGCCCCTATTTTGATCGGTAAAACTTTCCTCGATAACAATGCTTGGGTATTCGCGGGATACGACTATCTACAAGAGCAGCCAAAAGCGCAGTTAATCGGTAAAAAAGAGATTGTGACGATATCGGGCATAAAGCAGAAGCTCAGCTACTCACTAAATAATACCTACACCTCTCTGCATGCCAGCAAGATTAAGATCGACAACGAAAATCACCAAGTTACGTTTAATGTTGAAGATGGTAACGGTGGCAGTGCAACTCTGACTCGCCCGTTAGAAAGAATGCTAAACGTAAGCGGTAAAAAGAAACCCATGGTATTTATTCCAGTCGAAACCAACGGTGACAATACTCAATACTGGCTTGTCTACTTAACTGACCGCAGTAAGTTCAGATCAAAAATTCGCCTTGGCTCAGGAACTCTCAATCGCCATTTTATGATTGATACTAGTGGCACTTCATTACTTTCAAGCAAACCGAAAACCCTCAGTAGCAAGTCAAAAGCGATGCAAGTTTCGGGGAAAGAGTCGATTGAGCTCGATGGAGTCAAGCTGGTTGCCGAACCTTCACTGGTGGTCAAAACGCCATTACTGAAAGTAACCAGCTTTGAAGTATCGGACAAAAAAGGTAAAGAGTGGGTAACTTATTATCTCACTGATAGTAACGGCGATGCTAAGCAGTTTTCTAAACCGATCAACAAGACACTAAAAGTCGGTGACTCCACTCGCCCGGTAGTGTTTGGCTCCTTCATGTTATATGGAGAGGAAGTCGAACTTGCTTACGCCATTGATGTGCTCGACGATGACGAAACTGACAACTACTTCATCATTGGTCAAAAGATGTCAAAAAATGGCGTGGTGATAAATACTCGTAGCGATTACCTGCTCGATTCGTACCCACTATTTAAAGCCGGACATATTGAAGTCGCGCAAGTTGAAGGGCTGAGCTTCCCAGTCAAGCTTGATACCGGCGCAGACGTCAGCTCGATCAACGCGCAGAACATCAAACAGTTCGAGCAAGGTGGCAAACCTATGGTCACTTTCACCTACCAAAACGATCTTGGCATGGAAAAAGAGTTTACCCTCGAAGTCGTCGATAGCATGAAAATTCGGGCAAAAAAAGGGGAGAAGAAAACCACCCGGCCAGTGGTTGAAATGCAGGTTAAACTCGGTGAACTAGAAAAGAAAATCCGCGTAAACCTCAAAGACCGTAGCCGTTTTCATTACAGCATGATCCTGGGTAAAAACTTCCTTAAATATGGTGCGGTAGTCGCCAGTGAACACAACTACATACTGACCGAAAAGCCAACTGGTGAAGAGTAGCTAGTATAAGTCCCGCACTGCGGGACTTATACTATTCAGCGCTGTAGCGAATGCTATTCACGAACCACTCCTTGTAGCCTTCCGGAGTCTTAACGCTGAACTCATCATCAATCTCTTTTTTCAGCAGCGCTCGCGCCATTGGCGAATCGATCGAAATATAGCCCTTAGCATCACCGTAAATTTCATCTGGCCCGACGATGCGAAACGCTTTTACTTCCCCCGCTTCGTTTTCAATCTCTACCCAAGCACCAAAAAACACTTTGCCTTCCTGCTGCGGTGAGTAGTCCACCACCTTAACTTGCTCGAGACGCTTACGCAGATAGCGAACACGACGGTCTATCTCGCGTAAACGCTTCTTGTTGTACTGATAGTCAGCGTTTTCACTTCGGTCACCTAGGCTTGCAGCCCAAGTCACTTTCTTAGTCACTTCGGGGCGTTCTTCTTTCCACAAAAAATCGAGCTCTTTCTTAAGTCGATCATAGCCTTCGCGAGTAATTAGGTTTGTTTTCATATTTCTGACGCTATTAAATTGAAGATCCGATATACATTAGCTAAAAAGGAAATAAACGTTAACAATTCTTTGCTCCCATTGCTCAAGAACAATGTTACATTTTGAACTGCGCATTAAGGTGAATATTGAACTGTCCCTTATTAAATAGGTGGAACCATTACATGCAAGAAAATCACAAGATACTAGTTGTTGATGATGATGCACGACTTCGTGCACTACTAGAACGTTATCTATCTGAACAAGGATTCCAAGTTCGTAGCGTTGCCAACAGTGAGCAGATGGACCGCCTGCTAACACGCGAAACTTTCCACCTAATGGTCTTGGATTTAATGCTGCCAGGTGAAGATGGTTTGTCAATTTGTCGTCGCCTGCGTAATGCTAATAATACGCTACCAATACTCATGCTGACTGCAAAAGGGGACGAAATCGATCGTATCGTCGGCCTTGAAGTGGGTGCGGATGACTACCTACCAAAACCATTCAACCCGCGTGAGCTGTTAGCTCGTATTAAAGCGGTGTTGCGTCGTCAAACGACTGAGCTGCCGGGTGCACCAAGCAGTGAAGAGTCTATCGTAGAGTTTGGTGACTTCAGCCTAAACCTTGGTACGCGTGAGATGTTCCGTGGTAAAGAGGCAATGCCACTAACCTCGGGTGAGTTTGCAGTGCTTAAAGCCCTTGTCACCAACGCCCGTGAACCGATGTCGCGCGATAAGTTAATGAACATGGCGCGCGGCCGAGAGTACTCGGCAATGGAACGTTCGATTGATGTTCAGATCTCTCGTCTACGACGCATGCTAGAAGTTGACCCAAGTAAACCACGTTATATTCAAACCGTGTGGGGGCTAGGTTATGTCTTTGTTCCTGATGGCAAAGAAGCGTAACCAACCAAAGTTTGCTAGAGTGCGAGACAATGTCTCGCACTTTTTTTAATACCAATCGGAATAACTAGGTGTTCAAATAATTGCGCTGCAAAAATGACCCAATATTTATTCTGGCTGATACAAGCCCTAATCCACTATCAAGGTAGGTGTTATGCGCATTCGCAGCTCATTTACTCAGTCCATTCTGATCTTTCTGACTCTGCTGGTAGCAAGCCAAATCTACTCTTACTACGCTGTGTTCAATTACGCTTTAATGCCGAGCTTGCAGCAGTTTAATAAGATCATTGGCTATGAGATCAGTCTTATGCTTGATGACTCCGAAAACCTTGAAGATGGATTAGTGATGGATGCGCCATTGCGTCAACGAGTGCTAGAGCAACTTGGTGTCACTATCCATGCGGAAGATAGCCCAATTGCGCAGGAGTATCATCACGCGATCTCGATTGATTTAATGAGTGAAGAGATGACCAACGAACTAGGCTCGCCAACCGATGTGCGTATGATGTCAGGCAAAGATAGCTATGTTCTGTGGATGAAAATAGAGTCATTACCTGACTCACTAATACGGATTCCATTATCTGAGCTGCAAGAAGAAGACTTTAAGCCGCTGTTTAACAATAGCTTGATCATGGCACTGCTAATCATTGCTGGAGGCTGGCTGTTTATTCGTTTGCAAAACCGTCCACTGATTGCTTTAGAAAAGGCAGCTAAAGGCGTCGGTCGCGGTGAGATTCCACCTCCTTTACCAGAAAAAGGGGCGTCAGAAATTCGCTCTGTGACTCGCGCCTTCAATCAAATGTCCAAAGGTATCCAAGAGCTAGAGGAAGACAGAGCTTTGTTAATGGCGGGGATTAGTCACGACCTACGAACTCCGCTGACACGCATTCGCTTAGCGACCGAGATGATGTCCCCGGAAGACAGCTATTTAGCGGAAGGGATCATTAGCGATACCGAAGAGTGTAACGAGATCATCAGCCAGTTCATGGATTATTTGAAACCCGTAAATACGCAGTCTTTTATCGAGGTTAGTCTCAATGATATCGCCAACGATGTCGCTTCTTCAGAAGGAGGGTACGAAGTTCAAATTGATACCGATCTTCACCAACCACTGAAAGAGACACTCGGTAGCCCAATTGCGATTAAGCGCGCGGTGAGTAACTTGGTCGTCAACGCAATTCGCTATGGTAATGGTTGGACAAAAGTCAGCACGGGCGCCACCGCAGACAACAAGCTAGTCTGGGTTTGTGTCGAGGATAATGGTCCGGGGATAGAGCAGAACCAAATCGCCAAACTATTTGAACCCTTCACCCGTGGCGATACAGCAAGGGGAAGCGAAGGAACCGGACTAGGCTTGGCTATTGTCAAGCGGATCGTCAGCCAACACAACGGCTCGGTGACCGTCAATAATCGCACTGAAGGCGGGTTAAAAGTGCAAATCAGCTTCCCGGTTATCAAGTAGGTTATTGCTATCAGACGTCATCAACGTATCAAACAATAAGGGCAGCTCTACGCTGCCCTTAGCTTTTGTGGCCTTACAAGCGGCCTCGGTAGCTAAACTGAAATTTACCTTCGCTATCTGCAGGGGTTGGCAACCATTTGAGCTGTTGTTGGAATGAATTAGGAAACTCTGCCTGAGGCTTAAACCAAGCGCTCGCTGTGTAACTCTGATCTGAGTTTAATTTGGCAATCACACCACTTTCCACTTGCGAACTGGTTTGCTCACCAACGATATCGACCTGATTCTGCTGACAGGTAAAGTTAGCGATCACTGGGCCAATATCTAAATCAGCCATCGGCGTGCCGACCACACCTGTATTCAACACTAAACTGCCTTCAGCACTCTCACAGTAGGGTGTGGCATAGGTGTATGAGCGAAGACTGAGCTCTACTTGGCCTGAAAGATCCAAAGCGACGGGCATAGGTGGAGCCAACTCGACCACTTTTTCAACGGGAATCGAAGCAACTAAGTTCTCAGCGTAGAAACCACTCGGCGAATAACCAATAATGCCGCGACCTTGTAAAGCAATGTCACTGCCACGACCAAAGCGCACATTAGCCTCAACAGAGCCAGTAAAAAGCTTAGCAATATTGAGCTGCCAGTTCACTTGTCCATAATTCTGATCTTGCCATTCAACTTGGTGTACCGAACCATTCCACACCGTGCCTTCAACACCCGATAAATACAGTTGATGAGGCAAAGGCGCATACTGCACCACAAACTGAGCTGGCACATGTACCATCGCACTTGTCACAAACACTGTGCTGAGAAATAACCCGGCAACGACGTTCTTCTTCACCTAACTACCCTCTACCCAACTGGAGTCGTTTTACTTCGACAATGCCATCTCGACTGCCTTTATCAATATCAAGGAAGATGACGTTAATTCCGTGTGTCTCCTGTAGATAGGTTATCCAGCTTACGAATTGATTGAATGGTAAGGGCGCGACCCATACTTGGAACTCTTCACCGCGTGGTTGAACACGGATCAATTCCACTTGGAAACGACTGACGCTCGATGACACCGCTTGGTTAATAGGTAGGCTTGAAACCGTTCTACCTCCCTGCCCTTGGTACTGGCGAATGTCATCGGCTTTACTTTTTACCCATGTCAGCAGTTGCTTTTCCGTTTGGATTCTAGCTTGAGCTTGGTCGGCACGCTCAACAACAGGCTGAACAACGCCCCAGTATAAACCACCAATAATGACCAATGCGGCACAAATACTCACCAAGCGCTGCTCTCGGACAGAGATGCTCGACCACCAAACTTGTAAGGTATTAATCAGTTTGTTCATGCTGCATGCCTCACAATGGTTTTAGAACGAATGAGCCATTCACTAGGCTACCGGAACGATTAAGCTGACCTTGCTCAACCGTAAACTCTGCACCAAGCAACTCGGCGGTCTTTTCAAAAGTCTGGAAATCGCTGCTTTGTGCCTGCAAGCGCACTTCATTGCGCCCACTGTCGTACTTAAAGCTAGTTAGCTGCATACTCGGAACCTGATTGAGCAGTGGGGGTAACTTAACCATCAAACTCAGCAAGGCCCCCTCATCAGAGCCACCAGCCAAACGACTCGCTTCACGCTCCATTTCGCGCTTTAAGTAACTAACCGTTGGGATCTTAGTTTTACCCGGCAGTGACTGACGAAATATCCGTTCGCTTTCAGCGCGATAGGCTGCTGCCTGAGCTTCATATCTTTGTACTTTAAGTACACTATCAACCATGACAACAGCCAATAGCAACACCGCCGCCACCGCAACTTTTTGCCACACTTTCCAATAACGAACTAATGAAGAGCTTGGTTTAAACCGCCCGGTAAGAATATTGACCTTGCTCGCTACCGCTTGCTCGGCCAACAGCTGCATCACCAATTTAGGCTCACCAATCTGCCAATCTTGCTGTGGATTCAACTCCAATGATGCGGGCAGAGCGGAAAAAGCCACTAATGGCAGATACTCACCCTGATCCTCAACCCAGTCAGATTGCGCCAGTAGTGGCAACCAGTCACTATCAATGGTGACCCCTTGATAGGGTGACTTTTTCACTAGCCACTGCTGCCCAAGCTCTACCGCGGATAACCCTTGTTGATCTGGTAGTGCTAACACGTCTGGCAACACCTTGTACACCTGACAACCGATATCAGCGAGCTCTGCAAGAAGCTTTTCAAGCCATTCAGAATCGATGGCACAGACCTGCGCTCGACCATGTTGTTTGTTGAGGATGGTGAAATGAAGTTGATCGACATCCTGCGCTAAGTCATCCTCAAGCATATAAGGCAACATAGAGTCTAAATGGCGACTGGCTCCCGCAGGAATGTCAACATCGGCTAGCACGACGCTTTCTGCAGACAATAGAACCACAGTACGACGGCCTTGAGCGTAAGTCGCAATGTCTGGCAGCGCGTGATAGTTGTCTAACTCACCGCTAGCAATGACTTCCTTTTGCGTCTCCGACCAAACTAACCATTGGATAGCCAGATCAGGATTATTTCTCAGTCGAACGATCAGAAACTCGTTCACCGATACCTCCGAAGCGGCGGCTAATCACCGTCGCAGTTTGTTTATCGTTACTAAATAACAGGCTACGAACTCTAACTCGAGAGTCACCAACCAATAATTCAACATCAAGTTCGAAATAGGCACTGGTTACCGCCAAGTAACCTTTACCCTGACTGCGCGTCTCACCCGTTACATTGGCAAGCTCTTTCTCATTCAAAAAGTCGTCAACACTAGCCCAGCCATCAAATGGGCGATTTTCTATCACCTGCTTCGCTTGTGCACTGCTGAGTGCAGGTTGAAACAGAGCGGCTAGCAATTGGGCATGCTCTGGTCTGATGGTATTGACGTTGAGCCGTAAATCCGGGGTAGGAATAGCACACACATAAGGTCGCACTTTTTCCATCACCTCTCCCGATACCTGATTCACTGCGCGCAGTTCTGAGCCATCAGCCAACAAACTATTCGCCGTCATATAACCCGGGGACATGGACTCATAATAACTGTCTTCAACGCCCAAGCTAGAGTTAACGGTATTGTCGCTATCGAGGTACTCCCATAACGATTGAGCTATGGTTTCCGCCTGATAATTATCGACCTCTAACTCTTGCAACAAATTCTGCAATACACCTACTAAGTACGGAGATTGAGTTGCTCCACTGGTCGCATTCAAACCGGCTAATGCATTGAGATTAAAACACGCTTGCTGGTCGATAAGACGACCTTTCAAAGTACCGTAGTCAAGCGGATACGTCTGCTCTTCCAGCGCCCATGGTTGCGAGAGATTAATCGTGTCTGAGTCTTTGAAGCTCTGCTCAAGACCCGCTTTCGCTAACGCCTCAGCCCCCACGCTATACCAATAAGCTTGCTGATAATTAATTTGGTTAGTCGCACGATGAAACTGACTGAACAGACGATCCGCCATGCTCGCAGCAACACTCACCATCACAGCCAGCAGCAATAAAACAATGATTAGGGCAACGCCACGCTGTGCTTTCACCATCTTATTCCTGCCCATTTTCCTGCTCTAGAGAACCACCAGAAGTCAGATAGATTCGCTCAATCTTGCCGTAATCCATGAGTTGCAACTCCACCGCCACCGCTTCAGGTAAAGTGTAACTACTCTGCCAAGTATTCTGCCACTGCTCGCCATCAAAAAAGCGCAGTTCAAACGCCTCGACCTCATCAAGCAGAGGCATCACTATACCCTCTTGACCCACAGGCGTATCAACGTAGCGCCACCAAACTCGTTGTAACTGGTTATCTTTAATCCGGTAGCCAACCTTACTCACTTCGCCACGCGGAAACTGCTGTTGCGGGTTATGCCAACCAGAGCGAACAAACATCACGCCTTTGCTATCGGAGTCGAGTAGGTACTCTTTCCATTGCAGTAGCAGTGGCGAAGGCTCTTCACCATTAGTACGCGACTGTCTCAGCGCCATTTGACGAAAATCGTTGTCCAGATAGACCAGTGCTCGCTGCAAAGACTTTAAGCGCTCACTGCGCTGCATGGAAATCTCATTGCTACGTTGCACTTGGTTTAGTACCTGATAAGCACCAACACTCAAGCTAGCGAAAATCGCAATCGCCACCAGCACTTCGATTAGGGTAAAACCTTGGTTACGAGAGACGTTACTTCGCCACATAACTTCTCACTGTTACCACTGGCGAACCTTTCTCTCGGGTTGCGACCTTAACATCAAAGGCTTGCAGTATGTCGCCCGCCGTTGCCACTGGCTCTACTGTCCAATACCACTCTCTATCTGCGAGCGTTTCTACACCTGTCTGCTTACTCGGCATCGCCTCAGACAAAATCACTTTCGCCATTTGGTTGTCAGCCACCATAGCGGCGAAAGTTTTCTCTTCCAAATAGTTGAGAGTATTTATGTGCTGACTCACCGAACGTATCGTCGCAATCGCCGCTGTAGCAAAGATAGCTAACGCAACCAAGACCTCAAGCAGCGTGAAGCCAAGCTTAGCTCTCTTCATCACGCTCCCCCGGTGCCAACAATAGAATTTGGCCATTTTCTTTTGCCACTACCTGCCAAGCATCCTCATCGGCACTGCCTTCCTTCGGATAAATAGCAATAGAAAATGGCGTCACTTCCCCACTCGACATAATAAACACTTGGGGTGGACGCTGTTTTTGTTTGTCTTCAAGCTCAGCAAACATCTCTTCATCGAACAGAGAGCCAGGCTTAAACAGACGATCTTTGTTATTCCAAGCATCCCCACCCAGTGTCAGTATGACCGACAAATTGTCATCCAACTTAGTTTGTGCTGGAATCGGGCTCTGCTCTAATTGCCGCCATCCATCGGCCTGTAAACGCATAAAATAGTAAGCCGACGCTTTCTCATCAACGCGCAATCCAAAATCATTGCCACTCAACATCGCCTCTTCATTGAGCAACTGAACCCGATGGAACAGAGATTGTGCCTGTTTTTTTGCGCCGTCTTCAGCATTAACTGGCAGGGTAGCAATCACCGCTACTGATGCGACCGAAACCAACACCAATACCAGTAAGACCTCTAGCAGAGTAAATCCACACTGACGACGCATCACAGCTAAATGCTCGCGCTTGGGTTACTGAAAATCTTGCAGGTTCCAGTTACCAATATCTGCATTCGCACCTTCACCACCTTCTTGACCGTCGGCACCTAAGGTAAAGATATCAACGTTACCTTGATCACCCGGACTCAGGTATTGGTACTCGTTGCCCCAAGGATCAGACGGAAGACGGCGAATGTATCCACCATCACGGTAGTTGCGTGGCTCTGGGCTTGAAGGCTTAGTCACTAACGCGTCTAGACCTTGGTCCGTGGTCGGGTAGACACTGTTATCCAGCTTGTACATATCAAGCGCGTTTTCTAACGCCACGATATCAGTGATGGCTTTTTGCTGATCCGCTTTCTCTTTATTACCAAGCAGGTTCGGAACAACGAAACTCGCCAAAATACCTAAAATCACCACCACAACCATGACTTCCAGCAGGGTAAAACCAGCCTGTTTTTTAAATTGCTTGTTCATTTTTCTCTCCACAAAAAGCAGCCTAACGATTCGCTACGCGGCTAAGAACTCATTAAATTATTCATCTCGAGGATTGGCATTAGGGTTGCCATGACGATAAACAGCACTAATCCCGCCATTAGGGCAATCAGCGCTGGGGTAAAGATCCCGAGTGCAATGTTGACCGTCGACTCAAAGTTGGCGTCTTGGTTATCTGCCGCGCGAGTTAGCATGCTCTCTAACTCGCCACTCTGCTCACCGCTGGCAATCATGTGCAGCATCATAGGTGGAAACAGCTTGGTTTGCTCTAAAGCACGGCGCAAACTCGCCCCTTCACGTACGTTCTCTGTCGCGATTAACACCTGTGCTTTGACGTAATGGTTCGACATAACATCCACAGCAACACGCATACCATCAATAATCGGAATTGCGCTGGATGTACAGATAGATAAGGTGCGCGCGAAACGCGAAGTATTCAGACCACGGGCGATCTTACCAACTAATGGCAACGAGATAACTTTACGATCCCAAGCTAGTCTCTGCTTAGGTTTACTCAGGGCGAATTTAATCAGGTAGATTGCGGCAATCAAGGCAATAACAACATAAAGCCCCGAGCTCTGCATAAACTCACTCGCCGCCAACAACCACTGAGTCGATTGAGGAAGCTCTTGGCCCATTTGCACAAACTGGCCGACTATTTTCGGTACCACAGCAGCCAACAGAAAAGCGACAATACCAATAGCAAACACGACCAATACAATGGGGTAGACCATAGCCTGAATCAGTTTCGAACGTAGTTTTTGACGATTTTCCGCGTAGTCCGCCAGGCGCTCTAATACAGAATCTAAATGGCCTGACTTTTCCCCCGCAGCAACCATAGAACGGAATAGATCATCGAACACATGAGGGTAATCAGCCAAACTATCAGCTAGGGTATAACCTTCAGTCACCTTAGAGCGAACCGCCAATAGCATAGTTCGAATATGAGGCTTTTCAGACTGCTCAGACACTGCCTTCAAACACTCTTCTAATGGCATACCTGACTGCACCAAAGTTGCAAGCTGACGAGTAATCAAAGCCAGATCAGGCGTACTTACACCACGTTTAAACTGAAAGCTTCCATGGTTGCGCTGCTTATTGGCTTTTTGTCTGGTCTCACTCACCTCGACAGGGACTAAGCCTTGCTCTTTTAACTTGGCGCGCACCTGACGAGCGTTATCCCCTTCGATAACGCCCCTTTTCGACTTACCCTTCTTGTCTAGTGCTTTGTACTCAAATGCCGCCATCAGCTTTCCTTGGTCACTCGCATAATTTCTTCGAGAGAGGTAATGCCCATACGAACTTTATTTAAGCCATCTTCTTGAATACTTGGCGTCTGCTTACGAATATGCTTCTCGATTGCCTGCTCTCCGGCTTCACTATGGATCAGGGACTGGACATCTTCATCAATCACCAACAGCTCATGTATGCCAGTACGGCCACGGTAGCCTTTGAAATTACAGGCTTCACAGCCCGATGCGCGATAGAGGGTTAAATCCTCTTTTTTCTTCAAACCAAACAGCTTTTTGCTCTCTTTGTCGGCTTCGTAAGGCTGTTTACAGTCTGGACACAAGGTTCGCACCAAGCGCTGGGCCAATACACCAAGCAATGAGGAAGAGATAAGGAACGGCTCGATACCCATATCTCGCAGACGGGTAATCGCCCCGACAGCGGTATTGGTATGCAGAGTCGACATAACCAAGTGACCAGTCAAAGATGCCTGCACCGCAATTTGAGCCGTTTCTAAGTCACGAATCTCACCCACCATTACCACATCAGGGTCTTGGCGTAAGATGGCACGTAAACCACGCGCAAAGGTCATATCGACCTTAGGGTTTACCTGAGTTTGACCGATACCATCGATATCAAATTCGATCGGATCTTCAACGGTGAGAATATTGCGCTCGTTACTGTTGATTTCAGTCAAGCCAGCATAGAGAGTAGTCGATTTACCCGAACCTGTTGGACCTGTCACCAAGATGATGCCATGTGGTCTTGAAATCATCTGACGGAAACCATCACGATTGAGCTCTGTCATGCCAAGGCTCGGCAGTTCAAGGCGGGTCGCGTTTTTATCGAGTAGACGCATCACTACGCGCTCACCATGAGATGAAGGCATAGTCGAGACACGAACATCGACAGCTCGGCCACCAATCCGCAACGAAATTCGACCATCTTGTGGCACACGCTTCTCAGCAATGTCGAGCTTGGCCATGACCTTAACCCGCGATACCAACAAAGGGGCTAACTTGCGACTGGGCGACAATACATCGCGTAAAACACCGTCAATGCGGAAGCGGATAGAGAGGTTTTTCTCGAATGTCTCAATATGGATATCCGACGCACCCTCTTTAATTGCCTCGCCAAGCATGGCGTTAATCAACTTGATGATAGGTGCATCATCATCTGATTCAAGCAGGTCTTCGTCTTGTGGCAAGTCTTCAGCGAGAGAAAACAAGTCATCGCTCTCGGCACCAATATCTTCCATAAGTTGGCGCGCTTCTGAAGAGTCGCGTTGGTAGGCTTGAGTCAACTTGCTATCAAATGCCTCTTTACTCAGCTCTTGCAAAGTAAAAGGCTGACGACAAACCCGTTTAACTTCAATCAGCGCCGGCATTGCAACTGGCGCGACATAATAGAGCACCAACCCTACTTCACTAGATTCAAGCACTAGCTTAAAACGGTTGGCAAAGCTAAACGGCAAACGCTTAAAACTTGGGGTCAACTCTTGATCCATTATTGCGCACTCATCTGGTCAAGGAACGCTTGAATCTCAACAGGGTGACCAATCTCTTCACCATACTCTGGCAATACTGGAATGTGGCCATCATCCATCAGTTTTAAGCCTTGGTCCGCTCGATACAGTTGCTCAGCACGGATAAAGTTGTACTTGCGTTGAGTGATACCATCAGCCGTCACACCATCGCGAATAATGGTTGGCTTGATAAACACCATCAGGTTCTTCTTCTCAACCTGAGTACTGGTCGATTTAAATAGGTGACCTAAATAAGGAATATCACCCAGTAGTGGTACCTTAGATTCACTCTCTAACGCACGCTCATCAATCAAGCCACCAAGGACAATCATTTGCCCGTCTTCAACCATCACCGAGGTATTGAGCTGACGCTTAGCAAAACGGACATCAACCGCACCATTAGCACCCAGCACGTTGGAGACTTCCTGCTCAATATTTAGCTGAACTGAGTTTCCTTCATTGATTTGCGGCACCACTTTGAGTTTGATACCGACCTCTTTTCGCTCAACCGTTTGAAACGGGTTGTCATTATTTGAGCTCGCCGCAGAGCCGGTAATCACCGGCACCTCTTCACCTACAATGAATGACGCTTCACCATTGTCCATCACGGTAATACTTGGTGAAGAGAGGATATTTGAGTTGGAATCTGTCGATACCGCACTGATCAGTGCAGTCCAGTCCCCCATCACCACGCTCAGTGCCGCACCATTAACACCCGAGAGTGCAGAAGCCAACTTGGTGTAGTCACCTTTCTCAGTCGTGGTTTCATTACGCAGGAAGTTACCATCACTGTCATAAACCGCCTTATTAGTGGTGGTATCTTTGGCTTCTTCTAAACCAACCATCACACTGCCGATTGGCGCACCTGCATTAGAGTGCTGAATAACAGCGCCCGTTTCTAGCGAGCCCCACTGGATACCGAAGTTCAAGCCATCACCTTCAGCCATTTCGACAATCAGAGCTTCAATCAAAACTTGTGCACGACGAATATCAAGCTGAGCAATCACGTCTTGCAACGCATTCATAATATCTGGCGGAGCTGTTAGAACCAGTGCGTTAGTCTCTGGGTGGGCAGCAATCATCACATCATTGCGCTTGGCACTAGTCGATGATTTAGAGCCCGAAGATTTCTCTGCTTGCAGGTTGTCTGATACACCTTTGAGAACATCAACCAGATCTTCCGCCTTGGCATACTTTAAGTAGACAACGCGGTTGTTACCTTTTGTCGCCATTTCGACATCTAACTGCTTAATTAGCTTACGCAGACGTTGACGAACTTGTGGATCGCCCGAAATCAAAATGGCGTTGGTTCTATCATCCGCCACCAGCTTAGGTTGCAGAAATGCCGGAGTATTTTTTGCGTCAGTGGTTTTATTCAGTGCTTCAACGATGCGTACCATTTCAGCGGCTGAGGCATTATCAAGCTCCACCACTTCAATCTCTTTATCACCCGCTTGGTCAACACGTTTGATGATGTCTGCTAACCGGTTCACTACCGCAGCACGGCCAGTAATCAGAATAATATTGGCTGGATCATAGTGAACCACGTTACCCGCGCCCGCATTGTCGTTAAGCTGACGTAACAGAGGGGAGAGTTCCCGTACCGATACATTGCGTACTGCAACCACTCGGGTGACAACTTCATCACCGTTAATGCTGCCATCGCCCACCACGGGCACAGCAGAAGTTTTTGCATCTTTGTCCTTGATGACCTTTAATATGCCGTTGTCCATCTCGACGACAGCAAAGCCATACACTTCCAGCACATTAAGGAAGAAGCTGTAGTACTGCTCTTCGGTCAACATGTCGTAGCTACGAACATCAACTTTGCCACGTACTGACGGATCAACAATGATGGTTTTTTCTAGGTTTCGACCAACGATATTGATGAACTCTTGGATGTCAGTCCCTTTAAAGCTGGCACTAAAGTCGTTAGCTGCCACCATGGTTGGTGACATAAGTAAGCTTCCCGCTAAAAGCCATGCGCTCTTTCTAAGCCAATGGTTCACTCTGTACTACTCCTTGGAACAATTGTCGCGGCGGCAACAATCTTATAATTCAATGTATATTTGGTGAGATTGACCATTTCGCTCTACCGTAAGGCTAAGTTCGGTCAACTGGGACAAGCTTCTAAACACTTCACCCATGGTTTCTGGGTCTTTCAGATCAAGCCCATTAATTGATACTGCGATGTCACCGGATTGAAGCCCTACCTCATCAAACAAGACACTGTTTTTTCCTGGTGAGAGGCGATAACCCACCACCTCGTTATCCTGTTTTACTTGCGACATGCGAACGTACTGGAAAATCTGTCTCGCATCCTGACGGATCTCTTCACGGATGCTAGTAATAGAATCTGAGGAAACCTGAACACGGGTCTCCTCTTCATTTGGAACTTGGGACTGCGCAGTGGAGGGCTTACTGTACTCTAAGCCTTCCAGCATCACGGTTTCGTTACGTCCAGAGTTATCAATGATCACTCGGTCAGGTTGAACTTGAATAAGTTTGGCGCGCGTGCCTTCAATCACTTCATCAATACCATAGGTCACCTGCTGGCCACGATTGGCGATAACAGCCAAACTCTTGGCGGGATTAGAGCTCGTAACCACCCCGACCAGAACCAGGTTCAAACGACTTTTGGGTGCATTTTGAACTTTTGGCTGCTCAACGACTGGAGCATCAGTTTGGAGTTTGCCAAATAGGTGGCTATTTTGCAGTTCGGAGATATCGAGACGTGAAGTGA
The DNA here is from genome assembly GCA_000775715.1 of Vibrio tubiashii. GTDB lineage: Bacteria > Pseudomonadota > Gammaproteobacteria > Enterobacterales > Vibrionaceae > Vibrio > Vibrio tubiashii_A. The sequence goes on from JRWQ01000031.1 coordinate 28,775, forward strand.
TTTCAGAGCCCGACGAGGTCACAGGGTTTGCTTGCCATTGCGCAATCGTTGGCGTACTCCAAGGTTGCCAAAGCATCCTTCCACCAATCCAGGCACTGAGCGTTAGTAGGAAAATCATCACCACATAACTGATGCGTTGTTGCACACCAGTATCCTTTAGTGCTTCACCCATTCGGTATAGTGCCGTTGCACTGCTTTGCTTCACTCGCTGTCCCTATTCGCAGGCTTAGAGCCCAATTTCCAACGCCAAGAACGGGAGCCAATCCCTGTATGGCGGAGGTTAAGATTACTTGTCAAAGATGTAGCCAGACATTGTAGCAAAATATGAAACAAGCTAAACACAAAACCACCAAACTACTGGTTTGTTCAAGCAGATTTTTTATGTTCTCGCTTGAAAAGTGTTACATTCGTCACCATTGTTACTGCATCTGAATGGATTGAACATCCACCACCTTAGAGGGCAAGAAATACAATGGGTTCCCAAACCGAAGCAGTTAGACTCGATAAATGGCTCTGGGCGGCGCGTTTTTATAAAACTCGTTCCATCGCTCGCAATATGGTCGATGGTGGTAAAGTCCACTATAATGGTCAGCGTAGCAAGCCGAGTAAGGCAGTCGAACTCGGGGCGGTAATTACACTAAGACAAGGGCACGAAGAAAAGACGGTAGTAATAGAGAAAATCTCTGACCAGCGTCGCGGAGCTCCAGAAGCGCAAACGCTCTACTCTGAAACAGCAGAGAGTCTAAGTAAACGTGAAGAAAACGCAGCACGTCGTAAGCTTCACGCCCACAATCCTAGCCCAGATCGCCGCCCTGATAAAAAGCAGCGCCGCGATATCATTAAATTTAAACACCAATAAGCTCTACCAGATTTACGAGGAATCGCCACATGGCAAGCAATGTTTTGAACCGCTACTTATTTGAAGATCTTTCAGTTCGTGGCGAGTTGGTACAACTGGATGATGCATACCAACGTATTATTTCAAGCAAGGAATACCCGGCACCACTACAAAAGCTGCTTGGTGAGCTATTGGTTTCAACCACTCTTCTAACAGCAACGCTAAAGTTTGAAGGCTCGATCACCATGCAACTGCAAGGCGATGGCCCTGTATCACTCGCCGTGATTAACGGCGACCATGACCAAAAGATCCGCGGTGTCGCTCGCTGGGATGGTGATATCGCAGACGACGCAAGCATCCACGATATGATGGGTAAAGGCCACTTAGTGATTACTATTGATCCTAAGAAAGGCGAGCGCTACCAAGGTATTGTTGGCCTAGATGGCGACAACCTGTCTGAGATTCTTGAAAGCTACTTTGCTAACTCTGAGCAGCTAAAAACGCGTATCTGGCTACGTACTGGAGAGTACGAAGACAAACAACGCGCCGCTGGCATGCTAATTCAAGTAATGCCAGATGGCACTGGTACACCGGAAGACTTCGAGCACCTAGAGCAACTAACAGACACGGTTAAAAATGAAGAACTATTCAGCCTCGAAGCGAATGACCTATTGTACCGTCTCTATAACCAAGAGAAAGTTCGCCTGTTTGATCCTCAGAAAGTGGAGTTCTTCTGTGGATGTTCTCGAGAACGCAGCGGTGCGGCGATTGTTACCATCGACCGTGCGGAAATAAATGACATTTTATCCGAGGTTGGTTCAATTTCTTTACATTGTGATTACTGCGGCACGAATTATTCGTTCGACGAAGCACAAGTTTCTGAACTGTTCATTTCTGCCAATCCAAGCAATAAAACGCTGCATTAATTTTTACAGCATACCAAGTTTGTAATTTACCCTTCAAAAGGCCAGCGCAAGCTGGCCTTTTTTGTGATCAACTCCCCGATACACCTAGCCTGAGCCGTAATAAATTAACCTGTTAATTTTAGTCGATTAATAATAGTTTTTCTCTGGCGCAAAGCTTTGCGCACACGATAAACTAACTCGACCAATATGTGATGAGTCGCTTAAAACCCCAAAAAAAATACGGATAAATTTTGAGCTATATCCCTGTTTTCTATGAGACCCATTGCTAGCATGGTGAGCAGACAAAATAAAAAATTATTACAAAATCCCTACAAAAATATCCCTACAAGGAGCACCTATGACCGTTATGGAACATACAAAGGCTGCAACAATTGATCTTACCAAACACGGACTTCAGAACGTAAAAGAGGTTGTTCGCAACCCTAGTTACGAAATGTTGTTCGAAGAAGAAACTCGCGCTGATCTGGAAGGCTACGAAAAAGGCATAGTCACCGAACTGGGCGCTGTTGCTGTTGATACCGGTATTTTTACTGGACGCTCACCAAAAGATAAGTACATCGTCAAAGACGCAACCACAGAAGAGCATATGTGGTGGACGTCAGATCAAGTCAAAAACGATAACAAGCCCATCGATCAAGCCGTATGGAATGATCTAAAAGAGCTTGTGACGAATCAGCTATCAGGCAAACGCGTTTTCGTTATTGATGGCTACTGTGGTGCAAACCCTGATACTCGCTTAAGTATCCGTGTGATTACAGAAGTAGCGTGGCAAGCGCACTTCGTGAAAAACATGTTTATTCGCCCAACAGAAAAAGAACTCGCAACATTCGAACCAGATTTTGTGGTTATGAACGGTGCGAAATGTACTAACCAGAAGTGGAAAGAGCATGGTCTGAACTCTGAAAACTTCACGGTATTTAACCTCACTGAACGCATGCAACTTATTGGCGGTACTTGGTACGGCGGTGAAATGAAGAAAGGTATGTTCGCGATGATGAACTACTTCCTTCCTTTAAAAGACATCGCATCGATGCACTGTAGTGCTAACAAGTGTAAAGAGAACGGTGACGTAGCGATCTTCTTCGGTCTATCAGGCACAGGTAAAACAACTCTGTCTACCGATCCTAAACGTGAACTGATCGGTGATGATGAGCATGGCTGGGATGACGATGGTATCTTCAACTTTGAAGGCGGTTGTTACGCGAAAACCATCAAGCTATCTAAAGAAGCTGAACCAGACATCTACAACGCAATTCGTCGTGATGCGCTGCTAGAGAACGTGACCGTTCGTGCCGATGGTTCTATTGACTTCGACGATGGCTCAAAAACTGAGAACACTCGTGTTTCTTACCCTATCGAGCACATCGATAACATCGTTAAGCCAGTATCGAAAGCAGGCCATGCAAACAAGGTTATCTTCTTGTCTGCGGACGCATTTGGTGTGTTACCTCCAGTGTCTAAACTGACTCCAGAACAAACTAAGTACCACTTCCTATCAGGCTTTACCGCTAAACTGGCAGGTACTGAGCGCGGCATCACTGAGCCGACACCGACATTCTCGGCATGTTTCGGCGCAGCATTCCTTACGCTACACCCAACTAAGTACGCTGAAGTACTGGTTAAGCGTATGGAAGCAGCAGGCGCTGAGGCTTACCTAGTAAATACAGGTTGGAATGGTAGCGGCAAGCGTATCTCGATTCAGGATACGCGCGGCATCATCGATGCGATTTTAGATGGTTCGATTGAAGACGCTGAAACTAAGCATATTCCAATCTTCAACCTTGAAGTACCAACTGCATTACACGATGTTGACCCAACAATTCTGGATCCTCGTGACACCTACACTGATCCACTTCAATGGGAAAGCAAAGCGAAAGATCTGGCTGAACGCTTTATCAACAACTTTGACAAGTACACAGATAATGCCGAAGGTAAATCGCTAGTCGCAGCAGGACCTCAGCTAGATTAGTGACCTGCATGGAAATTGTTTAGGTAAGCCCCTATATTTAGGGGCTTTTTGTTGCCTGAAAGGAAAAAGTGTACCAAGCTAGGAGCACCAATCGACGAGGAAGTGATTCAACGTGAAGAAAGCACTCTTGCTGCTTACCATACTTGTGGTCAGTGCCATCACTCTATCTACTCTAACCGTATACATATTGCTGCAAACTAGCTATGCCCCTAAGGCCGTTGCGGCACTCGTTGAAAAGCTCACGCCTTATCAGTTAAAAGTGGCACAAGTTCACTACCAACCGCCGCTGCAAATATCGCTTACCGATGCAGAGCTAATTGATGGTGATAAGCACATCCCTCTAGCAAAACTGACTTTTTGGCTCAGCCAGAACCCTTGGCAAAATGGCAAAATCACCTTTGATTCAATATTGATTGAACAGGCAAGTATCGAACTGGAACAGCTAACGCCAACACTGTTTGAAAATATCACCCTCCACCAGCTGGCCTTAAAACATGTTGACATCAATGCTGGTAATTGGTCAGCGCGCGAAGTGAGCATGCAGGTGGAAAACCCAGTATGGCAAACGGATTCACAAGCCTTACCTTATGGCGATATTCAACTTTCTGCTGAGCAGCTCTATGTTCGTGGAGAAGCACTCGATAAGCTATTAGTCGATATGAGCTATCAGCCCTCCGGTAGCACCATTTTTGGCAGCTCTTTTGATTGGCGTGGGGCGAAGATTTCCGGTCAAGCAGAGCAGTACCCACAAGGTTGGTCATTAGTCAATGTCACCATCGATCAACTTACTCTCGCGGAGTCTCGCCAGATAGAACAGCTTTCAACCACGCTAGAGCAGCTTAACTTACCTATCTTCCATATCAACAGCTTAGATATTCTCGGCAGCTCGTTTAACTATGGTCAGTGGCGTTTTGAACAGTTAGATGCGTCGATTGAAGACCTCTATCTCGAGCAATCGATCTGGAATCAACAGTCTGGTTATGCCTCTTTTAATGCGGAAAGCATCCGTAATTCACACCTCGAGCTATTTTCACCGCGAGCAAAACTGGGATTAAATAAAGATGGCATCAAGGTGGATGAGTTTGATACTGATTTCAAGCAAGGCCGAGTTCAAATGCAAGGTCTGCTTTCTCCACAAACCGTTCATCTTGAGAAGCTAACACTAAGCGGTATTAAATGGTTAGAGCAAACTGAACAGATTGTTTCTAGCCTAACCTCACTCAGTTCTTCGCTGAAAAAACTGACGATAGATCAGCTAGAAGTGGAGAATACTCAGCTAATCCAAATCGAAAAACAACCATACTGGCAGGTGTCAGGACTTAATGTAGATGGCTCTCAACTTATACTGCTCGACAAGGGTAAATTTGGTTTATGGGACGGTAAGATTGAAGTCAGTGCCAACGCGGCCAACCTAGACAAATTAGTCTCAACTCAAGCGCACCTCATCGCTCATACCAAAGATGGCCAGTTTAACTTAGACCGCGCTTTTATCCCATTAGAGCAAGGCTATATTGAAGCTAGCGGCACATGGCAAAGAGAGTCGTTAAGCGCGCCATGGCAGCTAACACTCCATGCTGATGGCTTACCGTTAGCACACTATCTATTAGATCAATATCTTCCGTTCTCACTAACTGGATTAGCAGAAATGGATTTGGAACTAGGAGGCCTATCTGGTGACTACTCTATGCTCGCTCACAGCCTATCAGGACGAGTAACCACTCACTTACATCAAGCCAATATAGCGGCAAAGAGTATCGATGGAGCGAAAGAGTATCAGCAAGAATTAAAGCTTGGAGAGATCGCACTAAGAGCAGACCGAGGCAGAGTGAAGATAAACAGTTCAAGTACAGAGACACAAGTCGCTGGCGAAATCGATCTGACCAAGCCTCAATTTGCCACTCTGCTGCTTAAATCAGAGCAAGAGTGTGCCGAGTTATGGTCAGATATTCTAAACCGCGCCAGTGTCATTAAGCACAAGTGTGACGCGCAAGCATCAAACGATCACTCGCCTGAAGATTCCTCGACTCCCAGCACCGATTTGTAGTCAGGGATCAGCATGTAGGTGCCGATAAACTCTACCGCCGCTTGATCACCACTGTGGATGGTGACATGGATGACAATCCGCGCTTTACGCCCTGAGGCTAAACGGTCTAGATCTCCGCTGATACCATCTAAAGAGGTGGAAGCAACTGGGTTTTGCGTCACCGGATGACGGTAGCGGATCTGACTATCGGCAAGCACGATATCACCACTTAACCCACGCTCTTTCATCAATAGCCAAGTCATACCCCAGCCAGTTAACGTTGCCAAGGTAAATGCTGAGCCAGCAAACATAGTGTTGTGTGGATTTAAGTTCGGGTTTAGCTGCGCACCGCATTCAAACTGATACCCCGTGTACTGGTTTATCTTGATGCCCATTTTGTCACTGATTGGAATCTGGTGCTCCCAGCGCTCTTGTAATTCGGTACACCATTCAGGATTGCGTAGTACGTTAGCCATCGGGTCAAGGTGTTTAACCATCTGCTGGTGCCTAACCGGACCACGCTCATCGGTAAGCTCACCGCGACGCTCAAAACCATTCTTCTCATAAAATGAGATCGCATCCTCGCGCGCATTACACACTAAACGTTTTGCCCCTTCCTGACGTGCTAATGACTCGAGAGCAACCAGAACCAACGAACCCATACCTTTGCTGCGTCGAGAGCCTTTTACCGCCATATAACGAATTTGACCTTCACTATCAGGGGTAATGTAAAGGCGACCAATCGCCATCGGCCTACCGCGACCATCGACGATCATGCGGTGATAGCTCATCGGGTCGTATTCATCTCGTTCGGAGCCAATCGGCATACGCCAAGGCTCGCGTAGCATCTGCCAACGAAAGTGATAGTACTTATTGAGTTGATTATCTGTTTTTGGCGTGATCAGCTTAAACATAAAAATCCTTTTTATAGAGACAAGCTTGTCTCACTACTAACCTTGTCATTATACCTGCAACCAGAAAGTAACAGGGCCATCATTGACCAACGATACTTTCATATCCGCCGCAAAGCGTCCGCGCTCTGTCGGCAATACTTCAGCGCAGCGATCAGCAAAGTAATCGTACAAGCGTTCCGCGTCCGCAGGATGAGCACCGCGTGAGAACCCTGCTCGCGTGCCCTTTTTGGTGTCCGCAGGTAGAGTGAACTGGGAAACCACCAGCACTTTACCGTCAACTTGTTTGACGTTGAGGTTCATCTTGTCCTCTTCGTCACCAAACACGCGGTAAGTCGTAACACGTTCCATCAGGCGCTTAGCTTTCGCTTCATCATCGTCTTTTTCTACACCCAATAACACAAGTAGACCTTTGTCGATCTCTCCAACCACTTCACCATCTACACGTACGGCTGCTTCACTCACTCTCTGGATCAGTGCTATCACTCTGTTTTCCTATCTGTTGGGTACTGTTTGGTTTGCGTGATTTTACCATTTCTGGCAACTCACTCCACTGCTCTCGTTCACCAAGCGAAGCCGTCACCTCTGCGCCGACTAATACAATCAACCAACACAAATACACCCAGACAAATAGAATGGGAATGGCGGCCAATGCACCGTATATCAGCTGATAAGATGGGAACTGAGTGATGTAAGCGGCAAAGCCTTTTTTGCTCGCCTCAAACAGCAGTGCAGCGATGATAGCCCCCACCACAGCATGAGAGAATTTCACTTTTTTATTCGGTACTAGCAGATATAAGCCAACAAACGCGAAGAACGACAGCAAAAAAGGCAACCAGCGTAATAATTGGTTGTAAGCGCCTGATATCGCTTCACTTTCAAGTATTTTAAGCGAAGTTACATAGGAAGTTGCCGCAATACTCGCCCCAACCAAAATTGGTCCTAGGGTCAGCACCATCCAATACATGGAGAATGAGAACACGGCACGACGCTTATCCGTAACTCGCCAGATGTAGTTGAGGTTCTTATCGATATTGGAAATAAGCATTAATGCGGCAACAAACAGAAACGCACCACCGACCGCACTCATTTTTCCAGTATTGGCAACAAATTCTAACAGAGCACTCTTTACTGCATCACCTGCCGCAGGCACAAAATGGGTAATAACAAAATCTTGCAATGCGATATCTGCGTTTTCAAAGATGGCAAAAGAGGAGAGAATCGACAGTAACACCGTCAACATCGGCACAATAGATAACAGAGTAATATAGGCAAGATAACCCGCATTCACGTTAACTCGGTCATGAACCATTCGAGTGAGCAGGTAGCGTGTGAATAGCCCTACTTCCTTGATCATTGGCTCGATTTTCAACTTGTAACTCCCTACTATCTCGTTCATCCTAAACATTATAACTCTAAAGGAAAGGAAACCATCATGCCGTACTTACTGGTAATTGTATTGTCGATTTTCACCTTAACAGGGTGTCAATCAGCCTATTACTCTGCAATGGAACAAGTAGGCTACCACAAACGAGACATCATGGTGGATCGGGTTGAAGACGCAAAACTGTCACAACAAGACGCACAACAAGAATTTACCAGTGCTTTGGAGGCACTTTCTGCGCTAACCAACTTCAACGGCGGAGAGCTCGAAAGCGTTTACAATCAAATTAACGATAAATACCAAGATAGCGAAAAAGCCGCCCAGGACGTTAGTGACCGAATTGCCGCTATCGAAGATGTATCAGATGCCCTGTTTGCCGAATGGCAAGACGAGCTAGAACTCTATACCAGTAGCAAACTAAAACGCGCGAGCGAGCAAAAACTTAAAGAGACCCAACGCTCATACAAAACCATGCTGTCTGCAATGAAGCGCGCTGAAGACAAAATGACTCCGGTACTCAACACCTTACGCGACAATACGCTCTACCTAAAACACAATCTAAACGCCAATGCAATCGGCTCTCTACAAGGGGAGTTTATGAGCTTAGAACAAGATATCGAAGTCGCCATCAACGAGATGAAATCAGCGATTGCAGAGTCCGATAAATTTCTGCAAAAGCTTAGCCAGAAGTAAACAAGCCAACACAATACCGCCCCGAAACTCGGGGCGTTCAATCACTGAGCAGAAGCCAAGCAACTCAAGATAAAGTCACAGCGACTTGGCACTTTATCAAACGGAACATCTACCACTTGGTAGCCTAGCTCCTGATAAGCAGTCACTAACAATTGATGGATTTCGAGTGCCTGTTCAAACGGGTATGGGCGCACCTCATCTTGCACATAAGTGAGCTGATGCGGGCGACATACAAACACCGTTGAGTGATAACCCTGAGCAGCCTGCTCTATCTCCTCGCTTGGCGTCAGCCCACTCAAGCGAGAATAAGCACTCAGGTCACCTATCGCTCGATCAAGAAATGAGTAGCCTTCATCCTGCGTTGCTTGACGCTTTTGTTCATCCATTACTTCTAAGCACAGTTTGATGAAGCCCGCCATATCATGCCATGGCAAAATTCCATCCTTTAAGGCGCTCTGTTCCTCAATTAAACGGCGCGAAGACTCAGCATAGGTGCAATGCCCCATCTCAGCTAATGCATCAATAATGGTGGTTTTCCCAGCTCCCGGGCCACCAGTAATCACTATTGGTTTCATAATCATCTTAGGTCTGTTGACCCTAGTCCCTTACCATTAAAAAAAAGCCCCAAGTTGGTCACAACTCAGGGCTTTAAAAACAATTACAAATAAGCGAGATTACTTCGCGTTACGTGCTTCACGCTTACGATCCGATTCCGTTAGGAACTTCTTACGGATACGGATGCTTTCTGGCGTTACTTCTACTAGCTCGTCATCATCAATAAACTCTAGTGCTTGCTCAAGAGTCATCTTGATTGGCGGAGTAAGAACCTGCGCATCATCAGTACCAGAAGCACGAACGTTAGTTAGCTGCTTACCTTTCAGTACGTTTACTGTTAGGTCGTTATCGCGGCTGTGAATACCAACAACCATGCCTTCGTACACTTCAACACCGTGACCAATGAACATGCGACCACGCTCTTGTAGGTTGAATAGTGCGTTAGTTAGCGCTTTACCCATACCGTTAGAAATCAGTACGCCGTTGATGCGCTGACCGATCTCACCGCCTTTGTGTGGGCCGTAGTGATCAAACGTATGGTAAAGAAGACCAGAACCAGACGTTAGCGTCATGAATTCAGTTTGGAAACCGATTAGGCCACGAGAAGGCATAACGAAGTCCATACGAACACGGCCTTTACCATCTGGAGACATATCAGTTAGCTCACCCTTACGTAAGCCGATGTTCTCCATGATGCCGCCTTGGTGCTCTTCCATCACGTCAATCGTTACTGTTTCAAACGGTTCCATTAGCTGACCATCTTCTTCTTTGATGATTACTTCTGGACGAGAAACCGCTAGCTCGAAGCCTTCGCGACGCATGTTTTCGATCAGGATAGAAAGGTGGAGTTCACCACGACCTGAAACGCGGAATTTATCTGGATCGTCAGTTTGCTCAACGCGCAGTGCAACGTTATGTACCAGTTCTTTCTCTAGACGCTCTAGGATGTTACGTGAAGTGACAAACTTACCTTCTTTACCAGCAAATGGTGAAGTGTTTACTTGGAACGTCATCGTTACTGTCGGCTCATCTACAGACAGCGCTGGTAGAGCTTCAACTTGGTTTTGAGCACAGATAGTGTCTGAGATTTTTAGCTCGCCAAGACCAGTGATTGCAATGATGTCACCAGCGTTCGCTTGATCAACTTCGTGACGCTCAAGACCTAGGTAACCCATTACCGTGCCCACTTTACCGTTACGGGTTTTGCCGTCAGCGCCAACTACGGTTACTTGTTGGTTAGGCTTAACGCTACCGCGAGTTACACGAGCAACACCGATAACACCAACATAAGAGCTGTAGTCTAGCTGAGAAACTTGCATCTGTAGTGGACCATCAAGGTCAACATTGGGTGCATCCACTACGTCGACGATAGTTTCGAATAGTGGTTCCATGTTCTCGCCAGTTTCGCCTTCTTCTAGAGAAGCCCAACCGTTAAGTGCTGATGCGTAAACCACTTTAAAGTCTAGCTGTTCGTCCGTTGCACCTAGGTTATCGAATAGGTCGAACACTTGGTCCATAACCCAATCAGGACGCGCACCTGGGCGGTCAATCTTGTTGATAACTACGATTGGCTTAAGACCGTGAGCAAATGCTTTTTGTGTTACAAAGCGAGTTTGCGGCATTGGGCCGTCTACTGCATCGACAATAAGTAGCACTGAATCTACCATCGACATGATACGTTCAACTTCACCACCGAAGTCCGCGTGTCCCGGAGTATCTACGATGTTGATGCGGTAGTCATTCCAGTTAATTGCTGTGTTCTTAGCAAGAATGGTAATGCCACGCTCTTTCTCGATGTCGTTCGAGTCCATGACTCGCTCTTCAGCTTCGCCGCGAGACTCTAACGTACCTGATTGCTGTAGCAGTTTATCAACCAGTGTAGTTTTACCGTGGTCAACGTGCGCGATGATCGCGATATTTCTTAATTTATCAATCTGTGGAGTAGCCATGGATTTTGATTCACTTATAAAAGAAGCAACCCTCTAAATCGTAGATTTAATGAGCACTGCCTATTTGATTAAAAAAACGACCGTAATGTACCAGATTCTAGCGAAAAACCCAGAAATATGTGATCTGATTCGCTCCATTTCAACGAAATTTTTGTTGATGCAGCGCAAGGTGAACCTGACTAGAGATAAATCCCGATTGACATAAGGGCAAAAACTAGGCTGAATGGATGTCGACTTTGTCTTATCTTGGTGCAACAAATAACTAGCGCACCAATATAGTGCAAGCATAGATCATTTTGGTGCAAACAAATGCACCAAGTTAAGCCCAAAATCGCTAATTTCTTGAAATTAATGGATTAATTTTTTTGGCACAGTTTTGGCTTAATGAAAAATAGCATCGATTAATACAATTGAACAAAGAGATTAATCAATGCTGGATTTCATTAACCGAATCGAGCTAAACCGCTTTAATAACACTGGAGGTTATCCAAGATGTCAGTAGAAAACGTTCTATCTCTTATCCAAGAAAACGAAGTTAAGTTTGTTGACCTACGCTTTACCGATACTAAAGGTAAAGAGCAACACGTATCTATCCCGGCACACCAAGTAGACGCAGACTTCTTCGAAGAAGGTAAAATGTTTGACGGTTCATCTGTTGCTGGCTGGAAAGGCATCAACGAATCAGACATGGTAATGATGCCAGACGCATCATCTGCTGTTCTTGACCCGTTCACTGAAGATGCAACGCTAAACATTCGTTGTGACATCCTTGAGCCTGCAACAATGCAAGGCTACGACCGTGACCCACGCTCAATCGCAAAACGCGCTGAAGATTACCTACGCGCTACAGGTATCGCTGATACTGTACTTGTTGGTCCTGAACCAGAGTTCTTCCTATTTGACGATGTTAAGTTCGCAACTGACATGTCAGGTTCTTTCTTCAAGATCGACGACGTAGAAGCAGCTTGGAACACAGGTTCTGACTACGAAGGCGGTAACAAAGGTCACCGTCCTGGCGTTAAAGGTGGTTACTTCCCAGTAGCACCAGTGGATTCTTCTCAAGATATCCGTAGCGCAATGTGTCTAATCCTAGAAGAAATGGGCCAAGTTGTAGAGGCGCACCACCACGAAGTTGCGACTGCAGGTCAGAACGAAATCGCTACTCGTTTCAACACTCTAACTGCTAAAGCTGATGAAATTCAGGTTTACAAGTACGTTGTACATAACGTTGCTCACGCATTTGGTAAAACAGCGACATTCATGCCTAAGCCACTAGTTGGTGATAACGGTTCTGGTATGCACGTTCACCAATCTCTAGCGAAAGACGGTGTTAACCTATTCGCTGGCGACAAGTACGGCGGCCTATCTGAAATGGCTCTTTACTACATCGGTGGTATCATCAAGCACGCTAAAGCAATCAATGCATTTGCTAACGCATCTACTAACTCGTACAAGCGTCTTGTACCAGGCTTCGAAGCGCCAGTTATGCTTGCATACTCTGCACGTAACCGTTCTGCTTCTATTCGTATCCCAGTGGTACCAAGCCCTAAAGCACGTCGTATCGAGCTACGCTTCGGTGATCCATCAGCAAACCCATACCTATGTTTCGCAGCAATGCTAATGGCTGGTCTTGACGGTATTAAGAACAAGATCCACCCAGGTGAAGCAATGGACAAAGACCTTTACGACCTTCCAGCAGAAGAAGCAGCTGAAATCCCAACTGTTGCTTACTCTCTAAAAGAAGCGCTAGAGTGTCTAGACGCAGACCGTGAGTTCCTAACAGCTGGCGGCGTATTCTCTGACGACTTCATCGATTCTTACATCGACCTTAAAGCTCAAGACGTAGAGAAAGTAAACATGACTACTCACCCACTAGAGTTTGAATTGTACTACTCTGTATAATCAACTTTAGTACGCGGTAGCGCGTCAAGTTACATAAAACTAAGGCTCACCTCGCAGGTGGGCCTTTTTCATCCCTGGCAAAAAATACTCCCTGCTAATATCTTCCTTGCTAGAGCCAGGAGGACATATGCACTGCTATCATCTAATCATTACTATTTTGTTGATGATATCTGTTGTCCAAGCCGAGACTATTTACACTTGGGTAGATGAAAAAGGCTTGGTTCACTTCAGTGATATGCCTCAATCAAACACAAGCACCAAGATTGAGCTGAGCGAATTTAACCTCAACCCTCCAACTCCTAGCGAAGCTGCTATCAAACCAAGCGCTCCTCCTGATAAGAAGTCTACTCCCGCCTTACCGATACAAGTCACCATCACACAGCCAAGCAACGATGACGTGATAAGAAGCAACAACGGCGCTTTAGTCGTACGAGCTGAGCTCAACCGCCAACTTGAAAAGGGAGAACAGCTCCAACTGACAATAAACCAGACTCAACACCAACCGCTAACAACCCATCAGGAATGGCAATTAATCCACCTAGATAGGGGGCGTAACTCGTTTAGCATTCAAGTGCTTAGAGACGGCAAGCTTATTGCATTATCTCAACCTATTACGGTGCATATACTGCGAGTAACCAAAAACTCTGTGAAGCGTTAGCCACAATCCTAGTGATATCGTACTTTTCACTTCAGTTCTCACATGCTATGCGCCATACTTGAATTCTCCTTTGCACCACTTTGGTGCACTGCACAATTCAAGATCAAGAATGGGGCACTAAAGTGGATAGCGAACTAAACGACATCATTCTGAACCATCAGGTTACATCGATTCTCATTATGAACGAGGCGCTACAGGTTAAATACGCCAACCCTGCAGCAGAACAGCTTTTCGCTCAGAGTGCCAAACGTATAGTCGACCATCCTCTATCTCATCTAATTCAACACGCATCAATGGATCTTGCTCTGCTATCGCAGCCACTCCAGAGTGGGCAAAGTATTACTGATAGCGACGTCACCTTTGTCGTCGATGGCAAACCTTTGATGTTAGAGGTAACCGTAAGCCCCATCTCCTGGAACAAAGAATTAATGCTGTTAGTTGAGATGCGCAAAATCGGTCAACAGCGCCGCCTGTCGCAAGAGCTCAATCAACATGCTCAACAGCAAGCTGCCAAGCTACTAGTGCGTGGTTTAGCTCATGAAATAAAGAATCCCCTAGGTGGATTAAGAGGTGCGGCACAACTACTAGAGAGAACACTGCCTGACCCTAGTCTAGCGGAATACACCCAAATCATCATAGAACAAGCAGACAGGTTACGCGCTTTGGTCGATCGCCTATTAGGACCGCAAAAGCCGGGGAAAAAGCAGCCGGAAAACCTGCACTTAATTCTTGAGAAAATCCGTCAGCTTGTTGATTTAGAGGTCAACCAAAGCTTAACGATTGAAAGGGACTATGATCCAAGCTTGCCCGAAATCCTGATGGATTCAGACCAAATTGAACAAGCGCTACTCAATATAGTCAGTAACGCTGGGCACATACTAAAAAACCAACACAACGGCCAAATCACCATTCGCACCAGAACAGTGCATCAAGCCAATATCCATGGCCAACGCTGTAAGTTAGCGGCACGAATAGAGATTATCGACAACGGACCTGGTATCCCTGCGGATCTACAAGACACCTTATTTTATCCGATGGTAAGCGGCCGAGAGGGTGGCACTGGACTAGGACTTTCGATCGCACAAAACCTGATCGATCAGCATCAAGGTAAGATTGATGTTGAAAGCTGGCCGGGAAGAACAACATTTACAATTTACTTGCCGATTTAAAGATTTTTAAAGCATTGCTGTAAGGAAAACAATATGAGTAAAGGATACGTTTGGGTCGTTGACGACGACAGCTCCATTCGTTGGGTCATGGAAAAGACCCTATCATCAGCCAATATAAAGTGTGAAAACTTTGCCGATGCTGAAAGCGTACTTATGGCTCTTGAA
Organism: Vibrio tubiashii; assembly: GCA_000775715.1. Classification (GTDB taxonomy): domain Bacteria; phylum Pseudomonadota; class Gammaproteobacteria; order Enterobacterales; family Vibrionaceae; genus Vibrio; species Vibrio tubiashii_A. The sequence goes on from JRWQ01000031.1 coordinate 43,917, forward strand.
CGTGAAACACCAGACGTTCTAGTGTCAGATATTCGCATGCCAGGTATTGATGGTATTGAACTGCTAAAACAAGTTCATGAGCGCTCTCCAGAACTACCCGTTATCATCATGACGGCACACTCTGACCTTGATGCAGCAGTTAATGCTTACCAGAAAGGTGCATTTGAGTACTTACCAAAACCGTTCGATGTTGATGAGACGCTCACACTAGTTGAACGGGCCATCACCCACAGCCAAGAACAAAAACAGGAACAAGCTTCTCTGTCGAGCGACAGCTACACTCCGCCAGAAATCATCGGTGAAGCCCCTGCAATGCAAGAGGTGTTTCGCGCGATTGGACGCCTATCTCGCTCATCCATTTCTGTGCTCATCAATGGTGAGTCGGGTACGGGTAAAGAACTAGTTGCTCATGCTCTGCATAGACATAGTCCTCGAGCCAATAAGCCATTTATTGCCCTCAATATGGCTGCGATTCCTAAAGATCTCATTGAGTCAGAACTCTTTGGCCATGAAAAGGGCGCATTTACCGGCGCCAACAACATTCGTCAGGGCAGGTTTGAACAAGCCAATGGGGGGACTCTGTTTCTCGATGAGATTGGTGATATGCCGCTCGATATTCAAACTCGCTTACTACGCGTCTTAGCCGATGGGCAGTTTTACCGCGTTGGGGGCCACTCACCAATTAAAGTTGACGTTCGAATCGTTGCTGCGACGCACCAAAACCTAGAAAAGTTAGTACATAAAGGCGACTTTCGTGAAGATTTATTCCACCGCCTGAATGTTATTCGCATTCAGATTCCAGCACTCCGCGAGCGTAAACAAGATATTGAAAAACTAACGCTGCACTTCTTAGCTCTTGCTGCTGAAGAACTGGGCGTAGACGTTAAAACCTTACACTCAGCAACAGTCGAAGTACTAAACCGCCTAGATTGGCCTGGTAACGTTCGTCAGCTTGAAAACATCTGTCGCTGGCTGACTGTGATGGCGAGCGGGACGGAAGTTCTGCCTGCAGACCTACCTACTGAGTTGCTAGAAGAGAAAGTGCATACAGATACAAACTCTTCAGGTTCATGGCAGCAGCAATTGGCAACATGGGCGAAGAGCTCACTATCTCAAGGTGACACCGAACTGCTCTCTTATGCATTACCGGAGTTCGAGCGCATCCTTCTGGAAGCAGCACTAGAACACACTAATGGGCATAAACAGGATGCTGCAAAAGTACTAGGTTGGGGACGAAATACTCTTACACGTAAGCTGAAAGAACTATACTGATAGTTAAACATGTGTCACACCTTAGTTTAGAGCGAGGTGATTTAACTAACATCAATTTACTCAGTAGCTTGAATCATAAAGATAAATCACCTAGTTTTAAACGATTGCACTCGTTCGCATTTCATTTGTTAGTAAAATCCGAGTGCTGTATCAGCAGAAGAACACGGATGTCAGCGAATACACAAATCACTCTTAGAACTGCCGTTGTACTACCTTTTGTGATGATCTTTATCATCACGATTGGTGTAATTGTCGCAGTGCAAAAAAACAGCTACGAGGAGATGGTTGTTGATATCAGTGATAAACAACTCACCGCTCTAACCAACAATGTTAATTTAGAACTGCGCAGTTTCCTTGAAGAACCCTTCCAAGCTAGCTTGGCCTTAAGTCACTCCATAGGGTTTAATCGACTCTATACGCCGGGCGATACGTCTGACATCCAAGATTACCTACTCACTTCATTTCGCAATCTATATAACAGCTTATCTCAACTTGATGTCATCGGCTTTGGTGGCGAAAGCGCAGAGTACATTGGCTTTCGCAAGGAGCCGAATAAGGGCTACACCCTTATGGTACAAGACGACCGTACCCAAAGTAAGTTAGTCATCTACCGTGGACAAAAAATCAGTCAAGATATTCGTTCAGTGATTGAAGGCTATGACCCGCGTATACGTCCTTGGTATGCACCTGTAGCCGATAGTTTGACGCCGATGTGGTCTTCTATCTACGCCAATGCCGATGAAAGGCAAGAGATCACTTTGTCAGCCCTAACTCCCGTTTTTTACGACGAAGTCTTCCAAGGTGTTGTCGTTACAGACATCAAGATCGACACCTTTAACACCTTTCTCAAAGAGCAGCAGCAAAAAACCAATGCGATTATCTATATCGTCGACGCAAAGCAGCGTATGGTTGCTCACTCAACGGGTGGCCGCATCGTCTCTTGGGGAACGCCGTATAGTAAAAAAGGTGAGCGCCTGCTAGCTACAGAAAGCTCTAATCCGATTATCAAAGCCAATGCTGAGCACTTCACTGAGCACAACTTCCAACAACAAACTAGTACTCAAAGATACGCCCTCGATATTGACGGAGAGCGCTACTTTAACCACTTCACACCATACACAGATCAACATGGTTTGCAGTGGTTTATTGGCGTGGCGATCTCTGAGAATAATCTGTTAGGAAAGCTGCCCGAGAGCCAACGAAACAGTTGGATCATTGGCGTTATTGCTAGCTTTTTAGGCATAGGTTTGGGGTTAGTCGCCTTCAATCACATCGTAGCACCAATAACTTCCACGGCTGCGGCAGCGAAACGCCTTGCCAAGGGTGATTGGGAAAGTCATATGCCTAAGCCGGGTAACATCTACGAGACGGCAATGCTGGTATACGCCTTTACCGAAATGGCCAACAACCTTAAAGCATCTTTCCGAGCGCTAAGATCACAACTACTCTATGACTCTTTGACTAAGTTATATAGCCGTGAAGGGTTGATTGATACCTGCGACAGACTACCTTCGCTCAACGGTTCGCTAATGCTAGTTGGCATAAACAAATTCCGCCATATCAATGACAGCCTTGGTCACTATCAAGGCGACCAGTTATTGATAAGCATTTCTAAACGCCTACGTTCCATTTTCACTGGTGAGCACTACTTAGCCAGAATTGGTGGCGACGAATTTGCTATCTATTTTCCAAACCCAGAATCTGAAGAGACGACACAACAGCTCGCGAGCCTAGTTTTAAAAACCTTCGCTGCACCTTTTGTCATTGAACACGAAAGCGTGATGGTAAGAGTTTCAATAGGAGTTGTTGATAGTGGCCAAGACAACAACATGACGCTATGGCTACGCAATGGCAGTATCGCATTGAGTAATGCTAAGCAAGAGGCGACATCAATAAGCCACTATCGCCCAGAAATGGCCGATATTTCGAGAAATCGAACCCTGATGCAAGCAAAGATAAAAGATGCCATTGAACACAATGAATTCGTGCCTTTCTATCAACCTCTTGTTGACCTTAAAACAGGAGAAGTCATTGGTGCCGAGGCCCTTGCGCGTTGGCTGTCTCCCTCTTCTGGCCTAATCTCACCCATGGATTTCATTCCTATAGCGGAAGAAAGTGGACTAATTGGTGCGATTGGCGAGCAAATTCTTCTCCAAGCATGTAATGACGCAGTGCAAGGCATTAAACAAGGTAAATGGAACTCATCATTTCACATGCACGTGAACTTATCGGTGAATCAACTTTCTCAACCTAACTTTATTTCAACTTTGCAAAAAATTCTGACCGAGTCTACCTTAAAACCAAGTAACCTGACCCTAGAGATCACCGAGTCTAGAATCGTTGATAACGACCCAATTACCATTCAAAACATGCAAGCAATTCGCGATCTCGGTGTCCAGATCGCCATTGACGATTTTGGTACAGGTTATAGTTCCCTAGCATACTTACATAAACTGCCGTTTAGTTGTCTCAAGATAGATAGAACCTTTGTTAACAAACTCGTGGAAGAAGAACTCGATACCTCAATCGTCGCTGCGATCGTTAACATGACACGCGGAATGAAAGTGTCTCTTATCGCCGAGGGGATAGAAACGGATGAGCAAGCTAAGATGTTGTCCAAGCTCAACTGCCCACTCGGTCAAGGATTCCTCTACAGCCGACCCGTTCCGTTTGAAGAGTGGCCTTCAGATTTGGTAAATATAAACGAGCGTTGAGCCCTTAAGATAAAGCGGAATACCTATCCTGAAGACAACAAACACAGTCATAAATGAGAGATAGAGCACACCGTTAAGCCGACAATAGTGGCTATTTCCACGTCAGACTAAAATTTATCCAACAGATTCTGTCTCATAGCACAGGGGATTGCGACAACCACATTTAACAAAATTCGCATACGAATATCACTACCCTGATCCATCCACTTGTTGCCATATAAGCATTTGCTTCACCTAGCACGTCATCAACGAACTTTCTTCTCTTTCACAATAAACATATTTAACAATAATTGATCAACGAGCCCGTCATCACATTCGTGATATTTATATCGCCAAGGCCTGCCCCGTGTGAGCTCAATCAATTTTATCTTTTATTTCACTCTGTAAAGTAAATAAGCATTAGAGGTCACTAATGACCCAGTTTTTACGTTTAAAACTAACCGTCTGATTGTTTCATCAGATAAATACAAATTACCGGGGGGTAAATTTATGAACGTTTTCGGCACTATGCAGAAAATGGGTAAGTCACTAATGCTGCCAGTGGCATGTATGCCAGCAGCGGGTATCTTACTAGGGATTGGTGGTAACGCTGAAGTAGCGAAGTTCTTACCAGACATTGTTGCACAAATCATGACCGAGGCAGGTCTGGGTGTGTTTGCAAACATGGCATTGCTATTTGCTATCGGTGTAGCACTTGGCTTCACTAAAAACGACGGTGTTGCAGCACTTGCGGCAGCATTGGGCTACCTAACCATGACTCGCGTACTTGGCGTAGTGGCAGAAGGTACCGACGTTGGCGTATTCGGTGGTGTTATCATGGGCCTTGTTGCGGCTCAACTGTTTAACAAGTACCACAAAATCAAGCTACCGACATACCTAGGCTTCTTTGGCGGTAAACGTTTCGTTCCAATCGTAACGTCTCTAGCTGCGTGTATCATTGCTGGTGTTCTTGCTATTGTTTGGCAACCAATCGGTGCTGGCATCGCGGCATTCTCACACTGGGCAGCTTACCAATCACCTGAACTCGCATTCGGCATTTACGGTTTCGTTGAGCGTTCTCTAATTCCATTTGGTCTGCACCACATCTGGAACGCGCCATTCTTCTACGAAGTAGGTTCATTCACTACAGCAGCGGGTGAAGTTGTTACTGGTGAAATCCCACGTTACCTTGCTGGTGACCCAACTGCGGGTAACCTAGCGGGCGGTTACATGTTCAAGATGTTCGGTCTACCTGCTGCATGTTTGGCAATGTACGTAACAGCTAAGCCTGAGAACAAACTAAAAGTGGCTTCTATCCTAGGTTCTGCGGCACTGACTTCATTCCTAACAGGTATCACTGAGCCAATCGAGTTTGCGTTCCTATTCGTAGCTCCTATCCTATACGTTGCTCACGCTCTGATCGCAGCGACTGCGTTCCCAGTGATGATCATGATGGGTATCAAGCACGGTACAACGTTCAGCCACGGTCTATTCGACTTCACGCTACTATTCGGTAACTCTTCAAACGGCATGATGCTTGTTGCTATGGGCCTAGTTTACGCAGTAATCTACTTCGTTGTTTTCACTACGCTAATCAAAGCACTAGACCTGAAGACTGTTGGTCGTGAAGAAGAAGACATGGGTGAAATGGCAAATATGGAAACCTCTGAACAAGCTCAGCTGGTACTAGAAGCTTTCGGTGGTAAAGAAAACATTGAGTCAATCGACGCATGTATCACTCGCCTACGTATGACAGTTAAAGACGAGAAGAAAGTTAACCAAGATCGCTTGAAAGAGCTCGGCGCGACTGCAGTCGTACGCCCATCTGAGAACAATCTACAGGCTATCTTTGGTACTCACTCTGAAATCCTTAAAGGTGAGATTGAACCTCTGCTTTAAGACCCCTAAAACACCTACATCAATGCTCCTGTAGACGTTTTACCCCACTCGCTAGAGTGGGGTTTTTCGTTTTGTGTTTTGGCGTTTTCTTCCACGAAGATACAATTCGTCTGCCAAACAAGCCCTACCCCTTAATTTAACTGCAGTTTCTCTAAACTTATGAGCTAGCTAGGCTAAACTTTATAGCATTGGTTCGCAAAGGAGAGAGTAATGACATTAAAAATAGGGATCACACTGAGCTCGATATTAATTGTGCTCGCCTCTTTTAACAGCCATTCATGTACGTTAACCATGGGTTACAGAACCAATGAGCGTCCACCATTGATTGCCAGTGCCCCTGACAACTCCGGACTATATCTAGACTTTTACCAACTCGTTGCCGAAAAAATGGATTGCCAACTCAAAGTAGTTCGGGGCCCTAAAAAGAGAATCCTCAAACAACTGCAGGATGGTGAAATAGATTTTTATCCTGGCTTTAGCTTCAACTCAGAACGAGCAAACTACACCTATTTCATCCCTAACGGATTTCCTGGAGGTGAAGTCGGCATTTCATTGATAGACTTTCCAATCATTACCAGCCTCGTGCAGCTGGAGGGGTACACCATTTTACAAGCTTTAGGTGGGCCAGGTTATGCCCGCGATCTCGAGAACATCAAGATCCTGACCTTTCCTGAGATGACAATAGAGCAAGCGATCGATCTACTGCGAAAACGTCGCGGCGACTTCTACATATACAACCGAGCTTCAATCTATTACTACCTTAAAATAAACCAAGTTGAAGATATCATAGTTCACCCAAATTGCTGCAACGAGGACAAATCAGAGCCAATCTACCTTGGTTTTTCTCGTCAATCACCACACTTTGAGGAACAACCCAACTCAAACTACGACGCTGCACTGAAGGTCAATATCGACAACTACCCAACGGTGGTAAAGCCAGGCAGTCTTGCCTATAGAATGATGTTAGTGATGGAAGAGATGCGAATCAGCGGCGAAACCGAGCAGCTCTACTACCAATACTATTTTTAGCTTTTATGCCAAACGGCATAAATAGGTGATCAGACAATTGCGCAGGAAAAACGAAAAAGCCCCAGCATTTCTGCTGGGGCTCAAATAGTGGCGGAGAGATAGGGATTTGAACCCTAGATACGCTATTAACGTATGCCGGTTTTCAAGACCGGTGCTTTCAACCACTCAGCCATCTCTCCACAAATTGTCATCGTCAGATTAGTACACTGAAGATGTTGTTACACGTCTACACGAGTAACTATATTTAAAGCCTGGCGATGTCCTACTCTCACATGGGGAAGCCCCACACTACCATCGGCGCTAATTCGTTTCACTTCTGAGTTCGGCATGGAATCAGGTGGGTCCAAATCGCTATGGTCGCCAAGCAAATTCTTTAATCTGGAAAGCTGCTTTTTAGTTCTTACACATTCAATCTGTTCTTGCTTTGAGTCCAT
>JRWQ01000032.1 GCA_000775715.1 Vibrio tubiashii
TCAGGTCTGAATTAGTACACCTTAACAGGGCGTTAGCAGTAATCATCTGGCACTTCCATGCGTCTTTAGTCGCTTAGTGTAACGGCGATATACCCAACCCGTGACTATCTCACCATCTAATTCTACTCGGACATAGAGCCAGTGTCGGTCTTCAGCGTCCAAAGTTTCTAAAACATCGCCAAGGGGTAATGTCCCCATTACAGCACTCTTAGTTGTGGGGTGTTCTCTCAGATTTAGTTTGGTTGCGATAACTATTCGATAGTTTTGAAATGAATTATCAAATGTATTATTTCTGATCTCATGTTTTACTTCTTTGGTAGATGTAAGACCCTGAAAGACGGTTCGGATTTTATCTGACTGCTCCATGTATAGAGTCGCCAAGCACGATAGAATAAAAGGTAATACTATGATCTCAAGAATCTTAAAAAGAGCTCTGATTGCTTTGTCAGATAGGCTATCAAGGTCATTTTGCTGAAACACTTTTACTTCGATTTCATGTCTAATATTGAAATCAAGCTGTAAGTTATTGCTGTCGAGATGCTCTTTGACTTTGTCGAATAGGTCTTGAGTTTGTCCTCTAGACCTCATTTTACTCATGTATCGTTGGCGACAGAGTTTTATTACATGAAGTTGTTGCGCTGGAGTCATGCTCAACCAATTGAAGCGTTCTTCTCGTTTGCGCATACAGCCTTGGCAGTAGCCTTCTGAATCGATAGTACATACACCCACGCAAGGACTTGCTACGCTGAAGAACTCCAATTGTTCCATTTTTTACCTTAAAATTTATACTCCATTAGTTTAGTATTCTAAACGCAAAAATTACTGCTAACAAAGCATTTAAGAGTGATTCGCAACGCTTGGCAGTTTCGCTTCGCTCAAGTATAGCCAAGCGCCGCTCACACCTTAATGCGGCGTTATGTGGCTGAACGGGATGAATTATGAGTTGTGATAGTTGCAAACAAATTAAGTTAAAAATTGGCAGCCCAGATGATTTGGTTACAGCAATACTTCTTGTCAGAAGAAGCGTTGAAGCTAAAAGTCTTAAATACTTAGGGTATGGTGCTTTTGGTGAGCCCTTTTCAAGATTTTCCAATGGTAAGTGTTGGGGGGACATCGTAAATAATTATTTTGCTTGTAAATCGTGTGGTCAACTAATCCATTTGAGAGCGGAAACTTATCATGGAAGCGGTGGTCAGTTGGCTCAAATAGCTGCGTTGACTGAAAAGGTTTGTATCGATGGCTTCACCACATAACAATCTGTTTAAGAGTGATTCGCAACGCGTGGCATTTTTACTATGCGTTGCGTTTGGTGTTTAAGGTGGTATGCGGGAGCTTCAGCATTGCGTTGCTCACACCTTAACAGGGCGTTAGGTGTTTAAGGAGTTATTGATGAATATTAAGGAAGCAGTTTCATTGCATAGATTTGGTCTGGTTACATCAGAACAAATTGTTAGCGCTGCAATAGAATCTCTTGCGAACGATGATTCCGAAACCTTATTAATGTTAGCCTCTGAAGTTGATAAACAAATGCACATCATTGAACCCTTGCTTTATTCGTATTCAGAAGAAAGCGGGTTAGCTAAACTGACTCTACAAGATCATAGTATTATTGCGAGTAAGTATTTCATTAAGCTCTATGAACTTGGTCAATTTGATGAAGAGTCTCTAGGGTTTAAAATTGGAACTGTGTGCAATTATGAAGAGGCTCCCAGTGTGCTGAGGGAAATATACCTTACCGCTTTAGCACATGATGAGTGCGCTACGGAGTTCGGATACCCTTCAGATTGGCAGTCCTACAGAAACACCTGTTTAGAAGATATTCGAAAGCTAGTGGCAAATGTGCATGAAAACACCTAACAAAGCGTTTAAGACGGATTCACAACGCTCGGCATTTTCGGTTTGATTCAGCTTTAGTGTTTACGGCACAATGGTTTAGGTAAGTTGGTAGGGTTGTTCACCACTTAACGCGGCGTTATGTGCTTTGAAGAAGTCAAGGGAAGGCTTTTATGTATGCGGTAATTTTTAAAGCGAAAACTGGCGATCAAGATTCCCAGTATTCAGAAATGGTTCAGCTCATGCGCGAATTGGCATTTGAGCAATATAACTGCAAGGATTTCGTGGCGGTTACTGAAGGTAATCAAGAAATTGCAATATCTTATTGGAACAGCGAAGAAGATATTCGCAACTGGCACTCAGATACTGAGCATTCAATCGCCCAAAAGTTAGGGCGTGAAAAGTGGTATGAGTCATACGTGGTTGAAATCGTGAAAATTGAAAGACGGTATTCGTTTGGTGCTTAATTCAACTGCGCACATAACAAAGCATTTAAGAGTGATTCGCAACGCTTGGCAGTTTCGCTTCGCTCAAGTATAGCCAAGCGCCGCTCACACCTTAATGCGGCGTTAGAACTAGGAGGAAGTTTTGAAATACAAAATTGCATCATTTTTTATAAGTCTATCACTTATAGGGTGTTCAACCTCACCGATATCAACAGTTGAAAAAACTCTTGAGAAAGACTATGCCCATATGGACATACAGAGTGCTTTACAAGATTTTAAAGCTAATGGGTACTTTTGCTCTCGTTATAAGAAAGCTGAGAGTGACGAAAGGCTTAAAGTTATCACTGATGGAACGTTAAATGAAGTTCAATTTTATATCTGTGATATTGAAGATTCTAATGCTATGTGTGTTTCAAGGGCAGGAACTAACTTAGTTAGCCAGTATGGAGTGGTAATTCGTGCAAACGGAATTCATGAATCTAAGACATGCCTTTGGGATTAGTTCTAACAAAGCGTTTAAGGCAGATTCGCAACGCTTGGTATTCTAGGTTTGAATCAGCT
>JRWQ01000033.1 GCA_000775715.1 Vibrio tubiashii
TAACGCCGCGTTAAGTGGTGAGCAACGCAGACCACCATACCTAAACTATTTTGCCGTAAACACTAAAGTTGAATCAAACTGAAAATGCCAAGCGTTGGGAATCCGTCTTAAACGCTTTGTTAGCCTTCTGCTATTAACAAGTACAACTCAATAACTTTATTCGCAAAGTCGCTACTATCTGTTGCCACGGTAGCGTGTCCTTCATTAACTAGTTGCGAGTTCAGTGACGTATCTGATTTGTCCAAGAATGAATCTCTTGCGTGCTGAACTAACCCACGCGCATACGCAGACCCTAACCCAATATTCTCTAAAGATTCGGTAGTCACTAAATCGATATCTTCAATATCGAGAAAACAAACTAGTCTTCCATATGCGAAATTACGACCATAAAGCATAAACCCAAATACTTGGCACAAAACTTCATTCTGTAGATCCCACTTTTCATGAGTAATTACCGCTAAACGACTATCTTCACTGGCTTTCTTTAATGCATTAAGCACATTCTTATCCTCTGATGGCTAACGCCCTGTTAAGGGGTGAGCAACGCAATACCGATGCCGCCGCATACCACCTTAAACACTTAAACCAACGCATAGTAAAAATGCCACGCGTTGCGAATCCCTCTTGAACAGTTTGTTAGGTTTCTGGTGTCAGTGTATAAGACTTTGGTTTCTGGGTCATTTTAGTTAACGGGATACCATGCTTACTAAACAAATCTCTTTCTTCTTGAGTCAGTTCGCTACGTAAACCACTATAAGCTTTGACTAGTTTTAATTCTTCAGCGAACGGCATGAAAAAGAGCCCCTTCTCTTTTTGCACTTCCTCGGAACGTAGATCTAGAGATACACGATACTCACGTTCATAGCGCCAACTCTTATATTTGCACAATGTGACAGATGGAATTTGTTCTTTCCAGCGAGCACTATTTCTAGAGATATACACAGGAGAATCTACATATTTGACCTTTTGGAGGTACTTTCTGGGAATTTCAAATTCAAAGCAAATCCCACTATGATTCTGTGCATAATGAGCCCATTGAACGGGATCTCCTAGCTTTTTACTGAAACATAGAAAGCCAAGAATTCCATCATAATGATGCCTGAATTTTTCTAAGTCTTCGTTTGAAGTCGCTGATATATTTGGGAAAAATTCATAAGGATCATTCAAATTATCTAAAGTCGCTACTTTAAGCCTCGACTTCTCTAAATTCTGTAGAGCAAAGTTTTTTGCCATAAAATGATAGACTTTCATACTTCCTCCGATTGAAACCTAACGCCGCGTTAAGGGGTTGCAGCGCCACTACCCAACTTCAATTTGCCACCATAAACACGACGCTTTGTAATTGGAACTGAAACTGCCGCGCGTCCGCAATCCCACTTGAACGCCTTGTTATAAATCTAGATGTAATAGGTTCTATTCTTATGAAGCGCTACAACAAGGCATATTGAAACGACTGTCCCAACAGGAAACACTAAAAGTCCTAATAACCCAGCAAAAAGTGATATTTTTCTTGCCCATTCTTTTCGTAGGATAAGGCCAACACTAACTAATATTCCAGTTATTGCAGCTGGTAAAAACCAAGGCTCGCTAAGTAACGAGTTGCCTTCTGGCGAAAGGATTAGGACATGAAAAGCACCGTAAACTAGATACTACAACAAACGCTGCAATTGAGTTTACAACGACTACAAGTTCCTTTGAGTACTCATACTTACTCTCTGACAATCTACAACTCCTTATTAGATTTATAACGCCCTGTTAAGGGGTGAGCAACGCAATACCGAAGCCGCCGCATACCACCTTAATCACTCAAACCAACGCATAGTAAAAATGCCACGCGTTGCGAATCCCTCTTGAACAGTTTGTTAGCCGTCACTCTCAATGTGAGTTGTTCTAATAGTTGCATTATGAGTAAACCCTTTGCTATGGGTAGCACCCAAATTCACAAAAAACGACAAACATGTTAATGCCGTAAGAATAATTAGCGCCGTATAACCTAGGTGAATAGGCGCTTGAAAGTCAAACTTTGGAAGGGAATAGAAAAGAAGACCAACCCAAAGAACACTCACATACAAACTTATGATCTGATTAACTTTAGATACTGATATTTGAGAAGGACCATTTACTGCATGAGTCAAAAACTCACGACAACCTACAGGTTCTGGTCGCTTCAACACCACCTTATATATTGGACCATAAACATCATCCTCTAACATATCAACATGATTTTCCCAGTTTTCTTGCCAATGCTTGCTACCTCGATTGACGCAAAGCCAGCCCACAGAGAAAACAACACCTAGACAACATAAAACAACTGATAAATCAGTTTTGTATGAAATTGTGGAGGCGTGAATAACGCCAAAAGCACCTAACGCTGCTGCAATAAACGTCCAAAAGTACGTCGCGCGTTTCCAGTATAATTCAATCTCGAACTTTCTTATGTCCAGTGCAAGCTCTAGTGCTTTCGACTTCTTTGAGTCGCTAAAAAGCTCATTATATTCTTCTTCAGATATTGGCTTCTCTGCCACCTGACTCTCCTTATTTGATATGTGATGGCTAACGCCGCGTTAAGGGGTTGCAGCGCCACCGCTTAACTTCAAATTGCCACCGTAAACACTGCGCTTAACGATTGGAACCGAAACTGCCGTGCGTTAGCAATCCCACTTAAACGCTTTGTTATGAAACTTAAATTAAACCAATGAGTTGTGCAATGTGCACTTACTGACTTTAAGAATAAGCTCACCGAATTAGATGCAACTTGGTTGAATACCGAAAGCACTTTGATTAAGGGCGTTTGCACTGACTATGCGGTTAGCTAATAGCCGAACGATGTTGGGCTGTTGCACCAGTTGTGTACGGCGAATTAGCGAGACTGCCCTACTTGTTCAGCCCGAAAAGTCAGGACTTCCAATTAGCTAGAATAAGGCTCGTTTCGGCGACAACATTCGGGACAAATACCGAGATTCAATAAGGGTTCATAACGCCGCGTTAAGGGGCAGCAACGCGCTACCACCAAACTTCAATTTAGCACTGTAAACACCGATACCAAGATTTGAACCAAAGTCGCCAAGCGTTGACTGTCCCTCTTGAACGCTTTGTTAGCTTAATTCATGCAAGCCATTGTATACCAAAAAAATAACCCTACTACGCCACGAAGTATGAACTGAGACATACCACTGAGCCGAATTTACAGGTTTGAACTTTGAATTACCTTGAACCTGGCTAAAACCGACGAGCGTAGAGACTCACGGAGCTTCAGACACAAAAGCTGACATTTGAATTGCTGATTTCAAACGAGGGCTTTGTCACTTACACCTAACGAGGCGATGCTTGAATTTGCACCGCCTTGATATCAAACAAGTACCTGATACCTGATACCTGATACCTGATACCTGATACAGCTTAGATAGGAACAAGACGAGTACAAGATAAAACATTGCCAGAGCACGATATTTCGATTTAGCTCGGCGCTAAACATTTGCTATAAGATTCTAATTTTTAGAGAGTAAGCTAACGCCCTGTTAAGGTGTGAGCAACGCAATACCGATGCTCCCGCATGCCACCTTAAACACTAGACGCAACGCATAGCAAAAATGCCACGCGTTGCGAATCACTCTTAAACAGTTTGTTATGTTCGTAACTGCTTGAAGTACCAATCAGCTTGCTCCCACTCTAGATCTTGTTCCATGTGCCAATCAAATTGTCGCGGATAACGATAATGGTCAACTATGTACTGAAGATGTTGATGCGCAACTTCAGGGTCATATACTCGCCATACTATGCGACGAGTGTTATTCCATGTTTCTCTCACAAGAAAGAGCGCGTTACCAGCCGCTTTAATCTCTTCGTCCAATTGGTCACAAAATGGGTCAACGATAGCTTGCTCATCTTCCGAAGGCATTCCATGCTCGGCTAAGTCATCAAAATCAATTATTACAGAAAGATGCCAGCCAAAAATTTCGCGATGCTCAAAACCAATGAGTCCAGAGTTCAACATGCCAACGCATGGTAAATCATCTTTTTTCCACTCAAGTAAAGTATAAGATTCTTCAGGAAGAACTATCCGGACTTCGTTTTCTTTCAGTGCTTTATCTTTATTCCTGCCAAATATTTTACCGAACATAAAACTCCTCCTAGAACATAACGCCCTGTTAAGGTGTGAGCAACGCAATGCCGTAGCTTCCGCATACCACCTTAAACACTAAACGCAACGCATAGTGAAAATGCCACGCGTTGCGAATCACTCTTAAACAGTTTGTTATATTTCATTTAACTCAATGCCGTATTTGTCTTTTGATTTAGAAGCTTGATACACCTTAACGTGGCTCCATTCACTGTGAGACAACGTAGTAAACAACCTATCTTTATGCTCTTCTGACATTTTAAAGCCGAAAATCACCTGCGAAATACAATCGGAACTAAACTTATACACACCTGAGTTTCTAGACACCATCCGCGTTTCATACTCATACTTCCAGTTGCTAAATTTCGTCGCAACTAAAGCTTTCAAAAATGCTTCCCTTACGCTTTCGCTAGTTACTTGATTCTCTATCCTTGATTCTGCATCATCATATGCATCAAGAGCCCACAACAGTTCATCAAAAGGTAAATCAGATTGATAAGTCACATCATGCTGTTCTATTGTTTCGATAGAAGACAATAGATTGCTTTCTTTAAACCCAACACAAAATCCTTTATGCTACTCTGCGTAATGAGACCACATTAATATATTTCGCTTGGTTCTACTCAACGACAGTATTCCGATACTTTTAACATAATCAGACGCTTCCTTAATGATGTCATCGACTTTGTCTAATTTAGACATTGATACTTTGGAAAGAGCATGTCTCAGACTAGCCTCAAAATCTAACTGGCAATCAAAAGGATCATTTAAGCTTTCTGGCTTGGAAAACCAAAGTTCACGCTCATCAAAAATTTTAAAAGAGTAGTCGTTACACTCTCTATATTTAAACAATGTTCTGTTAATTTTCTTTTTATCCATGATTAACTCAAATTGAAATATAACGCCCTTGCTAAGTGGCTGACAACGCATAGCCACTTAGCTTGAATAAACCACCGTAAACATTAAACCCAACCCGAAGTAAAACCGCCAAGCGTTGGCAGTCCGTCTTAAGCAGTTTGTTAGATTAAAACGCCAACGTATAGCCTTCTTTTTCAAACTCAACTTTCAGCTTATCGACAACAATTGGGCCGAGTTGCTGCCCCCATAATTGTCCAACAGCAATGCTGTCCTGCATGAGGCTAGGCATCACATCAATTGTCTTTTTACCTAAGCTTGTTTGATAAAACGCAATTAAACCTTCAAGGTCTTCGTTGGTGTAATATCTATGATAAACCGGAATCAAAATCTCAATGAATCCACCTTCCCCACGCACTTGCTCTTCAATTACTGAGTCAACGACTTCTTGAAGTAAAACATACTTCTCTTTGGGTATTTCGGGGTTAGTTTGTGTTAGAACGTTGGTCAACTGACTAGTCATAACCTGGGACATCTGAAGCCCCATATCAAGTGCGTTGGTTATTTCCATTAACTTGATAATGTTACTTCGCTTTTCCTCTGTCACTACATTCTCAACAGCGAAAAGATGTGAGGAAAAAAGTAGTGCTAAAACGCCACATAAATATTTCATATTTGTGTCCATACTTTCAATTTAATCTAACGCCGCATTAAGGTGTGAGCAACGCTACCACGAAACTTAACCACACCACCTTAAACACGAAACCCAACGATGTAATGAAAGATGCCAAGCGTTGGGAATCACTCTTAAATGCCTTGTTATGTAACTTGGATTCAAGTACGAAGT
>JRWQ01000034.1 GCA_000775715.1 Vibrio tubiashii
ACTTCAAACTTGATACTAAGTAACTGTTTGTATTATTTGCTCTGTTGCATCTAACTTACATCTTTCAATAAACATACTGTATAAAATACAAGTGATAGTAAGGTCAAAGCCAACCTACTGTACTGGTTGGAAACATCGTTTGGCTCAAAATCATATGATAATGTTCCTATAGGTAGCCCCTTATCATAAAGATAACATGCAATCACCGCACACATATAAAGCGAGAGGAGTAGCCCTGGATAAAAAGTACTATCAGTTACAAGTTGATATGCAGCGCGTCCTATGACTATTGAAACCAAAAATAACATACATATCATTTGGGATTGCCAAGATAAGTACTTGTGAGGCCACAGAATTCTATTCCAAATATACTTCAGCACTGCGAGACTCCTAAATCTCATAAGTTACATAACGCCCTGTTAAGGTGTGAGCAACGCAATACCGAAGCCGCCGCATACCACCTTAACCACTAAAACCAACGCATGGTAAAAATGCCACGCGTTGCGAATCAGTCTTAAACAGTTTGTTATACGTTCATTTTGCCAACTAGATAAACTTGCAGCTTTCGCTATCAAAAACTCTGGCTGCCAGTCCAATAGCCAAAAGTTCAATAATCTCTGAGTTTGCTTGAGACATTACGCAGTTAAAAGTGATAGCTCTTGGTTCATTTAAACTATCAACATCGAAATGAATCAAGACTTCTCCATACTCGTATACAAACTGCTGTTGAGTTGGAATAAAGCCTAAAATACTATCAAATACTTGGTTTAACTTAAGAGGGTTGAACTCCATAGGAATCCAATCCTTTGGCAAGTCTTCAATTTCTGATTCTGTTTTTACGATAATTCCAATCATATGAACCTCAAGAACGTATAACGCCCAATTAAGGGGTGAACAACGCCACCACCCAACCTAACGTATTGTACCGTAAACACTAAATTTGAAGTAGAAGCAAAAGTGCCAAGCGTTGAGAATCCCTCTTAAATTGCTTGTTATGTACGTGCTCAAAGGGATGCTCCATCTATTTTAACGATTGGAATTTCAGTGATATTTAACCCACTAAGACAACGAGCATTTACAGCCCAACCACTAAATGGGACTTTGCCTGCCTCGATTTCAGCTTTAGTCAATTGGCTGGGTTTACGAAACGGCAGAATACCGCATTTAGGGCAAAAGTAGTCTTCTGCGGTCTCACTACCCCATTGGTATAAAACTGCATTTTCTAGGGGAGTTAGAACCGTCAAATTCTCTGCTGGCACTCTAAAATTTAGAGCACCTCTACGGATACAGATGGAACAATTACACTCTCGAAGATGGTCAATATCGGATAAAACTTCGAATTGAATGAGACCACAGTGACATGAACCGGCATACGTTTTTGGCATCCTACCTCCTTAGTACATAACGCCGCGTTAAGTGGTGAGCAACGCAGACCACCACACTTAAAATATTGTTCCGAAAACACTTAAGCTCAAGCAAACCAAAAATGCCAAGCGTTGGGAATCCGTCTTAAACGCTTTGTTAGCCTTCTGCTATTAACGAGTACAACTCAATAACTTTATTTGCAAAGTCGCTACTATCTGTTGCCACGGTAGCGTGTCCTTCATTAACTAGCTGCGAGTTCAGTGACGTATCTGACTTGTCCAAGAATGAATCTCTTGCGTGCTGAACTAACCCACGCGCATACGCAGACCCTAACCCAATATTCTCTAAAGATTCGGTAGTCACTAAATCGATATCTTCAATATCGAGAAAACAAACTAGTCTTCCATACGCGAAATTACGACCATAAAGCATAAACCCAAATACTTGGCACAAAACTTCATTCTGTAGATCCCACTTTTCATGAGTAATTACCGCTAAACGACTATCTTCACTAGCTTTCTTTAATGAATTAAGCACATTCTTATCCTCTGATGGCTAACGCCGCGTTAAGGGGCTGTGCAACGCTAATCACTAAAGCCCAACAAACCACCCTAACCACTGTTTTCGGCTTTACTACTAAAAGCGCCAAGCGTTAACAGTCCCACTTGAACGCCTTGTTAAGTAGAACTTAAATTGAAACAAAAGGTTGTGCAATGTGCACGAACAAACGATAAGGCACAGGTCACCGAAACGTTTGCTTGTACTCAGCTAAACGAACGCTGCGAGCAAACGGGCGAACAGACGAACTTCGAGGACTGCCAACAGCCGTGCGATGCTGGGTTATTGCACAAACGCCGATCGGCTTATTGGCACAAGCATCCTACCAAAACAGCCCGATTCCCGATACTTGCCATGGCAACGATGTACGCAGTGGAACCAAAGTGCAGCTCCGCGACACTCGTGGGAAGTGGCACTAAATTTAAAAGGGCTTCTTAACGCCCTGTTAAGGTGTGAGCAACGCAATACCGAAGCTCCCGCATACCACCTTAAACACTAAACGCAACGCATAATAAAAATGCCACGCGTTGCGAATCACTCTTAAACAGATTGTTAAATTGCTAGCCACCAATAGCCGAAAGTAAGAAAGAAGCAACAGATGCGATACTTCCTGCATGAGGCAAAGCTCCCAATAGCGTCTTAACTACAGCTTTACTAGGCTTTTCAGATTGGAATTGAGCTTCTACTGCATCAACAACCTCAAGTGCCTCTTGCTTTTCAGATGCGTCTTTGACCAGCCTTTCTATTTCGCTGCGAAGTAGCTCAATATGCTCTGTAACTTCAGAGTTATGATTAACTATATTTGTCGAGTTATCTACAGAGTTGTTGTTCACTCGAGCGTTATCGCCGTTGAAGTTATAAGTGATACTTTGTACCGCTTTTTTAGCTTCTGGAATACCTAATTTCTGAACTTTCATTTGATAATGCGCAGGTATACTGTGAAACTTTTCGTGGAAACCAGGATCGATAACCTTGAACGTTTCCTCACCACCGTTAGACATAATCCTTTGGATAAGATCATTTGGTTCGATTAGCACATTTGACTGCATTAGATAAATGCCCTTATCTTGAACACTGGCTTTCAAGTCCGAATGCTCTTCACCATTTGTTTTGATAACTTTTATATGGTCAGTCATCATTTTTTGAAATGCCATACTTCCTCCTGCAATTTAACGCCGCATTAAGGTGTGAGCGACGCTTGGCGATACTTGAGCGAAGCGAAACCGCCAAGCGTTGCAAATCACTCTTAAATGCTTTGTTATGTGCGTACTAAAGACATTGGGACGAACCTAATTCCGTTGAACTCGGCTTCTTCACCTGTTGCTACGAAACCATTACGATTGTAGAACTCAACAGCATTTACCGATGAACGCAGGCTAACTTCACGAGCATCTGTCTGATTGAGCAAATGATTCAATAAAGCACGACCTAAACCTGAACCTTGCTGTGAATTAGCAACAAATAAATGTGTTAGATAATTCCCATCACGTAAAGCAGCAAAACCAAGGACTTCCCCACCTGATACGGCCTTAACAGATGAAAACTTCTCGTGGTCAAAAGTTGTCACTAGGTCAGGTAACACTCTTTCTTTATACTCTTGCTTTCCCTGTTCATTAAACAATGGAAGCACATCCTTGTTTGAAACCTCTGAAACAAGCCTTGTCACTGCCTCTAAGTCCGATTTTAGGACCTTCTGAATTTCCATATTCCCTCCGAGCACATAACGCCGCGTTAAGTAGTGAGCAACGCCAACCACCTAACCTAAACCTTTACACCATAAACACTTAACCCAACTTTAAATACAGAATGCCAAGCGTTGGGAATCTGTCTTAAACGCTTTGTTATACGCTAGCCGAAGATACGCACCTTAGCTTCAACTATTTTATTCGCAACTTTCAAATCATGCTGCGGGGATGCAGACAAACCTATACTTTGTTCAATTGTAGAAGAAAGAGATATAGCTATTCTCGATGCATCCTTTCCTTCTAGCGCCAATCGAAATATATGAGGTACATAACTGTCATATTCGTCATCCCACTCATTTTCACCATCGTTAACACCGATTGGATCCCAGTCATTCCATAATATGGTGGCTATTTCTTTGAACAGTTTTCTTTCTTTAGCTTCCACGATAATATTCCATGTTCCCATATTGCGTATAACGCCCAATTAAGGTGT
>JRWQ01000035.1 GCA_000775715.1 Vibrio tubiashii
CTCCTTATACGATGATTATTCACGATGAGTGTCCACACAGATTGATGGTTTATGTAGTTTAAGAGATAGAAGATATCCCAATATCTTCAACTTAGTGTCCCGTTCGTCTAGAGGCCTAGGACACCGCCCTTTCACGGCGGTAACAGGGGTTCGACTCCCCTACGGGATACCATTGGGTCGTTAGCTCAGTTGGTAGAGCAGTTGACTTTTAATCAATTGGTCGCAGGTTCGAATCCTGCACGACCCACCATTTCTCGATGGGGCTATAGCTCAGCTGGGAGAGCGCCTGCCTTGCACGCAGGAGGTCTGCGGTTCGATCCCGCATAGCTCCACCATTCGAGGACTTCTTCCTATAAGAAGTAAAACTAATATGGGCGATTAGCTCAGTTGGGAGAGCACCTGCCTTACAAGCAGGGGGTCACTGGTTCGAGCCCGGTATCGCCCACCATCTTTAAATGTTTTCTCTTCGAGAATATTTAAAAATGGTTTCATTAGAAACTAGCTCTTTAACAA
>JRWQ01000036.1 GCA_000775715.1 Vibrio tubiashii
TTGAACGCCTTTGTTAAGAAGAACTTAAATTGAAACTAAAGGCTGTGCAATGTGCACGGTTGCGCTTTATGAAACAGTTCACCCAATTGATGCTAAGAACCTTGCTAACAGATGTCGATTGCCAACGGGCGACCGCACGGACTTCGAGGATTGCCAATAGCCGAGCGATGGTGGGTTGTAGCACAAATGCTGAGCGGCTTATTGGCACAAGCTCCCTACTCTAACAGCCCGAACTTCAGTGTTTGCCATGGCAACGATGCACGCAGTGGAACCAAAGTGCAACTCCGCGGCACACGTGGGAAGTGGCACTAAATTTAAAAGGGCTTCTTAACGCCGCGTTAAGTAGTGAGCAACGCAAACCACCCTACCTAAACCATTGTGCCGTAAACACTAAAGCTGATTCAAACCTAGAAT
>JRWQ01000037.1 GCA_000775715.1 Vibrio tubiashii
CTTCAAACTTGATACTAAGACTAATCCCAAAGGCATGTCTTAGATTCATGAATTCCGTTTGCACGAATTACCACTCCATACTGGCTAACTAAGTTAGTTCCTGCCTTTGAAACACACATAGCATCAGAATCTTCAATATCACAGATATAAAATTGAACTTCATTTAACGTTCCATCAGTGATAACTTTAAGCCTTTCGTCACTCTCAGCTTTCTTATAACGAGAGCAAAAGTACCCATTAGCTTTAAAATCTTGTAAAGCACTCTGTATGTCCATATGGGCATAGTCTTTCTCAAGAGTTTTTTCAACTGTTGATATCGGTGAGGTTGAACACCCTATAAGTGATAGACTTATAAAAAATGATGCAATTTTGTATTTCAAAACTTCCTCCTAGTTCTAACGCCGCGTTAAGGGGTTGCAGCGCCACCACCAAACTTCAAATTGCCACCAAAAACACTGCATTTCACGGTTAGAACCAAATCTGCCGCGCGTCCGCAATCCCACTTAAACGCTTTGTTATGAAACTTAAATTAGACCAATGAGTTGTGCAATGTGCACGTACTGACTTTAAGAATAAGCTCACCGAATCAGATACAACTTGGTTGAATACCGTAAGCACTTTGATTAAGGGCGTTTGCACGGACTATGCGGTTAGCTAACAGCCGAACGATGCTGGGTTGATGCACAAGTTTAGTACGGCTTGTTAGCGAGACTGTCCTACTCGTTCAGCCCGCATAAACAGAACTTCCAATTAGCTAGAATATGGCTCATTTCGGTGACAATATTCGGAACAAATACCGAAATTCAATAAGGGTTCATAACGCCCAATTAAGGTGT
>JRWQ01000038.1 GCA_000775715.1 Vibrio tubiashii
CCTTCTGGTAGCTCGATGTTACCAGTTACGTCAGTTGTACGGAAGTAGAACTGTGGACGGTAGCCTTTGAAGAATGGTGTGTGACGACCACCTTCATCTTTAGAAAGTACGTATACTTCTGACTCGAACTTAGTGTGTGGGTTGATTGACTTAGGAGCCGCTAGTACTTGACCACGCTCTACTTCGTCACGCTTAGTACCACGTAGAAGTGCACCAACGTTCTCACCCGCACGACCTTCGTCTAGAAGCTTACGGAACATTTCAACACCAGTACATGTTGTTACTGTTGTTTCTTTGATACCAACGATTTCTACTTCGTCACCTACAGTTAGGATACCGCGCTCGATACGACCTGTTACTACTGTACCACGACCTTGGATTGAGAATACGTCTTCGATAGGCATTAGGAATGGCTGATCGATTGCACGCTCTGGCTCTGGGATGTAAGAATCTAGTGCTTCTGCAAGCTCAACGATCTTGTCTTCCCACTGCTTCTCGCCGTTTAGTGCGCCAAGTGCAGAACCTTGGATAACTGGTAGGTCATCACCTGGGAAGTCGTACTCAGATAGAAGTTCACGAACTTCCATTTCTACTAGTTCTAGTAGCTCTTCATCGTCAACCATGTCACATTTGTTCATGAATACGATGATGTATGGGATACCAACCTGACGGCCTAGTAGGATGTGCTCACGAGTTTGTGGCATTGGGCCATCTGTCGCAGCAACAACTAGGATACCACCGTCCATCTGTGCAGCACCTGTGATCATGTTCTTAACATAATCCGCGTGTCCTGGACAGTCTACGTGTGCGTAGTGACGAGTTGGAGTGTCGTACTCAACGTGAGAAGTTGCGATTGTGATACCGCGCTCACGCTCTTCTGGAGCGTTATCGATAGATGCGAAGTCTTTCGCTTCACC
>JRWQ01000039.1 GCA_000775715.1 Vibrio tubiashii
TGTATTAGTTCCGACTAGATCTGACACTTCAATTTGAAAAGAAGAGAGTTACCCACTTTGATTAAAGGTGCTGAATCCGTAATCAAAGACAATAAGAGGTAACTCTCATGCTTCATACTAGCAATCCAATCATCAAACACAAAGCTGGTCTTCTCAATCTTGCAGAAGAACTCGGCAACGTATCAAAAGCCTGTAAGGTTATGGGTGTCTCTAGAGACACTTTCTACCGTTATCAAGAGTTAGTCGAAACTGGCGGTATTGATGCTCTAATTAATCAAAGTCGAAGAACACCAAACCTGAAGAATCGAGTCGATAGCGAAACTGAGCAAGCCGTTCTCAAGTACGCCATAGACTTCCCAGCTCATGGGCAAGTTCGAACAAGCAACGAGCTACGCAAACTGGGTGTATTTATCTCTCCAAGTGGTGTGCGTTCAATCTGGCTTCGCAATGACTTAGAAAACTTCAAAAAGCGCCTTATTGCGTTAGAAAAACAGGTCGCTGAAAACGGTATCATTCTAACGGACGAGCAAGTTGCAGCCCTTGAGCGCAAGAAACATGATGACGAGGCTTGTGGTGAGATAGAAACCGCGCACCCAGGCTATCTCGGCTCTCAAGACACGTTTTATGTTGGTAACCTTAAAGGTGTTGGACGCATCTATCAGCAGACGTTCGTTGATACCTACAGCAAAGTCGCCTTCGCTAAGCTCTACACGACAAAAACACCAATCACCGCAGCAGATATGCTCAATGATAAAGTCCTACCGTTCTTCGAGACTCACGCGCTACCTATGCTCAGAATCTTAACCGACCGAGGCACTGAATACTGTGGTCGCGTTGAACAGCACGACTATCAACTCTATTTAGCCATCAATGATATCGACCACACCAAAACTAAAGCGATGTCGCCACAGACAAATGGCATCTGCGAGCGCTTCCACAAGACGATATTGAATGAGTTCTACCAAGTAACATTCAGAAAGAAACTGTATGGGTCGATGGATGAGTTACAGAAAGATCTGGACGAATGGATGGACTACTACAACAATCATCGTACTCATCAAGGAAAAATGTGCTGCGGCAGAACGCCGATAGAAACATTAGAGGATGGGAAATCAATCTGGGCTGAAAAGAATCTAGCCCAGATATAATCTGACAGGCACCGAGTCAAAAAGTGGGTAACTGTCAGATCAGGTCTGAATTAGTACA
>JRWQ01000004.1 GCA_000775715.1 Vibrio tubiashii
TCAGGTCTGAATTAGTACACTTTAGAATTTTCGACGTAGTTTGTAACTCTAACTCAGACTCTATTTCAATAAGGGCTATTCCAACTAAAACCTCCTGAGCACTAACCGATTGGCCTGTTGGCAACTCCAATTTGCCCGCTTTCATTTGAAACCCTTTCCATTCGTCTGTATGAGATAGTTCTCTATTTTTAGTCATCCGCATTAAACGTTTGCACTCTCTTGGGATATCTTTTCCTTTATCCCAAGCATTGACAGTCCTCACACTTTTAAAACAAAGTTCCGCAGTCTGTTCTACTGTTAAACCGCACTCAAATTCACGAAAAATATAGTTTTTGGTCATTTCGTGATACTTCATGATTCACTCTCTCAAAAGTGAAAGAGTTTATAAATCCATAAGTACTAATGCTACGAGTTGCATTGAACATAAGCACGCATAATGCGCACCACTGTATAGGCATTAGTCAGTATCACCCAGAGTTAAAATCGTTCTCTAACTTCTAATCGTTTCCTGGGCCTGACTCTTCACCAGTTAACTTTGCGGCCATTCTCGACAACAAATCCACAATCAATTATCGTATTATCACGATCACCTTGGAAATATCCAAACTGAAACTTTCGAAAATTGCTTTAGCTAAACCTACCTGCAATTTTGACACTGATGCTTGTGACCAAATACTTTTTACCAATCAGTTTATCGCTTCGGGTAAACATCACAGTCATTTCTGAACTGTTTGTATCAGAACGTTTAGCCCAACTCGCGACGACCTTCGCCGCATCAGATTCAATACAACCAATGTCTGGTGCCAAAATACAATTTGCTATGGGCATAAATTAAGTCGAGCCTCAGAAACCGTTTCGCTATGACTAATCAACATTCGGATTTTTACGACGTTTGTCGACTTTTTGTCAGAGATGTCTACGATGACTACTCAATGAAAAGTGACAACATCACTTAAGTCAACTTGTTACCAAAAAACAAATTCCCCCCTAATTAGGCGCGTAATTATCGTAATATATCCACCAACCAGCGATAGTTTATCTTAGAAGTTAACCTGTGATTTAGTTATAGTGCTTAAGAATGTAAATTTACATGGTTAAACCTACACGACCAGGATTCATATCACGTATCATTTGCAGAGCTTCTGCTGACATCTGTACGTTGGCAAACCAAAATGGCTTATGTTTGGCCACAAACGCGTTACTTCTATCTAAGGTGTCGAACATGGCATAAGCTTGCGCTTGCGCCAAAGCAACGCCTGCGTCACTTCTCTCCAATACGGGAACACCGTCCAAGTCTTCTTCAAGCGCATTACGCAAAGGCAATGTAAAAGGTGTCCACTCAATCGAATCCACAACTTTGTGTGTTAACTCTCGCTCCAATTCACTGATTATACGCGGCAAAATGCTCAGATCTGGCGCCACTTCCCCACAAGCATAATACTCCTCTCGGAGTGAGTTCTCTCGATACCACTGCATCTTAGCAACCTGCGCATCTTCAAATAGCAGAGAAAAATGATTAACAATGGCGAAGTGACTGATGGTCCTTAGAACGCCAAGCAAGATACCCTGATGCGGGTTCTTCATCCCAGACTGTTCCATTCTTATTCGCGCCACATTAGCCGTTAGCACCATGTGTTGCCATAGCTTAGGGACGATACTTTTCGTCACTGGGTCATGCCATTTAAGAAGTGGCTTAGCCATTAATATTGGAAACAACAAGCTACAGTTATCAACACCAATCGCTCCTATCGCGATCAGGGGGTCTTGGATATTACGTGGGCTCTTCCCTATCCTCTGACAAAACTTGGGATTATTGACCAATTCCAAAACATTGGTCTTTAATTGATTGTCGTTGGTAGTAAGAACAGACAACTTGCTAAAGTTGACGGATGGTGAATACGCAATGCTTGAAAAGTAGCTAAAATCGGGGAAACGTCCAAACAATTGAAGCAACGACATGGCTCTAAGTTGCTGACAGATATAGTTTTCTGCATGTTCGGCAATATCTGATATCACAGAAATAATGACTTTTTGTCGCTCTTCAATCGCTTGCCTTCGTTCTTGAACTCTCGCAGTTTCACACTCCAATAGTAAGCGTTGATTGTCTGTGATTCGTTCCTCCTCTTTCAAGATAACGCTGTCACAAAACTCACTTTGACGACTCAAAGTATTATCAACATCCGACTGATCAAGGATGTATTTCTGACTTACTAACCATTTTGCATGACGCTCTATGGTCATTTGAGTGATTTTAAGTGCTAGTGCTGTCGCTTCTTCGTTATATCTTTTATTTGCCGTGAGTAAACTTTGCATAAACAAGATCACTTTATCGTACCAATGCCCGGCATCCCGATGGATCACCAATCAAGTATATTTAACTATAGTTGCTGATCACTAAAGCGGCACCCCAGTATCACGACGTGATGGAAAAATCGTTGATAACTAGGTTTAAAGTATCTAGAAACGTTGTATGGAAAGAAACTTGCGGTGCAAACTCAAGACCCTCCAATGTCACATTGACACCGGAGGATGTCTAAATATTCAAACAGGCGTTAACCAGAATGTTTTTTACCTTTGCTGCGAAAGCCTTGATGAGGAAAAACGTTACGAATTCGCTGTTGAACTTTCTTTGGCACTTGCTTGGACATAACGAGTTTTGTTCCTGTACGCTGCTGATACACTTTTAACTCTCCACTAAATGGAGTGCGCTCAGCAATTTCAACCACATTATGCCTAAAGCTTGGCGGGAAGTGCCCTTTCTCGCGAGTGATTTTGCCATCGGAGAACGTGACTTTTAAAATAGGTCGATCTACTGCGACCAGCCAAAAGATTAAAATTGATGCAACAATAACGACGTACAGCATAGGCGCTCCCTACTAGGGTCAGTTGACCCTAATCAAGTAATTTGGACAAATCTTCTTTTAGACTATTCACTGCTTTGCTCGCTTTTTCACTGCGCGACGCCTCTGATAACAAATATTCAATCGCATCAGATAAAGTACAACCAAGCTCATTCGCTCTGTGTGATAGTTTCTCCCATACCCGATAATCAAGATCGATAGACTTTTTCTTAGTATGGATTTGCTCAGCATTAAAGTGACGCTTACGTTTAGCTCGAATCGCCTGCTTGAGCTTATTGTCTAGCTCTGGCGACATATGTTGCTCAATCCACTCTAGAACTTTCGTTGGCTCATGTTCTATTTGACGTAGCTCATGAATCGCAGCATCGGCTTCACTGGTATCAACGTAACTGGTGATAGTTTCACCGGCCTTCCACTTGTTGATCAAATAATTCCATTTCCAACCACATTCTAAGTTTTCAAGCTGTTGATATTTCATTGTAAAGCCATTCCGTTAACGTTCCAGGTGACAGCGTAACCCTAACTATCCCAAGTTACAATCCCATTTTTAGTTGAAAAGCGATCAAGATCATCAGATAAATTATCTGTATCTCCCGAAACGGTTTTTCTATATAATTTTCATCCATTTTAAGTACATGAATTGATTTAATGAACCAAGAAAGCTGGCATGCTGTCACGCCACAATATTCTCAATATGACGCGCAGATCCAACGATTTGATGAGATAGAAAAAGTCGATTTTTTTAATATCCAACCTCGTCTCAAACAATCACTGAAAACCCTAGCCACAATAGAGGGCTTTAGCCGCTTACTTGTTATCAATTCTGCTGACAACGCCTTCTACCGCAACTTGATTAAAGATGGTTTACAAGCACTTGTAGGCAGCAAGCCTGTGGAAACGAGTGAGTCTTTAAGCATTTCAACGCTACTAGGTTCATACACCTGTAGCGATAGCGGTGAGATCGTCACTTCAAACCAAGGATTGCTAGACAAAGCTAACGGCGGCTATTTAGTGATACCAGTAACCTTGCTATTGGCTAACCCTGCAAGTTGGCAAACTTTGAAGTCCGTATTACTTGGGCAGGTCGTCAGCCCTGTAAATGCAGACCCTCGTAAACTTGCGACTAACCCACCGTCGCAAACCTACGACATAAAGATCGTTATGGTCGGTGATCGTCACCAAATCGCAGATTTCGAATATTTAGAGCCTGAACTATACACTGGTCTAGCTATGTTCACCGAAATCGAAGATGAACTAGCACTTAACAGCAAAAGTATTACACAGTTGCTAGGTTTCATCGCGTGGATTATTCAGACATACAAGCTACCCACTCTCTCGTTCGGCGCCATACATCGACTAATGAATGCTGGCGCGCGCTATACCGAAGATCAGCACTATATGCCAATCGAGATCCTTTGGTACTTGTCACTATTCCAAGAGGCCCTAGTCACCTCGAACAACAAAGTCATCTCAGAGCAAGACCTTGAACAAGCCATAGAGGCAAAATATCATCGTGAAGCTTACCTCCCAGAAAGAGCTCTCGCAGACATCACTGACGGCCAAGTCATCATTGAGACTCAAGGTGAATGTATCGGTCAGGTCAATGGCCTAACCGTTATTGACGTACCAGGACATCCTATGTCGTATGGTGAGCCTGCACGAATATCATGTGTCATTCATTTTGGTGATGGCGATATCTCAGATGTAGAACGTAAAGCCGAACTTGGTGGTAACTTACACGCTAAAGGCATGATGATCATGCAAGCCTTTGTTAGCAGTGCACTACAACTTGACGAGCCGCTGCCCTACTCAGCCTCAGTCGTGTTTGAGCAGTCGTACAGTGAAGTTGATGGGGATAGTGCCACACTTGCTGAGCTTTGCTCTTTCGTCTCTGCTCTATCTGAGTACCCGATAAACCAGCAAATCGCGGTAACTGGCGCTGTTGACCAATTTGGCCGCGTTCAAGCTGTTGGCGGCCTCAACGAAAAAATCGAAGGCTTCTATCACGTATGTAAACATCAAGGCTTAACTGGCGAACAAGGTGTAATCTTACCTAAGTCTAACCTTAAGCATTTGTCTCTGAACAAAGACGTGGTAGAAAGCATCAAGAAAAATCAATTTCATATCTGGTCTGTATCTACGGTTGATGAAGCAATTCCTATTATTATGGGTAAACCTTTCCGCGGAGAAGATGAAGAAAGTGTAGTTAGCAAAATAGCACAACGTATTGAAAACTATGAAAGACACGAGCATCCACCAGGAATTGTGGAGCGCATCAAAAACTGGTTCGTTTGAACAAAATTTAACACAGTAATTGACTGATCGGAGTTGTTTAGCGTACACCTGTTCACTAACATGCTGCTATCAAAAATCGGAGTAATTGATAATGCAAAACAAACGTGATTCTTATAACCGCGAAGATCTTTTAGCGTCTAGCCAAGGCGAACTATTCGGTCCTGGTTACCCTCAACTGCCTGCGCCAAATATGCTAATGATGGATCGCGTCACCAAAATGTCTGAGACAGAGGGTGATTTCGGTAAGGGTCTGATTCTAGCGGAGCTAGATATTACTCCTGATCTATGGTTTTTTGACTGCCACTTCCCAGGTGACCCAGTAATGCCTGGCTGTCTTGGCCTTGACGCAATGTGGCAGTTAGTTGGCTTCTTCCTAGGCTGGGTTGGCGGTAAAGGTAAAGGTCGTGCCCTAGGTGTTGGTGAAGTGAAGTTTACAGGCCAAATCCTACCTACAGCTAGAAAAGTCACTTACGAAATTCACATGAAGCGCGTTGTTAACCGCAAACTTGTGATGGGCCTTGCTGATGGTCGCGTATTGGTTGATGGTAAAGAGATCTATGTAGCGAAAGATTTGAAAGTTGGCTTGTTCCAAGACACTTCTGCTTTCTAATAATAGAACTAATTTTTAAGCGACTCATTTGAGTTGCTTTTTTTCTTTCAATAAATTTAGTTATAGTGCGTTAAATTATTCATTAAAAGCCCCTTTCGGGGCTAGATCCTGTGTTGTATGGGATTGAGTGTTATTTATAGAGACCAGAGTTTTTGTCTTCCCTGGCGTCGCGCCAACCACCAAGCCAATAAGTCCGAGCATCCATCTGCTGGTATGGACATGCCTCCATCGAGCGGCCATTCAGGCCCGCTTTGTAACCTTGAGATTGAGCTCGTTCTAAGCGGTCACGCTTTTGTCTCTTCATAGTGTCGTCCTCATACATAAAATGTTTCTTAACGTACTATCTATCAATCGACCCAACTGAGATCTTTGTTTGATCTGCCTAGCCGATCAATATGAAGCTTTTATGGCTTCACAATTAAGATTCGATCAAACAAACGGCAAATTCAAGATATAAAAAAAGCACAGATTCAAAACTGTGAACCTGTGCTCTTGTTTACAATTTAGTCTATTTTCGACGGAACCCAAGCAGTCCAAGTAAGCCTAAAGCCAGGTATCCCAACGTGCCACCCTCGCGTTCAACTGTAACTTGCGTTACCGGACGTGGACTGATATCAGCCGCAGTCTGATCTTTAATTGGTACAAGCTTGACACCCACAAGTGAAGCACCTGCGCTACAGCTTGCATCGATCGCTTCAGAGTCGTAGCCACCAGCACAGTAGTAGGCCGTCGCTGCAATGACACCCGCATCATTAATATCAGCAGCTTGGATAATACGATATTGGTTGTTGTTGGTTGAAGCACCAGAGCCACTGGTTAAATCATCAAGATAACGTGCTTGACCGCCAATAGGGGCTGAAGAGCCTGCCACGTAACCTAGGTTCGTAATGAATGCACGTTGCGCACGTGGTTTTCCACTTGTCTCTGAATGTGTTTCATAATCGATGGTACCAACAACGTCATTATGGTTATTGATATTACCAGCGGTACCATTTGCACCACTGAAAAAGATCGAACCACTAAACTCAGTGTAAGCCAGTGTCGCAGCGGAAACATCTGGCACATAGAACAACGTATTAGCATATGCGCCACTTAGCGGACGAGCGAGTTTTGCACTACCAATCGCTTTTTTATTGTTGTTTACCGCTTGTAGCGTTTGATTGAGGTATTGGTCCTCATCATACGGAAAACCACTTACTTCTTTCGAGATCCAATTGGCTCCACTATCAGTAGATTTAAATACAGTAGCCTTGAATCTAACATCGCCACCCGAGTTATAACCAACAGCGTATAAATCCGTTCCATCTATTATTATATCTCTTGCACTACCATGTGCGCGTCTGTCACCACTGTTAGCGCTACTATTAATCCAGGCAATAGGCTCCTGAAGAACACCATTTTTCCATACTGCGGCATAGGAGTTATTATTGCTGCTGGCATGGGTTCCCGTGCTCGATACACTGCCTACGGTAAAGTAGTCAGTTCCATCGAATAGCGTTTTCCACGCGTGTGATTCCGCATATGTCGTACCACCATAAGCTTTTGGCAAGTCAGTTACAGAAGAACCATCTAAACTGGTATACGCGAGATTACGCGGTGAAGCTCCATCCCTCCTGTTACCCGTTTCAAGTCCACTATCAATACTGTTTATTACAGCACTCTCACTGTAGTCAGCAGAACCGTCAAAATAAGCAATTGAACCAGAATAATTTCCATCCTGCTCTTTCTTATAGCCATTGGTGTATTGAGCCGTTGCCCAATTTTCACAAAGTGTTGTGGTGTAACCTAGGTATGAACGGCAATAATTCCTAAAGCCCTCCCAGTTATCATCAAGATAGGTCCAGCCAAATGGCATAGCAAATGCTGCCTCATCGCGGTAACTGAATCCATCTCGGAAACGCTTAACCTCTGTTGCGATCTTTGAGGTCGAATTAGTACATGATGCGACTGTCCAACAACTGGAAGTCTCTTCCGAAACCGCTACACCATAAGTCAATAGACTGGAACTGGCTCCCTCTGGTGCCTCCAAATACACATTATACAAAGCCGCATTGGCTGCAAACGAAGCCGCAATCGTTGCCGCTACTGTTGAAATCTTAAAAATCTTGCTACTCATTAGTTCTTAACTTTCCTGTTGCATTGCTTCGAGCTCTTCCCAGCGTTCGAAGGCAAATTCTAGCTCCTGCTCAGTGGCAGATAACTGATCTAATACGGGTTGCGTTTGCTCTACTGGTTTTGAAAAGAAGTCGGCGTTGTTGACTTGCTCTTGTAAGCTTTCAATCTCGGCTTCTAACTCTTCAAGCTTGGCTGGCAATGCTTCTAACTCTCGCTGCAGTTTATAGGATAACTTCTTCGGCTTACTCTTTGCCGCAGCCGTTTTGGGAGTTTCCTCAACCTGTTTAGCGATTTTTGTTGGTTTTTCAACCGCTCGTGCCTTTAGAGTTTGCGCACGCTGCTGCTGAGCGTCGTGATAACCACCAACAAATTCCTCGATAACGCCCTCACCTTCAAAGATCCAGCTTGTGGTTACTGTGTTATCAACAAACTGACGATCGTGGCTGACAAGTAAAAGCGTACCCTGATAATTGGCAAGTAAATCTTCCAAAAGTTCCAAAGTTTCGATATCAAGATCGTTAGTTGGTTCATCAAGCACCAATAGGTTGTTTGATCTAAGGAAGATTCTGGCTAGCAATAAGCGGTTTTTCTCACCACCAGATAGCGCTTTAACTGGCGTGCGAGCGCGTTTAGGCGCAAACAGAAAGTCTTGCAAGTAACTGAGTGCATGACGCTGCCTGCCCCCAACCATCACCTCTTGCTTACCATCTGCAAGGTTATCGATAACCGATTTCTCTGGATCCAGTACTTCACGGTACTGGTCAAAATAGGCCACTTCTAGCTTAGTGCCACAGTGTAGCTTGCCGGATTGGGGCTGGAGCTCATCGAGAAGGAGTTTAAGCAAGGTACTCTTACCGCAACCGTTAGGACCTATCAGTGCGATGCGATCACCACGCATGATATTGAACGAAAAGTCCTTAACGATCGGCTTACCTTCAATCTCATAGTTAATGCTGTTTGCTTCGAAAACAATTTTGCCTGAACGCGATGCATCATCTATTTGGATGTTTGCCTTACCCTGAACTTCTCTGCGCTCACTGCGCTCTTCACGCAGCTTCTTAAGCGCTCTGACACGCCCTTCATTACGAGTACGGCGCGCTTTAATACCTTGACGAATCCACACCTCTTCTTGAGCAAGCTTTTTATCGAATTCTGCGTTCTGCATCTCTTCGACTCGCAGCATCTCTTCTTTCTCCACCAGGTAGTTATCATAATTACCCGGGAAAGACGCCAGTTTGCCGCGATCAAGATCGACAATACGTGTTGCCATTGACTTAATAAACGCACGGTCGTGAGAGATAAAGATGATTGACCCACGGAAATCTTTGAGAAAGTTCTCTAGCCACTCAATCGTTGTGACGTCAAGGTGGTTAGTAGGCTCATCAAGAAGTAGTACATCAGGGTCGCGAACCAACGCTCTTGCTAGTGCCGCTTTACGTTGCCAACCGCCAGAAAGGTCTGTCAGCTTAGTGTGTCCATCAAGCTTAAGCGCTGCGAGTACATTTTTAATTCGATCTTCAAAGCGCCATGCGCCTGAATGCTCGAGCTGTTCTTGAACGCGAGCAAGCTTGTTGATGTTCTGCTCTGAAGGGTCAATAGCAATCAGATCGAGTTGATCTTGATAGATCTTAATCTGCTCACCTATCTCAGCCAAGCCACCAGCGACATAATCAAATACCGTACCCTCTTGGTTCCTTGGTGGATCTTGCTCCAATCGAGAAACAACCACATCTTGAGTCACTGTGAGTTTGCCGTCGTCTAAAAGCACTTCTTGAGCAAGAACCTTCATCAAGGTTGACTTACCTGCGCCATTTCGACCTACTAAACAGACACGCTCGTTCTCTTGGAGTGCGAAGTCCGCGTGGTCTAATAGAGGGTGATCACCGTAAGCCAGTAATCCATTATTTATTGTTAATAATGCCATTGTCGTCTAACCAAAGCTGTAGTTGTTGTATATCGAACGGCCAATTAAGCTCGCCACCTTGATAATGCAGTACCGGAATGGTGACACCGTAACGAGAAAATAACTCATCATCAAAAGCAATATCGACGATCTCTACTTGATGAGAGATATTAAGCTGTTTTGTCAGTTCAAATGCCATCTCACAAAGATGGCACCCTTCTGTGCTATATAAAGTGATCACCTTGGACCTACTATTCCTTGTGAGTCAAGACCCAACAGTTATGAATGTGTTTGTTGCGCGCGAAATCCATTGGCAATGTTTGGTGCGAGATGTTCTTCGCATCTAAGCCAAGTTCATTCAAACCATCCATATCCATCTTAAATTGACGTTTGTTGTTAGAGAACACAATCGTGCCACCGCTACGTAACAGGCGCTTAAGGTTTTTCATTAACTGGATATGGTCGCGCTGAACGTCAAAGCTCTGCTCCATACGCTTGGAATTGGAAAACGTTGGGGGATCAATGAAAATAAGATCGAACTGCGCAGTTGAACGCTCTAGCCACTGAAGACAATCTGCTTGTTCGAATCTATGCTGACGACCGACCTGACCATTGAGCTTCATATTTTCTTTCGCCCACTCTAGGTAGGTATTAGACATATCAACCGTTGTCGTCGACTTAGCACCACCACACGCAGCATGCACAGTTGCAGAGCCGGTGTAGGCGAATAAGTTCAAAAAGTCTTTACCTTGCGCCATTTCACCTAGCTTGCGACGAGTAATCTTATGATCAAGGAACAGGCCAGTGTCTAGGTAATCATGCAAGTTGACTTTGAGCTTTACGCCATACTCATGAACATTCAACGTCTCTGACTCTTGAGCTAGCTTTTGATACTGTGAACGCCCCTTCTGCTTTTCGCGAACTTTCAGTACAACTTTATTCGCTTCAGTGCCTGTAACTTGAATAGCTGCTCGGATGATGTCAGTCAGACGACGCTTGGCTTTCTCTTCTGGAATATTCTTTGGTGCAGCGTACTCTTGGATAACCAGATGATCTAAATACACGTCTATGGCTACATTGTATTCAGGTAGATCTGCATCATAGATCCGGTAACAATCCAACTCTTCTTTACGTGCCCACTTGCCAATTTTAGCGATATTCTTCTTTAAACGGTTCGAAAAGTCCGGGGCAATTAGAGAATCAGTGACATTGTCACCTTTACTATCTGATGGACGGTCACTGATCGAGTAATTCTTTTGGTGACACGGTAACGCACCATTATTCAACTTGAACTGCTTATCAGCACGCATGCGCAAACAGCTCAACAGCTCATCAGAACTAGAGAAAATAGACGCTTGGCTACCACCAAACTCAGATTTCAGTTGTGCACCAAAGGCTGTGTACAAAGCAATTAGGCCAGGGTGGGTACCTAAGCGCTCACCGTAAGGCGGGTTAGAAACGATAACACCCGATTCGAAGCCTGCTGGACGCTTAATTTGCGCCGCATCACCAAGATTAAACTCAATTAATGACTCAACACCCGCTCGACGCGCGTTATCTTTGGCCGTTTTCAGCACACGAGCGTCGTTATCAAAGCCAAAGAACTTAGTGTCAACTTTCTTGACGCCTCTCTTAGCTTGCACGCTCGCTTCGGATTTTACCTCTGCCCAAAGTTCTGGCTCAAAGTCTTCAAGGGACTCAAAGCCCCACTGCTTACGATTAACCCCAGGGGCCATGTTAGCCGCCATCATTGCAGCTTCAATCAGAAGCGTACCAGAACCACACATAGGGTCTAATAGCGGCTTATCAACTGTCCAACCACTACGAAGAATTATTGCAGCTGCTAATGTCTCACGGAGAGGCGCACGACCAGACTCAGGACGATATCCACGTTGATGTAAACCACCGCCGACCATATCAACACCTAAGATAGCTTTATCACGATGCAAACGAACATGAATGCGAAGATCTGCATGATCTTTGCTGATCGATGGTCTAGACAGGTTCTTTTTCTCAAATGCGTCTACTACTGCATCTTTTACTTTCATCGCGCCGTATTGGCTATTGCGAATCTCGCGGTTAGTACCATTGAAATCAACCACAAACTTCTTCGAACTATGGAACTGGTTCACCCAATTCACTGAAGACGTTGCTAAGTACAAGTCCATATCATCGTTACATGTGAACTCAGAAAGCACACGGACAAAACGCGATGCCAGGCGGCTCCATAGACAGCAACGATAAATTTGCTCATTCGAAGCTTTAAAACGCACCCCTGCTTGAACAGGTTTGGCATTGCTAATCCCTAGCTTAGTTAACTCTTCAACCAACAGGTTTTCCAAACCGTTGGATGTAACCGCAAGATATTGATGCATAGTGATGTATTAATTCTTTAAAAAATGACCACGCATTATACCCGACTCGATCACTTATCGTTAGCGCAATCCGTTAATTAGCCAAACTTCCCTACCAAATGGACGAAAATTCAACACTTTCAGTTTTTGTTGCCCAATTTCAAAGCATAGCAATACACCAATCGTTTTAAGCATCGTAATAAGGGCTAAAAGCGAAGTGAATACTTATTCTCCTTGATTTTGGTCTATACCAACAAATCAATTTAATGAAACTTTATTACAAAAATAGGTAAAATGGGGAATATTAGTGAGTTTCCACTACGCTGACGTGGCTAAAAAGAGGGAAAATAGTCGTTCTGTTTGGTGATAATTTGAACACATCTCACAAATGAGAGCTATGAATTTGCACTGAGCTAGTGGCCCCAATGTAGAAATCTAGAGACAAAAAAAAGCCAGCATCACGCTGGCGGGAAATGAAACGAAGGAAAAATAATGAAATTAGCCAACCATAGCGATTGGTTGAACATGAAAAAGATGATTTGCGATAGTAAGCCTGTCATGCATTACTTTTATCGCTTGGCCAAACTGCAACGACTTAGAGCCATTTAGCTCAAATTCCTCTAAAGAGACTGATGCGCACAAGCTGGCACACTCGCCGACCTCAAGTACAATAAAAAATCCATCACTAAGGTTATTGCTGAGGCGAATTAGGTCACCCTCTTCTGGCGTGATCTGTCCATCTGACAAACAATCAAAAAACCAGCTTTTTGGCTGAACAGGTTTATGGAAGCGCTTCGCCGCGACGCAATAGAGTGCTAGTTCGGCCTGGCGTGGTTCACTTAAACCTAACAGCGCGATTTGCTCTTTGTAGGTTTGGTAAGAAGATGCATCATCAACAGAGAACTCATTGACACCAATTGCACATTCAACAATCAGTTTACGAGGTAGATTGGTTTTGAAAACCATATCATCACCCAGATCAAGCATTAAATGCCCCTCTGAGTCATCATAGTACCATGTCCATTTGTCACTAGGTTTCAACATCGTTCCATCTCTGAATTTGGATTTGAAGTAAGTAAAACGCTTAGTTACCTTTACTAACAATATTGGATTCTATTAGCTGGTTGGCGAAAAAAAAGAGGAAATGAAAACTCATTTCCTCTTGATTTCTGTCTAGCTAGGTTCGAGAAACCTCATGTGACAATGTCACTAGAATGCAATCTCTTTTGGCAAGCGACTATAGGTTTTTAACGATATCTTTAACTAGTGATGGTCCGTGGTAGATAAAGCCAGAATATACCTGAACGAGTTCAGCTCCCGCCATCAATTTTTCTTTGGCCGCGACATAAGAGTCAATACCACCCACTCCAATGATTGGAATTTGACCTTTAAGCTGCTCGTGAAGACAACGTACAACCTCTGTACTGCGACTTTGCACCGGACGACCACTTAACCCACCCGCTTCATTCGCATGTTTCATGCCTTCTACAATCGCGCGGTCCAAAGTCGTATTCGTTGCAATCACTGCGTCGATGCGATTTTTCAGTAGGGATTCACAGATCTGTTTGATCTCGTCGTCACTAAGATCCGGTGCGATCTTCAGTGCAAGTGGAACATACTTACTATGTTTCTCTGCAAGTTCTGCTTGTTTGGTTTTCAGTTCTGCAAGCAACTCGTCTAACGCTTCGCCATATTGAAGCGAACGGAGCCCCGGAGTGTTTGGCGAAGAGATGTTAACGGCTATGTAACCTGCGTACTCATATACCTTCTCCATACAGATCAAGTAATCTTCAGCACCTTTTTCTATTGGCGTATCTTTGTTCTTACCAATGTTGATGCCTAACACACAGTCGTACTTCGCTTTCTTAACATTTTCAACGAGATTATCAACGCCTAAATTGTTAAAGCCCATACGGTTAATAATACCTTCCGCTTCAACAAGACGGAAAAGACGTGGCTTATCGTTGCCCGATTGTGGACGAGGAGTGACCGTTCCTACTTCAACAAACCCAAAGCCCATAGCATCGAAAGCTTCGATACATTCACCGTTTTTGTCCAAACCAGCGGCGAGTCCGACTGGATTACGGAAAGTTAAGCCCATACACTCGAC
Organism: Vibrio tubiashii; assembly: GCA_000775715.1. Classification (GTDB taxonomy): domain Bacteria; phylum Pseudomonadota; class Gammaproteobacteria; order Enterobacterales; family Vibrionaceae; genus Vibrio; species Vibrio tubiashii_A. The sequence continues at coordinate 14,249 of JRWQ01000004.1, forward strand.
TGGACGATGCGGAAGTTGTTGGCGATAAAACAGATCGAATGGAGTGCCAGTAAAACGCTTGAAGTTTTGAATTGCAAGATCGTGTGCCTTCTCGGCATCGAGTTGGAAAAAGCCAGTTCTGGCTAGACGGTAAAGCATTGTGCCTCCGAAAGAAAAAAGCCCCGTGTAAACGGGGCTGTATTATTAATGGTTTTACCGAATAATTCAACGAATTATAGCAAACGTTTACTCATTGGCACTGCAATTAAGGTTTAGCAGCATTAGTTCACGTAGCGCGACAGAGAATTTGGCGAACTCATGAACCGAACCTACCTTGAATTCGTTGAGGATGTTTTCCCAACGGTGCAATGACACTTCATTGGTTTCGATCCAATCTTCAAGCGCCTTCATAACATCAAGATCTTCTGGTGAACAGCTGCAACTCAACACCTGACCGGTCAGCTGACGTTGTTGCCAATCAAGATCTTCACGGAAAGCAGCTCGAGCCAACGCCTGCCAGTTATTATCCACCGCTTGGCCGTTAATCTGCTTCAAGAACCAGTGCAGTGACAATCGATCGCCAAGGTTGTAGTACAACTTAGCCGTTTGTTCAACTGTTTTGCCTTTTTCTCGAGACACTGTGGATATATCCAGTACAGAGTATAAACTCGACAAACGAGCCACGTAATTCGCGACCTCGGCCTGAATACCCTGCTCAATCCACGCTTTCGCCATCTCGTTGTGCTCTTCCACTTCCGATGGAACAAGCATATCGTCTAGATGAGTTTTTATCGTGTTGACATCAGCTTGGTAAAGTTCAATCAAATCGTTTACTGATTGACGACCAGTACGGTTGCGCAACAACCAACGAGAAAGGCGACGAAGCGTTCGACGCACATAGAAAATCATATCGTACTGCGCTTGAGTCGAGGCATCGTTATCTAAACCGCGAATTTCTTCGAGCACTTTACCCAATCCAAATATTTCACGGGCGGCCGCATACGCATTGGCAATATCAACAACACATGCACCGGTTTCTTCTTGCAGACGAGTGACAAAGTTACACCCCATCTCATTAACCATTTGATTCGCAAGCGCTGTCGCAATGATTTCTGCACGTAACGGATGATTATCCATTTGCGCAGAATAGTTACGGCGTAACTCAGTTGGAAAATAGCTAACCAACTGTTGCGCATGAAACTCATCTTTTGCGATGTCTTCATGCACGAGTTCTTCTTTTAGAACCATTTTACCGTACGCAACCAAAACAGACAGTTCCGGACGTGTCAGTGCCATGCCCTGCTTTTCACGCTCAATCAAGGTTTCATCATCTGGGATGTACTCTAATGCTCGATCAAGATGACCCGCTTTCTCCATCGTGTGGATAAAACGAATTTGCTCTTTCACTAATGACACACCTTGCTGTTCAGTGACAGAGATAGACTCCGACTGACAGTAAGCATCATCAAGAACAATCTCACCGACTTCATCTTCCATCGATTCAAGGATCTTGTTGCGCTGTTTAACCGTGAGATCGCCATTGGTCACAAGACCATTAAGGAAGATCTTAATGTTTACTTCGTTGTCCGAACAGTCAACCCCACCTACGTTGTCCACGAAATCCGTGTTAACTCGTCCACCAGTCAACGCATATTCAATGCGGCCCAACTGAGTCATACCCAAGTTACCACCCTCACCAACAACTTTTGCTTTTAAGTCACGGCCATCAATACGAAGAACATCATTAGCGCGGTCGCCCACATCTGTATGGGTTTCACTAGAAGCTTTGACGTAGGTACCGATACCACCGTTCCACAGAAGATCGACTTCCATAGAAAGGATCATCTTAATGAGATCGTTCGGTGCTACTGATGACTTCTTAGTACGAAGCAGCTTTTGAATTTCAGGCGTGAGTGAAATCGACTTAGCGCGACGTGAGAAAATGCCACCACCTTTAGAGATCAACTTCACGTCATAATCTTCCCAACTAGAACGTGGGAGCTTGAACAAGCGATCGCGCTCTTTCCAGCTTGATGCTGAATCTGGATTTGGATCAATGAAGATGTGCATGTGGTTGAACGCCGCTTGCAAGCGAATATGCTTAGAAAGCAGCATGCCGTTACCAAACACGTCCCCAGCCATATCACCAACACCAATGGCGGTAAAATCTGTGGTTTGACAGTTAATACCCATCTCGCGGAAATGACGTTTGACTGACTCCCAACCACCTTTAGCCGTGATCCCCATAGCTTTGTGGTCGTAACCATTGGAACCACCAGATGCAAATGCATCACCTAGCCAGAAGTTGTACTCCTCTGATACCTCGTTAGCAAGATCCGAGAATGTCGCAGTGCCTTTATCAGCTGCGACAACCAAATATGGGTCATCCTCGTCATGGCGCACGACATTGTTAGGATGGGATACCTCGCCTTCAACGATGTTGTCCGATACATCAAGCAGTGCGCGAATAAAGCGTTTGTAACAGCGCTGACCTTCAGCAAAGATCTCATCGCGCCCAGTGAGCAGTGGCTGGCGCTTACACACAAAACCACCTTTCGCTCCCACAGGCACAATCACCGTGTTCTTAACCTGTTGCGCTTTTACTAAACCAAGTATTTCAGTACGGAAATCCTCTTGGCGATCAGACCAACGCAAGCCACCACGTGCAACTTTACCACCACGTAAGTGAACACCTTCAATGTCTGGGGCATAGACGAAGATCTCAAAAGCTGGCACAGGTTGAGGGATCTCTGGAATATCACTTGGTTTCATTTTAAGTGATAGCCAAGGTTTAGGCTGTTTATTGTCGTCCAACTGATAGTAGTTAGTGCGCAATGTTGCAGTGATCATTTCGATGTAACGACGGATAATACGATCGTCATCCAAGCTCTCGACATGATCTAACTGTTCAGTCATCTTAGCAATTAGATCATGCTGACCTTTATGACTGCCTTTGAATTTTGGTTCAAAACGTTTCGCGAACAGATCAACCAACCCCTTAGCTAACTCAGGATAGTGACTAAGTGTATCCTCGATGTACTGTTGACTAAATGGGAAGCCCACTTGACGCATATAACGCGCATAAGCACGCAAAACTGATATCTCACGGCCCGACAATGAAGCACCTAACACCAAGCGGTTAAATCCATCGCTTTCTAACTCACCCGCCCAGATTGCGGCAAAGGCTTGTTGGAAACGATCACGCGCTTCACGAAGATCAACCGTCTCTTCACTCTTGTGCAGCATGGAGAAATCAAGGATCCAGTAGACTTGTCCGTTCGCCTTGCGAACTTCATATGGCGACTCACCAATCACGCGTAAGCCCAAGTTTTCCAACATAGGCATGACATCGGATAGGTGTATAGGCTCATCACGGTGGTAGAGTTTGAGCCGTACTGATTTCGAATCGGCACCGAGTTCTTGTGGACGATAGAAAAGCATACCGAGTTTGTTGTCATCACTTAGCTTTTCAAGTCGCTCGATATCCGCTACCGCAGAACCAGGCATCACATCTTCTTTGTACGAACGTGGGAATGCTCGTAGGTAATCTTTCGATAGTGGCAGTCCCTTACTTTCACCAAAGTTTGCCACGATCGCTTCTGATAAACGATCATCCCAAGTTGAAGATGCTTCCATTAAGTTTTGCTCAATCGTTTTAACGTCTACGTCCATGTTGTTATTATCAACACGAACAATATAGTGAGTTCGAGCTAGTGGGCTCTCAGAAAAATAGGTCGTGAACTCAACTTCTTGCTTACAACCAAAGTACTGTTTAAGGATCCGTTGGGTTTGGCGACGTAACTCTGTGTTGTAACGATCTTTAGTGACGTAGACCATACAGCTAAAGAAACGACCGAACGGGTCTTTGCGTACAAACAAGCGCAGCATGTCACGATCTTGCATCTGCACCACGCCCATCCCGACTTCAAGCAGCTCTTCTTCTTTTGCTTGTAGCAATTCATCACGTGGATAGTTTTCTAAAATATTGTGCAGCGCTTTATAAGAATATGAACCTTCACGGTAACCGCTGGCCTCTAGAATACGCCCCACTTTTTCGCGGATCAGTGGAATGCCTTGAACACTCTGGTTATATACTGCTGAAGTGTAAAGACCAGTAAAGCGATGTTCACCAATCACTTTGCCATTTTTGTCAAACTTCTTGATACCAATGTAATCGGTATAAGCTGGGCGATGGATACGCGACGCTTGATTGCCTTTGGTGACAATAAGCAGGAATGGCTTTTTGGCTTCCAGGCGAGCCGAATCTGGAAAATCAGATAGCTTAACGGTACGAACGCGTTCACGGTTGGCAAATAAACCTAAGCCTTTATCGGCAGTCGGTCGCAGCTCAGTATCGCCGTCAACGGATACAAGATCATACTCTTTGTATCCCATAAAAGTGAAATTATGATCCCCCAACCAACGAAGGAATTGGATCGACTCATCATAACGATCACGTTGGATCTCAACTTTTCCTTGTTGTGATTCTACTTGTGCGGTTACCTGCTCTAGTTTTTCAACCATAAGTAACCAGTCTTGAACAACTAATCCCGTGTCATTCAAAATACTCAGAAGTTCAGCTTTTAGTGAAGCCATCTCCTGCTTAGAACTTAAACGGTCAACCTCGATATGGAAAAGTGATTGCAGCGCACCTTCTCCATCATTGATTGACGTTATCTCGCCTTTTGCCGAACGACCAATTTGCGTTGGGCCATGTAACATTAAGTGTGATGAAAGATCCAAACGGCTCAGTGCCATTTTGGTTGAATCGACCAAGAACGGTCCATCTGGCACGACGATTTCGACGATAGTGTGAGTCGATTGCCAGCCTTGACGACTTACGGTTGGATTGAATACTCGAACAGAAATATCATCGGCTTTTTTCTCGTTGATATGATGCCATAGGGATACGACAGCACCGTATAAATCCGACTCGTTGCGTTCAACTAAATCGTCTTGAGAAATGTTGCTAAATAAATGTTGAGCAAGTTGAGTGACTAGGGGTTGATGAGCAAGCTCGAGTTTGTCTTGAATAAGCCGATAGACTTTTTCAAGCAGAACCGGCATCAGTGTTTCACGCGCGGTCATAATCACACTCCACAATTAGAATTGTATGTTTTTGGGGGTTATTGTAAGCATAGTGCTTTAACACGGGTAACGCCGTTTTATTGTAAAAGCTTTATTGATAAATGGTTAATTCTTTTGGGAGTGGTAAGAGGTGAAATGTTTGAGAATGTGATTAAGGTTCTATTTAAACTTCTATAAAATCAGATGCTCACAGCAGTTCCAACTTTAAAAACTTATTATTTTGGTCAGTTGTTAATCTGAAGCGCCCCTTTAAGCCAATTTGACTAATAAAAGGTCTAAAACGAGTTGCAGGCAACTGCAGGCGTAAGCCGTTGTCGGTAACGACCAAAATGTGACTTGCAACACCGTTGTAGTGTGAAAGAAAAGTTTGGTAGGAAATATTGAGGCTAAAGTAATAATGGTTCATGTTTTGATTAATCAAACTACGCTTTGTGCTAGCCAATAACTGTATCTACCCAGAATAATTGGAGTTGCAGCTTCAAGAATGAAGGGTATATAAACAGTAGCACACTAAGGTGCTACTGTTTCAGTCACCGCGATTAAGACGCCAACGCCTTAGTCACTTTCTCAAACAGGTCTTTAGCTAGATTATCCATGCCTTTCAGCGTTTCAAGTTCCGCTTTAATCAAGTCTTGTCTCTGTTGATCATATTTACGGAATTTCAACAATGGGTCAATCAAGCGTGATGCCACTTGTGGGTTGCTGCTATTTAGCTCACGTAAAATCTCGCCTGCAAATTTATACCCTTTGCCTGATTTGGCATGAAAGCGAACCGGGTTCATATTCAAGAACGATCCAATCAGACTACGAGTACGATTCGGGTTCTTGAGGCTAAATGCTTCGTGATCCATCGTCTGCTTGATGACATCTAAAACATTCTCAGCAGGATTAGTACCTTGCAGCGCAAACCACTTATCCATAACCAGACCATCATGCTTCCATTTATCACTGTAATCCGCCATCAATGCTTCACGACATTCAAGCTGGGCACTATTCGCAGCGCTCATTGCTGCAATGGTATCCGTCATGTTATTCGCGTCAGCATATTGCGCTTGTGCCAGCTCATTTCCTTGCTCTGTATAAGCGAGGTAACCCAACGCCGTGTTACGTAAAGAACGTTGACCGATAGCCGCATGTTCAATGGTGTAATCTTGCTGCTTAAGGCTGTGATAAATTGCACTTAGTTCGTCTTCAAGCTCAGTGGCCAATGACACTTTAATCGCTTTAAGTACTTTCGCTACCGCATCGACATCAACCTGTTTATACCAACCACTGACTTCGTTGTGGCTCGGCAGCGACATCATCTCAGCGATAAACGCGGGTTCAAGTTGATCTGAAAGCAGTACGCCACGGAATGCATCGACCACAGTTGCTGGCAATTCAACTTCACCACCCGCTTGTACTTTTTCAACGTTTGCACGAATATATTTTGCCAACAACATTTGGCCTGCATCCCAACGAGCGAACTCATTGCGCGCATTCACCATTAAGAAAATCAGCTCTTGGTCAGAGTAGTTGTACTCCAATTTAACCGGTGCTGAGAACTCACGCAGCAACGATGGCACCGGGCGCTCAGCAACAGACTCAAATACAAATGTCTGTTTAAGCTCAGTAACATTAAGCACATTGTTAACTTGCTCACCGTTACAATGTAACTCGATCACATCTCCGTTTTGAGCATATAGTTCTACATCAAAAGGAATGTGCAGTGCTTGTTTGTCTGACTGATCTTGCGTTGGCTCAGTAGATTGCTCAACCGTTAGCGAGTATGTCTGCTCAGCTTGGTTATATTCGCTAGTAACTTTAACCGTTGGCGTGCCCGATTGGCTGTACCACAAGCGGAACTGTTTCAAGTCAACACCGGATGCGTCTTCCATTGCCGCGACAAAATCTTCACACGTAGCTGCTGTGCCATCATGGCGCTCGAAGTAAAGCTTCATACCCTTTTGGAAACCCGCTTCGCCCAGCAAAGTGTGCATCATGCGAATGACTTCACTGCCTTTCTCATACACTGTTAATGTGTAAAAGTTATTCATTTCGATAACTTGCTCAGGGCGAATAGGATGAGACATTGGGCTCGCATCTTCAGCAAACTGAGGACCACGAATGATGCGCACATTATTAATACGGTTTACCGCCCGAGAGCCCAGATCCGATGAAAACTCTTGATCACGGAAGACGGTTAAACCTTCTTTCAGGCTCAGTTGGAACCAGTCGCGACAAGTCACGCGGTTACCAGTCCAGTTGTGGAAGTACTCATGGCCAATGACTGCTTCAATGCCAAGGTAATCTGTGTCTGTCGCTGTTTTCTCGTTGGCTAACACAAACTTTGAGTTAAAGACATTAAGGCCTTTGTTCTCCATCGCGCCCATATTGAAGAAGTCGACCGCTACAATCATATAGATATCAAGATCATACTCTAGGCCAAATCGCTCTTCATCCCACTTCATCGAGTTAATCAATGAAGTCATTGCATGTGGCGCTCGGTCTAAGTTCCCTTTATCAACAAAGATTTCTAACTCAACATTGCGACCAGATTGCGTCACATACTTATCACGCAGGACATCAAAATCACCAGCAACTAATGCAAACAAATACGCTGGTTTAGGATGTGGGTCTTGCCACTGCACCCAGTGACGACCGCCTTCGAGATCGCCTTGTGCTACACGGTTACCGTTACTGAGCAAGAATGGGTATTCTGCTTTGTCGGCAATCACTTTAGTGGTGTATTTCACCAACACATCTGGGCGGTCCATGTAATAAGTGATGCGACGGAAACCTTCTGCCTCACACTGAGTACAGAACGCGCCTCCAGATTTGTATAGCCCTTCGAGTACTGTATTCGCTTGAGGGTCTATCAAAGTTACGATTTTTAGTTCTGCTTGCGTTGGAAGCTGATGTAATTCTAGACCGCCTTCTATTTCTTTAAACGAAGTCCAAGCTTCACCATTTACATGAACACTTTGCAGTTTTAAATCTTCTCCATCTAAACGAAGCGTTGTGTCATCTTTAAGCTGTTTGACTTGAGAAACAGCTGTAACCGTTGTTTCGTTGTCGTAAAGGTCGAATGTAAGATCGATATCAGTGATGGTATGAGTGGGTGACTGATAGTCTTTGCGGTATTTGGCTTGAGGAGTCTGAGCCATGTCTAATTCCTTCTGACTAATTTCAATTTCATTTGCTTTATCATGCGAAGCAAGGTGTTCAATTGTGTGTTAGCTTACAACTCCCAACGAAAAAAAACGAGGCTCTGTTAAGAAATACCTCGTTTTTTATCTATTGTTGACGTCGAAATCAAACAGTTTAACTAGTTAGGCAACCAATACCGCATTTTTATAACACAATTAGTGCATTACCTAACCCGATCAAGAACTGCGTACAATGCCCCTTCTTCCATCTCTAGCGTCAGGGTATCTTTGTTTAATGTATATCGAGTTTCATGTTCACCGTTTTCGTACAATAAAACAAGGTGCTCACCTTCTGTATAGTAAACACCACGATGTACAGCCTCATCTCCGTCGCCATTTCTAACGCGGAACATAAACACGAAATCTGGCTGAAGGATGAGGTCTAGTTTATCCACATCACTCGACAAAGCATCGTCACCTTCAAAGTGCGCACTTGACCACATGCCAGCTAAAGAATTCGACAAAGCTTTAGTGAACGTCACGCCATTTAGATTTAGAAGGTTGTGATTGGAAGAGTATTGATAAACCTGAGGCTCAGAGGATTCTAAACCAAGGATGATGGTATCTTCACTGGCAGTATACAGGCCTTCCCAGTGATCCACTGAGTAATCGCGCTTTTGAATATCAATCTTGAAAGTATAATCGGAGCCAAGCGTTAACTTAATCGCCAAAAAGTTTTCTTGTGATTGATCAGGGTTTGGGTTGACTAAATACCAGTCACCTAATAAAAATGGGTGATCAAATTGAGTGAGGTCACTGTTGTCACGAACCCCGTTACCTAGCACTGAGAAGCTGAAAATCAGCGTTAGTAAAACAATCAATCTCATAGCGTGCTCCTTACTCTTTTTCTTTAAGCTTAGGCACACAACGTTTATTTAGCGAAAAAATTGATCTAAATCACATTAATTATTTCCATAAAAAAAGCGAACCCGATTTGGTCCGCTTATTTAATTTATTGATAGATATTAAGATTTAATCATATCCACCATGATGGCAACTGACTCATCCAAATACGCATCTGGCACTTCATAATCTTTAGGTACATCATCAAGAGACTTAAATGGCTCTTTTCCTTCAGACTTCTGACGCTGATTTATTCTGCTTAAACGTCGCTCATCCGCTTCATCACTTTCAGCCTGACGAGTTTTCTTATTTAGAGACAGCGTATTGTCGTCTTTCTCAGCCTTGTACTTAGCAATATCTTCAGCAATAAAACCAAACTCCATGTCATTAGCGATACGCGCTTCATGCTTAATGGCTAGAGCACTAATTAAACCATCGTTACGCTGTAACACATTGTATTTGGCTTTGTCGATGCTATCCCAAGGAAGCGCATTATCTTCAACACTTTCGCCCGTTTCACTTGGATCCACGGCTGTTGGATAGGCTATGTCTGGAGCAACACCTTTGTTCTGTGTGCTACCACCATCGATTCGGTAGAATTTCTGAATTGTGTATTGCACATAGCCAAGCTCTTTGTCGAACAGATCGTAGATTTTTCCCAAGGTGCGGTGCTGTTGAACCGTTCCTTTACCAAACGAGTTTTCACCTAGAATGATTGCACGGCCATAATCTTGCAAAGCTGCCGCAAAGATTTCTGATGCTGAAGCACTGTTGCGATTGATTAAAACGCTCATTGGACCGCTGTAACTAATTTGATCATCAAAGTCGCCTTTTACGTTGACTCGACCATAGCTGTCTCGTACCTGAACCACCGGACCACTCTTGATAAATAACCCTGTAAGCGCAGATGCTTCCGTTAACGCACCACCACCATTGTTACGAAGATCGACGATAATGCCATCAATGTTCTGCTGTTTAAGCTCAGTAATCAGCTTATCTGTATCTTTTGCCAACCCGACATAGAAGCTCGGCACTTCAAGTACGCCAATTTTCTTACCGTCTAGCTCAATCACTTCTGACTTCACCGCCCGGTCTTCTAAACGGATTTTATCTCGCACTATGGTAATCACAGATGCTTTAGCATCTTTACCCTCTGGCAAAATCTGCAAATTAACTTTGGTGCCTTTTGGCCCCTTGATCAGTTGAACAACGTCATCCAATCGCCAGCCAATAACATCAACGATATCTTCACCGTCTTGGCCGACACCGATAATACGGTCGCCTTCACCAAGCTGTTTACTATTTGACGCTGGGCCACCAGCAACGAGTGAACGAATAACCGTGTAATCGTCTGTCATCTGCAATACTGCACCAATCCCTTCCAGAGACAGGTTCATCTCTGTTTGGAACTGCTCGGCATTACGAGGGGATAAATAACTGGTATGTGGATCCACTTCACGAGCAAACGCATTCATGTAGAACTGGAACACATCTTCACTATGGGTTTGGCTAAGTCGTTTCAGCGCGTTGTTGTAACGCTTACCAAGTACTTCTTTTACCTCATCCCAGTCTTTGCCTGTTAGCTTAAGATTCAACGCATCATACTTAACGCGCTTTCTCCAAAGTTCATCAAGCTCAGCAGTATCTTTAGGCCAATCGGCATCACTTCGGTCCAGTTCAATACTTTCATCGATATCGAACGTCATTTCCGTATCAAGGAGCTTGAGTGCATGAACAAATCGTTCATAACGACGCTTCATCGATAGATTATATAGTTCGAACGCGATTTGAGTATCGCCTGACTTTAGTTGATCGTCGACAGAGTCCTGCCACTTAGAAATGGTATCAATATCAGCTTGAGTAAAGACATTTTTGTTGTAGTCCAAAGAATCAACATACCGCCAAAATATCTTGCGCGATAGCTCGTCATTAAGTCTGATGTGCTTGTAATGGGAACTGGTTAGCTTTTCTTCAACACGCTTGCTGGCAGTGGCATGTTGGCTTTCAGCAGTAAGGACAGGTAAGTCCTCAAGGGTGATTTTTGCTTCTAGAGCATAAGCTGAAGAAGCTGCTAGCAATAAGCTAGCAGCAATCAGCGACATTTTTGAACGGCATTTCATGCGTAGGAGTATCTCCTTTATGCGCGTAGGTGCTCCGCTTTTACAACCATTTGTAGGCCGTTAGACAGTTGAACACGCACATCTTCCTTATTGATTTCAACGATAGTCGCAGCCATGTTTCCTTTGCCCATATTGACGTTAACTTGATTACCGACTGTGATTTCATCAGCGTTCAGAGCGCGCGTTTCTACCGGCTTGCTGGCTTTTTGTACTTTATTCTGTTGCGGGCGACGAGCTTGTGGCTTCTTCGCCGCTGGCTTAGCTTTTGCCTTGCCTTCTTCACGTGCTTTCTGTGCTTGCTCTTTACGACGAGCTTGCACTTTAGCTTTACTCTCAGCCAGTGCTGTCTTTGCGTGTTCTACGTGTTCCTCATCTAGCTCACCTGCTGGATTGCCATCTAAATCTACACGTACTGCACCTGGCTTAACACCGTGTAGGTAACGCCATGATGAAGTGTATTGTCTTAACGCTGCACGAAGTTGAGTCTTGCTAACTTTTGGGTCGTCCGTTAGACGATCCGCAAGATCTTGAAAAATACCAATTTTAAGCGGTTTTGCTTCACCTTCTAAAGTAAAGCACTTAGGGAAACATTCAGCAATATATGCGATAACTTCTTTGCTGTTTTTTAACTTTTCAGTGTTTTCCATGTGGATTCCTGGTTATTGCGGCTTGTCCGCGAGCATTAAGATTTGAATATTTGAGGTATTATAGTGACCTGCAAGCGAAAAACCACACTCAATGGACAATTTATGCCTTGATAGCGTGTGAATTAAGCAGCTTTTCTACTTCGCTCATCAAAAATGTCAGTCCTTGCTGATCAATTTCACTGAATCGGCCTACTTTCGGACTATCGATATCAAGCACTCCGGCCACCTCTCCATTAATTGAAAATGGAATCACTAGCTCAGAATTGCTTTCAGCGTCACAGGCGATATGTCCTTCAAACTCGTGAACATCATAAATGCGTTGAACGCTGTTAGTCGCCACAGCGGTTCCACAAACACCACGTCCAACTGGAATACGCACGCACGCAGGCTTACCTTGGAAAGGGCCGAGCACCAACTCGCCCTCTTTCATTAGGTAAAATCCAACCCAATTGAGATCTTCAAGCTCCATGTTCAATAGCGCGCTAACATTCGACAAATTAGCAATAAGATCAGCCTCTGATTCGATTAATGCCGCTGCTTGCTTGGTTAAGCGGTGGTAATGTTCTATTTTCATTGTTACATCCTTTTGAAAATTCGAGACTTCTAACATGAATCTGCGTACAATCTCCGCAAACATTAATAGTAAGCATTCTCATTATAATGATTGATAATCCCAACACTATTAGCCGTTCTTGGTTGATAACTCAAGTAAAAAAGCACAAAGCTAAACTGATTCTGGCTAATTTGATTGCGCTTGTCGCCACACTAATCAGCGTACCTATCCCTTTACTGATGCCGCTTATGGTCGATGAAGTACTACTGGATCAGCCAGGAAGCGGATTAGAGGCCATGAACGCGTTGCTCCCCACATCAATGCAAACTCCAAGCGGATATATCGCACTGACACTGCTGCTAGTTATCGTCATGCGAAGTGCCAGTCAGATATTGGGTATCCTCCAAAGCCGTCAGTTTACGCTTGTATCAAAGACCATCACCTTCCAGATGCGTAGCAAAATGATCGATAAGCTTGGCAGAATCAGTATTCGTCAGTACGAAACGCGTGGCAGCGGCGGCATTAACGCACATTTGATCACTGACGTCGAAACTATCGACCAATTTATCGGCTCCACACTGAGTAAATTTCTAATCAGTTTACTCACCGTAATTGGCACTGCTGGCGTACTACTTTGGTTAGATTGGCGCTTAGGGCTATTTATTTTGTTGGTTAACCCGGTCGTCATCTATTTTTCTCGCAAACTTGGTAGTAAGGTCAAGCATCTCAAAAAACGCGAGAACCAATCTTTTGAACGTTTCCAAAGTCGCTTAGTCGAGACCTTAGATGGCATCTACCAACTGCGTGCGGCCAACAGAGAGCGTGAGTTTCTTTCAGAGCTAACGGAAAAAGCTGACCAGGTTCGAGTTGACGCGGATAAGTATGCATGGCAATCAGAAGCAGCTGGTAGGCTATCATTTTTGCTATTCTTGCTCGGTTTTGAACTGTTTCGAGCCGTCGCAATGCTGATGGTCGTGTTTAGCGATTTAACCATAGGCCAAATCTTTGCAGTATTTGGCTACTTATGGTTTATGCTTTCACCTGTACAAGAGCTGCTAGGCATACAGTTCTCCTGGTATAGCGCCAAAGCTGCACTCAATCGTATTAACGCCCTTCTCGATTTAGAGGAAGAGCATCGTCCTGTCAGCAAGGTCAATCCATTTAACGATGAACACGAAGTCGATATTGAAATCGACCAAGTGAATTTCTCATACAACGACGAAGCACGGATTCTTAACAACCTGAGTTTAACCATCCCAGCAGGTAAGAAGGTAGCTCTGGTCGGGGCTAGCGGAGGAGGAAAATCAACTTTAATTCAGCTGTTAATTGGCGTATATCAAGCCGACTCAGGCAGCATCCGTTTCAATGGCCATACAACAGACGATATCAGTTTTGATATTATACGTGACCAAATTGCCGTGGTTTTACAACAGCCTATACTATTCAACGATACTTTGAGGCATAATCTAACCCTAGGTTCTAAGTACAACGACTTGCAACTATGGCAAGCACTTAAAATCGCCCAGATGCAAGATGTCATCAGCCAGTTGAGCGATGGGCTCGATACGCAGATTGGTCGAAGTGGTATACGACTTTCTGGCGGGCAAAGACAAAGGCTAGCGATTGCACGCATGATTCTCAGCGATCCTAAGTTTGTTATATTGGATGAAGCAACTTCAGCGCTAGACACCGCGACAGAAGCGGCTCTGCATAAAGCTCTAACTGAGTTTTTGCAAGGACGCACAACACTTATCGTCGCGCACAGGCTGTCGGCGGTTAAACAGGCCGACCTCATCTACGTGCTCGAAGATGGGCAAGTTAGCCAAGCTGGCACTCACGGAGAGTTAGTTGAACAACGAGGCTTATATCAAACGCTCTATGGCAGTGTGCAATCGCACAGTTAGAGTGTACATCAATACTGATTGTGCGGGAGGAGGACTATGAACCCTCCTCCAACTCTGCACGCCCATTCTTCTCAAACTACATCAATCCGCCTCTGCGATGGCTGTGAACTGCCTATAGACTTAGTCAGTGTAGAACGCGGAAAAAGCGCATTTTGTCCTCGTTGTAATACCAAACTGTACAGAGGTGGTACACCTTCTCTGTCGGGCAACCTCGCCATTGCAATAACTTGTCTGTTACTGTTCATTCCATCGCACTTTTTTGATTTCATCAGTATTCGTCTTTTCGGTGTACTCATCCCAGCGACCTTGCCAGCAGGTGTGTATACCCTGTTTCAAGAGGGGTTTGTTCTGCTTTCGATACTGATTATTTTTTGCAGTTCCGTAGCGCCTCTTATCGTTTGTAGCTCTGTCGTTTCCGCCCACATTGCGCTGAAATACCACAACTTCAAGCTACTGAAAAATTCGCTTGCCCTAGTGCAGCATTTAAGGCCGTGGGTCATGATCGATGTATTCTTAGTCAGCATTGCCATTTCATGTTTTAAGCTGCAAGACTATTCAGACATTATGGTTGGACCAGGATTAATTGGCCTGCTACTACTGCAAATATCGACCGTTCTTTTGGTTACTCGTGTCAGTGTCCGTAGGTACTGGGAAGTGTTCGAACCAGAAGAAAAATACACGTACATTACAAAAACGCTACACTGTCACCACTGTCACCTTTCACAACCAGAGGGAGAAGCGTGTCTGCGCTGTCACAGCCCCATTCATCACCGAAAGCCGTTTTCAGTACAAAAAACTTGGGCGTACCTAATAGCAGCATCTATCGCGATTTTCCCTGCTAACTTGATTCCAATTTCAATCCTTCTTACCAATGGTAAACGCTTGGAAGACACCATTTTTTCCGGCGTCGCTTCCCTAGTAAACAATGGAATGACTGGCATCGCGATCATCATTTTTGTCGCAAGTATCGTGGTTCCGGTCGCAAAAATCCTTGGCCTATCTTACCTCTTATTGGCGATTCAATTTAAGCGTAAAATATTCCATCGACATAGAATGACCCTTTACTTTGTGATCAAATGGATAGGTCGATGGTCGATGATGGATTTATTTGTTATTTCTATCATGATGACCTTAGTTGATAGAGGTCAAATACTTGATTTTACTCCCGGGTATGGTGCAGTTGCTTTTGGTATCGTTGTTGTATTAACCATGCTTGCAGCAGAAAGCATGGATCCAAGGCTGATTTGGGATAACTACCCTAATGAGAATAAAAACAAAGAGTCACTAAATGAGTAATTCTTCCCCTACACAAAAATCTTACTCGCCTAATATTAAGCGCAATAAAGGCTTGTCGCCCCTTTGGTTGCTTCCTATATTGACCATGGTATTGGCAGGTTGGCTAGTATTAAAAGCAATTCAAGACGCAGGACAGCGAGTCCAGATCCACTTTTCGGACGCTCAAGGTTTAATTGCAGGCAGAACGACGATTCGCTATCAGGGTCTAGAAGTTGGAATGGTGAAAGACATTAATCTTGCCGAAGATTTACAAAGCATCTATGTCTCTGCCGACATCTACCCAGAAGCAACCAAACTGCTAAACAAAGATACTCGCTTTTGGATGGTCAAACCGACCGCGAGCTTGTCAGGCATCTCTGGATTAGATGCTCTAGTATCGGGCAACTACATCGCCATTTCACCTGGGTCTGACTCATCAGAGCTCGAAACCGAATTTTTCGCATTGGAAAGAGCGCCATCTGATTTGATGGCAAACGAAGGTTTAAGTATCTCTTTAAAAGCGCGCGACTTAGGGGGCATCTCCGTTGGTTCACAAATCGTTTATCGGAAAATCCCAATCGGTGAAGTATACAGCTACCAGCTCGATTCAGGTTCGAAAAACGTATTGATTCAAGCTTCTATCCAAGATGAATATCGTCACATTATTACCGATGACAGCCGTTTCTGGAATGTCAGTGGGATTGGCGCCAATATCGGGTTTGCAGGGGTCGATGTGCGCCTTGAAAGCTTCAGCGCACTAATTGGAGGCTCCATTGCGGTAGACTCGCCAGAAGGTGGCGAACCCGTCGCAGACAATACCCAATTTAGACTCTACCCAGATATTAAGACCGCAGGTCGAGGTATCGCTATTAAGATCGCTCTACCAGATGACAGCGAAATCAGTGAAAACGGTGCGCCGATCATGTATCGAGGAATTGAGGTTGGACAAATCACAAACTTAGAACTCAGCTCAGGCCGTGACAGAATTATCGCCTCTGCAGCGATTCAACCCGCCTTTAGCGATATGCTGACTACAGGCAGTCGCTTCATTCTTCAAGAAGCTAAAGTCTCTCTTTCAGGCGTCGAGAACCTTGCCAATATTGTAAAAGGCAACTTTCTAACCATAGTTCCGGGTGAAGGTAAACGATCACGTAAATTTAGCGCAGTACGCAAAGATGAGTTTAATCGCCAACAAGCGCGTTCAATGTCACTCAATTTAATCGCTGAAAACTCATTTGGTTTAGATAAAGGCGCTAATATTCTTTACCGTGGAATTAGTGTTGGTTCGGTGACTCAAGTCAAACTTGAAGAAGACCAAGTTCGCCTTGATGCGTTGGTCGATAGCGATTACGCCCACCTAATTAAATCCCAGAGTCGTTTTTTCGTGACAGGCAGTGCTAGTGCTGAACTGACAGAGTCCGGTTTGAATATTTCCGTACCACCAGCAAAACAACTTCTTACCGGGTCTATTAGCTTTGTAAGCGAAGGCGAAAGTAGACCACAAGATGCTTACAGGCTCTACCCAAGCAAATCCCTAGCGGAGTTGGCAAAATACAATATGTCAGGTACGACTAAACTCACCCTGTTCACCAACGAACTGCCACCGATTAGTAAAGGAAGCCCACTGCTATATCGCAATTTAGAGGTGGGGAATGTCGCCGATTTTTACCTTGTTGATGGTGGCGTCATCATATCTGCAACAATAGATAACCAATACAAACACTTAGTGACCGAACAAACCGTATTCTGGAATCGTTCAGGTGTAGAAATAGACGCAAGCCTTGCAGGCATCAATGTTAAAGCAGCACCACTAAAATCGTTAATTCAAGGCGGCATCGCTTTTGACTCTTTGCCTGGTGTCGACAACAAACAAAACGACAAGTGGTTACTATACAAAGATTTTAAAACCGCACGAAAATTTGGCCAAGTGGTGACGTTAACGTTCGAAGGCGAAAACTCACTATCTAAAGGAACGAGTATTAACTACAACGGCGTTAAAGTGGGTGAAGTCACTCTCGTCGTGCCTAGCTTCAAGCGCAATTTTGTCGAAGTTAAAGCGCGCATTCTTCCCGAATACACACAGCAAATCGCGGTTGAAGGTTCGTACTTCTGGCTACCTAAAGCTGAGGTTGGGCTTAAAGGGGTGAAAAACATTCAGAACCTATTGGCGCAGTCCATCAACGTTCAACCGGGCGAAGGCGAAGCACAAAACAAGTTCGTCCTTCATCCAAATAAAAAGGCTGGGCATGGCGTAATATTCACCCTTCAGAGTGAGTCTCGCGGTTCGATCAGCGTCGGTACACCAGTGCTTTACCGAGATATTGAAGTGGGTGAAGTGACCAAGGTGAACTTAGGTGAGTTCGCTGACCGCGTAGTGTCTACCGTAGTCATCGAGCCTGATTATGCCTACTTGGTAAGACGCAATAGCGTATTTTGGAACACGTCGGGAGTAGACGTTTCCATCGGCCTTTCTGGTGCCAATATCAAAGCCGGCACGTTGGACAGTTTAGTTCGCGGTGGCATCACCTTCTCTACCCCAGAACAAACACAACTGGAACCGATTGCTGAGCAAGGGCAGTCTTTCTATCTATACGCACAAGCTGAAGATAGTTGGAAAGCATGGCGCACCGCAATACCTAAACCTTAGAACAAATTACTTCTCTGAACTTACACAGAAAAGAGTATAAAACTGACCACAAAACGCAGCCCAACGCTGCGTTTTTTGTTTTATTTGGCTATAATCACCGACCTTTCATCTAATTGAGATAGACCATTGCACCATAACGTATTTCTGCCTGAAGAGTTCCTCACCAGCATTGAATCGATTCTTCCTCAACACCTAAATATGGAAGATTTCGTGGCCGCGTGTCAGCGTCCGCTGCGCAAAAGTATTCGCGTTAATACTTTAAAAATCTCTGTAGAGGAGTTTCGAGAGCGTGCGGCCAGTAAAGGTTGGCAACTTGACGCGGTGCCTTGGTGTAGAGAAGGCTTCTGGATTGAAGCGGACGAGTCTGTTGTTCCGCTAGGCAATACCGCTGAGCATATGTCGGGGCTGTTCTATATCCAAGAAGCAAGCTCAATGATGCCGGTTTCAGCTCTATTTGAATGTAAAGAGCAATACAGTGCCGTTCTCGATATGGCCGCAGCTCCGGGTTCAAAAACCACTCAAATTGCCGCGCTAATGAATAACCAAGGCGTAGTAGTTGCCAATGAGTTCTCTGCGAGTCGAGTAAAAGTACTGCACGCCAACATCGAGCGCTGCGGTATTCGCAATGCAGCTTTAAGTAACTTCGATGGGCGCGTTTTTGGTGGTTGGCTTCCTGAACAGTTTGACGCGGTTTTGATTGATGCTCCCTGCTCTGGCGAAGGCACGGTAAGAAAAGATGCCGACGCGATGAAAAACTGGAGCAAAGAGTCTGTCATCGCTATCTCTGATACACAGAAAGACCTTATCGAAAGCGCGTTTCATGCTTTAAAGCCTGGCGGTGTTATGGTCTATTCAACTTGTACTTTAAGCATCGAAGAGAACCAACAAGTGTGTCACCACCTAAAAACGGTATTCGGCGACAATGTTGAGTTCGAAAGCTTAATCAACTTGTTCCCACAAGCAGAAAAAGCACTGACTGAAGAGGGTTTTCTGCATATTTTCCCACAGGTATATGACTGCGAAGGTTTCTTTGTTGCGCGCATTCGTAAACTTGGTGCGGTAGAGGCACCAAAAGTTAAAAAACGTTTAGGCAAGTTTCCGTTTGAAAAAGCGAGCGCTAAAGTACAGTCCGATGTTGAACTACAACTGAAGAAAACACTCGATATCGACCTACCTGAAACGTCATCAGTTTGGCTGCGCGACAAAGACGTGTGGCTGTTCCCTAATCAACTGGAACCTATGCTTGGCGAACTGCGCTTTTCACGCATGGGGATTAAGATCGCAGAAACACATAAGAAAGGTTACCGCTGGCTGCACCAAGTCGCGACCGCTCTCGCCAGTGGCGATGAGAAAACATCTGTAGCACTTTCTATCGACGATGCGCGTGAATGGTTTATGGGCCGCGATGTTCGCCCAGAAAATCTTTCCGGCCAAGGTGAAGTTATCGTTACACTCGGTAACGATGTGATTGGATTAGGAAAATGGGTCGGGAATCGAATTAAGAATGGACTGCCAAGAGAGTTAGTGAGAGATAAAAACTTATTCTAATTGGTCAAACAATAGTATGAAATTCTAACAGAGCCTAGCAGAATCCGAATCTTAGACTACACTTTACGTATGGATAAGTTCGGAAATTCAGACAGTTAGCGCAGGCTCTGAAAGAGCCCTTCCCCTAGGCCCAAAGCAGGATCAGCAATGGGCCTTTTTTTTTGGAAGCGGCATCAAACTCTTTCCAAATAAGCTCAAATTAAGCTAAACGAATGCCTTCTTTATCGATAACAATCTTGCCTTGCTTATACAAACCGCCGATGGTTTTCTTAAATGTACCCTTACTGGTGCGGAAAGCGGCAAAGATCGCTTCAGGAGAAGATTTATCATTAAGCGGAAGGAAACCACCTTTTTTCTCGAGTAGATCCATGACTTTTTGGCTCAAGTCGTCCATTTTCCCTACACCCATTTTTTGCAGGGATAGGTCGATTTTGCCATCTTCACGGACATTTTTAATGTAGCCTTTTAGCTTCTTACCAATGAAAAGCTTACCAAACACGTCAGACTTGAAAATCATGCCCCAATGCTCGCCTTCAACAATTGCTTTAAAGCCTAAATCACTGCGTTCAGCAATAATCAGCTCCACTTGTTGGTTACGCGCGTATTTCGCCGGTGTTTTATCGAGAAGCTTGTTGAATTTAGTCGTGCCAACAATACGGCCTGAAGCCTTATCGGTGTAGACATACACCAACACATTTTGCCCAGCTGAAAAACGGGCACGCTGCTCACTAAACGGGATCAACAGGTCTTTACCTTTAATACCCCAATCGGCAAAAGCACCGGTCGAGTTAACCCCTTCAATTTTCATTAGACCCCACTCGCCCACTTGAGCGATCGGAGTCTCAGTTGTGGCGACTAACTGACTGTCAGAATCGAAATACAAAAAAGCATCAAGAGAGTCACCGACTTCGACACCCTCTGGCACAAATCTATTCGGTAATAGTGTTGTACCGTAATCTCCGGCATCCAAAAATAGGCCAAAATCTGCTTTTTTTACTACTTCTAAGTGGTTAATCTGACCAACTTTAATCATTTCAACTGTCTCTTGTTAAATTTGCGGTGATTATAGCGAATCTCTGGTATGCTTTCGCGTGAAATTTAGGAATTTTTCAGGAGCGCGACTTGCTGACCGTTGATAAACAGGATGGCATTACACTCAAAATATCCCACGCCATGGAAGCGACCAAGAAGTCTGATTTAGATCTGTACTTTTTTATCCCCGGTGAATTGGGTCTGTCTCCAGACGTTTTGAAAGAGAGCGAGTTCTACTACGAATCCATCACTCAAAAACGCGCCTATTACAGTGATAAAACACTACTTCCTCTGGTCCACAGCCGACTAGCTAAACGTGGGCGACTGTCCACTACTCAATATCGCGTCAGTTTGAGCCTGTTCGCATACCAATACGTGATTGCCTTAGACAAAGCCGTCAATGAGCTTAATAAGCACAACAAAGACTCAGTCACAATGGACGAGGTGGATGAAGTCATAAACTTGTCTCTCGACATCCTAAAAAAGCTGCGTCGGAGTATTCCGTATGAAGAGAGTCTAAAACGTTACTACGCCAATATAGACAATTACCTTTCTTGGTACACTGGTCAAAGGTTAATGTCTTTGATCGCCCATATGCCTCGCGATAGTGAATACAAAAACTTGAAAGAGAGCTTACTGGCAATCGTTGAGAAAGAAGCCGCCCATCGTAAACTCAATAACTACAACTCGCAAAGTGTGCGTGACGACGTAACGCGACTCAGTAATAAAATGCGTTTGCTACGCCGCTTGATTGAGCACCCAGTGGTATTACAGGAAAAGACTCAATCATTAGGCAACAACATGAAACGAGTCGTTAAAGGTGGCGCGACGGGTTTTGTGATGGTATTCGTTACCATCACAGCGATTCTTGCCCGTGACTACTGGGGTGAGATTACTGTCTCATTTATTGTTTTGATGTCATTTGTCTACGCACTGAGAGAGATATTCAAAGATGACTTGCGCGATGTTATGTGGCGTTGGATACGCAAAGGCCGTCCGAAATGGCGCAAAATGTATCTTGACCCAACCACTAAAAAAGCAGTTGGTCAAAAATTGGAGTGGCTAGATTATAAAGTCCTTGACAAGCTGCCTGACAGAATAAAAACGATCCGCAAGAAGCGAGTCGTGCAAAGAGAAGAGCAAGTGCTTCACTATAGCTCTCAAACAGTAATGTCGACTTCTAAATTTATGAGTGGTTATGAAGAGACGCGTGAATCCCTACTGGTCAGTATGCGCGAAATCACTCGC
Source organism: Vibrio tubiashii (assembly GCA_000775715.1). Taxonomy (GTDB): domain Bacteria; phylum Pseudomonadota; class Gammaproteobacteria; order Enterobacterales; family Vibrionaceae; genus Vibrio; species Vibrio tubiashii_A. Next base: position 36,321 of record JRWQ01000004.1, read on the forward strand.
CTTATGGACAAGACTTCAAACAAAGTCTACGTTCACAACAACGGCCAAGTGAGTCGCGAGTCCGTGGAAAAACGTCATCTCATTAATTTAATCGCACGAGAAAACAATCACGATGGCGAACCTAAATACTACCGCTGGAAAATTGTCCTCAATCGAAGCAAGATTGTTGCCCTAGAGCAGATAGAGGTTGAAGACGTCACTCACCCTTTCGCTTCAGTGAAAGAGTAAGAAAAAACTCCGCCATAGGTTCATCGCCATGAAGGCTTGGACAAGTGGCGGTTATTTTAACCGGTCTGTTCACACGTTCTCCAGTTGCAAATGTCTCGGCCAACATTTCATCGATTAACTTGCCATCTTCACATACAAAGTGAACATCTGCTTCAGGACGCTTAAGAAACTGTCCTTCCACGGATTTAAAAGCCAGCGATACTCTCTTTCCGCTCTCTTGAGCCTTGTTCATTGCCATATACCCACCAGCTACGTCAGCGCCCACAGCAAGCACCCCAAAGTACATGCTGTTTAAGTGGTTCTTAGTACGCCTTTTTAATGGGATCTTGATTTCAACTTTCTCTGAATCGAGATGAAGGATCTTCGGTCTTGCTAACCAAATGAAAGGGACTTTGAAGAATCCAAAGTAGTTAAGGAAAAAATTTGCTTTAGTGAGCGCTGATATCATCAAACTAGTCCGACCAGTGAATTTCAGACTAGTTCATAATGATTCCGCTCCATTGTCAACATTTCATTAACATTCAACATCACAAACAAAACCATTATTAGAACCGTCGCATTTGTTCTGACATAAATGAATATTTGTTTACTTTTACACTGATGTCTTAAGAAGAAACCGATTAAGTGGTTTATTCCTAACTTGGTTTCCGTTATCTTTACCGCTTCGCAATAAAAAGAACAGGCTGTGGTATGCCATTAAAAACCGATGAATTAAGAACCCAACCTTTGGGTCCAATGCCGACACCGGCAGAGTTAGGAAGCGCCCATCCCATTACGGACGAAGTTGCCCAGCGTATTGCACAGTCACGTCGTCAAATTGAAAATATCCTTACCGGGGAAGATCAACGCCTTTTGGTGATTGTCGGCCCTTGTTCCGTTCACGATACTGAAGCAGCGATTGACTACGCTCAGCGCCTTGCTGCAATTCAAGACCAGTATCAAGATGAACTTTTCATTGTGATGCGCACATACTTTGAAAAGCCTCGTACCGTCGTTGGCTGGAAAGGCCTCATCACCGACCCTAACCTAGATGGCTCTTACGCTCTAGAAGCAGGTCTAAACAAGGCGCGTAAGCTTCTGTTAGACATCAATAAGCTTGGTCTGGCTACAGCAACTGAGTTTCTTGATATGATTACAGGTCAGTACATTGCAGATCTTATCACTTGGGGTGCGATTGGTGCGCGTACTACTGAGTCTCAGATTCACCGCGAAATGGCCTCTGCGCTCTCTTGTCCTGTTGGCTTTAAAAACGGCACTAACGGCAACATTAAGATTGCTATCGACGCAATCCGCGCATCACAAGCCTCACACTACTTCTACTCGCCAGACAAAAATGGTCGTATGACGGTATACCGCACTAGTGGTAACCCATACGGTCACGTAATCTTACGCGGTGGCGAAAAAGGCCCTAACTTTGATGCTGAGTCAGTTGCTGCGGCATGTAAGCAGTTAGGCGAATTTGGTTTGCCTGAGCGCCTTGTGGTTGATTTCAGCCACGCAAACTGTCAGAAGCAACACCGTAAGCAATTAGACGTTGCTAAAGATATCTGTGAGCAGATTAAATCTGGTAAAAACCAAGTGGCAGGTATCATGGCTGAAAGCTTTATCCTCGAAGGCAACCAGTCAATGGCAGACATCAACAACCTGACGTACGGCCAGTCAATCACTGACCCTTGCCTAAGCTGGGAAGATACTGCGACCATGCTTGATATGCTGGCGACAGCGGTAAAAGAACGCTCAAAATAGAAGGATTCCAACATGCCATCATTTGATATTGTTTCTGAAATCGATACGGTTGAACTACGTAATGCGGTTGATAACGCAACGCGTGAACTTTCTACTCGTTTTGATTTTCGTGGCGTTGAAGCGTCGTTTGAGATGCAAAAAGACGAATCAGTACGTTTGAACGCTGAAGGTGACTTCCAGCTTAAGCAGTTGCGTGACATTCTACGTAGCCACTTAGCAAAGCGTGGTGTTGACGCCAATGCTATGGATGCAAAACCTGAAGAAGCTTCTGGTAAAAACTGGCACCAAATCGTTGTCTTCAAGCAAGGTATCGAAACGCCTATGGCAAAGAAAATTGTCAAACTTATCAAAGATAAGAAGATGAAGGTTCAAGCGTCAATTCAAGGTGAGAAAGTACGCGTGACTGGTAAGAAGCGTGATGATCTACAAGCGGTTATCGCATTGATCCGTGAGTCTGAACTCGGCCAACCGTTCCAGTACGAAAACTTCCGCGACTAAACTGCGCAATCGTTGTAAAGCCCGACACTCAATACGTCGGGCTTTGTATTCTATTTGCCTGAACCTAACTTCAACAACAAATCTTCGCCCTGCAAGAACGTCACTCTAGTTGATTTTGGCGCAGTAAACACCACCACACGTAGATCTTCTTTTCTGGCCTTCTCTAGCAGTTCAGCGAGCTCCGCATCATTGTGATATTCCACACGTTCTGCATCGCGACGAACCAAGTCTATAAAGCTAAACGGGCATTGGCCATCGAATAACACCAACTCTGCTTGCTGCATTATTCTAAGCGCCTTCAACGTGAGCAACTCAACATCGTCACCATGTTCAATCCATGTTGTCGAGCCCTTGCTGTCAAAACCTTCAGCGAACAACGCTTGATAAGCATTTTCTAACTCGGAGCTCACCACGGCTTGGTCGACGTCTGCCCGAGCGAAAAACGCTTCCCAAAACTTACGACGCTCATCAACCGTGCTTAGCTTAACCTTAATGTCAGCACGTTTAGACGCCGCAAATTCAGCTTGAAGTGCCAAATTTTGTGGTAAAACCGCTTCAAGCTTTTCGCGAACATTGCGAATCAGTACTGGAGACCCTCCACCACTTGAAATAGCAAGTTGGATACGACCACGATTGATCATCGAAGGCGTAATGAAATCACAATATGGCAAATCATCAACCACATTAACCAAGATTCCTTTTTGCTTAGCATCTCGGTGTACTTGATGGTTTAAGCTCGGGTTATCCGTCGTTGCCCACACCTGAACATACTTGGTTTCGAGTAGCTCGACTGAATAGAAACCTTGCACCCAACGACACTCATTACTTTCGACAAGCTTAGCGAGGTGCTCTTCGATCTGAGGAGAGACGATAGTGACATCGGCGCCAGCGCGAATCAGGCTGTCAACCTTTCTACTTGCGACCTCTCCCCCCCCTACAACCAATACAGGTTTGTGGTTCAGATCAATAAACAGAGGAAAATACTGCATTTCGTTCCTTGAATTGTTAAAAACTTCTTTTTTGTTGATGCTACCAAAAATGGTGCAACAGATTCATGTGATATCGATCTAATTCATAATATATAACCGAATTTTCCGACAATCCTAGTTATTTAAACCAAATCAAACAACCAAAATAAGTTTCAAATCTAATTGTACAAATAATTTTGTTACACCATTCTGTCGCATCATTTTAGTGAGTTGTTGCACTATTTACATTTCCACAACATATTGCCATCCTAGGGACTGTCTGGATTTGTGAGTTTAATCAAAAATCTTTTTAAATTATACATTTGAGAAAACGCAGATCCTTTCCTACGCTTATAACTGGTTGATTTCACTAAGACTCGATAACGAGCAATAGCAACCTAATAATTAATGTAACACGACATTTTTCAATCGTTAAATCAGGGTCCCCCTGAACAAACATGGATCATACAGGAAGGATACAAATGGCACATAAACTAACACTTCTTGCTTCAGTTGTAGCTGCATCTACTGCACTGATGTCTACAAGCGCTTCTGCTGCAGATAGCACACTAGATAAAGTGACTAAACAAGATTTCTTAACATGTGGTGTGAGTACTGGCTTGCCAGGTTTCTCTAACCCTAACTCTAAAGGTGAGTGGGAAGGTATCGACGTTGAGTACTGTCAAGCACTTGCAGCTGCAGTACTAGGTGATAAAACTAAAGTTAAATACGTTCCGCTAACTGCAAAAGAGCGTTTCACTGCCCTACAATCTGGTGAAATCGATGTTCTTTCTCGTAACACTACATGGACTCTACACCGTGATACCGCACTAGGTTTGAACTTCGTTGGTGTAAACTATTACGATGGTCAAGGCTTCATGGTTAAGAAAGATCTTGGCCTAACGAGTGCAAAAGAGCTAGACGGCGCATCAGTTTGTGTTCAGTCAGGTACAACAACTGAGCTTAACCTAGCCGACTACTTCCGTAACAACGGTATGTCTTACAAGCCAGTTGTATTTGATACAGCAGCGCAAACTTCAAAAGGTTTTGACGCAGGTCGTTGTGACGTGCTGACCACTGACCAATCAGGTCTATACGCACTTCGCCTAAACCTACAAGATCCTGCTTCAGCACAAGTACTTCCAGAAATCATTTCAAAAGAACCGCTAGGCCCAGTAGTTCGTCAAGGTGATGACCAGTGGTTCAACATCGCTAAGTGGACACTATCTGCAATGGTTAACGCGGAAGAGTACGGTATTTCTTCTAAGAATGCTGACGAAATGTTGAAATCAACTGATCCAAACATTAAACGTATTCTTGGTGTTGATGGGCCTAAAGGTAAAGGCCTAGGCATTCGTGATGACTGGGGTTACCAAGTGATTAAGCAAGTGGGTAACTACGGTGAAAGCTTCGAGCGCACAGTGGGTGAAGGTTCACCACTGCAAATCTCACGTGGCGTTAACGCACTATGGAATGCTGGTGGCTTCATGTACGCTCCACCAATCCGTTAATAACTTTTATTAGCTAGTTAATAAACAAAAATGGGCGGTTTAGGCCGCCCTTTTTATAAAAATGGATTTGAGGTTAAAGCAGTATGAAACCTACTAATGTTGCGACGAATTCGGATAACGGACCGAGTTCAGGCGCTAGCCTTATTTACAATCCCACTTTTCGAGCAGTCGTATTCCAAATTATTGCGATAGGCGCGCTTGTTTTTTTCTTTTACACTATTGTCAACAATGCACTCACCAACTTAGAAGCACGTGGTATTGCCACGGGTTTTGATTTCCTCGATCAAGAAGCTGGCTTTGGGATTGGCCTAACGCTGATTGAATACGATGAAACCTACTCTTATGGCCGGACTTTCGTTATCGGCTTACTCAATACAGCACTAGTGTCATTTTTCGGAATTATACTGGCGACTATTCTCGGCTTTATCATGGGTATCGCGCGTCTCTCGTCTAACTGGCTAGTTAGTCGTTTTGCTGCGGTATACATTGAAATTTTCCGAAATGTTCCGCTGTTATTACAAATTTTCTTTTGGTATTTTGCCGTACTCCAAGCACTGCCTTCTGCAAGACAAAGCTTAAGTCTCGGTGAAGCCATATTCCTTAACGTGCGTGGTTTATACTTTCCTGCTCCAGTATTTGAGGCGGGCTCTTCGATTGTAATTGGCGCTTTAGTAGTTGGTATTATCGCCACTCTCGTTATCAATATCTGGGCAAATAACAAACAGCGTTTAACAGGCCAACAAACACCTATGGGACGAATCGCGCTTGGGTTATGTGTTGTTCTACCAGTGATCGTTTACTTCCTAATGGGCTCTCCTATTAGCGCAGAGTACCCAGAACTCAAAGGTTTTAACTTCCGCGGTGGTGTGAGCATCATTCCAGAGCTGGCTGCGCTATTACTTGCGCTTAGTATCTACACCGCATCTTTTATTGCTGAGATTGTGCGTTCGGGTATCAATGCGGTTAACCACGGTCAAACAGAAGCAGCGATGTCACTTGGTTTGCCTCGTTCTCGAACGTTGAAGCTTGTCGTGATCCCTCAGGCACTACGAATCATCATCCCTCCACTCACTAGCCAATATCTAAACCTGACCAAAAACTCATCATTAGCGATGGCGATTGGTTACCCAGATTTGGTATCGGTGTTCGCAGGTACCACACTCAACCAGACCGGTCAGGCGATCGAGATCATCGCAATGACAATGGGCGTCTACCTAACGTTGAGTTTGTTAACCTCTGCATTAATGAACGTCTACAACCGTAAAGTTGCTTTAGTGGAGAGATAGTATGTCGACACATCAGTTTCAGCCAGACCTACCGCCTCCAGCAAATACAGTTGGTGTTGTCGGTTGGCTAAGAAAAAACCTATTCAACGGCCCTGTAAACTCAGTGGTTACCGTTATCCTTGCCTACCTATCATTCATGTTGCTTTGGAACATCTTTGATTGGGCATTTTTAAAAGCTGACTGGGTGGGAACCACTCGAGACGCCTGTAGCCGTGATGGTGCTTGTTGGGTATTTATCAGCGTGCGCTGGGAACAGTTCATGTATGGTTTCTACCCACAGGAAGAACTGTGGCGCCCTCGCCTGTTCTACGCGTCACTGGCAATTTTGACTGCTTTACTTGCCTACGAAAAAACGCCAAAACGTACATGGATATGGCTGTTTACCGTTAATATCTATCCTTTTATTATCGCAGCGCTACTGTACGGTGGAGTATTTGGTTTAGAAGTGGTCGAGACCCACAAATGGGGCGGCCTATTAGTTACGCTAATCATTGCTTTGGTTGGTATTGTGGTATCACTGCCAATTGGTGTTGCACTGGCACTGGGTCGTCGTTCAGAGATGCCGATCATTCGCAGTATTTGTACCGTTTATATCGAAGTATGGCGTGGTGTTCCACTCATCACGGTACTCTTTATGGCGTCGGTAATGCTGCCACTGTTCCTATCCGAAGGGTCTGAAACTGACAAACTGATCCGTGCCCTGATTGGTGTGGTCATGTTCAGTGCCGCCTATATGGCAGAAGTGGTACGTGGTGGTCTGCAAGCGATTCCTAAAGGCCAGTATGAGGCTGCCGATGCGCTAGGTCTCAGCTATTGGAAGAAAATGGGATTAATTATCTTGCCTCAAGCGCTGAAAATTACTATCCCATCGATTGTGAACACATTCATTGGCCTATTTAAAGATACCAGTCTGGTACTCATCATTGGTATGTTTGACGTACTAGGCATCGGTCAAGCCGCAAACACCGACCCAGAGTGGTTAGGTTTTGCAACAGAAAGTTATGTATTTGTCGCGTTAGTGTTCTGGGTATTTTGTTTCGGCATGTCGAGGTATTCGATTTGGCTAGAAAACAAACTTCATACCGGTCACAAACGATAATCAGAAAGCTCAAGGACGTATTATGACGCAGCAACAAGATTACATGATCCAATTAAAGGATATGAACAAATGGTACGGGGAGTTCCACGTACTAAAAAACATTAACCTAGATGTTAAGAAAGGCGAGAAAATCGTTATCTGTGGACCTTCTGGCTCAGGTAAATCGACTATGATTCGCTGTATTAACCGCTTAGAAGAGCACCAAAAAGGTCAGATTATCGTTTCTGGTAACGAGCTGACGGAAGATTTGAAAAACATCGAAGCAGTTCGCCGAGAAGTGGGCATGTGTTTCCAACATTTTAACCTCTTCCCACACCTTACCGTACTCGAAAACTGTACGCTTGCGCCTATTTGGGTAAAGAAAATGCCTAAAGAGGAAGCAGAAGCAGTAGCAATGAAGTATTTAGAAAGGGTTAAGATCCCAGATCAAGCTGATAAGTTCCCTGGCCAGTTGTCTGGTGGTCAGCAACAGCGCGTGGCGATCGCTCGCTCTCTATGTATGAGTCCGCAGGTAATGCTATTTGACGAACCCACTTCAGCACTCGACCCAGAGATGGTACGTGAAGTACTTGACGTAATGGTTGAATTAGCTGAAGAAGGCATGACCATGCTATGTGTAACTCACGAAATGGGCTTTGCCAAAGAAGTCGCCGATCGCGTCATCTTTATGGATGCCGGTGAGATAATTGAAGAGAACAACCCAGTTGATTTCTTTGAGAATCCTCAGTCAGATCGAACGCAAAACTTCCTAGCGCAGATTCTACACCACTAAGAGTGGGACTTGAATCAAGGGGTGACTAAGGTCGCCCCTTTTTAGTTGTTAAATTGTGTTACATATTTCAAAATACATAAGTTGCTATTTCTATTATTATTAAACTTGCTACTACGGCAGATGAGGCTTGATCTTTTGGTGATTCGACCTCATAAATGTAGATATAAATAAAATCTTACGAGGAAGATTATGAACAGTCCTATGTTTACTCGCACTTCTAGCCAAGAAAGTGCTCTTCAGACCAACAAAGTACTGCGTAACACTTATGCACTACTTTCAATGACCCTGCTTTGGTCAGCAGTCGTTGCTGGTGTTTCTATGGCGATGAACCTTCCTCGCCCAGGTCTAATCATCATGCTTGTCGGTTTCTACGGCTTACTTTTCTTAACTGAGAAGAACCGCAATAACAGCATGGGGTTAGTATTCACCTTCCTATTCACTGGCTTCCTTGGTTACACCATAGGCCCAATTTTGAATGCCTACATTGGCGCTGGCATGGGTGATGTGGTTCTAATGGCACTAGGTGGTACAGCACTATCGTTTATGGCTGCTTCTGCATACGCACTTACAACCAAGCGCGACCTATCTATGATGGGTGGTTTGATGCTATCACTATTCGTTGTACTCGTCGTAGGTATGATTGCGAGCTTCTTTATCCAATCAACGATTCTACACCTTGCAATGAGTAGCTTGTTCATCGTCTTCTCTACAATGGCAATCCTGATGACGACCCAGGGTATTATCCGTGGTGGCGAGTCTAACTACATTTCTGCGACAGTGACTCTATACGTATCTATCTACAACATCTTCATCAGCCTACTAAGCATTCTAGGCATCATGAACGATGACTAATCTGTCATAGACAGATATTACTTCCGAAGCCCGAAAGCTCACCCTTTCGGGCTTTTTCTTTCTTGATATCTTGTTCAATCAAGGTATGCTGCGCTACCTTATCGAACTTCACAATATTTAGGATCGTAAAATGTTTGAATACAATGGCAAACAAATCGAAACTGACGCTCAAGGGTACCTACTCAACCATATGGACTGGGAAGAAGGGATGATTTCGATACTAGCAGAGCAAGAAGGTATTGAGTTGACAGATGCACACCTCGAAGTTGTTCACTTTGTGAGAGACTTTTATGTGGAGTTCAATACTTCTCCCGCTGTTCGCATGCTTGTCAAAGCTATGCAAAAAGCACACGGCCCAGATAAAGGCAACAGCAAATACTTGTTTAAGCTGTTTAAACAAGGCCCAGCTAAACAAGCGACCAAGCTTGCTGGACTACCGAAACCGGCTAAGTGCCTATAATTTCAACTATAGTATTTTGAAACCTTTGTAAGGTTTATAGGCTACAGGTTCACGAACCACCGACTCAACTTGTGCCGTTCGTGGCCCCTGCTCCAACCAAGTGAAGAGCTGATCTATCTTTGGTTGGTTGCCGCATGCCACAACCTCTACATCTCCGTTGGCAAGATTCATCGCATACCCATCTAAGCCTAGGTGCATCGCCTGATGGGCGGTGTGATACCGAAATCCCACGCCTTGAACTAGCCCTGTTACTGTGAACTTCTCACAACTTTGTTCCATAAAACTTACCTCAACTTATCCTGCAATGATATATTCATTGTGTTCTATTCCCTCCCATTGCTGCTGTATGGGAAGCTAAACTGGATATAATAATTATGAAAGAAATACCCTTCCGCTGGATTGACAAATATCTCATTCACCTCAAAATACAAGAGAAATTCTACTTACTTTTCTTCCTTCCTGTTGTCGCTCTAATAATTTTAACTCTCGTTCTAGACAACAGTGCCGATCAAATGCTTGTTCATCTTTACAACGATGAACTGGTATTGATGCGTAACTTAATTGAGACTGGAAACCTAACCCAAGAGCAGGTTTCATCCATTATTAGTCACTCTGAGACGATTAAATTCGGCTCTGGCGCTGGATCGATCAGTGTTAATAATGGTGAATTTAGTCTTGAAGCGATTCACGACCAAGACCTTTGGAGTGCGATGTCAACTACTCACATCGCGATTATGTTAGTCACATTGTCACTCGTTGCGTTGGGGGTCTACTACATCATGACCTTTATCGGTGGCGCTATGTTTACCATGAATAAAGCGCTCAACACACTTGCGAGTGGCGACTTAACCAGCCGAATGAATTTTTTCAAAGTTAGAGATGAGTTCAGTGAAATTGCAATCACCATTGATATGGTCGCTGAACGTGAGCAAAACTTGGTGATTTCTATTCAAGAGTCTGTCGCGCTAATGCAGCAAATTAGCTCCGACCTAAACCAATCAAACCAACTGACCGCAGATGTGTCTGGTACACAGCAAGAGCACCTGAACTCGTTGGCTAGCGCGACTGAACAGATGGCATCGACCATTAGAGAGGTTGCCACCTTAGCTCATGAATCGAGCACACAAACTGAAGATGCACGAAGCGTAGCCAGTCAAGGACAGTCCAAAGTCGGCAATACTCTCGAGTCTATTTCGAAACTGTCGCAAGAAATTCAATCTGCGTCAGAAGCAGTGGCGGAGCTAGACGCCAATGCAGCGCAAATTGATGAAGTCGTTACGACTATCAACGGCATCTCGGAGCAAACCAATTTATTGGCACTTAACGCAGCGATTGAAGCCGCTCGTGCAGGAGAACAAGGTCGAGGCTTTGCCGTAGTAGCTGACGAAGTCCGTGCCCTAGCGGGTCGAACTCAACAAGCGACAGTAGAGATCCAAACCATGATTGAAGCGCTACAGCGCAATAGTCAATCCCTAACGCAGTTGATGGAAACAACGGTAATCAACGCCTCTGAAGGCCAGCAGCGCATGTCAGAAGTGGATATTGAGATCGGTGCATTGGCAAACAAGAACCAGTCTATCTCTGACAGCAGCATTCAAATTGCGACCGCTGCTGAGGAGCAAGGCGCCGTAGCAGATAGCATTGCCGCTAGCGTCGAAGAGATCCGAGTCCAATCAGACAGCGTGTGTAATATGATTAGCGCCACCGAGTCTAACATCGCTCAGTTACGTAGTCAGAGCGACCAGATGGAAGCCTTACTCACCGGGCTTAAAGCCTAACGACCTCAGAGCCGCGTTTCGCGGCTCTATACCATTCTGGATATGTAGGTGTTCAAATAATTGCGCAGGGAAAATCGCTTAGAGCAAGGCATAGATTGCTGTTAGTTAGTGGACCTAACTTCAAAATCTATAACGCAGCTATCAGCGATTTTAACAAGTAAGAATGAGCAGATACTTATTCAGGTTGGTATTATTTGCTTTTCACTAACACATCCTAGAAAATACCCCACCTTTCCAAACAAACAATTTGAGCAAACCAATGACTCCAGCTATTTATCTCGTCAAAGGAAGAGACAAGTCACTTCGTCGCAAACACCCTTGGGTATTTTCTCGCGGAATACATAAAGTCGAAGGCGAGCCAAAACTTGGCGAAACAGTTGACGTCTTTGCACATGACGGTAAATGGCTAGCAAAAGCAGCATACTCACCAAGCTCTCAGATCCGCGCCCGCGTGTGGAGCTTTGAAAAAGAGTCCATCGACAAAGCGTTTTTCATAAAACGTATCCAAGATGCTCAAGTACTGCGTGAAGATATCATTGAGCGCGACGGATTGACTGGTTACCGCCTTATTGCTGCTGAGTCTGATGGTTTGCCAGGTATTACCATCGACAAATACCAAAACTACCTAGTATGTCAGCTATTAAGCGCTGGCGCGGAATACCACAAGCAAACACTGGTTGAGGCTTTAGTTGAATGCTTCCCTAGCTGTAATGTTTACGAGCGCTCTGACGTGGCTGTACGTAAGAAAGAAGGTTTAGCGGAAACAACTGGCGTTCTTCATGGCCAAGAGCCGCCTAAATCAGTCGTTATAGAAGAGAACGGCGTAAAAATCAGCGTTGATATCGTTGGTGGACACAAGACAGGTTTCTACTTAGACCAACGCGATAGCCGTCAACAGGCGATGAAGTATGTCAAAGACAAAGAGGTGCTTAACTGCTTCTCATACACTGGCGGCTTTGGTCTATATTCGCTGAAAGGCGGCGCAAAACGCGTTATTAACGCAGATGTGTCGCAACCTGCTCTAGATACTGCGAAATACAACGCGGAGCTCAACGAATTCGATATATCAAAGAAACGCGCAGTATTCCTCAATGCAGACGTGTTCAAACTACTGCGCGAATACCGTGACCAAGGCACTAAGTTTGACGTTGTGATTATGGATCCGCCTAAGTTCGTTTCCAGCAAAAACAACTTAACCTCTGGCGCTAATGGCTATAAAGACATCAACATGCTGGCGATGCAGATCCTAAAGCCTGGCGGCACACTACTGACCTACTCTTGCTCTGGCTTAATGAGTGGAGAACTGTTCCAGAAAGTCATCGCTGACGCAGCGGTAGATTCGGGCCGACAAGTAAAGTTTGTGGAACGTTTTGAACAAGCCGCCGACCACCCGACGGACAGTGCATATCCGGAAGGATTCTATCTAAAAGGGTTTGCTTGCAAGGTGTTGTAAAAGAGTTATCTCAGCGGAATCATTTTTAACGGGCACGATAAAACAGCCGGAGTCAAAATTGACTCCGGCTGTTTTTATTTTAGTCCTTTAAATGTTCTAAGTTATCAATCAAGCTACTGGTGATGTCAGCCGCAGATGCACCATTGAAATCGATAGTCAGAGTGTCAACTCCTTTTTCAATAGTCATCGTAGAAGTCCCATTATCTTCAGTTACTGATACTTTCACCGCGGAGGTTTCACCTTCGGTCGCACTAGACAATTCACTTAACAACTCAGTAATCTCTTCTTTAGAGACATCTTCAAACAAATCAGATAGATCCAGTTGGTCTCCATCGGTTCTACTAAAGTCCACAACACGGTCATGCTCAGTTGCCATATCAACCCACTTAAAGATATCCGCGCCGTCATCACCGACTAAGATATCGTCACCAAGACCACCAATAATTGTGTCATTGTCAGAGCCACCACGAACGGCATCATTGCCATCACCACCATCAAGAACATCATGCCCAGTACCACCGAAGATTAAGTCCGAACCGCCTTCGCCGTAGATATGATCGTTGCCGCCGCCGCCGTGAGCTACGTCCATACCGGCATTTGCGCTATTAGCAAAAGTTGTCGCACCGTCTTCACCGCCATAAGCTAATGCATCAATTGAAGACTCAGCAAAGCGCTGTATATCAGCTTCTTGCACATCGTAGTTAATATCTTGTCCCGGAGAATGACTATCACCTAAGTAAACAGTGTCAGCCCCGCTTCCCATATCAACCTTATCACCCGCTATGCCAGTATCAATGACTACACCTTTAACAGGATCATAATCTAGTGTTCTATGATTTTCAGATTCAAATATTGTCGCTGCTGACGTTTGCCAATCCATTTTTGTATAGCCATTAGAGCCTTGTGCAAAGACACTATCCACTCCTGCACCATTGTCAGCTAACCTATTAGTTGCTTCAACATGAACCGTCCCTTCACTCGCACTAACTTGATCATCTGAATCAATCGCTAGGTACTTAAACTCATCAGTGATTGCTACTTCACCATTTACTGTCATTTCCACACCTGACAGATTGAAACCAGCTCCCTGTCCTCCATTACTGGTGTTTACGACAGTAAGTCGCACTTCATCAAACGAATCTGAAGAAGACAGTGTTGCACTCCCTGTATGATCTGGGTTTGGATGAGGAACAGAGATCGACAAATCAATCGGATCTCCAACGCTCTGGCCATTATCAAACAGATACGCCACAACCTTAGCGTGGGCATTATTGCCTAATAACCCCTGTAAACTAGCCAGTTGAAGCGAGATAGAAGAAATATTGCCCTTATCCGATGCAATTGAAATAAACTCTCCCGCACTGGTTTCCTCGCCTAGGCCTTCGTTTTTGTCAGTACTGACGAAGACACCCTGTTGTTTGTTAGTACCGTCGTACTTAATCGCTCCGGTGCCTTCAACAAAAGTTCCGTTTTCAATTCTACCACCACTGATCGACATACCGTCTAGCTCAAGTACTTTCACACCGTCCCCGGCAGCACTCAACTCGGCAGTATCTATTTCATGTACGGCCTGTGCGTCTCTATCGGCTACGTAAAATACCTTAGTATTGTCAGCGAAAACTAGAGGGTTACTGCCAGTTAAGTCTGATTCGGTCACCTTAACAAATTGATTAGAACTTACATCGAAGTAGTACAAATCACCATGTTCAGGGAGTTCCGTCAGTTGAACCTTGGTAACTTTGCTCGCGTCTGGATCATCTTCAGTATCAGTAGCATTGTCTGCAAACTGAACTTCTACCACGCTATGGTCCGATATCACATCAAAGCTACCAGCTTCTGGTAGGTCATTGCTACCACCTTCGGGACGTTCAAGAACCTCAACAGTTATTGAAGTCTTCGATTCAGCAGTTAAGCTACCCCCAGCATCAGCATGATCACCTTGAGTATGTTGATCTTTATTGGTATCCGATTCTATCGCTGTCGCGATAACCTGGATATCAAATTTCGCTGGGTCTGGTACTATGACTTGTAGCTCAGATAAGTTCCAAGAAGTTACTTCAATTCTTTGGTCCTTGTTCGCCTCTGTCACCTCGTAAGTGTTAGCGCCAGAGCCATCGCTGATCACTGAACCCACTGGAATTCCAGTCAACTCTATTGTTAATTTTTCAGAGCTATCTTCCTTATCAACCAACGAGGCATGAATCTCACTCAGCTTAATCGGCGTACCTTCATAACCGAGGTTATCCACAGCTAAGAAGTTAATATTATCAATAATAGCGCCGGTAGAATCCGCCTCATCAGCCTCTAGTAGAAGTCGATACTTACCTGTAGTTTCTACCGGGAGAGTAAATTCACCTTTCTGCCAGCCTGTGCCAACACGATCTGCAATGAAGTCGTATAGTTTAACTTCACTATCAGGAATTGGTTGGCCAAACTGATCAAGCTTGACTAGCGTAACTTCCATATCGGAATCTGCGGGCTTATTATCACTTCTTGCCGCAATATCGAATTCAAACTTGTAGAAGCGTCCTGCGACAAGATCCATATCGGTATACAGAACCTTATCTCCGTTATTTCCCTCAATCTCCATCACTTGGTTAGTAGACGTGCCTGGGAGATACGTACCCTCTGTACCAACTTCAACATGGTTACCTGCATTAGATGTTTCCCATTCACCTATGGTGCTTGCACCTTTCACGGTATTAATCGCAATCTCAGCATCCCAAGCTGTATCAAGGGTAACATCTTCAAAATCTATAGCCGCAACCTTAGCAAACTCCCCTAAAGTTAACGTTGGAGCGTCCGCATCAGGGTGAACATCCACAGTTAACCTTCCAGTTTCTATCACTTCAGCGCCAGAATTCTTCGCAATTATAGTGACATCGAAGTTTACGTCGCTGTGCTCTGGAGCTTTGACTTTCACTGTTTGGATATCATCAATACTTACAGTGATAGAACCCGAATCACCAATGGTAGTCTCAACGTTTTGAACAGAAACCACCGCACCTTTAGGAATGCCTGTTAAATCGATGGTTTCGACTGAAGTGTCTGCATCCGCTACGGCAATACCGAGTGAGATAAAGTTATCTTCCAGACCTACAGCTGTATTAAACGAAAGCTCTTCAGTACCAATTACAGAAATCGTAGTTGTCGCAACTACAGGATCATGCACACCATCAGACACCTGCACCTCTACAATACGCGGTGTTTCATCAGGCGTATCACTATCATTTACAAAGCTAATAGATTTTAGGATGGTCTCAAAACCAGCAGCCGAAACAGCACCTGATGGGTGTGTTACCAAAAGAGCATACGTGGTTGCAGTATTTATAGGAGTGACTTTAAAGCCTCCGAAATCCACCCAACTCAATACATCATCAGCTTTTGCGTTGGCTAACGTAACCGTCATGGACTCAATAGTGTCTTTGTCATCAAAGATATCAGCGTCAGACGTCGCTATCGCCACACCATCCTGATCACCTTCCACAAACGTCACGGCATGGTCGATATCTGCAGGATCTGACTTGACGATTTTGATCACGATATCATCAAAGTCATCGTCATCACGGTCATTGCCTTTTTGGTCATCAAAACCAAAGACTAGGTTACCCTCAGCATCAACCGAACGGGACATTTGGTGATCGTCATCGGTTGATTTGTACACGTCAATATACTCTTTGACTCGGCCATCAACGATTAACTCACCATCCGCGTTTAACTCTAACTTATCGAAGTCGTCTTTCATCACAAGATGAGCACCACCTGGGATGAGGAAAAACTCGATGTTATCAATCGACGACAGCGGCGAATCAAGCAATGACCCTGGCGTTAGACTTGGATCGTTGTTGTTGCCAATCAATACGTGCAGTTGTTGTGTATCACTGTTCTCATCATAAATGTAGTAACCAAATACATTACTGTATCCCGCACCCTCACTGACAAACTGGATATCATATTGGGCACCATTCAGGTCGAGCGTTGGGGCTTCGTTATCTAAGATAGTCGCCACACCGACTTCTGCCGTATCTTGCTGCGCCGTTTTACCCGATAAACTGAAGTGTTCACGGTCATCCGTGTGTCCATCATCGTTTGTCTTAACGTCAACAGTAAAGGATTTAACGTTCTGTGGTACCGTGACAGTGAAATCACCATCATCACTCACTGGAATCGTTTCTGATGTTCCATCCGAGAACTTCACCAACACGCTTGACGCGTTGTAATCACCCTCATCTGGCTGACCATCCACGCTCATTGCCGAACCATCTCTAAGCGACATGGTCACGTCCGTTTCCAGTTGGCTTGCGTTAGACAATTCAACCGTGAAGGTGCCTGTTGAACCTTCTTCGACATCGAAGCTAGAAATACTTTCTACCGTAGGTAAGTCAATCACAGTGATTGACGTG
Source organism: Vibrio tubiashii (assembly GCA_000775715.1). Classification (GTDB taxonomy): domain Bacteria; phylum Pseudomonadota; class Gammaproteobacteria; order Enterobacterales; family Vibrionaceae; genus Vibrio; species Vibrio tubiashii_A. Next base: position 53,375 of record JRWQ01000004.1, read on the forward strand.
GTAGCGGTTACCGACGTGTTCACCCCGTCAAATACCTGAACCTCGACCGTGCGAGTGACTTCCCCTGGCGTGGCGCTACTATTACCAAAGCGGATAGACGTCAAGAACGACTCAAATTCTGCCGCCGAGGTAGCCTGCGAGTAACCGTCGTCACCCACATAACTCACCTTGACTGCATACGTGTCATCATTGGATTCAATGGTCTCAACAACAAAACCGTCAAGGTCATCCCACGTCAACACATCGTTTGTGTCGCCTTTGGCTAACGTAACCGTCATGGACTCAATAGTGTCTTTGTCATCAAAGATATCAGCGTCAGACGTCGCTATCGCCACACCATCCTTATCACCTTCCATAAACGTCACGGCGTGGTCGATATCTGCAGGATCTGACTTGACGATTTTGATCACGATATCATCAAAGTCATCGTCATCACGGTCATTGCCTTTTTGGTCATCAAAACCAAAGACTAGGTTACCCTCAGCATCAACCGAACGGGACATCTGGTGATCGTCATCGGTTGATTTGTACACGTCAATATACTCTTTGACTCGGCCATCAACGATTAACTCACCATCCGCGTTTAACTCTAACTTATCGAAGTCGTCTTCCATCACAAGATGAGCACCACCTGGGATGAGGAAAAACTCGATGTTATCAATCGACGACAGCGGCGAATCAAGCAATGACCCTGGCGTTAGACTTGGATCGTTGTTGTTGCCAATCAATACGTGCAGTTGTTGTGTATCACTGTTCTCATCATAGATGTAGTAACCAAATACATTACTGTATCCCGCACCCTCACTGACAAACTGGATATCATATTGGGCACCATTCAGGTCGAGCGTTGGGGCTTCGTTATCTAAGATAGTCGCCACACCGACTTCTGCCGTATCTTGCTGCGCCGTTTTACCCGATAAACTGAAGTGTTCACGGTCATCTGTGTGTCCATCATCGTTTGTCTTAACGTCAACAGTAAAGGATTTAACGTTCTGTGGTACCGTGACAGTGAAATCACCATCATCACTCACTGGAATCGTTTCTGATGTTCCATCCGAGAATTTCACCAACACGCTTGACGCGTTGTAATCACCCTCATCTGGCTGGCCATCCACGCTCATTGCCGAACCATCTCTAAGCGACATGGTCACGTCCGTTTCCAGTTGGCTAGGGTTAGATAACTCAACCGTGAAGGTGCCTGTTGAACCTTCTTCAACATCGAAGCTAGAGATACTTTCTACGACAGGTAGATCAGCTTCATCTTGGATAGTGGCACTG
>JRWQ01000040.1 GCA_000775715.1 Vibrio tubiashii
TTGAAGAAGAGTCCAGTCATATATCTTATCGGCTAGAAGTAGCAGGGACAAGAAGTGAAACTATAGCTAAACATAGCGATGTGTTGCTGGCAGATATTTTTAGTGGTTTCACAAACGAATGTGGTTTTAGCAAAAAAGACTTAGTTTCGGTTCACAAAGTCAAATACGATTCGCCTGTGTTTTATGAGGTATGGACATTTAATGACCCACTATCTGGGCGCAATGATAAAATGTCCTCGATGTCAGTAATACTGACGGCATATCCAAATAATGGTGGAACTGATATTTCGTTCGTCGGTAGTTGTCATGCTAAACCAGTACAGCTGACTATTTCGAACTAGATTTATAACAAAGCGTTTAAGCGGGATTGCTAACGCGCGGCAGTTTTGGTTCTAATTGCGAAGAGCTGTGTTTATGGTGGTAATCTGAAGTTGTGTGGTGGCGCTGCAACCCCTTAACGCGGCGTTA
>JRWQ01000041.1 GCA_000775715.1 Vibrio tubiashii
CTTAACGCGGCGTTAGCTTTCAAACGGAGTGTGAAGGAACTAATGAAGGATATCATAACTAGCTTACTTCCAGTATTGAGCCTTATCGCTGGCTGGGGACTAAATGAATACTCACAGAAAAAACGCAGCAATGCTGAATATCAAGCGTCTATAGCTAAAGTATTATCCATATTGTTAGAGGTACGACACAAGTTAAATGCAATGGAGTTTGGACTCCAAAAACTTAAGGAACTCGGATTTCCAAGTGAACTAATACCTCAAATTCGTGATATTGCTGAGCAGTTTATACCTGATACAGAAGGCTTGTCTGCTGATTACAATCAAGCCTTAGGTTTGTTAGCGCAAAGAGATCCTGTTCTAGCTTTTCGCTTCCGGTCTCAAGATTCAGTAAACGAATATCTAAAAATCGTTCGAAATATTTCGAAGCAAAATGAATTCCCAATAGACATTGCAGAATCTATGGAGTCATCTTTGAAAAATATGTTACTCCCAAATCTCAATGACCTTATCAGGGAACTTGCTAAAATCCACTCGAGATCTACGAGTAAGGAAGTTGATGAAATTTTGGCTAAAAAGCCTCAGTTGCCTGCGGAAGTCGATAGGTTATTATCTGAATTAGGAATAAAAAGCTAACAAACAATTTAAGAGTGATTCCCCACGCTTGGCATTTTTGGTTTGGGTCAAGTTCAGTGTTTACGGTGCTCAAATTGAGTGTCGTGGTAGCGTGGCTCACACCTTAATTGGGCGTTA
>JRWQ01000042.1 GCA_000775715.1 Vibrio tubiashii
ATGACTGGACTCTTCTTCAAATTTAACATAGCGATATGGAGACTGTTCAGCTTCTAATTTTTCGTTGCTTTTTTCAACTGTATTACTCAGTGAGTTCGAACAGCCCAATAACAAGCTAGAGCCTAAGCCCAAAACTACTGTGGTTAAATATTTCATCAAAATTCCTTTAGATTTATAACGATGCGTTAAGGGGCTGTGCAACGCAAGCCGCGAAGCCTAAACAACCCACCCTAACCACGGCAATCGATTTTACTACTAAAATTGCCACGCGTTAGCAGTCCCACTTGAATGCCTTTGTTAAGAAGAACTTAAATTGAAACTAAAAGCTATGCAATGTGCACAAACGAACGGTAAGGCACAGGTCACCGAATTGAATGCTTGAGCTTCTATAGACGAACGCTGTAAACAAACGGGCGAACATACGAACTTCGAGGACTGCCAATAGCCGTACGATGGTTGGTCGTTGCATAAACGCCGATCGGCTTATTGGCACAAGATCCCTACTTAAACAGCCCGAAGCTCAATGCTCACCATGGCAACGATGCACGCTATGGAACCAAAGTGCAGCTCCGCGACACACGTGGGAAGTGGCACTAAATTTAAAAGGGCTTCTTAACGCCGCATTAAGGTGTGAGCGGCGCTTGGCTATACTTGAGCGAAGCGAAAACGCCAAGCGTTGCGAATCACTCTTAAATGCTTTGTTAGCATTATTTTATCTGAACACAGTGATTCTCATGAACATACTTCAGTTCTACCAGTTCACAATGAAGCTCTTGAAGCGCTTTAATATATGTATCAAATTCTGCTTTCAAGCATAGCGCTAATACGGATTCAATCGAGTGCATCAACGAGCATATCGTTAAGTAAACGGCAAAGCTTTTTCGTTCGGCAATAACGCCCTGAACAGCTTGATTTTTGACACTAGGGTCGAGGTGTTCAACAAACGTTCGATTATAAATATCTTCAGCTCCTGAGTGAACAGCGTCAGAAGAAGACGAAAACAACGTAACGTACGATTCCTCTAGATCAACAGCAATGAACTTTTTCTTGATTGAGTCTGGCCATCGTTCAGGCTTGCACTCTTTACCATATTGGAATATATAACTACCTAGCTCCATTGATTTCAATAATTGAGTAGCTTTTGCTATACCCTGTTCGTTGTTTTCAGCTTGAGCATGCTCAAGCCACTTTCTGGCTTTATAAGAGTTCTTCTTTAAATAACCTTGAATCACACCCATAGCTCTTTCGTTCTTTTCCTCCCCCAGTAGGTAAAGTAGATTTACTGAAGACTCTAGAGAAACTCTCGATAAGGCTTCGACAGAAGCTACATGCCCATCTTTTAAACACAGAATTAACGAAGCATTAATGTCATCAAGCCTTTGAAGATGATATTGATACTGAACTTTTTGGGTCAGGTATTTTATAGTTTCCGCGGTACATGTTTTCGGGGAAATATCATTCAATACAGTTGAAAGCCCCTTACCGATTACTTCTAACTTAGCTAATTGTTGTCCTTGCTTGCTAAACTCTGCAGTATTTCTTTTCCACTTCTCTTCATCAATTTTCATATTATATTAACTATACTCCAGATAATGCTAACGCCCAATTAAGGGGTGAACAACGCCTCCCCCCTAACCTAAAGCATTCTGCCATAAACACTAAATTTGAAGTAGAAGCGAAAATGCCGAGCGTTGTGAATCCCTCTTAAATTGCTTGTTAGTTTACCTTTCACACAAATCGCACGATTTAATTAGATTGACCATTTAATGCGACCAACTATAATCTTACTGTAATTCCAGATTTGGAGATTGATCATGCACACATTAACAGCAAATGATGCCAAACGTAATTTTGGTGAGCTACTCCTAAGCGCCCAACGTGAGCCTGTGAAGATTAGCAAGAACAGTAAAGACGCCGTAGTTGTAATGTCTATCAAGGACTATGAAGAACTAGAAGCAATGAAAGCCGATTACCTTAGACATTGCTTCGAGTCCGCAAAACAAGACTTAGCACAAGGTGATGTGGTTGATGGTGAAGACTTTTTAAACGCCTTATAACCCGATATGCAAAAGAACAAATACAAACTGAGTAAATTAGCTCAGACTCATTTACGGAAAATTAAAAGCTATACTGTTAACAATTTCTCCGAGATGCAGTGGCGAAACTATAAAGGTACGTTACTAACTGGTTTTCAAATGCTTGCTGATAATCCAGCTGTTGGTCGCAGTTGTGATGAAATATACCCAAGCGGATTCTATTTCCCTGTAGGCAAGCATACCGCTTACTTTACAAAAGAGGATGGCTTCATTTTAGTTGTAGCTATACTCGGTCAATCACAGCTCCCTCAGAACCACTTATAATCAAGGTTTCACCCTAGATTTAGGGTGATGATCTTGATTGGTAAACTAACGCCGCATTAAGGTGTGAACAACGCGACCACTGAACCCAACCATACCACCGTAAACACTGAACTCGACGATGGAATGAAAATGCCAAGCGTTGAGAATCACTCTTAAATGCTTTGTTATGAGCCTTGGATTCAAGTACGAAGT
>JRWQ01000043.1 GCA_000775715.1 Vibrio tubiashii
CTTCAAACTTGATACTAAGAGTTATTTGCCCGATATTGGCAGTTTAATTGGAACTTTGAAACTCAACTTTGCAGTGTGCTCGGCTATATTAGAACTGTCACCTTTTACATGCCCACCAACAACGGCAGCTACAACACTTAACTTTGCTTCACTACCTTCTTTTTCTACGGCATTTACTGATACTTCAAAATCAATTGCCTGAAAACTTGTTAAACCTGTTTCCAAGCCTTTCCAGCCTTGTTCGTTTAATTGTGGAACAACTTCACCATGTTCAATTTCCGCTTGAGCATCATGAATGCCACCTAAAACATCTTTCAGTGTTTCTTTTACAAATGTTCGTAGTTCCATTTTATCTCCATTAACTTATAACGCCGCGTTAAGGGGT
>JRWQ01000044.1 GCA_000775715.1 Vibrio tubiashii
GACAGTAATGGGAAAGCGAAAGCGGCTGGTTATATTGATGACAGCGGCAATGGTGCGGGTAATGATGCCGATGATGACCGCCCAACAATTACTGATATAACAGAGCCGACAGTGGATGAAGGTCAGGCTGCGGTGTTTGACGTGACGTTGTCGAATGTCAGTGAACTGGCGACACCAATCACCATGAGTTTGACTGATGGCAACGCAGAATCAGGCTCCGATTACAACGGTACCACGGTGAGCGTAACGTACCTTGAATATGATGCGCAGTCGGACAGCATGGTGAGTGTGTCCCGCCCAGTGACGGTCGACAATGGTGAGTTCCACTTTGAGTTACCGGCTGGTAATACAAGTTTTAGTGTGTCGGTGACGACGCTTAACGAATCAGGTCAGCCGGTGTATGAAGGGGATGAGACGTTTACCCTGACAGCGGCGACAGAAGCACAGGTTGAGGCCAACGCGTCACAGAGTGGCAGTGCCACTATCCAAGATG
>JRWQ01000045.1 GCA_000775715.1 Vibrio tubiashii
ACAACGTCACGTCAAACACCGCAGCCTGACCTTCATCCACTGTCGGCTCTGTTATATCAGTAATTGTTGGGCGGTCATCATCGGCATCATTACCCGCACCATTGCCGCTGTCATCAATATAACCAGCCGCTTTCGCTTTCCCATTACTGTCCGTAGTGACGCCATCAACGTCACGAACAACCAATTGGAAACGCTCTAAACCTTCATGGACTGGCGCGCCATTATCGTCAATGGTCGCCACTTCCACGTAAACATCTTGTACGCCCGCCGGAACTTGAATGTTATGACCATCAAAATCTAAGTAAACCTTACCATCGCTGTCGGCATCCGGAGATGTTGCATCTAGGTAGTAAGCACGCATTTCACCAATGTCTTCGTCTTCCGCCGTATTTCGGTTGCCGTTGACCTTAGTGCGTAAATCAAGCGTCACTTCATGAGCAACAGGATTAGACAGGTTGATGCTAAACGTCGCCACCTCTCCTTCTGACACGATGCCTGCACCCGACACCGTTAAGTCAGGGCGATCATTTTCATTCCCCTCACCGCCATCTTGGATAGTGGCACTG
>JRWQ01000046.1 GCA_000775715.1 Vibrio tubiashii
TCCAATCGATGTCGTTAACGGACCAGGTACGCGCTGTACCTTGTTTGTGTCTGGTTGTGTGCATCAATGTAGAGGTTGTTATAACCAGTCGACGCAAAGGCTAGATTCTGGTGTGCTGTTTACTCAAGAAGCCGAAGACAAAATTATCACTGATCTCAACGATTCACGAGTTAAGCGTCGTGGCCTTTCTCTGTCGGGAGGGGACCCACTACACCCAGCCAATGTGCCTAGTATTCTGAAACTGGTCAAACGCGTACGCGAAGAGTGCCCGGGAAAAGATGTTTGGCTATGGACGGGCTATACGCTTGCTGAACTTGATGAAGCCCAACAAGAGGTCATTCAGTACATTGATACACTGATCGACGGTAAGTATGAGCAAGACAAACGCGACCTAAATCTTGAGTGGCGTGGTAGTTCCAATCAG
>JRWQ01000005.1 GCA_000775715.1 Vibrio tubiashii
GGGATGCGGGATGCGGGATGATTTTATCTAGTTAGTGAGATGTCTTGTCAACTCGCTCTTTTGACTACCTCCGACTCCCGAAGCAGAGCGTTCTATAGAACGAAGTCCGTTCCAATTGCTGTAGCGTGCAGCCCGGTCTCGACTCTCGAGCGAAGCGTTCTTCAGGACGAAGTCCGCTCCTCTACGCTACATCTGGTCAATTCGTGCTTTTACGCTCAATACTTTATCTGCGTACCTTGGATCGGTTGCATAACCCGCTTGGTGGATACCTCGAATAAACTCTTCATTGTTACCACCATGTCGCAGTGCCATTGTGTATCGTGGGTTTTTATTCAAGAAACTAACGTAGTCGTTGAAGCTCTCTTCGTAGTTAGCGTAGGAGCGGAAAGCGGCATTTTCTTTCACTGGTACACCTTGATGGTATTCCAATGTTTGTGTTGACACTTTATCACCAGCCCAACTGCGATCAGCTTTAATGTTAAATAGGTTGTTACTGCTTCCACGCGAGTTGTTGACAACCTTTTGCCCCCACCCGGTTTCCAATGCCGCTTGAGCCAACAACAACGAAGAGTCGATGCCCAAAGCTTGAGCCGCTTTTTCCGCATATGGCTTCATTGAAGTAACAAAGGATTCCGGAGAATCAAAGCGCGAAGGCTGAGTTTGAGTAGGCATTACCACTGTAGTAGCATCTGCACGCTCATGGCGGATACGGTCAATCTTCTCCATCATAGCTTCAAAGTCTTGATTACTCGCTTTGGCATTTTGATTTTCTACACTACCCGTCGAGAGCTGAGCAACAATCATATCCGCAAGACCAAGAGAGCCTGACGCACTCAATTCACTCGACATCTGCTCATCCATCATCTGGCGATAGAACTGTTGATTTTGGCTGTCCATCAAACCAGATTCAAAAGTCGAGTTAGCATCACGCATCGACTTAAACAACATTGAGGTAAAAATCGCTTCAAACTGTTTTGCCGCAGCAGTTAAAGCTGCTTTCTCGCTGCCTTCATCTCCATCTACCGCTTGCTTACGCAGTTTATCTAAGTTGGCAATATCGTGAATAAAGCCAATGTCGTTACCATTGTTAATCATGCTCTACTCCTTAGATTACGATCAGCTGCCCTTCGATGGCACCGGCTTGCTTCAACGCTTGCAGAATGGCCATCAAGTCCGAAGGCGCTGCGCCAACTTCATTCACCGCTCGCACAAGGTCATCAAGTGTTAACCCAGGCTCAAACTTAAACATCTTGCCTTGCTGCTCAGTAACTTCGATATCTGTATCTGGAACCACAACTGTCTCACCGCCACCAAAAGCGTTGGGTTGGCTAACATTCAAGTTCTCTTTAATTGCAACCGTCATACCACCGTGAGTGACTGCAGCAGGTTTTAAACGAACATGCTTACCGACCACAATCGTACCCGTACGCGAGTTAACGATAATTTTCGCTGAGCCATCCGCTGGGTCAAATTCGATATTTTCTACCGCAGAGAGGAAAGCAACACGTTGAGTAATATCACGTGGGGCACGAACTTTAACTGAAGTTGCGTCAACCGCAGATGCCATCTGCGGGCCAAGGAAGTTATTGACCGCATCAGCCATGCGCTGCGCAGTAGTAAAGTCAGATTCTAGAAGGTTAAATGTAATGTAGTCGCCACGGCTAAATGGAGTAGGAATCTCACGTTCAACCATAGCGCCATTAGAAATCATACCTGCTGTTGGGTTGTTTCCAACGATTTTTGAGCCGTCAGCACCTGTAGCACTAAAGCCACTGACAACAAGATTGCCTTGTGCAACGGCATAGATTTGCCCATCAAGACCTTTCAGCATGGTCTGCATCAAGGTTCCGCCACGAAGGCTTTTTGCCGAGCCTATAGAAGAAACGGTGACATCAATGGTCTGGCCTTGCTTTGAAAATGCAGGAAGCTCAGCGGTAACGATAACGGCAGCAACGTTCTTACTTTTGGGCTTTGTACCCGGCGGCAATTGAATACCAAAGTTCTGCAGCATTGCATTAAAGCTTTGATCGGTAAAAGGTGTTGATTCTCCTGTACCTGGCAAGCCAGTCACCAAACCGTAACCCACTAATTGGTTACTACGCACACCCGCAACCTGAGAAACATCTTTAATGCGCGCCGCTTGAACAGATGTCGCAATAAACATCATACTGGTTAAAAGGAGAAACAACTTTTTCATGACCATACCCTTGTTCTAATCTCTGTGCCGACTTTATGCGCTGCCAAAAAAGCGGCATCAGATGGAATTATAGGGATACATTAAAAAATCGTGCCAAGAATCCAGGTTCTTGCATATCTTGTTGTGTTCCTGTGCCAGAGTACTGAATTCGAGCGTTAGAAATACGGTTCGATGCGATCGTGTTATCGAACTTAATATCATCAGGACGAATCGTACCACTTAGGCGAATGTACTCATCACCAGTGTTCAATGTTAGCCATTTTTCGCCACGAATCACTAGGTTACCGTTCGCAAGCACTTCAATCACTTCAACGGTAATCGAGCCAGAAATACTGTTACTTTGATTCGCAGCTGCGCTGCCTTTGAACTTGTTATCGTTACTTAGGTTGTAGGAAAAATTGTAATCGCCGATGTTGAGTTCCTGACCACCAACTTCTAACGGGTCCATCGAAGCGTCATTGTTTTTAGACAAGTCCGCATCTGAGCTTTTTGCCGCCTTAGTGCTCTCGTCTAACGTTACGGTAATGATGTCCCCTAGCCCACGAGGCTTAGAGTCATCATATAAGCTGCTCGCACCCGCTGCATTGAACAGTGACCCTGTTTCTGCGGCATAATGCTCTGGCTTGTGTTTAGGATGGATTGGAGCCCATGCAGGGTCGCCTGCAACTGGATCGGTACGGTTACGTAAAGTATCGACAATACCAGAGCTCTCTTGCTCTGACTTATCCCCCTCAACCGCATCAACTGTCGTTGTGCCTTGAGTAACATCTGGTGTCTCGATTGGAGGCTCAAACATGGTACAGCCAGACATCACTGCAAAGGTTAAAACTGCGACTATTCGTTTCATTTCATTTCCACCCTAAACCGTAATTACAGCTGCTGGTTAACAAAACTCATCATCTTGTCTACCGCAGAGATGACTTTAGAGTTCATTTCATAAACGCGCTGAGCTTCGATCATGTTCACAAGCTCTTCCGTTACGTTTACGTTGGAAGTTTCAAGCATGGATTGTCTGATATCACCAAAACCATCAAAACCAGGTACACCTTCTTGTGGATCACCACTGGCACCGGTTGGCAGGTAGAGGTTTTGGCCAATCGGCTCTAGGCCACCTGGGTTGATAAAGTCGACCGTCGCGATCTGACCAACTACTTGGTTATCTTGCTGACCGCGAATACGTACCGATACTTCACCATCCGTACCGACGGTAATGCTGATTGCATCTTCTGGAATCGCGATTTCTGGCTCAAGGGCGTATCCGGCACCAGAGGTGACTATCACCCCTTCATCGTTAACCGTGAACTGACCATTACGCGAATAACCAATGTTGCCGTCTGGCATAAGGATCTGGAAGAAACCATCACCTTCAATCATCATGTCTAGGCTGTTATTGGTCGTCTGGGTATTACCTTGAGTGTGAACTTTTTGCGTCGCCACAACTTTAGAACCTGCACCTAGCATTAAACCGCTTGGTAATTCAGTGTTCTGTGAAGACTGACCACCTGGCTGGTTGATATTCTGATAGAACAGATCTTCAAATACGGCACGGCTCTTTTTGTAACCAACCGTTGATGCGTTCGCCAAGTTGTTTGAAATTGTTGAAATATTGGTTTGTTGAGCGTCTAAGCCCGTTTTACTTACCCATAGTGCCGGATGCATAACCTTCTCCTAGAATCTATTAGCTCATACGAAGCAGAGAATCAGACGACTTGTCCATCTCTTCTGCTGTGCTCATCATTTTTACTTGCATTTCAAACTGACGTTGCAAGTCAATCAGGTTAGTCATTTCGCCAATGGCGTTAACGTTACTACCTTCAATTGCGCCTGTGAGCAGTTTTACACTGGCATCCGCTTCGTATGCCGCATTAGGATCTTTTGCACGGAACAAGCCGTTGACATCTTTGAATAGTGATTGGTTATTGGTCGCAGTGAGCTTGATACGGTCGACAACTTCAATCGCATCGGCTGGAGCGCCTTGCGGTACGACTGAGATAGTGCCGTCGTTGCCGATTTCTACTTTGCTCAAAGGGATTGGAAGAGTAATTGGAGCACCTGTCTCACCAAGGACTAGATTGCCGTTGCCGCTAGTTAGCAGGCCATTAGCATCAATTTTTAAATTACCGTTACGCGTTAAGCCCTCTTTACCTGTTTTATCAAGCACAGAGATCCAGCCATTGCCTTGGATAGTGACATCGAGGTCACGGCCAGTGGTAATCACGCTACCTTGTTGGAAATTATGGCCCGGACGTTCTGTCATGCTAAATACGCGGCTAGGAAGACCATCGCCATACGCTTGCATTGAACGAGCTTGCGCCAAATCAGCACGGAATCCCGTGGTACTGACGTTCGCTAAGTTGTTTGCTCTGAGCTGCAAAGCCTGCATGTTTTGCTTGGCGCCGCTCATCGCGAGAAACAGTGCACGATCCATAATTTGCTCCAAAAATCACAATTCAGAACAATAAAAGCAAGGTACGTGCCAACTTTAAAATTAATTATTTATCAAGCTCTTACCAGAGAAACGGCAACAGAGAAAGGCTTTTTATGGAAGGTATTGCCGTAGTGGCAACAATAGCGAGCTGATGATTGCCACCAGCTTGCTATTCAGATGATTACAACATCGGCAAAGATTCTCTTAGTCAGATTAACGAATCTGCAAGATGTTCTGTTGCGTTTGGTTATGTACTTCTAGCGAACGTGAGTTAGCTTGGAAGTTACGTTGCGCCGAGATCAAGTCAACAAGCTCCTGAGTCATATCAATGTTTGACTGCTCTAGAGTACCGCTGCTGATGCTGCCGAATGAACCTTTGTTTGACTCACCCCAGATCTTGTCACCAGAGAACTGAGTAGCATCCCACTGTGTACCACCCTTCTTGTCCAGACCTTGTTCGTTAGCAACACGAACTAAAGAGACACGCCCAAGAACAATGTTTTCACCGTTTGAGTATGTACCTAACACGCTACCGTTCTCGTCAAAATCAACTTTAGTCAAGAAGCCTGTCGTCGCACCATCTTCATCAAACTTAGTAAGCTCAAACGGCGCAGCAAACTGAGTCGCACTGTCTAAATTAAAGTTCAGAGTCTGGTTTGCGTCTGCACCGTTTAGATCGATTGGGTTAGCGCCCGCACCTAAAGGTTCAGAAACAATATTTTGACCATTGTTGAGGCTAGCGAGAGTACCGTCATTGTTAAACTTCATACTATGACCAACATGACCAGTAGGTGCCGAAACGTCGCCACCAACAATGTTAATCGGCTTCTCACCTGCACTATCAGTGACCGTGTAGTAGGTTTGCCAAGTGTTAGGCTGATTCTGGTCTTTAAGGTAGTAAGTTGTCATCTTGTACGATTGACCCATTGAGTCATAAACCGTAGAAGAGGTTGAACGGTTGTAGGTTTCAGGATCTGTGAAATCAAACAGGGCAGGATCTTTCAGATCACCATTCGCTGGCAAGTTGACGCCGACTTCAATGTTTGCAGTCTGCTTCGGTTTACCGAACTCTTTTGGAATGTTGATTGGCGAAGGCTCGTAAGACAGAACATCACCAGTATCTTTGTTCACTTGATAACCCAACAAAAACTCGTCATTCGACGTAACCATGTAGTTATCTTTGTTTAGGTGAAAAGCACCATTACGCGTTAACTCATTGGTTGTTGGCGTTAGTCGATCTTTTGCTACCGCAAAAAAGCCAGTGCCGCTGATACGCAAATCCATTGGGTTGTTAGTATAGATACTAGAACCTTCATGAAATTGCTGAGCAACTTTTTGAGCTTGTACACCTTGTCCAGGTGTTGTTTTAGCGTGAGTAAAAAGTGAGTTTGAGTAAACATCGCCGAACTCAGCACGAGACTCTTTGAAACCAAAGGTATTCGCGTTCGCAATGTTGTTACTGGTTGTGTTCAGATCTAACTGAGCTGCGGACAAACCGCTTAATGCAACATATGACATTCCAAAATCTCCTAATCTAGCTAGCCTTCCTACATCAAGTAGAGTTACGCTTTGCCAACTTCTAGTACTTCAGCAAGTCGAACTGGCGACTCGAAGCCAGCCAGATTGAGTAGTACGTTACCATCGCCTTTACCTAAGAGAACGCTATTGACGTTAGCGTAGGTCGAAACCTCAAACTCTGTAGACTTGCCATCAAGTAAGCCCGCTGCTTTCACATTGTACTTACCTGCCGGCAATGGATTACCGTTTTGATCTTTACCGTCCCATTCAACACGGTTATCACCCGAAGGTTTCGAACCGACATCGAAGGTACGAATCAGCTGCCCCATCTGATCCTCCACTCTCACCATCAAGTTATCGACAGGTTGAGGAAGTTTCACCATCGCAGCCATTGCGCCATCATCCGTTTTCACGCCACCAGCTCCTGGAACGAGAACATCTCGACCAACAAGTGAAGAGGCTTGAAGCGCTTGGTTAGACGTCATCGAAGCATTCAGTGTTTCAAACTGATTGTTCATCTTACCGATTCCATCTACCGTCGCGAATGACGCCATTTGTGCAATCATCTGGTCATTACTAACCGGCTTAAACGGGTCTTGCTGAGCAAGCTGCTTAGTGAGCAGAGATAAGAAGTCTTCTTGCTTGAGGTCTTGCTTACCTGTGGTCTCGTTGGGCTTATTCTTGTCCTGAAGCTGTTTAAGCTGGTCTATATAGGACAAGCCGCTTTGACCAACATTATTAATGCCATCGGCCATAGTTACCTCCTATCCTTATTGACCCATCTGCAGCGTACGCAGCAGCATTTGTTTGCTTGCATCTGCTAATTGCACGTTCGTTTGATAAGAACGTGAAGCAGAAATCATGTTAGCCATCTCTTCCATCACATTGACGTTAGGCTTATAAATATAGCCTTCGTCGTTTGCAAGAGGGTGGTCAGGGTTGTATTCCGCATCAAGCGGCTTATCGCTTTCAATAATACCCATCACTTTCACTGGCACCGAATGGTCGCGGCCATACTTTGCCTTACTTAACTCCGCACCAAACACGGCATGGCGGGCTTTGTAAGTATCTTTCGCCGAGCTAGAGACACTATCCGCGTTTGCCAAGTTACTTGAGGTCGTATTTAGACGAACAGATTCAGCGCTCATGGCAGAACCAGTTACATTAAAAACATTGAATAAGCTCATCAGTTACCACCTTTAATTGCTTTAGTTAAGTTCTTGAATTTACTTCCTAAGAAGTCAAGTGAGGCTTGATGTCTGATCTGGTTTTGCATAAACAAGTTACGCTCTAAATCCACATCGACCGTATTGCCGTCACCCGTGTCAGGTTGTGTCGGAAGACGATACATTACTTCCCCTGTTACCCTAGTAGAGGCAGGAATATGCCGACTATCAGTACGACTAAGCCCAATGCTTGCCTCCGATGTTGCCGCCTGCAAAGCCCTTTGAAAGTCCATTCCTTTCGATTTATAGCCAGGTGTGTTCGATTGAGCAATGTTGGTGGAAATCACCTCAGCATTGCGCTCACGTACGCCCACCGTGTGTTGGTGGATACCTAATGCATTGTCAAAAGAAATAGCCATGTTGACCTCTACTCAAGAACTGACCGTTACTATTAAAACTAAAAGCAAGTAGCGTACCAACTTTAAAAAAATTTGCTGCGCAAATGCTTTCACTTAAATATTTAGCAATAAGTACGCCAACTAACAGGGCGTATTAGCTAAGGAGTTTGGAATGACTCACAGAAAGTATATAAGTAAATGTGGAAGGCAGGAAAAGAGATCAATACAAAAATGCCTAGCAATTGGCTAGGCATTACATAAAGAAGGGTAGGTTACTTAAGCTTATAAATAATACCTGGGTTACACCTAACCATTTCAAATCGATCGGTTAAACCAGTTAATGACTCCGACGCACCAAGCAATAGATAACCACCTGGGTTCAGGCTATTAGCCATTTGGTTGAGCACTTGAGACTTCATATCTGGAGAGAAATAGATAAGAACGTTGCGACAGAAAATGATGTCAAACTTACCCAGCAACGCATAGCTATCCATTAAGTTTTGCGGACGGAAATTAACCAAACGCTTAACATTATCCTTAACCTTCATACGACCATCACCAGCATCTTCAAAGAAGTTGCGTCGACGTTCAGGCGATAGCCCTCTCCCCAAAGCCAAATTGTCGTAAACACCGGCTCGACACATATCCAACATGCTAGCCGAAATGTCAGTCGCCGTGATAGAAACACTCGGCAACATACCTGGCTTACGCTGCTGCGTTTCCAAAATAGTCATTGCCATTGAGTATGGCTCTTGGCCCGAGGAGCTCGCTGCTGACCAAATTTTAATAGGCCTCTTATTGGCAGCCGCTTCCGGCAAAAGTTTGTTAGCCAGTACCTCAAACGGGTAAGTATCACGAAACCATAGCGTTTCATTGGTTGTCATAGCATCAACAGCGGCAACACGCAGTTCACGGTTACGTCCAGTGACTACATCTCTAAGTAAATCAGATAAAGTTGCCAACTTAAACTTAGTAACCAGCGGGCTCAGTCTGCTTCTAACCAGATATTGCTTGCTGTCACCGAGTACAATTCCGCATTGTGACTCTAAAAATCGGCTAAAATCACGATACTCTTGATCGCTTATAGTTATCGCTGTCATTAACTTCTCTTTATTCTGTAAGTGCGGATTTCACCGCATTACCAAGCTCATCTGGGTTGAACTTCGCGATAAAGGAGTTTGCCCCTACTCGTTCAACCATTGCTTGGTTAAATACACCACTAAGTGATGAGTGAAGAATAACATACAAATCTTTAAGATCGGGATGACGTCTTACTTCAGCAGTTAAAGTATAACCATCCATCTCTGGCATTTCGATATCAGAAATAACCAAAGAGATCTGATCATAAATACTGCCTTCTGCTGCCATCTCGACCAATTTCTCATACGCTTCTTTACCGTCTTTCACCGACACGACTTCAAAGCCAAGTGATGTAATCGCTCGTTCAACCTGCTTTCGCGCAACCGTTGAATCATCGGCAATAAGTATACGACGAACAATCTCTTTTTCTGCTTCGACCTGAGCTATTTCTTCTCCGATAGAAGAGTCCATGGTCTCATCAATTGGCGCGATTTCTGCAAGAATCTTCTCTACATCGAGAATCTCAACCAGCTCGTTATCGATATTGGTAACTGCAGTCAGGTAGTTAGCTTTACCCGCCCCTTCAGGTGGCGGCAAGATTTCTTCCCAGTGCATGTTGATAATACGTTCAACTGAAGTCACCAAAAATGCTTGCATAGTTCGGTTGAACTCTGCAATGACGACGAACGCTTTATCGACATCCGTAGTTGGACGACCACCGATCGCTAAACTAAGGTCGATAACAGAGACAGTATGGCCTCGGATATGCGCTACGCCCTTAACAAGGTGGTGTAAGTTTGGCATTGAAGTAAGCTTAGGGCACTGAAGTACCTCTTTTACTTTAAATACGTTGATTCCGTAACGTTGACGCCCCATGAGGCGAAAAGTTAGGAGTTCTAATCGGTTTTGACCGACGAGTTGCGTACGCTGATTCACAGAATCAAGAATACCCGTCATAAGCTCATCTCCATCTCAAACTTAAATGCTAAAAAAAATGGTAGCCTACTAGTGGCCATGTGAAACTTTAGAGAAACAGAATGACATACCACAAATCACACTTATGCTCTTTTTCCATAACTAATTGTAGAGCTTTCTATAAAAAGTTTTGTAAGTCTATCGGCTTTTTATTCTTTTTCTTTAGTTTTTCAGCGACATCGGCAACAGAAAATCAAATTCAACTCATTAAACAAGCCGCTGAAGAGTACATCCTGGCAACCATCGAATGGCCAAGTGGAGGCACGTTGGAAGCAAACGCGACCAATTTGGACCAGCGGATCTTTGCCACTGACTGCCCTGCACCTCTGAAAAGCTCCTCTTCATCAACCAATCCAAATGCCAGTAACATTACCGTACTGATTGAATGCGAAGAGGATGACTGGAGAGTCTATGTACCTGTTCGGTTAATTCGTACCGGACCACAAGTTACTTTGACTACACCACTGTCTCGCGGACAAATCATCTCCGCTAATGATGTCGTTATTAATATGGTAGACTTACAACGCTTTAGGCGGCAAGGCTTTTCCACAATTGATGCTGTAATTGGTGCTAAAGCAAAGAAAAATCTCCGTACAGGTGACATTATCGAAGCGAGAGATATCTGTGTAGTCTGCCGCAACGAAACTGTGACCATAAAAGCGGTAAAATCGGGAATGACGATAACCACAAAAGGTGTTGCGCTGACAGATGGCTCACACGGTGAACAGATAAGAGTGAAAAATAGTAAATCAAACCGTATAATTGAAGGACGTGTAACTGGAATTTCCGAAGTAACAGTCATTTTTTAGCCATTTTCAAAAAAAGCTAAAGTTTTGAATCTGTGCGTCGATATTGACAGTACAAGTAACTATTTCTCAAAAGGCTCAACAATATGGCAGGTATAGACAATATACGTTCAGGGCAAACGCTATCGACTACGACGCGCAGCTCTGTTCGTAACGAAAGCAGTCCAACGAGTGGCTCTGACTCAGCAAAGAAGTCCGAAGTCGCGCAAGATGCGGTCTCTCTCAGCTCGCAAGGTAAAGCGGTGGGCGAAATGCATAATCAAATGGTAAGCCAACCGAGCTTTGACAAAGCAAAAGTAGCGGCGATTAAAGAAGCCATTGCCAACGGCTCTTACACTGTCGATCCCGACAAGCTTGCTAGCAACATGATGAAATTTGAGAAAGAGTTTGGCGGACTATAACCGGCGAGAATTTGATCCATGGCAGCACTTCAAGGTCTGATAGAGTTCCAATTAAAAAATGCCCAAGAACTAACCAAAGTTCTCGAGCAAGAGAAGGTTGCGATTGCCAATCGCGTATCAAAAGACATTGAAGTCATCGCCAAACAAAAAATCACCCTGATTGAGCAGTTACAAACCACCGACGAAAGAATTCGCAAACATCCTGATGTTGCCACCCTATCAACTGATCCAGAGTTGAGCCCTCTAGTTGATCAGATTCGAACGATAGTCAGTGAGTGCCAGCAGGCAAATGAAGTAAATGGTCAAGCACTACAAAGAGCGCAATTAAGTTTCAATAAACTCAACAACCTGATGAAACAGTCGCAAGGCAAATTGGGCATGACCTACACCCCTGAAGGCCAAACTAAAAACGTTACGACGCTTGGCACTAACATCAAAGCTTGATGTGGATATAAAATGAATTTAAACAAGAAGCGGCAATCAAATGATTGCCGCTTCTTGTTTGTTCGGAGATAGAGAGTTTAGAAAAGTGTTTGCTGGCGTTTTTCTGGGACGGCCTGAACTTCACCGTAATCTCTTAACTTATTCATTTTTTGGATGTCTAGCCTAAGCTCGGTAACATAGCTATCACCGACTTTGTAACTACGAACCACTTCCGCCCCGCGTATCACGCCATCCACCGCACCAGACGTTAGTTCGGTACCTAAGCGTTGATCTTGCAGATCGGCTCGACCACTCACTCGCATACCGTAGACCTGCTCTGCCAACTCGCGGTAAGCATCGATTTTCGAAGCGCGCATTGCTCGCACTTGCTTTTCTTCTTCATTGCGGCCTTTTTGCTCACTGATGCTGGCGTAACCGACAGCCGTTAACCAATCATCTGCGCGCATTTGGTTGAGTGGCTGACATCCAACCATTACCACAGCGACAATAAGGAGTAGTAACTTTTTCATCATGTTTCCTATGGGCGCAAGATTACAGTGTAAGGTTGAGTCATTGTTGGATCAGAACGAATTAATACACCATCTTGCGTACGAATACTATTAAGGGTGTCAAGGTCTCGACCAATACGATCTGCTGGTAGGAAGCCTTGCGCTGTTGCAACGACAACACGTGACTGCATACCTACAACGCGAGCATTGACTAAAACACCACCTTCTTGACGCAACATAGTTCCCGTCAATACGTACTGAATATCTTGCTCTTGAGCCAAGTCTTTCCAATCTCGGCTGAATGCGAAATCGCCTTGATGCGTCACCTGAATTGACCCAGTCGTTTTAAAATCGACAACTTTGAATCCGCGACGCTGGAATTGATGAATAAAACCTTCTGATACTGAATTACCCAGCCAGTTAGTCGCATCCATATTCTGCAGATCAACAAATGAGGTCACCGCAATCGGTGTTCTTGCCGAAACACTAGTATTAGAGACCATCAAATCCTCAGTCATGCTCTCGACAAAGAAGTCAAGAGTATGACGCGGGCTCTCTAGCAACATAAATTGCGAGCCAGGATACGGTTCTTTACCGTTGTATATTGGAGCATAGGCACATGCGGTCAAAAACACCACAGGGACTAGCGATAGCCATTTTTTCATTCTCAAATCTCCGATACATTAAGGCTTAAATGTCAGTTCTTTTAGTTCTCTTCTAAAAGTGGAACATTCCTTGCTTTTCTAACTTTGCTACTTTTTAGAAAGGCAACGCCTAAATTCGCTAAGTTTTAACAAGCAAAAAACGAACCAACTTGGTATGAAGATATGAAAAAATCACGTTTCCTCCTCTTTTCGACACTCTTTCTTAGCGTGCTCGCTCATACAGCATCTGCCGCTTGGTTTGAGGTGACAGGGACTGCAACCATTGTCTCTTCAGAGGAGGTTGCACGGATACATGCCCTAGAAGACGCTCTGTTTAAAGCGGTCAGCTTCTCAGGTGCGGATATTGGTAGCATTGCCAACTTGCGACCCTTATTAGAAAGTGAAAGGAAAGAGTATCAATTCACCAACAGCGAAGTTCGATATATCTTAGTTGACGAACAAAAAACCCGCAGTGGCGTAATGTTCGTTAAAGCCCGTGTTGATATCTACCCATCGGCAACAGGTTGCCACGTCAGCCAATATAAGAAGACGTTTCTTGTCGGTAATATTGACGTAGCCTCGCCACAACAAGCCGTTATGGGTCAGATCTACAGTGTTGGTGATGACTTTGCCAATGTAATTAATCGCCAACTAGACCAACAGTCAGCAAACTTTGTCTCAGTTGGTACCACAGACTTTGAAATCAGCAAACGTTACCCAGAACGTTTAAAAATGATCGCCCAAGATACTGGTGCCCAGTATATTATCGGTGGAGTGATTACAGACTTAACAGCCACTATTGATCAAGGTGGTTTGCTCAGCGACGATGTAATCAATCGTCAGTTTGCCCTCGAAATGACGGTGTTTGATGGGAAAACAGGCAACGAAGTCTACAATCGCAACTACCGCGAAGTCGCACGCTGGCCATTTGCTAAAACCAGCCAAGTCGACACTCGAAGCGCGCGTTTTTGGGCATCAACTTATGGCGATATGATGCTACGTGTTAGCCGCAACATCATGCTCGATCTTGAGTCTGAGGTGTCGTGTAAAATTACCCTGCCTGAAGTCGTTGCTAAATGGGACAACACTATTACTATGGACTTAGGCCGTATTCACGGCGTTCAAGAAGGCGACAAACTGCAGCTATGGCACACTGGTTCATTTATTGATCAGCGCGGTCTACCTCGCAACAAAGTTACTGAAACAGAAATTACCCTGACCGTATCACGTGTCTATGAAAATGAAGCCGAGCTAACCGTCGATCAAAACGAGTTGGCGGGAAGCATCCAAATTGGCGATGTTATGCACAAGCTATTGTAATATCGCATTTTGATACTTAACTTCTGGTTTTAAATCAGTATCATTAAAGCATTGCTCCCGTGGCACAGCTGGATAGCGCGGCCCCCTCCTAAGGGGCAGGTCACAGGTTCGAATCCTGTCGGGAGCGCCATTTTAACTAAGGGCCAAATGTTATTCATTTGGCCCTTAGCTCTCACTGTAACCTTAACTTTTCACAGCCCAATATCGCGCCCAATCATTACGACGAAATAATTGTCAACCAAACAAACCTTCAACATTCTGCGACATTCAACTAAAATAGTTATTAACAAAACTATTGATAGTCGATAAATGAAAAAGAGTAACTTGACTACTAACACTGGTCACCGCTTTATTTCAAAAGCCAAAACAGCATTTAAAATTCATATCCACACTCCGGATGATAAGGTACTTCATCGCTCTGTGGGTTATGTTCGTATTGGTGAGAAGAAAGGGCTAAAGAAAGCAATAAAGCTACGTAACGAGCTCGGCACAGAAATGTGGGGAAAATTCTGGCGCAAGCTATTAAAAGATCCCTATTTAATGACGCGCCTGCCTCACTCCCTTGAACCTAAGATCATATTTAAACCCAGACCAACCAAAGAAGATCCTTCAGCTAAAGATGAGTGCTACATCGCTGCGTGGCGTACTTACGATAAAGAAGGCAAGTTAATATACAAAAGTGTTGTCTGTTCAATTAAAAAGCACGGTCGATTAGCTGCATACTCTAAAACTAAAAAAGCCCTATTGGCAGCAAACAAAGATAACTTAGAAATCCTTGAGTTTATGGGACGTTTAAACAGCATTGACCTCAAATAGGCCAATGCTGTTCTAGTTTCAACCTATTACACGATGAAAAACTAATACCAATCTGAAGAAATAGATGTTTGGATACCTATTTGGTTGGTATTATTCCGCTTCATATTCAAAAGCTGGTACAACAACTTCCACACGGCGGTTCTTAGCGCGTCCTTCTCGAGTATCATTTGACGCAATTGGCTTGTCCTCACCTTCACCTTTAGCGGTAATACGTGAACTATCGATACCTTCTTCACGTAGCACATCCGCGATTGTTTGTGCGCGCTTTTCGGATAAAGCCTGATTATAAGATGCCGCGCCTGACGAGTCAGTATAACCTGTAATTTCTACTCTAGACTGTGGAAACTTATTCATAAACTGGACTAGCTCATCAAGCATTGGCTTGCTTTCTGGTTTTAGCTCAGTACTGTTAAGCGCAAATGCCCCAGAGTCCACAACCTGAGTCTCAAACGTTTTCAGCACAGGTGTGGCAGCAACAGGTTCAGCGACAACGGTTTCTTCAACAACCTTTTCTTCTGCGACATACGGTTCTGCTTCAGTTTGCTCATTAGCACCAAACTTGTAAACAAAGCCAATCGTTGCGGTATCAACGGCGGCACGCACCCTGTCATTATTCACATCAGTGAGATGTTGATATTCTAAGCGGAAGTTAAGGTCCTTATAGGCTTCAACTTCCATACCGATAGCGCCAAGAAAGGACATGTCATCTTTGCTGCCATAATCCACATAAGCGCCACCGAGCTTACCGTATATGGAGACCATCTCCGTGATAGAAAAATCTAACTTAGGTGCCAATGTGAATGCATTAACTTTGTCATCACTGAGTCCCTCTGCGGTAAACTCACCTAAATAGTCATAACCAGCTTCCAATGAGAGGTAATCCATAAACTGATAACCGGCAATAACACCAGCGGCCGTAGAGTCATCATCACAGCCTAGAGTGGTCGAAAGACACGCATCGTCCAACCATGATTTACCGACTTTACCACCTAAATAAAACTCAGCATTCGCATTGATGGAAACAACTGTGAGCGTACTTGAAATAATCACTGCTAACTTTTTCATGAGTCCTTCCTCATTTTAATTATATTGATGCTATCAAACCGAATTTAGAATCGCGGTTCTAGCTGCATTTCAGGATAGAGCAATATCACCAAACTTGCATGCTAGGGGTATAATACCAATCTCAATGATAACTTGGTCAGCCGTATTAAAAATAATACAAGCCCCAACCCAAGACTGAAAAAAACCGCAGCACATGGCTGCGGTTTTGATATCAGTAAGTTAGTAATTGCAATTAAGCGTTGGCTTCGCGCTCAGCAATAAACTCGAGGGCCATCTTAATACGAGCAACGACACGCTCTTTGCCCACTAGCTCCATCACAGCATCAACAGAAGGTGATTGGCCACCACCTGTTACTGCAACTCGAAGCGGCATGCCGATCTTGCCCATACCGATCTCTAGCTCTTCACAAACAGCTGCAATAACCCCTTGCTTGATGTTGTCCGTTGTCCACTCTTCTAGGGCTTCCACTTTCGCTAAAGCAAGTGCTAGAGGCTCTTTCGCTACGCCGCGTAAATGCTTCTTCGCTGCACCCGCTTCAAACTCAGAGAAGTCTTCGTAGAAGTAACGGATCTGCTCAGCCAGTTCAACTAGAGTATTACAACGCTCACCAACCAGTTTAATCACTTCAGTGATTGCGGGACCGTTTGCTATGTTTAGTTTTTGGTTATCAAGATGCCATTGCAGATGCTCAGCCACATACTCAGGTGCAGACGTCTTGATATAGTGGTTATTTAGCCACAACAGCTTTTCAGTGTTAAACGCTGACGCTGACTTAGATATTGCATTTAAGCTGAATAGATCAATCATCTCTTGCTCTGAGAAGATCTCTTGGTCACCGTGAGACCAACCTAGACGCACTAAGTAGTTGTTCAGTGCGTTTGGTAAGTAACCTTCGTCGCGGTATTGCATGACTGAAACCGCTCCGTGACGTTTAGACAGTTTTGCACCGTCATCACCTAGAATCATTGCACAGTGCGCAAAAGTCGGTACTGGCGCACCTAGTGCTTCATAGATGTTAATTTGGCGAGGCGTGTTGTTGATATGATCTTCGCCACGAACAACGTGAGTAATGCCCATATCCCAGTCATCAACGACAACAACAAAGTTGTAAGTTGGTGAGCCATCAGTACGGCGAATGATTAAGTCATCTAGCTGGTCATTACCAATTTCGATACGACCACGGATCTGGTCATCAAATACGACGCTACCCTGTTTCGGATTGCGGAAGCGAATAACGCATGGGTCACCCTCTTTTGCTGCTGCGTTCGCGGCAACAACTTTCGGATGATTCGCATCGTAACGTGGCATCTCTTTCGCTGCTTCTTGCTCTGCACGGATCTCATCTAGCAACTCTTTAGATGCGTAACACTTGTATGCTTTGTCTTCAGCCAGCAGCTTATCAACCATTTCGTTGTAACGGTCAAAACGCTTAGATTGGAAGTAAGGACCTTCATTCCACTCCAGACCCATCCACTGCATACCTTCTAGGATTGCATCTACGGCTTCCTGAGAGTTACGTTCTAGGTCGGTATCTTCGATACGTAGAACAAATTCACCACCTTGGTTTTTAGCGTATAGCCAAGAATATAGTGCTGTACGAGCACCACCAACGTGCAGGTAGCCGGTTGGGCTAGGAGCAAAACGAGTTTTAACCGTCATGTAAAATACCTTGATTGTCTAAATGACTGCACCACTCACATTAAATGAGGATGGTGCCAAAATTGCGCGTTATTTTAGCACCGATATGCAAATCTACAATCCGTCTGGGCAATGTTTTATCTATTGATTGATGTGTTTCACCGCCCAAGAGATAAACTCCTGACGCTGCGTTGGCGTCATTAGTAGATACTCATCTTTGATTCCAGTTGATTCAATGCTTAGTTGTCCTGACGTTTGCACTGAACCTAAAACTTGCTTGGGCACTCGAGAATGCATAGGTTTATTACTCATAGTGATAGAAGCGGCCCCACCCGATAAGTTGTACTCGATGAGCATGGCGTCATAATCTTTAATAAATGCAAATGTTTGATCAAAGATTTGCTCAGTATCGAAAGAGACATCTTGCCCAGCACTAGTCACTTTTATACTGGGAGATTTTTTATAACGATTAACAGCACGTTCATCACGGATAGGAAATGGCGTTTCAAATTTCAACGTTTGGTCACTTGCTTCAAATCTCACTACTAACGGGAAGGAATTAAACTTTTTCTTTCCTCCATTCCCATCAACCATGCCGGTCACTCTTATCAAAAGTTGATTGACACCATTTTCAATTTTTAAATCTCCTTTTGCTTTCTTGGGAATGTTATTAATTTCTTGATTAACCGCTAGTATTTCAACTCGACTATCCGTTTGAATCGTTACTTGTGCGTGAGCAAAAGTAACGAACAATCCGAGTGCCATGACGATAAGTAATTTGTTCATATTTCCCCACTGACTCTAAACAGAAAAGGCGGACACTTGGCCCGCCAAATTAGTTACTACCGAATTAGAACGTCCACTCAGTACCGATACGGACCATTAGATCGTCATCGTAAGTAGAGTCATCTTGATGTGTTAAGCGCAAAAAGGTGTAAACAGAGTTAAATGAGTAACCTAGTTCACCACTTATAGAAGTAGAGTCTAAGTCTTTATTATCAATGCCATCTTCTTTACCAGATTGATCGGCATAACCTACACGGAGATTTGCGTTGCCAAAGAAATAGTTGGCTTGAATTGAATACGCATCAATTTCGCGCTCCAAATAACCGTAGCCACCACCACCATTTGTCGAGTCGTATGAGCCTGACTTGTATGCGCCTAAAATATTGAAGTTATCGATAGGACGTAATTCGAAGCCAACGAAGTAGGAATCAGTATCACCGATTGACGCCGTCTTACCTGGGTCCCAGGTAGGGCCGTCGGGAGTCATATTATTGCTATCCCAAGAACCCGCTTTACCACCTTCGAAAGTAGTCCCTTTCGCTGTTTCAAATGCAGCATGCAGTGTTAGCATATCAACGGGTGTTACCGATAATGAGCCGCCGAAGAAATTTGAGTCTTCATGATTCTCGCTACCGTTACCACCTGCTAGACTAAATTTCACTACGTCAGCGAACATCGGTGAATCATAACGCCCCATTTGGCTCTTACGGTCAAAGTGGTAACGTTCACCACTACGCCATGCGCGGTCAAAAGTTCGACCTAAGTTCGATGCTGAGTATGGCCAATCAACCAATTCGTATAAAGGAGTGAGCATACGACCGAAACGGACTTGCCCCCAATCATCACCACGTAGGCCGACAAAAGTATCACGATTACCTAGTTCGGCACCGTAGTCTAGAACCCAACCCGACTCTACTTGTGCAAATGCCGTAACATGTTCTGTCATCACTTTTGCCGCACGAAAGCCAATGCGAGTTTCATTCTCTAGTGACCAACCATCGTCAGGACCCGCAGCGTTAGATGCTCCGTAATCAACCGCAGATATTGATACAACACCGTACACTTCGACGTTCGCATCGTTTGGATCACCGATCATATATGCACTTGCAGTACCTGCGGCCAAGGTCGCTGCTGTAATCGCTGTTCCAAGAAGTGTCTTATTAAATATAGACATAGTATTAACCCCTATTCATTGTTCATTTTTGTGTTTTTTCTTGCCCCCTTCTAGATCATGTTTAAACACATGATTTGAAGAGGAATACTTATGGACAGGGGAATGTTGACAAACTTTTTTTGCGACAAAAAACGAGACAAATAATAATCTGAGCTCGTTCAAACCAAAAAAACAGAAAAAACAATAAAACGCTTAAATACAAGTACTTAATAAAAAAACAAAACAAACAAAAACGTCAAATTCGCCGCTTATTTACACACCACTCAATAACGGCATTACAGCTTTCAGCACAGATCACCGTAAATTTTTATCGGTTGATGATGTTTGACTAGTTTTGAAATAAAAGATTGAAATGTCTCGCAAGTCTTTGATTGTCGGATGAGCCAACGAGACGAGTTTTAACGTTTTGGTACATTTGCTTGACCTTACCCTTGAGGTAAGGTTTACGCTTAGTTTAATTAGGTTTTTAAGGAATCGTTATGGCTAAGTTTGATATTCCATTACGCGGATTAAACTGTATGGGTTGTGCGCGAAAAGTAGAACGAGCACTTAGCGCGGAACATCAAGTGCAGATCAGTGAGTTGTCCCCCACCTTTATCTCGTTGCAAACGGAAAGTGCGCTGACTGAGATTGTCGATGTGATAGAGCAACTTGGATATAGCGCTGGTCACCAGCATCACTTGATGTTAACTGGTCTCAAATGTAGCAAATGCATTGCAAAACTAGAAAATAAACTCAAAGATGACCCTTACACTATAGCTTTCCAAGCATCCAAAACCGAACTGGCTATCCACACACTTCGCAGTATAGATGAAACGGTATCAGTCATTGAGTCACTCGGTTATCAAGCAACATCAGAGCCCAATTCTTCTAGTGACCTGGTGAAGACTTTAGAACCAGAAAACCTCACAACTGCCGATGAACCAGTCGGCCGCTCATCACAACATACGGTTCATTTACTTATTTCAGGTATGACTTGTGCCAGTTGCGTATCATCGGTGGAAAAAGCCTTAGACTCAGTTGAAGGTGTAGAAAAAGCCCAAGTGAACTTGGCTGAACACAGTGCCATAGTGTTGGGAGCAGATTCGAGGCTCTCAGCTCAAGCTATTGTGAATGCAGTCAATAACGCAGGCTATCAAGCTCAAGTCGTTGATGACCCAGCCACCCAACAACAAAAGCACGCCAAGCAACAACAGCAGGTTCAAGCGCAACATAAACTCAGTGCCTTAGCCGGAATAGTGGTCGGTGCGCCGCTTATGTTATGGGGCGTATTGGGTGGCAATATGATGATCCGTAACAGCCAAGATCAGATGATTTGGGGGATAATCGGCATTATCTGTTTTTGGTTGCTAGCAACCGCTGGGCGAAGCTTCTTTGTCAACGCTTGGCAAGCACTCACTCACAAGCGAGCGACCATGGATACATTGGTCGCGCTTGGTACAGGTTCTGCTTGGTTGTTCTCTATATTAGTGGTCGCTATACCCGAATGGTTCCCTTTAGCATCTCGCCATGTGTACTTTGAAGCCAGTGCCATGATCGTTGGTTTAATCTCTCTCGGTCACTATATCGAAGCCAAAGCCAAAGCCAAAACCACTCGTTCTTTACAAGGGTTGATCAACCTCCAACCTCAAACTGCTACTTTGGTTTCTGAACATGGAGACCAAGAGATCCCACTCGAAGCGGTTCAGCTCGGGATGAATCTTAGAGTTAAACCTGGAGAAAAAATACCCGTAGACGGTGTCGTTGAATCCGGGAGTTCATATATCGATGAGTCTATGCTTACCGGTGAGCCCATCCCCGCTCACAAACAATCAGGAGAAAAGGTTTCTGCTGGCACAATCAACCAAGACGGCAGCTTAGTGATCACGGCATCTGGCATTGGCAGCGATACCATGTTATCGAGAATTATCACCATAGTTCGTCAAGCCCAGAGCAGTAAACCGACGATAGCTAAAATGGCTGATCAAATCTCCTCAGTGTTTGTACCTGTTGTGGTTGGTATCGCGGTTATCGCCGCACTGGTTTGGTTCATCTACGGCCCCGAGCCTAAAGCCAGCTATATGTTAGTCGTGGCAACAACCGTACTGATTATTGCTTGCCCGTGCGCATTGGGCTTGGCAACGCCGCTGTCGGTCACTGTTGGCGTCGGAAAAGCCGCTGAAATGGGCATACTGATCCGCGACGCAGATGCACTACAATCTGCTAGTAAAATAGATACCGTGGTATTCGATAAAACCGGAACGCTTACTGAAGGTAAACCTAAGGTTCAGTCCGTCTACTCAGTTCACGGCGATAATGATGCATTACTCGCTCTTACCGCTTCAGTTGAAAAACAGTCTGAGCACCCGCTAGCTAAAGCGATCATTCAAGCGGCTAGTGAAAAACAAGTATCACTATTTGAAGTTGAACAGTTCGAAAATCATCGTGGCAAAGGGGTGTTTGCTCAATCAAAACAACAGAAAATTGCCATCGTATCTTTAAGCTATGCATATACCAAAGACTGGTCTCTCGATGCCATAGACCGCGAACTAAACCACTATTTAGCCAATGCTTGGACGCCCGTCATTGTTGCGATAGACAATAAAGTTGCTGGGGCAATTGCCATTGCCGATTCTATTAAGCCTGAGGCAGAATCAGCCGTTTTAGCGCTAAAACAAAAAGGAATAACCCCTGTAATGCTTACTGGCGACAACCAAACCGTCGCTGAATCAATGGCAAAACGACTTGGCATAGAACGTGTTATCGCTCAAGTGCTGCCTGATGAAAAAGCCAAACATATATCCGACTTAAAATCGGAGGGACGACACGTGGCTATGGTCGGCGATGGCGTTAATGATGCCCCAGCCCTGGCTTTAGCGGATATTGGAGTCGCGATGGGAAGCGGAAGTGATGTTGCAATAGAAAGCGCTCAAATTACGTTACTCAATTCTTCACCGATGTCGGTTGTCAAAGCAATAGACCTGTCTAAGGCTACGTTGCGGAACATGAAACAAAACCTATTCGGTGCATTTGTGTACAACTCGATCGGTATTCCGGTTGCTGCCGGTGTACTGTATCCCACTTTCGGTTTTTTACTCAGCCCTGTAATCGCGGGGGCGGCAATGGCTCTATCGTCAATCACGGTGGTCAGTAATGCCAACCGTTTAAGGCTATTCAAATTTATAGAGAGGTCACTATGAACAAAACAGCTCTAACCCTAGCAAGCCTGGCACTGCTTTCCAGCCATGCATTCGCAGCCGACGTTATCAACCACAAATCCCCCTATTGCGGGTGCTGTACTGAGTGGACCAAACATATGCAAGAAGCGGGGTTCAACGTAGAAGAGAAACTTCATGAAAATATGAACCCAATTAAGCAACAGTTTGGCATAACCCCGGAGCTTGCCTCTTGCCATACTGCGGTGATTGATGGCTATGTATTTGAAGGTCATATTCCTGCCCAAGACATCAAGGCGTTTCTTGACAATCCACCTCGCAACGCTAAAGGACTTGCTGTACCGGGAATGCCAATGGGTTCACCGGGAATGGAGTATGGCAACAAACAAGATGAGTACTCAGTCTACGCCTTCAATGAACAGGGACAGGTATTTGAATATCGCCACTATCAAGGCAAGTAGAACCTAAACGACATAAAGCCCAGCAAACGCTGGGCTTTAAGATTAGGACAATAGAGTCAAATTAGATTTAAAATACAATCCAGTTCTAAAACACTAAAAAGTCTCTCACAACTATGCTAGTTGCTGCGTATTAGTTCTGCCATCATCTCAATATGCAGTTGATCGTCATTCAAACACGGGATGTAGTTGAATGTTTCACCGCCATGCTCAATGAACAATTCACAGCACTGCTCTGAGATCTCTTCCAATGTTTCCAAGCAATCCGCTGAAAACGCAGGTGCTATTATGTCGAGCTTTTTAATCCCCTTTGCAGGTAACTTCTCAAGGGTTTTATCTGTATATGGTTGAAGCCACTCTTCACGGCCAAATCGAGACTGGTAGGTCATACCAATTTGATTTGGCGCTAACTCTAGTTCTTTAGCCAATAGCGAGGTGGTTCTGTCACAATGCTCTGGATAAATATCACCGTTATCGGCATATCTCTTAGGAATCCCGTGATAAGAACAGAGTAAGTAATCACCTTTGCCATTCTCCTGCCAAGAGCGTTTTACACTGTCTGCTAGGGCTTTGATATATAGAGGGTGATCGTGGTAATCACGAATGAACTGATAGCTTGGCATTACCGGAATGTTCTTAAATGCTTTAGTTAAGCCATCGGAAACAGCGGCAGTAGTCGTTCCTGAGTATTGCGGATAAAGAGGTAGCACGATGACCTCCTCAACACCTTGCTGCAAGAGAGCTTCCATACCTGTTTGCAAACTAGGCTTGCCATAGGTCATACCAAGCTCCACAGGCATCTCCACCAGCGCTTTAAGCTTCTCTGCTTGCCTCTTAGAATAGACAAAAAGCGGGGAGCCCTCTTCCATCCACACGGTTTGATAAAGCTTAGCGACTTTAGGAGCTCGAATAGGCAAAATAACCCCATGCAAAATTGGACACCATAACCAACGCGTCATATCAACCACACGCTTGTCATGTAGAAACTGGCTTAAAAAGCGTTTAACTGCTGGGGCGGTTGGCTCATCTGGCGTACCTAAGTTAACCAGTAGTACACCCTGTTTTTTACTGTTTTGCATAGCTTCCTATCGACACTAAAAAGGCTCTCTACGTACCTATCTCAGAAATAGATCAAACTAAGAGCATAAAAAAAGCGACCCAATTGGATCGCTTTACTATAACAAATTATCAAAATCTGCCGTTAGCTAATTATGCTAGCGCTTTCTCGATATCTGCACTAACTTCAGCAACTTGCTTAGTACCATCAAACTTAAGGTACTGAGTGTTGCCCGCTTCAGCTTCTTTACCGTAGTAAGAGATTAGCGGAGCTGTCTGATCATGGTAAACACCTAGGCGTGCACGTACAGTTTCTTCTTTGTCATCGTCACGAACAACAAGATCTTCACCAGTCACGTCGTCTTTGCCTTCAACTTTAGGTGGGTTGTATACAACGTGGTAAGTGCGACCTGAAGGTAGGTGAGCACGACGGCCCGCCATACGCTCTACGATTACGTCGTCAGCAACATCGAACTCGATAACGTAATCAACGTCAACACCCATTGCTTTTAGACCATCAGCTTGAGGAATTGTGCGTGGGAAGCCATCTAGTAGGAAACCCTTTTCACAGTCATCTTGAGCGATACGCTCTTTGATTAGACCAAGGATGATTTCATCAGAAACTAGTTGACCAGCGTCGATAACAGCTTTTGCTTGTTTACCAAGCTCTGTACCTGCTTTGATAGCAGCACGCAGCATGTCACCAGTAGAGATTTGCGGAACACCGTATTTTTCCATGATGAAATTAGCTTGTGTGCCTTTACCTGCACCTGGAGCACCTAGAAGAATGATGCGCATGTTGAATCCTCTTAACATAATAATGATTTATACCGAAGCTCACTATGGGCAATTAAACTAACAGCGTGAGTTCACGGTAAGTTTCGGTATAACTTAATGAATAATAAAGCAGGCGTGCACATTACACGCCTGCTTGTTTGGTTTCAAGATTGCATTCTATCATACAATTTAAAACCAAGGCGCAAATTACGACTAAAGAATGCTTAAACACTCACACTAGTCTGCAACTTCACGCTATTTTATTCATGATTAATGCAAATAAACCAAAAAGCCCGCAAACTGCGAGCTTTTCGGCACTTTTTGGCTGTTAGCCCTTAGTCAAAAGCGTGTTAATCGCACCTAAGAACTGCGATGGGTCTTCCATCGAACCGCGTTCTGCCAACATTGCTTGACCAAGCAGAACTTCAACCCAGCGACCAAATGCTTGTTCGTCCGCCTCGTCAGCCATACGCTTAACTAGTTCATGCTCTGGGTTGATTTCAAAGATGTACTTCACTTCAGGAGCGGCTTGACCTGCTGCTTCTAAAAGCTTCGCCATTTGCGTGCCCATCTCAAAATCATCAGTCACAACGACAGCTGGTGTCGTCGCTAACTTGAAGGTAGTACGAACCTCTTTGACGCGATCACCCAAGTACTGTTTGGTGCGTTCAACAACAGATTTAAACTCTTCTTCCGTCTCTTTCTGTTTTTCTTTTTCAGCTTCGTCTTCAAACTTGCTTAGATCAAGACCCGCTTTAGTGATTGACTGGAACTGCTTACCATCAAACTCGGTTAAGTAGTTCATTAGCCATTCGTCGATGCGGTCATACATTAGAACCACTTCAATGCCTTTCGCTTTGAACTGCTCTAGGTGAGGGCTGTTCTTCGCTGCAGCGTAGCTATCTGCAGTTAGGTAATAGATCTTATCTTGGCCTTCTTTCATACGCTCAACGTACGAAGCAAGTCCGACGGTTTGGTCAGCAGAGTCGACTTCCGTAGAAGCAAAGCGAAGCAGCGCAGCTACCTTCTCTTTGTTGCTCATATCTTCTGCTGGACCTTCCTTAAGGACTAGGCCAAATTCTTTCCAGAACGATTGGTATTTCTCTTCATCGTTTTTCGCCATGCGCTCAAGCATTGTCAAGACGCGCTTAGTACAGGCATTACGTAATGACTGAGTCACTTTGTTGTCTTGCAGAATTTCACGCGAAACATTCAATGGTAAGTCATTTGAATCTATTAGTCCGCGAACAAAGCGTAGGTAAGACGGCATGAACTGCTCTGCATCATCCATGATGAATACACGCTGCACGTATAACTTTAGACCAGATTTATGGTCGCGGTTCATCATATCCCAAGGTGCTTTAGCCGGAATGTAAAGCAAGCTAGTGTAGTCGTTCTTACCTTCTACACGGTTATGGCTCCACACCAGTGGATCAGCAAAGTCGTGCGACACATGCTTATAAAACTCTTGGTACTCTTCTTCAGAGATATCAGATTTGTTACGAGTCCAAAGTGCTTGAGCTTTGTTGATTTGCTCCCACTTTTTCTCACCGGTCTCTTTACCCTCTTCATCACGTTCAGCTGTTTGGATAGAAACAGGAATACCAATATGATCCGAGTATTTGCTGATGACTTCACGCAGACGCCACTCATTTAGGAACTCTTTCCCTTCCTCACGCATGTGAAGAATAATATCCGTACCACGTCCTTCTTTAGTCACTGTTTCAATGGTGTACTCACCTTCACCCGCAGAGTGCCACTGAACCGCCTCTTCAGCCGTTAGACCCGCTGCACGAGTGCGAACAGTGACGGCATCAGCAACAATAAACGCAGAATAGAAACCAACACCAAATTGGCCAATAAGTTGCGAATCTTTAGATTGATCTTCTGACAGCTTTGAGAAGAACTCCGCCGTACCCGATTTAGCAATCGTACCTAGGTGTTCAATAACATCATCACGGCTCATACCAATGCCGTTGTCAGAGATAGTCAGTGTGTTAGCTTCTTCATCGAAAGACAACTTAACGCCTAAGTCTGCATCACCTTGGTACAAGTCAGGGTTCGATAGCGCTTGGAAGCGTAACTTGTCAGAGGCATCTGATGCGTTCGAGATAAGCTCACGCAAGAAAATCTCTTTGTTTGAGTAAAGAGAATGAATCATTAGATGAAGTAACTGTTTTACTTCAGACTGAAAGCCACGAGTTTCTTTGTTTTGTGTTGCTGTATCGCTCATGCTAACTCCATAAGATCTATACTTATCAGGCCAATACATTCATAATGAATATGCGTAATTGGCAAAAATCTGCCATTTAACATGAGGGTGACAAATGTAAATTCAAGGTCAAAGATCATAAAAACAGTGTTTTTTTTGATTTATTTTGACTATGCTTGGCATCCCTAAAAATCAAAAAATCTAAACCCTATTTATGTGGTTTGGTTTTACTAAGTGCTCAAACACCATAAAACCCCGAAAACTCTAATATAGCGGCCACAATTAATGAGTAACATTGGTACCAAGTTTAATCTTGATAACAGATTCACCTTCGATCCAAACACCAACTCTCTTGTCGACAGAGAGAACAACGGCGAGCTGATTCGTTTAGGCAGCAATGAAAGCCGTATCCTGCTATTGCTGTGTGAAAAGCCGAGCGAAATTGCCTCTCGTAACGAACTACACGATTTTGTATGGCGTAAGCAAGGCTTCGAAGTTGATGACTCAAGCTTGACCCAAGCAATTTCTACTCTGCGTAAGCTGCTAAAAGACTCCACCAAATCGCCAATGTTTGTCAAAACGGTACCAAAGCGCGGTTATCAGTTGATCTGTACTGTTGAACGTACAACGGCTCTAATGAGCGGCAATTCAAATGATGAGCAAAACTTAGATATAGAATCCGTTGAATCACTAGAACAAAGCAAAGTTGAAGCAGCGACTGAACAAACAGCAAGTCCTGAACCCATTGCGAAGATTAGCGAACCGACTCCGCGACCACGTGCCGAAAAAACTTCACAACCTTTAGTCACTAAGCTCTTGCTCATTACAGCGTTGGTAATCCCACTGTGCGTGGTGCTTTTTACTAACCCGACTGAATCCGAGTTCAGACAAGTTGGTGTGTTTGATAACACGCCAGTTAAGACACCAATCAATCACCCAGATTTACGCACATGGTACCCATCTATTGAACAATGTGTCATGAGATACAATGAATCTCATGCTGATGAACTTGCCCCTGTCGAAGTCATCGCGACGGGAGGGCAAGATAACCAGCTCATCTTGAATTACATCCATTCACTGGATAACTCAGGGGAGAACGTGACATTGCGGATATTCGCAGAACAACAAGATCTGAGTCGGGTCTGCCAACAGGAAGACAAGCAATGAAACAAAAAATAGCAGCGGGTTTACTCGTCATATCTGCAATATTTAGCGCTTGGTTGTACTGGGGGAGTGATCTAAAAGTTGAACAAGTGCTCACTTCAAAAGAATGGCAATCAAAAATGATTACCGTCATAACGGCCCCTCTTCATGAGAAGGCCGTTGGCTCCCTGAGCAAGGTAGTAGCGACGTCTAATGTTAAATATCTGCCGAACAATAGCTATATTAGAGTATCAACAGTTCGCCTATACCCATTCAATGCCGAGAATGAGAGTGTAATTAGCATTTCAGAAACAGGAGAGTGGGATATCAGTGACAACTACTTATTGATCTCACCGACTGAATTTAAGGATATCTCCTCGGCTCAAAGCAAAGATTTTACTGAAGATCAACTAAACCTGATCACTCAGGTGTTTAAAATGGATGCCCAACAAAGCCGTCGTATTGACATTGTTAATGAGAAAACCCTCCTACTGACAAGCTTAAGTCACGGCTCTACGGTTTTATTCTCTAACTAAACTCAATATTAAGGGGCATGATGCCCCTTTTTCCTTACTCAAATGGATTGGATAAACACCTTAGGGCTCTTTTTGGGCTCACTCATCGCCAACACACTCGCCTCACTATCTGGTGGCGGTGCTGGACTGCTCCAATTTCCTCTGTTGATCTTTTTTGGTCTCCCCTTTTCCATCGCTTTGGCAACCCACAAGATTGCTAGTGTTGCCTTAGGTCTTGGCGCCGCCTACACCCATATCAAGCAACGCAGTTTTAGCTATAAGGTCGCTCTATACTTTATTGTTGTCGGTAGTCTTGGCGTGGTTATTGGGGCCAACATTGTTTTACTGATCCCCAGCGAAATAGCAGAAAAACTATTGGGGGGAATGATCCTATGCCTCGGGGTTTATTCGCGTATTAAGAAGCAATTGGGTCAGCAAGAGACCCCTATCAACCGCGATACCAAAGGTTGGGTTATTGGCGGACTAGGTCTTGCAATAATTGGCGTTATCAACGGTTCATTAACCGCAGGTTCTGGCCTTCTTGTTACTCTGTTTCTCGTTCGTTGGTTTGGCTACAGCTATAAGCAGGCCGTAGCGCTAACCATGCTCTGTGTTGGTCTATTCTGGAATGGTATCGGTGGACTAGCCATCGTACAGGCTGGTGCTCCGATTTACTGGCCTTGGCTTCCGATTTTGCTATTAGGGTCATTCATCGGCGGCAGCTTGGGGGCTTACCTCACCACCCGCTACAGTAACCAACTGATCAAGATATGTTTTGAAATACTCACCTTTGCTGTCGGCATCAAGCTTCTGTTTTAAGGAATAATTTATGGATAAGGCAATCATTGACATATACTACTGCCGTCAATGCAATTGGATGCTTCGCTCAACTTGGCTCTGTCAGGAACTCCTGCATACATTTAGCGAAGAGATTGAGACAGTTTCTCTCCATCCAGATACAGGTGGACGCTTTGAGATCTACTGTAATGGAACGCTAATTTGGGAACGAAAACGCGATGGTGGGTTTCCTGAAGCTAAAATTCTCAAACAGAGAGTACGAGATGTCATCGACCCAGAACGTGATTTAGGCCATTCAGACAGCAAATAAAAAATTAGGCAGTCAATCACTGCCTGTTTTTGAGCTTGCTTCTAGCCTATCACCGCAGAGGCAAGCACTTCGCCTGAGAAGTTCACCACTTTTAGTTGACTCCCTTCAAGTAAACCATAACTCGGTGCATGACCATTACGTGGGAAGGTAACAGAGCCAGGGTTAAAGATATACTGCTCACTATCCAGTTCAGCTATAGGCACATGCGTGTGGCCATGAGCAATCACATCCCCTTGTCTCAGCGGAGGACGCTTGACCGAGTTATATAGATGACCATGAGTTAAAAATAGTCTCTGGCCCGATTCAAGCAACAGCCACGCAGAGTCCATCATCATCGGGAAGCTCAGCAGCATTTGATCCACTTCGCTATCGCAGTTACCTCGCACCGCGATAATTTGATCAGCATACTGATTCAAAAGCTCACTCACCGCAGTAGGGTCATAACCTTCTGGTACAGGGTTGCGCGGGCCGTGGTTTAAAATATCGCCAAGTAGTACTAACGTTGTCGCGCCAGACTTTTTATATTCAGCAATAACTTGTTCAGTCGCAGGCAAGCAGCCATGCAGGTCAGAGGCAAAAAAGAGCTTCACGACATCATCTCCTTAAAATCAATATGGAGATTCTACGCACTCTTTTAATATTATTCATCCCGTACCATGCCGTTAATAACAATATTGTTGTAACTGACCATGCCGATGATTTTCCCCCCCTCGATCACAGGGGCGCGGCTGATGCCAAAACGTTCAAACAGACGCGCGCAATATTTGACGTTCATATCAGGAGCGACAGACAAAGCTGGCTTAGTCATAATCTCGTAAATATTGGTTCGCTCTGGAGAGCGGTTCTGAGCAAGAACTTTTTTCGCAATGTCATTCATTAAGACAAGACCATACTCATCTTCTTCATTGCGCTTATTGACCACTAATGCTTTAACCTCATGACTTCGCGCGAGTTGAATTCCCTCTTTTACCGTAGTTAGCCCATCAATGACCACATAGTTATTGGTCATCACATCTCGAATTCGTACCTTGGTATGTGTGTTCATAGTTCATCCTCTACCACTTTGGTTAACTTCTCTACCTGATGCGCAACGCCTACCGCGTCTTCAATATCAATCTGAACGGCGATCCCCTGACCCGATTCCTGATCGAACTCACCAACTTCACTGATGCGTTCCAGAATATGCCGGGATAAGTGTTCCTCAACCACAAATAGCAACACGTCTTTCTGCACATCGAGCGTTAAACCGAAAAAGGTTTTCTTTTGATTTAGCCCTTCGCCTCTTGCATTGTTAATCACTGTTGCCCCAGTAGCCCCAGCGTCACGCGCAGCATTGAGAACAACATCGGTTTTACTGTCTTCAACAAAAGCCAATATCAGTTTAAAGCGCATTTTCTTTTTCCTCCCGCTCAGTGTCTTTGTTTAACCTCTGAGTAATTTGTGCGTATCCCATCACCGAAATCATGGGAAACAAACTGGCAAACGCGATCAATCCAAAACCATCGATCATCGGATTTCTCCCTGGTACTGTCGATGCTAACCCTAGCCCCAACGCAGCCACTAAAGGGACAGTCACCGTAGACGTCGTCACACCTCCAGAGTCATAAGCTAAGGGAATAATCAGTTTGGGTGCGTAAAAAGTCTGTACGACAACTATGATGTAGCCCACAATGATGTAGTAGTGGATGGGATCACCGACCACTATTCGGTAGCTGCCCAACGAAATGCCTACAGCCACTCCAATAGCCACAGCAACACGTAATCCGTTAACGCTAATACTGCCACCAGAAACTTGATTAGCTTTTATCGCCACTGCAATCAATGAAGGCTCAGCGATCGTGGTGCTAAAACCGATGAAGAAGGCAAACAGGTAGACCCAGTAGTAATCAACCCAGCCAATTAACTCCCCAGCCGATAACTTGAATTCTTGGATAAAGCTGGGTTCAGTCAACTGCTGCGCCATAGTTTCGCCCAACGGAAACAAGGCAAGATCAAGGCCAATTAAGAACAGTGATAAGCCTAAAATGACATAGAAGAAACCTAAAATGACTTTCGGCAGGTTTGTAACCGGACGCCTTAATACTGCAAACTGAAAGCCAAAGATAATCGTCGCAATCGGTAATACATCGGTGATGGTATCAACAAAGGTTTCTAAAAATACGCTTAATTCAATCATGCCACCACCATTCCATAGACCATGACAAACATCATCGGCAGTAATGAAGCAAACGCAATCAATCCAAAACCATCGATCATGGGGTTTCTTCCTTTGATCGCTGAAGCAAGTCCGACACCGAGTGCCGTCACGAGCGGTACTGTTATGGTTGAGGTAGTCACGCCGCCAGAGTCATAAGCAACACCAATAATGCTTGGCGGGGCAAACATAGTTAAGACAACTACGCCGATATAGCCACCAATGATCATATATTGAATTGGCCAACCTTTAAGAATACGTAAAACGCCGAGCAAGATAGCCACTCCAACCGACAGCGCCACTGTGTATCGTAGGCCGTTGGCGTACTCTTCCATCGACGCCTCACTGTGGAGAATCATTCCCCCTTCAGCAGCAACCTCTGCGGCCTCATCGGCGACAGCAGTTAATGCAGGTTCTGCGACTGTAGTACCAAAGCCCAAGCAGAAAGCAAAAACCAGCAACCAAAATACGCTACCTTTTCTTGCAAATGCTTGCGCCATTGTCTCGCCAATAGGAAATAACCCCATTTCAAGACCAAAGATAAAAAACGTTAGGCCAAAAACCACTAATAGGAGGCCAAACAGAATGGACAAAAGATTAGGTAGAGGCTCTTGTAAAACAACAAGCTGAAAGAAAGCAATCACCACGATAATAGGCAACAGATCCCGTAGGCTTCCTAGCAGCGATCTTAACAACGCTGTCAACGCAACCACTTAACCTCCTTATCATTAGGTTTCACTTTTGTCTTTCTAGAATGGCAAAGAAAAGGATTCTTCGGTGTGATACCAACTGCGTAGATCAGGATAAAAGTAACAAAATGTGAATTTTGTGATATTGCCACAGGTGATCACATTTACTGCTAAGTGACTATAATTAGTAACAATAGTTCTCTATGGTTAAAATCAAACCGTCAAATACTTGTACACGAGGAAAAGGGATGAAGGTATTGCTTACTGGTGGAACGGGCTTTATTGGTCGTGAGCTACTAAAACACTTAACGACCCATGAAGTCGTGTTGCTAACACGCAATCCACGCCATGCGAAATCCCTGCTCAATCACACCGATAGAGGTAATGTGACGTATATTTCCTCGCTAAGCCATTTCCATCACCTCAACGATTTCGATGCGGTCATCAACCTAGCTGGCGAGCCCATCGCAGATAAACGCTGGAGTAACAAACAAAAACAGACCATTTGCGACAGTCGTTGGAAATTGACGGAAGCGCTGGTTGAGCTCATCCATGCAAGCACTACACCACCAAAAGTGTTCATTAGTGGTTCCGCTGTCGGCTACTATGGCGACCAACAGGAACACCCTTTCGATGAGAGTTTACACGTCACTAGCCAAGAGTTTCCTCACTATGTCTGTCGGCGTTGGGAACAAATAGCCAACCGAGCTCGCTCAGACATGACCCGCGTTTGTATCTTACGTACCGGAGTCGTTCTCGCCCCGCAAGGTGGTGCGCTACTTAAGATGCTGCCTCCTTATAGGCTTGGTTTAGGCGGACCTTTGGGTCATGGACGACAGTACATGCCTTGGATTCATATGCTGGACATGGTTCGTGGCATCATATATTTACTGGATACGCCCCACGCTCATGGCGAGTTCAACCTCTGTGCACCTCATCCGGTTCCCAATAAACTGTTTAGCCAAACCTTAGCCAAAACGCTCAAGCGTCCTCATCTACTCAAAACACCTAAGTGGCTGATGTTGATAGCGATGGGAGAGAGTTCAGTTCTTCTATTTGATAGTATCCGGGCCAAACCCAAGAAGTTGACCGAGTTAGGGTTTCGCTTCAGTTACTCACGAATTGAACCTGCGCTAAAAAATCTGTTACAACACCAGGACTAATCCAGTAACCTGATCTAATTACTCAATTAACTGGTCCAACTCTGCATGAAAAAATCAATACTAATTAGCGGTTGTTCAACTGGCATTGGCTACGTATCTGCTCACGCACTTCACCAGCGAGGCTATCAAGTCATTGCATCTTGTAGGAAGCAAGCTGACGTTGAAAGGCTTACTGCAGAAGGGCTGACCTGTATTCAAC
Source organism: Vibrio tubiashii (assembly GCA_000775715.1). Classification (GTDB taxonomy): domain Bacteria; phylum Pseudomonadota; class Gammaproteobacteria; order Enterobacterales; family Vibrionaceae; genus Vibrio; species Vibrio tubiashii_A. The sequence goes on from JRWQ01000005.1 coordinate 34,015, forward strand.
TTGATCTTGCTGACCCTGCTAGTATTTCACAAGCAGTAGAGCAAACCTTAGCCTTAACCGATGGTAAACTTGATGCGCTGTTTAATAATGGCGCATACGGCCAACCGGGCGCATTAGAAGACTTACCAACCGACGGTTTGAGGGAGCAATTTGAAACCAACTTCTTTGGCTGGCACCAATTAGTCCGTGAAGTGCTTCCAGTGATGCGTAAACAAGGTGCTGGGCGAATTGTTCAAAACAGCTCAGTACTAGGCTTTGCCGCCATGAAGTATCGCGGTGCCTATAACGCCTCCAAATTTGCCATTGAAGGTTGGAGTGATACATTAAGGCTTGAACTTATGGGCAGCGATATTCACATAAGCCTAATAGAGCCTGGACCAATCGAAACCGAGTTTCGCGCCAACGCCCTCGAAGCTTTTAAACGTTGGATTACCATTGAAGGTAGCGCCCACGAAGCACAATATCTGCAGCAAATGGAGCGATTGAACAGTGAAACCTCGAACAATGCATTCGTGCTACCTGCCGAATCTTGCGTTGAACCGCTAATCCACGCCCTTGAGGCCAACAAACCGAAAATTCGCTACCGAATTACCACACCGACCAAGGTATTTGCTGTGTTAAAACGACTACTTCCAACTCGGTTACTCGATAAGATACTACGCCAGGCCGCGTGACCTTTTGTTTAACTTTGTCATTATTCCGTAACAATCAGCAGGTAAATTAACAATTAGGGTAAGCCCTAACTAATAATTTTAAGCGCTACATTCGGAATAATAATATGTCCTTAAACCAGTTGAACTGGCTGAGTGTGGGTGTTGCGCTAACCTTGTTTATCGTATTGTAGACACCTTCGCTTTCTCGCTAAAGAACAAACACCGCCATATCCGGCGGTGTTTTTCGTTTTGGCAGCAATATGACCTCGAATTCAAACTGTTAGCTTGAACTCTTCCCACTTCGCCCATATCTATTGCTTATAGACCAAGTTGCAAGGAATTTTCAAATGCAGTCCCCATATATTGTCGAGCTAAACGAACAGAACTTCCGCCAAGTGCTTGAAGGATCAATGCAGACCCCAGTACTTATTCACTTTTGGGCTCCAATGAGTGAGGAAAGTACACAGGTTATTCCAGAACTGCAGATGCTCGCCCAGCAGTACAATGGCGCTTTTACCCTTGCGCTACTTAACTGCGAACAAGAGCAGATGATCGCGAGTCAATTTGGTGTACAGGCACTGCCAACCATAGCGTTATTTATCAATGGGCAGGCTGTCGACGGACTTGGTGGGCCACAAAACATCACGGCTATTCAAGAGATGCTAACCAAACACCTTCCGAGCCAAGACGAACAGAACTTAAAGCAAGCTCTCGATCTCATCCAAGCGGGACAGCATGCTCAGGCACTCTCTTTGCTTGAAGCATTAGATCAAGAGTTCAAGCAGAAAGGTGACGTAAAACTCGCGCTAGCAGACTGCTATTTAGAAACGCAAAACTTCGATCAAGCCAGAAACCTGCTTGACGCGATTCCTCTCGAATATCACGACAACTACTATAAAGGACTGATTGCCAAGCTAGAACTGCACGCACAGGCGGCCAATAGTCCAGAGATCCAGTCTCTAGAAGAAGCATTGGCGCAAAGTCCAGGTGACTTGAAAATCACCAATGAGCTGGCGTTAAACTACCATCAAGTAAATAGAGACGAAGAGGCACTTGAGCTGCTTTGGACTATATTACGCAAAGATTTAGGCGCTCTTGACGGTGAAATTAAAAAGTCGTTCATGGATATCTTAGCCGCCCTTGGGCAAGGTAACCCTACCGCAGGTAAGTATCGTCGACAGCTCTACTCAATTCTCTACTAGTTCATTCCAAATCATAGACTTAAAGCCGGTTAATCCGGCTTTATTTTTGCCTAAATTACATTCAACTTCTCACTTCTGCCATTGTCACCGGCTGTGCTATAGGCAACAATCAATAGACAACTTATAAAAGGAACTCAGATATGGCTATTGATTCATTGATTACTATCGGTGTCTTTCTTGTTGTGGTGATCGCACTGATCATTGCGGCGGTCAAGACAGTACCTCAAGGTAACAACTGGACCGTTGAGCGCTTTGGTCGCTACACACAAACCCTTAAGCCAGGCTTAAACATCATCATTCCATTTATCGATGGCATCGGCCATAAGATCAATATGATGGAGCGCGTTTTAGACATCCCGGCTCAAGAAGTGATCTCTAAAGATAACGCTAACGTGACTATCGATGCAGTCTGTTTCGTGCAAGTTGTCAACGCTGCGCAGGCCGCTTATGAAGTGAATGATCTTGAGCATGCAATCCGCAACTTAACCCTCACCAACATTCGTACTGTTCTTGGTTCTATGGAGTTGGATGAGATGCTTAGCCAACGTGACATGATCAATACCAAACTGCTTTCTATCGTTGACGAAGCGACTAACCCTTGGGGTGTCAAAGTTACCCGTATTGAAATTAAAGATGTTCAACCACCAGCAGATCTTACCGCAGCAATGAATGCACAAATGAAGGCCGAACGTAATAAACGTGCTGACATTCTTGAAGCAGAGGGGGTTCGACAAGCCGAGATACTAAAAGCAGAAGGCCATAAGCAATCTGAGATTTTGAAAGCAGAAGGCGATAAACAGGCAGCTATTCTGCAAGCTGAAGCGCGCGAACGTGCTGCAGAAGCAGAAGCTCGCGCAACCAGCATGGTATCAGAAGCCATTGCGAAAGGTGACATGCAAGCCGTGAATTACTTTATTGCTCAAGGTTACACCGACGCACTTAAAACCATTGGCCAAGCTGAAAATGGCAAAATTATCATGTTGCCGCTTGAAGCAACGGGCTTAATGGGCTCAGTGGCGGGAATCGCTGAAATGTTTAAACAATCGCAAGATGACGCTAAGTAGAGGTGGTTGTGTTTGAGTTATTGGAAAGTATCAACCATTGGCACTGGCTAGCTTTCGGGCTAGCCCTTCTTGCTATCGAACTATTAGGCACTGCAGGTTACTTCCTTTGGTTAGGTTTATCGGCCCTGATCGTCGGCGTACTACTCACCTTGGTTCCAATGAGTTGGCAGCTTCAGTGGGTGGCTTTCGCTGCTTTTGCTTTAATCACTACCTGGCTATGGTGGCGCAGGCAATTTAAAGCGGATAGACAGTCTGATGCTGAGCGCGACCTGAACCAGAAAAATAAGCAACTCATCGGCCAAGTCGTGCGCTTAGATGAGGACTTTCCTGCTGGAAAAGGACGTATTAGAGTTGGTGACACAACGTGGAGTGCTCTTTCCGAACAAGATCTCTCCTCAGGTCAACAGGTCAAGATCACCGAAGTTAATGGGATTATTTTAACTGTTAAGCCATTAGAGCCGTAAATGTTATGCGCCAATTTGCGTTTGTAGAGCGCAACCTAAAAATGTCTTCAAGACTGAGTTTACAACTCGTATCAAAAGTACTTTTATTATCCATATAAACATAAAAAGGAACCAAGTTGGTTCCTTTTTATTATTATTCAAACATTTACTATTGGTTAATCAGCTCAACCAAAATCATTTTCTTTTCACTGTCGTTCGCTTGACCAAACCAATAAGAGAACATCTGCTCCGCTTGATCTTCAGTGTCTAATTTCGCTTTGATATTTTTACGATTAGAAACAGCCCAATTTGTCACACTTTCTTTTTGTGTATCATCAAGTTGTTGATACCAATACATGGCCATTTCATAAGATTTGGATTTCTCTACAATACTTGAGGTTTCAACCATTGCTGTTGCAGTTGATGCTGCGACTGCAGTGACAGGTTTGGAGCTAAGTTGATTAGTAACACTGTTTCTGACAGCTTCAATATAACCTGCTGGTATATCGAACATCACTTTATTTTGTTCAGAAGAAGCTAAAGCAAATCTAAGGCCGCTCTTCTCAGCCTCAACTAGAGCAGATTCACTAACATCAAACTTAAATAGTTGTCTTTGTGTACAAATGTCACTGCAAGTTTCGGCGGTCGGCGCTAAAGACTTCAAGGGAATTTTTTTGCCTTCGAGCTCAGCGTATCTATACTCGCTATAATTTTTGAAATATTTGACTTCCATAGCGATAAATGAGCTCGGTGTTGCCCCTTGAGCATATGGCGCCACATAGTTTAATGCAACCGTTGACTGAGTGAGCTGAGCACCTTTACTCACTTCAGCATCAGGAGAAAGTAATTTTCCCTCGACTAAATAGTAATTTTGTTTGGTTTCAATTTGCGCTACAACATCACTAAAATCGCTGCTTGAATCTAGCGTGGTGCAACCAACCATCAATGCAACCAGAGATACGACTAAACATTTTTTCATATCAATTCCCTAATTTAAATTTTACCCTATATTACAACCATTTGGAGGTTATCAATAGAGTGTTACTCCACACATTACATAATAAAAACGCTGGCCACTAGGACCAGCGTAATAACGTCATACAGTCGTTCTAGCGATTAGAAACCGTACTCTAGACCTACACGTACAACAAAGATTTCAGTGTTCTTACCGTCATCTTTAAGGTCACGTTGCGCTACACGTACATAAGGTACGAAACCATTATGAACGTACATTAGCTGACCAGAAAGAATGCTATCTTCATCGTTCTGTTTAACGCCAGCCTTTTCAGACTCCATGTTCGCCGCATAACCTAGCTTGAAGCCCCAAGGGCCATTCCAGTACTGACCGATAATAGAGTAAGAATCCTGCTCAGATTTCACGCCTGTAGCAACATCTTTAGACTCACCCGCTTTGTACGCCGCCGCTAAACCAAAACCAGCTGGTAGTGACGCTTCAAAACCAACGATGTAACCGAAGGTATCAGCGTTAACCTGAGCTGCAGCTTTTGCAGACTGGTAAGTATCACCAACAACTTGAGTCACGTCGTTCACGTCTTTACAGCCAGCAGCTACAGAACACACTTCGTACTTGTCTGCAACAGCGTCAGAGAGTTTACGATCGTTTTCAGTTTCAATACCTGCGTGAATTGTGAAGCTATCACCAAGTTTGTAGTGAGCATTCGCGCCATAGAAGTAGTTATCTTTAACGCTAGACTCACCACGACCTGCTGCTAGAGCAAAACTAAAGCCGTTGTAATCTTTCGAGTCAAAGCGAGCCATGTCACCATGACGGTCGCGGTTGTACTTAACTGTTGAACCCCAGTCAAAGGCGGCACCTAGACCTGGGTTTGAGTATGGCCAGTCAATGATTTCGTACATTGGCGTCAACATACGACCAAAGCGAACTTTACCCCAATCACCTTGAAGTCCTAGGAACGTATCACGGTTACCTAATGTCGCACCATCACCGTTCTCACCCACGTAACCAGACTCAATCTGCATAAATACGTTAAGGTCATCAAACATATCTTTGCTAGCACGGAAACCAATACGAGATTCGTTTTCGTAGTCGTAACCAGTACTCTTATCAGTTACAACACCAGTGCCCATATTCGTTTCATCAGTATCGTAATTAACAATAGAGATCGCCGCTACACCGTACGCTTCTACTTGAAAGTCGCTGTTTACACCAACTTGCTTAGCCATAGCGCCTGTTGAAGCTAGTGCTACTGCTGTACCAATTAGAGTACGCTTAAAAAATTTGTCCATGGAAAAAACTCCTAAAAATGGATATAGCTATTTTATTCTTTCTCACCTTAAGTTGGCCGCCGAAGGGAGAAATCATTTCCTATGCGAAAGCCGCGAATTAATCATTAATGCTTGGCTTTCAATTTCCTGCATACACACTGTGTATCCATGCCTCTCAGACTAACTTCGCGACGAAAAACATCAACTAGAACTTAATTTTCATGTAAAAAAATATGACCTGCTACAAATTTTTATGATTCCAGTGATCCAGATCGACAATGGCAAATACGACAAGTTCAAAAAATATTAAACAAAATAAAATCAAATACTTAAATATAAAACACACTAAAACATATTTGAAGTGTGTCGCATAAATTTATTATTTCAGAAACATTTCCATCTAATAAGATCAGTATCACAGAACAGTATTTCATAATATGAGGGTAGAAAAGGGTGGTTTTATTTTTGACAAAAAAAAACCACCCTAAGGTGGTCTTTAGTGGATTTTAGATAGGTTACATCAGAGAAATAAGCTCATCTTCAGTACGTATTTCCACACCTAGTTCTTGTGCTTTAGCTAATTTTGAACCCGCATTTTCGCCAGCAAATAGAATATCAGTTTTCTTAGAAACACTGCCTGTTACTTTTGCCCCTAGCGCTTGCAGAGCTTCTTTAGCCTCACTTCGGGTCAACTTTGATAGTGACCCAGTCAAAACGACCGTTTTGCCCGCTAGTGGCTGAGGAGCGTCAGCCCCCTTAGCTTCGATTGCTGGCCAATGGACACCTTGCTCTAAAAGTTGCTCTATCACATCTAAATTTTTATCTTGCGCAAAAAAAGCCGTGATATGACTCGCAACAATACCTCCAATATCTTGAACTTCGATCAGAGAATCATGGCTAGCGGCCATTACAGCATCCAATGATTTATAATGCTGTGCTAAGTTAGCGGCCGTTGCTTCCCCAACTTCACGGATACCGAGCGAATATAAGAATCTAGCTAAGGTTGTTTGCTTAGATTTGTTAAGCGCATTAACCACATTTTGCGCCGATTTTGGCCCCATGCGGTCAAGGACAGTAATAATGCCTGCAGACAGCTTAAACAGATCCGCAGGAGTCTCAACCATTTCTCGATCGACAAGCTGCTCAATTACCTTGTCGCCTAGGCCGTCAACATCGAGCGCCTTACGCGAAACGAAATGCTTTAACGCTTGTTTACGCTGTGCCTGACAAACTAAACCGCCACTACAACGTGCTACCGCCTCGCCCTCAACTCTCTCAACTTGAGATTTACATACCGGACAAGTATCTGGGAACACGATTTCACGAGCAGACTCTGGACGACGATCATAGACGACTGACACGATTTGTGGAATTACGTCACCAGCTCGTCGAATAACCACAGTATCACCGACCATGACTCCCAGACGCTCTATCTCGTCAGCATTATGTAGAGTGGCATTACTTACCGTCACCCCCCCAACAAATACCGGTTCGAGTTTAGCTACAGGAGTAATCGCCCCAGTGCGACCAACTTGGAACTCAACATCATTAAGAACAGTGATCTCTTCCTGAGCAGGAAATTTATACGCGATCGCCCAACGAGGAGCACGAGCAACAAAGCCGAGCTGTTCTTGGAGAGCGATGTCATCGACTTTAATCACGACACCGTCGATCTCATAGGCTAACGCGCCACGACGCTCTAGGATATCTTGATAGTACGCCTTCACTTCTTCTAGGCTGTTAACGCACTTGGTTTCAGGGCACATAGGTAAACCCCAAGCTTTTAGCTGCAGAAAACGCTCATAATGGCTGTCCGACAACTGAACCCCTTCAACCACGCCTACACTGTAGGCGTAAAAGCTTAATGGACGAGTTGCAGTAATACGCGAATCAAGCTGACGCAAACTGCCTGCTGCCGCATTTCGTGGGTTTACGAATACCTTCTCGCCTTTTTTGAGCGCAAGTTCGTTGAGCTTGTCAAAGCCCGCTTTAGGCATAAACACTTCGCCACGAACCTCGATACGCGCTGGCCAGCCTTCACCTTGAAGCTTAAGCGGAATTGCTTTGATAGTGCGTACGTTCTCGGTAATGTTCTCACCCGTCGCACCGTCACCACGTGTGGCCGCTTGAACAAGTATACCGTTTTCGTACAGCAAGCTTACTGCTAGGCCGTCAAGTTTAGGTTCACAACAGAACACATCAAACGTAGCACCGGGAATACGATCGCCCATGCGCTTATAAAAACTTTCTAGTTCATTGTCATCAAAGGCGTTATCAAGAGAAAGCATAGGGATCTCATGAGTCACCGAGCCAAAACCATCTAAAGGCGCTCCACCCACACGTTGACTGGGTGAATCAACTGAAATGAGATCAGGGTACTGAGACTCAAGTTCCATCAACTCACGCATCAATCGGTCATATTCAGCATCGGGCACTTCCGGGCTATCCTCTACGTAGTATTTCACTCCATGGTAATGAAGCGTTTGACGTAATTGATTAAGCTTCTCTTGAATCTCTTTAGACATAACTAACTCTATTTCTGTTACTTCTTTAATGCGTGAAAGTATACCCAAATGACCTTAAGATGCGAGGTTCTGTGGGTACTATTTTCTTGATTGCTGGGAGGCAGCCAAGCAGTGAAGTCGATACAAAAAATCCCCAAACCTGAGGCTTGAGGATTTATATATAACAATGCCGCTAAACGGTCTATTCTTTTCTACTTATCCATTTTGCGCTGCTTTAAACGCTTGGATCTGTGCTCGATAACTATCTAGACGATTTGGCGTCATTAGGTTTCTTGCATCATCAAGTACGTTCGCGCCTAAGTCATCAGCAATCTGCTGAGCCGTTTTAAGCATCAACTTGAAGTTTTGTTCAGCATCACCAAAACAAGGCATGGTCATAAAGAACGAAATCCCTTTTGTCGTGAATGATGCAGGGTCATCGTGATCTAGCGTTCCTGGCTGCATCATATTCGCCACACTAAATAGCACTTTCCCCGTGCCAGATAAATCAGCATGACGATGGAAGATATCCATTTCACCGTAAATTAGGCCGTTTTGCTGCATACTATCAAACAGCTTAGTACCAACAAACGGTTCATCACCTGCGCAATGAACATTCAGCACAATCACTTCTAGTGGCGCTTCTTCTTGTGGCTGCTTGTTCTCTGATTCTTGGGCTACCTTGACAGGTTCAGTTATCGGTTCTAATGGTTGTGGAGAAACGTCATCGATATCATCAACATCATCTAAAGACTGAGTCGAAAATGAAGGAACATCGAGCTCAACGTAATCTTTATTTTCTGTAGGATCAATGACTTCAGTTTCAGAAACTTGATAGCTATCAATCAATGGATCTGCAATCACTTCGTCACGAGCAACGAACTCAGGCTCTTTGCGTTCTTTCTTGATGATTTCAAAGTCATCTTCAGGGGCAAACGCACGTTCTGGTGCCGAGTCAGAATCTTGGTTGTCGATATCTAACTTGCCAATTGGCTTAGTGCCAAATTTGGCTTTACCTTCTTTTTTACTCGTCCATAGACCGTGAAACAACAAAGCGGCAATCGCCAGTGCTCCAACAATTATGAGTACAAATCGCAGTTCCTGCATTTTTAGCTCTCATTTGTTCAATATGAATAGATTATATTGAATCGGTTAAACCTAACTTTGAGTTACTCTACCAAAACTCTCCCCTGTTTTAGAACAACTTAATGTGAGAAGTTCCTGAAATCTTGTGATTTTGAACACGCTTTTTTCTTGTTAAGATAGAAAACGTTCGTTTTTACACCACTGAATTAAAATATGAATACACAGATTAAACAACGTACAGGCTTCGGATACTTCTTTCACGGATTGGAACTTGCACGTACGCCTGGCATTCGCCAGTTTGTCATTTTGCCACTACTCGCTAACGTCATTCTTGTTGGTGGTGCTCTGTTTTACCTATTTTCCAACTTAGACCGTTGGATCAACCAATGGATGGGACAACTGCCAGAGTTCTTGTCTTGGTTAAGCTATCTTTTATGGCCAATTTTAGTGATTACGATTCTGGCGACGTTTTCTTATTTTTTTAGTACTTTAGCCAACTTCATTGCTGCGCCGTTTAACGGCTTACTTGCAGAGAAGGTTGAAGAGTATCTAACCAATCAAAAAGTTAATGATGATGGCGTGATGGCTGTTATTAAAGATACGCCAAGAATACTCGCACGTGAGTGGCGTAAGCTTATTTATGTACTGCCAAAAGCTATCGGTCTATTTTTGTTGCTACTGATTCCAGCGCTAGGCCAAACCTTGGGGCCATTGTTATGGTTTATCTTTACCGCTTGGATTTTAGCCATCCAGTACTGTGACTACCCATTCGACAACCATAAAGTGCCGTTCAACGACATGCGTAACAATTTGAAACAAAAACAGGGCAAGGCCTATAGCTTCGGCGCATTAGTGTCAGTCTTCACAACGATTCCTATCTTGAACTTGTTTGTTATGCCCATTGCCGTTTGCGGCGCAACCTCTATGTGGGTGGCTGAGTTTAAACGAGTGACGAGTGACGAGTGAGTCTGGAGAGTTGGCAGTTTGTGCCAACTCTTTTGTCTGGTTTATTCTCTCGAAGCTAGAAACTCGAAGCTCGCAGCTTTCTCTATGACGAAGTCCGTTCCTATTTCCACCCTTTCATATCATATAACTATTTAATCCTTTTCTCGTTTTTTAACCTGGCCTAATCTGTATTCTACAAACCAATCCACTACGAATATGTCTATTTGGAGTAGAGACTCGAAATAGACTTGAAACAGAGATGAAGGATCACACCATGAGCAAAATCTACGAAGACAACTCTCAGACTATTGGTAACACACCTCTTGTACGCCTAAATAAAGTAAGTAACGGTAACGTGCTAGCCAAAGTAGAAGCACGTAACCCAAGCTTCAGTGTTAAATGTCGTATCGGTGCCAACATGATTTGGGAAGCTGAAAAAGCTGGCACGCTAAAGCCAGGCGTAGAGCTTGTTGAACCAACAAGTGGTAACACTGGTGTGGCACTGGCATTCGTTGCAGCAGCACGTGGTTACAAACTAACGCTAACTATGCCTGAATCAATGAGCCTAGAGCGTCGTAAACTTCTTAAAGCGTTGGGGGCGAACCTAGAGCTAACGGAAGCGGCAAAAGGTATGAAGGGGGCAATTGCTAAAGCGGAAGAGATTGTTGCCGGTAACCCTGACAAGTACCTACTGCTACAACAGTTCAACAACCCAGCTAACCCACAGATCCATGAAAAAACAACCGGTCCAGAGATCTGGGACGCAACTGATGGCGAAGTTGATGTATTCGTCGCGGGCGTTGGTACTGGTGGTACGATTACAGGTACAAGCCGCTACATTAAGGGTGAGAAAGGTAAAAACATCGTTTCTGTAGCCGTAGAACCAGCTGAATCTCCAGTGATTGCTCAAGCACTTGCTGGTGAAGAAATTCAACCAGCACCACACAAAATCCAAGGTATTGGTGCAGGTTTCATCCCTGGTAACCTAGATTTAGAGCTTGTTGACCGCGTAGAGTCAGTGACTTCTGACGAAGCAATTGCAATGGCTCGTCGCCTAATGGAAGAGGAAGGTATCCTGGCGGGTATTTCATCTGGCGCGGCAGTAGTCGCAGCAAACAGACTCGCGGAACTGCCTGAGTTTGAAGGGAAAACAATTGTTACAGTTTTGCCAAGTTCAGGTGAGCGTTACCTAAGTACAGCCCTATTTGCAGGTATCTTTACTGAAAAAGAGAACCAGCAGTAATACGTAGCGAAATCAATTTTTCGTCTAAAAAAGCCCCATTCAGGGGCTTTTTTGTTGATCCCTGCCCCACCTTTGGTAATATCAGGGCTGTTTTATTTCTAGCATCAAAATAAAAAGCTAGATAAGGATTTCAGGCAATGGTGAACAACAGCATAGACTGGTGGCCCATTGTTAAATTCACAGCCAGTATCAGTTCTGACACGAAATGAACACTCTGCAACTAGCAGAATGAATAAATTGCGGTTAAGCTAAATCTGGTTAAGAAACTATCAAAAAATAAATCAATTGGGGTATATAACATGTACGAGAAGCAAGTAGAAATCACTGCAGAAAACGGTCTTCACACTCGTCCAGCTGCACAGTTCGTTAAAGAAGCTAAATCATTCGACGCGGACATCACTGTGACTTCTAACGGTAAAAGCGCTAGCGCGAAGAGCCTATTCAAGCTACAAACTCTTGGCCTAGTAAAAGGTACAGTAGTTTCTATCTCAGCTGAGGGCCCACAAGCTCAACAAGCTGTTGACCACCTAGTAGCTCTAATGGACAAGCTACACTAATCAGGTCTCCTATTTTAAAGCCATTTTGTGTAAGCAAAATGGCTTTGTTGGAAATAGACCCAAATATAAGCTACAACTATTCGTTAGCGCACTCATTATTCTCCCGTTTAAAAGTTGACCAATTTAAGGTAAGGCTATGATTTCAGGCATCCTAGCATCTCCTGGTATTGCTATCGGTAAAGCACTACTACTTCAAGAAGATGAAATCGTTCTAAACACTAACCCTATCACTGAAGACCAAGTTGAAGCAGAAGTTGCTCGTTTCTTTGAAGCACGCAACAAATCAGCAGCTCAGCTAGAAGTTGTTAAGCAAAAAGCGCTTGAGACTTTCGGTGAAGAGAAAGAAGCGATCTTTGAAGGTCACATCATGCTTCTTGAAGATGAAGAGCTAGAGGAAGAAATCCTAGCACTGATCAAGAAAGACAAGATGCACGCTGATAACGCAATTCATACAGTTATCGAAGAGCAAGCATCTGCTCTAGAATCTCTAGACGACGAATACCTAAAAGAACGTGCAACAGATATCCGTGATATCGGTACACGTTTTGTTAAAAATGCACTAGGCATCAACATCGTTTCTCTAAGCGACATTGATGAAGAAGTTATCCTAGTTGCTTACGACCTAACGCCTTCTGAAACAGCACAAATCAACCTAGATTACGTGCTTGGTTTTGCATGTGATATCGGTGGTCGTACTTCTCACACGTCCATCATGGCTCGCTCTCTTGAGCTTCCTGCAATCGTTGGTACCAACGACATCACTAAGAAAGTTAAGAATGGCGACATGCTAATTCTTGATGCGATGAACAACAAACTCGTTATCAACCCATCAGATGCAGAGCTTAAAGAAGCACAAGCTGTAAAAGCGGCTTTCCTTGCTGAAAAAGAAGAGCTCGCTAAGCTAAAAGACCTTCACGCTGAAACCACTGACGGTCACCGCGTAGAAGTATGCGGTAACATCGGTACAGTAAAAGACTGTGACGGCATCCTGCGTAACGGTGGTGAAGGCGTTGGTCTGTACCGTACTGAATTCCTATTTATGGACCGCGATGCGCTACCAACTGAAGAAGAGCAATACCAAGCGTACAAAGAAGTTGCAGAAGCAATGAACGGCGAGTCGGTAATTATTCGTACCATGGACATCGGTGGTGATAAAGATCTTCCTTACATGGATCTACCACAAGAGATGAACCCATTCCTAGGCTGGCGTGCAGTACGTATCAGCTTAGACCGTCGTGAAATCCTTCGTGATCAACTTCGCGGCATCCTACGTGCATCTGCACATGGTAAGCTTCGCATCATGTTCCCAATGATCATTTCTGTTGAAGAGATCCGCGAACTTAAGAACGCTATCGAAGAGTACAAAGCGGAACTTCGTGCTGAAGGTCTAGCATTTGACGAAGAGATCGAAATTGGTGTTATGGTTGAGACTCCGGCAGCAGCAGCGATCGCTCACCATCTTGCAAAAGAAGTCGCGTTCTTCTCAATCGGTACTAACGACCTAACTCAGTACACACTCGCTGTAGACCGTGGTAACGAGATGATCTCTCATCTATACAACCCACTATCACCAGCGGTACTAACTGTAATCAAGCAAGTTATTGATGCTTCACACGCTGAAGGCAAATGGACTGGTATGTGTGGTGAACTAGCGGGCGATGAGCGCGCGACACTACTTCTACTAGGCATGGGTCTAGATGAGTTCTCAATGAGTGGTATCTCTATCCCTAAGGTTAAGAAAGTTATCCGTAACTCTAACTTTGCGGAAGTAAAAGCGATGGCAGAAGAAGCACTTTCTCTACCAACTGCAGCAGAAATAGAAGCAGTTGTAGAAAAATTTATCGCAGAGAAAACTCAATAATCAGCTAATTCCAATGAGATAGGCGCTAAAAGTAGTCGTCTATCTTCTGAGATTGGTATACTATAATTCGACAGAATTAAACGAAAACGTTAGGAGCATGACACAATGGGTCTGTTTGATAAACTTAAGAAGCTTGTATCTGATGATAGTGCTGACGCTGGTGCAATCGAAATCATCGCACCTCTTTCAGGTGAAATTGTAAACATCGAAGACGTGCCAGATGTCGTGTTCGCTGAGAAAATCGTTGGTGACGGTATCGCTATCAAGCCAGCTGGCGACAAGATGGTAGCTCCTGTAAACGGTACGATCGGTAAGATCTTCGAAACAAACCACGCATTCTCTATCGAGTCTGACGACGGCGTTGAGCTTTTTGTTCACTTCGGTATCGATACTGTAGAACTTAAAGGCGAAGGCTTCACTCGCGTAGCGGAAGAAGGTCAAACTGTTAAAGCTGGTGACACTATCATCACTTTCGACCTAGCGCTTCTAGAAGAGAAAGCTAAATCGACTCTAACTCCAGTTGTTATCTCTAACATGGACGAAATCAAAGAGCTTAACAAGCTTTCTGGTTCTGTGACTGTTGGTGAAACTGCAGTTCTTAAAGTAACTAAGTAATAGCGACTTTAATCGAATCAAAAAACGCAGCCAATGGCTGCGTTTTTTTGTATCTGTTATACCCTTCATTGTTGAATCTGCAGCTTTGTTAACTGCGCCAGTTCTTCTTGGTATTACTTCATCCCTAAGGCGTACTTCAGTACTTGCGCTTTCAATGGCCCTGCATTTTCAGCAATTTTAAGCGCAGCATTACGTACCAGCTTCAGTGGCGCAATATCATTGCTAAACCCTTTATAGAAGAAGTCCATACCCGATTGCATCAATAAATTATCAGGACGTCGTTTACGCTCATACTGTTTCAGCACAGACTGGTCTAGCTGCGCTGCTCCTTTCGCCACCTCTAACAACACTTCTACGTCCTTAAAACCTAAGTTAACCCCTTGCCCTGCCAAAGGATTAATCGTATGCGCTGAATCACCAACAAGCACACAGTCATTGCGATAGTATGACTGAGCATGACGACGTGTAAGAGGAAAAGAACCAGACTGAAGCACCTTGATATCACCCAACTCAGTAGGGAAGTGTGTCATCACCTCTTCCTTCAACTGCTCAGGTGTCATAGCACATAACTGTTTGATTCGCTTAGGTGCGTCATACCACACAAGCGATCCCTGACCGGTTCCATCTGATTGGCCATCTAGAGTTGCCAAAGGTAAAAAAGAACGCGGGCCTGTAGGGGTAAACTGCTGCCAAGTAATGTCTTGTTGAGGGAGCGCAGTTTGTACATTAATCAACATACAGTGCTGTCTGTAATCCCACGCGGTGATACCAATACCCACCAACTGACGAACTTTAGAGTTTGCACCGTCAGCGCCAACGACAAGATCAGTGGCTATGGATTGACCAGACTCGAGCACAACCTTGCTGGTTTCCCCAAATTCAATCGTATCTAATTTATCAGGGCAAAATAGAGTGATATTTTCATGCTGCTCAAGCACTTGCCACAAACCCAATTGAATCAGCCTATTTTCGACAATATAGCCTAACTGCTGCATGTCTAATTCATCGGAATGAAAACGAGTACGGCACTCTGGATGTTCCCAAGTTTCGAGACGACGATAAGGGCAAACTCGCATCTGCTCTATAGCGTGCCAAGCCCCTAATTGATTGAGTATTGCAACCGAGTGTTGTGAAATTGCAGAAACACGGATATCCATTGGTTGTTCAGGAGAATATGCCTTCGGTGCATACCCTTCGACCACCGCAACTTGTCTGCCTTGCTGGGCAAAACCGATCGCGGTTGCGGCTCCCACCATGCCACCACCAATCACTGCAACATCAAACTTGGTCATAACTCTTACTTCATCCTGTTAGCATCTGTTTTTATTGTACGTTTTCATTACTAAAATGTAACCAAAAACCTCAAGCGCGATATGGGCAAATCCCTTATTCGATAACGCTTTTAATAGATTTGGTTGCAGCACTAGTCAGTAGGTTTTTAAAGCAGTACAATACGCCGCTTGCTGCCAGCTAGGCCTCACGGTGAATGTGGTCAATAGTAGTCACTATTTCTAGGCAACAAACATTACAGATAAAAAGTAACACTGGGCGATTTGCTCCCTTAATTTAAACTAACGATCGAGCGAAATTATGAGTAAGAAACTGCTAATTAAAACCTGGGGTTGCCAGATGAACGAATACGATTCATCTAAAATGGCTGACCTTCTCAACGCGGCTAACGGCTACGAGTTAACAGAAGATCCAAATGAGGCAGATGTATTACTTCTTAATACCTGTTCTATCCGTGAAAAAGCGCAGGAAAAGGTATTCCATCAGCTTGGTCGTTGGAAAACACTAAAAGACAAAAAAGACGGTGTGGTGATCGGCGTGGGTGGCTGTGTAGCGACTCAAGAAGGTGACCACATTCGTGAACGAGCTCCGTTTGTTGACGTAATCTTTGGCCCACAAACACTGCACCGTCTACCAGAGATGATTAAGCAATCTCAATCAGACGAAGCACCTGTGATGGATATCTCTTTCCCTGAGATCGAAAAATTTGACCGCCTACCTGAACCTCGCGCAGAAGGTGCAACGGCGTTCGTTTCTATCATGGAAGGCTGTTCTAAGTACTGTACTTACTGTGTTGTGCCATACACGCGCGGTGAAGAAGTAAGCCGTCCAATGGATGACGTGCTGTTCGAAATTGCTCAGCTTGCTGAACAAGGTGTGCGTGAAGTTAACCTACTGGGTCAAAACGTAAACGCATACCGTGGTCCAACACACGAAGGCGATATCTGTTCTTTCGCTGAACTGCTCCGTCTTGTCGCTTCTATCGACGGTATCGATCGTATTCGTTTCACAACTAGCCACCCATTAGAGTTTACTGACGACATCATCGCGGTTTACGAAGATACACCTGAGCTAGTGAGCTTCCTGCACCTACCAGTACAAAGTGGTAGTGACCGTATCCTAACGATGATGAAGCGCCCGCATACGGCCATCGAGTACAAGTCGATCATCCGTAAGTTACGTAAAGCGCGTCCAGACATTCAAATCAGCTCTGACTTTATCGTTGGCTTCCCAGGTGAAACCGATATGGATCACCAAGCGACAATGAAACTCATCAAGGACGTTGATTTCGATATGAGCTTTAGCTTTATCTTCTCACCTCGTCCGGGTACGCCAGCAGCGGATTACCCGTGTGATCTGTCAGAAGAGACCAAGAAAGAGCGATTATACGAGCTGCAGCAAGTGGTTAATTCGCAAGCGATGCGTTACTCACGTCTGATGCTTGATACAGAGCAACGCGTTCTGGTAGAAGGTCCATCGAAAAAGAATCTAATGGAGCTTCGCGCACGTACTGAGAATAACCGTGTTGTTAACTTTGAAGGTAGTGCAGACCTAATCGGTCAGTTCGTTGACGTTAAGATCACGGACGTATTCGCTAACTCTCTACGTGGTGAGCTAGTGCGTACCGAAAAAGATATGGACCTTCGCACCGTAATCTCTCCAACGCAGATGATGGCGAAAACAAAGCGTGAAGATGAGCTAGGTGTAGCAACCTTCACACCTTAAGTTCGAAATAAGCTTGAATTTACCCGACTCTGATACCATCTTAGAGAAAGGTATATAAGGTCACTAAAAGCCCGGTCTAAATCGGGCTTTTTTAGAGTGACAAACAATGAGAGGCAACTTTGAGCAATAAAATTGTTACCCTAGAGATCAATCTAGAACCTTCAGATAACCGCCGACTAAGCAGTCTCTGCGGTCCTTTCGATGACAATATCAAGCACTTAGAGCGCCGTTTGGGTGTGGAAATTAGCTACCGTGGCAACTTCTTTACTATTGTCGGTAAGCCGCATACCAGCGCCGCTGCACTTGAAATTATTAAAACACTTTACGTAAATACGGCCCCTGTTCGCGGAGCAATCCCTGATGTTGAACCGGATGAGATCCATTTAGCAATTAAAGAAACTGGAGTACTCGACCAAGATCTAGAGTCAAACATTGAACACGGTAAAGAAGTATTCATCAAGACCAAGAAAGGCGTCATCAAACCACGCACGCCAAATCAAGGCCAGTACTTGATGAACATGGTGACGCACGATATCAGTTTCGGCATTGGCCCTGCTGGTACAGGTAAAACCTACCTGGCGGTTGCAGCCGCTGTCGATGCTTTAGAGCGTCAAGAGATCCGCCGTATTCTATTAACTCGCCCTGCAGTAGAAGCTGGTGAAAAACTCGGTTTCCTACCTGGTGATCTGAGTCAGAAGGTCGATCCCTATCTTCGTCCTCTCTACGATGCGCTGTTCGAAATGCTAGGGTTTGAGAAGGTCGAGAAACTGATTGAACGCAACGTGATTGAAGTCGCGCCTCTCGCCTACATGCGTGGCCGAACCCTAAATGACGCTTTCATTATTCTCGACGAAAGTCAGAACACCACTGTTGAGCAAATGAAGATGTTCCTGACTCGTATTGGCTTTAACTCACGAGCGGTGATCACAGGTGACATCACTCAGATCGACCTGCCACGTGGTGCGAAATCAGGTCTGCGCCATGCGATCGAGGTATTAAGCGAAGTCGATGATATTAGCTTTAACTTCTTCATGTCAGACGACGTCGTTCGCCACCCAGTCGTTGCGCGTATCGTCAACGCCTATGAAAAATGGGAAGCGAAAGATCAAAAAGAGCGTAAAGAGTTCGAGAAGAAACGTCGTGAAGAGCGCGAAGCACAGTTAATTGAAACAGCCAAAGCTGAGCTTTCCAAGAAAGTACAAGCAGAAGCCGCCGAAGGTAAATAATGACGATTGAACTGGATCTACAACTCGCCGTTGAAGATGAAAATGGCTTGCCTAGCTTTGACGATATTCATCTCTGGTTAAGCTCGGCGGTGACAAAGTTTCAACCTCAAGCAGAAGTGACTGTTCGCTTGGTTGACGAAGAAGAGAGCCGCCAGCTCAACCATGACTATCGCGGTAAAGACAAGCCAACCAATGTGCTCTCTTTCCCATTTGAAGCGCCTCCGGGTATCGAAATGGACCTGCTTGGCGATCTCATAATCTGCCGCCAAGTAGTAGAACGTGAAGCGGTAGAACAAAACAAACCTCTAATGGCGCACTGGGCGCATATGGTTGTACATGGAAGCTTGCATCTGCTAGGTTATGATCATATCGAAGATGACGAAGCTGAAGAGATGGAGTCACTCGAAACAGAAATCATGCAAAGTATGGGTTTTAAAGACCCCTACATTGATGAGAAACAGTAGCGCTGAGGCAGTTTCAACTCAGTCTACTATGTGAGCTATCACACATCTGATAGCGTTACTTAAATGAGAAACAATGAACGAAGACAATTCGCCCTCTTCTCTAGAAGGTAAGAAAGAAAAATCTGAAGGTCCGAGTAGAAAGTCCTTCTTCGGACGCCTAGGTCAACTTTTTCAAGGTGAACCCAAGGATCGCCAAGAGCTTGTGGATGTCATCCGTGACTCTGAAGAAAACGACCTGATCGACCACGACACACGCGATATGCTAGAAGGTGTTATGGAGATCTCTGAAATGCGAGTGCGTGACATCATGTTACCGCGTTCGCAAATGGTTACCGTTGATCGTAGCGACGATTTAGATGCACTGATCAACCTTATCACTGATGCACAGCACTCTCGTTACCCAGTCATCAGCGAAGATAAAGACCATGTAGAAGGTATTCTGTTAGCGAAGGACTTACTTAAATACTTAGGTTCTGGCAGCGAACCATTTGATATCGAGCAAGTAATCCGCCCTGCGGTTGTGGTGCCTGAAAGTAAGCGTGTTGATCGCCTACTGAAAGAATTCCGCGAAGAGCGCTATCACATGTCTATCGTTGTCGACGAGTTTGGCGGTGTATCCGGCCTAGTCACCATCGAAGATATCCTCGAAGAGATCGTAGGGGAAATCGAAGATGAGTTCGATGACGAAGAAGAGCTAGATATCCGCAAGCTGAGCAAGCACACCTTTGCCGTTAAGGCATTAACCACCATTGAAGAGTTTAACAATACGTTTGGTACCTCCTTCAGTGATGAAGAAGTCGACACGGTAGGAGGCATGGTTATGACCGCATTTGGTCACCTACCTTCTCGTGGCGAACTGGTTGATATTGAAGGGTATAGCTTCAAGGTAACCTCTGCCGACAACCGCCGAGTTGTGCAGCTCCAAGTAACGATTCCAGATGAAGAGCTCGTTGAAGACTCGACAGAAGAGTAACGCTAATTTCCCAACAGGGACAAAACAGAAGTAAACGATGATCAATTCACTTTTTCATCGCCTAAAACGGCCGTTCGCGGCCGTTTTTGTTGGCGCAATAACCACCCTAGCTTTCGCTCCATACCAACTATGGCCATTAGCTATTGTTAGCCCTACTCTACTATTACTCCTTATCCATAAGCAGTCGGCTAAGCGCGCGCTTGGGATAGGTTACGCATGGGGGCTAGGCCAATTTGCAACAGGCGTCAGCTGGGTTCATGTCAGCATAGATAACTTTGGTGGTATGCCCAAAGTTGCCAGTGTTTTCTTAATGGCTCTATTGGTTGGTTACCTTGCCATATACTCCGCCCTGTTTACTTGGAGCATCAACCGCTTCTTCCCGAATACAAACCGCTCAAGGTTTCTGTTGGCAGCGCCTGCGCTGTGGCTAATGTGTGATTGGCTACGTGGCTGGGTGATGACTGGCTTCCCTTGGCTGTGGTTGGGCTATAGCCAGATTGATAGCCCTATGGGCAGCTTTGCGCCACTTGGAGGCGTAGAGCTGATAACACTGCTGCTAATTATCAATGCCGGTGCGATTGCTTATGCTAGCCTCAAACGCCAATGGTTATTACTGCTTATTCCTAGCACAATTTTAAGTACTGGCTTTGGCTTGCAATCCGCCCAATGGGTTACGCCAAACCCAGACCAAGTCACCAAGGTCGCCTTGATTCAAGGCAATATCCCTCAAGAGTTGAAGTGGAAGCCAAGTGAGCGTTGGCCAACCATTATGAAGTACACAGACCTTACTCGTGAAAACTGGGATGCGGACATCATCATTTGGCCTGAAGCAGCGGTCCCTGCTCTAGAATACGAAATCTCATCTTTTCTTAGTAACCTCGACTCTGCGGCGCGCATGAACAACAGCGCAGTGATTACTGGAATCGTCAATCAAGGCGAGACTAAAAAGTTCTACAACAGCATTCTGACTCTCGGAATCAACGCAAATGGCGAGTATCGCTATGATATGAACCAACGCTACCACAAACACCACTTACTTCCATTTGGTGAGTTTGTTCCATTTGAAGAAGTCTTACGTCCTATCGCCCCACTCTTCAATTTGCCGATGTCATCATTTAGCCGTGGCGACTATATTCAGCCTAATGTCGATGCCAATGGCACTCAAATGGCGCCTGCGCTTTGCTACGAAATTATCTTCAACGAACAAGTTAGACAGAATCTTACCGACGATACTGACTTTATCCTCACCCTATCCAATGATGCTTGGTTTGGACACTCCATCGGCCCTTTGCAACATATGGAAATAGCCCGAATGCGCGCACTTGAACTAGGTAAACCAGTGATTCGCGCGACTAACAATGGCGTGACGGCAGTGACAGATCATAAAGGTAACATTACCGCCCAAGTACCACAGTTTAAAACCGCAGTGCTACGTGCAGAAGTACCAGCGACATCGGGTGAAACACCTTATCGCCATCTAGGCTCATGGCCACTGTATGTATGGGTAGTGTTAAGTTTGGTGATCGGTTGGAGATTGAGGGATTAGAGCGAGAAACGAGATGCGAGAACGGACTCCCGAAGGGCGTAGCCCGTTCCCATCCCCGCCTAAG
Source organism: Vibrio tubiashii (assembly GCA_000775715.1). Taxonomy (GTDB): domain Bacteria; phylum Pseudomonadota; class Gammaproteobacteria; order Enterobacterales; family Vibrionaceae; genus Vibrio; species Vibrio tubiashii_A. Next base: position 55,723 of record JRWQ01000005.1, read on the forward strand.
GCTTCAACGCCTGACGGCTAAACCCTTTATGCCCACAATGGGTACATGGGATGATCACCGTTGGGTGATTGTATTGAGTTTTATGCCCACACTCATCGCAAACCAATATACCTAAACCAATCACTTCACCGGCCTGATAAAGTCCTTGGTGTTCCAGATCTTGGAAAAGCTCAACCCACTCAACCTTAGTACGATCGGTAATATCAAGTAACCCCTGCCAAATCGAGTCGGTAACCATCAAATAAAAGGGGCCGCCTTTGGAGTCTTCGTAGTTGTCAGCGAACTCTTTCAAGTCCGATTTAACATACGCAGAGACCAAGGCCATTTCATCTTTAGTCAGATCGTTAGCGGCTTGGGCAACTTTTCCCGAGGTTTCAATAACATTATTTACCTCATCAGGACTATGCTTGAGTGTTTCAACCACATCTTCAAGCATCTCTTCGTAACCAGCTTTTCTTTTTGACATAGCCCCTCCTCAAGATTACTTACTGCTTTGTATCCCCTAAATAATTGGAGTTGCACCTAAGCAACAAGTTAATTGACGGGGATAGCTATTGTTGTACCTCGTTCCTTTAGGTATTCTATGACGATCTATTAAAGTCTGTTCTAACCGAACTCACAAATTCCAAGATAACCGGACATCATCGATGCAAGAACAATACAACCCGCAAGATATTGAACAGAAAGTTCAACAGCACTGGGATAACAACAAGACCTTTGTTGTAAGTGAAGACCCAAATAAAGAAAAATTCTACTGTCTATCCATGTTCCCTTACCCAAGTGGTCGACTGCACATGGGTCACGTGCGTAACTACACTATCGGTGATGTAGTCTCTCGTTTCCAACGCCTGCAAGGTAAAAACGTAATGCAACCAATTGGTTGGGATGCATTCGGTCTGCCTGCAGAAAACGCAGCGGTGAAAAACAACACGGCACCTGCGCCTTGGACATACGAAAACATCGAATACATGAAGAACCAGCTTAAACTGCTGGGTTTCGGCTACGACTGGAACCGTGAGTTCGCAACCTGTACGCCTGAGTACTACCGTTGGGAGCAAGAGTTCTTCACTAAGCTTTACCAAAAAGGCCTAGTTTACAAGAAGACCTCTTCTGTTAACTGGTGTCCAAACGACCAAACTGTTCTAGCAAACGAGCAGGTTGAAGATGGCTGCTGCTGGCGTTGTGACACGCCTGTAGAGCAAAAAGAGATCCCGCAGTGGTTCATCAAGATCACTGAATACGCTCAAGAGCTTCTAGATGACCTAGACAACCTTGACGGCTGGCCTGAAATGGTTAAAACCATGCAACGCAACTGGATTGGTCGCTCAGAAGGCGTAGAGCTCAAGTTTGAAGTGAAAGGCCAAGCTGACCTAGAGGTTTACACTACTCGTCCTGATACGCTCATGGGCGTCACTTACGTTGGTATCGCGGCAGGTCACCCTCTAGCGACAACCGCAGCTGAGAACAACCCTAAGCTTGCTGAATTCATCGAAGAGTGTAAAAACAACAAGGTTGCTGAAGCTGAGCTAGCGACAATGGAGAAGAAGGGTATGGCGACAGGCCTTACTGCAATTCACCCATTGAACGGCCGTGAAGTTCCAGTTTACGTCGCTAACTTTGTATTGATGGATTACGGCACAGGCGCAGTTATGGCGGTTCCTGGTCACGACCAACGCGATTTTGAATTTGCGACTAAATACGGTCTAGACATTCTTCCCGTGATTCAGCCTGCGGATGGCAGCGAGCTAAACATCTCTGAAGAAGCTTACACTGAGAAAGGCGTTCTATTTAACTCTGGTGAGTTCGATGGTCTTGAATTCCAAGCGGCATTCGACGCAATCGCAGAAAAACTGGAAGCAGAAGGCAAAGGTCACAAGACGGTAAACTTCCGTCTACGTGACTGGGGTGTATCTCGTCAACGTTACTGGGGTGCGCCAATCCCAATGGTAACGACTGAAGATGGTGAAGTTCACCCAGTGCCAGCAGAACAACTGCCTGTAATACTTCCTGAAGACGTGGTGATGGATGGCGTAACGAGCCCAATCAAAGCGGACAAAGAGTGGGCGAAGACGACGTTCAACGGCGAGCCGGCTCTACGTGAGACTGACACGTTTGATACCTTCATGGAATCTTCTTGGTACTACGCTCGCTACTGTTCACCACAAGCAGACGATATCCTAGATCCAGAAAAAGCAAACTACTGGCTACCAGTCGATCAGTACATCGGTGGTATCGAGCACGCTTGTATGCACCTACTTTACTCTCGCTTCTTCCATAAACTACTGCGTGATGCGGGCTATGTGACTTCTGACGAACCATTCAAGCAGCTACTATGTCAAGGCATGGTTCTAGCGGACGCGTTCTACTTTGAGAACGAGAAAGGCGGTAAAGAGTGGGTTGCTCCGACTGACGTCGCTGTAGAGCGTGACGGTAAAGGTCGTATCGTGTCTGCTAAAGACAACGAAGGTCGTGACGTTGAGCACTCAGGCATGATCAAAATGTCTAAATCGAAGAACAACGGTATCGACCCACAAGAGATGGTAGACAAGTACGGTGCTGACACAGTACGTCTATTCATGATGTTCGCGTCTCCTGCAGACATGACCCTTGAGTGGCAAGAGTCTGGCGTAGAAGGTGCGAACCGTTTCCTAAAACGTGTTTGGAAACTAGTGAAAGAACACGCTGGGAAAGGCGAAGCAGTTGCAGTTGATGCAGCAGCACTGTCTGGCGACCAAAAAGCGCTACGTCGTGACGTTCACAAGACCATCGCTAAGGTAACGGATGATGTTGCACGTCGCCAAACGTTCAACACCGCTATCGCTGCAATCATGGAGCTGATGAACAAGTTAGCCAAAGCACCTCAAGAGTCTGAGCAAGATCGTGCAATCCTAGACGAAGCACTAAAAGCAGTGGTTGTGATGCTTTATCCGATCACTCCGCATATCTCTTACGAGATGTGGGCTGGTCTTGGTCAAGCGGACATCGACAATGCGGCGTGGCCTACACATGATGAAAAAGCACTAGTTGAAGACGAGAAGCTAATCATCGTACAGGTTAACGGCAAGCTACGCGCGAAGCTGACTGTACCTGCAGACATCTCTAAAGATGAGATCGAAAAGCTAGGTCTAAACGATGAGAACGTTACTAAGTTCACAGAAGACAAAACTGTACGCAAAGTTATCTACGTACCAGGTAAACTTCTAAACATTGTTGCAAACTAACAAAGTGTAGCGAACTAATCTTCGCTCGCTTAGTCATAAGCAGGGTAGCTTATTACCCTGCTTATACTTATCTTAGCGCTTTACTTTCTATCGCAGAAAATAGAGCCCTAAGATAAGTATTCCAATAATCGAGAGCCCTAAATCCATGTTTCGTAGAGCATCGCGCCTTATTTCATCATCCTCTTTAAAACTCACTAGTGTGATTTTAATGGCAAGCCTATTGTCTGCTTGTGGTTTCCACCTACGCGGTGACTACTCGGTTCCTGAAGAGTTAGAAACCATGTCGCTAACCAGTTACGACCAATACAGCAGCTTCACCCGCATGATGAAAGGACAACTGCGTATGAGTGAAATTAAAGTGGTTCCACCTGCAGCGAACACACCAAACCTGCACCTGCTTAGCGAAGGCGTTGGTGAGCGCACACTCTCTCTCTACCAAAACACTCGCGCGGCAGAAAAAGAGCTAACCTTTAGAGCCTCTTACCGAGTGACGGTCCCTGAACTAGGTTCAAAAACCTTCTCGACTAGCGTAACTCGTAGTTACCTAGATAACCCGTTAACGGCTCTAGCAAAATCGGTTGAACGTGACATGATTGAAGACGAAATGCGTAAGCTAGCGGCGTCACAGATCATTCGCCAAATGGCACGTTTGAAAGCTGACATCGAAGCCAATGAGCTACTTGAAGCAGAGCAAGAAGCAACACTAAGAGTTGAAGAAGAGCAGTACCGTGTGAAGACCTTCTACGCAGAAGATCCACAAGGTAATGTCACTTCAGAAGTGCCAGCAAACTAACCAATATGCGAATTTTCGCCGACCGCCTAGTGGAGCAGTTATCTAAACAGCTCCACTCAACCTATCTTATTTTCGGCAACGAACCACTCTTAATCCAAGAGTCTCGTCAAGCCATTCAAAAAGCAGCTCTCACACAAGGTTTTGAAGAGCGTCACCGCTTTGCAGTCGATGCATCCCTTGACTGGAACTCAGTCTATGACTGTTGCCAAGCAATGAGCCTATTCTCAGCGCGTCAAGTCATAGAGTTAGAGCTACCTGAATCTGGCGTCAATGCAGCGATAGCCAAAGAGCTAGTCGCAATATCTGAGCTTGTGCATAGCGATATTTTGCTCCTTGTTATAGGTAGCAAGCTGACCAAAGCTCAAGAGAATGCCAAATGGTTTAAAGCCCTATCAAGCCAAGGCTGCTGGGTGAACTGTTTAACACCAGATATACAAAGGCTGCCTCAGTTTGTGCAAACTCGATGCCGAGCACTCAATCTCAAACCGGATCAAGAAGCGGTACAAATGCTGGCTCAATGGCACGAAGGAAACCTATTCGCGCTAACACAGAGCCTTGAAAAGTTGGCACTCCTCTATCCTGACGGTGTGCTCAACCTGATTCGGTTAGAAGAATCTTTAAGTCGTCACAACCACTTTACCGCTTTCCATTGGGTTGATGCTCTGCTCGCGGGTAAAGCGAAGCGCTCACAGCGGATTTTGCGCCAGTTAGAAGTGGAAGGTGTTGAAGCCATCATACTGATTCGCACCATACAGAAAGAGCTCACTCAACTGCTCAATATGGCGAATCAAGTTAAGAATCAGCCGATTGGACAGGTGTTTGAAAGCTACCGAGTTTGGCAAAATAAGCGCCCTCTATACTCAGCGGCTCTCAATCGCTTGCAACCAAAGAAGATTACGCAGCTACTTCAACTGCTTGCTAAGATAGAGCTGATGGTAAAAACCCAGTATGAGCAAACCAGTTGGCCACTATTGCATCAGTTAAGTGTCGAGTGCTGCTTACCGCAAGTGAAGCTATAGAAAGCGTGCTATACTTCGCCGCCGCAATTGAAATAACCTGTGTGAAAGCACAACACCAACGAGGACAACACCTTGCAACTTGAAGAGTTAAACAACTTCCTTGCTGACAAAGCAGATGATATGAAAGCGCAAGACATCAAGACTATTGATGTCCAAGGTAAATCTAGCATTACCGACTTCATGATTGTTTGTACTGGTACATCCAAGCGTCATGTTGTTTCTATCGCTGAGCACGTTGCAAAAGAGTCAAAACTTGCAGGCATCGAGCCACTAGGCGTTGATGGTGAAGCTGAAGGCGAGTGGGTCGTAGTGGATATGGGCAGCACTATCGTACACGTTATGCAAGAAGAGCATCGCGAGCTATACCAACTAGAGAAGCTTTGGAGCTAATCGATGAAGATACAGTTAGTGGCCGTTGGCACTAAAATGCCTAAGTGGGTTGAAGAGGGCTTTCAAGAGTATCGCCGCCGCTTCCCACACGATATGCCGCTTGAACTTGTAGAAATAACCGCCGGAAAACGCGGAAAAAATGCCGATATTGCAAGAATTCTGCAAAAAGAAGGCGAAGCCATGCTTGCTGCCGTGCCAAAAGGCAACCGAATTGTTACTCTCGACATTCCTGGCAAAAAATGGGACACCCCACAATTAGCTGGGCAGCTAGAGAGCTGGAAACTAGATGGCAGAGATGTGTCGATTCTAATTGGCGGTCCCGAAGGTTTAGCCCCTGCTTGTAAAGCGGCAGCAGATCAGAGCTGGTCTCTTTCTGCATTAACTCTGCCTCATCCATTAGTCCGCATCGTCATGGCTGAGAGCTTGTATCGTGCGTGGAGCATTACCGCGAACCACCCTTACCACCGAGAATAACGATTCATGTTAAGGAAGCGTACCCAGATAAGGGACTACCATGAAGAAGCGCGACTATTCAGAAGTCGCGCTATTGTTGCTTTCTTCGGAATTGTTGCTTTGGTTGGTGTTCTTATTACCAACCTGTATAACATTCAGATTAATCAATACCAAGATTATAAAACACGCTCCAATGACAACCGCATTAAGGTGGTGCCAATCGCACCCAACCGCGGATTAATCTATGATCGGAATGGTAAGTTACTTGCTGAGAACCAACCTGTTTTTAGTCTCGAGCTTACGCCCGAAAAAATTAAGGATATGGATGACACTATTCGTCGTCTGCAACAGATCCTGACCATCACTCCCGAGCAAATTGAGCGATTTCAGCGTGAACGTCGCCAAACTCGTCGCTTTAAATCCGTGCCGATCTTGACTCAATTGACTCAAGAACAAACCGCTAAATTTTCAGTACATCAGCACAAATTTCCCGGCGTAGCCATCAATGCATCACTCAAGCGAAACTACCCATATGGTGAAGTGCTGACTCACGTCATTGGTTACGTTTCTCGAATTAATGATCGCGACGTTCAACGCCTGATACGTGAGGAAAAAGATGCCAACTACCAGGCAACTCGTGACATTGGTAAGTTGGGTATCGAGCGCTATTACGAAGACATGCTGCACGGCACGGCAGGCTATCAAGAAGTAGAAGTCAACAGTCGTGGACGGGTAATTCGCACTCTAAAGTATGTTCCGCCAGTGCCTGGAAAAGACATCGTTCTCAACCTTGATATTGATCTCCAACTATACATTCATAAATTGCTAGATGGCCGTAGAGGGAGTGCTGTCGTTTTAGACCCTTCAGATAACGGGGTCCTGGCGATGGTCTCTAGTCCGAGTTACGATCCAAACGCTTTCGTTCACGGCATATCAGGTAAAGCATATAGAGCCCTGCTCAACGACAAAAACCGTCCGTTGGTTAACCGTGCAACGCTTGGGATCTACCCACCAGCGTCAACCATCAAGCCGTTTATGGCAGTCGCAGCGCTACAAGAGGGTGTCGTTACGCCATATACCACGCGTAACGACCCTGGTTATTGGAAGATTCCTAACTCCAAAACGCGCCCGTTTCGTGACTGGCTAGCGTGGGGGCACGGCAAAGTAGATATAGTTAAATCAATTGAAGAGTCCGTTGATACCTTCTTTTATCAAATTGCTTACGACATGGGTATCGATCGCATTTCAAGTTGGATGATGATGTTTGGCTTCGGTGATTATACCGGTATCGATATTCATGAAGAGAGCAAAGCGAATATGCCCACTCGTGAATGGAAAATGGCTAGGCATAGAACACCATGGTATCAAGGTGACACCATTCCTGTTGGTATCGGTCAAGGTTACTGGACTGCAACACCAATGCAGATTGCCAAAGCGACCTCGGTGCTGGTTCATCGTGGTGAAGTGATTGCACCGCACCTGCTACGAGCGACGATCAACAACGGCGAAGAATTTGACACCCGCAAGCTATCCGATATCGAAACCTATCCACCCATTACCGGTGTTAAAGATCGTTTCTGGGATATGGCAATCGAAGGTATGCGCTTGGTAAACCATGGTAAGAAGGGTACAGCACGCCGCGCCTTTACAAAGACCGAATATGTCAGTGGTGGTAAATCAGGCACCGCGCAGGTTTTCGGCTTAGCTGAAGACGAAGAGTACAACGCTGACGAAATAGCCGAACACTTACGTGACCACGCTCTATTTACTGGCTTTGCCCCTATCAAAGACCCCGAGCTTATCGTCACTATAGTACTCGAGAATGCAGGTGGTGGCTCTTCTCAAGGGGGGCCAGTGGTCCGAAGAATATTTGATCACGTTCTAGTAGACAAAAAGGAGGCGAAATAGTCATGGATTTAAACCCAGCAACCGGTCAAAACCGCGCCTTTTTTGAGCGTTTCCATCTTGATCTACCACTGCTGCTAGGAATACTAGTGCTGATGATATTTGGCCTCGTAGTGATGTACAGTGCGAGCGGCCAAAGCATTGCTATGATGGACAGACAAGCCATGCGCATGGGGCTGTCCCTCGGTGTGATGTTACTTCTGGCGCAAATTCCTCCACGTACCTATGAATCCTTAGCACCGCTGATGTTCGTTGGCGGTGTGATATTGCTGCTTGGCGTGCTATTTTTCGGCGAAGCATCAAAAGGCGCACAACGCTGGCTTAACCTTGGGTTCATCCGCTTTCAACCTTCTGAGTTGCTCAAGCTAGCCGTGCCACTAATGGTTGCGCGATACATAGGTAAACGACCATTGCCGCCAACATTCCAAACATTGGTCATGTCGTTGGTGATGGTATTTGTACCAACAATACTGATTGCTAAACAGCCTGATTTAGGCACGTCAATTCTAATTGCGGCATCAGGGATCTTTGTTATTTTCCTTGCTGGCATCAGTTGGAAAATCATCTTTGCAGCGGCTTGCGGCTTGGGAGGATTCCTGCCGATCTTGTGGTTTTTCTTGATGCGTGAGTATCAAAAAGTTCGCGTAAGAACCTTATTTAATCCCGAGTCTGACCCACTAGGCGCGGGCTACCATATCATTCAAAGTAAAATTGCCATCGGCTCGGGTGGCATTTCTGGTAAAGGTTGGCTCCAAGGCACTCAGTCGCAACTCGAGTTTCTTCCAGAGCGACATACAGACTTCATCTTCGCCGTGATAGCTGAAGAGTGGGGATTAATCGGCATCCTGTTCCTACTCTGCCTTTACCTATTTATCATTGGGCGAGGCTTGGTTCTGGCGAGTAAAGCTCAAACGGCGTTTGGGCGTATGATGGCTGGTAGTATCGTATTGAGCTTTTTTGTTTATGTATTTGTAAACATTGGTATGGTAAGTGGTATTTTACCCGTAGTTGGCGTTCCGCTCCCCTTGATTAGTTACGGGGGCACATCCATGGTAACACTCATGGCAGGCTTTGGCATTTTGATGTCGATCCACACTCATAGAAAAGCATTCTCTAAGGCAATTTAAATGATTACCAAGCGATTTATACTTACTGTCGCAGCAGCTAGCCTTATTCTTGCGGGTTGTTCTTCTTCACCGTCAAAACGCTACTCGATTGATGATGACATTGCCCCTGATGCGCCAATCAGTATCGATCATATCGAAGATGCAACGCCAATGTATGAAGCATACAGCCGTGGTGGTAATAGCAACTACACTCTGCGCGGGAAGAATTACACCATTATCAAACAGCCTGAAGGCTTCAAACAGCAAGGCATCGCCTCTTGGTATGGTAAGAAATTTCATGGCCATTTGACCTCTAACGGCGAGATCTATGACATGTACTCAATGTCAGCCGCTCATAAAGAGTTGCCCATTCCGAGCTACGTCAAAGTGACCAATCAAGACAACGGAAAAACAGCCATCGTGCGTGTGAATGATCGAGGCCCTTTCCATGAGGGGCGTATCATCGATTTAAGCTACGCCGCTGCGCTAAAGCTTGACGTCATTCGCACAGGTACCGCCAACGTCGCGATTGAAGTCATTACAGTAGGCAAACCAACGCAAGCTCATAAGCAGCAAGCATTACCCAAGTTTGTTATTCAAATTGCGTCATCACAACATCAAGATCGAGTTGAAACTTTGGCGCAAAATCTAAGTCAAACTCTATCGGTTAAAAGTTATGTCAGTTCTGACAAAAAGCTTCACCGCGTATTTTTAGGCCCTTTTGACGACTATATAGCCACTCAAAAGACACTAGAACAAGTGAAAGAACTGGGTTACACCAGTGCTTTCATAAAATCCCAGTAGTCCTCAATCCAGTGTCGTTTAACACCTGCACTGGTTTGAGCGATTGATTCTGTTAAGATATGGACAGTAAACGATAATTCTGTAGTCACTATGAAAAAATCAACGTTATTAAAATCCGCTTTTGCGTCCTCAATTGCGCTTTCAGCAAGTTTCGCATTCGCATCTCCTATCGTAGTCCCAGACGCTCCTCAAATCGCAGCAAAAGGCTACGTTTTGATGGATTACCATTCTGGTAAGGTCCTTGCCGAGAAAGAGATGAACACCAAACTGTCTCCTGCTAGCTTAACTAAGATGATGACGAGCTACGTTATTGGTCAAGAGCTAGAGCGCGGAAACATCTCTCTTCAAGACGATGTGACTATCAGTAAAAACGCATGGGCGAAGAACTTCCCAGACTCTTCGAAAATGTTCATTGAAGTGGGCACAACGGTAAAAGTTGAAGACCTAAACCGCGGTATCATCATCCAATCAGGTAATGATGCGTGTGTGGCCATGGCCGAACATATTGCAGGTTCAGAGGATGCGTTTGTCGACCTAATGAATGCTTGGGCTGACACGATTGGCATGAAAGACACCCACTTTGCTAACGTACACGGTCTAGACAACTCTAGTTTATACTCTACACCTTACGATATGGCTCTACTTGGTAGCGCGCTTATCCGCGATGTCCCTGAAGAGTACCGTATCTACTCTGAGAAAAAGTTCACCTACAACGGCATTACCCAATACAACCGTAACGGTCTACTTTGGGACAAGAGCATGAACGTTGACGGTATCAAAACTGGCCACACGAGCAATGCGGGTTACAGCCTAGTAAGCTCAGCGACAGAGGGGCAGATGCGCCTGGTTGCCGTTGTGATGGGTACTAAAAACGCCAACGCTCGTAAATCAGAAAGCAAAAAGCTTCTCAGCTACGGCTTCCGCTTCTTCGAAACAGTTGCCCCTCATAAAGCGGGTGAAACATTCGTCGAAGAGAAAATCTGGATGGGTAACAAAGACATGGTTGCTCTGGGCCTAGATCAAGACACCTACGTTACGCTTCCGCGTGGACAAGCGAAAAACCTTAAAGCGAGCTTTATCCTTGAAAAAGAGTTAGAAGCCCCAATTATGAAAGGTGACGTAGTTGGTAAGCTATACTATCAGCTAGAAGGTGAAGATATTGCCGAGTACCCGCTTCTTGCTCTTGAAGACGTAGAAGAAGGCAGCCTATTTAGCCGCCTATGGGATTACATTGTGATGCTATTCAAGAGCTTCTTGTAATTTCGGTATTTAGCTTTTCAAAAGCCGCCTTGTGCGGCTTTTTTAATTTGTATTGAATATTTCAGCCAATCACGGTGCTACCTTGAGATCCTTTTCAATAGGCAGTACTATTCCGCGCTGAAAATATCGACTTTCAACTTGGAGTTTCCACATGCTGAACATCAACTCAGACGCAAAACTAAAAGACCTGCTTGAGTTCCCTTGTTCTTTTACGTACAAGGTTATGGGCTACGCAAAGCCTGAACTACCAGAAAAGGTTCTAGAAGTTATCCAACGCCATGCTCCAGGTGATTACAGCCCAACGGTAAAGCCGAGTGCCAAAGGTAACTATCATTCAGTGTCAATCAATATCACTGCTACCTCTATCGAGCAGGTTGAGACACTGTACAAAGAGCTAGGTGAAATCGACATTGTGCGTATGGTTCTATAATTTTTTTTGATAAATTAAATTTTTTTTGAAAGCAGCAGAAGCTGCTTTCTTTTTATATATCAGATAGATATAAACGCTATAATAATCGATGAGTTAAAAATGTGTTACTGGTATATAGTCCCATAGCCAGAAGCAGTTTATAATCTTTTAACTTTATTAACCGACGATGGAAAAGCGGTATGCAAAACCAGCTTGTAGTGAAACATCTAGGAAGACAAGATTACGAGCCAATTTGGCAAGCAATGCATGACTTCACGGACAACAGAACGGAACAGACGGCCGATGAAGTTTGGCTGGTTGAGCACAACCCCGTTTTCACTCAAGGTCAAGCCGGGAAAGCAGAACATTTACTCAATACCGGTGACATTCCAGTGGTTCAAAGTGACCGTGGTGGTCAAGTGACCTACCACGGCCCCGGCCAACTGGTTGCCTACTTTTTAATTAACCTTCGTCGAAAAAAGCTTGGAGTGCGCGAGCTCGTCACTCATATCGAGAATCTCGTAATCAATACACTAAAAGCTTACAATATCGACTCAGCAGCAAGACCTGACGCACCCGGAGTTTATGTCGATGGAAAGAAAATCTGCTCGTTAGGATTACGTATCCGAAAGGGCTGCTCCTTCCATGGCTTAGCGCTAAATGTAAATATGGATCTTGCTCCGTTCCAACGCATCAACCCTTGTGGTTATCCCGGAATGGAAATGGTTCAGGTCAGCCAACTTGGTGGCCCCGATGATGTAACGGAAGTAGAGAATAAGCTAGTCAAAGAGCTAGTCAACTTACTCGGTTACTCCGATGTAAAGTTCGACACCAAGCCGAGCCATTAAGCCAACTATAAAGAGAAGTAAGAGAAGCATGAGTAAACCAATCCAAATGGAAAAAGGCGTTAAATATCGCGACGCTGACAAGATGGCACTGATCCCAGTTAAGAACATGCCTACTGAACAGAAAGAAGTTCTTCGTAAACCTGAATGGATGAAGATCAAGCTACCTTCAGACAGTCAGCGTATTCAAGACATCAAGTCTGCGATGCGTAAAAACAACCTGCACTCTGTTTGTGAAGAAGCGTCATGCCCTAACTTAGCGGAATGCTTCAACCACGGTACTGCGACCTTCATGATCCTTGGTGCGATTTGTACACGCCGCTGCCCATTCTGTGATGTTGCCCATGGCCGTCCTCTTGCTCCTGAAAATGACGAACCACAAAAGCTCGCGAAAACTATCAAAGATATGAAGCTTAAATATGTGGTCATTACTTCTGTTGATCGTGACGATCTTCGTGATGGTGGTGCGCAACATTTTGCGGACTGTAACCGCGAAATTCGTGCTCTAAACCCAGAAATTCGCATCGAAACGCTCGTACCAGATTTCCGTGGTCGTATGGATGTGGCACTTGAGCTAATGAAAGACAATCCGCCAGATGTGTTCAACCACAATCTAGAGACGGCACCGCGTCTTTATCGCAAGGCTCGACCTGGCGCAAACTACAAGTGGTCTCTGCAGCTACTCCAGAAATTCAAACAGCAGCATCCTGACATCCCGACAAAATCAGGATTGATGATGGGGCTTGGCGAAACAAAAGAAGAGATTATCGAAGTGCTTAAAGATCTTCGCGCTCATGGTGTAACTATGCTGACTCTAGGCCAGTACCTAGCACCAAGCCGCCACCACCTACCTGTTGAGCGCTACGTACCGCCTTCAGAGTTTGACGAGCTTAAAGAGATTGCGCTTGAACTTGGCTTTACCCATGCCGCCTGTGGTCCGTTTGTTCGTTCGTCGTACCATGCAGATCTTCAAGCTCAAGGTATTGAGGTGGGTTAGCCCGCTCCCCTTTAGACACCCATTAAGCCAGCGAAAAACGCTGGCTTTTTTATTGTTGAATGAGATGCCACACTTATATAGTCTTAGCTTAAGCAACAACAAAAATTGAATTTAATAAATCGACAATCCAAGGACTTATTATGAAAACATTTGGACTGATAACGCTAACAACGTTGGTTGCAGTAACTGCGGGGTGTGCGAGTAACACCGAACAAGACAACTTCCGCGAAGCGTCATTCGAGCTGTGCAATACCGAAGTTGATATTTACTCAGTCAGTGATGATGGTCGGGTGCGTATTGTCTGTTCAGATGGCTCTAAATTCGCGCTCACCAGTGAAGACACCTTGGAAACGATGCGCGACATCAATATCGACTATTGTGACGGTGAAGGGTTAGGTAAGTTTAATGAAAGTAGCAAATACTACTCGTTTAAATGCAAATCAGGCACCCTGCTAAGTCTACCTAAATAGACAAAACGTGTTGTGATAACGGGTTGATGTGAATACATCAGCCTTTTTTATTTCTCAGCTCTCCCCCGTTATAACGCTTGGGCACCCTCACGCTCTAATTACTGCAGATACAAAAAAGCCCCATCCAAAGATGAGGCTACAATTCATTTTCAAAATAGTTGGCTGAAATTTTAGGAAGGCACGCGGAGTTTACAAGTGTAAATGAGCATGCCCGACAACAAAGTTCAATCAACTATGACGAAAATTACGCGTAAACTGGTAGACGCTTACAGATTTCGAGTACTTTTGCTTTTGTCGCTTCAATAACTTCTTCGTTGCCGATATTATCTAGAACATCACACATCCAGTTAGCTAGCTCAGTTGCGTCTGCTTCGGTGAAACCACGGCGAGTGATTGCTGGAGAGCCGACACGGATACCTGAAGTAACAAACGGGCTACGAGGGTCGTTTGGTACTGAGTTTTTGTTAACCGTGATGTTCGCTGCACCTAGTGCGGCATCTGCATCTTTACCTGTGATGTCTTTGTCGATTAGGTCAACCAAGAACAAGTGGTTTTCTGTACCATTAGAAACGATTTTGTAACCGCGCTCTTGGAACTGAGCAACCATAGCTTTAGCGTTCTTAACCACGCGCGCTTGGTATTCTTTGAACTCTGGCTCCATGGCTTCTTTGAACGCTACCGCTTTACCGGCGATTACGTGCATTAGAGGGCCACCCTGACCACCAGGGAATACCGCTGAGTTCAGTTTCTTGTACATGTCTTCGCCAGCGTTAGACAGGATAAGACCACCACGTGGGCCTGCTAGCGTTTTGTGCGTCGTTGTAGTAACAACGTGAGCGTGTGGTACTGGCGTAGGGTAAACACCCGCTGCGATAAGACCAGCGACGTGTGCCATATCAACGAACAACCAAGCACCCGCTTTGTCTGCGATTTCACGCATGCGAGCCCAGTCTACGATTTGTGAGTAAGCTGAGAAACCACCGATGATCATCTTAGGCTTGTGCTCTAGAGCAAGTTGCTCCATTTCGTCGTAGTTAATTTGACCAGCTTCGTCGATACCGTAAGGAATCACGTTGTAGTGCTTACCAGAGAAGTTAACTGGTGAACCGTGAGTTAAGTGACCACCGTGCGCTAGGCTCATACCTAGAACAGTGTCACCTGGGTTCAGTAGCGCCATGTAAACCGCGCTGTTTGCTTGAGAACCTGAGTGTGGTTGTACGTTTGCGTATTCACAGCCGAAAAGCTGACAAGCACGATCAATAGCAAGAGCTTCTGCTTTATCTACGTACTCACAACCACCGTAGTAACGCTTGCCTGGGTAGCCTTCAGCGTATTTATTTGTTAGCTGAGAGCCTTGAGCTTCCATTACACGTGGGCTTGTGTAGTTTTCAGAAGCGATAAGTTCAATGTGTTCTTCCTGGCGAAGTGTTTCTTCTTGGATTGCTGCGAACAGTTCCGCATCGTAATCTGCGATGTTCATATCACGCTTTAGCATCTGTATCTCCTGACTCAGATTAAGACTTAAAGTTGTAAAAAAACTGACTTTTGACCCTATTAATCTACGTAAAACCACTCACGCAAACGTTTGCATCAAGCTAATGACGCGCATTCTACATAATTTGATCTAGGTCATAAAGAAAAAATTTACTTTTTCTCATGCAGTTTTTTCATAATGCTTTACAAGTAATGTCATGTTTAACATTTTCCAATCTATGATTTGGAAAAGTGTCAATTCTGTCCTTTACACACCGTAAAACAACAATTACATAGGTTTACCCTAAATTTCGTTCTCAAGCTACCGAAATCCTTATTTTTTACATAGTATGCACGCCATTATTCAGCGCTAAGATTTCAAATTGATGGAAAAACATTCAAGAAGAGAAGACTGGGTCGCAATTTTAACCGGGACCTTTCTCGTTGCCCAAGGCGTATTCTTTTTACAATCAGTCTCACTACTGACAGGTGGCACTGCTGGACTGGCTCTTCTAGCAAGTCAATTTGTTTCGCTCTCCTTCGGTATACTTTACTTTGTTGTCAACTGTCCATTTTACCTATTGGCATGGAAACGCTTTGGCGCTCGATTCGCGTTCAATAGTGCTATTTCCGGTGCTTTGGTTTCCATATTCGCCGATCACCTCTATTTAGTGATCAGCTTAGATACCATTAACCAAGTCTACTGCGCAGTGGCAGGTGGTTTATTAATGGGGTTAGGAATGCTGATCCTATTCCGCCACCGTTCTAGCCTTGGCGGCTTCAATGTTCTGTGTCTGTTTATTCAGGATAAGTTTGGTATTTCGGTCGGTAAATCTCAGCTTGCAATTGATTTTTGCATTTTGGTGGCATCGTTCTTCTTCGTATCGCCACAGACCATCGCGCTTTCGATTATCGGTGCAGTGGCATTGAATCTTGTATTAGCGATGAACCATAAACCCACGCGTTATAGTGTAAATTACGGATAGCGAGAAGCGAGAAGCGAGAAGCGAGAAGCGAGAAGCGAGAAGCGAGAAGCGAGAAGCGAGAAGCGAGAAGCGAGAAGCGAGAAAATGAAAGGGTTGGCACTGAGTGTCAACCCTTTTTAGGAACACTGCGCTATGGATGCGGGATGCGGGATGCGGGATAGAGCTTTATCTCGAAACGTTGTGTTCTCAAAGGGCGAAGCCCGCTCCAGTTTTCCCGAAACGAAGTGTTCCAAAGGGCAACGCCCGTCCCCTACTCCAACTCACCATGTGACGTTCGCGCTTTGACATCTTGGTTCAGCTCTTTGTTGAGCTCTGCTTCGACGTAACCTGGAGAGCGGGTACCTGCTGAAATCAAACGATACATTGCAGGAATAACAAACAAGGTTACTAGCGTCGCAAAGGCCATACCAAAGAAGATCACCGTACCCACTGCTACTCGGCTTTCATAGCCTGCACCAGATGAGAGTATCAGCGGAATAGCCCCAGCTAACGTGGTAAAGGCTGTCATCATAATCGGACGTAAACGACGAGCCGAAGCATCGACAATCGCTTTTTCAAACTCAATACCACGGTCTCTCAGTTGGTTAGCGAACTCTACAATCAAGATACCGTTCTTGGTTACCATACCAATCAACATGATCATGCCTATCTGGCTGTAGATGTTTAGCCCCTGGCCCATGACGACCAAACCAAGGAAACCACCAAATACGCCCATAGGTACAGTGAGCATTACCACCAACGGGTTGATAAAGCTTTCAAACTGCGCCGCAAGTACTAGGTAAGCCACCAACAGAGCCAAACCAAACACCACTAAGATACTCGACTGATTCTCTTTATAGTCTTTAGACTCGCCAGAGTAACTCACGGATATATCCCCAGGCAGTAACTCGATCGCTTGCTGGTCGAGGAAGTCGAGCGCATCCCCTAAGGTGTAACCATTCGATAAGTTAGCGGTAATGGTCACCGCTTTCTGTTTGTTGTAGTGGGATAAACGAATCGACGATGCCACCTCTTCGATCTTAGTGACTGCATCTAAGGTGACTAGCTCACCTGTTGAAGTGCGCATATAGATTTGGCTCAAATCAGCTGCATTGTTGAAACTGTTTTCGTCACCACGCAGGTAGACGTCATACTCTTCACCACGCTCGACATAAGTTGTTTCACTCTTACCGCCCAGCATGATCTCTAACGTTTCTGAGATATCTTGCACACTGATACCAAGCTCAGCTGCGCGCTGTTTATCTACCGACACAACTAACTCAGGTGTTCTTTCTGAGTAATTGATATCTGCCCCTTCCATATAAGTAGAGTCTTCAGCAATCTGCTCAAGCTTCTCAGCCCAAACTTTCAGCTCAGCGTAGTCAGAGCCTCCCAATACAAACTGTACGGGTTCACTTGAGCCACCGCGGAAGCCCGGCATAAACGGGAACACTCTCACATCGGCAATGCCACCCAGCGCTTTACGTACTTCACCCAACGCCTGCTGAGCAGTAATATCGCGCTCATTCCAATCATCCAAAATCATTATCACGAAACCTGTTTGGTCCCCTGCATTACCACCAAAAGCTGGCGATTGGATACTGAATGATTTTAAGAAACCTTGACCAAGCAGTGGCATTAGGCGGTCTTCGATGATGTCCATGTTCGCTGCCATGCGGTTGTAACTTGTAGCATCCGCACCGCGAGCAAAGGCAAAGATGACGCCGCGGTCTTCTGAAGGAGCAAGTTGCGCGGGAACTTGCTGCATCAAACCCCAACTGCCACCAATACACGCCATAATGACTAGGGGCGCCGCCCACTTCCATTTCAACGCCCCTTTTAACGCCTTCTTATAGCCAGATTCCAGGTAACCAAACAGATTATCGATCAGCAGATTGAATCGATTCGGTTTAACGTTAGCCTTTAATAAGTGGCTACCCAATACTGGTGTTAGGGTTAGGGCGATCAAAGAAGAGAAGATCACTGACATTGCGAGCAGCACAGAAAACTCGGTAAACAACAAGCCAACCATACCATCCATAAAGGAGATAGGCAGGAACACCATTACCAAGACCAAGGTGGTCGCTACCACGGCAAAGCCAACTTCACGCGCGCCTTTATATGCGGCGAGCAATGGCTTTTCGCCCCGTTCGATATGGTGGAAGATATTCTCAACCACCACAATGGCGTCATCAACGACCAAGCCGATAGATAAAATCAATGCCATCAAGGTAATCAGGTTGATAGAGAAACCAAAGTAGTAAGCGGCGATGAAAGATGAAATCAGGGAAACCGGTACTGTCACTGCTGGAATAAGAGTGGCACGCGCTTGACCGATAAAGATGTACAACACCAAGATAACCAGACCACCAGTAATGAATAGGGTGTTGTATACCTCGGTGATAGAACGTTCGATAAACACGGTTGAGTCATAATCGATCGCTAAACGCGTCCCTTGCGGCAGGAACTGCTGAATGTCATCAACCTCTTTATGGACCGCCTTGGCAACATCCAGCGGGTTCGCATCCGATTGAGGTACGATGCCCATGCTGACGTTAACCACCCCATCACTTTTAAACGTCGAATTTTCGTTCTTCGCACCGATGAAGACATCCGCAACATCTTTTAGATAAATTGGCGAGTTATCAGAGGCGCGTTTAACCACTAGATATTCGAAATCTTGCGCTTGGTTATAGCTACGCGCGGTACGAACTGACATTACAATCTGATCATTACGTACCTCACCGCCGGGGTTCTCGACGTTTTCATTGCGTAGTGCACTAGTAATATCCGACGCCGTCACGCCACGTCCTGCCATTTGCTCCGGCTTGAGCTGCACATACATAACCTTGTACAAACCACCAGAGACATCCACCGAACTCACGCCCGAAATCAGACTAAAACGGTCGAGCAGTACGCGCTCCACGTAGTCCGTTAACTGAGTACGGTCCATTTCCGATGAGCTTAGATTGATGTACAACGACGCCTGACCAGAGCCGTTGTTCTTGAACACCACAGGATCATCAGCTTCATCGGGAAGTGCTCTTTGCGCTCTTGCTACTGCATCACGAACATCACTGACACCCGTATTCAGATCATAACCTAACTCAAAGGTGATAGTGATACGCGAACTACTGTTACGGGTTGTTGACGAAATTTCATCAATGCCACTAATGCCAGAGAGTTGGTCTTCTAATACCGAGGTAATTTGGCTTTCGATAATAGTGGCCGAAGCACCATCGTAACGCGTATTAATCGATACTACAGGACTTTCGATATCCGGCATCTCACGTACTGCAAGCTTACTAAATGAGACGATACCAAAAACGCATAGCAGCAAGCTCAGTACGATAGCGGCAACCGGCCTCTTTACGGAAACATCAGACAGCAGCATTAGTTCGCTCCTTGGTCTTTGTTAGACTTACCTTTTGGCAACCCATCGCTGCCTAATTCAGAAACCGCAACACCGTCACGCATGTTTACGATACCTTGTACGACAATCTTGTCACCAATAGAGAGCCCCTCTTCAATCACCACCTGATTATCAACTCGAGCACCAAGAGTTACTTCCGTTCTCGACGCTTTGCCATCTTCTCCAACTAGGTAAACAAAACGTTTAGTCCCCGAATATTCTAGGGCTTGAACGGGAATGATCGGCGCTTCAATGGGTGGAAAGTCCATCTCAGCAGAAACCAACATTCCCGGTTTTAACTGTTGTTCAGGATTAGAGAAATGAACACGTACCCTTAGGTTCAACGTCTCTTGGTTGATACGAGAGTCTATACCCACCACTTTACCGGTGAAAATTTGCCCCTTCCAAGCCGCTGTGGTTGCGCTAACGGCCATTCCATTAGACAGTTGAGACAGGTAACGCTCAGGCACTTGCAGATCTAAGCGCATGATAGATAAATCATCTAGCGTGAGTAATTCTGTGCCAGCACTGACCATCTTACCGCGACTAAAATCGATAAAGCCGACAGTACCTGTGAAAGGTGCCGTAATATGTAAGTCGTTTAGATCCGCATTGGCAGCATCCAAACGTGCTTTGGCGATATCTACACTGGCTTCTTGAGCATCAATCTCTGTTTGTGTAATCGCGTTGCGTTTAACTAGGCGTTCAAACTCTTTCAATTTACGCTGTTCATCTTTTAAATAGGCTTTAGCCTCAGCAACAGAAGCCTTAGCTTTATCAGCATCTAATTGAATCAATAGCTGACCTTCGCGAACCACTTGATTGGCTTTAACCGCAATAGCGTCCACTTTTCCTGCTACTTCTGGAGAGATAACAACCGACTGTTCAGCATCTAGTTTCCCCACGAGCACCAGAGATTGAGAGACTTGATGTGTTTGCACTTGTTCTGTCACCACAGTAACGGCCGAAGGACCTTTGCTGTTGGCATAAGTTGCTGGCGCTGCCGCAAGAATAGAGAGAGACAATAGACTCAGAGCAATTTTATTTTTCATAGTTAGATTCTGCTTAGATAAGTTAGACATATTCTATCCGGTAATGACCATTTTGAACGTCAACAAATGTAAAGAGCGAGAAATATTGTGTAAGTAAAGCCGTTGATTGTTTGAGCTTTATGGTCAATTCCTAGCATCTTTGCCGAAAAAGACACCATTCAATTCAAAATTATAAGAAAACGCTTTACAGCTTTTGCGATTTTGCTATGATGCGCTCCGCACTTGAGTAATGTGTTGGGAAAGCATCTACCTAAGTATAAAACACCCTGGAGGGGTTCCCGAGTGGCCAAAGGGATCAGACTGTAAATCTGCTGGCACTGCCTTCGATGGTTCGAATCCGTCCCCCTCCACCATATTTCTTCTTGTGATTATCCTTAGGATAGATTGTGAGAAACACTTGGATAACGTGTTGGGAAAACATTGTTCAAGTATAAAACACCCTGGAGGGGTTCCCGAGTGGCCAAAGGGATCAGACTGTAAATCTGCTGGCACTGCCTTCGATGGTTCGAATCCGTCCCCCTCCACCATATCTCTTCTTGTGATTATCCTCTGGATAGATTGTAAGAAACACTTGGATAACGTGTTGGGAAAACATTGTTCAAGTATAAAACACCCTGGAGGGGTTCCCGAGTGGCCAAAGGGATCAGACTGTAAATCTGCTGGCACTGCCTTCGATGGTTCGAATCCGTCCCCCTCCACCATATTTTTCTTGTGATTATCTTCTGGATAAATTGTAAGAAACACTTGAATAACGTGTTGGGAAAACATTGTTCAAGTATAAACACCCTGGAGGGGTTCCCGAGTGGCCAAAGGGATCAGACTGTAAATCTGCTGGCACTGCCTTCGATGGTTCGAATCCGTCCCCCTCCACCATATTCAGAAACCAGCTCATCGAGCTGGTTTTTTTACGCCTATCGAAAACAAATCACACCCTACTTCTATTCTCACAAGTATAAAAAAGCCCCGCAAAGCAGGGCGACTACCAACAAGTAGCTGACTAAGCATTTATTCTGGTTGGTACTAGGAGGTTAGTTATCTAAAAGAATAATGCGCGTTTCATATGGGCGCAGAACTTGATGGCGTAACACCTGTTCAACGTTCAGATCATAGTTACCCAAAATGTACCGGGCTTGTTCACAGTCGAACTCGGCAGGTAAAACACACTCCGTTTCTTCACCATAGTAGTTATTCAAACAGATTAGCGTCTGGCTGTCTGATTTACGTTGATAACCAAATACCGCAGCATGTTGAGGATAGAGATCGACGTAACTACCAGTAGTGATCACATCTATCTCTTTGCGCAGTTGAATCAGCTTTTGATAAAAATAGAACACAGAGTCCTTATCTTCGACCGCTTTGTCGGCGTTGATCTCTGGATAGTTGTCCGCGACCTCGAGCCAAGGTTGGGCTTTCGAAAATCCTGCATATTGCTGACTGCTCCACTGCATTGGTGTACGAGAATTATCACGGGATTTTTGCGCCAAAATTGCCATCATATCTTGGTGCGAAACACCTTGCTGATTAACCATAATGTCGTACATATTAGTGCTTTCAACATCTCGGTATTGCTCAATAGAGGTATAGCCTGGGTTGGTCATGCCAATTTCTTCACCTTGATAAATATATGGCGTGCCTTGCATCATATGTACTGATGCGGCAAGCATCTTGGCTGACTCTAGGCGATACCGTTTGTCATCACCTAATCGGCTTACCACGCGCGGTTGGTCATGGTTACACCAAAATAGCGCTCCCCAACCTTTACCGTTTAACCCTGTTTGCCAGTGGTTAAAGATCTGTTTTAGCTGAGTAAAATCAAACGGTGCTTTGGTCCATTTATCTCCATTTGGATAGTCGACTTTCAAGTGGTGGAAGTTGAACACCATTGAGAGCTCTTTATTATCGAGCGAAGAATACTGCTGACAGTGCTCTAGTGTAGTCGAAGACATCTCTCCCACAGTGACACTGCCATACTTCTGGAATACGGCTTCACTGATCTCTTGCAGATATTCGTGCACACGCGGTCCATCAGTATAAAAACGGCGACCATCACCTGTGTCATCACTTGGGAAGTCTTGTTGCTTGGAAATCAGATTAATCACATCTAAGCGGAAGCCATCAACGCCCTTCTCTGCCCAGAAGCTAATCACCTCTTTCACTTCAGATCGTACTGCTGGATTTTCCCAGTTCAGATCCGCCTGCTCTTTTGCAAACAAGTGTAGGAAGTACTGACCTGTCTTCTCATCAAGCTCCCAAGCGCTGCCACCAAACTTTGATTGCCAGTTATTCGGAGTATCACCCTCGACAGGATCTTTCCAGATGTAATAGTCACGGTAGGGGCTATTTTTGTCTCCTAATGCTGACTGGAACCATTTGTGCTCTGTCGAGGTATGGTTAACAACGATATCCATGATAATACGGAGACCTCGTTGATGAGCCTCAGCAAGCAATTGGTCGAAGTCTTCCATGGTGCCAAAATCAGGATTAATCGCGTAGTAATCTGAAATATCATAGCCATTATCAATCATTGGCGATTGATATACTGGCGTTAGCCAAATCGCATCGACACCTAGCAACTTAAGATAATCAAGCTTAGAAATGATGCCTTGAATATCACCGGTCCCTTTACTACCACTGTCGCAAAAACTTTTCGGGTAGATTTGATAGATTGAAGCTGTTTTCCACCAATTAGAATCATTAGCGATTGTTGTCATTGCTAAACTCACTTACCAAAAAATAAAAACTATGAAAAAGGAGCGACAGAACGCCGCTCCGAAATAAGATGGGTTAAGCGCTGGCAGGCTCTAGCTCGCCTTTCATTTGAGCACGCTTATAGAAGAACAGTGTCAATGCTGCTGGGACTGCAATAGCCACAAGCATCGCGATTGCAAACACGCCCCAGAACTGTGGTTGGATAGATAAGATACCCGGTAGACCACCGACACCGATACCGTTCGCCATTACCCCTGCGCTACCACAAATCGCTGCAGCAATTGCACTACCAATCATTGCGCTTAGCATTGGGAACTTGTACTTCAAGTTAATACCGTACATTGCAGGTTCCGTCACACCTAGGTAGGCAGAGATAGCTGCTGGTACTGAAATATCACGCTCACCATGTTTCTTACTGATAATAATGATGCCTACTACCGCTGACGCTTGCGCGATATTTGATAGAGCAATCAGAGGCCAAATTGGCGTGCCACCTAGATCTTGCATTAACTGAAGGTCAACGGCGTTAGTCGTGTGGTGAATACCAGTAATAACCAGTGGCGCATAAAGGAAACCAAATACCATAGAACCAATGACAGCGAAGTCGCCTGTCATTGCTGCTTTAGCAGCAAATGCCACACCATCACCAAGCACGCGACCAAATGGACCAATTAAAGAGTGTGCGAGTACTACAGATAGAATAATTGATACGAAAGGCACGACAACAAGGTAAAGGTACGATGGAACAATACGCTTAAGGTTAGTTTCAATAAACGCCAGTGCGATACCCGCTAACATGGCTGGAATAACCTGAGCTTGATAACCGACCTTTTCAATCACAAATAGGCCGAAGTCCCAAGCTTCTGGTACCTGCTTGCCGATCAGATAAGCATTCATTAACTGTGGAGATACCAAGGTAACCCCCAAGGTAATACCCAAAATTGGCGTTCCACCGAGCTTTTTCACCGTTGACCAACAAACACCAACAGGTAGGAAGAAGAAGATCGCTTCGCCAATCAGCCATAGGAAACTATGAACAGTTGCCCAGAATTGACTAATCTCTGTCAATGACTGGCCATCAAACATCTTGATGTCGCCAATGACATTACGGAAACCGAGAATCAAACCACCAGTGATAATAGCAGGAAGCAGTGGTACAAAGATTTCAGCAAGATGGGAAATACCACGCTCTAGGAAGTTCATGTTTTGACGAGCCGCTTGCTTAGACTCATCTTTCGAAGCTTCTGATTTACCTGAAAGCTCAATCAGAACCTTATAAACTTCGTCAACTTCAGTGCCAATAACTACTTGAAATTGACCAGCATTAGTGAAGCAACCTTTGACTAACGGCAGTGCTTCCAATGCTTTTTCATCGGCTTGTGCGGTATCGTTTAGTACAAAGCGAAGGCGCGTTAGACAGTGGCTCACGCTCGCGATGTTGTCGCGACCACCAACCAGTTCTATCAGACGCTCCACTTGTTGTTTCGCAATCTTACTCATATCCATGTCCACCCTAATTGGATTCTCATTCATCTGTTATCAACAATGTTGACGTTTCAAACTGATTCAGTCTGTTATTTTATTATTAATGGGAACATTCCCACAAGTGCTCATTATAATGTCAGATCTGTTAACAGATAAAAATGGGAACAATCCCATTAATTGAATGAGATCACAGTATAATTTTAAATCACTTTGAAAAGAAAGGTTTAGATAGTGATAGGTTCTTGGGTGATATGGACTTGCTCTAGCTGGCCATTAATTTGAGAAATCAGCAAGTTAGCCGCTTTTTCTCCAGCCAAAGCGTAACCCGGGTCAATGCTAAACACTTTTGGAAATAGGAAAGAGAGCAGCTCATTGCCACCGACACCTGTAACAACAACATCTTCTCGATTAAGTTCTTGCAGTCGCTTGATGACACCTAGCGCTAAGGTGTCACTGGCACACACAATCGCTTGGGTTTTCTCGTTTAAGACTTCATCCACCAGCAAATAGGCACTTTCATGATTTAGCTGGCCAGTCTTAAAACTCGCAGGGAGAGAGTGCAATTGGCACCATTCAAGATACGCATCAAGACGTAATTTACCGGTTGTTTTATCACTAGGATCAACACCAATAAAAGCGATATCACTAAGCCCTTTCTCAGTGAGAAATTCTAACGCTTTGACAATAACTTGCTTGTTGTCGTAGTTAATCGAAGAGATTTGATCCGTATCCATGGCAATCACGACAGATCGATTGTGCCAGCTCTCTAGCTTTGAAATGTCAAAGTCACTGAAACCGAATACAACCACACCATCTACGTTACGTTTTTTCAGCACATCGAGATGATCATTGGTTTTTACGCGATCAAACTGACTCTCCATAATCACCACGTCATAACCTTCGGCGTATAGAGTATTCAACATACTGCCAACGGCTTTGTTTTCTGATGGAGAATCAAGGCGAGAGATAATGACACCAACCACTTTTTGGCTGCCACCACGCATTGCTTGAGCAGATTTTGAAGGAACATAACCAGACTCCTGAATCACTTGTTCGACCTTAGCACGTGTCTCAGGTTTAACCTTTGGGTCATTAGTCAGAACACGGGAGACCGTTGATTTACCCACACCGGACAAGCGGGCAATATCAAGAATGGTTAGTTTTTTGCTCATAGATAACTGGGTCTAATAGTTAGATGGAAACAGGCAGCCGGACGCTACCAGCAATGCTATCGTAATCGTTCTACTGGCCAATGCAATTCTTATAGATGGTAATACCGACTTCTAATCGCGCTTCATTGCCTTTGGTGTAAAGGGTGACAGGGTTTTGAACCTTAGCAGTACCATCATCTAGAATATACTTAGTGCCTGAGCCTGATGGCACTCGAACCATACGATAATCGCCTTCAGGTAACCTTAACAGCGCCTTATCCTCGTTTGGCATAAGAGCCAACTGAAATGCACCACCACTACTGCATTGGTAAGCAATAAAATCGCCTTGGTAAACGGTGTTTCTGACGGGCTTATTGGAGGAACAAGCGCTAAGGCTTGCTGTTAATGCGGCAACCAGCAACCAATGATGATATTTCATAACTCCCCCAATAAAACAAAATTCGCCAAAGTCCCTGCTTATTGCTCTAAATAGGCTGGGACATCTTTAATGCTGTCAAGAACGACTGAAGCGATAGCTTCGCCTTTCTCTGTCACTGGTTTTCCTGTACGCACTAGGATTTTAGTTCCTACACCAGCTGCTTCAGCAGCCATCATGTCTTCTGCTTTATCGCCAACCATGACTGAGTTAGCCATGTCAATTTTTAAGAAGTCACGTGCAGAGATAAACATACCTGGCTTTGGCTTACGGCAATCACAATCTTGCTTGTATTTTCCTTGCCCATGTTCAGCATGATGTGGGCAGTAGTAGATACCATCAAACTCCACACCATTATCGACGAAATTCCAGTCCATCCACTGGGTCAAAGACAGGAAACGATCTTCACTGAACTTACCACGCGCAATACCTGACTGGTTTGTCACAAGCACCAACTGATAGCCCATATCTTTGAGCTTCTTGGCCGCGTCAAACACACCATCAATAAACTCAAAATCATGCTCGTCGTGGACATAGCCGTGATCAACGTTGATCACGCCATCTCGGTCTAAAAAGACTGCTGGTTTTGCCAAAATATGCTTCTCTTTTTTGTGCTTTTCTTTATCAGAATTATTGCACGCTTTATTTCTTTCATCACTATCTAATTACTAATCGATTAGTCAAATAATACGTTTAGACGTCTAGACGTAAAAATATCTATTGACACAAATCATATAAGACCATAGCATCACCTACCAAATGAGATGTAGTTCGACATTATCTGCTGCTCTTGATCCAAATTGATAGTGAGTCTCTCGATGATTGAAATTAATCAAGTAAACAAGGTGTTCTACCAAGGCAGTAAAGAGATACATGCCTTAAAGGAGATCAACCTCCATATCCCACAGGGAGCAATCTTCGGTGTGATTGGCTCATCGGGCGCGGGCAAAAGTACCCTTATCCGCTGTGTAAACATGTTAGAAGCGCCAACGACTGGCTCTATCGTTGTCGATGGTGTAGACCTCACTAAACTGACTAAATCACAGCTTAGTGAAGCTCGCCGAAATATCGGTATGATTTTTCAGCACTTTAACCTGCTTTCATCGCGTACTGTGTTCGATAATGTTGCGCTACCACTAGAACTTGCAGGCAAAGACCAAGCACATATCACAGCTAAAGTTACTGAGCTGCTAAAGCTAGTTGGTCTTGATGACAAACATGAGAGCTACCCTTCAAACCTAAGTGGTGGTCAGAAACAGCGTGTCGCCATTGCTCGTGCGTTGGCGTCTGATCCTAAAGTACTGTTGTGTGATGAAGCAACGAGCGCTCTTGACCCGGCTACAACACAATCAATCCTTGAGCTACTTAAAGAGATCAATCGCAAACTCAACATCACCATTCTACTGATCACTCACGAGATGGATGTAGTGAAGAGCATCTGTCATCAAGTAGCAATCATTGGCGGTGGTGAATTGGTTGAGAAAGGTACAGTAGGCGAAATTTTTGCTCACCCGAAAACTGAGCTAGCTCATGAATTTATTCGTTCTACGTTAGATCTTTCTATTCCAGAAGATTACCAAGTGCGCCTACAACAGACACGAGTGGAAGGCAGCTATCCTCTCGTCCGCCTTGAGTTTACGGGAACCACAGTAGATGCTCCACTTGTCAGCCAAATTGCTCGCAAGTTCAACATCGATACCAATATTCTAAGCTCTGACCTAGATTACGCAGGTGGAGTCAAATTCGGCATGATGGTCGCGGAACTCCTTGGTGAAAATGAACAGGATGATAATGCTGCGATCAAATTTCTGCGCGAACACAACGTAAAGGTGGAGGTACTTGGCTATGTCCTTTAATGAGATTTCGCAGTGGCTGAACTTAAACAGCAATCTACTAATCGGTGCTACATGGGACACCATCTACATGGTTGCAGTTGCTGGTATCGTTGGCTTTGCAGTAGGTATTCCACTCGGCGTGATCCTCCACATCACCAAAAAAGGCGGGCTACTAGAGAACACTAAGTTAAACAGCGTGCTCGGTGCCATTGTCAATGTGGGTCGCTCTGTTCCTTTCTTAGTACTTATGGTGGCAATTATTCCGGTCACTAAGCTACTGGTTGGTACATTTATCGGTACAACAGCAGCTATCGTTCCATTAACAATTGGTGCGATTCCATTTGTTGCTCGCCTCATTGAAGGCGCACTTTTAGAAGTTCCAACTGGACTCGTTGAGGCAGCCCAATCAATGGGTGCTACACCAGTACAAATCATTACTAAGGTACTGCTTCCTGAAGCGATGCCAACTATTGTTAACTCGGTAACCATTACGCTAGTCACGCTAGTAAGCTACTCTGCAATGGCAGGTACGGTTGGCGGCGGCGGCTTGGGTGATGTTGCGATTCGCTACGGCTTCCACCGCTACGACGTCACTATTATGGCTGTCACTGTGGTCATGCTAATCGTGTTAGTTCAGATCATTCAATCCATTGGTGATGCGATTGTTCGTCGCGTTGATCACCGCTAAAAATAAAACAATTTCACAGATTTAATTTATAAGGAGATAGTGATGAAATTCAGTCTTAAAGGTCTTTTGACTATCGCAGCAGCAGCATCTGCACTAGTTCTAGCAGGTTGTGGCGAAAAAGCAGCAGATACAAGCAAGGTTAAAGTCGGCGTTATGGCTGGCGCAGAAGCTCAGGTTGCAGAAGTGGCTGCAAAAGTCGCGAAAGAAAAATTCGGCCTAGATGTAGAGCTAGTAACCTTTACTGATTACGTAACACCAAACGCAGCGCTAGATGATGGCTCAATCGACATCAACGCGTTCCAGCACAAGCCATACCTAGATCAGCAAGTAGCAGATCGCGGCTACAAGCTAACGATTGCTGGTAACACGTTTGTTTACCCTATCGCAGGTTACTCTAAGCAAGTGACATCTGTTGATGAAATTCAAGAAGGCGCACGTATTGCAGTACCAAACGATCCAACCAACCTAGGTCGTTCACTGCTCCTTCTTGAGCAGCAAGGTCTGCTTAAACTACGTGAAGGCGTTGGTCTACTAGCAACAGTACGCGACATTGTTGAGAACCCGAAAAACATCACTATCGTTGAGCTAGATGCAGCACAGCTTCCGCGCTCTCTTGACGATGTAGCTCTGTCTATTATCAACACAACTTACGCGAGCTCAATTGACCTAACGCCACAAAAAGATGGCGTGTTCGTTGAAGACAAAGAGTCTCCATACGTGAACCTAATCGTGTCACGTGAAGATAACGCACAGGCTGAAAATGTGGTTAACTTTGTGAAAGCCTACCAAACAGAAGAAGTGTACACAGCGGCTTCTGACATCTTCAAAGGTGGCGTGGTTAAGGGCTGGTAACCACTCCCTATTGTTAGAATCACTAAAAACCCTCAAACAATGTTTGAGGGTTTTACTTTTTCTCAGCCATATCACTCAGTTTATTCAATAAACCTCACTTGATTTCTTCCGCCCTCTTTAGCTTGATATAGCGCGGCATCTGCTCGTTTTATCGCATCGTTAAACGCCTTGGATTTGCTTTCAATAGTGGCACCAACACTGATGGTAAGTGCTTCATCAAGTTGAGGGAATGAGGTCGCCTCAATATTTCCCCGAAGCCTTTCTGCAATTTGCTCCGCCGCCGAGGGCTCAACGTTGGGAACGACCACCAGAAATTCCTCTCCTCCCCAACGAGATAGTATAGCGTCTTCACGCAGTGATTGTTGGAGTTGCTTTGCTGTAGTTTGAATAACAACATCACCGATGTCATGCCCGTACTTATCATTAACGCGCTTAAAGAAATCAATATCCGCAATCATGACCGCGTAATGACGCCCTACACTCTCAAGTTGCTCTAGTGCGGCATCTAGCTCTAGAGCTAAACCTCGTCGATTTAGGATGCCAGTTAAACTGTCTTTTATCATCAAGTTATGATTTTTTACAGCCGCTCTGTGATTAAAATATGCGGTTAAAATCAAAGCATACACAATCAGCCATGCGCCCCATGTTGGTAAAGAATTTAACATCGCTTTTTGATTCAGCTCTGAGTGAGTGAAACTGTGGCTGATATAAAGCTCTTCGTCTAACAGCGTATGGAGAATTTGGTAACCTTCTTCGTCTTCATGAAAGTTAGCATCAATTTTAGATACCAACACTTCTGTGAAGTCTGTCTGCGTAAAAATCTCACCTTTGTCATTGACCACATTGCCCTCTTCATCAATGAGCATTGACTGCCCCGTATCTAATCCAATAGACAGCATTTCAATAATGTTTCGCACACTGACATCTATCGCGATTACACCGCGAAATACATCTTCACTATCATAGAGAGGCGATGACATGGTCAGCATAATCCCTTTACCAGCAGCATCACTGTAGGGGGCAAATAACTTGCTTTCTCTTTCTGGGTTGTTCTCCCCATTCATTGACTTCCACATGGCGCTTTCATACACAGAATCAGAAACATGAAACTGTTCAACTCCAACACGCGGAGTAAGATAGATAAACTTATCACTGGAAATAATGTAAGCCCATTCAATAGCTGGCTCTAGAACGATCGAGCCCATTTGCGGTATTAAGTGCTTAACGACATCGAGATCTTTGTTTTTTGCGAGTGTTCCTATGCTGACGTCATCCATAACAGACAAAGTCCCATAGGAGAGATCATCAACCTTATCTAGAACATGGCCTAGTTCAAGTGTGTAAACTTTAAACTCCGGATAATGTTGAATGTACGGAATAAGAGCACTTATATCGACTGTGCTTTGTTGGGAGAGGTAAGCCAAGTTTGCAGTGTTCCTAAGCGATGTGGCATTTAGTACCAACATACTCAAATAACGAGAAATTGTTTCGGTTCGACTTTCTAATGTCGCGATAGTCGACTCTTTGATGCTTTTTCTCTGCGCATCAAACGTGACTCCTAAACCTACAAGGGTCACAACCGACACTGCAATTACAATAGACTTTTTCAATTTAAAGTATCTTCCTTGGCTATCGAAACGCTTCCACACTCTTTTGTGAAAACCTGCGCCAGTTTGAACTTTAAATTAAATTTTAGCTTAGATACTAAAAAACGCAGCAAGCGCTGCGTTTTGTTAACCAGATTAGCAATATATTCTATGGTGTGTAGTACGTCGCTGCACCTGGACCGACAGGCAAGCCTAGTAAGAATACCCAAACATAGAACAGTAAACTCCAACCGACGATGAACACGATTGAATAAGGTAGCATAGTCGCAATAAGCGTACCGATACCTAGATTCTTCATGTAACGGGTCGCTACGGCTAGGATTAGACCGAAGTAGCTCATCATTGGTGTGATGATGTTAGTTGTTGAGTCACCGATACGGTAAGCCGCTTGAATTGTTTCTGGCGCGTAGCCAACTAGCATTAGCATTGGAACAAAGATTGGCGCGGTTACCGCCCACTGAGCTGAAGCCGAACCAATCATTAGGTTAATGAAGCCACACATCAGGATAAATGCGAAGAACAGCATTGGGCCCGTTAGACCAATGTCTTGTAAGAAGCTTGCACCTGCTACCGCGAATACCTGACCAAAGTTAGTCCACTTAAAGAAAGCTACAAACTGAGCAGCAAAGAATACTAATACGATGTACATGCCCATCGAAGACATAGACTTAGCCATTGCATCAATGACATCGCGGTCAGTTTTCATTGAACCGGTAACTTTACCGTAAACAAAACCTGGGATTGCGAAAAATACGAAAATAAACGCAACAATACTCTTCAGGAATGGAGAGCCTGCAATGGTACCTGACGCAGAACGTAGAACACCGTCTTCAGGAACAATCGTCCACGCTAGGAGTGCTGATACTGCAACAACAGCCAGGCCGGCAAGTTTAAGACCTTTCTTCTCTAGATCTGTCAGCTTACCCATAGAATCATGAGATAGATCTTCAGATGCTTCCTCATCATTGTACTTACCTAGTTTAGGCTCAACAATTTTCTCGGTAACAAACGCACCTGCAATCGCAATGAAGAAAGTAGACACAAACATGAAATACCAGTTAACTTCTGGTCCAACCGTGTAGCTAGGATCAATCATTTGCGCTGCCGTTTCTGTAATACCAGAAAGCAGAGGATCAACCGTACCGATTAGCAAGTTGGCAGAATAGCCACCAGAAACACCAGCAAATGCTGCTGCA
The DNA here is from genome assembly GCA_000775715.1 of Vibrio tubiashii. Lineage (GTDB taxonomy): Bacteria > Pseudomonadota > Gammaproteobacteria > Enterobacterales > Vibrionaceae > Vibrio > Vibrio tubiashii_A. The sequence goes on from JRWQ01000005.1 coordinate 88,256, forward strand.
AGACCCGCAAGAGGGTGACGACCTAAAGAGTGGAATAGCATTGCAGCGAGTGGAATAAGTACCACATAACCTAGCTCAGACGCAGTATTTGAAATAATACCTGCAAATACAACGGTTACCGTAACCATGCGCTTAGATGCGCCCATTACCATACCACGCATCGCTGCAGATAGAAGACCAGAATGCTCTGCAATGGCAACGCCAAGCATAGCGACAAGTACCGTTCCTAGTGGAGCAAAACCAACGAAGTTCTTTACTAGATTGGTAACAATAAGCTGTAAACCTTCCGCATTAAGCAGACTGACCACATGGATCATACCGTCAGCAGCACGACCTTTCGCACCTTCAGGGCGAGGGTCCATAACTGACACTTCAAAGTAGCCAGCGATGCCCGAGGTAATTAGGATTGCAACACAGAAAATTGCAAATAAAGTGATTGGGTGGGGTAATAGGTTCCCCAAATATTCGACGCCATCGAGAAAACGAGTAAATAAAGGTTTCTTTGGCGAGTTTTGTTTAATCGAAGCAGATGAACTCATCTGTTCCCTCCTTGTAGTTATTCCTGCGCTTTTTGTGACAGATATGTCAACAAAGCTCGCGCAGGTTACTAGACAAGGCATACGCCACAAAATCTAAAATGTTACAAAGTATGTATAACTACGAGATATTTAACGCCAAATAAACAAAATAGTAGCAATTAACACCACCACAAAAACATTAATTAGCATTATAATTCATAGAAATACATGCATTTCATTTATTTTTTAAACGCTATTTCTGTACAGCTTTAAACCTTGGGTTGGTTTTGCAAATCACGTAGAGGCGCCCTCTTCTTTTTACAATTTGGCAATCGGGGTGGCGACTCTTAGCACTCTTAAGTGACTTTACGACTTTCATTTGCTCTCTCCTTTAGAAAACTGACCAAAGCGGCGCTTGAAGTTGGCTACACGCCCTTCTTGGTGAATGACCCGTTGTTTCCCTGTGTAGAAAGGGTGCGACTTAGAAGAAACTTCTACTGTAAAATACGGGTAAGTTTTGCCGTCTTTCCATTCAATAGTGCGATCGGTTTTCAGTGTTGAACCGATAAGAAAATATTCATCAATGCTTGTATCATGAAAAACGACAGTTCTATATTCTGGATGGATGTTGGGTTGCATTATTGCCTCTAACCTCTAGGTTTACGTTATAACATAACCAATGATAATGGTTATCATTTAATTTTACTAGCATTTTTTGAGTGACGTCTAATTAGTCACAACCGTGAGACATAGCCCATGTATTCAATAGAGCCCATTGGCATCATTGAAAGCCCATATAAAGAGAAGTTTGCTGTTCCAAGGCAACCAAGCTTAGTTCCATCAGCAACATCACGCATCAGACTGTTAGGCAACGCCAACTGTTTAGAGTCAGTCAGGGGCATTGAACAATTTGATCATATTTGGCTACTGTTTGTGTTTGATCAAAACCTGTCCGCAGGCTGGAAACCGACGGTAAGACCACCAAGATTAGGGGGCAATGAGCGAGTTGGGGTTTTTGCCTCGCGTTCGACATTCCGCCCTAATGGGATTGGCATGTCTGCGGTTGAGCTTCAAGGAGTAAACCAAAGTGGAGACCAAATTTACCTCGAACTTGGTGGCGTCGATTTGGTCGATGGTACACCGATTGTCGATATCAAACCCTATATCCCCTACACCGATTCTATTGCCAACGCCAAAGGCGGATATGCAGAGGAGCGACCTGAGACATTAGCAATCAATTTCGATTCGGCGTGTAGAGAGATACTCAACAACCACCCCAACCGCACTCAAGTCTATAAGGTGATCTGTGAGGTACTGGCTCAAGACCCAAGACCCGCCTATAAAAAAGGCAAACCTGACAACAAGATATACTCAGTAAGGCTGTTTGATCTCGATATAAGATTTAAAGCCAACGACAGCTATATTACCGTAGTCGAGGTCGTTCAACTTTAGGGCTAGTCCAGTTGTAGAAACTAAGCTTGAGACAGAAAATCGCTGCCTATTTGCCCTAACTCGCTCAATCTCATTGCCTCAAAGCTTTTGAGTCGGTGAAATGGCTGCTATTATAAGCGGCTAACCATTTTTCCCACGTGGGATTTTTATACTCCTGTCCATTCCGGCTTGAGTAACTAACTTTAATAAACGGATAAGTTAAATGCGTACCAGTAATTATCTTCTTTCTACTCTGAAGGAGACTCCAAACGACGCAGAAGTAGTGAGCCACCAGCTCATGCTACGTGCAGGTATGATCCGTAAGCTGGCTTCAGGTCTCTACACCTGGCTACCTACTGGTCTACGTGTGCTGCGTAAAGTCGAAAACATCGTTCGTCAAGAGATCGACAATGCAGGTGCAGTCGAAACATTGATGCCCGTTGTTCAGCCGTTTGAACTTTGGGAAGAGACAGGCCGCAGCGAGAAGATGGGGCCTGAGCTACTTCGATTTACTGACCGTCACACTCGTCCGTTTGTTCTTAGCCCAACCGCTGAAGAAGTGATCACTAGCCTAGTGCGTAATGAAGTGAGCTCTTACAAACAGTTACCGCTAAACCTGTACCAAATCCAAACGAAATTCCGCGATGAGCGTCGCCCACGTTTTGGCGTAATGCGTGCACGCGAATTCAGCATGATGGACGCGTACAGCTTTGACATCGACAAAGAAGGCCTACAAAAATCTTACGATGCAATGCACGATGCGTACTGTAAAGCATTCGACCGCATGGGCCTTGAATACCGCCCAGTATTAGCTGACTCTGGTGCAATCGGTGGTAGTGGCTCTCAAGAGTTCCACGTTCTTGCTGAAAGCGGCGAAGACCTAATTGCATTCTCTACTGAGTCTGATTACGCAGCGAACATCGAGAAAGCTGAAGCACTTGCTCTGGCTGATAAAGCTGATGCTCCAACTCAAGAGATGACGCTAGTCGACACGCCAAATGCAAAAACAATTGCTGAGCTTGTTGAACAGTTTGAACTGCCAATCGAGAAGACAGTTAAAACACTATTCGTTAAAGCGTCTGATGAAGTTGAAGCCGATCTAATCGCACTTATCATCCGTGGCGATCACGAACTGAACGAAGTGAAAGCAGAAAACCTTCCTCAAGTAGCCGCTCCACTCGAGATGGCAACAGAAGACGAGATTCGTGCTCTAATTGGCGCAGGCCCTGGCTCACTAGGCCCTGTTGGTCTTAAACTGCCATTCATCGTTGATCGCACTGTTGCAGTAATGAGCGACTTTGGCGCAGGTGCTAACGTTGATGACAAACACTACTTCGGCATTAACTGGGGTCGTGACGTTGAACTCGGTCAGATTGAAGATCTACGTAACGTAGTAGAAGGCGATCCAAGCCCTTGTGGTAAAGGTACTATCGCTCTGAAACGCGGTATCGAAGTGGGTCATATTTTCCAACTGGGTAATGTTTACTCTGAAGCGATGAACTGTGGCGTTCTTGGCCCAGACGGTAAAAACGTTATCCTAGAGATGGGTTGTTACGGTATCGGTGTTTCTCGCGTCGTTGCTTCTGCAATCGAACAGAACCACGATAAGTACGGCATCATCTGGCCAGACGCGCTTGCACCTTTCCAAGTGGCTATCGTGCCAATGAACATGCACAAGTCTGAAGAAGTGAAAGAAGCGGCTGAGAAGCTATACGCTGAACTGACAGCAATGGGCATCGAAGTGCTGTTTGATGACCGTAAAGAGCGCCCAGGCGTGATGTTCTCTGATATGGAACTTATCGGTATTCCTCATACTATCGTGATCGGTGATCGCAGCATGAAAGAAGGTAACTTCGAGTATAAGAACCGTCGTTCTGGTGAGAAAACAGCGGTAGCAATGGCAGATATCGTTGAGCACGTAAAAGCGCAAATGGCTTAATACACGCGTTCAATTGCATTGAATGATAAAGGCTGGCAGATTTGCCAGCCTTTTTTTGTTTATCTTACCTATTCCTTATCTGCGCTGTAATTACCATCTGGCGCTTTTTGTACCAATGACGTAATTTCATCGCTAAACCACCCCGACTTAAACTCGAAGTCTGAGACAAATCCCACTGCGGTAAATACCCCTTCGCCAACTTGTTGTAACGGATAGCGGAATTGCCCTTTACCATGCACGTAGAGCCTACCCTGTTTCTCAAGAATATCTGCGTAGAAGTCCTCACTGTAGTGATAGCGTCCTACATATTGAGATAAGTTCTGCTCTCGCTTCCCTTCCAAATAATTCAAGTTGAGTTGGTAATTCGGCCACTGATAGTAGCGAGAGAGCGAGCGCATAATCTCCAGTGCAAGAGCATCACCACCTTGACCATTAGTCGCAATCACAGCGCCACTGCCCGATTCAGGATAGAGAACAAAATGCGATTCATACCCTTTATTGATGCCCCCATGAAACAGATACTCGCCATTCTCATCGCTATGGCGGTAGAAGGTTAGCCCCATAAACGGATGACTCGGCTCGCGAATCACACTGAGTGTCTCTGCTCGAACAAAGTTAGGGTTATCAGTGTCAAGTGACTGATGAACAGTTAAAAGCAAACGTGCTAAGTCAGGAGTACTGGTCCACAACCCCGCAGCAGCTTGGATAGTGTGTCGGTTCCAGTCACCCAACAACCAATGCCCATACTGGCTACCATGAGCGAGATCTATGCCTTGGTACTCGGCGTGCTTCTGTTCATAAGAGATGTTTTCTAGCCCTAAAGGTTGCCAAAACTTCTCCTGCGCAATCTCTTTAATTGGCTTGCCATATAGGCTTTCTAGCACTGACTGAACCAGCAAGAAACCGGGATTGGAATAGACAAACTCCCCCGAGGGCTCGTGCTGCTCAAACGGTGTCGCACCATACTCACCAGTGACCACTTGAGCCGGACTCGGGTAGTGCTCTCCCCTAGTAAAGCCCGGAAGCCCACTCATAGCGAAGCCACCTGTATGGGTCAGCAACTGCCTTAGCGATACTGGATAAACCGCTTTCTCCTGCAGTTCAGGAATCAATAGACTTCTTATATCTTCATCAAGAGTAATTTTGCCTTCATCGACCGCTTTTAAGACCAGCAACGCTGCCACAGGTTTACTAATCGATGCTACCTGAAATGCAGTGTTCTGCTCAACTGGATCTCCGGCTCTGTTTTTAACCCCTTGAGTGTGCGTCCAAAGTATTTCACCTTTATCAAACAGAGTAATACTAATCCCAGGCACATCGTAATACGCCATGCGATCTTCAAGCAGATAAGTTTGCTCTTTCTCAGCCTTATACTGGAAATAGGGAAGTAAGTTGTCTAGGGCTTGCTCTTTCACCTGCGCAGAAGCGAACACGCTAACCAAAGACAAAAGGCATACGCTTTTCCATCTCATAACACGACTCCCCAAAAAAAAACCATTGATATTTAAAATAAAATCAATGGCTTTTATATCAACTTTGGATTTAGTTTCAGAGCAGGTAGCGATGAGTCGAGCAGGTTTTAGAGTCATATCTCTAAATTAGATTCTTTACCGCACAGATATCTTTATAATTCAATTCGTTACCGAACATAAACCGCTATTCCAATGGCTCAGTTGGCGCTTGGCTTTTTACTTTTTTTGGTGCGTAGGCAACATCTAATAACTCATCAGCGTTACCATCAATCAACTCGCCAAAATGGAAAATACCAAATTCACCCGGCTTCATTCGGTGCCAAGTTTCATTGTCTGTCAGGGGCTGAGTCGCAATCACAGAAACAATATCATTTGGCGTGGTCTCTTCTTGGAAGTTAATGGTGACATCTTCATCGATCAGTGATGCTTTACCAAACGGTGCACGACGAGTAATCCAGTAAAGATGGTTGGTACAGTAAGTCATTACGTACTCACCATCAGAAAGCAGCATGTTAAACACACCCTTCTCTCTTAACTTGTCGCAGCACTCAGCGACAAAGCGAAAGACGCCGACCATATCTTGTGGCGGCTCTGGGTATCGATCTTCCATCTGTTTTAATAGCCAGCAGAAAGAGAGTTCACTATCAGTTTGTCCAACAGGACGATGCCTTCCTGTCGTTAAGTCTTGATAATCCGTTAACTGACCGTTGTGGGCGAATGTCCAATAACGTCCCCAGAGCTCACGGGTAAATGGATGAGTGTTCTCGAGGTTGACGGCACCACGGTTAGCCTGACGGATATGGCTAATCACCGCACAACTTTTAATTGGGTAGTTCTGTACCAGCTCTGCAATTTTTGAATCACAGCTCGGGTTTGGATCTTTAAAATTGCGAAACCCTTTCCCTTCGTAAAAGGTAATTCCCCAGCCATCACGGTGCGGACCGGTATTACCGCCGCGCTGCATTAAGCCAGTAAAACTAAAACAGATATCAGTTGGCACATTGGCGCTCATTCCGAGCAATTCACACATGGTTTCGCAAACTCCCTTTATCCTTGCGTGCAGGTATTATAAACACAAAAGCGCTAGCAACTATCGCTAACGCTTATTGTATAGATTTAGTGCTAAAAGAGTTAAGCGTTTTCCATCTCTTTTTCGATCAGTTGAATCACGATGTGAATGATCTTGATATGCACTTCTTGAATACGGTCTGCGTAGCCAAAGTGAGGCACGCGGATTTCGATATCAGCTAAGCCAGCCATCTTACCGCCATCCTTACCTGTTAGCGCGATGGTTTTCATTCCTTTCGCTTTCGCTGCATCAATCGCTTTTAAGATGTTGCCAGAGTTACCCGAAGTCGACAGGCCAAACAGCACATCGCCTTTAGCACCAACCGCCTCGACATAGCGAGAGAATACATGGTCATAACCAAAGTCATTGCTCACACACGACAAGTGACTTGGGTCAGAGATCGCAATGCCCGGTAAACCAGGACGGTTTTCACGGTAACGGCCAGTCAGTTCTTCAGCAAAGTGCATCGAGTCACAGTGAGAGCCACCATTACCGCAAGAAAGGACTTTACCGCCTTGCTTAAATGAATCAGCCAGCATTTTCGCTGCCGCTTCGATCTGAGCAATGTTTTCATCATCACTCAAAAATTTGTTCAATACGTCAGCAGCTTCAGTTAACTCGCTTTTAATTAAGTCATGATACATAGGTTATTCTCGAGTTCTTGGTATTAGATAATTTTGTAATTAATAATTCTGCACGAAAAGCAGAAATGTTATCTACAGAGTTTACTCAAACAAACCCCAGTGTCGATAGTCCCCCCTTAACAAATCTCACTTTCCTCCTACTCTTGGCTCACAAAATCCGCACAGCTCTGCAAAATTAGACTTTCCACTCTACTTAGATCACTTTTTGAACAAATTGCCATTTTACATTTCATTAATAGTTTGATTACAATTAACTGGTTGGACCTCTTACATCTCATCGGCATTAAAAAGATTACACCTAGCCGAAACAAGGAACGAAAGTATGGACATCTTGCTCTCAATATTAGGCTTTACCGTAGTGCTCGCTACTTGCCTTTATAAACGCACTTCACTAATGATTTCAGTGAGTGCACTCACCTTAACCATGATTGCACTCTCTGTTTTCGGTACGGCAGGATCAATCAGTTGGCTGCTATTTATCGCAGCTATCGCCGTGCTGGCCGTCCCATCAGTCAGGCAATCATTGATCAGCAAAAAAGCATTGTCGCTGTTTAAACAAGTGCTACCGGCCATGTCTCAGACAGAAAAAGAAGCCCTCGATGCAGGCACGGTTTGGTGGGAAGCGGAGCTATTTAAAGGCAAGCCAAACTGGAACAAGCTTCACAATATTCAAACGCCACAACTCAGTGCCGAGGAGAAAGCTTTCCTAGATGGTCCAGTAAGTGAAGTCTGTGCTATGGTCAATGACTATCAAGTCACTCACGAACTAGCCGACCTTCCACCTGAAGTCTGGCAATATCTAAAAGACAACAAGTTCTTCGCCATGATCATCAAGAAAAAGTATGGCGGACTGGAGTTTTCTGCATACGCCCAATCACTGGTATTACAAAAGCTTACAGGTGTTTCAAGCGTACTTTCTTCAACTGTTGGTGTGCCTAACTCTTTAGGCCCAGGTGAATTACTTCAACATTACGGCACTACGGAGCAAAAAGACTATTACCTACCTAGACTAGCAGAAGGCAAAGAGATCCCATGTTTCGCACTGACTAGCCCTGAAGCGGGATCGGATGCAGGCTCTATTCCTGACTATGGTGTTGTCTGTAAGGGAAAATGGGAAGGCAAAGATGTACTGGGTATGCGTATCACTTGGAACAAACGCTATATCACACTCGCACCTGTTGCGACGGTATTGGGTTTAGCATTTAAACTACGCGATCCAGATGGCCTACTTGGCGATACTAAAGATCTCGGCATCACATGTGCGCTGATTCCGACTCACCTAAAAGGGGTCGAAATTGGCAACCGCCACTTCCCGCTCAATGTGCCATTTCAGAATGGTCCAACTCGTGGTGAAGATCTGTTCGTTCCACTTGATTTCATCATTGGTGGGCCAAAGATGGCAGGTCAAGGTTGGCGTATGCTAGTTGAATGTTTATCTGTGGGTCGTGGTATTACCCTACCGTCGAACTCAACAGGTGGTATCAAAACAGCCGCGTTGGCCACTGGTGCGTACGCTCGTATCCGTCGTCAATTTAAGCAACCGATTGGTCGTATGGAAGGCATTGAAGAGCCACTCGCACGCTTAGGGGGCAACGCTTATGTGATGGATGCTGCCAGTACGCTTACCGTTGCCGGTATCGACCTAGGTGAGAAGCCATCTGTGATCTCAGCGATTGTTAAATACCACTGTACTCACAGAATGCAGCGTAGTGTCATCGATGCTATGGACATCGTCGGCGGCAAAGGTATCTGTTTAGGCCCTTCTAACTTCCTTGGTCGCGGCTATCAAGGTGCACCAATTGCGATTACGGTTGAGGGTGCAAATATTCTGACTCGTTCAATGATCATTTACGGTCAAGGAGCAATTCGTTGTCATCCATATGTACTAGAAGAGATGAATGCTGCGTATTCCGATAAATCCGATGCACTGGAGAAGTTTGACGCAGCGCTTGCAGGCCATGTCAGTTTTGCAATGAGTAACTTAGTACGTAGTTTCTGGTTGGGTTTAACTGATGGTTACTTCTCGTCATCGCCAGTAAAAGACTCAACAACCCGTTACTATCAACAGCTCAATCGTTACAGCGCAAACATTGCCTTTTTATCTGATGTTTCAATGGCTGTATTGGGAGGCTCACTGAAGCGCAAAGAGCGTCTATCCGCGCGTTTAGGTGATATTCTAAGTCAGCTCTACTTAAGTTCAGCAACCCTTAAACGCTATGAAAGCGAAGGTCGTATTGAAGCAGATTTGCCTCTATTACACTGGGGGCTGCAAGATAGCTTAAAACAAACTGAACTTGCTATTGATGAGTTCTTGGCAAACTTCCCTAATAAGTGGATGGGTAAAGCTCTGCGTATACTACTCATGCCATTTGGTCGAGTTCGTAAAGCGCCAAGTGACAAGCTAGACAGCCAAGTGGCTAAGATACTTCAAACACCAAGTGAAACTCGCTCACGCCTGGGTCAATACCAATACCTAGAGCCAAGCGAATTTAATCCAGTAGGTCGTATTGAACATGCTCTTGAAATCATTCTTGCAGCAGAACCTATTTTTGACCGAGTTTGCAAAGAAACAGGCAAACGCCTTCCATTCTTGCGTCTGGATGAAGTGGCAGAGGTCGGTATCGAGAAAGGTATTATTGATGCGCAAGAAGCGAATTTATTGCGTGAAGCGGAAGCTCAGCGCCTATACGTAATTAATGTCGATGACTTTAGTCCAGAGACATTGGCAGCAAAGCCTAAAGTAGATACCCCATCACCAATGGATGAAGTCGCCTAACACGAGAAAACGGAAAAGGGCTGCGCGAGCAGCCCTTTTTAGTATCTGGATTTTGCGCAAACCTCGCAAACAATGAATCTACTTCTTAGGCATCTCTAACTGCATCTCAGGAATCGCCTGCTTACTCGCTTTCAATTTACGTCTAATAAACCAAGTAACCAGACCCAGAATCACCACCAGCACATTACCAACGCCAATAATAATCATAGTGCGAGTGCGTTTTTCTTCTCGCATTTTAATCACTTGAAGCTCCTCCATACGCTTCTGCTGCTGGAGACGTTCTTCTTCCTGTAAGCGACGGGTTTCCTCCATATCGACTTCAGCAACCACACTATAAGTGTGTTCAGTCATCGGGAACACAAGCGGGCGCTCAGACCCCATTTCGGTGGCAAACGCCTCCCCTGTCCAAGAATAAAGCCCAATTTCTTCGCTGTATGGAATTTTTAATTCAAGCTTGTTACTTTCCGCCTCAGCAGAACCTTGAACCGAGATCTGTTGTTCGTCTGGTGAAATATGATCAACATGCCCGGCAATCGAGCCAGGTAAAATCATGCCTCGCTCTCCAGAAATCACAATACGATTTGGACTGTTGGCATCACGCGATTGAATGAACGTCGTTTCTAGGGGCGATGGATAGACAAGCACTTCTTGTTCTTGCGCACGAAGGAAAACACCATTACCAGACGTTACCCTAACTCGGTACTTGCCCGGTGCACTGGAAATTGGTAGCGACACAGTAAAGATACCATCACCAGCAACTTCATCTAACCCTAGACCATCGTCAGCGAACTCACCAATCACCTCTGCTATTGGCCTGGCCTCTTTAATTAGCTCGTCTTCATTTTCAATATACTTGGTAAAAGTCACTTTAAGTTTTACGCGATCAAGGAAATCACGCAGCACCAAAGGCTGATTGTCTGAGGTAAGTCTCGCGTTAAACTTGATGGTTTCACCTTGGAACAGGCGATTAGGCAAACTATCTGTTGAGAGTTTTAGATGAGAGATAAGTTTAATTTTATTCTTTGGTGTCACCTTACCAATCGCTTGCCACGGCCCTGGCATAGGGTTATCGATAGAGATAATATCCATCGAAGATTCTTGATACCAACGAACATTATCAGGGCTGCGCCACGCATAATATTTCTTGCCATCGGGGCGAACTAACACAACAGGTTGTGAGCTTTTAGTGCGATAGATCACAAAGGTGACCTGCTTGATTGAAGGGTCAACGCGGAATCGATTATCGAGTAGTGACATTGAGGATTTATCAGCGCCGAAGCTTACTGCGCTAAACAGAATACCCATAATAGCAATCCAAATCCTCAACATTCTTTCTCCTATTGACGCCAGAGGCAGCTTCCGCCTTTCTCGACGATATCTAATCTACTTTGGTGGGCTTCTAATTCATCGGCAGTTGCGCGTAAAACCTTTAATGATTTTCGTCCACTCGCTGCTCGTTTTATCGCTTCTCCGCCCTCTTCGTTAGCACTACCCGCATTGAACTGCAATGAGGTCTGCCCACCTGTCATTAACAGGTAAACATCGGCCAGAATCTCCGCATCGAGCAAAGCCCCGTGAAGAGTACGGTGCGAGTTATCAATGCCATATCGGTCACAAAGCGCATCAAGATTGTTTCGTTTGCCCGGGAAGATCTTCTTCGCCATGGCCAGCGTATCGGTAACCTTACAATAGTCGTCGGTTTTACCAATACTCGAATCGAGCATACTAAACTCGTGATCCATGAAGCCGGTATCGAACGATGCGTTATGTGCCACTAGCTCAGAGTCTTTAATAAAGGCTAAGAACTCTTCATGAACGTCTTGGTACTCCGGTTTATCAACCAAAAACTCATCAGTGATGCCATGAACTTCTACCGCATCAGGTTGAATCTCTCGGTCAGGCTTTATGTAAACATGAAAATGTCGACCTGTCAGTTTACGATCGATAATTTCAACGGCACCGATCTCAATAATTCGATGTCCTTGGTAATGAGGACCGCCCTCACGGTTCATACCTGTGGTTTCGGTATCGAGTACCACGATGCGGTGGTGATTAGAATTGTTGCTGGTATTCATAACAATATGTGTGTCAGACTATGCCAATAATGTGCTTAACCCAATAGTATCAAATCATGACGAAACAGGTGGAAATTTTCACTGATGGTTCCTGCTTAGGTAATCCAGGCCCCGGAGGCTATGGCGTTGTACTACGCTATAAGCAAACCGAGAAGACCTTAGCCAAAGGCTACACCTTAACGACCAACAACCGTATGGAAATGCTGGCAACTATTGTTGCCCTTCAAGCACTCAAAGAGTCGTGTGACGTTATTCTTACTACTGATAGTCAATATGTTCGTCAGGGCATTACTCAGTGGATCCACAACTGGAAAAAACGTGGTTGGAAAACGGCCGATAAAAAACCGGTTAAAAATGCCGATCTTTGGCAAGCCCTTGATAAAGAAACAGAGCGTCACAATATCGATTGGCGTTGGGTCAAAGGTCACGCAGGTCATAGAGAAAATGAAATGTGTGATGAGCTAGCTCGCGCGGCGGCAGAAAACCCTACCGAAGAAGATAGCGGTTACATCCCCAACTAAGATCAATAGATAGCCATTAATGGCTTGGCTTATTAGACACCTTGTAATTGACGCCCAATGGCGTCAATTTTCGTTTTAACTTCCAGTGCGGTTTAATCGGTTTTAGCGGATAGGTGCGCTTACGAGCAACAATAAAATACAAACTGCCCATCGGAGATGCCCAATCACCGATGCTGTTTTCTAGCCAAGTCCACATAGGGCGATACCTCTGCATTGGAAACAGTGCATAACGATCACATTCAATGACTTGATAGTTTAATAACCCTAACCAATCTTTAATCCGATTAGGGGTAAACATTCTGCCGCTCCAAGGGAGATTGTTTTTTCTCCACGGCATCAAGCTCGCAAGCCCAGTGAAGCTAATAGGATTAAAACCGGTAATAATCAGATAGCCATCATCCATCATCACGCGATCAACTTCCCTTAACATACGGTGAGGATCGTTGCAGTAATCAAGCTGATGTGTCATTAACACCGCATCGAAACTCTTCTCTAAAAAGGGCAAATCGTAACCGTCTGCGATGACATTGTGCAAAGGGTTCTGGATATCTAAGTGAACTTGATGTTGAATATTACAGTTGAAGCTGGTTAATTCGCAGCTCAGGCCACCTAACTTAAGCAGATGGTAACCGAAAAGCTTTGGGCACCATTCGTCAACGCGAGTTTGAATTGATTCAATAACCCACTGGCCATTTTTAAGCTGAGACCATGAATGAGGCTTGTTAATCTTTTTCGTGCTACGTGCTGGCTTCATTGTTAACCTGCTTCACTTGCGTCCGTTGACTGATAAACTGGAGACACAACCATGTTGAATATCAAAAGCATACCCGCATTTAATGATAATTACATCTGGCTGATTGAAAATAGCGATCGCCGTTGTGCTGTGGTCGACCCAGGTGACGCAACCCCTGTTCTGGCCTACCTAAACGCGCACGATTTGAGTTTAGATGCCATCCTCATTACCCACCATCACAATGACCACATTGGTGGGGTGCCTGAGCTGGTGCGCCAATTTCCTGATGTTGATGTTGTCGGCCCAGCCAATGAGCCAGTACCAACCTTGACTCACGCGGTTGACGCTGGCGACCAAATTGAACTGTTTAATGAAATCTTCTTTGTACTGGGATTAGAGGGGCATACCCGAGGTCACATTGGTTATGTCGGTGATGGCAAGCTATTCTGTGGCGATGTACTATTCTCCGCTGGCTGTGGACGCGTCTTCGAAGGAACGATGGAGCAAATGTATCACTCGTTAAGTAAACTCGCTGCGCTACCGGAAGAAACAGAGGTCTACTGTGCCCATGAGTACACCGCAAGTAATGTCGCCTTTGCCCTCGCAGTTGAACCAGACAATGAACAACTACACCAATACCGCGATGAAGTAAATCGACTTCGTGCTCAGAATAAACCCACCATACCTACAACGATTCGCCGTGAAAAATGGATTAACCCGTTCCTACGTCTTGACCAACAAACCATCATTCGTTCAGTTGCAAGTCGTACCGTTGAAAGCGACGCGCTCGCTATTTTTAGCGCATTACGTGAGTGGAAGAACGAATTTTAACGTTTTGCTGCTTGTCACCCACTCATAGTGACAAGTATTATCAGCAGCCAAGTTAAAAAAGGGCTGTGAAATGCGAGTAAAACACAGCTGGGTATTAGCACTATTATTATCAGGTTGTCAGCTTACCCAGCCGACTGAGTCTGAAGATGCCGTCTCTTCAGAAACAAACAATCCATCTATTGAGCAGAGTGAGCCAAGTGCTCAACCAGCAAAACCCATCGTTCCCCCTGAGCCAGTGATCACTCCACAGACACAACAGGATGTCTGGAAGCGTATCGCTATGCAGCTAGAGATGCCTGTACCTGACCACAAACTAGTTAACTACTACCGCACCTGGTATCTCAAGCATCCAAATCACTTAAAAACCGTTTCAAAGCGTGCTGAGCCTTTCCTTTACCTGATCACAGAGAAAATAGAGCAACGTGATTTACCTTTAGAGCTTGCACTATTACCTGTAGTAGAAAGTTCCTTTGATGCTTTTGCCTACTCGCATGGTAGCGCAGCAGGTCTATGGCAGTTCGTTCCTGGCACAGGAAAACAGCAAGGTCTAAAACAGAATTTCTGGTATGACGGCCGACGTGATGTAGACGCTGCAACCGACGCCGCTCTAGATTACCTGACCGCTCTCAACAAACGCTTTGACGGTTCATGGACTCACGCTATTGCCGCCTATAACAGTGGTGGTGGCCGTGTATCGAGCGCGATTCGCAAAAATACTAAGCTAGGCAAACCAACAGATTTCTTCTCACTAGACCTCCCTAAAGAGACCAGTGGTTATGTACCTAAACTGCTGGCACTGGCTGATGTGGTCGCTAACCAAGAGAAGTACGGCATTGAAATTCCTGCTATTGCCAACAAACCAGTGGTTGAATTAGTCGACCCGAAAGAGCAACTTGATCTCGCTATTGCAGCCAATTACGCAGGCATCAGTGTTAAACAGCTACAGAGCCTAAACCCAGCTTACAACCAATGGGCGACTGCTCCAGACGGTCCTCACCAGTTACTGCTTCCTATCGGCAATATTGAACAGTTCAACCAAGCGGTTAGTGAAAATCGCGGCAAAGGCATGAAGGTGGTTCGTCACAAGGTGAAATCGGGTGATAGCTTGAGCGTGCTAGCGAGAAAGTACAACACAACGGCTAAAGTGATTCGCACCGCTAATAACATGAGCAACAATAACATCCGTGTAGGTCAGCACCTGATGATCCCGACCTCCACCAAAGATGACAAAGCTTATGCACTAAGTGCTTCAAATCGCCTAGCTAAAACGCAAGCAAAGTCCCGAGGTCAATATAAGCTGACTCATACCGTTCGCTCAGGCGACAGTTTGTGGTCAATTGCCCGTGCGAACAAAGTTTCACATCAGTCATTAGCTAAGTGGAATGGCATGGGCCCAAGAGATACGCTTCGTGTTGGTCAAAAACTGGTGATTTGGAAGAACAGCTCTGACGGTGCCATCATTCGCACGGTTTTCTACAACGTGCGCACAGGGGATACCATCAGCGGTATCGCAAGCAAGTTCAAAGTGAAATCGAACGACATCGTCAAGTGGAACGATCTTAACAAGCAAAAATACCTTAAGCCAGGTCAAAAGCTTAAGCTGTATGTAGATGTAACTAAGGTAAGTGTATGACCCCGTCAAGTAACCCTTTAATCATGCTAGTCGACATTTTCCGTTCGCCTAGCGCCTGTTTCTTAGCCCTATACCAACGTGGTGCTTGGGGTTGGCAACCATATATTTTCTTAATTCTGTCTCCTTTTCTATTTTGGGGTGCTTACTTCGACATGGTCGATTTTGAGTGGTTGAGACAGGCACTTGCCGTGCAATTAGCAGAAACAAACCCTAAGCAATTAGAGTTGCTTGATGCTAACACCCTCATGGCAAGTGAGATCATTAGTGATATCGCAGGCAGAACACTCACCATCCTTATGCTCGCTTTCTGGTTCAACTTAGCCACTAAACCGAGTCAGCATCAGCACGGCTTTTGGAAGTGGTTTGCCGCCGCTGCTGTCATCACCTTCCCTGCAATTATTGGTGATCTCGCCAGTTATGTCAGCGCACTACTGAAACATGGTCAGGTGATGGTCTACGCTGCCGATCTGAATAGCCTAAATGGTTTGTTAAAACTACCGCTAACCAATGAGTGGTCGCAGTTTGCTAGCTCATTCCCACTATTACTTCCTTGGTATATTGCACTTGGCTATGCCGCTGTAGGGACTTGGACTGAATTTGAACGAGGTCAAGCTCTGGTTATTTCAGCGCTTCCTTGGCTGGCTTACTACCTAATCTGGGCGCTCTACATCTTAATCTTCTAATGTAGAACAAAGCTCACCAGAATAGGGTTATGGTCAGAGGCGTCAGAAATTGTCGCCTCTGCTTTTTTCGCCACTAAATCGCGATAGAAAACGTGGTCAAGAGGCAAACCGGTTATAAACTGAGTGCGACCATCCGGTAGATAATCCACTTCCTGCAAACCAAGCTTAGCCAGTTCTTTCGACATCACCTCAAACCGCTCTTCACTCCAGCTATTAAAGTCACCTGCAACAATTATCGGCCCTTTATGTTTGCTTAGCTCATTGGTCACTATCGCCAACTGTCTATGATACTCGACCGTGCCATAGGTAAAGTTAACCGCATGAATGTTCACCACCGCTACTGATTCACCGTTAGACAGTGGATACGTGGCATACAGCGCTGATTTAGGTAAACCTAACCAAGGCTCTAACTCAGTATAGGCGCATGCTTTACTAGGCGTACTCCTAGAAAGGTTCAAAACACCTGCCGATGTGTCGAACGCCTTGAATGCATCGACTTGACTGCCGAACCAACCTTGAGAGCCAATCCAGTCCACCAGCTCATCAGTCATACTCGCCTCTTGTAACAGTACCAGCTGTTTAGAATTGGAGAAGCGTTCAAGTTGCTCACGCCAATTGCTGCGATTCTGCTTGTAGATATTCCACACCAGGATGTTTAACTCGCCTTCATTGTCGAGGCTAGGCGCTTGGTCATTTCGATAACAGCGTAACGAGAGGTCAACTTGATTGTCGTTAATTGATGCCAGTTTAGGCTGACTAGAGAAGCTAAAAATAGTTTGAAAACCAACAAAAGCTAGCGTTGATAGGATGAAAATAGTAAGCAGTAGGTAAGCGGATTTTTTCATTGTGGCGCCTAGGGTCTGTTGACCCTAAAACAAAAAGAGCCTGTTGGCTCTTTTTTCAGATTTAGATTGCGTCTTCATCTTCTTCGCCAGTACGAATTCGTACTACACGTTCGACGTCGGTTATAAAGATTTTTCCGTCGCCAATTTTACCCGTCTGTGCTGTTTCAATAATGGTATCAACACATTGGTCAGCAACATCATCAGTCACAACGATTTCAAGCTTAACTTTAGGCAAGAAATCCACCATGTACTCGGCGCCGCGATACAACTCAGTATGACCTTTTTGACGTCCAAAGCCTTTCACTTCAGAAACCGTCATACCTGTAATACCCACTTCAGCCAACGCTTCACGTACATCGTCTAACTTAAACGGCTTGATGATCGCTTCAATCTTTTTCATGTTCATCCCTTAAACTATTATTGTTACTAGCATTATCCCATGTTCGCTAGGTAATAAAAAGCCCGAGCATAGTGTCTCGGGCTTCTCTTTATCTCAAATAATTATTTTAGGCTCGAGTAGTAAGCCGCTAGATTGGCAATATCAGCGTCACTCAGCATCGCTGCTTGCGCTTGCATCACTGCTGCCAAACCGCCATTACGCTCTTTGTTCTTATAAGCGTTAATTGATGTAACCAGGTACTGCTCATTCTGACCTTTTAAGTTTGGGTAACCTGGGATAACCGCGATACCATCAGCGCCATGACAAGCGGCACAGATCGCTGCTTTTGCTTGTCCTGCTGCAACATCACCAGCAGCCATAGCATTGCCCGCGAATAAACCCATTCCAAGTACCAATCCGATTGCGACCTTCTTCATTGCTCTTCCTTATAATTCCATGATAATTGTACGTTTTTATGTATACGATTTTACATAAACCGTTTTACCTTGTCCCAGATCAGTTCACAATCCTGGCCGATAAAGTGTCGATCAATGAACAAATCTCCCACGGCAACAACCTTATCACCGCACATTATTATAGGTGTTCTACGTCGTAACCAGCTCGGTACACCATACTCTTGGAAGAGTTTTTTTAATTTGCGACTGTGAATACGCTCTACCGGATGAGCCGTTAACCCCTCTGGATTGAAAGTAATCGACAAACGCCCTTGAGCCAAGCTTTGTTGTGACAAACGGCCTTGGCTCGCTGGCGCAAGTACTATCTCACCGAGTTCATCAGGTAATACACATGGCTTTTCAAGCTCAACAACTTGAGACCAAGCTTCTAATGATTGCCACTGTTTAACCAAGTAGAGTCGTTGTTCAAAACGGCGCACCTGACCTTGATCAAACTGATACTGCGGGTTCGCATCTTGCTGCGCCAGAGCGACATCTTGCCATATCTGAGCCAGTTGCACTCGACTTGGCATGCGGCAGTTGAGATTTTCAAACCACATGCGAATAATTCTATTACGTATGGCAGGGCTTAATGATTCAAGAGCATCAATGATTAAACTGCCATCGCGATGTATGCAGCGCTGATACTTGTCCACTAATAGCTCATCTAGCAACTGCTCCTGTTCACCGCAGAGTTCTGCTGTTCGCTGAATCGACTGGCGAATATGTGGCCATCGCTCAGCCAAGCATGGCGTAATAGAATGACGAACAAAGTTTCGCTCAAATCTTTGGTCTTGATTGCTTTCATCCTCAATCCACTCTAATTGCTTTTCTCGAGCATACTCTTCGATCTGCTGACGAGATACCGTCAACAGCGGACGTACAAGATAAGATTGTGCGAATGGCATCGCTTGGGCCATTGAGGACAACCCCTTCGGGCCACTACCACGCTTTAACGCAAGGAAAAAAGTCTCTAGCTGATCATCAGCATGCTGACCTGTAAGTAAGAGATCGTTAGGGTGAAGATGCTTTGCTAAAACTGCGTATCTCGCCTCGCGCGCACTCTCTTCAATACTCTTACCTTCAACCTCGACAATGACCTTCTCTAAGGCAAACTCTACATCAAGCTGCTGACACCACGCCTGACACATCTGCGCCCAGCGGTCAGCATTGGGACTCAATCCGTGGTGAACATGGACAGCCATGCACTCTACGCTCTGTGCTTGGCAATAGGCGGCCATCAACTCAAGCATGACCCGAGAGTCGAGCCCACCACTCAGCGCAAGCACAATACGAGTATTGGCTTGATAATATTGCTGTACAGTTTGGTTAAAGACAGTTTCCAGGTTCATAATCCAATGGTCATAAGGGTCTGCTGGCTAATAGTTTATCACTGGCAATAAAAAAGGCTGAACTAAGTTCAGCCTTTTTCTAACAATAGTGTCGATTAGCAGTAACCGTAGCTCATCAAACGCTGGTAACGACGTTCTAGTAGTGTGTCATTATCAAACGCTTCAAGCTCTTCAAGCTGACGAACTAGGGTCGCTTTAATATTTTGCGCCATCTGTTTGTGGTCACGGTGCGCCCCACCTAGTGGCTCATCAATGATCTCATCAATCAGCTCTAGCTCTTTAAGGCGAGGAGCGATAAGGCCCATTGCTTCAGCAGCCTGTGGCGCTTTATCAGAATCACGCCAAAGGATAGATGCACACCCCTCTGGTGAAATTACCGAGTAAGTTGAGTATTGCAGCATATTGACGTAGTCACCAACACCAATAGCCAGTGCACCGCCTGAACCGCCCTCACCAACAACGTTACAAATAACAGGCACTTTAAGGCCTGCCATCACTTTTAGGTTAGTTGCGATCGCTTCAGACTGACCACGCTCCTCTGCACCCACACCTGGGTAAGCGCCCGCTGTGTCAATAAAAGTGATAATTGGCATGTTAAAACGCTCTGCGGTTTGCATTAGACGTAGCGCTTTACGGTAACCTTCAGGCTTAGGCATACCGAAGTTACGTTTTACCTTCTCTTTCGTCTCACGACCTTTTTGGTGACCGATGATCATTACAGGACGACCATCTAAACGCGCCATACCACCAACAATCGCTTTATCATCTGCGTAGTGACGGTCACCCGCCATTTCGTCAAATTCAGTAAAGACATGTTCAATGTAATCAAGGGTGTAAGGACGTTGAGGATGACGAGCTAACTGGGCAGTTTCCCAAGCGCCAAGGTCGCTGAACGTTTTCTTTTTAAGTTCTAAGCTTTTCTTCTCGAGCTGTTCGATCTCTTTCTCAAGATCAACACCCGACTCACCACCATGACGAGATACATCACGAAGTGCTTCAATTTTTGCTTCTAGCTCTGCGATTGGCTTTTCAAATTCTAAAAAATTCAGGCTCATCTATAGATCCTTTATTATTCGGTAGCGTAATACCGAACTTAGTTAAATTCGAGTTCTACCTGACCTTTGCCAAGTAGTTGTTTTAAATCATCTAATAATGCGTCACTTGGCGTCACTCGCCATTCTGTACCTAACGTTAAACGCGCCCGTGCATCAGAGCGCTGGTAGTATACATGGACAGGAACGCTACCCGCCCGATGAGGCTCTAGTATTTGACTAAAGCGCTCAAAAAATCGGTCATTGATTTGAGATTGGTCGAGGGAGACAGATAATCCTCGTGCGTACTTTTCACGAGCTGACCCGAGATCCATAACCTCACGCGCGGACATTTTAAGACCACCATTGAAATCATCAAAGCTGACCTGTCCCGAAACAACCAAAATTTTATCTTTTTCTAACAATTCTGCGTATCGATCTAGGGCATCGGAGAACAACATCACTTCCATTCGGCCACTTCGATCGTCTAACGTCATGATACCAATGCGTGTTCCGCGCTTGGTCGTCATTACCCGAGCGGCAATAACTAGACCCGCAACAGTAACACTTTGGTCACGCCTTGTTGGTGTCGCGTCTTTTAGTCGACAACTAGTATACTTGCCAAGTTCCTTTATATAGGCGTTTATTGGGTGCCCGGTCAAATAAAGGCCTAAAGTATCACGCTCGCCCTCGAGCCACACCTTCTCTGGCCATGGGTCGACTTTAGTATATTTATTCTCAACTTCTTCCGGTGCTTCGGTTAGTACACCAAACAAATCCGTTTGACCAAATGCCTCTGCTTGGTGGTGTTGGCTTGCTGCTTTTACTGCGTCATTGAGTGATGCCATCATCGCCGCACGGTGTGGGCCAAGGCGATCAAGCGCGCCTGCATAGATCAGCTTTTCAATCACACGCTTGTTGACCTTTTTCAGGTCGATACGGGCACAGAAATCAAACAGGTCTTTAAAGTGACCATCTTTGTTACGAGCTTCTAAGATCGCATCAATCGGTCCTTCACCGACACCTTTGATAGCGCCAATGCCATAGACAATTGCTCCAGTTTCATCGACGTTAAAACGATACAGACCCGCATTGATATCTGGCGGCAGGACTTTGAGCTTCATCCGGAAACACTCATCGACCAGACCAACCACCTTCTCGGTGTTATCCATATCGGCAGTCATTACAGCCGCCATGAACTCGGCAGGATAATGCGTTTTTAGCCACAAGGTTTGGTACGAAACTAATGCGTAAGCGGCAGAGTGCGATTTGTTAAAGCCGTAACCGGCGAACTTCTCTACCAAGTCGAAGATTTTCATCGCCAGTTCGCCATCGACACCATTAGCGATCGCCCCCTCTTCAAAGGTGGCACGCTGCTTAGCCATCTCTTCAGGTTTTTTCTTACCCATCGCACGACGAAGCATATCTGCCCCACCTAGCGTATAGCCAGAAAGAACCTGAGCGATCTGCATTACCTGCTCCTGATAGAGGATAATGCCGTAGGTTGGCTCTAGGATCTCTTGTAGCGAGTCATGCTGCCACTGTTCATCAGGGTATGAGACCGCCTCGCGCCCATGCTTACGGTCGATAAAGTTATCTACCATCCCCGATTGCAGCGGCCCCGGACGGAACAGAGCTACCAGTGCGATAATATCTTCAAAACAGTCTGGCTGAAGGCGTTTGATTAGCTCTTTCATACCGCGAGATTCAAGCTGGAATACCGCTGTTGTCTCTGAGTTTTGCAAAACATTAAATGAGGCTTGGTCATCGAGCGGAATGGATTCAATCGCAACCGGATCCTTGCCCTCTTTCGCCAAGCGCGGGTTTATCAAACCTAGCGCCCAGTCGATAATCGTCAGTGTACGCAGACCTAAGAAGTCGAACTTAACCAGGCCAGCGGTTTCAACGTCGTTTTTATCAAACTGAGTAACAGGGAAATGACCTTCCGCATCAGCGTAAATCGGCGCAAAATCGGTAATCGTCGTTGGTGAAATTACAACACCACCCGCGTGCTTACCTGCGTTACGTGTACACCCTTCTAGGATGCGACACATATCGATCAGCTCTTTAATCTCTTCGTCGTTTTCGTACAACTCAGGCAGTGCGGGTTCCGCTTTAAATGCCTTTTCTAGCGTCATGCCCGGATCGGGCGGTACAAGCTTAGAAATACGATCAACAAAGCCAAAACCGTGGCCGAGTACACGGCCTACATCGCGAATAACCGCTTTGGCCGCCATAGTACCGAAGGTAATGATCTGCGACACCGCATCACGACCATACATCTCCGCAACGTGGTCGATAACTTGGTCACGCTTATCCATGCAGAAGTCGACATCGAAATCGGGCATGGAGACACGTTCTGGGTTAAGAAAACGTTCGAATAGCAGGTCATATTCAAGTGGGTCGAGGTCAGTGATCTTCAACGCATAAGCCACCAACGAACCTGCACCCGAACCACGACCCGGGCCAACTGGAATAGCATTGTCTTTTGACCACTGGATGAACTCCATTACGATCAAGAAATAACCTGGGAAGCCCATGTTGTTGATGACTTCTAGTTCGATCTTAAGGCGGTCATCGTACTCTGGTCGACGCTCTGCACGAACAGCAGGGTCTGGGAATAGGAATTCAAGGCGCTCTTCCAGACCCTCTTCGGATTTTTTAACTAAGAACTCGGTCTCTTCCATACCTTCAGTTGGGAAGGCTGGCAGAAAGTACTCCCCTAAACGAACAGTGACGTTACAACGCTTAGCAATCTCTACGCTATTCTCTAGTGCCTCTGGGATGTCGGCAAACAGCTCACACATCTCTTCTTCAGTACGGAGGTATTGCTGAGCACTGTAATTTTTTGGTCGACGCGGATCTTCTAGGGTATAGCCATCGTGAATCGCAACGCGAATTTCGTGCGCATCAAATAACTCTTCCTCTAGGATTACCACATCGTTAGTCGCGACCACGGGCAGATCGTGTTTCTCGGCAAGTTCAAGGGCGAAATGAAGGTAAGTCTCTTCATCAGCACGTCCAGTGCGGACTAAATCTAAGTAGAAACGATCTGGGAAGTGAGTTTTGTAGAACTCAACACACTCTTCGACCACCTTTTGGTTGCCTTTGAGCAGCGCTTTACCTATCTCGCCATTTTTGGCACCAGAAAGAACAATCACCCCTGCCGATAGCTCTGCCAACCACGCTTTATCGATCACTGGTTGATGCTGAACATGACCACGCAAGTATGCTTTAGAGATCAGAAGGGTGAGGTTTTTGTAGCCTTCGTTGTCGGCCGCTAACACCGTTAGTTTAGTCAGCTCATCGCCAAACTCTGGCGACTGCATAACGAAATCGGCGCCAATGATCGGCTTAATACCACAGCCGTGTGCCGTGCCATAGAACTTAACCAGACCACACAAGTTGGTGAAATCAGTCAGTGCCATTGCTGGCATTCCCAATTCAGCTACCTTCTTGACCAAGGGAGGCACTTTAGAAAGGCCATCGACCATGGAAAAGTCACTGTGAACTCGAAGGTGGATAAACTTTGGGTCTGACATGAATAGAGTCCGAACGGGTTGTAAATTCTAAAGATAATTGGGGTATTTTAAGTGAAAAACGCTGACTTATATACCCCTGAAATTGTATTGCTACTCAATGCCTAGCGCACGTTTGACTGGCTTAAAACTCTTGCGATGCTGGTCGATGACACCGTGCTTCTCGATAGCCTCAAAGTGAGCTTTGGTGGGGTAACCTTTGTGCCTAGCAAAGCCAAATTCAGGATGCTGTTTATCAAGCTCTTCCATCTCTTGGTCACGTACTACTTTCGCTATGATAGACGCGGCACTGATCTCAGCAACGCGCAGGTCTCCCTTAACCACGGCTTGTGATTGCATCGGCAGTTGTGGGCAACGATTGCCATCAATCAAAACAAAGTCAGGTTGTAGTTCTAATCCCGCAACCGCTCTTTGCATCGCAACCATAGTTGCTTGCAGGATGTTCAGTTCATCGATCTCGTGTGGTGAGCAGCGCCCTACTGACCAAGCCAACGCTTTCTGTTTGATTTCCGGCAGCAAGGCTAAGCGTTTTTTCTCAGAGAGTTTCTTTGAGTCGTTAAGACCTTCAATAGGATTATTTGGGTCCAAGATCACCGCAGCAGTAACCACGTCTCCCACCAACGGGCCACGCCCTACCTCATCAACCCCGGCAATAAGGTTGAAACCTTGCGGATATTCGAACGGAGGTAATTCTTTGGTTTGTTTAGTCATGTTGTTGCTCTTTGCCGATCAATCTAAGTACCGCTTGCGCAGCTTGAGTATCAGCATCTTTGCGAATCAGTTTATGCATTTCAGTAAAGCGGCTCATCAGCTCTTGGTTATCACGGCTTAGCATTTCATCTACAGCAGGCACTAAGAACTCAGGATCACACTGGTCTAAAATCAGCTCTTTTACCAACTCTTCACCTGCCAGTATGTTAGGTAGCGATACAAACTCAGTAATCGCCATTTTCTTCACTAGCCACCCCGTCAGACGGTTAACCTTGTAACCCACCACCATAGGGCGTTTGAGCAACATACACTCTAGTGCGACGGTGCCTGAGGCTAGTAATACTGCATCTGAGGCGGTAATTACGTTGCGAGCGGTATCTTGAACAATGGTAAATTCGAGCTCAGGTGCTACTGATTGCCAAATTTCTTCAAACTGCTGACGACGCTTATCATTCACCGCTGCGACAACGAAGCCGATATCAGGGTACTTTTGCTTTATTTGGCGACAAGTTTGAATAAAAGGTTCTGCGATCAGACCCACTTCTCCACCACGACTGCCCGGTAAAACCGCTAACCACTGCTTGTTCTGTTCTAAGTTGAGCAACTCTCTCGCTTGTTTCTGATCGGGCTGAAGTGGAATAGCATCCGCTAAGGTATGGCCGACGAACTCACAAGCAACCTGGTACTTATCATAAAAGGCTTTTTCAAACGGCAAGAACGCCAATACTAAGTCGGTGGCTGCATCAATTTTAAAAATGCGCTTCGGACGCCAAGCCCAAACAGACGGACTGACATAGTGAACGGTCTTAATGCCCTTTTTCTTAAGGTCTAACTCAAGACGTAAGTTGAAGTCCGGTGCGTCAATACCAACAAACACGTCCGGCGGATCGTCAGTAAAGTACTTAACCAACTCAGCTTTTACTTTTAGCAACCTTGGCAGACGCCCAAGCACTTCCACCAAACCCATAACCGCGAGCTCTTCCATCTCAAACAGAGATTCACAACCTTGGGCGATCATCTTAGGGCCACCAATGCCAACAAACTCAGCACTAGGGTACTGAGCTTTAATCGCCTTAATGAAGCCTTCACCTAAAGTATCGCCGGACAATTCACCTGCGATGATGCCAATGCGAAGGGGTTTTTCCATGCCTGAATTACCTATATAAATACAAAAAAGATCGCACCCAAAGAGCGCGATCTTTTATCAATCAACTAACACGTCTTAGCGAATAACGCCACGCTCAGAAGTTTCCACGAAATCAATAAAGTGTTGAATAGATGGCCAGTCACCTGCCATCTGTTCTAAAACTTGTTTCGCTTCAGCTTGCGTTTTACCTGCACGGTAGAACTCTTTGTAGGCGTTACGCAAAGCACGTAGTTCAGCTTTCTCGAAGCCATTACGCTGCAAGCCAACAAGGTTCAGACCGAACGGAGTCGCGTGGTTACCTTGTGCCAGTACATAAGGTGGAACGTCTTTCACAACTGCAGAACAGCCACCAATGTAGCTGTATGCACCCACTTTACAGAATGGATGGATCGCAGATAGGGCCATCACACCAGCGTAGTCTTCAACGGTCACATGACCACCAAGAATCGCATTGTTACCAATGTGAACATGATTACCGACGATGACGTCATGAGCAATGTGAGCATTAACACACAACAAGTTATCGTTGCCAATCACTGTTGTTGCTTTGTCTTGCGTAGTACCGCGATGGATTTGTACCGCTTCACGAATCACGTTGCGATCGCCGATCACAACGGTAGTCTCTTCACCACCGTATTTCTTGTCTTGGTTCTCTTCACCAACAACAGCATGTGGGAAAATACGGTTCTCTTTACCAATTGTCGTATGACCTTTGATAACCACATGAGACATAACCTCGGTGCCTTCACCAATCTCAACATTACCTGAGATGTAAGTAAACGGACCTACAGTTACATTGGCTGCAATTTTTACCTCACCTTCAATAACAGCAGAAGGGTGAATCTGAGCTGTTTCATGGATCATATTAAAACTCTCGACGAGCACATTTTAGTTCAGCAGAACACACTACTTCACCATCAACCTTCGCTACACCTGAGAATGCAGCAATACCACGGCGCTCCTTTAAGAACTCCACTTCGATAACCAGTTGATCGCCAGGAACGACAGGTTTACGGAACTTAGCACCGTCAACACTTGCGAAATAGTATAGTTCGTTCTCTGATGGAGCACCGAACGATTTAAATGCCAATAGACCCGTTGCTTGAGCCATTGCTTCTAAGATCAGTACTCCTGGGAATACAGGTAGTTGTGGGAAATGACCTGTAAACTGAGGCTCATTAACTGAAACATTCTTGATCGCTGTTAAGTATTTCTCTTCTTGGAAATCAATCACACGGTCAATCAGTAAGAATGGATAGCGATGCGGCAACAATTCCTGAATTTCAGTAATGTTCATCGTTTTGTTTTCAGTAGTCAAAGTCATATTCCTATATTGAATGCTAAATTTGTTTCTGATCGGCATTATAGATGAAAAAGACCCGCAATACGCGAGCCTTTTTAATTCCAGTAAGAGCTAGGCGTCTTGTTTATCAGCCAATAATTTCTCTACTGCCTTTAAACGCTTGTTCATGTCATCAATACGATGGACACGAGTAGCCGTTTTACGCCACTCTTTATTAGGCTGCAGTGGAATGCCTGAAGAGTACATACCCTTCTCATCGATTCCACGCATTACCATACCCATTCCGGTAATGGTTACTCCATCGGTAATTTCAATGTGACCGTTGATAACCGTACCACCACCGATAATACAGTACTTACCAATCTTAGTACTGCCCGCGACAATCGTACCACCCGCCATAGCAGTACCATATCCGATGTGTACGTTGTGGGCGATCTGTAGTTGGTTGTCTAGAATCACGTTATCTTCAATAACAGTGTCATCTAGCGCACCACGGTCAATGGTTGTGCACGAGCCGATCTCGACACGGTTGCCAATGCGAACAGAGCCGAGCTGAGGGATCTTAACCCACTCGCCTTTTTCATTCGCATAACCAAAGCCGTCAGCACCAATTACCGTGTTTGCTTGCACCAAGCAGTCAGCGCCTAAGCTCACTTGATGGTAAATCGAAACGTTCGACCACAGCTTAGTATTACTACCAATCTTAGCATTTTTACCAATAAAGCAGCCTGCACCAATCACAACGTTATCACCAAGCTCTACGCCTGATTCAATCACAGCATTGGCACCGATTGAGACGTTTTCGCCCAATACAGCATCGCCAGCAATGACAGCCGAGGGCGCAATGCTATCCGCAGGTGCTGGAGTGGTATCTAACGCTTGCGCTACTTTAGCAAAAGCAACATAAGGATCGTCAACAACAAGTGCATTACCTGAACAAAGCTCACGCTGCGCTTCTTTCACCATCACAACGGTCGCCTTGCACTCACCTAAGTGCTTAGCATATTTAGGATTGGACAAGAAAGTGACATGACCTTCTTGTGCTGTATCCATTGGCGCAACCATGCTGACAACCGCTGCTGCGTCACCATGGAGTTCACCGCCAGTAATTGTGGCCAATTCGGCCAGAGAAAGTCTCTTCATAACCAATTATTTAAGTGAGTCAATTACAGCTTTAGAGATGTCGTATTCTGGCGTAGCGAAACGAACAACTTGTTGATCAACGATCATATCGAAACCTTGTTTCTTAGCTACGCTATCGATCGCATCCTGGATAACTTTAAATAGCTTCTGCTCTTCTTCCGCTTGGCGACGCTGTCTTAGCTTGTCAAAAGATTGCGCTTTCAGTTTCAGTTCACTTTCTAATTGGCCAATCTCCAAGCGAAGCTTTTCAATGTCCTCTTGGCTCATTAGATCACCATCACGATTTAGCTTTTCAACTTTGCCTTTACCTTTGGCTTGAATCGCTTGTAGCTCAGCAGATTTATCTTTGAACTCGTCTTGTAACTTCTGAGCTACAACCTCACGTTGAGGTAACTGCTGGAAAACTTGAGCAGTATTCACGTAACCAATTTTCTGAGCAGCTTCAGCAGCATTGGCGAAGAAAGAAGACGTCATGACTAGAAGAGAAAGACCAGCCGCTTTAATTGTTTTATTCACTGTAATTTCCTTTAAATTAGAAGGTTCTGCCGATGGTGAATGTGAAGAATTCTTCGTCATCACCCTCATAAGATTCAATTGGTTTCGCTACCGAGAATACTAATGGTCCCATTGGAGACATCCATTGTAACGCCGCGCCATAAGACGCACGGTAATTAGATGGATCTGAGTAATCATTATAGTAAAGTTCGTTGGCGTATTTAGGATCGTAAGAGAACTCGGTATCCCATACACTTGCCGCATCGACAAACACACTAGTACGGATTTGACTTCTCACATCATCCGAAGCAAATGGTGTCGGAACAATGAGCTCCATACTTGCGAGTGCAATCGCGTTACCACCCACGGAATCATCCGTTGCCGTTAGGCAAGAATCGGTATTACATGTGCTTGGGTTACCGTTGATAGTATAGACCGCTTTGGGACCTGCACTGTTAGAACGGAAACCACGTAGCGTAGTAAAACCACCTGCGTAGTAGTTCTCATAAAATGGGAACAAATTATCGTTGCCATCTGTTTTGCCATAGCCGTTGCCGTAGCCTAATCGACCACGCATCAACAGCGAGAACTCATGTTTCTTCGTTAGCGGAATGTACTGTCTGACGTCGTATTGAACCTTAAAATATTGCGCGTCAGAACTTGGTACTGTCGCTTTAGCAAACACTTGCTGGTAGTTACCTGCCGTTGGGAAGTAACCACGGTTAAGGTTATTACGCGTCCATGAAACGTTCACATCAAAGTCATTAGTGGTGATATCACCATTTGGCTGACCGATACTGCTAGCAAATTTCTGGGCCTGGTCATAAGTCGGTACGTTACCGATCTTGTTATGAGTCAGACCAACACCAAATTCAAAGCGGTTCAACTCGTCAAACGGGAAGCCCCAAGTCAAGCTGGCACCATAACTTTCGTTGGTATAGTCGACAATGTTCGCTTCAGACGCTTCGAACTGGTTGTAGAACACCTTACCGCCTAAGCTGACACCATCGAGATTCCAGTAAGGGTCACGATACTCAAGGCTAACGTTCTTCTGGTAGTCATTCATCATCGCATTGATACCAACGCGGTTACCACTACCAGCAAAGTTGTCTTGCTGAAGACCAACTTGGAAACTAATCCCTGACTCTGTGCCGTAGCCAACGCCAAAGTTGATACTACCTGAGTTTGCTTCTTTGACGTTGTACACTAGGTCGACTTGGTCTTCACTACCTGGTACACGTACTGTCTGGACATCGACCGTTTCGAAATAGCCTAAACGGTTAAGACGGCTTTTCCCCGTTTCAATCGATTTCGAGTTCAGCCAACTGCCTTCCATCTGACGCATCTCACGGCGCAAAACTTCATCTTTAGTGGCATTGTTACCGACAAAGCGAATATCGCGCACGTATATACGCTTACCCGCTTCAACATTGACGATTAGAGACACGGATTGATTCTCATCGTCAAACTCAGGAATCGTACGAACTTGAGGGTAGGCGTAGCCTGCTTCACCAAGCACACGCTTAACGTTCTCTTCTAGACTCGTTACCGCAGAACCGTTATAGGTTTCACCAGGCTCGAAAGTCACTAGTTGTTCAAACTCTGCTTCTTTATCTAGCAGTTCACCACGGAACTTTACGTCTTTAACCGTGTAAGGTAGGCCTTCATTAAGCCCTAACGTAATGTATACGCCCTTCTTATCTGGCGAGATAGCAACCTGAGTTGAATCGACCTGAAACTTAAGGAAACCACGGTCTAGGTAGTAAGACTTTAGCGCTTCGATATCACCAGCAAGCACCTGCTTTTGGTACTTATCGTCAGATAAGAAGTTCCACCATGCGACATCAACATTAAGCTCGAACCGACTTAATAGTTCTTCATCGGTATATTGTTCATTACCAATAAAGTTAATCTGCTTAATTTTTGCTGAAACACCTTCGGTGAAGACAAATTTCAAATCACTGCGGTTACGTGGCAGCGGAGTCACAACCGCTTGTACACCAGCGTTGTACTTACCAACGCTATAGTAGAAGTCTTCTAAACCTTTCTCGATCGTAGAGAGCGTGGTACGGTCCAACGCCTCACCTACTCGGATACCTGATGCATCCAAATTCTGTTGAAGTTGCTCTTCTTTGATCGCCTTGTTGCCCGAGAAAGAGATGCTAGCGATCGTTGGACGCTCTTTCACTTGAATAACAAGCACATCATTTTCTCGCAGAACTTTAATGTCTTCGAAGTTACCCGTTGCATACAGGGCACGAATCATCTCAGAGACATCTTGGCTACCAACGGTATCACCAATACGTACTGGCATTTTCAATAGCGCCGCACCTAGTGCGACACGTTGTAAGCCTTCTATTTTAATATCTTGAACTACAAAGTTCTCGGCTCCGTTTGCGCTCACGCTAGTCGCTAACAGGGTCGCAAACAGAATATTTTTCATCGCCATTTTGTTCTAGTTATTCCTTAATTCAACCTTCACTCGATTACAGTCGAGCAAAATCATTGAAAATTGCCACTGCCATAAGAGAGAAAATAATTGCACCGCCGATACGGTAACCCATTTCCTGAAACTTTTCTGGAACAGGGCGTCTTATTACAGCCTCAATAGCAAAAAACAATAAATGTCCACCATCTAACATAGGTAGTGGGACAAGGTTAATAATCCCTAAGTTCACACTGATTAATGCAAGGAAGCCTAAAAAGTAAACTAAGCCATAGTCGGCTGTTGTACCGGCTCCTTTTGCGATCGAAATAGGCCCACTTAAATTGTTTAGTCCAACATCACCAACCACCAATTTTTTCAACATGCTAGCGGTTAAGTCGATGACTTGTCCTGTCTTTTCAAACGCCTTTCCGATTGATTCAAATACACCAAATTGTAGATCGAAGCGATAGTTTTCTGGCCATTCTGCGACTTCAGGTGCGATTCCAGCAAAACCGACCACCCTATCGTTGGATAACTCACGGCTATCCGGTGTCATCTGCAATGATACCCTTTGACCATCTCGTTCAACTTCAATCGCAAGTGCTTTGTTTGGACTCGCTTGGATTGCGTCAACAACTTGCTGCCACTCGGTAATGTCTACGCCACTAATTTTGGTCAGCAAGTCCCCCTGCTGTAGACCAGCACGTTCACCCGCACTACCTTCAGATACGCTAGTTAACCGCGCAAT
Organism: Vibrio tubiashii; assembly: GCA_000775715.1. GTDB lineage: Bacteria > Pseudomonadota > Gammaproteobacteria > Enterobacterales > Vibrionaceae > Vibrio > Vibrio tubiashii_A. The sequence goes on from JRWQ01000005.1 coordinate 120,157, forward strand.
AACTTGAGGGGTATATGGAACAAAACCGAGTGCCGACATAGCAGACTCTTTTTCTGGGTCAAAGTTCCAATCGGTTAAATCAAAGTACTTAGTCTCTTCAACGCCAATACCGTCGGCCGGAGCGACAGTGAGAGTCAGTTGTCGATCACCAATATGAGAAATTAACCCCATATTGACCGATTCCCAATCCGCAGTTTTGACGCCTGAAACAGCTTTAAGTTCCATTCCAGACTCCAAACCTGCTTCGGCAGCAATTGAATAAGGGGTCACTTGGCCTACCACAGGTTTAACCGCTGGTACACCAATCAAGAACACTAGCCAATAAGCGAAGATAGCAAATAAGAAGTTAAATATAGGACCTGCGGCAACAATGGCGGTTCTCTTCCACAATGGCTTACGGTCAAAAGCGTACTCTTGTTCACCTTCGGCCAAATCATCAACTCGACCATCGAGCATTTTTACGAAACCGCCGAGGGGGATCATTGAAATACTATATTCGGTACCGTCCTTGCCAACCTTACTCCAGATAGATTTACCAAAACCTATCGAGAATTTTTCAACTCGAACACCACATCGGCGCGCCACCCAAAAGTGGCCGAACTCGTGCACTGCGACTAAGATGCCCAGCGCGACGATGAAAGAAACAAAGTTCCAGATGATACCCGTCATAGCTTACGCTCACTTATGGTACTGACTGCTAATTCCCTCGCCATTCTATCTAGCTCTAGAATGGTTTCCAAGTCACGGCAATGTGACTGGTTAACTGACGCACTAAGTTTGCTCACCACTTGCTCATTAACCACAGCAATATCGGTGAATTTAAGCTGACGGTTTAAAAACGCTTCGACGGCGACTTCGTTAGCCGCATTCAGTAGTGTCGTTGCATGTTGACCTTCATAACAGGCATCGATAGCTAGCTTAAGACACGGGTAGCGAGCGTAATCCGGATCGAGGAAAGTCAACTCTCCGACTTTAGTAAAATCAAGCGGTGCTACACCTGCATCAACACGTTCAGGATAAGAGAGAGTCAATGCAATCGGAGTAGCCATATCTGGCTCTCCCATCTGTGCAAGCACTGAACCATCGCGATACTGAACCATTGAGTGAATCACTGATTGAGGATGAATCAGAACCTTTAGCTGCTCTCGAGCGGTGTTAAACAGCCACTTAGCCTCAATGTATTCCAAACCTTTGTTCATCATGGTCGCTGAGTCAACGGAAATCTTAGGCCCCATTGACCAGTTAGGATGGGCGATTGCCTGTTCTGGCGTGACACTTGCCAGTGAATCTATCTCACTGTAACGGAAAGGCCCGCCAGAACCGGTAAGCAAGATATGAGAGATACCATGCTGGTTTAAATCGCAGCGGCCAAGGTTGGTTTGGATATCATTAGGTAGACATTGGAAGATAGCATTGTGCTCACTGTCGACAGGAAGCAGTTCAGCACCGTACTGTTCAACTGCATCGATAAACAGCTGACCAGACATCACCAGCGCTTCTTTATTCGCCAATAGCACGCGCTTACCTGCTTTCACCGCTGCCATTGTCGGAAGTAGGCCCGCAGCGCCAACGATAGCAGCCATGACTGTATCGACTTCGCTTGAAGAAGAGACTTCGCACATCGCCTCTACACCAAAGCGCACTTCAGTGTTGATCTTTAGCTCTGTTAGCTGGGAATGCAACTGCTTCGCCGCTCGCTCATTCGCCATCACTGCGTATTGAGGTTGCCACTTTACACACAGCTCACGCATCTTATCGACGTTCTGCCCAGCGGCCAGTGCCACGATATTAAACTTATCGGGATTTTGCTCGATTACTTTTAGGGTGCTTGCTCCAATAGAGCCCGTTGCACCAAGGATCGTCAACTTACGCATAGCAAGGAACCAATCAGTGAAAGAGGCAAACCTAAGCTTGCCTTAAAATACGAAGTATAGGAATGCAAATACTGGAAACGCAGCAGTTAGGCTATCAATACGGTCCAGTACGCCACCATGCCCAGGGATAATGTTGCTGCTATCTTTGATGCCTGCAACGCGCTTGAACATACTCTCAACGAGGTCGCCCAATACCGAAATCACTACAGTCACAAGAGTAATTGCGACCATAACAAACGGGCTTGTGAATTGGATATCGAACCAGGTTGCAGTGCCCCATCCAACCAAAATCGCAGTAATGATGCCACCAACTAAACCTTCGATGGTTTTATTTGGGCTAACATGAGGAGCCATTTTATGCTTACCCATGCTTTTACCAGCAAAGTATGCCCCACTATCGGCAGCCCAAACAATAAAGCACACATACAGTACTAGTTTTGAGCCATGGTATGGGTCAATGTCGATACCTTCGGCACGCAGTAGCACCACACTCCAGAAAAACGGCAGTAGCGTTAAAATACCAAAGGCATGGCGTAAAAGGTTAGATCCTTTCCATAGGGATGAAGAGTTTGGATAAGTAATAGCAAGAAGGCTCGCAGCCAACCACCACACACAGCCAATTGCTAAAATGCCATAATGGGAATCAGTAATTAGATTTAGGCTCAACACATCTGATGGAACAAACCATAGTGTTGCTGCACTGACTAGAACAGTAGGAATAAGTGCAACAGCACGTGAAGGAGCGTCAACAAACTGTGTCCACTCCCAGAAACCAATTAACGTCACCGCGGCAAGGGCGACCATAAACATAGATAGAGAAAGTTTGAATATACCCAAAATCACCAAAGGCGCTAGGATGAGTGCAGTAATAATTCTTTGTTTCAAACTTTGATCCTTTATTCGCTTTCCATCAGAGCTTTTACTTGCTCACCCGTACAACCAAAACGGCGCTCACGGTTTACAAACCAAGTTACCGCCTCAATTAAGCTATTTTCATCGAACTCTGGCCAGTAAATCGGGGTAAAATAGAGTTCCGCATAAGCCATCTGCCAGAGCATAAAGTTACTAATACGACATTCGCCACTGGTGCGAATCATCAAATCGACTTCAGGTAAATCTGCCATGGTGAGATGCTGTGTGATTAGCTCTTCACTAATCTCCTCAGAACTTAGCTCGCCTTGGGCAACCTTAGCTGAAATCGCTTTTGTCGCCTGCATAATATCCCACTTGCCGCCATAGTTAGCTGCAATATTGATCACCATACCTGTATTGCCTTCAGTCAAAGCTTCGGCTTGGGCGATCTTCTTTTGCAGACGCTCGTTAAAACGTGACTTGTCGCCAATAACACGCAAGCGTAAATTGTTCTTATGCAGCTTTTTGACTTCCGTCGAAAGAACCGTAATAAACAGCTCCATCAGCACACCCACCTCCTCTTCAGGACGTCTCCAATTTTCGCTACTAAACGCAAACAAGGTAATCGCTTTAACACCCAATTTAGCCGAGGTAGAGATAGTTTTACGAACGGCCGCAACACCATTCTTGTGACCAAAGACCCGCGGTTTGCCTTGAGCCTTAGCCCAGCGACCGTTGCCATCCATAATGATTGCGATATGTTTCGGAAGTAAATCAGGAGAGAGTTGTGAGTTTTGCATAAGACGTTGATGAATGATCAGCAGGGGACAGAGAGTAGCATAAAAAAGCGCTGTACTGCGAGTACAGCGCCTCTTATAGAGAAAGTTTGTGGAGAATTAGACTTCCATCAACTCTTTTTCTTTTGCAGCTAGCACTTCGTCTACTTGTTTAACAGCAGCGTCAGTGATTTTCTGAATCTCATCTTGACCTTTACGATCTTCATCTTCAGAAATTTCTTTGTCTTTTAGTAGCGCTTTTAGCTCGCCGTTCGCATCACGACGGATGTTACGGATAGCAACACGGCCACCTTCAGCTTCACCACGAACGATCTTAACTAGGTCTTTACGACGCTCTTCTGTTAGCGGTGGAAGTGGAACGCGAATGATAGTACCTGCAGACATAGGGTTTAGGCCTAGGTCAGACATCATGATCGCTTTTTCAACTTTAGGCGTTAGTTCTTTATCAAATACTGTGATTGCGAGAGTACGCGCATCTTCCGCTACAACGTTAGCGACTTGATTAAGAGGTGTTGGTGCACCGTAGTATTCAACGTTGATACCCGAAAGTAGGCTTGGGTGTGCACGGCCTGTGCGAACTTTAGAAAGGTTGTTTTTTAGAGCTTCAACGCTCTTGTCCATGCGCTGTTGAGCGTCTTGTTTGATTTCGTTAATCACAATATCACCTTAATGTGTAATTCTTTCTAAAAGAAAGCTTAATCTGGCGTATTCAAAAGGCAATACCACAGCACCATTTTTGATGCTGTGGCGATAAGAATTACTCAGCGTCGCTGATTAGTGTGCCTTCTGCTTCACCCATTACCACGCGACGTAGTGCGCCTGGCTTATTCATATTGAATACACGGATTGGCATTTTGTGGTCACGAGCCAATGTAAATGCTGCCAAATCCATCACTTTCAGCTCTTTATCAAGAACCGCGTTGAATGAAAGCTTATCATACAGCTCTGCGTCTGGGTTTGCTACTGGGTCAGCACTAAATACACCATCTACTTTTGTCGCTTTTAGAACTACGTCAGCTTCAATCTCAATACCGCGCAAACATGCAGCAGAATCCGTCGTAAAGAATGGGTTACCTGTACCTGCCGAGAAAATAACTACGCGACCTTGGCGTAGTTCTCGAATAGCGTCAGCCCAGTTGTAGTCGTCACACACACCTTTTAGTGGGATAGCTGACATAACGCGAGCATTAACGTATGCACGGTGCAGTGCATCACGCATAGCAAGACCGTTCATAACGGTTGCTAACATACCCATGTGGTCACCCACTACGCGGTTCATTCCTGCTTCAGCTAGGCCAGCGCCACGGAACAAGTTACCGCCACCGATAACCACACCGACTTGAACACCAAGTTCAACCAACTCTTTTACTTCTTGAGCCATACGGTCCAGGATGGCTGGATCAATGCCAAAACCTTCTTCGCCTTGAAGTGCTTCACCACTCAGTTTTAACAGAATACGTTGATATGCTGGTTTAGGGTTCGTAGTCATGGAGTTTACCTTCCAAAAGAGAGTTGTTGATTAACAGTCATGGATAGAGGGGAGAGAGCCTAGTTGAAAGATCCTAGCATCTAGTCACTTTCACCCCTATTCATCACGGCTAAAGATAGTACCTTTAATCGTAAAAAGACCGCAGCCTTGGCTACGGTCTAAAAAGTATGCAAAACTCTAAGGATTAACCTTTTTGAGCTGCAGCAACTTCTTCAGCGAAGCTCATTTCTTCTGCTTTCTCGATACCTTCACCCACTTCTAGGCGAACGAATGTAGCAACAGAAGCGCCTTTCTCTTTCAGCATTTCGCCAACAGACTTCTTAGGCTCCATGATGAACGCTTGACCAGTTAGAGAGATTTCGCCAGTGAATTTCTTCATGCGGCCAACAACCATCTTCTCTGCGATCTCAGCAGGCTTGCCTTCGTTCATAGCGATTTCAACTTGAACTTCTTTCTCTTTAGCAACTACGTCAGCTGGTACGTCTTCTGGGTTAACGTACTCTGGCTTAGAAGCAGCAACGTGCATTGCAACGTGCTTAAGAGTTTCAGCATCGCCTTCACCAGCAACAACTACACCGATTTTCTCACCGTGACGGTAAGAAGCGATAGCAGTACCTTCAACGTACTGAACGCGACGGATGTTGATGTTTTCACCGATCTTAGCAACTAGAGCAACACGCTCTTCTTCGAACTTAGCTACTAGCTCTTCAACAGAAGCTTTAGATGCTAGAGCGTCAGCTGCAACTTTTTCTGCGAATGCAGTGAAGTTACCGTCTTTAGCAACGAAGTCAGTTTGGCAGTTAACTTCAAGAAGAGCAGCAATGCCGTTTTCTTCTTTAATGATGATTGCGCCTTCAGCCGCTACGTTACCTGCTTTCTTAGCAGCTTTAGCAGCACCTGATTTACGCATGTTTTCGATTGCTAGTTCGATGTCAGCGTTTGCTTCAACAAGCGCTTTTTTACATTCCATCATACCTGCGCCAGTACGTTCGCGCAGTTCTTTAACTAGAGCAGCAGTAACAGCCATTCTCTATTCCTCAGTTGATTCTGGATTTGGTAAAAAACAGGGGCCTACATTTTCGGCCCCTGCTGATAACTATAACTCAGTTTATGCTACAACCAGGTTGCACATAATCTAAGTGTGACTCGGAGCCGCTATTATTCAGCTTCTACGAAACCATCTTTTTCAGCAGCTGCAGCTACGTCTTTGTTACGACCTTCAGTTACTGAAGTTGCAACAGCGTTTAGGTAAAGCTGTACTGCACGGATCGCATCGTCGTTACCTGGGATGATGTAGTCAACGCCATCTGGGTTAGAGTTAGTATCTACCACAGCGTAAACTGGAATACCTAGGTTGTTTGCTTCTTTAATCGCAATGTGCTCGTGATCTGCGTCGATTACGAATAGAGCGTCTGGTAGGCCGCCCATGTCTTTGATACCACCAAGAGATTTCTCTAGCTTCTCCATTTCACGAGTACGCATTAGAGCTTCTTTCTTAGTTAGTTTGTCAAAAGTACCGTCTTGAGCTTGAGCTTCAAGATCTTTTAGACGCTTGATAGACTGACGAACAGTTTTGTAGTTAGTAAGCATGCCGCCTAACCAGCGGTTGTTTACGTAGAACTGGTTGCTTGCGATTGCAGCTTCTTTAACAGCTTCAGATGCAGCGCGCTTAGTACCTACGAATAGAACCTTACCTTTTTTCTCACCAACTTTAGCTAGTTCAGCTAGAGCGTCGTTGAACATTGGTACAGTTTTTTCTAGGTTGATGATATGAACCTTGTTACGAGCACCAAAGATGAATGGCTTCATTTTTGGGTTCCAGTAACGAGTCTGGTGACCGAAGTGAACACCAGCTTTTAGCATATCGCGCATTGATACAGTTGCCATTTTAAAATCCTCTATGGGGTTAGGCCTCCACATCCCCCATAACTCCGACTAGGCTTCTGCCCAGCACCCCGGAATATGTGACGGAATGTGTGTGATTTAAAGATATAAGTAAATTGGAAGTAATATGATTCGCCAGTTAAGAATCTTAACCAGAGAGAACAGACCACGTTCCGGCGCGCTTTATACCATATTCTCACCCTATCTGGCTAGTAAAAAAACGCTCTAGTCCGGTTTTCAGTCGCCCTTTATCGAATTGCTCACGTCTTCTATGATGAAGAATAATTCTCATTAGGCGACGTTCCTGATAGAATGCGGCCAAACGCACCTAAGTGTGCAGTAGAGTTAAGTAGAGAAAGCGATGTCAATCAAGATTAAAACAGCTGAAGAAATCGAACGTATGCGACTAGCGGGCGCGTTGGCCGCTGAGATCCTAGAGATGATCGAGCCTCATATTAAAGAAGGCGTAACGACAGAAGAGCTCAACCAAATCTGTCACGATTACGGGATTGAAAAAGGCGCGTACTCTGCGCCACTTGATTATCATGGCTTCACTAAGTCAATTTGTACATCTATCAACCACATTGTCTGCCACGGTATCCCTGCCTCTAAAGATGAGATTGGTAGCAACGGCCAAGCAAAGCCTGCCGTGCTTAAAAATGGCGACATAATCAACGTCGATATTACCGTTATCATCCCGAATGATGCAGACGCCGATCTTAGCGTTCGTCCACAAGGCTACCATGGTGACACCTCTAAGATGTTCTTAGTTGGTGATGTCTCGCCAGCAAACAAACGCCTATGTATGGTGACTCAAGAAGCCCTATACGTGGGTATGCGCCAAGTAAAACCTGGTGCAACTGTCGGTGATATCGGCACTGCAATCGAAAAGTACATCAAAGAGAACAACAAAAAGAACCCGCGTAACAAGTTCTCTATCGTCAAAGATTTCTGTGGTCATGGCATCGGTAACGAGTTCCATGAAGAACCACAAATCGTTCACTACAAGAACAAAGACCGTCGCGTCCTTAAAGAAGGTATGTGCTTCACTATCGAGCCAATGATCAACGCTGGTAAGTTTGGTGTAACAGTTGACGCTGAAGATGATTGGACAGTCTACACAGGCGACGGCAAAAACTCAGCCCAGTATGAGCACACGATTCTAGTGACAAAAACAGGCTGTGAAGTGCTAACGCTTCGAAGCGACGACACCATCCCAAGAATGATGAACAACGCTTAACCCCTCTTCAAATATCCCCGCAGACGCGGGGATATTTTTTTATTGAACTCATTTTGCTAGATTAGTGCTTATTAGGACTATTTTGCATGGATTCGCTGTATGCCCTTACAATCACCACTAACACTACAAGAACAACAAATCTCAATTAGCGAGCTTAAAAATCAACTCGACAAATTCGCTAATCTACAACGAGAAGAGTTCCTCGCCCATCGCCCTGTCACCGAGTTGGTACATGGCCGCGCAGAATACATTGACCTACTGCTCAATCGTCTGTGGAGCCACTTTGGTTTCTCAAATTTACCCAATATCAGTCTCGTTGCAGTAGGCGGCTACGGACGTGGAGAGCTTCACCCCCTATCGGACATCGATATTTTAGTCGTGTCACGTAAAGCTTTGCCAGAATCATTAGCTAACAAAGTCAGTGAGTTTATTACCCTACTTTGGGATCTCCGCTTAGAGGTCGGCCATGCTGTTCGCAGCGTTGAAGAGTGTGCTGCTATCGGTCGCGAAGATCTTACCGTTGCCACCAATCTTCAAGAAGCACGTTTACTGTGTGGTTGTGAAGACACCTTCCACCAGCTCAAGGTGGTGATTCATTCGGAATCTTTCTGGCCAAGCGAAGTGTTCTATAAGGCTAAAATCCAAGAACAGAGGGATCGACACGCCAGATACCACGACACCACCTACAACCTTGAACCGGATATTAAATCGACACCGGGAGGATTGCGTGACATACATACTCTAAGTTGGGTTGCTCGCCGTCACTTTGGTGCGACCTCACTGCTTGAGATGAGCCGTTACGGATTTCTTACGGATGCGGAATATCGCGAGCTAGTCGAGTGTCAGGACTTCTTATGGCGAGTGAGATTTGCTTTGCATATTGAGCTTAAGCGCTACGACAACCGCCTCACGTTTGCCCACCAAGCCCAAGTAGCGGAAAGCCTCGGCTATAGCGGCGAAGGAAACCGTGGGGTCGAGATGATGATGAAGGAGTTCTATCGAACGCTTCGCCGAGTTGCTGAGCTAAATAAAATGCTGCTTAAGCTGTTTGACCAAGCGATTCTTAACAATGGTATCGAAGATGAGCCTGTCATTTTAAGTGATGACTTCTTACGACGTGGGCACCTGATAGAAGCGCGTAAACCAGCGCTATTTCAAGCCCGCCCTGAAACCATCCTCGACATGTTCCTGCATATTGCCAATGACTCGAGCATAGAGGGCGTAGCACCACCCACGATGCGCCAGTTGAGGACTGCTCGTCGACGCTTGAACAAGTTCCTGCACACGATTCCAGAAGCGCGAGAGAAGTTCCTCGACTTGTGTCGCCATCCGAACGCACTGCACAAGGCGTTTAGTTTGATGCACAAACTGGGGGTATTAGCCGCTTATCTGCCTCAATGGAGCCAGATTGTTGGTCAAATGCAGTTCGACCTATTCCACGTCTATACCGTGGATGAACACAGTGTACGGCTGTTAAAGCACATCAACACCTTCGGTGATCCGAACAACCATCAAAAGCACCCTATCTGTTGTGAAGTTTACCCACGTATCCAGAAAAAAGAGCTGCTGATTCTTGCCGCTATTTTCCACGATATCGGCAAAGGCCGAGGCGGCGATCACTCGGTGATAGGTGAAGGTGAAGCGTATAACTTCTGTATCGAACATGGCCTATCAAAACCAGAAGCCAAACTCGTCTCATGGCTGGTAAGAAACCACCTACTGATGTCTGTAACGGCGCAGCGACGAGACATTTACGACCCGGAGGTAATTACCGAGTTTGCTAAACAAGTTCGTGACGAAGAGTACTTGGACTATTTAGTTTGTCTAACTGTTGCTGACATCTGTGCGACCAACCCTGAACTGTGGAATAGCTGGAAACGAACCCTTTTAGCGGAGCTATATCATTCTACTCAACGCGCACTGCGCCGAGGACTAGAAAACCCGGTCGACGTACGAGAGCGCATTCGCCATAACCAGCATTTGGCCTCTGCCCTACTACGTAAAGATGGCTTCACTGCACGGGAGATTGAGGTACTTTGGCAGCGCTTTAAAGCCGATTACTTCCTCCGCCATACCCATAAGCAGATTGCGTGGCACAGTTCACACCTGCTACGCCACAAAGATCATTCGCAGCCTCTGATTTTGATCTCGAAAAAAGCGACTCGTGGCGGCACTGAAGTGTTTGTCTACAGCAAGGACCAACATGCACTATTTGCCACCGTAGTAGCAGAACTCGACCGTCGTAATTTCAACGTCCATGACGCGCAAGTAATGACCAGCAAAGATGGCTATATTCTCGATACCTTTATGGTGTTAGATCAGAATGGTGATGTGGTGGATGAAAGCCGTCATAAAGCGGTTATTAAGCATTTGGCACATGTTCTGGAAGATGGTCGCCCAACTAAGATTAAAACTCGCCGAGTACCGCGCAATCTACAGCACTTCAAGGTTAAAACTAAAGTCGACTTCTTACCAACTAAGAGTAAAAAACGCACTCTGCTTGAGTTTGTTGCCTTAGATACACCAGGACTACTTGCTACTGTTGGTGCTACCTTTGCTGATTGTGGCATTCATCTTCATGCAGCAAAAATCACCACGATTGGCGAGCGCGCAGAAGACTTGTTTATTATAACTAGTGAAAATGGTGGCAAACTCAGTGAGCAGGAAGAGCAAGATCTTAGAGATAAGCTAATTAAAAACGTTGCTGAACTAGCACCTTAAGCGATCTCGACCACAAGTTGCCAACTTGTTGAAAAAAGGACTGTCTACCACGATCATAGGCTGCTACATTAATAATTGAATTGTTTATTCCCTACTCAATTTTAGGGTAGGGATAATTTCTACAACACAATAGAGGTAGCCTATGTATCCACACCTCACAGGTTTAGGTATTCACGATCCTAAGCAAATTGAGCGCTATTCCCTTCGTCAAGAAGCGCACAAGGATGTGTTAAAAATCTATTTTCACAAACAAAAAGGTGAGTTGTTTGCGAAAAGCGTCAAATTCAAATACCCGCGACAGGTCAAGAACGTTCTTGTCGACAGTGGTAGCCATCAATACAAAGAAGTCACGGAGATCAATCGCAACCTGACTCTAGTCATCGATGAACTTAACAAGCTAACGAAACCAGAGAGCGCCGTAGAACTCGACACGAAAGAGAAAATTCTTTCCGATCTGCGTCATCTAGAAAAAGTGGTATCGAGCAAAATTGCTGAGATTGAAGCGGATTTGGAAAAGCTGAAATAGGATGAAAGAACGCTTCGCTTCGAAAAATCTAATTATTTCAGAGGGTTGATGTGAGAGCATCAACCTTTTTCGTTTACGAACGCTTCGCTATGGATAACTGGATAACTGGATAACTGGATAACTAAAGTTGCTTCGCAATGGCAGAGGAGTCCACTCTAGTTTTCCAACAGGGCGAAGCCCGAACCCACTATTCAGAAGCGAAGTGTTCCATAGGGCAACGCCCGTTCCCTTAGATCAGCCAGCCTGCGTACTTCCCGACCAAATAGAGGCTAACTCCTGCCATCGCTCCGGCTACGATGTCATCAAGCATAATGCCTAGTCCGCCGTGAACGCGTTTGTCGAGCCAACCAATTGGCCAAGGCTTTACCATATCGAAAAAGCGAAACAGTACAAAGCCTGTCAGTAACCACTTCCAATCAGTAACAGATAGGTTAAACAGTGGCACAACTAGCATAGTGATCCACAGGCCAGCAAACTCGTCCCACACAATCGAGCCATGGTCATGAACGCCCATATCATCCGAGGTCACTTGGCAAATTTTCACGCCGATAACACAGGAAATAATCACAGCGATAACATAAAGCGGCAGGGGGAGTTGAACCAAAAGCAGGTAAAAAGGAATCGCCGCTAAAGTACCCATAGTGCCGGGAACAATCGGTGATAATCCACTACCAAAGCCAGTTGCTAATAGGTGCCAAGGATTCTTTAAAGAGATAAGTGATAAAGGGTTTGTCATAATCAGTTGTAATTAGCTAAAGTGATCGTAGCCGCTCAGATCCCAATCAATCGGTTGGCCGTTGTTGTGCAGTTCGAAAGTACCTTGAGGACGAATTTGACCAATACAAGTTACCTTGGCGCCGCAATGTGCAAGAGAACTCGTTAATGAGCCCTTGTTCTGCTCTGGTACGGTAAAGCATAGCTCGTACTCTTCACCACTCGACAATGCATACTGACGAGCAAGCGTATTCGAGCCTAAGAACTCAACCAACTCATTAGAAACAGGTAGCGCTGAGACGTCAAGAGCCACACCGACTTGAGAACGATTTAAAATATGCTTAATGTCAGAAATAACACCGTCCGAGATATCAATCGCTGAGCTCGCTAGGTCTAAAAGAGCTTGCCCCACTAACACCCTTGGTGTTGATAGGTAGTGACGCTTCTCAAGCTCGGCTGCACAAGGTTTAGTGCGTAAACTCGTATCTAGAACAACATCTAGTCCCGCCTTGCTATCACCGAGATCTCCGGTCACGTAAACCCAATCCCCCACTTGCGCGCCATCTCTACGTAGGGCTTTATCAGGGTCTACCAATCCTTGAACTGTAAGCGTTAAGCTCAATGGCCCTTTAGTGGTGTCACCGCCAATCAGTTGAATATCATAATAATCAGCAAGGTCAAAAAACGCGTCACAAAATGGTGCTAGCCAAGCTTCGTCTGGTTCCGGCATGGTTAAGGCAAAAGAAACCCAAGCAGGAGTAGCTCCCATAGCCGCTAGGTCACTAATATTTGAAGCAAGTGCTTTATGAGCCACCCAGGCAGGGTTAGCATCAGCGAGGAAATGAGTACCTGAAACTAACGTATCTGTACTGATAGCCACAGAAAGCCCCTGCGGCACTTGAACCAATGCGCAGTCGTCCCCTGCGGCAAGTAAGACGTCGTTTCGCTGGCTTTGACGACCAACAAAATACTTTTCAATCAGATTAAATTCACCAGACATTCACTTATCCGACCATCATATGTTTTCAATCTAGGGTAAAAGAGCAAGCTAAAGGGGTGGTATTTTTGAAGCAAAATCCATCTACTACACCGGGAGTGCGAAGCTAGCCAGCTCCACGAAGGTCAGATTTACAGATATTTTGCGTAAGAAATACTATCTCTTTTCTACTCCCAAACTCAGATTAGAAAAAAGGCCAGCAATTGAGCTGACCTTTTGAATTTGTATACGTAACCTTGTTACGCCTATTACTTCTTACGTACGTGTGGCGCCGCTTTATCAAGCACACCATTAACGAACTTATGGCTCTCTTCTGCAGCGAATACTTTTGCAAGTTCGATTGCTTCGTTGATTACCACTTTGTAAGGTACGTCTTCACGACGAGTCATTTCATACATAGCAAGACGTAATAGAGCAAGCTCCATCATATCCAAATCTTGCATTGGACGCGCTGTGTACGGACGAATCTTACTATCTAGCTCTGTGTGACTGAGCACAACACCTGTTAGTAGGTCACGGAAGTAGGCAACGTCTGTGTCTGGAGTAGAAAGTGCTGGCTCTGCTGCATGATGTTCTTCTTCATCATACTTACCACCAGACAAAAATTGCTCCTCGATAGTAGCAACATTTTCTTTGGTAATTTGCCAAGAGTAGATCGCTTGTAAAGCGAATCGACGTGCATTACGACGTGCGGCTGGTTTCACACTGGCCCCCATTAGGAATCGATTTCTGAAAGAACGTTAATCATCTCAAGTGCGCTTAGTGCAGCCTCTGCACCTTTATTACCAGCCTTGGTCCCCGCGCGCTCAATTGCTTGGTCAATTGTATCAACAGTCAATACACCAAATGCTACTGGAAGAGAGTATTCCAGAGAAACTTGCGCAAGACCCTTGTTACATTCACTACAAACATAGTCAAAGTGTGGTGTACCACCACGAATTACCGTACCCAAAGATACGATTGCATCAAACTTGCCCGTTTTCGCAACGCGTTGAGCAACAAGTGGAAGTTCAACTGCACCAGGGCAACGAACAACAGTAATGTTGTCTTCACTAACTTGGCCGTGACGCTTTAAAGTATCGATTGCACCAGACAATAGACTTTCGTTAATAAAACTGTTGAAACGAGAAATAACGATAGCAATTTTTGCATTTGGCGCTGGGAAGCCACCCTCGATCACTTTCATAAGCCTTCCTTTAACTATATTCATCAAGTGAGAATCGCCGGATTCTAGCACAAATCTGTGAGCAATATCTAATAGAAATTATGTCCAATGATTCCAAGCGAAAGATTCGCTGCTGCTCTGTTCAAAGAGAACAGAGCAGCAATTTATGGGGCCACAGCTAAGGTTTTGATTTGCTGTGGCTCTAAACTTTACGCGTTACTCGCAAACGTACTCAACAACGTTCAAACCAAAACCACCTAAAGCGTGATATTTCTTATTGGTTGACGATAGTAGTCGCATATCGTGAACACCAAGGTCTTGCAAAATCTGCGAACCAACACCGACACGGCGAGAGGTACCCTGCTTCTTAGCTAACGTTGGCGCTTCCCCTTTGTCTTGCGCTTCAAACATCTTAACGCGGTGAATCAACAAGTCCGTCGACTCTTCATTACCAAGAATAACGAGCACGCCACCATCTTTACCGATACGAGTCATCGCTTTGTCTAGCGTCCAGCTTCTCTCAGCATTGCGGTCACTGCGTAGTAAGTCAGTAAAGGTATCTTGCAAGTGAACACGGACTAGAGGTGCATCGCCAGCTAACTCGCCTTTACGCAGTGCATAGTGAACTTGGTTATCGATAGTATCGCGGTAAGTAATCAGATCGAATTCACCATACTCAGTAGGCAGCTTACATTCTGCTACGCGTTCGATCGTGGTTTCGGTGTTGTTACGATACTCAATCAGGTCGGCTATCGTGCCAAGCTTGATGTCATGCTTCTCGGCAAAGATTTCTAAATCTGGGCGACGAGCCATAGTGCCATCGTCATTAAGGATCTCAACAATCACACCAGATGGTTCTAAGCCAGCCAATCTCGCTAAATCACACCCTGCTTCAGTATGGCCGGCGCGAGTCAAAACGCCACCTTCCTGAGCTGCGAGTGGGAAAATGTGTCCAGGTTGAACTAAGTCTGCCGCTTTAGCTTCTTTCGCTACCGCCGCTTGAACAGTGCGTGCACGATCCGCTGCCGAGATACCAGTTGTTACACCTTCAGCCGCTTCAATCGAAACAGTAAAGTTCGTCGTATACTGAGCATTGTTATCTTGAACCATTGGCGGCAAGCCCAAACGCTCACAGCGCTCTTTAGTCATGGTCAGACAGATCAAGCCACGACCGTGAGTCGCCATAAAGTTAATCGCTTCAGGAGTGATGTGCTCAGCGGCCATGATCAAATCGCCTTCATTCTCACGGTCTTCATCGTCCATCAGAATGACCATTTTTCCTGAGCGGATATCTTCAATTATTTCTTGCGGCGTACTAATTGGCATCTTGGTATTCCTATTGTTATAGCTTTAGCGAATAAATATAGATTCGGCGACGCGTGCGTTATGCAAAACCATTCTGTTGTAAAAAGTCCATCGTAATACGAGATTCAGGTTGTTGCTCTTGCTGGCTTGTTAGCAATCGTTCCATGTAACGTGCAAGTACATCAACCTCTAAATTAACTCTGTGACCAACATGAAAATCGGCGATAGTTGTCTCGTCACCCGTGTGAGGAACGATGGTCAGTTTAAAAGCGTTCTTACGCAAGTCATTGACCGTCAGGCTAATACCATCAACGGTAATAGAGCCTTTCTCTGCAACATACTTAGCAATCTCAGTTGGCATTTCTACCCAGAACTCAATAGCTCGACCGACCATGTTTCTTTCCACGATCTCCCCGACACCATCTACGTGACCAGACACAATGTGACCGCCAAATCGAGTGGTAGGCAGCATGGCTTTCTCAAGGTTAACCCTATCGCCTGCTTGGTAATCAGCAAAACCTGTTTTTTTCAAAGTCTCTAATGACAGATCCGCTGAATAACTTGTCGTGCTGTAATCCACCACGGTTAAGCAAACACCGTTGGTTGCAATGCTATCACCAAGTTTTACATCCGACATATCGAGTTTGCCCACTTCAACAGTGACACTGATGTCTTCGCCTTTTGGCGTTATCGCAGTTAGAGTACCTACTGCTTCTACAATACCTGTAAACATGATTACGATTCTTTATTGATAAGGGTGGCGACAATGCGGATATCTCTTCCCACCTGTCTAACATCTTGAATATCGAGGTCAATTGCCTCAGCCATCGATTGTAAGCCTAGAGCACCAAGCAAGCCTCGACCGTCGCTACCCATTATTTTAGGCGCGAGATAAATAATTAGCTCATCGACTAATCTGTGTTTGATTAAACTACTTGCCAATGTCGCACCTGCTTCAACCCATAGATGGTTGATGTTGTACTGCTTAGCAAGTGTTTCCAATGTCTTGCCTAGATCAACTTGCTGATTGGCATCTAATTCAGGCGTAACATCGCCATTTGGCGCAACCGTGATGATCTCACCGTCAGCTTTGAATAGTTTTAGCTCAGGCGTTAACCTTTGCTTTCTATCCAAAATAACTCGAACAGGTTGACGCAATTCTTCAGTTTCATAACGCGCCTGTACAGAGGAAGGTAGGTCATCCCAGCGAACGTTAAGCGAGGCATTATCATCAATCACTGTTCTGCTAGTCGACAAGATTGCACCGCTTTGGGCGCGAAATCTTTGCACGTCTTGACGCGCTTCAGGAGAGGTAATCCACTGACTTTCGCCATTGCTCAGCGCTGTTTGTCCATCAAGACTGGCCGCCATTTTTAACTGCACGAATGGCATACCGGTTTTCATTTTCTTGATGAAAGCAGGATTAAGTGCCATCGCATCTTGCTCTAGTAGGCCAACTTCAACTTCGATGCCTGCCTCACGAAGCATGTTAATGCCGCGACCCGCCACGACAGGATTAGGATCTTGCATCGCACAGATGACTTTGGCCACTTTCGCCTTAATTAGCCCTTCGGCACATGGAGGTGTACGTCCGTAATGAGAGCATGGCTCTAAAGTGACATAAGCAGTTGCACCTAGGGTTTTACTCCCTGCCATGCGCATCGCGTGCACTTCAGCGTGAGGCTCACCCGCTCGGTAATGAAAGCCTTCACCAACAACTTCGCCATTGTTGACAATAACGCAGCCCACGTTAGGATTCGGCGCAGTGGTGTAGATGCCGCCTTTCGCAAGCTCTATCGCTCGCGACATCATTTTGAAATCCTGCTCAGTAAATGCCATAGAGATCTTTGTTTAATCCTCTAATCGAGCGATTTCTTCGCCAAACTCACGAATATCTTCAAAGCTGCGATATACAGAGGCAAAACGAATATAGGCGACTTTATCGAGCTCTTTAAGCTGATCCATAACTAGGTTACCGATCATTTCACTTGGTACTTCACGCTCACCTGTCGCTCGCAGCTGCGACTTGATCATACTAATCGCAACATCAACCGCATCAGCGCTAACAGGGCGTTTCTCAAGCGCACGCTGTAAACCACCCACCATCTTATCTTCGTCGAACGGCTCACGGTTACCATTCGATTTAATCACTCGAGGCATAACCAGCTCAGCGGTTTCAAAGGTAGTAAAACGCTCACTACATGCTAAACACTGACGACGACGGCGAACCTGATGGCCATCAGCGACAAGGCGAGAATCGATCACTTTGGTATCATTCTCGGTACAAAAAGGACAATGCATATCACCTCCAAATTAATGACAAACAGTTTACCGGATTAAACAAGGCTAGCAAAAGCAAAAGGGGCTAAATAGCCCCTTTTTCAAACCATATCAATTCGTTTTTGTTAACTACGCGGCAAGTAGTTTGCTTTACCTACCCACTTGTAACTGGTTAACTCTTCTAACCCCATAGGCCCACGAGCATGAAGTTTCTGCGTAGAGACTGCCACTTCAGCGCCCAAACCGAACTGAGCACCATCGGTAAAGCGAGTTGATGCATTAACATAGACTGCCGCAGAGCCGACTGAGTTAATAAATATCTCAGAGTTTTCAAGGCTATTGGTCATGATTGCATCTGAGTGACTCGCGTTATGAACACGCATATGGTCGATCGCTTGGGCAACATCAGAGACAACTTTTACGCCCAAAGTGAAACTTAACCATTCGGTATCAAAGTCACCTTCCCCTGCATCGCGTAGCTCCTCGGCATTGCCAAGTAACGCTTTTGCTTTCGGTTCAGCAACCAATGAAACTTTACCGTTTAGGCGTTCAGCAAGCATAGGTAAGAATTCCGCCGCAACCTTTTCATGTACGAGTAGCGTGTCTAATGCGTTACACGCAGAAGGACGCTGAACTTTCGCGTTTTCAACCACATCTAAGGATTTAGCTAAGTCAGCACTCTCATCAACAAAAATATGGCTGATACCAAAACCGCCAATGATTACCGGGATATTACTGTTTTCTTTACACATCTTGTGTAGGCCAGCACCACCACGTGGGATGATCATATCCACATAGTCATCCAGTTTAAGTAGCTGAGAAACCAACTCACGATCTGGCTTTTCAATGTACTGGACTGAAGCCGCAGGTAACTCTGCTTTGGCAAGTGCAGATTGGATAACTTTGACTAGCTCCATGTTAGAGAAGAAGGTCTCTTTGCCACCACGTAGGATACTTGCGTTACCGGTTTTAAGACACAGCGCAGCGATGTCGATGGTGACGTTAGGGCGAGCTTCATAGATAACCCCTACCACGCCAAGCGGAACACGACGACGAGACAGAGACATACCATTTTCAAGCACCTTACTGTCTAGTTCGCTGCCAACCGGATCGTTGAGACTAATAACATTCCGTACATCGTTAGCAATGCCCGTTAAGCGCTCTTCGTTAAGTAGCAGTCGGTCAAGCAGAGCTTCGGTTAATCCTGCTTCACGTCCTTTCTCTATGTCTTTTGCATTCGCCGCTAAAATTGCCTGAGCGTTCGCTTCTAGTTCATCAGCAATAATTGCCAAGGCTTGGTTTTTTTGCGCCGTTGACGCTGTCGCTAGTTGGAAAGCCGCATCCTTTGCCGCTTTGCCCATTGAAATCAGTTCCACTTTCTTTTCCCTTACTCTTGGATTACAACCATATCGTCACGGTGTAGCACTTCGTTGCCGTAGTCGTAACCTAAAATACCAATAATGTCTTTACTATGCTTGCCGACGATTCTCGCCATATCTTCGCTTGAGTAACTGGCAATGCCGCGAGCAATAAGAACGCCTTTGCTGTCGGTTACTCGAACCACATCACCACGAGCAAATTGACCACTAACTTTGGTCAGGCCTTTGGCTAATAAGCTACTGCCTTTTTCGACAACGGCATTGACCGCACCATCATCAATGACGATATCACCGGATGCCGAAGGACCAGCAAGAATCCAACGCTTACGGTTTTCCAACGCCTCTTCACACGGTAAGAATCGCGTACCTTGCGGATTCTCGCCAAGAGAATCAAACACCACATTCGGCGCACTTCCCGCAGCAATGATAACTTCGATACCCGCTCGGCGTGCAATATCTGCCGCCTGCAATTTGGTCGCCATTCCACCAGTACCTAGGGTCGTACCGCTGCCACCGGCGATTTTACGCAAGGTATCGTCGATGGTTTTTACTTCTTTGATCAGCTCGGCATTAGGATCTTTACGCGGGTCAGCGGTAAACAAACCCTTTTGGTCCGTTAACAGCAGCAATTTGTCCGCGCCACATAAGATGCCGACCAGCGCTGATAAGTTGTCGTTATCGCCAACTTTAATTTCACTGGTCGCAACCGCATCGTTTTCATTCACTACCGGAATAATGTCGTTATCAACTAAGGCATTGATAGTATCGCGCGCATTGAGAAAGCGCTCACGATCATCAAGGTCAGCGCGAGTCAGTAACATCTGACCAATTTTCAGGCCATAAATCGCAAACAGTGACTCCCAAGTTTGAATAAGCTGGCTCTGACCCACAGCCGCCAATAACTGTTTGCTTGCCATAGAGTTGGGCAGTGCGGGGTATCCTAGGTGTTCACGTCCTGCTGCAATTGCACCAGACGAAACCATGACCACTGAGTGGCCCTGTTTTTTAAGTTCTGCACATTGACGAACCAACTCAACCATATGAGCACGGTCCAACTCCAATGTTCCACCAGTTAAAACACTTGTACCTAGTTTAACCACCACAGTCTGAGACTGAGATGCCTTTCCGCTTTGTTTAGTCATTGCCTTTCTACTATGAAAAAATAAAAATCGTCACAACCTACGGTTACTGATATTGATAACAAAGATTGATTAGACCTGATGTTTTAGCAATCTACTGATAAATTCACAAGCAGAAAAGGCGCTAAAAGCGCCTTTTTAATCAAGAAGAAGGTTAACAAAGGAAAATTAGACGAATTCGACAGACTCTTCGTGCATATTGACGCTAATAGCAAACTCAGTTTGCAAGGTATCAATCAGTTTTTGATGGAAAGCTTCTTGTGTCCGAGTCACATCTTCAATCGCTTTCTTTGGTAGCGATTTCTCTTGCCACTCACCCGTCGTGTCGTACAAACCAGTGCGGTAACGGGCTTCAAAGGCCTCCCCATTGCCTTCAAGCTCTAACCACCAGCCCCAAAATTCGCGCTGCTCTGGTGATTTTTTATCGTTCACACACACAGACAAACAGTCAAATAGATATGCCCCCTCAGTACTTTGGGATTCTCGTAGGTAAGGGCCAATAGCTCTTAAAGTAGACAGTAAGCGGTAGTGGGTAGGATTTTTCTTCTGCTCAGACATAATGAATCTCCATATTCATTTACTTATTATTATGAAGAGCTACCACGGACTCGAAAGATTGGGTAGCTCATCTATTTAAGTTTTGTCTAATTTAGCAGAAATGTCATCTAATTAGCTCATCTTCTAGCCACTTAATTGCTAAATCGAGGGATTGCTCATACCCTTGTGTAATTGTCTTAGCACTGATTTTCTTTGCTTTGCCGTAATCACTAAACAAGGCAACCAGTTGGTTATCGCTAAACGGGGAGACAGGATCATGCTCCAAACTCATCGCCAATATGGGTACGCGAGTCTTGCGGCTCCCCAGTATACCTTGAACTTTCAATGACCAAGCCATCAGTTGCCCTGCCAAGCTGTGAATATCCACCGCACTTTTACCAATCCTAGAGGCGAGTACATCTAAGTACATTTTTGGCATTTTCTTCAGTTTCTCTGCCGAAGAGAGTACATCATGGATCGGAGCCCCCAAAGATACGCACGCTTTGATTTTCTCTTGTTCCATAAACGACAGCCTTACCATGGCATTACCGCCAAAGCGGAATCCAATCAAGCCAACTTTGTGATGATCAACCCAAGGAATAGACGGCAGCTCATTTAATACCGCTTGATGTAAGCAAGAGGTATCTTCAGTCAGGTTCCAGTGAGTGTTATGACCGATAGATGGCATATCCACCGTCAGCATGGCGATGTTTTTCTCTGCAAGATAATTTCGAAACAAGTTCCATAGATCGGTTTGCAAACTATCTAATCCGGCACTAACAATGACGACAGGCTGAGGTTTATCGGTACTGGTCAAGTGCAGGTGCGCTACAATCGATTTACGCTGATACGGTACTTCAATTCGCTTAACAATATATTTGGTCTTATTACTTGCCTCGTTATAAGCGCTATTTGCAAGTACCTGGGCTTGAATGGCTAGGTTATCATTCTTCAGATGAGGGTATCCGGCAATACTAAAACAGAGCGACGCATTAAACATTTCGTCCGCAGATGCCTCACCCTGCATCTCTGCCGAGCGTTTTTGATGCAACATACCTAACTTAATCCATTCATAAGCCCAATTGCCGCTGTGGTAACCCATCACTGTATCAAGCCAATCGTCATGGGTACGTGAATGCTTAGAGGCAGCAATCGCTGCGAGTACGGATTCAATTTCAATGGGGTCCAATCCCTGCCATGCCCACTGCATACGACGCAAGTTTCTATACCACTTATAACCATCTTCTTTTTGCTTCTGCTCTAAGAAAGCTTCACTTGTCGGCATATATTGCGTGAGTATTGAAGTCTCTTTAGCTTGCTTATGATTGACAAACAGAGACTCTGAGAGGTTCTTACTGACTTCCTCAGACATAGCTTATGACCTAAATAATCGTATTTATTTAATAGTAATAAAAAAAATGACCCAATAAAGGGTCATTTATCAAGAAAGTATCACCATTTTCGCAATCAATTATTTCTGCTTACGATTAATCGGCTCAATGTACTGAATTGACATATCCCACGGTTGCTCAATCCATGTGTCTTGAGCGATATCGACTACATAGTCATCTAACAACTCAACGCCCGCAGGTTTTGCACATACCGCAATCAATTTTGCTTTCGGGTACATTTCACGCAGTTTACGTGCTGTATCACCACTATCTACTAGATCTTCTACGATTAGGAAACCTTCACCATCACCTTCTGGTGCTTTTACAACGGTCATATCACGTTGATGATCGTGGTCGTAACTAGAGATACAGATAGTATCTACATGGCGAATACCCAGCTCACGAGCCAAAATAGCGCCAGGAACAAGACCACCACGGCTTACCGCCCAAATCCCTTTCCATTGCTCTGCTGGCATCTGCTTTTCAGCTAACTCACGACATAGTGTATGCATTTGGTCCCAAGTGATAATGAATTTTTTACTCATTGTAATAACCTAATAATTATGAAATCTGCATCCCCGCAGCACATCGAGTAAATCTCGGACAATTGCAACTGGCAAGTGTGGGGAAAAGCTACGCAAACGTTTATTTTACCGCAGCCATTATACAATACCAATGGGGAATTAATCTTAAACAGAAAAATAATCGCCATAGCAGAGGCTCTACTATGGCGATAAATATTGCTAGCGCTGTAATTAAACGAATTAAATCGTTATTTAATTAAGCAGCGACAATGTATTTGATAAGGAATACTGCAGATAATACCCACACACTTACCGATACTTCGCGGCCACGGCCACTCAGTAACTTAACTGCTGCGTAAGAGATAAAGCCAAGCGCGATACCTTCAGCAATTGAGTAAGTTAGAGGCATTAGTAAACAGGTGACAACCACTGGTGCTGCTTCAGTCAGGTCACGCCAGTCGACGCTCACTAGGCCTGACATCATCAGGATAGCGACATAGAATAGCGCTCCCGCTGTCGCGTAAGCTGGAATCATACCTGCAAGCGGAGAGAAGAATAGTGCCAACAAAAACAGTACGCCAACAACAACTGCTGTTAGGCCTGTACGGCCTCCCGCAGCAACACCAGCTGTTGATTCGACATAAGAAGTGGTGCTTGATGTACCAAGCATCGCACCTACTGAAGTTGCTGTAGAGTCAGCAAGTAGCGCCTTGCTTAAGCGAGGCAGTTTACCATCTTCTTTGATCAGGTCAGCTTTTGTCGCAACACCAACGAGCGTGCCTGCCGTATCGAATAGGTCGACAAACAAGAAAGCGAATACTACCGCAATCATGCCGACTTCAAACACGTCAGCAATATTCATCTGCATGAATGTTGGAGCAATGCTTGGTGGTGTAGACATGATACCGTGCCACTGTACATCACCAAAAACTAAACCTAGCGCTGTGATGATTAGGATTGCGATCATTACTGCGCCACGAACGCCGCGGTAAACCAGGCCAATAGTCAGGAAGAAACCTAGCGCCGCAAGTGCAGGCTGTAGACCCGTGATATGACCAAGACTAACCAAGGTTGCTGGGTTATCCACCACGATGCCAGAGTTTTGCAAACCAATGAACGCCAAGAACAGACCGATACCAGCTGAGATACCCGTACGCAGCGACATTGGAATAGAGTTAATGATCCACTCACGCACCTTGAAGACGCTCAGCGCCATAAAGATGATACCGGATACAAATACCGCACCAAGCGCTACCTGCCAAGAGTGTCCCATGCCCAACACAACACCATAGGTGAAGAAAGCATTAAGACCCATGCCTGGAGCAAGTGCAATTGGGTAATTAGCCACAAAGCCCATGATGAAACAGCCAATTGCCGCAGCCAAACAAGTTGCAACAAAGACTGCGCCTTTATCCATACCGGCATCAGCTAACATTGCAGGGTTAACAAAGATGATGTAAGCCATCGTCAAAAAGGTAGTAATACCTGCGATGACCTCAGTTCTAACATTGGTGCCGTTTTCACTGAGTTTAAATAGTTTTTCGAACATGATCGAATCCTAAAGGGTAAAAAGTAAACGGTTGCGTAATCGATTGGCTCGAATTATAAAGTCATCAAATGTTAAATTCCAGATAGAATTAAGACTCTAATTAATATTTCTAACTGTAACCGATATTTCCAGATACAAGTTTTTGTACCATTTCGACAAAAAGCAATTGAATTTCAACCACTAAAGAAAATAGATCAATCATACTTCACACGGTGATTATTTATACCGTGTCGTAAACTTTCAAAGTGATCCTGATGAGATTGACCACAATCAATATGTGTTTATGCGAATAATATGCAATGTTGGCAGGCTAAAGATGGAAACGTTAGTGTTCGTGCATATTTTATCACCAACACTTTTCATCAGATAAAAAAACGCCACTCAATTTGAGTGGCGGTTGAATCATGTCAGCAATAAACGCTGTAAAAAAATTCCAATAATAGGGGATGAACATACTGTTCGAGATAACAAGCTAACGGTTAGTAACCGAAAGTTGTTGGGTAAGTAAAGCTGCCTGTGTAAACAGAGTTGTTTAACCAGAATGCTGCACTTGGTAAACCTTTCATAACTATCACCTTCTAAATCAATTAAAAAACATTTCAGATATTGATTTCTCAGTTCCTTGGAGGCGACAAATCGGACTCATCCTTTGAGCATTTTCTCTTCGTTTCGAAGTTGGTTACTAATATACCTCAAAGAAATTTAATTACAAGAATAAAAGTGATAAAAGTCACATAAATTTCAAATAATGATCCAGATCAATATATTTTCGTAATTAAATTACATAAATATCATTTCCCAAATGGCAGTACATTCATATCCTGCATGAGACTAGCGACACTTTTTACACACAGAATCTAAATTTTGTGATTACACCGAGACATTTGCTTGCCGCTTTTACTACACCCTTTAGTGTGAGAGTGCTATCCTGTGCTCCTCTACTACATGTCAAATACAGTTTTTTATTCCAATCAATCAGCAGCAGTAAAAAATATAATCTGGCATTAATCTCATTAAGGAGTCATCCGTGTCTGAATTCCATTCTGAAATTAGCAATTTATCTCCAAGCCCACTTTGGCAGTTTTTCGATAAAATCTGTTCTATTCCTCACCCATCAAAACATGAAGAAGCGCTAGCGCAATACATCGTTGATTGGGCAAAGCAAGAAGGCTTAGATGTTCGTCGCGATCCAACAGGTAACGTATTTATTAAGAAACCAGCTACAGCAGGAATGGAAAACAAGAAAGGTGTCGTTCTGCAAGCACACATCGATATGGTGCCACAAAAGAACGAAGACACTGATCACGACTTCACTAAAGATCCTATCCAGCCGTATGTTGATGGCGAATGGGTTACCGCTAAAGGTACAACTCTCGGTGCTGATAACGGTATTGGTATGGCATCGTGCCTAGCTGTACTGGCGTCACAAGAGATTAAACACGGCCCTATCGAAGTTCTACTGACTGTAGATGAAGAAGCAGGTATGACAGGCGCATTTGGCTTAGAAGCAGGTTGGTTAGAAGGTGATATTCTTCTCAACACTGACTCAGAGCAAGAAGGTGAAGTCTACATGGGTTGTGCTGGCGGTATTGATGGCGAAATGGTTTTCGACATCAACCGTGAAGATGTACCAGCAGGCTTTGTTACTCGCCAGCTAATCCTGAAAGGTCTGAAAGGCGGCCACTCAGGTTGTGATATTCATACTGGCCGAGGCAATGCGAACAAGCTGGTTGCACGTTTCCTAGCTGGTCACGCGCAAGAACTAGACTTACGCCTAATCGAATTCCGTGGTGGTAGCCTACGCAATGCAATTCCGCGCGAAGCGTTTGTAACCGTCGCGGTTCCTGCTGAGAACGAAACAAAACTGGCAGAGCTATTTGAGTTCTACACTAACCTACTTCGTTCAGAACTAGGTAAAGTAGAAACAGACATTGTTTCATTTAACCAAGCAATCGACACTGATTCACAAGTACTTGCTATTGCTGACCAACAACGCTTTATTGCTGCGCTAAACGCTTGCCCTAACGGTGTTATCCGCATGAGCGACGAAATTGAAGGCGTGGTTGAAACATCATTGAACGTGGGTGTTATCACAACTGACGCAGACAAGATCGAAGTGCTATGCCTAATTCGCTCACTGATCGACTCTGGTCGTCAACAAGTTGAGGGAATGCTGACTTCTGTTGCCAACCTAGCGGGCGCGCAAATCGAGTTCAACGGTGCATATCCTGGTTGGAAGCCTGATGCAGATTCAGAAATCATGGCTGTTTTCCGCGACATGTACCAAGGCATCTACGGTAACAAGCCAAACATCATGGTTATCCACGCCGGCCTAGAGTGTGGTCTATTCAAAGAACCATACCCGAACATGGATATGGTCTCTTTTGGCCCTACGATCAAGTTCCCACACTCTCCAGACGAAAAAGTGAAGATTGATACAGTTTCACTGTTCTGGGAACAAATGGTCGCGCTACTCGAAGCGATTCCTGAAAAGGCGTAATTTGTACTCCTCTGTATACTCAAAGCCAGCTCACATGAGCTGGCTTTTCGTTTTTAGTTACCCAAACAAACCATAAATTTCTTTTGTCGTCACGGTGATTTCTTTTCATTGGCCGGCTTAAATCATCGCTGCTAAAGTCGCCCTCCTTGAAGCACCTAAGGGTAAATTCTCTACCCTCTTCAAGCACAACACTCGGCATATACGACCGTGTTACGTTGGGGATGCTCACTTCACTCGAGCGTCTTAAATTCTCTCTAATTTATTGTTACTGCGATGAAAGAAAAACTACTTGTCGGTTGGCGAGAAACCCTCAGCCTACCAAGCCTTGGTATTGAAAAAATTAATGCAAAAGTCGATACCGGAGCCAAGACCTCGTGTTTACACGCGTTCAAAGTAGAAAGCTTTTACAAGGACGAAGCTCTTTGGGTTCGATTCTGGATCCACCCAATTCAACATAACTCGGACGTAGAAGTCGTGTGCGAAGCTGAAGTGATTGACGAGCGCATCGTACGCGACTCTGGAGGCCATGAAGAGTCACGTTATGTGATTAAAACCGAGCTAAACCTCGGCGGTGAAGCTTGGCCAATCGAAATAACTTTAACCAATCGTGAAAACATGGCTTTTCGCATGTTATTAGGCCGTACAGCAATGCACAGCCGTATAGTAGTCGACCCTGTAGAGTCGTTTTTAATCCCTTTCGAGGAGCGCAAATAATGAAAATTGGCATTCTATCTCGTAACGCTCGTTTATACTCAACTAAGCGTTTAATTGAAGCGGCGAAAGAGCGTGGACATGAGGTTAAGGTTATCGATGCATTGCGTTGCTACATGAATATCAATTCAGACAAGCCTGAAATTCACTTTAAAGGTGAAGAGCTATCTGGCTTTGATGCGATTATTCCTCGCATTGGTGCGTCAGTCACCTTCTACGGTACGGCCGTGTTGCGCCAATTTGAAATGATGGGCGTCTATCCTATCAATGAGTCAGTGGCTATTACTCGTTCTCGCGATAAGCTACGCTCAATGCAGCTACTATCACGCAAAGGGATCGGTATGCCGATTACTGGGTTTGCTAGTAAACCTGATGACGTTAAAGACCTACTCGATATGGTCGGTGGCGCACCTGTCGTTATCAAGCTATTGGAAGGTACTCAAGGTATTGGCGTGGTTTTGGCAGAAACACGTAAAGCTGCAGAAAGCGTTGTTGAAGCTTTTATGGGGTTAAAAGCCAACATCATGGTGCAAGAGTACATTAAAGAAGCAGGCGGTGCCGATATCCGCTGCTTCGTAATTGGAGACAAAGTGATTGCAGCAATGAAACGCCAAGGTGCAGAGGGCGAGTTCCGCTCTAATTTACACCGTGGCGGTAGTGCATCACTCATTAAGATCACTCCAGAAGAGCGTCGCACTGCCGTGGCAGCGGCAAAAATAATGGGCCTAAATGTGGCTGGTGTCGATCTACTAAGATCTGAGCGTGGTCCATTAGTTATGGAAGTAAACTCATCTCCAGGTCTTGAAGGTATTGAAGCCGCAACGGGTAAAGACATTGCTGGAATGATTGTCGAATTTATCGAGAAAAATGCAGCAAGCAAAAGGACAAAAACGCGTGGCAAAGGCTAAGAAAAACAGTGTATTTGAATTTTTCGGCGAGTCTATCTCGCCGGGAGAGCGCAAGGTCGTTGAGTTAGAAGCCGCTAAGCTTTACACCCACTCACCTTTATCGATTCCAGTGGAGATCATCAATGGCAACCATCAAGGGCCAGTACTAATGGTCAACGCGGCGATCCATGGTGATGAGCTGAATGGTGTCGAGATCGTGAGGCAGTTGATCAACACTATTGATGCAAGCAAACTAAAAGGAACGGTGATTGCCGTACCGATAGTTAACGTGTTCGGGTTTATTCATAAGTCTCGTTATCTACCAGACAGGCGAGATCTCAATCGCTGCTTCCCGGGTAGTGAGAAAGGCTCGCTTGCATCACGCATGGCACACACCTTTTTCTCTCAGGTGGCGAAGCGCTGTGATTACATTCTGGACCTGCACACTGGCGCGATTCATCGTACTAACCTGCCACAGATCCGTGCTGATTTAAGTAACCCAGAAACGTTCAGGATCGCCCAAGCGTTCGCTACGCCAGTTATCGTCGATGCTCCACTACGCGATGGCTCACTACGTAGCGAGGCAGAACGCTTGGGTATTCCGGTGCTGACCTACGAGGCTGGCGAAGCACTGCGCTTTGAGCCGATCTGTATCAGTGCAGGTTTTATTGGCGTGCAACGAGTGATGCAGGCAATTGGCATGTTGCGTTCAAGCCGCAAAAAACTGCCGACTTCGATGATTGCCAAGTCCACTAGCTGGTTGCGCGCAGAGAGCGATGGCATCCTAAGAACGTTAGTGACCTTAGGAGAAAAGGTCGAGAAAGGACAAGTGCTCGCTTATATTAGCGCCCCACTAGGCCACAGCGAAATTGAGTTGAAGGCTCGTAAAGGCGGTATCGTTATCGGACAGCAGACTCTGCCACTGGTCAACGAAGGTGACGCTATTTTCCATCTCGCATACTTCGAGCAAGACGATCAAGAGGTTGAGCAGGTAGTAGAAGAGTTTATTGAAGAAGTGATTGACGCAGATATCGAGCCTTTGACAACAGGCCAGATCAACTCACCGTCTTAACTTAACAACAACCCAAATAAAAATAGCCCGCATTTAAAGTGCGGGCTATTTTGTTTGAGTTTAGTCAATTTAACCAAAAGAGGCCCAAATCACCGTCGCGACTAACACAGGACAAACAAACTTCACGTAAGCAGGCCACAACTTACCAAACCAACCTTGGGTAAACTCAGGGCAACCTTGCTCAAGCTCTTTAATTTTAGAGTGACGGTTCCACACCCAGCCACCAAATAAACAGAACAGCAGTGCCGCAGCAGGTTGAAGATATTGAGTGGCAATCATCGCCACCAACCCAAACATCGCAGCAAAGTGATAAACAATCAACACACTAAATAGCGCAATCAAACCACCCAACACCCAGCTTGTCGACGTTCTCTTGGTGTTGAAGCGCTCGCTGACTAAGGCAACCGGACACTCAAGCATAGAGATTGAAGATGTCAGCGCAGCTATGGTCAAAAGTAAGAAGAACACAATGGCGAATAGCTGCCCAAGTAAACCTAAACTATCAAACATCAGTGGCAATACGGTAAACACTAAGGTATCTGAGCTAAGTAACGAACCATCTTCGGCATAGATCTGCACGCCTTTCTGCATCGCGACAAACATCGCAGGCATCACTACTAGGCCAGCAATAAAAGCCACGGCGGTATCAACCAAGGTCACATTCATTGCCATTTTAGGTAGATTCTCTTTTTTACTTAAGTAAGAACCATAGATAAGCATGGAACAACCACCGATAGTGAGCGAGAAGAACCCCTGCCCCATAGCAGCCAAAATCAACTTACGATCCATTACCTTTTCAAAATCGGGGATCAGATAGTGCTTCAGGCCTTCTACTGCACCAGTTTGCGTCATGATGTAAACAAACAGCAGAGCAAACAGCACAAATAGAGCGGGCATCAAACGAGTCGACCACTTCTCGATACCCTGCTTTACACCACCCTGAACAATTAAAATAGTGAGGACATAAAAAGTAATCGTACCGAACAGGTTGCGCTCTACACTGAAGCCTTTAAACCAAGCGGTAGCGGCTTCCATACCCAGCACATCAGTAATCGCACCTAGCAGAAAGCAAATCAACCAACCGCCAACAATACTGTAAAACGCAAGTACGGCACTTGGAACACTCAAACCAATCCAGCCTACCGCTCCGCCAATACCCTTGCCAATAGGGCTCAATGTAAGTGAGCGCATACTATCAACAGGGTTCGCTTGACCATGGCGCCCAATAGCCATTTCTACCACTAGCATAGGGAAAGCTACGATGAGGATCATAACAAGGTATACGAGAAGAAAAGCGCCGCCACCGTTGCTAGCTGCTTGAGTGGGGAAACCCCATATGTTGCCTAAACCAACCGCAGCACCTGCCGCTGCTAAAATGAATCCAAGGCGAGAGCCAAAATGCTCTCTTGATTGAGCGTTGTCTGCTTGTGCCATACCACTTAATTTCGCACTTATGAACTAGTTGACTAGTACATTAATGGAAAAATCCGAATTCAGCAATAATATCGGAACATAATCAAAGGCAATCAGACAAATAACAGTTAATCTAACCTGTAAATAAAACATTACACAGAATTTAGAAAATAGAGGAATGAATCACTACTTGATTACGCCCAGCGTCTTTCGCTTCATAAAGAGCGCGGTCTGCTAACAAAAACAGATCTTGTAAGTCTTCTAAAGGTCGTAACCCGCAATCGGCAACCCCAATTGAGACGGTAAGCTGAGTGGCGATCGGTGAGTAGTTGTGACGAATATTGAGTGTTTCGACTCCTGCTCTGAGCCATTCCGCTTCTTGCTGATTATTAATCGGTGAGTCATGACTCAAAACAACACAAAACTCTTCACCACCAAAGCGAGCAACAAACTTTGAGCATTGGGTCGACGCCTCCTTAAGTGCACAGGCAACTTGTTGAAGCACGCTGTCACCTTCGATATGCCCATAGTGATCGTTGAACGGTTTAAAGTAATCAATATCGATTAAGAGCAAACTGGTGTACTTAGGCTGGTTTTCTACTAATGTTTGCCAATGTTGCTGAAGGCTTCGCCTATTGCCCACTTTTGTCAATGCATCATGATGAGCTATCCACTCCAACTCTTGCTGCTTACTTTCTAGCTGACGAATAACCTCATTAACTCGAAAAACAAAATCACGCATTTCATAAGAGATAAAGGTATCTTGTTGCGTTAACTGCGAGGACTCACCACTCATCAAGCTGTCCAATGTAATGCGTGCCCGCTTAATTGGGCGAACCATGATGTGAGCCACACTCAGGTTAAACGCAAACATAAACACAGCAAAAGCGAACACGGCAGACAGCTCTCCCCAGGTAATAAAAGGGGGCAATTTTACTGAATGGTGAATTTCGAGAAACACAGTCTTATCATTTCTATAATCATTCTTCTCTATGATAGAGATGTTATCCTGAGCCTCATCCCAAATAGTATCGTCATCTCGCTTGGTTTTAATATAGACTTCCAACCCCGTGCCTTGCTGCAACGTGTGACTAAATACACTTCCCAAAGACTTGAGCATCATCATAAAGCCTTTGTTGCATTCGAACCCATCGCTATTACACACCCTCGAGGTCGCTAATAAATATGGCTGTTCATCAATGACGAGAAATCGAACAAAAGGGGTAATTCTATCCTCGCGAGACCGCAAGCTCTCGGCTAAGAGTGCACCAAAGTTGTAGCGAATCTCATCATAGGAGAGATCTTGCTGGTAGATATAATCGTACATCCTTCCCCACACAAGGCTCACGTCAGCATCAAAGATAAACACGCCGTTTACTTGCAGTGCTGAAAACGAATGCTCGTTGATGCTATCAACCAATAGATCGTCGTTATTACCCTCGATAAAGTCGACGACTTCATCCCATGCAGCATAATCAGAAAGACTTTTAGCTAAATCATTCTTATGTAGATTAATCAGAGTATTAACTCGATGAACTTCCTCATTCTGTCGCTCCATCGCCAACTCAACAGCAGTGTCGTGGGTCCAGAAGTATCGGAAGGTTAGGTAACAAAGCACGAAGCACACCGCCATCGTAGTGGATGCTATAACCGTGAGTTGTTTAATCGAAAAATGAGATATCTGCACGAAACGCTTGATAGACTGATCCTAAATGAGCGGGAATTAAAAACAATCTATACGCGATTGTCTACAAAAAGAGCACCTTATCGGTGCTCTTAAAGTTTAGATGGTAAAAACCTTATAGTCTTTAAGTTGAGGTATTTTTTTGTGCAGCTGTTGTTCTTGCTCTGCCATCTCATCTAAAGAATCACAAAACGCTTCGCTCTGCTGCTCCACATCCTCTGAATGCTGCTTTAAACGCTCAGCGATGCGCTCTTTTAACTCACTCATTGAGTTAGCCATTTCAGTAAGATTTAAGCCGCCTTCTGCTTTCATCTTTTCCGACATAGCGTTGAACGCGCTGCTAATAAACTCTTCATTAAACAGTGCCTTAGCCTTTTCAAAATCTTCTGCCCAAGTTTCGCTCAATGAACTAAAGCTATCTGCTGGTAAAATTAGCTCACCATTTTGGTAATAACGCGCTTCGATATCTGCGTAAAACTGTTGCATTGACGCTTTGACATCAGCAAACGCTTCCGGTGCATCGAAGCTTTGCGCAACGTCATCAACAATCTCATTTGCAAGAGCCAATCCCTCACGAGCAATCTCTTTCGCGCGAGGTAAGTAATCATTTAAACTCTGTCGGTATTGCTCAATAGCTTGCTGCTGTTCACTATCGAGTTCAATTTTCTCACCATGAATCAGCAAATTATTATCTGAGTCAACAACCGCTTTCTCACCACTCGTCTGGAGAATTTCGATTCGCTCACTATTTAAATGAACTTCGTTTTTCAAATCGACTTTGCACTGAGCAGCATAAGCTTGACTAGAAAGCAAAATAGGTAAGGTCAGTAGTACTTTTTTCATTATCATCTCACTCAATTCATTAACCGCTAGCATAACAAAATCAATGGTTGTATTGTCAGCAAATAGTCTCAATCTCATAACTGTGCTCTGTCACACCAACTTGATAACTCAGCTCATCTCCCACTTGCTTGCCTTGCATAGCTTTGCCTAAAGGAGAATCAAAAGTCACAACCGCAACCGTCTGCTCATTAAAGGTCACTTTGAGTCCTCCTGAGCAAGGTGCAATAAAGAACCAATGCTGTTTGTCATCTAGGTCAAGCAAAGAGACTAAAGTGCCCAACAACACCTTATAAGGCTCTTCTGGAAGCGCAAGCTGGTTGATTTGATGAATCTCCTGTTCGCACTCTTGAACACGCATAGCCTGACCGTGAGCCAAATATGAAGCCTCTAAGGCTAAAGTGTCGTATTTATGCTCAGGAACCGTCTCTTCGTCGGTTGCCGACTCCATAGCCCTTTTGGCTGAACTCACTGCAACTTCTAACTTACTCTGCAACGAAGAGAGAATTGCTTGGCGTAGTTCGTGTTTATTCATACTAAAATCATGTTCCAATCTTTTGATTGCCATTAGAATACCTTTGACCTAAGCAGAAGAGAATAGCGAGAATCGCCCGATGGAGACTTCCACTCACCAACCGATCATTGAGCAAACCCTTAAACAAAGATTTGGCTTTGATAATCTCAGACAAGGACAAAGTCAAGCGATTGAAACTCTGCTTAAAGGGCGCTCATGTGCCGCTATTTTTCCTACTGGTTCGGGTAAATCGCTTTGTTATCAACTCCCTGCGCTGCTACTACCTAATCTCACATTAGTGGTCTCTCCTCTTCTGGCACTGATGAAAGATCAACTGGCCTTTTTGCACAGTAAACAAATACCCGCAGCCTCTATAGATTCAAGTCAGACACGCGAGCAAACCCAGCAAGTGATGGAACGAGTGCGAAGCGGTGAAATTAAGATTTTAATGATCTCTGTTGAGAGGTTAAAGAACGAGCGTTTCCGACAGTTTATCGCCCAAGTTCCCATCTCTATGTTAGTTGTCGACGAAGCGCACTGTATTTCTGAATGGGGTCATAATTTTAGGCCCGATTACCTCAAACTTCCGCAATATCTTAAGAAATTTAACATTCCGCAAGCGCTACTGCTAACCGCGACGGCGACTCAGGCGGTCATTGAAGATATGCAGCGCAAGTTCTCTATCGATAGCCGTGACCTTGTGGTTACTGGCTTCTACCGCGCTAATTTGGACATCAATGTTGTTCCGTGTGAAGAGGATAATAAGGCAGAACACCTACTCGATCTGCTAAAAGCCGAACCTAGTGCGCCGACGGTTGTTTACGTCACCTTGCAACACAGCGCTGAATCAGTCGCTAGCCTGCTGATCAAAGCCGGTATCAACGCCCACGCTTATCATGCAGGCATGAAAAACGAGATCAGAGAGTCGATTCAAGACCAGTTTATGCGTGGTGAGATTGACTGTATCGTCGCCACGATTGCGTTTGGTATGGGGGTTGATAAAGCGGATATCCGCCACGTAATTCACTTTGATTTACCCAAATCGATTGAGAACTACGCCCAAGAAATTGGTCGTGCAGGCCGAGATGGAAAACGATCTCAGTGTACCCTACTCGCCAATCAAAATGGACTGAGTACGCTAGAGAACTTCGTCTATGGTGACACGCCAGAACTCAATGATATTCGCAGCGTTGTCCAGCAAGCTGTTGCCAACGCACCGCAGTGGGAAGTGGTGCTATCTCGACTATCGAGTGAAACTAACGTTCGCCAGCTGCCGCTAAAAACGCTACTGGTTTACATGGAGATGGCCAATTTCATCCAAGCCAAGTTCAGTTACTTCGCTGACTACCGATTTAAGTTTATCCAAGACAGGCAGTTTATCACTCAGCAGTTTGACTCTGCCCGCCAGCGGTTTGTATCAGACCTATTTGATTGCTCAACCAAAGCCAAGGTTTGGTGTCAGGTTGACTTTGAAGCCCTGTGGCATAAATGCCAGGGCGAGAGAAATCGAGCGGTTGCAGCGCTCGACTACTTTAATGAGAAAGGCTGGATAGAACTTGAAAGTAAAATGATGACAGAGGTTTACCAAGTTAACCAGACAACTGAAAGCATTGACGAACTCAGCAATCGCCTGTGGCAATTGTTCAAACAGAAAGAGCACAGCGATGTTGAACGAATCCACAACCTACTCAGGTTTTTCCAGTCCGAAAACTGTTTAAGCTCTGAACTTGCGCGCTATTTTGCCGATCACAACGCACCGACTCAATGTGGTCATTGTAGTGTCTGCCGTGGAGAAAAAGCGATTCTGCCGCAAGCCAAATTGGAGCAACACAGCAGCGAACAAATCGCTAAATGGATAAATGAACTCGACGTCAAGGCTGGCGAACCGCTATCTCCTACCTTGCAAGCAAAGTTCTTATGTGGAATTGCGACACCTAAATTCACTCAGCTCAAAGCTCGCTCTCTGTCTGGGTTTGGTCGTTTAGAGTCAACGCCTTTTGCTCAAGTACTTGAACTGATAGATCAGGCTGTGAGTTAACAAGGTCTATAGACTAAAAGAAACTCAGCTGCTTGGTCTGCTCTTCCGGCTTGAGCATTACGTTCAAGCCAAGTAGACGGATCTCTCGTCCTTTCTGACGTTTCAAAATGTTGGTCAATAGCAGCTTAAAATACTCTAGGTCTAGCTCAGAATGGATATGCTCAATAGTAGTCAGTTGGAAGTCGGCGAATTTGAGTTTAATTCCCTGCTTGATGATCGCTTTGTCGGGTGATGCCTTCTGCAAACGTTTTTCCAATTCAGGAAAGAGTTTCTCTTCAATCACCTGCCAACACTCTTGGTAAGTGCTGATGTTGTGGCTAAAGGTTCTTTCTACACCCACTGACTTACGCTCCCGTTCAACAGAAACTTGACGATTATCAATGCCATGACTCTTGTTCCACAAAGAGGCGCCCAATCGGCCAAACTTGAGCAGTAAATCGCGGTAGTCGCTGTTCTTAACGTCTTCACAGAGGTAAAGTCCGGCCTGATGTAGCTTTTCTAAACTCACTTTGCCTACTCCAGGGATCTTCTCCAAAGGCAACTTATCGATCACGGATTGGACTTGATTTGGTGGGATCACAAATTGACCGTTGGGCTTATTGATATCTGAAGCGACTTTCGCTAGGAACTTAATCGGCGCAACCCCAGCAGATGCCGTCAAAGCAAGCTCATTGCAGATATCACGCCGAATCGCTTCTGCAATCAATGTAGCCGAACCTTGATACTGCGGGCAGTCTGTGACATCTAGATAGGCTTCATCAAGCGATAGCGGCTCTATCAAAGCGGTATAGCGATGAAAGATCTCGTGAATCTGTTTCGAGACCTGCTTGTAGACTTGCATCCTCCCAGGTACCACTAACAGTTGTGGACACAGTTTAAGCGCTTTCCTCGTCGGCATTGCACTGCGAATACCAAACCGTCTTGCTTCATAGTTACACGTACTCAAGACACCACGCTGTTTCTCATGGCCACCAACAGCTAATGGTCGGCCACGGTAAGAGGGATTATCTCGCATCTCTACGGCAGCATAGAAGCAGTCCATATCAACATGGATAATTTTTCTGACTGTTTCACTTTCCACAATTAACCAACCACAAACAACTGTATATAAATACAGTTTAGTTGATTTTAGCCGGTGCTCATAGCGAAATTTGTTTGCAAATTATCCTCGCTCTCACGGCATATGTCTTATTATTAAATGACAAAAACAACAATATTAATCATGAGAAACGACTTTGAACAATAAAGTACTGGTTGTTGAAGATAGTCGAGCGTTTCAGAATTATTTGAACCAACAACTCTCAGCAATTGGCTGTCAGGTTTATAGCGCTGAAACTTTGGCTGAGGCAGAGCAACTGTTACAACAACATCGCGAGTTCCGATTTGCCGTTTTAGACTATTGCCTACCCGATGCTCAAGATGGCGAAGTGATTGATCTCGTCTTAGCACATGAACATAAGGTGATCGTTCTCACCGCAACATTCGATGATAAAGCGCGTGAACATTTTATTGCTAAAGGCGTCGTCGATTACCTACTTAAAAACAGCATGGCGTCGGTTTCTTATCTAATCCCACTAGCTAGGCGCTTAATAAATAACGACAAGCACCACGCTTTAGTCGTTGATGACTCAGCGACGGTACGCAAACATGTGACGCAGCTTCTCGAACACCAGTATATAAAAACTACCCAAGCGGAAGACGGCCAGATCGCCATAGAAAGACTTAACGCCGATCCTAGTATCACCTTTGTGATTACTGATCACGACATGCCTAACAAAGATGGGATTGCAATGATACAAGAGATCCGACAAACCTATGATAAGAACAACTTAGGGATCATCGGCCTATCCGGAAGTGACTCAAAAACCTTGACCGCTCAGTTTCTAAAAGCAGGTGCAAATGACTTCCTGACTAAACCTTTCAACCATGAAGAGTTTTACTGCCGTGTCCACCAACTGCTTAACATGCGTGAAGCGACTGAAGAGCTGTACAAGCTTGCCAATCAAGATTCTCTAACCGGACTGTGGAATCGTCGTTATCTGTTTGCCCAGGCAGCAATAGCCAAAAACGAGCGCAATATTGCAATGCTCGATATAGACCACTTCAAGTCAGTCAATGATCACTACGGTCATGCCGGTGGGGATGCCGCACTCAAGGTAATAGCCAATATCCTTAAGATTTATTTCCCAGATGAAGTTGTCGCCAGGTTTGGCGGTGAAGAGTTCTGTATTCTATCCAATCTCGCCTTTGATGACTTTCTTACCCGAATGGAAAATGTTCGCCTGCGGATCGAAAGAACCAGTATTAAACACGAGTCGGAATCGATTCAAGTGACGGTAAGTATCGGCGTTAGTAATAGCGGTAAATCGATAGACGAGCAGATTAAGCTCGCTGACGACCGACTCTACGAAGCCAAAGCAAAAGGTCGCAACCAGACCGTCTATACTTAAAATGTGTAACTCCTAAACCTTTCAAAACAGAAACACCGACGTCACGTCGGTGTTTGTTTAAGTATTTACGATACTACGCGATGCGGTCTTTCTCCCACGCAGCGAGTTTTTCCGCACGAGCAGCCTCACGAGCTTCGCGTTTCTTACGTGCATCACAAGGTTCAGGGCAGTTACACACTTTATCAATGCCGACCGCACCTAATCCTCCACAACTTCCTTTGACAACTTTACGCTGAATAATATAGCCGATTGACATCGCGCCAATCACTGCCATAAACACACCAAAGGTAATTAAAAAAGTACTCATAACGACATGCTCATTATTTATTGTTGTTAATAAACGGCGTGTAAGCTTTTGACATCAGCTCTTTAAATCCGTTTTCGGTTTTTACAATCATAAGTGTAGGAATATTGTGCTCATTGGCAACCTTCATACCAAGCTCTTCCCCTAATACCATTAGACCTGTTGCTAACCCATCTGCAGTCATCGATGATTGATCTAAAACCGTCACCGACACCACTTTATGATTAATTGGCTTACCCGTTTGCGGATTAATAATGTGTGAGTATCGAACGCCATCACGCTCGAAATAGTTGCGGTAATCGCCAGAAGTCGCTACTGCCATGTCTCCCGGTTCGATAATGTCTTGAATCGCACGCTCTTCAGTGGAAGGCTTTTCGATCGCTATACGCCATTTTACACCGTCACGATTAAGACCTTTGAGGCGCATCTCACCACCAACTTCTACCATGTAATTTTCGATGCCTTGAGATTGAATATAGTCAGCAACCACATCGACTCCCCAACCTTTAGCAATCGTCGACAGATCAACATAAAGGTTTGGGATGTCTTTCTTCAGACTATTCCCCTCTACTGCTAGGTGCTCAATGCCAGTCACTGCTTTGCGTGCAGACAACTCTTCATCAGTTGGTACCACCTCAGGGCGAGCTTCCGGACCAAAGCCCCATAGGTTTACTAGAGGGCCAACCGTTACATCCAACGCTCCTTGAGTTAGACCGTTCAGACGGATGGCTTCTTTCACCACTAGTGCTGTTTCGGCTGACACCTCAAACGCGTCTGATGACTGATGCTGATTGAAACGGCTCAACTCTGAGTCTTTACGGTAAGTCGACATTTGATCGTTCACTTGCTCGAGTAGACGATCAACTTCTTTTTGTAGCGCTTGTGGAGATGGAATTCCATCCACCGATATATATTTGACGTTATACGTCGTGCCCATGGTAGGGCCGCTGAGATGAACTTGCTCAGCCGGTTTCTCACAACCCGCTAAAACCAATAGAGAAGCAAATGCAACAAGCCACTTTTTCACTTGTTAGACTCCTTAAAAATAGTCGTCATCGTCGAGCGCAAGTCGACGGATGTTCCAAAATATCTAGTAACTAAATCTCTGATAAAATTCAGACACTAGGTACTTTAAAAAATAATGGCTGACTTTAAGCAGTCAGCCATCTTATACATGTCATTTCAAATAGTTGATGCTGTAGCTAGGTTTATAAGACCACGGACGCGACAGCTTCAACATGCTGAAATTAACCGCCGAAATCATCCAGTAGAATGTTCTCGTCTTCTACACCAAGATCTTTCAGCATACCGATCACCGCTGCGTTCATCATCGGTGGACCACACATATAGTACTCACAATCTTCAGGCGCTTCGTGATCCTTCAGGTAGTTTTCGTACAGTACGTTGTGGATGAAGCCTGTGTAACCATCCCAGTTATCTTCTGGCATCGGGTCAGACAGTGCACAGTGCCAAACGAAGTTGTCGTTCTCTGCTTGCAGACCGTCGAAATCTTCTACGTAGAACATCTCACGCTTAGAGCGGGCACCGTACCAGAAAGACATCTTACGGCTAGACTTAAGACGCTTAAGCTGATCGAAGATATGCGAACGCATTGGCGCCATACCAGCACCACCGCCAACGAAGACCATCTCGTTGTCCGTGTCTTTAGCGAAGAACTCACCAAATGGACCAGAGATAGTACATTTGTCGCCCTCTTTAAGAGACCAGATGAATGAAGACATGATACCAGGCGGTACATCAGGATTATTAGGCGGCGGCGTAGCGATACGCACGTTCAGCATAATAATGCCCTCTTCTTCTGGGTAGTTCGCCATTGAGTATGCGCGGATGCACTCTTCGTCAACCTTAGATTCGTAGCGGAACAGGTTAAACTTGTCCCAATCTTCGCGGTACTCTTCTGGTACATCGAAGTCAGCGTATTTCACGTGGTGAGCTGGCGCTTCAATCTGGATGTAAC
This sequence comes from Vibrio tubiashii, assembly GCA_000775715.1. Lineage (GTDB taxonomy): Bacteria > Pseudomonadota > Gammaproteobacteria > Enterobacterales > Vibrionaceae > Vibrio > Vibrio tubiashii_A. Next base: position 160,911 of record JRWQ01000005.1, read on the forward strand.
CACCAGCACGGAAAGGTACTGATTCGCCATCTGGAATTTGTAGCTTAAGCTCCTTGATGAATGTCGCCTTGTTATCATTAGAGATAACGGTACATTCCCACTTCTTAACGCCGAAAATCTCTTCAGGAAGCTCGATATCCATGTCGGTTTTCATTGCAACCTGACATGCTAGACGCTCACCTTCACGCGCTTCACCTTTAGTAATGTGGTCAAGCTCAGTTGGAAGGATGTCGCCACCACCTGATTTAACTTTTACGCGACACTGACCACATGAGCCACCGCCACCACAAGCTGAAGATACGAATACGCCAGCACCAGCTAGAGCACTCAGTAACTTACCGCCTGGTTGTGTAACGATCGCCAGATTCGGGTCTTCGTTCACAGAAATTGTAATGTCACCTGATGGTACTAGTTTCGATTTAGCGAATAGAATCACTAAAACTAGCGCCAAGATAATCAGGGTAAACATCACTACACCAAAAATAATAGTATTCATGACTATTCCTTTAATTGCTGCCGTTTACCCGACTTACAGTTGAACACCGGAGAAAGACATAAAGCCTAACGCCATAAGACCTACTGTGATGAACGTAATACCAAGGCCACGTAGACCTGGAGGAACATCAGAGTACTTCATCTTCTCACGAATACCTGCTAACGCAACGATAGCGAGCATCCAACCCACACCTGAGCCGAAACCGTAAACAACAGATTCAGCAAAGTTGTAGTCACGTGTAACCATGAAAGACACACCACCGAAGATCGCACAGTTTACTGTGATCAGCGGTAAAAAGATGCCTAACGCGTTGTACAAAGGTGGGAAGAAACGGTCTAAGATCATTTCTAGAATCTGTACAAGGGCTGCGATTACGCCGATAAAGGTGATGAAGTTCAGGAAGCTAAGGTCCACGCCTTCAACTAACGCATTCTCTTTAAGAATGAAAGTGTAAAGCAGGTTGTTCACTGGTACTGCAACAGTCAGTACGAATACAACGGCAACACCTAGACCGAAAGAGGTCTTAACTTTCTTAGATACAGCAAGGAATGTACACATACCTAAGAAGAACGATAGTGCTAAGTTTTCGATGAAAATCGATTTAACTAGCAAGCTAATGTAATGTTCCATGACGTCCTTACTCCTTCGCTTCTACTTGTTCTGGTTTCAGAATACGGATTGCCCAGATTAGGAAGCCGATTAGGAAGAATGCAGATGGCGCTAGAAGCATCAGACCATTAGGCTGATACCAACCACCGTTGCTTACTAGAGGAAGCACTTCCAAACCAAACAGTTTGCCTGAACCAAATAGTTCACGGAAGAAGCCTACAGTGATAAGAACGAAACCGTAACCAAGGCCGTTGCCGATACCATCGATTAGAGATGGAATTGGCTCAGACTTCATCGCAAATGCTTCGGCACGACCCATTACAATACAGTTAGTAATGATGAGGCCGACAAATACTGATAGCTGCTTAGAGATATCGTATAAGTATGCTTTCAACACTTGGTCTACCACGATTACTAGCGATGCGATAATAGCCATCTGTACGATGATACGCACGCTGTTTGGAATGTGGTTACGAATTACCGAAACGAAGAAGTTAGACAGCGCAGTTACAAAAATAACCGCCAGTGTCATTACGAAAGCCGTTTCTAGTTTGGTTGTTACTGCAAGAGCAGAACAAACACCAAGAACCTGTAACGCGATTGGGTTGTTGTCCAATACTGGTGCTAACAGACTCTTTTTAACGTTTTGTGCGCTAGACATTAGTTCAGACCTCCGTCACGAACTTTTGCTAGGAATGGACCAAAGCCCATATCGCCTAACCAGAAATCAAATGTACCTTGAACACCGTTACCTGTTAGTGTCGCACCTGATAGGCCATCAACACCGTGTTCAGAACCGGCTGGAGCACCACCTTTAACAACTTTGATAGCTGGCTTGAAGTTTTCATCATAAAGCTTCTTACCAACAAATTGAGCACGCCATGAAGGGTTCTCAACTTCACCACCAAGTCCAGGAGTTTCACCTTGCTCGTAGTAAGTGATCGCAGATACAGTGTTACCGTCAGTTTCTACAGCAACGAATGCGTACATCATCGACCATAGACCATTACCGTGAACCGGTAAGATGACCTTAGAAACCGCATCGCCTTCTTTCACTAGGTATACAACACCAGTGTTTGCACGACGAATGATCTTCGCTTTGTCTTGATCAGCGGTTAGCTTGATAGACTCAGCGGGATTTTTTGCTGCTTTACGTTGGTCGTAAGTAGCGGCATTGCCATCAACAAAAGCGCCTGTTTCAAAATCGACTAGACGAGGTTCGATGTACTGGGCAAATAACTCAGGTACTTTCTTACCCTCTGCTTCGATGCCAGCAACTTCAACGATCTTAGTTTGCTTATCTAGTACAGCGTTAGCTTTCTGCTTATCACGAAGACCCACGGCTGCTGTTGATACGATGATTGAACAAACAAGGCTCAACCCGATAACAACACCCAGCGTCTTTTTAATGCTGTCGTTATTACTTGCCATAGCGTGCTTGTCTCCGCTTGATGTTCTTCTCGATAACTAAATGGTCGAATAGAGGTGCAAACAGGTTCGCGAATAGAATCGCCAGCATCATACCCTCAGGGTAAGCTGGGTTAACAACACGAATGAGTACACACATCACGCCAATTAGCGCGCCGTACCACCATTTACCTTTATTAGTAAATGAAGCCGATACAGGGTCTGTTGCCATAAAGAACATACCGAATGCAAACCCACCTAGAACTAGGTGCCAATGCCATGGCATGCTGAACATAGAGTTGGTATCTGAACCAATAACATTAAACAGCGTTGCTGTTGCGATCATACCGATCATTACACCGGCAATAATGCGCCATGATGCAATTCGCATGTACACAATCATCGCAGCACCGATCATCAAGGCAAGTGTAGAAACTTCACCAATCGAACCAGGAATGTTACCGATGAACGCGTCCATCCAAGTGATAGTATCGCCTGTTACTGTGTTTAGAAGTGCACCGTTACCACCTTGTGCCCACTGGCTTAGCGCCGTTGCACCAGAAAAACCATCTGCTGCTGTCCACACCGTATCACCTGAGATTTGCGCAGGATAAGCGAAGAATAGGAAAGCACGGCCAGCCAATGCTGGGTTAAGGAAGTTACGACCTGTACCACCAAAGATCTCTTTAGCAACCACAACACCGAAGGTAATACCCAGTGCCGCTTGCCATAGAGGAAGAGTTGGCGGAACAATCAGTGCAAACAGGATAGAAGTAACAAAGAAACCTTCATTGACTTCGTGTTTACGCACCATACAAAACAGTACTTCCCAGAAACCACCAACAATAAATACTGTGGCATAAATAGGTAGGAAGTAAGTTGCGCCTAAGATCATCTTACTGCCAACACCAGCATCAGCGCCAAGTGTGCCACCAAGCATTTCGGTGAGCCAGTAGTGCCAGTTGCCAGCAACAATAGCCGCTAACTGATCACCTGCATACAAATGATTTAGTGCTGAGATAGCTTGGCCACCCGCGTTGTACATACCCCAGAACATTGCTGGGAATACCGCGAACCAAACCATAATCATGATACGTTTTAGGTCAACGCTATCACGAACGTGCGAGCTTTTCTTTGTCACTAAGCCAGGTGTGTAGAACAGAGTCGCAGCGGCTTCATAAAGCGCAAACCACTTCTCATGCTTTCCACCAGGCTCGAAGTGATGCTCGATGTCTTCAATAAACTTTTTCAAAGCCATGAAAATTACCCTTCCTTCTCAATGGTATCTAGACATTCACGAAGCAGTTCACCGTATTCATATTTGCCAGGACACACAAAGGTACACAATGCTAAATCTTCTTCGTCTAGCTCAAGTGCACCAAGCGTTTGAGCGCTATCAGTGTCACCTGCACAAAGATCACGAAGTAGCAGAGTAGGTTCCATATCAAGAGGCATTACGCGTTCGTAGTTGCCGATTGGAACCATTGAGCGATCACTACCATTGGTCGTGGTTGTCATGTTAAACAACTGACCTTTGAATAAGTGACCAAGGAATGAGCGAGTGATAGAGAACTTGTTCTTACCAGGCATCGCCCAGCCAAACAGTTCTTTTTCACGGCCTTCACGTAATACAGAAACCTGTACGTGGTAACGACCAAGGTAAGCATGAGGACCAGTTGCATGAGTACCCGTAAGTACTGAACCAGAAATCACACGAACCTCACCTGGCATTAGCTCGCTGTCAGTCACATCTTCAAGGCTAGCACCAAGAGTTGTACGCACCAGACGAGGGTTATTCACCACTGGACCTGCTAAAGAGATAACACGGTCAGTGTATAGTTCACCAGTTAGGAACAACTTACCAAACGCAATCACGTCTTGATAGTTGATACTCCACGCCACTGTTTCTGCATTTACTGGATATAGAAAATGCATGTGGGTGCCAGCAAGACCTGCTGGGTGAGGGCCATCAAATACATGCTCTTCGACATTAGACTGAGAAGAACGAGGAAGACTTGAACCAGATTTACAAACGTAAACCTTGCCATCAGTCAGAGTTGAAAGTAGATCTAAACCGGCAACAAACGCTTCTTGCTGTTCATTGATGATCAACTCAGGCTGAGCCGCTAGTGGATTAGTATCCATAGCAGTTACGAAGATAGCCTTAGTAGAAGAATCGATTGCTGGGACCTTGCTAAACGGACGAGTACGTAAAGCCGTCCAAAGACCTGATTCAACCAGCTGAGCTTTAACCGCTTCACGGTCTAAGCCTACTAGTTTATCGGCTTCAAACTTATCGAACGTTACCTGCTCCTCGCCTGACACTTCAATCACTACTGATTGCAGCACACGCTTAGCACCACGGTTAACTTCGATCACTTTACCAGCGGCAGGTGAAGTAAATTTCACACCCGGATTCTTCTTATCTTCGAAAAGAACTTGAGCTTTCTTTACTTCATCGCCTACGCGGACATGCATAGTAGGACGCATGCCGACGTACTCTTCGCCAAGCAAGGCGACTTTCTTGATGGTTTTACCATCATTAATCACCTGGGTAGGAGTTCCTGCAACAGGAAGGTCCAAACCCTTCTTTATTGTAATCATACGCACTTGCACTACTTTTTTATCGGGAAAAAGATTCTTTGTTTGCGTAACTTTTAGACACGACACTAGTGTCCGGTTTTGGTGATGTTTTAAACACCAAAATCGCAACATTCCATTAAAAAATCATCCACAGAAATGCAGACAGATTTATCAGGTGCCACAGTCTATCATCTTTTTGGAAGTTGATGCCATGATGAAAGCTACGATAAACCAAGATATTTCGTAGGAATAGGCTTTAACAGGCGAAAGAATAGTCATAATTTTGAGCCAACGCACAAACATAAATCGGCTCTCTTATTCCGCTAATTATGATTTATTCACATCATGAAACATTCTGTTTTAAAACCAACCATTGAATTAATATGTTTCTATCTTGTTAATATTTAAATTATTGGGCGATTAAAAAGGGCAGCCTAAGCTACCCTTTTATGATTCATTTTGAGCCACCAAGACACATTGGACTGTCAGGGGCGAGCTGATTCTGTTCCTTCCATTCATTTATGGTATAGGTATGCATCGATAAAGCGTGAATATGATTCGCCAACTCTTCAGCCAGGACTTGGTTAACTTGACGATGGCGTGAAATCAAGCGTCCACCAGCAAACTTGTCACTCACAACCACCACCTTAAAATGACTTTCAGAGCCAGCGGGCACATTATGCATATAGCTTTCATTAACCACACTAAGGTAATCAGGTTCGAAAGCTTGCTTAAGTTTGCTTTCAATGATTTCTTGGACCATCTGTTTCCACCATCAAATATGAATAATGTATAAAAGTAGATAATAATCCTCATTCTAATAAAGCTAAAGGTTTTAGTATCTTCTATCTTCAGCTTTTGCGACAATTTAGCGATTAATGACCCACAAATACACTGATGATGAAAACCGAGCTGACTCTGCATGAGCGCACCCTCTCACTATTCAGGTATCCCAAACGAAACCAAGAGACTCTTCAAGCTTGGGATGCTGGGGACGAGTACCTGATTAACCATGTTGAAGAGATGGGGCTATCTCCAAATCAAAATATCTTAATCATCAATGATAACTTTGGTGCTCTGAGTTGCTGGTTCAGTGAGAATCACCAAGTGACCATGATGAGCGACTCCTTCATTGCTCACCAAGGAACCAAGTCGAACCTCGCGCAAAACCACTGCCCGACCATCCAATATTTAACCACAATGGATGCGTTACCGAACAATGTTGATCTGGTGCTGTTCCAATTGCCAAAAAGCAATCGTCATCTGGTTTGGTTGCTCAGTCAGCTACGAAATGCACTACCTAAAAGCGTGCCAGTCATTGCGGTAAATAAAGCCAAAGAGATCCATAGCTCTACCCTTAAGTTGTTTGAAAAATATCTCGGCGAAACTAAAACGTCTCTAGCATGGAAAAAGCATCGTCTGGTGTTTAGTCATGCCAACTGTAACGCCCCTAGCGATGTTTCACCTAATACCCGCTGGTTAGTCGATAACAGCGATATTGAGTTAAATAACCTACCGAATGTGTATTCAGGTGAAAGTCTCGACCTCGGGGCGCGCTTTATGCTTGAACACCTGCCAAAGAATGAACAACTGAAACACGTACTCGACCTCGGCTGTGGTAACGGCGTGTTGTCAGTCAAAATGGGCCAACTCAATCCACAGATAAAGCTCACCTGCGTTGATGAGAGCTTTATGGCGGTAGAGTCTACACGACAAAACCTAATGTCTAATTTAGGAAATGAGCGAGATATCGCGTGTATTGCCAACAACTGTCTCGATGGAATGCCAGCCAAGGATGTGGATTTGGTCATGTGTAACCCCCCTTTCCACCAGCAACAGGCGATTACAGATCATATTGCTTGGCAGATGTTCTGTGATGCAAAGCAAATTCTTAGTGTTGGCGGGCAATTATTAGTTATCGGTAACCGTCACCTCGGCTACGATGGAAAGTTATCTAGACTGTTTGGCAAGCCAAATGTAAAAATTGTCGCATCCAATAAGAAATTTGTTATTTTACAAGCGACTAAATAGTCCACTATTATCTGTCTATACGTTTCAGTAGGCTCGCAGAGTCAATAAGAAAGGAATTAACAATGAGAAAACTGGTTCTAGCCGCGTCAATGGTAGTACTTACTGCGTGTAGCGCACCGCAGCAAGAGCAAATCAACTTCATGCCTAAAGCAGTATTGAGCAACAGCGATATCGTTCAAGGCGCGACTTTCACGCTAACCAGTAAGGACATGCGTTCTGCGCAATATGTGGCTTTAGTTGATAGTGGCCGTTCTAACATCGAGCCTATCCACTCTAAGCAAAATGTGCGTATCTCAATTGAAAACGCTTTGCTTGAACAGTTCAAATCACAAGGTTTTCGTACCACAGTAAGCAGCGAAAACTCGGTTGTAGTAGAAGTCCAAGAAGCACTGGTTACGGTTAAACACACCATTATGGAAAACCAAATGGATGGTAAAGTGGTGTTAGAAGTCACGGCCGAGACTCCACAAGGTAAACTGGTTAAGACATACACTGGTACGGCAAAACGTTCAGGAGCGTTAAGCGCTTCTAACGAAGAGATCGAAACGGTACTAAACGATGTGATCAACCTCGTTTTACAAGAAGTCGCTAGCGATCGCGAGCTTCAAAACTACATGCAGGAGCGATTCTAATGTGGAAGTTGGCAATTGCCTCATTAGCATTGGTAAGCAGTCTTGTGTTCGCAGGGCCTAAGGTCGAGTTTGAAACCACTCTAGGCTCATTTACCGTCGAACTGAATCAAGATCGCGCGCCAATTACCGTGGCAAACTTTCTTAAATACGTTGAGGACGGCAGTTATGTGGGTTCCCAGTTCCACCGCGTAATACCCAACTTTATGGCACAAGGGGGAGGCTTCGATAAAGAGATGAAGCCATTAGCGACTTACCCTCCAGTTAAGAATGAAGCTTCGAATGGCTTAAAGAATGACACAGCAACCATTGCTATGGCTCGAACCAATAACCCGGATTCCGCAACGCGTCAGTTCTTTATCAACTTTGTCGACAACAACTTTCTCGACTATGACCAACGCCCACCGGGCTACACGGTATTTGGTAAAGTGACACAAGGGTTTGAGGTCATCCAACAAATGGGGACAAAGCGAACTCACTCGGTTGGCCGATACCGTGATGTACCAGTCGAATCCATTATTATTACTAAAGCGACTCTTCTAAAATAATCTATATAGGCTCCACCATATGTTGGAGCCTTTCTTCTTGCATTCCGGAACTCTAAACAAGGAATAGTGTATGTCCTCAGACTCACCATCTATGTCTTGGCGAGAAACCATCCGCAGTTATATGGACAAACGCCTGATGTGGGTGTTTATGCTTGGCTGTTCAAGCGGCTTCCCTTGGGTTTTAATTGGTTCGAATATGTCAGGGTGGTTAAAAGACGCAGGATTGACCCGCGCTGCCATTGGTTACTTTGGCAGTGTTTTTGCCGTCTACGCGATCAATTTCTTGTGGGCCCCTTTAGTCGACCGTGTTCGTCTACCAGTACTACATGGCATGCTTGGACAGCGTCGAAGTTGGATCTTCCTTTGCCAATCCGTCGTATTGGTTTGTACCCTGTTTATTGCCGGTGTTGATCCATCGAAAAACTTGATGCTAACTTCATTGCTAGCCCTAGGCATCGCCATTTCATCAGCAACACAAGATATCGCGATTGATGCGTACCGTATTGACACTTTCCCTAAGTCTGAGCCTTCAAAACTGCCTCAAGCCTCTGCCATGGCCGTGATGGGATGGTGGACAGGATACTCTGTTCCTGGCTATCTCGCCTTCATTAACGCGGACTCCATTGGCTGGAATGGTGTCTACTACGGTATGGCGGCTATCGTTGCGTTACTCATGCTGTTTACTATCTTAGTCGGTGAACCGAAAACGCAACGCGACGCCTTACAAGCAGCCGCAGAGCAAAGGCACAGCAAAGTGGTAGGCAATCGCGCAGTGGCTTGGTTAACCGTTACTGTCGTCGAACCCTTCTTAGATTTCTTCAAGCGCAATGGCTTCAGAGTTGCATTGACACTACTACTGTTCGTGTTTCTATTTAAGATTGGTGAGGCATTCCTTGGTCGAATGTCGATTACCTTCTACAAGGAGATCGGTTTTAGCAACGAACAAATTGGCTACTACTCTAAGCTAATTGGTTGGGGATTAACCATCCTGTTTACTCTTCTGGGCAGTATGGTCAACGTAAAATTTGGTATTGTGCGCGGACTGATGATTGGTGGGATTGCCATGGCATCAAGTAACTTGATGTTTGCTTGGATCGCTAAAGTTGGCCCGAATGAGCAACTATTCTTAGCCACTTTGGTGGTCGATAACTTCACCTCGGCATTCTCTACGGTGGCTTTTGTCTCCTTCTTAACAGTGGTCACTGGGCAAGCCTTCTCAGCAACTCAATATGCGCTATTGGCGTCATTGGGGAACTTTGGTCGCACAACCTTGGCTTCGTTCTCTGGCGAGCTTGTTGACTACCTCAACGACTGGTCGACCTTCTTTATCTTGACCGCACTCATGGTTATTCCTAGCTTAATCATGCTCTATTCACTACGGCACTATTTTGCCAATATGCTGGAAAAAGCCAAAGAGCGAGATAGGCAAGAGTCACAGCAACACAACCCAGAAAGCACATAGCAAAAAGGGCTTGGTTATAAAACCAAGCCCTTTTCGTTAGTGCTCGACTTAAGGATACATACCTTTGCCGAACATATTGAACATTCGCGCGACGCCCTGTGTAAACAGCATAGGCTCGGTGAGCACAGTAAGGCACAAACAATCTTCACCTTTACGGGTGAAGGGGCTGTGCTTAATACTGCCGTCTTTAAGGAGATAATCACCAACGCTATAGTGGCCATCTTCGTCACTAAAACCACCATGTAGAACTAGGGTAGACTCCAAGCCTTTGTGTGTGTGCTGAGGGATAGTGACCTCCTCTGCGATATACATCAGGTTGACTCTCGCTTGCCGAGAGATATCAATTGAAGCGCTGTATACCTTGCCACCGTAGCTTTTCCACTCGCCAATACTGTCACGAAAGCGTGACAAAGAGAGCGGCAACCTAAAGTTTTTACCATTTACCTCAACAAAGGTAGGCAAACGCGGCGGTCTTATTGGATCACTATTTTGCTCTAAGCCAACAATCTTGTCGAACATGTCATCAAGGCCATCAGTACCGTCAATAGACTCACAACTCAACTGCTCACCAAAATGCGCTTCAAAGCGCTGGGTTTGACGCTGACAATCAGGACAAGTCTCTAGATGAGTGGCAATGGCAAACGCACTCACATCATCAAGCAGGCCTTCAGCGTACGCTTTTAACATCGATGTTTGTGGATGGTAACTCATACTAATCTGCCTCTATTGAATCTCGAAGTTTTTCTACTGCTAAACGAAGTCTGGACTTGACCGTACCAAGGGGGATATCAAACATGTCAGCCACTTGTTGATGCGGTAACTCTTCCAAATAAACTGCTTTGACGACCTTTTTCTGGGCTTCAGGCAAAATGTCTAAATACTTAATCACCTGCTGTTTAAGTCGCTCTGTCTCCGGAGAGTAATGCTCCACCATGTCTGGCGGACAATAATCGTTTGGCCAAATATCTTCCGAATGAATATGCGCCTCGCGGCCTTTTTGCTTGCGTAACGTGTCAAAACAGAGATTACGCGCAATCGTATAAATCCAAGTGGATAGAGAGCTTTTATCGCTATTAAACAGCGCGCTTTTTTGCCAAACCGTAGACATAGCCTCTTGGACAATCTCTAGGGCAACCTGCTCGTTACCCATATGGCGGTAAGCGAACTGTTTTAAACGCGGTGAGAAGTGAGAAAACACTTGCGCAAATGCTTGCTTATCTTTCTGTTTCACTTTTTCCATACACGACGCCCAGTCATTTTTAGTAAAAGCTTGGGTATCTAGGTTGGCCATGTTCGATATCCTTAATAAAGCCCTTTAACTCTTAATTACGTAAATCAAGCAAAAGAGATCACTGAATAATGTCACTCGCTAACGCTGACTTAAGATAGTCCAGCGTACCAATACAATCAGGCTGCTTAGCTAAACCGTCAAACACCGAGTTGGTCAGCGGAAGAATTTCCAACCACCGCTGGCTCACCCAACTTGCATCATCAAAGAATTTTTGATCATACAGATCACCGATATCCGGAAACTGGTGATAGACACGATTTAGATAGTGGCTAAGTTGCTCTGAATCAGCATCAAGCTCAGTGACGTGCCAATTCGGCAGCCAGTCCACTTTAGAATAGCGTAAGCCGTCGTACTCGACACGAACTTGCTTGATTGCGAACTTTTTCAAGCCGACCACCGATACGCCGAGCAGTCCATCATCTAACTGCTCAAAATCGTAGATCTTTACCAAGGTGCCAACACTCGAAAGCTCACTTGCATTTATTGCGTTACTCTTTTCAAACAGACAGATACCAAACGTACCATCCGCTCTCATCGCTTGGGAGATAAGTCGCTTGTAACGTGGTTCAAAAATCCTTAAACGCATTTTCCCTTCGGGGAGCACTAAAGAGCTTAAAGGAAAAAGCATCAATTCAGTCATAAACGTAACCTCAACTGTTTTCCTGTTCGTTACGTTACTGCGCCACAAACCGATCATTCACCAAATCTGTTGATTACTTGATAAACATATAATTTATAGCCAACGTTTGCGTAAACGATACCTCAAACATTTTTTATGCAACGGAATGAAAGTTCCGTTACATTGCGAAAATAAGTTTATTAATGAGATCTCGGTCACCGGTTTTATATTTTTTTACACCAGTTGCACATGGATTTTGAGATTTTTGTCGATATTATGCTCCTCAACAAAGCACAGGCCACATTGTGCAACTAAACAAATATCTATTGGATATCGAACTTAACAAAACATAGAGAGTTCCCACTATGCGTAAATCACTTTTAGCTCTAGGTGTTGTTGCAGCGCTGTCTGCTCCTGCAATGGCTGCAGATTACTCTGACGGCGACATTCACAAAAACGACTACAAATGGCTTCAGTTCAACTTGATGGCTGCAGTTAATGAGAAAGGTCCTGGCGAAGAATCGACCCACGACTACCTAGAGATGGAATTTGGCGGCCGTTCAGGTATCTTTGACCTATATGGCTATGTTGACTACTTCAACATTACTGGCGACTCAAGCAGCGACAAATCTGGTTCAGACAAACTATTCATGAAGTTTGCACCGCGTATGTCTCTAGATGCTCTGACTGGTAAAGATCTATCTTTCGGTCCTGTTCAAGAAGTTTACGTAGCTTCTGAAATGATCTTCTACGGCGGTTCTAGCGAAGGTCAATACAAAATCGGTCTAGGTTCTGATGTAAACGCTCCATGGTTAGGTAAAATGGGCCTAAACCTATACGGTAACTACGACAATGCTAAAAAAGACTGGAACGGTTACCAACTATCTACTAACTGGTTCAAACCTTTCTACTTCTTTGAAAATGGTTCATTTATCTCATACCAAGGTTACCTAGATTTCCAATTCGGTATGAAAGACGAGTACTCTCAGTCAAGCACGGGTACTGCAATGTTTAACGGTATTTACTGGCACTCAGACCGCTTCGCGGTTGGTTACGGCCTGAAACTGTTTAACGATGTATACGGTTTCGAAGATGGTGCTGCTGTGCCTTGGAACCCAGCGCAGACGAACGACTCTTCTGGCGTTGCTCACTACTTCGCAGTAACTTACAAGTTCTAATCGAACTCGCAAGTGAAAACATTCGAAATGGCACCTTAGGGTGCCATTTTTATTGATTTCCATTTCACTGATATTATCCTTGACGCAAAGTTATCTATTGGCGAGTGCTCAGTGAACATTCTTATCCTAGGTCCAGGGGCTATTGGCTCTTTATGGGCACACAAATTCAAACACGCAGGACATCATGTCTCCGTCTGGTCCACCTCTAGAGACCCAGAGATTACATTGCAGTTTGAGCATCAAGCACCACACGTTTTTCTCAATCGAAATGCCACTGCTGCGCAACAAGCAGATTTAATTCTAGTCACAGTCAAAGCATGGCAAGTAGAACAAGCCATCACTCCACTGATCCACCATATCAGCCAAGATGCGGTGATCGTCCTGATGCACAATGGCATGGGCACGGCTGACACCATTGCCAATCTTCTACCCAATAATCCAATCGTACTCGCAACAACCACTCATGGGGCTTATAAGCCTAACAGACAGCAGGTTCTCCATACTGGCTTGGGACAAACCCAGCTCGGTGGCTATAACAAGCAAGGTAAAAAGTGTGACTTTCTTGCGCCAGTTTTTGAGCATGCTCAACCAAGTGCCCTGTGGAATGAGAATATTGAGCACGCACTATGGATCAAGTTGGCCATCAACTGTGCGATAAACCCACTTACGGCGATTCATCAAATTAACAATGGCAAGTTAGCCGAAGAGACTCATCAAAAGACCATCGCTGCCCTGCTTGACGAAGTGTTTGCGGTTCTTCGCGCCGAAGCGGTGCCAATTGAGTATGGTGAGCTCTTAAATACCGTCAATAGAGTGATAGAATCCACCGCTGAAAATCACTCATCGATGAAGCAAGATATTTTCCATCAGCGACTAAGCGAGATAGACTTTATTACGGGCTACCTGCTAAAGCGTGCTGAACAACATGGCATATCGGCTGCGAACAACCATGAACTCTATCAAGCCATCAAACAAATCGAACAAAGTTGGAACTCATAATGACTAAAAAAGTACTCGTCCCTATCGCTCCAGGTAGCGAAGAAATGGAAGCTATTACGATTATCGATATGATGGTTCGTGCCGGCTATGAGGTCGTGGTTGCCAGTGCTGACTTTGATGGCAAGTTAACGATGAAGGCGTCTCGCGGCGTAACCCTAACTGCTGACTGCAAATTAGTCGATGTCGCTGATGATGAGTTCGATGCGGTTATCCTACCTGGAGGTGTTGGGGGCTCAGAAATATTCCGCGACAGCACTGTACTGGTCGAAATCGTACGGCAGCAGATGTACGAAGGTAAGCTTGTGGCAGCAATTTGCGCCGCTCCAGCGTTAGTCTTGGCCCACCACGGTTTTTATCCTGATGCGCTAATGACTTGTCACCCAAGCTTTGAGAGTCATATCCCTATACAAAACTGGCGAGTCAAGCGTGTCACCTATGACATCAATAGCAATCTATTGACCAGCCAAGGGCCGGGCACTGCGCTTGAGTTCGCAATGGAGATTATTATCTTACTATCAGGCAAAGCTCACGCTTGGACAGTTGCCGAACCTATGGTCACAATCCCAACTCTGCAATATCACAAACTAGGTGATGAGTAATGTTTAACGCCCGTGAGATCGCCGCGCTATTTCCGGCTCTAAATCAGCAAGTCAATGAGCAGAGACTCGTCTATCTTGATAGTGCAGCAACCAGCCAGAAACCGCAGTGTGTCATTGATACCATCTCTGATTACTACAGCCAGCAAAACGCTAATGTCCACCGTGGTAGCCATAGCTTAACCGCCAAAGCAACTAGTGAATTTGAGGCTGCACGTGAGACAGTCGCCCAGTTCATCGGTGCATCATCAAGCAGAGAGATCATCTGGACACGGGGTGCCACAGAAGCGTTAAACCTCATTGCCCAGACCTACGCCCGCTCTAATTTGCAACCAGAAGACGAAATACTGGTAGGTGAGATGGAGCATCATGCCAATATTGTACCGTGGCAGATCGTTGCAGAGCAGACTGGCGCGAAGGTGATCAAAGTTCCTATGAGCGCCGACTGTCAATTTGACCTTGCTGAATTCAAAAACAGGCTCAGCGATAAAACAAAGATTGTCGCACTTGCCCACATCACCAATGTGACTGGGACAAGACAGCCCATTGAACAAGTAATCCAGCTTGCTCACCAACATAGCGCCGTGGTCGTCGTTGATGGCGCTCAAGGCGTTGTTCATGAGCAGGTCGACGTAAAAACAATGGGGGCGGATTTTTATGTGTTCTCGGGGCACAAGCTGTTTGCTCCTGCAGGGATCGGTGTGCTTTATGGCAAGCAATCTCTACTAGAAACAATGCCACCGTGGCATGGTGGCGGAAAGATGGTCGAGAGGGTCTCTTTCGAGGGCACCACGTTTACTGATGTACCCGGGAAGTTTGAAGCAGGAACGCCAAATGTCGCTGGTGCTATCGCACTGGCCACAGCAATCGACTGGTACACATCGTTAGATCTCGTCGGAGTTGAGCAACACATCCACACCTTAGTGGAAAGTTCTTACCAAAAACTGAGTAAAATTAAAGATGTGCAGATATTAGGTTTTCAGTCCGATGCCTCTGTTATCTCTTTTGTGATTGCAGGTGTTCACCATCAAGATGCCGCTACTCTGCTCGATCAGCAAGGTATAGCCGTACGCGCAGGTAACCACTGTGCCCACCCACTAATGGATGCCCTAAACGTAAAGGGCACCATCCGCGCTTCGTTCGCGGTCTACAACACAATGGAAGATGTTGACAGATTAGTGGCTGCGGTCGAGAAGGCGGTGGATATGCTTTAGGTAAGAGCGGGAAGGCTTTGCTATGGATGCGGGGGGATGGGAACGGACTTCGTCCTACGGAGAGCTGGAGAGCTGGAGAACTGGATAAGTCTAGTGTTCCAGCAGGGCGAAGCCCGATCCAGCACTCCCGCAACGAAGTGTTCCATAGAGCAGCTCCTGTTCCCTAGTCGCTACAGCTCATCAAACGCTTCAATCGCCTCAGAAAGCTTTTTAACACCGTGAATTTGCATGCCTGCAATACCACCTTTCGGCATATTGGCTGCAGGTACAATCGCCCTCTTAAAACCATGCTTGAATGCTTCGTTTAGGCGCTCTTGCCCGCTTGGTACGGGACGAATCTCGCCAGCAAGCCCTACTTCACCAAATACCACCACGTCTTTTGGTAGTGGTCTATCTCTAAAGCTTGAAAGCAGCGCCATCACTAAGGCTAAATCGGCACTGGTTTCGGTTACCTTAACACCACCGACGACGTTAACAAACACATCTTGATCGGCCATTTGTAAGCCGCCATGTTTATGCAACACAGCCAAAAGCAGCGACAGACGGTTTTGTTCTAGGCCAACCGCAACTCGACGTGGGTTAGCGAGCTGTGAGTAATCCACCAGCGCCTGAATCTCAACCAACAGTGGCCGTGTCCCCTCCCAGACCACCATTACTGAACTGCCCGATGTCTCCTCTTCACCGCGCGATAAGAAAATAGCGGAAGGATTACTGACCTCTTTTAAACCTTGACCAGTCATGGCAAAAACACCGAGTTCATTCACAGCACCGAAACGGTTCTTATGACTACGCAAGGTTCTAAAGCGACGATCGGTTCCGCCATCAAGCAGTACTGAACAGTCAATGATGTGCTCAAGCACTTTGGGCCCAGCTAAGGTGCCATCTTTAGTAACGTGACCGACGATGAATACTGAAACATTATTTTGCTTCGCATAGCGAGTCAACGTCGTCGCAGCTTCTCTTACCTGAGCGACACTCCCGGGCGACGACTGAACATCCGACACATGCATTACCTGAATCGAGTCAATCACCATGATTTTTGGCTGCTCTTTTTCTGCTATCTGGCAGATGCGATCAACATTGGTCTCAGATAACATTTTTAAATTGTCTTTCGGCAAGCCTAAGCGAGAAGCACGCATCGCTACCTGCTGCAATGACTCCTCACCCGTGACATAAAGAGTCGGCATTTGAGACGCCAAGTAACACATAGTTTGCAATAGCAGTGTCGACTTGCCCGCCCCTGGGTTACCACCGATTAAGATCGCCGCACCGGGCACCACGCCACCGCCAAGTACGCGGTCGAGCTCTTTAAAACCACTGGTAAAACGCGGAACCTCCTGTAGGTCAATCTCAGACAAGGTCTGGACCTTAGTTTCGGCCGTTGTTCCTGCATATCCAGAAAGACGCTCATTTCTAGCGACGGTTGGTGACGCTGCTAAACGCACTTCACTGATCGTATTCCATGCACCGCACGCATTACATTGTCCTTGCCAACGGGGGAAATCCGCCCCACAGTCATTACATACGTAGGCTACCTTTGCTTTTGCCATGCTTCCTCAAGTGTTTAAAATTGTGTATTTGTGACCCAAGCGGCATCCGCGCTTGCCTATGTGACCATCTATACTGAATTAGAGGTAACATATCACTAAAGATCTTTATATCAAGGTCGATATTTTGGGTAAGGGATACTCTAACAAAAAAATATGCAGCAGCCAGAAATACTCTCTCTCGCGGAACGATTAATTCCCGTATACAACTCAGAAGATTTCGAATTCGTTCTTGGTCAGATGACCGAGGGAGAACCACCGTCGGTCAAAATTCTGGTTAAGATGGAACTTAACCGAGTGATGGCACCTTGCACTAAACCTATTGATTTACGAGGAAGGGTAAAAGGTGAATGTCGTGAATACGAACTTGATGGCATCAAACACTGGCTCGATGACGTAGCATTTAACGCTTATCATAAAAACATCAAAAAATTCAACGGCTACACGGAAGGCGTTTGGGAAGCACTGTGCAACACCCATAATAATTTCAGAGTCATGCAACAGCGTGGCAAGCCAATCGGGACAGAAGTTACCACAGATCTTAATGGTATTGATGTTGAAGCCGTTGTAATGGGATACGACCTTAAGCGTAAAGAGAACCGACTAAAGGTCTCTTCTCAAATAGAGATAGAGCTGTTAAGCGGCCAAATTGTCCATGCAACGACCGTCGACCTCTCTCCATCGGGAGCAAAATTTAAAGTTCCTTCCGCTTTCAACTACAAACTCGGGGAAGTCATTGATGTTCGATTAGTCGAACTGAGCAAGACATTAGAAGTTGAAGGCATCAACTCTGTAATCCCGTATCGAATTGTTGGTATTGATGAGTCTTATGAGAATGACGCCGTTAAATACCTGCGTGTTCTCAAACTAGACACCACTAATTTAATTGAATTAGTGATTGAACAGTTATTGAAGAGTGACAGCCAAAAAACTCGCCACGATAACCAAGACAAAATCATCCGTGCCCGCTCACGAGGTTTTGAGCATACCTATCTAAAACATACCTGTAATTTACCAGTATTTTTTAGTGGCAATGAGCTTAAGTTGGCGCTAATGACCGAAAACAATCAGAAGATCTGGCAATACTGGCATGATGAGCGCAATCAACAGAGCTTGAGTAATCTATTTAACAATCAGCGTATGTCACTACTGACTACGGAAGGTATGAGGGGTAGTAGCAACGTTATATACTCTTTTACCCATGAGCATCAAGAGAAAACACTATTCTTTTCAATGATGATGCCCGAAGCAAAGAGAGATCTACGTCAGCTCTTCTGGCACATCGGAGCGAAAAAAGACAGTTGGAAAGTATTTAGACTCTCTGTGTTTGAACTCTCAGGAGAAGAGAAGCTCGCGCTATCAGAGCACACTAGCGAGCTAGACCTTGAAACGTCATCGCTAACCCACTGTGGGATTTTACAAGAGATTGCTGATGAAACCAGTCGCCAAGACTATCTATTAGCAGAGAAACCACGCTTACCTAGCAGCGAGTTAAACCAGTTTAGACACGCAAGAAACCCAGACACTAATCCGGTATGTATCTACTTTGACGCAAAATCTCGCCGCAAAGAACCAAGGTACCAGTTTAAATCCCCGATTATACTTTCTGATTCTGAATCAAATAACTATGAAGGTTTTAGCATTGACCTTTCTAAGCATGGAGTAAGCATTTCGCTCACATCTCCGTGTCAGTTAAAAGCAGGGGACGCTTGCCTAATCAACTTTAAAGAGTTACGGCTTTACGACAAAAAGTTGCCTCTCGACGAGGTCCCCTATCAAGTGGTCAGAGTCAGTCCAGGAGGAAAACAGCTTCAACTCTCTATCATCGAAGATAGTCAGATTATGCGTACCATCGCCTTCTTCGGTACGCTCATCGATCATAACCAAGACAAACTAATCGCGAAAAAAGAGATCCTACCGAGTAACGCTCTGCTTGAAGGTTTACATGACATTCTGCTCGATAAAATGGTCAGTTCTCCATTATTCGTAGAAAAGAAAGCAGGAAGTTTACGCCCGAAAGCCATAGGCATTAACTATCCACTCAAGCCATATTTAACCATTTTGGCCAAGCTTGGTGATGAGAAAAACTTTTCACTCGGGCCTATCTACAAAGGGCGAGCTAGCACCCTGTTAGCGCAACCAATGAAACGTATTGAAGGGGCTCAACCGCAGTATCATGAACTCTATTTAACTGCGTCGCGATTTGGTACTCGAATTCAATCGGTAGAATCTAAGCTAAGCAGCGATTTCGCCAACTTGAAAGAGAGGATTAAGTTTGTAAAGAGTGGTCAATTGATGGGGGAGTTCTACGCGATTCGAATTTGTGGCGCTCCAGTGTTCGATCCCATTACCGCCCTAGTCAGAAAAGACCTCGATGAACTGACTCAGATTAGCATGCATCATGCACGAAGCCTTGAAAAAGATATCAGCAATATCGTTGGCTATGGCGAGCTAACTGATATCACAGAAGAAGTTTTAATCCGATTAGGGTTAACCCAATAAAAGCAGAGCGAGATAGTGACTCGCTCTTAAATTTACTTTGATTGATATTCCATATCTATGGCTGAGGCTTAAAGCTCACCCGCTGCTGTTTCGCCAGTAATGCCGAAAGAATACAGATAATGCCGCCAAGACCTGAGAAGCGAATCGCACACCTCGCCTGTTGTTCAACCTTTGGCTTAGCGTGATAAGCGACCCCAAGACCTGCCGCATCCATCATTACCAAATCGTTCGCACCATCCCCAACAGCAATAGTGTTGTGTGGCTCGATGTCGTACTGTTCAGCAAGCTGCTCAAGAATATCGGCTTTAGTCTGTGCAGAGACCACTTCTCCCAAAACACTGCCTGTCAGTTTGCCATCAACAATTTCTAACTGATTTGACTGAGCATGATCAAGACCGAGCATTTGCTGCAAATGATCTGAGAAGTAGGTAAATCCGCCAGAAGCAATCGCCGTTTTCCAACCATACTCTTTTAGTGTGCCAATCAGCTCCGGCAGATCGGGCATCAGTGGCAACTCAGCGCGAACTTCATTGAGAATCGACTCATCAGCGCCTGCTAACTTACCAACGCGTTGACGCAGACTTTGCTCGAAATCCAGCTCACCCTGCATTGCGCGCTCCGTTACCTCTGCAACTTCTTCCCCCACCCCAGCTAGCTTAGCGATCTCGTCAATACACTCAATTTGAATTACGGTTGAGTCCATATCTAAAACAATCAAGCCTGGCTTAGTGAGGTCGGGCATATCAACCAGCGCTGAGTAATCTAACTCCAACGCCTGAAGAACCTCTTCATGCTGATCTGTTAGCTCTCCGGCCATCAAAGCGACTTCATAATTGCCGACTTTCCATACATCGACGACGGCATTGTACTCACCGACAAAGAAATCAATGTCTTCAAACTGGCTAGGGCAGAGAAACTCGCCAAATACCACCCACCCTGCATTTGCCTTGTCAAACTGCGTAGCGAGGCGCGATTCTGGTAAGCGATTGATAAGGGGGATGTGTTTACGTATAGAAAGAGTCTTTAACGTGTCCATGTCTACTATTCCTGAAAAATCTATCCACACGTTAACCTATTGCAATTTGGGTGTGCAAGTCTCAATATGTTCTAAACCATAATTTAGCTCTATTTAGGTGCAAAATGGATTCATCTCTATTTTCTTTTCGTACTGCGATGAAAGTGCTCGCGACAATATCCCTAGTGGCCATGGTCACGACAATAGGGATTAATAGTGTAAAAATTACGAAGGGTAACGAGGAGATACAAGTTAACCAACTAGAGACATTGACTAATATTCTCATCTCTCAAGCGTCGCTCTCCGCCAGCGATATGATCATCAATGAAGACCAAGAGAGGTTGCTAAAGCTATCAAACCAACTGGCTAAGGATGATTTGGTGGTCGATGCAACTATCTATAACTCAGAAGGAATTAAGCTCGCCGCAAGTACAGAGGCTAAATCCGTACGTGAGATGCTTGGCCTAGATACCCCTTTACAAACTGCACGTATCGGCAAGCAGCAGTTGTTAGAGCCAGTTCTTCATGATGGGGCTGTGGTGGGATTTGTACGTATTACCTTTGAAACAGGAAAATTGACCGCGTTTTCAGACCACTACTATCGTAAAAGTGACCGATACATGTACACCATGGTTGGACTGAGCTTTATCGCAGGTTTACTGCTGATATTGATTGTGTCACCGAAGCGCAGTAAACGCCAAGGCGAGAACTTGTTACTGAAGGATATGTAGCGTAGAGCAGGAACGGACTTCGTCCTACGGATAACTGGATAACTGGAT
>JRWQ01000006.1 GCA_000775715.1 Vibrio tubiashii
CGTCCACTCCGCCACTTATTCAGACAAAGCCCTAGCAGCAATGCTAGGGCTTTTTCGTATTTGTAACCCAAACTATGAGCAGAGATCACGCTTTAAATGGGTTCATGTCTCCTAATCATTTTGAGCTGACTTTATCTATTTTGGTGACAGTTGATAGATATTGTTCTTCAAAATTATCAATTGAAATTGCTTTAGACCAGTAGAAGCCCTGCCCTACTTTACCCCCTAGTTTTTCAATAACGTTTAATTCTTCTTGGTTTTCTATACCTTCAATGATGGTTGTCGCTCCGAGAGCTTCTGCCATATTGATAAGTGTTTTCACTATGGTTTGGTTAGTTGAGCTGTGGTGTATATCTTTGATGAAAATACGATCGATTTTAACTTCATCGATGTATAGCTTGCTGAGATATGCCATTGATGAGTACCCTGTACCAAAATCATCAAGTGCGATGCCAAATCCCGTGCGTTTTATCATCGCCAGTTTTTCCAATATCTCCTCTGAACTTTCTAGCTCTTGTGATTCGGTAATCTCCAACGAAAATTGGTTCGGGCTGACGTTATATCTTTCACTTGTAGAACTAAGGAATGAGATGAAATCATGCTGGCGAAAATCCATTACTGATATGTTGATAGCAATTTTTATCGGAATCTGATGACGGCCCATCCAAGCGAATATCTTTTTGATCGCCATACGAGTTAGGTTGTGAATCATTCCACTTTGCTCTGCAAGTGGAATGAACACGGATGGTGAGACCATGCCATGAATAGGGTGGTGCCAACGCATCAAAGCTTCTCCACCGACGACCGTTTGGCTAGCAATGTTGATTTGAGGCTGAATGTGAATATCCAACTGGTCGTTTTTGATAGCCATTCTTAGGTCATGGATAAGATCCAATCGGCGCAAGGCTTTGGAACTCATTTCATCACTATACTCTAGCCATTTAACGCCCCTTGCTTGAGCTTCAATCATAGCCATATGGGCTTTCTGATGAAGCTCATTGATTTTCTCTTCATTGCGGGCCTCTGCGCTCGCGATTCTGATGTTTAAGTCGCTTAAGTACTCGGTTTTTGCTAAGTGGTATTGCCAAATATTATTCAGTTCCTCGAACTGAGCTTGTAACGAAGTGCTTTTATCAGCAAAAACGAGAGTTTGTTCTGGGGGCATGGTGATAGCGAAATAGCGCTTGAGCAGGGGTACATCTATATCAATGAGCCAGGGCAATGCATACACATCTTTTGAGATATTGCTTAACAATGAATGCTTGGCTGAAAAGACCGCCTCGCTACCTAGCAGGCCAATTAAATGTTCGACTCCCTCGGTATAAACGAGAATCAAACGCACACTATTTTTGTCTATCCCCCTGTTGGCAAACATGTCATTGATGGCGTGTTGGTAGAAGTATTGGTTTGGCATGTCCAGACTGTGGTCGATTAATCGATGCTGTTTGTCTAGCATCTCTTGGTGATGAAGGCGCTTTGCTAACCCTACTGAGAGTAGGTAGAGCTCTGCTAACGAACCAATGATAAAGCTGTGTAGCGTAAACATATTTACCGGTAGCAGACCTGCATAGGTGAGTAACCCAACAGTGGCTCCAGCAAAGGTACATACCCATGAGAGCAAGTAAGAAAAGGCAGGTGTATATCCTTTGTTAAGAGCAACAAAGCCGGTGCTGATGCATATATAGCTAATGGGTAGGATAAGCAATGATGTGACTATCATTCGCTGTTGTTCACTGAGGAGTAGTGAAATCGCTACCAAGACTGGAAAAATCCATTTTACCTTTTCGAGTATAGAGTAGACTTGTGGGCGATAGTTCCTGAACTCGAGAAAATGGTTGGCAAACATCAAGGCTGACCATAGCAAGAGTAGGTGCAATACTCCCATATGTTTGGCTACCCATCGGCAAAATTCATCGGGCAAGATCAAGTAGCCAAAACCGTGTAAGGCTGCAAATTGTAAAAAAATAAACAGCTGAAATAGCAGGTACCAGACGTATTGAGTGTTACGTAGGTTTAATGCGTAGACCACACAGTTATAGATGGCTAGAGCGAGAAATGTGCCAATGATAATTCCCCAAAATAAGCGCACTTGAGCGGCATGTACCGTGTAAGCCGTATCGGTCATAATTCTAATTGGCAATATTGAAGGGCCATCTGTTTGCTTGCTGATTAACAAGGTAATGCTACGGCCTGGTTCCACATTGAAACGAAATACTGTGTCTAAATAGCTTTGCGTATTGATTGGTCTGTCATTGATACCTAATTGCTGCGACTGGATTAGATTTCCGTCTTGAAAGAGATAGACATCGAGATGCTGCAAAATGTGATTTTGTGAAAGCAAAACAAGCGATTTGGGCTCGGATAGTAATGGGCCGGAAATATTAAATTTGTGCCAGTAGTGGTTTGGGTTCGGTGTGGTCGATTGTTGATAGAGTTGAGTACTGAAGGGCATTGATTGCAACACTTGTTGCGCATGTAAACCGGGTTGACCCACAGCCGTTAGCAAGGGAGTCGCAACGCTTTGTTCCACGAAATTATCATCAATTAAAAGGGCAGACGCAGTTACAGGTTGGCAAACAAGCAGTAGGTAAATCAATACTAGTCGAATCATAGACTACCTGCACCAAGATGACGTGTATTACTTAGCCCATCGACTAGGCATGGTTAAATTAAGTCATTCCACTGCGATTATCACACTGCGCATGACTTGGTTTCTTGACTAAAGTATATGCAATTAAGGCCATAATTCAATTTTGACTGATGAAGCAAACAGGCCACCGTTTAGGTGGCCTGAGTAGTGATTGGACAATAAATTTATCTATCAATAGCTTACAAAATAATGTCTCTAACTTCTGGATCTTTGCGCTCTAGGTAGTGAGTCGACTTAATACGGCGAATCGTACGGCAACGGCCACGGATGAGTAGAGTCTCTGTCGTTGCAATGTTGCCTTGACGAGAAATGCCTTCAAGCAGATCGCCTTTAGTTATCCCTGTTGCTGAGAATACAACGTTATCACTACGTGCCATGTCTTCCATCTTAAGTACAAGGTTAGCTTTTACACCCATCTCTTCACAGCGTTTAAGTTCTGCTGCGCCATAGATGCGGTTCTCTTCACTATCGCCTTTCACTTCATGACGTGGAAGTAGTCGACCATGCATGTCGCCATCTAACGCACGGATAACTGCCGCCGAAACAACGCCTTCTGGAGCGCCACCAACGCAGTACATTACGTCGACTTCGCTATCTGGCATACAAGTCAGGATGGAGGCCGCAACGTCACCGTCTGGCACTGCGAATACTCGCACGCCCATTGCCTGCATTTCCGCGATCACTTCGTCATGACGGGGTTTAGCAAGAGTAATAACAACCAGAGTATCTAACGTTTTATTCAGCGCTTGAGCGATGTTCTCTAGGTTCTCTTTTAGTGGCTTATTAAGATCAATACATCCTTTTGCCCCAGGGCCTACGACTAGTTTTTCCATGTACATGTCAGGTGCTTTAAGGAAACTGCCTTTTTCACCAGCAGCAAGTACTGCAAGGGCGTTAGACTGTCCCATTGCTGTCATGCGAGTCCCTTCAATTGGGTCAACCGCAATATCCACAGCATCGCCGCCAATACCAACATTTTCACCAATGTATAGCATAGGCGCATCGTCGATCTCGCCTTCACCAATTACGATCTCTCCGCTGATATCAGTTTTGTTAAGTAAGCTGCGCATGACTTCAACCGCAGCACCGTCTGCTGCGTTTTTGTCACCACGGCCAAGCCATTTGTAACCAGCCAAAGCTGCACCCTCGGTAACTCGAGAAAATGCCATTGCTAAATCGCGTTTCATGAAGACTCCAAAGTATTAGGAAAGAGTGAAAAACTAAAACGGGCGGATTTTATCATATCAGAAAGGAAACGTTTGCTTTTTTGCTTGAGCAGCCATTGAACTGGATCAATCTAACCAGTTAAATTACACAATTGAGGTCACCGGCATGATAGATGTAAAGCTATTGTCAATTTGCGATGTTTTTTTAATCGAATGGCAAAAAAACTACAATATAGGGCGTGTTTATCCGCTCTTGGCTGAGTAGAATGGTTGCAAATGGTTTTGGAACATAGGTGTCCAAAACCTCGTCCGAATAATAGATAGGTAGGCTAAGATGTCTTTTGAAGTATTAGAACAACTAGAAGCAAAAATCCAAACAGCTGTAGATACAATTGCTCTTCTACAAATGGAAGTAGAAGAACTGAAAGAAGAGAAAGAAAAATTAGCAGCAGAAGCCAATGAGCTTCGTAATAATCGTGAAGAGCTAGAGCAGAAAGCACAGCAGATGCAACAAGAGCACAATGCATGGCAAGAGCGTATCCGTAACTTACTAGGTAAGATGGATGAAGTAGAGTAATCACTACTCAGATTTAAAAAAGGCTGAACTTAGGTTCAGCCTTTTTTGGTTATATGGGGGTTTTGCAATGGAATCTTGCTTACGCTTTAGGACGAACACCTAAAGTGTGGCAAAGCGCGTAAGTCATTTCAGCGCGGTTTAGCGTGTAGAAGTGAAAATCTTTAACGCCCTCACGGCTCAGAGTACGGACCATATCAATGGCTTGGCTAGCGCCTACAAGTTGTCGTGTTGTTGGGTCATCATCTAGCCCTTCAAACTGTTTTGCCATCCAACCTGGGACTTTAACGTTGTTCTGAGCAGCAAAACGAGACGCTTGCTTAAAGTTTGACACCGGAAGAATACCCGGAACGATCTCTACTTCGATGCCCGCGGCAACACAACGGTCACGGAAGCGTAAGTAGCTTTCTACGTCAAAGAAGAATTGAGTAATAGCGCGGTTAGCGCCTGCATCCACTTTACGCTTTAGGTTAAGTAGGTCGGCTTGAGCACTTTTTGCTTCAGGGTGAACTTCAGGGAAAGCGGCAACTGAGATATCAAAGTCATGGCGCTCTTTTAGTAGAGTTACTAAGTCAGAAGCATACATGTCGGGCTTACCACCATTTGGTGGAATATCCCCACGTAGAGCTACGATGCTCTGAATGCCATTCGCCCAATAGTCGTCTGCAATTTGAATTAGCTCTTCACGAGATGCATCAATACACGTAAGGTGCGGTGCGGCTACCAACCCGGTTTGGTCCTTGATCTCTTTGATAATCGAGTGAGTTCTATCGCGTTCGCCGGAGTTTGCACCATAGGTAACGGAAACAAATTTTGGCTCAAGGGTTTTTAGACGGTGTACAGAGTTCCACAGAGTCTCTTCCATCTTTTCGCTGCTTGGCGGAAAAAACTCGAACGACACATTAATGTTGTCAGATAGTTCGGCGATGTTCTGATTTAGTGCGTCGATATGACCCGCGTGTGTGTATCCCATCTTACTCTCCCTGTGGCAACCTTTGCCGACAAAACCCTTAAAACTTGAAATTGACGTTTAGACGTCTATATGTCTACAGAATGAATTGAATACGATTTAATGTCAACTGTACGATTATGAATTTTTTTCAACTTAATCATGAGCTCTATTCAAGTTTAGTTGAGATGAGTTCATACTGTTTGCGCTGTATACAGTAAAAAGGCGCTGATATATCAGCGCCTTTATTAGTCTCAACAGACCTTCGTTATAGTAAACTTGAGAGTAAGTTTAAGTCAGACTGTATTGCACCAGCGGTCACCTCTCGGCCCGCACCCGGCCCCCTAATTACCAAAGGGTTGTCCTTGTACCATTTGCTTTCGATAGCAAAGATATTATCGCAAGGTAAGAGGTTGGCTAGAGGGTGTTCTTTGGTTAACGCTTCTACGCCGACTCTTGCTGTACCGTTCTTTTCAAGACGAGCGACGTATCTTAAGACTTTATCTTCTCGTTGCGCTTTCTCAAGTCGTTCCGCGAGTAATTCACTAAGAAGGGCGCTCTTATCTAGAAACTCGTCTAGTGATAAGTCTGAGAGTTCTGCAGGCACCAAACTTTCGACCTTTACGGCTTCAGGTTCTAGTGATAGACCGGATTCACGCGCTAGGATAACCAGTTTACGCATTACGTCTGAACCATCTAAGTCGCTGCGAGGATCAGGCTCTGTGAGGCCTTGTTGCCAAGCTAGGTCGACTAACTCAGCAAAAGGTACGTTGCCATCATACTGTTGAAATAACCAAGAAAGCGTGCCGGAGAAGATTCCTGACAAGGCAATGATGTCGTCGCCGCTTTCGCGTAGATCTCTCACGGTATGGTTGATTGGTAACCCTGCACCAACCGTCGCGTTGTAGAGCCAATGGCGGTTAATTTTAGCAAATGCGTCTTGGACCTGGTGGTAGTATGTACTCGACGCAGAACCCGCAACTTTATTTGCAGAGATAAGGTGCATGCCTTGTTCTGCGATCTCTAAATAACGCTCTGCTAATGTCTGACTAGCGGTAACATCCAGAACAACCAGATCGTCAAATCCTTGGATTGCCCCCAGTTTCGCAATCCAATCGCTCCCTTCATGGCTGATGCTCTCTTCATCAAAATGCTCGCTAGCTTGACTCGCATCTATGCCTTTAGGGTCAAACCAATAGGTTTGGCTATCGATAATCGCAACCAGTTCAAAGTTCATTCCATGACGCTTTTCTAGCTCGCTTTTTTGTTCAGCGAACAACTCCAGCCAACTTGAACCAATATTGCCCTTACCACATAACGCAATTGCAATACGTTTTTGAGCTTGGAATAGCTGACTATGTACTGCTCTTACTAACGGCTCTGTTGGCGTAGTGCGAAGAATTGCCACTAAGCTAAGCCCGGATAGTGACTCAGAGATAAACTCGACCGGGGAAGCTTTGAGTTGCTGATAGAAGCCATAGCAGTGATTAGCAT
Source organism: Vibrio tubiashii (assembly GCA_000775715.1). Lineage (GTDB taxonomy): Bacteria > Pseudomonadota > Gammaproteobacteria > Enterobacterales > Vibrionaceae > Vibrio > Vibrio tubiashii_A. Next base: position 6,834 of record JRWQ01000006.1, read on the forward strand.
TCTTGGTCACGCCAGCCCCCACCGCAGCAACCATTGAATAGCCTTCTTTCAGTTTTATCTCGGCTTCAATGGCGGCATCTTGTAAAAATTCTAATGCACCTCCAACGATCTCACTAGTATAGGCAAGACGGATGCGGTGTTGGTCTGCTTGCGCTTCGTAAGTCAGTGGCTCAAGCTGGGCTCTTTTCAGTCTCGCTAACACTTCGTTCTCAATTCGATTGAAGTCATGAGCCGAGGTGAAGTTAAGTTGAATGAGTAGTACTTCATCCAATGAGGAAATGATTTTTGCACCGCGTCCAGAAGCGAGAACGCGTTCAATACGTGTTGAGCCTGATTCGGGTTGGTAACTACAGCGAAGGTGCAAGTCCATTGCGCTTTGTGCCACAGGTTGAAGGGTTCGGCTGTGTAAAACCGGAGCGGCTAGACGTGCAAGCTCACTCGCTTCATCTAAACGTAGTAAGGGCAGCAAGCAGGCGTCTGATACTAACCTTGGGTCAGCACTATATACACCTGCTACATCACTCCAGATCGTTACTCGCGTCGCTTCTGCGAGTGCGCCGATAACAGTGGCAGAGTAGTCGGAACCGTTTCGACCGAGCAGAACCGTGTGACCTTGGCTATCTTGCGCCATAAAGCCAGTGATGACGACTCTATGGTGCGCATGCTGCACTAATACTTCTTTGATTAGCGGGTAAGATGCACCAACATCGACTTCTGGCTGTGTGCCTGACTCTGCACGAAGGAAAGCTCGGGCGTCTTGCGCTACCGCTGGTAAATCGTTGAGATTAAGCAAAGCTGCGAGTAGGCGTGATGACCAAACTTCACCATGACCAAGAACCGAAGCTTTTTCAGTGTCGCTCAGAGGATAAGTGAGCTCGCCCAGTAAACTGAATTCATCATGAAGAGTGGCAAGAAGATGCTCTTTCGCATCCCCCTCAATTAGCGCTTCGACTAAATCGACCTGGAATTGACGTAAAGCCTGTAATTCTTCATGAGCAATACGTCCATCTTTGCCTAGCGCTTCAAGGAAAGCGATTAGACGGTTGGTTGTTTTGCCCGCTGCTGACACGACGATCAGGTCGTCGGGTTGCGAATACTCTTTTAAAATACCGGTCACGCGACGGTAGCACTCTGGATCGGCTAGGCTGCTTCCACCAAACTTATGTAATTGACGCTGAGTAGTCATTAGCAAGATTCCTTAGCTTTTGTAAATGCATGTTCAAGGTCGCGAATAAGGTCATCTGTATCTTCTAACCCAACTGAGAGGCGCAGTAGTTGCTGTGACACTCCAGCTTCCGCAAGTGCCTCTTCACCCATTGCACGGTGCGTCATGGAAGCTGGATGGCAGATTAGACTCTCGACACCGCCAAGTGACTCCGCTAGAGAGAACAGCTCCAATTGGCCAACAAAAAACTTCAGTTGTTCGAAGCTACCTGCAAACTCAAAGCTGAGCATAGAGCCAAAACCTGTTTGCTGTTTTTTAGCGATGTCGTGCCCAGGGTGCTCTGGAAGACTAGGGTGATAGATGGTGCTTACTAGGTCTTGAGTTTGTAAGAAGCTCAAAATCTGACGCGAGCTCTCTTCATGTACCTTCATACGCGCACCCAGGGTACGAATGCCGCGCAATGTCATGTAGCTGTCGAATGGCGTTCCCGTAGCGCCGATACAGTTACCCCACCATGCTAGCTCTTCTGCATGCGCTTCGGTTTTGGTTATTACGACCCCGCCGATGACGTCAGAGTGACCATTGATATACTTTGTCGTCGAGTGAATAACAAAGTCTGCGCCAAGCTCTAAAGGCTTTTGGAATATAGGTGTCAAAAAGGTATTGTCGACAGCGACAAGTGCGTCAACTTGCTTGGCTTTCTCACATACACTCGCAATATCGATAACGCGAACTAGCGGGTTAGAGGGTGTTTCAAGCAGGATGAGTTTTGGTTTCTTGGCGATGGCGGCGTCGAAAGCTTGTTGATCCGACTGGTCGACAAACTCCACTTTGAAGTCACCTTTATTAGCGCGAGTATTGAATAGACGATAGGTACCACCATAGCAATCGTGAGGCGCTATGATCAAATCATCAGGGCCTAAGAAAGCGGAAACCCATAGGTTAAGCGCTGACGTCCCACAGTTTGTTACTACTGCACCTTTACCTGATTCCAGTTCAAACAGAGCCGTTTCCAGTAAGCCTCGGTTAGGGTTACCCGAACGGGTGTAGTCGTATTTTGGAACATCGCCAAATGCAGGGAAACCATAGTTCGTCGAGAGGTAAATCGGTGGAACAACAGCATGATGCTGAGTGTCAGATTCGATACCAGTACGTACCGCGATAGTAGCAGGTTTGCGGGGGCTCATAAGTGTTTCCTTTCGAACTATAGTGACTTCTATGTGGGAATGGGCTATATCTTTATCTTGTTAGATATATGTTATTCCTATCCTATTCCCTCCACTTTACTTGTCATTTTTGTGGCCGTCAACACTTCTAGACGTCCATATGTCTTTGCTTGTGGCTATAAATACCGCTAAAATTGGGGTTTCTATTTTTAACCATAATTATTAATGAAAGGTGCGCAATGGCAGATTGGAATGGCGAATACATTAGCCCATATGCTGAGCATGGAAAGAAAAGCGAACAAGTAAAGAAGATTACCGTTTCTATTCCATTGAAAGTATTGAAGGTTTTGACTGATGAACGTACACGTCGTCAGATTAATAACCTACGCCATGCAACAAACAGTGAGCTACTGTGTGAGGCATTTTTGCATGCTTACACAGGCCAACCACTACCAACTGATGAAGATTTGCGTAAAGACCGCCCAGACGATCTGCCAGCAGAAGTGAAAAAACTGATGACAGAGATGGGCATTGAATTCGAATCTTTCGACGAATAATTAAAATAATCGCGCCAAAATTTTCGCACGCTGACGAAATTTCGATTCAAAAAAAACCGCTGACAGTGCAGCGGTTTTTTATTAGTACTAGAATCTTTACCCGGCCATGTAGTTTTCAGGCATTTCAATGCGAGCAACCCCAGAATCAACGGCTGCTTGAGCAACCGCTTTAGCTACGCGCGGAAGTAGGCGCGGGTCCATCGGCTTAGGAATGATGTAACCTGGGCCAAATGATAGTGCATCAACCCCCGCCGCTGACAGTACCTCCGCAGGTACCTCTTCTTTTGCTAGTTGGCGAATCGCATCTACCGCTGCCAGTTTCATTTCATCGTTGATCTCGCTAGCACGTACGTCTAATGCGCCGCGGAAGATGAATGGGAAGCAAAGCACGTTGTTCACCTGGTTAGGGTAATCACTGCGGCCAGTACCCATGATGAGATCACTACGTACTTCATGCGCCAGTTCAGGTTTGATTTCTGGATCTGGGTTTGAACATGCAAATACGACAGGCTTGTCGGCCATCAGTTGCAGTGCTTCAGGAGGGAGTAGGTTCGGGCCCGATACGCCAAGGAACAGGTCTGCGCCTTCAATCACATCTTCTAGGGTACGTTTGTCGGTGTTGTTGGCGAACAGCTGTTTGTATTCGTTTAAGTCATCACGACGAGTATGAATCACGCCCTTACGGTCAAGCATGTAGATCTTCTCACGCATCGCGCCACACTTGATCAGTAGTTCCATACAGGCCACTGCAGCTGCACCTGCACCTAAACAGACGATAGTTGCTTCTTGCAGCTTCTTACCTTGAAGCTCAATTGCGTTAAGCATGCCCGCAGCCGTAACAATCGCAGTACCGTGTTGGTCATCGTGGAAAACGGGCACATCACAACGTTCGATCAGTTGCTTTTCGATTTCGAAACAGTCAGGAGCCTTGATATCTTCTAGGTTAATGCCACCAAAGGTATCCGCAATGTTGGCGACTGTATCAACAAATTCTTCAATGGTGCGGTGTTTCACTTCAATGTCGATGGAGTCAAGGCCTGCGAAACGCTTAAATAATAATGCCTTACCTTCCATTACAGGTTTAGACGCAAGAGGACCTAAGTTGCCAAGACCCAGAATGGCGGTTCCGTTGGAGATAACAGCAACCATGTTGCCCTTTGATGTGTACTTATAAACATTGTCAGCATTTTGAGCAATTTCGCGCACAGGTTCGGCTACACCAGGGCTATAGGCAAGAGCAAGATCTTTGGCCGTTTCTGCTGGTGTGGTAAGAGCGACTTCGATTTTACCTGGGGTAGGGTAAGCATGATAATCCAACGCTTGCTGGCGAAACTGTTCTTCTGGGGATAATTCTTGACGATCGTCGGCTGACATAAGTATACGTACTCGTTAATTATTATTGGAAAAGGGGAATCCATTCTAGATTAACTAAGTCAAGCTGCCTAGGTCAAAGTGCGAGCTGAAGCAATAAAATGTGGTAAATGACTGGAGATATGACCAGATGAAAAGAGATATGCCTAGTTAAGGTCAGTTTGAATAATGAAATTATCTGATAAATGGTCGCAGTGGCATACACTGAGAACAAAAAAGGACGCTTGAGCGTCCTTTTTAGATTCGGATAAGAAGAAATTACTTCTTGCTTGATAGAGCACCGAAACGCTTGTTGAAGCGATCAACACGGCCGCCAGTATCAACGATACGTTGCTTACCAGTGTAGAATGGGTGACATTTGTCACATACGTCTAGGTGGATAGACTCTTTAGCTAGAGTTGAGTTGAACTCAAAAGAGTTACCGCAAGAACAAGTCGCTTTTACTGCTTTGTATTCTGGGTGGATACCAGCTTTCATGGGAGAACCTCTAAATATAGGCCGTGTCGCTATCCGATTCTATGCCGGACACCACACGTAGTTAATAAAAAACCTTTTCGGATACCGCTGCTATTAAGCTAGCCATATCACTAAGGCGCGATATAGTAATGAATAGCTGGCTTAGGATCAACCTGTTTAGGGCTTAAAGTGCTACTTTTTTAGCCTAAATTGTTGTACGAGCTTAATTATCCGTCTCTTTCCCCTAGTGAACTTTTCCCTTAGACTAACTAACGTTACCTTTCACTGAGCTCTTTAGCCGAAATTATGCGACCAACAATTGCGCGCGTGGCATTGCCTGTGCCGCTAGATAAACAGTTTGATTATCAGATTCCTAGCCACCAATTTCCAATTATTGGTGGGCGCGTGTCCGTACCTTTTGGCCGTCAAACCTTAGTTGGTATAGTGATGGCTTTGGTGAACGAGTCAGAGTTCAGTATTGATAAGTTAAAGCCTATTAAGCAAGTCCTAGACAGCCAACCTGTTTGGCCGGAGACACTCTTCTCTCTGTTAAAGTGGTGCAGTCAGTTTTATCAACACCCGCTTGGCGATACTCTCTTTAATGCTCTGCCTAGCGCTTTGCGTAAAGGCAAGCCAGCTGACTTCGCAGCACTGGTTGAATGGCAGCTAACCACGAATGGCCGAGATCAGTTGATGCAAGATTTTGGTCGTGCGGTTAAGCAAGCTAAGGTTATGCGCATGTTGGAGTCGGGTACGGTTTCACACCAGCGGTTTATCGACGAAGAGATCTCTTCTGCGGTACTAAAGGCGTTAGTCGACAAAGGCTGGATTGAGTGTATTGAAAAAAAACCACTGATAACAAGCTGGAGTAACAGTGTTGAAGCTGACGTTGATAAACCAAAGCTTAATTCTGAACAGGCAATTGCAATCGCGACGGTCAATAGCAGTGATGGCTTTGGTTGTTACTTGCTTGAAGGTGTAACCGGATCCGGTAAAACAGAGGTTTACCTAAATCTCATCAAACCCGTTTTAGAGCAAGGTAAGCAGGCGCTGGTTCTTGTGCCTGAAATCGGCTTAACCCCACAAACTATCAACCGCTTTAGAAAGCGCTTCTGTGTACCTGTTGAAGTGATTCATTCAGGTTTGAATGATACTGAAAGGCTCAATGCGTGGCTGAGTGCTCGCGACAATGCGTCTGGAATTGTTATTGGCACCCGTTCGGCGCTGCTTACACCGTTTGCCAATTTGGGCATTATTATTGTCGATGAAGAACATGACTCATCGTATAAACAGCAAGATAGCTTGAGATATCATGCCCGTGATGTTGCGGTTATGCGCGCTAATAAGGAAAACATTCCTATTGTATTAGGCTCAGCGACCCCTGCTTTAGAGACACTGCACAATGCGTTGTCTGGAAAGTATCATCACTTAGTTCTTTCGTCGCGAGCGGGAAATGCGACTCCAACGACAAATAAAGTTCTAGATGTTAAAGGGCTCTATTTGGAGAGTGGCTTGTCAGCGCCTTTGATTGCTGAAATGCGCCGTCACTTAAAAGCGGGTAATCAGGTGATGCTATTTTTGAATCGCCGTGGTTATTCTCCCGCTTTGATGTGTCATGAGTGTGGTTGGATTGCGGAGTGTAAGCGTTGTGACGCCTATTACACCTATCACCAGAATAGCAATGAAATCCGTTGTCACCACTGCGGATCACAGCAGCCGATAATTCACCAATGTCAGGGCTGTGGTTCTACTCACTTAGTTACGGTAGGTGTTGGTACGGAGCAGTTAGAGAAGCAGCTTGCGGAGCTCTTTCCTGAATTTAAGACGATACGCATTGACCGCGACAGCACGAGACGTAAAGGCAGTTTAGAAAATGCTCTAGGCGCGATCCGAAATGGTGAGTATCAGATTTTGATTGGTACTCAAATGCTGGCAAAAGGACACCACTTTCCAGATGTCACGCTGGTGGCACTATTGGATGTGGATGGCTCTCTTTACAGTAGTGACTTTCGTGCGTCTGAGCGCTTGGCGCAGCTATTTATTCAAGTGGCAGGCCGTGCGGGTCGGGCGAGTAAACAAGGTGAGGTTGTTTTGCAAACTCACCATCCAGAACACAGCCTGTTGCAAGCTTTGTTAACTAAAAGCTACCGCCATTTCGCTGAAACCGCCCTGCAAGAGCGGAAGTTAGCGCAGTTGCCCCCTTATTCGTTTTTGACTCTGTTTAAAGCGGAAGCCAATGATTCACAACGGGTTGAAGAGTTTCTCCGTCAAGTGAGGCACACTCTAGAGGCTCACCCGCTGTTTGATGATTATTGCCAAGTATTAGGTCCAACCCCGGCACCATTAGCCAAGCGAGCAGGTAAATACCGTTGGCAGTTATTGTTGCAAACTCAGAGCCGCTCTGTGATGCAGAAGCTGCTTACCAGCGCAAGACCGGTGATACAGATGTTGCCTAATGCTAAGAAAGTGCGTTTGAGCTTAGATATCGAGCCACAAGATCTTAGTTGATTTGCTCACGCTCGATGGTTTTGTTGGCAAAATCATCACAAGTCACCATTAGAATCTCACAGCCATTCACACCTTTTTCATTTATTTGTGATTAAGATCTCATATAATGGGTCGTTTTTGTTAAATATCCCGTAACTTTGTGTTTTGAAATGAATAAACTAGGTCTTGTGCAATAGGTTGCTTCCCAGTCATGCTGCGAGAGTTAAACGTTTGCGTAACGAAAATCAATTAGAAGATAGGCATTTTAGCCTGCGTTTCGACATCAACTTAGTGGTTAAGGTGATGTATTTCAACTAGAGGCTTAGGTGGCTTGTCAGCTACCAATTTGGAAATGAAGAGGGTTAATAAAATATGGCGACAATGAAGGATGTTGCCCAGCTTGCGGGGGTTTCAACAGCGACAGTATCGAGAGCGCTAATGAACCCTGAAAAGGTATCGTCTGCGACAAGGAAAAGAGTCGAAGATGCCGTGTTAGAAGCTGGATACTCACCAAATTCGTTGGCGCGTAATCTGCGTCGCAACGAATCCAAAACGATCATCGCGATCATCCCTGACATTTGTGATCCTTATTACACCGAGATTATTCGCGGGATTGAAGATGCTGCAATGGAGCACGGTTACATTGTTCTATTAGGCGATAGCGGACAGCAGAAGAAACGCGAGAGTTCGTTCGTCAATCTTGTCTTTACTAAGCAAGCCGATGGTATGTTGTTGCTAGGTACTGATCTCCCATTCGATGTGAGTAAGCCTGAACAAAAAAACCTCCCCCCTATGGTGATGGCTTGTGAATTTGCCCCAGAGCTTGAACTTCCGACGGTACATATTGATAACCTGACTTCAGCTTTTGAAGCGGTAAATTACTTGACCCAGATGGGTCATAAGCGCGTTGCACAAATTTCAGGTCCAGAGTCGGCGGCGTTATGTCAGTTCCGCCATCAAGGTTATCAGCAAGCATTGCGCCGTGCGGGTATCACTATGAATCCAAACTACTGCACCTTTGGTGACTTTACCTTTGAAGCGGGAGCAAAAGCGATTCGTCAGCTACTCGCTCTACCAGAAGTGCCAACGGCTGTGTTCTGTCACAACGATGCAATGGCAATTGGTGCAATCCAAGAAGCGAAGAAGCTAGGTTTGCGAGTACCGCAAGACCTATCGATTGTTGGCTTTGATGACATTCACTTTGCTCAGTACTGCGATCCTCCGCTAACCACAATATCTCAGCCTCGCTACGAGATTGGCCGACAGGCGATGTTGATGATGCTTGAACTGCTTCGTGGTCACGACGTTCGAGCTGGCTCAAGGTTGCTTGAAACTCAACTTGTCGTGCGTGAGAGCGCTGCGCCACCAAGAGTGCTATAGAGTCGAAACCTTTTTATGCGGCGTATTTTTGATGCGCCGCTTCCATTTCTATGCTGTCCTCAGGTGGCAAACTGCATTAACATATCAGCAGTGGTAATTGATGGTATTGATGTTAACTAGTGGCTAATCGAGATTACGTAAAAAGAGGTCGCGGCGGAACTAGCCGTAAGCCTAGCAAGAAAAAGTCTACCCCGCGTCGTAAACCATGGCGAAGCGGTTTAGTTGCTATTATTTTGGCAAGCGTGTTTGGTTATGGGCTGTATTTGCTTAGCAATGATCCAGAGCCGCCAGCGCCAGTTGCTCAGCCTGTTAAGAATAAGCCTAAACCTAAACCGCAACAGAAGCTTCCTCCTCCTCCAGAAGAGAAGTGGGATTATGTTGATACCCTGCCAAGCCGTGAAGTGGAAGTGAAAGCGAAAGAGCAGGTTGTTTCAGAGATCCCTTACATCATGCAGTGTGGGGCTTACAAAACGGCTCAACAAGCAGAAACACGCAAGCTTGATATTGCCTTCCAAGGCATCAACAGCAAGATTCGTAAAAAAGAAGACAGCAGTTGGTATCGTGTCGTGCTTGGTCCATACAAGTTTAAACGTGATGCGGAGCGTGATAAGCACAAACTGCAACGCGCTAAGATCGAACCGTGTGCGATTTGGAAAGAAGCACAGTAAAACTATTAAAGACGAGCCCTGATGGGTTCGTCTTTTTTTGTGGGGATAGCTGGAACGGACTTCGCCCTATGGAACGCTTCGCTATGGAAAGGATAAAAAATCCCGCATCCCGCATCCCGCATCCCAGCCCTTGAATTCCCCACCTAATAACCTCATATAGTTTTTAACACTGAGATGAAAACAACTATGAGGCCCTACTCGTGACTACCATTGTATCTGTACGTCGTAACAACAAAGTCGTCATCGCTGGTGATGGACAAGTATCTTTGGGTAACACAGTAATGAAGGGCAATGCGCGAAAAGTGCGTCGCCTATACAACAACAAAGTACTTGCGGGCTTTGCTGGTGGTACGGCTGATGCCTTCACGCTGTTTGAAAAATTTGAGAGCAAGCTGCAAATGCATCAAGGCCATCTGACGAAGGCTGCGGTGGAGCTTGCCAAAGATTGGCGTAGTGATCGTGCACTGCGCAAGCTAGAGGCGCTACTTGCGGTTGCTGACGAGACCGCTTCATTGATCATTACTGGTAACGGAGATGTCGTTCAGCCAGAAAACGATTTGATTGCGATTGGCTCAGGTGGCAATTTTGCTCAAGCAGCTGCTACGGCGCTATTAGAAAATACCGAACTTGATGCGCGTGAAATTGCTGAAAAATCACTAAAAATTGCTGGTGATATCTGTGTGTTCACCAACCATCATCACACTATCGAAGAACTAGAAATTCCAGCCTCTCAAGCCGAGTAGACATTGCTGAAAAATCAAAGATAGTGATTCAAAGAATTTAAGGAAATTGATTATGTCTGAAATGACTCCTCGCGAAATTGTTCATGAGCTTAACCGCCATATTATCGGCCAAGAAAAAGCTAAGCGCTCGGTTGCGATTGCACTGCGTAACCGTTGGCGTCGTATGCAGCTTGAAGAGAGCTTGCGTGTTGAAGTGACACCAAAGAACATTCTTATGATTGGTCCAACTGGTGTCGGTAAAACTGAGATTGCTCGTCGCCTTGCGAAACTGGCTAACGCTCCATTTATTAAGGTGGAAGCGACTAAGTTTACTGAAGTCGGTTATGTGGGTAAGGAAGTAGAAACCATTATCCGTGACCTGACTGATGTCGCGATTAAAATGACTCATCAGCAAGCGATGGAAAAGGTCAAATTCCGTGCGGAAGAGCAAGCAGAAGAACGCATTCTAGATGCACTATTACCGCCAGCTCGTGATGCTTGGGGGCAAAATGAGCAGCAAGATGAAAGCGCGTCAAACACACGCCAAATCTTCCGTAAGAAACTACGCGAAGGCAAGCTAGATGACAAAGAGATTGAAATCGATGTCGCTGCTCCGCAAATGGGCGTTGAGATCATGGCTCCTCCTGGCATGGAAGAGATGACAAACCAGCTTCAAGGTATGTTCCAAAACCTCGCGGGTGATACTAAGAAGAAGCGTAAGCTAAAAATTAAAGACGCATTCAAAGCGCTTACCGAAGAGGAAGCCGCTAAGCTGGTGAATCAAGAAGAACTAAAAGAGCAGGCAATCTTTAACGTAGAGAACAACGGCATCGTGTTTATCGATGAGATCGATAAGATTTGTAAGCGTGGTGAAAGCTCTGGTCCGGATGTGTCTCGTGAAGGCGTACAGCGTGACCTACTACCATTGATTGAAGGTAGCACGGTTTCTACTAAGCATGGCATGGTGAAAACAGACCATATCCTGTTTGTTGCATCGGGTGCTTTCCAAGTAGCTAAGCCGTCGGATCTGATCCCTGAGCTGCAAGGTCGTTTGCCAATTCGTGTTGAGCTAGAAGCGCTTTCTAGTGATGACTTTAAACGTATTCTGACTGAGCCAAAAGCGTCTCTGACAGAGCAGTACGTTGCGTTAATGAAGACAGAAGAGGTTGATATTGAGTTCACTGAAGACGGCATTAAGCAAATCGCTGAAGCTGCTTGGACAGTGAATGAGACAACCGAGAACATCGGTGCTCGCCGCTTACACACAGTAATGGAGCGTTTGATGGATGAGATTTCATTTGAAGCGACAGATAAAGCCGGTTCAAAACTAACTATCGATTCTGATTATGTGAAAGGCAAGCTTGGCGATACGATTGAAGATGAAGATTTAAGCCGCTTTATTCTGTAATTACCCTTCATTCTTGAATCTGCAGCTTTGTTAACTGCGACAATTCACCCTAATCATATAGTACATCTATACTCATAGGGCTGAATTGTCTTGTTGCCGCGCTGCAACTCCAATTATTTTGGGTATAGAAATGAGAAAGCCCGCTCAATTGAGCGGGCTTTATTGTATCTAACAGGCAGAGCTTAGATCATAAAGATAAAGATCACTGCTAATACTGAGATAAGACCGGCAAATGCATAACAGGCTACTTTGCCTACAATACCGGTGTGGAACTTCAGGTCGTGCATACCGTGGTGGACACGGTGCATTGCATGCCACATTGGTAGCGCTAGAGTACCAATGATGAATAGTGCACCAATGATGCTCGTTGCGAAATCAACCACACGTTCATAGCTTAATGCTTCTGCGTTGATGATACCTAGTGGCGCAAGGATACCAAGAACCAAAACGGTCACAGGGGTAATCATTGCAAACCAAGTACCGCCAGCGCCGAATAGTCCCCACCAGATTGGCTCATCTGAACGTTTAGGAGCTCTATCTACAGAATAATTTGGTTTCATAGTCTTTGCTCCTTAAACGATGACTAGCACAATCAGTGAAATGAACGCCACTGCTGCCCATTGAGTAAGCACAATGATCTTCTTGTCCACTGGCTTACCTTTAAGACGAATAGGCATTACTTGCGGCATCATGCTAAAGAAGGTTTGAGCATGAAGTAGGCTACCTGCCAGGGCAACGATGTTGATCGCTACTACGATTGGGTTTGCCATAAACTCAAGCCAGCCTTGCCACGCTTCAGGACCTTTAACTAATGAACCGAGACCGAAGGTTAGGAAAATTGTGAACAGTACCAAAGGCAGCACCGTTGCTTCACGCAGCATGTAGAAGCGGTAAAACGGATGATCTTTCCACCAAGTGCGTTTTACTTCACGAACGTAAGGTTTACGATTACTCATCCTTATGCCTCCTCAGTGCTTTTTGCTGGTGTGCCATCTGGCTTCAGCATCGCGATTACGAAGTCCATTGAAGACTCTACTTTGCCTTGGTTTACTGCAGCAGCAGGATCAACACTCTTCGGACAAACTTCAGAGCAGTAACCTACGAAGGTACAGCCCCAAGCGCCGTTCTCTCCATTAATCAGTGCCATACGCTCATTTTTACCGTTATCACGACTGTCGAGGTTGTAACGGTGTGCAAGCGTTAGCGCTGCTGGACCGATGAACTCTGGGTTTAGACCAAATTGTGGACAGGCTGCATAGCAAAGACCACAGTTGATACAGCCAGCGAACTGCTTGTACTTAGCCATTTGCTCTGGCGTTTGTAGGTTAGTGCCATCTTCTGGTTTGCGATCGTTACCAATGATGTAAGGCTTGATAGCTTCAAGACGCTCGATGAACGGTGTCATGTCGACAATCAGGTCTTTCTCGATTGGGAAGTTTGCTAATGGCTCGATCTTCACGCCGTTCGGGTAATCTCGTAGGAAGCTCTTACAAGCTAACTTTGGCACGCCGTTAACCATGATGCCGCATGAACCACAGATCGCCATACGACAAGACCAACGGTAAGAGAGATCTTTGTCTAAGTTGTCTTTGATGTAGCCAAGTGCATCAAGAGTCGACATAGTTTCATCGAACGGTACTTCAAAGGTTTGAAAATGCGGTTCTGCGTCTTTCTCAGGGTCATAACGCAGAATCTCTACTTTTTGGATGCGATTTGCTGACATTATGCTTGCTCCTCTGCGTTCTTCTCTGCCGCTTTTACTGCTTCTTCAGCGGCTGCTTTCTCTGCTGCTTCACCGTATAGACGAGCTTTCGGCTGCGACTTAGTGATGGTCACATCGCTGTAGTCAATACTTGGTGCAGCATCTGGTTTAAAGAAGGCAAGTGAGTGCTTGAGGAACTTAACGTCATCACGCTCTGTGCAACCATCATCTAGGCGCTGGTGGGCCCCACGAGATTCTTTACGTAGGATTGCAGAGTGAACCATGGCTTCTGCTACCTCTAGACCGTAGCCCACTTCAATGGCGTACAGAAGGTCAGTGTTGAACACTTTCCCTTTATCTTTAATGCTGATGCGCTTGTAACGCTGTTTCAACTCAGTGATCTTATCAATGGTTGCTTGCATCAAGTCTTCTTGGCGGTAGATACCACAACCCGCTTCCATAGTGTGACCCATTTCAGTGCGGATATCGGCCCAGTTTTCGTCGCCTTCTTGATTCATCAGTGCGGCGATACGCTGTTCGACATCTTTCACTTGAGCAGCGATAGACTCTTCGTTCCAACCTTTGAACTCAGCGGCACGTTTCACTGCTTGCTCACCCGCAACACGGCCGAATACTACGAACTCAGCCAGCGAGTTAGAACCTAGACGGTTAGCACCGTGAAGACCTACCGACGCACATTCACCCACGGCGAATAGGCCTTTAATGCGAGTTTCACATTCGCCATTGGTTTCAATACCACCCATGGTGTAGTGAACGGTTGGGCGAATTGGAATTGGCTCTTTTGCTGGGTCAACGTTAACGTAAGCTTTTGCTAGCTCACAGATGAACGGTAGACGTTCTTGTAGGTACTCTTCACCAAGGTGGCGAAGGTCGAGGTGCACCACGTCACCCAGTGGATGTTTGATGGTGTTGCCTTTCTGCTGTTCATGCCAGAAAGCTTGCGAAACTTTGTCACGCGGACCCAGTTCCATGTACTTGTTCTTCGGTTGGCCGACAGGAGTTTCAGGGCCCATGCCGTAGTCTTGTAGGTAGCGATAGCCATTTTTGTTGACGATGATACCGCCTTCACCACGACAACCTTCGGTCATTAGGATACCTGTGCCCGGTAGGCCTGTTGGGTGGTACTGAACGAATTCCATATCACGTAGAGGCACGCCATGACGGTAGGCCATCGCCATGCCATCGCCCGTTACAATGCCGCCGTTAGTGTTACAGTGATAAACACGACCTGCACCACCTGTTGCAAGAACAACAGACTTCGCTTTAATCGTCACAAGCTCACCTTCTGACATGTGGATAGCAATTAGGCCTTGAACTTCGCCTTCATCCACAAGCAGATCCACCACAAAGTACTCATCAAAGCGTTTGATGTTGCTGTACTTCATTGAGGTCTGGAATAGGGTGTGAAGCATGTGGAAGCCAGTTTTGTCGGCAGCGAACCAAGTTCGTTCTACCTTCATACCGCCGAATCGGCGTACGTTGACTTCACCGTTCTCTTTACGGCTCCATGGGCAGCCCCATTGCTCCATTTGGATCATTTCGCGAGTTGCGTTTTCTACGAAATACTCAACAACGTCCTGTTCACATAGCCAATCGCCACCACCAACGGTATCGTTGAAGTGGTTATCTAGGCTATCTTCATCCTTGATAACTGCTGCCGAGCCACCTTCTGCAGCGACCGTGTGGGAACGCATTGGATAAACTTTAGAAATCAGTGCTACTTCTAAGTCAGGGTTTGCTTCAGCTGCTGCAATAGCAGTACGAAGACCAGCGCCGCCAGCGCCGATGACTGCGATATCTGTGGTGATAGTTTGCACAGTTATCCTCCAGTGTGAAATTGCGGAATTTTCCGCTTGTTATAGTTGTTTGAAGAGCAGAGCTCCCCAAAAGTGGTAGGGCTAGTGTAGAAGAGCCACTGCGGAGAAAAATTGACGCATTTAGGTTTTTGCTCCAGTAGTGCAAGTAAAGGCATAGAAAATATAGGTTATGTGATTCTTATCACGGCAAGAAATGATTGATAGAAAAGTAAATAGTTGGTTCGTGTTAGAGGCTTGTTGCGTAATATTTGCGTGCTAAATATAAGCGTTCTTGGGTTACTATTTTGTTCTGTGGTACGTCGAATGCTTGCTTCAGTAGTAACTAATTTTATGTAGTTTTTGTTTTGGTGAATATCACTAGGAAAAGATTGGCAAACTTGGTATTTTCCTTGCGAATTTAAAACGAGGTTTGAACTATGACCAATCAGTGGCAACCAACGGCGACAATTGAGCAGCTTAGACAACGAGCTGTTATTGTGGCTAGGATCCGTCAGTTTTTTTCTGAGCGACAAGTGCTCGAAGTTGATACACCAGCAATGAGCCATGCCACGGTGACAGATGTTCATCTACATACTTTTCAAACTCAGTTCGTCGGGCCGGGGTATGCCGATGGTCGTAAGCTCTATTTTATGACGAGTCCAGAGTTCCACATGAAGCGATTGCTCGCGGCAGGAAGTGGTTGTATCTATCAGATAAACAAAGCGTTTCGCAACGAAGAGAATGGCCGCTACCATAATCCTGAGTTTACTATGCTCGAGTGGTATCGCGTTGGCTTCGATCACCATAAGTTAATGGATGAGATGGATGCACTGTTGCAAGTGGTTTTGAACTGCGCTCAAGCTGAACGGTTCACCTACCAGCAAGCATTTATTGATGTACTCGGTGTGTGCCCACTAGAAGCGTCAATGGAAGAGCTAAAAGAAGCCGCCGCCAAGTTAGGCTTAAGGGATATCGCGGAGCCAGAGCAAGATCGCGATACTCTGCTACAACTGCTGTTTAGTGTCGGTGTGGAAGGCAAAATTGGTCAGCAGGTTCCAGCTTTTGTTTATGATTTCCCAGCTTCGCAAGCGGCTCTGGCCAAAATCAATCAACGAGATCCTCGTGTTGCTGATCGCTTTGAAGTCTATTTTAAAGGTATCGAGTTGGCGAACGGCTTTCATGAACTCGACAATCCGCAAGAGCAGTTAAAACGATTCGAGCAAGATAACGTCAAGCGCCTTGAGATGGGGCTAACTCCGCAACCGATCGACCATCATTTAATTTCGGCGTTAGAGTCAGGCTTACCAGAGTGTGCTGGGGTTGCACTAGGAATCGATCGGCTCATTATGCTGGCGATCGGCTGCGATCATATTGATCAGGTAACCGCGTTTCCATTCCCCATCGCATAAAGAAATGTGCAACAGATTCTTATTCTGCGTGTAATTGACTCGCTTAGGCCTGTTAACCTCGCTATACTTCGAATCTGAATTTTTACGTTAGTTCAGCCCAATTACATAGAATTACTATGCTCAAGGCTCTGAACTAGCTCATCGCCTAGCTGCAACTGCAACTATTTAGGGTCTATTCCTTCATAATTGATGTTGTGGCTCTATCATCAAAGAGCACAGGACATGCAAGAGTACATCGCATTTTTTCAAGAGAACATGATTCTTTCTCTGGTTTGGGCCGGCCTAGTGGTTGCCCTTATCATGAACATCGTTAAGTCAACGACAGCAGCTTATAAAGAGATTACCGCTGCCCAAACTACTCAACTCATGAACCGTGAAAATGGTATCGTTGCTGATATCCGCAGCAAAGATGAGTTCCGCAAAGGCCACATTACCGATGCAGTTCACATTTTACCGTCTGATATCAAAGCAGGTAACTTTGGCAGCCTTGAAAACCACAAATCAGACCCAATCATTGTGGTATGTAAGACAGGTCAAACCGCTCAAGAAAGCGCGAACCTTCTTGCGAAAGCTGGCTTTGAAAACGTAAGCCTACTTAAAAATGGTCTGGTTGCTTGGAGCGAAGCAAACATGCCGTTGGTTAAAGGCAAGAAGTAATTCAAACCCCAAATACCTAAAGCGCTGATTGAAAAATCGGCGTTTACTTTAGAGAGATGTGAAGAGTTCCACGAAATTCATCGCGAACCTAGTCATAACAGACTCTCTCGGTTAGTCTCCAAGCAGACTATTTATTCAGGATTTAAGGATTTTTAAAATGGCTGAAGCAGCACCACAACAAGAAGTACAAAACTTCGCAATTCAACGCATCTTCCTAAAAGACGTATCATTTGAAGCACCAAACTCACCTGACATGTTCCAAAAAGAGTGGAACCCAGATGTTAAACTTGATCTTGATACACAAAGCCGCGAGCTAGGTGAAGGCGTTTACGAAGTGGTTCTACGTCTAACTGTGACAGTTAAGAATGCTGAAGAGACAGCTTTCCTATGTGAAGTTCAGCAAGGCGGTATCTTCACTGCTGATAAAATGGAAGCTGGTCAGCTAGCTCATTGCCTAGGTGCATTCTGCCCTAACATCCTATTCCCTTACGCTCGTGAAACTATCTCAAGCCTAGTGGTTAAAGGTACGTTCCCTCAACTAAACCTAGCACCAGTTAACTTTGATGCTCTGTTTATGAACTACCTACAGCAGCAAGCTCAGCAAGAAGGTGAAGCTGAAGCGTAATGACTGAGTCCTCTACATAACAGAGGTATGGTAAAAAATGCACAGAGCGTCGGTTATTGATGCGATGTGCATTTTTTGTTTTATCGCTAGGATTTTATCGTTAGCTTCTTTGCAAAGCAGAGATTAACCATAAGATTCTAGTCACCCTAATGACAATCAGGTGGAATAATGAAAGACAAGACCAACAATGACTACGGTAAAGATATCGCGATGACAGTGCTTGGTGCCGGTTCATACGGTACTTCGCTCGCCATCTCTTTAGCACGCAATGGTGCGAACGTAGTAATTTGGGGCCATGAACCTGAGCATATGGAGCGCCTTGAAGCCGATCGTGCTAACCACGAATTTCTACCTGGAATCGACTTTCCGGAATCGTTGATTGTGGAATCTGATCTAGAGAAAGCGGTTCAAGCGAGCAGAGATCTTCTTGTTGTCGTGCCAAGCCATGTGTTTGGTATTGTATTGAATAGCGTTAAGCCACATCTAAGAGACGATTCACGTATCTGCTGGGCAACCAAAGGGCTAGAGCCAGAAACTGGTCGTCTGCTAAAAGAGGTTGCCCATGAAGTCATCGGTGATAGTTACTCACTAGCTGTTTTATCAGGGCCTACGTTTGCTAAAGAGCTTGCGATGGGGATGCCGACCGCGATTTCGGTTGCTTCTCCTGATGATGAGTTTGTGGCGGATCTACAAGAGAAGATCCACTGCAGCAAAACCTTCCGAGTCTATGCCAACAGTGACTTTATCGGTATGCAGTTAGGTGGTGCGGTGAAGAACGTGATTGCGATTGGTGCAGGTATGTCTGATGGTATCGGCTTTGGTGCCAATGCACGCACTGCTTTAATCACACGCGGTCTTGCGGAGATGACTCGCCTAGGCGCTGCGTTGGGTGCACAGCCTGAAACCTTTATGGGTATGGCGGGTTTGGGTGATTTAGTACTAACTTGTACCGACAACCAATCGCGCAACCGTCGTTTTGGTCTAGCACTTGGCCAAGGTAAAGATGTAGATACAGCCCAAGAAGAGATTGGCCAAGTTGTTGAAGGCTACCGTAATACCAAAGAGGTTTACTTATTGGCTGAACGCATGGGTGTTGAGATGCCGATAGTTGACCAAATATATCAAGTATTGTATCAAGGGAAGGATGCAAACTTAGCGGCGAAAGATCTACTCGCTCGCGATAAGAAAGCGGAAGCATAAATAACAACAGTAATGCTGGGCCTAGCAGAAAGAGGACCAGATGTAGGAAGTTTCATGAAACATTGTGAGAAACAGAAGGTTTGGCAGACCATTGTTAAGGAAGCGCGTGAGCTTTCAGAACAAGAGCCAATGTTAGCAAGCTTTTATCATGCCACCATTATTAAGCATGACAGCTTGAGCGCGGCGTTAAGTTATATCCTTGCGAATAAACTTAATACTGCGTCGATGCCCGCTATGGCGGTGAGGGAAGTGGTTGAAGAAGCACTGAACTCAGATCCAAGTATTAGCGCATCTGCAGCTTGTGACATCTGTGCGACGGTAAACCGAGACCCTGCTGTTGCAATGTATTCCATGCCGCTGTTGTATTTGAAAGGCTATCACGCTCTGCAAGGTTATCGCGTGGCAAACTGGCTTTGGAAACAAGGCCGTGTTGCACTAGCGACTTACCTGCAAAACCAAATCTCAGTCGCGTGTCAGGTCGATATCCACCCTGCGGCGAAGATTGGTCGAGGTATTATGCTCGATCACGCAACTGGAATCGTGATTGGTGAAACTGCGGTTGTCGAGAACGATGTCTCTATTTTGCAAGATGTGACACTGGGCGGTACTGGTAAAGAGTGTGGCGATCGTCATCCGAAAATCCGTGAAGGCGTGATGATCGGTGCTGGAGCTAAGATCTTAGGGAATATTGAAGTCGGTGAAGGCGCTAAAATCGGTTCTTGCTCGGTAGTGCTTCAGGCTGTTCCTGCGCATACGACAGTTGCTGGTGTACCGGCTAAAGTTGTTGGTAAACCAAGTACTGATAAACCATCGCTAGATATGGATCAGCAGTTTAATGGTCGTTCGCAAAGTTTTATTGGTGGAGACGGGATTTAGGATAAGAACGGGCTTCGCCCTTCGAGAATCGGGAACGGACTTCGTCCTATGGATACGGGGAGCGGGCTTCGCTCTTGGGAAAGGAAAGGTTTGACTCTCGAAGGAAATCAATAAACCTCAGTTATCCAGTTATCCAGTTATCCAGTTATCTAATCTATAGGGCGTAGCCCGTTCACGCATCCGTAAGCGAAGCGTTCCAAAACAAAAAGGCTTGGTGCAATGCACCAAGCCTTTGTAATTTATCGCTTATCGCTTAACCTAGAGCATCTAGCTCAGTCAGCACTTCTTGCGCCCACTCAATCCACGCTTGGCGAATTAATAGATTTCTGCGCAGAGTCAATCTTTCTAAACGTTGCTGTTTATCCAGAGTTGCTGTCGTTGAGTAGTAAGCAGTTTCGATCTCTTGATAGTGAGCAACCAATTTGCGTGACTCTTCTATCAGTTCGGCAAGCTGTGCGCGGTATGGCGCCGACGGTTGAACTGCGCAAGCCATAAGCTTCGCTGAAAACTCGTCACGCACGGTAGGGTGAGATGTTGGTTGATCAAACCATTCGCCTAATGCAGCGCGGCCTGAATCAGTAATAGAGTAAACTTTGCGATCTGGTTTGCCTTCTTGAGGCTCGAGTACGCAAGTCACTAGGTTGTTCTGGGCCATTTTGTTTAGTTCGCGATAAACCTGCTGGTGGCTCGCTTTCCAAAAATAGCCAATAGTGGCAGAGAACTCTTTAGTGATATCGTAGCCAGTCGCATCGCGTGTGCTAAGAACGGTTAAGATAACGTGTGGTAATGACATGTCTTCAATCCAAATGGTCAATAAACTACTAAATACAACCACTTAATTCCTGTCGTGCTTCTTAATGGCACTGATCATGAGTATAAAAAGTGGCACCAACAATGTTGGTCATGTCACCTAAAAAAGCCGTATATCACCTAGGATCGATAGCAAAGGTATCGAAGAGCTGTAGCCTGTGGGTTTTATAATTTGCTACAACGGTGGAGTAGTATATCTAAATAATAAGCATAAAGTGGAATAGAAGGACAAAATAACCCAAAAAACTGATAAAAAACTCAGTATGCTAGTGTGGGTGGATGATTATTTTGTCTTGTGGGTATAAATGTCTACTTGATAGGTTTGTTTATTGGTCCTCTACGGTTGGTCTGAAATAAAAAAAGGTTGGTGCAGTAACACCAACCTGATTAAATGAAGCGCAATTTGTCGTTAATGCTTAGCCTGTATTACGCATACCCGCAGCAATACCCGCAATAGTCACCATTAATGCCTCTTCTAGCTCTGGTGCCGACTCTTCGTCTTGGCGAGTACGGTAAAGCAGCTCTGCTTGTAGCATGTTCAATGGCTCTACATAGATATTACGTAGACGAATGGATTCTTGTCCCCAAGGGTCGCTCTGCATCAAGTTTTCGTTATTTTCTACGTTCAGAACCGACTTGATATCTTTCTGAAGTTGTCCACGGAGACGATCACCCAGCGGTAACAGGTTGGTGTCAACTAAACGCTCGTCGTAGTAGCGAGAGATTTCCATATTACACTTGGTGTAAACCATCTCTAGCATACCTAGACGAGTCGAGAAGAATGGCCATTCACGACACATCTCTTCTAGTAGCGCTTGGTGGCCCTTATCGACAGAGTACTGAATCGCTTCACCTGCACCTAGCCAAGCAGGTAGTACTAGACGGTTCTGACTCCAAGAGAAAATCCATGGAATCGCACGTAAGCTTTCTACACCACCGTTCGGATTACGTTTCGCTGGTCGAGAGCCCAGAGGTAGTTTACCTAGCTCTAGTTCAGGGGTCGCTTGACGGAAGTAAGGAACGAAGTCAGCTTCACCACGAACTACATTGCGGTAGGCTTCGCAGCTTACCTCAGAGAGCACGTTCATTAGGTCACGCCACTCTTGTTTCGGCTCTGGTGGTGGAAGTAGGTTCGCTTCAAGAATTGCGCTCGCATACAGGCTAAAGCTGTTTACCGCTACTTCAGGTAGGCCAAGCTTAAAGCGAATCATTTCACCTTGCTCGGTTACACGTAGGCCGCCTTTCAAGCTCTTCGGTGGCTGAGAAAGCAGTGCCGCGTGTGCAGGAGCTCCGCCACGACCAATCGTACCGCCACGACCGTGGAATAGGGTCAGCTCAACGCCTTCCTCTTCAGCCACTTTAACTAGTGATTCCATTGCATGGTATTGAGCCCAGCCCGCAGACATAACACCTGCATCTTTGGCGGAGTCTGAGTAACCGATCATCACCATCTGGTGGTTTTGGATAAAGCCACGGTAGAGGTCAATGCCCATTAACTGTTTGATAACAGATTCAGCATTGTTCAAGTCATCGAGTGTCTCGAATAATGGACATACATCCATGCGGTAAGGGCAACCTGACTCTTGAAGCAGCAGGTGAACCGCGAGTACGTCAGAAGCAGTACGAGCCATCGAGATAACATAGGCACCAAACGCTTCACGAGGCTGAGCTGCAACAATACTACAGGTGTCGAGAACTTCTTGTACGGCCTCTGATGGTTGCCAATCTCTAGGAAGAAGAGGGCGTTTAGAGGCCAGTTCGTTAGTTAAGAAAGCAACTTTATCCTGCTCGCTCCATTGCTCATAATCGCCAATACCTAGATGACGTGTGAGTTCGGAAAGGACATCTGAGTGGCGCGTGCTCTCTTGGCGGATATCGAGGCGAACCAGATGCACACCAAACGCTTTAATACGGCGTAGCGTATCTAACAGTGAACCATCGGCGATGATGCCCATACCACATTCATGCAGAGATTGGTAACAAGCGTAAAGCGGTTCCCATAGCTGCTCGGCACTTTGCAATGGTGCTTTAACTGCGAGTTTTTGACCGTTAATTTTCGCGTCAAGAATCTCTTTGGTTTCGTTAAGAAGAGCACGAAGTTCTTTTAGCACTGCGCGGTATGGTTCGTGTTCATCTTCACCTGCTAGAGCACGGACTGCATCGTTGCACTGCGTCATCGACAGTTCGCTAACTAGCTCGTTGATGTCGTTGAGGTAAAGGTCAGCCGCCTTCCAACGTGAAAGCAGTAAAACTTCGCGGGTAATGGTGTGGGTGACAAATGGGTTGCCGTCGCGGTCACCGCCCATCCAAGATGAGAAGTGTACAGGTCGCGCATCAATCGGTAGACCTTCACCGAGGTAACCCTCAAGACGCTGGTCAAGCTCACGTAGGAAGTCAGGTACCGCTTCCCACAGTGAATTTTCAACAACCGCAAAGCCCCATTTAGCTTCATCAAGTGGTGTAGGACGCTGTTTACGAATCGTGTCTGAGTGCCAGCTTTGAGCGATAAGTTGCTCAAGTCGACGTTCTGTTTTCTGGCGCTCTTTAGGTGAGAGATCACCCAGTTCCAATTTAGACAAGCACTTGTTGATCTTCACCAACTTGTGGATCATGGTGCGACGAGTAATCTCAGTCGGGTGGGCTGTTAGCACCAGTTCAATGTTAAGGTCGCGAACGGCTTGTGCAGTATCTAGCTTGCTAATGTCATTTTGAGCAAGCTTAGAGAATAGTGAATTAATCGCGTCTGGTTCGCAAACGTGAGCGTCACAATGGCGAGAGATAGTATGGTACTGCTCCGCCATATTGGTTAGGTTTAGAAATTGGTTAAATGCATGAGCCACTGGAGTGAGTTGCTCATTAGGCAGGCTTTTAATTTCATCAATCAAGCTATCTCGATCTTGTTGATTGCCTGCGAGGGCGGACTTAGAGAGTTTACGAATCGTTTCTACTTTCTCTAGAAGTTCTTCACCATGGGCGTCCTTGATGGTGTTGCCGAGCAAGTGTCCTAACATGCTCACATTACTTCTGAGCGCAGAGTATTTCTCGTTCATTGTCATCCTGCCTTGTAAAAAAATTACATCCGATGTTTCTTTGATTAGGACAACAATCTAGCGAAAAATATTGCCTCGAGTCAAATACTGTAGGCTAAGTTTGCAATAATTGTGCAAATGGATGTAACGCATTGCATACAGGCTTTATGACTAATTATGTTGAAAGTTTATTACAGAATGAGAGAGAAACGGACTTCGTCTTATGGAAAGCGAGAACGGGCTGTGCCCTATGGAACGCTGCGCTCTTGGAATGTGGGCTCGGTTTTGCCTTTTGAGTTCGGGAGAACTTGTTATTCCATAGAGTGACGAAGGAGCGAGTAGGGAATCTCTTTGGATTCTTGGTTTACTTTGGGAGAGCCCCAACTTACTCGTACCTCGTTCTTGAGGATGACAGCTTATTGAAACAAAAAGGGTTGGCGTAATACGCCAACCCTCCGAAAACTCCTAGCTCTCCATAGGGCGTAGCCCGTTCCCGCATCCTTCACTCCGAAGCAAAGCGTTTGAGCTCATTTAAAAACAATACTTATGCATCGCTTTTGACAGAACATCGATGGTTGGGTCGATGAACTCAAAAGCCAAGAACTCATCTGGCTGGTGGGCTTGATCAATTGAACCCGGGCCAAGTACAAGCGTAGGGCATAGCTGTTGCAGGAAAGGTGCCTCGGTGCAGTAGTTGACGGTTTCTGAGCCGATACCACATATCTCTTCAACGCCACCAATGAAAGGGTGGTCATGTTGGCACTCGTAACCAGGGATAGGTTCATGCAAAGGTGTAATAGAGATTCGATCTGGCCATTTCGCTTCGACTTCTTTCAGTGCTCCACGCAGCATGTTGTCGAGGCCGTCAAGGCTGATACCTGGCAGGGGACGAACATCATAGTGCAGTTCACAGCAGCCACAGATGCGGTTGGCACTGTCGCCACCATGAATATGGCCTAGGTTGAGTGTTGGGCTAGGGATGGCAAACCCTGGGTGGTGATACTCTTTAATAAGCTTGTCACGCAGTTGCATTAAGGCAAACAACACTTCATGCATGATCTCAATGGCATTCACCCCTAACGCCGGGTCGGAAGAGTGACCAGATTTACCTGTTACCCGTACAGCGTTGGCAACATGTCCTTTGTGACCTCGGATTGGTACTAAGCTTGTTGGTTCGCCAATGATGCAGTAGTCAGGTTGAAACGGCGCATTTTCGGTAAAGTGGCGAGCGCCGAGCATGGTGGTTTCTTCATCGCAAGTGGCTAATACGTACAGCGGTTTGGTCTGTTTGCTCCAGTCAACTTTCTTTACTGCCTCTATAACAAACGCAAAAAAGCCCTTCATATCTGCAGTACCTAAACCGTAAAAGCGATTGTTCGCCTCGGTTAACGCGTGAGGCTCGAAGTTCCAACGACCTTCATCATAGGGAACGGTATCGCTGTGCCCTGCAAGCAGTAATCCTCCCTCTCCTGAACCTTTTTTGGCAATTAGGTTAAATTTTCCTGCTTCTACTTCAGTTAGATTCACTTCAAAGCCAACGTCTTTCAGCCAAGTCGCTAACTTTTCAATCACTTTTGCATTGCCTTCGTCCCAACTGGAATCTGTTGAGCTAATAGATGACGTAGAAATTAGGCCGCGATAGACCTCTATAAAGCTTGGTAATTGCATTTTAGATCACATTCCCTGTTGACAGAGTTCAGTTAAGAAGGTAAAACACATATTAAATCACTTTTATTGAATAAAAAACCAATTAAAGCTGAATATTTTAAATTTATAATCACTCAGAGAGTGATGCTTTTGAAACGAAATGGATGTCTGAAATGCTCAAAACCACAATCATAGGCGCAAGCGGTTATACCGGAGCAGAGCTTGCTTTGATGGTACATAAACACCCTGAACTAACGCTATCAGGTTTGTATGTGTCCGCCAATAGCCTAGATGCAGGTAAAGACATCGCGCAGCTTCACGGCAAACTTGCAGGGATTATTAGTCAGTCTGTTCTACCCCTAAAAGATGTCGACACGGTTGCTCAGCAAAGTGATGTGGTGTTTTTGGCGACAGCTCATGAGGTAAGCCACGACCTTGCTCCTCAGTTTCTAGCCCAAGGTTGTCAGGTATTCGATCTATCTGGTGCGTTTCGAGTTAAAAAACATGGCTTCTACAACCAGTTTTACGGCTTTGAGCATCAACATGAAGCTTGGTTAGATAACTCAGTATACGGCTTAGCAGAGTGGAACGCAGAAGGGATCAAGCAGTGTCAATTGGTTGCGGTGGCGGGTTGTTACCCAACAGCCTCGCAGTTGGCGATTAAGCCGCTTATTGAAGCGGGTCTGGTTGATAGAACTCAGTGGCCTGTTATCAACGCAACCAGCGGTGTATCTGGCGCAGGTAGAAAAGCGTCTATGATCAATAGTTTTTGCGAAGTGAGTCTCCAGCCTTATGGAGTATTTAACCATCGTCATCAGCCAGAGATCGTTAGCCATCTAGGTACTGACGTTATTTTCACTCCGCATCTTGGTAATTTTAAGCGCGGCATTTTAGCCACGATTACTATGAAGTTAGCGCCAGGTGCGTCAGAACAACAAGTCGCAGAAGCGTTTAACGCAGCTTATCAAAACAAACCAGCAGTACGCCTTTTAGAGTCTGCACTGCCGACAATTCAAAATGTTGAGAATACCCCTTTCTGCGATATTGGCTGGAAGGTTCAAGGCGAGCACATCATCGTGGTATCAGCGATAGATAACTTGCTAAAAGGTGCATCAAGTCAAGCGATGCAATGTTTAAACATCCACTACGGATTTCCAGAATTGACTGCTCTGGTTTAATCGAGCAGGGAAGGAAAAGTAATGACAGATAACAAACTAACTCCATTAGTGATCAAATTAGGCGGTGCTGCACTGTCTTGCACTGAGACTTTAAGCCAAGTATTCGGAGCCATTGCCCAGTACCAAACGCAAGCTCAGCGACGAATTGTGATCGTTCACGGTGGAGGTTATCTGGTGGACGATCTAATGGCACAACTACAACTTGAGACGGTTAAAAAAGACGGTCTTCGAGTGACGCCTTACGAGCAAATCCCACTAATTGTCGGAGCGCTTGCAGGGACAGCAAACAAAATGCTTCAAGGTCAAGCAGTGAAAGATGGCCTAAATGCAGTCGGTTTGAGCTTAGCTGATGGTGGTCTTTGCCACGTTTCAGAGCTTGATCCGGAACTTGGAGCGGTAGGGCAAGCAACACCGGGTGATTCAACTGTGTTGCAAGCTATTTTACAAACGGGTGCGTTACCGATTGTCAGCTCAATCGGTTTGACTGAAAAGGGTCAAATGATGAACGTCAATGCTGATCAAGCTGCAGTGGCAGTGGCAGGAGCATTGGATGCTGAACTGGTTCTACTTTCAGATGTTAGCGGTGTTTTGGATGGCAAAGGTCACTTAATTAAGACCCTTAACGAAAGCCAAGCACAGAGCCTTATCAACGGTAAGGTCATCACGGATGGCATGATCGTCAAGGTGAATGCCGCTCTGGAAGCAGCCAATGACTTAGGTCGCCCAATTGAAGTAGCAACATGGCGTTACCCAGAAAAGCTGGCCGAGCTATTTGCCGGAAACAGTATTGGTACCCAGTTCTTGCCTAAGTAATTGAACCGAGAGAATTTGAACTCAGTGTACTAAGCAGTGAGTGAAGAAAAAATAAATGGAAGTAACCCGCAGCACTGACCGCCACGCGCAGCGCCGGGATTAGGAGAAGTAAAATGAGCAAAGTTAACGTAAATAAAGTAGTTGTCGCATACTCTGGCGGTCTGGATACATCAGTAATCATTCCATGGCTAAAAGAGAACTATGATTGTGAAGTGGTTGCATTCGTTGCTGATGTTGGCCAGGGCGAAGAAGAGCTAGCGGGAATCGAAGAGAAAGCCAAAGCTTCTGGTGCATCTGAGTGTTACATTGCGGACCTGAAAGAAGAGATGGTTGCTGACTACATCTACCCTACGCTAAAAACAGGCGCGTACTACGAAGGTAAGTACTTACTAGGTACTTCTATGGCACGTCCTATCATTGCTAAAGCGCAGGTTGAAGTTGCACGTAAAGTGGGTGCCGATGCGCTGTGTCACGGTTGTACCGGTAAAGGTAACGACCAGGTGCGTTTTGAAGGGGCATTTGCTGCGCTAGCACCAGATCTACATGTTATTGCACCTTGGCGTGAGTGGGATTTAGTAAGCCGTGAAGAGTGTCTTGATTATCTAGCAGAGCGCAACATTC
Organism: Vibrio tubiashii; assembly: GCA_000775715.1. GTDB lineage: Bacteria > Pseudomonadota > Gammaproteobacteria > Enterobacterales > Vibrionaceae > Vibrio > Vibrio tubiashii_A. The sequence goes on from JRWQ01000006.1 coordinate 34,598, forward strand.
CATGTACAGCTTCGCTGACGAAAATTTATTCACGTGACGCGAACGCATGGCACATCTCTACTGAAGGGGGTGTATTAGAAGATACTTGGAATGCGCCAAATGATGATTGCTGGGCATGGACAGTTGATCCGGAACAGGCTCCTGACCAAGCGGAATTCGTTACGCTAAAAGTTGAAAAAGGCGCTGTGGTTGCGGTTGATGGCGAACAGATGACACCATATAACGCACTGGTTTACCTAAATGAGAAAGGCGTTAAGCACGGTGTTGGTCGTATTGATATCGTTGAAAACCGTCTGGTTGGTATGAAGTCTCGTGGTTGCTACGAAACTCCAGGAGGCACCATCATGATGGAAGCGCTTCGTGCAGTAGAGCAACTTGTTCTGGATAAAACGGCATTTGAGTTTCGTGAAGAGCTAGGCGTTAAGGCCTCTCACTTAGTCTACGATGGCCGTTGGTTCACTCCGCTGTGTAAATCTATTTTGGCGGCATCAGAAGAGTTGGCTCAAGATGTGAATGGTGAGGTGGTTGTTAAGCTATATAAAGGTCATGCTATCGTTACTCAGAAACGTTCTGACAATAGCTTGTACTGTGAAGAGTTCGCCACATTCGGTGAAGATGAAGTTTACGATCAAAGCCATGCAGAAGGCTTCATCCGCTTGTACTCACTATCAAGCCGTATTCGTGCCTTGAAGAGTCAGAAAAAATAGTCATATTTGGCTCTAAGTAAACAGCCCACTCAATTACTTGAGTGGGCTTTTTCTTTTCTTAATCAGGATAACGCTAGCTAAAGCTGTGGTGAATAAATATGTTAAAAAAGTGAATTAATACTTTATTTTTGTTCTGTTTTACCGTAACTTTGGATCATCATACAATACTGTACTTAATTCAGAGTTCATCACAGCAATTATATGACTCAGCACAACGAGTGAGCATAGGTAATCAGGAGAAACGCGATGGCATTATGGGGCGGAAGATTTACCCAAGCAGCAGATACGAGATTCAAAGATTTTAACGACTCATTGCGCTTCGATTACCGACTAGCTGAACAAGATATCGTGGGCTCGATTGCTTGGTCAAAAGCACTGCTTTCTGTAGATGTATTGACCGAAGAAGAGCAGCAAAAACTTGAGTTAGCACTCAATGAGTTAAAACTTGAGGTGATGGAAGATCCACACCAGATCTTACGCTCAGAGGCTGAAGATATTCACTCTTGGGTCGAGCAGCAGCTAATCAGTAAAGTGGGTGACCTTGGCAAGAAACTCCATACCGGCCGTTCGCGTAACGACCAAGTAGCGACTGACCTAAAGTTGTGGTGTCGTCAACAAGGCCAGCAATTGTTGATGGCGCTTGATCGCCTGCAAGCTCAAATGGTGGCTGTAGCGAAAGAACATCAAGATACTGTCCTACCTGGTTATACTCACCTGCAGCGTGCTCAGCCTGTGACATTCGCTCACTGGTGTTTAGCATATGTTGAGATGTTTGAGCGTGATTATTCGCGCCTTGATGATGCGATTACCCGCCTTGATACTTGCCCGCTAGGTTCAGGTGCATTAGCGGGCACTGCTTACCCAATTGATCGCGAGAAAGTCGCGCACAACCTAGGTTTCCGCCGTGCGACTCGTAACTCGTTGGATTCCGTTTCTGATCGCGACCATGTAATGGAGTTGATGTCGGTTGCTTCTATTTCTATGCTGCACCTTTCCCGCCTGGCTGAAGATATGATCTTCTACAACTCTGGCGAATCAAACTTTATAGAATTGGCTGATACTGTGACTTCTGGTTCTTCTCTGATGCCACAGAAAAAGAATCCAGATGCATTAGAGTTGATCCGTGGTAAAACGGGCCGTGTTTATGGTTCGTTGGCGGGCATGATGATGACAGTCAAAGCATTGCCGCTTGCATACAATAAAGATATGCAGGAAGACAAAGAAGGTTTATTTGATGCGCTCGATACTTGGAATGACTGTATGGAGATGGCAGCACTCTGTTTTGACGGTATCAAGGTTAACGGTGAGCGCACCCTAGAAGCTGCTAAGCAAGGCTATGCGAATGCGACAGAACTTGCTGACTATCTTGTGGCTAAAGGTATTCCTTTCCGTGAAGCACACCATATTGTGGGTGTCGCGGTAGTTGGTGCCATTGCGAAAGGCTGCGCACTGGAAGAGTTATCTCTTACTGAACTAAAAGAGTTCTCAGCTGTGATTGAGCAAGATGTTTATGACATCCTGACAATCGAATCTTGTCTTGAGAAGCGCAGTGCTCTAGGTGGTGTATCGCCTAAGCAGGTTGCGTTTGCCGTAGAGCAAGCGGAAGGTCGATTAACTCAGCGTGATACTTCAGCGATCAACGTACGTCCTGCTCGTCTAACCGATATTGAATCGTTAGAAGGCATGGTGACTCACTGGGCTAACATGGGTGAGAACCTTCCACGATCACGCAGTGAGTTGATCCGCGATATAGGATCTTTTGCTGTTGCCGAGCACAATGGCGAAGTAACGGGTTGTGCATCTCTGTATGTCTATGACTCTGGTTTAGCTGAAGTACGTTCACTCGGTATTGAAGCTGGCTGGCAAGGTCAGGGACAAGGCAGTGCGATAGTGCAGTATTTAGTTGAAAAAGCTCGTCAAATGGCGATTAAGAAAGTGTTTGTGTTAACGCGTACACCAGAATTTTTTATGAAGCAGTCATTCTTGCCGACGTCTAAGTCTTTGCTACCAGAGAAGGTACTTAAAGATTGTGAACAGTGTCCAAGACTACATGCTTGTGATGAAGTTGCACTTGAAGTTAATTTAGGAGAGCAATCAATCGCTCGTACGAATGTGGCATAAGTGATTGAATTTTATATCCCCAAAAAAAGATCAAAAAAGATCGACTATTTGCGGAACTAATAAGGGAAAGCTCGGTCTATTAAAGTACCACTGCTTTTTCTTAGAAGAATCTAAGAAGGCCCCAAAACCGAATTATTGGTTTTGGGGCTTTTTTCTTTTATTGCGCTTTCGCCATGGAAAGATAACAAATCGCATCCATAGATGGAGAAACAGCAAGCCATTGAAGGCAAAACCCGCCATGATTAGTGCGATGGATTCGATACTTTGAGGATTATCTCGAAAAGCAAACCACCAAATGATCCAACACAGCACCGACAGTACAGTGAGTTGATCCATACAGCGTTGGCAACGGCCAATTTTCTTCCAAAACCAGTCGTTATTTTTACAGTATTTACATGTCATGGAGGCAGTGAATTGGTAAGATACGAGGTCTTAGCATATCTCAAATAGCGTGAAAGTGATAAAAATGATCGAACGTCAACAAACCAAACAGCGTATGAGCCGCATTGTAAAGCACAATGGCACTATCTACCTATGTGGCCAAGTTTGTGCAGATGCAACCAAAGATATTACAGAGCAGACTCAAACTATGTTGGATAAGGTTGAAAAACTGCTGCTAGAAGCAGGCAGTGACAAAGAGCATATGCTTTCAGCGACCATCTATCTTAAGGATATGAAAGACTTCCAACAAATGAATGCCGTATGGGACGCGTGGGTTCCAGAAGGTCATGCGCCTGCACGTGCCTGTGTGACAGCTGATATGGCGCGTGAAGCACTCTTGGTTGAAATTTCTGTGATTGCAGCAGAGAAGTAAACCTCTAGAAATTAAAAACGAGCCGTGTGGCTCGTTTTTTTGATTATTCGCTAGTGGAATTAGGCCAAATAAGTTTCTAGCTCTTCACTGCCCCCAATGTGCTTACCACCGATAAATACCTGCGGCACTGTTGTGCGACCAGAAATAGCACGTAGGCTCACAGTCGTCGCATCTTGTCCTAGAATCACTTCCTCGTATTGAAGACCGTGATCAATCAGTGTCTGCTTGGCTTTAACACAGAATGGGCAGCCTGGTTTGGTAAAGACAGTGATCGATTCTTGAGTTTTATAGTTCGGTGCAACGTACTTCAGCATAGTATCGGCATCCGACACTTTGAACGGGTCGCCCGGCTCGTTTGGCTCAACGAACATTTTCTCTACCACCCCATTTTTCACCAGCATGCTGTAGCGCCACGAACGCTTGCCAAAGCCTAGGTCGTTTTTGTCTACTAGCATGCCCATTCCATCGGTGAATTCACCGTTACCATCTGGAATAAAGGTAATGTTCTCTGCTTCTTGGTCTGCTTTCCAGGCGTTCATTACAAAGGTGTCGTTGACCGACATACAGATAATCTCATCAACGCCATGCTCTTTGAATACCGAAAATAGCTCGTTGTAGCGCGGTAGGTGGCTTGATGAACAGGTTGGAGTGAAAGCGCCTGGCAAGCTAAACACAATCACGGTTTTGTCCTTGAATAAGTCATCACTCGTGATGTTAACCCAAGCGTCACCTTGGCGGGTAGGGAATGTAACCTGAGGTACGTTTTGGTTCTCTTTCGATGCAAACATAATAATTTCCTTAAATTGGATTTTTGATTTTGTTGCTGAGCTTATAGTTGTATACGCTTCGCTCTGCTTTGTTGCAACCATTATCAAAGAAACTCTTTGATAGCTCTAATCGTTTAATGTTATGGTTTTGATAGGTAATTTCTATCATTGAAGATGGAGAGCAAAGAGAGTGAATATTCGAGATTTTGAGTACTTAGTCGCGTTGGCTGAGCATAAACATTTCCGCAAAGCTGCTGAGGCTTGTTTCGTCAGCCAACCCACCCTGAGCGGTCAGATTCGTAAGTTAGAGGAAGAGCTAGGTACAGCTCTGCTTGAGCGAAGTAGCCGTCGGGTACTGTTTACCGAGGCAGGTTTGCAGTTGGTTGATCAAGCTAAATGTATTTTATCGGAAATCAAAACCTTTAAAGATATGGCGAGTGGCCAAGCGGGTGATATGGTAGGGCCGATGCATATCGGTTTTATACCTACGGTCGGTCCTTATCTACTACCGAAAATTATCCCTATGCTTAAAGAAGCGTTTCCTGAGTTAGAGCTGTTTCTGCATGAGGCGCAAACTCATCAGTTAGTACGTCAACTGGAAGAGGGAAAACTCGATTGCTTGGTGCTGGCGTCCGTGGCAGAAACCGCCCCTTTCAAAGAGATTGAAGTATATAACGAGCCGTTGAGCCTTGCGGTGCCATGTGATCATGAGTGGGCTCAATTAGATCACGTCGATATGCTCGAACTTAATGGCAGAACTGTACTTGCTTTAGGAGATGGGCACTGCTTGAGGGACCAAGCTTTGGGCTTTTGTTTCGCCGCAGGTGCTCAGGATGATGAACGTTTTAAAGCAACGAGCTTAGAAACACTGCGTAACATGGTAGCCGCTGGAGCTGGGATTACTTTGTTACCTGAACTGTCAGTGCCGAAAGAGAAACAGAAAGATGGTGTATGCTATGTGCCCGCGACCAACCCTGTCCCATCGAGAAGTATTGTGTTGGCTTATCGTCCCGGCTCACCACTAAGAGCGCGGTTTGAACAATTGGCACAAGCGATTAAGTCTCACCTAGAAACAAAGTAATCGACGCCAATGAAAAGAGGCTGATGTTTTCATCAGCCTCGTTTCGTTCTGTTTAGAACAGCTCCTCGCTTCCGTCGGTAGAGTAGATACTGTCGGTTATCTCACTCGTGACGTACTCCGTCGGCTCAGTGCCTTCCAGGAAGTATTCAAACATTGAGCTTGAATCAAACTTATTAGTCAGTAGCCCTGAGTCTCGGTCGATGCGAACTCGCACTATATGTGGAGGGATTGCCTTGCTCTGTTGTGGAACGCCGTCCAGTGCGGTACCAATAAAATCGACCCATGCGGGTTGAGCCGTTTTCGCACCAGCTTCAGCGCCCGTGATTTGGTCTTTGCCTAGGTTGCTATTTTGCGTAGTTCTGCCTAGTTTACGGGTGTGGTCATCGAAACCTACCCAAGCGATAGCCACCATACCTGGACCGTAGCCGTTGTACCATGCATCTTTTGAATCGTTGGTTGTACCGGTTTTACCACCGATATCGCGGCGTTGAAGTTTCTGCGCTCGCCAACCCGTACCGTTCCAACCAGTACCATCTCGCCAGTTACCACCGCCCCAAACGTTGCTATACATCATTTCGCGCATTAGGAATGCTGTTTGTTCTGAGATCACTTGTGGTGCATATTGAGGCTCATCAGATGGCTCAGTCGTTACATCTTGCTCAGCAAACTCGCTCATAACGGGTGCAGGCTGAGTACAGTCTTGGTGACAAACGACTTTTGGTGATGCTTCGAACTCGATCTTGCCGAATGGGCCTTCCACGCGCTCAATGTAAAATGGCTCTACGTAATAGCCTCCATTAGCAAACACCGAGTAACCTTGCGCCATTTTCATCGGTGTTAAGCTACCAGCGCCAAGGGCGATAGTTTCTGAACGTGGCACTTGGTCGATATCAAAACCAAAGCGGGTTAGGTATTGACGCGTTTCATCTAGGCCAACTTCACGCAACACACGAACCGCCATTACATTTTTAGACTGCGCTAAGCCAATACGAAGACGAGTTGGACCTGTGTAAGTCGGTGGAGAGTTTTTGGGTCTCCACGCTGTGCCTTGGCTCTGATCCCATTGGTTGATGGGCGCATCGTTAATTAGAGTGGCCAGCGTTAGACCTTTATCGATGGCGGCTGCATAGATGAAAGGCTTAATACTTGATCCCACCTGACGCACTGATTGAGTCGCGCGGTTAAATTTATTGTGGATAAAGTTAAAACCACCCACCAGAGACATCACGGCACCGTTGTCAGGGTTCATCGCAACAAACGCGGTATTTGCGTTTGGTACTTGGCTTAAGTGCCATGTGAAGCTTGATTCTTGGTCTTCGATGACTTGCTCAACTTGGCGAACCCAAATTTGCTCGCCTTCAGCAAGGATCTGTTTAGCAGTGCTTGGTGCAGGGCCTTGGCGGTCATCGGTTAGGAACTTACGAGCCCACTTCATGCCATCCCATTCAATGGTATTCAAGCCTTGGTTCTTAATCCAAACCGTCGCTTGCTTGCTATCTACTTTGGTTACAACGGCAGGGACTAGCTGACCGTATGTCGGAACGTTATCCAGTGTTTTATCTATAGTCTCATCATCGAATGCGGGCTTGCCAGGCTGCCAAAGCACTTTTTCTGCACCACGGTAGCCATGACGTTCATCGTAAGCGAGCAGATTGTTGATAGCAGATTGATTGGCAGCCTCTTGAAGCTTTGAGTCGACCGTCGTGTAGATGTTCATCCCAGACGTATAGGCCTCTTCTTGACCATAGCGTGCCACCATCCAAGCTCGCGCCAACTCAGCGACATACGGAGCACTCAGCTCGATTTCAGCACCGTGGTAGCGAGAAACGATCTCTTCGGCACGTGCTTCATCATACTCATCTTGGGTAATGTATTTCTCATCAAGCATACGCAGTAACACCACATTACGGCGATGAGTTGCACGTTCCACTGAATAAATGGGGTTCATCGTTGATGGCGCTTTGGGCATACCTGCAAGCGTCGCCATTTCACTTAGCGTCAGGTCTTTAAGCTCTTTTCCGAAGTAGGTTTGCGCTGCTGCACCGAAGCCATATGAGCGGTAACCCAAGAAGATTTTGTTGACGTACAACTCCATGATCTCTTGCTTGCTAAGCAACTGCTCGATGTGAATCGCAATAAAGATCTCTTTGATTTTACGCATGATCTTCTTTTCGTTGGAGAGGAAGAAGTTACGCGCTAGCTGTTGAGTAATCGTACTCGCACCTTGTTTAGCAGAGCCAGACATTGCGACCACAACTGCCGCTCGAGTAATACCGATAGGGTCGATACCAGGGTGTTCGTAGAAACGGCTATCTTCGGTTGCAATCAACGCTTCAATCAGGTGCTGAGGAATATCGTCGTAGGCAACGGGTATACGTCGTTTTTCACCGAACTGAGAAATCAACTTGCCATCTTGGCTAAACACCTGCATTGGCGTTTGTAGCTTGACGTCTTTCAGTGTGGCTACATCTGGTAGCTCTGGTTTCACATATAGGTAGAAGCCGAATATCGTACCGACCCCAAGAATTATGCAAATCAATGTGAATATAAGTAGGCGCTTTATGAACTTCACCGGAGATTCCCTGATTGATTGAGTTTGCCATATGCAAACCCTTGTACTTTAAGCTAAACATTTAGCTCATGTGTCTATGTGCTTATTTAACCATCAATTTAAGCATATGAGCTAAGCAAAAAGTACGGAGCTAAGCTGCATGGGTAAATCATTAGTTACAGGCATTGAAATAGCACGCCACAGCATTAAAGCGGTCGTCCTTAAGCCAAACAAAGGCACATTTGTGCTTGTCGACTATCAAGAATTACCGATCGAAGCGGGCATTCTCCCTGATAACCATATGTCAAATTATCAGAAAATTGTAAAGAAACTCAAAGAACTAAGGAAGAGTTTACCGAGATTTAGTAACAAAGTAGCGTTTTCAATACCAGATAGCGCTGTAATTAGTAAGGTATTACAAATAGATAGCGGCCTAGAGGGAGATGAAGTTAACTATGCTATTACTCAAGCTTTTTCTCATCAATCGCCCTTTCCCGTCGAGGAGCTGCACTTAGACTATATCCAACTTTCTGCTGATGATTGTGATTCTAAGTTCAGTTTTCAGGTGTATGCGACAAAAAAACAGTTGATTTCACACCAAGTTGAGTTGCTGAAAAGTGCTGCCTTTCAGCCTGTTGTCGCCGATGTTCAAGCTCATGCGATGGTGCATGTTTGGCAGTTAGCAGCGCGTAGCCAGATCAGACCTAACTGGTTGCTGGTCAATCTAGAGTTTGAGCATGCATCGATTGCTATCGATCTGCCTAACAGCGCGCCGTACTGCAAAGTCATTACTTTGGATCTCTGTGCTGATAGTTCACAACAAAGCAGTGTTGAGCTAATCGACAAAATCAAACGGCATATTCAGCGTATGGCATCGGTGCACGGCATCAATATTGGTGGTGTTTGGGTTTGTGGGCAGAGCCCTCTGTTTGAAACGCTAGTAAATCAAGTACCGCTGCAGTTGAATTTAGAGTGTCAGCGGCTTAACTCTCTGAACTTGTTAGAGCTAGCCCAGGGTCGTAAAACATCGCCCTTGATAGAGGGAAATTATGGCTTTGCCTTAGCAACGGGCATTGCGCTGCGTGGCGTCACCTGGTTGGGGGCAAATCATGCTGCATAGTGTCAACTTGCTGCCTTGGCGCGACGAGCGACGCATCGAGCGTCAAAAGCGTTCGCTAACGTTTTTGGCTCTTGTTGGACTCTTTGCCCTGGTGACGGTTTGGCTTATGGGGGGATATCTCGATCATCAACTCACCGAGCAACAAAAGCGTAACCAGTTTCTTGATAACTACGCGCTTAAACTGAAGCAGCAAATAAAGCAGCAGAGCAGTGCTGAACAGCAACACCAAGCTTTGCTGACTCGAATTACCATGGTTGAGGCACTACAAAAACAACGCAATCAAACGACTGAGTTTCTTAACCTATTGCCTAAGCTTATCCCGCAAGGTGTTTATGTCGACAAGTTAAAAGTGACTGACCACCAAGTAGAGCTTGAGGGGATCGCTGATTCAACATCGCGTCTTGCCAAAATGCTCGATAATTTAGAGCGTTCGGACTCTGTGACCAGCGTTGAGATGCACTCTATTGTTCATGGCGTAAAAAGGTTCGCTAAAAAATATCAGTCGTATCGAGTCTCTTTCTCTCCTAGGAGATAAAAAATGATGAGGGTAACGACCACAGAGTTAGATATCAGCGAGATAGGTGAGTGGCCTATTCAGTTTCAATTGCTGCTTGGTTTACTGATGTTAATTGTGCTGCAGGGCGTTGGTTATTGGGTCTATATTCAGCCCAAGCTAGAAGCTTTGGAGGCATCAAAGTATCAAGAGTTACAGAGTCGCGATGTCGTTGCGTCGAGGGCTAAGAAAGTTGCGCTACTGCCTAGGTTACACGCTGAGCTTGCTGAACTGTCTCAACGCTATGATGACTTCTCTCGTCAATTGCCAGTAGAAAAAGAGCTAGCGTCGATGCTGGCCTCGGTGAATCAGGTTGGATTGGACAATGACCTGAGTTTTATGCGGCTTGATTGGGGACAAAAACAGAGTTTGGACTTTCTCTATCAGCTACCTCTCGATATCGAATTGGTAGGTCAATACCATGATATTGGTCATTTTGCACAAACTGTTGCCTCTTTGCCGCGCCTGATAAATCTAGCCGAAATTCACTGGCAGCGAACGACTTTAGAGAGTGATGTGACCTACTTTAGAGTTCGAGCGTATACCTATCAGCTCAAAGCTGTGGTGAATGATGAAGATTAAGTATTTATTATTTGTGACTGCAACTCTCTCAGGGTGCAAAGCTCATCAGGACTCGCTTGAACGTTATATCGACCGTGTACATCAAGAGGTGCAAGTTGAAATTAGTCAACCAGAACCAATCGTTGCAATCGAAGCGTCGCGCTATACCGCTCATCAATCTCGACACCCTTTTGTCTTGCCTATCACCACTCACAGCAAATTAACGTCACAGCAGCAAGAGTGTCATTCCGCACCGACGAATCGTCAGTTAGGCCGCTTTAACCAATTTTCTTTGGCGAAGTTGAGCTTTAAAGGTGTGATTAGTAGCGAGAATCAGATGTTTGTTTTAGTTCATGCACCGAACGGGCATATCGCCAAGCTAGCGCTAGGGGAGCGCCTAGCTTCGAGCAATGCTCAGATTGTCAACGTGACCGAACAGTATCTGCTAGTGCAAGAGTTCGTATCGGATGAAGGTGGTTGCTGGCATCAGCGTGACGTTAAGTTGCAGCGCCAATAAAGGGTAGGGGATGAGAAGATGGATGCCAGGATGCCAATGACAAAAGCCGTTTGTTTGTGTTGCTATTTCTTAATTGCTGTTTGCTTGTCTGTGAAGGTTGACGCTCAGCCGCTAAACGGGCCTATGCTTGAGCGAGTTGATTTTAAGCTCAACCCACAACGCAATGGGCAACTGTTACTGTCTTTATCTGACTCTCGCGTCATGGTCGACATACGAAAGCGAGAAAAAGGGCTGAGCATTGAACTGCTAATGACTAAAGTGGAGGACTCTCTGCTTAAAGTGTTTGATGTCACTGAATTTGGCTCTAGCGTGCGCAACATCGAGGTATTTCGCCGAACTGACAGTGTCGAGCTTTTGGTGGCCATCGAGGGAGAGTTTGAGTATGAGGAGCGACTCGAAGGTAAAACAGTGCGAGTGATAGTGCAAAGGGTAGCAGAATCAACGAGTAAGAAATCATCAATCCTAGACCAATCCGGTCCCAATTTATCCCTTAACTTTCAGGATATTCCTGTGCGGAATGTGCTGCAGTTGATTGCCGACCATAACAACTTCAATCTGGTCGTTTCTGATACAGTAGCTGGCAACCTGACTTTACGCCTTGAAGATATCGCATGGCAGGATGTATTTGAGGTCATATTACAGCTTAAAGGGCTTGATAAACGAATAAATGATAATCTGGTGTTGGTAGCGCCGCGGTCAGAGTTCGAGTTGCATGAGCAGCAAGTTCTTCAGAGTGAGCTGCTCGCTTCCCATGCGGGGGAGTTGGAGTCTGACATTATTGCCATCAAATTTGCTCAAGCTTCCGAGATTGCGGCATTAATTAATGGAGAAGGAGAGTTTAAATTGCTCTCATCGCGTGGCTCATTAGCTGTTGATGAGCGAACCAATGCGATACTCATCAGAGATACTTCGGCAAACATCAAAGCGGTTCGTGCGATTGTTGATGATCTCGATGTGCCTATCAAACAGGTACAAATTGAGGCGCGAATAGTTACGGTTAGTCAGGGCAATCTGGAGGAGCTTGGTATTCGTTGGGGTTACAGTAACTCCAACGGCAGCACATCTATTGGCGCAAGTATTGAGGACAACCGCTTTGATCTGTTACCTATTGATGACATGCTAAATGTTAACTTAGCTGCGACTTCCTCTAATGCATCGACGATCGCATTCCAAGTTGCCAAACTTGGCTCTGATATACTGCTTGACCTTGAGCTCTCGGCGTTACAACGCGAGTCTAAAGCTGAAGTTATTTCGAGCCCTCGACTGATCACTACCAATAAGAAGCCGGCCTTTATTGAACAAGGCAGTGAAATTCCCTATTTAGAGTCGTCATCCAGTGGCGCAACTAGCGTCTCTTTTAAAAAGGCGGTGCTGAGTTTAAAAGTTACACCGCAAATCACCCCAAACAACCGATTAATTCTCGATTTAAATGTCACCCAGGATAGGCCAGGAGAAGTGGTTAAAACTGGTACTGGAGAAGCGGTGGCGATAAACACTCAGCGAATTGGTACTCAAGTGCTGGTGGATAATGGCGAGACAGTTGTATTAGGAGGCATCTTTCAACACAGCGTGACAGATGCGGTAGAAAAAGTGCCTTTTCTCGGAGATTTGCCTCTTTTAGGTACATTGTTCCGTCGTACTTATCAGCAAGAAGGCAAAAGTGAGCTGCTGATATTTGTCACTCCTAAGGTGGTTCTGGAGTAAGAATTACCTGAGTGATGAAAATAAATTTGCATTAATGGCACCTTATCTAGATAATTTCGGGTCTTATCACGAATTATCTGTGAGGAATCGGTGCCACAAGCATCTTTATCGCTAGCATCAAACTGGCTTCTCTTGTGGCGATGTCATTGAATTAACGTTGTAAATTACTGCTAAACATGGCTGAGAAACGCAATATTTTCCTTGTTGGCCCTATGGGTGCCGGCAAAAGCACTATCGGTAGACACCTGGCTTCACAACTTCATATGGAGTTTGTGGATTCTGATACCGTTATTGAAGAACGTACTGGCGCAGATATCGCTTGGGTATTTGACGTAGAAGGTGAAGAAGGCTTCCGCGATCGCGAGGAAAAAGTGATTAACGACCTAACGGAAGAGCAAGGTATTGTGCTTGCTACCGGTGGTGGTTCAATCATGAGTAAAGAAAACCGCAATCGTCTATCTGCGCGCGGTATTGTTGTATACCTAGAAACAACGATTGAAAAGCAACTTGCGCGTACAAACCGCGATAAGAAGCGTCCATTGCTACAAACTGATAATCCGCGTGAAGTTCTAGAAACTCTAGCGGGTGAACGTAACCCTCTTTATGACGAAATTGCGGATTACACAGTACGTACAGACGATCAAAGTGCAAAAGTGGTAGCCAACCAGATCGTAAAAATGCTAGAAGAACGTTAAGACTTTCTTTTAGCAACGGAGAATACCCATGGAACGGATTACGGTCAGCTTAGATGAGCGTAGCTATCCAATCTCAATTGGCGCCGGATTATTTAATGATCCGGCCCACCTTTCCCTCTTATCGGCAAAACAAAAAGTAGTTGTGATCTCTAATGTCACTGTTGCTCCGCTGTACGCTGATAAAATCCTCTCTATCTTGAAACAACTTGATTGTGAAGCTTCGGTTCTGGAACTGCCAGACGGTGAGCAGTACAAATCTCTAGAGACGTTCAACACAGTGATGAGCTTCCTGCTTGAAGGAAATTATGCCCGCGATGTGGTTGTGATAGCCCTTGGTGGGGGAGTGATTGGAGATTTGGTCGGCTTTTCGGCAGCTTGCTATCAACGTGGTGTTGATTTTATTCAAATTCCAACCACCTTGCTTTCCCAGGTCGATTCTTCGGTTGGTGGTAAAACCGCGGTAAACCATAAGCTTGGCAAGAACATGATTGGTGCTTTCTACCAGCCCAAAGCCGTGTTGATTGATATTGACTGTCTTAAGACGTTGCCACAGAGAGAGTTCGCTGCGGGCATCGCAGAAGTTATCAAATACGGCATCATCTACGATCAAGAGTTCTTTGTTTGGTTGGAACAGAACCTCGACAAACTGTATCAACTTGATGAGCAGGCACTCACTTACGCGATTGCACGTTGCTGCCAAATTAAAGCAGAAGTGGTCGCTCAAGATGAAAAAGAGTCTGGTATTCGTGCATTGCTGAATCTAGGTCATACATTTGGCCATGCGATTGAAGCTGAACTAGGTTATGGTAACTGGCTACATGGTGAAGCTGTTTCATCTGGTACGGTTATGGCGGCGAAAACGGCGCAACTTCAAGGCCTTATCAGCGAGCAGCAAGTTGAACGAATTATCTCTATACTGAAAAGAGCTCAGCTTCCAGTACATACCCCGGACACGATGTCATTTGCCGACTTTATGAAGCATATGATGCGTGATAAGAAAGTACTATCCGGTGAGCTTCGACTTGTGCTCCCAACGAGCATAGGGACGGCTGAAGTAGTAAAAGGTGTTCCTGAATCGATCATTGAGCAAGCCATCGACTTCGCGCGCACTCTATAACTCTTCTTGTTTTTAGGTCCAGTGAGTCTAGTACCAACCTGTTTGTGCGTTTACGCAATGGAGTGGTTGGTACTGTATAGATTTTGAGTAAGGTATCGCAATGAGCTTGGCGCATGCTCCACATATGTTGGAGCTAGAATCACAAACTGAACTGCTAGAACGCTTGCAGTTGCTGACTAATTTTGGTTCGAACTTGGTAACCCTTGGCGGAGAGGCTGGGGCAGGTAAAACTTGGCTCGCCCAACACTATCTTGAAGCTTGGGCACAAGATAAGAACCAGTCACTGTTGATGTGTTTTCCTAATCAAGATGATGCCCAACGCCGTTCGACGATCCTTTCTCAAATTGTTTCTGAACCTCTTTATAATCCTGCCGACTCCTTGGTTGAGTCATTTTCTCGTTTAATGCAGGGTGAAACCTGTGATGTCGTGATCGCTGTCGATGATGCCCATTTACTTACAGAGTCATTTGTTTCTGAACTGTGGATGTTAGTGCTGGAGGCGCAAGCGAACCCAGGCTGGACGGTGAATGTGCTGTTGTTCGCTCAATCGAACAGTCTAGATGCATTACTGACCCGTTTGGGTTATGGTCAAGAACACAAGCCGATAGATCTTGAAATTGAAGCACTTAGCCAAGATGAAGCCGATCGTTTCTTTGAACAATTGGTGATTCGGTTTGTCGAAGATGACATGGAAAAGCGTGTTCGAAATGCGTATCGAACGGTAGCTCGCCGCCCAGGTGAGATAATGGCTCTAGGGGATCAGAAAGTGGAAAAAAGGATTATTATCCGCTCAATTGTGGGTTCGCCCATTAATATTGCGTTGCTGGTGACAGCTCTACTGTTATTAATTGGTGGTGGCTATTGGTGGATGATGTCTCAGCCTACACCTGACGATAAAGCGCAGCAGATCACTGACTCGATTGAACAGACGGTTATCCCCACACTACCTGAAGACTCCGGGAGTGATGAAAGCTCTGCCCCAATAGTTGAACCTGAGCCTGTCGTTGATCCTGTGATGGCTAACGCTGAAGATGACTCACTCTCGTTACCACCTGATGTGACGGAGCAAGTCTCGAGTGTTGGTAATACCGAGGATGATCATCAGCGTGTAGTGATTACGTCCGATGTGGTTGATGCCTTGTTGGAAGGCAAACCTGAAGAGGTCGATACCAGCAACATAGATGCGGTGGTCGAGCAATCTAAAGTCGACCCTGAAGAAGAGTCTCAGGCACCTTCTCAATCTGAAGCTGTTGAATCGAGCATTGCTCAAGAGGAGGCGCAAAGCCCAACGGTGATTAAGTTCTCTTTCACCAAAGATGAGCTAAAAAGCTTCTCTCCTCGTAGCTACACCTTGCAGTTGGCGGCGGTAAACTCGCTTGAAGAAGTGCAGAACTTTATCGACCTTCATCAACTGGCGAATCAAGTCTTTATCTATCCGACTCAGCGCAATGGCGTAGACTGGTACATAGTGACTTATCAAAACTACCCAACTATCCAAGTGGCGCGAGATGCGGTTCAGAGTTTATCTGAAGAGCTGCAAAACTTGGAACCTTGGGCTAAGTCTCTTAGCCAAGTCCAACGTGAAATTGAGCGTGGCAATTAAGATAAACAGAAACTGGTTAATATCCTTAAAATTGCCTGAGATTAATTGCAAAATATGTTACATTTCGCAGCCTTAATTTTTGGTTGATAGATAGAGCGGTTGATGAAGAAGCAGCGAGCCTTCCTAAAGTGGGCGGGTGGAAAATACGGACTTGTCGAAGATATCCAGCGTCACTTGCCAGAAGCTCGTAAGCTGGTTGAACCGTTTGTCGGTGCTGGTTCTGTGTTCCTCAATACTGACTTCGAGCAGTACTTACTTGCAGACATCAACCCAGATCTGATCAATCTCTACAACTTGCTTAAAGAGCGCCCTGAAGAGTACATCACCGAGGCGAAACGTTGGTTCTGTCCTGAGAACAATCGCAAAGAAGCCTACTTAGACGTTCGTAGCCAGTTCAATGCGACTGACGATGTGATGTATCGTTCCTTAGCGTTTCTGTATATGAATCGCTTTGGTTTTAACGGCTTGTGTCGTTATAACAAGAAGGGCGGTTTTAACGTTCCTTTTGGTTCATACAAAAAGCCCTATTTCCCGGAAGCCGAACTCGAGTTTTTTGCAGAAAAAGCGAAGAAAGCGACGTTTGTTTGTGAAGGTTACCACGAGACGTTTAAGCGAGCGCGTAAAGGCAGTGTCGTTTACTGCGATCCTCCCTATGCACCACTCTCAACTACGGCAAATTTCACGTCTTACGCCGGTAACGGTTTTACTCTAGACGACCAAGCGGCTCTTGCTGATGTTGCCGAGAAAGCAGCGGTTGTGCGTGGTATACCTGTACTGATTTCTAACCACGATACAACGTTAACTCGTCGCCTATATCATGGTGCTGAATTAAACGTCGTTAAGGTGAAGCGCACGATTAGCCGCAATGGAGCTGGTCGCAATAAAGTGGATGAGCTACTAGCTTTGTTTAGACCTCAAGAAAGCAAATAATCACATTTCATCACGCTTCTCTATCATCTCACCTCTAGCTTAGGTAGAATTGCGCGCAAAGTTTCTTCAGTGTGCAATGATATCCCCAAAACTTTAGAGGTTGGTATGAAAGATTTCCTTATCGCTCCATCGATTCTATCTGCAGATATGGCTCGCCTTGGCGAAGACGTAGAGAAAGTACTCGCAGCCGGAGCTGACGTGGTTCACTTCGATGTAATGGACAACCACTACGTACCAAACCTAACTTTTGGTGCGCCAATCTGTCAGGCGCTGCGTGACTACGGTATTACTGCACCTATCGATGTTCACCTAATGGTTAAACCTGTAGACCGTATCATCCCAGATTTTGCTAAAGCAGGTGCATCGATGATCACTTTCCATATTGAAGCCTCTGAGCATGTTGACCGCACGTTGCAACTTATCAAAGAGCACGGCTGTAAAGCGGGGGTGGTACTAAACCCAGCCACACCATTGTCTCACCTTGAGTACATCATTGACAAAGTCGATATGATTCTTCTTATGTCAGTTAACCCAGGCTTTGGCGGCCAGTCGTTTATTCCTAAGACTCTAGATAAGCTACGCGCAGTGCGTAAGATGATTGATGAGTCAGGTCGAGATATCCGCTTGGAGATCGATGGCGGCGTTAAAGTCGACAACATCAAAGAGATCGCAGAGGCTGGCGCGGATATGTTCGTTGCCGGTTCAGCGATTTTCAACCAACCGGATTACAAGCAAGTGATCGATCAAATGCGTGCTGAGCTAGCTAAGGTTAAATAATTTTATGGATAACATTAAGCTAATCGCATTCGACCTAGACGGTACTTTGCTTGATAGTGTGCCAGATTTAGCGGTTGCGGCCGACCAAGCAGTGCAAGCACTGGGTTACCCAGCAGTCACGGAAGAGCAGGTACGTGACTATGTGGGTAACGGTGCGGATGTGCTGATTGGCCGTTCGCTGAGTCGCAGCCTAACCGTATCTCCTGATCTTGATCCTGAACTCCATGCCAAGGCACGTGTTTTGTTTGATGATTATTATCACAAGAGTGGTCACAAGCTAAGTCACCTTTACCCAGCCGTAAAAGAGACCTTAGCCGAGCTACACAAAGCTGGCTTTACTATGGCATTGGTTACCAATAAGCCTTCTAAGTTTGTTCCAGACGTTCTGGCTAAGCATGGTATCGACCAATACTTTGTTGATGTGATTGGCGGTGACACTTTTGCTGAGAAAAAACCGAATCCAATGGCACTCAACTGGTTACTTGAAAAACACGGCTGTCAGCCAAGTGAAATGATGATGGTTGGGGACTCGAGCAACGACATTAAAGCGGCTAAGAACGCAGGCTGTCATTCGTTTGGCTTAACGTATGGATACAATCATGGTGAGCCTATTTCGGTCTCTCAACCTGATTATGTCGCAGATACCATCGCAGATTTGGCAGAACTATTAACGGTTTCAGCCTAATAGCGACAAAAGAGCTTTTAAAATACTCGTTAATGAGTACACTGAGTGAACCGTGTGGATAGAAGCCACGCGGTTTTTTTCATTATTTAGCATAAGAAGTCAAAGGAACTATTCCCATGAGCAAACCCATCGTATTGAGTGGTGTTCAACCATCAGGTGAACTAAGTATCGGTAATTACTTGGGTGCTCTACGTCAATGGCAGCAGATGCAAGATGATTACGATTGCCAATACTGTGTTGTAGACCTTCACGCAATTACGGTTCGCCAAGATCCGAAAGCGTTGCACGAAGCGACTCTAGACGCATTAGCAATCTGTCTTGCAGTTGGTGTTGATCCGCAAAAGAGCACGCTATTTGTTCAGTCACATGTACCAGAGCATGCTCAACTTGGTTGGCTTCTTAACTGTTACACTCAAATGGGTGAACTGAGCCGTATGACTCAGTTTAAAGACAAGTCTGCACGTTACTCGAAAGACTCTTCTAGCCAATTTGGTGACGTAAACGTAGGTCTGTTTGATTACCCTGTGTTGATGGCAGCAGACATCCTGCTTTACGGCGCACATCAAGTACCAGTAGGTAGTGACCAGAAGCAGCACCTAGAGCTAGCTCGTGATGTGGCTAACCGCTTTAACAACATCTACTCGCCAGAGCAACCAATCTTCCAAGTGCCAGAGCCGTACATTCCAACTGTGAATGCACGTGTGATGAGCCTGCAAGATGCGACTAAGAAGATGTCTAAGTCTGACGATAACCGTAAGAACGTGATTACTCTGCTGGAAGAGCCTAAGTCGATCATCAAGAAGATCAACAAGGCGCAAACAGACACAGAAACGCCACCACGTATCGCTCACGACTGGGATAACAAAGCGGGTATCTCAAACCTAATGGGCCTTTACTCGGCAGCGACGGGTATGAGCTTTGAAGAGATCGAAGCTAAGTACCAAGGCGTAGAGATGTACGGTCCATTTAAGAAAGATGTCGGTGAAGCAATCGTTGCAATGCTTGAGCCTATTCAACAGGAATACCACCGCATCCGCGCCGATCGCGCTTACATGGATCAGGTGATGAAGCAAGGCGCTGAGAAAGCCTCTGCTTGTGCAGCTGAGACATTGAAGAAAGCCTACGAAGCGGTAGGTTTTGTCGCTCGTCCGTAGGTTGGAACGCTGCGCTACTAGAAAACTAGATATCTAGAGTTGTAAAAGCCGATGCAATTGCATCGGCTTTTTTGATCATTTATTTGTATATAACTGGAACGGGCTACGCCCTATGGAACGCTTTGCTTCGGGAAAACGGGATTGAGCTTAATGCTACTAGAAGAGATCCCTAACTCGGTCGTTCCTCCCTCTTGAGGATGACCGTCATAAAAACAAACCGTTGATTTGTTGGGGCTGTCGAAAACGTTAAGTTAGTTATCTAGTTATCTAGTTATCTAGTTATCTAGTTATCTAGTTATCCAGTTATCCGTGGGACGAAGTCCGTTCCCATATCCCGCCTCCCGTTTCCATTGCGCCGCTTCTCGCTACTGCGCCCCTTCAAACCCCATCTGACGCCAAGCTTCAAATGCAATGATCGCTACAGCATTGGAAAGGTTTAAGCTGCGTGCGTCTGGCATCATTGGAATGCGGATGCGCTGCTCCATTGGCATACTTTCTATCAGTTCTGCAGGCAGGCCGCGTGTTTCTGGGCCAAACAGTAGTACATCACCTTTTTGGAAATCAGCATCGACATGGTGGCCGGTTGTTTTGGTCGTACAGGCGAAAATGCGGTAATCGCCGCGCTCTTTTTCTAAGTATTCGATAAAGGCCTGATAGTTTTTATGGCGAGTGACGCGTGCTAAGTCGCGATAATCCAACCCCGCGCGACGAACCTTCTTTTCTTCTAAGTCAAAACCTAGCGGTTCGATCAGGTGAAGGTTGGCACCACAGTTGGCACACAGGCGAATAATGTTACCAGTGTTGGGTGCAATTTCTGGTTCGTACAAGGCGATATCAAACATGATTAACTCTTAACGCGGATTGATTAAAGGCTAGAGAGTATAAGGCGACTAGTGAAAGCCGCCAAGTCTGACGTTGTTTCTTTATATGTGTATAAGGTCAATAGCCCCTAGGCTACAGCAGCAGTGTAGTTGTTGCTAACCGCTTCCCAGTTGACGACATTCCACCAAGCATCGATGTATTCAGGGCGTCGGTTTTGGTAGCTGATGTAGTAGGCGTGTTCCCAGACATCGAGTGCTAAAATAGGTTCACCTTGCACAGAAGCAACATCCATTAACGGATTATCTTGATTGCTTGTAGAGGTAATTACCAGTTTACCATCTTGGACAATGAGCCAAGCAAAACCAGAACCAAAGGTGTTAATTGCAGCGTCAGTGAATAGCTGTTGGAAGGTTGCGAAGCTGCCAAACGTAGACACAATCTCCTCTCCCAGTTTACCTTGTGGTGTACCACCACCGTTTGGCTTCATGCAGTTCCAATAAAGAATATGGTTGTAGTAACCACCACCATTGTTTCGAACTGCGGGAGTATGCTGAGAAATGTTGGCAAAGATATCTTTTAGTGTGGTGGACTCTAGTTCGGTACCGGAAATAGCGGTGGTAAACTTATCAAAATAGGTGCGATGGTGCTTGCTGTAATGCACTTCCATCGTCTTCGCGTCGATGTAGGGCTCTAGTGAATCGTAAGCGTAAGGTAACTCTGGAAAGGTGTGAGACATAGTAAATCCTCCTTAATTGAAGGATTTACTTTAAATGATAATGAGATCCATTATCAACTGTTGTTTTGTAGGGTTATTTATCGATATCAATTGGAAGGGTGATCTCTACCCTTAAACCTCCGAGCTTGCTGCGTTTCGCTTTTATCGTACCACTATGCTGGCGAATGGCGCTCTCTGTGATGGTTAGGCCTAGACCCGTACCGCCGCTATGCCTATCGCGAGCGGTTGATACCCGGTAGAACGGTCTGAAAATCGCTTCTAACTCGTGGTCTGGGACACCTTCACCATTGTCATCCACTGCAATCATGATTTGCTGGCCAGTTTCTGTAAAAGCGACTTCGATGCGGTCTTTACCGTAGTAGATAGCGTTGCGCACAATATTGTCTAACGCGCTCATTAAAAGCTTAGGGTTACCTGAAATTATCCGCTCAGGAATGGTATTGAAGATCAGGGTTTTATCCATTTGTTCTGCTTCGAACTGAGCGTCAGCAAGGATAGCTTCCCAAAGGCTAGCCATTGGCTGCGGCTCTCTGTTGAGGTGGCTATCAACCTGCATACGTGACAACTCTAACAGTTCGCCAATCATTTGTTCTAGGCGTTGTGCTTCGGTGTCGATGCGAGTGAGCTCTGGGCTTTCACCTTGCTTTCGAGTGGCGAGAGCATTAGCCATTCGCAATCGAGTTAAAGGAGATCGAAGTTCATGGGAGATATCTGACAACAAACGCTGTTGGCCCGAAATCATTTGGTTAACTGCCTCTACCATCTGGTTAAAGCTCGCGCCCGCTTGACGAAATTCACTGGTGCCTTTCTCAAGTTCGGGGTCAACGACAAATTCACCTTTAGTTACTCGTTTGGCCGCGCGCTCTAGTTTGCGGGCAGGTTGGCTGAGAGCCCAAGCAAGCCATAGAAGTAGAGGTGTACTGACTAGCATTACCGCAAACAGTAGTTGGAAGGGCCGGTCAAACATGCGTAATAAGAAAGGTGGTGGCTGGTCCCATTTCACACCGATATAGAGAAGTAAGTCTTTATCTGCAAGTGTGATGGGGAGTGGGCCTGCCAGCATAAAATGACCATACAGTTTCTGTTTGGGGTGACTGTCAATCTCAACACTGGTGATAAAGTTTTGCAGCGCACGAACTTTAAAGTCCTTGCGATTTTGCGTAGTTAAGATGTTTCCTTCGTTATCGGAGACAAAGAAACGAGGACGATTGTCTTTTGGTGGCCTTTTATCGTCGTTCTTGGTTTGGCGTTTTTGTCCTTCCAGTTGGAACAAAATACGAGAAAGATTATTTTCTCTTACAAATCGTTGTTCGATTCTGGTTTTGACATCGAGCAGTTGCTCATAATGATCGTCCGGAATATCTTTGGCTTTTCTTGGGTCGAGGTGAGGTAGAGATAATACGGCCATTAGCACCAAAAACATGGTGAACCAAAAAATGGCGAAGATACGACCGTGGAGGCTAGTGATTTTAGGTAGGCGCATTAGTCCTCCTCAACCAACAGGTAGCCCCGTCCGCGCAGTGTTTTGATGCGTGACTTACCATCTTCTCTCTCTGGTAATTTTTTGCGTAGGTTGGATACGTGCATATCAATCGCACGGTCGAAAGCGGCAAGACGCTTACCTAGAACATCTAGACTTAACGCTTCTTTAGTCAGTGTTTGTCCCGGGTTTTGAATAAAGTGACTTAACAATGCGAACTCTGTGGTGGTGAGCTCCATTTGCTCTCCTTGACAGTAGGCTTCTTGTTTGCCGGGGTACACTTGAATATCTTGGTATTCAATACAATCCGAATTTTTCGAGCTTTTACCTGTGCCATTGCCTTGAGTGCGACGCAAAATAGCTCGAATGCGTGCCAGTAGTTCGCGGTCACTAAAAGGCTTAGGCAAGTAATCGTCAGCGCCAAGTTCTAGACCAATCACGCGATCGATCTCTTCGCCTTTGGCGGTGAGCATGAGAACCGGAGTCTCCCAATTCTCTCGAAGTCGTTTAAGTGTTTCCATTCCATTGAGTTTAGGCATCATTACATCGAGCAAGATCAGATCAATACTTTCGTTGAGTAGTGCCAATCCTTCTTCGCCGTTGTTGGCCTCCGATACCTCAAAGCCTTCAAAAGACAAGACTTCTTTCAACAAGCTAGTTAGCTCGGTATCGTCATCAATCAATAAAATATGCGGCATAGCAAGGTCTCTGCGTCAGTTGGATATTTATATATTACTGTTAAATGACCAATTGATTTAGGGTCATTGTCGCTCTTTACGATTCTTTACTATCTCAATACGTTGCTTTACTTAGCAAGTCGTATTCTACACTCAAGCGCTGTGAGTACAGCTCAATCCAATAGATAAGGTGAAAGGTACGACTATGAAAATGACAAAGAAACTAGTATTAGCTGCAGCTGTTCTTCCTCTGGCTCTTGGCACTGCAAGCGCATACGCGTTTGGTGGTAAAGATGGTAAGAGAGGCGGTAAAGGTGAGTGTGGCGGTGGCTTTGACCGTGGCGTTATGCGTCAACTAGATTTGACGGATGCTCAGCAAGAGCAAATCAAAGAGATGCGTCAAGCTGACAAGCAAGCAATGAGAGCGGCGTTTGAAGAGAACTTTGAAACTCGCCATGCAGAGATGCAAGCTCAAAAAGCGAAAGTTCAACAATTGGTTCTCGCGGACAACTTTGACCAAGCTGCCGCAAATGAGCTGGCGAAGTCTATGGTTGAGCAGCAGACGGAACGTAAAGTGAACATGCTTGAGAAACAGCACCAAATGTTGAGCATTTTGACTCCTGAGCAAAAAGCGAAGTTTGTTGAACTTCAAGGCGAGCGTTCTGCTAAGTGCCTAGAAAATATGCAGCAACGAATGAATAAATCTTAATTCCAACCAGTTATTTAAGGCGGCAATGATGTCGCCTTTTTTATTCAGCAATTGTGCGGTTATACTAGGGGGATGTTTATTTAATAATCAATACTCTATGAAACAGGAATACGCCCGCTTAGTAACGCTGGCAGCATGGACAGCAACCATAGTTGCGACGATTTTATTGGTAGTGAAAGTCGGCGCTTGGTGGGCGACAGGCTCGGTGAGCCTATTGGCCTCACTCATTGACTCAATGCTCGATATCGCCGCTTCGTTAGTTAATCTTATTGTTGTGCGTTATTCGCTCCAACCAGCAGATAAAGAACACACCTTCGGCCATGGTAAAGCGGAATCTTTAGCAGCCCTTGCGCAAGCTATGTTTATCTCTGGCTCTGCAGTCTTCCTCATCTTGAACGGTATTGAACGTTTATTTAAGCCCCACGAACTTCAGTCACCAGAGTATGGTGTTTATGTCAGCTTGTTTGCCATTGTGGTGACGTTCGCTCTAGTGCGCTTCCAAAAACATGTGGTGAAAAAAACGGGCAGTCAGGCTATAGCGGCTGATTCACTGCATTATCAATCTGATCTTTACATGAATGCGGCAATTATGTTGGCGCTAGGATTAAGTTGGTTTGGGGTTACTCAAGCAGACTCAGTATTTGCGGTATTAATTGGCTTTTATATACTCTACAGCGCCGTCAAAATGGTTCAAGAAGCGGTGCAAACTTTACTTGATCGTAAGTTACCGGATGAGGAGTTAAAGGCGATTCGCGAGTGCTGTGTCAAAGTTGAAGGTGTGCTAGGGGTTCACCAACTTAGAACCCGAATGTCAGGCCCAACTCGTTTTATTCAGTTGCATTTGGAGCTAGAAGATAAAATGCCACTAATCGAGGCGCACCGGATCTCAGATGAGGTGGAAGATAAACTGCTTGAGCTATTCCCTGAATCGGATGTTTTGATCCACCAAGATCCTTATTCGGTCGTGCTTGGCGCAGAAAAAGCGCAGAAGTCGCAGGGTTGGTAACGCAAAACGGTTAGTTATTGGCTATCTTTTCACTTGGAGCACTTTTAACTGTGATCCTGATGTGTATCAATGATGGTAATTGGCAAAGCTGTAATACTCTTACATAAGTAGAAAAGTTACATATTTAGACGCAAATATATCTAGTATTCCTGATTAGGAAAGGTAACATATTGCGCAGTTAAGGAATTTTGTTGGTGGCTTTTGAAAGCGGCTAACGTAAAAATTGAAATAAGATTCCCAAAAATCGAGGGTGAGCATGATTAAGAAGATCGGTGTCTTGACGAGTGGCGGTGACGCACCAGGTATGAACGCAGCGGTTCGTGGCGTGGTTCGCACAGCCCTGTCTGAAGGATTAGAAGTTTACGGTGTATTTGATGGCTACTTAGGTCTGTATGAAGATCGTATCGAAAAACTAGATCGTTCAAGTGTTTCTGATGTGATCAACAAGGGTGGTACTTTCTTAGGTTCTGCACGTTTCCCAGAGTTCAAAGAAGTTGAAGTTCGTCAGCAAGCGATCGAGAACCTGCAAAAGCACGGTATCGAAGCGCTAGTTGTTGTTGGCGGTGACGGATCTTACATGGGTGCGAAGAAGTTAACTGAAATGGGTTACCCATGTATCGGTCTTCCAGGCACGATTGATAACGACATTGCAGGTACGGATTACACGATCGGTTACCTCACTGCGTTGAACACTGTTATCGATGCAATTGACCGTCTACGTGACACATCATCTTCACACCAACGTATCTCGATTGTTGAAATTATGGGTCGTCACTGTGGTGATCTAACACTCATGTCGGCAATCGCTGGTGGTTGTGAGTACATCATCACTCCTGAAACGGGTTTGGATAAAGAGAAGCTGATTGGCAATATCCAAGATGGGATTGCTAAAGGTAAAAAGCACGCAATCATTGCTCTAACTGAGCTAATGATGGACGCTAACGAACTAGCGAAAGAGATTGAAGCGGCAACAGGTCGCGAAACTCGCGCTACTGTTCTTGGTCACATCCAACGTGGTGGTCGTCCTACAGCATTCGACCGCGTTCTTGCATCACGTATGGGTAACTACGCTGTTCACCTATTGATGGAAGGTCATGGTGGCCGTTGTGTTGGTATCCAGAAAGAGCAGCTTGTTCACCACGACATCATTGATGCAATTGAGAACATGAAGCGCCCAGTACGTGAAGACCTATTCAAAGTAGCAGAAGAGCTATTCTAAGCTAGGCATTACGCTGAACTAAAAAAGCCAGTTGGGAGACCAACTGGCTTTTTGTTTTTTAGCGGGCTAGTGATTAGTTGATCAACATAGTTGATAGCAAGTAACCAACAGTTGTTGCTGTGATTACGCCGATAAATCCTGGTAGCAAGAAGCTGTGATTGAGGACATATTTACCAATCTGAGTGGTACCAGAACGATCAAAGGTAATCGCTGCAAGATCGCTTGGGTAGAACGGGAAGAAGAAATACGCGTAACACGCTGGTAGAACACCAATCAGCACAGGAGCAGGGATACCCATAGCAAACCCGAGTGGCAGCATGATGGTTAGTACTGCGGCTTGGCTCTTCAAGAAAATTGAAACCACAAACATCGCGATGGCAAATGTCCATGGGTGTGCTGCAACAATATCGCTGACTAAGCTGATCAGGTATGGCTTATGGAAGCCGATAATGGTGTCACTCATCCACGCAATACCGAAGATAATGATCACCGCTGTCATACCCGCGATAAACACGTTACTGTGAACAATCTTCTTCGGTTCAACCTTGGTGGTGAGAAGAATTAAGGCACCGACTGATAGCATTAAGAACTGAATCGCGACCGACATTTTAACTCCGCTAGGGAGCAGACCGAGATCCTTACCAAACATAGCGACGAAGATAACCGTAGCAATACCCGCTAGGAATATACTTAAGCCACGTTTGGCGACTTTCTGACTCTGGGGTTCGCTCTCATCTTGCTGTACTTCATCGATCAACTGAGCTTTAAACTCAGGATCTTGGCAGCGAGCTTTAAACTCTTGATCTTGGTCTAGTTCCTTGCCGCGCTTTAAGCTCCACAAACAACCTACAAGTACGCCGATCAAGGTAGCGGGGATGGTGACGAGTAGAACGTTGACCAAGCTGATATCCAAGTGGTTATCTGCAGCCGTGGCCATTACAACGGCTGCCGCTGCTGCAATAGGGCTTGCTGTAATACCCATTTGCGACGCAACGGTGGCCATGGCCATAGGGCGTTCTGGACGGATTCCCTTCTTATAAGCTACGTCATAAATCACCGGAAGAAGAGGATAAACCGAATGGCCTGTGCCGACTAATACCGTTAAAGAGTAGGTACAAAGTGGGCCAAGGAATACGATTTGGCTTGGGTGTTTGCGCAGTAATCGCTCGGCAAATTTAACTAAGAGCTTGAGACCACCTGTGGCTTCGAGAGTGGCTGAAGCCGCGACGACAGCGAGAATGATCAGCATAACACTGATTGGAGGTGAGCCGGGGGCAACGCCAAATACGAAGGCGAGGACGGAAACACCTAAACCACCAAGGAGACCAAACGCGATGCCTCCATGGCGAATACCGATGAATATCACCGTCAGAAGCAAGAGCATATGTATATAGAACATGATCAAACCCTACATTGTTAAATATAGGGTTATGCTATCCAAAAGTGGTAGTTGGAAATGTGAGCTTTTTTTGTTTATTCGTCCGAATAATTCGCTATCGGATGATTCCTTGTCGCGAATCAAAAACTGCGATTTAAACCAAAAGCTTGTGTATAAATACTCGTAGGGATCACGACTTATGTTTGCTATGACGACGTTTTTGGAATTTCTGATGCACGCCTCTGCGCAATGCTTGGATGCGGTTTTCCGCTTTATCGACCCCGAGTAATACCGACAGAGCAAGCACTGTGATCACGACAGATTGGTGAAAGTAGCCTAAACCAATCATCATACCTATAGAGGCAAGGACCCAAATAATCGCTGCCGAGGTTACGCCGTGGATCTTTCCATCTAGAGTCATCATAACTCCAGCACCTAAGAAGCCTACACCTGTGATGATCTGCCCTAACACTCGAGCTTGATCTAAGGTATTTGGTGATAGTGAAACTGCCATTGACATAAACAGGTAGGTGCCGGAAATGATCAAAATTGATGTACGGATACCGACGGGCTTACCTCGAGTTTGTCGCTCTGCACCGATCAAAATACCATTGATGGCACAGCAGAAAAGTGCGAGCCAACTGAAAGGACCCAAGTCTAAAAGTTGGGCGACATGTGCTTGCATAGTGACCTCCAAAAGCGCGGAGTATGCACATAAAGTCCCTGCTGGACGAACAAATAATTTTTGCCTTAACGGTCACTATTCAATATCAAGCTTGGACTAGGGTTGACTTTGCTACAACTTGATAGTGCTAGGCTACTCTAAATGCAGGTCGAGCGGGGTTTTACTGGCCCGTCCTCCAATTTCTCGGGTCAATTTTGGCACGAGATAACCAGAGACTCGCTCTAGTAGCCCTTGCATGATCGCTTTTGCTTCTTGATCTGAAATGTAGAAGTGGGCGGCGCCCTGAACCTTGTCTAATACATGAATATAGTAGGGTAGGATACCCGCATCAAACAGGGCATGGCTTAAGTTGACCTGAGCTTCAACGCTATTGTTAACCCCTTTGAGCATCACGCCCTGATTTAATAGCGTGACATTGGCCTGTTTAAGGCGACTCATTGCGTCTCTCAGCTCTTGGTTCACTTCATTCGAATGGTTAATGTGAGTTACCAGAATGACTTGCAACCTCGACTCGCCCAATATGTCGCACAAACTGTCAGTAATTCGATCTGGGATAACGACTGGCAGGCGAGAGTGGATGCGCAGACGTTTGATATGTCGGATATCGGCAATGCGATCAATCAGCCATTTTAGCTCTTCATCTTTAGCCATTAAGGGATCGCCGCCAGACAAGATCAGCTCATCCAGTTCTGGGGTCGCTTGGATATAGTCTAAGTTTTGCTGCCAAACCGCTTTGTTGCCTTTGTTTTCATCATATGGGAAGTGACGACGGAAACAGTAGCGGCAGTTGATCGCGCAGCCCCCCTTTAGGATCATCAATGCCCGACTGCGGTATTTGTGCAGTAATCCTGGGGTTGTATTGTTTTGTTCTGCAAGCGGATCGTTTGAGTAACCCGCGTGCACTTCAAACTCTTCGTTTAATGGCAGAATCTGACGGAGAAGGGGATCGAAAGGATTGCCTTTTTCCATTCTATCAACAAAACTTTGCGGAACACGCTGCGCAAAAAGCTTGCGAGCTGCAAACCCCTCTTGCCACGGCTTGGGATCAATTTCGAGTTGTTCAAGCAGTTTTGCAGGATCAGAGATCCCATTCGCTAGCTGTTTGAGCCAGTTTTGCTCAACAGAAACAACTTTTCGGGTTATGATGTGCGGCATTGAATTTAGCTCTAAGAATGTAAGAGGAAAAAATGGCTACTGTTAGCACCAATGAATTTAAAGGCGGCTTGAAACTCATGCTTGATAACGAGCCTTGCGTTATCTTGGAAAACGAATACGTTAAGCCGGGTAAAGGCCAAGCGTTCAACCGTGTAAAAATTCGTAAGCTTCTTTCTGGTAAAGTGCTAGAGAAAACCTTTAAGTCTGGTGAAACTTGTGAAGTTGCAGACGTAATGGATATCGACCTAGATTATCTATATAACGACGGCGAATTCTACCACTTTATGAACAATGAGACATTCGAGCAGATCGCTGCAGACGTAAAAGCGGTAGGCGACAATGCTAAGTGGTTGGTAGAAAACAACACTTGTATGCTGACTCTTTGGAACGGCAACCCAATTGTGGTAACGCCACCAAACTTCGTTGAGCTAGAAGTTACTGATACAGATCCAGGCCTAAAAGGTGATACTCAAGGTACTGGTGGTAAGCCTGCGACACTTTCAACTGGCGCTGTAGTACGTGTCCCACTATTCATCGCAATCGGTGAAGTGATCAAAGTAGACACTCGTTCTGGTGAGTACGTCGGTCGCGTAAAATAAGCCTGACCTTGGTCAAGTTTGAGAAAAAGGTCACTGCGGTGGCCTTTTTTGTTTTTCCCTACGAGGATTGATGTGCCACAATTCTCATTCAAGTAAGTGTGACTAAACTGGAATTCATGAAACAGTCTTTAATTATTTGGCTTGATGCCGCTCGTCCTAAAACATTGCCACTGGCATTGGTCTCTATTCTTACGGGTAGTGTATTGGCGTATTCCACTCATCAGTTTTCGCTTGTTGTTGCACTACTTGCTTTTGTTACTGCAACACTGCTACAAATTTTGTCTAACTTAGCCAATGACTATGGTGATGCTGTTAAAGGTACCGACAACGCAAATCGCTTAGGTCCAATACGTGCAATTCAGTCTGGTTCGGTGACTCAGAAAGATATGAAACAGGCGATGATCATCAATGTCGTGTTGACCGTTGTTTCAGGGTTAGCATTGGTGATGTATGCGCTGGAGAGCTTGCAGAGTATCCTCGCTTTTATTGGCCTGGGCATTCTCGCCATTACTGCGGCGATCGCTTATACCGTCGGAAATAAGCCTTATGGATACGTTGGTTTAGGCGATATTTCAGTATTTATCTTTTTTGGTCTACTGGGTGTAGCGGGAACCTATTTCCTTCACACGGGTATTGTTGCTCCTTTACTCATTTTACCTGCGATTGGTTGTGGTTTACTCGCGGTTGCCGTGCTCAATATCAACAATATGCGCGATATCGAAAATGATGAAGTGTGTGGTAAGCGAACCGTAGCGGTTCGTCTCGGACAGAAGCGCGCTAAGCAGTATCACTTTGCGCTGCTCGCGGGGGCAGTCGTGGCTTTTGCAGCATATTTGATTCATCAACCAAGCCCCATATGGATAAGCTTACCGTTTTTATTGAGCTTACTGGTCACCTTTAAACATGGTCGAGCTGTATGGCTTGCAGAGAAACCAGCGCACATTGCCCCTATGATGCCAGTTATCGTTAAGTGCTCGATGGTGACTAACTTATTGTTTGCTGGAGTGGTTATAGCTCAAACTCTGGCTAGTTAAATGATACATGTCATTGCAATGACTTAATGACCTTATATACTCGATGGAGATAACCAACGGTATGGGAAGGAATACTATGGAATACAATACCTCTGCCTTGTGCGACATTTATCTAGATCAAGTTGATGTTGTCGAGCCAATGTTCAGCAACTTCGGTGGTAGTGCGTCGTTCGCCGGCCAAGTCACAACGGTTAAATGTTATGAAGACAATGGTTTGATCCGTGAGATTCTCGAACAAGATGGATTAGGACGTGTGCTGCTGATTGATGGTGGTGGCTCGTTACGCCGTGCATTGATTGATGCCGAGCTCGCCTCTCTTGCGGAAGAGAATGAGTGGGAAGGTATTGTTGTCTATGGCTGTGTTCGCGAGGTTGATGAGCTTGAAGATATGAGCATTGGTATCCAAGCTATTGCCTCTATCCCTGTTGGTTCAACAGCCCAAGGTGTTGGTGAAATCGATATTCCGGTGAATTTTGGTGGTGTTACCTTCCTTCCCGAAGACTATCTGTATGCCGACAATACTGGTGTGATACTTTCTCAAGAGCCTCTCGATATTGAGCTAGAGGTCGAAGAGGAAGAAGATCTAGCTATTGTAGATTAGCTTGCACAATTAAACTGAATTTAAAACACCGACGTTATGTCGGTGTTTTGCTTTATGCGCTAATGGTGAGATGCTGGGCTCTCAGCTTGAGTGCGTATAAGTAGCCGAGAACACCGCCAATAATGTTACCTGTCGCGATGCCGATAAACAGTCCTTCAATCTGGTAGATTTGCCCACCAAGCCATGCGCAGGGCAAGGTAAACAAAAATAGCCGCATAAAGCTCCATTGAAATGCCTTGATGGGTTCATGCAGTGCGTTGAGCCCTGAAACCAGCATCATCATCACTCCTAGGAATCCATAGCTAAAGGGCACAACCAGTAGATAGTGCCATAGTAGGTCTTTAACCTCTTGCTCTTGAGAGAATAAGGCAGCAAGAGGAATACTCAGTGGTACCATCATAACGAAGATACCTGCCTGAAATACCATAGAAAAGCGCATACTCAAGAACAGTCCGGCGAAGCTACGTTGAGGATTATTCGCGCCCATGTTCTGGGCAATAAATGGTGTTAATGCAGAGGTAAGAGACATCAGTACCAAGATAAGGATCGATTCCACTCTTTGCGCTGCACCGTAGGCCGCTACAGCTGCGGTACCATGAGTGGATAACATCATCATTAGTATTGCCCCCGATAACGGAGTGAGTGCATTGGAGAGTGCTGCGGGAGTGCCGATTTTGAGAATCTTTTTCCAATCTGACCATAATGTTTTAGAGCAAGGTAGAGCCAGTAGCTTTTCACGCTTGATCAGTACATATAGCGAACCAATTAAGGCGCCAAGCCAACTTAACCCACTGGCAATGGCGGCACCTTGGATACCTAGTTCAGGGAAAGGTCCGTAACCAAAGATCAGCAGCGGGTCGAGCACGCCATTGATCAGGCCTGCAAGCATCATGATCTTAGCGGGTGTTTTGGTATCTCCCGTGGCACGAATTGCGCTATTGCCCGCCATAGGAATGACCAAGAGAGGAATTGCGAGATACCACACATCCATATACTGGTGGATTAAAGGTAGCAGTGATTGCTCTGCGCCTAGAAAGACAAACAGGGGCTGAATAGTGAATAGACCCAGTGATGAGGCGATAGCCACTAACAGTACAGCGAGCAATAACCCATGAGAGGAGAAGCGTGCGGCCACTGTAGATTGACCTTGCCCTAGCAGACGGCCGATATTGGTCGACAGTCCCATGCCTATTCCCATAGTGATACAGTTGACCGCAAAGGTGACAGGAAAGGTATAGCTAATCGCAGCTAACGCTTCAGTACCAAGCAAGGAGATAAAGAAGGTATCGACCAAGTTGAACATCAGGATCGCAATCATGCCAAACGTCATGGGAACCGTCATCTGGCGCAGTACTTGGGGGATCGAACCTGTTAGAAGGCCATGCTTATCCTGCATTCGGTACATCTATCGTTAATCTCTAAAAGAGTAGGATACTTGATTGATGTGCCAGACACAAAAAAGGCCAGCTTGCGCTGACCTGATTATGTGTTTTTCAATTCATTGATGATGTAGCTCGGCGACAATTGAGTGACGCTAACAACACTACGGCATCAAATAAGAAGAAAAATTAAGCTTTAGCTGCTGCCGCCGCTTTAGCAATTGCTGCGAAGCTCTTAGCATCTAGAGATGCACCACCAACTAGAGCACCGTCGATGTCTGGTTGTGAGAAGTAAGCTTCCGCGTTTTCTGGTTTAACGCTGCCGCCGTATTGGATGATTACTTGTGCTGCAACTGCTTCGTCTTTCGCTGCGATTAGAGCACGGATAGAAGCGTGGATACGCTGTGCATCTTCAGC
The DNA here is from genome assembly GCA_000775715.1 of Vibrio tubiashii. Taxonomy (GTDB): domain Bacteria; phylum Pseudomonadota; class Gammaproteobacteria; order Enterobacterales; family Vibrionaceae; genus Vibrio; species Vibrio tubiashii_A. Next base: position 67,952 of record JRWQ01000006.1, read on the forward strand.
TGTTGCTGCTTTACCAGTACCGATAGCCCAGATAGGTTCGTAAGCGATGATTGCGTCGTTTAGTGCTTCAACACCGTAAGCGTCGATCACTGCGTTGATTTGACGTGCACATACTGCTTCAGTTTCGCCCGCTTCGTTTTGAGCTTCAGATTCACCGATACAGAAAACAGGCTTAAGGCCGTTCTCTTTTAGGAAGTTGAATTTCTTAGCGATGAACTCATCAGATTCGTTGTGGTATTCACGACGCTCAGAGTGACCGATGATGATGTGAGTCGCACCGAAGTCTTTTAGCATCTCTGGAGACATATCACCAGTGAATGCACCGCTGTTGTTTAGGTCAGTGTTTTGAGCACCTAGGATGATCTTGTTACCGCCTTTTTCGATTAGCTGCTCAGCTAGATCGATGTAAAGCGCTGGTGGAGCTACAGCTACGTCAACACCTTCAACGCCTTCAAGCTCAGCATTAAGACCAGTTAGCAGCTCTTTTACCATTGCTTTGCTGCCGTTAAGCTTCCAGTTACCCATCACTACAGGACGACGCATAGGAATATCTCCATATTTAATCAATTAATGTAAAAAATCTTCGTAAGAATATAACAGATAATATTAGGGAGATCATGATTACCGTCATGTCTTATATGGATATCAGCCACTGGTTTGAGCTGTGGCAACTCAAATCTGGTATTATTCTCCTTTGTATCAGTGATCCGTAGAGCAAATCGGTAGGAATTGACTCGGAATTCAGTAGAGAAATTGGTAATAGTGTTTTGGAATTTTTGATTATTGTGAAACTCTCTTACATTTGAGGACAACTATGCCGAACCTAGTAATGGAATACTCTAGTTCAGTGGATGATCGCGTTAACATTCAAGGCTTGCTTGAAGACTTGCATCAAGTGGCGTTAACGTGTGGGTTATTTGATATTGGCTCGGTAAAGTCTCGCTCTCTGCGTAGCCATAACTGGCTAGTTGGTGAAGCGGGTGATAGTGTCGATTTCATCCATATTAACTTTGAGCTGCTGGACGGAAGAACATCAGAGCAGAAGCGGGAGTTGTCACGGCAACTGATGGCAGTGTTGCAACAGCAAGCTGGCCATGTGCATAGCTTGACGGTTAATGTTCGAGATATGGACAGAGAGTGCTTTCAAAAAGTAATTAATTAGATTAGCGGGATTCGCCCCGGTTGTTTTGGTTTTGTTTAGGTATTGATGATGTCGATTAAAGAATTACTGTTCTCGTTCCAAGGTCGTATTGGGCGTAAAACATACTGGATTTGGAATGTGGTTTACTATCTGATGATTGTAGGCTTTGCGTTAGGAATGAATGCACTGTTCCCTGCAGTGGCGCATCTGATTTTGCCGCTATTCTTAATTGTTATCCTTATACCCGATTTGGCAATCACGGCTAAGCGCTGGCATGATCGAGGTAAGTCGAGCTGGTGGTTGCTGCTTAACATTCCACTCGTTTTTGGTCGTATGACAGTGCCTGTCGGTGGAGCCGCGGCGGCTACTCAACCATCACTACTTCAAGCAGGAATGTCATTTGTTGCGTTGGCGTGTGGTGTTTGGATACTTACTGAGTGTGGTTTTTTGAAAGGCGAAGAGGGTGATAATCAGTATGGCCCAGAGCCAAAGTAGAATAGGACGGACTTAGTCCTTGGGAATGCTACCCTAGGGAATCGAGAACGGGCTTCGCCCTATGGATCGCTTCGCTGCTGGAAAACTAGTCTGACAAGCCAGCTTATCCTGTTATTTGTATCCCACATCTGTTTCCGTAGCAAGGCGTTCCAAACGAAAAGGGTTGGCGTTTATCCGTCAACCCTAAACACTATCCAGCTCTCCGTAGGACGAAGTCTGTTCCCAAACCCCGAATCCCACGCCTCGTTACTTCCTCAGTAAAATCTCTTCCACTTTATGATCTTGGCCCTTTTTCAAGATTAAGTGAGCGCGCCCCTTAGTTGGCAGAATATTAGCGTCTAAGTTAATTCCATTAATCGATTGCCATATGCTTTGGGCTTTCTCAACGGCTTTGGATTCGCTCAGTTGTGTGTAATGGCTAAAGTAGGAGCCAGGTTTAGTGAAAGCACCTTGGCGGAATTTGAGGAATCGCTCGACGTACCACTGCTCAATAGTTTCGCTCTCTGCATCGACATAAAGAGAGAAATCTAGGAAGTCAGAAACAAATACTCGATGTGGATCGTGTGGGTAGTCCATACCACTCTGTAGAACGTTTAGCCCTTCAATGATTAGAACATCGGGTCTATCAACGACTTTTACTTCATCGGTGATGTCATAGGTAATATGCGAGTAGACTGGCACTTCAAGATTCGGCTTGGCTGCCTTTACGTCGGAGACAAATTCAACCAAACGCTTAATATCATATGACTCAGGGAAGCCTTTGCGATGCATAATGCCGCGTTCATCTAGCACTTTCTTTGGGTATAGAAAGCCATCGGTGGTGACGAGTTCGACTTTGGGGTGGTTATCCCAGCGTGACAATAAAGCCTTCAGCAAACGGGCTGTAGTGCTCTTCCCCACGGCGACACTCCCGGCGATACCAATAATAAATGGCGGTGTGGAACCTTGATTATCAAGAAAGTTGTTTAATACTGAGTTACGGCTTTGCCTTGCTGCGACATAAAGATTAAGCAGCCTTGCGAGAGGTAAGTAGATCTCTTCAACCTCTTCCATCGTGAGGTCTTCGTTAACACCTTGCAGTTCAACCAGATCTTTCTCTGATAATGTCATCGGCACTGAATTGCGTAATTCTGCCCATTGTTGACGATTAAATGAGAGATACGGAGTCATAGTCATCCTAACTTGGTTTCACGATAGAGCAGCGAAAATACAACAACCGACCAAGATTGCAAACGACATCGTCGACATTCGGGATATTTTTGTCGATAAATTGGGCGAAATTTCAACAAATAACCCCAATCAGGAGAAAAAGAAGTTTTTTTTTAAATTTCCTATTGCAAGGCAGAAAATCATTCAATAGAATGCGCACCACTTATGCCGACTTAGCTCAGTAGGTAGAGCAACTGACTTGTAATCAGTAGGTCACCAGTTCGATTCCGGTAGTCGGCACCATTTCTCCGCTTATCTCTTTTTAGAGAACGAGAGTCATGGATTAAAAATTTGGAGGGGTTCCCGAGTGGCCAAAGGGATCAGACTGTAAATCTGCTGGCACTGCCTTCGATGGTTCGAATCCGTCCCCCTCCACCATATTCTTAAGGAAATAGCTCACAGAGTTACGTGTTGCGGGCATCGTATAATGGCTATTACCTCAGCCTTCCAAGCTGATGATGCGGGTTCGATTCCCGCTGCCCGCTCCACTCTAATTTGAGTGCTGATATAGCTCAGGTGGTAGAGCGCATCCTTGGTAAGGATGAGGTCGGCAGTTCGAGTCTGCCTATCAGCACCAGCTCTAAGCAATGTTTTCCTTTTGATACTTTCTCTTATCTAAACTAAGTTTAGTGATTGAGAGTAAATTTATTACCAATACTTTTTGGTTGCGTGGTCATCAAAGCCACCTAAATCCGTACCTAGAGGGACAACTCATGTCTAAAGAAAAATTTGAACGTACGAAACCGCACGTAAACGTTGGTACTATCGGCCACGTTGACCACGGTAAAACAACTCTAACTGCAGCTATCTGTACTACTCTTGCAAAAGTGTACGGTGGTGAAGCGAAAGACTTCGC
>JRWQ01000007.1 GCA_000775715.1 Vibrio tubiashii
ATCTAGTCGGAACTAATACACTACAGAGGCTGTTGTTGATAGTAATTGATTAAGTGTTCTCATTGCTGAAATTATAATTTGGTATGCGGCAAGTAAACGCTGAGTGAGGGTAGGTACGTTTCACTCTGTTTAGGGAGATTACGAAATCTGACTGGCTCGATTCTAATTTGCGTTTATGAACCGTTCTGCACGAGCAAACAGGTTGTCGCACAGTTTTTTTGTTTAGTATACTCTTCAGACCCTTCGGACATAGAGTCAAGAATTTCTTTGGCTTTGTTATATTCTGCGACTATAAGAGAAAACTTCTCCTCAAAGTTGCTTTTTCTTGCCTTGTTATTTGATTTCTTAAATGGTTTTTTCATTTTCATCTCATAGGTCCCACAACTTCTTTTGTTCTCGTTCTAATAAAATATTTTCTATTCTCTTTCTTATCTCATGGATATTTTCTTTACGTTCAACATTTTCATGACTGTGTACATTTATGTTTTTCATTTTACGGCTAGCAGTTTTCTTCAAAGAGTAATCTCCGCGATTTAAAAGATACAAAAATGTCCCAAGACCGCATTTTTTGAATCTCTTATTTCTCCGGTATTTTCATACTCACAAAATGAAAAACTCAAGCTAAGGCAGTTAGTATTTACTCGGGGAAGGATATGACGTTTTAATACGTCGCTATTTAGTTGACTTATGGTCGCTGACCAGGAGGCATCGTTATGATAAAGGTAGTATTTAATCTGGTACAATTAATCTTTGCCCTTAAGGTGTTTCTTCTCGCGTAGCACATAGTACCAATACTTTTTTCGGTTGTTTGTTCGAATAACTTTACTCCTTAATTAGTGCTAGAATGGTGAGATCTTACCGCCTTTAGGAAGTAAGATCTCACCGGAATATCTATAGAACAGTAACGTTAGCTGCTTGTGGGCCTTTGCCACCTTGCTCTACGTCGAAGGATACTTTTTGTCCATCTGCTAATGTCTTGAAACCATCAGTAGCAATTGATCTGAAATGAACAAATACATCAGCACTGCCATTATCTGGGGCAATGAATCCAAAGCCTTTTGTTTCGTTAAACCATTTTACTGAGCCAGTTGTTTTATTTGACATGTATATCTCGATAGATTGATTAATAAATAAGAGAGCTACTAAATAAGGAATGAAGAAAAAGGTATCGCAGGGCAGAGATGATGAATCAAATCGAAAGAGAACTGAGAAGATCTTGAACTAAATAAGTTATCAATAGCTCATTGTTTGAGCTGGATGCTACTATACACGGTATTAACTAAATAGATATTTCTTTATCTATTTTTAATTATTTTAAATGAGATAGTTAAAAAAGCCTTGAACAGGACCTCTAAAAATCATTCATTAACGTGCCTAAAAACCAGCTTAACACTCGCAGGCGCGCCGCTGAATAGCCGCTTAAAGTAGAAATTCTGTGGATCCTAATTTTTCATAACTAGTTGTTGGCATATGCTAATAATGGGTTGTATAGTGCTCTCCTTACACTGATAAAGGAGAACACTATGTTGTTTGCCATTCCCTGCCGCGAATCTTCTCTTTCCAATCACTTTGCCAAAGCTCCTCAGATTATGCTGTGGGATAACCAAACCAATGCCAAACGAATTCTCGATCTGCCTAAGTCATCATCGTGTTGTGTCCATAAGCACTTTTGGCGCGAGGTATTGCAAGATAATCAGGTGCATGCTGTTGTCGTTCGTTCAATTGGCTCGAATATGCTGAGTACACTGTTTAAGCTCAATGTTCGTGTTCTAAGTGCACCGCGTGGGTTCTCTCTAGAGTGCTTTGATGAAAATCAATTAACTCCAGTTACTCAAATTGAATTTGCTCGGCCGTCAGCGAATAAAAATAAAGCAAACTGTTCAAGTCAGAGTAAAACACGTTCTGCTGCGATTGGTATGCGAGAAGCATACAGTGCAGGAAGAGTAACAGGCGTTCGAATACTCTCTAGTAAGCTTTCACCACAAACGATGAATCACTTGGCGAAAGCGTTTAAGTTACTCGACTAGCAAGAGGAAAAATAATGATTTACCTAATCAGCTTTGCGACTTTGTTTACCCCTCTAGACTTGTCGTCTTTTTTGACCGAGTAGTATTGTATGTCTATTCATATTCCTAAAAATCACCAACAATGTGCGGTTTGTTGCCAGCCTTTTTTCAACGATCATAGTGCCATCCGCTTTGAGTTAACGGCTGACGGAGGTGTAGTGGGGCAAATTGTGCCAACTAAAAAAGTGCAAGGCTATCAAGGTGTCATGCAGGGCGGTGTGATTGCTACATTGCACGATGCGGCGATGACTCATTGCCTATTCGCTCGTGATGTTTGCGCTATGACCGCTCGACTTGATGTTCGCTATATCAAGCCAATCCCTCTCAATTCAGTCATTCAGCTTCAGGCCGATTGCTTAATGAAAAAGAGGGGCGTGTATTTAATGCAGAGTCACATTTTTATCGGTGGGGACTGTTACTCATCTGCTGAGGCTAAGTTTATGTAACACCTCAGACATCTTTGAGATGCTTGTAATCGTGTTGTAAGACAACACAGTTCTAAACCTCAATGTGACTACTCAAATAGCATTCCGTGGCTGGCGAAACGCATCCATCAGCGGTAAACAAAAATAGATATCAACTATTGAATTGATAAGGACAATCGCTTTTTTCAATTAATGTTTTTTCAATAGAATTTGATTATCGAAGTTTACATGGGTAGATGTGATGGAAAATAAAGCTTTAGTTGTTGAAGGCGGAGCGATGCGCGGTATTTTTGCAGCGGGTGTTCTGGATGCTTTTATGCAGGAAGAGTACAACCCTTTCCAGTTCGCAATCGGGGCTTCTGCGGGGGCATCTAATTTGCTTGGTTATTTATCTAAACAACCAAAGCGCAGTTACCAAATAATTACTGACCTTGCCACATCGAAAGATTTTTACAACCCTGTACGGTTCATGAAAGGTGGACACCTAACAGATGTGAAATGGCTTAGTGAAACCTCATTACAACAATACCCACTCCATCTGAATGAGTTACTTAGTAACATTCCATTGTATTCAGCGGTGACTGATATTAACACTGGAGCGGCCAATTACTTTAAAGTCACACAAGACAATCTACTCAATGTAATCGAAGCAACCACAGCATTACCCGTAGCCTATCGAGAGACACCTTGTTTTTCGGGTAGTTGCTTTACTGATGGTGCGGTAGCCGACTCAATTCCTGTAAAGGAAGCTTATAGACAAGGAGCGCGAGACATCACAGTGATATTGTCTCATCCAATAAGCTATTCAATGCCTGAATCGAGAGGTCACTGGTTAATGAAACGGTTGCTGTCAGACAACCCTGTAATTGCTCAGACACTAAAAACGCGAGCAAGCCGATATAATCAAGCTCTAGAATTCATTCGCTTTCCACCAATGGATGCCAAAGTGCGAGTTATTGCTCCGCCGGCTGATTTCCCAGTGAAGCGTCTATCTCGTCAACGTGCAGTTTTGGAAACGGGCTATCAGATGGGCGTTGATGCTGGAATCGATCACTTAGCAAATTTGAAAGGCGCACTGCGATTTACTGTAGAAGAGTGCTCGGCCTGCTATGCATAGCAAGGAAGTACATTCGTGTGTTTGTGGCATTCACTAGGATATTTTAAGGTCAATTTGCCCACACTGTTTAACCGTTAAGCAGTAAACAGAGTACCCGTTTTAGGTCCATTCCCCATGACACAAACTGCTCATATTGCCCTTTAATTTCATAGATAATTGAACTCACCCACATAGTTAGAACAAGGTTTGTGAGCCTTTCTGTTTCAAGTAATTATCTAACTCTACGTGGTGCTCTAGTTATTAATCAAGAGCTTGTGATCAAAGGGAAAGATATGAAGTTAACGCCAGCGATAATTGCAGTTGCTCTGCTGATAGGGTGTACCAATCAAGCCCAAACAGGGCAAAGTGCCCCCAACGTTTTGGGCAAGCACTACTACACCGACTTGTATGGTTGGAACCAGAGTGCTGGCTTGTCGCATTCATTTCTTGGTCGTGGCATAAATATGGGCAACTACCTTGAATCTCCTTCTTACGAAGGGGAGTGGAACAATAATGTAAAAATAATGCTGGCTGACTTTGAGAGAATTAAAGCCGCTGGCTTTGCAAGTGTTCGAATCCCTGTTCGATGGAATGCCCATGCGTTAGATGTTCCGCCATACTCTATTGAGAAAGCTTTTCTTAATAGAGTAAAAGTTGTGGTCGATCAAGCAATGGCGAGTGATCTCAAAGTGGTTATTAATACTCATCATTATAACGAGTTGTTCTACGAGAAAGGACGTTTTTCACATCACAGAGAGAGGCTAAATGCATTATGGGCTCAAGTGGCGAAAGCCTTTCCGTTAGAGCAATACTCAGAAGATCAGTTAGTGTTCGAGTTGCTTAACGAACCACACGCAGAAGTAGATTCAAAGCGCTGGAATCTGTTAATCCAAGACTTAACAACCCTGATATGGGATGACTTGGCAAGCAGCCAAAACAACGCAACGGGTCAGCGTAAATTGATGATTGGCACTGCGGAGTGGGGCGGGCCTTTTGCCTTACCTGAGTTAGTTTTGCCCAAGTCAGTGAATGCCGACAATACCATTATTACCGTCCACTTTTATGAGCCGTTTAAGTTTACTCATCAAGGAGCCGAGTGGGTTGATGGGGCGGACAAATGGACGGATACGCGTTGGTATGGAAGCGAGAAAGAGAAGAAAACCTTATATGGCTTCTTAGACGCAGTGTCGAAATGGAATGGCAAGCCAAATAGAGGTTTTGAGATCAATATTGGTGAGTTTGGTGTTTACAGCAAGTCCTCAAAACCTGAAGACCAAACAGCCTGGACGGCATTTATTGCAAGGGAGGCCGAGAGTCGAGGTTTCAGTTGGCATTATTGGGAATATAGCGCGGGTTTTGGTGCATACGATAAAAGCGCACAATCATGGCGAGAGCCGATAATCCGCGGTTTGATACCTTCTGAGTCAAAGTAACAATGTTACGCCCAACTGAAAAGAGCCGCAGTGGCGGCTCTGAGTGTTGATGACCTTACAAGTGTTACAAGCCTCGACGATCAAACTCATTGTTGATAAGCACAATACATTGTGAGGCAAACAGCATCTGAGGCCCGAGACTGATTTTATTCGTCCCTAATCGCTTGAGACTATTCCAACTCTTTTTCGGCATTGGGATATGGTCAGTTAGGATAAAACAAGCACTGCCGCTAAATGGTTCGTCACGAATATCAGTGCCTTTTTTGTCCAGCAGATAAAGCGGGTAGTCTTCGGCTAAGCGCTGAACCAGTTTTTCAAAGCTGATAGTTTCAACACTTAAACCGTCTGCAACGTTTCTTAGCTCTTCTTTCTTCATACCCATAGAGCCTTCTAGCGCTTTAGTAATTAACGCAATCAACGCAGATTCATGAAAGCCGCCAATGTTAGTCAGCAGAGACGATTCTAAGCGCACTGTACGAGAAAAGTCTGAGGTACTTTCCAATACTAAATAAACAGTCACATCATCACGATGAGATTGGGCGGTAAAAATCGCATTCATTAGTACATGGGCAAGAATCTCGGAATGCGCATCAGATCCCACCCCGTCAAGGAAGGTTTTAGGATCTGTCGATGCGGCGCGAGCGCGAATCACAAAAGCTCTGTTCATAATTAGTCACTAATTCGAAAATTTCCCTTTATATAACGGATGTGCAGCGCCGTGTCTATTTATGATTTGTTTAGTGCCCGTTTTCATTCCAAGTTTGCTCAGTATGGAAATACGCTAAGTACTACTTTTTTGGCTCAGCCGTTAAATTGTGTTCAGCTAGCACTTCTTTGAGCGCGAACATGCCGTTCAACGCGGATGGGAACCCTGCATAAACCGACATTTGGAGGATGACTTCTTTGAGTTCGTCGGCTGTACAACCAACGTTGAGCGTCGTTCACTTTATGAACTCCAGTGCAATATGGTCCAATTGCGCTCTGCTCCGATGGGCCTTAAACGAGGGCATGGATTAACCAGGTAGGTATGGTCAGCATACTCGCACAATGGTAAGTCATTAATGGAATCGGTAAAAAAGTGAATCTCCGAATAGGATTGTGCCGTTTGTTGAAACCACTGTTTAAGTCGAGTGACCTTACCTTCACGGTAAGTCGCTATGCCATCTATTTGGGATCTATAGCATGCTTGTTCTTCGACCAGATCGATACCCAATGCGTTTTTAATACCTAAATGACGTGCGATAACCTCAACTAAAAAAGTCACGCTAGCGGAAACTACAACCATATCCACTTCTTGCTGTATTAGCTTGTTAATCAGAGACTTAGATTGCTGGAACTGCGTAGATAGGATATAACGCTGCACACACTCTTCAACTAAGTCATTCACTTGTGTTTTTGGCATAGTCGCAAGCGGCGCTAAAGAAAAATCTAAGTAGCGCTGTATGTCTAACTTTCCTTCTGCGTAGAGGTTCATCAAGCGCCGGTCTTCATCAATAAAGTTAGGATCGGTTACTATGCCTTTTTCGACTAAAAATTCATTCCAGATCATAGAGCAATCAGCGTTAATTAGCGTTTCATCCAAGTCAAAAACGTATAAGGGTTTAAACATTGTTCTCTCCATTTCTCATTTCAGAGCTTGAATTAAGCCAGCTATCACTAAGGTGACTCCGACAGTTCGAGTTAAGTACCACTTCTCTCTCAAGAAATAAATGCCCATAAATAATCCAAATACGATACTGATCTGGCGCAATGCCACAACTAGACTAACGTTGTCTGTCATGGTCATAGCAAACAGTACCAAGCCGTAGGTCGATGCCATCATTATTCCTGCCATGCTGGCTGATTTTCGAATCCGCCAAGCCGTTTTGATTTCATCTCGTTTGCCGGTCATTAAACACCACGCAAGAGTAGGGATACCTATCGCCCAAAATTGCACACCCAGGTAGAAAATAGCGCTGTATTGGTCATTCAAGAGCTCTGACGCTTGTTTTGTGAGCAACCTCAGGGCTTCTTTGTCTATTACTGAGTAGCCCGCTGTGCCTATCGCAGCAATCAATGCCCAAAATACCCCGACATTCAAATAAGAACTCAACGCTATTTGTCGAAAGTTGGTCAATGGCACTAGCATGCAGCCGAGAGTAATCAACAGGAAGCCAAGCCACTGATGACTGGATAACTCATGCCCCAAAGCGACACTGATTGCACCAACCATCATCACAGGCAGTGCTCGAGCAATCGGATAGACCACGCCAACGTCAGCGTATTTATAAGCGATAATCAATCCGACCAAGTACACGATTTGTGAAATGCCGCTAATGAACAGTAATCCCCAAAACTCACTCGGTAGCGAAGTCCAGCCAATGTTTGCTAAATACAAAATTAAATAAGGGCTAAGAATGGCACATGCTGAAAAACTGGATGCTAGGGTAAATGCGAGGCCAGAACTTGAGTTGTTTTTGCCAAGAATGTTCCAGCCTGCATGAAGAACAGCAGAGAATACGACGAGACTAATCGCCAACAAATCCATGTCAATCTACCTGTCTGATTAAAATTACGGCTCCGAGATGGAGCCTGAGATGATGAGAACAGCTATTCAACGATTAAGTTCTGCGAGAGATTCAATGCTGATGGCATCGTGTCGCCAATACTCGATATCGCAATCAATTAATTCACCGTGCTGGTTATAATTGATGCGCTCCACAACCATGGTTGGAGTGCCTGCTGTCGCGCGTAATGCCTGCGCCATTTCACCTAACAAGGTGCTGGTTGAAATGCGATAGCGAATTTTTTGATACGTCACGCCATAGTGATCGCGGTAAATATCGGTTAATGAATTCGATAAATCGTAGTCTAGTAGGTTGGGAAATAACTCTGGGCGAATGTAGTTTGTCACATATACCACAGGACGATCCTCAAGGTATCGTACACGGTCGACTTGATACACATCTGAGAAAGGCTGCAAGTCCAGCAAGCGCGCGGCTTGTTTGTTTGCCAATGTCCCTTTCGCTGCAATTAACTCCGTTTTAGGCACACGATTTTGCATTTTTGCCATATTCGGGAAGTTCAGCGTTTCGGTTGGGTCGTAACGCAATGGCTTGGGTGAGATAAACCAACCTCGGCGATCTTCGCGATAGATTCGTCCCTCCGCTTCTAGCAGTGATAAAGCTTCACGCAGAGTGACGCGTGTAGTATCGAATGACTCCGCCAACTTACGCTCTGCTGGCAGTTTTTGACGCGGCGATAGCATGCCCGCTTCAATCTGTTCAACAATCGAATCTTTAATTTTTACGTATTGCACTAAGTGTCCTTATCTTTTGCGCCAAGCTTGTGTGCGATTCTCTAACAATTTACCTAAGGTCATCTGAACAATCTTTGCAATCCCTGCTGCAATCATGATCATCACCGCCATTGCTGCTGCAGCGCCAGTTTGTCCTGCATCGTCCATGTTTAGTATCGAGACCGAAGCTGGAATCGTATCGGTTGAATAGAGGAATACTACCGCAGAAGTGGTAGTTAATGCATTAACAAACAAGTAAGTCGCAATGTCCAAAATCGCAGGTAAACACACAGGTAATGTCACTTTAAACAATAACTTGTATTGAGGAAGCTTCACTGATGCCGCTGTAGCCTCAATCTCTGATGGCAACTGTTTGAGTGCTGTCAGAGCGGTCATGTGACCCACAGTGTAGTAATGCACCACTGTATTAATCACCAAGAATGCCATAGTGCCATAGAGCACGTTTAACGGGTTGTTAGTGTCGTTGAAGTAAAAGATGTAGCCTAAGCCAAGCACCATACCAGGAACCGCCATTGGCACTACGCTGAGCATCTGCATAACTTGACGAATTGGAGCAAACGCGCGTCCTTTCTCAATACAGTAAGCACCGATAAAGATGATGCTTGTACCAATAATTGCCGTCGAACTTGCCAGTGTCAATGAGTTAAAGAACGGGCTCCAACCGTAGGTGCTCATTTCAGCAAAGTTGTAGTTGTTTAGCGTTAGCGCTTTGTTCCATGGCCAAAAAGTGACCAGTGAACCATATACAGCCATGCCGAGCACTGCCAGCACTGCGATAGAAATGATACTGCAGTAAACCAAGCAAATGCCGTCACGCGCTTTGTTGGGTTCAGGCTGGTAAGGTACTGAGCGCGTGTCGAATAGGCTCTTCTGTTTTTTCTGGACCCAACGGTCTGCGCCAAATGCTATTACCGCAGGGAGTAGAAGCATAATGCTGGTCACCGCGCCCATAGCAAAGTTCTGCTGTCCTACGACTTGCTTGAAGATGTCAGTCGCCAAAACGTTGTAGCTACCACCAATCACTTTTGGCACACCAAAGTCAGTGATAACCAGTGTGAAGATGACAATGAGCGTACTGATCAAACCGTATTTCGCGGCAGGTAAGGTCACCATAAAGAAGGTTTTGATTGGCGAGGTTTTAAGTGCTCGCGCCGCTTCATACAAGCGAGCATCTGAGGTGCGTAACGAAGTGGTCAAAATCATCAATGCATGTGGGAATGTCCAAAAGATCAATCCGATAGAGATACCAATTACACCGTAAACTGAATTTCCTAGTAGTGCTTCTTTGGCAATGCCCTGATTGCCAAAAAGGAAGATCAGGCTAATTGCGGGCAATAACGAAGGTGCAAGGATTGGCGCAGTACCTAGGATTTGAAATAAGCCTTTAAATGGCATGCATGAACGAGTAAGCGCGTACGCATAACCAAACGCAAGTACACCCACTACAGAGGTTACAATCACGCCCAAAGTAAAGGTGTTGCCTACCGATACCCACAAGCTTGAAGAGGAAAAATACGTCGCAAAGTTAGCCAAACCAACAAATTCGCCATCGGTATTTTGCATACTCTTAGCCAACATGGCCCAAAGTGGCATTAAGATAAATAGCATCATCATGGTCGACAAAACCGCGAGTAGGCCAAACAACACAAGGTTGTCGCGGCTTACTCGCCTGAATATCGATTTCGCTTTTTCTTGAGTGGTGAGGCTATTCATAGTCATCGTCTTTACACCCATGTTTACACCTACGCCGCTAGCACTTTATTAACCGAAGGTATGGCGTATCCATGTAGCCCTTCTTCAGCAAACTTGATGTAACGTACATCACCTGTTTTGATGTTGAGTTGTTTTACCGTTTCCACAGGTACATCCACCACGATGGTTTTGTTTGATCTGTCGTTTTGCAAGACACAGTCAATGCGGAAAAACGCTCCCAGAAATTCGGTTGCCTGAACTCGTACTGGTAAAGATGTGGTGTAGCTGTCAACGAACTTGATGTTTTCAGGACGTACAGCCAGGTCGAAGCGGTCGCCACGTTGAATGTTTCGATTGGATAGACTTGGTGCTGGCATCAAGGTTTCTGCGATACGCACCTGGGAGCCTGTTGTGACAGACGTTTCAATAAAGTTCATGCTGCCGACAAACTCAGCCACAAAGCGCGAGGCTGGTTGTTGATAGATTTCTTGAGGCGTTCCAACTTGTTCAATCACCCCATGGTTCATCACAACGATGCGATCCGCCATCGACAGGGCTTCGTCTTGATCGTGCGTAACCATAATGGTAGTAATGCCCAGTTTTCGTTGTAGCTTACAAATCTCATCACGTAAGTGAACACGTACTTTTGCATCCAGTGCTGATAGCGGCTCATCAAGTAGCAGTAAGCCCGGAGAAAGCACCAACGCACGAGCCAAAGCGACACGCTGTTGCTGCCCACCAGAAAGTTGGTTAGGGAACTTTTCGCCAGATGTTGGCAGCCCAATGGTTTCTAACCAGTAATCTACCTTCTCTAATGATTCTTTGGTCGACATGCCTTGGTTTTTCAAGCCCACTGCAATGTTCTCTTGCACCGTTAGGTTTGGAAATAGCGCGTAAGATTGGAACACAATACCGAAATCGCGCTTTTCAGGAGGCAGAAAAGTCGTCTCTTGTCCGCCTTGAAAGATGCCACCTGAAGTAGGTAGGTCAAGGCCAGCAATGGCGCGCAATAAGGTCGTTTTGCCACAGCCAGACGGGCCAAGAAAGCAGACAAATTCGCCTTTCTCTACTGCCAATGAAATTTGCTTTAATGCAGTGAACTGGCCAAATTGCTTCACTACATTTTCAACATGTAAGTAAGGTTGGTTAGTTGACATAACACACTCTCCGAATGGTATATACCAACTTTAAGTCTGGTTTGTTTCAGTGGCATGAGAAATTTATAGAGCGAAGATGACAATAAAATGAATTCACGTGGTTCGTTCATCGTCTTTGACCGAACAAGTAGCGAGGTCAATCTACGCCCTAAACCTCATAGCTCAATAGACATTTTAAAGTAAGGAATCTCCCCTTTGTAAAAGCGCTCACCTTGTTTACTCATATTGAATTTGAGATAGATACCCATTGCTGATTCACGTGCATCACACCAAAAAAATGTCGCTTGAAAATCTCGAACTTCGCTCAGCATAGTTTCCAACATCATTGAGCCGATACCCTGTCCTTGATACTCGGGCAAAACCGCAAATTTGCGCAGTCGAGCTTCATCTTGATCAATAAAGACTGATGCGACACCGACTAACTGATCTCCGATAAAGCCTCCGTAGTGGAAGCCAAATTCATCTTCTGCCAAGCGACAAAACTCCAAGCTCTTGGTCGGCCATAATACCGCATGCCTCAACGTGAGTGTTTGTTCTGCTGTAACTCTTTCTACTCTCATGATGCTTTCCTTGCCCTCCAGTTATCTTAATTTGCCTTTAACTTCCCTAAAAAGCAAAAAGGAGAGCAACCCTGCTCTCCTTTGTTATCTCAATGATCAATCAGCTTACGATTTCGGCTCTGACTTCGCGTCGAATTTCTCTGACCATACCGCTAGGATATCGGCACGCTTACTGCCCATTTGCGCAAAGTCCATCTTCGCCATATTCGCTTTAACATTAGGGAAGTTAGACACAGTTGCTTTCACATCTTTGTGGCCAACTACTGGGTACATCTCTATGTAAAGCTCATTTGCTGCTTTCGAAATAGACCAATCAACAACGCGCTTCGCTGCATCAGACGCTTTTACTAAGCCGACCGCTTCTGATTCCCAACCGATGCCTTTAGGCGTGATCACCGCTAAAGGAGCGCCTTGTGTTTTTAACTTAGCGCCACGACTTGCCATTGAAATACCAATCGCAACTTCACCCATGCCTGCTTGTACACACGGTTTTGAACCGGAATGTGTGTAGTGTGCGATGTTCTTATCTAGCTCACGCATGTAGTTCCAAGCTTTGTCTTCGCCCATGTTCTGTAGCCAAGCCGAAACTTGCATATAGCCCGTCCCTGAAGAGGCTGGGTTAGGCATCGCAATATGGCCTTTGTACACGGGGTTAGTCAGATCTTGCCAAGATGTCGGCTTAGGTAGGTTCAGTTGCTTAGCAACCGCTTCGTTAAAACATACCGCGTTAAAGAATGCGTCGTTACCAAACCAAGCTTGGTTTGATTGTGGGTCATTCAAGCTCGCATTCAACTGATCCAAACCTTTAGGCGTGTATGGCTGTAGAAGACCTTCTTCTTTTAGCAACGCCATCGAAGAACCTGCCAGACCCCAAACAACTTCAGCACGTGGGTTGTTTTTTTCTGCAAGTAGCTTAGCAGTCATGATGCCTGTTGAATCACGAACCCATTTGATTTTGATATCAGGGTTTTCCTGTTCGAAAGCATTTTTGTACTTTGCCAGAATGTCAGTTTCGAAAGCCGTGTAAACCGTCACTTCCTGTGCTGCCATTGCGTTTGTTGCCAGCAGAGAAACAAGTGCAGCTAGCGATCCTTTCATCAAACGGTTTTTCATCATCTTCTCCAATTAAGACTATTACGTTTGTTAAACCTTGCTAATTAAGCATTGGTCTGTACCAGTTGGTGTAACCACCCTAAAAGCGCTTTATTACGATTAAATGAACAAAAAATGGCACTTTTTTAAAGAATTGACGAAAAACTGCGCGGAATTTTGCCGCCGAATTTTTCATATGAAAGTTTTATTAAATTCGATTTTTGACCTTTACTGTTGTTTTTTCCTCTTGCTAAAGTAAATTTAAATTCTGGTGTAGACCAAATAAAGTTAAATGGAAATCGAGATGAAAAACGAATACCTACTGCTGACTCCGGGTCCTTTATCGACATCTGAAACCGTTCGTGAAGCCATGCTTAAAGATTGGTGTACTTGGGATGATGACTACAACAAAGACATCGTAGAAGTGATCCGCACTAAGCTGGTGAAACTCGCAACAGAGCAAGATGGCTACACTAGCGTACTGATGCAAGGTAGCGGCACCGCATCAGTAGAAGCAACGATTGGCAGCGCAATTGGCAAAGATGGCAAATTGTTGGTTGTTGACAACGGCGCATACGGCGCACGTATCGCTCAAATTGCTGAGTATCTAAATATCCCATGCCATGTTGTTTCCCCTGGCGAAACATCACAGCCACACTTGAATGATGTGGAAACTGCATTGGCATCGGATCCTAGCATCACCCATGTAGCAATAGTTCACTGCGAAACCACAACAGGCATGCTTAACCCAGTTGAGGAATTTGCTTCTGTTGCAAAAGCGCACGGCAAAGTGGTGATTCTCGATGCCATGTCGAGCTTTGGTGGGATTCCCATCGATATCGCAAAGCTCAACATCGACTTTATGATCAGTTCTGCAAACAAATGTATTCAAGGCGTACCGGGGTTTGGCTTTGTAATCGCAAAACAAACTGAGCTGGAAAAATGCCAAGGTCAGGCACGCTCTTTAAACCTTGACCTATACGACCAATGGCACTGTATGGAAGCGAACCACGGTAAATGGCGTTTCACGTCTCCAACGCACACGGTTCGCGCTTTCTATCAAGCTTTGTTAGAGCTTGAGCAAGAAGGCGGTGTTGAGGCTCGTCATAACCGTTACCAGACTAACCAGAAAACACTGGTTGCGGGTATGCGTTCTCTCGGCTTTGAACCACTACTAATTGATGAGCTTCATTCACCAATCATCACCTCTTTCTACTCTCCCACGCACAGTGACTACCAGTTCAAAGAGTTCTATACCCGTTTGAAGGAACAAGGCTTTGTGATTTATCCGGGTAAAGTATCGAACGCAGACTGTTTCCGCATCGGCAACATTGGCGAAGTCTACCCTGCGGATATTGAGCGCTTAATTGGTGCGATTGAAAAAGCCATGTACTGGCAAGTTGCTTAACTCGCTTTCAGGAAGAGATAGCGTTATGACTGAAAATGTACAACCGACCCATTTCCGTAGCGAAGGGGACGTCAACACAACTCCTGCACGTCAAGCATGGAACGCGTCGATGAGCGATGCACGCACGCAAGCCCTGCTGAAGCGTGATTCCGATGTGTTTCTTCATCAGGCGATGTCGACACCTTGCTTAGATACATTAGAGGCAGCAGAAGGCATCTACATTCAAGATGCAACTGGCAAAATGTACATGGATTTCCATGGCAACAATGTTCACCAGTTGGGTTATGGGCATCCGCATGTGAATAAACGCGTGCAAGAGCAAATTGCCAAACTGCCGTTTTCGCCGCGCCGTTTTACTAATGAAACTGCGATTGAATGTGCTGAGAAGCTAACGCAAATATGTGGCGGTGAGCTGAATCGGGTGTTGTTTGCTCCGGGTGGCACATCTGCGGTTGGTATGGCGCTTAAATTGGCTCGTCACATTACAGGCAATTATAAAGTCGTCTCTTTGTGGGACTCTTTCCATGGTGCGTCAATGGATGCTATTTCTGTTGGCGGTGAGGCCTGCTTCCGTCAAGGCATGGGCCCACTTATGGCGGGTGTGGAGCGCATCCCACCAGCCGTATCTTACCGAGGCGCCATTCCATCACCAGACGGCAGTGACGTGCATTACGCCGACTACCTTGAATACGTAATAGAAAAAGAGGGTGGGGTCGGGGCGTTTATCGCCGAAGCAGTTCGCAACACCGATGTACAAGTGCCAAGTAAAGCTTACTGGAAACGCATCCGTGAGATCTGTGATAAGCACAATGTCATGTTAATCATTGACGACATCCCTAATGGCATGGGTCGCAGCGGCGAATGGTTTACCTACCAAGCCTATGACATCGAGCCAGACATTCTGTGCATCGGTAAAGGCTTAGGCGGAGGCTTAGTGCCTATCGCTGCCATGGTCACCAAAGATAAATACAACACTGCTGAGCAAATCTCGATGGGTCATTATACCCATGAGAAAAGTCCAATCGGCTGCGCGGCGGCACTGGCAACTATGGAAGCGATAGAGCAAGACGGCTTGCTAGATAAAGCCAAAGCCGACAGCCAGTTCATGGGTGACAAGCTGCTAGAAATGAAAGCCAAATACCCAGTAATTGGTGATGTGCGCGGCATCGGCATGCTTTGGGGTATTGAACTGGTCACTGACCATGAGAGTAAGCAACGCGCCTATGACGAAGCAGAAGCTGTGCTCTACCAATGCCTTAACCATGGTATGAGCTTTAAGGTGTCACAAGGCAATGTGATCCAACTTAGCCCACCGCTGATCATCACTCGCGAACAACTGACAGAAGCCTTGGCAATCTTCGAACAAGCCATCGCCAAGGTGTGTAAAGACTTTAACTACTGTTAAACACTCAATTTATCCAAAGTGTCATAAAGCAATAACTTAGCACTTTGGCAAACAAAAAGGATTCAACATGAACAACTCACCAATTCAGGCTGTTATCTTTGACTGGGCAGGCACTATCGTTGATTTTGGCTCATTTGCGCCAACTAGCATCTTTGTTGAAGCATTCAAACAAGGTTTTGATTTCGATATCGACCTTGCCGAAGCGCGTGAACCTATGGGGCTTGGTAAGTGGGATCACATCCAAGCCGTCGGTCGTATCCCTGCGGTAGATAAACGTTGGAATGAGAAGTTTGGTCGCTCGATGACCAGTGAAGACATTGATGCTATCTACGCGGCATTTATGCCTTTGCAAAAAGCAAAAGTCGCAGATCACGCGGAGCCCATCTTGAATGCAATTGAAGTTGTGAACGATCTTAAAGATAAAGGCATCAAGATTGGATCTTGTTCTGGGTATCCTCGCGAAGTGATGGACGTACTGATTCCAGTAGCAGCAGACTACGGCTACAAGCCTGATTACGTTGTCGCGACAGATGACCTGCCTCAAGGAGGTCGTCCGGCACCATTCATGGCACTCAAGAACGTAATTGAGCTGAATGTGACTGATGTGAATGCTTGTATTAAAGTGGACGATGCCGCACCGGGCATTGATGAAGGTCATAACGCTGGAATGTGGACCGTAGGCCTACTGCTTTCTGGCAATGAGGCAGGATTAACGCTTGAAGAGTACCAAGCGGCAGATGAATCAACGTTGATTGCCGCACGTGAAAAAGCACGTGCGAAGCTTATCAAGAGCTCACCACACTACCTAATCGATACCATTGTTGACTTCCCTGAAGTGGTTGCAGATATCGAACGTCGCCTAGAGGCTGGTGAACGTCCTTAGGGTTGATGTACAAACCTCTGACTCAACTGAATTTTCAATTGCGTCACAGGTAATGCAGTGAAATCTACTTGGATTACACTAATAATTCTAAACTCGACACTTGTAGACAGGTCAATAGTTTAGGGGCTGTTGACCCGTCTGCAAGAGTTAAAGTACTGCTTTGGCGTTGATTAGGTAATATGTGTCATTCGATTGATAGTGAACGTATCGACTTTGCCTTCTACTGCTGCGATATACGCCGCAATGTGCTCGCTAGCAAGGTGCTGTTCAAGTAAGGCTTCAGATTCCCAGTTTTCGTGGAACACAAAGTGCGCCGGGTTTTGGTTATCTTGATGTAAGTCGTAGTTAATACACCCTTCCTCAACACGTGTTTTGTCGATCAGCTTAATCAGCTCTGATTTTACTGCCTCTTCGTGGCCACTTTTGGCGATGATGTTTGCAATAACGGTTAACTTAGCCATGTTACAATCACTCCTTATAGCGTTGTGATGACGTCATCCATTGGTAAACGTGCTTTTGGTAGACCGTGGTTGTAGTCTTCGCCGTCTTTGTGGTAACCCAGTGCAAGTGCAAAAGTACACTCGTAGCCGTCTAGCTCATCTTTGAATACTTCACCAATGAGCTCTGAATCGACACCTTCCATCGGCGTTGAAGCAATGCCTAAACGTGCAAGTGTGTGTAGCGTGTTACCAAGTGCGATGTATGTTTGAGACTTAGTCCAGTTACCATTAAAGCCAGCTTCGTCAGTGTTCAGCTCTACAAAACCGAATGCGCCGTTGAGCATGTCGTTGTAACGCTCTGCTGGTAGGTGACCAGACGTGACTTCTGCATCAACCACTTTTGCGTATTGCTCTTTGGTAAAACGAGGGTTGTGAGCAAACAGAATGGTGTGTGACGCTTCTTTTGCATGTGGTTGGTTAAATTGGTACATGTTGGCAAAGGTATCGTGGAAACGCTGCTTTGCTTCGTCACTCTCAAGCACGATAAATTTCCAAGGTTGAGAGTTGATAGAAGATGCAGACAGGCGGATTGCTTCTTTAATTACTTGCATATCTTGTGCTGAAATACGCTTTGTGGCGTCGTATTTTTTAGCTGTGTAACGAGTGTTTAAATCTTTGATGATTGGATGAGTCATGTTGGCTCCTAACTATTAAATACTTACGAATTTATTTGGGTTGATTGTTCAGCGCATCAACAACTAACGTGTGGTGGAACATGACCCCAATTATCTAAAATCCGTGGTTGTTTATAACGATGGCGCTAATTTAGTTCAGTTTGAGGTTGAGAAAAATAGCTAGGATTTCCATTGACTATGGAACAAAACTTCCATAATGGATTGAATTGAGAGCGTTTAGAGCAGTGCAAGAGTCTTGGCGAGAGGAGTGGGGGCTCTCGCCATGCTAGTTTTGTGTGGCCAATTTGATTAGATAGGCACGACCAGAATATCAACTGGTGATTTGTTGACGAGATGTTTGGAGTAAGAGACGATTTTGCTCCAAAAATCGTGGTGGTGGCCACAAATCAGTAGGTCAACATTATTGTCTTCGATAGTCGCTTTTAGTTTATCTGCTAGGTCACCAGTACCAACAAGGATCTGTCTGATGGCAAGTGGGCTATACGCTTCAAACGACAAAATCTGCTCGACAGCATGCTCATTGATAGGCTTCGCATCAGGAGTCTCTTTTAAGTCGACAAGTTCGGGGTATATTTCACCATGTGAACCATCAATATGGATAAAAGAGATCTGCGCATCAGTTAGCCCAGCTAAATAAACCGCCCTATCTATCAGAGACTTAGTTTCTTCTTCTAGTTCAATAGCAACAAGAATATGTCGGTAGTTCATAATCGCGCCCTCGTTGAATATTCTGATCTAATCATAGTCTTAGTTTGGCACTAAATGTGTTGCTAACATCTCGAAACAGTGAAAATTTTTGTATGCGAACTGGGTGGATTTAACACAGTAGACATTGCTACCCCTGCGCGTGAGTCGTTAGCGCTTGGTTGAAAACTAGGAAACAACACCTTTTCAATCGAACCTCATTTGTTCCCAGTTTCCGCATTACAATGATGGGTAAATATTGAGCTGATTCAGGAGTCCATTATGACTACATTTCCCGACCGTTTTCTCTGGGGTGGAGCAATTGCCGCAAACCAAGTTGAAGGTGCGTTTGATCAAGACAACAAAGGGCTTTCTACGTCTGATATGTTGCCTAAAGGAATATTAAGCCCACATCAAAATCGTCAACAGAGAACGGACGGTATAAAAGATCTGGCGATTGACTTCTACAATCGATACCCAGAAGACATCGCGCTGTTTGATGAGATGGGTTTTAACTGCTTGCGTCTATCGATCGCTTGGACTCGAATCTTCCCAAATGGTGATGAAACCGAGCCGAATGAAGAAGGTCTTGCCTATTACGACAAGATTTTTGATGAACTGGCAAAGTATGACATGCAGCCGTTTGTCACTCTATCGCACTATGAAATGCCCTATGCACTGGTTGAAAACTATGGTGGTTGGGGAAGTCGCAAACTGATCGCTTTCTTTGAACGGTATGCACGTACTGTGTTTGAGCGCTACCAGAATAAGGTTAAGCTTTGGCTGACCTTCAATGAAATTAACATGTCTTTGCATGCGCCATTTACAGGTGTTGGGCTGCAAGAAGATGCTTCAGAGCAGGAAATTTATCAGGCTATTCATCATCAATTGGTGGCCAACGCCAAGGCGGTTAAGCTGTGTCATGAGATTATTCCTGACGCTAAAATCGGTAATATGCTGTTAGGCGCGATCAACTACCCATATACCTGTAACCCAGACGATGTGATTGCCGCTCTGCATGAGAATAACAAGTGGTTGTTCTTCGGTGATGTGCAAACACGAGGTAAATACCCAGGTTATATGTTGCGCTACTTCCGTGAGCAGGGTATAGAGATTGAAATGAAAGCGGGAGATGTAGAAGAACTGGCTAGCGCCAGTGTCGATTTTATCTCGTTTAGCTATTACGCCAGCGGCTGTGCAAGTGCTGACCCTAAGCAAAAAGAGGTCGGAAATATTGTTGATAGTGTTCCTAATCCGTATCTTGAGAAGAGCCAATGGGGTTGGTTGATTGACCCGAAAGGTTTGCGCATTTTACTTAACTTCCTATATGACCGTTATCAAAAACCGTTGTTTATTGTCGAGAATGGTTTAGGTGCGCGAGATGAAGTGAATGAGAATGGCGAGATTGTTGATGACTATCGGATTGCCTACCTTAACGATCATCTTATCCAAGCCCGAGAAGCGGTGTTAGATGGAGTAGAACTGATGGGCTTTACCAGTTGGGGACCGATTGATCTGGTCGCAAACTCAACTGCTGAGATGAGCAAGCGCTATGGTTACATCTACGTTGATCGCGATGATAACGGGCAAGGCACTTTGCAGCGTAAGCGCAAGAAGAGTTTCTACTGGTACCAAAAAGTGATTAGTACCAATGGCAGTTCGCTTCAAGACTAGTTGGATTTAAAAGGAGCCTTTGGCTCCTTTACTTTATCCCTTGGCAGCCGAGAAAGAAGTCTATCGCAGATTCTAGATTGGTTTGACGTTCAGCCAAGTCATTTGGGGCCATACCGAGGAAGACCGGAAAGAAGGTTCTCCCTTTTACTAATGCCCAAAGGTTAGTGGCAAGCTCCGATGTATTTTGCTCAGGTAAAGCGCCGTGACGTATTGCCTCTTCGAGCCAAGCCTCCATTGGGCAAGCTTTAATACTTTCGACTTTATTGAGGTGACATTTTCCCTGACACATGGCTTCAATGGTAATCGCGACAAGTAGACGCCGTTTTTCACACTGCATGACATGTTCAAGCTGCTGGGTAAATAAATCGATCAGTTGCTGACGAATACTGATTGCTGGATCGAAGTCTGGTAAAGCGTGATTGAGTTTCTCCTCTTCCATGATGTACTCAACGACGGCTTTATACAGGTTTTCTTTAGAACCAAAATGAGAATAGACAGTCGGCTTTGTCGAACTCGCTTTCTTTGCAATGAGCTCTAATGAGGCACCTTGTACGCCCATCTCTTTGTAGCACTCAATCGCAGCCGAAATGATACTTAGTTTGGTTTTCTCGCTGCGTTGGTTTCGTTTGTCCATACCTTTATCCGTACAGGATGGGGAAAAGTGCAAAGCTACCATAAATAATCATGCCTTCTATCATTAAAGTAGCATATTGAGAGTTTTTTCATCTTTTACCGACTTGTTTGCTGATTTTGCCATCAAGATTGACGGTTGAGTATTTCATTGAGCTGATTCACAAGGTTAACCATTGGGTCGATTTTCTTACCGACTAACTCAGGAGCGTCAGGGGTTGTCAGGACGAAATCATTGGCGTTCAATCCCGATTTGATCGGTACGTAACCGGTGTGGCTCTCTTTGATTTTTGCAATGGTCACCTCCTTTTGCCTTACCACGCGTTTATCATCTAAGACAAACAGGGTTGGAACCCCATCATTAATATGGATTGAAGAGGCAGGGACAAATAGCTGAGGCTCTTGCTGTGGGCTGTTTAAATAGAAAGCGGTCTTCGAACCGATCAAGTGTTCGCCATGTCGGTTGTCGAAAACTGCATACGCGCTGAGATCTTGACTCTGGTTAGCGAGCTTAGAATCAACATAGCGTAATTTGCCATCGATATAGTGGCCTTCCTGATTAACAATTGAAGCCTGCAAGCGATCAGGATAGTTGTTTAACACCTTGCGAAAGACGTTCAGTACTTGAGGAGATGCGGTAAAGTGCAGTTCTACGGTATTAGTCGCAACCAGTTCCGTGATCAATTCACCTTCATTAACGTAATTACCTGCGTTCAAATGGAATTGACCCAGAGTGCCTGAAAATGGGGCATACATGGTGGTCGCTGCATGATCTTGTTGGGCGAGCAGTAAGTTTTTCCTTGTTGCTTCCACCGCACTCACGGCATTCTTGAACCTAGGGTCGTTTTCTCCAGTGGTACGAGTAAGCTCGATAATATTTTTCGTTGCCATTTGATATTCATTTTGAGCGGCCTCTACCGCCAGTGCGGCTAACGCGGCATCGAAATCAAGTAAACGCTGACCTTTTTCAACGTAATCGCCATCTTGGACATAGATGTTGGCAATTTTTCCGCTGTTTTCCGCCAAAATTTGTGTGTACTTGGAAGGTTTGAACTCACCTTCCAAGGCGATCAACTTAGTCGCTTTTCGTTCGATAGGTAGTTGAACCATGTAAGCGGTTGAGTTGGCGGATGGCTTTGCTTGAGAAAGTTGTCCACTGAAAAATAGTGCAGGAGCAAGCGTTAAGGTTAGGCCAAATGAAAGGGCGAGCTTGTTCATATCTGTCCCTGATTCGTTGTTTTATTTGTATGGTTTATTGAACCTTTCAGTTCATTTCATAATTTTATGGTTAAGTAAGAATATTTTAACTTTACCGTTAAGTAAAGTTTTGTTGTGACTTAGATGCATCTTCTTCAGAACTAGGGATATGTATAGAGCTTAATTATTCTCAATATTTGAGAAACGTTGGTTATTTTTACTAACTCTTTCCTATCCAGTAAGAATACAATTTGATCGTGACCTGAAAGTGACGATACAACAATAGCGTGAATCCAATGAAGCAAAACAGCGGGCAAGTAAACGAAAAGGTTCTTCAACTACTGATGCAAGTTGCAGTGAATGAAGATCCTGTGACAGCGAGACAACTTAGTGAGCAGTTGGGTACGCCCATCAGCAGCTTATATCGGCATCTAAAACTATTGCGAGAATGGAACTTGATTGAGGAAAGTCCAAATGACAAAACCTTGATCATCGGTCCGGCAGCTCTGTTGTTGATGCGCAGCTACGAGACTAGCCCGCACGATTTAGACACGGTTGATGCTGTGCTGAATCGTTTGCAAAAACAAACCGGAGAAATGGCGGCTTACATGGTGCCTGTAGGGTATCGAGCGTTATGTGTAAGCCGTAAGGAGAGCATGCAGGCGCTTCGTTGCAGCTACGTCCAGGGTCAGAGTCAACCCCTGTTGCGAGGCGCCTCATCTAAAGTGATGCTGGCTTATTTGCCGACTGCGCGTTGTGAAAAAATCCTGCGCTATTTCGGTGAACAGGATAGGTTAGAGCGTTGGCATCAAGAGCTAGCGCAAATACGCAACCAGGGCTATGCGCTCAGTACATCGGAGATCGATCCTGGAGTGTCAGGGATCAGTGCCCCAGTAATGAAAGGCACTAAGCTGGTGGGTGCAATCTCGGTGATGGCTCCGGCGCATAGAGTTCAGGTTAATCAACAGAAGATAATTCTTCACGTACTTCAAGCAGCGAGGGCATTGCCCCCAGAGAGGTAATTGGTATGTTCGGGCTATTTCGACGCAATAAAATCCAGTCTGTGACTGAGACCTTGGCAAATCGTATGGTTTTTCTCAGTGTCAGTGAACGCATTAAACCAATGAAACAAGTGGATTTTGAAATGGCCGATCAGAGCTTGGAGGAGATATTTGATTGGGTTGCAGACATCAGCAAACAGCGTTGGGTCAATGGTGGTCATTACAATCTTACTGACCAACCTTGCGAACAATATCAGTTTCACTTGAGTCGGTTTCTTGGCTCACAGGCATTACCTGTGGTGTTTAGCAATAATAGCGAGACTCTGCTCCATGCTTTGCCAATACATTGCTCTTCGCGCAGAGAGCTTGGCATAGTTCATATAGGTCGTCAGTTTGAGATTAAAGCTTCTTTAGAGCCTGAGCAGGGCAGCGCGTTTCATTTTGCACTCTCGCGCTACAACGAATGTCGACTGTTTTGTCTGGGTATTGATCCTGCGTTACAGGATGAAAGGACATGGGAATATGCTGAAGATCTTGGTTGTGATTGGATGACTTTGGCTGAATGTAGTTTTGGTCTGCGTTTTCAAGTCAAACACCAATTGGCGAACTATTTGGCGCACTGTGATGACGTCATTGTGAATATTGATCTTTCTTGCTTATCGCCTGTTTCGCGTTTAGAGGGAGGTTCGGCGATGAACGTACAAATGGTCAATCGAATGATCCGCCAGTTGTTGATATCAGGGAAGGTACGTCAGGTGCAGTTGGTTGGTTACAAAGATAAGCACCTCTACTCTAAGCAGACTCAAAGTGTATTGCGCGAGTTAACCGATATGCTTCCCCATCGAGAGTGGGCTGCTTAGACTGGAGGAAAGATAAAACCTAAAGCCCTAAAAACACAAAAGCTGGCAGTTAAGCCAGCTTAGTTGGGTTTAGCACACTTATGATGATTTGTTCGCGTCTTTGTTTGAATCTTTCCAGTATTGAACGCGAACACGATGAAGCTGTGCTCTTCTCATTTTCTTCATGACAATCCCTCACTTAATGAAAATACAGCTCGTGATTGAGCTTGTGTGAACGTAGTTCCTCATGAACAGGACTAAATTTAGTCGCCTAATTCGAAAATAGCTAGGGTTTTGATCACATTTTTTTGTATGTACGCCATCCTATATCATCCAAAAGTGAACCATGACGCAGTTTATTAATTCTGAAATGTAACCTTAAAATCAGTGTCTTGCTTTATTAATTTTTACTAAACAATAACTTAACCAAACTGTCACCTTTACTGACTACGATTTGCTCGCGTTTATAAAAAATATTACTCAAGCAAGGAGTCAGCAAATGTGTCCAATCTCATCTAAAGATCGTGAGAGTCAGGATTCTGAGTTCAGCCAAATGGTCGATGCACGTCTATCTCGTCGTCGTTTTTTAGCTGGGACAGCAGCAGTAAGTGCAAGTGCATTTCTTTCACTTAACCCGATCACCAAGGCTTTTGCAGCAAAAAGTGAAAGTCCTTTGCTCAACTTTGAAGCGGTTCCAGCTTCAACAGCGGATGCGTTTATTGTGCCTAAGGGCTACAAAGCAACGCCGCTACTCTCCTGGGGCGACCCAATCTTCTCAGATGCACCTGAATTCGATCCAAGCGGCAAGCAAAACTCACAAGCTCAACTGCGACAGTTTGGTGACAATACCGATGGTATGAGCCTGTTCCCAATCAGTGAAGACCGAGCGGTTATTGCGGTGAATAACGAATACACCAACTATGACCTTCTGTTTGATCATGGTGGTAAAGCGATGACAGCAGACGATGTGCTGAAGGCTCAGGCAGCGCATGGTGTGACGGTATTTGAGATTGTCAGATCAGGTGGTCAGTGGAAATTAGATAAAAACGGCAAGCTCAACCGCCGAATCACTGCTAATACAGAAATGAAGTTGACTGGCCCTGCGGCAGGTCACGACTTGATGAAAACTGAGTTAGACCCAACAGGTATGAAGCCACTCGGTACATTTAATAACTGTGCAAACGGCCAAACGCCTTGGGGAACATACTTAACCTGTGAAGAGAACTTCAACGGCTATTTTGGCACCAGCACAACTGCTGAAGTGTCGGCTGATCACAAGCGTTATGGGGTAAAACCTGCGAAGAGCAAGTACCAGTGGCACGACACTGATGAGCGCTTTGATGTGGCTAAGCATCCAAATGAACCACACCGTTTTGGCTGGGTTGTAGAGATTGACCCTAACGATCCTAGCTCTACCCCACTTAAACGTACCGCGCTTGGTCGCTTTAAGCATGAGAATGCAGCGCTGCTTGTCAATGATAATGGTCATGTGGTTGTTTACCTGGGTGATGATGAGCGCGGTGAGCACTTGTACAAGTTTGTATCGAAGAACAAGTATCAGCCAGGTAATGACAGAGCAAACCGAGATCTTCTTGAAGAGGGAACGCTTTACGTTGCTAAGTTTGAGTTCGATGACCAAGAGCTGAAAGGCAAAGGTCAATGGATTGAGTTAACTCATGGCAAGAACGGCTTAACTAAAGCGAACGGCTTTAGTGATCAAGCCGAGGTGATGATCTTTGCTCGACGTGCTGCCACTCAAGTTGGTGCGACCACTATGGATCGCCCAGAATGGGTAGCCGTTCATCCTGATAACAAACATGTGTTCTGTACTTTAACTAACAACAAGAACCGTGGCGTGAAAGAAGGTCAAGATGTTGGTGGACCAAACCCACGTAAAGAGAATCATTATGGTCAGATCGTTCGTTGGGTACCGCAAGCTGGCGATCATACTAGCGATGGCTTTGAATGGGATCTGTACCTTATTGCGGGCAACCCTGAAGTGCACCAAGGCAACCTCTATGCAGGTAGTGATAACATTAACGCTGATAACATGTTTAACAGCCCTGATGGTATTGGTTTTGATTCTGCTGGTCGTTTGTGGATTCAAACAGATGGTAACTACTCAAACAAGGGCGATTTCGCAGGTCAAGGCAACAACCAAATGTTATGTGGCGACCCTATGACCGGTGAGGTTCGTCGCTTTTTGACTGGGCCTATTGCGTGTGAAATCACCGGGCTTACTTTCTCAGCAGATAACAAAACGATGTTTGTTGGCGTGCAGCATCCAGGTGAGAAAGGTGCGCCTTCTCATTTCCCTGCTGGTGGCAGCAGCAAGCCGCGCTCTACGATTATGGCGATCACCCGTGAAGATGGTGGTGTTATTGGCGCGTAACTTGTCGTGACGATTTTAAAGCCCCGAAATGGTAACATTCGGGGCTTTTTTTCATTCCAGAGCGCTTAAGAAGTTTGTTTTGAAGCACGTGAATGTGACCTGATAGGATAATTATGCGTGTGGAAGCATAAAAAACTGTGATCTTATGACGATTCACCACTAAATCTAGTTGCTAGTTTCGTACGGTATCACTATATTGAAAAGGTATCCCAATAACTTAAAGGTGTAGAGAACCGAGTAAACTCCCAGAGCGAATACGATTTAACTGAACGCAATAAGAGACACACAATTTAGCGAACTCCTCGTTAAAGTGCATCAAAAACGTATAAGAACTAAGTATTTTCAAAGGCCTTTTGCTTTAGCACTCTCAAGCAGTCACATCTTAAGTTATCGATACTTTGTTGGTAACCGAGGAGGAGTTTTGGCTATGCTATCACTAGGTTTGTTCGCTTTAGGCGTGTTTGTATTCTTCTTCTGCTGGGTCGTGCAGCATGGATTGCCTGTTTTAGGCATGAAACTGGACGAAGACGATTTACTGCTCATTTCAGAGATGTCTGGCGAGGGCGTTCTCGAAGCATAATTCATGAAGCAGCTAGAAAAAAGGAGCCATTGGCTCCTTTTTTGCGTTTTGGCCTGTTGTTTTCATTCTGGTTGTATCGATCCGTTTTTGCATCTCATTTTGAGAATCGGCCAGCTTAATTTTCTACCCTGTTTGTATCTCTCTGAAAGTTCTCGATAATATTCACCTAGATGAGTATGGTGTTTTTGGCATACACATTGCCTAGATCTACTCACAGGCCACAACATGGTGAGTTTTACCGTTTTTAGGAGGGTGTTATGGCGTACTCCAATGAAGTCATAGATACAGCGATCCCCTTTGGTGCAGAGTTCCAAGGCACTAATCTGTTTTCACCGCTACTTTTTGATTCTGGTAGATTACAAATCAGCGATGAAAATCGCGTTCGCGTTCGCTTCGAACCGAAAAGCGTCGTTGCTGACCCGGACGCTCTAGGGTCACTAACGATAAGCGAATCTGGGCGTTGGGAATATTCTGTATATCACATTAAAACGCAATTTCTTGCGTTAGGTGAAAGAAAGGTCGAACTGTTTTCATTGACTTCGACCAAGGGTGAATCATTGATTATGACTCTTGTACTAATTGGCTCATCAGGCGGCGCTGTGATTGATGATCTTGAGACTAAGGTGTGCTTTGTTTAGCAACTCGACTCATCGCAGCCGGGTCATCACTTCGCGTTTGATTGTTTCAAATCGCTTCGGTAATTGACGGTGTCGTTTGGTGAGAAAGTAGAGGGTCTCGACGACTTCATGACTTGGTTCGAAGATCGAGATACGCTGTTTGTCAGGGAATGAGTCAAGAGTACTTTTGGGCAGAACAGTGAAACCTAAGCCATTGGCCACAGGCATCAAGATCTGGTTCAACTGATTGATGTATCCGGTGACGGGAATGTCATCAATGTTCATTTTTTCCAGTTCTGATTCTCCGCACTGAGCAAAATAGAGAGAAAGATAGGTCACCGCATCTGGGTGCTGGATCAATCCTATCTCTTTAAGATCATCTTTTTTTAGTCTCTTCGTTGCGCGCTTTTTGGGCAACATTAAGCACAGGGGCTCATTGCCTAGTACTTGTGAATCAAGTCGAGAGTCAGAAGGTACTTGGGTTACTATGCCGATGTCAGTCTGACCCGAGAGAACATCCATGACGATCTTATGGTGTGGCGCGGCTTCGAGTCGAGGAATCAGTTGCTGATGTTTACATTGTAAATTAAGCAAGTGAGGGTAGAGGAGCAGCGCGAGTGATCCAGAGCATGATAGTGAGACACTGCCCGAATATGGGTCTTCCATATTGAGTGAGTTCAGTAACTCCGACTCTTGGTGCTCAGCCTGAAGCGCATATTGATAGACGCTCTTTCCTGCCTCCGTTACCTCAAAGCTTTTGTTATGTCGTTCAATGAGTGGGTATCCACATGCCTGTTCTAGCTTTTTGATGTGCTGACTGACTCCCGGTTGAGTCATAAACAGCTTCTCAGCGGTCTTGGTAAAATGACCTGTATCGATCAGAGTAACAAAGGTCTTGAGCCAGACAGGATTGATCATCACACTTTCTCATAACAAAAAATTATTCTTATGAGTCTATTCGATAAGTGAAAATTTGGATAGAAAAAGGTGAGCAGAATGCTCACCTTTAGAACTATGCGGCGTTAAGTTGCGCTGCCAAGTCTCGACCATTGCCCCTAAATTTATCAACATTTGGTGCAAAGGCAGCGGAAATGTGGAGTAAACGAGAGTCAGGGTGTTCTGCCAGATAGCGTGCTTTGGCCTCATCACTGTTCAAATCATCCCAGTCGCGATGTATAGAGCGAGCAAAATGTAACGTTGCTGCCATTTTGGGTGAAAGCTCCGCGTCGCGTGGTTCTGCGTAGTTGGCGATAGCATCAACCATATCATCTGGGAACTTCCACGTTTTGGCGAGTTTGGCGCCCAAAGTTGGTGCGGTTATATCTAGAATCTCTTCTTGTACGGCTATGGGGTTTTCCCCGGCTTCTGCACGGGCAGCAATGGTTAGAGCTTCGTTTGGAACTAAGGTGTGGATCATCAACTCGCCGATATTATGCAGGATACCTGTAGTGAACACCTCATTGCCGTCCATGCCAGTTTCTTCAGCAATTTTACTGGCAATGATGGAGACTTCGAATGTCTCTTCCCAATAGTTATCCATGTCTAGTGTTTTGATCTTAGGGAAAGCGCTAGAGAGGACAGAAGCGACAACTAAGGTTCGAACAGCTCCCGTTCCCACCCTAAGCAAAGCTTCATTGACCGACGATATAGTTTTGCTACCTCCAAAATGGGCTGAGTTAGCCATGCGTAGCAGTCGCGCGCTAAGAACTTGATCTGTTGCGATTTTTTTGACAATTGACCAAAATCCACTTCATCTTGATTTACCATATCAAGCAGTTCTTGCAAAACCTTTTGAATTCTAGGTAACTCGTTTAAACGAGATAGTAGTGCCTCGTGGCTCATAGCTCTCTCCTCAATTCCATGTGAGCTAAGTTACTATAGTTCAGAAATTTATCTTGTTACAAAAAATAAGCAGCGAGTGTCATATATTCGGGCTGGGGTGTTGTTTGTTTTTTGCAGCAGCGCATCAAATAGTGATGCAATAAAATGACTTTTGTTGTTATCATCAGCGGAAATAGTCGGGGAGCCTACCCAATAGGGAAAGGGCTGAGATCGCGAAGCGAGACCCGTTGAACCTGATTCAGTTAGCACTGACGTAGGGAACTATACGCAGCCAGTTTGCAAACTCGGTGATTGGCTGTACTCGCATTCGATGGATGAGTCTCATTTCTTGAGTTACCTTTTCGTGGTCGAGAGTTCCTATACGTCTTGTAGTAGGAGCATTTATGCCACATTCGCAAGACACCACCCCTATTGTACTCACCATTGCAGGCTCTGACAGCGGTGGCGGTGCCGGTATTCAAGCCGACATCAAAGCGATGTCAGCGACAGGCAGCTATGCCTGCTCAGTGATCACTGCCATTACTGCACAAAATACCCAAGGCGTATCTGCCATTCACCCAATTCCCCTTGAGCATATCGAAAGTCAGCTCGATGCAGTGTTTAGCGATCTCAATGTGGTTGCAGTCAAAGTGGGTATGTTGGCCGATGCTGAGATCATCAAAGTGGTTGCAGCAAAGATTCGTCAGTATCAGCCTAAACACCTAGTGGTTGACCCTGTTATGGTCGCGACCAGTGGCGACCTGCTTTTAGAGCAGTCAGCGATTTCAACCCTTAAACAGGAGCTACTACCGCTCGCTGATCTTATTACCCCAAATCTACCAGAAGGTGCTGCCCTGATTGGCGGTGAAGTGCCGCAAGATGAAGAACAAATGGGTGCAATGATTGACTCACTGAGAGCGCTCGGTGCTAAGGCGGTATTGCTGAAAGGTGGTCATCTTGAACAAGATGAAAACAGTAATGATCTGCTCATTGAGTTAAATAACAGTGAACTTATCGCCGCTAAACGGATAGCGACAAAAAATACTCATGGAACAGGCTGTACGCTCTCATCGGCGATCGCTTCTTATCTCGCGCAAGGCAATAACCTGCACAAAGCGGTGCATCTTGGAAAACAATACATCTCGCAAGCCATTGCTCATGCTGATCAGTTAGATGTGGGTCAAGGCCATGGTCCGGTACATCACTTCTTTTGTGGGCACACCAATGTCCGTTGAGGCAATTGGGATTGAGCTTGACTCCTGTCAGATCCGATATTTAGACAGCGAAGCGGCGACCTTAACTGGGCTTCACATGACCATGGCTGAGGGTAAGTGGACAAGTTTGCTCGGACGAAGTGGTAGTGGAAAAACCACACTGCTGCGCTATCTGGCTGGATTACTCGACGAAAGCGTAGAATGGCGCGGAAAGCTCAACTTGAGTCGAGGTGTTGAACTTGATGGGCAGGTCGCCTATATGGCGCAACAAGATCTACTGCTGCCTTGGCTCAATGTTATTGATAACGTCATGTTAAGCCGTAAGTTTGGTGCCTCGCATATAGATCGTGATAGAGCATTAGAGTTGCTGGAACAAGTAGGTTTGGCTGAGTCTCATAACGCTATGCCTACGCAACTTTCTGGTGGAATGCGCCAGAGAGTGGCTCTGGCTCGCACACTAATGCAAGACAAGCCTGTGGTGCTTATGGATGAGCCTTTTTCTGCGCTTGATGCAGTGACTCGCCATAAATTACAAACCTTGTCAGCCAAGTTGCTTAAAGGCAAAACGGTTGTGCTGATCACTCATGACCCTCAAGAAGCGGTGCGCTTGTCGGACGCTTTGTATCTCCTGCAAGGTAGCCCTGCTTTTGCTCACTGCTTGCAAGTTCCTAATTCTCTGCCTCCAAGAGAGGTCGATGGTGAATGCGCGACTCTGCAACAAAGCATCTTGTCACTGTTGGAGCAAGACTATGACTGATACGACTCGAGTTCTTATCCGCAAGTCTGTCAAATCTGGTGGGCTTTCTTCAATACTCCGCATTGTCATTAGCGTGGTCATGGTGCTTGGCATCTGGCAAGCCGTTGTCGTTGTATTTGATATGCCGAGCTTTATCTTGCCTACACCATTTGAAGTATTTCAGCGCTTGGTGATGCGTTTCGATGTATTGATGAAACACACATGGGTCACCGGACAAGAGATTTTGTTGGGATTGTTACTAGGGCTATCAATGGGACTGTTTTTCGCTTTGCAGATGTTGCTGTTTAAGCCTCTAAAGCGTTGGCTTTTGCCTATTCTCATTGCCAGCCAAGCGATTCCTGTATTCGCTATAGCGCCTGTGTTGATGCTTTGGCTGGGTTATGGCATCGCGTCAAAGGTGGTAATGGCGGCCATCATCATATTCTTTCCTGTCACTACTTGTTGTTACGACGGTCTGCGCAACACCCCAACTGGCTATCTCGATTTGGCGCAAACCATGGGCGCTACCCAATGGCAAAGGTTATGGCATATCCAACTTCCTGCGGCGCTACCAACATTGGCTTCCGGCATTCGTGTTGCGGTGGTTATCGCCCCAATCGGAGCGGTAGTGGGAGAGTGGGTTGGCTCTAGCGCAGGCCTTGGTTACCTAATGCTGCAAGCCAACGCTCGAATGATCATTGACGAGATGTTCGCTGCGCTGTTTATTCTGGCGCTTGTGTCCGTCTCGTTCTACTTCATCGCAGATAAGTTACTTAAGAAATTCATTCCTTGGGAAAATCAATAAACAAAGGATACCCCGTGAAAATAACTAAAAAAATCAGTGCAGTGGCACTACTTACATCACTATTGTCAGCTAATACATGTGCCGAAGAGAAACAGCTCACGCTTATGCTCGATTGGTTTGTTAACCCTAACCACGGGCCTATTGTTATCGCTAAACAGCGCGGTTACTTTGAACAGCAGGGAATAGAGGTAAAGATCCAGGAACCCGCCGACCCAAGCACACCGCCTAAATTGGTAGCAGCAGGCAAGGTTGATCTGGCCATTTCATACCAACCAAGCTTGACTATAGATGTTGCCGCTGGGTTACCTCTGATCCGTTCAGCCACTTTGATTGCTACGCCATTAAACACCTTGATGGTGTTAGATAACGGTAAAAACGACAACTTGGCGGACCTAAAAGGCAAGAACATCGGTATTGCGATTGCGGGCAACGAAGAGGCGACAATCGGCACCATGCTAGGTCAAGAGGGCGTGAAGTTCTCTGAAGTGAACATCATTAACGTTGGTTGGGCGCTATCATCATCACTCGCATCTGGCAAAGTGGATGCGATTTGGGGCGGTTTACGTAACTTTGAAACTAACCAATTAGCGCTTGAGGGTTATAAAGCGAAAGCCTTCTACCCAGAAGAGCACGGTGTACCGGCATATGACGAGCTAGTGTTTGTGGCTAATGCTAAAACTCATGATGCTGAGGCAATCAAATCGTTTAACAAAGCGTTACAGCAAGCGACCACTTACATCGTCAATCATCCGCAAGCATCTTGGAAAGAGTTTGTTGCTTATTCACCAGACACACTAAATAACGAGTTAAACCAACGTGCGTGGAACGACACCCTCACACGCTTTGCACTACGCCCTTCAGCCGTTGATCTCAAGCGCTATGACGACTATGCAGAATTTATGTACTCACAAAAGTTAATCGGAACTTTGCCTAAAGCGGTTGATTACGTACCGGAGTTCAACTAATGAAATATCAAGACCTGATTGAAGCATGCAAAGACGATTGGCAAGAGTACACTGAACATGCTTTTGTGCAGCAGCTTGCTCGAGGTACTCTGCCTCAACCCTGTTTTTTACATTACTTAAAGCAAGACTTCCTTTTCCTAAAGCAGTACGCCCGCGCGTATGCCTTAGCAATTTATAAAGCGCGTACGTTAGAAGACATGCGTCGTGCATTGCCAAGTGTCCATGCATTGCTTGATGCAGAAATTGCTCACCACGTGAATTATTGCAGCCAGTGGGGATTGGCTGAGCAAGATCTTGAAGCGGAGCCTGAAGATTTTGGTACGGTGGCTTACACGCGATATGTATTGGATGCGGGAATGACCGGAGATATCGTTGAGCTGTATGCCGCACTTGCTCCGTGTTCTATTGGCTATGCACAGATTGGTCAAGTACTGATGGCTAGTGAGACGACTAAGCGTGAGGGCAACCCATATCAAAGTTGGATAGGGCTATACGGCGGTGAGGAGTTTCAGTCAGGAGTTGAACAAAGCGCTTTGCATTTCAATCAAATGCTCGAAGAGATCGATATCGATAGTCAACGTGGCCAGAACTTAATTCAAGTGTTTAAAACTGCAACGCGGATGGAAATCGCTTTCTGGCAGCAAGGGTTAGCGATTAATTATTGAGGTTATTAGGGTATATAAATAGGTGCGAGTGGCAAAATCACTCGTACTTATAATGGCATCGATTTTACCGTTTCAAGTGGGGATTGAGGTGTGAAATTTCATTAAATTGACATTGTATTGATAAATTCTCCACACCTACTCAACTAATATTCAGTCTCTGTTTCTTGTTGTAGTGAATTCATATCGTGAAAAACTTCATCTGCGAAAAAGGCGAAGGTATCGTGTTGCTTATCGCTTTTTTGTTTGTGATCGCGCTTATGTCGATGTTGGTTGGCTATATTGATTTGCTCTCAGAGGTTTCCGATATTACCGGAAGGAGTTTCGCCTTATTAACAGAGTCAGCTGGCTCTAAAGGCTTTCTGATTACCCTTTCTATACTTGTTTTGGCTACGTGGAGAGTAGTGGGTACTAACTCACAATTTGTGTCTAAGCTTGCGCAACTTGGTATCATTTTAGTGATAGGTTTTGCTGCGAAAGTGGGCTTAAAGCACATGACCGAGAGTCCGCGCCCTTACACTGAGCTGTTGGCACACCAGTTGTTGATCCCTCAACCTGAACATTTTTACAATCTCGATGCTACACAGAAAGCTGAGGTGATCGGCGAGATCTCGCAGAAGGTCTCTCCATGGCGTACTAAGCACTGGCAAGGAGAGAAAGATTACTCATTTCCATCAGGGCATACGATTTTCGCCTCCATCTGCTTAGCCTTTTTTGGCAGTCTATTTTGGCAAACGAAACATGTTGGTTTGGTCGTTGTGCTAGGAACATGGGCATCGGGTGTTGCCTACAGTCGCTTGTGGTTAGGCATGCATAGATCAGAAGATCTGGTTGGATCAATTTTGTTTGTTGGGTTGGTATATCTTCTCATCCCTAATCTGGATAAATGGACAGACAAGTTATTGAGCAAGCTCGGTGTTCCTATGTTAGAAAAGCTAATTCAATCTAAGCACTAAGTAATTACCTTGATGTGTTCACCAGCAGCGATATCAACCGAATTCTTATATTGTTTGATATCGAATCAAATGAGTGATTTAATTCTTGGTTTGTCTCTACATTTTTGTGAGAGAGATGTTTTTGTATCGTACCAATAAGTGGATAATAGCCATTGAAACATAAATTGGAATTGTCACAATGTCTGAAGACACAAAGAAAATATTCGAAACCACGGTAGGTATGAGTTTCATTGCTACTCGCATGTTTCAAAACTCAATTCAAAACAGAATTCATAAACTTCGTGATGATGTAAATTTCGAGCAGATGCTTGTTCTTATGGAATTGGATTATGAAGATGGCCTACGTCCGAGCGTGATCGCAGAGCGCTTGCATCGTAGCAAAGGCACGATGACTAGCTTGATTCGCCACGCAGAAAAGAATGAGCTGATCGCGAGTACTAAGGATCCACATCATAAAAACGCTAAGCGCTTGTTCTTGACCTTGAAAGGCAAAAAAGTACATGACCAGTTGGCACAGTTGATCCAAGAAGAAATGAACTTTGCAACGCAAGACATAAGTGAAGAAGAGCGTAAGCATGTTTTCTCCGCGATGGAAAAAGTCATTCTTCGCTATAAGCCAGATTTTTACCAAGAGTAAAACCGATCGTATTTTAAAAGGGCGTCGCAAGACGCCCTTTTTTGTGGCACTTGAAACTGCTGAAAATATTTTGTTATTGTTTTTATAATTATTGATAATTTTATTTGATTTAGTAGCCTTCCTATACTCTCTCCATCAAATGAATCAGTGAATTGAACTGGAGAAAGTTATGAAAATGAATCACGTTGGCATTATGGTTGGTGACATGGATAAAGCGGTTGAGTTTTACACTCAAGCACTTGGTCTAAGCATTGTAATGAACAATACCAAGGTCATTGAAGAGCGTGAAACCGCGATTGGCCGCATGTGCATTGCTGTGTTTGGTGAGGGTTTTAAAGGCTTTAACATCGCTCACTTAGTTACAACAGATGGCATCGGTGTTGAGCTATTCGAGATGAAAGAGCGTCAAGAGCGCCATGAAGTCGATTTCTCTCGCCTAGGCATTTTCCATTTCTGTCTTCAGACAGATGACTTTGAAGGTGTGATGGACAAAGTAGAGAAGTTAGGCGGTAAAGTGCGTATGGACATCCATCGCTACCACCCAGAAGACGATTCAAAACCTGCGCAAATGGTTTATTTAGAAGACCCATTTGGTAACTTGTTTGAGCTTTACTCTCATACATATGAAGAGACTTACGCGACAGATTACGAGTAACGGTCTCTTCCTAAAATACATTGACAGTATTTCATTAAACCAACAGCGTTAGCTGTTGGTTTTTTTATGCTGAGAATGGATGCTTAATAGCCAACGTCTCTAGTAAACAAGCTAGAAAGAGACGATTCGTTAGTTCAGCTGTTCAATACAGTATTGGTTGAAGTTGACCAATACTTGCTGGGCGTTGCATGTCGCATCGACTTTGCTCTTCTTATCGATAACCCCATCACTTCCTAACTCATCTTCGAAGTTATCCAGAGTATCCAACATGATCTCTTGGCTAAACTCCGGATGAAATTGGACTCCCCATGTTGAAGTACCAACTCGAAAGGCATGATGTTTGTCTAAGCTGCTTTCGGCTAAACGTGTACTTTTATCTGGCAATTGGAGAACAGACTGATAATGCACAGCTTGAGCAGAAAAGATTTTCGGTAAGTGGCAAAAAATCGGGTCATTGTCACTAGCATTCAAGCGTTGGATATTTATGGTACCAACTTCTAGTCCATTGGGGTTAAAGCCAACTTTGCCACCAAAGGCGTAGCAGATCAGTTGATGGCCAAAGCAGATTCCGAGCGTTGGCACATTTTGCTTCGCAAGGTGGACGACTTCCTGAGACAGTCGTTTCATCCAATCGAGCTCTTCAGTCACCATAGATAGTGAACCCATGATGATGACACCGGCTAAAGATTTTGCATCTGGCAGCGGTTGGTTAATCCCGTCATGAAAATCTACTTTCAGCTTGGTCGCTCCAATGGCTTGTTCGGCCCATAATTCAAAATCGCCAAACTGGCTAAGTTGACGTTCAGGGGCGGAACCGACGTTAACAATCAATAGCTTTTTCACAATTTACCTCTGCTTACATCCTTGTTATTTGATCAAGTTATAGAAATGTCGTTCTGATAGCAATGAGATATGTGTGAGCCAAGTTTAGATTGCACTAGCTTTGCGTTTTGTAACGTTTCAATTCTTGCACATTGGAAATGCTTCGATTATTTTGGAAATATATAGCATATGTGGAGTTTATGATGGAGCTTGAAGAAGTTGCCAAAGCGTTGAAAGAGCTGGGTCATCCAATTCGTCTTTCGATATATAAAAGCGTCGTGAAAGCAGGGTATCAAGGTATTGCTGTGGGCAGATTGCAAGAGCGTCTTGAAATTCCGGGTTCGACACTTTCACATCATATTTCAAGCTTGGTTTCTGTGGGGCTGATTAGTCAGCGCCGTGAAGGTCGAACGCTCTACTGTGTCTCTGATTATCAGTGTTTAGAAGCGGTTATCGGTTTCTTAAAAGATCAGTGCTGCGCCGACGAACAGTGTTGATATCTAGCCAACTTTGCCATCCCTGCTACCCAGTGGGGATTTTTTATGCTTAATTAATACCGAGTCTTAGAAACTTGAACAACAAGGAGAAAGTTGATGGTTACTGCGCTGTATGCTGCGATTCTTGCTGCACTAATGATATGGCTTGCGATAGAGGTGATTAAGCAGCGACGCAAAGCTCAGGTGAAGTATGCCGATGGCGGTGTTGATGCTTTAACGATTGCAAGAAGTGCACATGGCAATGCAGTCGATTACATTCCGATTACGCTAATTTTGATGGCGATGCTAGAGTACAATGGTGCTAGCTTATGGATAGTACATCTATGCGGTAGCGTATTTGTGGTTGGTCGAGTCATGCATGCGAAAGGTATTTTAGCTGATCGATTGAAAGGCCGAATCTCGGGTATGAAGTTGACCTTTTTGGTGATGGCCGTGCTGATTTCGCTCAACATTGCTTATCTGCCATTTGATAGGATGTGGTAGTGATTTAGCACGAGATTAGCTAAGCAAAAAAGCGATGGATGCCCCATCGCTTTTGCATTATTTCAAGTTGTGTTTATCTAAACAGCAAGCGGTAGGCAGGTGTTTTCTCTAGTCCTTTGATCAGCAGGAAGGTCAGCGCTATTGTGCCGAATACGATAGTTATGTCTTTGGTAAAGTTGTCTAGGCCAAATATTCCAGCAATATTCATCATCACGATCGCCATAGGTAAGTGAGCCACGTAAAACGGCAACACATATTTCGCCTGTTTTGTGAGCCATGTGTTTGAGCCCAACTCTGGTTTTGACATTAGCCACATAAAGCAGCCTGTTCCCCACAATACCGTGCCAAATAGGAAATCATTGGCATTAAATGGTTGGTCATATTGATTAAGCACGTACGCTTCACCGAAGTGAATAGCCATACCGACCAGGGCCAAGCTCAAAGCTTGTTTGGATGTTGCTTTGATTGATTGCTGACGGATAGTAAACCCAACGGCAAACAGCAGTGTACTGAAGAAGGGGCCGTTGCGAGTAAAGAACGGTGCCCAAAACTCGGTGAGCCCTTGGTAGCTGCCTGCGAGTATGCCATAAACATATAATGCTATGCCTAATGGGATAAACAGTTCGCTCTGCTTAAATTTTTGCAATAGCGCACCAATAATTGCAGCAATGATTAGTGCAGGAATAAACCATAAGTGAACTAATCCACCTTCGAGTAGGGTATTTAGTGGTGTTTGCCCAAGGTAATCCCAGTAGCCTTGTCGCTCCGCTAGGTAGCCATGCTCTGCAAGCGCTCCCCAGTTGAAAGGCATTGCAAGGCAGATCACGCTCCAGACAATGAAAATCTTCAACAGCGGAGCTGTGTAGCGTTTCACCGTTGTCATAGGATTTGCAACAAGCTTAGGTTGAATAAGATACCCTGAAACCAAGAAGAACAGCGGCACTGCGAAGCGCGTAGTTTGGTTAAAGATATATCCAATCCATGGTGTATCATCAATATGCCAGTAGCTCATGAAGATCTGACAATGCATGGCTGTGATCGCCAAAATAGCTACAACTCTGCCGAGTTCAATACTTTGTATTTTCTTATTTTCCATACCAACGTCTTAATTAATTTTGATCTTTTGGGTATACCAATAAAACCCGTCGAAAGTGTGAATCTAAATCAATATGCAATGTTGTAATGGGTAGAGGTGAAGATAATTTGTGATATAAGTCAACGACTAAGAAATGTTACATTTGATGCGTGGACATTGTGATTTGGATTCCTCACCTCTTAAGTACCTTCCTGTTCAAGCCTGCCCTGCTGTAATCCAGAGCATCACCCATTGTGTTTACTCTACCTTCAAATTCCTTATTCTCTTTTTTTATAGCGCTCATCTACTACAATTTTGGAATAAAGATAACAAAAGTAGTTTATGGCTAGGAAGTTGGGTATGAAAATCACAGACAAGTCTCTTGTTGAGCAACAAAAGATATCTGAAACATCATTGAAGCAGCGTCTAACTCTCTTTCGACTGACAGAATCTGACTTGCATGAGATCAGGAGTCTGAAAACAATTATTAGTCGTGAGTTAGATGGCTTGGTTGACACCTTCTATCATCACCAAACTCAAATCCCTGAAGTTGAGTCTTTAATTGGTGACGCTGGAACATTGCAACGATTGATGACGGCTCAAAGAAAATACGTGATGGACCTGTTTGTTAAGGATATCAACCTTGACTATGTGGAGCACCGTTTAAGGATAGGTTTAGTCCACAAAAGAATCGGTGTTGACCCTCAACTCTACATCTCAGCGGTTAACTATTTAAAAGAAACTATATTTTCGACTATTTGTAAAAACATTGAAGACAAACAAAATGCAGATAGGCTGTGTACGATAGTTAATAGACTGATGGACTTTGATGTTTCTTATGTATTCGATACCTATATTCGAAGCATGATGCATGAAATTGAGTTCGAAAAACACAAGTACTTTGACTATGTTGATGACTTAGAAAGTTTGGTGGCCAAACGCACTCAAAGTTTAGAAGATATGGTACGGCTCGATCCTTTAACCAACCTTTATAATAAGCGCGCGTTTGAAGAGTTAGTGGAACCGGTGTTTTTAGAAGCGAAAAGTCGAAATGAACCGTTAACTATTGTCTATATCGATGTCGATGATTTTAAAGTTTTTAATGATGTTAATGGTCATGAAGATGGTGATAGCGTTCTGGTTGCTGTAGCAGATAGTATTCGTGGAATATCGCGCAATGTTGATTTGTGTTTTCGTGTGGGAGGTGATGAATTTGCTATTGTCATGCCAAGCTGCGGTGAGAAGGATGCGCATTCTAATTACGTCCCCAGGCTTTGGAAACAACTGCATTCAATTAGAAATGATATCTCTTTAAGCATAGGTATATGTCAAACCGGACCGAATGACTATATTTCCATCGAATCTACT
Source organism: Vibrio tubiashii (assembly GCA_000775715.1). Lineage (GTDB taxonomy): Bacteria > Pseudomonadota > Gammaproteobacteria > Enterobacterales > Vibrionaceae > Vibrio > Vibrio tubiashii_A. Next base: position 39,961 of record JRWQ01000007.1, read on the forward strand.
TTATCTAAAGCCGACAAGAATATGTATCTTGATAAAAGAAAGGAAAAAAATAAAGAGGACAAAAAACTTGTTTCAGTTAAAGCGAATAGATCTGCCAACGAATGAATCTAAGCGTTAAATTATCCTCGCTCTCCGTTTTTTGGCAATGTAACTACAAAGGTGTTCTTGCCATTTTCTCTTGCAACCAGCTCTATTGTTGCATTGTGTAATGTGGCAATGTCTTTGCTGATAGACATTCCCAGCCCTGCACCATCGCCTTTTTCAGAGTGACCTCGGTAGAATTGTTCAAAGATTCTTTCTCGCGTCTTTTGCGGAATCTCGGGGCCAGTGTCGGAAATCATGACCTGAATAGCAGTGACGTTCTCTTGCACGCTGATGTGAATTTCGCTGTGCGTACCAGAATAGCGAATGGCGTTGTCGATTAGATTTCGAAACAACACTTCTAGTAGCATTTTATCTCCAGAAAGCGTGATTTCTACGGGTGAGAGGCTGATGTCTTGATCTTGCCTTAAAGCCAGTGGTGCTAAATCGGCGATAACGGTTTGTAGCAATGGCGTTAGTTCGATAGTGTCAAAGACGCGTTCAGATAAACTGTCTACTTTAGCAAGTGTCAGCAGTTGATGGATTAGGCGATCGGTTCGTTCAATGCCTTGAAGAATGTTGTGTAAATCTCCGCGTATCTGCTCTGGATCTTTGCTTTCAAGGGCATTTTCTACGTTTAGGCGCAGGATCGTCAGCGGTGTTTTGAGCTCGTGAGCGGCGGCGCGTGTAAAGCGCTTCTCTCTCTGCCACGCTTGCTCAAGTTCTGACAGTAAAGAGTTGAGTGCTTCCACCAATGGATTGAGCTCGGTCGTGTTTTCGGGTACGTGAATGCGATCTAAGCGATGAACGTTCCTTTGTGTAATCGCCGTGCGTAGATCGTTGATTGGTCTGAAATATCGATCAATCAGCCAGAACAGTAATAGCAGCAAAGCTGGTAGCAGTAGAAGCTGTTCGATAGACGTCGACAGAGCGATTTCATGGATGATTTCTTTACGTATTTTCTGCTTTTCAGCAACGACAACGTATTCGCTCTGATGCTCGGTTTGTGGCAATGAAAGCTGGAAAGTACGCCATAGCTCCCCGTCTTTGCTAATGTCAGCGTAGCCGTTGTTGTCAAAAGAAGAGGAGAGTGATTGGAGCTCTGGCGTGGAAGTCCAGATCAGTTTGCCGTCACGGTAGAATTGAAAAATGAGGTTCTGTTCGTAGGGGTGACCAAATGTGGTCGCTATATCGTCGTCGCTCCTTGCCAGAGAAGCAATGTTTGTCATCCACTGATCGAATAGCTCTCTGTGGTTGGCGAGAGTCTCTGTTTCGGTTGAAATGGATAACGTTAACAACATCAACTTAGCGGATTGCCCGAGTCTCGCGTCATAGACTTCTTCGACTTCGTGTTTGGCAGATTGAAAGCTGAAGTACAAGGAGATGAGTAAAAGTGTACTGACTAATAAGCCAACCGAGAGCATCAACTGACGTTTAATGGAGTAAAGCTTTTTACTTTTCAAGAATATACCCCACACCACGAATGTTTTTGATGGCAACGTTAGGCGCTTTCTTGCGTAGGTTATGAATGTGAACTTCTATCGCGTTATCACTGGAGCCTTCATCCCAGCCGTGAAGCGATTGCTGCAATTGATCCTTGCTTCGTACACGTCCGGCGTTGGTCATTAAACTGGTGAGGATTTTGAATTCATTACGTGTCAGCTTAAGCGGCGCGTCATCGTAGCGAATACTTTGTTCCGATAGAGATAAAGACAGTTGTCCAACCTGAATGATTTCTTCTGCACTACCGGACTGGCGGCGAATCAAGACACGTAAGCGAGCGAGCAGCTCTTCGAGAGCAAACGGTTTTCCTAGATAGTCATCTGCGCCACCATCCAGGCCTTGAACGCGATCGCGTATGTCGTCTCGCGCGGTAAGTATCATCACTGGGATTTTAAATCCACCTCTACGAATATGACGCAGAACTTCCAATCCGTCGATATCAGGGAGAGTGAGGTCTAAAATAATGGCGGTGAATGCTTCGGTTTGGAGTGCGCTAGTTACGCCGGCTCCTTTTTCCACCCAATCCACGGTGTAACCATGGCGACTTAATGAAGTCACCATAGATTGACCGAGGAGTTTGTCATCTTCTACAAGTAACAAGCGCATGGTTTATTTCAATCTCCCAAGAGCCGCTTCAATTTCCAGTTTTCGACCCTTATCTGCCAAAGGTCGGTTAGGGCGAGGTGACGCCTGCATAGCTCGAGTTAAATACACTTCTGCTTCTTTGTCTCGACCGTCTTCTGCCAGGAAGTCTCCATAAAAATAGTTCGGATCGATGCCTTTTGGGTTGATCTCTAACGCTTTTTTCAACATCTCTTCGGCTTTATCGTCATCACCAAAGCCAATTGGCCATCCCGGTACTTTATAATACAGAGAACCTAAACTTGTGTATGCAGAACCATCAAGCGTTTGTGGTGACGTTGCGATTACCTCTTCGAGTAAAGATTTGGCCTCTTTGGCGAGAGACAGTGCCCCTAAACCACCTTGAGCGCCAGCCAGTGATGCTTTGTTGATTGCAAGCCAAACGGTGAGTTCGGGATTGCCAGGCTGTCTGTCGAGATAAATACTCGTTTTGGCAACGGCTCGATGGAAGCATTGTTCCTTTTCGTCACCATCGGGCGTGCTGTACTGACATTCCGCCCATTTTGCTTGGACTTGCTGTAGTGGCGTATCAGTTGCGAATGCGCTTGTCGTCGCTAAGGCTGAATATACCGCAAAAGTGCAAAGTAGTTGTATGGTCTTCATCGTCCTTGTCCTCTTCAATGACTGACTCGGTTTACGTATTGGTGAATGGTTTCGTGCTGCTTGCGAATCGCAGAAGAAACCAACTTTGGAAGCAGTTGATTGATGCGAGCAAATAGTTTCTCTGGCCAGCCAATCCACTTTGCTGAAATTTCTTTTTCCAACATGGTGACAACGTGATCGGCAACGACTTGCGGGGAGTCTGTTTTGTTTCCCAGTTGTTGATTCATTTCATTGACTGCATCACTGTTGAGCGAGGTTTCTGTCGCTCTTGGTGCCAAATACAAAGCACGGATTCCGGTTGCGAATAGCTCTCGGTCGAGCGATTCGGTAAAACGGTGCAACCCCGCTTTTGCCGCGCAATAGGAGGTATAGCCTGGGTAGCCAATTGAGCCAAATGTTGAACCAATATTAAGAATCACCCCAGGCTGTTTTAACCACGTCAACGCCGATTGGCATAGTAGTATTGGAGCAATTAGGTTGAGTTGAATTTCATCTTCGATCTGTGTGGGTCGTTTGTGGCTCAACAGCGAGAAATCGTTATTGCCCGCATTGTTAATCAGTGCGTCCACTTTTTTATTTTTGCGCGCTCGATCTTTAATCGTGGCTAAACCTTCTGATGAGGTGATATCGGCTATGACCACCTCATGGCGTTCAGGGTTTGGCAGTTCAAGCTGTAGTGTTTGTAAGCGACTTGCGTTTCGCCCAACAAGAATGAGGCTAGCTCCGCGTTTTGCTAACTCTTGCGCGATGGCTTGCCCTATTCCGCCTGATGCGCCTGTTAGCAGAATCGTGCTGTTGTTAATGATCATGCGTCACCTCATGCTGCTTGTTGAGTTGAGAAAGAAGGCAACGAACGTAGCATTTGTCCGTAAAGGTCAAATACCATGTTTGCTGAGTCGATGATGATTTGTTGATCTTCCGCTTTGGTGATCTTGTTCATCAATGATTCAAAAAATTGCAGATGATCTTGGTCTAACACGCTATGTGAAACTAGGTAAGTCATTGCTGAAGAGGGCAGGTTGAGGGTTGACTGAATCTTTTCTGCCATTTGGCCACCAATGCCGACGCTAGTGCCTTCTAATACCCATACCATGCCGAACAGGGCAAGTGGGTTGTGGCGGTCAATGTTGTGGTAAAGGTATGACACCATCAGTTCGATAGGCGCACTGACTTGACCTGTATGTTTGTTATTGCGTACTGCCTCGGCATCGCCGCCACACGCTTTGATGTCATTTAAAATCCATTCTTGATGACCTTTCTCTTCCTCTATGTACTCGGCAATGGCCTCTCGCACCCATTCGTATTCACCTGATAGTTGACCGCCACACGCCATCAGCAAAGGAACAGTGTGTTTAACGTGATGGTAAGCTTGCGTCAGAAAGGCGATATACATCTGTTTGGAAATGTGGCCTTGTTGAACGTCTGCAATGACTGGCGCAGTTAACATTGCTTGTTGAGCAGCGGCAGTGCTTTGTTTGAGTTGTTCGAAAAATAAAGTCATAACCTTCTCCTTAAGAAGCCGTTAACTAAGATGCAGTTTGAAAAGACGTAATATGCTGTAGAGCTGGCAAATCTATACGTTGGACCTTTTGCGCTTGCAGCGTGAGATTCGGTGTTGTGTTCGTTAATAACTGAGCCACGTCATGTTCGATTTGATTTCGCCTGAGCTTGCCGTTATCCGTGTACCAACCCGAGATGGATTGTGGATTGTCAATCAGCAGCAAGGTTCGAATTTGAGCGTAATCGGGTAAGGTTCGGTTTAAGCCTTGGACTTTTGCTGCGATATCTCTGTTATTGGCAACGACGGCACAGAGTGATTGTTGGCTATCGCCAGTAACGATCAGTGGCGTCATCGGCAAAAACGCTAGCGCTTCTGATTCAATCCACTCTGGAGAAATATTTCTTCCGTAAGCTGTGACGATAAGGTTCTTCTTACGCCCCGAGAGAGTGACAAAGCCTTGCGCGTCAATTAGAGCTAAGTCGCCAGTTGCTAGCCACTCTTGAGTAAATGGCTCATTCAAATAGCCTAGGGCAATGTTACCTTTCACGAGCAGCTCACCATCTTCCGCGATACGGATCTGAGTGTGGGGAAGTGGTTTGCCACACGTTCCCGGTTTAAATGCAGTTGGCGTGTTTAAACAAACAACGGAGCCACATTCAGACAAGCCATAACCTTCAAATGCTGGGATATTCAGTGCATGTGCAGTGTCAATCAGTTGCGACGACACTCTGGCCCCGCCAACGGCGACAAACTTAAGCGAATCGACAAGAGAGGGTCGTTGCTGTGCGAGCTGAATGAGCGCAAGCAATAAAGCAGGTGTTAGCACTAAACTGTCTGGTCGTACGGTGGCCAATGCTTGGGCAAAAGCACGCGCGTCGAATTGGCTTGAACCAAGTAAGCCTGTTTGCTCACCGGGTAAAATATACGATCTCACCCCCAACATGAGCGGCACATAAACGCCAGTTATGTTCTCAAGCAGCGTCGATAACGGAAGTAACACTAAGTGTGAATGTGCCGTTCCGTTTACTGCGTCGGCCAGTGATTTCGCCACCAAACACAAATGGTCATTACTTAAACACACACCTTTAGGCTGTCCAGTTGAGCCAGACGTAAATGTAATTTTTCCAGTTTCTGGTAGATACGCGACCTTAGAATCTTCATTGCTAATCTGGTTACGACGCAGCAAAGGTAAATTTGCGATGGAAACAGGGTACTTTTGTAGGTACAAGTTTTGTTTGGGATGCTCGGTTAGCCATGCTTGCCAATCGCCGACCAAAGCATCGACATCAGACTGCTCTAGCGTATGCTCAACTTGAGCATCGGAGAAAAATGTTGGAATCGGCACGACGATAATGTCCGCCGCCATTGCTGCCAAATCGATAATGGCCCAATCGATGCTGTTTTCTCCACGTAGCGCGAGTGCTTTGATGTTCAGCGCAATGAGCTCGGTGGCCACAATTTTGATTTTGCTTAGTAATTCACAGTAAGTCAGTTCAACCGTTTCCCCCGCATCGTTGCCGACAAGGGCTATCTGGTTTGGTGTTGCCTTTGCCCATTTGGCAATGGCCTCGAGGAGAAGATTCATAGGTCACCTGTGCTTTGGTGTGGGTTTAAACTTATTGCTTTATTGATGTTTACTGTATCTAGGCTTGTTTGCGTTTTCTTTCTTGGACTAATCGGAGACGCTCCAGCCCTTTGTGCAAATTACCAGCTAGCACACGTGGTCGATGTTCGTAGTAGGCTCCCCAAGTCGATTGCGCGTCAGGAACTTTGTTTTGATCCGCATATTCGATCACCTGAGGTTCTAACCCTAGGCGCACCATCATGGCGTGAAGTGGATCTGTCGCGGTGAAAATACACCACTCAAATCCGTGCTCAACTAACATTTGCGCAATGAGGTAGAAATGGAGAGATGACATTCCTTTGGCGAAAGAAGCCAGGTGCCCGAACTCGACTAAGCTCGATCGTTTTACGTCACAATTAAATGTGTTAGAAACCAACTTTTCGGCGTCATCGGTTAGGTATTGCTCAAGGAATAAGGGCTCATCTTCAGCGAGGCGAAAACCGCACACAGAGATAATCTCATCACCTTCGATGAGGGTTAAATAGGCAGGCATAAACTGTTTAAGTTCGGCGAAGAAAGCATGTTGATAACGTTGGTAAACATGTTCGGTAACCTGATTCCAAAGCGGATGCGAAGGGTACACGATGTCTAAGGTAAAATTATCGGCACAATCTTTTACATGGTGTCTCATGAGCGCTTCCTTTGTGTGAGTAGTTATCAACACAATAAAACGCGAAACTTAATAAACTCTTAAGAAATGAAATTTTGATAAGAAATTCTTTGGCTATCTGAAATGCCTGTACCTCGAAACGTGTCAGTGTTATTGGATAAAGGTGAATCGAGTGGTTCACCTTTTCCGTTTCAGATAAAGAGGGTATACGTTTGGGAGTGGTGAGGGCTTTTTAACCATTTGCATTTAACCCAAAACGATATCATTTACCTCGCGTCGTGGAGACGGAGGAGTTAACGGTGCATTTCCTAAACGAAATAGCATCTGCACTGTTTGTTTAGGTTGGATTTCGTAGTGCTTTTTAAACTCAGCTTGTAGCGGCAACATGTCTTGATACTCCTGCAAGATTTGACTCATTGGGTGCTGCACCAAACCTATTGAAGCCGTAACTAGATTTGTTCTTTGATAGATGCGGCCAGCTTTTATTTGATCCAAACGGCTATTACTATCGCTGATTAGTAACCCAAAGTGTGGTGCATTGTTTGCCACTTCTTGGGTTAGTTTTATGCCCTCTTTACCAAAGCTCTGAGGATCGGCTTCTGCTTGCTCTCGACTGATAAATAACCGTTCTGTTATCCAACGTTTTGTACCAGTTACTCCGTTTTGAGCTAGTCCGAATCCATCTCTTTGGGTAACCATTTCTTCATCATTAAATCGGAACATGCTGATGGTTTCTAAGCTTCGAGAGATATTCTGCTCTTCAATGATCATAGAGCGAGTTAAGAAATCACTCATTTTTCCGTTGTCACTCGCGGCATCAACAAACCGTAATTGGAAGGTAGAGTTGTTAGTTGTCTGGTTTAGGTAGTTAAGCTGTTGCCTAGGTATCGCTTCGGCAGCATAAGGGGTTTTGGTTGATTGGCGGGCATTCAAATAATGAAATAGTGGATCAGCGGCGATAGTGGGCTCGGAAATCAGCGTAATTGAAGCAACAGGCTTTGATTCCAAACTCTGATTGTCGTATTCGCCTTGTGGGAAGTAGTCGATATGTACTCCAATACCAAAATGACTAGCAGCAATGACCAAACTTTCAATAAACGCACCTTGTCCGATATGAATTTGGCGATAAATTGGGTCGGTTTCTGGTAATAGACGGTCAGGATCAACGTAAAGCAAGATAGTGTCTTTCCTCGGAAGAGCGACTTTCCATGCTTGAGTATTATGTGGGTTTGCACTCAACATGGCATAGCTTAACAGTGTCTTTCTTATATCGTCATACGTGTGTGTGGGCCTCAACTTTAGGTCATCGCTAGGTGAAAGCTGATGAGTCACTATTGTCGGAGCCGCTAATACGACGCAGCTAGCACCTATAATCTTTATAAATCTTCTTCTGTTCATGATAGACCTCTTTTTGGTAGAATCATTCCATGGAATAAATTATACATTCCATGGAATGTATATCAAGAGGGTTTGAAGTAATGTTGAAAGAAAAGCAACAAGTCTCACTTAAGTTGATGACATCATTAGGAATAATAAATCAGCTTACAGATGCGTGGTTGAGTAAAGCCTTGATTCCTCATGGTATTAATCGCTCGCAGTTCAATTTGCTGACGCATTTTTCTCATCAGCCAGAACGAGAGCAAACCATAAGCCAGCTTGCAGAAGTGATGCAGATGAACCAGCCCGGTATCACTAAAGTGGTCAATAAGCTTGCAGAATTTGGACTAATAGACATTCGTAAAGATTGCCACGATGGACGAAAGAAGTGGGTTAGCATTAATCAAAGTGGTCTCGACAAAGTTGAAAGTGCCTTTGCGAGCTTTTTACCAATGGTAGACCGTTGCTTTGAGGGCTGGGATGACAAACAGTTGAAACAGATGCTCGATCATTCACTGCGATTGCAGGCTTGGTTGGACGACAACAGAGATAGTTAGCCGCATGTTGAATCTCTTCTCAACTAACAACGTTAGATTATTTAGCCATTAAAGCCTGATAAAATGGCTGTGGATCAGTCAAGAGTTGGTGTGAATATTCTCCTCAGTTAGTGAGCTAGCAGTAAGTGCTTTAAACTCATTTTCGGGAATTTCAAAGCCACAAAACGTTGGCTCTGGTAGTTTGAAGTGAGACGACAGTTTCTTAACGCAATCGACGACATGGACTAACTCTCCAATACTGGCAAAAAAACGTTTTGTTTCACTAGAGAAATCATTTTCGGCCTCAAATGGATTGAGTTCATACCCTTCTTCAAACTCAATTCAGACGGTGAACGGCTCATCGAAAATGAAAACTACAGGTACATCAGCCCTGCATTCTTGCACAACAAAGACGGCAAATCATCGGTATTAGTGGTGTCGGTCTCACTAAGTACTACCAGAGGCAAGCCTCGCCTTTTGCTTAGCGAAGTTTCCTATACTTGAAGTCATCCAACAATTATTAATTTAGTAGTATAGCTGACTTAGTTTTGTCCAGAGGTATGCTTACGGAGCGTGAAACACAAAAGTGCTCCGAAGTTTGTTAGAGCAGATGTCTTGTAAGTGTCAGTATTAGTAACCTATTTTTGTGTAAACTCTTGTTGGATAAATATCTTTTTATATCAAGCACTTAATCATTTTTGATTGCACGTTTATTTAGCTTGTCTTTGTGGTAATTGTCGCGATGCACCCTATAGATTTTCGATTTTTTATTGAAAACTCCCAACCGTATCGATGGCAGAGATCTTCTACGATCAACAAACCTAAGCCATGCCCGTTATTATTGGGAGAGTTGTTAAGACCAGGTCCGTTGTCCTTTACTGTTATTGATTCAGCAGAGACGTGAAGTTCTACTTTTCCTTGTTCTGATGCCGCGATGGCATTTCTTATTAAATTACCTACCACCATATTAAGGACCGCTGGTGCAGCTTTTAAGTGAGGGGAACTATGGAAAAGTAGTTCAATCTCAAGGTTTTTCTCATTGGCTTGTGAGCTATTGTTGTCAATGATGGTTTGAAATTCTGTTTGGTTGACTTCTCTGATCACAGCGTCGTCTTGACTACGTTCATATCGCACTAGCCCTAAAAGTGCGTCTACCATGGTGCTCATTTGGCTGGTCGCTTCACTAATCCTTAAGATCTGACGTTTTTGGAATTCAGTTGAACCATCGCGTTCTAAGAGTTTGTTTGCTCCTTTTACAATCGTTAACGGCGTTCTTAGCTCATGACTGGCATAGCGGGCAAAGGCTTGTTCACGCTTTACTAAACGGTGAATTTTTCTTCGATCGGCATTGAGTTGGTTGGCTAAAATTTGGAATTCCTGGGCTCCACCTGTTGGAATATCAAATATATGGGCAGAGTTACCACTTTGCTCGGTTAACTGTCTGGTTAAATGGTTCAGAGGTGCAATGAGGTGCCTAGACAAACGAGACAATAGCGTACCAAAGATAATCAGTAGTCCGGCAATACTGGTAATGACAATGACGCTGGCAAATATGGTTTCGTGTGGACCAAACTCAATCTGATTAATATCAGACAGCAAAATGACTGGTTTCTTGACGTCATCTTTCATGTAATGGCCTAGATAGAGCATTCGTGACTCAGAATCTGCTCCCACTTCTCCTACAAATTCCTCCCTATTTTCTAGATAGCGATGATAACTAGCCGGAATTAGGTTGATGTCATCATAGGCGCGAGTTAACACATCAATGCTGATTTCTCCCTTTTCACCATTCATAAAGCGCTGTATGGCTTCATTTTTGTCAATTTCAATTCGTCGCTCTCCCACTTTGTCTTCTGACCAGTGTAAAGCAGCATAGAAGATGATGTAGCTCGCCAAGCCCATGACTAGCGCTACTGAGGTAAAGAAAATGGCTAATTGGCTGGTTAGAGTTCGAGCGCTGGATAAACTGATTTTGCGCATTATAGATTCTCCAGACGAAAGCCTATCTTGGGCACGGTAACTAGCATAGGAGACGAGAATGGCTTATCTAACTGGTTACGAAGGTTGTAGATGTGGCTACGTAATATGTCCGTATCAGGTTCGTTGTCTTGCCAAAGCATATTAATAACTTCGTCTCTTGCCACCACGTCAGGGGCACGTTGACAAAGCAGTTCTAAAATAGCGTAAGTCGTTGGGTTTAACGTTAGCTGGATACCATCACGATAGGCTTGATGTGTTTTTTGGTCTATGCGTAAGCTGCCAAATTCAAGCCAAGTATCGGTAACATTTCTTCGATAACGCTTTATCAGCGCAATCAGGCGAGCTTCTAGTATTTCAAGATCAAAAGGCTTGGTTACATACTCGTCGGCTCCATATTTAAAACCTGTTAGCATATCTTCTCGGCTATCAAGTGCAGTAAGCATAAGAATGGGAGTGACGTTTCCGGCTTCTCTGAGTTTTTCACAGACAGTCAAACCACTCATACGAGGAAGCATTAGGTCTAGAATAATCACGTCAAAGCTGCCTTCCAAAGCCAGCTTTAGCCCCAATTCGCCATTGTCTGCATAATCAATCACTACTCCTTCGCTTTCGAAGTAATCAAATAAAATGCCGACAATTTCCCGATTGTCTTCAACCAATAATATTTTTTTCATCTTCACGCTTACATTACTTTTCTTATTTTGGACACTACACCAATTTTATTGCGACATGAACAAGCCATACTAAGAATGACGGTATTAAACAATACGATGAACCCTCGAACGCTATGTGATTAGTTCTTGTTGTATTTTATAAACACTCTTGAATGATTGCTAAGAGATAAACTGACAGCTTTGCGTTATATCCAATTCTGGATCGTGGGCTTTCGTATCAACGCCGTATAGACCCAGCAAGCTATGAAATAAGTTGTCGTGTGATAAGCTACTGTTTTGTGCTTTTCTCTCCAGACACTTCTTGTTAATGCCTTTTTGCTCAGCGTATTGCTCTGGCATCCACATCAACCAAGGAACATGAGTCTGCTCTTTTGGAGCAATTGAATACGGAGTGCCATGAAGATAAAGGCCGCTCTCACCTAACGATTCACCATGATCTGAAATGTATGTCATCATGACATTGTAGTCACTTGATACGCTTTTCAATTCTTCGATAACCTGTGCTAGAACATAGTCGGTGTAAACCAGAGTATTGTCGTATACGTTAACGATCTGTTTGTCGTCGCAGTTTTCTATATCACTCCTGTTGCAGGCTGGTTGGAAAGGCGCTTGTGCATCTGGATATCGTTGCCAGTATGTCGGGCCATGGCTGCCAATCGTATGTAACACGAGTAACTTGTTGTGAGAACCGTTGCTAATAAAGGTTTTGGCGTCTTTTAGCATCGCGACATCAAAGCAGGTTGAACCGTTGCAGTCTTGATTTTTTAATGAAGCGTTAATCGTGTTGTATGTCAGATTCTTAGCAACGCCTTTATCACCACCATCGTTATCTATCCACAATATATCGACGCCAGCGTGTTGAAGGACATCTAGGGCATTATCTTGGGCTGCAGCACGAGGTTTACTATAGGAATCTCTAGTCATGTTAGAGAACATGCACGGTACAGAGAGTGCGGTATATGTACCGCATGAAGACACATCCTGAAATGCAATTAATCCCATCTCTTTGGTATAAGGGTTCGTGTCACGTTCATAGCCATTGTAAGCGAAGTTCATCGCACGGGCGGTTTCGCCTAAAACGATAACCATGAGAGTGGGCTTGCCATTAGGTGCGGCCGCCATTTGAGCATCGGTACCAATAGTTTGATATTCCAGTTTGGTTTCAAAATACGTTTTCTTTAAATATTTTGCGCCATTGTAAATGTGTGCCGGAATGATCATTTTATTTAAATAGTGGTTGTTGCGACCAACAGACGCATAGTCTTTGTAACACGTCTCTGCAATCAGGCCGATTCCCACAATGGCAACAAAAACAAGACTCACTCGCGACACTACAGCTTTCATTCGCGTGCTATGAGGGGTGATGCGAACAAACGCTAAAAAAACACAAGGTAGAACCCCGAAGCCCAATAAATAGAGCATCGTAGTCATGTTGAAATAAAAAGAGACTTCCGATGAGTTGGTTTCAAAAACACTCTCCATCATCGTGTAATCAAACAGTGTTTGGAAGTTTATCTCGGCATACAAGGCGGCGGCTGAAGTGAGCACTACGAAAAACATGAATGGTTTAAAGAAGTAAGGCCACGCAAAGAGTGAAAAAATGATGATGAATGCGCAAGTGAGTAGTATTGGCGCCGTGTAGGCGAAAAATGGGTTGGAAACATCAGCACTGAGCTGAAAAATTGTTTTGAGAACGGGATAATTCATCACCGTACCAAAATACACAGCACACAACACAATGAGGGTAGTCATACTCATTGGAATTCGACGAGAAGGCAGAATTTTTAAACTTGTCATCAACGATAGGCCTAATAGTTAGTTTATTGGTGTTGGTTGATGATCAGTATCGCAGCAGCAATGTGAAAAAAATGTCGACGGAAAAGTATCAAGGCGAAGATGATTGGTACTTAGGTTGCAGTGATTTGTTACATGGGTTTGATTCTCGCAGAGCATCATTTATTTAGCCTCACTATACTAAATTACTCGCTTGCACGCTTTTTGCTCAATTGTGATCCGTCTCTTAGATGTTACCCAATGTTACCGATAACATTGTTATTGTTCCCGGTAACATATGACTAAAAATAAAAGAGAGCAAAGGATCTACTCATGAACAATACCCTCAAAACCCTATCTATCGCTGTCGCTACCACTCTACTATCCACGTCTGCACTTGCGGCTGATTTCAACTTCAAGTTTCAGTCGAGTGATCCATCTGGAGATAAAAACTATCAAGTACAAAAAGAGTGGGCGGAGACTGTAGAAAAAATGTCTGCAGGTCGGATTGAAATCGACTTACTTCCAGTCGGCGCGGTGGTTAAACACACTGAAACACTCGATGCAATCAAAATGGGCGTCCTCGACGGCCACATTACTGCGACGGGCTACTTCTCAGGCAAAGATCCTGCGTTCGGTCTGATCGGTAACATGGTTGGTGCTTGGTCTGATACACGACAACTGCTTGAGTACATCAACTACGGCGGCGGTTATGAGCTGATGACCGAGCTATATGCCCCTTACGGTGTCAAGTACATCGGTGGCTCGACCACAGGTGTTGAGTCGTTCGTTTCTAAGGTGCCGCTCAATGGCGTAGATGACCTTAAAGGGTTAAAACTTCGAGCACCAGAAGGTCTTGTTCAGCAAGTGTTTGCTGCCGCTGGCGCAACACCGGTTAACTTACCAGGGTCTGAAGTTTTCACTGGCCTGAGCAAGGGCGTGATTGATGCGGCTGACTACACGGTTTTCTCCACCAACCACAGTGCTGGCATGAATGATATTGCGATGCACCCGGTTCAGCCAGGTTTCCACTCGTTACCTACCATTGATATTTCAATGAGCCAGAAAAAATGGGACAAACTGCCAGCCGATCTACAAGAGATCATGACAGTATCAGTGCGCGATTTCGCACAAGACATCACCACACAATTGCGCATTGCTGACCAAGCGGCAGTGAAAGAGGCGCAGGCAAACCCAGATATTACGATTCATGACTGGTCGCAAGAAGAGCGTAAGAAGTTCCGTCAAATCGCGATGGGTGAGTGGGAAAAATATGCTCAGCGTTCGCCAAACGCGCAAAAAGTGTATGACTCGATTACGACCTATCTAAAAGGTGCAGGTCTGCTATAAGCCACACCGTATAGGGAGGTGATTCTCGCCTCCCTTCATTCTGGAACAGCACTATGAAAAACTCAGACACAAAAGTGGCTGAAATGCCCAACAACATCTTAGACAAAGCCATTACTAAGGTGAGCGAGATACTTAGCTTACTGTTTGCTTTTACTGTCATCATTTCATTTTACGAAGTTGTGAGCCGCTACGTTTTTGATGCACCAACCATCTGGGTTCACGAAACGGCTTCGTTTATCGGCGGCTCGCTATTTGTGATTGGTGGTGCGTACGCGCTTGCGACCGATAAGCACGTACGAGTGGTACTTATCTATGATTCGGTTTCACAGCGAACCAAACATTACCTCAATATTTTTCACCATTTAGCGGGATTGCTATTTAGTGGTCTACTCATCTATGCGGCGTGGCAAATGGTCAACAGCTCATGGTTTGCGCCTTGGGGAGAACTCAGGTTAGAGACTTCAGGAACCGCTTGGGATCCGGCTTTTCCTGCGCTGCTTAAAGGATTAATCCTTTTAACCGTTAGCTTGATGTTTATTCAGTTTGTTCTGCATCTGATTAGTGAAGTCAAACAACTAAAGGAAGAGAATAATGCTTAATTTATCTTCTGCTAAAGCCGAATCAGATAACCGTCTACGTATCGTTTTCTTTGCTGGTGGGGCCGTTGTCTTAGCCGCTTTAGCTTGGTTAGCCACCTATGTGATCGCAGGTGAGCTCTCTTCGATTGGCATCGCATACGGCAGCTTACTGATGCTTGCTTTGATGATTGGCTTGTTGCTAACCGGTATGCAGCTCGCTTTCGTAACGGGCCTTGTGGCGCTCGTTTTCACCCTTGGCTGGTTCGGGGTTGATGCGCTTCCATTGATCACCAGCCGAATCTATAGCTTCGTTAACGGCTATGTGTTTCTCGCTGTGCCTATGTTTGTGTTAATGGCAGCATTACTTGATCGCTCAGGAATCGCAAGAGATCTGTTCGATGCGATGAAGAGTGTTGGACGTAAAGTCCGCGGTGGTGTCGCAGTTCAAACTCTAATTGTCGCCGTCATCCTCGCTTCGATGTCGGGAGTAATTGGTGGAGAAACTGTATTGCTGGGCATTCTGGCGCTGCCGCAAATGCTTCGTCTTGGCTATGACCGCAAATTGGCGATTGGTACCACTTGTGCGGGGGGCGCACTTGGAACCATGTTGCCGCCGAGTATCGTACTGATCATTTATGGTCTTTCCGCATCGGTTTCCATTGGTGATCTATTTAAAGCTTCGTTTTTACCTGCGTTCATTCTAGCGCTGTTTTACATCGCTTACGTACTGATTCGTTGTAAGTTAAACCCGAGCTTGGCGCCGTTACCGTCTGCTGAAGAGTTAGAGGAAGATGCCAAAGAGCACCCAAGTTATTTCAAAGCGCTGTTCTTTCCCTTGCTGTCGGTTGCGACTGTCCTGGGTAGTATTTACACCGGCGTCGCATCGGTCACTGAAGCTTCAGCACTTGGCGTTGTTGGTATCGCAGTGAGCGCAGCTATTCGCGGTGAGCTCAGCTGGAATATGGTCAAAGAGTCTGCCATCGCGACCATGCGTACTTGCGGCATGATCATGTGGATTGGTATCGGCGCGTCAGCACTAGTGGGTGTTTACAACCTCATGGGCGGTATCAACTTTGTTGAGCAGACCATTCTGGCACTAAGTGGCGGTAATGCGATGACAACCCTGCTGATCATGATGGCGATTCTATTTGTGCTCGGTATGTTCCTTGATTGGGTTGGTGTCGCACTGCTGACTATGCCTATCTTCGTTCCGATAATTACCAGTTTAGGTATGGACCCAATTTGGTTCGGCGTGGTGTTCTGCTTGAACATGCAAGTGGCTTTCTTGTCACCACCTTTTGGCCCTGCTGCCTTCTATTTGAAGTCAGTTGCGCCAAAGGATATCAGCCTAGGTGAGATCTTCAGCTCGCTACTTCCATTCATTGGGTTGCAGGTTTCGGTTTTGGCCTTGGTGATTATTTTCCCAGAGCTTGCTCTGTGGTGGAAGTAAGTTGGTTCGACAGCGTTGATAGAGATAATAAGTATGAAAAAGAAGTACATCGTTATGGGCGTTTCCGGGTGCGGGAAGTCATCAATCGGCGAGTCACTTGCTAAGGCGCTAAACATTCCGTTTTTTGATGGCGATGATTACCACTCACCAGCTAGTGTGCAGAAAATGCAAAGTGGCATCCCACTAACGGATGAGGATCGTGAGTCTTGGTTATTGCGGCTTAATGAGCTGTTAAAGACCGAGGATGAGCTGGTGGTGGCATGCTCCGCACTGAAACCCGAATATCGAGCCATTTTACGCAATGGCTGTGAAGAATTGCGTTTTTGCTATCTGAAAGGAGATTTCGAGACCATATGGTCAAGGCACAAAGCGCGACAAGGACACTATTTCAAAGGCGTTGCTATGTTAGAGAGCCAGTTTGACACCTTGGTCGAGCCTTCAGAAAGCGAGGCCATGCACATCGATATAAAGCAAACCCCTGAAGAAATTACTCAAGACATCCTGTCTAGGATTTGACAGAAAATGGGCGGTGTAAACTGCCCATCGGTAACTTATCATGAAGATTAACAGCGTCATTGTCGAAGTGGCACACAACATCACTCAGCGAAGCACAACCAGTCGTAAGATCTATTTGGACAAGTTTGAGCGTTCAGCCAAACAAGGGAAAACTCGTGCTGGGCTAGCTTGTGGTAACTTGGCTCATACGGTTGCGGCGGCGACAGAGCAAGAAAAGCTGTCTATTCTCGATTTCACCAAAAGCAATCTCGCCATCGTGACGGCATACAACGATATGGTGAGTGCGCATCAGCCATACCGCGACTATCCACAACGGATAAAACGGGCGCTAGCCGAATTGGGTAACACGGCTCAAGTGGCAGGGGGCGTGCCTGCTATGTGTGATGGTATTACCCAAGGTTATCAAGGGATGGAACTGTCACTGTTCTCTCGTGACTTGATTGCGCAGTCAACTGCACTCTCACTCAGCCATAATACCTTTGACGGTACTCTGCTACTCGGAGTGTGTGACAAAATTGCCCCAGGACAACTGATGGGGGCGCTGGCGTTTGGTCATTTACCGACCGCATTTGTTCCGTCAGGGCCGATGGCTACTGGCATCAGCAATGATGAAAAAGTTGCGACACGGCAAAATTACGTGGCAGGAAAAGCCGACAAAGCGGCGCTACTCGCTGTCGAGTGCAAAGCGTACCATTCCGCGGGCACTTGCACCTTCTTTGGCACCGCCAATACTAATCAATTGGTGTTCGAGGCAATGGGATTGATGCTTCCAGGCTCGGCTTTCATATCACCCAATGATCCGTTGCGCGATAAACTCACTGAGAAGACCGCTCAATATATTGCTTCTATCAGTGCTCATTCGCGCAGTCACAAAGCCCTCGGAGTGGTGCTGGATGAGAAATCGGTGATCAACGGTTTGGTGGCGTTACTTGCGTCAGGGGGCAGCACCAACCACACCATTCATTTAGTTGCGGTGGCGAAAGCGGCGGGCTGGTTAGTAACATGGGATGACTTGGATAAGCTTTCTCAGGTTGTGCCATTGCTGGTGAAAATGTATCCCAATGGTGATGCCGATATTAACGCATTTCAAAAGGCTGGCGGCGTTCCTACACTATTGGCCGGTTTGAACCAGCGCGGCCTGATTTTTATGGATGCGAACCCTGTTTATGGGTGCATGGAAGATTATCTCACCACGCCTTACTTAGATGCTCAAGGAGAGCTTCAGTTTACTGCTGCCAAGCCGAGCATAGATAACCGAGTACTCGCTTTGCCTGGGCAGAGTTTTAGTGACGTCGGGGGGCTTAAAGTGCTCAGTGGTAATTTGGGACGCGGGGTAATGAAAGTCAGCGCCGTTGCCAAGGCGCATCAAAGAGTCGTTGCGCCGGCTATGGTGTTTGATTCTCAGCACGATGTTGAAGCCGCCTACAAGCAAGGTTTATTGATACAAGATGGTGTCATTGTGGTGCGCTTTAATGGGCCTGCAGCAAACGGTATGCCTGAGCTGCATAAGCTGATGCCCATCATGGGCAATCTTATGAAGCAAGGACTAAACGTCGCGCTGCTCACCGATGGTCGATTGTCCGGAGCATCGGGCAAGGTGCCTGCTGTTATCCATATGACACCAGAAGCTGCTCGCGGTGGGCTGCTCGCTAAAGTGAAAGATGGCGACATGATTGAAGTGGATGGACGAACAGGTCAAGTCAATGTGCTGGAAGCTATCGAGCACAGAGCACCTGCCGAGCCTCAACTCGAACAAAGTCATATTGGCAGTGGTAGAGAGCTGTTTAGTGTTTTTCGTCACGCAATTTCCAGCGCAGAGCAGGGCGCCACTGTATTTTAGCGGGCTTTGCCTTTATAACTAATTGAAACAATTGTTGAATCAGGATTTAAAATGAATTGGTCATACTCTCCAGAACAAGTTTTTGCGACTTCACCTATCGTACCCGTGATGGTTATCGAGCATGTCGAAGATGCCATTCCGCTGGCTAAAGCACTAGCGGAAGGCGGGATAAATGTTTTTGAAATCACCTTGCGCACCGATGCGGCGATCGAGTCGATTCGTGCTATTGCCCAAGCGATGCCTGAGTCCATGGTTGGGGCAGGCACGGTTTTGACCGCAGAACAGTATGATGCGGTTGTTGAAGCTGGCGCTAAGTTTGTCATCTCGCCAGGAGCGCCTGTGCGTCTGTTAAAACATGCTGCTAGCCATTCTGTGGCTTTGATTCCGGGTGTTTCAACACCAACAGAGATTATGGAAGCGATGGATTTGGGCTATGACCATCTCAAATTCTTCCCTGCAGAGGCCAATGGTGGCGCTAAGGCGTTAAAAGCTATCTCAGCACCGCTTCCTCAAGTCAGCTTCTGTCCGACGGGAGGTGTGAATGCGGAAAACATGGCGCAGTACCAAGCGCTTTCTTGTGTCAAAACCGTAGGCGGTACTTGGATGATTCCGGCTGATGCGATTGCAAATAAAGATTGGGCACGCATTACTAAGCTGACCAAAGATGCGATTTCTTCGGCTTCAAAGTAACCCAGCATATACTTTGTTGGGGGCTTCTAGGAGCAGTATGTGGCTGCAGTTAATAACTGTAGCTTTGCCCAAATACCATTTTAATGCCCTATGATTCAGAAAAAACAGAGACCGACCCTACAAGACATCGCTGATCGCGTTGGTGTCACTAAGATGACAGTCAGCCGCTTCCTTAGAGATCCGAGCAAGGTCTCAGCAGCAGTAGGTGTAAAAATTGACGAAGTAGTCAAAGAGCTTGGCTACGTGCCGAATCGCGCCCCAGACATCCTCTCTAAAGCGAAAAGCTATTCCATTGGTGTGCTGCTTCCGTCCTTGACCAACCAAGTATTTGATGAGGTGCTACGTGGCATTGAGGGTGTGATCGAGCCCAACGGCTATCAGGCAATGATTGCTCACTATGGTTACGGTAAACATGTTGAAGAGAAGCGCATTGAAACGTTACTTGGTTACAATGTCGATGGCATCATTTTGTCCGAAAGCTATCACACTGAGCGCTCGAAGAAGATTTTGAATGCTTCTGGCATTCCGATTGTCGAGATCATGGACTCGGTTTCTCCGCCGCTGCAGCAAGCGGTCGGCTTTGACAATATCAAAGCCAGCGAAAACGCCACCAAAGCGCTTATCAACAGAGGGCGCAAGCGGATTGCTTATCTGGCAGCACGAATGGATGAGCGTACCAAACAAAAAATCCAAGGCTACGAACAGGCCATGGCAGGACAAGGCCTAAAACCGCTGGTGATTACTACCATGGAATCGTCGTCTTATACACTTGGCGCAACGCTGATGAAAAACATGTTAGCTGAGCACCCTGAGGTGGACGGCATTATTTGCACCAACGACGACATCGCGATTGGTGCGCTGTATGAGTGTCAACGGCAGGATGTAGATGTGCCAAAAGCGATCTCCATTGTCGGGTTTCACGGTCACAACATATCAACGGTGATCAAACCGACACTCGCTACCGTGATAACGCCGCGAGAAGAGATAGGAAAAATTGCTGCTGAGCATCTTATGCAGCGAATTACCGACCCTTTAGCCAAAATCGAGCAACGATGTATTGATCTCGACACTCAGTTTTACTTTGGCGAAACACTTTAGTTGTTCCTGTGAGGCGGGTTTGAGAGATCGTGCTAGTTGATTCTTCAGGATCCCATCATGTCCAGTTGAGTGGAAAAGTATCAAGGTAACTACTCTGTATTTCCCTGTTCAAAAACAGATTAAGTTTGCAAAAAAGAACGAGTGTGCTAAAAATAAAGCAGTGTAATGAGAGAGTCGTATGAGCAAAGGTAAAGTTACTCGAGAGAATATTCTGAGTAAGGCGTTTGAGCTCGCCAGTGAAAATGGGCTTGAAAGTCTGACTATCGGAGAACTAGCGAAGCAGGTAGGGATGTCGAAAAGTGGCCTTTTTGCTCACTTTAATTCGAAAGATAATCTACAAATAGCGGTGTTGGACTACGCAAATCAGATCTTTACACGACGAGTCATCGCGCCTGCACGTGAGCAAGACTCGATCTCCATTGAAAAGAAATTGACCTTGCTGCTTGAAAACTGGCTAGGGTGGAATCATTCGTTTCAAGGTAGCTGTATGTTCTTGGATGCATGGAAAGAGACCAGTGCCAAGGATGAACCGACGCAGAAGGTGCTTAAGAAATCGATTGCAACTTGGATCGAGTACTTGTCTATTCAAGTTGCAAAAGGGATTGAGAGTGGTGAGTTTCGCCAAGACCTTGAGCCAAAGCAAGCCACGTTTGAGCTGTATGGTTTGTATTTAAGTGCGCACTTGTTCTATTCCATATATGGAGAGCAGGCGAGTAAAGAGCATTTCTGGCAAGGTGTAAAGCGCATACTGACAGACTGGAAATAGATTCTACAAGCTAAGTGTTTTGCACTTGGCTTATTAAATAAATAAAAATAGCACGGTCGTTCGCTTCTTTTATAAGCAGAGGCTAGCATCAAAAGGAAATCACCATGAGTGAGAAGATATACTTTAATACTTCACAAAAGTTCAGCATAAAGAAGAGCTTGGTAAACATAACCACTCGCCTTCACCATACACTTGCCCCAAATCATGCGAAAAACACTGCGCGTAAGTTGCTGCTGACCCCTGCACGAACTAAGCCTAAGAATGCCGAGCCAACCGGTTTGATCAAAGGTGAAGTAGAGTCGCAAGAAGGCGTGCTAAAAACCTATCAGTTGGGGTCTGGCCCTGTTTGGGTTCTTACCCATGGATGGTCGGGAAGTGCGAGCCAGTTTTATCCGCTGATGGAGCATATTGCGAGCCGAGGCTTCACTGCATTGGCATATGATCATCCAGGCCATGGCCAAAGTGGTGGCGTTTACGGTCATATCCCCGCCTTTGTTCACGGATTAGAGGCGATACTAGATAGCGTGGGTGAAGTGGCTGGTCTAGTTGGTCACAGTATGGGAACGGCATCGTCTATTGAGTGTCGTCACCAAAAGCTGGTGGACAAGCCGTTTTTGTTGATCGCGCCTGTCTTGGATTATCTAGATAACTTGTTTGGTAGCGTCGCTCGTTCGGGTTATTCGATGCGATTGTTCAATGCGGTGGTCTCTGAGGTTCAAGAGGAATATCGCTATCCTATTCAATCCATTGACCCATATAACAAGCTAAAGCTGCGCGGTGCCCAGACGATTATTGTTCATGATGAGGGTGATAAGTTTACTAAGTTTGATGTATCGAAAAAGGCTGCTCAAGAAATGGAAAATGTCACCTTAGTCGCGACTCAAGGTCAAGGGCATGGCAGGGTAATGAAATGTCCTGAGGTGTTAGAAAGCTTTGATAATCTCATTGGTTAAACATGGATAAGGGAGACGGTTTAGTCTCCCTTATTGATCGCGATTAATACAAGGGAAGCGCAGTTATAAACCAAGTAGGAGCGAAATCTCAATTAACGGCTTCTCGGACTTTCTAAATGCGCTTGGCGACAATAAGCATTGAAACAGACAGAGGAAGGGTGGTTGGTAAGTTTAAAAAATAGTCAGTCTATTCAGGGTGTTAATAACTGTAACCACGTTGTTGATGTGGTTAACAAATTCGCAAAGCAAAATATTACCTTAGAGGTTTGTGTGGGATCATCGGTTATGCCACAAGGCCCTTATAAGGAAAATAATAATGAATAGAAATGATAGTGTCCCTTTGCCCAACAACACCCGTGAGTGGTTTTTCAATCGCAATAGTCTGATTATCCTGGCAGACGTTGCGCTGTTCCTCACTCTGTATTTCACCTTACCGTTTGAGCCGCAGGTGGTGCTCGGTATCAGCATGCTGCTGTTTATTGCCATATTGTGGCTAACAGAAGCGTTGCACGTTACTGTGACCGCCATTTTAGTGCCGATTATGGCCGTCGCTTTTGGTGTTTTTGATACTCAAACTGCGCTCAACAACTTTGCCAATTCAATCATCTTTTTGTTCCTTGGTGGCTTTGCGTTATCTGCGGCTATGCACCGTCAGGGGCTCGATAAAGTCATCGCAGATAAGGTGCTTATTCTGGCTAATGGCAAAATGAGCGTGGCTGTGTTTATGCTGTTCGGTGTGACTGCCGCGTTATCGATGTGGATCAGTAACACGGCGACTACTGCGATGATGTTACCGTTAGTGCTTGGTGTATTAAGTAAGGTTAACTCTGAGAGTGAACATAAAACCTATGTGTTTGTACTGTTAGGCATCGCTTATAGCGCTAGTATTGGTGGTATTGCAACGATTGTGGGTAGTCCACCAAATGCGATTGCGGCGGCAGAAGTTGGTTTGAGCTTTACCGAGTGGATGAGCTTTGGTGTACCTGCCACTTTAATCTTGCTACCTGTGGCGATTGCAGTTCTGTATGCGATTCTTAAACCTAAGCTGTCTGGCGAGTTTGAACTAAACCGTGAAGCGGTAAACTGGGATAAAGGTAAAGTGGTGACGCTCGCCATTTTTACCGCCACTGTCTGTTTATGGATTTTTAGTAAGCCAATCAATGCAATGTTGGGCGGCTTTGCTAAGTTCGATACTTTGGTCGCACTTAGCGCAATCATCGCAGTTAACTTTGCCCGAGTGGTGCACTGGAAAGATATCGAGAAGACCGCAGATTGGGGTGTGCTACTGCTGTTTGGTGGTGGTATTTGTTTGAGTAATGTTTTGAAAGCGACAGGGTCGAGCGTCTTCCTTGCTAATGCACTAAGTGAAATGATTGCTCATTGGGGGATCTTTTTCATTGTTGCTGTTATTGCTGTTTTCGTGGTGTTCTTAACCGAGTTTGCTAGCAATACAGCAAGTGCGGCGCTGTTGATCCCTGTCTTTGCCAGCGTGGCAGAAGCGTTTGGTATGTCGCCGGTGATTTTATCTGTGCTTATTGCTGTTTCAGCATCATGTGCCTTTATGCTCCCTGTCGCGACACCACCAAATGCGATCGTGTTCGGCTCCGGTCACATCAAACAAAGCGAAATGATGCGTGTCGGTATCATCCTCAATATCGCCTGTGTTACCGCGCTAACCTTTATCGCGATTAGCTTCTGGGCATAAAAATGATAGATCAAAGCCTACCTGATTTGGGTTAGGCTTTGTTCTTTTCCTGCACTTATTTATTTTAGCCTAGCACCGCTATGCAAATAGGCGTAGACAGTATGAGCTGACCATAATGGTGGGCTCGTTCTATCGGTTACATCTTGTTGAATCGCTCAATCAAAAAATCAATAAACAGTCGGATTCGTTTTGGTTGGTATTGCCTACTGAGGTAGATAACATTCAAGTCTGCTCTAGCCGAAGAGGTTGAGGCATTGAAGTTTTTCATATAACCATTCAGCAGTGTCACTAAACGTTGCTGTCTGATGTCTTCTTGTACGTCAAGAATCGATTTCAGCGCAATACCTGCGCCATTGAGTGCCCATTGACGGATGACTTCACCATCATCAGAAAAGCGTTTTGGCACCACAGTAATCGCATTGTGTTTGTCATCGTCTTGAAAGTGCCAGGTCTTGAGCTCTTCATTACTGCGTACCATAGCTAAACAGTCGTGATTGGCTAAATCTTGCGGGGTGATAGGCGTCCCTTTCTTCGCTAAGTAAGTTGGAGAGGCACATAGTACTCGTCGACTTGGCGCTAGTTTGCGAGAGATAAGGTTGCTATCTGCAAGTTCTCCGTAACGAATCACGATATCCAATCCAGACTCTGCCAAGTTAGACAAGTTATCGTTCAGGTATAGGTAGGGAATCACCTCTGGATACAGTTCGCTAAACTCAGATAATATCGGTGAGATGTATTGTTTACCTATATCTCTGGGCGCTGAAATCTTTAATGTTCCGCGTACTTCTTTGATACCCGTTTGAAGCAGGTTTTCTGTTTCCTTAACGCTGTCGATGATTTCGAGGCAAGCTTGATGATACATAGCGCCCGAATCAGTCAGTGAGATATGCCTAGTACTTCGATTGAGCAGTTTAACGCCATAGCGATCTTCTAATGCTTGCAATCTTGCCGTCACCGTTGCTGGCGATAGACCAAGCTCTCTCCCAGCGGCTGCTAGCCCTTGATTTTTGATAATGCTGACAAACAGGGTCATATCGGAAAACTTGTCCACCTTTCTCTCCTTATTATTCGGTAAATCTGAATAATCAATTTAAATATTACTCAATTATCAAATTCAATCAAATCAATATACTGATCTCATTGAAACAAGATTGGAGCAAGATGTGATGAAAACAGATAAAACGGTATACGTTGTCCTCGGTGGAACATCAGGTATTGGTGCTGAGCTCGCGAAACAATTAGCCAGCGATAACAGCATCGTACATGTAGCGAGTCGCCAAACAGGGCTAGATATTAGCGATGAGCAGGCGGTTTACCACTACTTCGAAACGATAGGCGCTTTTGACCATCTTATCGTCACTGCGGGATCTTTTGCACCGGCAGGAAAGGTGATAGACGTTGAGGTTTCCCAAGCTAAGGACGCTTTTGATACTAAATTTTGGGGAGCAATAAATGCGGCAAAACACGGTGCTCGTTATGTTAAGAAAGGCGGCTCTATCACCCTTACTTCTGGCATGTTATCGCGCAAAGTTGTCGCCAATACTTATGTAAAAACGGCGATCAATGCAGCAATGGAAGCGACGGCAAAAGTGTTAGCGAAAGAACTGGCTCCGATTCGGGTCAATGTTGTTAGCCCAGGATTAACGAAAACCGAGGCATATCAAGGCATGGCTGAAGCAGATAGGAACGCTATGTATGAAAAAACACAACAGAGCCTGCCTGTTGGCAAGGTCGGAGAAGCGAGCGATGTAGCGGCAGTTTACCAGTTTGTGATTCAAAACAGCTACATGACAGGTACCGTGCTTGACGTCGATGGCGGCGCATTGCTGGGTTGATTCATTCCGCGAGTACTAGGTATCAGCCATTATGAGCCGTTGGTGCCTATGTTCCACATTAGATTTAAATCGAGATATTCCAATGAATAAAGAAAAAATGCCGCTGCAGGTATGGATCTTGACGCTTGCTGCTTTTGCTATTGGCACCGCTGAGTTCGTCATTGCTGGCATCCTTCCTCAGGTGGCACATTCGCTATCCATTTCTGAGGGACAAGCTGGTTACCTGATTAGTGCATACGCGCTCGCGATTGTATTTGGTGGGCCATTGCTGACCATTTATCTCGCTAGATTCAACAAGAAAATGGTGCTCGCAGGGCTTATGGTTTTGTTTATCACGGGTAACGTGCTGTCAGCTTTTGCGCCGAACTATCTAACTTTGATGATTAGCCGGGTTGTTACTGGTCTGGTTCAAGGTCCTTTCTATGGTATCGGTGCAGTCGTTGCGACGAATCTGGTTTCAGAGAAAATGGCAGGGCGAGCGGTTGGGCAGATGTTTGCAGGTTTAACGTTGGCAAACGTGCTAGGTGTTCCAGGGGGGACTTGGATTGGCTTACAGTTCGGCTGGCACACCACATTCCTGACTGTGGCTGCATTTGGATTAGTCGCACTGTTGTTCATCACTTCCGTCGTTGAGTCGACTGGTCATGGTGAAGCGAAAGATGTGAAAGCGCAGCTAGCGGCATTCAAAAATCCTATGCTCATTATTAGCTTAGCCATCACTGTGTTTGCTTGGTCTGGCTTTATGACTCTGTATGGTTACTTGGCTCCTATCGCGATGCACATTACAGGTTTCGGTGAGAGCGCTGTAACTTGGATTCTGGTCATTGTCGGTGTGGGTTTGATTGTTGGTAACACCATGGGCGGTCGTTCGTCAGACAAAAATCTACAAAAAGCCTCAATGTTTTGGGCCGTAGCCATTATTGTGTCGTTGGTGTTGGTGGGGGCGGCTGTCGAAAGCAAAGTAATGTTTGTAGCAACAGCCTTTGTGTTTGGTATCGCTTCGTTCGCCAATGTACCTGCAATGCAGCTTCGAGTGATGAATCACGGTGGTGAGGGCCAAGAACTTGCCGCAACAGCCAATATCTCTGCTTTCAACCTAGCTAATGCATTTGGCGGCTTCTTAGGTGGCATGGTTCTCGATAGTCAATTAGGAGCAAGCATGATTCCTTATGCTGCCATCATTGTTCCACTCATCGGTTTGCTGTTTATTGCCAAAGCCAACCGTGGAGAGAATCCGCAATCCGTTAGCGTCACTAATTAATTCGACCAAACTCCACAGTATTCGCGGCCAGAACAGTTGTCTGGCTGCCCCAATGATAAGGAGCTCATCATGAGTAAACTCTTTCAACCAACCCAGCTTCAATCCCTTGACCTTAAAAATCGTGTTGTAATGGCACCAATGACTCGAGCGCGAACCAGTCAGCCGGGCAATATTCCTAATCAGATGATGGCGACTTACTATAAACAACGAGCCAGTGCAGGACTGATTATCTCCGAAGCGACTCAAATCTCAGATGACTCGCAAGGTTACTCATTTACCCCAGGAGTTTATACCGATGAGCAAGTCGCTGGTTGGAAGCAAATCACTCAAGGCGTTAAGCAGCAAGGCGCCGCGATGTTTTGTCAGCTATGGCATGTTGGTCGAGTGTCACATCCTGTGTTTCAAAACGGCGAGTTGCCAATAGCACCTTCGGCACTAAAGCCAGTTGAAACGCAAGTTTGGATTGCCGACGAGCAGGGTAACGGCAATATGGTGGATTGTGTTGAGCCGAGAGCAATGATGCAAAAGGATATTGATCGCGTTGTTCAAGGTTTTGCCAATGCCGCTAAGCGGGCTGTAGAAGCCGGGTTTGATGGTGTCGAAATTCATGGTGGCAATGGCTATCTTATCGATCAATTTTTGCGAACCAATTCCAATCACCGTACAGACAACTATGGAGGCAGTAGAGAAAATCGAGTTCGCTTTTTACTCAATGTTGTCGATGCAGTCAGTGCTGCTATTGGTGCAAGTCGCGTTGGAGTGAGGCTTGCTCCCTTTATTACCTTTAAAGATATGAACTGCCCAGATATTGTGCCAACAATTTTGCTGGCCTCAAAACAGCTTCAAAGCAGAGATATTGCCTATTTACATCTATCGGAAGCAGATTGGGATGATGCACCTGTGATACCAGAAAGTTTCCGCATTGAGCTACGTGAGTATTTCACCAATACCATTATCGTCGCGGGAAGTTATACCTTAGAACGAGCAAACGACGTACTTAATAAAGGTTACGCTGATCTGGTCGCATTTGGGCGCCCGTTCGTCTCTAATCCAGATTTGGTTGAACGTCTAAAAAGTCAAAAGCCACTGTCAGATCTTGACGGCTCAACACTATTCGGTGGCAATGAGCTGGGCTATACCGACTATCCTAGCTTTGTTGAATCGAATGATTAGTAACTCTAGTTCTGAATAAGTTATCACTTTGCAGTATGCTAGAGCGTAAGAAATATTGCTTACTAATAAGGAATGACCATGCAGTTACTCACTAATCCGAGCCTTGTTTCGTTTATGTCAGCACATAATGAACAAGGGCTTGAGGTGACGAACCCTGCAACGGGTGAGGCTTTGGGTTATGCGCCAGTCTCATCTGAGCAAGAGATAGTTGATGGGATTGAACGCGCACATGTTGCTCAAAAAGAATGGGCTGCCTTGCCTGCAAAGACTCGCTCGAATCTCTTAAAGAGGTGGTACCAACTCGTTCTCGACAACAAAGATGATTTAGCAAAACTGATGACTTTAGAGCAGGGCAAGCCGTTTTCAGAAGCTCAGGGTGAGGTGCATTATGGCGCAAGCTTTATTGAGTGGTTTGCTGAAGAGGCAAAGCGCACTTATGGCGAGACGATTCCTGCTCCGAGTCAAGATAAACGCATAGTCACACTCAAGCAGCCTATCGGTGTAGCTTGTGCCATTACGCCTTGGAACTTCCCTATAGCTATGATTACGCGTAAAGCGGCACCAGCGTTGGCGGCAGGGTGTTGCTTTGTTGTTAAGCCTGCTGAGGCTACGCCTTTATGTGCGTTTGCATTGGCTGAGTTAGCTTATCAAGCAGGTATCCCTAAAGACGTTCTGCAAGTGGTCATTGGGTTGGAACCTAAGAAAATAGGGGCGATCTTTACGTCTCACCCGTTGATTCGTAAGTTGTCATTTACTGGCTCCACTCAAGTGGGTCGTTTGTTGCTCGAGCAGAGCGCTCACGATATCAAGCGAACCTCTATGGAACTGGGTGGGAATGCGCCGTTTATAGTGTTTGATGATGCTGACATAGATGCGGCTGTCGCCGGGGCGGTGGCATCTAAGTTCCGTAATGCAGGGCAAACCTGTGTCTGCGCTAACCGCTTTTACGTTCATAGCAAGGTTTACGATGAGTTTATGGTTCAGTTCGACGCCAAGGTGCAGGCGCTAAAAGTGGGTAATGGGCTCGATGACGGTGTCAACATCGGCCCCTTGGTTAGCCAATCAGCTAAGCAGAAAGTCCAACTCCTTGTTGATGACGCGATTGCACAGGGTGCAATACCAGTGTCACCTGTTAAATCGCTATCAGGGCTGTTTATGCAGCCTGTAGTTTTGAAAAACGTCCGTCACGATATGGACATTGTACAGCATGAAATTTTTGGCCCTGTCGCACCAGTAATTCCATTTGAGAGTGACGAACAGTTATTGGAGATGGCCAACGATACCATCTACGGACTAGCATCGTATTTTTACAGCCAAAATATCCATCGTGTATGGAAAATTGCGGAGGCATTGGAATACGGAATGGTCGGAATTAATGAAGGTATTATTTCCACTGAAGTTGCGCCATTTGGTGGTTTGAAACAGTCTGGTATTGGACGAGAGGGCGCGAAACAGGGCATCGATGAATATATGGAAGTGAAGTATCTATGCTTCGGTGGCAATTAGGGTTTTGGTGGAAACTAGAGCTTTGGGGGAAATTAGAAGCTTAAGCGTTTATCTAGTCGGATAGAAAAAGCCCCTTCAACTCAGGTTTAAGGGGCTTTGTTGTTTTACACTGTAAAGCGATCAACCAGTGTGTATAGCTCATTGGCTCGGTGGTTGAGCTCTTGGCTCCCAGAGCGGTTTTCGTTTGCAAGCTCCGCTGACTGTGAGCTTTGGTCAGAAATAACCACGATTCGTTGTGAGATCTCTTGACCAACCAAACTCTGCTCTTCTGTTGCGGTTGCGATCAGCGAGTTCATATCCATGATGGTACCAATCGATTCTTGGATCTTGATCAGTGCTTGCGCTGCTGCATTCGCCTCGCCAACAGTACTTGCGCCACGTTTTTGGCTCGAGTCCATTGCTTTTACCGCATCATCTGAGGCGGATTTCAACTGCTCAATCATTTTGTGGATTTCACCGGTACTATCTTGGGTGCGACTTGCTAGCTTACGTACTTCATCAGCAACGACCGCAAAGCCTCGACCTTGTTCGCCTGCACGAGCTGCCTCAATCGCTGCGTTTAGTGCTAATAGGTTAGTTTGCTCAGCAATATCTTGAATTACCTCAAGAGAAGACGAAATGTTTTGCACGTCACCTTCTAAGCGAGAAATTACCCCACTGGCTTGCGAGACTTCTTCTGCTAGTGCTTCAACAGATTGAGCCGCTGAGTTAACAATATTTTGCGCTTCTTTAGCATTGTCGTCAGCCTGTTTCGCTGAGTCTGCTGCTTGGTTCGCGTTGTTTGAAATCTCAGTTGCCGTGGTGGTCATTTCTGTCATCGCAGTAGCGACTTGTTCTGTCTCTTCACGTTGGCCTGATGCCAGTTCATCAACTTTCGCTGCTCGATGAGACATGTTGTTGGTTTCAGAAACCACTTGTTGACCGACTTCACTCACACTGCGAATAATGGTTTGAAGGCTAGCAACGAACGAGTTAAAGTTCTTACTTAACGTTGCAAATTCTGGCGCTTTAAAGTCTTCCATACGAGCAGTAAGGTCTGCATCCCCACTAGCAAATGAGCTAATAGATTCGTCAAACATCTCAAGCGGTTTCATGATGGTCCTGTTCACAGCTACTGCGAATACAGCGACAATAGCCGCGATGACAATACAGAATACGATAATGGCTGACAGGGTCGTGCGCAGAGCACTCGTAGTAGCGTTCTCCATATCTGCAATGATTGCGTCAATGTCATCAGTATAAAAACCCGTTCCTAGCATCAAATCCCATTCAGGAATGAACATGGAGTAGCTTAGCTTTGGCAGCGCCTCAGTTTCGCCGGGTTTTGGGAAGTAGTAAGTGGTGAAGTCGCCTGTTTTTGCGTTACGAATCAGGTCTTGAATCAGATAGTTGCCCTGTTTGTCTTGTAGGTTCCAGAAATTGTCTCCAACCCCTTTATCACTTTTACCTATTGCAATACGAACACCTTTTGAATCGTAGCCGAATACGTAGCCGGTTTTGCCATATTCTAAACTTTTCAGGGTCGGCAGAGCTTCTTCAAGAGTAGCCCCTCGTTCTAACAGCGGCTTGAGTGCCGATTCTGTCATTTGGATATAGTTTTTCAGCTCCGCTTTTTTCATGTTCATCATGTTGGTGCGGGTGACTTCGATCTGCTGGTCATTGAGTTCGGTTGTTTTCATGTACGTGAAACTCAGCATACCTATGGCAATAACGAGCAGCGGGACCAGTGCCAAAATATAAAGGCGACTACGAATAGTAAGACTCATACAAACATCCTGTTTTAATAATAGTGGCTCAACAACTTAGGGATATGACATTATGTTTTTATAAGAAGTGAGCTTGTTTATTGGAATCATGCTTATAGACCAAAAGTTTATACACTTAAGATTAGCCAATATATCGGTAAATGGCTGTGATTCTTGAAGGGTTTACTGGTCTTATGTGTTAGACGTTAGTCGAAATGAGCGAGAACAATGATCTTTGTCGCACTTAGCTTTTCCAGTCAATGGCTTAGATATCTGATATGGGTTGTTGGTATTGTTATTGCGCCGTCATTTTTACATTTAAGTAGTTGTGCCAATGTTGGGCGATGTTCTGGTATTGATACACACAGAAGTCTTTGCGATCGGCCAGATAGTCGTTTTCCACTTCGTCGAGCAAGTTACGATGCTTTTCTGGGTTACTGCCGTAGACCAAGCATAAGGTAGAGAAGTAGCGTTGTAGGTCGAAACTGTGTTCGTCAATATACTCGCCAAACTCGTAGTAATCTGGTTTGTCCTCTGACTCAAAGGCGAACATATCTGCAGCACTAATCGCCGCATCGGCACCATTCTCAACATATTCAATCATCATTAGGGCAGCAAAGTTATCCACGGCATCTTCTTCTTTGCCAAGTATTGGAATGTTTTGGTCTGCGATGTAAGCGTGGCCAGCTTCGTGAAGTAAGGTGTGAAGCACTGTATCCATCGCTCCAAGCTCGGCAGACTTACCGTATTTTTCGTTATACTTGTTGCCTTTAAAGTAGTCCAATGCCTCTTGGTAGAACTGATATGGCATTTGTACTACATGCTTATCAGGGTCATACAGTGGGCCATCTTCACTGCCGTATTCTATGGTCAGTGTTTTGTTAAAGGGAAATAGGTCGTCAGACAGTTCGGTCAGAGTTTGATTCACACCACTTTGCTCAATTTCTGATTTCAACTTAGCTTCAGCGCTGTTTTCTGGCGTCAGGTAACGAATAGTGATGTTATTTGAAGCAGATACAGATTGAGTTGAAAAAAAGAGCAAAGGCAACAGCACTAGGCGCAAAAGCATAAACAGTCCTTATTTAAATAAATGTACTTAATATTGACACAAATACTTGGTCTTGGCTTAACGTTCGCGCACATAGGAAGCTTAAAATGCAAACTCTACCACCAATAAAGTCACTTCTATGCTCTCGATCAAGTGGTCAAATAGTGTGATCAGAAATTTGAACGATTATAATTAGGGCAGTGAGTGGGCTTGTGCTACACTCGCCGACCTTTTCCGTTTCTATATGAGTGTGACCATGAGCCTAAAGCAAGAACTACAAAATATTAATAACCGTCTAGATAACTGCAAACGTAAACTAGAGGCAGCCAAAGGCCGTGGTGACCAAGAGATGATCACTAAGTTTACTAATGATATCGACAAGCTGACTAAGAAAGCTAACTCAATGAAACACAAACAGAGTTACGACATGAACAAAGAGCGCAAGAGCTTGTTAGACATGCCGTTTTCTCGTGAGATCACTAAAGCTGAGCAGGCGGACATGGGTAAGCTGAAAAAATCGGTTAGAGGTTTAGTGGTGGTCCACCCTATGACGAAACTGGGCAAAGAGCTCCAGCTTAAAGTGATGACAGGTTACGCACCAAAGAAATTCTAATTGGTCTTTATGACGGATTAACAAGAGAGCCAGTACTTTTTAAGGTACTGGCTTTTTTTATATCTAGGGTCTGTATACCCCTTGAGCTGACTTTTGCAGCAGTTTGACGGTTAATACCCCATCAACTGAAGCAAGTTTTCTGCGGTTTTGATCGCCTCTTTACGGTTAGCGATATTGAGCTTTTGATACAAGTTACGGATGTGGGTTTTAATTGTTGTGCCCGCTACGTCGAGTTCTTGAGCTATCTGCTCGTTGCTAAATCCTGAGTAAATCAGACCAAGTACCTGCCATTCACGTTGCGTCAGTGGACTAGTTCGAACCAGTTCTGGAATATTTGGGTGGTTGACCAGCTTCTCGACAAACTCTTCATCAAAGTGAACCGAACTACTACGTTGAGTGGTAGAAATGTCTTTAAGTAACTGCTGAGCACGATGGCGCTCTAAGTCACCTAATTCACCTTTTTGATTCAGCTTCTCAAGAATATGACCAATTTTTTCTCCATCGATTAAGAAGTTACCAAGCATGCCCGTTTGATTGGTTAGCTCTAGAGCTTGTTTTAAAGACTCTCGAGCCGCGTCATCGTCACCTTGAGATACCGCCAGTACTGCCTCAACAATCAGGTTACGGTTGATATCCGTCAGTAGGTCGTTGTCTTTGGCTTGCTGTTGTAGGAATGTCAGCGTTTCTGCAGCTTCCGGGTACATTTCTAACTCAGTTTGAGCACGAGCAATGTTACGCCACTGCAGTTGGGTAAAGTGGTTGCATGCGGTCTCAGGACGGACTGTCGTTTCTAGCCACTGTTTAATGGATGCGAGGTCTCCACGTGCCTTCCAAAACAGAAGTAACGACAGCGAAGCGTTGGCTGTCCAGTCGACGTGGTAGGTAGACTGTTTAAGCAGATGGATAATCTGGTCGATAAACTTACCTGCTTTGTCCAGCTCACCACGGCCTACAGCAATTCGCGCGAGCATAGAGTAGCTATGTAAGTGCTTACTTTGACTGTGTTCGCCTAAAACATGAAGGCCTTTATACGCACACTCTTCTGCCTCATCTGGGCGGTTCCAACACCACAGAATCTGAGCGCGAACTCGCAGAAGGAACTCGTGCAACGGGATCTGGTGTAGTTGCTGCTCTTCGATAAGCTTGAATGCGTTATCTTGTATCTCGAATGCGGCCTGAACATAGCCTTGAGCAATTAAAATTTCACTTTGCTGAAGCATGGCCCAAAGCGCTTGATGGTAGACCTGATACTGGCGCGCTAACTTTTCAGTTTGCTGCATCATCGGCAAGGCGCGGCTGAGGTGGCCAAGTACGTGGTTAACTTCGCCAATCACTGAGGTTGCAACGATGCGGCTGCGGTACACTGTGCTATCAACTTGGCTTAATGCCAACTCTGCCAATTCAAGGGCCTTTTCTGGTTCGTCTTGGTTAATCGCAACTTGAGCTCGCAGAGCGTTAAACTCACCTTGCTCCTTAGTTGTTAGTACAACGTTGAGCTCTTTCATCTTTGCGTCTGCTTTTGACAGCAGATCACCGACATCATTGTACCTATGCTGACTTTGCGCCAACCATGCTTGTAACATGCACAGTTTAGGCTCGCTGTAGAGCTGCTCTGGAGTAAGGATATTGATTGCCTTTTCCAGCGCGATTAGCTCACCGCCATTAAACATGCTCCAACCGTAAAGAGTTAATATGTCTGCGGTAAGTTGGCCGTTGTCTGCGGCTTGAGCGTGACGTAGTGCTTGATGCGGTGAAGAGAGTTTTAACCAAGCACTGGCAGCGGTTTGGTGAAGTTGCTTCTCTTGTTGAGGTATCCGTGCGGTACGCTCGTGAGAAAGAAATTCTGCAAATAGGTTGTGGAAGCGATACCAGTTTTGTTCACCTTCAAGAGGATGGATAAAGAGCCCGAAACGGTTGAGTGACTCAATCATACTCAGCGCATCTTCACGTTGTGTTAACTCGCTGACCAACTGGTCATTGAAGTGATCGAGTACTGAACATTGGAGCAAGAAAGTGCGTGTTTCGTGGTCGAGTAGGTCAAACACCTCTTCCACTAAATAGTCCCACAGATGGGCATGGTTAAATTGAGAGAAAGATTCTGCTGATTGTGCCAGGGTTTTATGTTGATGCTGTGCTTGTAGCGCGATCAATTGCAGTGCTGAAGGCCAGCCCTCAACGTAGTTGCGCAGGTTGTCGGCGGTCGCATCATCTATTCCGTCGGTTACGCGTTGGTTGAAAAAGCGCGTTGTCTCTTCGGTGTCAAATGCGAGCAACTCATTGCCAATTTCAATCATTAAGTCACGGACACGCAGGTTCGCTGTGCCAAGTGGTGGCGCTGCACGACTTGTGACCACTAAGGTAATATTATCTGGCATATGCTTAAGGAAGAAGCGCATAGCCTCGTGAATTTCATCATCAGAAATTAGATGGTAGTCATCCAACACGATGTAGCACTCTTGATGGAACTTCGACATTTCCGTGAACACTTCTCCGAATAGAGAAGGTAGTGAAGAGAACTGGCGTTTTTCAGCGAGCTTTTGCGAGTTAGGACAACTTCCATCGGTGGCTTTATTCAGCGCTTGGATCAAATAGTTGATGAAGCGGAAGGAGTCGTTATCGTTTTCATCAATGCTGTACCAGCCAACGTGTGACTTATCAGACAGCCATTGTGCCGCCATGGTTGTTTTGCCGTAACCCGCCGGTGAGCGAAATAGGATTAATTTATAGAATGGCGCTTGCTGAAGGAGATCTAATACTCTTGGTCTTACTATGGCATTGTGCAGGCGAGCAGGGCGAGTTAACTTAGAAGGAATCCACATCTTAATGTCCTCATGCTGTTCCCTTATTCAAGGGCCACGTACTCCAAGTTTGCCGGTACGCTGTAAAGCAATTAGTGTGCAGTTATATTTGTTGACCAAGATGTTACTTGAGAACAAATCCTGCGTTTATTGATCGACGATGGGTTTTTCGTCTAATTCACATTTTGCCTCTAACTACGCCCCAGTTTTGTGATATTGGTCACTTTTAGGTGGGATGGAAAACATATTCAAGTCCACGTTTTGCACCGAATGCCATGCAAGTTTCATTAGTTAGTGGTTCTTATTGTGATCCAGTAAGCATATTGCTCAATTGATTGGGTTGGTTATACAAAACTTTAATGAGTTTCGTACTAGGGTAATTATGGTCGATGGTGTGATCCCTATCACTGGTGCTCAGATGAAGTGGAATTTAAATGAGAGTTAGATCACTGAAGCCTAGGTAATACGCCCTCTACGCCCTTACTCCTCCTCCCAAATTGGGTTGGTCTAGGAGGATGTTTCGCTGTTCATGTCAATGCACGATATGGCACAGATGGATTAGAACCTAACAGTGAGATTTCTACTAATGAAACCTACTCAACAGAAAACTTTTGACAAAGCAGCATTTCAAGCTGACGTAAAGAAGCACCTTTCAGCAACCTACGCAAAGACTGAAGCAACGGCAACAGCGCGTGAGTGGTATCTAGCAATGGGCAAAGCGTTGGCGGAACTAACAACGCTTGATTTGCTTGAAACTGAGCAAGACCCAAAAATCAAGCAAGCGAAAAGCGTTAACTATCTATCGCTTGAATTTCTAATCGGCCGTCTAACAGGTAACAACCTGATTAGCATGGGTCTATATGATCAAATTACTGATGCAATGGCTGAGCTTGGTCAAAACCTGACTGACCTTCTAGAAGAAGAGCGTGACCCTTCACTAGGTAACGGTGGTCTAGGTCGTTTAGCAGCATGTTTCATGGATTCATGTGCAGCGCAAGAATTCCCAACTGTAGGCTACGGCTTGCACTACGAATACGGTCTGTTCAAACAATCATTTGAAGAAGGTCGTCAGAAAGAAGCACCAGACGCATGGCGTGGTGTAGAAGGCTACCCATGGGAAGTTGCTCGTCCTAAGCTTGCTCAAGAGATCGGTTTCTACGGCCACGTTGAAGTCGTGAACGAGAACGGTAAAGAAGTTCGCAAGTGGGTTCCAGGTATGTCAGTGAAGGCGATGCCTTGGGATTTACCAATCGTTGGTTACGAATCAAACACGGTTTACCCGTTACGCCTATGGGAATGTCAGGCAATTGCACCATTCTCACTAGAGAGCTTTAACAACGGTAACTACTTTGAAGCGCAGCATGCTTTAATCGACGCGGGTAACATCACTAAAGTTCTTTACCCGAACGATAACCACGAGAAAGGTAAAACTCTGCGTTTAATGCAGCAGTACTTCCACTCAGCTGCTTCAGTACGTGATATTTTACGTCGTCATGAAGAAGCCGGTTTCGCTTTAGCTGACCTGCCTAAACATGAGACTATCCAGCTTAACGATACGCACCCAACTATCGCGATCCCTGAGCTCATGCGTATTCTAATTGATGAGAAAGGACTATCATGGGATAAAGCGTGGGAAATCAGTGCAAATACGTTTGCATACACAAACCACACTCTACTTCCTGAAGCGCTAGAGACATGGCCTGAGTCGCTAATCCAACGTCTACTTCCACGTCACATGGAAATTATCTTTGAAATTAACCACCGCTTCCTACAAGAAGTTCGTGCAATGTGGCCTGGTGATGGTGAGAAACAAGCGAAGCTTTCTATCATTGAAGAAGGTTTCAACCGAATGGTTCGCATGGCAAACCTATGTGTAATCGGTTCATACAAAGTAAACGGCGTAGCAGCACTTCACTCGCAACTGGTTAAGAAAGACTTGTTCCCTGAGTTCAACGAAATTTTCCCTGGTAAATTAACTAACGTAACAAACGGTGTTACTCCACGTCGTTGGTTGAAGTTCTGTAACCCTGGCCTATCTAAGCTAATCACTAGCAAGATCGGTTCTGAATGGCCAGCGAAACTTGAGCAGCTTGAAGGCGTTGCGAAGTTTGCGACGGACGAAAAGTTCCAAAAGGAATTCATGGCTGTCAAGAAAGAGAACAAACAGCGTCTAGCAGATTGGGTGAAAGAGAACATGGGTATCGAGCTTGATACTAATGCCATCTTCGACGTTCAAATCAAACGTCTACACGAGTACAAGCGTCAGCACCTAGACTTGCTACACATCTTGTCTCTGTACCACCGCATCATCAACGAACCTGGTTTCGAGTGCGCACCACGCGTATGTTTCTTCGCTGCTAAAGCGGCACCAGGCTACCACCTAGCGAAAGAGATCATCTTCGCGGTGAACAAGGTTGCAGACAAGATCAACAATGACCCACGCATCGGCAACAAGCTAAAAGTGGTATTCATTCCTGATTATCGTGTAAGCATGGCTGAGATCATCATCCCGGCGGCAGACGTTTCTCAGCAAATCTCGCTAGCGGGTAAAGAAGCATCGGGTACTGGTAACATGAAGATGGCTCTAAACGGTGCTCTAACTATCGGTACGATGGATGGTGCGAACGTTGAGATTCGTGAGGAAGTTGGTGATGAGAATATCTACATCTTCGGTCTAGATGTCGAAGGCGTCCAAGCGGTTAAAGCGCAAGGTTACAACCCTTACGACTACTACCACGCTGACCCACTGTTGAAAGCATCACTAGATTTACTTCTAACCGATGAGTTCACTCCAGGTCAACCAGGTCTACTTCGTGCAACCTACGATAGCTTACTTGACGGCGGCGACCCATACCTATGTTTGGCTGACTTCGCATCTTACGTGCAAGCGCACGAAGAGATGAGCAAACAGTACCAAGACCAAGCTGGTTGGGCGAAGAAAGCCATCCTAAATACTTCACTAGTTGGTAAGTTCACTTCTGACCGTTCAATCAGAGACTATGTGAACAACATTTGGAAGCTAGAAGCGGTTAACCGCTAATTAATAAGAAGCCAAGGCCTTGTGCCTTGGCTCTACTTGTTTATCACAGATTGATAACCCTACAGTTTGAAGGTGTAAAATAAGCCTTCGGAGAGAGCGATGAAACAAAATAACGCATTAAAACAAGTCGCTGAAATGGCGAGAATTGCCGACAGCTACGTTAGCGCGTGGGGAGATGAAGCGAAAGTTGAAGACGAAACGATTCGTTACCTACTTGCGTCTTTGGGCTACGACACCACAAATGATGAAACTCTTCTTAAATCAGCAGAGAAAAAGCATAAGAAAGATGTGCTTGAGCCAGTGCTGGTGGTTCGCGATGGTGAGCCAGTGGAAGTATCGCTTAATTTAGGAGCAAGTGCTCGCGAAAGTGAGTTTAGCTGGCGTCTAGATACAGAGCAAGGAGAGGTACTTGAAGGCTATCTTCAGTCTCAGATCGTTCGGGATGAACGTAAAGAGGGTGGCCCTTTAGTGTTTGCATTACCGAGAGATATCGCTTGGGGTTACCACAAGTTGAGCATCACTCGTAAGCGTCGTAAAGCCCCTTATGAAATGACATTAATCGTTACTCCTAAAGCTTGTTTCAAGCAAGACGGTATTACTAATGGTAAAAAAATGTGGGGACCGAGTGTCCAGCTTTACACATTACGCACTCAGCATAACTGGGGTATTGGTGACTTCGGCGATCTAAAACAGTTGGTTGCTGATATCGCATCACGTGGTGGTGACTTTGTGGGTCTTAACCCAATCCACTCTTTGTTCCCTGCCAATCCAGAAGGTGCAAGCCCATATAGCCCATCTTCACGTCGTTGGTTGAACATCATGTACATCGATGTAAGTTCTGTACCTGAGTTTGCATTAAGTATTGAGGCGCAGCAAAAGGTAGGCAGCGCGGAATTCCAACAGCGCTTACAGAAAGCACGTGAATCTCACTGGGTTAACTACAGTGAAGTGTCTAGCCTTAAGATGAGTGTGCTTCCTCAGCTATTTTCAGAGTTTAAAAAGCGTCACCTAGACCAAAACTCTGAGCGAGCGCAAGCATTCTTAGCGTTCGTTGAAGAGGGCGGTGAGAGTTTAATTCACCAAGCGGCATTTGATGCGCTACATGCAAAACTTCATGCAGAAGATTCAAATGTATGGGGCTGGCCGGTATTCCCAGAAGAGCTACGCAAATTTGAAAACAGTGCCGTTCAAGAGTTCATCGAGCAAAACCAAGATCAAGTACATCTGTACATGTATCTTCAGTGGGTTGCTGATGTTCAAATTAAAGAAGCGCAAGCGCTCGCTGAAGAGAAAGGCATGTCAGTCGGTTTGTACCGCGATTTGGCGGTAGGTGTTGCTGATTCTGGTAGCGAATCTTGGGCAGACGATGGTAACCTTGTGATGGATGCGAGCATCGGTGCTCCACCGGATGTCTTAGGTCCTCTAGGTCAAAACTGGGGTCTACCGCCACTAAACCCTCAAGCGCTTCAAGCGACCGGTTACGACGCATACATTAAGTTACTGCGTGCCAACATGAAGCACTGTGGTGCACTCCGTATAGACCACGTACTAGGTTTACTTCGCTTGTGGTGGATTCCAAAAGGTGAAAATGCAACCAAAGGCGCGTACATCTACTACCCAGTGGAAGATATGCTGGCGATTTTGGCACTTGAATCACACCGTCATCAATGTAGTGTGATTGGTGAGGATTTAGGTACAGTACCAGATGAAATCGTAGACATTCTGCGTGATGCTGGTGTTCACTCTTACAAGGTATTCTTCTTCGAAACATCAGAAGACGATGGCGGCTTTATCTCTCCAGCGCACTACGCTGAGCAGTCAATGTCTGCACTTTGTACGCACGATATGCCGACATTACGTGGCTTCTGGCACTGTGATGACTTAAAAATGGGTGAAGAGCTAGGTCTATATCCAGATGCAGAACAACTAAAAGGTCTGTTCGCTGACCGTTTGGAATGTAAGCAGGGCATCTTAGATTCAGTGGCATGGCATGGTTACTTACCTGAAGGTGTTGGCCGTGACGCGCAATACGTACCAATGGACTCTTACTTGGCAGAAGCGCTTCAACTTCACGTTGCCGCGGGATCTTCAACGCTGCTAAGTGTTCAGTTGGAAGATTGGCTGGAAATGGATAAGCCAGTTAATATTCCAGGTACTGTGGATGAATATCCAAACTGGCGTCGTAAGCTATCGATGAATCTAGATGAAGTATTCGCACACGAAGGTGTAAATCGCATTGCGCGTAAACTGACAGAAGTAAGAGCAAAAGCGAGCAAATAGTCTTCGAAGCTACTGTTGCGCATAGAAAATTCATGGTTCCATCACTCTATGTGCGTCAGGAATTGGTTACACTAGTTTCACGCTAACTAAGCCCGCTTTATAGCGGGCTTTTTCTGTATAGAATATCCATAGAGTAATTGTTCGTGTATGCGGACCTTTGAAAGTTCGGTTAGGGAGAAGATTATTTTGAAAAAAACAGCGTTGGACAAGGCGACAAAGAACTATAACCAACTTTCACATGCGACATTTTCCGACCCATTCTCATTTATTGGCCCATTCTTAGATGCCGACCATACCGACCTTCGTGTGTGGATGCCGGGTGCTGATGGCGTAGAACTGGTCGTAGACGATGAACGCATTGAGTTAGAGCGAGAGGGCAGTTCAGGGTTTATCTTAAAACAGACAAAAGATCTGCATTTGTCTCACTACTTGCTAGCGGTTAACTGGAATGGAATAGAGCAGCTCATTGATGATCCGTACCAGTATCACAATATTTACGCAGAGTATGATGACCTGCATACGCCGAAAGAGATGTACAAGCATATGGGCGCGCAGTTTGTCACCTTAGAGCGTGGTGGCAAACAGATCTCTGGTACCCGGTTCTTGGTTTACGCTCCTCACGCTTCTGCCTGTAGCTTAGTGGGGGAGTTCAACCAATGGGACGGCCGTCGTACGCCGATGCAGCGCTTAGATTACGGAATTTGGGGAATCTTTATTCCTAATTTAGC
Source organism: Vibrio tubiashii (assembly GCA_000775715.1). GTDB lineage: Bacteria > Pseudomonadota > Gammaproteobacteria > Enterobacterales > Vibrionaceae > Vibrio > Vibrio tubiashii_A. The sequence goes on from JRWQ01000007.1 coordinate 81,838, forward strand.
CGAGGGTGCTAAGTACAAATTCGAACTTAAAGGCCCGAATGGAGAGGGTTTACCGCATAAAGCCGATCCTTGGGGAGCGTTTGCCGAACAATACCCTTCATTTGCGTCTGTTACTTATGATCACAGTCGTTACCAGTGGCAAGATAAGCAGTGGCAAACACGCCCAGTGACAGAAAAGCGTAGAGATGCTTTGTCATTCTATGAACTGCATGCGGGCTCGTGGCGCCGTGGTGCTAATGGCGACTTCTTAAATTATCGCGAACTGGCGGATCAATTAATCCCGTACTTGGTTGATATGGGTTATACCCATGTTGAGTTGATGCCGGTATCAGAGCACCCATTTTACGGCTCTTGGGGCTATCAACCGGTTGGTTTGTTTGCGCCGACCAGTCGTTTCGGTTCACCAGATGATTTCAAATACTTTGTTGATCAATGTCACCAAGCGGGTCTTGGTGTGGTACTCGATTGGGTACCTGCTCACTTCCCGTCAGATGATCACGGCTTAGCTAACTTTGATGGTACACCGTTATTCCACGATCCCGATCCTCGTCGTGGTTGGCACCAAGATTGGAACTCTTACATTTATGATCTTGGTCGTGAGCACGTTCGTCGTTTCCTTGTTTCCAATGCTCTGTATTGGTTTGAGCAGTTCCACATTGATGGTATTCGTGTCGATGCGGTGGCTTCTATGCTCTACCTTGACTACTCGCGCAGCCATGATCAGTGGATTCCGAATGTTGATGGCGGAAACGAAAACTACGATGCGATCGCTACCCTTAAGTGGATGAACGAGGAAGTGTACAAATACTTCCCGAACGCGATGACGATTGCAGAAGAGTCAACCGCATTCCCTGGAGTGTCTGCCCCTACCTTTATGGGCGGATTGGGCTTCGGCTTTAAGTGGAATATGGGCTGGATGCACGATTCACTATCGTACATTAAAGAGGACCCTATTAACCGTAAGTACCACCACGATACGATCACTTTCCCACTGGTCTATGCGCACAGTGAGAACTACGTGCTGTCTCTATCTCATGACGAAGTGGTTTATGGTAAAGGTTCTATTCACAATAAGATGCCAGGCGATGAGTGGCAGCAGACCGCAAACCTTCGTGCTTACCTTGGTTACATGTATGCGCAGCCGGGCAAGAAGCTCAACTTTATGGGCGCGGAATTTGGTCAAACTGGCGAGTGGAACCATGATGATCAGTTGCAGTGGTTCTTGCTTGACTTTGAACGTCACCAAGGGGTGCAAAACCTGACTCGTGATTTGAACATGCTTTATCGTAATGAAAAAGCTATGTATGAGCTGGATAGCGAACCGCGCGGCTTTGAGTGGCGTTTACAAGACGCATCTGAGGCTTCGATATTGGCTCATGAGCGTTTAAGTGATAGTGGCGAACGTATTCTTGTTGTGACCAACTTTACGCCGGTACCACACCATGAGTTTAGGCTTGGTGTGCCGCATTCAGGTAGATACCAGCTATTGTTAAGCACTGACGATGCTAAGTATCACGGCAGTGGTTTTGACGTGTTGGAATCGGTTAATTCCGAAGAGTTGGAAAGTGAAGGCTTGCCGCAGTCGATACATTTAAGACTACCGCCACTGGCAACCGTCTTCTACAAGCTAAGTTAACATTCATCTGATTAGTCTAAGCCCAGCCATCGCTGGGCTTTTTTATATCAACGCTTATTCGACAATATTTGGGTGAGTTCTATCTTGGTAATCAGGTAACTGCTCTCTTAGTCCTTCAAATGTGCTGCGAGCGCTCTCTTTTGCTAGTTTATTCGCTAGCCAATCGGGTAAGTCTCCACCCGGGTCCGCAAAAGCAACGTATTCAATCAGTGAGTAGCCATTGGTGAGTTTTTGCAGTGTCCAAGTCGCTTGAACATCGGTAATCCGAATATAGCCGTCTTGCTTAGGTAAGCTCGTCGGAGGAGCATCCTTAATCTCGAGAGTAAAGCCTATATCGTCATGAGAGTATTGGGAGTAGGTTACCATGTCCCGATCCTTGGCTGGCCAAGGGGCTGAAAACTGAGTGTAGACGATATTCTCTGTGGGCGAAATTTGTTTAATAACGCGGCTTAAGCTTACGTTGGTAATCCAATTTGGAACATTGGCAGTGTCTTCCAATAGAGTAAGAAACGCACTATAAGTTGTCGGGGTAAACATTCTCGCTCTAATTTCCACCAAACCATCGCTGTGTTCACGAGAATAAATAGTGATGCCATCTTGATCACTTTCGAAGTTCCAGCCAGCACTCGGCTTTGCATTTATATAATTTGATGCGATGAGTGTGAAGACAAAAATACTTTTCCCTAAGTTTGTCATTATCTTTCCTGAGTTAGTGGCTGGTCAATCTATGCATTAGTGCTTTATCCGACCGCGTAAAGACTTAGTTTGAGACTTCATGTTTTTGCTTTTTAAGCGCCTCTCTTTCGACGCACGAGTCGGTTTTGTTTCTCGGCGTTTCTTTTGCACTACCATAGCCGACTTAATCAATTCCGCTAGTCTGTTTAATGCATCTTCTCTATTTTGCTCTTGAGTTCGATACTGCTGTGCTTTGATTGTAATAATCCCATCTTTAGATATACGGGAATCTCTTAGTGCCAGTATTCGCTCTTTATAAATAGTAGGCAATGTTGAGCGGTTAACGTCGAACTGAAGATGGATCGCACTAGAGACCTTGTTGACGTTTTGTCCTCCGGCGCCTTGAGCACGAATAGCAGTGAGTTGAATTTCCCAAGCTTGCAGTTCAACAGTGTTTGATAACTTAAGCATGTGACATTAATCATTGTGATGTTGTGCTTATTGTAACGATTTTGCGAGTGTTTGCCACACGGCTCAAATTCGAAATCCACTTTGAAAATAAACCTGTCGGATTTTGATTGGCTATTAAGAGTGAAATAGCCTTGCAGCAGTAGGGTATTTCTTGACTGTTTTAGTCGAGTATATTCATCAAAAAATAGTAAGTTATTTGTAGGGGAATTCTGTATTTTGGCTCACATAAACAAAACTGATTGATGGCTTATGTCGAGAATAATACTGTATATGTGGTTGTTAGTGTGACATTGTTTTATTGTTACATTTGCTCTTTATATTTTGTTGGTCACTCGAAAATTTGAGGGGATGCATCCCTTGTTAAAATTTACTACGTTCACTCGATCTCTATTTATTTGTCTTTTCTTAAGCGTACTTTCAATTGTAGCTCATGCTTCAGAAATAGAAGTCACAGTAACACCATTGAACGCGACCTATGAAAATGGCAAATATGTTGATTATCAGATTAATGTCAAAAACACCACGGCCAAAAGGCTCCATGATGTCAGCGTTCGTGATCTGATCTGGGATACTACGGCAGACTCTGCTAGTGGTAGGGTTAAGGCGTTTACAAATTTAACCATCACCTCATCGAGTAATTATGGTTCTAATCCTGGTATCTACACCGCATCTGATACCAACTTACTCGCGTTAGATGCGCAGCTTTTCCCTTACGGTTCCATTCAGTATCAAATTCGGGCGCAAGTGGCGGAACCGATCATTGGTGACATCGTTCTAGATAGTGCTTCGGTCAGTGTAGATATCGATAACGATGGTGTGGCAGAGATCTATACACCTAGTGCTCCCGCTGTATTTAAAGCGGTCCCTTATGAATATTCGCTTGAAGTTTCGGTTGATAAAAGTGAGTACGTCGTTGGCCAAGCATTAACCTATACACTGGTCGTACAAAATAAGGGCAGTTATCAGGTTCAAGGGCTTAACATTGAGCAGCCTTTCCAGTCGTTGTCTGTTGAAAACAGTTCAGGCTCATCGAGCTCTCCATTTCAACATGTTGCTATTAGTGGTAAGAAGGCTGGCAGCGACAGCGATTTAGGTTCTTTCTCTCCTGATGGGGACTTGTTAGTTTCGGCGGCCAAGATCGCTGTGGGCGGCAAGCTGACCTACACTATAGTGGCAACGGTTGGTGATGATGTCACGGGAGACATTATTACGTCAGCGATTGCTAGTACTAAAGATGGTGACATAACAAGTTTAGAGTTAGACACCCCTCCAGCCAAACCTTTGGTAACGATTGAACATAGTTTAGATAAAACCAATCCATACCTAGTTAGTTCTACAAGAACGTTCTCCGTTAAAGTGGAAAACTCAGGAAGCGGTATTGCCCATAACTATCATGTGAAGCAAAACATTGCCGATTTGGTTGCCAACTTAGGTTTGGGTAACAATTTACAATCGGAGCACAATAACGCTGATGTAACAGGGAACTTGTTTTCGCACTGGGCAATTGACGTTGATGACATCGGGCCAAACTCTAAGTCGAAGTTCAAAAGTTTGGGCTCTCAAGCAGATGTCGAATTTGATGACTCGATTTCACTTTACCCAGGTGAGACCATTCACTACACCATTAAAGCGACACTATCTCCTGTAGCGATGGGCGAGATTCAGGGTGTAAGTGCGTCTGTTGAAGATGCGGAAAACAATTTGGTTCAAGACGCGCAAATTACCAATGTGGTCAAGGCTGAGCGTACTTTGCAGGTGACAGACCCTGAGATAAAAATCGTTAAGTCGAGCAATGAATCTGAGTACACGCCAGGTAACCAAGTTAGATACGATATTGAAGTGAGCAACAGTTCATCGAAGTATTTTGCCAATGATTTAAAGGTGGTTGATGACTTAACTTGTGTGCAAACTGACCAAGCTGGAGGAGCGGGTCAAGGCCAGGCATTTAAGCGTTGGAAGCTAGAGCCTGCAAGTGCGGAAGATAGCAAAGGAACAGACCCAGGTACATACAACTATGGCGCCTGGACAACCGCTCCAATTACGGTTTCACCGGATATTGCTCCCGGGCAAACGGTGGCTTATACCCTAACTGCTGAAGTAAGTGACACCAGTATTGGCCTTATTGTCGATAGCGATCCGGCTTGTTCTGACAATGTCATTGAAGATGGCTCTGGCATCCAGATGCCGGAAGATAACCTGCGTGCAAGTAAAGATGTTGATAGTCGCTACTACTCTTCTGGTGATGTTCTTACTTACACCATTCGTGTTGATAACGATGGGAAAGGATTTGCTGATCAAGTGCCGGTTGTTGATGACCTTGGCGCAGTTCAAACGACGGATATCTCAGGTAAGGTCATTCCGGCTTTCGAAAGTTGGACAATCACAGCGCAAGCTTTTCACAGTGATGGCACTTCGGCAACAGCGACAGATACGGGCATTAAAGGGACGATAAACAGTCCTGATACTCTTAATGTTAAAGCGACTATTGAGCCGGGCAGCTATGTAATTTATACCATTGCTGCTAAAACCAATCCACTTGCTAACGGTCATATTCAAAATACGGTGACAGTGGATAACTCGGTCTATGCCGATAGGGGCTCTGATCCGCGTGACTTTGAGATTGAGTTAAATAAAACCGTTAAGACAGATGGTGACTCAGGTTTCCATAGCGATCATACCGGTTACTCAAAACTCGATAGTGAAGTCACCTATCAGATCCATGTTAAGAACGCCAAAGGTAATGGTTACGCAACGAATGTCCGAGTTAAAGATAAGATTTCGACCATTACAGCTGGCTTGTTAGAACCAGACTCGGCATCGAAACCCGTCTTCTCATCTTGGACTATCTCCGCAGAAATTATCTCAGACGACCCTCTGCTTAACGGTAATGCCACCTACACCGATGTCGGTGATTTTGATGATAACAAAGATCTTGATCTAACTGCTCAGATTGCGCCTAATGTCGAGGTGGTGTACACCATTGTCGCTAAGATTGACCGTAGCGTAAGTAGTGAAATTGTCTATGAGCGCTTTACCAATACAGCCCATATTGAAACTCGTGATTCTGATGCGCAAACTGGCGCTACAGACAGTGCGGTGGTCTATCCCAAAGCGCCTGATGTCGTTGTTGTTAAAACAACCAAAGAGAATAAGTTTGTTCCAGGTCAGTGGGTGGAGTTTAACGTCACCGTCTATAACCGAGGTGCTGGCTACGCGAATGACGTTGCAGTACATGATGACATAAAGGGTATGAATGCGTTCTCGAAATGGACCATTGAAGCGAAAACTGACTCAAACAACACCACATACAACACCGGCAGTTATGCTGATACCAAAGCCCATTATCCAGACAACGGTAATATAGATACTAAGGTTGATATTGACCCGAAAACCTCTGACGGTATGGGTTATGTTACCTATATCATTCGTGGCTTAGTGAAAAATGACTACGCGAGCACTGAGATTTCGAACACGGTTCAAATTCACGACCCGGTTAACAACCTAGATCAATCGGCTACCGCAGAAATTGGTGACAGTGGTGATGAGCGACTCAATGTCTCGATTCTAAAAACGGCAGACCGAACTCGATTTGTGCCGGGCGAAGACGTCACCTACTTCATCACGCTGCAGAACAACAGTGAGAATACCGCAGAGTCTTTAAAACTTGTCGATCCTTTAACTGAGATTCGCTCAGTGTTGGCGAACAAAAAGGATGATCACTTTGCCAACTATGAAGACCAATCACCATTCGAGTATTGGCAGTTTGATTATGCTGACGGAAAAGGTTGGCAAGGGCAAACTACCGACGATCTTATTTACCCGCCGGGCTTAGATAGCAGTTCATTTTCGCTCGCCGCTGGTGAAACTCGCACCTTTAAAGTTAAAGCACATGTCAAAGACAATGTTGTTGGTTCACTCAATGGCGGATTGCTAGAGCGTAAAATCGCTAATGATGCCTATGTTTTCCAAGACTACAAGAAGGTGACCCAAACATCGCACGTTTCTCACCATGAAATGGATCGAGTAGATAGTGGCGGATGGACCGATAGAACTCTACTGGTAAATGGAAAACAGAGCCGTTTCTATGCGCCGGGAGACACGCTGACCTACAAAGTGAAAGTGGCTTCTAAAAATGGTTACTACAACGACCATAAAGTGACAGAAGACATCAAAGGTGTACAAACACAGCTACTCGATGGGACTACGGCTAACCCTTTCAAAAACGAGTTCACTGTTAAAGCCGAGACTGACAATAGTAACGGCGGTAAAGGTACCACGGATGGGACTCAAGATGGCGTCGTGCAAGACAACGAAAACATCGACACCGTGATAGATGTCGCAGGTGGTGACTATGTCCTCTATACCGTGGAAGGCGTCGTCCGTGATGATGCGGTTGGTAATATCACTATCGGCGACGATACGGTAGAACCTTACGAGTACCACCTTAACTTTACTAAAAAAGTCGATCAGGTTAATTATCAGCCAGGTAAAGATCTGACTTATCACTTAACCATTAATAATAATGGTCAGGGTAACGCCTACAATATTCCTGTTGAGGATCAGTTGTCTAAGATTGAAGTGGAGCTTTTAGACGGTACTAAAGGCCAAGCGTTCCCTAATGGCTGGACGATTGAGACTAACGTACTTGGTGGTAGCCCAGTTGCTCAGCCTGACCTTGATAAAACCATTAAAGATAACGCTGACATTGTGACTCATGTGTCGATACCTGCTGGAGAGACCATTGAGTATGTAGTGACCGCTAAGGTCAATACCCAAGCCACCGGCTCATTTGTTAACGTGTTTAAGGTCGATGGCGATAGTGTCAGCGCTGAATCGAAGCCAGATACCGAGAAATATGACTTTGAAAAACACCTTGTCGCGTCATTGGATAAAGATGGCACTATGCCGCTGACAGGGGGCTATACGCCGGGTGGTTACCTTGTCTATGAAATTATTCTGAGAAACAGCAATAACGTCCACTTGCAAGATGTGACTATTGTCGATGATATTCGCGGTATCTCTACCGATTACTATGATGGCAGTGTAGGACAGGCTTTCGATTCATGGACAATTACGACTCAAGTAGACTCTAGCGGTCTATCGAATGCAGGGAGCGTTAAAAACAACGAGAATATTGATACCCAGTTTAACTTGGCGGGGAGTGCCTTTGCGTCTGAAGGAAGCTTTGTTAAGTACACGATTAAAGCCAAAATTTCTGAAAAGGCGGTAGGCTCAATTCAGAATATTGCTCAAGTGGATGGTACGCACTCACTTCGCTCTGAGCGCATGGATATGCTTGCAGCGAATTTGAAAAAAACTCACAAAGCTTATACTGATACTACGCTTGCAACGCAAAAAACGACTTACAATTTTGACCCAAGTCTTCAAGGTCAAAATGTGGTGTATCACCTACGTCTTGTTAACACGGGCAAGGGCACTGAGTATGCAAGTTCACTGAAAGAGATGTTCTCAAACATCAAGAACCGTCTCGCACAAAATGCGGCTGGTGAGAGCAACGACCAAAAAGAGAGTACTTATCAACCTTATGGCTGGAGCGTGACCGTCACTAAGTCGGATGAACTAGTGACGGATATCGGTGGCTACACAGGAGGAAGGAATGCAGACATCGACATTCCTACTCTGTCTATCGCTGCGGGCGGCTGGGTTGATTTCATAATCGAATCGACCATTCGTGATGATACGTTGGGTGCTGTCGAGGCTAAGCCGTTCTACAATGGCTCAGTATTCCAAAAATCCACCATTAAGCCTGATGCCCAAAATCTAGAGGTGACCAAGCAGATCGTTTCAGTTGGTGGCAGAGCGTACTCTAAAGGCGATACCTATAAGCCGGGGGAAGAGGTTGTCTATCACCTTAATGTGAGTAACCAAGCCAAGGTTTGGACTGATCAAACTCGTATTCAAGACTTGATCTCTGATATCACAGTTGAAGTGTTAGGCGGTTCAACTCAGCAAGCATTTGAGTCTCATACTATTACACATGATTTTGACTCAGGCTTAAATAGTGCGGTTGATACCTACATGCCCGACTACGATGCAAGTGACGACCTCGACTTATTGCTTGATATAGGGCCAGCAGAAGCGATTGAGTTTACCATCAAAGGTACGATTCGTAGTGATGCCTTGGGTGACATAGATGCTAACCATGCAACTGCTGGTGGAGTTAAAGTCGAAACTCCGGTTATTCCTCCTGTTGCTCCGAACCTAGGGATAGAAAAACTGGTCATCAATACTACCGCAGATGGCGGAAGTTGTACCTTCCCATCGAATACCGGTGATGGCTGTGAATACAATCCAGGCGGACAAGTTAGTTACACCATCTCGGTAGAGAACACCGGCGAGGGTATCGCTAACGACGTAGAGATTATCGACAAGCTTAATACCATTTTGACCTCTGCTAGCACTAAGGCATTCAGTAGCATTTCGACTACAGTGGTTGAGCAGCCAAGCGCAGATCGATTTTCAATTTCTGGTAGCTACTCAGGAAGTAAACCACTGGATGCTAAGTTTGATCTGATGCCGGGTGATAAAGTTGTATTTGGTGTCGCGGGTGAAGTAGACAGCGACGTAACGGGCACCATCACCAACATAGCTAAAGTGGATGGTGTGGATACGAATGACATCGTTTTAGGTCAAGGCAGTGCGGAGATCTACGCTTCGAAATCAACCGATACACCGACTTACGTACCGGGCGGCGAAGTGCGTTATACCATGTACATCGCTAACACGTCTGATTCGAATGCGGATGTCAAAGTTAAAGATGCTATCTCTTCCTTTATGGTGGAAACCGCTGATGGAAGCACTCAAACCGCACTAACAAGTTGGACGACAACCGCGAGCTTTGTTGGCAATGCAACGGCTGAACACAATGACGCTAGCGCAATTCAAACCAGCGGTGATATTGATGCTGTGGTCAAATTAGGCGCTGCGGGTACAGAGCCAACGGTATTGAAGATTGACGTCGTGGGTAAAGTGCGGGATGACGCGGTGGGTAAATTTGGCAACACCCTCTATGTCGACACTAAACAGTACGATCTGAAACAGCACTTTATCTATCCTGAGCCGGGTAGTCTTGCGGTGAGCAAAACGCCTTCGGTGTCACCAGCACTGTATGCGCCAGGCGATTCAATAGGCTTTGATATCGTGGTTGAAAACACCGGTACAGGTTATCTGACCAACGTAAACGTTAAAGACTTAGTGGCTGATATTAGCGCAAACTTGGTCGGCGACTCGGTAAAAGGTAAAGCGTTCGATGAGTGGGATGTGGCGAAGAGCAGCGTTAAAGTGATTGACTCTGGTGCTAGCCCTAGTGTCATAACCTCAGAAAGTGGCTTTAGCGGCACCGATAGTTTTACAGGGATCTATCAACTTGCACCCGGTTCAAAAATCGAGCTGCATTTGCAAGGGACGGTCAACTCTGACGTTGTTGGCCCAATCACTAACCAAGTTTCGGTTTCCGCTGATGGGGTAACAGATGCAATTGATGAGGCGACTTATCAGCCAATTGATGCAGAAGTTTTGGTGACTAAATCGGTAGATAAGCCGACCTACCTAGCTGAAGACACTTTGACTTATACCGTGGTACTGACCAATACCCAGCGTGTATGGGCAACGGATGTACACGTAGAAGACCTGATCGACCGTATTAGCTCAGAGACTATCTTTGGCACCACCATCAGTGCCTTTGATTCTGATTCGATTGAGATTACCGCAGTGTCGGATAAAGGTACGACTACTTTGCCTGTCTTGTCGGGTAAGTTTATTCAAGATGATGTCAACATTGCTCCTGAAGATGTGGTCACGATTACTATTACAGGGACTCTGAAGCCAGAGATCATTGGCGAAGTGAAAAACACAGTGACGGTGGATTATGACGGTAAGAATGTTCAAGCCGAAGCGGTGAGTGAGCCCATTGTGCCATCGATTGAGGTAGTCAAAGCGCCATTAAATGCAACCTACACCCCAGGCACCTACAATGGCTTTACCATCACCATTCGCAATAAAGATGCGGCTTTTGCCAATGATATTGCGGTGAAAGATGCTATCTCGACCATGATGGTCAAAACCATTGGCACGGATGAGAAGCCAGCATTTAGCCGCTGGCACTACTCCTACAAGGCTGACGACCCAATGACCACGGTTGGTCCTGATAGCTCAAGTTGGAATAAAGACATCGACCACACGGTCGATCTGGCACCCAATGACACCATAGTCTTCACAATAGAGGGTACAGTGGAGTCGACCGCCATTGGCCAAATCGACAATAAAGCAACCGTTACCTTTGATGGTAAAGACAATGAGGCTTCCGCTGTGATTGATCCTGAACCGTCAAACATTAGCGTAACCAAAGTTGCCGATAGAGAGTTCTATCAAGCAGGTTTACCAGCGCAGTTTACTGTGACGGTAACCAATGACGGAGCTGGCTTTGCTAACGATGTTGTGATTAACGATCTGATGAGTGATGTGCAAGTGACTTTAGTTGATGGCACAACAGGCCCTGCGTTCGAAAACTGGACGGTCGACACCCAGCTCAGCGATCCTCGCACTGTACTCAATCAGACACCAAGCGGTGTGAATCCTGATATCCAAACGACGGCAGACATTGCACCCAATAGCCAAGTGACTTTTGTTATCAATGGCACGGTCAATCACTATGCAACCACCGATATCACCAACACGGTTAATGTCGATCTTGATGGCAAGCCGACCCTAACTGCCGAGGCAACCATCAAGCAGCGTCCTATATCGTTGAAGCTAGAGAAGTTTGTCGGAGATACAGGGACAGATACAGAGATGTTTTACGAGCCCGGAGAGCAAGCGACATTTAGAGTTATTTTGACCAACCAGAATGAAGCGTTTGCTGCGGGCATCAAATTGAAGGATCTATTGGACGAGTTAGAAGTCGATACTGTTAATGGTACACGAGAGAAGGCATTGGAATCTTGGACCATCAAGGTTAACAAAGGTAATGAGCTAACCACTGTTTCTCCTGATCCAAGTGGTAGTAATCAGAATGTCGATGCGACGGTTAACTTAGCTCCAAAAGATGTGCTTGAGTTAGTTGTGACCGGTAAAGTAAACCGGTACGCCAATGGCACTATCGACAATAAAGCTATCGCTGACGTTTCGCTTGGCGATTCGACCAGATTGATTGCTACGGCGAGCTTGAAGCCTGAGCCAGATAATGTGCAGATTAGTGAGGTTGCTGACAATCCAATCTATGTAGCAGGTGAGAAGGCGACGTTCAGGGTGACATTGTTTAACGACAGTAAGGGCTTTGCTAACGACATCCATCTGCACAACGTGATTTCTGGTATGTTGGTGCAAACGCGGCCAGACATCAGTTCTGGTGACCGCGAGTACATTAGTGCCTTCACTGACTGGACACTAGACATCAGCAGCAGTGATCCACGCTCGAACATCAATGTCGGTACCTTGTCGGTTAATACGGATGTCAGTATCACTGGCGATATCGCTCCGGGTGACAAAGTTGAGCTTGCCATTACGGGTACTACAGACCCTAGAGCCATGGGTGAGATAGTTAACATCTCGCAAATGATTCAGAACTCTCCCCCTCCAGAGAGCGGCGGATTGATGGCAAGTTATACCGCCTCGATGCAAACGGTGAATGCGATGATCACGCCTAAGGCGGTTGATCTGGTCGTCGATAAGACTACAACCAAAGGTGAGAACGTCGAGTACACCAATGACGATGATGAGCTGACGTATGTGCTGCGTGTGACTAACCAAGGTTCTGCCACCATTCATGGTGCCGAGATGGTTGATGAAATATCCAAGCTTGTTGGAGCCAATGGCAATGCCCTATTTACTAGCTGGACTATGCAGATCAAAGAGTTGCCATCGGGGCAGATTAAAGCGGATATCACCGATAAAGACTTAAACCTACCTGGCGGTGGCGTATCGCTCGACCTACTAGCTTATATGGGCAACGGCTTTGAAATTACCATTACTGGTCAACTCAATAAAGGCTTAGACGATGATATTACTAATACCTTTACGGTGACAGATCCAAACACAGGAATCAGTGCGTCAGATGATGTCACGATTCACGTTAAGAAGTTCGCTGATAACGAAGGGGATTTGTTAGTTACTAAGGAAGCGCTTAAAGAGACTGCTCAAGTGGGTGATGTGGTTGAGTACGAAGTGACGGTCGTCAATAACAATCAGTCTGAGTTTAAAAACGTCAAACTGGTTGACAGATACCCTTCAGGCTTTGCTTATGTGCCGGGTTCTACTGAGCTAACCAATAGCGGCCCAGACGGCGAATTTGACACCGGTGATGATGTTATTAGCACTGCCGATCCTGCGGTGACAAGTACGTTAACCTTTAATGTTGGAGACATGCTTGCTTACGGAAGTAGCGACACCATCATCACTGAGAAAGTTCGTATCCGTTATCTATTACGAGTCACTGTTGGTGCCACCTTTGGTAAGTATGTTAACTCAGCAGTGGCGATGACACCGCCAGAAGGACAAGAGTCGGGAGCCTTGGTTGAGAACTCAAATACCGCAACAGCCACCGTGGAAGTGGAGCCGGATAAGGTGTTCGATACGGCTTCGATCATCGGCAAGGTGTTTCAAGACCACAACCAAGATGGTTTCCAAGCCGATGCTACGGCCTTTGATGTCAGTCTAACTGCCAATGTGGACCCTAGAGATTATATCGCCAACAGTACTGTGGTGATTGAAGATGGTCAGGAACAAAGCCTGAGTGATAGTGAGTATAAGAGTAAGCAAGGATCAGGTTATAGCTATGGCGTAACTTCAAACAAAGGCGAATACCATTACAACGCTATACAGGCAACACCTAAAGTGGCGGTGCCAGGCAACCTTGTTGAGTCCGCTCTAGTGCAGGGATATGAAATCGACAAGCTGTTTGGGATCTCGCAAAACCGAACTCTGCCGAAGAGCAACAAAGTCGTGTTCCAGCTGGCGACTAAAAGCGACAAGGGCTTTAGTTTCAGTGTAGTGACTCACTCGGGCACCCGATTTGCGTTCGATGCAGTGGGTCACATTCGCTCTCAATATGTGGGCGATAAGAAACAGGGGCTTAGCGCCGAAAACCTCAACGTAACGCGCAACTTGTACAAAGATGGTGACCACTACTTGTGGGAAATTGTGATTGAGAACAAAGGCATCTATGAAGATGGTATTCCTGGTGTGCGCCTAATCACCACTGAGGGGATTGTCATTGAAACGGATCAGTATGGTCGTTATCACATTCCGGATCAGTGGGTACTGGATAAGAAAGGACAAAACTTCTTAGTTAAGTTAGATACCGATTCTTTACCAACGGGCATGAAAGTGGTGAGTGAAAACCCACGCGTACAGAGGATATCGCCGAATAAACTGACTAAGTTCAATTTCAGCGTTGCATTAAAGGAAGATAAGTAGCTGTGAATTACGATCGACTGAAGAATAAACGTTGGGTGGGCAAGCAATGAAAAAATTCAAACTGACTCATTTGACAGTCTGTATTCTTGCGGCAATCCCTTTAGTTGCTGCCGCAAAGGATACCAGCCAATTACAAAAGCTGGATACAGATACGACCGGTATAGAGGTTGCTGTTCATGAACAGCAGGACAGCTCACGAATCTATCTTAAAGAGGGCGCGATTTGGGCCAGTCGAGATATTACTCGCTTCGACCCTGTCCTTGATGTGAGCATTGGCGATGAACTAGAAGTCGCAGATGGGAAGTTAACGGATTCGGTGAACTTTACCATTAGCTCAAACTACAGCTATTACATGGCACGTTATCAAATTGAGGTCTATCGCGGTCAAGACCGCAGTTTATCGCAGCCATTAAAGGTCATTACCGGCACGGAAGTCGCCAACGATATTGATATTAGTTGGGATGGGTCAACAGACGTGGATTTTACCTTTGCGCCAGGCGAGCAGCTACAGTTCCGCTTTAAGGCTTGGGATAAAGAGGACAATATGGATGTGACGACTATCGGCATCGCTGATTTAGTCAATCCAGATTCCGAAGTGGAGGTCGACCGTAATGATAGCGAAGACAAGCTATCGCGAAGCTACGGGCGCGCAAGTTTGATGCGTCACAATATCCCTACTAACGCAGGGTTAGCCAAGTTTATCGGTACGGGTTTGAAAGGCGTTGACAAGGTTGTCATCGGCGAAGATGAGTTTGAAGTGGAAGAGGGCGAACTGTACGCCGAACAGTTTTTGCCAGCGGATGCATATGTGTTCCCTACTAAAGTCATCTTTGATAACGGTGACGAGCGTCTTTATCAGCTTTATGTACGTATTCCAGACACTTACTATTCTCAAGCGGGTCTTGCCGACATATATATTGGTAAGAACGAAGTTACGGGCTCAACCGGAGCGCTTGGGGTGAATGATCAGTATCAAGATGACATCTATAACCAAGGTCGAGTCGCCTATTTTAGCCAAGGTAAGTTTGGCGACAAGCTTAGAGTGACCACTCATTTTGATAGTAAAAATGGCCGCATCAAAGACATTTTTAAGCACCCATTTGCCTCTGATAGTTCTAATGTCTTCGACATATTAGAAGACGACGATGAGCTCTACTATGGCGATTATGGTGACGGCGCTAATATCCACAAAGTGGTCAATACCAAGGGTAAGGTTTACTTGGATCTTGAGTACGATAAATCTCAAGCGCTGTGGGGGAACTACAATACAGGTCTGACTGGCACCGATAATAATGACTACAACCGAAGCTTATATGGTTTTAAAGGGGACTATCGAACTCGCTCAACGACAAAGTTTGGTGAAGACCGCCTTAACGTAGTTGGTTTTGCGGCGTCGGCTGACTCTGCGTTCGCTCATGATGAGTTCTTAGGCACAGGTGGTTCGCTTTACTTCTTGCGCCATGGCGAGGTGGTTCCGGGCAGTGACAAAGTGTTTGTTAAAGTGGTCAATAAAGACTCGGGGATCGCTGAGCGAGAGTTACCACTGCAATCAGGACGAGACTACGACATTGACCCATACCAAGGGCGAATCATCCTTAAGCGCCCGTTAAGTAACATTATCTCTGAGAGCTTCGGCAGCGTTATTTCTGATACACCGACAGATGGCTATGAGAACTATCTAGCAGTGGATTACGAGTATGTGCCTAAGGGTTCAGATGTTAAAGACAGCGTGACTTACGGTGGTCGGGTGAAAGGTTGGGCCAACGATTATATCGGCATCGGCACCAACTATATGACCGAAGAACGTGATGGCCAAGACTATGAATCTTATGGCAGTGATCTTACTTTGCGTGCGACTGAAGGGACGTATTTGAAAGCGGAATGGGCGCACAGTAAAGGTCAGCAAGCAGATTCTAACTATGTCTCTTTTGATGGTGGCTTAACCTTCCGTGAAGTGGGTAACAGCGCTCAAGCACGTGAAGGTGACTCTTTCCAAGTCAAAGGTGTAGCGAATCTTTACGATATCGCGCCGGAGGTGTTTGGCGCAGTAGGTAACGACATTAAGGCTTGGTACAAGTCTAAAGATTCGGGCTACAGTCAAGCAAGTCAAAGTGATGATTTAGAACAGCTTTCATACGGTACAGAACTGCGTTTGCAAGCCACCGATGAGTTGAGTTTGGCCACCCGTTATACCTCTATCGAAGAGAAAAAGGTCGACGGCACATTAGAGACCGATAGCCAGCAAACCGAGTTAGAAGCTCAGTACAAAGTGACGGATCATATTAAGGTTTCTGCTGCGGGTAAGCAGGTCGGCGAGCTAAACCAAACCAATCAAAAAGGTTCAGGCACTTTGGCGGGCCTACGCGCTGATTACATTTGGGACAGCGACAACAGTGTGTATGTGAAGGGTCAGTCAACGGTCGATAAGACCGAACAGTATGACGACAATGACAGCGTCTCAGTTGGGGGTGAGTTCCGCGTATTTGATGATCTATCCCTCGGCGCGGAATACACCACGGGTGATCGAGGTGATGCAACCCAAGCTACGGCAAGCTACGACATTACCAGCGATTACACCACTTACGTCACCTATACAGATGATGATTACGAAGGTGACAATAACGTTATTATTGGTCAACGTGCTGATCTTACGTCTAATGTCGATTTCTACCAAGAGAACCAATTTGTTGATGAAAACAATGGTAAAGGCCGTATTGACTCATTTGGTTTTGGCTACGACATGACAGATGATATTGAGTTTGGCATTGGTTACCAGCAGGGTGAGATTGAAAAGCAAAATGAGCAAGATCCGACTAAGCTCGAAGTCACTCATCGCCGAGCAACCACGTTTACCTCCTCGGTCGACATAGACAACGTCGCTTTATCGAACAAGATTGAGTTCCGTGTCGATGAAGGCAATGAGAACGTTGATCCAAGTCGTCGCCGTATTGATCAGTTTGTTACCACCAACCGATACACTCACAACTTGACCGAAGAGTACACTCTGTTCGGTAAGTTCAACTACTCCAAATCAGTCAGTAAAGAGACAGATGAAACATTGGAGCGCTTTGTTGAAGCGACAGGTGGCATCGCCTACCGCCCAATCTATAACGACCGCCTTAATGTCTTAAGCCGCTATACCTATATTGCCGACAAAGACAACCTTGATCGCGATGTTGATTACAGCAATGAAGAGTCCCACATTGTTGAGATTGAAGGGATTTACTCGCTTAATGCAAAAGTGGATGTCGGTGCTAAATATGCTCACAAAGATAAGAAAGAAGACTTTGAACGAGCGTCGGGCGCAGTGCAAACGGTTGAAAGTAATATTAACCTCTATGGCTTGAGTACCTCTTACCACGTTATTAAAGAGTGGGATATTACTGGTGAGTATCACTGGAAAACCGATACTCTTAATGACGAATTAGAGCATGGTGCACTGCTGTCAGTGAACAAACACCTTTCTGATAACTTTAAGATTGGTGTTGGTTACAACTTCTCCGGCTTTGATGGCAATCTAGTCAATGACGATGATTACGATGCGAAAGGTGTGTTTATCAACCTTATCGGTAAGATTTAAGGAGCTTAATGATGATAAAACGATTTTCTCTCTGCGCCATCGTGCTGCTACTTGGCTTGACAGCGTGTTCGACAGACACTTATGTGAGTCAAGAGAACATAGATAAGTTCGGCGATCCTAAGGTTGAAAAGTTCCTTATCCGCGAATGTTTGGTTCCTCAGCGGGCGATTCACATCGCTATGGCTTCTCACTTTGAGTTTGATAAGTCAGATCTTAGCGACACCGACAAGACATCACTCGATAACCTGATCAACAGCATTCAAAAGTTGCACGGTCAAATAGCGATTGTTGGGCATACCGATTACCAAGGCTCTGATGACTACAACATGAGTTTGTCTCTGCGTCGAGCTGAAGCAGTAAAAGCGTATATGAGTAGCAAGCTTGATCCGTCACGCTATGACTGGGAAATCAAATATTACGGTGAGTCAAAGCCCCTTGTTGTTGGTGAGTCCAAACAAGCGAATGCAGAAAACCGCCGTGCGTATGTGGTGTTTGAGCAAGCACAGACGCAGCAAGAGAATGTCTACTGTCAGCCACCAGAGCCTAAACGCAAAGTGTTTGTTGCTATGACGCCCCACTTTGATTTTGATAAGGCTGATCTCAAGCAACTGGAATTGTCTTCACTCGATGAGTTTGCTGACAACTTGAAAGGGTTAAATGGCCGTATTTTGATTGCAGGGCATACTGATTATCAGGGCTCTATTAGCTACAACGAAAAGCTCGCTAAACAACGCGCTCAGTATGTGATGGATTACCTGCAAAAGCGTGTAGACCCAAGCCAGTATGTTTGGGAGGTGAAGTCTTTTGGTGAGCTCGACCCTGTGACCCACGAGAAGAGCTTGGATGCCAATGCGCTTAACCGTCGCGCCATTGTGGTGTTTAAAGAGGGCGCGTTACCCGACGCCCTATAGACAGTATTACTTTTTCGATCACTCGAACTCTTGACCATGGTTTTCAAGTTTCTTGGCACCGCACTCATTACAAACCACATAGCGATCAATCAGCTCTAGTGAAGCTAGGGCTGGTCCGACGCTTGCACCTGCTAGAAAACCAGAGATAAACGCTTTGAACTGCTCTTTACGGCTCTTTCCATATGGGGAGGGTTTTTGTTTAATAAGCTCTTTGTGTTCGGTTGCTCTACCACATTCGTCACAGTATTGAATGGTCATTCCGGCACCTGTTTGTTAGCATTTTATAAATCAGAACATACCACAGCTAAATGTGTGCAAGTTCATATGCCTGTCACATTTTTCAGCCTGAGCTTATTCAAGCTATTGATGTGTAAGTATTTCAACAAGCTAAACGTTCTTTTCAGATCGAGCGATCAGCTTGTCAATTTAGGTGAGAACACTACTAATTTTTTAAACGATAAATATTTGATATGCTAACGAAAATTTTATCTGACTGAATTAGTGTTATGAACAAGCTGTTTACGGAGTGCTTTTATTTCTCCAAATCTAATTTTGGACCTATTTTCAAGCTTTTTGGTCTGTATGTCATTATCTCATCCTTACTTAACCCTTTTGTTGAGTATTTAAGCCTCAACTCAAACTTGAATTGGGGAACGCTTACTTATCAAGTGATATTGGGCCTTATATACACCTACTTGATGATAAAGTTTATCCAGTTTATGGCCTCTACGGTGACGGGCGACAGTGTACAAAGTCGTTTCTCATGGAGCCTATGGTGGCGGCTGTTACTTGTGTATACTTTCTATGGTATCGCTGTCATGGTCGGGTTTATCGCGTTGATTTTACCGGGAATATATTTGGCGGCTAAGTATGCTTTTGCTGATTTCGAAGTGGTACTAAACGATAAGCCTGTATTCTCTGCTCTGCATGAAAGTTGGAACGATACTAAAGGTATTGCTGGGCGGCTCATGTTAGTGACAACAGTCATCGCAGTGTTCCAATTCGCGATTGGTTTTATTATCGGTGCAGTTGGTGAGCTTTCGTCGGTGATGTATTTTATTACTGACGTAGTTGGCGGGATCGTTTCTTCATCAGTAATGGTCTTTACATCAGTTGTCTATTTTAGGTTATATACAGAGAATCGGGTCATAGACACTGAGCCAGTGGAAAATAACCTTTAGTAAATCGTTGTGGTTGGCGACTAGTGTTTATCTTGTTTTGGTCTCGTTGAAACTATGAACTATTTTGAATCTCCCTTCGCGGGTAAACCTTTGTCTGATCAGGTAACGAATCCCAACATTCTCGTTGGTCGTCATAGCTACTATTCAGGTTACTATCATGGGCATGGCTTCGATGATTGCGCACGCTATCTAAACCCAGAAAGAGACGATGTCGATAAGCTGATCATTGGGAACTTCTGTTCAATCGGTTCTGGTGCGGTATTCATGATGGCGGGCAATCAAGGACATCGCAGCGATTGGATCTCAACCTTTCCGTTTTTCTTTCAAGACGATGTGAATTTTAGTGAGGCTCAAGATGGCTTCGCTCGTGCGGGTGATACAGTCATTGGCAATGACGTTTGGATTGGCTCTGAGGCTATGATTATGGCAGGTGTGACCATAGGTGATGGCGCAATTATTGCCAGCCGTGCTGTAGTGACTAAAGATGTAGCTCCCTATGAAGTAGTCGGTTCAAACCCAGCCAAGCATATTAAATTTCGCTTCTCTGAATTAGAGCGAGAAAAACTAAATCAAATACAGTGGTGGCATTGGCGAGATTGCCAGTTAAAACCAGCGATGTCTCTGCTTTGTTCAGGAGACGTGGAAGGACTATATCGCTACTGGCAGGAGAGTGTTGTCGAAAGATAAACAAAAAGAAGGCACTGAGGGTTTGCTCTGTGCCTTTGTTTTATCTACTTGAGTCGCTTTGATTAGATGGCTTTTAACTAAATGTCAAAACGATCCGCATCCATCACTTTCACCCAGGCTTTTACGAAATCATTAACGAACTTCTCTTTCGCATCATCACAGGCGTAAAGCTCAGCTAGTGCACGTAGCTGGGAGTTTGAACCAAACACAAGATCAACTCGAGTTGCTGTCCATTTCTTCTCGCCCGTTGCACGGTCCGTACCTAGGTAGGCGCTGTTGTTTGGACACACGGGTTTCCACTCAGTACTCATATCCGTCAAGTTGACGAAGAAGTCATTGGTCAACACGCCTGGCGTTGCAGTAAATACGCCATGTTTAGTGCCACCATGATTTGCCCCTAATACACGCATACCACCAATAAGAACCGTCATTTCTGGCGCGGTTAATTGAAGTAGTTGTGCTTTATCCAATAGCAGCTCTTCTGCTGGAATTGTGTAAGTCGCTTTAGCGAAGTTACGGAAGCCATCAGCGATCGGTTCTAATACCGCAAATGATTCTGCATCGGTTTGTTCGTCAGTCGCATCAACGCGACCTGGCGTGAACGGTACTGAAACTTGATGCCCGGCGGCTGAGGCGGCTTGTTCAATCGCCAAGTTACCCCCAATGACGATCAGGTCTGCAATTGAGACATCACCGCTGAATTGTTGCTGAACTTGTTGGTAAACCCCTAGCACTCGAGCTAACTGCTCAGGTTGGTTTACTTCCCAGCCTTTTTGAGGGGCGAGTCGAATACGAGCGCCGTTTGCGCCACCGCGATAGTCTGAACCACGGAAGGTTGAAGCAGACGACCATGCCGTGTAGACCATTTCAGAGATAGTTAGGTCAGTGGCTTTAATAATCTGCTTAATTGATTCAACGCAGTCTGCGGTTAATGGTTTCCCCGTTGATGCAGGCAGTGGGTCTTGCCAGATCAAATCTTCCTGAGGCACGTCTTCGCCCAAGTAGCGAGATTTCGGCCCCATGTCTCTATGAGTCAGCTTGAACCAAGCGCGAGCAAAGGCATCGGCAAATTGGTCTGGATTTTCAAAGAAGCGTTTTGAAATTTCACCATAGATAGGGTCCATACGCATCGCCATATCGGCAGTTGTCATAATTGTCGTGACTTTCTTACTTGCATCATGGGCTTGTGGTGCTTTGTGTGCTTCATCGACGCCTACAGGAACCCATTGCCAAGCTCCTGCTGGGCTCTTCACTAGGTCCCAATCGTAACCGAATAGCATTTCAAAGTAGCCGTTGTCCCATTGAATTGGGTTTGGTGTCCATGCGCCTTCGATACCACTGGTGGTGGTGTCGTCGCCTTTGCCTGTGCCGTGTGCGTTTGTCCAACCAAAGCCCATC
Source organism: Vibrio tubiashii (assembly GCA_000775715.1). Taxonomy (GTDB): domain Bacteria; phylum Pseudomonadota; class Gammaproteobacteria; order Enterobacterales; family Vibrionaceae; genus Vibrio; species Vibrio tubiashii_A. The sequence continues at coordinate 103,810 of JRWQ01000007.1, forward strand.
TCTTCAAGTGGTGCAGCTTCTGGCTCTGGCCCCATCAGTTCGGGATCACCTGCGCCGTGAGTTTTACCAAAGGTGTGCCCACCGGCAACTAGCGCAACTGTCTCTTCATCGTTCATGCCCATACGCGCAAAGGTGTCACGAATATCACGACCCGATGCAAGAACACTTGGGTCTCCGTTTGGCCCTTCTGGATTAACGTAGATTAGGCCCATTTGTACAGCCGCAAGCGGAGTTTCTAAGTCGCGGTCACCTGAGTAACGTTCATCGCCAAGCCATTCGCTTTCAGCGCCCCAATAGATGTCTTCCTCTGGCTCCCAAATATCTTCTCGGCCACCGGCAAAACCAAAGGTTTTTAAGCCCATAGACTCAATAGCAACATTCCCGGCTAGAATGAACAGGTCAGCCCAAGAGAGGTTATTACCGTATTTCTTTTTGATCGGCCACAACAGACGACGCGCTTTGTCTAAGTTACCGTTATCAGGCCAGCTGTTGAGTGGAGCAAAGCGCTGGTTACCCGTGTTGCCGCCCCCGCGACCATCGGCAGTACGATACGTACCGGCTGCGTGCCATGCCATGCGAATCATAAATGGACCGTAGTGACCGTAATCTGCTGGCCACCAGTCTTGAGAATCTGTCATTAATGCTTCTAGATCCTGTTTGACCGCTTTGAGATTGAGCGATTTAAACGCTTCGGCGTAGTTGAAATCAGCACCATTTGGGTTCGACTTAGTATCGTTTTGGTGGAGAATCTTTAAGTTGAGTTGATTAGGCCACCAGTCGACGTTCTTAGTCGCCTTGCCTCCTAGGGTTGTATTACCACCATGCATCACAGGGCATTTACCGCTTGAATTACTATCGTTCCCGTGCATCTTCGCCTCCTGATTGCGAAAATTGTTATGAAAGGAAAAACCTATACATAGGTATAGCATTTGAGTGATTCAGCGCTGTGACTATTTACACTGATTTACTTACTTTTGTTAAGGTTATTCCAGAGGTCTGATATTAGTATCGTCAAGATATGCCCATATAGATAATGGGTCTTTCCTATACTCGTGATAGGAGGAGCCTATTACCTTTTCGTTCGAAATATTCGAACGAGAGCCTCTATTCTTCCCGCTTACAATCACTCTCTGGCTGAGTAAACTGGCTTTATTCCTTAAAGGGGCCAGTTATAGGAGAGAGAACATGAGTGCAAACAGACAAGTCAATCAGCTAATTCGTGTCCATCCGACTTCTGATGGGGACGGAGTCAAAATTCAGCGTGTCGCCGGATTTAATAACGCGCAGTTTTCTCCGTTCTTAATGATTGATGAGCTGAAATCCGATCAACGTTCAGATTACGTTGGCGGTTTTCCTCCTCACCCTCACCGAGGTATTGAGACCTTGACCTATATGCTCAAAGGACATTTTCAGCATAAAGACCATATGGGTAATGTCGGTGAGCTAAGAAGCGGTGGCGCACAATGGATGGCTGCAGGTCGTGGTGTTATTCATAGTGAAATGCCAATCATGGAAGAGGGCGATCTACATGGCTTTCAGATTTGGATTAACCAGCCTGCACGCGACAAGATGAAGCCTGCTCAGTATGTTGATTTTCAACCTGAGACCATCACGGAACATAGCGATGAACAACTTGGTTTATTGCGTGTGTTAGCCGGAAGTGTAGTAGCAAACCAGCAACAGCTTAATGGTCCGTTAAACAAGACTGGCGTTGAGTTGAGCGTCTCTGATTGGCGCGCAAGCGAAGGCCATAACCTGAGCTTAGAAGTTCCTCAGCAGTTCAACGTGATGATCTTAAGCTATCAAGGCTCAGTACAAGTTGGTGATCAGACACTTAAGCAAGGAGAGCTTGGGCTACTGACTAAAGGCGACTGTGTTGTGCTAAGAGCTTTGGAGCAAAGCGGGGTACTTATCTTTGCGGGAGAGCCGATAGATGAACCAGTTGTTCACTACGGACCGTTTGTTATGAACAGCATGGCTGAAATCGAGCAAACCATTCAGGATTATAACTCTGGCGTGTTTGAGACCTACTAGCACAGAATTTCTTTGAAGCTTAGTTTGAGCTTCATCCACACAAAGCGAACTATCCACTGCCAGTTCTTTTTGTTTTGCCACACCTTTGCGTGTGGCTTTTTTCTATCTGCACGTTTGCAATATCGTTCAATAACTCTTGTTTAGGTTTGGTTAGTTTAAACAGCTCGTTTAAACGCCGAGTTAAGGAGAACAGAATGAACAGTTTAGTTATGGCAATGTTGGCATTTGCATTCGTCGGAGCTGCGACACCAGGGCCAGTGAACTTACTCGCCACCACGACGGCCGCACAGCGTGGTAGTTCAGAAGCAGTGAAGTTGGTGCTAGGTGCCTCATTGGCGTATGCACTTGTGGTATTTATTTCAGGCTCTGTCATGCATGAGTTGGTTGAGTTCATTCCTATGCTCGAAGCTATTTTAATGTGGGTAGGCAGTGCCTTTTTGATTTATCTCGCTTATCAGATCTTTACCGCGCCGGTTACAGAACTCGAGCCGCAATTACTGACATCGGGCTGGTGGATAGGAGCTTTCACCCAACTACTAAATCCAAAGGCGTGGTTAGTGGCGATGTCTGGCGTTAGCCTGTATGTCGTGGGGCAGAGCAATCCTGATCATTGGCTATGGGTGTTTACCTTGGTGTCGCTTATCTGCTGCTTAATGGGTGTGGGTTTATGGGCGCTGAGTGGACGAGCGTTTGCAAAGTATTTGTCTCATCCAAGAAAACAACGTACTTTTAATCAAGTCATGGCAGTCACCTTAGTGGCTTCTGTAAGCATGATCTGGCTATAGTTTTGGTTATTGGTGTCGCACAAGGAGCAGTGCATGAAAAAAGATAACAGCGCGAATTTTAAGCAAAGTACGGTGTTGCCTTGGATTGAGATGCGTATAGCGAGCCAAAGCACTGCTTGTTACACTGCCCACTCCCATGACGAGTTTTCGTTCGGCATCATCGAACAAGGCCGGGCAGATTATCGCAATCACAATATAATCCACCATATTGGCCGTGGTGACATCGTCACGATCAATCCGTCCGACGTGCACTCGTGTAATCCTGAAGATGGAACCTGGTCTTATAGCATGTTGTTTGTTGATACTGAAAAAATGGGCCAGATACAGCAAGAAGTACTTGGGCAATCTTATACTGACTATATGCCATTCAACCATGCTTTTGAGCGTGATGATGCGGTAAAAAATCGCTACCTAGCTTTGTTTAATGATCTGCAAACAGAGGGGGAGCAACTGCAAGTGCAATCCCGTTTGTATGACTTTGTTGAAGCGGTACACGGACAAAGCCCAGTTGAGAATAAACCGGTTCCCACTTCGTCACTCAAGCGAATCCGTGAGAAGTTGCTTGATGATGTCAGCCATACCCATCAACTTGATCACCTAGCCGAAGAAGCGCAAATGAGCCGTTACCAATTAATCAGAGCTTTCAAACGCTATTACGGCTTACCACCCCACGCCTATCTGATGGATGAGAAGATCAAACGCGCCAAAGTCATGCTGAAATCCGGTCAAGATATCGCACAAGTCGCCCTACAACTGGGCTTCTCTGACCAAGCCCATTTCCAACGCCAATTTAAAAAGAAAATCGCCGTCACACCAAAGTTCTATCAGTCGCATTTTGTTGATTAGTGGTAGCAAAAAAGGAAGCCGAAGCTTCCTTTTGTATTTAAGTAGAGGTTGAACTAAGCGCTTTGCTTTTCAGCCTCTTCATCACCGATAAAACCACCGGTTTGGTGGGCCCAAAGTTGGGCGTAGATGCCACCACTTTGAACTAGCTCTTGGTGAGTACCTTGCTCAACGACTTCGCCTTTGTCTAGAACGATTAAACGATCCATTGCAGCGATGGTTGAAAGTCGGTGAGCGATAGCAATCACCGTTTTGCCTTGCATTAGCTCGTTTAGGCTCTCTTGAATAGCCGCTTCAACTTCTGAGTCGAGCGCTGAGGTTGCTTCGTCAAGGATCAATAGCGGCGCATCTTTCAGTAGTACACGAGAAATTGCAACACGCTGACGCTGACCACCAGATAGCTTCACACCGCGCTCGCCGACCTGAGCATCGTAGCCTACGTTACCAAATGGGTCGGTAAGCGTTTCAATAAACTCATGGGCGTGCGCCTGCTTGGTCGCGCGTAGCAGCTCTTCTTCACTGGCATCTGGGTTGCCGTAAAGAATGTTGTCGCGAATCGAGCGGTGTAGCAGTGAGGTATCTTGCGTCACCATACCGATATTACTGCGCAATGAATCCTGAGTCACATCAGAGATTACCTGACCGTCAATCTTGATCTTGCCACTCTCCACATCATGGAAGCGAAGCAGTAGGTTAACCAGAGTCGATTTCCCTGCGCCAGAACGACCAACCAAGCCGACCTTCTCACCTGGCTTGATATTAAGATTAAGGTTGCTGATCACCCCTTTCTCTTTGTCACCGTAGTGGAAGCTAACATCGTCAAACTCGATACCACCTTGGCTTACATCGAGTGGCTTAGCGTTAGGCTTGTCTTGGATATCGATCGGTTTAGACATTGTCTTCATGCCGTCAACTACTGTACCCATGTTTTCAAACAGGGCACCGACTTCCCACATGATCCACATCGACATACCGTTGATACGCAGAGCCAAAGCAATCGCAATGGCAATTGCACCGACACTGATTGAGTTGTCCATCCACAGGTAGATAGACAGAGCACTAATAGAGAACACCAGTACATAGTTGGTAATCTCTACCGCGACATCAAAGCCAGTCACTAGGCGCATTTGGCGATAAACCGTACCTAAGAAGCCATTCATACCTTCTTCGGCATACTCGGTTTCACGGCGGCTGTGAGAGAACAGTTTGACCGTTGCAATGTTGGTGTAGCTGTCTACGATGCGCCCTGTCATGGTTGAGCGAGCATCCGCCTGCTCAGAGGCGACTTGCTTTAGCTTAGGTACAAAGTAGAGCTGAATACCTACATAGCAGCACAACCAGATGACCATAGGGATCATTAATCGCCAGTCTGCTTGGGCTAGCAGTACCACAATAGAGGTAAAGTAGACCGAGACGTAGACGAACACATCCATAGTTTTCATCACGGTTTCGCGCACCGCTAGTGAGGTTTGCATAACTTTAGTCGCGACACGACCTGCAAAGTCATCCTGATAGAAATTCAGGCTCTGCTTAAGCAAATAGCGGTGAGCTAACCAACGGATCGACATTGGGTAGTTACCCAGTAACGTTTGATGTACGAGCAGCGAATAGCCAATCACAAGCACAGGCATAACAACCAGCAAGAGAGTACCGTAGAAAATTAGGTCACTCTGGTTATCTTGCCAAAATGTGTCTGGATTGCTGTTCGACAACCAATCAACCAAGTTACCCATCGCGCCAAACAGCGACACTTCCACAATGGCGACAATGGTTGCCATTACCGACATGATAATTAGTGGGATTTCAAACCCACGAGTGTAGTGGCGACAAAACGCAAAAATACCCGAAGGAGGCTGTGTCGGCTCCTGATCGGGAAAAGGCTTAGTGAAGCCTTCAAACTTTTTAAACATAAATAGTTCCTAAACACGCAAAGACGAAAAATTGCCAACGTGGTCGATGGCAGATGCGTACATCCATTAATAGGAAAAGTGAAGACCAACCTAGTCACCTATCTAGCTTGGTTTTGCAATGGTATACCCTCAGTGAAGGAAATGTAACCAGTTTATTATTCTTTCTCTTGCATAATATTCAACTGAAGATCGCTTAGAGTTAGGTTGACAATAAAATTTACTGCAATTAATTATTTCTGCACCTAATTTTCCTGCTTTAGGGGCTAATTAACAGGATATTTCAGTAATATTTTATTTAACATTATGCCTACAATTGGCTTTATTGAGTGAGATTAATTGAGTTTGTCACAATGTTGAAACAGCAAGCCGTACTAGAAAAAAATCGATCAACAGTACAAAACGCCAACTGTGTAGTGATGGTGCCACCAAAAGAGTTCGCCTTTAACGCCGAGACTGCGCAAGACAACGAATTTCAGCATCAAGTCACGCTATCGAATGAAGAAGTACGAGCCAAGGCGATGGGTGAGTTTCACGCTATGGTTGCTGAACTTCGCCAAGCGAGTGTTCAGGTTGTGGTGTTTGACTATCCTCTGGGTGAGATTGAAACGCCTGATGCGGTGTTCCCAAACAACTGGTTTAGTACCACGGCCAATGGCGGGCTTTACACTTTCCCTATGGCATGTAAAAACCGTCAGCAAGAAGTGAAAGTTGATGCGTTAGTGGAAACACTGGAAAGGGCAGGGCGTCCTGTGACTAGCCAAGACAACTTACTCTCTTATTTGGAGCAAGATGCTCATCTTGAAAGTACGGGTGTGATGGTTAAAGACCATGCCAATAAGACGATCTATGCCGCGTTATCTCAGCGTTGTGATCGTGAAGTTTTGGAAGATTACGCTGAGCGTATTGGCTATGATCGTGTGGTCTCTTTTCAAACCGCATTACCATCAGGTAAGCCGATTTATCACACTAATGTGATGATGGCGATTGGCGAAAACTTCTGTGTGATCTGCGATGAAGTGATTCCTGAATTTGAGCGTCGCTTTGTGATTAAATCACTGGCAAAAGACAAACAAGTGATTTCGATTTCGCTTGAGCAGATGAATCAGTTTTGCGGTAATATTCTTCAGCTTGAAACCCATACGGGTGAGAAAGTAATTGCGATGTCTCAATCTGCTTACGATGCCTTCTCTTCTGCTCAGTTAGCTCAGCTTTCAAGTCATGGAAAGCTGCTGCCATTCAATGTTAAGACGATTGAAAGCATTGGTGGTGGTAGTGTGCGTTGTATGCTAGGAGAAGTGTTCTTACCTACTTTGGCGGGCTAAATCCCTGACAACGAAAATGGACACTGCCGAGTGTCCATTTTTCTGTTTATTGATAGTACTGTTCTAGATAGTCACGCAGTTTGTCGATATCGACTGGGACGATTTCGGAATTGTCCGCCCCTTTCTTGACCAAGCCTTCTTTGATCAGCTCATGGATGATGCGAGTATACGCTCTCTCTGTGCAGCCGAATCTTTGTGCTTCCTGATACATATAGCTATGCCCGCGTGATTGTGAACTTGAGGAGTGTCGGCTGACCATATCTTTGATGATATTAAATTTTAACGGGTAGAGAGAGCGTTCAATCGCAATGTTAGTCGTGTTGAGGTAGATATTCGACATGCGATGAGTCATCCAAAAGGTTATCTCAGCATCTTCCAGTAGGAATTCAGCAAACTTGTCTTTTGGAATCACACTTAACTGAGCATTTTCTGTTGCGATAACGCTAAAGGGGCTAGGCTTATCGGAAAAGAACTCCATCTCACCGAAAAAGTTATCTTCGAGGTAGTAATCGCCAAGGCTGAGGGTTTTTCCGTTCTCTGCAGTGTGTAGAACTGAAAAGCGCGCTCCTTCTGTCCAGTAAACTTCATTAACTTCACTGTGCTGGCGGATGATGTAGTCGCCTTTGGATACCAGCACTGTCTTGTACTGGTCACCTTTCACTAATTGGCGCAGCTTTTCTAAGCCGCTGTTTAGTATCTTGTTCTTATCCATAGTGAGTGTGCTTAACATTATTGGGTAATTTTGAGTGCTACCGGACAATTGTCGTGTTACATATCTTTGCTAATCATATACCATGGCTTTAATCGTTATCAAAACAAATGATTAAGCGTATTTTCTGCTACTTAGGTGTGTTGAGCTACGCTTAGTCAATAAGCACGAAAGTTAGGACAAAAACAGATGAACTATTTTGATCTCCCTAAAATTGATCTTCATTGCCACCTAGATGGCAGCCTTCGCCCGCAAACTGTACTCGACTTAGCTACTGAGCAGAATATTGAGTTGCCGAGCCAAAGCGCTGATGACATCAAAACAATGATGATTGCTCCTGAAACCTGTCCTAACCTGCAAGAGTATCTTGATCGTTTTGCTCTACCTATCAAAGTGATGCAAACCGCAGAGAGTTTAGAGCGTATTTCGTTTGAACTGTTCGAAGATGCAGCAAAAGAGAATGTAAAGTATCTTGAAGTGCGTTTTGGTCCTCAACTTCATACCAAGCAAGGCCTTACTTACTCTGAGATCATTGACAGTGTCGTTAAGGGCATGAAGCGTGCAGAAGCGCTGTACGATATTAAAGGTAACTACATTTTGTCATTGGTTAAGCTGCTAGCGATTGATTCAGTTAATGACATTATCGACGCAGGTGCGCCATTTTTAGGTAAAGGTGTAGTCGCTTTCGATTTGGCAGGCGCTGAGTTAGATAACTTTGCTCACGATTACGTACAGTACACTCAGTATGCACGTGATAAAGGTTACCGCATCACTATTCATGCGGGTGAACAAGGATGTGGTCAAAACGTTTATGACGCGATTGAACTGTTGGGCGCTGAGCGTATTGGTCATGGTGTGGCAATTAAAGATCACGCAGAGGCTTACCAACGCGTTAAACAAGATGTGGTGGGATTGGAAGCTTGCCCAAGCAGCAATGTACAAACCAAAGCGATTCCTGAACTTAAAGTGCACCCTTTGAATGACTTTCATAAAGATGGTTTGGCCGTGACAATCAATACGGATAACCGCACAGTATCGAACACGACTATGACTGACGAAGTGAGAAAGGTGATGGAGCAGTTTGATCTTAGCGAAGCAGATTACAAGCAGATTTATACAGCAAGCGTGCAGCAGTCATTTGCAAATGACGAAGTGAAGAAGCATTTAATGCAATACGCATAAATCACTAGGTCAACAGCGCCTAAGTAGATAAAACAAAACCGCCGAATAGGGCGGTTTTGTTGTCTTAGTCACTGAATCATCGAGTTCAGTTAGAACTTCACCTGATAGTTTAGCGTGTAAGTACGACCACGGCCTTTGTAGTCGTAGGCTGCTGAATCGTAGTGTGCAGCGTACAAGATCTGCGCACGTTGTCCCCATGCCGTTGTGTAATCTTTATCAAGTAGGTTTTGGATACCAAAACCTAAGCTACCGACAGGAAGCTGGTAACTACCGACAAGATCAAATAGGGTGTAGCCATCGAGTTTGTTGTCCGATGCATCTTGGTAGTCAAACATAGTTTGGCTTTGGAGTTTAACAGCAAGATCTGAATCATACCAACCTGCCCAAGCGCTCGCTTTTGAAGTACTTGCATAGCCTGCGGTATAGTCTTCCCAGCCATTCTCATCTTTCACTTCAGACACAACATAGTGGCCAGAGGCACCTAACTGGATGTTGTCATGGATCCAGTAAGAAGCCATAGCTTCTAAGCCGTAGACGCGTTTTTTATCTTCCACCTCTTCGATGAGCAATGTTGTCTTGTTGTACTTAACGTCTTTATCTGAATGAGAATAATAAGCGGCTGTTTGCAGGCTAAGCACGTCTGTGTCTAGACGGTAACCTAACTCAAATGTGTTGGTCTTAATGCCAGACATTTTAGATTGGTTGACGTTAATACTGTCGTTCAATGTCCAGTGGTCACCGACTAAAGTGTATTGGCCTTGACCGTAGTATTTAGCCGGGTCAGGAAGATCAAAACCTTGAGAGAAGTTAGCCCAAACTTGAGAATCATCATCTAAATGGTAGATTGTGCCAATGTTAAATAGTGCAACACTGTAGTCTGTTGTTCCGCCCGGTACCGCATCCGCTGAAGTGCCACTTCCCGTTGCGATTTTCTTTTGTTGCTGATAGCCCACAAAGTCATCGATCTTGTTGGACATGTATTGGTAGCGAACCCCACCTTCTACTGACCAATTCTCGGTAATCGAGTAGTCTCCCTGAATGAAGCCTGCTAATGAGCTGACCTCTACCCCTGGATAGCGACCAACCTGTGCTGCAGTTTTATTGATTAGATTACCTGAGTTGTTGGCGATGGTGCTGTCATAAATTGCTTGGTTACTTTCCAGCGTATCTTGGTAAGCATCGACACCATAAACAAGATTAAACTTATCGAAGCTCTTAGCCAGCGCCGCTTTCAGTGAGATAACATCGGTGATTTGTTGGCCGGAAGATTGGTAATAAGGTGTGTAAGTTTGCTCTTCTTTGCGATACGAAGCTTCAGCGATCAGTTGGTGGCCTAAGAACTGATCGTCAACATATGAAGCACTAAGCATCATTCTCTCGGTACCGTGTTCGCGGTCGGAGTCAAACCCTTTGCGTACGTCAACAAAGTCTCGACCAACAATATAAAGGCCATATGGAGAGTCTTGCTGGCTATCGTAATACTGGGCTAGAAGGTTTACTTTCTTCGTTTCTGAAATATTGATGCCTACTGTTGTTAGGAAATCAATGGTTTGGTTGAACTGTAACGAACCTTGAGAAATATCAGGAGTGATGATTTCGCCATTGGCATCGAAGAAGCCTTGGGTTTCTGAGTAAACTAAAGAGGTTCGAGCTTGGAATTTCTCATTTCCGCCAGAGATGGATTGGCCAATTTTGTAGTCAAAATCTTCACTAGAGTTGAAACCTGAGGTTCCCCCTACAAATGATTCAAACTCAAGCTCTTCGCTTTGTGCTTTTTTTGTGATGATGTTGATCACACCGCCAGAAGCACCGGCACCATAAATAGAGGTAGAGCCAGAAAGCACTTCGATACGGTCAATGTTAAAAGGATCAATTGAATCTAAGTGTCGACTGATTTGGCGAGATGATTGCAGAGAAACGCCGTCAATCATAACCAACATTTTACGCCCGCGTAGATTTTGACCGAAGTTAGTTCGAGCGCCACTGCTGACATCTAAAGATGGAATAGCGGAAGCGAGTATGTCGCCTAGCGTTTTGCCACCACGGAATTCCTGCTCGATCTTTTCTGAATCGATGTACCAAACTGTACCAGGTATATCACTGATAGCTTTAGGTGTGCGGCTAGAAACAACCACCATTTTGTCTTCAGATGCATATTCTTGAGCTTGAACTGTAAACACTGAGCTTGCAGCGGCAATCGCTAAAGCAACAGTTGAAAGAGGGAAACTTCCTTTACTCGCTTTCATGGTTTTCTCTGTTGTTATTGATGAATATGGAGCTGGTTTATCACGCTGCCCGATATTCAAAATGTGAATCATTCTAAATAAGAATCATTATTATTGTATTTTTGTATCGAAAAGACAATATGTAAATGAGAATAATTTTCTTTTATATCAATGAAGATCGATCTTAAGTCGATGATTTTAGGCATGAAAGGTGAGACTAAAAATCATGCCTAAGAAGCGATTGGTATTAAGTTCTTGATATTTATTGTAAAATTAATTTACGAGGGCGGGGCTGGGTAGCTAAATACGCGTAGCGTTTAATTCGGTGATTGAATCGATAAGTGCATCTCGATCTGATTGGGAAAGATTGACGATGTTTTGATAGGTTTTTTGCATCACACCAATATCATTCTCAAGTAATTGAGTGAGCCTCTGAGCTGCTGTTACCTTGTCGTTCTCAAGTATTAATTCGATGATGTCGAGACGACGTTGGCAGGATTTTTTTACTGAAGATTGGATATGCATGGAAACTAAATCAGTCGCCTTACGCATACGATTATGCTGCTGCATATTACTAAGTAAAAAACGATTTCCAGAGCAGAGTGCCACAAGCTCATGAAAATCAGCACTGAGATCGAATAACTGGCTGGCCGTCACTGAGTGAGGGGCTGCAATGGCTTGCGTGTGGCGATCACGACAATGTCCGAACTTTGCATGATCAGTTTTCCAGCTTGGTTCCAATAGACAAGCAGGTTCAAAAATTAGTCGGCAACGATAGCTTTCCGTATGTCTTTCTAGTGTGTTGAGTACGCCATCAAGCTGCCACTTATAGCCAGGGCTTCGACGCAAAATCCCATCATTTTCCAATAGCCTAAGGACAGTTTGAATCTCGCCTCTACTCGCATTGTATTTTTGTTGGAGCTCATTCTCAGAAAACGTATTTCCGAGCTCGTTAAAAAATAGGTCCATCAGCAACCTGAGATAGAGCTTTTCCTCGCGGTCAGATTCTGCCTGCGAGCTTTCATCGATTTCTATTGCGTTAGCGTCGACTTGTAAGACAAAACCTTTGTAGGGCACTGCCTTGGCAATGCCAAGTGAAGACATATAGCCAAGCACTGCCCGCATCGGGCTTCGAGATACCTCGAACTCTTGTGCCAATGATGACTCATTCAGGCTGTCGTTGATCGTCGCTTGCTCAGATTTAAGCTTGGCGACGACACGAAGAAAAAGAGCTCGTTGGAGTTTTGTTATCGTTGGCTTTTCCATGGTGTCCGGTGTGTGATGAATCCTTTTTTATGGTAAACACAAAATCAGGTGAAAATCCATAAATTGTGTTTTTGATGCAAAAATGCAATTCATCGTCGCATTAGATAAAGGAAATAGCCCCCGCCTATTAGCGAAGCCAGTAACCCTGCTGGGAATTGCCAAGGGAACCACAATGTTCGTCCCAACCAATCCGCTATCACCATAATAATGGCTCCTAGCAATGCAGCGGTAAGTAGTTGTGGTATTGCTCGATATTGGTGAAGAGAACGCGCCATGTGCGGAGCTAACAAGCCGATGAAACTCAGTGGGCCAATGACTATGGTACACAGTGTCGTTAACGCTGCGACGAGCAATAGTAAAATCAGCCGAACAAACGTCACATTCATGCCGATACTGTTTGCCGTTACTTCTCCAAGCCCAATGAGTTCGATCCAGCGATGAAGTGATATAGCTATCGAGCCAATGACAGTGACGCCGATAGCAAGCAGAATTACGTCTCTGTTGGCGACTAAATAAGTAGAGCCTGATAACCAAGTGAGCAGCGCTGAAGCACTATCATGTCCGGAACTCATAGCGATTCTAAGTAGGGCGTCTAAGCCAGCGCTGAGAGCAATCCCAGTCAGCAATGTTTGCGTTGGGGCGAAGTTATGCTTTTTGCCTATAAACCAAACTACGGTAATGACAGCGAGTGCGCCTAAGGTGCCGAGCAGCATCTGTTGATCTCTGCCAACACCGGTTCCAAGGATAGTCCCAAGAACCAAGGCGAGTGCAGCACCAGAGCTAATACCTAACACTTCTGGGCTTGCCATGGGGTTGCTCGATATACGTTGAATGATGGTGCCAGCAAATGCTAAACCGATACCTGCAATCAAGGCAACCAACACTCGCGGAGCGCGCAATTCAAACAGTGATTGAGAGAGGTTAAAGCTCCAACCGAACTGGTTTTTTCCTACCGTAATTGCAAGCAGAGAGAGCGCAGCTAGGGCCAGCAGAAGAACGATTAAAATTTTTGCTGTATTGACTCGTCTGTAGTGCTCGATATGCTCAGTGCGGGCTTTTAGGTCTGACTGTAATTTAGTGCGTTGCAGCAACCATAGTAGGAAAGGCGCGCCTATCAATGCGGTCATTGCTCCGGTCGGTAGAAGTTCCCCTCCTACGCCAGAAAATGGTTGAACGATTAAGTCGACGATAAGCAAGATACTACTACCGATAAGGCCACTTAACAGAATTTGTTTGGCCAGTGTTCGCGCACCGAGCATTCGAGCTATAGCGGGGGCGACAATACCAATGAAGCCAATGAGTCCGACTTCACTGACAACCGCGGCCGTGATGAAAATAGCGAGTGACAAGCAAGCAAGTTTCACTTGCTTGATATTGACGCCTAGAGATGAGGCGACGTTGTCACCAAACTGCAATGCGGATAGTGGACGCTGTAATAGTAACAACAGAGCCGTTGGGAGTAGCACCAGTGGCAGCAATATTTGAGTGCTTGACCAATCATTTTGATTGAGTGCGCCTGCTCCCCATACGAAGAGGCTAGTTAATTTCTGTTCATGTAACATTAAAAGCATGGTGTTTAGTGAGCCTAAGAAAAGGCTTACAACCATACCTGCGAGCACCATGTGTAGGGGAGAAAATCCTCTGGCTGAACTCAGAGCAAACACCAACCCAGTGGCTAGACATCCTCCAATAAAAGCGGGGATAAAATCAGGAATGACAAAATGGGCGGGTATCAGCAAGATCCCCAACACCATGCCAAGCTCTGCACCCGCGGCGACACCCAATGTTGTGGGTGAGGCTATTGGATTACGCAGTACAAATTGCATCACACAACCTGAAACGGCCAGAGCAAAACCACAAATCATGGCAACAGATAACCTAGGTAAGTAGGTCAAGTGAGTAATTAAGTGTTGATAGTTTGACGAATCAAAATGAAAGACAGTATCCCATACAAGGCGGATACCTTGGGAATACGGTGCCGTGAGGTGTAGCAACAAACCAGTGATCAAGACAGCGGCGCCAAATAGCGTCACAGCTCTTAGACTAGGTCGGCCGAAGTCGTGATGTGCGATTTTTAAGGTGTTCATTATTGTTGGGTAAGTTGCTCGGTAATATGGTCACTAAAACGTTGTGCGGCGATCAAGCCACCAAAAGTCCAAATCGCTGGAAGTACGTACACTGAATCTGTACGTGCAAACTCCATTGCCTGCCAAAGAGGTGACTGAGTAATTTGCGTGAGTTCTTGTTGCTTAAATGGGCCAATAAGCATGACGTTGGCTTTTTGGTGTTCTGCGAGTTTTTCTGTACCTGCAGTGGTGAAGCCCCAGAGATTAGTCTGCTCATTCCAGTCGTTTTTTAGACCCATAATATCGATGGTCGCTTGCGCTAAAGAGCCTTGGCTGTGAACACGTAGCGTTTTATCGTTGAGAAAGCGGGCAAATAACAGTGGCTTATTGGCGTTGCCTGCGGCCACGATTCTTTTACCGTTAGAGACGAGCCGTGCTTCCGTCTGTTCAATGATAGTGAGAGCTTGCTGTTGCTTGTTGAACAATTTACCTAAAGATAGGGTTATCGCTTTTGCTGACTCTAACGGCTGTTTGTCTTCAGTGTAAGCGCTGTAAACTAAAACTGGAGCAATTTTATTCAACTGCTCATACGCTGCCGACATATGTTTACTGATTAAGATCACGTCGGGCTTTATGTCTGAAAGTAGTTCTAAGTTAGGTTCACGGCGTGAGCCTACATCAACAACAGCAGAATTTAAGCTGGGTTCTACAACCCATTGACGATACCCACTTGTATCTGCAACGCCTTCGAGTTCAATGCCTAAGCTTAGGACGGTTTCTGTTAGTACCCAGTCTAGGGCGACAACTTTCTTCGGGATGGTATCAAAAGTCGCGGTTCCCATTTCGTGGGTAATATCGAAGGCGTAGCAATTGATTGCTAAAGTGGCACAAAGCAAGGTGATAAGTTTCTTCACAGCAAGTTCCTTTTACTTATGGGATGTAGCTGATGGGTTGCCCGGTATTTGGATGCTCAAACAGTGCGAGCTCGATGCCATAGACCTTCATCAGGGTTTCAGGTGTCATAAGCCCTTGTGGCGAGCCAGACGCAATTACTTTTCCGGAATGTAGCGCCACCAGGTGGTCGCTGAACTTAGCGGCCATATTGACGTCGTGTAGCACCATTATCACGGTTAACCCCATGGTTTGGTTGAGTTCTCTAATCAGTGCTAGTAGTTCATGTTGGTGGGCGACATCTAACGCAGACGTGGGCTCATCAAGTAAGATACACTGGCTTTGTTGAGCGAGTAACATTGCTACCCATGCTCTTTGTCGTTCACCGCCAGATAAGGTCGCCACAAAACGTTCGGCAAACGGTGTTAAACCGACTTTTTCAATCGCTTCATCGACAATGGCATAATCGTCTTTTCCGTAACGACCGAAAGCCCCTTTCCAGGGGTAACGCCCAAAGCAGACGAGTTCACGCACCGTGACACCATCGGTAATGGGAGGGTGTTGCGGGAGATACGCGACTTGGTGAGCAAAGTCTAAGTTAGAGAGTGAAGAGACCGCTTGCTGGTTAAAAAGCACTTGCCCGTGCGTTGGTGAATTTTGACGACTGAGTAGTTTAATCAAGGTCGATTTACCGCAGCCATTGTGCCCTAGAAGGGTAGTGACCTTCCCTGGCATAAAGGTGAGGTTGGTCGGAGATAGAATACTCTTTCCGTCGATTTCGAACGACGCATCGACTAGCTGATACATAGGCTATTTTGTTGAGTTGTTTGTGTTCAACCAGTGACTCTAGCATGCGTGAAATAAAATGAGAATAGTTTTCATAATCACTACGCCAATGATTGTCTAGAGTATTCAAGACAACTTAACAGCGAAAGTGGCCGTGGTGAATCGCTTGCTAGCGCTTGTTATTTGGGTGTCTTGGGCAGTCTTGGCATAGCTTTTTGCCCTCGCATTTATAGACTAAGCAGCAACTAGTCCGGACGAAAGTGAGTTGTTTCGATTCTGGCTCATATTTTAGTGATGCCATTAGCTTCTCTGGAAGGTCACAGGCTTTTAGCCATTGATGAGCTTGGTCTAACAGGTATTCGCCGGGTAAGTCAGGGGCAAATTGACTGAGCCTTATTAAGCAGCCAAGGACTCCGTCGGCAAATAGATGATTAGTAAATCCTGGACGGATTCGAGTCCATAAGCTCATCTCTTGGCGAAAGTACTCAAATAGTGTGTTCAGCTCTGTGCCTGCGCGCTCGATCAATTCTTGTTGAGCACCTTGGTAGAACTCTTCTGAGTGAAAGTGGTAACCACTGATGAAGTTAGGTTGAACCTGTTGCCCCATGGCAGAGAGCTTTGGTAACCCTTCACAAGCGTAAATCGAGATAAACGCGACGTAGATAGGCTGCCAACATAGCATTCCCCACGTCCTTGTTAACCAGTACGCGGGTCCTGCTTCTGGGTGCGCGGACTTAAAGTTTTCGTAAAGCTCCCGGATGTTCTCTGAGCTTGAGCGGTCAATATGAATGAAAGGCGATTTAGAGCTTATTTCATCTAAGGGTGTGAGTGCGCCATGAAGTAGCGGCGTTACTTGCTGTGAGTGCTTAAAAAGGTGCTCAAAGAACGGTTTACCATTCATTGTATTTAATCTTATTCCTTGAAATTAATCGGTTAAGAATAAATAAGCATTAATGGTATTGCAATTAATTATCATTACACGTTGTAATGAGGGCAAAAAAACGGCTTCATAAGAAGCCGTCTGGTAAGAAGTTTAGGTTAAAGATCTCGCGTTTCAGCGAACTTTTCTAAGCCGAGTACTAGTCCGATTGCGCAAAGCATCAGGGCGATGGCAATTCCTAGCTGTGATGGTTGGGAGGTCAATGTTTCGAACGCTGATGGTGACAGGTTGTGCTGAATCAAAGGAACCTGCTCGCCACTAGAGTTTGTTCGCCAGGTAATGGTTTCTTTCCATGGCCAGATTTTAGGTAATGTACCTAGCATTAAACCAGTTAAGAAAACTAGGGTTAAATCTCTGAAACGCTTTAGCAGCCACGAGAGTACATGTGAGAAGCTCAATAGTCCGAGTACGCAGCCTGTTAAGAACAGTGCGAGAATGGGTACATCAAACGACTTAACTGCCCCTAGTACTGGGGTATACATACCGATTAATAGCAGAATGAAACTGCCTGATATTCCCGGTAGAATCATAGCGCAGATAGCGATACCGCCTGCGAGTAGAACATTAATGCTCGACGGTTCTAGTTGCAGCGGGTTTAGCACAGTAATGCTGTAGGCAAAAGCAACGCCAAGGCACAAAAATACCAGTCGACTTAAGCTTCTGCGTTCTATCTGTTTAAGCATGTGGAACACAGAAACCAGAATCAGGCCAAAGAAAAACGACCATAGCGGAATGGGGTGATTCACGAGTAGCCATGATATGAGTTTAGCGAGTGTTGCGATGCTAGTAATTACGCCACCAAACAGGGCGATTAGGAACAGGCCATTTACATGCTGGAAAGCGGCTTTAAAGCCATCACGTTTCCAAATTCCAATAATACTAGGATTGATGCGACGAATGCTTTCGAGCAAAGTGTCGTAAATCCCTGTAATAAAAGCGATGGTTCCGCCTGATACACCAGGAACAACATCGGCTGCACCCATTGCCATTCCTTTGAGAAAAGTCGTTAAGTAGTTCATTGCGTATGGTTAATAAGATTAGGTGCAGAGAGTATATAGATTCCGTAGTGAAAAAAATAAGAAAATTAACCTATTATATCTTATTGATAAGAACGTAGTTTAATATGTTATTGCAAATATTTGCATTTTGCGATTTTCATATTGCATTTTAGGAAGGTGACTTGGCGAAAAAATGCGGCGAAATGCAAAAAAACAGGTGAATATCAAGTTGGCACGGTAAGTGCATTGTTTAAAGTGACCCTTCTTAAGCCGAGGGTCACCTAGCCAACTGACGTTGTTAGTGAACGTAATTTTGTTCACACTTTATGTAAGCCAAATGCTTTTTTGCGTTTGGCTTTTTTTTTGCCTTAAATCCTTCAATCATAGAATTTTTATGTCGGTTTCGCATCCCATTCCTTCCTATCAACTGATAGGAGCAAAGAGCGATTTTTTAAGTAAATACTCGACAAATGGCGGAAAGTTTATTAATAATGCCCGCTTTCTTTTCAAAACCCCGACGATCATTTGTTGGGGATACTGTTGAAACGAGCATCTTGAGGCTGTTTGGATAAGGACACATTTCAATAGAAAAATGAATCAATGAGCAAAGCTCCACAGAGTTAATTAAGGCTCTGTACTCGTTAGGGAAGATGAGTGAATTACAATAAGAGGTTATATGAATCAGATAATTTCAGTTGGACCACTAGAATCTTTCTTAATCGCCATCAGCGTTTTATTCTTAGGCCATTTCGTCAATGCCAAGCTTCCAATTTTAAAGAAGTTTAATATCCCTGAGCCGATTGTCGGTGGTCTTATCGTCGCTGTCATCATCACAGCGCTGCACTTCAATGGTGTAAATCTAGAGTTTTCTCTACCGTTGCAAAAAGTATTTATGTTGATGTTTTTTAGCACCGTAGGGCTTGCAGCCAACTACACGCAATTGATGAAGGGCGGCGCGAAGGTCTTTGTCTTCCTTGCCGTGGCGTCGTTCTATATCATCATTCAAAACGGTGTCGGTGTTACGTTAGCGACAGCGCTCGGCTTAGACCCTTTAATGGGGCTTATTGCCGGTTCGATTACTTTGTCGGGTGGACACGGGACAGGTGCGGCATGGTCGCAAACTTTTTCTGATACCTTTGGATTGTCTAACACATTAGAAATCGCCATGGCTTCAGCCACTTTTGGCTTGATCATCGGTGGTATTATTGGCAGCCCAGTGGCGCAGAAGCTAATTACCAAACATGGTTTTGAATCAGAGTACGGGACAGGTACACAGACTCATGAACGTTTCCCTGAGCTCGTCACTTACAACGAGTACGAGGAAGATAAAGTCACGGCTAAGAAAGTCATCGAAATCTTGTTCGTGCTGCTTATCTGTGTTACTGGGGCTAAGTACTTAGAGCAGTGGGTCAGCAGCTTTGAGATAAGTTGGTTAATGATTCCAGACTTTGTTTATGCGCTGTTTATTGGTGTGTTCATCACCAACATTCTGGAAGTCACTAAAACGCATAAGGTCGATGCGGAAACCGTGGATATATTGGGCACGGTTTCACTGTCGCTATTCCTCGCGATGGCGTTAATGAGCTTAAAACTATGGAATATATTCGACTTGGCTATTCCGTTCTTAATCATTCTCGCTGTGCAGTCGGTCATACTTGGCATCTTCTCGTTTTTCGTTACATTCAAGGCGATGGGGGCAAACTATGATGCGGCTGTTATTGCTGGTGGACACTGTGGTTTCGGCTTAGGCGCGACGCCAACTGCGGTGATGAATATGGGCTCACTGGTCAATAAATTTGGTCCGTCACCGCAGGCCTTTATGGTGGTTCCCATTGTTGGTGCTTTCTTTATCGACATCGTTAACCTTGTCATTCTTCAAGGTTACATTTCGTTTATTGGCTAAAAACAAAGCGCCCCGCAATGATGCGGGGCGCTTTCATTATACGTAGCCTATCTTAAGGTCAACTTCGTGCCGTCAAATTTGAGATGCCCGAGCAGAGTTTTGGCATTCTCTTTTCCATTATCATTAAACGCTACCCCATAGCGTGCATAATGCATGGAACGTTGCAAGTTACAGACTTTCCCGTATAGCGGCGCGAACTGCCTATCTCTGTTCGAACTTAACTGAACGTTGAGGGCGATCTCTTCTCCAACTTGAAATGGGCGGCTAAGGGGGGCGGTAATAAATCGACAACCGCTCTTAGATAAGTCGCGAATTTCGCAGTCGAGCTTGTGCGTCTCGGCGATCACTTTGGCTGCTAAGTTAACGTCAAATCTAGGCTCTTTCCTCAGTTGGGTCACTTGCATGGTTTGAGGTACCGAAAGCGTAAAAATCGGTACTGGTGCGGTTAGGACATTCTGGATCTGGCCTCGAAAATGAACAATTGCGCCTTCACCACGGGGTGAAATCGCTCTAATCGTGGCCCAAAAACCTTCTTGGAAAAAGAAGCCTAGGTCGTCTTCAGATATTTTTGGTAGCTCAGCTAAAACAACGTTGTCAGAGTGAGTGCCAATAAATTTGGTTTTACATCGAAATGTTGTCCCTACAGGCGTGGTAATGCCAATCGTTAATTCGCCACCATGCTCTACCATAGCGAGAGCGTCAGTACTATTTAACGTCGACACATTTTTATCGTGTGAAGAACTTGCCCCTCGTTCTTTAAGTGCCGCCTGCGTATTCATCTAGCCTCCGTTGCTCCCACCGTGGTATGGTTTTTATTCAGTAGGTGGGTATATGACGTTTTTATTCCAAATTGGTGAATTTGGATCAGACCATTCTATGTTTGGTTTGCGGCTTGTTCAAATGTCAATATACCCATTAATATGATTTAGTTATCATTTTTTGGAGTTAACATGTCTCATAAGACAGATTTTGATGGAGTAAGCTCTCAGTTTCGCGTTTATCTCGAGGGTGAGCACTACGCGTTGGTGAAGATCGAAAATAAGGGCGATGTGTACAGTATCACCTCTACAAAGGTTCCAGAAGCGCTTCAAGGCCGGGGATATGGCAAGGTGATGATGGAAGCTGTATTAAACGAAATTGAGCAGCTTGGCGTGAAGGTTGAGCCTATTTGTAGCTATGCGGTGCATTATATGGATCGTAATCCGCAGTGGTCGCACCTAAAAGCATGAGCGCTCAAATATACGATTATCTGCCGTTAGTAAAAGAGCTAGGTTATACCCGTTTGCAACGCATTGAAGTGCTTCAGACTTTGTGGGGCGGGTATGGAGAGCTAGTGCGGCTGAACGTCGATGAAACGAGCATTATAGTTAAACATATCCAGTTGCCCAAGCCCGAGTCTCATCCAAGAGGGTGGAACACCGATATTTCACATCAACGTAAGCTTCGCTCTTATCAAGTCGAACTCAACTGGTATCAGCACGGTGCCAAGCAGTGTCGAACAACAGTCCCCGCGCCAATAAAAGTGACTCAGCGAGGCGAAGAGTTACTACTTGTTATGGAAGATTTATGTCAGTTAGGGTTCTGCGAAGTTGTTACCGACCCGACACAAACTCATTTGAGCGCGTGTCTGCAATGGTTGGCTGATTTCCATGCCCAGTATATCGGCGTTAATGGCCAAGGTTTATGGCAGCAGGGAACGTATTGGCATCTAGCAACGCGTCCTGACGAACTTGCGGCTTTAGAAGACCAGAACCTCAAAGCGCATGCAGAAAAAATAGATCGAGTTCTCGATAGCGCGCCTTTTTCCACACTGATTCATGGCGATGCTAAACTGGCGAACTTCTGTTTTACTCCCGATGGATACAAGGCTGCAGCGGTGGATTTTCAGTACATAGGTAGAGGCTGCGCAATGAAAGATGTGGCACTATTTATGAGCAGTGCTGTTGAACCTGAGTGTTGTCACGAGATGGAAGAGTGGCTGCTCGATACCTATTTCGGTCATTTAAAAGTGGCGCTTGAGCAGCATCAGCCAGAGTTATCCGCGAAGGAAGTCGAGTCGGCTTGGCGACCATTATTTTCCATTGCTTGGGCTGATTTTCAGCGTTTTGTCAAAGGTTGGAACCCCAGTCATTGGAAGATCAATGCATATACTGAAGCGTTAACACAGCGGGCGCTGCATGAATTAAAGGCCTACCCTTAAGGTAAGCCTTTGGACAATTACCTTTTGATGCGTGCCATAAAGAGGGTGTTTATGTATTCACCATCTCGGTAGGAGCCAAACTTAGCTTCGCCTTCAACTTCAAAGCCAAATTTTTTGTAGCACGAAATCGCCTTGTCGTTGTCACTGTTCACTTCGATTTGGACTCGTTTCACTTGTAACCAGTTATCGGCTAAATCCAGTACGGTTTCTATCAGCTTGCTACCAATGCCTAAACCATGAAAGTCATCATGAACGCCAATACCAAAGCTCGCACAATGAGCCGTGCGTGGGCGCTGTGAGTGTTCAAAGCCAATGTTGCCCACTACTCTACCATCGACTTCTGCAACGAAGCTATATATGCCTGCAGGGATGTTTTCCAGTCGGTTTGTCCACATCGTTAGTGAAGGTTTCGGGAGTTGCAGTGTTTCACGTTGCGCCTTAGGTTGTGAGTAAATATCACATAATGCCGCGGCATCGCTAACTTGAGTTGGACGTATTACTATTTCCATATTATTCCCTTTTCGACTGGTGATACATATCCCCACCATAACGAGAATATCGAAAATGATAAAGCATTGTTTTCATATATTTTTTGTGGTCTTTATTGTTTTTGAAAAGCACTATCCGGTCTCGAAGGGAACACAAGGGTATAAAATGTAAATTTGTTTGTTTCTCAATCTTAGCTGGTCTAATGTAATAGTTCGCGTTTAGAAGGAACTGCTCATGAATCACTCGGCGAGTTGGAAAACTCCACAAAACTTCCTCATGCTCATCTCTATCGTTGTGCCCATCGCTTTTTCGAGCTGGATGGCACTGCTAAACAACTTCGTTATTGAGCGTGCCAACTTCGATGGTTCAGATATCGGCTTACTGCAAAGTGTTCGTGAAATTCCGGGCTTTCTCGCGTTTACCGTCGTGTTTGTACTGCTGTTTATCCGAGAGCAGCGATTTATGATTGTGTCATTGGCAGCGTTGACCTTGGGCACAGCGATTACGGGCTTCTTCCCTTCCTTGCTTGGTTTGCTGTTAACGACGCTGTTAATGTCGACAGGATTTCACTATTTTGAAACACTTAAACAGTCGTTAGCCTTACAGTGGCTAACCAAAGATGAAGCACCTGAAATGCTCGGTAAGTTCATCTCGGTTGGCGCACTGGCTTCGCTACTGACCTATGGGTCGCTGTGGCTCTGTTTAGAAATACTCAGCATGGACTTTAAATGGGTTTATTTAACTTTTGGTGGTGCTGGCTTCTTGCTTGTTGCCTGGATGGCGTTTGCGTTTCCTCAGTTTGAAACTAAGGTGCAGCAAAACAAAAAATTGGTGCTAAGAAAACGCTACTGGCTGTATTACGCGCTGACTTTTATGAGCGGTGCTCGTCGTCAAATATTTACCGTATTTGCTGGATTCTTAATGGTTGAGCGTTTCGGCTACTCCGCCGCAGACGTCACTTTGCTGTTTATTATTAACTATGTATTTAATTTCTTGTTTGCTAAGAAAATCGGGCGTTTCATCGGTCAAGTGGGCGAGCGTAAAGCACTCACATTTGAATATGTTGGCTTAATTTGTGTGTTCGTTGGTTATGCGCTAGTAGAAACTGCTCAGTGGGCGGCAGTGTTGTATGTTGTCGATCATCTGTTCTTTGCTTTGGCGCTCGCGATCAAAACCTACTTCCAAAAAATCGCTGATCCTGCAGACATGGCATCAACCGCTGGCGTTTCATTTACGATTAACCATATTGCGGCAGTATTTATTCCTGTGACCTTTGGTTTTATCTGGCTAGTATCGCCTTCTGCCGTATTCTATATTGGCGCAGGTATGGCCTGTATTTCTTTACTGCTGTCGCTTAATATTCCTAAGCAGCCAGACGAGGGCAATGAAGTACGTATTTTAAAATGGAGCTAGAGTAAGCGATGAAAGTAGCAATAATCGGTTTGGGTGATATCGCGCAGAAGGCTTACTTACCGATTGTAAGCCAACGTGCAGATGTTGAGCCTATTTTTTGTACTCGTAATGCGGATGTTTTGGCCCAGCTAGGGTGGAAGTATCGAGTCGACAAGCAGTGCCAAGACTATCGGCAGCTGTTAGATTTTTCCCCTGATGCGGTTATGATTCATGCCGCTACGTCAGTGCACAAAGAGGTTGCGGCCTTTTTTCTCAAACAAGGAATTCCGACCTTTGTCGATAAACCACTAGCTGACAGCGCCGAGGATGTGGAATGTCTCTATGAGTTAGCAGAGCAACATCAACAACCGCTTTATGTGGGATTCAATCGTCGCCATATCCCACTCTACAATCATCAAATTTCTGAGCTTGGACAAGGGGCGACGGGAGAGTTAACGTCTTTACGTTGGGAGAAGCACAGATACGACCTTACTGGAGATATCCGTACTTTCATTTTCGATGACTTTATCCATCCACTTGATAGCGTAAACCTTAATGGTCAAACGTCACTTGATGATGTGTATGTCACGTCCCAGTTTGATCAGCGTCAGCTCTCCAGAGTTGATCTTCAGTGGCAATCAAACTCTACACTGTTGCATGCTTCAATGAATCGCCAGTATGGAATCACTAAAGAGCGGGTTTCTGCGACATACAAGAACCGCGCACTGGAATTTGATTCGTTTGTTCAAGGCCGAATTTGGCAGCAGGGGCAAGAATCAACGTTGATGTTGAAAGACTGGGTTCCTATGCTAGAAACGAAAGGCTTCGGTAACATGATTGATGACTGGCTGAAGGTTGCTCAGAGTGGCAAGCTAGACAGTCAAATTGTTAGCCGTAACATCGCTAGCCACCAACTTGCCGAAAGCTTGGTTAGCCATTTAGAAAAGAAGAACAAGGCATAACAGTTGTGTATTCGCGCTTACTTAAACCTATCTTTTAGGTATGTGACAAAGGTTTTTATCTGCCTTGGAATAAATTTCGATTGAGCATATTGGGCCATTATCTGACCTTGATAATTTCCACCAATATGCCAATCGGGCAATAGCTCGATTAGCTCTCCTGAATCTAATTCATTCTTAACCACAAACTCCGGAAAAAGTGATATTCCCACTCCGCGTAAAACAGCTTCACGGCGGATTTCACTGTGGTTAACTGCAAACGAACCTTTGACATTCGTCGCCAGCTTCTTCTCTGCCGCTGTAAATTCCCAAGTCCTATCTTTTGGTGTCTCTCCTAAGCACAAGCAGTTGTGTTGAGAAAGATCGTTAGGGTGTGTCGCGTGTCCATTCTGCGTTAGATAACTTGGGCTGGCACATAACACCAGTCGGCAATCGGCCAAGGGTTTAGCGATTAAACCTTGATAGGGTTTGTCGGTGATGTGGATGATGACATCGACTTCGTCACTGATTGGGTCTATGTATTGGTCGGTGACTTTAAGCTGCAGTGCCACATCTGGATAGGTGTCAATAAAGTCCAGAATTATAGGCATAAGCACCTGACGCGATAAAGCTTTAGGGGCGGCAACTCGCAATATACCCGAAATCTCGCTTTTATCCGCCTGAGCTGCTGATACGGCCATTTTTGCAGAGTTGAGCATGTCATTGCAAAGGCTGTAGACCTCTTGCCCTATGGTGCTTAATCGCATTTGGCGCGTGGTTCTCTCAAGCAATTTTTCTTCTAATGCGTTTTCTAATCGAGTAATAGAGCGGCTCACTGAAGACGGCGAAACGCCGAGCTTTTTCGCCGTAGTTGAGAAGCTTCCTGAATCAACCACATTAACGAAAATTGCCATTTCGGAAAGAAGAGGGATGAGCTTATTTGTGTCCAAGGCGCAAAAATCCTTTGCATTACCGTAGTATTGTTTCATTTAAGTTACTTATGGATACTGAATTAGTCAACCAGTGGCTCCAATGGAGGGAGGGCTGGAGCGTATATTTATGGAGAAATGAGATGACGGCAGTAACAGGTCAGTTAAACAAGAGTGGATTCAGGTTTCCACTCACTGAGTCGCTACTACTATTGGTAGCGATCTTTTGGGGAACAAGTTATGGCCTGACGAAAAGCGCCCTTGTTTACACTAGCGTGTTGGCTTTCATTTCGATTCGTTTCTCGGTCACTTTTCTATGTATGCTACCTGTAGTGATTCGAGATTTTCGCCGTGGACTCAATAAAGACTGGAAGATTGCCCTCCCAACTGGCTTTATTCTATCGGCGATTTTTTTCTGCGAAGTGTTTGGGGTTGCGCAAACCTCAGCATCGAATGCGGCGTTTTTGATCAGCTTGTCGGTCATATTAACGGCATTCGCTGAGCTGGTCATTAACAAGAAGCGCGTTAGCAACACCTTGTGGGTACTCACCTTGTGCAGTGTTGTCGGTGTGGTGCTTTTAACCAGTCAGCAAGGTTTTGTGTTTGCACTTAATAGTGGCGATTACTACATCCTCGCTGCCGCTGTTCTTAGGGCACTGATGGTTACCCTGACTAAGCGTTTTACCCAAGGTAAACAGATCACCACAACAACACTCACAGCTCTTCAGTCATTAGTGGTTGCTGGTGTTGCGCTTTTGGCCGCGGTCATTTTTGTGCCAGTTGCAGAGTTCATCATCCCAACTCATCTTGAGTTTTGGCTGACGCTCTCTTACCTTGTGTTGTTTTGTACTCTGTTTGCTTTCTATGTACAGAATTATGCGGTGCGTCGAACCTCTCCGACGCGAGTGTCTCTTCTGATGGGGAGTGAACCATTGTTTGGTGCCATCTTTGCGATGGTTTGGCTTCAGGAATCGCTTAGCGTGATGCAAATCGTTGGCGCTGCGCTGATTTTGTTTAGTGTGGTGATGACTTCTGCCAAACAGCAGTGAAGGATTTCAATAAAATTACACGGATGGCTATTCAAGCAGTTACAGACAGTTTAGAGTACAGCTTTGTTAGATAAATGTAATTTTGAAGCTAGGCGTACAGGTTTGGTTTCATTGTTGAGGTAAACCATGACCAAGCCATTAAACGAATGTATCGTGCCCATGTATCCGACTATACAAGCTTTAGATGTCGACGCACTAAGCCCGGGAGAGCATAAATTTTGGTTTGCCGTGGCAACAGATGCTATTGGTCACCCGCAAACTCTGCCAGTTCGTGTGTTTAAAGGTATTAAACCGGGTAAGCGTTTTATGATTACCGCGGGGGTCCATGGAGACGAGCAAAATGGAATTTTAACCGCGCAAAAGCTTGCCCGTGAGCTAGAGGGAAAAACGATTTCCGGCTGCATTACTATTGTTCCGGCTGTAAACTTGTCGGGCATTGCTCGCCATAGCCGAGACTTTCATTCCGCTGCACCGGATAGCTCATCAGCCAACCTAAATCGCCTTTTCCCTGGTAGTGACAATGGTGATGACGCAAGCCGATATGCGTACAGTCTGTGGGAGAACTTACTCAAACCCAATGCTGATTTTGCTATTGACCTTCACTCGCAAACCAGTGGTAGCGCCTATCCGCTGTATGCCTTCGCTGACTATCGAATCGATGATGCAATACGCATGGCGAGGCTGATTAACCCTGATGTGATTCTTAACGACCCGGGTGATCCTGGCATTCTCGAAACGGTTTATAACCGTGCTGATATTCCATCTATCACTATTGAAGTTGGGGTGGGTCGTTATACCGATCTGGATATGGTTGATAGGGCGACACTCGGTGTACTGAATGTGTTGCGTGCGTATGAGCTTATTGATGGCGAGGTGCAATCAACTCAAACGCCATGTGTCGAGGGTAATCACATCACCAGTATCAGGGCTGAGCAGGGTGGTTTTGTGATTTGTCATGTCGAGTTACTAGATAAGGTTGAACAAGGGCAAAGGCTCGCGACTCAATACAATAGTTTTGGCGATGAAATCCAAAGTTACTACTCACCTTCGAGTGGGACGGTCATTAGCCACAATGTTGAGTCAGTGCGGGCACCGGGTTCGTTGGTGGTTCGATTGATTGAATAGTTGAGTGAGTAGAGAGTTATTTTACTAACGAGGGGGTAATGGCTTTAGCTTGTCCACAATATGACCGCTAACAGCAATAAAGTCTTATTGGAGAAAATGAAATGATGCTCAGCTAACCACCACCTATCAACAAAATTTCAAAGCATCAAAACAGCAGTTTGGGACACTTTTTCCTTGAATGAATGGGTAATACTAACGCTAAACTCATTCATAGGAATAATGATGTCCGAGCGCTTTCAAATTACGCTGAAATCGACGATTCAATTAGCCCCACTCAAAATCGGCTTGACTTGGTTGATGGTGTTGATTGAGAACGTGATACTGATACTACTGCCACTGGCTATTGGTTATGCGATTGACGGTATCTTGAATCACGACCAATGGCCTTTGATTCATTTTGCCGTCTTATTACTTGTGGTGGTCGTAGTCAGTGTTTTACGCCGCTTTTACGATACTCGAGTTTATGGGCAGGTTCGCTATAAATTAGCAAGGCTGGTGGAACATAATATAAAGCAAGCGACGGTATCCGTTCGTAGCGCTAGGCTCACAATGTCCCGCGAGTTGGTCGACTTCTTAGAAGATGACTTACCCTTATTAATCACTGCAGTTGTTCACTTGTTCGCTACCGTGATCATTTTGGCTGCATTCCATCTTTATTTGGCATTGAGCGTCTTGGCCGCAGGGGTTGGGATTTTGCTCGTATATAGCTTGTTTCATGGCATCTTCACGCGCTTAAATGGTAAGTTGAATGACCAACTAGAGCAGCAAGTTACTGCATTAAGTAGTGAGAGACTCGCCACCATCCGCGGCCACTTCAAACGTCTCAAAAATTGTGAGATTAAACTGTCAGATACTGAAGCCATCGCTTATGGGTTTATTTTTATTGTCTTGTTCTGTGCGGTGTTAGCTAACTTATGGATGGTTAGCGCTTTGGTAGAGCCCAGTGTCGGGCAGATCTTTTCTATCGTGACTTACTCTCTAGAGTTCGTTGAGGTAGCGGTGGTGTTACCGATTACCTTACAAACCTTGTCTCGTTTGTCTGAAATTACTCAGCGTTTAAATTGTACTGCAACCATGGAAGCAAAAGCTGGTAATAAAGAGGAGGCGATGGATGAGAGCTAAATCGATATTAGCGGTTGCGCTCGGAGTGGGGGCCATCTTGATGGCATTGGTTTTGGTAGAGCATTTAGAACCGGAACCAACGGAGATCAAAGAAAAATCCGCAGTGAAAGCCCCTGTTTCGGTGATGGAAGTAACACCTCATGAACATGAATCCTCTTTAACCTTGCTCGCGACTACAACTGCAAGGTGGCCCGTTCAATTGAAGGCTTCGAGCAGTGCTCAATTAGCTTGGTTGAATTCAGAATTAGAGCCAGGAAGCACCGTTACTAAGGGGGAGGTGTTGGCTAAGTTAGAAACCAGTGCGCTCGCATCTAATCTAGCCCAAGCTAAGAGCTTGGTGAGTCAGGCTGAACTGAATTTAAAACAGGCAAAACATGAGCAGACGGTTGCGTTGAAAATGCTGTCTGCCAAAACCAGCTCACCATTTGCGCGTCGAGAACCACAGGTCGCTGCGGCTAGAGCAGAATTAGATCGAGCGATCCAAGCATTGCGCAGTGCCGAAAAGTTATACAGTGAAGCCAATATTGTTGCACCCTTTGACGCGATTGTGTTGCGACGACAGATTAGCCCTGGTGAGTGGTTGGAGTCTGGACAAGTGCTGTTTGAACTAGCGGCAAGTGATTCGGTCGATGTTCAATTGCCTGTGTCTGATCTTCATTGGCGTAAAGTACAAAATGCACTGAGTAAACCAGAAATCTCTGTAATCAATAGAGCAGGGCAGCATTGGCCAGCTAAGTTACGCTACATCGCACCTCAAGCGGATGCCAATACTCGTCAGCGTCAAGTTGTTTTGGCCGTTAGTGAACCGTATTCAGAAGGTGAAATGCTATTGCCTAATCAACAAGTTAAGGTTGAGGTTAGGCTTGGGAAACAACAAAATATTGCGACGTTACCGATCAGTGCACTTACACGTGATGGCTTTGTTTGGACCCTAGATAATCAGGATAGATTGAAAAAAGAGTGGGTAACCTTGGTCGGGCAGCAGCAAAATCAGGTTTTCGTTCGCTTTGAAGATCAACCACAGCGTCCACGCCAAGTCGTCATTTACCCGCTGCTGTCGATGGTAGTGGGTAAGCAAGTCGCACCTCAGAATATGACGGAAGTTGCAGCCGTGTTGAGGAGCGAATAATGAGTTGGCTAACCAAGTGGTTTATCAATAATCCGGTCGGTGCCAACTTGTTGATGTTGGCAATCATTGCAAGCGGTGTCTTGGCATTCGGTCAGTTACGCGTCGAGTCATTTCCTCAGATTGCGCCGTCTTCTATCTCTATTACCGTGGCTTACCCCGGGGGAAGTGCCAAGCAAATAGATGAGAGTATTACCCAGCGCATTGAAGAGTCGATTAGCGGTATCGCGGGAATAAAGCAGATCACCAGCCAGTCTAGCGCTGGCCTGTCGAGTGTGGTGGTGCGCAAAACCAGTAGCACTGATTTAAACAAGCTATTGGACGATGTGCGCAATCGGGTCAATGCAATTAATGGGTTTCCAGCTCAGGCTGAACGCCCGCAAGTCGTTCGTAACGAGTTTACTAATTTGGCGGCTTTTGTTGTCGTCTCTGGTGAGCGTAGCGATGAAGAGCTTCAGCCTATCGCACGTCAAATTGAACTCGCGCTTAAAAAAAATCCACGCATTTCAAAAGTGAATAACTATGGGGCGCGTGATCCTCAGCTAATTATCGAGCCTCGACCAGATGAGCTAAAAAAGCTCGGTATGAGTTTAGACGTTCTTGCTAACATTATTAACCAAATGTCCTTAGAGTCACGAACCGGTGAGTTAGTAAGCGCCAAAGGTAGGATGGTGATTCGAGGAGATGGCTACGCCGATGATTTGCAAAAACTGAAACGCTTGATTGTCTCTTCGAGTCCTTCAGGTACGGTTTACCTTGGTGATATTGCGTCAATAACACGAGGTTATCAAACAAGTGGGGCGATTGTTCGAAATAATGGTTCAAATGCCATTGCCTTGTTAGTCAGTACCAGCCAGACGGACAACCTTCTTAAGGTAAGTTCAGCGATTGAAGATACGTTGGCTGAGCAAAAACGAATTCTCCCCGCTGATATTGAACTCAGCGTGATGGCAGATATGGCGCCATACATCGAGGAGCAGCTATTTCGACTTGGTGATAATGCGTGGCAAGGCCTACTGATTGTGGTTGTGCTTCTTGGGGTGTTTTTAGACCTTAAACTGGCGTTTTGGGTTGCAATAGGTATTCCTGTGGCACTTGCCGGAACCTTGGGAGCGATGCAACTAGTCAATTACAGCATCAACGACATTACCTTGTTTGGTTTCATTTTGGTGCTCGGTATTTTGGTCGATGATGCGGTGGTTGTTGGCGAAGCCATTTATGAAAAATGCACCCTGTACAAGAATGGAAAAGAAGCCGCTTGGCATGGCGTGCACTCTGTCGCAGTCGCTACGGTTTTTGGTGTTTTGACCACAGTCGCGGCGTTCTCTCCAATGCTTTGGATTAATAACGACTTTGCCAAAATACTCGCCGGCTTCTCGGCCGTGGTCATATTTGCGCTAATTTTCTCGTTGATTGAAAGTAAGTTCATTTTGCCATCTCATTTGGCGAATCTATCTACTTGCAAGCAAAGAAAAGGGCTGATTACTAAGATTCAAACGAGTGCTCAAGGCGGATTAACTTGGTTTAATCGCCGTGTCTACAAACCGACTCTTGAACTCGTGCTTGAGTATAAAGCTGCAGCTTTGATGTGCTTTATTGCCACGACTATATTGGCCTACGGTATGTGGTCGACTGGCACGATTCGAAGTGCAGTTTTTCCAGAAATACCGGGGCGCTATATCACGGCTAAAGCTGAGCTGGAAGACGGTGCACCGCTGCCTTTGCAAAAGCAAGCATTGGATAAAATCGAACAGTCAATGCTTGCTATCGAGAAAACGCTACAAGTAGATTATCCTCTCGGTAGCAGGCCCGTTGTTAATTTGCTTGCG
The DNA here is from genome assembly GCA_000775715.1 of Vibrio tubiashii. Classification (GTDB taxonomy): domain Bacteria; phylum Pseudomonadota; class Gammaproteobacteria; order Enterobacterales; family Vibrionaceae; genus Vibrio; species Vibrio tubiashii_A. The sequence continues at coordinate 135,869 of JRWQ01000007.1, forward strand.
TGGTCTGATGGCTACGGCGAGATAGAGGTGACTGCGGAGCTAACTAGTGAAGCTCTAGCCATCTTACCTAGTAATCTAATCATTGAGAGTTGGCGGCAACAAGTGGGTGCTATAGAAGGGGCGTATTCAATAGAATTTAGTGCTGCTGAAGAACCTGCTGGTGGTACGTTTATTTCAATTTCCTCATCTGACCGCAGCTTGGCTAATCGAGTAGCGACCAAGTTAGCTCAGTCATTATCTGTTCTTCCTGGGGTTGCGGATGTCTACCATGATGGTAAGGGAGGTCAGCCCCAGGTTCGCTTGGTACTCAATGAATTCGGTCATCAGCTTGGCTTAACTCAGGATCAATTGGCTAAGTTGGCGGGTGAGGCGTTTGGTGAGCGCGAAGTTCATCGCCTTTTGGAACAAGGGCAAGAAACTAAGGTATTGCTTAAATATCCAAGAGATGTACGCAAGACTTTAGCGCAACTAGAACAAACTGAAGTTATGGTTGCGGGGGGAAAAACTGTCTTGGTCGGAGATGTTGCAGAGTTTCACCATGAACAGCAGCCACAGATTATGTATCGTCGAAATCGCGATCAGGTAGTTAACCTTTATTGGAAACAAAACAGAGATATACAGGCGCCCGAGCAAACTATGACGCAATTGACTAAAACAATAGAGCAGCTAGAGCTTCAGTATCCCGATGTAAAAATTAAAGCAGGGGGGGAATTTGAAGAGATCAGTGAAGTTTCTGATGGGTTTAAGTCCGCCATGATTCTGACCATCTTGCTGATCTACATTTTGTTGGCGGTGCCACTGAAGTCTTATTGGCAGCCGTTTATTATTATGGCGGTCATCCCCTTCGGTTTCGCAGGAGCGATTTTTGGCCACTACATTATGGATTTACCTATTAGTCTGTTGTCAATGTTCGGCATGATGGCGATGACAGGGATTGTCATTAATGATTCACTGGTATTGATTACGCGTTTTAATCATGAATATCGAAATGGTATGCCACTTAAACAAGCCTTGGTCACGGCGGGTACCAGTCGCCTTAGGGCTATTTTCTTGACCACTATCACAACGGTTTGCGGTTTATTGCCATTGTTGGGTGAAACCGCTGAGCAAGCTCAGTACCTTAAGCCAGCGGCAGTATCACTCGTGTTTGGTGAGTTATTTGCCACGGTTGTGACTTTGTTGCTTATCCCGATATTGTTGGGATTAACGAGTCGTAAACAAGAGAAGCAAGCAGAGGCGCTATTGGTAATGGATACAGAGTCATGAGTAAGGAAATGGGTTTAATCCAACAAACGAACGATAGTGGATTCAGTGATCTAAAAGGGCCGAGCGAAATGGTAGAGAGTGCACCTAAGCCTTTTATGTTGGTGCCTGAAATTGCGCTGTTAGAGCCTTTGTCTGAACACCTGCGCAAGCGTTTTTCTCATGCGCTCTATCTGATGCATAAAGAACTTGATGAACACAGAACGTGGGAGCAAATTGCTACTGCTAGTGCGATTTCTCCTTACCATTTCCATCGCGAATTTACTCAGCTTTTTAATGAGACTCCTGGACGGTATTTGAGTCGTTTACGCTTGCAAGTTTCGGTTAGCTTGCTGATGAGCAATGACGTGAGGAGCGTGACAGAAATTGCTCAGTATTGTGGTTTCTCATCTTCTCAGGCGCTTGGAAAAGCATTGAAGCGAGAGCTTGGCGTTACAGCGAAACAAGTGCGAAAGATGGGGTATGATCTCACACCCAAAGAGGCAGCGGCTTTCCTCAACAAGCTCGCTCATCCAGGAAATGAGGTTTCATTAGAGAAGCAGTTAGCTCAATCGATGCCGACTGAGATAATTTGGTATCCAAAGCGAGGAATGAAAAAGTTATCTGTCGTTGACTCTGATTGGGATAATGTTTTTGAACGCTACGGAGAAAAATCGGTTCGCTTACTGGGAGCAACACCTATCAACCAACTCGAGCAGACTTGGGATCAGATCGATACTCATATTGGAGATTGGCAAGTTGAAGACAATCAGTACGACTTTGAATTGCCAGAAGGCTATTACTTATGTAGTGAGGTCTATATTGTTTCAGATACAGGGTATAGCGCTGCATTAGAGGCGATATTTGATATTGCCCTTAAGCAACAGTTAGAGATCGATGGCGGTGGGTATTTTGTTGAAATGATACGCCATATCGAGTTAACAGAACTTGGTGGAGTGACCTTTTCATTGCAAGTGCCAATTGTAAAATGATTCCACTCTGTTCCCTCCTTTCCTCACCCATCAGTTTTATGGTCATGTGGTACTGGGCGCCATAAATACGTGACTCTCAATGCTGATTCTTAGGCTTGGTAAAATTTGATTACACCTGGTTGTTTATGTTGGCTTTCTGGTTTTCGTTAGCTATTAAGATTGACTTTATATTTAATATTGGTGAATAAATTTGCAAAATTATCTTGTGTTGGATTTTTTAGCATATATAATCACTCTCAATGAAGATTTATTCACTTAAAGTGAAATTGTAGTCATCTAGGGAGTAGTCAGATGAGCGATACACTTCTCGTTGAAGAGAACCACAAAACTAACCGGAATTTGCTAATGTTTGCAATTCCATCTCTGCTAGGATTGTTCTTTTTCCTTGCTCCGTTAACTTACGATGGTAACTTTACCTTCCCTCTGGCTTTAATGGCCAAAGGCTTCAAAGCGGTTCTTGGCGAAGCCATTTTGCCGACTGTAACAGGCGTGATCTGTTTTTCAGCTTTTGCTTCACTTGCAGCGAGTCTTGTAAAGCCGACATTTGTTACCCAATCTCTTTTGCTGACGAGACTGTTCATCCTGACCCCAACATGGCTCATGATTCGTTTGCTAGGTGCGCTATTTACGCTGCTAGCATTACATCAAATTGGGCCAGAGATCATCTGGAACGGTAATACAGGTGGCTTAGTTCTTAATGACTTACTGCCATCGCTGTTGGTGACTTTTTTCCTTGCGGGTTTGCTGCTTCCACTGCTGCTTAATTTTGGCTTGCTTGAGTTACTAGGTACATTACTCAGTAAGTTTATGCGCCCAATCTTCCGCCTGCCTGGACGAGCGGCGATCGATTGTATGTCTTCATGGTTAGGCGACGGTACGGTTGGGGTGATCTTGACCAGTAAACAGTATGAAGATAAAAAGTACACTGCGCGTGAAGCCGCGGTTGTGGCCACCATGTTCTCGCCTGTGGGTATTTCCTTCTCTTTAGTGGTACTGACTCAAGTTGGATTGGCGAACTACTTTGTACCGTTCTATTTTTCGATCTGTTTATCCGGTGTGATTGCTGCGATGGTCATTCAGTTCTTGCCACCACTATCGTACAAAAAAGATCTCTATATTGATGGTAGTGCACCGAATCGAGATGATGAACTGGTTCCTGCTGGTAAATCCACTCTAAGTTTTGGCATGGAGCTAGCCCTTAAACGTGCCGATAAAGTAAAAAGCTTAGGCTCTGTGGCTAAAGAAGGCGTGCATAACGCGCTAGATATGGTATTTGGTGTGCTTCCTGTTGTTATGGCGATTGGTACACTAGGCCTAGTGGTTGCAGAAGCGACGCCACTGTTCTCGATGCTGGGTGCTCCGTTTGTACCTCTACTCGATCTACTTAATGTGCCCGAAGCTGCTGCGGCGGCTGAAACAATGCTGGTGGGCTTCACTGATATGTATGTTCCTTCAATCATCGCAGCGTCAACTGTTAATGCGGATTTAACCAAGTTTGTTGTTGCAGCGCTATCTGTTACTCAGCTGATTTTCATGTCAGAGACAGGGTCGGTTATCTTAAGCAGTAAGGTGCCGATCAACTTCCTAGAACTGGTGGCCATTTTCCTATTACGTACGTTAGTGACGCTGCCGATAATCGTTTTAGTTGCTCACGCGATCTTCTAGTCGAACTCAATCATTCTGTTCTCAAAGCCAGACAAATAGATGTTTGTCTGGCTTTTTTGTTAGCTAGCACGCTTGCTTTATAAGCTTGATGAGTAGGTCAAGATCCTGTTTCGCTTGTCCTTGTAGTGGGTAGCCCATATTGATTCGAATGCATTCACTATATAAATCGAGCGTGGTAAACAGGTGACCAAGCCGGACATCGAGTTGATGTTGTTCAACACTTTGCGCTAGGGCATCTTGGTTCAAGTTAGGAATTTGTAGCCACAGCACCATGCCACCTTGCGGGTGACTGAATTTAACGTTATGCGGTAGGTGGTGAGTAAGGTATTCAAGGTATTGTTGTCTCAGACTAAGCAATTGGTTACGCCTTCTTTTTACATGCTTGGCGTACTGTCCCGATTCGATGAAATCTGCCACAGCGAGTTGGGTTGGCAGGGCTACACCATAACTTGCCGATGCAAATTGGGTTTTGTATGTATCTAGGTATCTTCCTGGAAGGCACCAGCCCAAACGGTAACTGGGTGACAGGCTCTTTGAGACAGAGCCACACCACAACACATACCCGTTCTTGTCGTAATATTTTGCGGGTAAGGGGGTATGGGAAGAGTAGGAGAGTTCCATATAGACATCATCTTCTATCACCGGAACACGGTATGCATTGGCAAGCTGTGCCAGCTTTTGCTTCTGGTTGGCTGACATATTGATGCCTTGCGGGTTCATGTGTGAGGTACAAAATATCGCAGCATCAACGCGTCTATGCTTGAGGTGTGCTTCAAGCTGTTCAAGGTCGATACCGTCATCCAAAGAAGGGATCTCAATGATCTTGCGTGACATTTTCCCTAGCAGCTCCAAAATACCATTAAAGCAAGGAGAGCTTATCGCTATGGTGTCGCCTTGTTTGGTGCAGGCTTCTAGTGCCGCTTTGATTGAAGACATACACCCTGCTGTGATGACGATCTGGTCGGGACTGAAATGTAAGTCGAGCTTGGCAAAATGGGTGGATAAAGCACTGCGCAGTAAAGGCTCACCTTGAACATCGGGATAGTGATTGAGCCTGTCTCCCATCCGTTTCAGTGCACGGCGAAAGCTACGCTCTAACTCAACCACAGACTGTTGATCCGCTGAGGTACTAGAAACCCCCAAGGGACCACTTTTCGCACTGTGGGTCGGAGAGCTTTTGATGACGTGAGAGACCTTACTTTCAAATTGAGCCCACTCAGGTGTCGAGTGAACTGGTTTGCGCGGTGAAATAAAGTAACCCGCTTGTGGTCTAGAGTGAATCCAGCCCTGGGATTCGAGCTCTTGATAGCAACTGACCACGGTAGACATGCTGACAGATTGCTGTTTGGCCAGTTGCCTAAGCGATGGCATTCTACCCCCTTCGACTCTTTTACCGTTTTCAATCTCTTCAATAAATTGATTCGCTAGCTGTTGGTAGATGCTCATTCTTGTCCCTGAACTGTACTGGTTTTTATTTGAAAAATTGTATCTGTATATGATTTGTCGCTCAAGGGATACTGTGGCAAAACATAAGAGGGACGAATATGAAAAGAAATGACTTATTGCTCGCCGTGCTTGTCATGGCGATATGGGGATTTAACTTCTCGATGATCAAAATGGGGGTAACTAATGTCCACCCACTATTGGCAACGGCGGCACGTTTTGCGCTCGCGGTGATTCCTGCGATCTTCTTTATTGCGAGGCCAAATGTCGCGTGGCGTTACTTAGTCGGCTACGGCATTGTGTTTGGGGTTGGTGTGTGGGGAATGGCCTCTTGGTCTATTACCGCAGGGCTTTCTTCAGGTATCTCTTCGGTTCTACTTTCAAGCAATGTACTTATTGGTATGGCGGTAGGCATTTGGGTGTTAAAAGAGCAGGCACCGATGCGCAAAGTTGTTGGGGCGGCATTAGCGATGTGTGCCTTGGCAGTACTGGTTTCAGCGACAACAGGGAACGTCACCTTGAAGGGCGTTGCATTGATTATGATTGCGGCGTGTTCTTGGACCTTGATGGGGGTCATTGTTAAAGCGTCGAAGACGACACAGGCTTTCTCGTTCAACGTTTGGGGAATGCTGTTTTCGCCACTGCCTCTTGTTCTATTTGCCGTCTTGCTGCATGGCGAAGCGATCATCTGGCAGGCGTTTGAACAGTGGGATTGGAACACGACCATAGCCGTGGTATTTCAGGCTTATCCAACCACTCTGTTTGGTTACTGGGTGTGGAATCTAATGTTGATTAAGTACCCGTTAAGTACCACTGCGCCACTGACGCTACTTGTACCAGTGTTTGCTTTAGTGAGTGGGTACATTATGTATGATGAGGTGTTATCTATGGCACAGATCATTGCCTGTGGGCTGTTTTTGATTGGGATTGGGTTAATCGTTAAGCCTACACAGATGCAAAAGAATTCCGCTAAAGTGTTTGGTAAGTTAGCACGATAGAAAGGATTCCGAGTAAGTGAAGACTTACTCGGAATGTGTACAATTACATCAAATCGACTTCAACATCGTAACCATGGTAATAAATGGCGTACGTTAAATTTGAATCAAAACTGCGTGACGCCTTATACCGAATCACCAAATTGTTTTCGGTACTGCTGCGGTGATACTCCGACCAAACGGCGAAAGTGGTGGCGTAGTGTGGTGGCGTTTTCAAAGCCTGCCATATTGGCTAATCGTTCGATAGAGTGAGGCTCGACTTCTAGCAGACCTTTTGCTCTTTCTACCCGCTGCTGAATGAGCCACTCTTTCGGTGATAGATTGAAACTGGCACGAAATTTCCTATCAAAAGTTCGTCGCGACATGCTTGCTTTTTCGGCTAGGCAATTGATGCTAATACTCTTGTCCAAGTTGCTGTTGGCCCAATCGAGCGCTGACGAAAAGTTGTTGGGCACTTCGAGTATTGGTGTATCGACAAATTGGGCCTGCCCGCCCAATCGGTGCGTGGAGACCACTAAGCGCTTTGCTACCTGATTAGCGATACTGTAGCCAAAGTCATGCCGAATTACTGCTAGTCCTAGATCAAGTGCAGCCGCGCTACCCGCAGAACAGCCGATGTTGCTGTCAAATATGTACAGTACATCGGGCTTGTAATGGACGTTAGGAAATTGATCACGAAAACTCTGTTCGTACATCCAATGGGTTGTTGCCGTTTTACCGTCAAGTAACCCAAGCTTTGCTAGCAAAAAGGCACCGGAGCAGAGAGTAAGTACCCGTTTACCTTCTTTGGCAAAGCGGATGACTTCATGTTTTATTTTGCTAGGTACCTCGTAGTCCCATGTAGGCCAGCCTGGCACAACGAGCGTGTCGTACTCTTCGAGGCTATTTACCCATTGAGCGCTCAAAGTAATGTTACCAGTAGTGTGAATGTCCGAGCTTTCCAACGTAATGACATCAGTGTCGTACCATGAATCAAATTCAGGTCGTGGCAGTGCGAAGAGCTCGATGGCACATGACATTTCAAATAGTGTTACATGCTTGTGGGCAAGTATCGCGATGCGTTTCATCTCATTTCCCTATTTAAATGATACTGGCTCATTATTAACGATAATTGTCTTTTAAGCCAATTTATAAACTCAACTATAAGTAGCACTATGTATGTGAGCAATAGGTAAACAAGGAGAAGTTATGACCAGTGCCGTATCTCGTGTACCCGCAGCAGAGAGCCAACAAGCTCTTGCACATTTTGAAACACTACTCAGGTTCGAAACCGACTGTTGGGATGTCCACCATGCCCTGACTAATGCTCTCCAAGACTTCGTTTTAGTCGATGTCAGAGGAGAAATCTTATTCGAACAAGGCCACATTGACGGCGCAATCAACATTCCCCAGCCAAGATTGAATGAAAAGCGCTTGGCTGATTATCCGCTCGATACCTTGTTCGTTGTCTATTGCGCAGGGCCACATTGTAATGGCACCGAGAAGGCGGCGATTCGGTTGGCAAAACTGGGGCGTCCGGTGAAGAAGATGATTGGTGGGGTTACTGGTTGGTTAGATGAGGGCTTTGAGCTTGTGCCTAGTTAAGGAGGCGGGGAACCCGCGGAAGAACGCGACAATAGGGCTCAAAGAACTATGCAGTCAACGCATAATTCATTTGTCTAAATGTCATTTGAGCCATTATGCGCGAGGCTCTAAACTTCGCGATCTTTTTTAACCCATGCTGAGATAATGAATCATGTTTTCTCAATCACTTTTTGCTCAGCTAGTGAGAATGACTTTGCTGCTCGCCTTATGTTTGGTTGCGGTTCACAACTCCCCTAAATTGCTGGAGCTGTTGGCAAAACAGGCAATTAACAGCGGTTGTCACCAAACTATGGGCGACGGTCACGACCATTCTCATCACCATCATCACTAAAGGTTTGCTATGAGCATTTTTCGATTTCCTCCAATAGTTTGGCTTGGGATAGCCATTCTAATCATTTGCCTAGGTATCAGGCAGTCTTTTGGTATTTTTATGATGCCAATTTCGGACTACTTTCAAACAGGTCGAGAGTTCTTTAGCTTTGCTATCGCACTACAAAACTTATTGTTCGGTGTCTTCCAACCGTTTGTTGGCATGGCAGCGGATCGCTTCGGTGCGAAGAAAATTATCATCGCTGGAGCAATCTCTTATGGAGTAGGCCTTTACTTAACATCAGTGGCGGTTGAGCCGAGTATGCTTTACCTTTCGCTAGGAGTGCTAGTAGGGCTTGGACTGAGCGCGACCAGCTATGTGATCGTTCTTGGCGCAGTAGCTAAAGTGGTGCTAGCGCAGCATGCGGCGAAAGCGTTTGGCTTAACGACGGCAGCGGGATCATTTGGCATGTTTGCTATGATTCCGGGAGCGCAAACCTTGCTCAGTGACTTTGGTTGGCAAGGGGCGTTACAGGCTTTCGCTATGCTGTGTAGTGCCATGATTGCGTTTGCGCTATTTATGAAAAGCGGTAAGGCTTCAGCAACTCAATCTACTGGCAGTGCTAATGATGATAACCAAACACTTAAGCAAGCACTCAAAGAAGCATTCGCGCATAAAGGCTATTGGTTGATTCATCTAGGTTTCTTTGTCTGCGGTTTTCACGTGATGTTTATTGCGACCCACTTGCCAAGTTACCTTGCTGATAAACATTTATCTGCATCTACAGCAGCAATGGCGTTAGCTTATGTGGGAATCTTTAACATCTTTGGCTCCTATTTTTGGGGCGTAATGGGCGATAGATTCAATAAGCGCCATGTGATGTCTACGCTGTATATCGTTAGGACTATAGTCATCGGTGCGTTCATAACCTTACCTGTGACTGAACACACGGCAGCAATATTTGGCGCGGCGATTGGCTTTTGTTGGTTGGGTACAGTGCCTCTCACATCAGGCTTGGTTCGCCAGATCTTCGGCGCTAACTATTTGTCGACCTTGTATGGTTTGGTGTTCTTTACCCACCAAGTCGGTAGTTTCCTGGGTGCTTGGGCGGGTGGACGAATCTACGATTACTATGGCTCGTATGACCCAATTTGGTGGTCAACGGTTGCACTCGCATTCGCTGCCGCATTGATTCATTTGCCGATTAATGATCAGCCTGTTAGACGTATAGCAGCGGCTTAGTTGTGGTGTGGATTGACTCTTTTTCTGTTCATTTACGTATATTGGACTTGACGAATTAAATGCGTTCAACGCCGTGTTAGAGCACCCCAAGTCCAATTGAAACAGATATCCCCTACTGTCTAAATTGTGCGCTGTTGGTTAAGATTCTGCTTAACCAACAAAGAAGTACGAACCAAATGGTGAGTTCATCAGTAAGTGGAACAGGGGTTGCCGTAAAGGAGAAACAGTGAAGTTTGATACCGTGAGGCTCATCTTAGGCGATCAGTTAAATCGTCAACATTCTTGGTTCCAACAAGTGGATGACTCAGTACTCTATATCATTGCCGAACTGCACCAAGAAGCAGAGTACACGCGACATCACATTCAAAAACTGTGTGCTTTCTTCGCTGCGATGGAGACGTTTTCCCATGAGTTGCAAGAGGAAGGGCATCAGGTATTGCACTTAACTTTAGACGATACCGTTCATTTTGATGACCTTTGCCATTTACTCAGCCGCTATGTAGAGGAGACTCAAGCTAAGTATTTTCAATACCAACGACCTGACGAATATCGCTTGGCGCAGATGCTTGATGGCTTCGTACTGAAAGGGTGCCAAATCGAGATGGTGGAAAGTGAACATTTTTTGTTGCCATTCAATGAGATTCACGACTACGTTTCCGCTGGAAAACACGTAGTGATGGAACACTTTTATCGCAAAATGAGGAAGCGATTTAACATTCTTATGGAAGATGGTAAGCCGTTTGGCGGAAAGTGGAACTACGATGCGAATAATCGCAATAAGCTTAAGCCGGTGGATATAGAGCAGTTACCGATGCCTTTGATGTTCGACAATCCGATGAAACTGATTTTAGAACGATTGAAGCGGCACCGAATTATAACAATCGGACAATCTGTTGATAGCTTGCTGTGGCCAATTAATCGCAATCAAAGCTTATCTTTACTCGCCTATTTTTGCCAAGTTTGTTTACCTTATTTTGGTCAGTTTCAAGACGCAATGACTTCCCGACATAGCTCCAAATGGAGCTTATATCATAGTCGCCTGTCCTTTTCTATCAACGCAAAGATGCTTCATCCCATGGAAGTGATCAATGCGGCTTTGAGTGCTTATTCGGCAAATTCAGCGATCAATATTTCACAGGTTGAAGGCTTTATCCGTCAAATTCTGGGATGGCGTGAGTATGTTCGAGCTGTCTATTGGGTCAACATGCCCAACTATTCGCAGTTGAACCATCTTGAGGCGGAGAATGCGTTGCCGGAATTTTTTTGGACAGGTAAAACGAACATGGCCTGTATGAGTAATGCGATCGGGCAATCACTCGATTACGCCTATGCACATCACATTCAGCGCTTGATGGTGACAGGAAACTTCTGTTTGATTAGTGAAATTAACCCAGGCCAAGTAGACGATTGGTATCTAGGTATTTATGTGGACGCGATTGAGTGGGTTGAGATGCCTAACACCAGAGGTATGGCGCTGTTTGCTGATGGTGGCATTGTTGGTACCAAGCCTTATGCAGCCAGCGGTGCTTACATCAATAGGATGAGCGATTACTGCAAAGCGTGTCACTATGACGTGAAATTGAAAAGTGGAGAGAAATCTTGTCCGATGAATAGCTTGTATTGGCGCTTTATGGTTAAACATCGAGAGGAATTAGCCAAGAACCCTAGAATTGGGGTTATTTATCGTTCTTGGGATAATCTCGAACATATTCAGCAGCAAGAGGTACTCGAAACAGCGCAACAATACCTTGGCCATTTGGATCGCTTATAACGATTTTTCCAGCCGTTTTAGGTATAAAATTCAATGGTAAACCATCGGATTAAGAGTAGTATGTGAGATACTTTTTTAGTCAACTATTTGGATAACATGCTCGTTGAATGGATCACGCCTGAAGCTCTCACTGCTGCGTTTTTAATCTTTGTTGGTTCGTTTGTTCAAACCGCGATAGGCTTTGGCTTGGCCATTGTTGCAGCGCCATTACTTTTTCTAGTCTCTCCTGACTATGTGCCCGCACCTATTTGTTTAGTCGCGCTATTTATATCCTTGCTCAATGCGTTTAAGCACAGGGCAAGTGTCGAAATTGGCGGCCTGAAAATGGCGTTGATCGGTCGAGTTCCCGGGTCCATCGCTGGTGGCTTGCTGTTGGTGATGGTGTCGACGGATTTATTGGCTCTTTGGCTCGGTTTTTTGGTGTTGTTTGCTGTAGCCGTCAGCCTGCTGCCAATTAGAGTTGAACCAACTCCAATGCGTATGGGTATCGCGGGCTTCTTTTCAGGTTTCTTTGGTACGAGTTCTGCGATCGGCGGTCCACCGATGGCGCTGCTTCTTCAGCACCAAGAGGCCAATCAGCTACGCGGAAACCTGTCTGCGTTCTTTGTCTTTAGTTCGATCATTTCGTTAATAGTCCAGATGCCGGCGGGTTTTTTAACCTTGCATCATCTCTGGATAACGGTGCCCTTAATCCCAGCAGCTTGGGTTGGATATAAGCTAGCTATGATGACAACCCAATCATTGCCGAAAGAGAAAATTCGCATTGGCGCTTTGCTACTCTGTTCCATTAGTGGAGCAACGGCGGTGTGGCAAGGCCTAAGCTAACCGCCCCCTGTTCATCTTACGTTAAGGAACAACTATGATACTGGAAGTCGCAATCTTAGATGTGAAGCCTTCTTTGGAGGAGGAGTTCGAGCAGAATTTCGCTCAGGCCCAAGCTATTATTTCAAGTATGCAAGGATACGTTTCACATCAATTGCAACGTTGTGTTGAGAAACCCAATCGCTATGTCTTGCTAGTCAATTGGCAAACGCTAGCAGATCATGAGCAAGGTTTTCGACAGTCGGCGGAATATCAGGAGTGGAAAGCACTTCTACACCATTTTTATGACCCATTCCCAACCGTAGAGCATTACCAAGCGGTCTACGGTTAGCTTAAGGAGAAAGACTGTGCTTAGAGTTTTAGGAAATATTATCTGGTTCCTATGTGGTGGCGTAATTATGGGGCTGATGTGGTGGTTCTTTGGATTACTGGCGTTTATCAGTATTGTTGGTATACCTTGGGGGCGTGCCTGTTTCGTGATGGGGAACTTTTCGTTCTTTCCATTTGGCCAAGAAGCGATTGCCCGTGATGAACTGACCAAAGAAACAGACATAGGGACAAGCCCGCTCGGTATGGTAGGTAATATTATTTGGTTCTTGTTAGCAGGAATCTGGTTAGCAATCGGCCATATCATGTCTGCGGTGGCCTGTTTTGTTACCATTATCGGGATTCCCTTCGCACTTCAGCATCTTAAGCTGGCGTATATCTCTTTAGCGCCAATCGGCAAGACGGTAGTACCGAAAGAGCAAGCAGCAATGGCGAGATATTCGAAATAAATCTATTAAGCCCTAAGTGGGCTTTATATGCCTATCTTAAATAACCATAAGATATATAAGACTATTTGCTAATTGATTGTATTTAATAGTTGTCGGTAGTATAGCTAGACGTTGCTGCCCAAATGATAAAAGATAACTAAAAATATGATACGTCAGTCGAGTAAGCTTAGTAGCGTGGCGCTCGCTTGGTTGGGGCTACTATGGTCTGTTCCTTCTCTTGCTTCGCCCGTTCAATTAGATCTCTACACCCAAGAATTTCCGCCACTACAAGTCCAAGTGGATCAGCAGGCGGAAGGGTATGTGGTCAAATTTGTTCAATCCGTTGTGGAACACGCCTCGAAAAGTCTGCCAATGGAGATCGCAGACGTTCATTTTGTTCCTTGGAAACGAGCACTTCGCACCACTAAAGAAAACGCCAACACGCTATTCTTTTCTCTTTCTCGTACCGCTAGTCGAGAAAAGAGTTATCAATGGATAGGTCCTGTTTCCCCTTATGAAGTGGCGATTTATCGTCATTCAGATGGACCTAGTTTTGTCCCGAACGGCATACAAGATTTAAAGAACTTTAGTTTCGCTGCGCAAATCGCTAGTAGCTTTGAAGAGTTGGCGAGAGGAAAGGGGTTCAATAACATTATTCCGGTTAATTACGGTAAGGTGGCTTTTAAACTCTTGCATGCGCATAGGGTTGATTTTGCGCCATTCGTCAAATCCAGTTATTTCTACCGAGTGGAACAGTACGGCTATGACCCTCAGGAGTTTGTTGAGGTGATGAAGGTTGATGAGCTGTGCAAAGAGCTTTGGTTGGTGACGGGAAATAAAACCTCTCCAGAAGTGGTTGGCGCGTTGCGCGATAGTTTTGAAGAGCTAAAAAGCAGAGGTGTGCTCGCCCAACTTATAGAAAACTATAAACCTGACAGCGAGATCATGGTCAGGTATCGCAGTGCAATGAAATAGATAGCAAGAGGCTAGGGTCAACAGATTCTAGCCTCTTTTTGTGGTGATTAAAGGGCTTCGCCGTAGATATCAAAAGAGAAATATTTAGCAGCGATCTTGTCGTAAGTACCGTTTTGGCGAATGGTCTCAATCGCTTGGTTAAACTTCTCTGCGAGTGCTTTGTCGTTATGACGTAACGCTAGGGCAGTGCCTTCGCCGATATAAGCTGTATCTGTTACCGCTTCGCCCACGAAATCAAAACCTTTGCCAATATCTTTCTCTAAAAAGGCAAGCGCAAGCTGATCGGCGTTACCAAATGTTAGGTCGAGTCGACCATTGCCCATGTCGATGTAGACTTCGTCTTGTCCTGAGTAGCGTTTGATTTCGGCGACGTCAGAGAATTTTTCGGTAACGTATCTATCGTGAATAGTGCCGCTTTGCACGCCAATTACTTTTCCTTTTAGACCTTCCTTAGTCAGTTGAATACCACTGTTGGCCTGCGTGACAAAACGCGCTGGAGTTTGATAGTACTTATTGGTGAACAATACCTTCTTCTTACGCTCTTCAGTGATGCGCATTGAGGCCATAATGACGTCTGACTTTCTCGCTAGCAGACTGGGGATCAGTGAATCCCAACCTTGCGAAACCCAGGTGCATTGTAATTTTGCTTCTGTACACAATGCGTCTGCGATTTCGATATCAAACCCAACGGGGGTTCCACTTGCGTCCTTATAGTTGAATGGTGGATAAGTAAAGTCTGATGCCAACCTAACTTCTTTAGCAATCGAAGGCGCCGACAATAGCGCAGCGGCGCAAGCAAAGGCACTAAGCAATTTGTTCATGTGTAATATCCTTATTATTTATTTGGATGGTGTCAGGGCTGTTGAAAAGTTGCAAATGATTTTACTGACTTCTCGCATGCTGGCCTCTGACCCGATGGTGATTCGAACACAGTGGTTTAAACTTGGTTCGTGGCTCTGATTACGAGTCACAACACCGTGGCTAATCAAGTATTCAAACAGCTTAATACTTGGCTTTGTTCGGATTAGGACAAAATTAGTTGATGAAGGATAAATCGCATCGATCCAATCTAATGACTGAATGCGCTGAATAAAGGCGTCACGTGTCTTTATTAGAGCACGGGTGTTTGAGTTAACCTGTTCAATGCCTTTTGGACTTAAGGCTTTGAGAACGATCTCTGCGGAGCAATCTGGCATTGGGTATGGCGGAACCAGCTTGGAGATAAAGCTCATGACGCTTTGAGAACCGACAATAAAGCCACAACGTACGGCTGCGAGACCGAAAGCTTTAGACAGAGTGCGTATAACGATAAGGTTTGGATACAGGTCAATAAGGTCAACCACGCTCTCTCCTAGCTCAAATTCGATATAAGCTTCATCAACAACGATCAGCGCTTTGTCCTGGGTATTGTCTAATATGGTGACAATGTCATCGCGAGCGAGTATTTGGCCTGTCGGGTTGTTCGGTGAACAGAGGAACACCAAATTTGCTCTGTTAGCCGCATGTACGATGCTATCAACGTCTAAGCCGAAGTCGGGAGCCTGAAGAGGACAATCAATAACGTTGACTGACATAGATTCCGCACAGAACTGGTACATGGCGTAGGTAGGAGTGCAAACAACGATGCTGTCTTTGCTTGGCTGACAAAAAGTTCTGACGATGAGATCAATGGCCTCATCGGCACCACGAACCGCTATAGTGGGTTGTGATGTGTTGCAGTATTCTTGATAAGCTGCCGCGATGTCATGGGGTAAGAAGTCAGGATAGCGGTGCAGCGCTTGTTGCTGGTCGGCAAAGAGTAGGGGTTGTTCGAGTTCGTTCGCATTAAGCCACAATCTACCGCTTCCACCGATACGTCTAGCTGACTGATATGGTATTAATTTTTTTATGTTCTCTGGAGCTAGCTTCTCAGCAAGTGACGACATTTCTTACACCTCAACTGAATACCTAGTCATGTGGTAGTGCTATTTTTGACTTATCAGTCCTTATACATAACAAGTTAGTCAATCTATGCTTGGCGTTAAATCGAATTAAAGACATACTAGGTATGCAAAAAAATCATGGATGATAGATGTGAATAGAAAGCTGCCTTCGACTAAAAACCTGCAAGCCTTTCTGGCAACTGCGTATTACCTTAATTTCACTCATGCAGCGGAAGCGTTGAATATGACGCAAGGTGCCATTAGCCGCCAGATTCAAGCGTTAGAAGAAGTGATGGGTGTTGCTCTTTTTTATCGCCAGGCTCGTGGACTCGCACTAACCTCAGAAGGAGATAAGTTTCTTCCTCTTGCTGAAGACATTGTTAAGCGCCTGACGAACTCGGTGCGAGAGGTGGCAGAGAGTGCCAACAAAATTAAAATTAACGCACCTAGCTGTATCACTTCTTGGATACTGGCTAAGGTCGCCAATTTTCAACAAGCGTATCCTGACGTTAATGTAGAGCTGACGTCGACGACCAAACATGAGGCAGTGCCTAACTTTGATAGCTTTGATGTGATCATTACCTACGGTAGACCGACACGCAGTAAGATCGTAAAACAGTCTGTACTGTTTGAAGAGTACCTTGCACCAGTGTGCTCACCTGAGCTTTGGAATGCGTTGGAGGATGGGGGTGACACGCGAGTACTCAGTCAGTTTACTTGGTTGCATGCCAATCAAGAGCAATCCGACTGGAAGCTGTGGTTAGAATATTCAGGGTTAACTAAGCTAAACGGTAAAGGTAATCAAACATTTGCGACGTTAGATCAGGCAATGAATGCCGCCCAACAAGGTTTTGGTGTAGCGATTGGAGATATTACATTAGCTGCTCAAGATATAAAGTTAAAACGGTTAGTTCAGCCTTTTAAGCAAAGTGTGGCAACTGGCAATGGCTACCATCTTCTGCATTTGCGAGAACAAAGCTCCGATATGGTAACCAAACTTATTGATTGGCTCGTTGGCGATGTAGATCAAGTGGTGTGCTGATTTGCCCGTTTGTCTAGTAAGCTCTTATCCCATATGCTTTTAGTTTGTCAGGTAAAATATCATCAAGCTTATCTACCTCGTGTGGGAATAGTTCGATGAGCGCGAAGTTATGCTGTTCGTAGGTGGCGAGGAGTTTTTGCCGTTCGTTTTCGGGCGTCTCGCCAACATCACTTCCCCAGTACTGCAAATAAACTTTTCCGGTGGGTAGATAAAAATCGCTTAGCACATCTTGTTCTATAGGGAGTTGCCTGTCGTAAGCGTGCACAATGCCATTCATGTAGAGCCAATTATCTATGATCAGTTCGCCTTTTGAACGTACATAGTGACCATCAAGGGTACGATGCTTGGCTTCGAATTTTTGGCGAAAGCTTGAGAGAGATTTATCTGTTGCGTGAGTTTCGGCATCTTGCCCTAAAAATTCAACCACAGACTGCTTTAGGCGCTTATTGCGTACAATTGAGTCATGCCAAACCACAAACCCGAAACCACTCTCTTTGTCTTGGCGTTGGTAGCCGCCAACGGTCAATCCAGACTCAGATACGGTCCAACCTTTTGTGTTTTTCTCAATCCAACCGAGTTCTTGTAGCAACTGATTGACCTTTTTGGCATTGAGCGATAGTCGCTCGCCAATTTGAGTCGCGCTAAGCGTTTTTCCGCTGGTGGCAAGGTTGTCAATCAGAAGGTTTTCTGGCCAAACGATGAATTTGCCATACTTCGTATGTTCGACATATTCGCCACCAAACTTGCTGCCTAGTTCGGTTAGAACCCAACTGTCTTTAGCTCGGTTTATATAACCTGCAGACTTTAGTTCGTTAAATAACTGTTTAGGTTCCAACTCACGTAATTTGGCTAGTGCTGTGGTAGAGAGTTTGTCAGACATGCGATTCTCCTTATCGAACTCCTATTGTTAGAGCAATTCGCAAAGTAATCAAGTGTTTGCTCAATCGTGATGGAGGTTATGACAACACTGATAGCCGATATGAAAGCGAGGTATGTGGAGAGTAAGTTTAAATAAGCAGCACAAGAGTGTGCTGCTTATGATAGGGACTACTTGGATGCGTAGAAGATAACGATAGACCTAGGTGCAACTAATACCTGTTTTTGGTCGATGGTTCGATGTAACTCATGCGAGTCAGTGTTACACAGCATGTTCCATTTAGTTTTGTCGCTTTCAGGCATGTTGAAACGCGCAGGTGCATTGGTTTGGTTGATACAGTAATACAGCTCGTCTCCATGCTCATCGATTCCGAGATGGAGCGCTACAGAGCTGAGCTTATTCCAGTCATCATGCTCCATGAAAGAACCATCCAGTCGTCGCCAATAGATACGGTTATTGTTGCGATGCTCGCCACTGAAGGCTCGAATGAATGGTACCATGTATTTCTGTCGTGCTTCGACCATGTCTGCAAGCCAAGTTCTAAATAGCGACTTACTCTCTGATGGTTGCCAGTTTAACCAACTGGTTTCGTTGTCTTGGCAGTAGGCGTTGTTGTTACCATTTTGCGTATGAGATAACACATCTGCGGTCAAAATATGAGGAATACCGAATGAAAACAGTAGGGTCGCCATAAAGTTGCGTTTTTGCTTTTCACGCAGTTCATTAATGGTGGCTTTGTCGGTTTTTCCTTCCACTCCGTAGTTATCAGAACGGTTGTCACCGTGCCCGTCTCGGTTATTTTCACCGTTAGCTTCGTTGTGTTTATGCTTGTATGAGACTAGGTCTTGCATACAGAAGCCGTCATGGTATGTGATGTAGTTGACGGTAAGCTTATAAGGCCAATTGGCTGCGCTGTAGAGATCTCGTGATCCCATAATCCGTGTTGCAAACTCTTTTAAGAAGCCTTGGTCGCCACGCCAGAAGCTACGGGTAATATCACGGAGGCGATCATTACATTCGTTCCATCCAAACGGAAAGTTACCAACTTGATAACCGTTGGGGCCGATGTCCCATGGCTCTGCAATAAGTTTTACTTCTCGCAGGATAGGATCCTGAGCCACCGCTTTAAAGAAGGCTGCATCAGGGCTGAAGTGTTCACCGTGGCGGCCGAGGGTCGCGGCTAAATCAAAGCGGAAGCCATCGACTTGGAACTCATTAGCCCAGTATCTTAACGTGTCCATCACCAAGTTTAGTGATGGTTGATAAGACAGGTCGAGAGTATTACCACAGCCAGTAAAGTTAGCGAAGTGATGGCCGTGCTTAAAGTAGTAGTTGTGGTCGAGTGCTTTTAGGTTAAATACAGGGCCATCGCTACCGCCTTCCGCAGTATGGTTGTAAACCACATCTAAAATGACTTCAATGCCATTTCTGTGCAGTTCTCGAATAGCGGTTTTAAGTTCGGTTACCGCATCATGCTGTGCGTAGCGAGGGTCGGGAACCATAAATAGGTAAGGGTTATATCCCCAGTAGTTGACCTTATCCATTTCTAGCAAGTGAGGCTCATGCATACAAGCGGCGATAGGCAGCAACTGGAGCGTGTTGATGTTCTGCTGCTTATAAAACTCAAGCATCGGTTCGCTGACTAAGCCAAGATATCGGCCTCGTTGGTTCATTGGCACGGATAAGTTGAGTTTAGAAACGCCTTTGACATGGGTTTCAAACAGAACCATCTCTTCGCGAGGACGAGCTGGCTTGGCAATGCCTTGCCAATCGAAGTTGTCCTTTACTACTACACACTTAGCAAGCTGGAAGCTTTTGTCTGAGGTAAACGGCGTTGAGTAGTGAAGGGGGTTGTCGAGTGCTTTGGCATATGGGTCAGAAATTAGGTGAGGCTTGCCATCCTTTTTCACCATGTAGCTGTATCTTTGGCCGTGGGGAACTTTGTCAATGTAGGTATGTCTTATACCTGCGTACTCTTCATTTAGAGGATGAGTCTCAAACACACCATCATCGGTGAATAGCACCAACTGAATTTCTTCAGCATGTGGAGAGTAGATCGAAAAGTTACATCCATTCGAGTCTGGTGTTGCGCCTAAAGGGTAGGGACGAGAGCACGGCATTATGGTTACTTTACTGTCATTGTTGTTTTCGAATAATAAGTAAATAGTTTTGCAGCAAATAGGTCAAGCGCCCAATAGCAAAATTATAAATGTAATTTAATTACATTTTTATGAACTTTCGAGCGTAAAAGGTGAAGTAGCTTACATTTTGATCTCGTAATTTTTCTCCTCCCACGATTTCTCCTCCTAAAATTTGTGATTTCAACCAAAAAAACACCGTTCGGTATTAGATCTACTCCTTTCTCATCCCCCTTAAATATTTCTCATCTGGAGGATTTGTCACTTCTCCTCCCTCGGTAACCTTGTCGGCAGTTGAAACAAATGGGGCAAAGTCTCGGGGGCTTTACCCATCTTACCTCTCTTTTAATGAATTCTGTTTCTGCCTTTATGGAATAGTTAATCAGAGTGGGAAAAAAATAATAAACCCTAAATGGAGTTAAAAATGAAAAAAGTAAGTGTAATCGCTGCTGCAGTGGCTAGCACACTGTTTGCCGGTGCTGCTGCTGCCGCAGAAGTAGATTTCCATGGATACATGCGTGCTGGTTTTGGTGCGAACGTGGATGGTGGTTCACAGTACTGTTACGGTAATGGTGGTCCAACGACTTTTGGTCATGCTGTTGGTCGTTTGGGTGATGAGTGTGATGTATACGCTGAACTATCTCTTAACGTAAATAAAGTATGGGAAAGTAACGATGGTGATGCTTTCAACCTACACACGTTAGTTGCTTACGGTACATATGAAGATGGTGGTTTGGACGCTCGTGGTAACTCTTTCCAGAGCATTGGTACTAACCCAGATAGCCCGTGGAATGGTCAACGTGCTGCATTCCGTGAAGCATGGGCAGACTACACTATGTCAAATGGTACTAAGCTATGGGCTGGTAATCGTTACTACGGACGTAAAGATATCCATATTCTAGATATGTACTACGTAAACAATTCTGGTAACGGTATTGGTGTTGAGAACATCGATCTAGGCCCAGGTAAGTTCCATGCTGCAGTAGTACAGCACAAGTGGAAAGCTCCCCTATCCGTTGTTGATGATCCTGCAACAGGGGTTGACGAGTCACAAAAGCTAGAAAACACGCAAGTATACTCTACGGCTAACACTATCGATTTACGATACACCGGCCTAGAAACTAATGACAAAGGTAGCATGGAGTTCATCCTTCTTGCTGCAAAACCATCTCACACTGATGCTCAAGAAAAAGCAATTGCAGCGGGAGTGGGTAACTCAGGTGATTACGGTCTGGACAAAACGGGTATCTCGTTTACTGTAGAGCATACTCAAGGCCATAGCATGGGCTTCAACAAAGCTGCGCTTCAGTACAGTACAGAAGGCTACGCATGGGCAGGTTTCGTAGGTAACCACCTAGGTGACTCTTACAACATGGAATCGTCTCAACAAGGTCGTAAATCAGTTCGTTTGATCGACTGGGGTGTAATTGAAGGCGAGAAATGGGATCTAGGCTACTCGTTTGTATACTCGCAATTGCTAGACAAAGGTGTTGGCGCAGCAAGCAATGCTGAAGATGCGAAAGCTCTGAGTGTCGTTGTACGTCCTTCGTACAAGTGGTCAGAAACTATGAGCACAGTTCTTGAGCTAGGTTACTTCCAGCAAGACTTTGGTTCAGACTGGGGTGCAGAGCGTGAAGATTTGAACAAAGTTACTGTTGCACAACAATGGCAAGCCGGTTCTAGCTTCTGGGCTCGTCCAGCAATCCGCGTATTTGCAAGCATGTACGATGGTGACATGGCTGTAGATAACAATGACTTCATGGTAGGTGCACAGGTTGAAGCTTGGTGGTAAGTTGAGACCTTCTGTCTATTAAGTTGTACAAATAGCCAGCCTAGCTGGCTATTTGTCGTTAAAGGTATTGAATTATGAAAAAAACTTGGTTGTCCCTGTTAGGGCTTATGGTCATTTCTGGCTGTTCATCTGTGGAAACAATTTCGAATGAAGTCAGTGTGTCTGAACAGAGTGTGGCGGCTACATTAGTGGATGTTCAGTGGACCCCAGTTGTTGCGCCAAGCTCATTTCTACTGGCATTTAATCACAATACTCAAAAGTTTGAAGTTGACGGCTTTGAAACCCCTATTGCCGGATTTTCGTTTGAAAATGTAGGTACGAACCTACTGCTAGAGCTAACGGCGACGGTAGAGGACCTATCGGTATTTGCTCCAAGCTTAAATTTATACGATCAGAATATGAACCTGATCAAAAAATATCCTTCCAGTGTATTTGACTATGATAGAAATGATTTCGTCAAAGGTGCGGTTCTAAATGGAGAAATAGAACTTGTATTACCTGTGACGGTGACCAAAGTTTACGCACTTGTTTACACAACAAAACAGGATTTAGATAGTTCGACCACCCTTATTCATCCTGCAAAAGCGATGGCTATATCTAAGCGCAATACACCGCCTGCGATTAGCGATCCTGTAGCAAGTCATAGTACCAATGGCCAAGTTTTGGTGAGTATTAAGAAAAAAACTCAGTTTGACTTATTTGGCTCTTCAAAGGCGCCATCTGCTCCAAATGTTCCAGATACGAGTGTTGAAAAAGTCGCAGTGAGTGCAATCCCAGAGACTCAACATTACTACCACAATGCAATCCGTACTGCGGTAGAATCGAACAATCTCGACAAAGCGCTTAGCCTGCTTGAAGAGGCAAAAGCACTCAATGTTGAAGGTGCACAGCAAGTGTTTATTAAAGCGGTAAACGCTAAGTAGCATCTAGGTTCTTCTGCAAAAGCCCTCGATTTCATTCGAGGGCTTTTTAGGTTGCTGATAATGTGATTAACAATAATGGGTAGTAGTTCTTAGTTTTGATTTGAAACCGTTTTTTTATTAGCCGCTTAGCATAGAATAACACCTCTTCTAAAACGTCAGGGATGGTGGCATGAGTTCAGTAAAACTTGGAGATTCGTTGGTCGAGCCAACAAAAATATTGTGTGTTGGTCGAAACTATTTAGAGCATATCCAAGAGTTGAACAACTCTATTCCTGAGCAAATGGTGGTGTTTTCCAAACCGCCGACGTCCATTTCTACTCAATTAGCCTCTTATCATCAAGAACGACTTCATTACGAAAGTGAGATCTGCTTTATCGTCCAAAATGGCCAACTCGCAGCCGTTGGCGTAGGGCTTGATTTAACCAAGCGAGATATGCAGTCTCGATTGAAAGAACAAGGCTTACCTTGGGAACGAGCCAAAGCGTTTGATGGCTCGGCGGTTTTTAGCCGCTTTATTCCTCTCGATGGACTCAAGATCGACGAGTTAGCGATTGAGCTATTTATTAACTGCGTTCGAGTTCAAAAAGGTTGCGTGAAACAGATGATGTATTCACCGCAGGTCATTTTAGATGAACTCAAAACCTACACCACATTGTGTGACGGTGACGTCATTATGACAGGTACTCCGCAGGGTGTAGGAGAAGTTCATGCAGATGATGTATTTTTAGCAAGACTAAAGTCAGATGATAAAACGCTAATCGAAATTGAGTGGGTTGCTCAATAATTAGTACTTTACTCTACCCTAAGGTTAAGGATTACCCTCCAATTGAGTGTTCAACTGGAGGTTTTTTATGGGTTGTTGTAATCAAGCACCAAAAGGTGGCTCTGCCAAAATGGGGCCATTGCTAAAGTGTACTGCCGTTATGGCTATCGCGTTGTTCCTAATCGTTGTGCTGTTTGGCTAGAGCAGTTTTAAACACAGAAACACCACCATACTGACTAAGGTTGTTAACAGTACATTCTTGGTTTTCCATGCCAAAAATGCCGCAATGAGTGCGCCAATCAAATAAGGGTTACCCGCAGATAGCCAAAGCTGCTTTTCTGGCATAAAGACAATCGGTGCCCAAATTGCGGTCAAGACAGCAGGGCTTGAGTATTTCAGTAGTCGCTGAGCCTGAGGGTTTAGCCTTAGAGGCAAGCGTGGCTCTAAAAATAGGTAGCGACTGGCAAATACCAACACAGTCATGGCGAGAATAGATAGCATGATCATCGTTTCTCTCCTTGTAACGATTCGGCAAGATAACCTGCCAGCATACCTGCGACACTCGCAATCATTAATCCAGAGTCAATACCTCGTGCGTAACAGATTACCGATGTGGCTAATGAGACCAACACGGCGAGTAGAACTGGGGAAGACTTCACGTTGGGAACCACAATAGCGATAAAGGTTGCCGCTACTGCAAACTCTAAACCTAGCTCGTTCAAAGCTGGGATATAACTTCCAGCTACAATTCCAGCCAAGGTGGCGAGATTCCAACACAGATAGAAGCTCAGCCCTGCTCCAAGTGCGTACCAGCGATCAAACTGCTTTTCAGATTGTTGCCCACAGATGGCAAAGAGCTCATCTGTTAGCAGAAAGCCTAGGGTGAGCCTCCATTTAAGTGGTAAGGGGCTGATCTTATCGCGCATCGACACACTGTAGAGCAAATGCCTAGAAGTGATAAAAAAGATCGCTAGCATCATAGTTGCTAGTGTTGCGCCAGCTTTAAACATCCCAGTGGCAACCAGTTGAGCCGAGCCTGCAAACAGAATTGCGGATAGAGCTTGGCTTTCAACGACCGTTAGCCCAGACTCAATGGCAAAAGAACCAGCGAGCAAGCCCCAAGGGACTACTGCAATACTGAGAGGCACCATAGCGAGAGCGCCTTGCCAAAAGAGTGTTGAGCGGTTGAGTGATCGTTGTTGTTCCAAAGTCATGGTACTCATAGTTGGTATTTTTGCTGTGGTGGGTGATGGGCTTATTTACTCACAGCCGAAACATTGCGGATTGTACAAAATTGCTGGTGGGATTTGGCTAAGTTTTGCCAGCAAATTGTTTAGGAGTAACACCCAATGCTCGCTTAAAGTGTCGGTGGAAATGGCTTTGGTCATGAAACCCTGTCTCTTGTGCAACCTCTGATATTTTGAGCCCTTTGCGTAAAAGCTGTTTTGCAACTCTCAACCTTGTCTGGATTTGGTAAGCATGTGGCGGTAAACCGAACTCTTTTTGAAAGCTACGCGTAAGATAGTAAGGGCTGAGACCTGCTAACTTTGATAGATCTTCCAAGCTAACGTCGGCTTGAGGGAAGTCATCAAGAAACTCTTTTACTAACGACACCTGCTTTTGAGTACGTGTTTTAGGCTCCCAATTTTGTTTGGATTTGCTATGGCGTGCAATTAGTTTGACCAGAGTGCCGTAAACTAACGTTTCTCTCAGTAGCTTGTTGTTTGATTGCGCTAAGGTATCAAACACTAAGCGCAGTTGCTGAGCAAGTTCAGGATCATATACCACGGGCTCGGGGAAATAAGGGATAGACAAACTCGATGAGAGCCCTTCTGTTAACTGAGAGAACTGCTCCGGTAGCGGATACATGGCTTTGTATTCCCAGCCTCCCTCTGTCGCGGTTTGACCGTTATGCACTTCATCGGCATTGACTAGAATAATGCTGTCTTGCGGTGCTATATGATTGCCTCCGGTACGATAAAAACGCTGCGCGCCCTTTTCAATCACGCCTACTGTGTAGCCTTCGTGACTATGACGGGAAAAATTTTGATTCGTGTATTTAGCGTCCAATAGCTCTAGTCCACCTAGCTCATTGGCTAAGTGGAAACTGGCTGATTCTTTTTCTCTGCCCGCCATTGTCGCTCCTTTCTTGCTGATCAAATGACCTGAGTTGCCAGTCTAGCTTATCGCTCTCATATGTTTTTGTACAAAATTGCTCAATTTACTCTCCATTTTCTTAACTTGGTCTTGGGGCTTGGTGCTGAAATAATTTAACTATTTGGTTTTTAATTGTGGATTATCATTCCCGTGTGGACTAAAATGCCGCGCTTTTGCTTTTTTGTGAAATTTAAAATTATGATTGATAGTTCTGTGCTGCCGGTTTACTTGACCGCTGTTGTTGCACTGTTATTGTTGCCTGGACCGGATATGTTGCTTATCGCCAGCTCAAGTATGAGCTACGGCCGTAAAGTGGGTATCTTCGCGAGCTTAGGCAATGCCACTTCAGGGATCATCCTAACCCTGCTTGCTGCACTCGGTGTTTCTGCACTGATAGCCATGAGCCCGATTGCCTTAAAAGCGTTGCACTTATTAGGTGGTGCCTACTTACTAAAAATGGGCTGGGACTGTATTCGCGCAAGTGCGGCTGATGCGCCCCAAATGGGTGGCTCAAACAAGGTCGCGACCACTTTTTACCAAAGAGCTTTAGTAAGTAACTTACTCAATCCTAAGGCCTTAGTGTTTTTTGTGATGTTTTTGCCTCAATTTGTTTCCAGCAACATAACCGCAAGCTCTGGAGAACAAATGTTAGCACTGGGTTTGCTACTGAATGTATTAGGTTTATTGTTCAACCTACTGCTGGTGGCGTTAGTGGGAACGTTGGGCAAACCGCTTTTAGAAAATGCTAGGTTCAGAACGTATCAACATAAGTTTATGGGGTTGATATTTGTCCTGTTAGCGATATGGATGTTAAGCTCATTTGCGAGCTAACCTCAACAATAAGGTCAGCACTCGCTGGCCTTTTTTGTACATACACCATTCAATCTTATAGACAAGGAAGTATCGTATGAATGTCCAGTTTGTATTAAACCCGCCAAAGAACATCAAAGATGTTATTTACAATGGTTTGAAGGCGTTTAACATGCAGCATTTTCCAGATGAGGAGATTCATAGCTTAGCGTGTTATGTCGAAGATGATGAAGGGAACTTCGCTGGTGGTCTAACCGGTGAAATCTTCACCAATACGTTGTTTGTCGAGTTTTTGTGGGTGGATGAAAGCCAGCGTAAATCAGGTATTGGTTCATTGTTAATGGATCGAATAGAATCAGAGGCGAAAGCTGTGGGTGTTACTGATCTTTATCTCGACACCTACACCTTTCAAGCTCCGGGCTTCTACGCCAAATTAGGCTTCAAAGAGGTCGGTCGCTACACTGGTTTTCCAACGAAAGGCGTTGATAAGATATTTTTGCAAAAAAGCGTTCGTTAATTGTCTAACATTTTATCGCAGCCAATTAGCGTGGCTAGCCTAATTAATCTTGATTGAAAAATAGTACTAAACTGCCACCCTTGAAGGCGCTGCCGTAGTTAAAAGTCAGCCCTAAACCAATGTTGTCAATGAAATCGATATTAAAAGGCGGTGTCATGAGCCAGCCAAGCGAGGCTTCATAGTAGGAGGAGGTGCCCAAGTTGTGCTCCACATCGCTGCCAACATCGACTCGTCTGATCGTGCTGTAGATAGATTGAGTCGAACTTCCGATTCGGTTGAAATCGTACACTGCTGTTGCACTGTTGACTAAGTACCATCCTTCGGGATTGCCAGGATCACCACCATTGGCTTCTCCCCAGCCATAGCCATAAAAATAGTGACCGCTGGACGACAACTTCCATTTGCCCCAAGGTTCATTCTGTTGATAATTTACGCGCACATGAGGTTCGTAGACATTGGCCCACGCAGTTGTGTTAAAAAGCAAACTATCTAACACAGGTTGAAATTGCCGACCGGTGCGACTGTTATAGGTCATTGAGTTTTGATAGTGCATCAAGTGAGTTCCCAAACCGGGCTCAATGGACCAGTTTTCATCAAACACATGCTCATAACGATACGCTATGTACATATCTAGAATAGTTTGGGTGAGATCGTCATTCTGACTCTCACCGGGCCAGCGTATTGAATCTTCCGTAGTTAATCCGGAAAAGCGAACCAGAAGTGAATGAGTGTTTGTATCTTGTTCGTCATTAAGACGAAAGGACATTGGTATTGTGGTAATGCCGTATTTTTTGCGATTCTCTACTGAGTCGTAGGTGCCTAAGTTTTCATTGTGAGTATTGAACAAGTTGTTTGGATTGAAATCAGCGAAACCCACGGTAAAGACGTCACTGTCACTCATGACTATAGTGTAAGCGAAACTTTGCTCGAGGAAGTTACTAATAACGTCGTAGCTCTGTGCCTTGATATGACCAATATAGAATAAAGGCAGAATAAAAAACCATCTTCCTTGTGTTTTTTTAGCCACGTAGCGTTCCTCTTAGTCATTGCCTTTAGGAATGTTACAAGGATTAATTTGATATGCAATCGGGTCGAGGCACTATTCGACAAACAATCGACTGTTAGTAACTGAGAAAGTGCTCTATGTGAGTTAAGGGCTAAATCAGCGATAAGTCACTGGCAGTGAGTCAACGTGATCTGATAGTTAATCGTTTCCAGAACAGTGACCTGCTAACCGTCTCTGCTTGACTTGACGTTAGCGCAAACGGTGCAGGTAGTTATTGAAGTGTTCTAAGAATAGCCTCAATTTTGTCGGCCAAATCTGGACTTTTTAATATGCTGGTATGATTTTCATTGAGCCCATAAATTGCAACAGCACCATCTTGTGCATAGGGAGCTAGTTGGCTGTTGAGTGATACGACACCGTCAGTATTTTTAGACGAAATTAGGCTGCCATTGTCGCGATAGCTAAAGAACAGATAATGAGGAAGGTACTCCTTTAAAGATAAAGAGCGGCTTTTTTTCAGAAAGTCACTGCTGGGTGCCATATCAAACCAAGACGGAACGGCAACAGGCATTAGTCTCACTCCAATTTCAGCAGAATCATGTCCGCTCCACGGGGTACTGATTGTGATGAGGGCCGCTACATTAAGTTGAGGCTTAGTTGCTGCATATTCATGGTCTAGGACTCGTTTGGATACCAAGCCCCCCATGCTATGCGCGATGATGATGATCTTGTCCGTGTTGTAGGTTACTGTAAGCTCGGAAACATGCTGGTAAAGCACCTTGGCGACTAAATCTAGTCTAAGTCCTGATGGGTATTGAACAATCCATGGTTGGTAAATATCACGATCCAGTGTAGAGATAAGGTGTCGCCAGTCATAACCAGACCCACTCATCCCATGTACAAACAGCACTGGAATTTTGCTCGGTGAATAGGGCTCCAAGAAAAAGATGCCAGTGTTTCCAGCTTCGTGAAACCTAACTGGTTCCCACATCCCCATTTTGCCGCTGTGCTTGTTAAAATGAGAGGTTTCTACGACTTTACCAATCGATTCGTGCAGGTAGTCTATTGGACTATGTTGATTGTCTGACGTGTACAAATCTGGTACCAAGGCTTCAGCTTCACGTTGAGGAAGTAGCGTGATAGTAATGTCATCGATAGGCTTGTTGTCTTTTACTGTTAGCAAACTAGGCGAACCATAAAACGCTACGCTTTCACCGTTATCTAAAGCGAAGTTTTGGTTTATATCTTCAAAGGCAAACAGATAGAAATCTCCGTTTGGGACTGAGAAATGAAACTTATTGTTGGCCAGTACAGTAACGTATTGCTCTAGTTCAATGACCTCATCAGTTACTCTATTCAATGTTACAACGATGGGCGACTTGCTTTCTTTTGCGGTCACTACGCCAGAGAGAGTCGTAGAATTATCGAGTAACTTTACGTCTCGTTTTAATCCGGCGTAATGACAACCTGAGATTAGGAATATGGTTATGGTAGCAAGAATAGAAATGAGTCGATTGTGCAAAAGTAGGCCTTAGAAAATCCGTTACACAGGGATTGATCTTGCCATCTATAATTGAGAACCCTAGTCATGTCAAAGGCCGCACTCATTTGCAATGAAACTATTGCGACGGAGGAGCCATTTTAGAGTGAACTGCAACATATATTAGGAGTATCACTTGATTTGGAGCCCCTTAAACCATTTTGCTTAAGAGGCTCAGCGTGTAACTGAATCTCTATATTAGGCTATGTTGATGCTCTGAGATTAGCATTCCCATTGACTCAGATGCTTTCTCAAGCACTAGCTCAAAGCTATCAGACTGCGCAAACTTCTCGATCACTTCGTAGTAACACTTCAGTTTCGGTTCTGTACCTGATGGACGGACAATGACCCTTGCGCCGCATGATAGGTGATAGATCAATACATCACTTGTAGGAAGGTCGATGGTTTGGGTCGAACCGTCGGCAAACGTCTTGGTGAGTGACTTAAGATCCTCGGTGACTTCAACTTGACTACCTGCAATCATAGTGGGTGGATTGGCTCTGAGTTTGTCTCCGATTGGTGGTGCTTTAGGGTCGAGAGCGATACTGCGCTGCGCATTAAGATACATGCCATGGTGGCGGTAGATGGCTTCTAGTTGGTCCCAGATGGTTTTGCCTTGGCTTTTTAGCTCTGCGGTTAGTTGAGCGAACGCAACCAGCGCTGATAGGCCATCTTTATCCCAAACTTTGTTGCCAACGGTGTAGCCAAGCGCCTCTTCGTAAGCGAATAAGAACTGTTTTTCATCGCTCTGCTTTTGCATTGCTACATTGGTTAACCACTTAAATCCAGTTAGGGTTTGGAAGTAGCTTGCGCCATGAGCACTGGCTATTTTGCTGAGTAATGTTGATGAAACAATGGTATTGCCGACGAGTTGTTTGTTTGCCTCGGTTTGAGACAATAAGTAGTGACCAAATAAGGTACCCACTTGGTCGCCTGTCAGCATTTGATAGTCACCTTCAGGCTTACGAACCGCAACGGCAAAGCGGTCAGCATCTGGATCATTGGCACAGGCAATGTCAGCGTTATGCTGTTTTGCTAAAGCCATCACCATGTCCATGGCGCCTGCTTCTTCTGGGTTAGGGAAGTTGACAGTCGGGAAAGTGCCATCGGGCTCGCTTTGTTCTGCGACGCTAAAGAAGTGATCAAACCCTGCATCTTTGAGAAGAGTTTGTGCCATGTTCGCCCCAACGCCATGCATTGCGGTGTAAGCGATAGTAATACCGTTTGGACAAGTGTCGTTGTTTAACAGTGGATTTTCGTTCATTGTTTGGCGGTAAGTTTGGTAATACTCTTCTTTTAGCCACACCAATAAGCCATGTTTCTTAGCGTCATCAAGTGCCATCAGCGGGATAGGCTTGGTTGCCGCAGTATCAATTTCGGCAGCAATACCTGAATCATGGGGTGGAATGATCTGCGCACCGTTTTCCCAATAAACCTTAAAGCCGTTGTATTCAGGAGGATTGTGACTTGCAGTCACGACGACCGCAGCAGCGGCGTTAAAGTGTTTAACACCAAACGCGACAATCGGTGTTGCTGCGACGTCATGAGTTAGGAAGACCTTAATACCGAGCGCAGTCAGCACCGATGCGGTGTCGTGAGCAAACTGCTTAGAGTCAGTGCGGCCATCGTAGCCAATAACGACGCCACGACTTCTTGCGTCTGTTAATTGCGCGATAAGGTAATGGCCCAGGCCTGCCGCTGTCTCTTGAATCACTAGGCGATTCATACGGTTTGGGCCACATCCTACTTTGCCACGTAATCCTGCTGTACCAAACTCTAGTCGTTGACTAAAACGATCTTCAAGCTCTGTATATGCTTTTCCATCGATTAGGTGCTGAAGTTCTTCACGCGTATGAGGGTCAGGATCTTTCTCTAACCATCGAGTCACTTGTTCCATCATGATGCTGATACCTTTTTCATGTCTTAGCTTAAGTCTATGTTATTTACTCAACTTCGCATGACTTTAACTGATATTGATTATCATTTGCGAGAGCGCAATCGCTAAACCTGCGGATGATTTCTCCGTTGCCCATTTCTAGTTGGACTTTCTTGCACAATTTACAAACGCCAACTAACGTTTATTAACATAAATATAACAAATGACGTGAAATTTACTGGTTATAAGGAATTTTCCAAGTCCAAAGGCTGATTGGTACTTTCTTGCAGATGTCGGCTCAATGCAAAGACCAAGTACCAGCATCACGGTTGATGACTCTGGCAGAGGAGAGGTCTTTTGAAAAGTATACCCTTGTTGCTTTGGCGACTAAGTATCGTGTGGTTGGTCTGTTTCACTGCGTCTGTGAATGCGGATGAGAGCGACTATAACATGACTCAGGGCGTAACCAACATCAGTGAGCAAGTCTACGAACTGCACATGCTGATATTTTATATCTGCTGCGCGATAGCGGTAGTCGTCTTTGGTGTGATGTTCTATTCCATGTATCACCACCGCAAATCGAAGGGTGTCGTTGCTGCACACTTTCACGAGAGCACTAAAGTCGAAGTCATCTGGACCGTCATCCCTATCATCATCCTCGTTTTAATGGCTATTCCTGCAACCAAAACCTTGGTGGCGATGGAAGATACTTCTCAAGCCGATCTAACGGTGAAAATTACTGGTTCCCAATGGAAGTGGCATTACAGCTATTTTGGTGAAGACGTGGAGTTTTTTAGTTTGCTTGCGACTAGCCAGAAGGAAATCGATGGCATAGAAGAGAAAGGAGCGCACTACCTACTTGAAGTTGATAATCCGCTTGTACTGCCAATTAACCGCAAAGTGCGTTTTTTATTAACCGCCGATGATGTTATTCACTCTTGGTGGGTGCCTGATTTCGCGGTCAAGAAAGACACCATTCCAGGGTTTATCAATGAGGCGTGGACGCGAATCGATAAGCCTGGTGTATACCGAGGTCAGTGTGCTGAGCTCTGTGGCCGCGCCCATGGCTTTATGCCCATTGTTGTTCATGCCATGGAAGAAGAGGAATACGATCAGTGGTTGCGAGATAAGAAAGCCGAGATTGAGCAAGCAAAACAAGAGGCCGCAGCGTCGCTGACTGCATCTTTGTCATTGGATGAGCTGATAGCTATTGGCAAGAAAGTCTATCTTGATAGATGCGCTGTATGTCACCAAGTAACCGGCGCGGGTATCCCGGGGGCGTTCCCAGCCATCACTGGTAGTAATGTCGCCACGGGAGATGTTTCGCAACACATTGATGTTGTTGTTAATGGTCGCGCAGGGACTGCCATGCAAGCATTCTCGAATCAGTTGAGCGACAAAGAGATCGCGGCAGTTGTGACCTACCAACGCAATGGACTGGGTAACAGTGTTGGTGATCTAGTCCAAGCTTCGGATGTTAACCAGTTTAAGGCGTCTAAGGAGGGACAATGAAAATGTCCAAACCTGATTCGATCGTAGAAGATAAAACCAAATCAGCGCCGGTGACTGATGCTGAGTTAAGCCGGGCTAACAGTAGCATAACCGCAGATGAGCATAACCATCATGGGCCAGCTAAGGGCTTGACTCGTTGGCTCTATTCGACCAACCATAAAGACATAGGGACACTTTACCTGTGGTTCAGCTTCATCATGTTTTTAACCGGTGGCGCGATGGCCATGATCATTCGCGCAGAGTTGTTCCAACCTGGATTGCAGTTAGTTGAGCCTCAATTTTTTAACCAAATGACCACTGTCCATGGCTTAGTCATGGTGTTTGGTGCAGTGATGCCTGCCTTTACAGGCTTAGCTAATTGGATGATCCCGATGATGATTGGTGCGCCGGATATGGCGCTGCCACGAATGAACAACCTCAGTTTTTGGATTCTTCCTTTTGCCTTTGCCATTTTAATTGCCTCTCTATTTACTGAAGGTGGCGGCCCTGATTTTGGTTGGACTTTCTATGCGCCGCTGTCGACGACCTATGGCCCAGACAGTACTGCGTTGTTTGTCTTCTCTGTACACATTATGGGTATTAGTTCGATCATGGGAGCGATCAACGTTATCGTCACCATTGTAAACCTACGCGCACCGGGGATGACTTGGTTCAAGATGCCAATGTTTGTTTGGACTTGGTTGATTACCGCGTTTTTGTTGATTGCGGTGATGCCAGTTCTGGCAGGGGCGGTGACTATGGTGCTAACGGATAAATACTTCGGCACCTCATTCTTTGACGCCGCTGGTGGCGGTGACCCTGTGATGTTCCAACACATCTTTTGGTTCTTTGGCCACCCTGAAGTGTACATCATGATTTTGCCTTCTTTTGGTATAGTGTCGGCAATTATTCCCGCATTTAGTGGTAAGAAGCTGTTCGGCTATCACTCTATGGTGTATGCCACTTGTAGTATTGCGTTGTTTTCGTTTCTAGTTTGGGCACACCACATGTTTACTACCGGTATGCCCGTGTTTGCCGAGCTGTTCTTTATGTACTGCACCATGTTGATAGCGGTGCCAACTGGGGTCAAAGTATTTAACTGGGTAGCAACCATGTGGCGGGGCGCAATGACGTTTGAAACGCCAATGCTGTTTGCCATCGCGTTCATTATATTGTTCACCATTGGCGGCTTCTCCGGCTTGATGCTCGCCATTGTGCCTGCGGATTTCCAATACCATGACACCTATTTTGTCGTGGCTCACTTCCATTATGTGTTGGTATCGGGTGCGGTGTTCTCGATTATGGCAGCGGCTTATTATTGGTTGCCTAAATGGACCGGAAATATGTATGACCAAAGACTAAGTTTGTGGCATTTCTGGTCATCGGTTATCTCTGTGAATGTGTTGTTCTTCCCAATGCATTTCCTGGGTCTCGCAGGGATGCCAAGGCGTATTCCAGACTACGCGATCCAGTTTGCTGATGTTAACCAGATCGTGTCGATAGGTGGGTTTGCCTTTGGTCTGTCACAGCTTATCTTCCTCTGGCTGGTGATCAAGTGTATTAAAGGTGGTGAAAAAGCTTCCGCAAAACCTTGGGAGCGCGCCGAGGGCTTAGAGTGGACAGTTCCAAGTCCTGCACCGCATCATACCTTCTCAACGCCACCAAAAATCGATTAGAGGTGGGGACATGGACGGACAAGCAAACTCAAACCGTAAACTGACGCTCAAGCTGTGCGCTGCCGTTGTGGCGATGTTTGGATTCGGCTTTGCTCTTGTTCCTCTCTATGACGTGATGTGCGAAGCGTTAGGAATCAACGGTAAAACCAACACCGAGTCAGCTTTGCAACCGCAAGGCATGGTTCCTGACACATCCCGGACTATTCGTGTTGAGTTCATGGCGCACATTCATCAAGGTATACCTTGGAGTTTTGTTCCTGAGCAGACCTCAATGGCAGTGCACCCGGGGCAAGTGATTCAAACCGCTTATCTTGCTAAGAACCTTTCGCAAAAAGAGATTATTGGCCAAGCCGTTCCTTCTGTATCGCCAGGCATGGGAGCAACCTATTTTAATAAGATTGAGTGTTTTTGCTTTAATCAGCAGCCCTTACAGGCACAGGGCGACGCGGAGATGCCGCTGATTTTCTATATCGAGCCAGACATTCCGGACTCAATCCATACATTGACTTTGTCGTACACCCTTTACGACATCACTGAAAAAACGACCTCAACCGAGTTAGCTAATGTCTCGTCGCCTGTGGCGGATGAGGCTTCGCAAGGAGCAGCGCAATGAGTTCTAAACATCAACCCTATTATGTCCCTTCCCAAAGTAGTTGGCCGATTGTCGGTGCGGTATCGCTGTTCTTAATCGCTGTTGGCGCAGGTCTAACAGTTCAGAACATGGCAGAAGGTGGTGATGGCAGTGTGTTTGGCAAATTAATTTTGCTCGCTGGTTTTATCTTCCTGCTCTACATGTTTGCTGGATGGTTTAGCAATGTGATCAGCGAGTCCATGAGTGGTAAATACTCTGTCCAATTATCACGGTCGTTTCGGCAAGGAATGAGTTGGTTTATCTTCTCTGAAATCATGTTTTTCGGTGCTTTCTTTGGCGCACTTTTCTACGCGCGAATGATCTCAGTACCCTGGCTTGGTGGCGCGGGTAACAATGCTATGACTCACGAAGTCATCTGGCCCACGTTTGAAGCGTTATGGCCGTTAACCACAACGCCAGATGGGACAACAACCAATGCGATGCCTTGGCAAGGTTTACCGCTGGTTAACACTATTATCCTGCTAACCTCTTCGATTACTTTACATTTTGCTCATGTCAGTTTGGAGCTCAATAAACGAATGGCGTTGATCGTGTGGTTAGAGATCACAATCGTTTTGGCGTGCTTCTTTTTGTACTACCAAGGTGCTGAGTACATTCACGCCTATCAAGATTTAGGTTTAACGCTTCAGTCTGGGGTATATGGCAATACTTTTTTCTTGCTGACAGGCTTTCATGGCATGCATGTATTGCTCGGCACCATAATTCTTACGGTACTTTTGTTCAGAGTGGCAAAGGATCATTTTACGCCTAAAGACCACTTCGCGTTTCAGGCGGGCAGTTGGTATTGGCATTTTGTTGATGTGGTTTGGTTGTGTTTGTTCGTGTTTGTTTACGTGCTTTAACGTGTGCTTAAACGGCGCTAGTAGGGGCGTACATTGGGTTCGATAAATCCGCTTAATAGGGCGGCAATGAGCAGGACGATGGCTAAGGCAGACAGGAATACGCGACGGCCTAAATAGAAGCTCATAGGTTTGTCGTCTGGTTGAGTATCTTGCTCGGATTCATCGTCTGATTTTGGACCTCTCATCATTTCAAACATCGCTCTACCGAGGTTAATC
Source organism: Vibrio tubiashii (assembly GCA_000775715.1). Classification (GTDB taxonomy): domain Bacteria; phylum Pseudomonadota; class Gammaproteobacteria; order Enterobacterales; family Vibrionaceae; genus Vibrio; species Vibrio tubiashii_A. The sequence continues at coordinate 171,905 of JRWQ01000007.1, forward strand.
AGGATGAAGAGTAACAGCAGTAGTAAGACAAGTTTAAAGATCAATACCATGGAGGGTTCCTTATTTGCTCTGCTGAAATCGACAAAGTTTGTAGTGGCTTGTGTAGTAACTGTGGTTGCCTTTTCGATATTGATCAACTTGGGTTTGTGGCAATTATCACGAGCAGATGAGAAAAGCCAAATAGAGCAGCAGGTTACGCAAAGAGAACAATTAGTGCCCATTCGGTTGTCCAAGTTAACCGTCGAACAGCTTGATAATCCCACTGGGGTGAGGGTTAGCATCAAAGCAACGCCCGTTAAGGGTAGATATCTGCTGTTAGATAATCAAAGCGTTGATGGAGAGGTTGGATACCTAGCATTGCAATTGATAAATACTCAAACAGGTAACAGCTTGCTATTGGAAAGAGGTTTTGTGCCTTCTTCGCTTTATCGCTCAGAGCTACCAAAGGTTGATTGGTTGTCTGAGCCGTTCGAGTTCACAGGTCGGCTTTACAACCGTTCAATGAACCCATTGAGCCAAGAATTACATATGGAGCAAGGGGAGGTTAGTCGGATTCAGAACCTCAATTTTTCGCAACTGCAGGAAGCTTGGTGGATAGATTTAGAACCCTATGTTGTACAGCCGATGGTTGAATCATGGCCTTATGTTCAGCCATGGCAACCTATCTCCATGCAGCCTGAGAAACACTTAGGTTATGCAGTGCAGTGGTTCTCGATGGCTGCAGTACTTGCCGCATTAGCGATAGGCTTATTGGTTCGAGCATATTACCAAGGAGTAAGGGATGAGTAGTTCAGTCTTGAGAGGAAGGATCATTTTTGTCAGCTTAGTGGTGATGTTCGCCCTGCCTGCCATTATTGCGAAAACCGTACTTAGCCAACATTGGTATCAATCTGGAGTTACCAATAAAGGCGAGTTGATTGAACCTACGGCAACTTTGGATTCTTTGGGCATAGATAACCCGTATCAGCAGAAACAGTGGCAGCTTGGGTATGTGGTTCCTAAGCAGTGTGATGAGTTTTGTAAGCAGCAGATATATTTGCTCGGTCAAAGCCATATTGCGCTCGGGAAGTATCAACAGCGAGTTCAACCCGTGCTGATTTCAACGGTGCAAAGCGACACGATTAATCGCCCTGGGTATGCTCAATTAAAAGTTAATGATGGATTTTCTATGCTAGTTGGTCAGTTTGAGTTCGTCATCGTCGACCCATTAGGGCAGTTGGTGATGCGCTACCCGAAAGTCGCCACCGAAGACGAACTGGTTGCGCAAAGCAAAGGTTTGTTAGCGGATTTACGCAAGTTACTCAAATTATCTCGTGTTGGTTAATAGGAGTGCTGAAATGAAATTGATAAACCTAGTCAGGTTCAGTCTTATCCTTACTTTCATCGTCATCATGCTCGGCGCTTACACGCGCTTAGCCGATGCTGGATTAGGCTGCCCAGACTGGCCAGGATGCTATGGTCAGTTATCCGTTCCTAACGAGCAGCATGAAATTGCTTTGGCGCAATCCCTATACCCAAGTTTAACGGTTGAAGCTGATAAAGCGTGGCTCGAAATGATTCACCGCTATTTTGCCGGAACCTTAGGTCTGGTTGTTTTTACCATCACCTTTATTGGCATTAGAACAGGACGGGTGTCTGTCACCATAGCAACTGCAATCTCGGTAGTGGTGATCTTCCAAGCGTTACTGGGGATGTGGACTGTCACTATGATGCTGATGCCGATTGTCGTGATGGGGCACTTGTTAGGTGGTTTTACATTGTTTTGCTTGTTGGCACTTACTTACTGGGGGCTGCAGTCTGGGCAGCCCCCAAGTCTAGGTGAATACAAGCCAGTCGGAGTAAATTTAAAGCTGTTGGCTGCAATAACGCTTGTTGTGGTTGTGGTGCAAATAGCATTAGGCGGGTGGACGTCATCTAACTATGCGGCATTAATGTGTACCAAGCTGCCGATATGTGAAGGGAACTGGACCGCCTATCTCGATTTTGCGCGAGCCTTCGAACTGATTCAGCCTAAGGCGCAGAGTTATGAGTTTGGCACCTTGGACTATGGAGCGCGGATGACGATTCATATCACTCATCGAATCGGTGCTGTAGTCGTCACTCTGTTTGTCTCTACTTTAGCTTTAATGTTGTTTGCAGAGAAAAGCCCAATCTATGCCAAAGTCGCAAAAGGCTTGTTGAGTATGCTCGCCATTCAAATTGCACTTGGAGTAGGTAATGTATTGTTGAGTTTACCTCTGCTGATTGCAGTAGCACATAACCTAGGTGCGGCAATCTTGCTACTGATTGTGTTACGAACTAACTATTTAATCTGGCAGGTCAATCAACAGGTCGCAATGGATTCTGCTCTGTTTAACAAGGAGAGCGTACATGAGTAAGACTCTTTTCGTTTCAGTCCAAGAAAGGTCGCTATGGCGCAGCTATTTAGTATTAACTAAACCGAAAGTGGTGGCGTTAATGCTACTGACTGCGGTTGTTGGTATGTGCCTTGCGGTGCCGGGGGCATTACCTGTAAAAAATACCGTGCTAGGTCTTATGGGCATTGGTCTCATGGCTGGTTCTGCGGCTGCGTTTAACCATCTAATTGATCAACGTATTGATGCGTTGATGGCGCGTACCTACAAACGACCTTTGCCTTCAGGTGAGATGAAATCGTCCCATGTGCTTAGCTTCGCGGTTAGTATTGGTGCCTTCGGTTTTGCGATTCTTTATTGGGGAGTGAATAGCCTGACTGCTTGGCTCACATTTGCCAGTTTACTGGGTTATGCGGTCGTATATACCATGTACCTTAAGCGTGCGACGCCTCAGAATATCGTTATCGCAGGAATCGCGGGTGCCATGCCTCCACTGCTAGGTTGGACTGCGGTAACTGGTGAGATGCACGCCAATGGTTGGCTACTGGTGATGATTATCTTTATTTGGACGCCGCCTCATTTTTGGGCCCTCGCTATCCATCGTAAGGACGACTACGCAAAAGCCGATATCCCTATGCTGCCAGTGACGCATGGGGTTGCGTACACTAAGACATCCATTCTGCTTTATACTGTGCTACTCGCTTTGGTCTGCTTGTTACCTGCGTTAGTTGGGATGACGGGAACACTGTATTGGGTAGGCTCAACTTTTTTGAGCACGGGATTCATTTATCAAGCTTGGAAGCTCAAGTTTAAACCGCATGACAAGTCAGCAATTGATACGTTTAAGTTCTCTATCTACCACTTGATGTTGTTGTTTTTACTTTTGCTGGTGGACCATTATCTTACTGTCTAAATGTTAAGACGTGTTAGGAATGTGCTTTTCTCGAACATCAACATAAGCTAGTCTACTGAACGTTTTGTTCTGGTTAAGTAGATGGGTTTATGTATTTAGTCGCGCAACTGTTTAGTTCGAGATTGTTGGTTTTTGCGAGCTTTGTTTTGCTCTGCGGTGGGGCTTCTATGGCGAAATCGCTTGATCTGTATGGTGACGCGGTCCGCTCAGTTGAAGTAAGCCTTGGTGGTGCGTGGATACTACATGTTCTCGTTGCTTCAAGCCTTGGTTTCATTGCCGCTTGGTCTACGCCGAAACTCTATTATCAATGCGGTCGCTTTGTTCTCTCTCCTTGGGTTTTTCTCTTACTGGCGATGGTATCTGCTGATGAACTGCTGCAAATGTTTAACCCATTAAGACATTTTTCGGTGGTCGATCTTAGTATCAACCTCACTTGTGTTACTTTTGGTGCCTTGGCGTACGTCACTTTCCTTAAAAGTCCTTTTGGTGATAGTTCAGTTTAAGTTTTTGATTTATAGCTATATCTTACCTATTGGATGATGCTTGATATGAATGTACTTTTTTCTTTACACCTTGCGTGAAGTGTAAAAATAGCAAAAATATTGCCTTTTGGTAAAAATAGTGGTTGCAACCTTAGTTTTTGATAGTTAACTTACACATTACAGGAACAGGAAAGCATGAACGTTTTTTCACCACTTACTTTCGGTGATGCGTTCAACTAAAGAAAATAGGAAGAAGTAGCAATGTTTCAAACTGATGATGTCCGAATTAACAAATCCAAAGAGTTATTACCTCCAGTTGCAGTTTTAGAGAAGTTTCCTGCAACAGAATCTGCTTCTTCGACTACGTTTCGTTCACGTGAAGCCATTTCAAATATCTTGAAAGGCAAAGATGATCGTCTACTTGTTATTGTTGGGCCATGTTCTATTCATGACCCTGAAGCGGCTGTTGAATATGGTAAACGACTAAAAGTTCTGCGTGATGAGCTTGGTGATCGCCTAGAAATTGTTATGCGTGTTTATTTTGAGAAGCCACGTACTACAGTTGGATGGAAAGGCTTAATTAATGACCCTTATCTTAACGATACTTTTAAAATTAATGATGGCCTGCGTATGGGGCGTAAACTGCTGCTCGATCTGACGGATATGGGTATGCCGACTGCAAGTGAGTTCCTAGATATGATCACTCCTCAATATGTGGCAGATCTTATCAGTTGGGGTGCGATTGGCGCACGTACTACTGAATCGCAGGTTCACCGTGAATTAGCTTCTGGTATTTCGTGTCCAGTTGGATTTAAAAATGGTACTGACGGCAACATCAAAATTGCCTCTGATGCGATTCGCTCAGCAAGTGCGTCGCACCATTTCTTGTCAGTAACCAAATACGGCCACTCTGCAATCATCGAGACAGCAGGTAATCCAGATTGTCATTTAATTCTTCGCGGTGGTAAAGAGCCAAACTACAGTGCAGATCACGTAGGTGCAATCAAGCAGGAACTTGAAGCATCAGGCTTACCGAAGAAAGTGATGATTGATTTCAGTCATGCGAACAGCTCTAAGCAGTTCCAGCGTCAGATGGTTGTAGGTGAAGACGTAGCAAGCCAGATTGCTGGTGGGGAAGATGCTATCTTTGGAGTGATGATCGAATCTCACCTAGTGGAAGGCCGCCAAGACCTTGTCGATGGTAAAGCGAAGACTTACGGTCAGTCTATCACTGATGCATGTATTGGCTGGCATGATACTGAAACCGTTCTTCGCCAACTTGCAGACGCAGTTGTAGAGCGTCGCAACAACAAATAGTTCTCTTCATCTCAATATTTAGATTAAGCTCCTTCGGGAGCTTTTTTTGTTGTTCAAATATAAATAATATCTATAATTGAACAGTATTCATAATACTGGATTTGTTATGAGATTAATCAGTTTTTCCCTCTCTGCATTCGTTTTGTCGGTAACTATGGTTGCGAGTGTGAATGGCGCAGAAGCAGAGCAAAATATGTTCCTGTTTTCACTCTCCCCAAGTCAAGGCAGTGAGTTAGCTCTAGATCCGACAGAGCCAGCATTGGTTATCGAGGCTGAGCCTCCAGCGTTACCTGTTGAACTTAACTATGACGCACCTTGCGACATTAAATGTGGAGTCAGTACCACAGGACTTGTGCTCCTGCATATGTATGTTGAGAGCAAAGAAGATCAAGAATATCGCTATACTTTGATCAACCCAAATTATGAACCATAGAGATTTGGTGGTTCAAAGCAAAAACGCCACTTGAAGATCAAGTGGCGTTTTTATTTTAATTGGCGCTAACTTTGGATGGATGTACTAAACACGGTGGTTCGGTTCCTACCCCTGCTCTTTGATTGGTATAGCGCTTTATCACTACGACCTACAACCATATCTTCCGATAAATCGTTGGGTTTGAACGCAGAGACCCCAATGCTAGCGGTGACACTCACGTCAGAAATGCCAGTTCTGCATGGCGTTGTTTCTATTGCCAAGCGAAGGCGCTCTGCAATATAAAAACCTAGCTCTTCGTCTGTGTTGGGTAGCAGAACAGCGAACTCTTCCCCACCAAACCGGCAGAAAATATCTTTCTCTCTCAGGTGATTTGAACATACCTGTGAAAGATGCTTAAGTACTTTGTCCCCGACCTGATGACCATAAGAGTCGTTGACATGTTTGAAATGGTCAACATCGAGCAAAAGTAAACAGTCGACTTGATGCGTTGTCTTAGCTTGTTCGAAAGAGAACTGCATCATTTTCATCAAGGATCTTCGGTTGGTAACACCCGTTAGTTCATCGGTCTCTGATAAGTATCTCAGTTCATTCTCGAGACTAATTTGCTGGGTGATGTTTTTTACTGACCAAAGAATGGTTTTTTCACCATTATATTCAATATCAAGTGGGCGAATAACGCCTTCGTACCAGACATCAGATCGAACTTCAGGAAAGCCAACGATGGGAAAGGTTTCTCCCCGAGTAAAGCCATATTTGACTAACTGTTCTGTACCTGTAGTGATGGCTCTATTAATGAGAACACTGAAATTTTTTGCTCTCTGTTCGTCGAACAGATCATGAATACTAGATCCAATCAGTTTTTTGTTGTCGAACTCTGGTGTAGTGGTGAAGCTATCGTTGCCAAATGCTTCGATATAAGTACCGCTCTCAGTAACAATGAAGATAAATTGCGGAAGAGTATTGAGAATGATCTCATGGCTATCTTTTAAGCTGATCTTCATACTTTAGTTTACTTGCGGCTTATGAAAAAAGCAGAGTGTATAAGATTTGATCTTATAAATACAGGCTTATTGACAGTCTAATCACTAAGCTATTGAGTACTAATGTTGTTTTATTTTAAGCCGTTATAGTGGAGCTTTTGTTCTAATATGAGGGCTTTACTGTTGCTGGCTATTAACTCGCTGACTAAAAAATGTTTGAATTCAAATAATAGCATTATCTAGCGTTAAGTTAGACCAGCGTGAGTTGTCTGTTGGGGAAGAAAGAACCGTTTAGCGGTAACGAGCCAAACGGTCCATTTTAGTGAGTTCATATACTGAGCGGTAAAGGTTAATAAACCTTATCCAACTTTGGGCAAGGGTTTGGTTCGTCCTCTTCCTCTGTGTTATCAGAAAATATCTCCGCAACAGCGCTTCGTTCAAGTTCTCCTTGCAAGTTTCCATCATCATCGACAACGGGTAGTGAATAGTCACAAGACATGGTATCAACCAGTACTTTCTCGATAGCAGCATCTGGAGAGACAGCGGGCACTTCTTCGTAGATTTCTTGGTGAATTTCTTCCTCTGTCGAAGGATCTTTTGCCGCGTCCATTAAGCCTTCTTTAGTAAGAACACCCTGGTAGCCATCTTCGGTTACGTGGTAAGCATAGTCTTGTTTAAAGCCTTTCATCTGGGCGATAGCTTCTTGAATGGTGTTCGCGGTGATGCGGTAAGCCGGTGGGTTCATCACCGTTTCAACCGTCAGTGCACGAGCGCGGTTAACATCTTTAACGAAGGCTTCAACATAGTCATCGGCTGGATTGAGAAGAATCTCATCAGGAGTGCCTTGTTGCACCAACTCACCATCTTTAAGGATAGCGATTCGATCACCTAGACGCAGTGCTTCGTCTAAATCGTGGGTAATGAAGATAATGGTTTTGTGCAGTTTTTCCTGCAATTCAATCAACTGATCCTGCATTTCACTGCGGATGAGTGGATCAAGAGCAGAGAAGGCTTCATCCATAAGTAGGATTTCGGCGTCAGTACATAGAGCACGGGCTAAACCAACACGTTGTTGCTGGCCACCAGAGAGTTGAGATGGATATTGATTCTCGTAGCCTTTAAGACCAACCGTATCGAGCCATTGATTGGCTTTTTTAAGACGCTCTGTTTTCTCGAGGCCTTGGATTTCTAACCCGTAGGCAACATTGTTGACAACTGTGCGGTGAGGCAGTAAACCAAAACGTTGGAAAACCATCGACATCTTGTGGCGACGGAACTCTTCAAGCTCTTTTTGGCTCAACTGCATCACATCCGTACCTTCAACCAGAATCTGCCCTTCTGTTGGGTCAATGAGGCGATTGAAGTGGCGAATTAGAGTCGATTTACCCGAGCCAGATAAGCCCATGATAACGAAGATTTCACCTTGATTGATCTGCAGGTTGATCTCTTTAAGGCCAACGGTGTGACCAGTATCGGCTAAGACTTGGTCCTTGCTGTCACCCTGCTTTACACGCTCCATCACTGATTGTGGCTTTTGACCAAAAACCTTGTATAAGCCACTGATTTCAATAAGTGGTTTAGTCATGTTTAAGATCTCCTAAGTGAGCCTGAGTACGTTTTGCATACGCTTGGGAAGCGCGGTCAAACAAAATAGCCAGAGCAACGATGGCAAAGCCATTGAGTAGGCCAAGAGTGAAATATTGGTTGGTGATGGACTTCAGTACGGGTTGTCCAAGGCCTTTAACGCCAATCATCGACGCGATAACGACCATTGATAGTGCCATCATGATGGTTTGGTTAATACCTGCCATGATGGTTGGCATAGCTAGTGGCAGTTGAACACCGAACAGACGTTGCTTCGCACTTGCCCCAAAGGCGGTAGAGGCCTCAAGCACTTCTTTATCCACTAATCGAATACCAAGGTTTGTTAAACGGATCACTGGTGGAATTGCGTAGATAACTACTGCGATAAGCCCCGGGATCTTACCAATACCCAACAGCATTACGACAGGAATTAGATAGACGAATGCAGGCATGGTTTGCATCACATCGAGCATGGGCGTAACTACGGATTGGACTCTATTTGAGCGTGCCATGGCGATGCCAATAGGAATACCGAGCACAATAGACAACATGGTACAAACGGTGATAATGCTCAGCGTTCGCATCGTATCTTCCCACATACCAAAATAACCAATCAGTATCAGAGAAACGAAACAGCCAACAGCTAACTTCCAAGAGCGACTGGCAGCGTAAACTAAGCCCGTACACACGGCTAAAACAATCACCCAAGGCGTAGATATGAGTAGTTTTTCGAACCAAATTAAAAAAGAGAGGAGAGGGTCGAAGAATGATTCGATAAGATCGCCATATTCTCGCGAGAATTCTCGATATGCACCATCGAGCGTTTTGCGGATCGCTCTAAGGTCTGAACGTTCCATTTCAGGAAAGCTGTTGAACCAGCTATCAGTAGACATCAATAAGTTCCTTTTATTCTCCTTCGCCACACTAGCAGCGAAGGAGTACATCAAAAGTATATACCCTTTATTCTTGAAGCTGCAGCTTTGTTAACTGCGCTAATTCACCCTAATCACGTAGAAGACCTATGCTCATAGGGCTGAATTATCTAGTTGCCGCGCTGCAACTCCAATTATTTTGGGTATAGCGCGTCATGCGCTATTTAGATTTTTCGGGTTTGCCCCCTTTGGTATCAAAGGGCTTGCTTAACCTTGTCAGCAACATCTTGTGGTACCCATGCTTGCCAAATTTGCGGGTACTGTTCCAGGAAGTGGAACATCGCTTCTTCACCATCCGCTTGATTGTCTTCCATCCAAGCGAGCAGTTGGTTCATATCGGCGTTAGTAAAGCCACGCTTAGTGAAGTAGTCGTATGCTTGTGGAGCGCGACTCGCAAACTCTTCGGTGGTAATAGTATGTACCGGAGAAGGCGGATACATAGTTGGTTTCGGAGACTCACACTCAGGTTGAGTGGTACAGCTGACAAACTCATCTAGGTTGACACCACTGCCAAAGTCTACTTTGACCATTTTGTATTTACCCAGCACGGCTGTTGGTGCCCAGTAGTAACCAAACCATGCTTGTTCGCGTTCGTATGCTTTTGCAATTGAACCAGATAGACCCGCACTTGAACCAGGATCAACGATGGTAAATCCAGACTCTTCTAAGCCTAAAGCTTTGAAGAGGTTTCCGGCACTAATTTGGCAGTTCCAACCGGCTGGACAGCTATAAAAGGCCGATTGGTCAGGGTCTTCAGGGTGTTCAAATAGCTTGGCGTGTTTTTTAACGCCTTCGATAGTCGCCATTTCTGGATACTGTTTAACTAGATATTCTGGGATCCAAAAACCTTCTTCGCCACCGTTAACTAAAGATTTACCTGCATAGCGGAGACGTTTTTCAGCGACACCCTTGTCGAGTGCATCTTTAAGAGCGTTGCTCCAAAGCTCTGGCGCGACGTCTGGTTGACCTTTTTCAATCATCGACGTTCCCGTTGGCATGGTGTCTCCGGGAATTAATTCGGCCTCACAACCGTAGCCATGTTCTAGGATAAATTTATCTACATTGGCAATCACTGTTGCAGAGTTCCAGTTCATATCAGCGATTGTTACCTTGCCACACTCGTCAGCTTGGGCATGGAAAGCGGTTGCGCTTAGGGTTAGTAATGCAGCCGTTTTTAGTTTCATCTTAATTTCCTTTTTAATGAATACCTTATAAAAATAGCGAATTGATCTTTAGAGTTCAAATTAATATGTTATCTCTGAGAGCTATTGGTAAACAAATTTGTGACAGAAACACGAAAGTCACGCGAAGGATTTGTGCATTTAGGCACGTAAAACGACTAGTGATGTGTATTTAGGAGAGTGTTTATGTTTCGTGTTCGAATCATTACGCTGTGCGTTAAACGGATCAATCTGTAGACCAAACATTCTTTATATCTGGCCAACCCCAGTTGGTTAAGGCTACGTCTTTTAATACGCCTTCGAAACGTAAAGTTTGGCGATGGTGAAAAAGGGGGGTTAACCAGTACTGGTTGATTAATGCTGAGGCGATTGGCTCTAAGGCATTCAAGTAATCGGTAAGTTGAGTTTGTGCCCGTAGTTGATTGAGTTGATTGAGTAGCCAAATCTTTGATTCATCGCCTATACCACGTTGAATGATTGGGTTGTGATATAGGCTATTGAACGCCGATGCATGTCTATTGTCGTCAAGGTTTATGTTGGTCAAGATCAGTGATTCATCAAGTTGACCTAAATTGGCAAGCCTAGTTAGTTCTCTATAGCTGTAGCTGTTGATGGTCACTTTGGTGCCAAATTGTTCCAACAGGTGTTTGACCGCTAACGCACAATTTTTCAAAGAGCTGTAGTCATAGATGGCAATGCTTAGCTGCCGAGGAAGCGCCGCTTTGGGCATTTCTGGTCGGGTGATGTTGTGCCATATTGGGAGTAATTTGTATGCAAGTTCACAGCCGAATATTAGGTTTGTTTCCTGTAGGTAGCTGAAAATTCTTTGCGGTGTTAAGTAAGTGGATAAGTAGCGTCGCTGTTGATCATCTAAGACGGTTGTCCCTGATTGGTTGAACAGAACAAATATACATCCATCTTCGGTACGGCTCTGCTTGATATTTGGGTCAATATCTTGGCTGACGTGCTGAGAAACATAGTAGCTACAACCTGTGTTGATTTGGTTTTTATCTTGGCCAGTTTGAACTTGCTTCTTGCTCGATTCTGTTTGGTCGAGGTGCCAAATAGTGACTTGATCTGTTAATGCGCGACATGCATAAAATCGATCGAAAGCTTGTAAACACAGCCTGCTGCTCGAGTGCTCGGTCACCTCAAAAGGTCCGCAGCCGATTACCTGTTTAAGGGTGTTGTTGTTTAATTGGTTGATCGGCTGAATGGAGTATTTTACTCCAGAGACTAATCCGCCGAATCCGTGATCGGGCTGAGAAAGTTTGAATACGATTTTGTTTGGAGTCGGAGAGTACACGTTGACTAGGTGGGCAAGTTCACTCTGGTAGTCACTTAATTGAGCGAGTTTTTTAAATAGTGCCGCAATACTCTCACCGTCGATCGCCATACCGTTGTGAAATGTGAGTCCTGGGCGAAGGTAAAAACACCATTCGAGATGGGATTCGTCATAGTACCAATGGTGGGCAAGTTGCGGCTTTAGGTTGCCGTCTGCATCGCTCGATACTAAGCAGCAATAGATCTGACGCAACAAATATCGTTCGCTAGAGCGCTGAACATGATGAGGCAGTAAAGGTTCAAATGGACGCTTATATGTTAACTGAATATGCAGCAACCCTTCCCGTATTGACGCCCCTGACGTGCTTTGCAGAAGTCTACCGAACGCCTGCTCGTCATCGTCGAGGATCGAGAGCGCTTTTTCGTACTTACCCTCGAGTATTCTTTTTGCCGCGAGCTTGGTTTTTAGTTCTTCCAGGCTGATATGGAGGATCAATGTCGAACGTTGATTACGTCCTGCTTTTGGTTGCCATGACAGCCAAGACAACTCAAGCATCTGATTGAGCAAGTTACGTGCATGTCGTGGGGTAGTAAATAGCGACTCAGCAACGACAGGTAGCGTGGTTTTATGCTCAACGCCAACACCTAGCGGAATCAAGCGAGTGTAATAGCGAAGCAAGTTGAGATCTGACATTTTAAACTACCTATACTTCAAGGTTGGTCTGCTGGGTTGTGTTCCTAGTTTAACTCTAATCAAGCTAGAAATAACGTATTTGGACTGAATTTTCTAATTATATGGAATTGGTCTGAAGTAATTTTGCTATCAATTTGTTCCGTATTAAAGTGTCAGTTGTCTTGCATTAAGTAGGTTGAGCCGCCATGAATGAAAACTCGCTCAAAGCGTCAGTAAGCCCTATTATTAAACAAGATATAATTCAAACGTGTTGGCCTAAAATATGGAAAAAGTGGTAGACCTAAATCGATGGCAAAAAGAACATATCAAAACCGAACAGGAGCTTAAGTACCTATTTGCTGAAGTAAAAGCTCATTACCAAACCTTACCTTATCCGAAGTTAGAGCAGAGATTAACGCTGCTTCAAGCTTTGAAATGCCAGTTGATTGAGTGTAAAGATAAATTAGTTGAAGCGTTGAGCCAAGATTATGGACAGAGAAGTGAATTTGACAGTTTAATTTGCGATGTTTTGCCTGCTGTTGCGCATATTAATTATACTCAAAAGCGCCTTAAGGGATGGATGAAAGCCAGTAAAAGACGCGCGGGTTTGATGCTGTTTCCTTCTAAAATTAACGTTGAATATCAACCGCTTGGTGTGGTCGGTGTTATCGTTCCTTGGAATTTTCCCATCGTTTTAAGTATCGCTCCCATTGTTACCGCTTTGGCTGCCGGTAACCGAGTTATGGTTAAACTTAGTGAGCATACACCAAAAACCAACCAAGTTTTGAGTGAGATCTTGGCTGAGATAGGAGAGCACGTCTATCCAGTTGAAGGTGGCGTTGATATTTCTCAGTCTTTTGCTGCACTACCCTTTGATCATCTGATTTTTACTGGTTCAACTCAGGTCGGTAAATTAGTGGCGTCCGCAGCTGCGAAAAACTTAACTCCAGTAACGCTCGAGCTAGGCGGCAAGTCTCCTACGATTATTGCCGAAGATGCTGATATCACCAAAGCCGTCGATGCGATCTTGCTAGGCAAGTCGATTAACGCCGGTCAGATATGTGTGGCACCTGATTACGTGTTGGTGCCACAAGGCAAAGAACTTCAATTTATAGAGCGATATTTAGAGCGTTTCTTCAAGCTGTACGTTAATGAGGGTCAACTAGAGTCAGCAACCTGTATCGTCAACGATGTGCAATATCACAGGCTTGAGCAATACTTACTTGATGCGAAAAGCTTAGGTGCAACAATTCATACCATAGAATATCTCCAGGTGAAACCGAGGCAGATGGCCCCCCAACTGGTCACGGGTGTCACTGATAAAATGCGTTTAATGCAGGAAGAGATATTTGGTCCAATTCTACCTGTGATTGGATACCGCAAGTTTGAGGATGCATTGGCGTTTATTAATGCTCGTCCACGACCGCTGGCACTGTATCTGATGTCAAATGATACCTTCCTTCAACGTCGCGTTATCGAGCAAACTCATAGTGGAGGGGTTGCGATTAACGATACCTTGTTGCAAGTCGCGGCTGAGGATGCACCTTTTGGAGGCGTTGGTGAATCAGGTATTGGTCAATATCATGGCGTGGAGGGATTCAGAGCCTTCTCAAAAGCCAAAACTGTGCTCTACTCGCCCACTTGGATACCACGCAGTCATCTGTTACTAAAGTATCGAAAGCTGGCAGTGCGCGTTCTCGGTCGCCTGTTTATTCGTTGAGTATTCAGAGCCAAGACGGTAAAGAGTATCGCTCACGTATCACCGTTGATTGAAGGTTTGACCGTCTGGTCAGCCAGACGAGTTATGCTTTATAAAAGTCGGTGCAAGGCCCCATGAAGCAGTAATTGTTGTTTATACTGTAAAGGTAGGGACCACAACTGTTAGAGGACTGTGGATATGGAGTTACGTAATCAACGTGGTGAAATTACTCAGGTTGCTGACAACCTCACCATAAAAGAAGTATTGGAAATGGGTTACTCGATTGACTTGTGCGATGAAATGTTCGATCCCAATGAGCACTGGGTAGCAAATGCCGACCGAATAGCCCATGGCGAGACGCCAGAAAACTAGTTGAGTTGATATACATATAATCCGAGCAATGCTCGGATTTTTTTGCTTAATAGCGACTTAATTCTAGGGCTTTTTAAAAAGCTAACATATATTTAAAAACCATTTGATGAGGGCCGATACTGCTTTTACTCAGACGTTGTGAAGCAAGTACCACCACTCGGTGGATTACATGACATTCGTGCTACGATCTAGGGTAATATGAGGAGCTCAAATAATTGGGCGTATTGCCGATACAATTAAAGTAACGCCTTAGGAAACGAAAGAAGAACGAATGAATATAATGGGGATCGCCATCGGGGCGACAGGCTTGCTGCTTCTCTGCATGTTTTTGTGGATGCTAGCATTATCTTTGCGTAAAAAACGATTAGAGCAAGAGCGAAAAGAGCGAGAAATTGCTTATCGTAAAGCGATGGAGAAGAATCGCAAGCAGGAGCATGAAGAGAGAATCATTAAAGCTGAGGGAGGTCATATTCCCACCATCCTCTATCTAGCAAAAGAGTGCGAACGCACACGTCCTCAAGAAGCGGTTTATTGGTATACCAAGGCAGCCAATCTCGATAACGTAACTGGAATGTACGGTGTATTGCGTATCAGTGACAAAATGAAGCAAGATCTTGTGCTAAAAGAGCAAGCTAAGTTTTGGCGTATTTGTATTTCAGCTGTAGAAGGAAGTCTTCCCCATCAATACGAGATGGCTCAAGCGCTGTTTGCTGGTCATGGAACGGAAGTTGATATCCCAAAAGCACTTTCTATTATGGAATCGGTGGCTGACCAAAACTATGTCGATGCACTGATCTTCTTAGGTGACTGGTATATTGCGCCGAATAACCCGAGTAAGAACGCTCGCCAATCAACCGATTATTACCGTAGAGCTGCGGAACTTAAGAGTAACGTAGGGCGGATGAAACTGGGGCTTAGCTATGTTCAAGGCCGAGGGGTTGCCGCGAATTTTGAACGTGGGATCTATTGGTTAGAGAGGGCTGCTGAAAAAGGGTATCTTGAAGCCATGTACAAAGCGGGTGAAGCCTGGATGGATCAGAAGCCGAATGGAAACGCGCTTGCTTATATTTGGCTGTTTTTAGCTGGACAACTTGGTTATGACCCGGCAAGACATTTGCGTGATCAAGTCGCATTGAATATTGGTGTTGATACGGTTGTCGGCCTACAAAGCCTAGCGAAGCCGATGGTTAAACGTATTCGAGAAAATAAGGTGAGTAAGCACTCGATCATTAAGGCGCTCAACAAGCTGTATAAGCACCGAGGCATTCCCCTAGATGAGAGTAGTGATGTGGTTGCCAAAGCGTCTATTATGTCTGAGGATCCAGATATAGAGGTTGAGCAGGCGCTTGTTGAGGAAAATAGCGCTAAAGAGCAAAACGACGAGCAGCCTCAAACTAAGTTAGATTACTCTCAGTCACCCATGGATAAGTAATTAACCCCTTCATTGTTGAATTTTCAGCTTTGTGAACTGCGCCAATTCACCGGAACGTTGGCCGCTCTAATCACATAGAACATCTATGCTCATAGGGCTGAATTGTCTTGTTTTCCGCGCTGAAGACCGAATTATTTGCTGTATATACATAAAAAAATGGCCTCGTTTTTAAACGAGGCCATTTTTTATAAATTGCTAAGAAATCAAGGTTAAGCTTGCTTCTGTTTAGCTTTGCAAACTGCGGCAGTAAATACTACGTCAGTCGAGCTGTTTAGCGCAGTCTCAGCAGAGTCTTGAACCACACCAATGATAAAGCCAACCGCAACAACCTGCATTGCGATCTCATTTGGAATACCAAATAGACCACAAGCTAGAGGAATGAGCAGCAGTGAACCGCCAGCTACACCTGAAGCGCCACAAGCAGATACAGACGCAACTATGCTTAGTAGCAATGCAGTCAGTAGATCCACTTCGATACCCATAGTGTGCACCGCGGCAAGTGTCAGTGTTGTGATCGTGATTGCAGCGCCGGCCATGTTAATGGTTGCGCCAAGTGGGATAGAGACTGAGTAGGTGTCTTCATCTAGCTTAAGCTTTTCACACAACGCCATGTTAACAGGGATGTTGGCCGCACTTGAACGGGTAAAGAAGGCGGTCACACCACTTTCGCGAATACACTGCAGAACAAGCGGGTATGGGTTTTCGCCAGTTTTCACGAATACAATAATTGGGTTGACGATAAGCGCAATAATCGCCATTGAGCTAAGCAAAACAACAAGTAGCTGTGCATAACCTGCAAGGGCTTCAAAGCCTGTTGTTGCCAGAGTAGCAGAGACAAGACCAAAGATACCAAATGGGGCTAGGCGAATAATAAAGCGCACGATTTGTGATACGCCGTGGCTAAGATCTTCAAACACCGCTTTGGTGGTTGCCGAAGCATGATGAAGTGCTAAACCTAGACCAATTGCCCAGGCAAGAATACCAATGTAGTTAGCGCTCATTAATGCGTTAACTGGGTTATCAACCAGCTTGAACAGTAAGGTATTTAGAACTTCGCCAATACCTTGTGGTGGTGTTGCACCTTCTGCGCCAGATACTAAAGTCAATGTGGTTGGGAACATGAAGCTAAGTACTACCGCCGTTAAAGCGGCAGTAAATGTACCGAAAAGGTATAGAACCACAATTGGGCGCATGTAGGTATGCTGGTTTTTCTTTTGGTTCGCGATCGACGCTGCGACCAAAATAAACACTAAGATAGGCGCTACGGCTTTAAGCGCTCCAACGAAAAGGCTTCCGAGTAAGCCGACGCTTTTTGCAGAATCTGGAGAGACAGTCGCCAGAGCGACACCAAGGATGATGCCGGCTAGGATCTGTAGAACCAGATTGCCACGTGCAAAGCGGGCAATAAGAGAGTTGTGTTGCATAGTTATTCTCACGGTGAATAGATTTATAAATTTATAGTAATGTCAGCAATTGTCAGCTGAGTGAGACATAGTAACGGCTTGAAATAATGTGTCTAGAATTAATTGATAATCAGCATTAAATGTTAACTAAATTGATTTAATTTGAATTTATTGTTCTTGATTTGTACTTTGTTTGGTGGAAGGTTTGGTCGAAAGAAGGGGTTAAGCAATCCTGAGATATACACTAGGTATATATTGGGTATACAGATACGAAAAAGGCTCTAAGCGTGAATGCTTGGAGCCTTATTAACAATTTGGCTGCTACGAATGAGCGGCTATATTAGCCTTCGTTGCGGTTACCACGTCCATGGCCA
Organism: Vibrio tubiashii; assembly: GCA_000775715.1. Classification (GTDB taxonomy): domain Bacteria; phylum Pseudomonadota; class Gammaproteobacteria; order Enterobacterales; family Vibrionaceae; genus Vibrio; species Vibrio tubiashii_A. Next base: position 189,318 of record JRWQ01000007.1, read on the forward strand.
CGTTCGCCACGGTAATTACCACGGTTGTCGCCACCGCGGTTACGGTCAAAGCGACGCTCGCCATCACGACGACCACGGCCACCTTCGCGGTTACCATCACGTCCGCCTTCACGGTTGCCACGGTAGCCACCACCATCGCGGTTGCCGTCACGGTTACCACGGTGTCCGCCTTCACGATTGCCACGGTAACCACCGCCATCACGACGACCACGTCCACCATCACGACCGCCACCACGACGTGGTTCACGGAAATCAGTGAAGTCACATACTACTGCGTCCACTTGTTTCTGGCGGATGCGTAGTTTGCGTAGCTTACCTGCCGTCTCAGAAGACATTGCTTTAGGTAGCTGAACGTAAGTCTCGCCTTGCGCTAGCTTGATTGCACCGATAGAGCCTTTCGTTAGGCCAAGTTCGTTTGCAAGTGCACCAACGATATCTTTAACCTGAACACCTTGCTCACGGCCAACTTGAAGTTGGTACGTATCCCAGTCTTGAGTATTGAACTCACGACGACCGCCATCACGACCATTTTCACGGCGCTCTTTACGGCGTTGCTTGTCACGCTCAATCGCTTCAATCATTGGATCTTCGCCAATGTAGAATAGTGGGCGCTTACCTTGCTGGCGCTTAAGTAAAATAGCGGCAAGTGTTGCTGCATCTAACTCTAGAGACTCTTGTAGTTTCTCAACTAGCTCAGAGAATTTCTCTAGTGCTTTATGTTCTTTATCTGCTTCTAGTTCTGTACCTAGTTTTGCTAGGCGAGCCTCTGCAACCTTATTACGGTGCGGAAGTTGAACCTCTTCCATTGAAGATTTAGTTACGCGCTCGATAGTACGAAGCATGCGTAGCTGGTTGGTGCGAACTAGAAGGATCGCTTTACCTTTACGTCCAGCACGGCCAGTACGACCGATACGGTGGATGTATGACTCAACATCGAATGGGATGTCGTAGTTAAATACGTGTGTGATACGTGGAACGTCAAGACCACGAGCTACGACGTCAGTCGCAACTAGGATGTCGATAACACCTTGTTTGATGTGATCAACAGTACGCTCACGTAGCGACTGAGGGATATCACCGTGTAGTGCAGCTGCTTTGAAGCCACGTGCAGATAGCCAGTCAGCTAGGCGTTCAGTATCTTGACGAGTACGTACGAATACGATTGATGCGTCAGTCTCTTCTGTCTCTAGAAGGCGTGACATCGCTTCGTCTTTTTCTACACCTTTAACAACCCAGAACTGCTGCTCAACTTTGTCTACCGTGTGGTTTTTACCTGCAACGTCGATCGTTTCTGGATCGCGTAGGAAACGCTCAACAATGCTCTTAAGCATAGGAGGCATAGTTGCAGAGAAAAGAACGCGCTGTGCAGACTCAGGAGCGTGCTCCATGATTTCAGTTACGTCGTCAACAAAGCCCATGTTTAGCATTTCATCAGCTTCATCAAGAACAAAAGTGTGTACTTCGTCTAGGTGTAGACGATCACGGTTGATAAGGTCTTGAACACGACCTGGTGTACCAACAACGATGTGAGCACCGTTTTTAAGTGCACGCATTTGATCAACGATAGATGCACCACCGTAGATCTCCAGCACTTTAAGGCCAGCGATGTTTTTACCTAAGTTCTTAACTTCAGCAGCTACCTGGATTGCAAGCTCACGAGTTGGAGCAAGAACAATAGCTTGAGGCTTACGTTGTGCTAGGTCTAGCTTGTTAAGAAGAGGCAAAGAGAAAGCGGCCGTTTTACCAGTACCAGTTTGAGCTTTACCTAGCGCGTCTTTACCAGCCAATAGGTGCGGGATAGCTGCAGCCTGAATTGGAGTTGGTGAAACAAAACCCATACCATCAAGAGCTGAAAGGATAGAGTCGTTAAGCGCTAGATCGCTAAACTGAATTACAGAATCTGTCATTGGGATCCTACTATATATAAGTCAACAAAAGGTCCCACGAGCTCTACCAATTCCAATACCAATCCAGTTGAGAGCTGATTCCGTTCAGATGCGGAAAAGTCGTAAATCGCATCAAGCCACTAGGGACATAAACATATCGATACCACTAACTATCTGCTCGTCATTCTAGAGCAAGTTAACAAACATATAGTTGGGGGCACCGATATAAGGGGGCGGATTATTCCCTAAAAGCATAAAAAAAGCCAGAAAAAATTGAATTTCATCACATAATTTTCTTGATATGAGAACGTTTGTTCACATTTTCGACATCTTGTTGTGCAGGTTGAATAAATTTAAAGTAACAAGCTTTGTTAATATCCAACTGATTTATCGCGAGATTACTAGATTGTCATCCACTGAGGTAGATAGCGTATAGGTGCGATGATATAGTGTGCGCCATTATTCGGTTAGTTACTCACTCGGTTAAAACAAGATAAATGTTTCAAGATAACCCTCTTCTTGCTCAACTTAAGCAGCAAATTCAAGAAAATCTCCCTAAGAAAGAAGGCACAGTAAAAGCAACTGACAAAGGCTTTGGTTTCTTAGAGGTTGATAGTAAAACCAGTTACTTTATTCCGCCCCCGTGCATGAAGAAATGCATGCATGGTGACAAAGTCAAAGCGATCATCCGTACAGAGAAAGATCGTGAGCAAGCTGAACCTGAAGAGTTACTAGAGCAAGGGCTTAACCGTTTCATTGGCCGAGTTAAACTGTTCAAAGGTAAGCTGAACGTTACGCCCGATCATCCTCAGCTTAAGAAATTATCTTTGAAAGCGAAGACGCGTAAAGGTATTAAGAGCGATGACCTAAAAGAGGGCGATTGGGTAGTTGCACATTTGATTCGACACCCACTAAAAGATGACAACGGTTTTTTTGTCGAGATCAGCGATAAGATCACTGACGCAGACGACAAAATCGCACCTTGGTGGGTAACGTTGGCACAAAATGATCTGCCAAACAGTGAACCAGCAGGCATCGATAATTGGGAGCTCAAAGACGATTCAGACCTAGAGCGTATCGATATGACACACGTACCTTTTGTCACCATTGATGGTGAGTCAACAAAAGATATGGATGACGCTCTCTATGCGAAAAAAACTGAGTCAGGTGACTTTGAGCTGACAATTGCGATTGCCGACCCAACCGCCTACATCACGCCAGATAGCAAAATGGATAAAGTCGCCCGCGAGCGTGGCTTTACCATTTATCTACCCGGTCGCAATATTCCAATGCTGCCACGTGATCTCGCGGATGACCTTTGTTCATTGATTGAAGGTGAGGTACGCCCAGCACTTTGTTGTAGCGTGACGGTCGCTAAAGATGGCGTGATTGGTGATGACATCAAGTTCTTTGCTGCAAACATCAAATCCCACGCACGCCTAGCTTATGACCATGTGTCTGATTGGTTAGAAAATGGTACTAGCGACAAGTGGCAGCCAAGTGAAGAGATAGCAACGATTGTACGTGACTTGTTTGAATTCTCCCTAGCGCGTGCAGAGTGGCGTGAAGCTAACGCTGTGGTTTTCCCAGACCGTCCGGATTACCGTTTTGAGTTGAGTGAAGATAATGATGTGGTAGCGATTCACGCAGACATGCGTCGCAGCGCTAACCGTCTCGTTGAAGAAGCGATGATTACCGCCAACATTTGTGCGGGTAAAACGTTGCAGGCGAGCTTCAATGCGGGTGTTTTCAATACTCATGCAGGCTTTAAAGCAGAGAAGATTGAAGATGTCATTGCTCTGGTTAACCCAGAGGGCGACCTGCCGTTTACGGCTGAGTCTATAGCTACTCTAGAAGGTTTCGCAGCTCTTCGACGTTGGTTAGCGAGCCAAGATACTTCGTACTTAGACAATCGTATCCGCAAATCACAAGCTTATAGCGAGATTGGCAACCAGCCACTTCCTCACTACGCGATGGGTCTAGATTTGTACGCGACCTGGACGTCACCGATTCGTAAATATGGCGATATGATTAACCACCGTATGCTTAAAGCGCATATCTTAGGTAAAGATCCAGTACAAACTGCCGACGACAGCGTAGGTGAAGAGTTGGCTATCCATCGTAAGCACCATAAGATTGCTGAGCGCAATGTGGGTGATTGGTTATACGCACGCACGCTTGCTGAAGAGCCAACTAAAGAGACTAAGTTTAACGGTGAAATCTTTGATATTAACCGCGCAGGTATGCGTATTCGTTTAGTTGAAAACGGTGCGGCAGCGTTTGTTCCTGGTAAACTTATCCTAGCAAATAAAGAGCGTTTAGAGTGTAATGGCGAAAACGGCACAGTCTCTATCGATAACGAGGTGGTATATCGTTTAGGTGATGTACTGGAAGTGGTTCTGTCTGATGTGAATCAAGAGAGTCGCAGCTTAGTCGCGAAACCTACTCAAGTGTTCGCCGATGTGAAATCAACCGAAGATGTCGATACTCCAGCAGAGTAGCAACAAGCACTAGAAAATAGAACAAGGCGCTTATTACAGCGCCTTGTTTCGTTTAGCCTTGCCAGAATACTTCTTTAGGGTCTTTATCTATCTCACGCATAATCGCGGTAAGATCGCCGCTCTGGGCCAAATAAGGATAGGGCACCCATTTTTCGCTACCATCATCAAGTGGCACAAACAGCTGCCATTGGTTGATCTTGCTGTTCCAGGCAACTTTAGCGATCGGGTTGATGTAATTGCAGTGGCTTGAATCGAGTAAAAAATGCTGATTAATAAAAATCACGCCATTGTTTAACGCCTCAAACCCCGCTTTCCCTAGCTCCGCAGGCATACTTTGATTGCGATGCTTACAGATAAGCTCCGCCCTGCTCTCGACTTGACGTTGAAGTAAACTCACTAGTGCCATGCTGCTCCCAATCCAACAATATGGGTGTCTTTAAGCATAGTATGTACAACAACTTTACTTGTATGTATTGGCTTTCACAAAAACGTAATCTAATCGCAATAACATAGATCTCTTAGAAAGTTGGGGTTACCCATTATTTATATCGTTTGGGAGTTAATTATGGTTCGTATTGCGCTGACAGCGTTGTTAGCTACTATTCTGTCGTCTGGAATTGCGCAGGCAAAAGAGGTGAGTGTCACGGGGTCTACGTCGGTGGCTCGTGTTATGGATGTACTTGCTGAGGGCTATAATAGCGCTCATCCGGAAAGCTATATCGCAGTACAAGGTATTGGCTCAACCGCCGGTATTACTTTGGTTAAAAAGGGCGTAGCGGATATAGGCATGAGTTCTCGTTACCTTACAGAGCGTGAGCAGGATGAGACGCTGACCGTAAAACCTATCGCATTTGATGGTCTAGCGGTAGTAGTGAACAAATCTAACCCAATCCAGAACGTCACTCGCCAGCAACTGTTTGACGTATATAAAGGCAAAATTACCAACTGGAAGCAGTTAGGTGGCCCAGACCAGAAGATAGCCGTGGTAACGCGTGAAGCCTCTTCGGGTTCGCGTTATAGCTTTGAGAGCTTGATGGGGCTGACTCGAATCGTAAATGAGCGACTAGTATCGGATATTAACCCGGATAACTTGGTGGTGAACAGCAACAGCATGGTGAAAACCATTGTTAACCATAACAAACAAGCGATTGGGTTTATCTCGAGAGGCTCGGTAGACAGTTCGATTAAAGCGATCCAGTTTGAGGGCGTAGAAGCAACCAACAAGGCGGTGGCCACGGGGGAGTATGAATTGTCACGTCCGTTCTTGGTATTGTATCAAACCGAGAAAGTCGGCCAGGATTCAAAGTCTTTTGTTGAGTACCTAGGCAGTGACCAAGCGAAGCAGCTTATTAAAGAGTATGGCTATACGCCGATCAAGTAAGGGTTGAAGTAGAACGTTGCTGATCTTTTTTGCTCTGGGGCAGTTCAGTGAAGAGTGAACTAAGCTTGAGTATACCTTGTTTGCTGCAATGTTTGGTCGGCTAGCGTGTTGCTATGAGCGAATCGATTTTTGCCTGAATTTTTCGCATGATACAGTGCAACGTCTGCCTTTTTAAACAAGGTTTGTTGGTTGATGGCCTGTGAACACATGGTCGCGATGCCGATACTCAAGGAGATATTGTGAGGTGATATCTCCTTGAGTCTACGATATTGCTTTAGTAGTCGATCTGCGTAGCTTTCTGCGTCTTTGGTACTTAGGTTGGGGCATACTAAAATAAACTCATCCCCTCCCCATCGACTGATATGGTCATAGGAGCGGGTGCTCTGTCGAAGGAAGTTCGCGGTTTGTCGCAAAATATTGTCCCCCATGTCGTGCCCTAGGCTGTCATTTACGCCTTTAAAGTTGTCAATGTCGACCAAGAGTAATGAGAGGGGCTGTTCATTTCTGTTGCAACGGTCTAGCTCTTTTTGTAACAACTCATCAAGCATCCACCGATTTAGCAATTGGGTGAGGCTGTCTTTTTCTGCTTTCAGCTTAAGTTCATTGTGATGAGTCATATCACGCAGGATACAAACGCTACGATTGTCATCACCAACGCGTTGAGAGGCGATAGCGACCTCCAGTTCAACTTGCCGTTGGGACTGAGTCAGTGCTTTAACTCGGCGTGGCTTGCATTCGGCGTAGAGTTTGTCACCTTTGAATACATGTTCGCGGTAGTGGGAACATAAATCCCGATACTTCGGGGAAACGAGTCTTTCTAAGGGGAGTTTTTTTAACTCGCTTTCACTGTATTCTAACAATGCGCATGCCTTTTTATTGGCTTGGAGAATCTCCCCTTGCTCTGAAAGGTAGAGAATGCCATCGGGCGACATGTCCAGAATCGTCGCGAGCTGACAACTCAATTTATGGACTTTTCTTAATACACTGACGACGAAAAAGCCGACGATAATAATGATCGGGACAATAAACAAATTGAGAAGGAGAGTATGTTGACTCAGGTTCTTCAGTTCAATCGTGATTTGGTTATGGATGTTTTCAAATTTGGGTAACAAGGAGTCTTGGATGGCATGAAGTGCCTGATTTGCTGGCTCATCGTCTACTCTTACGATGCGGTCTAAGGCTTCGACACTCATCTCAGCAGGTTGGGACTTGGCTATCAAGAGATTATCTCGATACTCATCTAAGGTACGTTTGATTATTTCTAACTTGGCAATCAGTTCGCTGTTGTCAGTTAGGGTTTCAAATTCGGTGACTTTTCTGACAGCATCATCGTAGCGTGCAAGCGCCTGTTGGTAGTATCGCTCATCGCGTCGAATAATATAGTTCTTAAAATGGTGAATAAAACCGACGTAACCAATTGCCCGTTCGATATCAGTTAGCTTTTGTGTCATCTCGACACTAATCGGAGCCTGTTCTAATGCTATCGACTCTAAGCGGCTAATTGCATTGGTTTGAACCACGAGGTATGCGATAAACAGCACGTTCAGAAAAACTGACGCGCATACAACCCAAGGCAATGGCCTGTTGACGTTGTTTCCTTGCTTGCTCAAAACAGTTTCTCATGTCAGTAAGATCACTGTAAGTGTAGAATTATTATAAGAACCTTGTTGCTTATTTTTCCTTTCTGTGTGATTTGAATAGAGTTTTAGATGACAGAGGGTGTTAATTGGCCATAAAAAAACCGAGCGATGTGGCTCGGTTTTTTAGCGGAAGCTTGTATTACGCGGGTGAATCCAAGCCTGCTTCTTTGTATAGACGACGACACGCCTTACCATCGCTGTGGAATAGGTGACAACGGTGCGCTGGGATACCGACTGCTAGCTTGTCACCAGGCTCAACATCTAGAGTGTCTGGTTGGCGGTAGATCATATCAGCGTCTGCTGCGTCGATGTGTAGGTAAGCTTGAGTTTCGTTACCGAGTTTCTCAACGATGTTTACTTCGCCTTCGATAGTCGCATCGCCTTCATTAGCGGGTAGCAAGTGTTCAGGACGAACACCTAGAGACATACGCTCACCGCGAGTTACCGTTGTACCATCAACTGGGATCCAGAATGTTGTGCCGTTCGCGAGTTGCACCATCACGCGATCTTTTTCGACATCTTCAATGAAAACGCTCATGAAGTTCATCTTCGGTGAACCGATGAAGCCAGCGACAAAGCGGTTTTCTGGGTAGTGGTATAGCTCGAGTGGGCGGCCAACTTGTGATACGAAACCAGCGTCGAGAACAACAATTTTGTCCGCCATTGTCATTGCTTCAACTTGGTCATGAGTTACGTAAATCATAGTACAGCCGAGTTTGCGCTGTAGCTTAGTGATTTCTGAGCGCATTTGTACACGAAGGGCTGCATCAAGGTTTGATAAAGGCTCGTCGAGTAGGAATACATTCGGTTGAGACACCAGAGTACGACCGATAGCCACACGTTGGCGTTGACCGCCTGATAGTGCCTTAGGTTGACGCTCTAGAAGGTGGCTTAGCTGCAGTATTTCAGAAGCGTGTTCAACACGTTTGTCGATTTCTGCTTTGTCGGCTTTCGCCAGCTTAAGGCCAAAAGACATGTTGTCGTAAAGATTTAGGTGCGGGTACAGAGCGTAAGACTGGAATACCATACCAACTCCCCGTTTTGATGGTTCCACGTCATTCATACGTTTTTCACCAATGTAGAGATCGCCAGAAGTAATGTCTTCTAAACCTGCAATACAACGTAATAATGTTGACTTACCACAGCCTGATGGACCAACGAAGACAACAAACTCGCCTTCTTGGATATTCAAATCAACATTTTTTGAAATTAGTACGTCGCCATAAGCTTTACATACATTTTTTAACGTGACACTCGCCATCTAGCTCGTCCTCGATCAATTTTTTTATGTTTTTATTGTCCATCATTATATGGAGTATGTAGCAGACAATAATAGTAGGAATTTGGTAATGAAATGGATTTATCTTTCAAAAGAGTAAGAAAATAAGGGTGATGGAGTCTCTCACATCACCCATCAAGCCAAATTCAGGTTTGCTTTTCCCCCGTGTGAAACAAGTTCCTCCCCCGAAATAATCAGATGACTGAATACCTACGTGACTTGTTTCACTCAATCGCAAACCCTAGCGGCATTGTAACCAGTCACCTAAATCGTGTTACTGGAAAGGGTTCTTACCATCCACTCTTGGATGACTGTAGTTTGCGTATTTCGTCTGTCATCGACATCCTCCCAAGTTAACTTTTTGTAGGGGGAGTAGCAGGGGAGGAGCAAAATAGAGGTGTAGAACGCATTGCGGGATCGAGTTCAAATATTTTTATTTATGCGGGTTGAAATTGATCACATTAACGATGTCAATTGAGATCTCGGTCACTAACTAGTGGCGATGGCGATCACGAAAATAGTCCATAATAGCTAGGGCGTAGGGAGTAGGAGGATGAGACATTAACCACTTTCGCTGAGAATAATTGCTGAAATACGGTTAAACCTCTGGGTTGAGCCCTACAACACAAATATAAAAAGGATATGAACATGAAAAATGCCCTAAGCACAGTAGCACTAAGTACTCTTGTTGCTCTTGGCTCTTTTGGTGCTAATGCTGCTATCGAAGAAGGTCAATTAACAATCTGGATCAACGGGGATAAAGGCTACAACGGACTAGCGGAAGTTGGTAAGAAGTTTGAAGAAGATACTGGTATCAAAGTAACAGTAGCTCACCCAGATGGTCTTCAAGATCGCTTCCCTCAAGTAGCGGCTACTGGTGATGGTCCTGATATTGTGTTCTGGGCTCACGACCGTTTCGGTGGTTACGCAGAAGCTGGTCTTCTTACAGAGATTAAACCTTCAGCAGAAATCAAAGCAGGCATCGTTGATTTCGCATGGGATGCAGTTCAGTACGATGGCAAGCTAATCGGTTACCCAATTGCTGTAGAAGCGCTTTCTCTAATCTACAACAAAGATCTAGTACCAACTCCGCCTAAGAGCTGGGAAGAAGTTGCAGAAATCGACGCTAAGCTTAAGAAAGAAGGCAAATCTGCAATCATGTGGAACCTAAAAGAACCATACTTCACTTGGCCGCTAATGGCCGCTGACGGTGGTTACGCGTTCAAATACGGTGCAAACGGCTACGACGTTAAAGACGCAGGTATCGCAAAAGACGGCGTTAAAGACGCAATGAACTTTGTTAAAGGTCTAGTTGACAAAGGCGTTATCTCTTCAGACATGGATTACTCAGTATCTGAGTCTGCATTCAACCAAGGCGAAACGGCAATGACTATCAACGGTCCTTGGGCATGGGGTAACGTTGAGAAGTCTGGCATCAACTACGGTGTTGCGACGCTTCCTAAGTTTAACGGTCAAACAAGCAAACCTTTCGTTGGTGTACTAACAGCGGGTATCAGCACTGCATCTCCAAACAAAGATCTAGCTGTTGAGTTCCTAGAGAACTACCTACTAACTAATGATGGCCTACGTAAAGTTAACGACGACAAGCCACTAGGCGCGGTTGCTCTTAACTCTTTCCAACGTGAGCTAGATGCAGATAAGCGCATCGCTGCAACAATGGATAACGCGATGAATGGTGAAATCATGCCAAACATTCCTCAGATGAACGCATTCTGGGGCAGCGCGAAAAACGCAATCATCAACATTGTTGATGGTCGCCAAACTGTAGATGCAGCACTTGCAGATGCAGAAACACAAATGACTAAGTAATTAAGTTCTACCTTTTAAGGAGGGGGTAACCCCTCCTTCTTTTCAAGTTTAATTTATCGCTAGCAGGTTCTATTTATGCAGTCAGTTCAAGGTACAGGCGCCATGCCATCCCCGTCAACGAGCTTGCCCTCAAGTAAAAGTGTGTTCATTAAGTGGGCGTTGCTAGGCAGCGTCGGTATCGTAAATGGATATGCAACGATCTTAATGTATTCCCGTGGTGAGATGGCGTTTGCTCTTCTTACTCTGATATTAACTTCTTTGGCACTCTACATTTTTGGTAGTAAGAAGACCTACGCTCATCGTTATATCTATCCAGGTATTGCCGGAATGATCTTATTCATTCTTTTTCCTTTGGCGTACACTATTGGTCTTGCCTTCACAAACTACAGTGCTAAAAACCAGCTTTCGTTAGAGCGTGCTCAATCGGTGTTACTAGACCGTACTTACCAAAGTGGTGACAGCTACCCGTTTACGTTATACAGCACTGAAGACGGCTACAAGATTGCGATCAAGAAAGATGATGCGCTATACGTTACGGAAGGTTTCCAATTAGCTGCAAATGCACCAACTGACTTAGACCTAGCTGTTGTTGATGCTGTTGAAGGCGAAAAAGAAGCGATTAAAACTATTGTACAAAATCGTGCGGCTATCAGTGCTATCGATCTCCATTTCCCAGCAGGTGAAGATGTACGCATGAGTGGCTTGCGCAAATTTGCAGCCGTCGTACAGAACTACACTTTGCAAGATGACGGGGAAACACTCTACGACAACCGCAATAGTGTTTACCTCAAGCCTAATTTTGATAAAGGTTTTTATCAGCCAATTGACGAAAACGGTGAGTTTGTAGGCAATACAGTATCGCCAGGTTTTATCATTCAAATTGGAGCAGATAACTTTGAGCGAGTTTGGAAAGATGAAGGTATTAAACAGCCGTTTATTAGTATCTTTGTCTGGACGATCGTATTCTCGGCTGCCAGTGTCGCTCTCACCGTTCTTATTGGTTTGGTCCTAGCGAGCGTGGTTCAATGGGAAGCGCTAAGAGGCCGCGCAGTTTATCGTGTGCTGCTGATTCTTCCTTACGCTGTACCTGCGTTTATCTCAATTCTAATCTTTAAAGGTTTGTTCAACCAAAGCTTTGGTGAAGTGAACATGCTTCTGGAAGGACTATTTGGTATCAAGCCATCTTGGTTCTCTGACCCGTTCTTGGCTAAGTTGATGATCATCATCGTTAACGTATGGCTAGGTTTCCCGTACATGATGATTCTATGTATGGGTCTATTAAAAGCGATTCCTGATGACCTTTACGAAGCGTCTGCAATCGATGGCTCTAACTTTGTGTCTAACTTCACTCGGATTACTTTGCCATTGATGATTAAACCGCTAACACCACTGTTGATTGCAAGTTTTGCATTTAACTTCAACAACTTTGTATTGATTCAGCTATTGACTCAAGGTGGCCCGAACATGATCGGTACTTCTGAACCTGCGGGTTACACTGACCTATTGGTTAACTACACCTACCGAATCGCATTCGAAGGTGCTGGTGGTCAGGACTTCGGTCTAGCAAGTGCAATCGCAACACTAATCTTCCTACTGGTAGGTGCACTAGCATTGCTTAACCTACGTGTCACTAAAGTAGCTCAGGACTAAAGGAGACTCATCATGGCAATGGTACAAGGTAAGTCATTAAAATACCGCGTATGGGCTACTCATATTGCAATGTGGGCATTCCTATCGCTAATCATCTTCCCACTGTTGATGATCATCGCTATCTCGTTTCGTGAAGGTAACTTTGCAACAGGTAGTATTATCCCGGAAAATCCATCGTTGGAGCACTGGAAGTTAGCATTAGGCTTCTCTGTGACTAAAGCGGATGGTTCAGTTGTTCCACCTCCGTTCCCTGTTCTACTGTGGTTGTGGAACTCGATTAAAGTGGCAGGCATCTCGTCAATTCTGATTGTGTGTCTATCAACAACTTCTGCTTACGCATTTGCGCGTATGAAGTTCAAAGGTAAGAACACTATCCTGAAAGCGATGATGATCTTTCAGATGTTCCCTGCTGTACTAGCATTGGTTGCACTTTACGCATTGTTCGACAAGCTAGGTCAATACATTCCGTTCCTAGGTTTGAATACGCACGGCGGCTTGATCTTCGCTTACTTAGGCGGTATCGCACTCCACGTTTGGACTATCAAAGGTTACTTTGAGACTATCGATAACTCGCTAGAAGAAGCTGCAGCACTGGATGGTGCTACACCTTGGCAGGCATTTAGACTGGTTCTACTGCCACTTTCAGTGCCAATCCTAGCGGTTGTATTCATTTTGTCATTTATTATGGTGGTGGGTGAAGTTCCTGTAGCATCTTTACTACTTTCTGATGTAGACTCTTATACATTAGCAGTTGGAATGCAACAATATCTGTACCCACAAAACTACCTATGGGGTGATTTTGCGGCAGCAGCAGTACTATCAGCATTACCAATTACGGTCGTATTCTTGCTTGCGCAGCGTTGGTTAGTCGGAGGATTGACTGCCGGCGGTGTGAAAGGCTAATAAGAATGATAAGGGCGACCGCGAGGTCGCCCATTTTGTTTCTCTGCTTAACAATTTTGGTTTGGCCGCCGATCAGTTAAGACGAGAGCGAACTGGCGTTACGCATAGCTGGCTGTTAGCTAGATTCCTTACTATTTTACTACTAACAGTTTTTGTAACCATAACCCGGCATTGTCCCGGGTTTTTTTATGCCCGTATTACATTGATACCAACCTAAATAAGTATCTGATCATCTACTTATCCAGATTGGTATTAGACAGGAGCAGTATAGTGCTGTGAGCATAGGAAGAAATCGTCGACAGTAGCAGGTGCGAGTAGGTCTTAAATTTAAGATGTAACGACAGGAGTTGTTGCACGACTTTGCGGTCAGCTACAAGATGTTCAGTTCTAAAACTCTTTGCTGGATGGGGCGTAACCTAAGTACTGGAGTAGTACATAGATACTTTCTTGGGAGAGCGCGACTTTTCTGAATAGGTCGGCAAAGGTGTCATCGCCACCAAAACAGGTGCGAATGTAATGATTGATTTCATCGTTGCCATACCCTTCAACATACATGGTGCGGACCCACTGATATTCGACAGCTTTCAAATTCGATAGGGTAGTTTCACTCAAGGTGGTCTCGTTGAGCTCCAAACGATGATCCTTCATTGTTACTAAGTTTAATGGTCGAGAGATTTAAGCAAATCAAGATGAAGGAAAAATGACAATGTAGTTTTAGTTTGGATAAAAAGGAATGGAGGCGATTAACACCTCCACAGAAATACTATTTGAGGTATTTAACGTGGGCTTCCATCTCTTCGCCAATCTCTTTGCGCATGTTCATTAAACGAATGGCAGAATCGCGAAGTTCGATATCTTCTTGGGTCTCTGGTATCCACTCAGGCACAGAGGTGGGGGTACCATTCTCGTCAACAGCGACCATAATCACAATGCAGTGGGTGGTTAAGCGGTTTTTGAGCTCTTTAGGGTCACTCGCTTGCACATCAATCGCTATGTGCATTGAACTTCGTCCCGTGTAGATCACCTTTGCACTTACTTCGACAAGGTTGCCAACATGAATGGGTGCTACAAAGCGAATACCGCCCGCATAGGCTGTTATACAGTACTTACCACTCCATGCAGCGGCATTGGCATAAGCGGCTAAGTCGATCCATTTCATTACTGCGCCGCCATGAACCTTACCACCGAAGTTCACATCTCCCGGTTCGGCTAAGAAGCGTAAGGTAATATCGCGTTGACCATGGCTCATCTCTCAATCCTTAGTTGTTATTGTTTTTTGTTACACATTAAATAACAAACTGACTAATTACCTGCAACAACTATTAGAGTTTAGTTCTTTTTGGTCATTGAGAGCATTGCTCATATTTGAGGAAGTAAAAGTAGATAAAAAGCAAAAGCTGGCATTAAGCCAGCTTTGATTTGAATCGGTATTGTCATTGAACCAAGCGATTATAGGTCTTGAGCTTCAATCCATAGTACAGCATCTTGAGACAGCTCTTTGCCTTTGTATTCAGTATCTGGACCAGAGCCTAGGCAAGCAAAGCCCCACTTGCCAGCTTTAGGAATACCAAAAGTAAACATGCCTTGTTCGTCAGTGATCGCAACGATTGCAGATGCTGGTGCAGCACGATGAGTGTCTTTACCAAATGCGTTAGCTTTCGTATCTATGTCTGTGTTTAGGAACTCGATTTCACACTCAACGCCTGCAGCAGGTTTACCTTCAGAAAGCAGCTGACCTGTGAATGTGCTTCCAGCAAATACTTGGTATGGTTTGTTCTTAGGCACGATTTCAGTTTTTAGGCCTAGAGGCGTATCCCAACCTGTAGGTAGACCACCTTTGTTGATGACACGCTTAGTGATTTGCTGAATATATATGTCTTCGCCACCTTCATAGTAAGGAGCAGGAACTAAACCGAAGATGTAGTCACCATTACGACGTACTTTATACTCAACTTGGTACGCATCAGCTTTGTTGTCGTGACCGCTCCATTTGATTGGTTTAACGTCTTTCAGTAGGTCAGTTTTTTTATCTTTGAACTGAACGAAAAACTCTTCTGGTTGGCCCATGTCCATCACGTGGCCATTTTCCATCGGGTGACCAAATACCAGTTTCATATCAAGTGTTGTCGGCTGTTCCAATTGAGATGTAGGAGTGTACAACAGTTGGAAGTGAGCTTGTGAAGCTGCTGAAAGAGTTAGAGCGGCTACGCCTGCTGCTAAAGCAAGTTTTTTCATCGGTTTTTCCCTAAATAATTTACTAAATTTTATTCAACAATATCTTTGCCATCGACTTCGATAGAGTGGCCTGGGCCGGCATTAAACTGGACTTTGTAGTCACCCGCTGGTTTTTGAAACTCTATCTCGCCATCTTGGTTGATTTCGCTTTTGGTTAACTCAGCGCCAGTGCCATCTAATACCAAGACCTCAACGCCTGATGCTGATGAACCGTCTGAAAAACCACCTTCACATAAAATGGTGTTGTCGCCGAAGTCGTAACAAGAGAATAATGGGGTGTGAGCCATTGCTGTGGCAGGGAGCAGTGAGCCGAATAGCAATGCCAATGTCGCCTTTTTCATTTTGTTTTCCTTATCAAAGTCTTAGTCGCCAATGATTGGCTAGCAGCTAATGATTGGGCAAAGCATAATCTCCGCAAATACAGATTTAAACTGATAATTATTACTATTTGCATCTAGATTGATTTAGATCATCTAAACGTTAATCATTATCATTTGTAAGTTCTTATCGCAGACGCATCGCTTTACAATATTTTCCAACAATCTCCCCAATGGATTACCTGTATGAAGACTCAACTAGATAAATTGAAGCCAGGAAATAAAGGCGTGATTGTTTCTCACGGTTCTAGGGGAGCAATCAGGCAACGCCTATTAGATCTGGGTTTGATTCCTGAAATGGAAATTGAGTTTGTTAGATATGCACCATTGGGGGACCCGTTAGAAGTGAGAGTCGGCCTTACCAATGTTGTGATTCGTAAGGCGGAGGCCCAGACAGTGATGATCAAGTTAGATTGCTAATAAAGCAGAAGAAGATACAGAACATGCAACGAAAGAAAATCCTCCTTGCGGGTCAGCAAAATGCGGGCAAATCGACGGTTTTTAACATGCTTACAGGTGCTCGTCAGCATGTTGCCAACTACCCTGGAGTTACGGTTGATAAAAAGGTGGGCTATTTTTCCAATAGCTTTGGTTCGTATCAACTGACTGATTTACCCGGCACTTACAGCCTCACAAGCTTTTCACTTGAAGAGCGAGTAGCAAGAAAAGCACTGCGCGAAGAGAATTCAGATGTTGTTCTTAATGTCATGGATGCGGCAAATATTAATCGCTCTTTGCATCTTTCACTGCAACTTTTAGAGCTTGAACTGCCAGTCGCGGTTGCTCTAAATATGATGGATGTGGCTGAGTCGGAAGGCATCCAGATTGACAGTTATAAGCTGTCTGAAGCCATTGGCATTCCAGTTGTTGAGTGTATAGGCCGGTTGGGTAAAGGGGCAGAGAGTATCGGCCAAGCGATTGATGAAGCTAAGCCGAGTTCTTTTGCTGTGCCATATCCTAGGCTTGAAGATTCAATTTCAAGTCTAACTGCCCAAATTGAAACCCTAGACTGTGATAATAAGCCAGCAGCGCGCTGGCTAGCACTAAGGCTGTTGGAAAATGATCAAGAAGCACAAGCATGGCTCGAGTCTACGCTAGACGCACAATCACTGAGTCAGCTGCAAAGTGTTGTTGAAACAGAGCAGCAATCGGCAGCCAGGGTACTTACAACACCCATCAATGACTATATCGTTGCTCAGCGACAGTTGACAGTGACTCGTATTTTAAAAGAGTGCGTTGATTTCACGAAGCAAGGCCAAGAGAAAATAAGCTTTACGCAAAAGTTCGACAGATTAGTCTTAAATAAATTTGGTGCACCTATCTTTTTGATCGCGACTGTCTTTGTGATCTATCAAAGTTCGATTGTTTACGGGTATGAGCTTACCAACTATTGGTGGCCTTACTTAGCGGCATTTAGAGAGTTAGTCGCGGGCTTACTGCCAGACGCAGGTTTTTTGTACGACCCTTATGTGCGTTCACTTGGGCTGTGGGTTGTTGATTCTGCAAATACACTGCTTAACTACATACCCATTTTCCTGATCTTATTCGCACTGATTGCCATATTGGAAGACTCGGGATACATGGCGAGGATTGCGTTCATCTCAGACAAAGTGCTACATAAATTTGGTTTGCATGGTCAAAGTACATTGCCGATGATCCTTGCAGGCGTGTTCGCTGGTGGTTGCGCTGTTCCAGGTGTAATGGCAACGAAAGGGATACCCGACAACAGAGCTAGGTTGGCGACCATTTTGACCGTTCCTTATATGAACTGTTTAGCCAAAATTCCGCTATACACGCTGATGCTGGGTATTTTCTTTGTTGAAGATAAATCGTTGATGACGTTTTATATTTCAACCATCTCGATTATTGCCGCGCTGTTGGTTGCCAAATTACTAACTAAGACAGTGTTACGTAAAACCGAAACGGCGCCATTTGTCATGGAGTTGCCTCGCTATAACCTTCCTACTGCCCGTAGTGTTGTGACTCGTTCACTCGAGCGCACCTGGATGTATGTGCGTAAAGTCGGCACTATTGTTTTGGCCGTATCAACGGTAATTTTTGTCTTGCTCCAGTTTCCTGGCCTACCAGAAGAGAGCAAGGAGCAGTTTCAACAGCGGGCTGAATCAGCGGTAGTTAAGTTCGAAAAATCGCTCAAAAACACTGGCTATGAAAACACCTTTGATCAGCAGTCTCTACCTGCCCTGGTTAACTACTATACCGACTATAAGCGTGCCAAGTTGAACGCCAAAGGTGCTGCTGCATCGAAAGCCGTTGGTGAGAAGTTTAAAACAATCAATAGTGAGTTTTACTCTGTGGTTGTTCCACCAAAAGGCGATAAGGGCGCTAAGAAAGCGCACCGTGCTCTGCGTAAACTCTCTTCTGAGCGCAATAAAATTCGTCGTGAGATGAAAGAATTGCGTCTAGAAAGTTCTCTACTTGGCATGTTTGGGCGATCTCTAGAGCCTGTCACTCAATACGCTGGCTTTGATTGGAAGATTAACGTCGCTCTGTTTTCTTCATTTGCAGCCCGTGAGAGCAGTGTGGCGACGCTTGGCGTTCTATTTCAGCAAGATGAAGATAGCAATCAGAAACTTGAAGATCGTATGAGTGAATCTAGTGAGTTCAGTGGTCATGGTGAACTCGCTGCGGTGGCATTGATCTTGTTCTTTATTTTATATCCCCCTTGCTTAGCCACGGTTATGATGATTAAAGTTCAAACTGGTGAATATAAGTGGATGCTACTGTCGATTTTCTTACCGACTGCGATAGGTTTTGCCGTGGCGACAGCAGTCTATACACTCGGCAATGTTTTTGAGCTTACAGGTATTCAGTTGATGTCAGCGGCTTATTTTGTTGCTCTTGCATTATTGCTGTTGCTCGGATTTAAAGACCTGATTAAGCGTAGAATGCTGCCAGACGAAATTCCTGTTAAGAATATCGAGGGGTAGATTATGTATGAACAATCACTAGAGCTTTGGGATATTGCCATTGTTGTTCTTATCGTTGCTATCGCAGGTTACTATATCTATAACAAGTTGTTTAAAAAGAACAACAGCTGCGGAAGTGGGTGTGATTCTTGCGCGAGTTCTCCGGGTAAGGAAAAGAAGCACTAGATATCGGTATTGAACACGTGTGGCGGGTAAGGAGAGAGATTTTGCATATTCTCGCTTCATGCCCGTTGCTTGTTTTAAAAGCGCTAAACTCGCACGTTAAGTACGATAAATTTTTGAGGAACACCAAGTGCCTGAAATTAAAACCGTCGGCTTGTTTTTTATCACCGCGATTTTCGAGATATTAGGCTGTTACTTGCCATATTTGTGGTTGAAAGAGGACAAATCTGCTTGGTTGTTACTGCCTGCTACTGTGTGTTTAGGGCTATTCACTTGGTTGTTGTCATTGCATCCTACCGCCGCGGGTCGGGTTTATGCTGCTTATGGTGGCGTCTATATTCTCGTCGCGATTTTGTGGCTCTGGTTTGTAGACGGCATTCGTCCAACTATGTGGGATCTAGTTGGCGTTAGCGTCGCTTTGTTTGGAATGGCGATCATCATGTTTGCCCCAAGAGCTGTATAGGTGGGTTAAACTGAGAGTAACCTACCTATGGACGCGGAAATGCCATTCCAGAATCCATTATGTTCATATTTCGCTTAAAATAGGGCTGTATGTGAGCCGAGCGTGCATTTTGTTGGGCTCTGCACATCGCATATTTGATTCTGTCCATCTATTTTGAGACGTCTTCATATTCTCCTTCAAGTGTAGAGTGAGTGCTTTGCTGATAGAATGCTGAACGATTCATCTTAAGAGACTTTTCTATTTTCTTTCCAGTGATCACCGCAGCGATAGCGAGCGGAATAATCATGATCAAGCTGAACAGCAGTGTGAAAACACCAATAAACAGTGCTAAAAAGCTGGAAATAATTCTATTCATAATCTTTACCTCTATCTATACCTGCAGAATAACGAGAGATAAATGAATCAAACATGAACAAAGCTGATCAAATATTCATTGCCCTTAGTGGATCAAAAAGGCCACTTCCTAAAAAGAAAGTGGCAACTACGGGGGATTATTATAGATATTATGTTGTGGAGATTTGCCTCAGCGTTGTCTGAGGCGATATTTTGTCTATCAGCCATCTATGATAGCTGATCAAATCCGTAGACTATTTTGTTGGGTAAGTTTTGTAGCGAACACCCATCATCTGTTCCATACAGTGAACGACCTGACAGCTGTAGCCAAATTCATTGTCGTACCAGATGTACAATACGCAGCGACTGTCTTGTGCGATTGTTGCAGCGCCATCTACCACACCAGCGAATCGAGAGCCAACTAGGTCCGTTGACACGATTTCGGTCGACTCAGTGTAGTCAATTTGCGCAGATAGCTCAGATGCTAGAGCCATTTCGCGCAGGTAAGCGTTAAGCGCTTCTTTATCTGTACCCTGTTCAAGGTTTAGGTTCGCAATCGCCATTGAAACGTTTGGCGTTGGTACGCGGATGGCGTTGCCTGTAAGCTTACCGGCTAGTTCAGGCAGAGCTTTTGCTACCGCTTTCGCTGCTCCGGTTTCTGTTAAAACCATGTTCAAAGATGCACTACGACCACGACGCTCACCCGAGTGGAAGTTATCAATTAGGTTTTGGTCATTGGTAAACGAGTGAACCGTTTCGATATGACCAGAGATAACACCAAACTTATCGTTGATTGCTTTAAGCACTGGCGTAATTGCGTTGGTGGTGCAGCTTGCTGCTGAGATGATGCGATCTTCGGTTTGAATAACGCCATCGTTAACACCAAATACTACGTTCTTGATGTCACCTTTACCTGGTGCGGTCAGCAGTACTTTTTCCGCGCCGTTACATTCAAGATGCTGAGCAAGACCATCTGCATCACGCCAAACACCCGTATTATCAACAACTAGTGCGTTGTTAATCCCAAAGCTAGTGTAATCGACTTCTTGAGGTTTGTTGGCGTAGATAAACTGAATATAGTTACCGTTAGCAATGATGGCTTTGCGTTCTTCATCGACAATAATACTGCCGTTAAATTGACCGTGCACAGAATCTCTGCGTAGAAGGCTTGCGCGCTTTTCTAAATCACCTTTTTTGCCGCCGCGTACTACGACAGCACGCAGTCGAAGTGGATAACCAGGACCTGATTTTTCCACGAGTAAACGAGTCAATAGTCGGCCGATACGCCCAAAGCCATAGAGCACCACATCTCGTGGCTCACTGACGCTTTTTCCATTCATCGCACCAATCAATGACGTGTGTAAAAAGTCTTTCACACCATGGGCGTCATCACGGCCTTGCCAAAATTGATGAGCAAGCTGACCAATGTCGATACGACAAGGAGATAGCTCCATTTCTGCGAGTGATTCAATGAGAGGAAGAGTTTGTTCCGGGCGTAGGGGCGTTCCGGTGTAGCGACGTGCCAAACGGTGAGATTTGATGATGTCGATAGTGGCGGCATTGACCAGCGTTTTACCAAAGAGTAGAACCTCGACGCCTTTGTGACGGTAAAGTTGACCTAGAAGGGGGGAGATAGCTTCCGCAATCGTTTGGCTTGTTTGCCAATCTAACAGGTGTTTCTCTGGGCTCATCGTATGTATGGACCTTTCACGTTTTTTGAGGGCTGACTCAAAATCCACTTGTAGGGGGAGCGGATAGAGAGTTTGTATTAATTTTGTAATTTTTATGCGGCAGGATTGTAAGGCTTAATATCTTATTCTGCTAGTAAAATTAAATTAGGCTTTTTGGGCTGTAATCTACCCTGTTTATGGCGATATTGACTATAAATTATCATCTCTAGTGTGTATTGACATCGAAAAAACTTGAGTGTTATTTCGCGATAAAAAATACTTGAAGCACATTAAAGATGTAACCTTTTGGCAACTGCTTGATATATAAATGAGATAGATCACTGAATACACTCAAAAGGTAAACGAAAGACCAATAGAGATCAGGTCGACTTTAGAAGTAAAGGGTTCGGTTGGATCTTGAGGCATAGCGAACTGTCCACTGATCACGTTTTCCCGACCAAAGAAGCGTTGCCACTCAACTGAAGTGTTGATTTGAGGGGTCCAATCGTAACGAAAACCGATTAAGTAGCTCTCACTATCGATGGTTAGTCGCGATTGGCCATATTGGATGTACGGCGTTAATTTGCCCATTTGATAATCAAAGCCTGCGTACCAGTCGGAACTAAACTCGTTAGCAAGCATGGTTTCTGCTTGGAAATGTAATAATCCAAAGTAGTGACTAATACCGATGGAGAAAATATCTAAATCGTAATATGTAGGTAGCGTGGTAAAACCAGATTGCGCAGCGTCAATATTAACGTAGGTAAACCTCAATAAGTTATCGTCGTAGAAAAACTCTGTACTGAGGCCAAGTGCACGAGATAGATCGACAGTGAAAGGTGCCCCATGTTGGTCTAGCTGTTCTTCGCGTGGGCGGGCAATATAAGGGGAAACAACCAGCTGGTTACCATCGAAAACCTCAAATAATAACTCGGCCGTCATTCCTTCGTAGGAGGTTAGGCCAAGGCCATTGTCGTATACTTCTGGTGGCAGGCGTAGCCAAGGGTATCCACTTGAGACGTAGTAATACTCAGACATCATAAACACAGGCGTTCTAAGGCGACCAACCTTAATTCTGTACATGCCAGCGCTGTATTCAATTTGAGCTCGTTCTAATTCTGGTGATGAAAAGGTATCTTGTGGACGTTTGACGACTTGAAGTGTGGCTCGAAGCTTTTTAGAGATTTGCCAATCCGTTTGAACACCCATGGTAGTATCACAATCGAAGCACCACTCATCGGTAATATCACGTCCCGAGAGTATTGGGATATGGTGATCACTTTTGGCCGCAGAAACAGTGCCAAAGCCACTCACTTGGACATTATCTGATAAATTGAGTTGAGCATGAGACATTGCAGGAATACCCACGCAAATCGTCATCATGAATAGCAGACGACTGAGTTTAGTCTGAAAGCTGGTATATGACATAAGCGTCCTCTGGTAATAATTTGGCGGGAAGGTAGGCAATTCCATTACGGTTACTCTTTAGCCATCGGAGTATCTCGTCAGGTGCTTCACTGGAAAGCTCCGTTGGCGCGATGGCTTTACCAGAAAAAGACAACCTCGCCCAAATCGCAGACATTTGGGTAGGTGACTTGTTAAGAAGTTGACGGTAAAAATCTTCGCGGTAGTGAGATGAACGGGGAAGATCGAGTAGACGAATTGCTACACCGTTGATATGTGATACTCGACCACGGTAAATCAGTTTAACCTGATTTGGGCGCAGTTCTTTCATATTAGGGTTCAGCGTAATTACTGCAAAGTCATCTGCATGAGCTTGAAGCGTTAGCCCTAATAGTAGTGTTGAGAGTAATCGCCTTATCAACATTTCCTTGCTTGCCGACGTCGTATTGAAGGTAAAATTGGTTTTTTATAATTAAGTATTGCCGTTTGAAAAAACCTCAGTAAATATTTCTACCGCTCGCCATTCATCATCTAGACTTTAGTTTCAATCACTCAAATTAGATTCAAGGAATGAATCCGAATGTTGCTGGCGAATATGTCTATTAAAAGTAGACTATTTATTCTATGTTTGTTGCCTACAGTGGTTATTGTTGCGTTCAGTGTTAACTTAGCCAACGACTTTAAGACTAGGCTCTATAGTTATCAGTTAGTCAGTGAAAAGAACGAAACTATTGCTTTACTCGCTGAGTTTTCTAACCATCTATCCATAGCATTAAATCAACGTCTGAATGGACAAAGTGCGATCAAATCGATTACCCATGCCCAGCAAACAATGGATGCGATTGCTACAACCGCGCACACAACTGAACACAATCACTATGGTATTAGTCAGTCAACACTGGCTAGCAGCTATATTGAAGAGCTTAGATCTTTACTTCAGGAACTCACTACCTTAGATAGAAACTCAACAATAGAGCTTGGGCAACTTATCTACACCGTTTACCACGACCTTCTTGCTGAGGTTCACAGCGCCGAAAGTTACGCAGCTTCACTCACAGTGCATAAACTCGATTTAGTCCTTTCAGATTTAAGTTGGCTCTATTTTTGGATGGAACAAGAAGCTTGGTTGACACAAGAGATTCGGTGGCTTGATTTGCAATATATCGATTATGCAGAGCAGTATTTTCGTATCCGTGAACGACAGCAACTCTACTTAGATAAGTTTGTCAGTTTAGGGGCGGATACAGGTCAAGTTCAGACGCTCTTTGACCTTTTTGCTAGTAATGAGTTCCAGAGTAGTGCCATCGTTAAGAATGCTCTTCTCAATACGTCTGTGAGTCACCACAAACCAGAAGAGTTGGTCAAGATTATTCAAACGCGCAATAAGTTGGTTGAACAGCAGTTGTTAAAATTCTCTGCCGCGCTTCAAGAACAATTGGAGCTTAGCATTCGTGAAGCTGAAATTGGCTTGTGGCAAATCGTCATCATGGGGAGTTCTATCTTTGTCGTCATGTTTGCTTGGGGAGCCAGTACCGTTTATCGTGTAAACTCTAAGTTATCTCGAATTATTGGCGTGATGCAACGCTTGAAAGACAAAGATCGTACAGAGCAGATCCCGATCGACGGTAACGATGAGTTTTCATCATTCGCTAGGCAGCTAAATCTTGTTATCGAGCAGCAACTAGAATATGAACTGAACTTAGTTCAAGCCAAAGAGAGTGCTGAGATGGCAAATAAGGCTAAAAGTATCTTTTTAGCCAATATGTCACATGAAATTCGTACCCCACTTAATGGCATTATCGGTATGACTGAAATACTCGCTGATAGTCATTTAACAACCGGCCAGAGAGAAATATTGGCTGACGTAGAAACGTCATCTCAAGCTTTGCTTCTACTTATCAATGATGTCCTCGACCTATCTAAGATTGAGTCCGGTAACTTGGTTTTATCAGAAAGCAGTGTCGATTTGCGAGAGGCGGTGTATGAGGCGTTCAGCATGGTGTCGGCCAACGCGCTTAAGCAGCACGTGGAGTTACAAGTCACTTTTGGTGAACAGTTACCAGAAGTTGTCCGTATCGATGATTTTCGCTTTAAGCAGATCTTGATGAACTTATTGAGCAATGCGATTAAGTTCTCCCGCAATGGGGTGGTTAAAGTTGAGCTAAACGTGAGAGACGACCAACTTGAGTGTCACGTAATGGATAATGGTATCGGAATCTCGCCGAGTAAACTCAACGAGATTTTCCATCCATTCATTCAAGAAGATGGCAGTATTACTCGTCGTTACGGTGGCACTGGGCTTGGACTAACGATTTGCCGTCAGTTGATTGAGCTGATGGGAGGAGAGATCGAAGTTAACTCAACCGTTGGTGTTGGCAGTCGGTTTTCATTTCGCGCGCCAATAACGATAGAAACGGATAATGTAACTATTGAGCCTTTGTCTGATCGAGGAGTTGTCATTACTAATGGTTCAGTGTATCAGCCGCTAATCGTAAGTGAGAGTGGTCGGTTAGGCATCGAAATGGAAGTGTGTGAGACAGTTGAGGATGCGCTCAAAGGTGATAAAGCTGCAGCGATAGTCATGTATTGTACCGATAGAAATCGGAGTACGCGTCTAGATATTAGTAAACTACGTGCTCAGTTTCCCGACGCAGAGCTAATTGGCTTACATCATCATCTGTATATCAAGCCAGAACTCGACGTCATACTGGGTACTCCAGTGACATTGCCATTATTAGGCCGCCGCTTCTACTCAGTATTGCGAACCGCTCTTGATCAGCGCCAGAATCAAAATGTTAACGATTTAGTTGCACGATCAGAGTTTCCACAACAAGGTGTGAAAAGGGTTCTAATTGTCGAAGACAACCTTATGAATCAAAAAATCGCGTCGTTTTTTCTCAATAAAATTGGTATTGAGTTTTCAATCGCAAGCAATGGCTTAGATGCGCTTAATGCTGTGAAAACCGGAGAACATTTCTGTGCGATTTTAATGGACTGCATGATGCCAATAATGGATGGCCTAACTGCAACTCAAGAAATTCGTCAGTGGGAAAGAGAAAAGAAGCGAGAAAAAGTGCCAATTATTGCGCTAACAGCGAGTGTGTTGCCTGAAGAAATTCAAAGCTGCTTTGATGTAGGGATGGACGCTTATCTTCCTAAACCTTATAAATCGCAGCAGCTGTTTGATATTTTTGAACGCCTAAATGTTACGACTTAGCCAGGGGTGTTAATCTGCTTTAAGTCATCAAGAGGAAGCCAGTTTACTTTTACTCCGGCTTGAAGAAACATCTCTTGGCTTACCTTGATCTTATCTCCCCAACGTGAGAGAAAATCTTCCGTCTGCTCTGGACAGTGGACTGCTGCTATACCCGTTTGAATGATCTTAGCCGCACAGTTCGGACATGGGAAGTGGGTTACCCAGATTTCACATCCACCTAAATCACGCTTAGCAAACAAAATGGCGTTCTCTTCCGCGTGCAGCGTTTTCAAATATTTCATCTCGCGATCATCAGTCATTGCGCTATCTGAAATGCCGTGAGGGTAGCCATTGAAACCGACGGAAACAATGCGGTTTTGTTTGGTGATAACTGCACCAACTTGAGTGGAGGGGTCTTTACTCCAAGAGCCAACAAGTTCTGCCATTTGGTAAAAGCGTTGTGCCCATTTTGAAATCATTCAAGCGTCCTCTTAAGGTAGCTAGCAGGCAGTCATAGGCGACTCGCCGCTAGAGATAAACGTAATGTGATGTGGATCTGGCTCTAATATCCTTATTTATCGTCATTTAGTCCAGTAAAACTGGAAGCAGCATCTGTTATTGGCCATCAAGTCGCCATTTAATGTGACTAAGATCACTTAATGGTTTAGTTCAATCATCCCAGAGGCCTGGTTATTGTCCCGTTGTTGTGTGCGAGATCTCTTACAAATACGTGAGTATTATGAGAATGAGTCAGTGAAAAATAGGAAGATTTTTACTATAAGGTTATGAAATTAAAGGTAATGTATGTTTATTGAACGTTGGGGAAATGATGATTAACTGAAAAGTAGCATTGTGGTTAGAGAGCGAGCTTCATAATCTTAAGTTGTCAGCAGGAAGCAGACACGGAACAGGAAAGACCCAAGGATAGGTCATCTTCAGGAAGAAGATTCGATTATTCAGGATGAATGATTGGCATGGAAAGCGAAGGACATTGGCTGGACGCAAGTAACTAGGATGGTTACACAAGGAAAGACAATGGACGCTTAACGGACTAAGGCAATTTCTATCAGGACGATAGAGTCAGGGACACCGCTTAAGGATAAAGCGATGGGAGTTAGCGAGGATAGCTAACGGGCTGGATTGCCAAGGACACCGCTAGGATGGCGATGATAAGGACAGAGCTGAAGGATTCAGCGTACTATCATGGAATAGATGCAGGGAGCACCTATTAGTAGCCGGATTGCTGCGAGTAAGAATAAGCCCCACTAGGCGCAAGCTTAGTGGGGTTTTCTTTTGTCTGGAGCATTAGGCCCATAAAAACAAAAAGCCAACCTCAAGAAGTGAGATTGGCGATATAAGTGTGAACAATTTGTGTTCACTAACAACGTCAGTTGGCTAGGTGACCCAACGACTAGTGAAGGGTCAAATAGTTAACTGCACTATATGTGCCAACATTAATAGCACCTAATTGCGCTCATATTGGTGGCTTTTTGCACCTTCTTGCCGTTTTGATTGCATAACGAAAATGCAATTTGCGAATAACCCTAAAAATGCTAATGATATATGAATTATTAGTGATGGTTTGTTTGAATATCATTTAGTGAGCTGTATTGCAAAAACAGAGCCCGACTTGACGTCAGACTCTGTTGCTAGTTTTAAATTGAGTAGAAGTAGTAGAGCTGGGACTTCATACGAATAATGATGCCACGTATTGCATCTAAAAAGGACAGAAAGCCAATGGGCTTATCGCCACTCACCCAAGCTAAACCTACCGAACCTACAGGGATGTTGTAGCCATCTCGCTCTTCAATTTTTAAGCGTACAAAGTGATGCTTGTTTTGTAGGTTTTTGCCCGTTGTTGCTCTAACCGACTCATCGAAACCAAGTAGATTACCTTGTGCTTCGCCAGTCGCTTCGACAATCCCTTCGACTTGCGCAGAGAAAATCTTACCGGGATACACTGACGAAGCAAACTCAGCAGGCTGACCCTGTTTTACGTTTCGAATTGCTTGGTGGTTAACTCGCATTAGCACGTACTTTTCATCTGTATACATTTGTAGCCTTGGCATCATAGAGACACGCTGACCTTCACGCAGAATAAAGTTAGTCACGAAACCGTCTGCTGGCGCATACACCTTGGTGCTGTCTAAATCCCATTGTGCTTTTGCCATTTGCTCATGGGCTGCTTTCCAGTCTGCTTCTTTGCTCTTTACTGTTAACTCAGCTTTGGTGATCGCCAGTTTCGCTTTATCTGCATTTACTATTTTGCTGCTTAACTCAGATTCAATCGTAGAGATATTGTGTTTTGCTTTCTCTACAGTGGTTTGCTGCTTGTCGATATCACTTGCGGTGATAGTGTTTTCAACCACACGATTCTGCTCTTGATAACGCTTTAGCATTTTAACTTGTAGCTCATGGTCAACTTGTGCAGCGGCTAAGCGGCTTTCAGCCGTGGTGACATCTTGCAGCATCGATTGGTAGTTAGCTTTCGCGATTGCGATATCTTCTATAGCAACGTCATGCGCAACTTTAGCGGCCTCTTCAGCAACCTCTGCTTGGTTAAGCGCAATTTGGTACTGAGTTGGGTCAATTTCATAAATCAGCTGACCTTTAGATACCGTTTGGTTTGGTTCGATATAGATCTTATCTACCTTGCCTTTCACGTTCGGTGAATCCGGTCGTAACTGAATGTGAGGAGACTGCACCACTGAGCCGCCCGATAGGTCCATCGGAGTAAAGTTAATCAAACCCACCCAAACGAACATCAGCCAAGATGCGCCGCCTAAGTAAGCGAATGCTTGAGTGCCTTTATTCCACGGCATGCCCACAAGACGAAGTAAATAGATGAACAGTGCCCAAACTGCTAAACCTTCTAACATTACGCTTCCCCTTGGTCATGACTATGTTTTGGAGCATGACGCCAAGTGTCACGCAGATTGACGATCGCTTTTTCTACATCGACAAATGCCAGAATAACTGCGACAACCCATACCCAGTGCCAGATAAAACCAATCCATGTCAGTGCCGTTATCAATCCAATTTGATGATGATCTTTGCTGTGGGCTTTATTGATTGGTAGCTCGTGGAACTTCCAAAAGCCGAATAGCGCAGCGCCAAGAGTTGCAACAAGTACAACCGTAGCGACAACGTGCAGTACGGTATCAGCAGACGTTCCGACGAATGGGACACTTAGTAAACTCATTCATTACTCCAAATTAAGGTTAGGGCTTGAGTTTGAATTAATATTGAAAATTGATAGGGGATATGACAGATTGATTCACTTACTACCTCATATTGAATGGATCTGTATATGAATAATGTGAGATTCATGCGCGCTATCTCGATGCTAAACATGCATCGTGAAGCGCATAAACGTTATGATTTAACTTCGGGTTGCTTGGGGATTCCAGATCAAGTCTTTCAAAGTCCTATGACGTTAGTGCCTATCTCGGAAGTAAACCTGTGGTTTGAAAACTTAGAAAAGTGCACAGGTAATCCAGATATCGTCCTCGATTTAGTGCGCGACAACGACGTGACTCGTGTTGGGCCCATTAGCCACTGGCTATTGTCTGGTTTTGATTTTGCTTCGACCATACGCCGTTTGAACTACGGTCTGAATAGTTTGCAAAGTGGGGCGTTTTTGTCGGCGGCGCTAAGTGGTTCAATCATTAAATGGGTATACCGAAATCCGCATATTAGTCCGCAAGCCAAAGTTCACGATAGCGTTCGCATGGCAGTGTTACTCGTCAAAGTGATGAGAATGTATCTTGGTGACGATTATGCGCCATTGAGAGTACGCTTGTCGGGCTCTCGAAAAAACACCGATAAGTATCGAGAATTTTTTGGTTGTGATATTGATTGGAGCCACTCTTGCACTGAGATTTGGTTTCATTCAGAGGTGAGGTTGGCGACCAAGCAGCAGTCAAGCTTGCGCAAAGGCCGCTTGGCAATGAACTTTTCTGATTTGGATGAACTGCTTAACATGCCAGATCCTGAAGACGAGGTAAAAGTCATATACGAAGTGCTCAACTACAGCCGCTTTCATGGTCTACCGACACTTGAACATGTTAGTGGTTTGCTTGGTATGTCTACACAGCAGTTTCAGCGTGCGTTACGTAAACTTGGGATGAACTTTTCGACTGTGTCTGGTTATGTGTTGAGCAATATCGCAGTATCGATGCTAGCAAAGGGGATTGAGGTTGAAGAGATTGGGCGCAGCTTAGGCTATCAGAATATCGCCAGCTTCAATCGTATGTTTAAAAAGAACCGTGGTTTAACGCCCATTCAGTATGTCCGACACTACTGCTTAGATGAGCGTTAAACCAATGACCGACTAAGTTTTTTGCGTATGCCAACGACGGCCATAGGCTTGGCTGTAGTCAGGGACAGACGTATGTGTTGAGTCAGGCATCGCGGTTAACGGACCCACTACAGTTTTATAGGGTAGGAAGCCAGCAAAGGCATTGATCTCCATATCCGCTAGATCATCATTCACATCCCCTTGGCTCACTTTTACTGAAGCTTCCGTGAGTGGAATGGCTAATAGCATCGTACTACTGAGCTCTCGTTTGTTGCTAAGCCTGACATCTTGGGTTCTACCTGGTGCAATCTGCTCGACAAAATGGTTGAGGATACTATCTTTCTTGTCACTATTTTCGACGGGCGTGAACCGACCGAGTACGACTGCGCTACGGTAGTGAGCGCTATGATGAAATGCACTCCTAGCCAGGACCCAGCCATCAAAAAGGGTGAAGGTTAAGCAAGTATCGATACCGCTTTTTAAACTGCGCATCAAACGGCTATTGTTCGCGCCGTGGATGTAGACGGTATCATCGATTCGCCACGCTAGCATTGGAATGACATAAGGTTGCTCGCTGTCGGAGATGGCAATGTGAGCGATCATGGATTCATCAACGATGTCGTATAGTACTTGCTTATCATCAGCTGCCTTATGGGCCGCCTTTTTCAATTGGGTTCTTTTTGTCGCTGATAACATAGCTTTGCCTCCTGCAATGATTTGATTTTCCTAAAATGTATCTTTAAATTGGATCTTTAATTAGAGCCAATTTTGTTTAATGAATGGATCCAGTTATGGCCTTGATCGATACCGGTGATTTGAACCTGAGTAGTAAGAGTCGAACTAAGCAAGAAGCGCTGTTTAGTGCGATTCGCGACAAGATTGTTGGGCAATTGTGGACCAAGGGTTTAAAGCTTCCTTCTACCCGGCAGTTGGCTCAGGATTTAAAGCTAAGCCGAAATACTGTTATTCACGCATATGATCAATTGCATGCGGAAGGTTACTTGGAGAGTAAAGCAGGCTCAGGGTATTTTGTTTCCCTTGAACTTCCTGATCAGTTTGTTTCGGTAAACAAAGAGCTTCAGAGCGCTGCTCGTCTAGTATCAAGTTCCATCAATAAGAACGCTTTTGCTCCTGGAGTTCCCGATTTAAATGAGTTTCCGACTCATAAATGGCAGCGCCTGATCAATCGGCATATAGAGCGGGTTAGCATGCTTGGCGGGCAAGACATTCAAGGCGACTGCCATTTGCGAGAGGCACTGACTCGTTATTTGGCGACAAGCCGCTCGGTACTGTGCGATCCCAACCGGATCGTCATTACATCTGGTGCCCAACAAGCGTTAGCCATTTCAGCTTTGCTTACCTTAAACAGTGAGCGACGATTATTGATGGAGCAGCCGGGTTATACCCAGATGTCGAAGGTCATTGAACTGTTTGGTTTCGAACTGGTCCCGGCTATTGTCGAGCCTTACTTAGGATTAGATATCGCAGCAATCGAGCGCAGCAATGTAAAGACGATTTATGTCACTCCGAGTAATCAGTATCCCCTAGGAACGACTCTAGATATCAATCAACGTCTGAGATTAATTGAATGGGCAAGGGAGCGTGGTGGATGGATTATTGAAGACGATTACGACAGTGAGTTTCAGTTTGCACACCGTCCTTACCCAAGCTTGCAAGGGTTGGCTGCCAAAACAGGGCATGACCGGCATGTCATCTATGTGGGTTCGCTAAGCAAAGTCATGTTTAATGATTTACGTTTGGGCTATATGGTGCTGCCAGAGTCAATGGTCTCTGAAGCACTTAGCATCAAAGATGCGCTGAGTGGCGATTCTCCAAGTCATACTCAAGCTGCACTCGCCGATTTTATTTCTGAAGGTGATCTGTTAAGGCATATTCGCAAAATGAGGCGGTTGTATAAACAGAAACATCAGTTAATGGTGGCGGTGATAAAGCATCATTTTAAAGGTGATTTAGAGGTGATAAGCCAAGCCGCTGGTCTTCATATTACGGTTCGATGGAATGGGAGAGTCTCTGAGCAGGAATGGGCGGAGCGCGCGAAAAATCGCGGTATCGTGATACGACCTTTTAATTATTATGAACAATCGAAAAAGATTCCTCACCGAGATTGGAATGGCACGGTACTTGGGTTTGGCAATGTGGCGTTGAACGATATTGAACCCAATGTTCGCGCCCTTGCTGAAATCTTCTATTCATGATGTTATGAATGTTGATTTAATAGGCAGAAGTAAGGATACAAGGTATGTGCCGATGGTTGGCTTATCAGGGAGAGTCGATATATTTGGATCAATTAGTCTATGAACCAGAGCACTCTTTGGTTCATCAGAGCCTAGAGGCGCGTAAAGCTGTCACTAGAGTTAATGCTGATGGTTTTGGGCTTGGTTGGTACACCGAGCGAGATACCCCCGGGCAGTTTCATGAAGTGCTACCTGCGTGGGGCGATGAGAACCTTCGTTCATTAACACATCATATTCGTTCTCACCGCTTTATGGCTCATGTTCGCTCTTCGACAGGAACGCAGGTCTCGCGTTCAAACTGCCACCCATTTATCAGTGACAATTGGATGTTTCTGCACAACGGGCAAATAGGTGGTTTTGAACGGGTTAAGTTTGAGCTTGAGCGTCAATTGAGCGAGTCGCTGTTTTTGAAACGGATGGGGACGACAGACAGTGAATTGATCTTCTTGCTGATGTTGCAAAATGGCTTGAAAACCAATCCAATTGAAGCGATTCGAACGACTTTGGCTTTGATTTGCAAGTTGATGGATGCTAAACAAATCGAAGATGCTCTCAAAGCGTCCATCTGTATTTCAGATGGCAATCAGTTTTGGGTTGTTCGCTATAGTTCAGATCTTGAAGCGCCAACGGTCTTTATTAAACAGGACGGCGCGAACATCGTATTAGCATCTGAGCCGTTGGAAAGAAGCCCGGAATGGAAAAAGATCACCAATCAGCGCATTCTTCATGTTAGTGACGATCAAGTAACGTCATACTCGATTTGAACTACTTGCCGTTCTCCACTTTTTCCAAGGTAGGCTGAGCAGAGCAAACACGCTAACTGCGTATAGCATTGACCAGCCTAGGCAGATAAATACTACAGAGCAAAGCACGAGCGAGATGGTCGCTAGGTAGCGGCCAAAGCCTGTCAGTAGTTTATAGGCCGCTAGCATAGCAAGTAGATAAACCAAGACAAAAATGCCGTTTGCTAGTTTAAGGAAAAACTCAAGATCTAATCCTGACAGTTGTCCCGCCACACAAGAAACTAGTGCCACACCACCTACAGCAAAAGTAGCGTTGGCAGGCACGCCTTGAATTGACAATCTCGCCAATGCGCTGTCTGGGCTGTACTCTTTAGCCTGCGCCCACACCATGCGAGAAAGGCTTTGCGTATAGAGGTTAACACTGGCAAAACACGCTCCGAATCCGACTAGGCTAATTAGGGCTTTGAACTTCGGCCCAAACAAAGTCTCTGAAATCCAAGGAATGGAAGCGCTGTCAAAGGTGGGGGTTCCGTACGCGCCCATTTTGAGTACGATGATCGAACAGATCCAATAGGTTGCCCCTGCTACGAAACAGCCGACTACGATAGCGATGGGAAAGTCACGTTGCGGGTTTTTGAACTCTTCACCCATATGGGCGAACGCTTCTATGCCCACAAAGCACCAAAACATGACTCCGAGCGCGACGCCTATAGACCATACGCTGTCATTGGTTAGCGCTGGTAAAACTAAGTCTTGAGAAGTAAAACCGCCCCTCCACCAGAATGCAGAAATAAGGGAAAAAATTGATAGTGCAATAACGGTTTGCAGTCGGCCTGATGATTTTGCGCCTGCTAAATTGACGCCAATCAGTAGTACCACAGTGAGTAGTTGAGCGAACAGTGAAGAGTTGGTGCTCTCAGGAAGCAATTGCTGCAAAAAACCACCGGCTAGCGCGATAGCGGCTGGAATGCCAACAGGAACAACACTAAGAAACAGCCATGCGACACTTTTTTCTAGCTTAGTGTTAAAGGCTTTTCGCACAAAATAGGCGGTTCCACCTGCGTTGGGGTAGCGCTTGCCAAGCTGGGCAAAGGTCAGGGCGATAGGACATATGGCAATAAATAGAATCAACCATGCCCATAGTGATGCTTGCCCCGCTATTCCGGCAGCGATTGCCGGGACCATAAACAATCCAGTGCCTAATAGGGTGGTCGATAGTTGGCCGATGCCAGACAGCAATGTTATCTCTTTCTTTAGCTCACTCACTGCTCTCTCCCTGCATCGTAGTTTTGCTTTTAAACTAGATTATCTTAAGCGGCTTAGCGATGCATTAGTCATTTCGTCGCAGATTGCAGTCATAGTGTCAGTTTAACGCGACTATGGCGTCAATTTGTCTACTTTCATCTGTTTAAGTTTTATGTCACATTGCAAAAGATACCGACAGGGTAAGTTGGAATAGGGAACAATGGACAAATTTGATAGACAAATCATCGATATCTTAAAATACAACGCTAGAACAAGCGTGAGTGATATTGCTAGGCAAGTTAACCTATCACGTACTGCGGTAACCGCGAGAATACAAAAGCTTGAAACAGAAAAAGTGATCCTTGGCTACCATGCGGACATTGCATCGACCGACTCAAAAGAGTTGATCAAAGCATACCTAGCTCTTAAATTTGATACGTCGAGCTCGACTCAATATTGTGAAACCTATGCCGCCGAAATTTACAACATCGATGGCGTCAAATGGTGTCATGCGATCAGTGGTGAAACCGATATGATGCTATATGTTGAGGTTGATACCATGACTCGTCTCAATGCGATCCGTGATGAGCTACAAAAGATTCCCGAGTTGCGTCATCTTATGACTCACACCGTCCTTAATGAATTTTTCAACACGCTGCACCAAGGCTAAGGTGACAAAAGATGCTCAATCATCTTAATCTCAACTTATTGCGTTCTTTGAGCGTGTTACTCGAAGAGTGCCATGTGAGTCGATCCGCTGAACGACTACATATTACCCAGTCTGCGATGAGTCGGCAGTTGGCACAGCTTCGGGATGTATGTGGTGATCCACTGCTTGTGAGAGATGGCAACCTGTTGGTACCAACTCCAAGAGCGTTAGAAATGAAAGGTAAGCTTGGTGAGCTGCTGGCCGAATTTGACGCCCTGCTTGCAGACAAACCGTTTGATCCGTTGCTGTGGCAACAAGAGTTTGTATTGTCATCGAGTGATTATGTGGCGCAATACATAGTGCCAGATGTGGTTTCGGTGGTGGTAGAGCAAGCGCCTAACGTCAATATCGCTTACCGTTTATGGCAGCCAGATTTCCTTAATCATTTTGCGTCCTCTGGCATACATCTCGCTTCCACCATGTTAGCGCAAAAGCCTGATAACTTAAG
This sequence comes from Vibrio tubiashii, assembly GCA_000775715.1. GTDB lineage: Bacteria > Pseudomonadota > Gammaproteobacteria > Enterobacterales > Vibrionaceae > Vibrio > Vibrio tubiashii_A. The sequence continues at coordinate 224,876 of JRWQ01000007.1, forward strand.
TAGTGTTAAGATTGGTCAGGATATGTCGATGTGTTTGATGAGAAAAGACCACCCTTTGAGTCAGATTGATGGTATGACTTGTGATGATTTGGTGTCGTATCCCCACTTAAAGGTTACAGGAGGGGGGGATAAAGACTCTCACGCGGATCGCGTACTAAGCCAGCTAGGTTATCGGCGTAGAATTGCGTTAAAAGTGCCGTTTTTTTCTGCCGCTGTGAACGCACTAAGTAGCAGCGACTACCTGATGATTGTTCCTGAGCATATCGCGCGAAATCTCGCTCGCGATGCCAACTTAGTCTTTAAGCCGCTACCTTTCAATACCGATGCACACCACTATTGGTTGATGTGGCATCCCAAATATGATCATGACAAAGCACACCAGTGGATGCGAGATAAAGTACTTAAAGCGATGCAAACATCACCTTACTCGATAGGTATGATTTAAAATCATGATTGTTATGATTAACTTTGATTTCAAATCATCACTGTCGTGGATTAACTTGGGAGTTGTTCCACATAAGGTGGCATTTAAGGTTTAAAGGAAATCGCTATGACATTCACAATTTGGTTATCTCTATTTACGATTTGTATTCTTGGCGCGATGTCTCCCGGGCCAAGCTTAGCGATGGTTGCCAAGCATAGCCTAGCAGGAGGTCGACTCAACGGCCTTGCAACGGCATGGGCACATGCGTTTGGTATTGGTATCTATGCATTTATCACTTTAATTGGTTTGGCGGTGGTATTGCAGCAGTCTCCTTTGCTGTTTAAGAGTATTAGCTATGCGGGGGCTGCTTATCTCGCTTACCTTGGTTACAACGCGATACGTTCAAAAGGTGGTGTTGCGGAAAAACTAGAATCAGGGAAGCAAACCAGTGCTTGGCAATCAGCAAAAGAGGGCTTCTTAATCTCGCTGCTTAGCCCGAAGATTGCCCTGTTCTTCATCGCATTGTTTAGTCAGTTTGTTGCCGTCGGTGATAGCCTTGCCGCTAAAGGTCTGATTGTTTTAACACCATTTGTAGTCGACGGTCTATGGTATACGCTGATTACGTTTTTGCTCTCTAGCCCAAGACTCATTGATAAAATTCGCTCTAAGGCGCTGCTTATTGATCGGTTGTCAGGAATGGTGCTCATTCTGCTGGCTGCACGTGTTATTCTTACGGTTTAGAGCGGTTTGCTGTTAACAGAGTAAGTCATATAAGGAAAATTAAAATGATAAGACTCGCTATCATTGGAACTAACTGGATCACCGAGCAGTTCGTCGATGCGGCCATAAAAACAGGACAATACCAACTTTGTGCGGTGTACTCTCGCTCACTGGAGAGCGCTAAGACGTTTGGCGAAAAGTATGGTACGCCAACGCTATTTGATGATCTTGAAGCGCTAGCGACCTCTTCCTTAGTTGATGTTGTATACATTGCTAGCCCGAACGTACTCCATGGCCCTCAAGCCATACAGATGATGCAGGGTGGTAAGCATGTCATTGTTGAAAAACCAATGGCGTCAAACTATGCGTTGGCTCAAGAGATGTTTGAAGTCGCACAACAAAACAACGTTGTGTTGTTTGAAGCCTTCATGTCCTCTCACTTACCTAATTTCAAGCGTTTGAAAGAGTCATTGCCGTCAATCGGTAACATTCGCAAAGGCTTTATCACTTATTGCCAGTACTCGTCTCGCTACCCTAAGTACTTGGCCGGAGAGAATCCTAATACCTTTAATCCAGATTTTGCTAATGGCTCTATTATGGATATTGGCTTCTATTGTTTGAGTTCAGCGATTGAACTATTTGGTGAGCCTGTCTCGGTGACGGCACACGCTCAACTACTTGAGTCGGGTGTTGACGGTAGCGGCAGTGTCATCCTTAAATATGAAGGCTTCGAAGTCGTTCTACAACACTCCAAAACCAGTGATTCTTATTTGCAGAGTGAGATACAAGGAGAAGAAGGTGCGCTGTTAATGGAGATGATTTCTACCGCGAAGAAGTTGACTAAGTTCACCCGTGGTAGCAATGTCGGTGTTGATCTAACCACTAAGCAAGATCCTAATCCGATGTATTATGAAGCGCTTGAGTTTGCCAAGCAGTTTAAGCAACAATCAATGGATACAGACTGCACTCAACGCTCGTTGATTGTGGCAAAACTGTTGCAAGAGATCCGTCGCCAGACAGGTGTCGTTTTTCCTACCGACAGAGACTAAATGAAGTAAAAGTGAGAAATAAATGAAAGCCGAAGTAAAGTGGATTGATGAGTTTAAGTTTCTAGGCCAATCCCAGTCTGGTCATTCAATAGTGATGGATGGTAACGGGGGGGCAACGGCACCTAGCCCAATGGAGATGGTGTTGATGGCCGCTGGTGGTTGTAGCTCTGTGGATGTCGTCGACGGCCTTAAAGAGGCAGGGCAGGCGGTGAGCGCTTGTAACGCGAAGTTAACGACCGAACGCCGTGAACAGGCACCGCGTATCTTTACTCAGGTGAATATTCATTTTGAGGTGTCTGGCGAAAACCTCGATCCTGACATGGTTGCTAAGGTCGCTGCAGATTCATTGGAAAAGTATTGCTCAGTATGTCTGATGCTTGGCAAAGGCGTTGAAATGACCCATAGTTGGGAAATCATTTAGTCCATTTATGTGATTTTTGAGCCGAGCGTTCAGCTCGGCTTTTTTGTTTGAGATAGTCTAATAATGCAAAACAGCGCTCATAAATTTACCTTCGCTGGCGTGGCGGCAATTCTTCTTTGGAGTAGTGTGACTGGGCTTGCCAGAGCAGTAACAGAGATGCTAGGTCCGGTTGGTGGTTCAGCATCGATTTATACCGTGGCATCGCTGTTTCTGATATTGGTGATGGGCGCCCCCAATGTTCGTCAGTATTCATTTCGCTATGTACTCATTGGTGGAGGCTTGTTTGTCGCCTATGAGATTTGTTTGGCCTTAGCCCTGGCAATGGCGAACTCTCGTCAACAAGCGATTGAAATGCTGGTGATTAACTATATGTGGCCTGCTTTGACTGTATTGCTCGCTGTGTTGACCAGTGGTAAGAAAACCAGTGTATTTGTCTATCCAAGCATCTTGTTAGCCTTTTTTGGTGTGGCTTGGTGTATCACTGGCGAACAAGGGTTGTCTTTCAATCAAATCGCCGAAAACTTCGCGACGAACCCTGCTACCTATACGATGGCTCTGGTCGGCGCTTTTCTATGGGCTATTTATTGCAATCTCACCAAGCGAATATCTAATGGACAAAATGCCATTACACTGTTTTTCATTTTGACGGCGATCAGTCTTTGGATTAAGTACGCTTTGAGTGGTGAAACGGGGATGACGATCGATCTTGAGTCTGGTGGCTTGCTGCTCATTTCGGGAATTGCAATGGGGAGTGGTTACGCACTTTGGAACTATGCCATCATTGGCGGAAACATGGTTCTGTTGGCAACCTTATCTTATTTCACGCCTGTGCTATCAACGGTGATCTCGTCACTTATTCTTGGCCTGACAATGATGCATAGCTTTCTACAAGGTGTGATGATGGTAACGTTGGGTTCATTGATGTGTTGGTGGGTGACTAAAGAGAAGTCCGCTTCAAGCTAGGATGACTTTACCTGATTAACTTACTTACCAAACTATCTCAATGGGTGTTCCAGGTGTAACCAAGCTGAGCAACTCATCCATCTCTTGGTTGCTGATCGCGATGCAACCGTTAGTCCAGTCAAAGCTTTGTACATAGCTTGCAGGACGGCGTTCTCCATTCCTGAGTCCATGAATCTTTATATCTCCACCCGGGTGCAAATTTCGGGCAGCGGCATAGGCTATGTCGTCGGCGTTGGGGTAGCTAATATGGATCGAACGATAGAATTCAGAATCTTCTATGACAAAATCTAGGTAGTAGTGACCTTCTGGAGTTCGTTGATCCCCTTCATACACTTTATGACCTTTCGGTCGTTTGCCGAGCGCAATACGAAACTCACGCACTATTTGGTCGTTATCGATCAGATACATACGACGCTTAGACTTGTCTACTTTCACAATCTCTACCCCAGCCCAACTCACGAAGCTCACTAGGGAAGCCAATATAAAAATCCATTTTAACAATGCGAGATGCCCTTATCTGTTTACTGGCTAAAAGTGTAATGCAAAACGCGTTCGCTTGGCACGTTGAAACTATAACGCTCATCAAAAAGTTGAGTGGCAACAGCAATGGAAATTTATGGAAACGAGATCATACAAAATGCAGTAGGTGTCATATCTAGACATATTCCATTTGACGATTTGCGAGTCACTTAACATCACCCTCCGAATATCGTTGATTGACCAAGTACAACTGATAATTTTCTAATCGAAAAGGTAATAATAATATGGTTTAGGCTAGGGTTATGCTCTCACGAAATCTTCTTAAAGACGTTATATCAGCCAGAAATCAGCGTTTATTGGCGAACTCTTTGTTTCAATATCTCGATGAAACGCTAGAGCCTAGCAATATTGGTATTTTTTCCGAGCAACAAAGAGGAGAGCCTGACGGCTTTCTGTTTGCACATGGGCATCCTCTGCCGATAGCTGAATATCCTGAAACCTTCTGGGCCTGGGTGGCGCAGTTTGACACTTCCGATGGCTTAATTCCTTTGGCGATGAACACCTGCAAGTGGGCGTACGCTACGCACATGGGGGCGCACAGTTACGTTTTCATGCTCGATAATCACCCTAAGATGCGAACTTACATTATCATTGAAAACTTGAATGGCGTGAGACTCAGCGAATTAAACCAAAATCATGAAATGGATGCACTGCACATTATTGCTTCTCGTTGGCAGTGTGTTCGCGCGGAAACTGAAGCGGCAAAAGAGTTTAAACAGCGAGACTTTAAAGAAGCTAAGTACCTTGATGTGATCAAGCAGCGAGAGCTGTTTATCGACAACATGAAGTTGGTGCAGCAGGCTGCGGTTGAGATTTCGAATCCTGCTAACCTAGACGAATTGTATCGCCTTGCAGTAGAAGCGAGCAGGGATAAACTGGGTTTTGATCGTACCTCGTTTATGCTGATTGACCTAAAAAAGCGTTGTTTTAGTGGCACTTATGGTACGGATGAAAATGGCGAAACGGTCAGTGAACACCACACTCAGTATGATTTGCATCAATTAGAAGAAACTTATCTTACAGCGCTATTTGAAGGTAAAGATAACTTAGTGATTGTTGAAGAGGCTCCTCTGTATACTGCGGGCTGTGTCGTCGGCCAAGGTTGGAATGGTATGTTGATCCTGCGCGATGGTGACGAAATCATTGGTTGGATCGCGATGGACAACTACATCAATCGTACGCCTATCTCCTCGTATCAGCGTCAAATGCTAGAGTCCTTTGGTTCACTTCTTTCACAAATTTATATCCGTAAGCGTCAAGAGCAAAATGTTCGGATGTTGCATGCGAGCATGGTTGAGCTTTCGCGTTGTATGACAGTTAGTGAGGTGTGTAAATCGGCGGTGACTTTCGCTATCAATCGCTTGGGAATCGATAGGTTTGCGGTATTCCTGACTGATACCGAGTGTACTCACATGCAAGGAACTTGGGGAACGGATATTCAAGGCAATGTGGTTGACGAATCTTACTATCGCTCTGAGACGGTCGAACGCTCGATTGTAACGGCAGCGAAAGCCAATCCAAACCAAGTCGTGTTTGAAGAGTCGGTTCCCATCTATCACGACTTCAATGTGGTCGGATTTGGTTGGACTGCCATGACTATGCTAGTGAGTAACAGCGGGGAGCCGATCGCATTTATCGCTGCAGACAACTTAATTAAGCGTTCGCCTTTGACTCATCACCTACGTGAAGTGATTCGTATGTTTTCTTCTAACTTAACGGAAGTGCTACTGAAAACTCGTGCTCAAGAGGCAGTTCACGCGTTGAATGAAAATCTTGAGCAGGAGGTTAAAGCCCGAACCAGAGAGTTGCAGAAGGTTAATGAGCAGTTGGAAACCATGGCAAAGCTTGATCCGCTCACCCGCCTTGGCAACCGACGAATGCTGGAGGCTCTGCTTGAGGAGATCTGTATTGAGAGTCATGGTGAGCCAGTTAGCTATGGTTTGATCATTGCCGATATCGATTATTTTGGCCTGTACAACAATGAGTATGGTCATATGCAAGGTGATATTGCCTTAATGCGTATTGGCAGCATCCTTGAAAGAAACACCCAGTCTGATCGTGAAACATTTTGTCGTATTGGCGGCGAGGAGTTTGCACTGCTTGTCTCGGGTAAGAGTGCCGACGATGTCGAGCAGTTGTCTGAGAAGATTCGCCAAGAGATCGAAAGTGAAGGTATCGTCCATGCCCAGAGTTCTATTCACGATAGTTTGACTGTATCGGTGGGGTATTCGGTTATGGAGCTTAACCAGAGCGAGTTTAATTTCGATAAGCTCTATAGCTCGGCAGACAAGTCCCTTTATGAAGCCAAAAATCGCGGTAGGAACCAAGTGGTGGGCAGCGTCGCTATGCTAGATAAAGTGTAAGTAAGCAGGGCTTGTAAATAAACAAAGGTAGCCAAACACGGCTACCTTTTTTTGGTTACAACTGAGCGAGCTTGTCATCAGGCTTGTCTCTGGTCTTCGCTTTTTTATTGCCTTGTTTGATCAGTTTAATCAGTACATTTGGCTGCCAATCTTGGCTCTGTGGTGAATACTGGCTGTGATTCATCGCATTGAGTTGCTTCTCTATTTCCTCGATTCGCTCTGGTGAGAGCTGTCGATTCTCACTTAGCCACTGTTTAGCTAAATAGTTAGCTTTGACTTTGTCATCCTGTTCAATCGCTAGAATCAATTGATCAGTCGTTGGCTTGTCCTCTCGCTCTGGCACTTGTTCCGTTGAGGTCTTACGCTGCTTGAGCCACAATAGCATCGTCACTAACCACAGTGACGCAAACAATGCGGTTAGATATGGCCAGTAGCCCGCATCATGAACCGTCACAGTTTCAACTTGGTGTTGCTGAATAGCCGGAGCACTGATGGGTTCGTTATTGAGAGCAGAGCCTGGCTCCACTTTTAGCGCTAGCCCCAATAGTTGCGATTTCTGGGCTGATTTGTTAGCACTGTCCCACCAGTTTAGCGAGAACGGATTGAGTGTTATTTCACCAGCTTGCTCCGGTATAATGACTTGCTTAACCGTCATTCGCGTTGTGCCATTACCTAGATCGGTAAATTGAGGTTTCTCTTGGTAGAGCCTTACCGTAGCCGGGTAGTTAATATTGAACTCTGGGAAACGTTCAGATGTTAGCCCCTGAATATCGGTGTTAATAATGCGAGTTAACGATTCACCAACGCGAGTGGTAAATGTTTCACTTGCATTGATTTCATTTCCGCTGCCATCTAGCCACTGTTGTGACAGGTTGAGTGAAGAAGTAGGAAGCCAAGTTCCTTGGTAGTCACTTGGTATAGGATCGACCTGAATTTGGAACTGCTGCGCTGGTGTCGTTGCGGAGATTAGCTTGGTAGTACCACTTCGGCGGTCACCGTAAACAACACTGCCTTGAAAGCCAATACCGCTAAGCTGAAACTGGCCCGCACTGTTTGCCGTTACTAGGTAACTTTGGTCAACAATTGTCACCTCAACACCATCAATAACACTCTGATACTGTTTAGGCTCACCTATCGCACTAAGCTCGATATCTTCCGCTTTTGGGGGAACAACAAATGGATCTTGTAGCCTGCGCGGATCGGTTTTGATGATCAATCGAGTTGTTAGCGTGGCACTCTCATTTGGGTAGAGCTGTGATTTACTTAGTTGGTTTTGTAGCTCAATTAGGTCGCTGATTTTAGGCTCTTCGGTATCTACTTTAACGGTGATATCAATCGGCGTTGAAGAAGCGTTATCAATGGTGAAGGCTGGAATCGTTGCCATGCCTAGGCGTTGTGCCGCGAGAGAAATGTTCCATTCACTGCGTACAGAGCGGTCTCCGTTGATGATGTTTATCGAGCTACCAAAACTAGGTCGGCCCATGAAGAAGTCTTTTTCTAGAGCGCTAAAATCTAAAGCGTCAGACGAGACTTTTTTATCCACCACAATACGCAGTTGAAAGACTTCATTTTTAACCACGTTGTTTTTGTTCACTGTCGCGACCACAGAGTTTGCCAGTGCAAATGGGCTAATTAACGTGAGAACGAGAGCGACTAAAGCCACATTTAATGAGTTTAGTTTGTTCATTACCATTTCTTACCTGTGTCTTGTGGAGCCTGTTTTTGCTGCGCTTGAAGTATCATTTGAGCACGGATTAAGCGGCTAGGGTCTCGCGCATTCTCTACCTGTTGCAACTTTCGAAGCTCTGGGTCGATAGGCTGTTGATCGTCACTTGCAACTGCTTGCGCTTGGTCTTCACTTGGTCCCGATTCTTGTTCTAAACTCTGCTGTGAACTAGCGTCAGACTGATATTGTTGTTGGCCTTCTCGTTTCGATTGCTTTGAGTCAGCCTTCTGGTCTTGCTGAGCCGATTGATTTTGCTGTTGAGAAGATTCAGAGTCAGATTCTTGTTCAGATTGCTGCTCGTTAGATGATGGTTCTTGTTGCGAAGATGGTTGATCTTGAGAAGCGCTACTTTGGCTGCTGGATTGTGACTGACCTGAGTCATTTTGCTGTTGACCTTGGTCTTGCTGTGAGCCATCTTGTTGCTGTTGCTGTTGCTGTTGCTGTTGCTGTTGCTGTTGCTGTTGCTGTTGCTGTTGCTGTTGCTGTTGCTGTTGCTGTTGGGCTTGGCGCACCACCTCAAGGTTGTGCTTTGCATCTTGATGGTTTGGGTCTTGGTCGAGAATAGACTGATATAGCTTTGCCGCTTCTTCTAGCTGGCCATTTTGCGCGTAGGCATTAGCAAGGTTGTATTGCCCAGCTAGGCTGGTGCTGTGTTTCAGCGCATTTATTGCACCTTTAAAGTCGTTGGCCTGATATTGCGCTGCCCCTTTCCACTCAGGGTTGTTAAAAAGCTCAGCCGCTTTGTCGTACTCCTGATTCTGGAAGTACTGCATTGCTTGCTGTTCGTCGTTTAGCCACGGGTTTGCGGCCGCAGGTTGAGGAGTCATCAGCGGTGAAAACATCAATAGCACGCTTAAGAACAGCCCTCGGCGAAATAGCAGCATGGCTGGTAGTAGCAACAAGGGTAACAGCCAGTAGCCTTGATTAGTTCGCTCTGAGATCGCTTGTCTGCCATCGAACATCTCTGCTGAACCAACATCAGTTGTGATGCCCGCGATTTTCTCTACGTCGCTGTTGGTGACCTGAACAGGAACAAAGTAGCCATCGACACTCGACGCGAGAGCGCGCATGTTATCGAAGTTTGATTTCGCGACAACAGGTTGGCCGTTAGTTTTGGTCATCAGTGTGCCATCATTGAGCTTAATTGGAGCGCCAGCGCGTGAGCCCATTCCAAGCACGATAAGTCGCCAAGAGCTCCCACTCATCAGTTGTTCTATATCCTCGCGTTCAGTATCGTCGAGATCGTCAGCGATCAGCACAATATCACCCTGTGATAAACCAACATTTGTCATCATCTCCATTGCAAGCTTGACCCCTGCCGCAGCGTTAGCCCCCGGGTAGGGCATTAGCTCAGGTGACAAGTTTGGAATCAAATTAGCGATGGTTTGACTGTCGCTGGTCATCGGGCTGATGTGGTACGCATCTCCCGCGTAAGCAATTAAGCCTGTCGTACCATCGGTCCATTGCTTAAGTAAGTCGGTGACCTTGTATTTGGCTAGCGTTAAGCGGTTTGGTTTAAGGTCGGTTGCATACATCGACATTGACATATCCATCACAAGAACTCGCGCATTGGTGCTAGAAAAACTAGGACGTTCTTGCTCGCTAAAGCTTGGGCCTGAAAGGGCGATAAATGCGACAATACCGCAAACACCAATTACCTTGATTGACCATCTGCTGGTTTGTATGGCTTTGAGTCCCATCGCCTTGGCCAGGTGTGGTGCAATAAGTGTTTGCGAACGTTGGCGTTTTGATAGCCAGTAAACCATGCCCAACCAAGGAATTATGCCGAGCAGCCATTGTGGGTAGAGGAATAGAAAATCAGACATGATTCCTCCGAGTCACTAATAATAGAGTAAAAGCAAAAAGCGCAATCGCTAGGGGAAGACTAAACCACTCAGTCTGTGGGCGCCAAGTCTGCGTAGCGTTCGAGATTGGCTCTAGTTGATTGATGGTTTCGTAGATCTTAGCCAGATCATCGGCATTGCGAGCACGAAAGTACTGGCCGCCAGTGATTTGTGCGATCTCGCTGAGGGTCTTTTCATCAAGGTCTTGAGCGGTATTGACCTTACGCGTCATAAAGAAGTCTTGAACCATCATTTCGCCTGCACCCACACCTATGGTGTAGATAGTCGCATTGTATTTTTGGGCGATTTTCGCAGCTTCAATCGGATCGAGCACACCTGAAGTATTGCTACCGTCACTGAGGAGTACCATCACGCGTTGTGGGGCGTCACTGTCAATAAAGGTTTTGGTCGCTAAGCCAATGCCTTCACCAATGGCGGTTTTATCGCCGATCAGTTTTAGCACTAGCGAGTTCACTTGCTGAGAAATAGTATTACGATCTAGGGTTAAAGGCGTTTGCAAGTAGGCGTGGTCAGCAAAAAGCACCAAGCCAAGACGATCCCCTTCACGCTGCTGAGCAAAGTCACTGACTACCTGTTTAACCGCACTTAAACGGTCGATGTACTCTTCTTGGTCATCTTGCATATCTTTCTGACTCATCGAGTAAGAGAGATCGAGCACTAACATCAGGTCGCGGTGCTTGGGTGAAGTTGTCACGGGAGCTCCGTACCAAACCGGTCTCGCTAATGCTGTGATGAAAGCCAGCCAGACAAGACACACTAGCAACCTAGCAATGTGCTTTTTTGGCGCAGCCCCATCTGCCGATTTAGGTAAGTAGGGGAGCTGGATTGGTGCTGTTGCTCTTGCTGGTGGAACAATAAAGTAGATCACCAATGGCAGTGGTAACAGCAAAAATGCCCACCACCATTCGAAGCTAATGCTAGCCACGGACTTTCCTTCTTTTCTTCGGTGGCAACGCCTGACCAACCCACTCGCTGCAGTCCTGAATCAGTGCGTCGGCATTATCGATCGGCTGTTTGCTGTATAACGCTTGTTGCCAAGCCTCATAGTTTTGGCTAAATCGAGGTGTTTTCAGATGGCTGTCGAGAAATCCATACCATTCCTTTCCGGTAAGCTGGGCGATTTCTTCTCTAGGGAAGTAACAAAGTGCTGCTTGTCTCACCAATTCGATCGCTTCTGAAGGTCTCTGGTCTAGCGCGAGCAAACGCAATGCCGTTTTCTTCGGTGCTAAGCGGCGTTTGTTCCAACGAAAAATTAGCCATGTTGCCAGTAATAATGTCAGTATTCCGCCGAGGGTAGCCCACCAACCCCAAGCGAGTGGTAGCCAAGACGGTACTTCTGGTAAATGTAGGGCGTTCAAAGGTAATAGCGACGTTTGAGTCTCTGTGCTCATAGTTAAAATCCGTGTAATTGTTGTGTCAAAGCAGCACCGCTAGAGAGCGACGAAAAGCTGATAGCCATTTTTCGGGCCATCTGCTGTAGCTGAGTTTGTTGCTGCTCGAACGCCTTTTCTATTCCTAGGCGTGTGTTTTTTGATGAAAAGTCTAGCCAACGTGTCTGTTCATTATTGGTCACTTGCTCTGTGCCTCGATAGAGAGTTTGACCGCGCTCTAAAGGATCATAGATTTGAATCATACGAACACGGTTATGTTGGCTAAGTCGGCTAATATTGGATTCGTGAGCGGCGGTTAGTCGAGAAAAGTCGCTCAAGAGGATTATTTCACTCCCTTTAGGGCAAATACGAGCTAACGCGTGTAGAGCCAGGTTCATGTCTTGGCGTACGTTAGCTTGTGTCGTCAGTTGTTGTTGATGTGCGGCGACCAGTGATTGAATCAAGGCCAATGCTCCTTTGCGTCGAGAGGTCGGTTTTAGCTCGATAAGCTGGTTACCTGTATCAATGACAGCGCCAATTCTGTCTTGCTGAGCGACGCTGAGCCAAGCGATTAAGCTCGCCATATGCGCCAGCTGAACTGATTTGAGCATCAAGGTCGATCCAAACATCATTGATGATGAAAGGTCAGCATAAATTACCACAGGCTTTTCACGCTCTTCGGAGAAAAGCTTAGTATGCGGCTTACCTGTACGAGCCGTCACGCGCCAGTCGATGGCTCGAATGTCGTCACCCGCTTGGTATTGGCGGACTTCGCTAAAGTCCATACCTCTGCCTAGCTGTCTGCTCTGGTGCTGACCTAACATTTGTGACCATAAACTCTTGGCAGGTGGCATCCACTGAATGCACTGCTGCTTGTAATACAGCAGTTCATCAAGTGTTAGGCTCACACCATTGCTAAAGGGAGGTAATTTGCTGACCATATTACTTCTGCCTATGCGCTGCCAACCAGAGAAAGCAATTTACTGATCACTTGGTTAGGTTCAATACCCTCTGCCTGAGCTTGATAACTCAGTAGCAGGCGATGGCGCAGTACTGGGAAAGCCATGGCTTGCACATCTTCTGGTGACACGAAATCGCGGCCATTTAACCAAGCATGAGCGCGCGCGCAGCGATCGAGTGCGATGGTTGCCCTTGGACTTACCCCCATCTCTAACCACTGCTCTAAAGTCGCGTCATACTTGCTTGGCTCGCGCGTTGCGATGACTAAGCGAATAATGTACTGCTCGATTGGCTCAGCCATATGAATATTAAGTACTTCCTGACGCGCGGCAAAGATGTCGGCTTGAGACAGAGAAGGCGGCGTAACGCTCGTTTCTCCTTTTGCTTCTCCTCGGTTTAAGCGTAGGATTTCGAGTTCACTCTGTGCGTCAGGGTAACTGACATCTAAGTGAATGAGAAAACGGTCTAGCTGAGCTTCCGGTAAGGGGTAGGTGCCTTCTTGCTCAATGGGGTTTTGTGTTGCCATGACTAAAAACAGCTCCGGCAGGGCATAGGTGTTTCTGCCTGCGGTGATCTGTTTTTCAGCCATTGCTTCTAGCATTGCTGCTTGGACCTTGGCCGGCGCGCGGTTGATTTCATCGGCAAGGATAAGCGAATTAAAAATCGGCCCTGACTGGAAGGTAAACTCCCCGGTTTCTGGCCTGAAAATATCGGTGCCAGTTAGATCCGCCGGCAGCAAGTCAGGCGTGAACTGGATACGATGGAAATCCCCTTCGATACAATCGGCGAGAGATTTTACCGCGCGAGTCTTGGCTAAGCCCGGAGGTCCTTCGACCAAAATGTGCCCGTCTGCTAACAGGGCAACAAGTAGCTGATTCACTAGTTCGCTCTGGCCAATGATCTGGCTGTTTAGGTGATCGCGTAATTGTTGTAGAGCGTGTGAATTCATGACTGTGTCTCTCCTCATTTTTTCACTTAGTAGCTCGTAAGCTAAAAAAGTTCCAACGAGATAAAGATGAAATGTTGAGTTTTCGCGTCATCATTTCTTAAGGTTTATCGTAACGGAACAAATAGCATTAATTCAGCTAGTTAAGATATGGGGATGATAACCAAAGATCCAACGATTCAACATTGAAATCTAAGCTCGCGCAAATAGAAAACTAATCTTGGTTAAATAATGACCATGCAATATTAATTTTGTAAAGAAGTATGTAGATTTGCCGATATACTAAGCTGATGGGAAAAGTGAACAATTTACGAGTATCAATGGATGCTTTTGCTATTTTGTCAGTGATTAATTGCTTCTTAAGGCAGGAAAAATGAAATTAAACTCAATTAGCATAAAACAGAAAGTGGTCGCAGGGCTCACCTTTGCTGTTTTAGCTTCAACAGTAATTGTGGGAGTTATGGCGCAACGTCAGGCTCGAGGCGTACTAGAGCACCGATTAATTGATATGGAGCTGCCTTCTATGCTCGAGCAAATTAGCAGCCAAATTGATAACGAAGTCAGCCAACTTCTGTTCGCAGCGGAGCAGTTAGCGAACAATGAGTTTATCAAGCAAGCGATCAACACCACCAATATTGATCCAGATGTTGAAGCGCAACTGGTAAAACAGCTCAATAATGTCCGTTCGCAATACAATTTAAACGATGCCTCTGTCGCGAACCGCAATACAGCTTATTACTGGAATCAGAATGGCTTCCTTCGCCAACTGAACCAACAGCAGGATGGGTGGTTTTTTGGTTTTACAAAATCAGGTAATGCCACCTCGGTGAGTATTTTCCAAGAAGCCAATGGTGAAGTGAAAATGTTTACCAACTACCAAATGCTCAATGACATGGCGATGTCTGGTTTATCGAAGTCTATGGACGACATGGTGAAGTTTCTGAACGGTTTTAAAATCGAACAGTCTGGTTTTGTTTTCCTTGCCGATGCTGCAGGTACGGTTCAGATTCACCGTGACAACAGCAAAGCCAAATCGAGCATCTCGTCTCTATTTGGTGTTGATTCCTCTTCACTACTGAAAAAATCAGGTTTTAGTTTGGTAGAGACGAGTTATGAAGGTAATAGTGTTTTCCTTGCTAGCACCTACATCCCTTCTATGGATTGGTTCGTTGTCGGCGTAGTGCCTGTTGACGAAGTGTTCGCTGATTTGAACGCAGTCGCTAAACAGATGATGATTACCACCATCGTGGTGGCGGGGCTATTTATCTTTATGGGTATCTTCCTGGCTAACAGCATTGCCAGCCCGATCCGCGCGATAGCAGAACGCTTTGCTGATCTTGGCAAAGGCGACGGCGACCTTTCACAGCGTATTGAAGTAAAAGGCAGTGATGAAATTGGTCAGCTTTCTGAAGGATTCAACGGGTTTATAGAGAAGATCCATGAGTCGATGAAAGAGGTGGCGTCAACCAGTAACGCTTTGCAAACCGCAGCTGACGGTGTATCGAGCAAGGCACATACCACCCATGACAACAGCCAGATGCAGCGTGACCAAACGATCCAAGTGGTGACCGCGATCAACGAAATGGGTGCGACCATTAGCGAGATTGCTAGCAACGCAGCGACGGCAGCAGAAACTGCGAACCAAGCTTCAGACAACACCCAAGTTGGTCAGGACGTGGTGAATCAGGCCAAAGATGCGATTAGCCGCCTTGCGCTAGATATCGAAAGTACAGGTCAGGTGGTTGAGCAGTTAGCGTCTACAACCCAAGAGATTGGTTCTATCTTGGATGTTATCCGTGATATTTCAGAGCAAACTAACCTCCTTGCACTTAACGCAGCAATCGAAGCGGCCCGTGCAGGTGAACAAGGTCGTGGTTTTGCCGTGGTTGCAGATGAAGTTCGTAACCTAGCGAGTCGTACGGCGGACTCGACTGAAGAGATTCAGAAGATGATCAACCAGTTGCAAAGTGATGCCAAAGACGCCGTTTCTGCAATGGAAGGCGGTAAGAGCGTGACAAGCGAAGGTGTGAGCGCATCGGATGAAGCGGTGAACGTACTTGTCAGCATCTCTGAGCGTATCCATGACATCTCTGATCGCAATACTCAAGTGGCGACGGCGACAGAGGAGCAGTCTACCGTTGTTCATACTATCAACCAGAACATTGAAGAGATTAACGCGATCAATGAGGTAACGACTGGCACGGCAGAAGAGCTAGCCGCAGCAAGTGCTGAGCTAAAAGAGCTTTCAGCGCGTCTTGATACCATGGTGGGTAGCTTCAAACTGTAAGGTAAGCGCAAACTGGAATTACTGGGTCTAAGTGGGTAAACTTAGACCCAGTTTTTATTTATAGGGTAAGTGAGATCATGAGTGATTTCGAAAAAGAGCTAGAGAAGATGTCACAAGAGATGGGCGATGAGCCTGAAGTGGCACTACCATCACTTGAAG
This sequence comes from Vibrio tubiashii, assembly GCA_000775715.1. GTDB lineage: Bacteria > Pseudomonadota > Gammaproteobacteria > Enterobacterales > Vibrionaceae > Vibrio > Vibrio tubiashii_A. Next base: position 240,669 of record JRWQ01000007.1, read on the forward strand.
AGCAAAAGAACATTGCTGCTGAGCTGAAAAAGCTCGAAGCAGAAGGCAAGCTAACGCCAGAAGTTTTAGAACAGTACTTCGGTAAGTTCTACGCAAAGACTGATACACCAATTCACTAAGGTATCAGTCGACAGACCCTAATGATTAAGTCGCCAATGGCGACTTTTTTCTTGTTTACTAAACCCAGGATTGTTGATGCTTATTCTCTACCGTTTACTTAAACTCGCGATTATCTGCGCGGTTTTTTTCACTATCTATGACGTTATCGAGTTTGGTGAAATTACATGGTTCGAACGTCTACTTGCTGCGCTAGGCTTCTAGTTATCGACTAGAAAGTTATCAGCAGTAGGGGAAGTGTCGGCCTACTGCTTTGGTTAGATGAGTTAAAACTGGCGAGGTGCAAACTGCGTTTTGGTTTGATCCTCTTGCTGAGCCTGCTTTTCACGCTTAGCTGCAATGATACGGTTTTTGCCGATCATTACCTTAATTTGGTACCAGGTTTCAAGGCACAGCGCCCAGCCAGGGCTTGACCACCAGGTCTTATGATACAACTTCTTAGTGGCAGCAACAGCGTCGGGTGAACGGTTGGCACACTCTAGCGCAAGTTTGTATGCTTCTTCATAGGGTTGTTCTGATATCTTGGTTACTAGGCCATATTGCTGTGCAGTTTCTGCATCAACGACTTTAGCAGTCATTGCCATTTCTAGGGTATGGTCTTGGCGCATCAATTCTCGGAAGGCGAGTGCTCCTCCCATGTCAGGAATCAACCCCCATTTCCCTTCAAGAATAGAAAAATTGGTATCAAGGTGGGCAATTCGGAAATCACCGCCACTTGCCAATTGAAGTCCGCCGCCCCAGCAGCGTCCGTGTAGGACGAAAATGACAGGATAAGGAACATCTCGCCAGCCTACTGAGAAGTATTGTGCATCGTTTGCAAGGGTAGGCCACCATTTAAACAGCAGTTTTGCTGCCCCTTTCTTATTGTGCATTAGGGATTTGACATCAAGGCCGGAGCAAAAATCACTGCCATTGGCTTTAACAATGACAGCCCGCACTTCGCGGTTGTGTTTGAGTTGTTTAATGGTGCGTTTTACGGCTTTAAACATCTCCATATCAATCGCATTCATTTTTTCACCGCGATTCAGTGACACGGTCGCAATCTTGTTGTGATCTATCTCGCAGGTAACTCGTGGCTGCTCTGACATTGGGCTTGGCTCCTTGCTGGTCGTACCACTAATGTAATTAAAATGTTAACGTCAAGAAATCGGCTAGAGTGATTTTTGGGCTTCAGCTTGGGTTTTTATGTATGCGATAGGTCGCTTTCACTGGTTAGCCAGTAACATACTTTAGGCCGGAGGTGATATCTGAGCGATTTGCATTTATTTCACTGAACAGCTAGCCAAGTGGTATGATTTTTTGGATTTGATGGTGTTGGGATTTACAAGATGGCGAAGACAGTCTCTTTAGTTTTAGGCAGTGGTGGGGCACGTGGTTTAGTGCATATTGGCATTATTCGCTGGTTGACTGAAAATGGTTATCAGATTAAATCCATTTCAGGTTGCTCAATCGGAGCACTGATCGGCGGCGTATATGCAGCTGGAAAGCTCGATGAGTTTGAAAAGTGGATCACCAGTATTGATCAAACCGACATGGCGATGATGCTTGATATCGCATGGCAATCAAATGGTGTGTTCAAAGGGGATAAAATCATTGAAACCTTGCGAGAACTTATCGGCGAAGTTGTTATCGAAGATCTGGCAATTCCATACACAGCTGTGGCTGCCAACCTAGCACAAGAGAAAGAAGTTTGGCTTCAATCAGGAGCGCTGTTTGACGCCATTCGTGCCTCCATTTCGTTACCACTGTTTTTCACTCCGCACATAATTATGGGTGAAGCGCTAGTGGATGGTGGGGTACTCAATCCTGTGCCGATTGCACCTACCTTCGGTGACAAAACCGATATCACGTTAGCGGTCAATTTGGGTGGAGAGCCTGAAGTTTTGGCTGAAAAAGTCTCTGTGGAGGTTATTGAGCCTGTGTCGAATACGTTTCACCATAAGATTACTCGTTTTATCGATAATCTCGGGAGTAGTGTGAAAAACAAAATGAGCTTTAACTTTGCCGCGTATGACATTGCCAACCAAGCATTCGATGCTATGCAATCTACGATTGCTCGTCAGAAATTAGCCGCTTACCCAGCAGATATTACCCTTGAGGTTCCTCGTAACGCGTGCGGTACATTGCAGTTTGAACGCTCCCAAGAGATGATTGAACGCGGTTATCAACTTGCAAAAGATAACCTTAGTAGCCAGTTATAGCTTGCCTAGGGCGTATTTTTAGAGGGGATATGATTCGAGATAATATCGTTTTTACTTGCTATTACTAGCGTCATTCCCTCAGTAATTATCTAATGCTTTAAAAAAGCACAATTCCCATAATAACTGCCTTTAAAATAATGTATTGCAGTTATGTAAATTGCCATATTTTGCGTAATATTTTTTTAACATACATTATGTTCTTATGTGGTGCTTTGTGCATAACTATTCTTGATTTTGGCGATTTATTTCCGCTTATTTGCCTAAAATGTCAATAAAACCTGGTTTTTTATTTTCTGCTGATGTATAAAAAATTTTTAACACGAGATAAAGGAATATCCATGAAAAAGTTATTGTGCGCTGCTGCATTGACGTTAGCTGCTTCAAATCCAGCTTTTGCTGACCCAATTTTAGACGATATTAAAAATAGCGGTGAGCTTAAGGTGTGTTTTGATTCTGGATACATGCCATTTGAAATGACGGCTAAAAATGGTCAGTACATTGGCTTTGATATCGATCTTGGTAAGCAGATGGCGCGCGCTATCGGTGTAAAATACGTACCAGTGAATACAGCTTGGGATGGTATCATTCCAACACTTCTGACCGGTAAATGTCATATGATCATGGGTGGTATGACTATCACTCCAATGCGTAACATTCAGGTTAATTTTGCTGACCCATACGTGGTTATCGGTCAATCAATCCTGCTGAATCCAAAGCATGAAGGTAAAGTTGCCAACTACCGTGACCTAAACAGTGCTGACTTCGTTGTTGCGACTAAGCTTGGTACCACAGGCGAACAGGCGATCAAACGCTACCTTCCAAAAGCGAAAGTGAACCTCTACGAAACTCAATCTGAAGCGGTACTAGAAGTTGCAAATGGCAAAGTGGATGCGTTTATCTACGACTTACCATTCAACGCGATTTACAACGCGGAAAACAAAGGCCAACTTGTTCACCTAGCTGAACCGTTTACTTATGAGCCACTAGGTTGGGCGGTACCTCAAGGTAACCCAGATACCATTAACTTCCTAAATGGTTACTTACGTCAGATTAAAGGCGACGGTACTTACGATCGCATCTACAACAAATGGTTTAACGACGACAAGTGGTTAAAGCAAGTTAAATAACCTCTTTTAGCTTCTATATAAACAGCGAGTTTCGGCCCCACAGATGCTGAAGCCCGCTGTTATCAAACCATCTAATTTTCGTATCAGAGCTCATCTGATAATTATCGCGGAATCACATGCAAAATAATCTAAAATCCCTGTTTTGGAACGCTGTTTTTGTTCTCGTTTTGCTTTCAATTGGCGGCCTGATCTATCTGTCAGGTAAGCGAATTGATTACAACTGGAACTGGGAACGTGTCGTTCCGTACATTGCGACTAACGCAGCCTCTTCAGTTACAGCCCCGGAAGACGGCAATATTGTATTAACCGAGAACAACACACTGGCACTTGAAAACTTAGCCGGTGACATTGTTGTTGACCTTGGCTCATACCCGTCGGTTGATGTTTATGAAGGTGACTTAATCTTCGAAGGTGACACACTCGCAACGGTTAAAGAGTGGCGTATTGGCCCTATTCTAGAGGGTGTCATCGTCACCATTAAAATATCTCTCTGGTCTCTAGCTATTGCCTTAGCTATGGGGCTTGTGATCGGCTTGATGCGCATATCCAGTAACCCTGCATTGAAGAAACTGTCGATTGTTTACATCGAGATCATTCGTGGCACCCCGCTTTTGGTTCAGATCTTTATTGTTTACTTTTTTATTGGCACAGTACTCGATCTTGAGCGTTTTACTGCAGGTGTTATCGCCTTGTCCGTGTTTACTGCGGCCTATGTGGCTGAAATCGTCCGTTCTGGTATTCAGTCTATACCTAAAGGACAGATGGAAGCGGCGCGCTCATTGGGTATGAACTATCCGAAGGCGATGATTTACGTCATTCTTCCTCAGGCATTTAAACAGACCCTTCCTCCTCTAGCAGGCCAGTTCATTAACTTAATTAAAGATTCGTCTTTGGTATCCGTTATCTCAATCACCGATTTAACCAAAGCAGGTCGCGAAGTGGTAAGTGGAAGTTTTGCTCCATTTGAGGTGTGGTTCACTGTTGCAGCACTTTATCTAATTTTGACCAGTGGTCTTTCTTGGGCGATCCAAACCCTTGAAAAGAAACTTGCAGCCAGCGATTAAGTAGGAATATCTCATGGAACATATTATTCAGGCCGAAAAGGTCAATAAAATCTACCCAAATGGTTGCCACGCACTTAAAGATGTTTCGGTTAATGTAGATAAAGGCGAAGTGATTGTGATCGTCGGTCCTTCTGGCTCAGGAAAATCAACATTCCTGCGTACAATCAACCAGTTGGAGACCATTAATAGCGGTTCAATTATTGTTGATGATATGGATATGTACGCTAAAGGCACTGACATTAACAAGCTACGCGCTGATGTAGGGATGGTTTTCCAAGGGTTTAACCTGTTTCCACATAAGACTGCTCTTGGCAATGTAATGCTTGCACCGTTAAAGGTGTCTGGCCGCGATGAAAGTGAAGTGGAAGCAGAAGCGAAAGATTTGCTATACAAAGTTGGACTTGCTGAACGGATGGACAACTATCCAAATCACCTATCTGGTGGTCAGCAGCAGCGTGTTGCTATCGCCCGAGCGCTGGCAATGAAGCCCAATATCATGTTATTCGATGAACCAACATCTGCGCTTGACCCAGAAATGGTGGGTGAGGTGTTAGATGTTATGAAAGATCTGGCGAAAGATGGCATGACAATGGTTGTCGTTACCCATGAAATGGGTTTTGCTAAAGAGGTGGCAGATCGAATCCTGTTTATGGAAGATGGTGAACTGTTGGTCTCTGACACACCAGACCGCTTTTTTGAAAATCCCACCAACCCTAGGTTGAAACAGTTCTTGTCTAAAGTACTGTAATACATAATAAAGGGTATTGTTCGATACCCTTTATTATTCTAATCCAACGGCGCTCTCTAATTCTCGCTGTAATCCGAATATTTCTGTTTAAACGCTAACGGTAACTTAGGCTTTGGTTTAGACTGAGGTATTGATTGTGGTGATGAAGGCGTAATGATGGATTTGGCGAGTAGATTAAACCTTCTGTTGGAAGTATCAAGAACTGGCTCATTTGCTAAAGCGGCGGAAAGGCTCAATGTTGATCGCTCTGTGTTATCAAAACAAGTTAAGCAGCTTGAAGATCATTTAGGTGTTAAGCTGATCAATCGCACCACCCGCTCGATGTCACTGACAAGTGTCGGTAAAAGAGTGGTGGAGCAAGCGGAAAAAGTCAGTCATGCTCTGGAAGAGACGGTAGACATTGCACATTCGTACCACAGCGAACCGTCTGGGCATTTGCGTGTGTCGAGTGCTATTTTATTTGGCAGAGCCTATTTGCAAAAGGCCGTTGAATGCTTCCTACAACGATTTCCCAAAGCAACTGTTGAGCTGCTGTTGAGTGATGAGTTGGTGGATATAGCGAGTGAAGGTTTCGACCTTGTGTTTAGAATCGGCCCGATGAGGGACTCTTCGATGATTGCACGTCACCTTGCTGAGAACAAATCTGCGATTATTGCATCGAAAGAGTTCATCGAGAAACACGGTATGCCGGAAACCCCGGAAGAGTTAGCTGAGTTACCGGGCGTTATTTATGCTAACAAACACTTCGTTGCCGATAAAATACAGTTTGTTGACCGTGAATCCGGACAAACCTCTGTTTATCCCATCAAATACAACTATCGGGTTAATGAAGCGGATTTAATACTTGCTAGTGTCAGAGCGTCAATGGGCTATGCACAGATTGCTCAATTTATGCTTGCTGAAGATATGGAAAAACAGGGTTTGGTGCAGTTATTGCCTGATTATACTCTGGCTTCATTTGGTGATATTCACGCGATTTATATGCACAGAAAACAGTCTATACTGGCGACGTCATTTATTGAGATTGTGAGGGAGGTGATTGGTACGCCACCCGTGTGGGAGCGCAATTTCCTTTAAGAATGCTTATTTGAAGCAAAAGCCCGATTAAAACCGGGCTTTTTGACATAGAGTGAGTTCGATTTAGAACGATGTTAGGAATCGCTGCTCGCGGATGGTTTCGCCATTTTCACCTTCGATTTCAAAAGTGAATGAGCTGCCATGGTCTAGTAGGTTTGCTGCCATAAACGTACCTTTCTCACCGGTGGTAAAGTATTGAGTGCCATTACCTTTCACTTTTACTTTCACGCCACTCGCTGGGTTGCCATTTTCAAGCACAGTCACGATTGCTTGATTTTTGATAGTTTTGATCTCAATTGTTTTGTCTTGATGTGGTGCTGCCATAGCGATTGTTGAAGATAGAGCCGCAATAAGTAGTGTAGTGATTGCTGTTTTCATAATGCTTTTCCTTTGAATACTGTTTAATAAAGAGCCGTTGCTCTTGGTACGGAAGAGATTATGCGTGAATCTTTAAGTGTGATAAATATCACATTAGGAACTTTACTGTTGCTCAAATGTCTACAATAAGATTTGTGTGGAGTTTAGATAGTCTGCAATGCGGCTTTAACGATCAAGCTCTTCTGCAATCCTTTTGCTAATCACACCCTTCACTCCGAGAGTTTGATTATTTCCCCCAGCTTACTTTTATTAGCCAACATGAGTATTCCTCATGGTGAATGTGAAGTAATACCATTGTGCTTAATATGCGGTTCAAAGTTATAAAGAAACATACTCTTATATCTAGACAGCATTAAGACTCTAAGTTCTGTTCTCAACCAGAACGATTTAAGACTGTATCTAGAAAACTAAAACGCATAAATAGCAAAGAGTATGACCAAGTTAGCTTTCATCTAAGGAAACAGGATACACCGCTATGAGCAAAGACTTCACGTTCACCATCAAAAGCCTCAGCTTGGATGAAAACTATCATCCGGCAGATAACACCCGTATTACGACTAACTTCGCTAACTTAGCGCGAGGTGAGAATCGTCAGCAGAACCTTCGCAACGCATTGAAGATGATTGATAACAGCTTCAATGCCCTAGCGCATTGGGACAACCCTCAGGGAGACCGTTACTCAGTCGAGCTTGAGATTGTCTCCGTTGATATGGATATAGAAGCTGAAGGTGAAAGTTTTCCGTCAATTGAAGTACTAAAAACTTCTATCCTTGACCACAAGACCAACGAGCGAATTGAAGGCGTTGTTGGTAATAACTTTTCTTCGTATGTCCGCGACTATGACTTTAGTGTTCTGCTAATCGAGCATAATAAAGGTCAGCCACAATTTAGTATTCCTGAAAATTTTGGTGAGTTGCACGGCAAGCTGTTTCAGCATTTTGTTAACTCGCCAACCTATAAGCAGCACTTTAGTAAGCCACCGGTGATCTGCTTAAGTGTTTCAGACAATAAGACTTATCACCGTAGCGAAAACCAACACCCGGTGCTGGGCTATGAATACGAGCCAAATGAATCTTCTCTGACTGAGCAGTACTTCCAAAAAATGGGGCTACAAGTGCGTTACTTTATGCCGCCAAACAGTGTGGCTCCACTCGCGTTCTATTTCTTCGGAGATTTGCTGAATGACTACACCAATTTGGAACTCATTAGCACGATCAGTACCATGGAGACATTCCAAAAAATCTATCGTCCAGAAATCTATAATGCAAACGCGGTAGCGGGAAAGTCGTATCAACCGAGCTTGAAAAACCGTGACCACTCCTTAACTCAAATTGTGTATGACCGTGAGGAGCGCAGCCGTTTAGCCATTGAACAAGGTAAGTTTGCCGAAGAGAACTTCATCAAACCTCATCAAGCATTGCTCGCACAATGGTCCGCGAATTACGCCTAACAGTTAACCAAGAGAGATAGAGAATGAAAACACTATTACCTACTTCTACGGCAGGTAGTTTGCCAAAGCCTTCTTGGTTAGCTCAGCCTGAAACGTTATGGTCGCCTTGGAAACTGCAAGGTGCAGAATTAAGCGCAGGTAAACAGGATGCATTGCGTTTATCGTTACAAGAGCAGCAGGATGCAGGTGTCGACATCGTGAGTGACGGTGAGCAAACTCGCCAACACTTTGTGACGACATTTATCGAACACTTAAATGGCGTAGACTTTGAAAATCGCAAAACGGTGACGATCCGTAATCGTTATGAAGCGAGCGTACCTACGGTTATTGGCCCTGTTAGTCGCACAAAGCCTGTGTTCGTGGAAGAAGCTAAGTTCCTGCGTCAGCAAACGGATAAACCGATCAAATGGGCATTGCCAGGTCCAATGACCATGATTGATACGCTTTATGACGATCATTACCAGAGTCGCGAACAACTCGCTTGGGAGTTCGCCAAGATCCTTAACCAAGAGGCGAAAGAACTAGAAGCGGCGGGTGTCGATATTATCCAGTTCGATGAGCCGGCATTTAATGTCTTCTTCGATGATGTGAATGATTGGGGTATCGCTTGTCTAGAGCGAGCCATTGAAGGGCTCAAGTGTGAAACGGCAGTTCATATCTGTTATGGCTATGGCATTAAAGCTAACACTGACTGGAAGAAAACTTTAGGCTCAGAGTGGCGTCAGTATGAAGAGGTGTTTCCCAAGTTGCAAAAGTCCAACATTGATATTATTTCACTAGAGTGTCACAACTCCCGTGTCCCGATTGAACTGCTTGAGCTGATTCGAGGTAAGAAGGTGATGGTAGGGGCGATTGATGTGGCGACAGATACCATTGAAACGGCGCAAGAAGTTGCGTCAACTTTACGTGAAGCGCTTAAGTATGTTGATGCAGACAAGCTATATCCATGCACTAACTGTGGCATGGCTCCGTTATCACGCGAAGTCGCGCGAGGTAAACTAAATGCACTGAGTGCAGGAGCTGAGCTGGTAAGACAAGAGCTGTTGGCCGGTTAGTCGACGCATAAGTGTGTTCACCCAAGCAGGTGGCAATCTATGCCTCTGTTTGGGAGTGATTTTTGTCCACGACCACCTGATTTCTCCCTTGGCGTTTAGCTTCATAGAGTGCTCTATCGGCACGTATTATAGACTCTTCCCAGTACTCATTTTTATTGTGTTCACTGACTCCGAAGCTCGCGGTGCATGTTTCACGGTCGCTAGGTAGCATAGTAGTGCGTTCAATGATGCGCCGGAGTTTCTCCGCGACAATTTGCGCTTGGTCTAGTTTAGTCTCTGGTAGCAAGACGAGAAACTCCTCACCGCCATAGCGAAATGAGTAGTCATTTTGGCGTGTTTCAATGCGTAAGATCTTACCGATAGCCCTTAGAACGTTGTCTCCGGCTTGGTGTCCGTAGATATCGTTGATCTGCTTAAAGTTGTCGATATCTATCAGTACAACAGACAATGAATGCTCGTATCGCTGCGCGCGTGCCGCCTCTTTTGGTCCAAACTCTTCAAGCGCTCGTCGATTGTATAGCCGCGTCAGTTCATCCTTTAGCGATGATTGATAGATGGTGGCGACAAGCCTTCCAGTTAACATCCATGTAATAGAAAAACCGATAAAGATGATCATCATTAGCACACTAATAAACGCGAGCTGATGAATCCAATTCGCCAACATAAAGTCTTCGGTACGTGAACCAAACATCAGTGCTACTAAGCGGAACAGTCCATATAAAGCATAGATGAGCATACCTAACGAAAGTAAGCGTTTAGAAGGCGCAATATCTTCATTGCTGCCTTTGTGGTTGGCGTAGATGGCCAAGAAACTTAGCGCGGAAGTATAAGACGCCATGATAGCAATGCGCGCATCAGTTGAAGACGAAAAGTGAGTTAAGTAAGTTAAAGATACAATGAGAACTGGTACGGTGTAGTAGCCGAAATTGGCGAGTGCGGCTGGGTAGCCTCTGAGTAAGCATATTCCATGCAATATAAGGATAAAACTTACACTAATTAAAGAGTTAGCAAGGATTTTAGACAGCCATAATGAGACATTGTTGCCAAAGCTCATTAACAGAAACCCCAATCCGAGCAACAGTAAAGCAAGGGCAATTAGGTTGATGCCTCTAAGCCTAGATTGGAGGGTTTGAATCAAAGCTAGACCCGCACTATAGGTAAAAGAAAGTAGTACGCACATAATGGAAAGAGTGGCGATGTCTAGCTTAAGTAACATGATGACCTAATTATTTATATTTATATCATTAGTGTAGGTCATTGCGGTGGAATACCAAATAAAAACCCCAGCAACTAAAGGTAATTACTGGGGTTTTAGTTTGGTTGGACTGTGCGTTAGTGTTATTTAACTGTCCATTTAATCTCTTCGCCGGCGCGGATAGGCACTACGACAGACTCACCAAATGGCATGGTTTCATCAACTGGCCATGCTTCTTTAGTTAGTGTAACAGTATCGTGATTGCGTGGCTGACCATAGAAGTCAGGACCATTATGGCTGGCGAACGACTCTAGGTTCTCGAGTTTTCCTTGTTGCTCAAACACTTCTGCATATAGCTCAAGTGCAGCATGCGCAGTGTAAGAGCCAGCACAACCACACGCCGCTTCTTTCATACCTTTTGCGTGGGGAGCTGAGTCTGTACCTAAGAAAAACTTCTTGCTGCCGCTGGTTGCTGCTTCGATAAGCGCTTGCTGGTGGGTGTTGCGCTTAAGAATCGGTAGACAGTAGAAGTGAGGCTTAATGCCGCCAACCAACATATGGTTACGGTTGTACAGTAAGTGGTGCGCAGTGATAGTTGCAGCAACATTGTCGTTAGCATTTTTTACAAATGCAGCGGCATCCGCAGTTGTAATGTGCTCAAGAACGATCTTAAGGTTCGGAAAATCGTTCACGATTGGAGCTAAAACGGTATCTAGGAACTGCTTCTCGCGATCGAATATATCAACATCGTGGTGAGTCACTTCGCCGTGTACCAACAGCAACATGCCAACCTCTTGCATGGCTTCAAATACATGGTAGATATTTTTCGCAGAAGTGACGCCCGAGTCAGAGTTAGTCGTCGCACCTGCTGGGTAAAGTTTAGCAGCAACAACCGCCCCCGATGCTTTTGCTTTTCGGATCTCGTCTGGTGTTGTGTTGTCGGTCAAATAAAGTGCCATTAGCGGCTCGAACTGTTCACTTGGCTTCTCTGCCATAATACGCTCACGATAAGCTAGCGCCATATCGGTAGTAGTCACAGGTGGGATGGTATTTGGCATGATTAGCGCGCGGCCATTGTAGCGGCTAATGTCTCGCACGGTATCCTTCAGCACATCGCCATCTCGTAGATGAACGTGCCAGTCGTCAGGACGTGTGATCGTAAGTGTTGTCATTGATTGCTCCCACCATAAATTGAGTTGTCTGATTGGAGCCTAAGTTGGGCGAAACTGTGAAGGCAAACGCTTGCGCTTAGGCGACAGGATGATAGTGCAAACCGCACTGTATTTCATCCTATTTTTTTGGTGTTGGTGCTGATGTGCTTGAATGTTCGCCTAACGAACCGTTAACCATAGGGCATGAATACTGTCATGCTCAGTAGAAGAAAGGGAATGAAATCAAGTATACTGGTTGTACAATAATTCTAGCTTAGGATAAGCAATGTCAGCTCCAATACTCTCTCAAATTAATGTCTATCCAGTTAAATCTGTCGGTGGTATTTCTCTTTCATCTGCTTGGGTTGAAAAACAAGGTCTTATGTTCGACCGTCGATTCATGCTTGCGCTCTCTGATGGTTCAATGGTAACAGCACGAAAATACCCGCAGATGGTGACGGTGCGTTCAAGCCTGACACCCGATGGCGTGATATTCACAGCAGAAGGTAAATCATCACTGCGAATTCGCTATTCAGAGTTCAAAATGCAGGAAGCACCCGCTCAGGTTTGGAAAGACAAATTCGTTGCGTATACCACCACAGATGCTGCTGATGATTGGTTTACTGAGGTATTGGGCCAGCGAGTAGAGCTACTGTTTTGTGGCGAACAATCAAATCGAGTGCGTGAAAAACTGGGTCACAACGTTAGTTTTGCTGACGGCTACCCTGTTTTGGTCATTAGTGAAGCTTCGCTGGCTGAACTTAATCGCAGCAGCCCTGAAACACACTCGATGGATCAGTTCCGAACTAACCTGGTGGTTTCAGGGACAGATCCCTTTGGTGAAGACGGTTGGAAGCGCATTCGAATTGGAGAAGTTGAGTTTGAAGCGGTTAAACCGTGTGAGCGTTGCATTCTGACCACCGTTGATGTTGATAAAGGCGAGTTTCGAACCAGCAAAGAGCCGCTGAATACGCTCTCCCAGTTCAGAGCCAATGAGCGCGGCGGAGTGTTTTTTGGCCAAAACTTGGTGGCGAAAAACGAAGGGGTAATTCATCAGGGTGATACGATTGAAATTCTTGAAGTTAAAGATAAAGAGTATTACCCGGACAATCGTCCAACACAATTACTCATGACTTGTGTTGAGCGAGAAGAGATCGCCCGTGATTTTGTTACCTTTTGGCTTGAGCCAAAGCTTGGTGAGTTACCTGTATATCAACCGGGTCAACATCTGCCTATTTCCATTGAGATTGATGGTGAGACAATCGGCCGTCGCTACACCTTATCGTCGAGCCCGTCTCGCCCGGGGCGTTTTGCTATCTCGGTTAAGCGTATTGATGGTGGTCGAGTTTCAAACTGGTTAGTTGATAACTTAGGCATTGGTGATAGCTTAACTTGCGAACAACCATCTGGTTCGTTCCATCTGGTTGATAAACAAAAAAGCCAACCCCTATTGCTTCTTTCGGCCGGAAGTGGCGTGACGCCTATGCTGTCTATGTTGCGCTATCTTTCGGACCATGACCAAGTTGAAGACGTGGTCTTCTATCATCAATGCAGTAGTGTTGAGGACATCCCATGTCAGGCGGAACTAGACGAGCTTAGAAGCAAGCATCAAGGATTAACCGTTTTGATCTCTCTATCTAAAGCGCCGATCGATTGGTTTGGTCTAAAAGGTCGTTTGACCCTAGCACATTTGAAGCAGGTTAAAGATGCACAGCAGAGGCAAGTCTTCGTGTGTGGACCCGATGGGTTTATGCAAAAAGCGAAAAACTTACTGCTGAAAACAGGCTTGCCTGAAGCCAACTATCATCAAGAGGCGTTTGGTGTTAACCAGACCGCCCAGCAACCACTAAAATCGCTTACCCTCAGTGTTAACGGAAATGTGTTTGTTGGTGATAATCAGAAGACACTACTAGAGCAGGCTGAAGATGCTGGGGTACCGATAGCCAATAGCTGCCGTGCTGGGTTGTGCGGTGCGTGTAAGGTGACGGTCGAGTCGGGCAACGTTCATCAACCAGATGTGCCTGCGCTTCAGGATCATGAGCGAAATATGGGTGTAGCACTCGCTTGTTGTTGCGTACCTGAAACCGACATCGAAGTCGTTAGCTAGACGAATATGAACCAGCCCCGTATTGGGGCTGAGTTCATTCAATGACACTTTGGTTACGCCCGAGGTGTTTTGCTTTGTAAAGTGCATCATCCGCTCGACGATACAGGTCAAGACACTCAGTGTCATTTGGGGAAAGCTGTGTCACACCACAACTCAAGGAAAATGGTGACTTGGCATTGTTGAGAGGCGATTTAAGGAACTGGGTGCGAAGTCTCTCAGCCACTTCTAAGGCATCCTGACCTACCGTATTGTTGAGTATAATTAAAAACTCTTCGCCGCCAATGCGGCCGCAGTGATCGCTCTTTCTTAAATTGCTACGAATGATGTCAGCCAACTCAACGATCACCTGGTCACCAAAATCATGACCATAAGAGTCGTTAACCTGTTTAAAGTGATCAATGTCGATAATGATGGAAGAAAGCGGCGAGTTCTGTTCGAGTGAATTACAGTAAGATGAGCTTAGACATTGCCATATCTTGCGGCGATTGTAGAGTTTAGTTAGCTCATCCGTGTAGGCTTGCTTCGCAAGTTTTTCGCGTAGTTCGACGATATCGGTAATGTCTGTTGAAACACCAATCAATCCAATTACCTGCTGAGTTTTGGCGTTTACGATAGGTTTTTTGATGGCGCGATAAACCCTTGCTCGCCCGTCTGGTATCGCTTGAGCGCGCTCTTCATTAATGACAGTTTGTCCCGACTTAAATACCATACGGTCACTTTCTAAAATATCTTCCAGCATCTCTTGCTGGAAAAAATCGTAGTCGGTTTTGCCTTTTAGAGCTTGCAGGTTGGTGTTGAACAACTCTAACGTAAGTTTATTTGCGTAAAGGTATTCACCTTGACGATTTTTTACGAACACATAAGAGCCGATCTCGTTAAGAACGACTTCGTGTAACGTAAACTGGTCGTGGTTGTATATTTGCTCAATATGCTCCAATTCGATCATTTGACCTCCAATTTAAGTGAGGTCTAGCCACTATAGACGCATGATATTGGTACTTGTTATGTCTGATCGACCTATAATTAGGTTCTGTTATGCAATTGTTCTAAATTAAACATATACCCATTTTGAACGCAGTACTTATATCTGCTTAACATTTTTCAATGTTTTGCGATCTTGATGACGCAGTTTTACTTGGGACAGTATTACTCCGCTGCATACGAGTAACCCGCCGACAAGGTGGTAGCTGTATATCGATTCATTGAGCATGAAAGCCGCTAGGGTTATAGCCACTACGGGCATCACATTCATAAACATGGCGCTAGAATCCGCACCGATTAAATCAATTGACTTGACCCACATCCACGGGGCAATGATAGAGGCCGCCAACCCAGCATAAGTGATCAAAGGTAATGCATCTTCGCTTGGCAATAGTTCATTGCTGGTCAGCCATAGGGGGGTAAGCATGATCAGTGCTAGTGCACCTTGCATGTAAACCATGGTCCAGTTTGAGAATGGCATCTTCCAACGCTTTAGCAATACACAGTAGGCTGCGTAGCAAAGAGCGGCAATAACCATGATGCCATCACCTGGGGTGATTTCTTCATGCAGGAAGAAGCCTATATCGCCTTGACCTAGCATAAAAGCCAGCCCGAATAGAGCAATGACACCGCCGACAATACTCAGCGGGGAAATAGGCTTAGACAGAATGGGTACGCTCATAAAGATTGCCAGTAAAGGTACAAGCGATGAAATCAACGCCATGTTAGAGGCGGTCGTCGTTAAACCCGCGTAGTAGGAAAGCGACTGGTTCAATACCATCCCGAGCAATGCCAAGAAAGCGAGCTTAGCGAGATTAGGGCGGATGTTACTCCAGTTCGCAATCACTTTTGGCAGACAAAACGGAGTAAGGACAACAATGGCGACAAACCAACGATAAAAGCTCATTGCACTCGGCTCTATCGCGGATGCTGCAAGCTTATTGACTACGGCGTTGCCACCCCATATGAATACAGTAATTAAAGGAAGAAGATAGACCATGTGAACACCATCGCATTATTGCCGCTAGAAGATAGTCTGACAGGTCGATATAATTATATATATCCTTAAAAAGACATTGCGAGTCACAGGAAGACAAGTTTGAGAAAATTAGCAAAACATCTCCACCCCTCTCTATCAATCGATAAAGCGCCATCAGACGTATTCATGAACTTCGAGGCGTTTTTGTCGAATACTGAAACGAGGATGCACAGTCACCCCTGGGGACAGGTGCAGCTCATTAGTGGGGGAATTCTGGAAATGGAAGCACAAGACACTCGATTTTTAGCACCGCCACACTTAGCGATTTGGGTGCCTGCTGGAGTGATGCATACCAGTTTTAACCGCAAACCTCTGTCATACTGTTCGTTAAACATAGACCAAGCGTTCACAAAGAACTTTCCTGATTGCACCAGCCTGATTAAAGTGACGCCAATTGTATCGGCGATCATTGATGATTTTCGCCAGCGGAGTATTAACGTGGCTGAATCTGAACAAGATAAGCGTTTGGTACAGGTGTTACTTGATCAACTCGCCACTCGTGACACTCAGCATCACTTCTTACCCTCTACTGATAACAAATATCTCGCCAAAATTCTCGCTGCGGTAGAAGAAAATCCAATCGATAACACGAGCCTGTCCGTATGGGCGGAACGAGTCCACACGACAGAGCGCACCTTAGCACGGCACTGCCAGGCAGAATTAGGGATGAGCTTTACCGAATGGCGCCTGAGGGTGCGTTACTTGCACTCCATGGAATTGCTACGCAAAGGACACTCTGTGAAAGAGGTAGCTTTAACGCTGGGCTACAACCAAGCAAGTCCTTTCATCGCTATGTTCAAGAAGTACGCGATGCAAACGCCCGAGCAATATAAGGCGCGTTTGTTGTAAGGCGTTATCATCGTTAGCAATGGGCTGACTTTCTTGGTTGCGAAAATGTCGGTTGACGGCATAAACATGCTTACCAATCGCGTTAGGGATATAAACCATGACAATGGCGACTCAGAGTTAGATGCGCGAATGCGTGTACTTTTTTACTCTGGACTAAAAACAATTCAGCGCAAGCCAAGGCATCGCTTGCCGCAGAATGCGATAGATAGCTTGGAAGATTGTAGTGGCGACGTAAGTCATCCAATTGATAGCTCTTATGAGCGCCACTTTTACCTGCATAACTCAACTGCTTTTCGATTCTCAGGCTATCGATATAGTAGGCTGGCAGTTCATTAATACCATAGCGAGATGAAACATAGGCATCGATAAAAGCTTTCTCAATACAACAGCCGTGGGCAACAATGGCTTTGCCTTGTATTCTCTCGAACAAGCGATTCATTCCGTCATCGAGTGTCAAGCCAGTTGCTAAGTCTTGTGGCGTTAAGCCATTGATTTGTGCTGACTCAGGCTTAATAAACTCGCCATGGTTAATGTACCACTCTTCGGTGCTGGCGATGTCGATGCTATCTAGCGTCAGATCAACCACTCCGATTGATAAGATTTGGTCGTTTTGCGCATCGACTCCAGTGGTTTCAAAATCTAATGCAACGAAGCTGAGCTCATTCAAGGTGGTGTTTTCATCGGCAAGTGGCTGTTGAAGATAGCGTTTCAGTGCCTGAGGCCAAGATTCATCAACTCCGATAGCTTGGCGCATTTGCTCTGGAGACTTCGCGGTTTCCCAGCGCTTAAACCAACGCGTAATCATGGTTATGCTCCCTTGATAAACTTGAGTTTGGCGACATCTTGCAGTTCACTGATGATTTTAAACGCGTCTTTCAAGTGTTTACGCTCAAAACTACTGAAGTCGTCAGGTGCAATGTGGTTGTCTGGCGAGGTGCCAGCGAGCAGTGCATTTAGCTGGTGGCGAAAACGTACTTGGGTGATAAATCGATACGCGCCAATAATGTTCTCTACACTGTCTTTAGAGAGCGTTCCGTGTTCGGCCGCATAATGGAAGCGCTCTTCTGTTCCCGTTAACGATCCCCCCGCGGATAAGCTGAAGATTCGTGCAAGGTCGATGATTAAGTTCAACGCATATTTCTTGATATTGAGCGTTTTGCTGTTGTCGCCACCTTTTTCCAACACCAAGTGATTGAAAATTCCCAAAGGCGGCTGGGTGTCGATGGCATCACGAACCAGCGCAGAGATGAATCTTGGGCTTTTTTGAATGCTGTGGTGAAGATGTTGTTGGATTTGATCGACTAACTCGCGATTACCGTGAATAGCACGGACTTCAAGAAAGACACTGATGCTTAGCAGTTTGTTGTATTCTGGGTTGGCAACCCATTTCTGATAGTAGTTTTTCCAACGCTGAACAGGCTGACACCATTTTGGATTTGCAGCCATATATTTACCATCGCATAGCGGGTAGCCACAGGCAGCTAGGCCATTGCAGACACGCATCGCCAGGTGAGTGAAGTAGAGCATGTCCTCTTCGCTTGCATCGTTTGAAAGGACAATGGCACTATCTTGATCCGACAGCATATGGACTTCATTGCGCGCATGAGAGCCAGCAACCATCCATGCATAATCGCACGGGGGCGGGCCGAGCAACTCTTCACTTAATTGGATGATGCGGCGGTTAAAGGCATCCATAATCATTGACATCACGCGTCCTTGGATCTCGGCACTAACACCACTTTCAACCAAGGCTTGGAAGATGGTTTGTTTCTCTTCTCTTAGCGATGCTAATGCGCTGATTGAATGCGCATATTTGATTTTTTCGATCAAGAACAGCGATTGTGTTTTGTGGTTGTGGACCAAATGAGTCGTGGTCAGTAACCCTGTCACCTGGCCATTTTTTAGTACTGGCAAGCAGCGAACGTTGTATTGCAGCATCAGCGAAATCGCTTGCATGACTTTGTCTTCGCTTTGTACCAGCACAGGTGACGTACTCATTACCTGAGAAATAGCGCCATTGGTATCTATGTTTTGCGCAACGACACTCTTTGTCATATCCCGATCGGTGACCATACCGGCGATTTCACCCTCGCGCATGACTACGGCACATGAGCTGCGCTGCTTACCACACATACTTTGCGCGACACTGCGAATGGAATCGTTCACATCGACAATGGCAATGTTTTCGCTGGCAATCTCTCCTACGGTGCGAAAGAACAACCCTTTATCTTCTTTACTGACATACTTTACTGCTGAACTGAGGCGAAGGTTAGCCTGCGCAGCGAAATAGTCTGCAAACTCAGGGTGTTCTTCGCTGACTAGTTTGAGCTCTGCATGAGGGATTAGGTAGAGAAGGGAGTCCTCAATCGCTTCTGCTTGATAGCCATCTTCCGCATTTTCTAACGGTTGAAGAAATGTAAAGCCAAACTGATCATCGTGACCAAGACGCGAACGTAGCTCTCCGTCAGAGGTTCTCTGTTCGATTGCACCAGTTCGAATAATATAGAGGAAGCGTAAGTTGCAAAGCGCACTAAAGCTGATGCTCTCACCTTTGACAAGATATTTGACTTTGACTGAGTTGGCGATCGCTTCAACGACGTCTTCAGGTAATTTATCAAATGGGTCAATTTTGATTAAAAAATCAAAGATATTCGGAGTAACAGAAGTGCCCATGATCAACCTCTAAATGAACCGGTGTTTCAGTTGTAAATTTGGTGGCTAAAAAAGCAGCCTTGTGGCTGCCTTCTAACATTACGCTGGGTAGTCGTTGTAACCCAAGCGTTGTGAAATGTTTCTGCCTGCTTGGTGGAGCATACTGACATATTCCTCCATTCTCGCTTCTTCGAAGCGGATAGTTGGAAATGACATCGACAGCCCCGCAATGATCTGACCAAAGCGATCATAGATCGGTGCAGCAATACAGCGAAGGCCAGGTTCTTGCTCTTCGTTGTCTTCCGCATAGTGACAATCGCGAACTTTGGCTAGCTCACCTAGCACCTGATCCGTATTTTCAAGGGTTTTGTCGGTGTGTTTAACAAACTCTACACTGCTGAGTACTTGGCGGACGAAGCTTTCTTCGCGCTCAGAAAGCAGTACTTTACCAATCGCGGTACTGTACAGTGGGTTACGGCGACCAATACGAGATTGCATACGTAGGTTGTAGCCAGAATCAATCTTATGGATGTAAATGATTGCATTTTCATCCAAAGCGCCAAGGTGAAGTGCTTCATTGGTTTGTTCTGAAATGCGGCGCATTTCTTTATCAGCCAGTTCAATGAGATCAACGTACTCTAGTGACTTCGCACCTAGCTCAAATAACTTAAGCGTCAATGAGTACTTATCATCTTCTCCTTCTTGGGATACGTAACCTAAAGAAATCATGGTTTGCAGAAAACGATAGGTTGTCGCTTTAGACATCATCAGGCGTTGTGAAAGTTCTGATACGCCAATGGCTTTTTGTTCGCCAAGAGCTTGGAGAATATTAAATACCTTAAGTACCGATGAAACTGCTTCAGGCTGCGTCGACTTTTCCATAGTTGCCTCATTCATTTTTTGATTGCTCGCATTATATCGTCTAATTCAATAGATACCAGTTTTATTGAAATGGCTTTTCAAAAATTTGAAACCGAGCAATTATTGCGGTCCAGAAAAATAAGATCGTCATCAATATTTTTAAAACGGCTTTTCAAAATTATTTGCAAAAGGTTTCTTTTTGGTTCAGTATTGCCTTATACAAAGTGACATGGCCAAGTCGCCAAATCACGACATTACCTATTATTGAGGAAAACGACATGATTCTTGATTCATTTAACCTTGAAGGCAAAGTAGCCATTGTTACTGGTTGTGATACTGGTTTAGGTCAAGGTATGGCACTGGGTCTGGCTGCTGCTGGCTGTAGCGTTGTTGGCGTTAACTATGTTGAACCAACTGAAACCATTGAAAAAATGAATGCAGGAGGTTACAAGTTCTTAGATGTTCGCGCTAACCTACTGAAACAGGACGATATCCCTCGTATTATCGACAACACTGTGACTGAGTTCGGTAAAGTGGATATCTTAGTAAACAACGCGGGTATTATCCGTCGTGAAGATGCCATCGACTTCTCAGAGCAAAACTGGGATGACGTGATGAATATCAACTCGAAAACAGTTTATTTCATGTCTCAAGCGGTAGCGCGTCAGTTTATTGCTCAAGGCACTGGCGGTAAGATCATCAACATCGCGTCTATGCTTTCTTTCCAAGGCGGCATCCGTGTACCTTCTTATACGGCATCAAAGAGTGCGGTTATGGGTATCACTCGCGCAATGGCAAATGAATGGGCTCGTCACAACATCAACGTGAACGCAATTGCACCTGGCTACATGGCGACAAACAACACAGCGGCACTACGTGCAGATGAAGATCGTAACTCAGCAATCCTAGAGCGTATACCTGCTGACCGTTGGGGTACGCCAGAAGACGTTGCTGGACCATGTGTATTCCTAGCGTCTGACGCTGCTTCTTACATCAATGGTTACACTGTGGCTGTAGACGGTGGTTGGTTAGCTCGCTAATCACCAACTGAGCGTCTAACTTTGATTAGGCGCTTGAAAATGAGTAGATAGCGTGGAACAAAACACGATTGCACAAATTCTTGGTTTTCTAAGTTTTTTCTTAGGGGTGTGTACCTTTTATCAGAAAGACGACAAGAAACTGAAGGTTTTGATGTTGGTTTTTCATTTTAATCATCTACTGCATTTTTTCTTGCTAGGCTCTTTAGTATCTGTGGTCAGTTCAGCGTTATCAATGCTTCGAACTGCCACCGCGATTTACGTTTCATCAAAAAGAGTCGCAGCAATATTCATCGTCATCAGTATGGTCAGCGGTTTCTATATTATGGAGTCGCCGCAGGATATCTGGCCATTATTGGGCACAGTCATCGGTACATTCTCGGTGTTTGTTCTCAAAGGTGTAGCGATGAGAATCGGGTTTTTGGTTGGGGCACTATGCTGGCTGACCAACAATTTCATCATAGGATCGATTGGTGGAACGCTGCTAGAGATGACTCTTATCTGCGTTAATTTAATCACCACAGCAAAATTGCTCAGAGAGCAAAAGAGTGTGAAGCTAGTCGAGAACGAAGAGACAGAAGATACATGTTTGTATACAACAAAGACATCCAATTAGAAGACCTAGGTGATGGCATCTCGCGTAAGGTGTTAGCGCACAGTGACAACATGATGGCCGTTGAAGTGCATTTTGAAAAAGGCGCGATCGGTTCTATGCACAATCACCCACATGAACAGTTGACTTACGTATTGTCTGGTAAGTTCGAGTTCACTATCGGCGATGAGAAAAAAATCGTTGAAGCTGGCGACACCATGTACAAAGAGCCAAACATTGAACACGGCTGTGTGTGTCTAGAAGCTGGTGTGTTGATCGATAACTTCACGCCAATGCGCAAAGATTTTGTATAAGTTTTAAACAATTAGTTACGCGGTTCGCCGCAGGAGAATCCAATGAAAATTGCACTAACTATGGAAAATAGCCAAGCGCCTAAGAATGCTATGGTTGCTGCTGAGCTAAACACGGTGGCTGGTGGTCTAGGTCACGAAGTATTCAACGTAGGTATGACTGACGAAAACGATCATCACCTAACGTACATCCATCTAGGCATCCAAGCAAGCATCCTACTGAACTCGAAAGCGGTCGATTTCATCGTGACTGGTTGTGGTACAGGTCAAGGCGCACTAATGGCAAGCAACCTACATCCAGGTGTGGTTTGTGGTTACTGCCTAGAGCCATCTGACGCGTTCCTATTTAACCAAATCAATAACGGCAACGCGATTTCTCTAGCATTCGCAAAAGGCTTTGGTTGGGCTGGCGAACTGAATGTTCGTTACATCTTCGAAAAAGCGTTCACTGGCGCTCGTGGCGAAGGTTACCCAATCGAGCGTGCTGCACCTCAGCAAGCAAACGCTGCTATCCTAAACAACGTGAAGGCGGCAGTATGTAAAGACGTTGTTGAGTCTCTACGTGCGATTGACCAAGATCTTGTTAAGCAAGCAGTAGGCGGCGCTCAGTTCCAAGAGTGTTTCTTCTCTAACTGCCAAGTGCCAGAAATCGCAGAATACGTGAAGTCTCTACTAGACTAATTGCTTATTTTATCGGGAATAAGTCAAAGCCAGCCTTCGTGCTGGCTTTTGTGTTTTTACCCAATCGTATCTATGGCAATTTGTAACTCGCTGTGAGCAGCCAGAAGCTCTCGTTTGAAGTAAGGGGATTTACTTCAGCACTATTATTGGGCCCAGATCTAACTCACAATTTAATTGAACCGGCGTTTTAATTTAATTGCGCAATCATTTTAATGTTGAGATAATAGGCCTAACAAATAATGAGGAGACTTCCCATGAACCCAATTAATCGTGTCGCCATTATCGGTGAATGTATGGTGGAGCTTAAGAAACAAGACGGTGTACTTCAGCAAGGATTTGGTGGTGATACTCTCAATACTGCTGTTTATCTGTCTCGCTTAACCAAACAGCACGGTATTGAAACATCTTATGTCACAGGGCTAGGACATGACCCCTTTAGTCGTGAAATGTTGTCAGCGTGGTGCGAGGAAGGTATCAATACGGATATGGTCTACCTTTCGCAAGATAAACTTCCGGGCATGTATGCTATAGAGACCGCTGAAGATGGCGAACGTAGCTTTTACTATTGGCGCAATGATGCAGCGGCGAAATATTGGTTACGTGATCGTGCGTTGCCCTCTTTGGTTCGAGACTTGAGTCAGCATCAAATGATTTACTTAAGTGGTATCAGCTTAGCGATTATTTCAGACGATAGCCGAGATATGCTGATCGAACTTTTAGCCATGTGCCGTAAAGAGGGAGTAAAGATCGCATTTGACAATAACTTCCGCCCGAAACTTTGGCCAAGTATCGAACAAGCGCGTGAATTTTATACCAAGATACTAAGCATCACTGACATGGCGTTCTTGACCTATGATGATGAAGTTATGTTATGGGGTGATACGCATGAAGATGAAGCGATCAGTCGTACACAGAACTTTGGTGTGAAAGAGATTGTCGTCAAACGTGGCGCAGACGATTGCTATGTGATTGCTCAGAATCAGCACCATACAGTAGCGGCAACTAAAGTAGATAGTGTGGTTGATACCACAGCAGCAGGTGACTCTTTCAGCGCGGGTTATCTTGCAAAACGTATTTTAGGCGGAGAGCTTGCTGAGTCTGCGCTAGCTGGTCATAAAGTGGCTGGTACAGTTATTCAACATCGTGGTGCTATTATCCCAAGCGACGCGATGCCTACTATTTAAGGAATGATGAAATGAAAGATCTGAATCAACAACTTTCTGAGATTAAAGTAGTCCCTGTTATTGCGATTAAAGACGCAAGTAAGGCAGTTAAACTTGCTCAAGTATTGATTGAAAATGGCCTACCTTGTGCAGAAGTGACTTTCCGTACTGAAGAGGCCTCTTTAGCGATCAAAAACATGCGTGAAGCGTACCCAGAAATGCTGATTGGCGCAGGCACAGTGTTAACCAGTGCGCAAGTTGATGAGGCAATTGACGCTGGCGTTGACTTTATTGTTAGCCCAGGTTTTAACCCAACCACAGTCAAATACTGTCAACAGCGCAACGTGACAATTGTTCCGGGTGTGAATAATCCAAGCCTGGTGGAACAAGCGATGGAAATGGGTCTGCGTACACTTAAGTTTTTCCCGGCGGAACCGTCAGGTGGTGTGTCAATGTTGAAAGCACTGACGGCGGTTTACCCGGTTAAATTCATGCCAACAGGTGGTGTTAGTCCAAGCAATGTTAAAGATTATTTGTCTATTTCTTCAGTCTTAGCGTGTGGTGGTACCTGGATGGTGCCTGGCGATATGATTGACAATGAGCAATGGGATGAGCTGGCGAAGCTAGTTCGTGAAGTTGCAGGAATTATCGAATAATTCCTAGCCCGGTTAGTGCCGATTAATGTCTAGATAGTCGAAAGATTTTGAGCATTTTGCCAACGCCTACTTCATATAGGCGTTTTTTTTATGTCTAAATTTCAGCTTAGCCTTCCAATGACTGGGGAAGATGAAAAACATCCACTTGTTGGGTTTAGCACAAAAAAGGCCCCCTTGATAAAGGAGGCAGGATAAATTCTCTCGAGAGGTCGGTCTACAGAGCCTAGTTTACTTTACAGCTGAGTTTATTGTTACTTTTGCTGGGTTTAAGCAGGAACAAGCTGAACAGTAAAACGATACTGCCAATTGCAACAAAGATGGATTGTGCAGGGTCGGATAAGACAAAGCCAGTGATAATCAATAAGACACCCGCTGAAGCCGTCAAGCCCCCTACATACATACCTTGCTTATGATTAATTGGTGACTGCTCATGTTGACTGACTTGAGTGGCTAATTTCTCGTTGAGTACTGCTCGGCTTTGGAGTACCGACATAGGCTCTCTAGCATAAAATAAGCGAGTTAACAGGAAGAATCCTCCCGTCACGATGAGATGAACAGTTAATGTCGCAACGACGGTTAAATCTTTACTTTCACGTGAGGTCAACGGCGTTGATGAGAGCCAGTTTGGATCGAAGATAAACAGCATGAACAGAGATACCAGACAGCCGACTATAACCGTTGCCCAGCCTGACCAGTTAGGTGTTTTGAGAGTGATCAGTGCCAATAAAGAAGGAATGTTGACTGGCATCTGAATAAAGGCGGCAAACATTATCATCAACTCAAATAAGCTGTACGATTCGATCGAGGCAAGTAATAACGCCGTCCCCGTAGCCAAAGCGCCAGACAATAGCGTCGCGATTTTTCCGATCATTAATTGCTCACGGCCGCTGGCATTTGGTTTGAACCACACTTGATAGAGACTTTTTACTACGATACCTGCGTTGCGGTTATGCGCGCTAGAAAGTGGGGCAATGGTTGCTGCCACCAGTGCGACCATTACTAGTCCAAGTAAGCCTTGTGGCATGTAATGCTGAATATAGTAAAGGTAAGCGGCATTATTCGAATTTTGCTCGAGTGCAGGGTAGACCGTAAACAAATCTACAGGTTGAGAAGCGACAAACCACGCAGGCATAAACCAAAGGATCGGCGCACCAACAAACAATATGCCCGCGACAAAGGCAGCTTTAGTGGCATCTTTATCATTTGCCGTTGTGAGAAAGCGATAGCAACTCAATGTATGGTTGTTACTCATTGTTTGCTGCAGCAACATCGCAATTGCCCACATCACAAATAGCGATGGCACATTGATACCAGCGCCATAAATGGGTGATATATGTTCGAACACTTGGCTTGGGGATTCGAAGCGCTGCAAAGCGGTGTAGCCAACCACTAAAGTAATCGCTATCAATAAAACAAGTTGGATAACGTTGGTGACAGATACTGTCCACGCGCCCCCACTTACCGCGATGAGAGTGACAATCACACCCATCGCAACAATGGTCGTCGTGACATTAATAGCAAATACGGCAGACAAGAAGGACGCCAAGCCATTCATCCAGATTGCGCACGCAATGAGGGTGATTGGGAAGCTCAATAGCGTGAACAGTTGCTCAGAGGCATGACCAAATCGTGCACGAATGACTTCCATGGCAGTTTCTACGCGCAGTCGTCGGTAGCGACGGGCAAAAAATGCAGCAGCGACAAAGAAACCCAGGGCATTACCCCAAAAGATAAATAGTACGCTGACCCCATCTTCATAGGCTTTGGCGGCTGCCCCCGTGAACGTCCAAGCAGAGAACTGCGTCATAAATGCAGTGGCACCGGCCATCCACCACATCATGGAGCCACCCCCTTGTATGAACTCAGTTGAAGAGTTGGAAAATCGGCGAAATAGCCACGCTGCTATTCCGATAAAAAGTAGATAGATCACTACAATAGTCAAATCCAATAAAGTCATGTGCTATAGCTCACGTAAAAATTAAAACACTGTTTTAAAGATCACAAAATTAACTGATAGAAATTTCACCAGTCCCACGTAGAGTTTATATTAAAACAGGATTTGATATAAATTAAAATGGTGTTTCAATATGAAAAATAGATACCTTTCTGCTGCGATTCTACTTGCAATGACTTCTGGCTTAGCATCCGCAGCGTCGATCAACCTTCGTCATGAATACATGCCAGACCGTGAAGGTGACCAACATCGCGATCGTATTACCGTTGCCCATCGTTTTGACAATGGTATTGGCTTCTCTGTTGAAGCTAAATGGCGTCATGAGGATGACAAATTCCTGCAAAACATGAAGAGTGGCGGTCATGAAGTTGGTGCAAGTTACAACTATAAATTGTCTGATAACCTTACACTGCAGCCATCCTATGCAGCGGATGTGTCGAGTACTAAAACTGTACACAAATTCAGCCTACGTGGTTCAACCAAATTAACCGATAATTGGGGCGCGTCATTGCGTTATCGTTACGGCTGGGATCGACCAGCAGATGGTAGCGATGATAAAGGCTACCACCAGTGGAACCTTGTCACTGACTACAGCCTTGCTTGGGGTAAAGTCGGTGTTGATTTTGAATACAAAGATTTAGAAAGCGGTCAAAACGGTTGGAAAGGCCGCAGCGAAGATCACTTAGTGAACTTCTTTGCTGAATACAATCAATTAGAAAGCGGTTGGATTCCTTTTGTTGAAGTCGGTGCTCTGACGTTCGACAAAGACAATGATAAGTACAAAGACGATTACTCTGTTCGTTACCGTTTTGGTGTGAAGTACAACTTCTAAATTTTTGAGGCTATTACATGAAAAAGCATACTTTAGCACTATGCCTTGCTGCAGCATTCGCTCCTGCTGCCAACGCAGTAGAGATTAACGTTGAAAACTTGACATGGAAAGCAATCACCTTTGGCCAATCAACGGATATGAACTTCGGCTCAACTATTTTGCCCGAGAAAGTGGGCGTTAACCAAGTGACGGTGAATGGTGAGCAAGTAGAAGCAGGCCAACTAATTGATAAGTTTAGCATTGAGAGTCGCGGCGGTAAGCTGGCGAACTCGCACGAAGGGTTGACGTTTTACTACACTGAGCTGCCAACCGATGTCAATTTTACATTGAGTGCTGATGTGATGTTAGAGCAGTTAGGTCCTGAAACTGGTGCGACACCAAACCGCCAAGAGGGCGCGGGAATCATGGTTCGTGACATCTTAGGGGCTGAGCGTTTAGTGCCTCAGCCTCAGGGGCATGAAGAGTTTCCCTCTGCTTCGAACATGGTAATGAACCTGATGCGTTCACATACGCGTACCAATGATGGCATGACCAATTTGAATGCGTCCTATCGCGAGGGTGTTTATCAACCTTGGGGAACGCCCGGAAACCGCTTGAAACGTTCAGACTATGTTGAAGGTGTACCCTATGGCACATCGGAGACTTATCGTTTGACGTTAACGCGTACCGACGAAGGGTTTGTTGTCAGCTATCACAATGGTGAGCAGTTTGTTGAGCAAGCGGTAAAAGGGGCCAACGCTAACATTGTTGAAATGCAAGATGCGCAATCACAATATGTCGGTTTCTTTGCATCACGCAATGCGAAAATGAACGTAAGCAATGTTGAACTTGAACTGTCCGCAGCGAATACCGTCGATGCGCCTAAGTTTGAAGCAAAGCAAGGTGAATTGATCTTCGAAATGGCCTCGGCGACACGTTCTGCAGTCAAAGATTACCCTGTGCAGGCTCGGGCAAATTACTCAGGTGAGTTTGAAGTTTTTAAGAATGGTCAGTCTGTCGGCAAACAGATGGTCAGTGCGGGTGAGTTACTTATTCATGTAATTACGCTTAACAGTGATAACACGGAAGTCACGGTAAAATTCGCGCCAATTGACGGTCCAACGCAAGATGTGCAAAGCAATACATTTAACGTTGAGCTCGTAGCATTGCAAAACCCGATGGAGCTGTATGTCGCACCAAACGGTACGAAAAATGGTACTGGTACAAGCGAACGCCCTCTTGATTTAGCGACTGCGGTTGAACTGCTCCCTGCGGGTGGAACCATCATCCTAAAAAATGGTGATTATCAGGGCACCGTTGTACCTCTTAGTGCCAGCGGTAGTGAAGGTCAAGTGAAGAATCTACGCGCTGAAGGTGACAAGGTTCGGTTTATTTCTGAGCTGCGTCATGACGCACATTACTGGCATTTTCGTGATATTGAAGTCGCGGGAGCTCAGTTCATTGTCCACGGCAGCCACAATACGTTTGAGAAAATGGTCACCCATAGTGCACCAGATACGGGCTTTGTGATTACTTCTCCTGAAAACATCGGTCGCGCTTTGTGGGCGAGCCATAATCAAGTGATTGATAGTGAAAGCTATAACAATATGGATCCTTCACAGATAAACGCTGACGGCTTTGCAGCTAAGATGCGTATCGGAGATGGCAATACTTTTATCCGTTGTATTTCTCATCACAACATTGATGATGGTTGGGATCTGTTTAATAAAGTGGAAGATGGTGCAAACGGCGCTGTGACTATCCTAGATTCGATCGCATTTAATAACGGTAGAACTCTCGATGTCGCAAACAAAGGTGGCACAATCGGTAATGGTTTTAAACTCGGTGGTGAAGGAATTCCGGTTCCGCACGTGGTTAAGAACAGCTTGTCATTCCACAACAACATGGACGGCTTTACCGACAACTTCAACCCAGGCGCGCTCACGCTAAGCAATAACGTTGCTATCGACAATCGTCGTTTCAACTATTTGTTCCGTAAGAGTCCTTACACTGGTGAGATAAAGCAAGGCACGTTTACTGATAACGTTTCATACCGCTTCAATATTAACAGCAAGTACGATGATGTCATTAATAGTGAGCATTCATCAGGTAATGCGCTAGTTGAACAAGGTAAGACTATGCTTAATGGAGAGTCGATTGGTCACAAATCTCTGCAGGCACTGAAACAAGCATCATCTATCGATGAGAGCTTAGCAATGCCAGGTAGAAGCGAAGCACTACAGCTAAAGCAGCTTACCAACTAGTTGAATTGTAAAGGGCTCTTAGGGGCCCTTTATTGTCGAATCATCACACATCGGGTTCTAGCCTTTTCTTACGATCTGCTGCTGACAAAGTCGTTGCGCGAATGGAACTTCTGCTCTTTCGATTCTTAAGTGTTTTGACAAGTACTCTCGGTTGATCTTGGTCATACTTTTGTAGGAAAATTTAAAAATGAACCATTGTTTTGATTTTGCTCTCAGTTAAAGTTATTTTTTGAAAATATAATTTATCTAAATTAAAACACCGTTTCGAGGTTTCTTTATGGAATTTGATTACATAGTAATAGCAGGTTATTTTGCCCTTATGGTGGCAATCAGCCTGTTGTTCAAAAAAATGGCAAGTAACAGTACTAGCGATTACTTCCGTGGGGGCGGTAAAATGCTCTGGTGGATGGTGGGAGCGACTGCCTTCATGACACAGTTCTCAGCGTGGACATTCACTGGTGCTGCTGGTAAAGCGTTCACTGATGGCTTTGCCGTTCTTGCGGTGTTCGTCGGTAACATGGTTGCTTACGTATGCGCCTACTTCTATTTCGCTCGTCGTTTCCGTCAAATGCGCGTAGATACTCCAACAGAAGGTGTTAAGCGTCGTTTCGGTTCCACCAACGAGCAGTTTTTTACCTGGGTTATTATTCCACTTAGTGTGATTAACGCGGGTGTATGGCTAAATGGTCTTGGTGTCTTTGCTTCTGCAGTATTTAACGCTGACATCATTACCACTATCTATGTCACTGGTGCCGCAGTACTGATAATCTCCTTGCTTTCTGGTGCATGGGGTGTAGTTGCGTCTGACTTTATTCAAACTCTGATTGTTGCGGTCATATCTATCGCTTGTGCAATCGTTGCTTTGGTCTACGTGGGCGGCCCGGGTGAAATCGTTAACAAGTTTGATAACGGTAACGGCTTCTTCGTTGGCCCAGATATGAACTACCCACTACTTCTTGTTGGTTCGTTCTTCTTCTTCATCGTGAAGCAACTTCAATCTATCAATAACATGCAAGAGTCTTACCGTTTCCTTAACGCAAAAGATTCAAACAACGCAAGCAAAGCAGCACTACTTGCGCTAGGTATGATGGTGGTGGGTGCAGTTATCTGGTTCATTCCACCATGGGCGACTAACATCATGGTGCCTGATGCGGCAGATGCATATCCAGCATTGGGTGCGAAGGCTAGCGACGCGGTTTATCTAGTATTCGCTCGTGAGTTCATGCCTGTTGGTACGGTTGGTCTACTCATGGCGGGCTTGTTTGCTGCAACCATGTCTTCTATGGACTCAGCACTAAACCGTAACTCTGGTATCTTTGTTCGCAGCTTCTACGCTCCAATTATGCGTAAAGGCCAAGCTACGGATAAAGAGCAGCTACGTGCAGGTCAAATTGCTTGTATTGTAAACGGTATCCTAGTTATCTTGATGGCTCAGTTCTTTAACTCACTGAAGCACCTAAGTCTATTTGATCTAATGATGCAAGTGGCAACACTGCTACAATCACCAATCCTAGTTCCTCTATTCCTAGGTATCCTAATTCGTCGTACACCGAAATGGGCACCATGGGCGACAGTCGTAGTTGGTATGGGTGTATCTTGGTCTGTCGTGAACATCTTCACTCCTGCAACGGTAGGTAGCTGGTTCGGTATGGAAAACTTAACAGGTCGTGAGACAGGTGAAATGCGTACTATGATTACTATCGCAGCGCACCTAATCTTCACCGCTGGCTTCTTCTGCTTGACAACCCTGTTCTACAAAGAAGAGAAAGACCCATACATTGAAGGCACGAAAGAGTTCTTTAAAGATGTTGACACTGAGTGTGTGTCTGAAGAAGGCCAAGATATCGTTGACCGTATGCAACGCAACAAACTGGGCACTCTAGTAATGCTAATGGCGGGTGGTTTGACGCTGATGGTGTTGATTCCAAACCCATTGTGGGGACGCATGTTGTTCCTTGGATGTGCCGCAACCGTCTTCGCTGTTGGCTATGCGCTCAAAAAGAGCTCCAAGCTAGATGAAGTGTCAGCAAAGATAGCAACCCCAGCTCAATAATTTAAATGTATTTTGGCTGCCTGCTCATAGGCAGCCTTTTAGCTTAGCGGAGATTTAATATGGCTAAAGGTGACGTAATTACTCTCAACTTCGAAACGTTTGTTGATAGTGATACTCAAGTGAAGGTGACGCGACTGACTCCTACCGATGTTATTTGCCACCGTAACTACTTTTACCAAAAATGCTTTACTCAGGATGGACAAAAGCTATTATTTGCAGGTGATTTTGATGGAAACCGCAACTACTACCTGTTAAACCTTGAAACGCAAAAAGCTGTTCAACTGACTGAAGGCACTGGTGATAACACCTTTGGCGGTTTTATCTCGACTGATGACAGTGCATTCTTCTATGTGAAGAATGAGCTAGACCTAATCAAAGTGGACCTAGAAACGCTTGAAGAGACAGTGGTCTACACCGTTGATACAGAGTGGAAAGGTTACGGTACTTGGGTTGCAAACTCTGACTGTACAAAGCTTGTGGGTATTGAAATTCTTAAGAGTGATTGGCAGCCGCTGACATCTTGGGAAAAATTTGCCGAGTTTTATCACACCAATCCAACTTGTCGTTTAATTAAAGTTGATATCCAAACGGGGGAGTTGGAAGTCGTGCACCAAGATAACGCATGGCTAGGTCACCCAATCTACCGTCCATTTGATGACTCGACCGTTGGATTTTGTCATGAAGGTCCACACGATCTTGTTGATGCACGTATGTGGTTGGTTAATGAAGATGGTAGTAACGTGCGTAAGATCAAAGAGCACGCTGAAGGTGAATCATGTACACATGAATTCTGGATCCCTGATGGCAGCGCAATGGCTTACGTTTCTTACTTCAAAGGCCAGACGGATCGTGTGATCTATAAAGCGAACCCAGAAACATTGGAAAATGAAGAAGTGATGGTTATGCCGCCATGCTCGCACCTAATGAGTAACTTTGATGGTTCTCTAATGGTTGGTGACGGCTGTGATGCGCCAGTTGACGTTGCTGATGCAAGTGGCTATGACATTGAGAATGACCCATTCCTTTATGTATTGAATACTAAAGCAAAATCAGCGCAAAAACTGTGTAAGCACAACACCTCTTGGGAAGTGTTGGATGGTGATCGTCAAATTACTCACCCACATCCATCATTCACCCCTAATGATGATGGTGTATTGTTTACTAGTGACTTTGAAGGTGTTCCCGCGATCTATATTGCAGAAGTACCAGAGTCATACAAATATTAATTAATTGAGCGCTTTGTTCAAAACCTTCCAACTAACGCTCTGTTGGCAGCGTAGAGATAAGCAAGGTCAGTTGACCGAGCACACTGATTAGAAACAATAGGGAACCTATTTTTAGGTTTCCTATTATCTAGGTTAATATAAAGATTTATGCACATGAGTTGTTAGCCATAGAAAAGGGGCTAAATCAGCTCCTTTTCTACCTGCTCAGTTAAAGCGGCTTCTCATCATTAACATTAAGAAATAACCACTACCCATAATTGCGACCAGTGTACCTGCTGCAATATTGAATGGGTAAATCAGTACTTGCCCGAACCAGTCTGCCCATACCATGAGAGTGACCCCAACCAATCCACTAACCAGCATCTGAGATTTCGCATTTTTTGCCCCAAGCATCATTGCCATATGCGGTGCAACTAAGCCGACAAAAGCAACGGGCCCCATAGTAGCGGTTGAAAAGGCACACAAGAGCGCAACCAACGAAAGCCCGACGACATTCACTAGGTTGGCATTTAAGCCGCGTGCATTCGCAAACTGTCGACCAATGGTAATTACGGTCAACCAACGCGATAACATTAGTACAGTCGTTACTAGAACTAAGCTTGCGATAAACAGCAGCAGTGCTTGATCTTGTGTCACGCGATAGCTTGAGCCTGTCAGCCAAAGCAGCGTTTTGTAGCTGTCGCCGGTTCCTTTCGCTAGTGAGAATTGGATAAACGCCTCTAGCATCGCGGTGAGTGCGATACCTGATAGAATAAAATTCGACGGGTTAAAGTTGTGTTTCTTACCCAGTAGAAGTAGTGCGATTAATACTGTGATACTGCCAATAAACGCCACACTCCACTCAAACCCTGCGAAGAGGCTGCCAGCTGTGATACTGGTTGTAACGATCGCAAATGTCGCACCGGATGAAACTCCTAAAATATCTGGGCTAGCAAGTGGGTTGTAAACCACGCGTTGTAGAATCACACCCGCAACAGAAAGCGCTAACCCAACTGAAATTACGGTAACTAGTCTTGGAAGACGTAACTGCCACTGGTATTCACCAGGCAATGCGAATGCGAAACCTTCACTGCTCATTGCGCCAAGCATATATAGTAGACTACCCGCTACGCAAGCCAATGCAATCAGACTGACAACTGGCAGAGAAACCTTATTTTTTCCCCCATCCATTGACAGGTTGAGTTGGTCTTGTGCGGTGAGTGATTTACGACTAAACCAAATTAAAGCCGGTGCGCCGATGGCGGCGGCGGTCACCCCGCTTGGAATGGTTTCTCCGGACCAGAAGGTGAGTAACATTGCGAGTGTGTCAGTAAGGATCAGTAAACCCGCACCGAGAATGGCACTAACAATCAGTTCTTGCCTTGGCGTTCTGGCACCTAATGCGCGAGCAATGTTCGGGGTAAGTAGTCCAATAAAACTAATAATACCGACAGCGGTAATGGACGCAGAAACCAACCAAATACCCATCGCCATTAACAAACCAAAGGCAGGCAGAACCGACAAACCTCGCGCGGTTGCACCTTCTTGGCCTAAGCGAAGGAGCGTAAGGATACGTGGTGCAATCAGCACGATAACCAGCGCTACGGAAGTTTTAGGCAGTAACCACTCAAACCATTGCCAACTGTATTGGGTTAAATCCCCAGCACCCCACATAAAGACGTTTTGTGCGAACTGAGAGTTGAGTACCACAATCGCCGCCGCAATGGAGCCTAGTAGGATGTTAATCACCATACCTGACACAACCAGAGGCAGCCCGGTCATGTTGTTTACACCTGCAATCGCGACAATCAAACCAAAAGCGACCAGCGCCCCGATCATGGCGGCAAGTGCAGAGTAGTCCGCAACGTAATCAATAAACCAAACGTTTATGATCACCAGGGCTAGCCACGCGCCCGAAGAGCTACCTAAAGTCAGCGGAGAGGTAAGGTTATTTTGTGTCAGTTGCTGCATCAAGCTACCGACCAACCCAAGCATGGCACCGACCAATACAGTCATGGCTAAACGAGGTAGCTGTGAATCGACAAAGAAGATCTCAGCAAAGCTGGTCGCTGAACTTGGTGCCGTCAATAAGCTCAATTGTGCAGAAAGTGTTAATGACGTGTCGATTTGCAAGCTAAACAGAGCGAAACTGAAAATAGCGATAAGACTAGGCACTAGCATTTTGATGTTCATCGTGCCTCCTTTAATTCAATCAAACTGTCAGTAATCGCTTCTGCGAGATAAAGCAGCGACATTGCGCCACCATAGTTCCAAACCGAACGTACAGAGTTAACGTGGCCTTTTTCTACAAAGGGCAGTGCCTGCCACAAGCGAGCGTTTTTTAGTTTTTCTTCCTGTGGGAACGGCAAAACGTAAAGCACATAGCCATCATCAATATTTTGCAGTGTGTTGATACGGGTTTGCTTGATACCCCAAGCTCTCGGTTCTACGTGAATCGGGTTATTAAAGCCCAGCTTAGACACAACGAACTGAGTAGATGAGCTATCAGAATAAAGGAAGACTGAGTTGAGCGTAGAAAAACGCATTACCACTAAGTCGGAATTGAGGGCATAGTGCTGAGCTAGCTTTTCTCTTAATTCTGCAAAGCGCTGTTCGATTTGAGCTAACTGCAGTTCAGCTTTTTGCTGTTTATCGAGGAGTTTAGCGATGGTTTTGAAATGAGCGATGGCGTTTTTTGCGGCATCTTCATTCTCAGTAAAGTTAGGTAGATAAACCACAGGTGCTATCTGTTTAAGGATAGGTAACAGGTCTTTTTGTGGTGATGCTGCCAAAATTACGTCCGGCTTTAAGCTCGCGATAAGCTCAAGGTTTGGTTCTGAACGCGAACCAATATCGGTAATACTCGTGGGTGCCTCCGGATTAACTACCCACAGTCGGTAGCTCTCTATCTCTGGCGCGCCAACAGGAATGACACCCAATGCTAGAACTTGCTCAAGTAAATCCCAGTTTAATACAACAACCCTTTTTGGAGTTTGCTCAAATTGTTGTGAACTTGTGGAGTCATTAGCAATGGTGGCAGCATGAGCCACGCTCGAAACAAGTAAGCTAAGCAACAGACAAAGTAAACGAATAGGTAGACCCATTAGACGCATAAAACCGCTACCTTCTGACTGGTTGCTGTCTCACCTGGGGTAGGATGATCGATCAGTTTTATTGATGATTCATAAAGATCTGACAAACGTTGCTCATTAAGCAGAATATCGGCGGGGCCTTCGAATGTGACTTGTCCTTTCTTTAAAGCAACAATATGCGTGGCATACCGCAGCGCCAAGTTAAGATCGTGAAGAATGACGATGATACCAACGTTTTCCGTTTTGTTGAGCTCAGATAACAGCTGCATTGATTGGAACTGATGGTGTACATCTAACGCTGAAGTGGGTTCATCAAGAATTAGAATCGGTGATTGTTGTGCCAGCAGCATCGACACCCAAGCGCGCTGACGCTCCCCCCCTGAGAGTTGGTCGGCCAAAGTATCGGAAAAACGAGTGACGCCAGTTCTTTCCATTGCGGCGTCGATAATCGCATGGTCTTCTCTATTCCAGCGACCTAGTGCTCCGCGCCAAGGGAATCGACCAAGTTTCACTAATTCCCTGACGGTTAGACCCGCCGAGGTCGGCAGCTTCTGTGGCAAATAAGCAATCTGCTTGGCCAAGTCTTTAGTTTTGTAATCTCTTAGGTTGGTCGAGCTGATCTCAATACTGCCTTCATCCGGTGCCATTTGACCAGAAAGTAAATTCACTAAGGTCGACTTCCCCGAGCCATTGTGGCCCAGTATGATCGTTAGCTCGTTGGTTGGAATCTTAAGATCATCGACTTGAAGAATGGTTCGTCCACCGCGATGAATCTTGATATTTGAGAGTTGGTACATAAATTTAGTTATCTATTTGGTTTGCTATAGATACGAAAAATCCCCCTCACTTGAGGGGGAGTGTTTTAGGCTTCGATGGGTTTACCAGTTGTAGTTGGCACTTGCTACAATAGAGCGTGATTGACCGTAGTAACAATTGTAATTACATACGGACACATACTCTTCGTCTAGCAGGTTATTAACATTTAACTGAGCTTGCCATTGTGGGGTAATGTCATAAGTAACCGCCGCATCCCAAAGTGTTACGCCGGGTACAGTTTCCCCTGTATTGTTTGGGCTATCTTTTGACTCACCGATATAGCGCAGACCAGAACCCACGTTTAACCCGGGCATGAATTCGTAAGCATTGTAATCGAACCAAAGAGTCGCAGAGTGTTTTGGATACACGGGTGCTTGTTCAAAGTCATTGGTACTGGTCACGTTCGTTTTCACATCGTTGTATGTGTAGTTCGCAGAGACTTTAAGAGAATCGGTTACTTGAGTCACCGATTCTAACTCAAACCCTTCAGAACGCGTTTCACCAGACTGCGTCGTTAGGCTGCCTTGTGTCTGCAGTGCATTTTTCTGAGTGATATCGAATAAGGCTAGATTAATATAGCCGTCAATGAATGATGGCGTGTATTTCACACCGACTTCATACTGTGTGCCTTCAAGGGGGTTGTATGGCTTGTTAGTAACAGGGTCTATGGTACCCAACACTTCAAATGATTCAGAGTAACTGAAGTATGGTGATAGGCCATTATCTGCTAGGTACATTATCCCTGCGTTCATTGATAGTTGGCTTTCATCTACTGAGTCTTCAGTGGAGTTAGTGATGTTTGCATTGTCGACTGACACCCAATCGTATCGTGCACCAAGGTTAGCTATCCAACGTTGCTGAAAATTGACATTGTATTGTGAATACAAACCCACTTGTGATTTGGTAATTTCGCGATAAATGTTATTAGCAGGATCTAGCGGAGTATAATTTCCATATTCAGGATTGATTGCATCAATAGTGCTAAAGCCATAGTAATCCTGTTCGTCTCCCTCAGTTTGACTACGTTGCAGGTCAAAACCAGTTAATAGGGTATGCTCAGCACGATCAGTGAACCAGTTAGCGACGGCATTATTATCTAGAGCCAAACTCTGGTTTTTGCCATCTCGGAAAACGACCCCGCGATATAAGACATCTGAGTCTGGTGTGTAGTTGGTGAACGCGTAAACACTGCGTAAAAACAACTGGTTGTAACCGTAGTTGAAATTTTGGTTCAGTGTCCAAGTATCATTTAAATAATGCTTTAATTTATAGCCAATTGAGATTTGCTTGCGCTCGTACTTGTCGTAGTCAGGCTCACCGTAGTTAGTTGAAGGGTCAATTTTACCAAAGTCTGAATCAAGTAACGTGCCGTAAATCGGGAAGAAAGGGTTTGTAGGTATACCGTCATCTTGAAGGTAAGTTGCAAGTAATGTTAGCTCTGTCTTCTCTGAAATATCTATCTCTAGGCTAGGTGCTAGAAAAATACGGTCAGTCTCAGTGTGATCGAGTTCGCCATCAGTAGTTCGGAATTTACTGACTAATCTGTACCGAACTGAACCATCGTCGTTTGCATCACCAGAAACATCAATACCAACGCCTTTGTGATTGTTATTACCAACTTCAATACGCAGTTCATTTCCTAGTGAAGAGGATGGTTTTTTTTGAACGGCGTTAACTATGCCGCCAGGCGCAGACTCACCAAATAAAATGGCAGAAGGTCCTTTGATGATCTCTACCGATTCCAAGCCATAAGGTTCTAATAACCAAGTGTAATAACCATCACGGAAAAGTCGGTTTCCATCAAGATAGGTAGCAGATTCAAAGCCACGAATACCAATCCAGTCTGTATCATTGTCAGCACCATAAGGTTGAGCTGTCACACCTGATGTATAACGTACCGCTTCATCAAGTTTTTGTGGCGCACGTTGGCGAAGTTCATCTTCGGTAATAACTGAGACTGACTTTGGTGTTTCTTTCGCTGGAGTTTGAACCTTCAGTGCCTGAGCCGTGACGGTAATCGTTTCCATTTGACTGGTGCTATTTGACTCTTCAGCGTGAGCAAATGGCGCTTGGAGGAGTACTAACGAGCCCATCGTTAGTCCGTATTTAATAGAAAGAGCAAGCTTACCCAATTTGATGTTTTTCATGATTCTCTCGTGATTTTCTCGTCTCACCTCACAAATTAATGAAAAGCTAAACGATAATTACTATTATTTTGGTTTGGATTTTACAGTCATCACAAAGGACTTTTATTGATATATGTCACATTAAAAATATTACAGAGGAAGAATAAGGGTGATCTGTGTCACTAATCTGTATCCGAGTTTGAACTTAAATGATGTTCCAACCTAGTTTTGTAACTAAATTACAACTTGTTGCATATTCGCAAGGTTAAAAATACAGGGGAGGCTATTGAAAAAGAAAGTGGTTTAAATTTGATACAGAATCCTGATAATAGCCCATCCAAATTTTCCCCCTTTGATAGGCTGTACTTCCCATGTTTAATTGGTTTGAGCGATTGACCAAGGCATTTCCTGAGCACGAATCAGGAAAACCACCCAAAACTCTCGTCGGCTTCTGCCGCTTTTATACCAAGGGTTTTGAGTTTCCTCTGATCGCAATGGCGGTTCTTAGTGCTTTGATCGCGATCTCTGAAGTGACCTTATTGCGCTACCTTGGTGAACTGGTTGATATTCTAGCGAATCAAGATAGAGCAACGTTTTGGCAAGATCAGGGTGACCGAATTCAAAACATGCTGATCTTGGTTGTACTGATCATGCCTACTTTGGGTTTTCTGCATTCGATGATCATGCACCAGACGTTACTGGGTAACTACCCAATGTCTATTCGCTGGCTCATTCACCGATATCTACTTAAACAAGCCGTTGGTTTCTTCCTGCGTGATTTTGCTGGGCGTGTTGCAACCAAAGTCATGCAGAGTGCATTGGCCGTGCGTGAAACTGTGATGAAATTGCTAGACGTATTGGTTTATATCTCAGTTTATTTTGTCTCGATGATTTGGATGATGGGGGAATCCGACATTATTTTGATGCTACCAATCCTGATTTGGCTCGTGCTCTATATCTTTATCCAGCTGTATTTTATTCCGCGTATGAAGCAAGTCGCGACCGATCAGGCCGATGCTCGCTCGATCATGACGGGGCGGATCGTTGATTCTTATACCAATATTTCAACTGTGAAGCTATTTGCACACTCTCAGCGTGAGTTAGATTATGCAGAGAGCAGTATGAAGGGCTTCCTGAAAACTGTGTATCGACAGATGAGAATGGTAACGTGCCTGCTATTGAGTGTGGATGCGATTAACTATCTGCTTCTACTTTCTATTGCGGCGACGTCAGTCATGCTTTGGTTAGATGCGAGCGTAACTATTGGTGCTATTGCTGTCGGTATTAGCATTGCGCTGCGTGTTCAGGGTATGTCGAAATGGATCATGTGGGAAGTCAGTTCGCTGTTTGAAAACATCGGTACCGTGGTCGATGGCATGAATACCATCTCAAACGAGGTTGAAGTCAAAGATGCGCCAAACGCTAAACAGTTAGAAATCAAACAAGGTGCGATTGAATTTGATAACGTACAGTTTAACTACAGTGATGAAAAATCGGTATTCAGTAACCTCAACTTGAATATTAAACCGGGTGAGAAAGTGGGTATTGTTGGTCGCTCTGGCGCAGGTAAATCAACGCTGGTCAACTTACTATTGCGCTTTTTCGATGTGAATAGTGGTACGATTCGAATTGATGGCCAAGATATCTCTAAAGTTGAACAGGAATCTTTGCGTCAGCACATAGGTATGATCACTCAAGATACTTCATTACTTCACCGTTCCATTAAAGAAAACATTTTGTATGGCGATCCTGATGCATCAATGGACGATTTGATTGCTGCGGCTAAACAAGCCCATGCTCATGATTTCATTCAAGAACTGAAAGATGAGAACGGCAATAAAGCTTACAATGTGGAAGTTGGAGAACGTGGTGTAAAACTCTCTGGTGGTCAGCGTCAGCGTGTGGCGATCGCGCGTGTACTGCTTAAGAATGCTCCTATCTTAATTATGGATGAAGCAACATCTGCACTGGATTCAGAAGTGGAATCGGCGATTCAAGAAAACCTTGAAGCGTTAATGGAAGGTAAGACGGTGATCGCGATTGCCCACCGACTGTCAACGATTGCAGCGTTAGACCGTCTGATAGTTATGGACCAAGGTAAGGTTATCGAGCAAGGTTCACACAAAGAGCTTCTTGAGTTAAACGGGGTATATGCCCAGCTTTGGAAACACCAAACTGGCGGTTTTTTGGGATGATTTAAACGTTCTAAACGTTTCAGCAGAAATAACGAGTCAGCAAAAGAGCGGCTGATTCGTTATTTCTGAGTTAGGTCATAGTGAGCGGTTAAAGTGGTATTGCACATTGATCTCTAAGTTGCAGGACTGGGAGGCTTACCCTTTCTCATCGCAACTTGTTAGCGGTATGGGCAAATTAGTCAGTTACTTTTAGTCCATTCGGGTAATAAAGGTTTGTTCGTCATCGACAAACGCGACATAACCTCCGTGATAGATAAACACGCGACCACGTCCTTCAACTAAGCAGGCGAGCTGTGGGTTCAAATCTTCTTCGTTCGCTGAACTCTGAAACGTGCCTGTATCAGTGATTACGCCATCGAGTTCAGGTAAGTACCCATAAGCGCGCTTAGCTTGATCAATCAGGCTCAGTTCGCTGGTGGTAGAAAAGTATGAGGGGATGACACCAGCTTCTTCGATAAAAAGCGGTTTCAGTTCTTCAAAGGCAGTAATAACTAACCAGTCGATATCGTTAACACGATGGATAAACATAGAGTATCTCGGTAATTCTGATGCGCTGATTTTATCACTATTAAGGAAGTTCGTAGTAGTGGGGAAGTGGAAAATAGATAGGCTGTCGAAATCCATTGACACGTCAATGTGAGTTGAGTTACTACCGCTACAAAGCTCAGTGGGCAGTTAATGTATCTTGAGCATATGTTTGCGTTCGAGATCAGATTGTCGCAAAGGCAAAAGCATTTTTTCCTGACCTTTTTACCTCATACATGGCATCATCGGCGATCTTAAGCAGGTCTTTCAAGTTGTCAGCATGCTCCGGGTAAGATGAGATACCGATACTGGCGTGTACACTTACGATACCACCGCCAATAGCGATTGGTTCGGCTAAGCTGTTGAGAATACGTTTGGCAGTGCTTTCGGTATTGTCGGCACTAATTTGTAAGATCACAAACTCGTCTCCGCCGATTCGAGCCAGCATATCCGATTGTCTGATGATAGCTTTGATACGCTGAGCGACTATTTTTAGTACCTCGTCCCCGATATCATGACCAAACTGGTCATTGATTTGCTTAAATCCATCCAGGTCAATAAACAGTACTCTGACACTTTCACCTTGCTTGATTGCTTCATTTAGCGATGCCTGAGCGACTTCCTGCATGTGGTGCAAGCTGGAAACCTGAGTTAGTGTATCTGTCATCGCAATATCGTGTAGGCGCTGGCGGGCTTGCTCTACTTCGGCTAACGCTTCATATAGATCCGTTACGTCATACTCAACCACTAGCAACAAAAACTCGCCAGTTAACGGGTGACGTGTTCGGCGAATATCGAGGGCGTGCTGACGATCACCTTGAGCGGTGCGCATGACATAGTCCCAGCGGCCTCCGCTGTTTTCTATTGCCGTCTGCAGACATTCATGTCCTTGTTCCGGTTCAGCGAAACGTGCAACAAACGAGCAGAGTCCATCGGCAAGCGGTTCTCTGTTTAGATGTGCGTAGGTCTCGGTGGCGGCCGGATTTTCAATAACGACTTCGCCGGAATCAGTAAAGGTAGTCGCCGCGACACGGGTGTAACGCATCGCTTCAACTAAAAGAAGGTTCTCAGGTTGTTCACCTAGTTCCACTTTTTCATTGATGAAAGCAATAATGCCGCGATGCTTATTTGGACCCAACAGTACCGCTCGGTGCATCATAAAAATGGTTTTAGGTTTACCGTTAGGGTAGGTCGTCCATGGGTCTATAGTGAGGCCATTTTTAGCGGCTAACTCAAAGGTTTGGGCCGTTCTGTCTTTGGCTCCCTGAGTATCGCCGGATAAGTCTTTGTCTATGAGCTGCTGAAGGTTATCCAACCCCCAAAATTCAACGGCGGCTTGATTTCCCCACCACCAGCCATGTTTATCCAGGTCAAAAAACCAGACAACGTTAGGAATAAGCGAATATAGCGCTAACTCGTCATGGCTTTTTATATGTACCAAATGGTCGTAGTTACCTTTACTTTCCATACTGTGCGATTTTTTAACCACCATGTTTAGCATGTTATCACAATAATACGGCTGTTAAAGCTAGGTTAAGCCGTGTGTTTTTGTGGTTTCCCTATCAATCGTATTTTTGCAACTACTCTTTGGGTTTAAGTCGTTCGCGCTTGTCGATTAGAAAATCCATCAAAACACGGATTTTTTTAGGCATATGTTCTCTAGAAGGAATATATAAGTAAAACCCAGGAAACGCTTTACACCACGGCGTTAGAACTCGGGTTAATTTTCCTTCGCAGATATGTTTTTCTACCCACAAATCAATATGCTTGACTATACCTACTCCTTGCATTGCTGCTTGTAACATACTGTGGTCATCATTGAAAATGGCATTCCCTTTCGGCTCGAATATCACCGTATGATTCTCGATATCAGGAGAAGTGAGTGACCAGTGATCGATTGTTCCGCTAGAGGTGAAACGATAAGCAAGGCAATTATGTGTTTCTAGTTCCTCTGGATTCAGGGGGATGCCATATCTTTTGAAATAATCTGGAGAACCAACGATGGCATTTGTTAATGGTGGTGTAATGGGAACGGCAACCATGTGCTCATCTAAACTGATTCCCAAGCGAATGCCAGCATCAACGCCTTCAGCAACTATGTTCGAAAATCCGTCTTCCATAATTAACTCTAAGCGTATTTGCGGGTAGAGGGAGAGAAATTCACCGAGGTGAGGCTCAATGAGTAGTCGAGCTGCGGTTCTCGATACGCTGATGCGAATTAATCCCGAAGGCTCGGCATGAGAGTCGTTCAGTTCATGAACGACTTGCTCAATACTCATTAATGAAGGTTGCAGAATATCAAGCAGCCGCTGGCCTTCTTCTGTCAATGACATACTTCTGGTTGTACGATTGATTAACCGAACTTGTAGCTGCTGCTCTAACGCTTTCAGGTGTTGTGATAAGGCAGCACGGGTTATCCCCATTTCTAAGGCTGCTTTAGTGAAACTACGATGGCGAGCAATATGTGCAAACCACGTCAGTGATGAAAGTAAAGAAGGTTCTATTCGCATTTGTTAAGTATAACTAAACAGTCATGTAGGTAAAACGATGTTTATCCGAAACAGTCTGATGGCTAATATTATCTCAACGCTTAGGTCAGCCTGAGATGAACAGTTAACCCCTACTGGAGAATGTCGTTATGTCTAAAGTCACTTTCAAAAATTTAAACGGTCAAGGTATCGAAATGTCTGCGGTTATCAACTTCCCTACAGATTTTGATGCAAGTAAACAATATGCAGCCGTGATTGTTTCTCATCCAGGTGGCGGCGTGAAAGAGCAAACCGCCGGCTTATACGCGAGCAAACTTGCGCAAAACGGCTTGATCGCTATCGCTTTTGACCGTTCATACCAAGGTGAAAGTACGGGTCAACCTCGTCAAATGGAAAACCCTTATACAAGCACGGAAGATGTGAGTGCGGTCGTCGACTACCTCACAACATTAAACTATGTCGATAACGACAAAATTGGTGCGATGGGGATCTGTGCCGGTGCGGGCTACAGCGCAAACGCTGCCATTAATGACCGTCGTATTAAG
The DNA here is from genome assembly GCA_000775715.1 of Vibrio tubiashii. Classification (GTDB taxonomy): domain Bacteria; phylum Pseudomonadota; class Gammaproteobacteria; order Enterobacterales; family Vibrionaceae; genus Vibrio; species Vibrio tubiashii_A. The sequence continues at coordinate 285,236 of JRWQ01000007.1, forward strand.
GCCTTGGGTATGGTCAGCGCAGTAAATATCGGCCAAATGTTCCGCAATGGTTGGGATAATTCAGTAAACGATGCAGATGCAGTCGGTTACTTAGAGTTTGGGGCTAATGCACGAACAACAGACGCTAATGGCACTGAATACGCGATCATCCCACTCGCTCCGATGCGTGAGGAAGATGCACCAAACGCAGAACTGCGAGAAGCATGGGAGTATTACCACACCCCACGTTGCGAACATCCTAATGCGCCAGGCTTTGCTCTTGCTCGTAACTTAACTCAGATCATTACTTACGATGCGTACCAAAAAGCGGAAGCATTTTTAACTCAGCCAATTCTTGCTGTCGTTGGTAGCGACGCAGGCAGCAAATGGATGAGTGACGACTTGATAGAACGTGCAGCGAGTACAGATAAATCACTATATGTGATTGACGGTGCGAACCACATGTCACTGTACGACGTACCAAAATACGTTGATGACGCGGTATCCCAGCTCGCTTCTTTCTTCCAACGCACTCTTTAATAATCCGTAAAGAAAGGCTCGATTGCTTTGAGCCTTTCTACTCACAAGGTATTGATTATGAACATGCAAAAGATCACTTTTAAAAATGCTGATATGGCTTGGGATATGTCTGCAATAGTTTTATTCCCTGAAGGCTTCAATGAATCGAAACGCTACCCAACAATGATAAGCGTTCACCCTTTTGGTAGCTGTAAAGAACAAACATCCAGCGCTGTGTATGGTAAGGCACTTGCTGAGTTAGGCTACGTCGTGATCGCATTTGATGCGAGCTTTCAAGGCGAGTCAGGGGGAATGCCGCGCTACGTTGAAGATCCAAGTCAACGTGTTGAAGATATCAGTCGCGTTATCGACTATGCCATCACTTTACCATATGTCGATGAAAATAGAATTGGCGGACTCGGTATCTGCGGCGGTGGTGGTTACATCATCAATTCAGCCCTAACTGAAAAGCGATTGAAAGCTGTAGTAGGTATTACGCCTGTCAACTTAGGCCGCCTATTCCGAGAAGGCTTTAGTATGTACGACCCTATCGCCAACCTTGAAGCTATGGCCGCACAGAGAACCGCAGAAGCGCGCGGTTCAGACATGCAAGTTAATGAGCTTCTTCCTCCAAGTATTGAATTTGCACAAGAGAATGGGTTAACAGAACGAGACGTGTTCGAAGCGACCGAATACTATAAAACACCACGTGGACAAACCGAAGGTGGTGAAACTCGCATGTTGTTTTCACATGCACAGAAAACATTGAGCTGGGATGCTTTTGTATTCGCAGAAACGTTATTGACTCAGCCGGTTATGGCTGTAGTCGGCCAAAAAGTAGGGGCGTTTGGTGCTTATCGCGATGGACAGGAAATCTATGGCCGCTCTGTTCAATCAAAAGACCGACAACTGATCAGTTTGGAAAACTGGTCGCACTATGAATTGTATGATCATCCTCAAGCGGTAAGTATGGCGATGGACGAGGTTTCTACATTTCTTGGAACACACTTAAAGTAACTTATAAGATAAAAGCGCTTCATTTGTATAGAAAAAAGAGCCTATCCAGTTGGATAGGCTCTTGCTCTTTCAGGGGGGGGGAGTGCTTAAGCTGTTGCTGGCTGTTTTTCTTCAGTGCGGCTTTTTAAGAATGCGTAACCGAAGCCTGTCACTGCCGTACCTGCTGCAATTGCCACTAAGTACATTAGAACTGGTGTAATTGCATTTGGAATAAGCAGTACAAATAGGCCACCGTGTGGTGCCATTAGTTGAGCACCAAACAGCATAGATAGAGCACCAGTTAGTGCGCCACCGACCATACAAGCTGGGATGACACGCATTGGGTCTTTGGCTGCAAATGGGATTGCCCCTTCAGAGATGAAGCAAAGACCTAGTACAAATGATGCTTTACCTGCTTCACGTTCGCTTTGCTCAAATTTATTTTTAGCGATGAATGTCGCAAGGCCCATACCTAAGGCAGGCACCATACCTGCAGCCATAATTGCTGCCATTGGGGCGTAAGTTTGAGAAGCTAACAGACCAACACCAAATGCGTAAGCGGCTTTGTTTACTGGGCCACCAAGGTCAAAACACATCATTGCGCCAAGGATGATACCTAGCAGAACGGCACTGTCAGAACCCATGTTGTTTAGGAAGTCAGTTAACGCTGTCATGATGCTAGCAACTGGCCCACCCACGATGTAAACCATGGTTAAACCTGTGATCAACGTACCGACAAAAGGAATGATCAGAATAGGTTTGAGCGCTTCCATTGATTGAGGGAGCGAAATTTTTTCAGCGAGCAATTTTGCAGAATAACCGGCAATGAAGCCTGCAGCGATACCGCCAAGGAAACCCGCGCCAGTTGAGCTAGCAAGCATACCACCCACTAGACCAGGAGCTAGACCAGGGCGGTCTGCAATCGAAAATGCGATAAAGCCAGCAAGAACTGGGATCATCAAGGCAAACGCAGAGCCGCCACCAATATTCATCAGAGCGGCCGCCAGGGTACCTTCTTCTTTAAACGCTTCGATACCAAATACGAAAGATAGGGCGATGATCAAACCACCGGCAACCACCACTGGTAACATATGCGATACACCTGTCATTAGGTGTTTGTACACGCCTTTCTTCTCTTCATTGTCAGCTGAGCTAGCAGAGCCAGAGTGCTCGTAGGTAGTCGCTTGCTCAAATGCTTTGTCCATCTCTTCCGATGTTTTCTTAAGCGCAGGCCCCGTTTTAGTGCGGTACATTTTTTTACCATTAAAGCGATCGAGTGGAACTTCAATGTCCGCCGCGATGATAACGAGATCTGCTTGTTCAATGTCTTGCGCTGTTAACTGGTTCTTTGCACCTACTGAGCCGCGAGTCTCAACTTTGATTTGGTGACCACGACGCTTGCCTTCTTCCTCTAGTGCTTCTGCGGCCATGAAGGTGTGAGCAACACCTGTAGGGCAGGCGGTAATAGCGACAATCTTCTTCGCACCTGATGCAGTGCTTGGCTCTACCTCAAGTGTTGTAGCCTGCGTAAGTTCAACAGCATGCTTGGTTGCATGCTCTAAAAAAGCAGTAGGGTCTTTCATCACCTCTTTGATGTCATCTTGGTAGACTTTTTTACCAACAAATCGAGAGGTATCAACGGGTGTGCTGGCAGCGATGATGATCACTTCAGCTTGGTCAATGTCTTGGCTCGATAGAGGGGTGGATTCGATAACACTAGATTGGCATTCAATTTTTGCAGTCCATCCTAGCGTTGCTGATGCTTGATCTAATAAGCCAGCTGCAAGGATGCTATTTGCAACGCCGCTTGGACATGCTGTGATAATGGCTGTATTCATAGTTATGACCTTCTGTTCCTTAGTTTGTGCCTGTTTCAGGCATATCTAGGTTCGTAATTGGAGTTAGCTCGCTTACTTGAGTTTGGAGCTGAATAGAGTCCAGTTCTTGTTGACTGGTTATACCCACGCCGACTTGTGTGACTGCGAGTGCAGACAGCGCAGTGGCGAAGCGTAATATTTCTGGTTTTGTCATTTGCTGCATGTGACCCCAACAGAGGCTCGCGACAAGTGTGTCTCCTGCACCAACCGTACTGACCACTTCCATGCGCGGAGGCTGTGAGCGAAGCCATGTATTGTTACTAAGCCACATCACGCCATCTGAACCCATGGATACAACAATGTTGTCGATGCCTTTATCACTTAATGCAGATGCGGCGCGTTGGCATTTTTCTGGTGTGTCTAAATGCTCACCCATAAAGTCACTTAGCTCTTCATCGTTTGGTTTGATTAACCACGGTTGAGATTCTATGCCTGCTCTAAGCGCAGCTTTGCTGCTATCGAACAGAACTCTTTTCCCTTGCTGATGAAGCTTTGCGATCCAAGCTGCGCATTGCTCTGGCGTAATGCCTTTGGGTAGGCTCCCCGCAAGCACAAAATAGTCATGGGTTTCTGCTAGCTCGAACAGTGTCGATTCAAACAGCGCGATATCTTCAGCGGTCACTTCAACACCTGGAAAGTTGATATCACTGACTGAACCGCTTTCTTCGACCAACTTAACGTTGATGCGTGTTGCACCATCCACCTCAATAAAACGATTAGTGACTTGTATTTCGTCAAACAGCTGGTGGAATAGCTCTAGGTTGTCTTTGCCTAAAAACCCCGTCACGGTAACGTCTGCTCCTAGGTCACTTAGAACTTTCGCTACGTTGACGCCTTTGCCTGCTGCATGAAGGCTGCTCTTGTCAACTAAGCTAACCGAGCCGGCATTTAACTGCGACAAGCTACCTGTTAAGTCCAGTGCGGGATTAAGGGTTATGGTGACGACCTTGTTTGTTTTCATCATGACCATGGGGTTAGCCCTCGCCCAGGCCAGATTCAATCGCTTGACCAATGGATTGTAGCGCTTGAGATGCGTCTGTACCCTCGGCAGTGAACTGCAAGCTATGACCATGTTTAACGCCAAGCGCGATAACTTTCATCAGGCTTTTCGCATTTGCCGCTTTTCCGTCACCATCTAGGTTGATAACACGAATGTTTGATTCAAATTTTTTCGCTTCGGCGACCAGCATCGCACCAGGGCGGGCATGCAGACCATGGGCGTTCTTAATCTTAAATACTGCAACCTTGTCCTCGCTTGTCGGTTGAGTAGCAGAAACTTCTTCACCTTTAAGCATGCCAATCAGTTGTTCTAAGGTGCCCTCAAATAGCTTATCTTGCTCACCTTTGAATACGATTTGAGACAGTGAGTTAAGAACAGCTTGGTGAGCATTGTTGCACGCAGCAAACGCGATCAATCCACGAACTTTTTCTCCTTGGTATTCGCAATCATTGGCTGTTGAAACAAAGGATAATCCAGTGTGAGTAACATGTTTGTTACTGCTAACCAACCATAGACCTTTCCCTAAGTGGGTAGGCGCTTTGGTGACAAGGTCTGCGACAAACTCGCTGTCAGCACAGCCTTTGTTTTTCAGTAAGCCGCCAGCTACGGCACTTAGTTGAATCATGTCGGTTGCTGGAAATTGAAGCTGAACCAAAGATGAATCCAAATCAGCTTCTAGCTGCACATCACCATTAAGCAGTGCAATGATATCGTGTGCTGAACTTGCCATGCGCAGGCGCTCTTCAACACCGTCTGCACTTAACACCTTAGTTAGCTGTTTAAGAATGCCTAAATGCTCGTCAGATTTGGCTGCAATACCAATTGCGACATACGCGATGTTGCCATCGCCCCAGTCGACGCCTTGAGGGAAGTGGTGAACAGCCACACCTGTGGTTTTCACCATACCGCGAGTGTCTGTAGTACCATGTGGAATTGCGATGCCGTTGCCTAAAAAGGTCGAGTTCTGGCTTTCTCGGTTTAGCATTCCTTCAACATAACCTTGCTCAACAAGATCTTTGTCAGCCAGAGACTGAGCAATACTTTTGATTGCGTCAAACTTGTTTGACGCTGACTGTGCAAGCGTAATGTCATTCTGATTTAGCTTAAGCATGGGCTCTCCAATATCAGTTATTGGTTAGACAAAGAGACTCTATAGCCGCCTTGCTAATCACTTTGCTGAAGGCTGAATCGATTCAGCAAGTAATTAAATAAAAATGTTAAAATAAAAATCGTTTGTTTCGTTAAAGCACTCAGGAAAACTTTTGCTGAGTGAAGCTCATCATTTTGTTGAGCAATCTCTATTTTTAAGTTTTGCTGAATCCTTTCAGCTTTTATACTGAATCGTTTCAGCATATAATGCAATGTATCCAAGGATCAGAAATTAATAACTATGATCCTGCGCACAGAACAAGGCTTAATGAATGACGTTAGATGAGATAGCGAAACTTGCAGGAGTATCCAAAACGACTGCCAGTTATGTGATCAATGGGAAAGCACAAAAGTACCGCATAAGTGAAAAGACGCAGCGTAAAGTCATGGCGGTCGTCGAGGAGTATAACTATAAGCCCGATGCCGCAGCTTCTGCACTTCGTGCGGGCAACTCTCGCTCATTTGGCTTGATTATCCCTGACCTTGAAAACACCAGTTACGCGCGCCTTGCTAAGTTGATTGAGCAAAATTCTCGCGGGGCTGGATATCAAATTTTGATTGGCTGCTCTGATGATGACCCAGAGATCGAGCGTAACGTTGCTGAGGCACTGATTAGTCGTCGCATTGACGCACTATTTGTCGCCAGCAGTATGCCAGATGCGAATGATTACTACCTAAACATCCAACAGTCGGGGACGCCAATCATCGCTCTTGATCGTCCTTTGGATGATGAACATTTCGCTTGTGTTATTAGCGAAGACTTTGATAGTGCTTTAGAGCTGACCGCGTCGGTTCTTGAGTCTAATGTTAGCTCAATAGGTTTGATAGGCGCATTGCCAAACTTGCCGATTTCTAGAGATAGGGAGCAAGGCTTTATCTCGACATGCACTAAACACAATGTCTCGAATCAAATTGGGTATGGTGAACACTTTTCAAGAGAAGAAGGTAAGCGCCTTTTTTTATCTTGGGTAGAGCAAAACATATTGCCTGATGCGGTCATCACGACATCTTACACCTTGCTAGAAGGTGTGTTGGACGCAATGCTAGAAAAACCAGCCTTGATGGATAAAGTAAAGCTTGCGACATTTGGAGATAACCGACTTCTGAACTTTCTGCCGTTTAAGGTCAATTCACTTCCTCAGCAATTCTCCTTGATTGCCGATAGTGCCATGGCACTTGCGTTGAATGCCACTGCGAAAAGATATAACCCAGGAATAGAGTTAATCCCCAGAAAGATAGTCATTCGGATGTAAAGCCTGACTTGATTAATTGAGTCACGGCGTTATTGCCATTGATTTATCGAGAGGTAACAGGCGTTACCTCTCAGAGCGGTTATAGATTCGAATTTCTTCTAGAACCTCGATGTGATTGAAACTCATCCATATCAATAAACTCATTTTGGTCGATGTCAATGTTATCGAACATGCTTTCGCTAGAAGATGAGTTCCTTAATAGACGGCCTTCAGATTTACGCAGTTCTTGCCTTGCTTTCTGAAAGTCTGCAAATTCCTCTTTAGATATTAAGCCATCTTGGTTTACATCAATATCCGTAAAAACAGGAGCTTGCGACATTCTCTCTGTTTGTCCATTTCCTTTTCCAGCAGCATTTACTGAAACAGAAACGGTTAAGAAGCTAAGCAATATAGGAAAGATGTATTTATTCATAATTACCTCCATTACTAATTGTCAAACTCATTATACTCCCTAATAACCATGTTTAGTGTAAGGTTATGTAAAGAGTTAATCTGAAAGCGATAAAGTCTTATTAGTGAAACTAGAGAATGATAGTCGAGTAATTTTGTTAGTCAGGATTGATAGCATAGGTTGAGGTCAGGTAAGGTTAAGTGGTTGAGTGGCCTAACAATCAGAGAGTTTTGTTAGAGGTATCACTTGCGCTTAAGGGTTTTCAACAGTTTGAGAGTGAGTTCAAGGGAACTGTCGAGTATCAATGAGTTTTATGGTGCAAAATTAACTTGCCGAGTAGTTGTCCTGTATAGGAGTGATATGGGCTGGGGTCTTTTCATCAGCACAGTTTGTACCTGCGCGATCATATTTGTTGTTTTACAGCCAATTTATCACCACAAGAATGCGACTCTAGTCGTCCTGGGTTTATTGCTAATCTACTTAGCATTCAGTGGTTATAACTTTTTTTATGGCGACACTCGAGGTGACATGATGTCATTTGCAGTGTTCTTTGCCACAAGCCTAAGTTTTTTGGCTCAGTTGCGCTACAGCCACCAAGTTAAAACCACTCATGGCTTCTACCCAAGAGTGTTTTATAAGCGACACCCCATTAGAGGGGTTTATATAAAGCACCCTGATATCGAGCGCGCTCACTCAGAACCAGACACAATCATGACAATTCTCGCTTTTGCTGGAATGACAATCGGTTTTTTCGGCGTTCTATGCTTTGAAATTGCCTTAAGGGTGTGAATGTCGAGCAAGGTTTAAGCTAAGAATAGATAACGTGAATATTCGCCCAATTTGTACGACGGAGACACGATCACTATTTAAGGCAGGCTGCCTGTCTTAGGCTTGGGGACGTAATTCTCCGCCAATTTACTTTCGATAAACAGCACGAGACCAATAACCAAGAGAGAATGGAATCAAAAAAAGTAAGCAATGAGTACATTAGCAGAGTAAACAGAGTCTTAGATTATATAGATTTACACTATGCTGACGAGTTGAGTTTGAAAGATGTCGCGCAAGTTGCGAACTTTTCACCTTATCATTTTCACCGAGTATTTAAAGGAGTAGTTGGTGAGCCTTTGTATAAGTACCTCCAACGGATTAGGGTAGAAAAAGCTGCTGGGTTATTAAATTACCAGTCTCACCGATCCATTGCAGATATTGCCCTTTCATGTGGGTTTGGTAGCCAAGCTGCATTTGCTAGGGTATTTAAAAGCTATTTTGGTGTTAGCGCTACGCAATGGAGAAATGGCGCTTACTCTAGATTTAGCAAGAATCGTAAAAACGTCAGCAATTTCTGGGAAGTCGAGTCTACTTCACCACTGTATATTGAGCTTTCAACAAATAAATATAGTTGGAATATCAATATGCTAAATAAAAAAAACATTTCAGTCGAAGTGAAAACGCTACCAGAAACAAACGTTGCCTATATTCGAAATATTGGTGAGTTTAAAGGTAAAAAAGACAAGTGGGCTTCACTCTTTGCAAAGTTGATCCGATGGGCAGGAGCAAGGGGATTGATTCAATGTCCGGATACTCAGTTTTTTACTGTGTTTCGAGATGATTTAAATGTCACTGATTTTTCTAAATTTAAGACGGACGTTTGTATTTCCATCCCTAACGGTGTTAAAGCAGAAGGCGGTGTCGATGTTTCTGTGATTCCCGCGGGTAAATACGCGATGGCTAGTTTTGAAATAGACAGTGATGAATTTGATCAAGCATGGGATTTAATCTTTAGTGAATGGCTTCCTAGCAGCGGATATCAACCAGACGAAAGGTGTTGTTTTGAACGTTATTTAAATGATCCACATCAGCACCCGAATAGTAAGAATTTTGTTGAGGTATACATTCCAGTAACACCGCTATGATAGGGCGGGTATTTACTAAGGTAACTGCAGATAGAGTAAGACTATCAAGCGGGTAGCCTGTCCACAAAGGCGCAACACTATCTTGTCAGCTTTGCTATCCGAGCGACTGATACAGAGAGTCCCTATTCAAATTTTTACTAAAAACTCCCAATTAATCGATGAAATATGAACCAACCATACTGAAGTAAGGAATAAACTTTTATGGGTACACACATTTCGGTATTTAATACTACGGAAAGTAAAGAGAAATTTTTAGCCGCCCACAAGCGTCTTATGGAAACGTGGTCAGTTCCCTACGAAGATTCATGGGTTGAAACAAGCTTTGGTAAGACTCATGTCATTGTATCAGGTCCGAAAGAAGGTAAGCCCCTGGTTTTACTGCCTGGAGCTCAAGCTACAGGTGCCATGTGGTCGCCTATGATCCCCGAATTAACCAAAACACATAGGGTATTCTGCCTTGATCTGATTGATCAAGTTGGCTTGTCAGAACCTAATAAGGTTCTGACAAGCAGCCAGGATAGTAGTCTCTGGTTAAAGGAGACACTGGACGGCTTGGGGCTTGAAAAAGTCGACATAGGCGGTAATTCATTGGGCTGTTTTATTGTGTCTATGTTTGCTGCTTCTTTTCCGGAACGGGTTAAAAGCTTGGTACTGACCGCTCCAGCCGCGACGGTTTCTGATGTGCGCCTTTCTTATATTTTCAAGATCTTATTCGCTTCATGGTCTTCAAAACCATCGGTAAAAGCTCGTTTTTTGAAAAAAACATCGGCGGGCTTAGTTGATGAAGGGAGCCCAGTTTTTGAGGTGTTATTTGCGGCAATGACCGGAAGTCGAATCATTAGCAAAATCACGCCGAGGCAACTCGATGTAGATGAGCTGAGCCGTATCAAATCACCTATTTTAGTTATTGTCGGAGACAAGGACATAACATCAAGAAAGACGGCAACAGAGATTTTGCAAGACTTGTCCGAAATGGAGTTGAACTTACAATTTGAAATCATCCAAGGTGCGGGGCATATATGGACTGAGCAACAATATATATTGTCAGGGAGAAAAATTAGCCAGTTTTTAACGGCTTGTTAGAAGCGTTTGTTTAAGACTTTTTGCTATGACCACAGACGGTAAAAAGTCAACTTAGCTACACCTCCTGAACTCTTGCTTGTTTCAGGAGGTGCTCGTTAATAGCCTGATATTTTATCACCTCACAAAGTGCTTCCCTGCACATCGAAACGTAACAACTGCTGTTCAACTTAGATCGGCTGAATTTTAATTGAGATGAATTCTCATCTTGATTTTCTGTATTGTTACGTTATAACATTTCATGTGAATTATTCAGCAAGGATATGTATCTAATGAAAAGTAAGACTATGGCTATTGCAGCGATTGCCGCAGTGGCTGCATTTGGTTTTTCCCAGTTTAGTCAACCTAACACTCAACCTGCGTTAAAAATTTCGGGGCCGTTTGAATTTTCTAGCCAAGATCTATCGAAAGATGGTTACATGTTTACTCGTATGCAAGTCGTTGAATCATTAGTTGCGATCAATAAGCAGGGACAGGTAGAACCGCAATTGGCAATCGCTTGGGAGGTGAGTCCTGATGATCTCACCTGGACGTTTGATCTTCGCAAAGGTGTTCGCTTTCATGACGGTTCGCAGTTAGATGCGGATGCGGCCAAAATTGCTTTAGAGTATGCGATGGCTAAGCCTGGTGTGATCAAGCGCGTTCCGATTACAGCAATTGAAGCTGATGGAAGTCAGCTGACACTTCATTTATCTCGGCCCTATAACCCGATGTTAACGGTGCTTGGCCACTACACGGTCGCGATTGCTTCTCCGAGCAGTTACAACGAAGAGGGCGTAGCGACATCATTAGCTGGAACAGGGCCGTACAAGATTGAAGAGCTTGTGCCTCCGCATAAGATCCACGTGACGCGCTACGAAGACTATTGGGGAGAGAAAGCGAATATCGAGAAAGTGGAGTATTTAGCGGGTCACCGAGCAGAAAGCCGGGCTCTTCTAGCGCAAACAGGACAGGCGGATATTGTTTATACTCTAGACCCGGCAAGTATTGCTCCACTGCAGCAGACAGAATCGGTTGATGTCATACGCGAGTCTATTCCTAGAACCATCCTACTTAAACTCAATAATGAGCACCCTTATCTAAACTCATATCAAACGCGACAAGCGCTTAGCCTGGCGTTGGACCGCTCTGGCATCTCGCAGCAGATCATTCGCATGCCCGGTTCTGAAGCCTATCAACTATTTGCGCCTTCGCTAGGGGCTTGGCACATTAAGGAGTTGGCTCAAACCTCACGTGATCTTTCTAAAGCGAAGGAACTGCTTTCAAGCCAGGGGTGGAAAGTTAATAACCAAAATATGCTAGAACGCGATGGCAAGCCTTTCGTTGTGAACCTTACCACTTATTCTGATCGCCCTGAGCTTCCTGTCGTAGCAACTGCCATCCAAGCGCAGTTAAAAGAGGTAGGCATTAAAGTCGATATCAGTATTGATAACTCAAGTGCTATTCCAGCGAAACACCAAGACGGTACGATTGAGTTGGGTTTAGTCGCTCGGAACTTTGGCGCAACGGTTGACCCACTGGCTCTGTTACTTAAAGACTTTGCTCTACACAAGGGTAGTGATTGGGGGCCAACTAACTGGTCTTCACAAGAGTTTAGTCGACTACTTGATCGTTTAAGTTCAACTAAAGATACAGCCAAGTATCAGCAACATGCGCAACAAGCGTCGAAAATCTTGGCGAAGGAGATGCCGCTGATCCCTGTGACTTTCTATACCCAGTTGGTGGCGGTAAACAAGAAAGTCGGTAACTTCAGTTTTGACCCGTTTGAGATTAATTACCGCATTTCAGAGATGACCTTGAATGACTAATATCTTACTTAGGCGACTGTTCCAAGCTGCTTTTGTGGCTTGGAGTATCGGTACGTTGACTTTCGTCATCATGCGTTTGCTCCCCGGTGATTTTGCTTTCCGTATTGCTGCGGGTCGTTATGGCTATGATTATGTTGATGCGGAGGCTGCGAGAGCTGTTAGCGCCGAGCTTGGGCTAGATCGTCCGGGTTATGAACTCTATTTTCAATGGTTATGGGATTTGCTGCAATTAGATTTGGGCAGCTCTTTGATCAGTGGTGCTTCGGTAGTTGAAGAGATTCAGCATCAATTGGAGCATTCGTTGTTACTGGCGCTGGTCGCTTTGCTCATGTCAGCACTGATAGCGATTCCCGTTGGTGTTTATTGCGGTAAGCATGCGAATTCTGCAACTGATAAGTGGACTCTTGTGACGTCGGTGTTCATCCGCGCTCAGCCTGTGTTCGTCATTGGTTTAGTGTTAACTATTATCTTTGCTCTGCACTTAGGAATGTTTCCAGTGGCTGGCTTTGGCACTGCGGCCCATCTATTCTTGCCTGGACTTGCCTTGGCACTCTCGCTCGCAGCCATGTCTAACCGCTTGATTCGCAATGCAACACGCAGTGCAGTTAATGCACCTTACTTCAAATTCGCCCGCTTGAAAGGGTTGAGTTTCGAACAGGCGTTCGAGCATCACGCGCAGCGCCATATCGCGATTCCAATCGTTACTTTTCTTTCCATCCAGACGATTGGTCTAATGGAAGGCATCATTATGATTGAATCTTTGTTCTCATGGCCAGGGATTGGTCACGCCTTGGCTCATGCGATTTTCGCGCGTGACATACCAATGATTCAAGGTACTGCGCTGGTGATGGGGTTATTGTTCGTCGTCATCAACACATTCATCGATTTGGTGACCTATCAGCTCGATCCGCGCCAGCAGCAGGAGGTTGCACAATGAAATGGCTTTCCAAGCAGTTTATAGGGCTAGTGATCATTGGTGTGGCTCTCAGCATAGTATTGGTTGAAAAGTTGATGTTCAACTCTGATCCGGCAGTCCAGCAGCTATCTTTGGCATTTGCATCCCCAGACCTTGCAGAGCCCCTTGGGCGAGACCATTTTGGTCGCAGTAATTTTGCCCGTTTGAGTGACGCGATTATCACGTCGCTGGCTTTGGCGTGGGTAAGTGTTTTAACGTCAGCGGTGCTAGGGGTTCTTGCAGGTGTACTCGCTGGTTGGCAAAGAGGTTGGTGGGATAGAAGTTTCTCATTTGCGATGAACATTATTCTCGCGATGCCAGGCTTGATCTTGGTGCTGCTATTTTCAGCCTTGGTCCCTGGTTCGTTTACCATACTTTATGTCGCGATAGCTTTAATCCTATGGGTCGAGTTTTTTCGAGTGGTACGCAATAAGACCTTATCTTTAATCAATTCACCAGAGGTGGAAGCTTCGATCTTGTATGGTTTTGGCTTTTGGTATGTCTTTAAGCGTCATATTTGGCCTCACTGTCGACAAGATGTCTTTACTCTCTGTTGTTTTGGTGCGGGAAACGCAATTCTTGCCCTTGCCTCATTGGGTTTTTTGCATGTTGGCTTAAAGCCACCAGAAGCTGAACTCGGTCTTATGATGGTAGAACTGTTTCGTTATTACCAAGTAGCGCCTTGGGTGCTGGCTCAGCCTCTTATTGCCTTATTCGTTTTAGTTCTAGGGTTTCATTTACTTGCTAGCGGAGAGAAGTCATGAGTCATTTAATCCGAGTAGAGGCTCTTTCAGTGAAGTCGAAACAGAGTGTTTTAGTGGAGCCGATAAGTTTTCGCTTGGATAGGCGCAGACCACTGACAATATTGGGAGAGACTGGCGCGGGAAAGAGTTTAATCGCCGCTGCTCTGACGGGAACCTTACCGTCAGAATTAGAATCGACTGGGCAGATTTATTTATCTGATAACCTAATCAGTGAAAAAGAATTGCAGCAGACTTGGGGTAAAGAGATAGCTCTGCTCCCGCAAGAACCTTGGCTTGCTCTTGATCCTATAATGCCTGTGTACAAACAAATTGAAGAGGTTCATAGGCTAGTCAACCAGAGTGTGGCGAAAGTCGCTCAGACGAACACTGAACACGCTTTACAGAGCATGAACCTTGCTCAAGCGAAGAGCAAATATCCGTTCCAGCTGTCAGGTGGGATGGCTCAACGTATTGCTTACTTGTGTGCAACCCAAGCGGGTGGCGAGTTACTTCTTGCTGATGAACCCACTAAAGGGCTAGATCGAGCGCACTGCCATATCATTGGAGATATGTTGTCAGAACACGCACAGCGAGGCGGTTTGATAACCATCACCCACGATATAGCGCTCGCTCAACTCTTAGGTGGTGACATCATAGTAATGAAGCAAGGAAAAGTGGTGGAAACGGGGTGCGTCGAGGATGTCTTGGCTAACCCACAATCTGATTATACTACGGCGCTCATTGAGTCGAATCCTCAACACTGGCCTAAGCGAGCATCTGTTCAATCGGACAAGCCACTGCTTAGTGTCAATGCGCTGTCATTGGTTAGAAACCAAGCGACACTGTTTGAGAATGTCTCCTTTTCACTCAACCAGGGAGAAGTTCTTGGGGTTTATGGCCAAAGTGGCTGTGGAAAAACCAGCCTAGCAGATGCGTTACTCGGCTTGTTAACGCCTTCTAAGGGCAATATTAGCTATCATCAAACAGTTGGAGTGGGTCAGAAACTCAAGCTTTATCAAGATCCCCCTAGTGCATTTTCTTCTCATGTGACTCTGTTGCAACTGCTGGATGATTTGCAGTCAATTCATCCTTTTGACAGCGCTGAGGTTCTTCCGTTGATGAAGCAATTAAAACTGGACACGAGTCTACTTGATCGTACGTCAAGGCAGATATCTGGAGGGGAGTTACAACGTTTCGCTATCTTGCGTGCTCTTCTCATGAAGCCAAAGCTATTGATTGCAGATGAACCTACATCGAGGCTTGACCCTATTACTGCAGCTGAGACCCTACAGCTATTGACTTCGTTAGCGACTGAGCGTCAATGTAGTCTGATGATTATTGGACATGATCAAGTGGCACTAGAGAAACTCTGCGATAAGGTAATTGATCTACACCAATATGCTCCTACTGCAGAATCATGCCAGTCTGTTAACGGTTTAGTGGATGCGCAACAAGTATAAAGATTTTGTACAATTAATCTATTGACCCGTCTATAAGGCTAGGGTTCAAGATGCACATTCGGTCAAACAGTGGAGCACGTATGCTAACCGTTACTCAAATCGCGAAACAGTTCGGCATATCTCGAACGACTATTTTGTATTACGAGAAAGAACAACTTTTGATGCCAGCTTATCGTTCGAACAATGGATATCGTTGGTATGGAGAGAGTGAGGTCGAGCGTTTAGCAGCTATTAGCTCTTATCGCTCGTATGGGTTGTCAGTGTCTAGTATTCGTTCTCTGCTTGACCGAAGTGGAGAGTCTCAAGGCCAAATTTTGAAAGATCATTTCAATGAGTTGGAAAGAGAAATCCAAATCTTACGATCGCAGCAGAAAGCCGTTGTCGTGTTGCTTCAAGAACCAAGCTTATTAGAGGAAAACATTGTGAATAAAGAACGTTGGGTAGAAATCATGGTTGCCGCAGGGTTTAATGAGTCTGATATGATCAAGTGGCACCAAAAATTTGAAGAGTTAGAGCCCAAAGAGCATCAGAAATTCCTAGAGTCTTTGGGAATATCGAGTGATGAAATTAGCAAAATTAGAGCGTTATAGCCGCCTAATAATAGGATAGCCTCAGTGTAGAGGCTATCCAAATTAGAATCGTGTGTTTTTTTAATGCTTTTCAGCTCTGAGCTGAGCAATCACATAATCTAGCGCACCGACAATAGCAGCGACCTGAGCGTCATTACACTCATCGTCGGTGACTTTCGGGCTATCTGGGTAGACTTCAGTGGTTGTGCCATAGGTACAAGTTGTTACACCGCCACATAGGCCAAGTTTAACCATTGGATAGTTGATCACTCCGTGTTGGACCACCGGTGAGCCAATGATTTCGCCTCTCTCATCGGCAGGAGCAATATGAGTGACTTTACTCACTGATTCAATCACCGCCGCTTGGAACTGTGGTTGCGGGTTTTCGCTATCGCCTACCGTATAGAATCCATCAGGAATCATACCTTCGATGTATTCAATGCCATCACGCGCTGCGAGGGCTGGGCGAAACTCGCTCTCATCGGTATCTGTTGTTTCATGTAGGTCGATATGGACCAGTACGTTACCGATAGATTCAACCAACTTGATCAGGTTAGCTGACTCCTCTGCCGGCGAGTTTTGGTAAAAAGAGCGGTTCGGGTCAAGTGCCAATGGGTTCCAACGATTGATGGTTTCATATCCCCAAGGGCTGACGCATGGTGCGATAACTAAGTTGAAATGTTCACAGTACTTTGTCATTTCGTTGGCAGCAAATTTAAGTGCGCCATGAACCCCACTTGTTTCGTAGCCATGAACACCACCTGTAATCAGAGCCACAGGCTTAGACTCGTCCCAGTTGTTCGATTTAATACAAAAAAGTGGGAAACGTTTGGTGTCGTACGACAGGGCTCCGTATTGTTCTACGTTAAATTGCTCAGTGAGCGCTTTAATTTTTGGTACGACTTCTTGTTGGTATTCGCGTTTTATGGTGGTTTGTTCACGCCAAGCGACTCGCTCGGCTTCACCCCATTTTTCGCCAGGGGTACCAATAGGGTAGGTGTAAGAACTGCGCATTACTTTGCCTTTATTGTACGTTTTAATTTCGCTACACAGGATAGTTTGCCCACTGAGAGCAGGCAAACACTATCTCACACAAAAAGTAATATTGACCAGATTTTTACCTTGCTAGGCTGTGTTACTCCGTATCGTCTGAGTTGGCGATTTGCTTAATGGTAGAGACGAGTAGATCGGTGGTTTGCGCGCCTGAAATAAGGTGTTTCCGATTGAAGATGATGGCTGGAACAGCATTGATTCCTGCTTCCAACCATTGTTGCTCGGTGCTTGCAACGGTTTCTGCCCAGCTATCATCTGCTAATACAGCTCGCGCCATATCAGCATCTAAACCCAACGTTACAGCAACCTCAGCCAATACTTCTGTGTCGCTGACGTCTTGGCCTTCAGTAAAATAAGCGTGAAACAGGGCGAGTTCTAAGTCGAGTTGTTTGTCTTGGCTTTGAGCCCACATGAGTAACTGGTGCGCTTTACGTGTGTTGTAGATGCGGGTATCGTCATTGAAATTGAATTTAAAACCGACTTCTTCACCTAGCTGGGTGAGGGTTTCACGCGCGGAAATACTGGCCTCGGTGGTTGTGCCATACTTCTCCGCTAAGTGCTCACGTAAATTTTGGCCTTCAGATACCATGGCTGGATTCAACTCAAATGGGTGCCAATGAACTTCTGCTTCGATGTCATTGTTTAGTGTTACTAAAGCCTGTTCTAGGCGCTTATAGCCGATAATGCACCAAGGGCAAACCACATCAGACACAATATCAATCTGAATCTTTTTCATAGGAAAATCCTTCTACCACACGAGTAAAGTATAGCGGTGTCATAAGCCTTTACTATATTAAACAATTTACTCGCTAAGTCATCTACGCCCAATTACTACTACGTAAAAAAACGTTCTAGGGGTGAACAACTTAGATTTAAAGCTCTGGTAGGATAACGCACTATGACCACTATAGATACTCAAGTGACTTGGATTTGAAGCGCGTTTGCATTGAATATTAGCGCATTGTCACCTGAACTTAGTTTAGTGATTTAAAATATGTAAAGGAGTTCGTTATGAGCACTTCTCAAGCGACTGATGTAATTTTGCATGCGTTTGATTGGCCCTACGAAATGATCGAACGTAGAGCGGATCAAATCCACAAGGCAGGTTACAAAAATGTCCTCGTTTCACCACCAATGAAATCTTTTAAAAGTGAATCGGGAACACAATGGTGGCAGCGTTACCAGCCACAGGATTACCGAGTGATCGATAATCAATTGGGTAACACAGAGAGTTTTACTGCGATGCTAAAGGCACTGGCTGCACATGGTATTGGTGTGTATGCCGATGTCGTGTTCAACCATATGGCGAACGAATCTGCGCAACGAACGGATCTTCAATACCCGAGTTCTGCCGACATGCAAACTTATGCGAGCTCTGCTGAGCATTTCGAAAAGCAGCGGCTGTTTGGTGATTTGTCTCAGCCTTTGTTTGATCATAATGATTTTGAAGAAGCATTCGGTATAGAAGACTGGGAAGACCGCTGGCAAGTACAAAATGGCCGTATTACTGGTGGGCCAACCGATCCGGGTTTACCGACACTCCGAGTTTGTCCGCATGTTGTCGAGCAGCAACAGAGTTATTTGAAAGCGCTAAAAACGATTGGCGTCAAAGGTTTCCGCATCGATGCGGCTAAACACATGACCTTGGAGCATTTAAAGCAAGTTTGGACCGATGAGATTTGCCACGATATTCATATCTTTGGTGAGATCATTACCAAAGGCGGCGCAACCGAAACAGAGTATGAGTTGTTCTTACAGCCATACCTAGCAGAAACCCGTTTAGGTGCCTATGATTTTCCGCTTTTTCAAACCTTGTATGATTCACTGCAAACTGGCGGCAGCTTAAAGAGTTTAGTCGACCCTTACTGCTTTGGTCTTGCCCTATCAGAGACGCGTGCGATTACCTTCGCTATTACCCACGACATTCCAAATAACGATGTATTCGCTAATCTGGTGATGACTGAGGAGCAAGAGTGGTTGGGTTACTGTTACCTTCTTGGTCGTGATGGCGGTGTACCACTGATTTACACCGATCTAGATACAAGTGGTATTGTAAGCCAAGCGAACCAGCCGCGCTGGCAAGGAGCTTGGATAGATCAGAAAATGATTGCTGCGATTGATTTTCATAACCGTATGCATGGCTCCAAGATGAAGATTGTCGAAGCGTCTGATGACCTGTTGGTGTTTAGCCGTGGCAACGAAGGGTTAGTGATCATTAACAAATCAAGCCGTTCACAAACTGTTGAGTTTAGAGCCAAATCTGAGTGGGTAGACCTACTGACTCAATCGAGCTTTACACCAAACCAAGGCCAATGTACGACTTTGATTGAGCCGAACACAGCTATGATGCTGGTGGTTAAGTAATCGCGAGTTCCCCCTGAAACGTTAAAGCGCACTGACAACCAGTGCGCTTTTGTCTTTTTGTGTATGACTAAACTGTAAACTTGTTCAAAATCGAGTCTTGCTCACGGATGTTTTCGGTTTGCGCTTGCATCGCAATATTGGCATTCTCCGCGGCATCGGCGACCTGAGTGGATAGATCTTTAATCTTCACCGTATTGGTGTTGATCTCTTCGGCAACTAAACTCTGCTCTTCTGCTGCCGAGGCGATTTGAATGTTCATGTCACTGATGCGTTGAATCGCATCACGGATGCTTTCTAGCGCTACATTGGCTTCTTGAGCACGCTCTACGGCATTGGAAGCGGTCGTTTTACTCATATTCATTGCATTTGCGACTGAGCTTGCCCCAGCTTGAAGCTGCTCGATCATGTTTCGTATCTCAGTGGTTGATTCTTGAGTACGTTGTGCAAGGGTTCTTACCTCGTCAGCAACGACGGCAAAGCCTCGACCCGATTCACCAGCGCGGGCTGCCTCAATGGCGGCGTTCAGTGCAAGTAGGTTGGTTTGATCAGCAATGTCGTTAATGACTTTAAGAATTGTCTCAATATTATCAGTCGCAGACTCCAGAACCTTGACCTCTTCAACCGCTTCATCGATCTTCTGTGACAGGTTATCAATTGCAGCCGTTGTTTCACTGACAACCGCAGTACCTGTAGAGGTTGCTTCGTCGGCTTCACGCGCGGCAGCAGCTGCTCCTTGAGCGTTACTGGCGACATCGCCTGATGTGGTTGCCATTTCGTGCATAGCTGTGGCGAGTTGTTCTAACTCATGCAGTTGGTCTTGCATTGCAGAAGCTGACTCTTGAAGCCCCATGGAGGTCATTTCTGAGCCACGCAGGATCTCTTCGCCAATCGCTTTCGATTGTGATATCAGCTGCTGTAACTTACTAGTGAACTCATTGAAACCCGATGCTAGCACTGAGAACTCTTGGTCAGTATTGGTATCAAGGCGTTTAGTTAAGTCGCCTTGACCTGTTGCAACCTCATCTATCGCTTGATTCAAGGTGTCTAACGGACGCATCAAGGTCTTAATCAGCAACAAGAGAATGACGATACTTAACACTAGAGCGATAACGGTGTAAATCACAGAACTGTTGCGAAGATCCGCGAGTGATTGATATGCAACCTCTTCATCAAGTACCACGCCTATGTACCAGTCTTCCCCCGGGACTTTAGAAAAATCGAGCGTATAGGCTTTGCCGTCAATCATTGCTTGCTGAGGGTCATCTTGGATGGGCGCCTTGCCGAGGAATTCCGACATCGGTTTGCCATTAAACTCTTTATTTGGGTGAGCAATAGTGGTTCCGTCACCAGAAACGATAAATACGTATCCAGCGTTGAACAGTTCAACGTTGTTAACCACTTCGGCCAAAGCCGCGAGGCTCACATCATAAAAAATCGCGCCGACAAACTGCCCTTGGTTACGAACTGGTGTGGCGATAGAGACTAATATCTCGCCTGTTGCAGAGTCTGCGTAGGGGGCGGTAATGATCAGTTTCCCGGCATTTTTAGCATCGATGTACCATGGTCGAACACGAGGATCCCAAGTTGGTCCCGGATTCCACGATGGGTCATTGTTGATGTTTGAGCCATCTTTTTCAAAGCCTAAACCGGCTAAAAGAAACGTATCTTTGATCAGCGGCCGAGTAATGACTTCTTCTATCTCTTTCGGATTAAAGTCGACCTCTATCATACTGGTCGCGTAATCAGCGAGGGCTTTTCGACTGTTAATCTCTGCCGCTGTCGTATTGCGCACACCGTCAACAATTTCAGTAACGCTGGAGGTAACTTGTGTCATTACCTCGTTTTTGACAGTACGGTACTGTTGCACGGTAAGGAGGGTGACAGTGGCTAAAAGTAACAAAGAAGAAGCGGCCACAATCTTATGGCTGAATTTCATTTCAGATTCTCCATCTATAGAAAGACTGGGTAACTTGGTTACTAATAGATCTATAGTTAGGAATTAGACATTCGGCCAGTAAAAACTACAACTTTTCGACTAATTAACGGCCCAAGAGTGTTCGTTCAAGATTTGAAAACAGTGTTTCATCGCTATTAAACAGAGATTCGACGACAGCGGTACGTTTCTGTCCAGATTGCATCTGCTTATTGGCCTCACGCATACGTAGCACTAACTTAAGTTCGCTGGACAAACTCGATGGTTTGTCTGCACGCCATTGATTAAATTGTTGGGTGAGCGGAGACTCAGTTAGCTTTGGTTTGAGGCTGACCAGCTCTTGTTGTACGACATTGAGCAGGCTTATTTGTTGGTCACGGTGTTCGGTGATAGTTTCTAGGCGGTTGATAAGCGCAGTGAGCAGCTCGTTCGCTTCAACAAAGCCCGCTTGTCTTGGAAAACGAGCAAGGACACGTGAAGAAACAAAAACGCTTTGAGTTTGTGTATTTGGGGTGTAGGTTAGCGACACAAGCGTATCGAACGGTAGCCAAAACCATTGGCCTGCTTCAAGTGCATATTCTAACTTTCCAAGCTTAACCAACACCAAACCTTGCGTAACCTTAATGAGTTGATGCTTTAGGGATTTCTTACGTGGTGTACAGACAAGAAACTGGTCAAGTTGTGAGCGAAAATCAATAGCGTGATGCATGGGGCCAACCTCAAATTATGGGGCGCTAAGATTAACGTTTATTAGCTAAAAAGCCAACTTTGTGCAAAATAGAGCGCAGTTTCCAATAATTAGTGTGGTCTGACCTTTGCTAATCTGAGAGAACTATAGCTGCTAAGAGCGCCATCTATGCGTAGAATGGTCCCGATTTTTACCTGATGTACAAAATAATGACGACAAATAACGACCCATTTATTGAAATTCGTCCCTATAATGATGACGAAATTCCAGCGGCAATTGACCGTTTGGTGCAAGATGAAGAGTTTATCAGTGCCATCTTACAGCACCGCTTTTCCAACCACGCAGGTTGGTTTAAAGCCCTGATGTCTCCAGTGGTTAAGATCTACTTGAAAATGAAGTGGTCAAAACTGAATTCAGTAGACACTATTCAACGCGAGATAAAGAAGTACTTAGACAATACGCTGAAAACGACCACTAAAGGCGTGACGTTCAGCGGACTAGATAAATTGGATCCTAGCCAAGCTTATCTGTTTGTATCAAACCACCGTGACATTGCGATGGACCCTGCTCTTGTAAACTACGGTTTGTTTGAAGGCGGGCACAAAACCGTACGCATTGCGATTGGTGACAACCTATTGAAAAAGCCTTGTGCAACAGAGTTAATGAAGCTCAACAAGAGTTTTATTGTTAAGCGTTCGGCCAAAGGGCCACGCGAAATGATGAAAGCGTTGGGTACACTGTCTGGCTACATTAAACACTCCCTTGATACTGGACATTCCATTTGGATCGCACAGAAAGAGGGCCGAGCAAAAGATGGAAACGACTTTACCGATCCTGCCATCTTGAAAATGTTCCATGTTGAAGGTCGAAAGCAAAAACAGTCTTTCCCTGATTACATTAAGTCACTCAAGATTGTGCCTGTTTCTATCTCTTACGAGAACGATCCTTGTGATATTGCTAAGGCGAAAGAGCTTTATGCGAAAGAGTCTGAAGGTGGTTATGAGAAAGGTGAGTTTGAAGACATCGAAAGTATCATCCAGGGTATTATCGGCGAAAAAGGTCAAGTACATGTCGCGTTTGGTGATGTGATTGAGCAAGACTTTGAGACACCAGAAGCGTTAGCAGAAGAGATTGACCGTCAAGTGCATGCTAACTACAAATTGTTCCCGATAAATGAATTAGCAGCGGGCAATGAAGGTGTGAGTGAGGAAGTGAAGGCGACCTTAGCAAATAAGCTGAATCTATTGCCTCAAGCTGCACAGCCCTATTTGGTCGCAAGCTATGCGAACCCAGTAAAGAATCGTCTGTAGCGATTTTTGACAAAAAAAGCCTCGCAAATTGCGAGGCTTTTTATCGATTTAACACTGAAATTAGTCGTAAATCGTTGGGATAGGCTGGCGTTTGTGCTGAGTCACCGTGTAAATGTGAACCAAACGTTCAGCCACTTCTGCTGAAACTGGTTTGCCCTCTAGGAAGTCGTCAATCTGATCATAAGTCAGGTTTAGCGCATCTTCATCGGCTTTTTGCGGAGCTAACTCTTCTAAATCTGCAGTTGGTGTTTTCTTAACAAGGAGTTCTGGTGCACCAAGCGTCGCGGCTAGCTCACGCACTTGACGTTTGCTTAGGCCAAACAGTGGAGCCATATCACATGCTCCGTCACCAAATTTGGTGTAGAAACCGGTAATGTTCTCAGCCGAATGATCAGTGCCGATAACCAAACCGCCTACGTAACCAGCAATTTCGTATTGAGCCACCATCCGAGCGCGTGCTTTTACGTTGCCTTTAACAAAGTCTACTTTCGCGCTGTCTTGTGGAAGTAAATCTGTTCCCTCTAGAGCAAGGTTGCTTGCCGCATGTAGCCCATCGACACCCGCTTTGATGTTGACAGAAACAGAGTGTGAAGGCTGAATAAAACTAAGCGCTAGTTGCGCTTCATCTTCATCTTTCTGTTCTCCATAGGGTAGACGAACGGCAATAAATTGGTAGCCGCCGTCAGTTTCTTCATTGAGTTGATTGACGGCAAGTTGAGCCAAGCGACCACAAGTTGTTGAATCAACGCCACCACTGATACCAAGTACTAATGATTTGCATCCTGCCTCTGTGAGTTTTCGCTTAATAAAATCGACGCGACGTGTAATCTCAAATTGAGGGTCGATCGATGGCAGAACGCGCATTTCATCGCGAATCAACTGTTCCATTATGTTTCCTTCCTGCAAGCAATGTGTTTAAAATTGAGCGCTATTCTTGGTAGCTTTAACAAGTTTACCTGAGCTAAATTTACCGTAGCCAAAGTGAACGTGCTAAAGTCACCTGCCTATATCATACCGCAATCAAGGAATTAGAAAACCGTGATCACAGTTTTCAGTAATAAGTGAATGAGTAAAATGATCAAAATCGCTATATTTGGCAGTGCATTCAATCCGCCGAGTTTAGGTCATAAGAGTGTGGTTGAGTCTTTAGCTCACTTTGACAGAGTGCTTCTGCTACCAAGTATTGCCCATGCTTGGGGCAAACAGATGCTCGACTATGCCGCTAGATGCGAACTGGTGGATGCCTTTATTGAAGACCTCGATATGGATAATGTCCAACGCTCGACGATCGAAGAGTCTCTTCATACATCGGATTCCAGCGTTACGACTTTTGCGGTACTTGAAGCACTAGAGAAAAAGTTTCCTGATAGCGAACTGACTTTTGTCGTGGGGCCAGACAACCTACTCAACTTTGCAAAATTCTATAAATCGGATCAAATACTTAGCCGTTGGTCTGTTTTATGTTGTCCTGAAACGGTACAAATCAGAAGTACTGATATTCGCAATGCACTTCAAGCGAATGAAGATATTTCTCACCTTGTGACACAAAAAGTGGGTCATAAATTGCTAGAAAAGAGGTATTATTGAGATTCTGTCTTCATTTAAAGGGGGAAGTCATGCGTCGTTTTGCAAAAGCGGGTATTTTGTTGGTAGCACTCAGTTCACCACTGGCTGTCGCTTGTGAACCTATCTCGCTTGAGGACTCTTTATCCTCTCTAATGTCGAATAGTACTGATATTTCCTGTACCGCAGGCTTTGATTTAGAAGAATCCAACGTCTTTGACGAATCAACAGCGCTAGCCCTATCTACTGATGAAAAGAGTGAACAAAACTCTTATTGGTCACATTGGCTTAATGGCGAAGAGGGCAATCCCATTGTATCAAATAGTGCGCAGTTCAATCACTTTGGTGTTGGGGTGTGGGTGCCTGAGGATTTAGAAGACCAACTGCGCGATATGGATACTAAGCACTGGATCCGTAGTCATGGCTTACAGCTCAGTCTAGGGTTCGGTGACAAGGAATCCGCAATGCCACGCATGCGTTTTGATTATCGCTGGCATCAACAGTATGATGGCGATTTTTTAGTGCAGTTGGAAGTGCCATTCTAACTAGCACCTACAGCTCACTCATCCATTGGATACTCGCTTTTGTCGCTCTTGACGTTCTAAGCACTGTTGAATAATGTTTTTCGGCGTATCCGGTTTGGAAAAGTAGTAACCTTGGATCTGACTACACCCCATATCATATAATTTATCCAGCGCTTTCTGATCTTCGACTCCCTCAGCAACGAGCGACACTTCAAGTTGTTTCGCCAACTGTACAATAAGCCAAACCACCCGCTCTGCAGTTTCATTGATGTCCATATTTTTAATGAAGGTTGCATCAATTTTAATGCAATCAATCGGATAGCTGTGGATGTAGTTTAAACTAGAGTAACCAGTACCGAAGTCGTCTAGAGCAACCTGAAAGCCCAAGAAACGCAGCTTATTGAGGATTTTTTTAACTTGTTCAGTTTGTGAAAGCAGCACGGTTTCGGTGAGTTCGATAGTAAATTCTTCAGGTTTAAAGCCATAATTGGTCGTGGTGTTGATTAAATGCTGGACGTAGCGGCTAGAGTTATTCAACTCATTGGCAGAGCAGTTTAGGCTAAGACGAATGCTGTGTCCTAAGCCTTTTTCTAGAGCTGCTTTGGCTTTACACGCCAGTTCGACGATACGTTCACCCAGTTCAACGATCAAGCCGGATTGCTCTGCAGCTTCGATAAATTCCAATGGTGAAATATTGCCTAGGGCATGACTTTCCCACCGGGCAAGAATTTCAAAATAATTCCATTGGTTGCTAGCCTTATCGACTATGGGTTGAACCACAACATAGAGTTCACTGTCGATCATCGACTCTTTTGCGAGCTCGGTTCTAAGCGCATCAATGATTAAAGCACGGCGGTAGTATTGTGCGCTCAAGTGGGTGTCATAGCATTGAACTTTTACATGACGAGACTGCTTACAATCTTTAAGAGCCAAGCTAGCATTCAAAATGATCTGATCGGCGGATAAGTTTTGGTTCGGGTTCTTAGCGAGCCCAATACTGGTAGTGAATTTTATCCGGTGCGCTGGGTCTTGGTAGCCTTTCTCTAAGTTCTGGATGATGCTGTAGCAGATTTTAAATGGGTCACCAGCTTGGGTGATAAAGGCAAATTCGTCACCGGCAATGCGGAAGGCGAACTGCTCATCTTTAATGGTTTCTTTAATGGTATTGGCGACAAACTTAATGATCTGGTCACCAATATAGTTACCGTACAAATCATTGATCGCTTTAAAATTGTCAATGTCTAAGTACGCGAGTGTAAAAGGAATGCTTGGCGACTCTGACAGGCGTTCAAGTTTATCGGAAAGATAGCTGCGATTAAGTAGACCCGTTAGATTGTCATGAGAAACTTCGTAGCTGAGCTGGTCAACTAAGGTTTCAGATCGAGCCGTTAGCCACTTGGATTTAAGATTGTGGATAACGATATTGGCAAACAGCTTGTGGAAATAGATCAGTTGCTCTTCCTCATTTCCTATGTTGTGGGTATAGGTAGACAGCAATAAACCTAGTACTTCTCCATTGGTTGTTTTGAGCGGAATGGCTAAATAAGCTTTGATACCATGCTCGGTGATGTATTGTTCATTGGGCAGTTCCTCTGCCGCGTTAGAGGCGCATAAGATATATTCTTGATTAGACTTGGTTACAAATGTACACGTACTGTTTGTTAGTGGTGCAAGGTAGTCATCGCGTTGTAATTTTGCTCCACTGGCTGATGCAAGAAGGGTAGAGCGATTCGTAAACTGATCGAGTTCGATAATGCATGTACAAAACGAATTAGAATACTGCTGAAGCTCAAAGGTCGCTGTGTTGAGTAGTTCCAACCCATCTAAGCTCAAAGTATCATTAATCGTCTCGACACTTAACGAGTGCTGTACTGACGTTGTCCTAGCCATAGTGGTAACTCACTGTTATCGTGATTTATATCACTTAATATTATGATTTGTTACATACTAAATATGGTACAGATCTCATATGATTGCAAATGGCATCTATCGCATCACTATTCTGTATCAATGCGAATCTTGGTTGGCTAGACGTTTTTTGAGGTAATCAAGAAATAACTTAGTGCGAGTATGTTGATAGTCTAATTTTGGGTAGTAGGCATAGACAGTGGCTTCGTCCGCAGTGATATCGGGCAAGATACGTTGCAACGCCCCTTGCTTTAGATCGTCTTTGATCATCACATCGTTAGTTAGGAGAAGCCCCATACCACTCTTAGCAGCATAAAACAGTGCTTCGGGATTCGAGGTGGCTAGATTACCGCTTAGAACGATTTTTTGTCCGTTAGTGAGTGAGATTTCGCGCTGAGTTCTTTCTCCCCACACTAACATATTGTGAGCGGGTAGCTCGCTAAAGTGTTTCGGTTCACCGTATTGTTCTATGTAGCTAGGGGATGCGTAAAAGCCCGCTCTATGCTCGAATAGAGGTGTGGCCTTGTAACTAAGCGAGTTGAGTTGTTCAATCTCTCGACTAATAAATAAATCAAAGCTTAAGGTGGGTAACTGGCCAGGAGTTGTTGTGATCAACTGAATTCGAATATCTGGATACATCTGCAAAAAGTCATTGAGGTATTGAACTAGAAACTTAGATCCAACCGCGAGCGTCGCCCCTATTTTGAGCAACCCCGCTGGTGTTTGAGAAACAGATCGGGTTTCATCAACAATCGACTGCCAACCGTCCATTTGTACCTTTGCTCTTTCATAGAAGAGCGCTCCTGCTTCTGTTTGGGTGACAGAGCGAGTCGTTCGCTTTAATAGCTGCACCCCAATTCGCTCTTCAAGCCAGTGGATGCGCTTACTGATTGCAGAGCTAGTGGTGTTGAGTGCACTTGCAGCTCCTTTGAAGCTGCCATGATCAACAACACGAATGTAACTCTGAACGCTTTGAATCCAATCCATAATAGTGCCTTATAATTTCCATTTTGGAATTAATCACTTTCCATGTCGGCATATTATCATTGAATAGTGGATAATTTAAACTGGCAGGCAGAGCCGAATTTCACTCTTAATGAGATCCCATGAAGAAGACACCGATTTTACTTGCAATGATGATTATCGCGACAGGGCAAGTTGGCGTGAGTATTTACTTGCCATCCTTGCCTATGATCAGCAGTGACCTCGGTGTGTCTCAAGCAGATGTACAGTTGTTAGTGACGGCGTTTCTGGTTGCTTTTGGTTTATCTCAGCTGTTTTACGGTCCGTTGTCTGATGCGATTGGCCGACGCCCGGTGTTTATCCTTGGTCAAGGGGTTTATCTGGCGGCGACGGTACTGTGCGTCATTTTCACTGATAATATCACCGTAGTGATTATTGGACGTTTTTTGCAGGGACTTGGCGCGGGTAGTGCTTCGGTACTTGGACGTAGCGTATTAAGAGACAGCTATGAAGGAGCCCAGTTAACAAAAGCGCTGTCGTACATCTCTATCACTGCTTCAATCATGCCAATTATCGCTCCTGTCATGGGCGGATGGATTGCTTTCTCTTTTGGATGGGAAGCCGTGTTTATCTGCGTTCTTCTGTATCTGATCGCCATCTTCATCTTGGGTTACTTTGTGTTGCCGGAAACGATGACCTACGCAAAGACGCGTTTTGATCCCATCGGTGTGGTTAAGAACTACGCTTCGTTAATACGTAATATGCAGGTGATTTCTAGTGCAAGTTACAACTGGATAACCTATTTGACCAGCGTTGTTTCGTTATCCGTATTGCCATTTATATTGCAGCATCAGCTTGGTTTGACCGCAGCAGAGTATGGTTCGGTAATGATTATTCCCTCTGCAGGTTTGATGATGGGTAGCTTTATTCTAACCGTTTTGAATCGCTACCTGTTGATTAAGCAGATTTTGGCAATAGCTATTACAATAGTGACGGTTGCCGGATTGTGGTTATTGGTGTCTGAAGTGACGTTATTTAACCTTGTTTCCGCGTTTACTCTATTGACCATAGCGCAAGGGCTAACGACACCACTTTCTATTAGTATGTTATTGGCACCACACAAAAGGCAGGCTGGTTCGGTGTCGGCGTTGTCAGGTTCGATTCAGATGTGTTTAGCGGGCGTGTTTGGCGGCTATTTGGTTGAGCACTGGGTACACAGCCAGATCAGCACAGGAGTGCTCTATTTAGTGTCAGCCACAACCATGGGGTTGGTATTATTCTCTTCGAGAAAGGTTCTGGTCACACAGCAAAAGTTTGCTTGACCTCGAGTTGAGTATACAATGCCCGCAAATTTCTATTTAGAGACCAAGTCAATGGAACTTAAAGAGTTTGAAACCTTAGTTACGCAACTGTGTGAGAAAGAGAACTTGCCACAAGCGCTAGAGGTATTAAAGGCGTGCGAAGAACAAGACGTTGCAGAAGCTGCGCAATCGTTAAGTGGGCAGTTCGCGCTCGCTGAGGTCGAGGGTGCAAAGCGTATCTATCATGTAACCGTTCAAACTAATGAGCAAGGTGAAGAACAAGAGTTTGTAGAGCATGTAATGGATGAAGGTGATGATGTAATCCGTTTTGTTGCTTGGTTCTTTGATGTTATGTTTGATGTGAAGCGTAAAGATACTTATCAAGTAGCGGGGAAAACTTACCAGCAGCCAAAGCGCAGCTAATCTAAAAATCATGTGATTCATGTCTTGTTTTTATTTTAAATGTGATTAAAATCACGCTCTTCATTGAGGGGTCTACAACTATGAATCACGATTTTAGCAATGTATTTATCGCTAACATGCTCGCTAAACAAGCAATGCACGAAGCTCTCTACGGTAAGCCTAAAGCAAAGAAAACGTCTTTGCTCAAACGCTTGATGAAGAAAATTTCATAAGCGTTAGATAAAAATGGAACTAGGCTAGTTGGATGAGCTCGTTGTAACTTTGCTCAGCTAGCTAAAACAAAGCCCTCGCTATTTATATAACGGGGGCTTTGTTGTATACCCTTCATTCTTGAACCTGCAGCTTTGTTAACTGCGACAATTCACCGGAGCGCCGGCCGCCATAATCACATAGAACACCTATGCTCATAGGGCTGAACTGTCTTGTTGCCGCGCTGCAACTCCAGTTATTTTGGGTATATGTCGGCATTATGCTTATGTTACAGAGACACTACGTTGTCGGGGACTGTGCTGAGGCCTTTATCGACAATCCACGCTGAAAGGTTATCGGCGCCACCAATGTAGCGACCATCCAACCAGATCTGAGGAACCGTCACTGGGGTCTTTTCACCAATATGGGCCTTAACCTCAGGAATCATACGATAGAGCGCAGCGCTGTCTTTCACCACATCGTAGTATTGGTATTCAATGCCAGCATCGTCGAGAATTTTTTTCGCTTTCACGCAATAAGGGCAGGTGGCCTTGCCGTAAACAATATTACCTTTTAGGGTATCGCGCTTAGTCCACTCTTGAATCACTGATTGAACTAAAACACCTCGGTTTAGTGCCTCACCTTGGCTGATCACTTTACCTTCGACCATCAAAATTGGTGCGTGCCACGCGCCGACTTTTAATGGCTCCCACCAATGAGATAACCAATCTTTGACTTCGAGCTCGACAGCTACGCCAGCAAGTTCGTTTTCAAATGTATCGTTTAGAATATCTTTGGTCAGCGTACACTCACCACAAGGGATATTGACCTTGAAAGGACCCCAACTGCCTGCCCAACGATACAGGGTTAACTTGATTGGTTTCGTCATAGAAATTCTCCGTTTAAAGCTATGACTAATTAGAACGATCTAGCTTGGTATTTCTTTCAGTTGCTTTGGCTTTTTTGCTTCCCATTGAGTGATAAAGGCTACTGACGCAATGATTATTGCTGCACCAAGCCAAAGCCGACCGGGAGGAACCCAGCCGAATACCATCCAACCAGCGAGTACATTGAGTGGAAGCTTAGCGTGATCGAAGGGTTGTACGAATGACGCATCGGCCACCGAATATGCTTTAACGATAGCCCACTGAGCTAGCGCCGTCATGGCGCCTGCAGCAACAAGGAGTAACCACAGCGTGTTCCCTGTCGGTAACTGCCAGTCAGGTAGGGCGAGCAATATATTAAAAGGGGTGATCAATATCAGTAAGTAAACCACCATGGTGGAAGGTGAGTCTTGTGCAGAGAGCTTTTTAACCATTAATGAATAGCAAGCCCAGAAAAATGCAGCGCCTACAGGCAGCAGTGTCGCCCAGCTAAAATCATCCGCCCATGGCTCGAGAATAATCATAGCGCCGATAAAACCTGTTAGGGTCGCTCCCCAGCGTGCAAATCCCACTTTTTCTTTTAGAAACAACCCAGAGCCCACGGTCGCAAACAGTGGCGAGGTCATTAGTAGTGCGATGCCTTGCCAAATCGGGACAGGATAAGCGAGTGCCCAAAGCCAGAGCTGGATGCCTATCACCGCTAAGAACACACGTAGAATGTGCAGGGTAAGGTTGCTTGTACGCAGTGACTGCCTGATACCTAGCGTTCTCAAGTAAGGCAGGATAACTACCAGTGCGATAGCGTATTGAACAACGGCAACCGTTGTTGAGGGCAGACCATAATTGATACTGGCGACTTGAACTAAGCTGTTGACGATCGCGAATGCTAGTCCTGCACTTAGCATCCAACTTGCGCCTTGGAGTGGGTGATGGTTTTGGGTGCTCATGAAATCAGTGTCTGAAGAATAGATAGGCTGAATCATACGATGTTATTTCACTCAGGTCACCTGAGTATTTACATATCATCCGAATGATTCAGCATAAGGTAGGCTAGTTACTTCTTGCTTAGGGTGTAGACAGACGCAATAACCAGCACTAGCCCAAGCGCATGCCAAAGCGTAAATACTTCGTCGAGCACAACGACCGCTAGTCCCGCAGTGATTGCAGGTCCCACATTACTGGTTAAACTCAGTGTTGTTGGGGTAAGCCGAGCCATTGCCGCAGCAACTAAGTAAGATGGAAGGACGGTGCAGAAAATGCCAAGCAATATACCTGTTGTGACTAGTTCTAGACTCCATGTAGAGATATCAGCTCCACTAAGGGATAAATGAACCAGAATTGCGATACCTGCGCTGCCCATACCAATACTGGTAAATAGGGAACTGCCTAACTGGTCGATTAATGGCTTACTCCACACAAGGTAGAAAGCGAAAACCAATGCTGAGCCAATAGCAAGTAAACTGCCAAGAAACACCGATTGTCCCAGTGTATTGAAGTCATGGACAACAATGAAACTGATACCCAAGTAACCAATAAAGGCAGAAAGCAGTACGGTTTTGGTTGGACGTTGCTTATATAGCACCCAGCTAATTAGCACCACAAAGGTTGGAAACAGAAAGATTAACAGGCGTTCCAATTGAGCAGTTATATATTCCAAAGAGGCGATATCGAGGAAGCTCGCCATGTAGTATCCCATGACTCCGATTAAGGCTGCTTTGAAGCCATGTTGTCTGACTCTATTGCGGTTCTCTCGCTGGCGACATAGGTAGATAAACGTCATGAGATACAGAGGTAGTGAGCTAAAAGCGCGTAATGTCATGATTGAGGTCGCATCGCCCCCGTATTGGTAGGCAACTTTGATTAGAACTGGTTTTACAGAAAACAGAACACAGCCAGCTAAGGCAAGCAAAACACCTGCTTGTGAAATTGAGGCTGTATTTGTAGAAAGAGTTTGCGCTTTTTCTGTCATGGTTCTCGTGTCCTTACTAAGAGAGTGGGGCTACGAGAAAGGCGATATTCTGGCTACGTTTCTCGTAGCCAGACATAGGTTTACCTACCGGCTACAGGCATTTAGGAGAAGGAGCCAAAGGTAGGTAAACATGAATTTCATATTCGTTCCGAAATCAATAGGTAAATCAGTGATGAATTTTTAGACTATCGACATATGCTGCAGATTGCAATCATGAATTTAGTTGAGCTTCTATCTGACCAAGTGCCTTTTGATAAAGTGACCAAGCACAGATGCCAGCTAAGATGTTACCAACGAATGCCCCCCAGAATAGACCCTGAATACCACCCAACTGAGCACCAAGCCATAAGCAAGGTAGGAAGAAGGCAAACAGTCGCAGAGCAGAGATCGTTAGCGCGGTGTACGACTTACCTAGCGCATTGGATATCGATACCATCAACATACAGACACCTAATGGTCCCAAGCTAAACGGCACAACCATGAGGTGATAGCTTAAAATCGTTTCGACTTCGGTTTCGCTAGTCATCAATGTCGCTAGCCCGTGTGAAGCAAACAAGGTTATTGCTGCGATCAGAACTTGAAAACCGAGGATAAACTTACATGCGATAACAACCAGTTTACGAATATCGGCTACATTGTTTCCTCCGAGCAGCTTTCCGACCATTGGTGGCATAGACATGGTTAACGCAAGCACAGAAACTATGGCGAAGAACTCATAGCGCGACCCCAATGCCCATGCGGCAACCGCAGCGGTACCGTAGCCCGCCAGTAGCTTGGTGGCTAGCATAGACGAGAGAGGGGGGAGCAACTGGCTGATCATCGCAGGGCCCATGATGTTGCCAATCGAGCGAACGCTGTTTAAGACGTTGAGATCGCTCCAGTCGAAACTCATCCACTGCTTGTTATTCACTTTAGGCGCAACCACCAAAATACCGATGCCAAAAGCGAGAATAGTTGCGATCGCAGCGCCATTGATGCCCAAATC
Source organism: Vibrio tubiashii (assembly GCA_000775715.1). Lineage (GTDB taxonomy): Bacteria > Pseudomonadota > Gammaproteobacteria > Enterobacterales > Vibrionaceae > Vibrio > Vibrio tubiashii_A. Next base: position 318,985 of record JRWQ01000007.1, read on the forward strand.
AAGGGTAAAAATAAAGATCGGATCGAGAACAAGGTTAAGCAGACTGGTAACCATCATCATGGTACCTGGTAGCATAGTGTTGCCGTTGGCTCGGCATACGCTATAGAGGAAGTAGAGCACGGCTCCAACCCAAGCACTAGTTAACCAGTATATCCAGTAGTGTTCAATGATTGGGAGTACGGTATCAGGAGCACTAAGTAGCGCGAGAATTGGCTCGCGGAGTACATAGATAAATACAGAAAATACCGCGACACCAACGCTGCCCATCGCAATGACAAGGCCACCCAGTTGTTTAGCGTATTTGAGTTTATTCGCACCTATCGCTTTAGCAATCACGGCAGTGGTTGCGATGCCTAAACCGACTTGTATGCCAATGATGATCATTTGGATCGGTAGTGTAAAACCTTGCGCTGCCAAAGGAAGGATACCCAGTTGACCGATAAACGCACTATCCACCAGTTGAAAGCTCATAATGGATAACACGCCAAATAGCATTGGCCACGTCATCTTAAACAGCTGTTGCCCCAATGAGGCGGAAGTTTCTGGTGTGTTTGCAGTCATAATAGAACTTAGGTCATCGAGTGAGTTGGGATAAGCAAACCGAGGTGATGTGCCAAGGCTTTTGCATCAATTGCTAGTATATCGTTATGAAACAGCGAAAATTCAAGCCTAACTGGTAAATAATACGTTACCTTGAGTCGAGAATGATGCAGCATCATGTTGGAACTTGTCTGTGTCATTAACCGAGAGCAGAAATAAATTCGCGTTCTAAATCATACAGATGATCCACCACTAAAGAGGCGTGAGCAGAGAACTCGGTTGGCTTGCCGTGTGTCACAAGACAAGAGGGCATGTTGGCATTAAACGCAGCTTCTAGGTCGTATAGGTAATCACCAACATATAACACTTGATCTCGTTGTAAGCGCCATTCATTGGCCAGCGAAACTAATGCATCGGGCGCGGGTTTCGGTGGAAAGTGCTCGCGGGTGATAATACGCGGAACGCGTAGCTTATTGTGCGACACCTTTTGCTTGGAGGCTTGAACACAGTTGCGAGTAATGATTGCGGTTTGCAGTTGGTTCGCGTGAATAAAATCAAGCAGAGAGTGGCAGCCTGGCATCGGCTGTGAAGCTTGAGCGTCGTCAAGTTCGTGCTGAAGGATCAGCGCATTAGCTTTCTCTGTGGTTCGTTCGCACGCTAACTCTTTGACATAGACGAGCAAGTCTTTATCCGAAGGGCACCCAACTTGCTCTCTTAGCCAATGGAAGTCCATGTCTGAGCTAACCAAGGTGTTATCCAAATCAAACACAATCGCTTTGATCTTGGAGATGTTCAATGGCACATACGACATAGACAATCCTTTTAGTGTGTTTAAGCGAACTCTTTCTCCAAGTACGCAACAATATCAGAAGACTCGTACATCCATTTTATGTCGCCGTCTTTTTCAATTCTTAGGCAAGGTACTTTGACTTTACCACCTCCAGACTCAAGTTCTGCGCGGTAAGTTTGATCATTCTTGGCATCACGCAAAGCAAAAGTAACGGACTGACGCTTCATCGCTCGACGGACTTTTACGCAGAAAGGGCACGCATCAAATTGGTAAAGTGCAAGTGATTGAGCTTTTGTATCGACTTCTTGTTGAGCCTCTGGTGAGCGCTTTACGCCTTTAGGTGCAAAAACAAAGTTAAGCAGTAGGATAACGCGGCCTAAAAACCAACGAATAAACTTCATAATAATTCCATTAAACTTATCATTAGATACCCACATTGTTGGGTATTTTGAGGTGACATTTACGTTACGTAGTGTAACCGAGATGTGATCATTGTTGAATCACAAAACGTCAGCCTATCTTCAGTTGGTGTTTTTTCGTTACCTCTATGCCCAAACGCTTGGCTAGTCGGGTTAGGTTGGCGCGATCGGTTTTCAGCAGTCGTGCCGCTTTAGCCCAGTTGAAATCAGCGTCGGTAATCGCTGTCACGATCATCTTACGTTGATACTCTTCTGTCGCTTCACGTAAGCCAAGGGAAACTTCTGGTTCTACTGCTGGATTGTGTGAAGAAGAGACTGGAAGCTCACTGCGACCCATGATGGACTGCAATTCGCCAATGTCTTCTACTGATACCCTAATGAGTTTGCCATTTTTGCCGCGTGCTCGTGCTTTTAGGGCCGCCCGGTTAATAACATGTTCAAGCTCACGTACATTCCCCGGCCAGTTATAGCGTGATAGAAGAAGCTGAGCGTCTTTACCAAGTTTAATTTGTACTATGCCTAGCTTGCGTCTCGCTTGTTCTAGGAAGTAGCCCGCGAGCAAAACGATATCGCCATTTCGTTCACGCAGCGCTGGGACGGTAATGGGATAAACGCTTAAGCGGTGGTAGAGATCTGAACGAAAACGACCCTCAGTGACTTCTTGTTTTAAATCTCGATTTGTTGCGGCTAATACGCGTACATCAATAGTTTCCACCTTGTCTTGGCCTACGGGTTGGATTTCGTTGTTTTGCAGTGCACGGAGAATTTTACTTTGGGCTGCAAGCGGTAGTTCGCCAATTTCATCAAGAAACAGAGTACCACCATCAGCAAGGGCAAATTTACCTAAGCGTGATTTGTCGGCTCCGGTAAACGCGCCTTTGACGTGGCCGAACAGCTCGCTCTCGACTAAGTTTTCGGGGATTGCTGCGCAGTTAACATAAACGAGCGGCTGCTTTTTACGTGGCGATAGATGGTGCAAGCTTCTTGCAACGAGTTCTTTACCAACACCGGTTTCACCATGAATAAGAATGTTGAAGTTGGATGGTGCGACAACTTCTATGTCGACTTTAAGCGCTTGCATTGCTGGGCTATCGCCTATGATATCGCCACCATCGCGCTCCCAGGCATCTTCGTTAAGTTCTTCAAAGCGCTGTTGAGTTTGTTTGGCTTGTTGTTCTAGTTGGCTTACTGTGAGTGCCACTTTTAAGGTTGACGCGGCAATAGCAGACAACGCGTCCAAGCTGCGAGTGGGGAAGTGATCAAACACCCCTGGAGTTAAACTATCAAGCGTGAGCACCCCGAGTAGCTTATCAGCATAAAAAAGTGGTAGGCCCATACATGAATGCATGGGTAAGTCGCCATCATAGTCCAACAATAGGTTGTCGAATGGATCAGGCAAATCGCAGTCTGCATCAAATCTTAGCGCAGTTTTTGAATCACAGATGAGGGCAAACCTTGGATGCTCGTCTATTTTAAAACGACGGCCGAGAGTATCTCGGGTTAACCCTTGGATAGCCAAAGGCACTAAAGTCTCTCCTTGAAGGGAGAGTAACGCGACACTGTCACACTGAATGGATTTACGAATTACATCGAGCAAGCTATTAAATCTATCTTGATCATTGTCTCCACGGGCGAGACCTATGGTCATATCAATCAGGGTCGAAACAGAGATATCTTGCATGAGGGTACCAACAACAAAACTGGCTTGAAATGAATGTGGTTAAATTAATCACACCGAGTGTTCTATTGCAACACTATGTAGTCAAAATGACTTGCCTGTAATGGGTCTTTTCGACATGTTTTATTATAGAAAATGCAATAAAAATAGCTATTTAAGTGAAATTCTGGTTGGCACGCTTTGTGCTCTTACGTGGGAAGAAATACTAAAAATAAACTGAGGAGAAAGTCTCAATGCTTAACAACCAACATATCGACATCGTTAAGAGCACTATTCCACTATTAGAGTCGGCAGGCCCGGCGTTGACTGAGCATTTTTACAAACGAATGTTCAGCCACAACCCGGAGCTCAAAGACATTTTTAATATGACGCACCAAAAAACCGGTCGCCAAAGTGTTGCTCTGTTTGAAGCCGTTGCTGCATACGCGAAGAACATCGAGAACCTCGAAGCGCTGACTTCCGCTGTTGAGCGCATCGCCCATAAGCACACCAGCTTCAATATTCAAGCACAGCATTACCAAATTGTTGGTCATCACTTAATTGAAACTCTGCGTGAACTTGCTACAGAAGCATTTACCCCGGAAGTAGAAGAGGCGTGGACAGCAGCGTACTTGTTCCTTGCACAGGTGTTTATTGACCGCGAAGGCGAGCTTTACTTACAGCGCAAACAAGCCGTCGGTGGATGGCAGAATTCGCGTCGTTTCATCGTTAGTGCTAAACAGCCAGAATCAGAGTTGGTAACTAGCTTCATCCTGACGCCAGAAGATGGTGGTGAGGTACTCGACTATCAACCAGGGCAGTACATTGGTATTGAGCTAAAACCAAATCAGGGTGATTACAACGAAATTCGTCAGTACTCTTTGTCGCAAAAGCCTAACGGCAGAGATTACCGTATCTCAGTTAAGCGTGAGTTAGGTCAACACAAGGGGCTAGTATCAAACTTCTTACACGATGAAGTTGACCAAGGCGATGTGGTGAACTTATACGCCCCAGCAGGCGATTTTTACTACCAAGAAAAACAGCAACCTGTAGTGCTTATTTCTGCGGGTGTTGGTGCGACGCCAATTCAAGCTATGATGCAAACCCTAGCCGCCAAAGGTAAGAAGGACGTCAGTATTCTTTATGCGTGTAATGATCAAAAGCAACACACGTTTCAGCAAGAGACCGCGCGGTTAGTAGAGCAAAATAATTGGCAGGGTTTTACGTGGTATTTGAATGAAGCGGTTGCGGACTTTTCTGGCGAGTTAGATATCAACCTAGTCGCCAAAGAACTTCCGCTAAGTAGCGCAGACTTTTATCTATGTGGCCCTGTGGGCTTTATGGAGTCGGTTGTACGACAACTAGAAGCGCTTGGAGTTGATCGTGAGCGCATTCACTATGAAGTGTTCGGCCCTCATACCTACCTATAAGTATTGAGTAAGCAGATGGCTCTAACTTGGAGCCATCTATCCCTTCAAAAGTCGCGTTAACCATTCCAGAGGCTTGAAGATATTGCGCTGTTTGATTGGTGACCTTTCAGAACCAAGATAGTAGCTGGCTAAGAACTCTGTCCTTAGCTTTTGCACGTCATGGTTATTGACCGACGAGACTAGCTCAGAAGTTTTTTGGGCATGGTCATTGGCAAGGCTGAAATCGAGTTTTAAGTAGCCTTGCAAGTAAAGCCATAAATGCGTGCATAGTGCCAGCTGTTCCATGCCTTGTTCTTCAAACTTGTTGGCGTGCTGTTTGCCCAAGTTGTCGTTAAAGGCTTGGTGCATTGCCTGTATAGACGCCCCATTAGACTCTATATAGCTACTTGCTTCGATGTGAGCTTTGGTCAAGATCCCGAGCAAATGGCTAGTGGAAGAGTTGTCAGGCTTTCTTTTCAGCGCTTTTTCAAACAAAGAAGAGTGATGTTCGCAAAATTGCGTCCAAGCTTTGGTTCGAGATACCACTGGCGGCAGATCTTGCGCGCCAATGGCAATTAGTTGCTTTTCTAACTCAGTCATTCGACTGCAAGCTCGTTAACGCAATTTCAAATGAGCCTTTATCCGAATCAACAAACAGGCTATCTCCGGTAATCATTACCGACAGATCCATGCTGCGCTCTACAATTTCAGACAGAGCTTCTATGCTATTCCAGTCAAATTGGTAGATGTTGGCGTCGTACTGATGAACTTTGTTCTTGGTCTGATCCCACCAAACATCAGACTTGCTGTTGAATGAGAACACATCAACATTTTTAGCTAAGCGACATGCTTTCTTAATTCGATCGAGTGAAGGCTCACCGATGTCAATCCAAGTTTGAATTTGATCATCGAGTGATTTTACCCATAGATCGGGTTCTTCGGTGGTTGATAAGCCCTTGGTGAGCGCTAAATCAGGTTGCCATTTTACACAAAAGGCAAGAATACGCGCCATCATACGTGGCACCGTTTCAGACGGGTGCTGCGCGACAGTCAGTTGAGTCGAGTCGTAGAGGTCACGGTTAGTGTCTGAAAGAGAAATTCGGAATTTATAAATAGTGGGTTTGAGAGCCATAAGCTTTACTTATACACAAAAAAATAGCCAGCGTTGTGCTGGCTATTGTAATTCTTTAGTACTTAATAATTAAAGTACTTTGATGTTTTCAGCTTGTGGACCTTTTTGACCTTGAGATACTACGAACTCAACTTTTTGGCCTTCAACTAGAGTACGGAAACCGTCGCCAGTGATTGCAGAGAAGTGTGCAAAAACGTCTGGGCCGTTTTCTTGCTGGATGAAACCAAAACCTTTAGTTTCGTTGAACCATTTAACTGTACCAGTAACAGTGTTAGACATAATGTATATCCTTGATAAATCTTGTAAAAGCCATACGGCACCGATAGCGTGGAAAAGGAGATTGCTATAGCGTACGACGTTACGGTAGATTTTCTAGTCATCCAACGAAACGGCGAAATTAGACAAGAACCGTTTTCTAGCTGCCAACCAGTCTAAAGCGAAGTGCAACTAAGTCAATAAAAAGAAGGGAGTTTGTATCGCTTCATCAAGGGTTTTCATTAGAAATTTGCGCTAGGTATAGTTTCGAAATTAATACTGATTGGCCTATAAATAGTGTAACATTTGGCTGATTAGTAAATTGTGTTATTTGAGCACAAACTGATCACTGTTTAATCATTACAATGAGGGTTGTATGGCTATTAAGAAACCAATAGTCGAAGCCAATAAGTATCACGACCAAGTGGACGTAGAACTGGGCAGAGGCGAAATCAAACATAACGCATTGCAAGCGATGGTAACGAGTAAGCTTTATAGAGCTAGAGTTGAAAAAGCTAAAAAAGGCAAGGGCAGCTATCAAAGGAAGATGAAGCATAAGGGCAAAGAGCCCTATTCAAAAGCCGCTTAGTAAGCGAAGTTTGAATAGGGCTTTTTCTTATCGACTGAAACCGCTAATTACTATCTCTCAATTTTGGGTGAGTAGATTGAGTACGCAGTTATTTGCCCTGCCACAATCGCTGAAAACATGAATAGTGCAGATAATCCGATGCTAGGGATCGGTAATACGGATTGTTCAAATACTGATTGGCTGGCGCTGACCAATACACGGCTGCCTGGTACCAAGATAATGATCCCTTGTACTATGTATATAGAGCCGGTTAAATCCATTTTCTTCGCTACCCACGTGCCATAAAGCGTGATTAATACCGTTGTGACCCAAGTTCCTACAACCCACCCGCTGTCGAAACCAAGATAGAATGGCCCCCACATACCTAATGCTGCGACAGGAAGGCCAAGTAAAATATCTGTTGGCCGTGCGTTAAATATTATCCCTAAAGATAAAGACAACAGGAACAGGCCAGAAACGTGTAACCATGCGGGTACTTCGTTAACGTAGTCCAATGCAGTCGCTTGGCCCCAGAGCGCCTCACCAATATTGAGGCCCATGACTATGCCAACAAACAGCTTAATTAGAGTGAGTCCACTTTGACCCAGCAAACTCGTTCCTGACACCAAGTCGTTAAACGCTAGACACTCTAGTGAATTAGCAATAGATAGCCCGGGAACAAACAGTATTACTGCTGCGATACATAGCGCCCACACCGGCACGGCAGCCCCGGTACTGGCAAACAGTGCGACGAGTACGCCACTAAGTAGAGCGGAGATGAACTCAACGGCAATAGAACGTCGACCTCGGCATATCTGCTGTGCTACCCAGACAATGAAACCTAAAAATACCGAGAACATAATCGCTTCAAGAGTACTTCCTACTAGCATGAGATATGCAGGCGGAATGCCCATGTTCGCGAGTGCGATAGCCCATTTAGGATAGCCGACTGGCTCTGGTACAGGTTCTTGACTCGGTTGATTGATACGGATGATGGTATTGGCTAATAAACTCAAGTTAATCGAAGCAGGTTGATGACGTTTCATCACCACAACATTGTCGTCATCAGGGAACTGGTAGTTGACCGTTGTTGGTGTCGCCTGAATCATGACATCAACTTCGTGTTTACGTGCATAAAATTGGGTGTATTTTTCAAGCTTATATGGCGCACACCCGCTGCGATGCAGGGTATCACCGATCTCTACGATCTTATTAATTCGGTACTGGGAAGGCATGGTATGTGATACGTAAAAATGTGTGCCGCAAAGGTACCAAAGCCGCTTGCGAGACACGAGCTAGAAAATAGTGAACAGTGGCTAAGCTCACAATAAATAGTAGCAGCATGTTTGAACTGAATGCTGATTTTATCAATCTTAGTTTTTGATGGGTATTGTCTGGCGTTTTTCCCAACGATTATAGCTTTAACTCACATATATCTAATTATTTTAAAATGTTACAAATGTAATTTATATGTAACTTTTAAAAAGATGGGTTTACTAATTCGTCGGGCGTGGCAGTGAATATAATAGCTTAGGTTAAACATGGGCTTAACATTTTCATTACAAGTGGTGTGATTATGAATTTCGTATAATAAACAGACAAAAATACTCCTTGAAATCTGCTCTAGATAGGTGAAAATATACGCAAAATGAGTTTGCAAAAATGAAAGGAAGCTTTTTCTAGTTTTAAAAGCGAGGCAAAGAGTATGAAACTATTTATTCTATTTATGGTGTCGATCACCGCAGGGGTCGCGTCAGCAGAACACCTCCATTCATTCTTGCTCGGCCTTTACATTTCAACCATGGCTGTAGGTAGCTGCTACTGGTTTGCATTCCGCAGCAGCCATTTTCCACAATTAGCACTGTTACTTCTTATCTGTGGATTGTTCTCGAAAATTGCAATTACCGTTGCAGGTGTCGCTTGGGGTATGTCGCAAGAGCTAATCAGCTCTCCATTTGTATTCGCACTTTCCTACCTATTCTTCTCAATTGCGGCAACTTACGTATGGTTTGCTCACCGTGAAAGATTGATGGCGAAAAAGAACGCTCAGCAAGAGCTGAAAGCAGCATAGTTACTCATTTGAGAAGTTTGAAAACCAGCGTATAGTCGCTGGTTTTTTTGTGCTTAAACTTGATCAAAACGGGTTCACATTGTGCTTACCTAAGGCCACTACTGACCACTAAGCGAGTAAAAATACTCTAGCAAATGAGATAATTCTAAGTTTTCTTATTCAATAGTAACGATTGATGTCAAAGCGGCTGAATCTTTGTCTGGGTTGTGACTATACTGATGGCGTATTGTAATCATCAAAGTGAGACGCCGCCTATCATGACCACGGGTTTTCTAAAAAACATCGCGCTTCTTTCGACACTTTCTCTTTCTTTTGGGGCGTTAGCTACGCCGACCATCATTCCTGATCCTCCATCGCTGGGTGCAAAAGGATATGTGCTTATCGACTACCACACCGGTGCCGTGTTGGTTGAAAAAAACGCCAACAAGAAACTCAATCCTGCAAGCTTAACTAAGTTGATGACTGCTTATGTAGCAGGGCAGGAAGTGAATAATGGTAATATTTCATTAGACGACCAAGTACGCATTAGCCGCAAAGCTTGGGCGAAAAACTTCCCTGATTCATCAAAAATGTTTATTGAAGTGGGCACTGATGTTGCGTTAATGGATCTGTATCGCGGCTTGATTGTTCAGTCAGGAAATGATGCGAGCGTTGCAATTGCTGAGCACGTCGCTGGCAGTGAAGGCGCGTTCGTGAGCTTAATGAACAGTTGGGCGCAAAAGCTTGGTTTGCAAAACACCGGTTATACCAACCCTCATGGCTTAGACAGTGATGGCTTATACTCGACACCTTATGATATTGCTTTGTTGAGCCAAGCGATCATTCGCGACCTGCCGGATATCTATCCTCTGTATAGTGAAACCTCATATACCTACAACGGTATTACTCAGTACAACCGCAATGGCCTGCTGAGAGATCGCAGCTTAAATGTTGATGGAATGAAAACGGGCTACACGAGTGGTGCGGGCTACAGTTTGGCAACATCAGCAACGAGTGGCGACATGCGTTTGATCTCTGTTGTGATGGGTGCAAATAGCACTAAAAGCCGTGAATCTGAGAGTAAGCAGTTATTGAGTTATGGTTTTAGGTTCTTCGATACCGTCTCACCATCTAAGGAGACAGACACGTTAGCTGAAGCCAAAGTATGGATGGGTGACGTCAACTTTGTTCCAGTAGGAGTGGCGGAGCAAGTGTTGATCACTCTACCTAAAGGTGATGCGAGCAAGCTCAAAGCAGAGATAGAATATAACGGTGAGTTAGAAGCGCCAATTTATCAAGGAGAACAGGTCGGTCAGGTTATTTACACGGTGGAGGGCCAAGAGGTTGCCACAGCGGCGCTTGTCGCTCAGCAAGATGTGGAACAAGGCGGCTTGTTTAAGAAACTAATGGACTGGTTTAAACGTTTGGTCTCTAGTTGGTTCTAATCAACTGACCATTGAAAAGAGGATGCTTGTGCATCCTCTTTTACGTTCTAAGCAGCAGGATACAACCTGTAAAGCGGTTGGATCTGACGCACGTAATTCACACGTTTCAGACATTGTGTTGACTTTCACTTACCCTGTGCTGACAACCGAGCATACGAAAATACCGACAATCCTCGCGATATGTTTACCGAGGATTTATCATGGAATTTACCGACAAAGATAGAGAAGCGCTCTATCAGATTTGGATGTCAAAAAAGTCAAAAATGCGTTTAACTCAAATGGAGTTCGCAAAAAAGCTTGGTATGAACCAGTTGAGTTTCTCGCGTGTGCTTCGTGGAGAAACTCCCCTTACAATGTCTTTTGTGAGCCATTTTTGTCGCCTGCTTCAGCTTAATCCACAAACTACAGTCCCAAGTTTGAAAGAAACTAACGATACTGGTCCAAAGATAGTTTACTTGCAAAGCCGTATGAGTGTGGATGGTGAAATTCAAAACGCCTATATTGAGGGCAATCAGGTGATTGTAGAGTACGCGCACACTGTCCAGCCGTCATAAATGACCTATGACTAGCCTAAAACTCATTGATTTTTAGACAATGATTGACTCACTCGAAGATGCCAAAGGCGAGATTAATTATTGGGTTTAACGTTTAGGTGTTACTCTACAGGGCGGCCAAACAGTTACAGACACAGTAAAATGCTAGAGAAAGAGAACCTAATCAAACTTGCTAGAATGCAAATGCCTTTTGGCAAGTACGCAGGTAGGGTATTAATTGACCTTCCTGAAGAGTATTTGCTGTGGTTTGACAAAAAAGGTTTTCCTGAAGGGGAGCTTGGTGACCTCCTTAAGCTATGCTTAGCGCTAAAAATAGAAGGCTTAGATACCGTTGTTAAGCCTTTAAAGCGCATGTAACCTGCCAAAAACTCTCCACTTAAAACGACAATATTGACTATGAATTTTGACATCGATGCATTGAGGCATCACCAACTGGTTGAGGATGGCCAACTTGAGGGGTGTTATATCCACCAGCCAGCACAAGGTAGCCAACAAGATGATAAAGCTGTGTTAGCAGAGCGCCACGCGTTGGAAAAAATGGGGTATCGGGTTGTACAAGTTAAAGCGAAAGGCAAAACAACAACGTTCGCCGAGGCGATGCAAAAGTTTGCGAAGAAGACGCGGCACCAATCCAAGTAATCAGTGACTGCAACAGAACAAAGCATCCCTAGCTTCTTCAACAATACCCTGTGTTTTCATTTAAAAGACTCACTTTATCAGGCTAACTCTTTTCGTGCCCCAAACTAGTCATTGAGCTTTTATCAGACAGAGGAGCAATTGATTCGCTTGTTTAGTCTTGGTATTCACGGGCTTCTCTATCTCTAAAAGCGCATTTCTAGGTTTATGCCTATGCCGATCTATTCAGAAATAGGTTGGTGGATTCCGAAGCTATACTACTAAAGAGTAAATCAATTTGTGACTTCTCGTAATCCCAGTTCCAAAAACTGACGTGTCGCCACACTTGGGGCTTTTTCAATTGCTAGTTTGTAATAAATGCTAGCCTGTGCTTTTTGTCCTAATTTCCTGAGAATATGCGCACGTGCTGCGTACCAAGGTTGGTAATCTTTAAGATCTTCTTTTAACTCATCCAACTTGTTGAGTGCAAATTCTGGATGACCTGTTTCTGCTATCACCACTGCCCAGTTCAAAGCTACAACTGGTGTAGGCTCGAATTGCCATAGGGATTGATAAAGCAAAGACATCTGGTACCAATCGGGGTTGGGTTTCATCATGTGGCAATCTGCAATCGCAGCTTTTATCTGAAACGGCCCAGGTAGTCTTCGTTCTATGGCGTTGTTAAGGATGCGGTGAGCTTCATCAATATTATTTTGAAGCCATAGTGTCGTGTTCTGTTGTTCGATAGGCACCATTGCTCCATCAATATTTATTCGTGCAGTGCTTCTCGCATCGGTCAACAACATTAATGCAAGTACACCTTCGATTTCAGGATCATTGGGTTTCAGCTTGTTAAGTAGTCTGGCCAAAAATATACCTTCTTGGCACAGCGAACGTGGACATTCAGCTTCCATGACATAGCCAGTGGTGAATATCAAATAGATGGTTGTTAATACGGTATCCAGTCTGTCATGCCATCTATCTGCATCTGGGATAGAGAAACCAATTCCTTTGGCTTTAATTTTTGCCTTAGCGCGATACAATCGCTGCCCCATCGTTTGTTCGTTATCAAGAAAGGCGGCGGCAATTTCCTTGGTCGTTAAATTGCAAACTGTGCGCAAGGTTAAAGCGATACGCGATTTTTCTTCCAGAGCTGGATGACAACAGGTAAAGATAAGGCTTAGACGTTCATCTGGAATAGTTTCGGGAACGTCATACACCTGACCATCGGAAAAAATGTCAACGAGATCCTCCGTTTTACGTTGCTCTCGTTTTACCATGCGGAAATGGTCGATACCCTTGTTTAAACCGACTCTCAGCAGCCACGCCGAAGGGTTATGGGGCGTGCCGGATCGAGTCCAGTGCTTCAACGCAGCAATCGATGCTTCCTGTAAGACATCCTCTGCCAATTGAAAATCATCAAGGCGTGAAATAAGCACAGCCAAAAGACGCCCCCTCTCTTTTATCAGGACTTCATTAATAATATGACTGACAGCGATGGCTTTTGAAGAGGCGTTATTCATACGTTAACCTGCTTCGTTGTAATCCAACAAAGGGCGAACTTCGATGGTGCCAAACTTAGCCACAGGAATGATTTCTGCGCACCGTAGTGCAGCATCCAAGTCTGGCACATCAACGATATAGTATCCCCCCAAGTGTTCACGTGTTTCCGCAAAGGGGCCGTCCATGGTTTCCACCTTACCGGACTTAATCCGAAGTGAAGTGGCTGTTTCAATAGTCTGTAATCCCTCACCGCCAACAAGTACTCCATCCTTTTCGAAAGTTTCTGAGGCAGTGGCAAAGTCTTCCATCATCTTGTCGAATTCTGGAGTGCCAAATTCTGGCTCTTGGTCAGGAGCAGCGTAAAGCAAAAGCATGTATTTCATGGTTAGTTTCCTTCTTGTTTATTGTTTCATATTCAAGGACGTTATCACTTTGCCATTTTCGACATGAACTAAAAATTTTTTAACCTTACGAATGTACAATAGAACGGAGACCGAATAGTTATCAATCGGGAGATTTGTGCTAAGTGTTGGTTAAGTGTATGCCAATATGGTTTTCACTCATTGTTTCAGATGGTGTGAAGCATATGGATGTGCTCTAATTTGCGTTTACTCAACCGTAAATTAGAGCAATGAAGAGATAGCTTTCCCGAAGTAAGCTATTTTCTTTTGGTTTGATAAAAAGGGCTTCCCAAGCGGTGAGCTCGGTGATTTGTTAAAGTTATGTCTAGCATTAAAAATCGAAGGGCTCGATAGTGTGGTCAAGCCTCTTAAACGACATGATTAAAAAGATTTGTTACCTAACCCTCGTTCTTACTGCATTGTTCAGTCAATATATCTCGACTGGGGGCAGGTCTTTTGGCTTTACAAAGCATAAAAATGTAAATACGCCATAGTCAGGTTGAGATGAGTTCAACCTGACGTATCTCAAAACAGACTACAGCTGCGTGACAAACGAACCACTTGGCTTGACTGGCAAGTATTTAGCGTAGAACTCTAAGTAGGCTCGCTTTGGATCTAAGTCTTTAAACTGTTCTGGGTACATTGCTTTAGCGTAGAACTGCAGCATTGCTCCATCGAGAATAGTACGACAAGCGCCGTGGTAAGCCGCATACATGCGGTTGTTCTTAACCGCGGCAATAGATGACCAGCCAATACGCTGTTTAAATCCGGCTAAACGCTGCTTTGCGAGTGCCTCATCGACCCCTTGCCCCATCACCATTGCATCGTCAGAGCTACCTGATTCATACCCCGTTATGACAATCACATCAGGGTTAGCAACGATAATTTGTTCTGGGTTGAGTTTTCCCCACCATTCAACAAAAGGCGCTGAAATATTGTCTCCACCCGCCATGGTAGCAATCGCACCCCACATATTTTTGCCGAAGGTATACCCGACTTCATTCACGCCAGCAGCACCATACTCGGTATAAACTTTTGGTTTATCTAGGTTGGCAGACTCAAGTCGCTGGGTGATCATCTCTAGGTTTTGTTTGTATTCATTGGCGATTTTTTTTGCACGGTCTTCTTGGCCAGTGATCACGCCAATCAGCTGTGTACTTTTCAGGTGGCGTTCCAAAGTTTGTGCGTTGTAATCGACGACAACCACAGAAATACCCGCATCTTCGATACGTTCGATTTCTGAGCCAAGGCCTTTGTATTGCCAGTCAGCGAGCATCAGGACATCTGGGTTTAGGCTAATGACTTTTTCCGCAGAAAACGTATTGGTATCGACGCGACCAATTTCAGGAATTTTGTCAAGAGAAGGGCGGTGTTTAACGTAGAGCTCCCAGTTTGCAGAGCGTGCTTGCCAAATGTACTTAGACATCCCGACCACGTTGTCATACGCGGCTTCTGTACCAATGGCCATATAGTCTTCTGGATAGAAACCGACAACCGCGCGCTTGGCTGGTGCGTCGAAGGTAACTTCTCGACCTAGTACGTCGGTAATAGTAGTGATTTCTGCAAATGCCGAAGCACTGACAGTAAGTGCAGCAAAACTGAGTAGTGTTTTATACATGGTAACTTAGACTCTTTTCTATATGCCAGTGTCCACTGGAACCCTTATCTTGGTTGCTGATAATAAGCCTTTTATTAATCTTTATGCAAATTATTATCATTTTTGTTAGTATGCGTTCTCAATTTTATGCTCGGCGCGGTTTGTATTGAACAAGCGGCGACGCAGTAGAAAAAGAAAATCTATCCTTTAGGAAATCAGGTAGCGTTAGATGCAATCCGAAGCAGTGTTACAAGCCATTGAAAATCAGAGAAAGTATGAGCGGAAACGTATTGTCGTACTGAGTGTTTTTTGTCTTATTTTGGTTATCTCTTTTGTGCTCGATATCATGACAGGGCCATCAATGTTGGATGCAAGTCGGGTTCTGTATGCGATTTTAGAGTTTATCGGCTTACCGTTTCAGGTTGATGCCTCCACACAAGTCATTGTGACTAACTTGCGTTTGCCGATTGCACTTATGGCGATTGTTGTCGGTGGTTCGCTCGGGGTTGGTGGCGCTGAGATGCAGACGTTGTTAAACAACTCGATGGCAAGTCCATACACGCTAGGTATGGCTGCGGCTGCTGGTTTTGGTGCTGCAATTACGCTTTATTTCGGTTCATTGGGTTTAGATAGTAATTACGCGGTCCCGCTCGGTGCGTTTATCTGCTGCATGTTGTCTGCGTGTTTTCTTTTCGCGTTGGCCTCAATGCGCCATATCAGCTCAGGTCAGTTAATACTAGCGGGTATTGCATTGTTATTTCTTTTTCAATCGCTATTGTCGTTGGTGCAGTTTATCTCGTCCCCTGAATTAAGTCAGCAAATCCTATTTTGGCTGTTTGGTAGCTTGTCGAAAGCCACCTGGGGGAACTTGTTGATCACCTCGTTGGTTGTGGTGGCTGGTGTTGCTTTGTTACTCAAAGATGCTTGGAAATTAACTGCCCTGCGTTTAGGTGAAGAGCGCGCAAAAAGTGTCGGTGTTAATGTCGCTAAGCTGCGCTTGAAAACATTATTTATCGTTGCCTTGATGACAGCAACGGTGACCAGTTTTGTTGGCATCATTGGATTTGTTGGTATTGTCGCGCCTAACATTGCCAAAATGTTGGTTGGCGAAGACCAGCGATTCTTCTTACCTCTTTCATTCCTAATCGGCGCGTTTCTCCTTTCGACTGCGTCTGTTCTTTCAAAAGTGATCGTGCCCGGTGCGTTGTTCCCAATCGGAATAGTGACCGCGATTATTGGCGTGCCGTTCTTCTTTTGGCTGATTATCGCGAAGCGAGGGTAACGATGCTGACAGCTAAGCAAATTAACATTCAAATTGGCTCATTAAGCCTGGCTAAAAATATCGACTTTGAACTCAAGCCGGGTCAAGTAACCGCAATTCTAGGGCCAAACGGAACAGGCAAAAGTACGCTGCTTAAAGCGTTGTTTGGTGACATCAAGTTGGAGTCTGGTGAGGTCAATTATGGTGATAATTCGCTAACGTATAATTCGCTTTCACAGTGGCGAAGCCAATTTGGTTATATGCCACAAGACATCAGTCTAGACGTGAATCTAACAGCGATTGAAGTTGTGTTGCTTGGGCAGTTAGACGCGCTGAGCTTGAGAGTGGGCAATGACACGCTGCATAAAGCGCTGGGAATACTAGACCAGATCGGACTTTCGCATTTGGCAAATAAAGATGTGAGCAAACTCAGTGGTGGCCAACGGCAAATGATTCTCTTCGCTCAGGCGTTAATGCGTGAGCCCAAAATCATGATGTTGGATGAGCCAGTCAGTGCGCTCGACCTTCACTATCAACACGTACTGCTTGAACATTTGGTAAGCCAGACTAGAGAGCGAGAGTATGTAACGATCATGGTGTTACACGACCTTAATTTGGCTGCGCAATATGCAGATAACTTGTTGGTACTGAAAAACGGACATCTGGTGGCAAGTGGTCATCCGAAAGCGATCTTAACGTCAGACCTTGTGCAGAGCATTTATGACGTTCAGGCTCAAGTGATTAACGACGAACACGGCGTGCCATTTATCCGTACTACGCGAGCGTATTAGATCTGGTGAAACGGTTGTAAAAAGCCCTCTCATCAACAAGAAGTGCGATGAGAGGGCAGCTATAAGGGTTAGGTCATGCTTTTTGCTTGACGAAGGTTCCTATACTTGAAGTAATCTATTAATTACTAACTTAGCAATATCACTGACTCACTTTTGTCTAAAAGTGAACTAAAGAGTGAGACGGATGTTGTGCACTACGCCCCGTTTACTGAAGGCAACTGTATTGTCTAGCACTAAAAATCGAAGGGCTCGACAGTGTCGTTAAGCCCTTGAAGCGAATGTAATTAGCTACATTTCGATAGTATCAGTGCTTGGCATTTTCTGGCGCAGTCCCACATTCGATAGCTGCATCGGTATGAAATCAGGTAACGCTTCTACTCGTCGAATCCAAGCTTGTAAGTCAGGGTAGTGTTCTAAACTTACGCCACCCTCTGGGGCTAGTTTTATGTATGTGTAAAGCGCTAAATCGGCAATGCTAGGCTGTTCGCCGACTAGCCATTGACGATTACGTTGGTAACCATCTAGTTGCGCAAACAGCGTATTTGCTTCTTTCGTCAATGCATCACTATCAATACTGCGATTAAAAAGATTCGCTGCACGCAGTTTTGCCACAGAGCCAGCTAGTCGACATGCCGCCAGCGAAAGAAACTGCTCTATCTGTGCCCGCTCTTTAGGTGAGTCGGGAAGCCATTTCTTTTGTTTGTCATACATAGTGGCTAGGTAAACCAATATCGCATTGGAATCGAAAATAACCGTTTCGCCATCAACTAACACCGGAACTTGACCGAAGGGGTTTAGGGCCAAAAATTCTGGTTGTCGCTGCTCGCCTGCGATTAGGTCAACCACAATCAATTCATGTTCTAAGCCCAGTATATGTATGAGCATCTGCGCGCGGTGAGCATGTCCAGAGAGCGGATGCCAATAGAGTTTGATCATTGTGTTCTCCTAAGCGTTGGTCTTTTTATATTTAAGAACAACTTGTGTCAAAGAAAAACCCCACTAATATGGAATGATAATCTACAAAATGTTGACAATGCATGGACACTATCGATGGAATGAGAACAGTTGTTGCTGTGGTTGAAACAGGATCATTTACCGCGGCGTCAGATCGTTTAGGCATATCAAAGTCTCTGGCCTCAAAATATGTTAATCAGGTTGAAAAGCAGCTCGGAGTGAAACTGTTTAATCGCACCACCCGCAAGTTGTTAGTGGAACAAGCTGGGTGGCAATATTATCAGCAAGCACAACAGGTTTTGATGCAGGTCGACAGGCTCTACAATCAGCTCCACTCAGGGAACAAAGCTATCTCAGGGCCGCTACGTGTCACGGCTTCGCAGGGATTTGCCGAAGAACTGTTAAGCCCGTTAATTCCTGAGTTTCATATTCGCTACCCAGATATTCAAATCGATATGATAGTCACCAATCAAAAACTCGATTTAGTAGAACAGGGTATTGATATCGCCTTTAGAGCGGGCGAGCTCAATGATTCTAGCTTGAACCACCGCAAGATTATGTCTCTGCAAAGCTCGGTATATGCCGCTCCTGAACTCGCTAACCAACACTTGAAAGATCTCGATGGTATCCCTTGCCTTATTGATAGCAACCTTCACCCAACATCTCGCTGGCCGCTGGAACGTTGTTTAGCTGAAAGGACTGGCAGCACAAGTTTGACCGTACGGGGAGTGTTCAAAAGTAATAGCCCACGACTGATTCGACAGTTAACGCTGTCCGCAATTGGAGTCAGTTATCAGTCTGATATCATCGCAGCACCCTATGTGAAAAACGGCCAACTGGTAAAACTTGATATGGGATTTGAGCCCATGAGGTTTCCAGTCAGTGCGTTATTTCGTGGAGGCGACTATATGCCGGAGAGGGTACGAGTATTTCTGGATTTTGTTGTTGATGAACTCGGCACACCCACCGATTGATGTTTGCTATTTTCGTTAAATGAGTATGGAACAAAACGGTGAAATTTGTTCACGATTTGTGAATAGGGACAATTTATTCACTTTAAACGGCAATAATCGCACTATAAAAGTAGATTTAAGTCTTTTTATTGCTAATTCTTGTGATGCCGCTATCAGATCTGTGCTAAAGGTGGCTTAAATAACCAAACTGACACTGATTATGTATTCACTTTCTACGCAAATCTAATATCGATGTCTAATTTTCTCCTATATAAATCGATCATGTTTGGATATTTAATCCATTAATGACTAATTATCCTAGCTTTATCTAATCTCTAGTTAATTTATAACTTGATTCTAGTCACACTTAGGTTGAATTAATTACCTTAGTATCACTGCCAACCAAGACTAATAACACCCAATATTTATAAGTAACCCCTACGTAATATAAAACTAATTCTTGCGTGAAATAGAAGGATAAAAATCGACATGAGTGGCATCATTAAAGTTTCAAGAAACACCGAAAATGCACCAGTTTCTGAGTTATCTACGCAAAGCGTGGCATTTTCTCACTACAACAATATCTCTGCGCAGTTGCCTATCGATCCTGCGTCAGGTGAAATTGTAGTTGGAGATGTTAAAGACCAAGCGAAACAGTGCTTAAACAACATTAAGGCGATTGTTGAAAGTATTGATCATGTCATGGATGACGTCGTTCGAATCAATGTTCATTTGAAGAACATTGCAGACTTAGAAGCAGTGGATGAGGTGTATGCGAGCTTCTTCCCGAATTTGCTTCCAACGCGCACAACGGTTGCGGTGGATGCGCTTCCATACGGTGATGCTTTAGTACAAATGGACGCGCTTATTTCTAACGGTGAAGGTACCGCGCCTCAAGAGCCTTGTCCGTTAGTTAAGCTATCTCGCAACAGTGAAAAAGCACCAGTTAGCCCAGTATCTACTCAGACCGTTGCGTTTTCTCATTACAACAATATTTCTGCTCAGCTTCCTATTGATGCTGAAACAGGCAAGCTTGTTGAAGGTACTATTCAACAGCAAACGGCTCAGTGTTTGAAGAACATTAAGGTGATCATGGAAAGCATTGATGTGCCATTTGATGACATCGTAAAAGTAAATGTTTACCTTAAAGATCTTGCTGACATGGACGCGGTTAACGAGGCTTACAGCACTTTCTTCCCTGATTCATCTATCGCGCGTACTCTAGGCTATGTACCAGCGCGTACTTTTGTTTCAGTTGCTGACTTGCCAATGGGCGCCAAGGTACAGATTGATGCTGTCGTATCACACGGTGATGGCACACCACCGCAAGAAGTCGAAGATAGACATGGTATTGTGATTCGAGCGCACAACACTGAAAATGCGCCGATCAATCCTCTGCATACTCAGACAGTGGCATTTTCGCACTACAACCATATTGCGGCTCAATTGCCTATGACTGCTAAGGCGACAGAACTGGTTGCTGGTGGCGCTAAAGAGCAGGCAACACAATGTTTAGACAACATTAAGGCGATTGTTGAGAGCATCAACCATGTAATGGATGACATCGTGAAGGTAAATATCCAACTGCGTGATATGGCAGATTTGGATGCGGTGAACGAAGTTTACACTACTTACTTCGAGGGCGAACTTCCTGCACGCACTGTGGTTGGCGTGTCTGAGATTGCGATGGGTGCACGTGTTCAAATTGATGCAGTTGTATCAAACGGTGAAGGCACTCCACCAAGTAAATAATTGGCTAAGTTATTCCAATTAAAGAAGTGCACTCTAATAGTGAGTGCACTTTAATAAAATTTTAACCCGAATAAACTGAGCATAATTATTCCAGTTTTAGTCACTGTAATTAAATTTGGCAATCTAATTGCTTAATGATTGCCAAAATAAAAATATTACCTCTCTTTAAGTACATCTACATAAATAACAAGCTTCGGCTTACGAGCAAACCAATTATATTCTCTGTTTGGTTTAGTTAATTATAAATATAAATAACGTGGAAAATTCATATGCGTATAGTACTTGCTTTAGGTGGTAATGCCCTCTTAGCCAGAGGCGAGGCATTAACTGCAGAAAACCAACGTGAAAACATTAAAAAATCCGCTGAAAGTATCGCGAAAATCGCCCAGCAGCACGAGATTGTCATCGTGCACGGCAATGGCCCTCAAGTTGGGTTGTTGATGGAGCAAAATGCGGCTTACCAAGAGTATTCACCAGAAACGACCCCTTACCCAATGGACGTACTGGGGTCTCAAACTTGTGGCATGGTCGGCTACATGCTTCAGCAAGAGCTTAAGAATGTAGATCAATCACTTGGCATTGCGACTTTGGTTACTCAGACTGAAGTTGAGGCGACTGACCCTGCATTCCAGAACCCGACTAAGTTTGTTGGCCCTGTTTACACTGAAACGCGTGCTAAAGAGATCATGGCGGCGAGTGACATGGTGTTTAAGGCTGACGGTGAATACTATCGCCGTGTGGTGCCTTCGCCTATGCCAAAAGACATCGTAGAGCTAGAGCAAATCACTACCTTGCTTAAAGCTAACAATCTGGTTATTGCTTGCGGTGGCGGCGGTGTACCTGTGTGTTTGGAGAACGGCCACAGTAAAGGCGTTGAGTGCGTAATTGATAAAGACTTAACGGCAGAGCTTTTAGCAGAGAAAATCAACGCAGATCTGTTCATTATTTTGACTGATGGTTCTATCTACCGTAACTACGGCAAGGAAGACCAAGCAGAGATGAAGCAAGCGACTCCAAGCGGGCTGGCTGAGTTTAATTTCCCTGCGGGCTCTATGGGGCCAAAAATCGAAGCGGTGTGTAAGTTTGTGAACAATAGCAAAGGTGATGCTGCGATCGGATCTCTGTTCGAGCTAGATAGAATTCTAACTAATGAGGCTGGAACCCTAGTAACTAAAGGCGATGGGATCGTTTACTACTAGGCAATGAAATACGCCGTAAAAAGCAAAAGGTGCCGATTGAGCAATACGCCAACGGCACCTTTCATTTATCTACCAAGGACTATTTAATGTGGGCGTTTTGGACCGTTGCGCACCAGATCTTGGCCTGTTTGGAATACCTCTTCTGTTACCCAACGTCCTAGTACCAGTTGGTGTTTGTCGTCTAGAACGGCAACAAATCGGCGTCCGTCGCTGTTGTTGGTCGCTAGTACGACACCCGCTGCATTGGTTAGACCTAGCATGCCGCTCTCTACAGCAACTAAGAATGATTCAAGCTCGTTAAGATCAGCAATAATTCTGTCGTCATTGATCATATGGTTTATCTCTTGTTCAGTACTTTGCCTCATCGAAATCAACGATGGGTTTAATCTTTGGCGCTACTTTAACGATCATAGTGGCGAAATGCTACTCCCGAGCGTTTTCTGTTGTCCATGCTGTAACCGTTTAATCCAATTATTGACCATTCACTCCCTGTTTTTCCCATTTATCGCATAGTGCTGCCAGCTTTATTCAGTAGCGTTAATCTTCCAA
Source organism: Vibrio tubiashii (assembly GCA_000775715.1). GTDB lineage: Bacteria > Pseudomonadota > Gammaproteobacteria > Enterobacterales > Vibrionaceae > Vibrio > Vibrio tubiashii_A. Next base: position 341,379 of record JRWQ01000007.1, read on the forward strand.
CATCGAAACAGGCAGGGAACATTCACATGAAAACAGTAAAGTTAGTTAGTCTATTTAGCCTTGGTTTATTGGTCACATCTAATGCGTTTGCCGCACCGAGTGAGTCGTTGATTGCGGAATACAATCTTGCAGCTCAAGGCGACGAAGACAAGGTAGAGCAAGTCTACCAACAGCTTGATACGCAAATTGCTCAGCAAGGGGCAGACCCGCTGAGTTTAGTTTATCTGGGTAGCACACAAACGTTGATGGGCCGCGATGCTTTTATGCCTTGGAACAAGATGAAATACACCGAGCAAGGGTTGGCAACCATTAGCAAGGGATTAGATCTATTAAATCAGCAACAGACGCCAATCGAGCAGCAAGAATATCGTCAAGGCTTACCTGAGTCTCTGCTGGCAAAATCGATTGCAGGCTCAACGTTTACTTCTCTACCAGACATGTTTAACCACTTTGAGCGTGGGTATGACATCTTCCTCGATTTACTCTCTGATGAGTCATTTACTCAGCAACATTATGACGCTATCTCCTGGGTATATATATACGCAATCCAAGCGGCGCTGCGTGCAGATGATAAACCGCAAGCGGATGAATGGCTCAAACAGATGCAACAACGCAATGCAAATCATCCAATGACAGTTCAAGCGCAAACCATTATTGACTCAGCGGCTTAGGGTGGCGTTATGATAAATTTTGAGCAAGTGAGTAAGACCTATCAAATAGGTCATCAGCAGGTCGATGCGCTTAAGCACGTCAGTGGCGAAATCACTAAGGGTGAGATGGTGGCACTGTGCGGCCCGTCAGGTTCTGGCAAAAGTACGTTACTGAATATTCTTGGTCTCCTGGATATGGACTATCAGGGCAAGATAGAGCTTAATGGAACGGCTTATCCAAAAGACGCCATCAAAGCTGCGCAAATGCGCCGAAACCATCTCGGTTTCGTTTTTCAAAAGTTCAACTTAATCCCGGTTATGACTGCATGGGAAAACGTCGCCTATCCCTTGATGCTTAATGGCTGCTCTCTACAAGAGCAAAAAAACAAAGCACTGGAAATTTTAGACAGAGTCGGACTTAAAGGCTTTGCCGAGCACAGGCCGGATAATCTATCTGGCGGTCAGCAGCAACGTGTTGCTATTGCGCGTGCTCTTGTGCATAAGCCACAAATGGTGATTGCCGATGAGCCAACCGCGAGTTTAGATAGCAAGACAGCTTCAGTTGTTGTGGAGTTGATGAAAAGTCTTGGTCATGAGCTAAGCACGACTTTTATTGTCGCCACTCACGATCCTCGTATGGCGCGTCACTGTGACCGAAGTATCGACCTGTTAGATGGGGCGATGAATCAGGAGGCGATGAAATGGGCAAATTAATTCCACTCTCGTTACGAATTGCGTATCTCAACCTATACCGTAACAAACGCCGCAGTCTGCTCTCCGTGTTGATTATCGCCATTGCGATTTTTGCACTGACTTCAGCGGGCGGCTTTGGCTTGTATACCTATGACTCATTGAAAGAATCAACCGCGAGAGATACAGGGCACTTAACTTTAAGTCAGCCGGGCTATTTTGAGATAGACGAAGAGATGCCATTGGCGAACGGCATTGCTGACAGTAGTCTGATAACTCAACAACTGATCGCCAATGCCAAGGTGCGCGGTGTCCAGCCAAGAATTGAATTTACTGGCTTGGCTTCGAATGGCAGTAAATCGACCATTTTCGTCGGTACTGGCGTCAACGAGCGCGAGTTTGACATGAAAGGACCGTTCTTAGATGTGCGTGAAGGTAAGACCTTATCGAGCATTCAGTCTTCGCGCTATGACCCGAGCGAGCCTGAAGTTATGCTCGGCGTAGATTTAGCGCGCAATCTTAATGTGTCTACTGGGGATTGGATAACGTTACTTGCGACAACCAGCGATGGTGCGCTTAACGCTTATGACTACAAAGTTCGTGGTATTTACTCTACAGGCGTGCCTGAACTAGATAAGCGCCAACTTTACATCCATATTCAATCAGCGCAAGAGCTATTGAGTAGCGACAAAGTCAGTACTTTATCTGTGTTCTTGTTTGATACCGAGCAGACAGTGGCGATGAAAAACTGGGTCGAGGAGAATCTCGCCAGTGTCGATCTTAAACAACCTATCGAGGTGACTCCTTGGCAAGAGCGGGCGTTTTTCTATACCAAGGTTAAGGATCTCTACGACCGCATCTTTGGCATCATGGGAGCAGTCATGGCGCTTGTGGTGTTTGTTGCCTTGTTTAACACCATGACGATGTCGGTGACTGAGCGAACCAGAGAGATTGGTACCTTGTCTGCGCTTGGGACCTATCCTCGTGAAATCGTCTCGGGGTTTGTGCGTGAATCGGCACTACTTGCCGTAATCGGTTCGGTAATTGGCGGGGTACTGAGCTTAGTCGTGAGCTTGCTGCTTATGGTGGTCGAGGTACAAATGCCGCCTCCTCCAGGTCGAACAGAAGGTTATCCACTCAATATCTATTTTTCGCCTGAGTTGCTTACTGCAACTGCATTGGGAGTCTTGATTATTTGCGTGTTAGCGGCTTGGTTGTCGGCATCAAAGGGCGTTAAGAAGCCAATTACGGAGGCACTGATTTATGTTTAACGGTTTAAAGAAGGTTCTATTGGCGAGTATGGTTGGCTTCATTGCTTTGCCTGCAGTGGCAGATGATGTTGCGAGTATGGTCAAGAATGCTGACCGCTATCGTCTTGATAGTAGCGCTGCAAAAGTGGTCTCGTTAGTAAGTTTGTACGAAAACGAACAGCTAGACAAAACTCGTGAGTACAACGTCTATACTCGCGAAAATCGCGAGTCTTTGGTGCTGTTTAAATCTCAAGTAGAGGCAGGGCAGAAGATGTTGATGCTCGGTGATAATTACTGGTTAGTGATGCCTAAGAGTCGTCGCCCAATTCGCATTACGCCGATGCAAAAGCTACTAGGTGAGGCCTCGGTTGGTGATATTTCGACCCTGACTTGGAGTGAGGATTACCACGCCACTTTTGTACAACCAGAACAGTTAACGCTTGGGGAGCAATCGCTAGCGGTGAACCATGTACGCTTAAGAGCCACCACCAAGGGGGCAAGCTATGCCAAAATCGAACTTTGGCTCGATGAGAGCAATGACTTTCCCATTAAAGCAGACCTTTATTTGCGCTCTGGGAAGCTAGCCAAACAAGCTTTGTTCACCAAAGGAGAGCGTGAAGGTGAGTTGAGAGTGGTCGCTATGACACTGCTTGATCAAATTCAGCCTGCGAAAAAGACGGTAATTGAGTACAAGCAGATCACTCCGTTTGAGTTAGAAGATAAGTACTACAACCCCGCTTATTTAACCCGTAATGCGCTGTCGGAGTTATAAATGAAACCAAGCCTAACGTTACTGATCGCAATAGGGCTGGTTGCGCCTTGCGTGGCGGATGAAATCAGTTTTGATTGGGACTACACCTTGAGTGCTAACACCACTTCACACCGTGATTCAGACTTACTTGGCGAAGCTCAGAGAAGTCGCACCGAAACGGTTGATGCCTTAATAGATTTGCAACTGCAAGGGTATGGCTTCACGGGTCTGATCGCAGCGAAAGGTAGCAAGCTGTACAGCTCAGATTCATCTCAATCCTTTGATAGTGATCTGATTGCCCAGGAGCTATTTTGGCAGGGAGGAATAGAACTATTCAACACGGCAGTTGACCTGACTTTTGGCAAAGTCCGTCTTGATTGGGGCGTGGGGTATGGATATCGTCCGCTGGATGTATTCAAACCCTATCGCAGAAACCCGGTCGGTATCCAAGTTGAAGAGGGAACGGGCGTTGCCATGGCTTCGTACTTCGATATGCAGGGCGAGTGGAGTTTGGTTTACAGCGACTCTTCTTGGACACAGCAACAAGGTAGTCAGCTAGAAGAAGCTTCTGAACAGCAGGGCTTGGGTATCCGTAGGTATGCGCTATGGGGAGATAGTGAATGGCAATTGCTGGGTTACTATGATGACGTTCGTGAGGGGCTGCTTGGGGGATCATTTGTTACCGTACTCGATGATGCTTGGTCTATACACGCTTCGGCATTGTATCAACGCAAGTACAACCGCTACGTTCAGAGCACTTTAAATCAGCCCGTCGAGCTAGATAAACAGCGCGATGGTTATCAGGGGCTTATTGGCCTGAACTGGGCAAACGCGGTGGGCAATAACATCATTTTAGAGTATTGGTATGATAGCCGAAGTTGGAGCAAAGGGGAGTGGGAGAACGCTTATGCAAGTGTTGATGTGCTTTCTCACAATCCAGTGTTGGCGCCGCTTGGTTCGTCTTATGCCCAAGGGTTAAATCATGCCAATTTGGTTCAGCATAACATTATGTTCCACTGGTCTTTAGATTCGTCGAGTTGGAGTCAGTGGTCTTGGTCAAACAAGCTGCTTTGGCTCGATAACTTAACGCCAACCTTTGATTTGCTCTACTCACCACAAGATCAAGGTGTGATAGCGACTCAGTGGTTAGATTATCGAGTTTACGACTCAGGTTCGGCGTCGTTTTCTGCTGAACTCGCTGCTCGTTTTATGACGGGGGACAATGAGTCGGTGTATGCAAATTTGTCAGATAAGCGTATGATTTTTCTTAATCTAAAAGGAAGGTTTTGATGTCTGGATTTACATTGGATCGACGAAATGCCATCAGTAGCTTTGGTTATACGACTGCTTTTTGTGCAGTGATTGCTGTTGTCACGCAAACTATATGGCCAGATCCGTACTGGCGACATCTAGTGATCAGCTTGGGCTATGGTTATAGCTCAGTGGCGAGTTCACTCATCATTAGCCGTCTGTGGCCTCAGTTGAGTAACCCTGTCGTGACCGCCATGTCGCTGTTTTGTGCCATGGTGCTAGGAACGTTTAATGCCTACCTTTGGCTCAGTCGCTACGATGACTTTAGTGACTTTACTCAGATGAAATCTGTTGCCATTCTTGGTTTTATCTTCTCCGTTACCTGCTTTTTCTATTTTTATACTCATGAGCAGAAACTCCTCGCGCAAAAAGAGTTGGAGAAAGCCAAACGTATTCAATCCGAGCAAGAGAAAGCGCTCGTGCTCAGTCAGCTTCGTCAGTTACAAAGCCAAATTGAACCGCATTTTTTGTTTAATACTCTCGCTAATGTTAATGCGCTGATTAACCATGATCCAAAAACGGCTCAACATATGTTAGAGAAGCTGACTGAACTACTTCGCGGCACGTTGAAAAACTCTCGCAAAACTATGTCGACCTTGGGCAATGAACTTGAGTTAATTGACGCCTATCTAGCGATTCAACAGATCCGAATGGGTCAAAGGTTGAGCTATCAAATCGACTGCGACGTTTTGGACCATACACCGTTTGCTCCACTATTGTTGCAACCTCTAGTCGAAAACGCGATTCAACACGGAATTGAACCTAAAGTAAGTGGCGGAGAAATCCACGTTCGTGCCTCGCAAACTGATAACGCGATGGTTATTGAGGTTGAAGATTCTGGTGTAGGATTTGCGAATGCTGCACAGAGCAGTGGACATGGAATAGGTTTAGAGAACACGCGAGAGCGATTGAAAGCCCTTTATGGAACTGATGCTAGCCTGACGATTAAGCAGGCGGTATCGGGTGGCGTTAAAGCGGTAATTAGTGTTCCGCTAGATAAATTAGAGGCTCGATAGGAAGGTCAAATGACGATCAAGGAGTACAGTGCGGTTATCGCCGATGATGAACCTTTGTTGAGGCATCATCTCAATAAGATGCTTGCGGATTGCTGGCCGCAATTGGATATCGTCGGTCAAGCGAGCAATGGTCAAGAAGCCTTGGGTATGATCGAGCGCTTCGCACCAGATATCGTCTTTCTTGATATTAAAATGCCACAAATGGATGGTATGACAGCGGCGCGAGCAATGACTAAAAGCTCAAGTTCTACGCAGGTCGTGTTCGTCACCGCCTATGATGAGTATGCCCTGCAAGCATTCGAAGCCAATGCAATCGACTATCTTTTAAAGCCTTTGTCTGAACAGCGTTTAGAGCAGTGTATCACTAAGATAAAACAGCGTTTTGCGAGTTCGGCTCAACTCGCACAGCCGGATATGGCGGCCTTGATCGACCAAATCCAACAGCTTGGACATCAATCGCAACCCAATTACTTGAACTGGGTCAGAGCAAGTAAGGGTGAAGATATCCATCTGATTTCTATTGCAGATGTGCTCTATTTTAAGGCTGAAGATAAGTATGTTTCAGTATTCACCAAGGAAGAGGGGAGAACCGTTGAATACCTGCTTAGGACCTCGTTAAAAGAGTTGATTCAACAACTCGACCCGAACAACTTTTGGCAAATACACCGTTCTACCATAGTGAATGTTTCAGCGGTCGAAAAGGTCAAAAAAGTCATTACCGGAAAAATGGTGGTGATAATCGGTGACACCAAACTTCCCGTCAGTCGAGCGATGCAGGGGCAATTCACAAATTTATGGTGAAAAATCATAGGGAAGAGTTATGCTTAAAGCTATTGAGGGTTCTCTGGAACAATATTGATGGCCGACAACAAACTCTACTATGTTTATGACCCTATGTGTGCCTGGTGCTGGGGGTATAAACCCGTTTGGCAGCAGATCTGCCAGATCTTAGAGGGTAGGATTGAAATCCAGTACGTGCTCGGGGGACTCGCTCCAGACTCTGATACTCCCATGCCGAAAGAGATGCAGCGGCAAATTGCCTCGTACTGGCGAAGAATTGAAGAGTACTTGGGCACCGAGTTCAACTACGATTTTTGGACCAACAACGTACCAAGGCGTTCGACTTATCCTGCTTGCAGAGCCGTGCTTGCCGCTCGTAAACAGAGCGCTGAGAAGCAGATGCTCACTGCGATTCAGAGTGCTTACTACCTAGAGGCGAGAAATCCAAGTGACAGCGATGTGCTGATCGACCTTGCTGATAGCATTGGACTCGATGTGACACGTTTTGAAGCCGACTATGGGTCGGTGACTCTGAATCAAGAGTTTATGCGTGAACTCGATTTTGCCCGCAGCATCGGTGGTAATAGCTTTCCATCGCTGTTTGTTCAAACAGCTGAGGGTATTGTTGAGTTGCAAGTTGATTACCAATCGGCGCAAACTACGATAGGTCAGATAGAACAGCTCATCTAAAGCAAAACACCGAGCTGAAGCTCGGTGTAGTGTTATTTGGGGGCTTTTAGACCTCAACAGTTAACAATCTACTCGCGCGTGGCGGAATAGATAGATCTAACCAGCCATTAGAGGCGTTGAATCGTTCGCCACAAATCTGGCCGATTAACGCTTGGTCAAGAACATCTGCTTTCCATACAGGAAGTTTGCGATGTAGAGTCTTCTCGCTCAGGTTGAATGTACACAACACAGTGTCAGTGCCTAATTTACGTGCAAATACAAAGCAATCCTCATCGTGGTAGATAGGGATGTAGTCGCCGCTCTGCAAGGCTGGGTGAGCTTTTCTCAGCGCAATAAGATTCTTAAACCAATCAAGGTACTCGGAGTTCTCTACCTGATTCCATGGCATAGTGCGGCGGTTATCAGGATCATGGCTGCCCATCATTCCAAGCTCAGTACCGTAATAGATGCAGGGCGTACCTACATAGCTAAACAGCAACACGCTGGCGAGTTTAAACAGCCGTGGGTCGTGTTTGACTAACTCAAGAAAGCGCGCGGTGTCATGGCTATCAAGCTGGTTAAGCTGGGCTAGCTGATTGCGCCACGGCAGTTTGGCTCGCGCTTCTGCTTGCCAATCAATAAATTCACCAATACTGATGTCGATTGGGTCATAGGTTATGTCGAGTTTGGCTAATAATGCTCTTACCGGATGGGCAAAACCGTAGTAGTTCATCGCACCATCTTCTTGATCCCCTTGCAGCCATTGAGTCGCCTCAAAGAAATGTTCTCCAAGCACGTAGCAATCTGGATTAACTTGCTTAGCGGAATCGCGAAATGCCTTAACGTAATGGGAGTTATTGGTCGCACCTTCTCCTTCGCCAAGCATGTGAATCACATCAAATCGCCATGCGTCGATCTTATAGGGTGCTCGCAGCCAGTGTTTAATGACGGCATTGTCGCTCGCATAAATGTAGTCTTTCACTTGTTGGTTGTGGAAGTTAAGCACGGGTAATGAGCGGCTTCCTTTCCAGCATATATAGTCTTGGCTATCGCCATTGAAGAAGTAGTAATCTCGATAGGGTGATGTTGGTGACTGATATGCGCCCACGCCCTCTTGTAGGCCTTGCAAGTTAAACCACGGGTGTTCGGTAGAGGTATGGTTGAACACCGCGTCAAGCATGATTTTCATGCCACGATCACGCAGTTGCTGACAAAGATCTGCGAAGTGCTCATTGGTACCAAGATGTGGGTCAACTTCTAAGTAGTTTGAGGTGTCGTATTTATGGTTACTCGGCGCAGTAAATATTGGGTTGAGATATAACGCACTTACGCCCAATTGCTGCAAATAGTCGAGTTTGCTTTCCACGCCATACAAATCGCCACCGTAAAACTCGCATCCACCATTGCCATTATGGGAGTCTACTGGTTCTCCCCACTGTTTGGTTACCACAGGTCTAGTTCCGCCAGACACCTTGTACTCCCCCTCAGTTACGCTGATGTCGGGTTTGCCATTGCAAAAACGATCCGGGAATATTTGGTAGAAGACTTGCTGTTCGACCCATGATGGTGGGCGATCGGCAATGTTGTACTTGAAGTGGGTCTCTTTGGGTGGAATACGTGTCGAAACCCCTTTAGCATCTAGCCAGTACTGCTTGGTTTTCGTTAGCAGTTTAAACACATAGTGGGTGATGTCGCGGTCATGGTTGACACAAAAGTCGGCTTGCCAGAAGTTAAGGTGCTTGCCACTTTTTGTTAGGGTCATTTTGACCAAGTACTCTTCATTATCGGGCTCGTGACGCACCATGACTTTGTCAAAAGCCATCGATTTTTCTGTCACCAAAGTCACTGTTAACGTGTTGTCTTTAATGATTAGCCAATCATGAGATTGACCGTGATAAATAAATGGAAGTGACTTCATCTTAACCTCTGCATTGCTTGAGATTATTTAAACATAGGAAATGCGTTGCCAATGGGGCAAGGTTGATTTCAATCCGAGCTTGTTGCCGCTCAACTTTGAGCGTGTAAGTTCGCTGTTTGAGCTTATCTGCTAATAGATAGTTGCCGTCGCTAAGCTGCCACAACTGAATCAGATGTTCTGGGATGATCAGATCGACTTGCTTGGAGTGTTGGTCGCTAAAGTTAGTTACAATGACAATAACTTGCTCGTCATCGGAACGCGCGAAGGCGTAGATTTTATCTTGCAGCTCAGCGAAACTATCGAAGTTAGAAGCATACAAATCATGGTAGTCTCCACACAATGCAGAGTGGTTTAACGTTAGGTTAAGCAGCTTACTGTAAAAGGCTCTGAGCTCTTTTTCTGCCTTTGATAGCTGTCCTCCGTCAAAGCGTCCTTCATTCATCCAACGCTGATGAGCGGGTACGCCAACATAGTCGAAAATTGAAGTACGCGATGGTTGACCAAAGCCAGCCATTTCTGCTGCTGATTCGCCCACTTCTTGGCCAAAATAGATCATAGTTGGTGAGGAGGACAAACATGCTGACACTAACATCGCAGGCTTACCTCTCTCGCCACTGCCAGCAAACTCGGGTGATGCGACACGCTGCTCGTCATGGTTGTCGAGAAAGTGCAGCATATGATGCTCAATATCGCGAAGTTGATGCTCAATATGACCAATCTCACTGGTGGCCCCCTTATCTTGAATGACATCTTTGAGGGCATCATAAAGGTCGACTTTATCGTACAGATAGTCCATTTTGCCTAGATGAATATAGTCGCGGTACAGGTGTGGCTGGTAAACCTCTGCCATGAGAAATGCGTCTGGATTGGCTTGCTTGATTGACGAGTTCATAAAACTCCAGAACTCAACCGGCACCATCTCTGCCATATCGTAGCGAAAGCCATCTACGCCTTGCTCAAGCCAATAGAGCGCGATGTCGCGAAACTTAATCCATGAATCTGGTATCTCTTTATCCAGCCAAAATTGATAGTGTTCGGCCGCTGATTTAAAGCGATACTCTTCGGTAAGTGTTGCAAAGTCCTTGCCGCCATCGGGTCTTACGCCGTAGTTCACTTTGACTGTTTCATACCAGTCGTCATGATTCGGTTTGGCGAGCCGTGAACCGTTGCCAGTCCATTTGGCTGGATATTCATGGTAGGGAGCGGCGAGATCTGGATGCTGCTCACCACCCAGCGGTGGCTGCTCGACGAGCGAATCTGGCAATTCAAAAGCTTGGTTAGGGATGTAGTAAAAGTTGTTGTTTTTCGCGTAAGCAACACTGGTATCGTCGTCTGCGCCAAAGTCACTTACACTTGGTGGGTTATTGAGCCCTTTGTACACTCGCGCCACGTGGTTTGGCACAATATCAATAATGACTTTCATACCTGCTTGATGGGTTCGCTCGATAAGGGCGAAAAACTCTTGATTGCGCTGGCTGGGATCATCGGCTAAGTCGGGGTTGACCGAGTAGTAGTCTTTTACTGCATAAGGCGAACCTGCACGCCCTTTAACAATACTTGGGTGATCTTTATCGATGCCAAATTCACTGTAGTCGCCAATCAAGGCATGGTGTGGGACTCCGGTATACCAGATATGCGTGATGCCTAATTTGCGAATTTCACTCAGTGCCTTCTCGCTAAAATCACTGAACTTTCCAACGCCATTTTGCTCTATGGTGCCCCACGGTTGATTAGTTTGGTTTACATTGCCGAATAAGCGAGTAAATACTTGATAGATATTTTGTTTTTTCATTCTAGTTCGAAGCCTGATTGACGCTATTTTTAAAGCATAGAAGATATGGAGGCACAAAAAATCCTCCTTACTTAAAAGGCAAAGGGCGTAGAAGCGAAAAGTGTGATCATTAGCGATTGAGTAACGTTCAACTATAGAGATGGCCCATCTTAAGCTCATGACGTCGAGGTTAGGAGAATTCATTATTCCCGCGTTCGTTTCAGTCAAATAAGTGAATAATTGGGTTGAAAACTTGGTTAAAGGTCACAGAATGAGCATTTATGTGGCCTTTAAATTTATCTGTCTGCGAGTGATTTTCGCTTTTAGATCATAGGGTAACCTATTAATCTTGGATGTTTTCTGGTACCAAAGTTCACTTTGACACTCCGGCTTGCTTTTCTAAGCTTTAGATGATGTCAACGTCAAAGGAAAGGAGAACACAATGGCGAAGTTCCAACAAGATATCCCAAATCGAGTGACGGTTTACCACGATGATATAGACCAAGAAAAAGCACTGAAGAATGCGATGCTGCCTGAAAAGCCAAGATACTTTAATGGCTCACCTACTTACGAAGCTTCTAGTGTTGATGAGTTCAAAACCAAACTCAGCCAAATTGGAATGTCGCTAGACGTATAATCCCAATCGAATCAATTAGGCGGTCAACTCGACTGCCTTTGTTTTTCAGTACCCTCACTATTCATTCATTATATTTCAATAGCTTATCTAGCTTCTGTATACGCCAACCGACTGTAACTATCACTAATACAGTTAGATACTGGATTTTTGTCACATAAATACCACAATTTACTTATAAATTTAACACTGGCTTTTGGTCTTTTCGAACTAAGAGCTATACGATGAATAATAAAATAAGGACGTGTTGTGATGAGAAACTTGGGTTTTAGAAAACTCTTACTTATATCCATCATAGCTTTGGTTGTTTTTTCTGTTTCGATTTCGAGTTATGTCGCTTACAGTCAGCAGAAAGAAACTTTGGTTGAGATGATTACCAATAGTTATCAAGAGTTTGTAGAGAGTGAAGCGGAGCAGATTGAAGATAAGCTCAGTGAGAAAGTGGAAGGCTTGAATAAACTCGGTAAGCAGTGGGAAGACAAGCCCATTGTAGGGCAAGAAAAAGATTTTATTCAACTTACGCACATCATAGCGGGAGCAATGAATTTAAACAGTTCGGTAGTGGCATTTACCAATGGTGATGGCTATTGGAACCAAAGCGCGAGAACTTGGCCAAACAATAAGTACGATGGTGATGTGACCACTCGAAGTTGGTACCAGCTCGGTAGGCAAAGCCCTTCAGCAGACATGACGGAACCTTATTTGAGCAGTGATGGTGATACTTATTGGGTGTCGATCGTTCGTAAAACATACAGTGGTATGATTTCAGTTGATATGCAGCTTGGTTTCCTTAATCAGATCGTTAAAAACGCCAACGAAATTCCCGGGGCGATAGCAATGATCATTAATCATGACAATACAGTGCTGGCGTCGTCGATGTCTGACATTAAAGCGGGGGAGCGTGCGGATAAATATCCTTGGTTGTCCAATGTGGCTAAGCAATCTCTCGGAGTCAAAGATGCGTTTTTCGATGGAAAGCAAGGGGATGTAGACAAACTGTTCTTTTCTCACCAAATTAATATCGCCAGTAAAAATTGGTATTTTGTCGTTGGGTTAGAGAAAAATGTGGTTTTTTCTGATTTATCTTCAGCTAAGCACGCGGCCATTACTACCGCGATCATCGCTACTGTGGTCAGTGTTATATTGGCACTGTTAATATTGAATGTTCTGTATCGCCCAATCTTGGCGCTTAAAGAGATGATTTTAGGACTGAGTCAGGGTAATGGCGATTTAACGCAGCGAATCGAAGTGAAAACCAACGATGATCTTGGACAAATATCCGAGGGTGTGAATGCATTCATTGCCAGCTTGCAGGCGATGATGGTGGAGATAAGGCAAGTGACCGATCACTTAAATGAGAACGTTGATCGGATGAAGGACCAAAGCCAGCGTAATAGCGTTATTTTACAAAACCATGTTCAAGAGACAGAGCAGGTTGTTACCGCGATCGAAGAGATGAACTCGACAGCGGAATCGATGGCAACCGATGCTGCGAATACTGCTGACCTCACTCATAAGGCCAATGAAGCAAGCTCTAACTCTAAACGAACCGTGACTCAAGCTCAGAATAACGTTCAAGAGCTGGTTGATGATGTGAGTACAGCCTCTGACAACGTAAACAGAATGGCTTCAGAGACCGACGGAATCAACACCATTTTAGGCGTGATTGGGGATATTGCCGAGCAAACCAACTTACTTGCACTAAATGCGGCGATTGAGGCTGCTCGGGCAGGTGAGCAAGGGAGGGGCTTTGCCGTCGTGGCTGATGAAGTGCGTAATCTGGCAAGTCGCACTAAAACCAGTACTGAAGAGATTGAAGCTGCCTTGGCGAGCCTGTCGCGTGGCAGTCAGTCGGTCGTTGACTCTATGGATTCAACGAAACAAAAATGTGCTCAGACTGCCGAGGGGGCAGGCCAGGTGGCTGAAAGTCTAGACGTCATGACTCAATTTGTTACTGATATCAATGATTTGAGCACTCAGATTGCGACAGCGGCAGAAGAGCAGAGTAGCGTCACGCAAGAACTGAGCCGCAATATGTCTGCGATCAACGACATTGTTGGTGAGTTGGATAGTAACGGGCAGCAAGCACTTGAAGAGGCGCAAACTATTTCTGATATGAATCAAAAACTGACGGAAATCGTGGTTCGATTCAAACTGGATTAATTCCTGTTAGGACAAACTGCGAACAGTCTTAAAGCAAGCGAAGTAAGACGCCTTAGTAACTAGTTAAAGTTTTCAAGTGAATGGGCGTTTCTTTAGACCAACGACAACAGTATGATGAAAAAATATGGGTGAGAGAAAAAAGGCCAACTTACCAAAGCGCTAGCCAATAAACATCCATTTGTGGATGTTGAAGTGGTCGTCGTTTAACGACCACTCTGTATGGGTTAAGTCTAAGATGCCAGCAACGGCGTTAGTTGGTCTTTTTTATTTAATCTAATCATTGCAGCGACTGCGACAAACATAGTGGCGGCAGCGAGCATAAAACCATATTGAGTTGCGTCAAAGCGAGCCAAAGCTGCGATGACAACATAGCTGATGCTTTGCACTGAAGTCGAAAACATGGCAAGCCCTCCATCCACTCGTCCACGTTGATTGACCTCAACGGTGTGATGCATCCAATTGGTACGTGCGATGCGATTTAACGCGTTAAAGAAGCCGAAAAACAGCGTAAATAGCAAGATATAGCTAGGGTGGTGCGAGAAACTCATGCCAACTAAGGTGAGTGCCACCACTGCCATCGAGTACTGCATGGTTGTTTGGTGTGAGGTTAATGATAATAGCTTGCTAAGTAATAGTCCTGTGAGTAGTGAACCTAAACCAAAGCTAATGTTATAACCTGCATACCAATCGCCTGAAATCCCATTTTCTGCAAACCAAATCGGAACCAACTTGCCCAAAAATGTCAGTATTGGATAGGAAAGGCAAGAGAGCATAACAAAGGCATAGAAGCGGGGCTGCTTAGTAAAAATACTCTTACTCTCTTTCATCTGCTCAAGAAAAGGAACCTTGTGCGAGCTACGTAATTGTCTCCGATAGGGCGTTACTATATAGCTAAGCGCGGCGATGACTGAAGCGCTAGCCGCAAAAGCTGCGAACTCAAGCATTCCCCATGCTTGAAGCAATATGACGCCTAATGCACCTGCTCCGAGGGTGGTGCCTTGCATAACGATTTCTTGCTTGCCTGAGATAGACGCGTATTCATGCAGATCGTAGTTTTCTTGAGTAAAGGCATTGTTGGTTGTCCAAGCTAGATTACTCGTAACCCAGAATACAAGTTGTGCTGTGGCGAGTAACCAATGTGAGCCGTCAGACCACCAATAAGCCAAGAACACAATTATAGCAGTTGCTGACTGAATCAGCTGGACTAAAACAAGTAGTGACTTGCGCGAGTGTCTGTCGATTAGAGTAGAGAAAAAAGGAGTAAGGACAAACGAGGTGACGGTGCAGGCGAGTGCGATAAGAGCGACAAAGGTTCCCATGTTATCTGATTCAAGCATGACCCAAGGAAGAGCCATCATGAATAAGCCAGATGAAATACCATCAAAAAAACGCCCAGAAAGATAAGGTAAGGTTCTGCTTTTTGCGAGTAGGTTCATTGAGTTTTCCTTATGTATCGTTGCCAACTTAGTGCTACTCTAAAACCTCAAGCTAACTTGAGGTAAAGCACTTTGTTTACTTAATTTGGAGGTTTATATGGAAATGAGCGTCGGAGAAGTGGCAAAACGGGCAGGGGTGAAAGTCTCTGCGCTTCACTTTTATGAGCAGAAGGGATTGATACATAGTTGGCGCAATCAGGGTAATCAGAGGCGCTATCATCGTAGTGTGTTAAGACGAATCGCGGTGATTAAAGCGGCGCAAGAAGTCGGGTTAACACTAGAAGATATTGTGCAGTCGCTTCAACATTTACCTAGACATCAAGCGCCAAATCGAGAACAGTGGGATCGTATGGCCTCGGGTTGGAAAGAGATGTTGGAGCATCGAATCCTGCAGTTGAAAGCGTTGCAAGATGACCTTGGTGGATGTATCGGTTGTGGCTGTCTGTCTATGGAGTCTTGCGCTATTTACAACCCGCAAGACATACGTGCCGAGACTTTCGTCGGCAAAACCTTGCTGACTAACCCCGAGGATTGGTTACAACGAGAGAGCGAACCCGAGTAGTAAAGGTAAGGTGAGAATGCTGAAGAAGTTGCTAAACAGCACCATAGATGCCACCTTTGTTGGCTCTATCTGAAAACGTTCTGCAAACAGGTAGTTCATCACCGCGGGTGGTAGCATGGTAAACAGAACCATCATTTGCAGTTCCATCTTAGGTAGTGGAATAAAATAGTAGATCACCGCGAACGAGACTGCGCCAGTAGCCAAAGATTGTAATGTGCAGAATATCCCGACTTTTAGTCCACTAATCCGAATGTTACACATCTGAGCGCCTAGTGATAGCAGCATGACAGGCACCGCAGCTTGCCCAAGCAAGGCGGTCGCTTCGTATAGTGGCTGCCAGACTCCAATACCTGAAAGGTTGAGTGCTAGTGCACTGCTCGCGGCAATGAATATGGGCATTTTAACTATCTGCTTAAACGGATTACCTTCACTGAGCAAAGTCAGGCCGACACTAATATGTAGGCAAGCAGATACAACAAAAAGCAGTACAGCTGGAGCCAGAGCAGAATCGCCAAAAGTGTAAGTAAAGAGTGGAATCGCTAAGTTGCCGCTATTGCGAAACATATGCGGCGGCGTCCAGGCTTTGTATTGCAGTTTAAATAGCCGACAAACTGGTAGCATAACTAGCCCAGGTAGCAGGACTGCGATAAGGGAAGCACTCAGGAGTGGTGCTTGTTCTGTGTCGAGCGGCATTGCTACGAGAGAAGAAAACACCAATGCTGGGGTAAAGGTGTCCATGTTGATACGGTTAATCGGCTTAAAGTCGGGCTTTAACCATTTCCCAACCGAGTAGCCAACAGCTATCAAAGCAAAAACAGGAAAAAGGATCCCTATGACTTGTTGAAACATGACTTCCCCTAATTTTCCCGTATCCTGACTACAAAGTAACTGATTTTACTTAAACAAAATAGAGTGCAATGGGCTATTTAGTGGCATGGCGCAGTTTGGATTAGTTTTGACGATACTTGTGCAATAGGTCGGGTGGAATATGGCACAAATCATCGGGACAACGCGAAAGCCTGTCTTGGTGTTCTTGGTCGCTTTTTACGTAATTGGACAATGGTTTAATTTCAAGTGCAATCTTATCGCAATCATCACGTTGCTCAATATAACGACGTGCGGCTGCTAAGTGTTGGTCATGCTCACTATAAACACCGGTTCGATATTTCTCACCAATGTCCGTTCCCTGTTGGTTGATACTGTATGGGTCAATGATTTCAAATAGGTATGTCACTAATTCTTCCACTGAAACCCGTGTGGGATCGAATAATGTCTGAACACACTCAGCGTAGCCATCATAGTCACTGGTTGTATTAGTGCTAGTACCGTTCGCTCGACCCGCTTCGGTATTGATCACGCCTGGTATGTGCTTGAAAAATTCTTGAACACCCCACAGACAACCCCCGGCAATATAGATCTCTTCGTACAATTTTTTACTCTCTCTGGTTTCGATTTCGATAACTTAATGCAATGCTTCATCGTTAACAATAGCTAATCGAACTGTGGGTATAGCTCCCCAAGACCTGCATGAATGTTATTTACTCTGATTGGAAAAAATTGAACATAACAGGTGATTTTTTGCCGCGCTTTACGATTGGTTCGGTTAGATTTTGTGATCGATACCAGATTTATCGATGCATAACGGTCCAGAGTGCATAAAAACGTGTCGGGCTGTGCCAAATAATATTTTTATGCGCTACGTTTATATGTGATGTGTTTCTTATTTGGCGTGGGTTGATTATGCGGGTTTTTACACCTAAAAAACTGGCTTTAGTTTTCTCTGTGCTGCTTGTTTGTGGCGTTGCAGCTTACGCTGTTTTTGATTTTAGTGCCAAGAAGACTAATTCTTCTTCACAGATAAAAATCGCAGTGTCATTAACTCCGCTCTCTTCGCCTTTTTTTGTTGCGGACCAACTGGGGATATTCAAGCATCTTGGTCTAGATATTACCCTCTACCCCTGCTCTAGTGGCGCAGCCTGCACTCAGCTAATGATCGACCGCACTGTTGATTACGCCACTGCATCGGAGTCAGTGTTAATGTTTCAGAGCTTTGAGCGAGATGACCTTTCGTTGTTGGTTAGCTTTGTTGAATCTGACAATGACTTGAAGCTGCTGACGCTTAAACCGAACCATATACGTACGGTTTTGGATTTGGTTGGCAAGAAAGTGGGTGTTATTAAAGGCACTGCGAGTGAGTTTTATCTTGACTCAGTTTTACTCAGTCAGCGGGCAGAAAAAAATGCGATTGAAAAAGTCTATTTGTTACCTCATGAAATGGTTCCCGCGCTACTCTCTTTTCGAGTTGACGCGATATCGGCATGGGAGCCAATGGGGTATGAGGCTGATCTTCTCTCTGTGGCTGAAGTATCTAATTTAGGCACCAAAGGTGTTTATCAGCTCTCGTTTAACTTAATCACTCGTTCACCTTATCTAGAGTTTGTCGGTGATGAACCTGTCCGGTTGTTGCGTGCGCTCGATATGGCGATTGAGTGGATCAATTCGCATCCTAAGCGTTCAATCAGTTTAGTCGCTCAACGTCTGGACATCCCTCTTAATCAAGTGAAATGGTCTTGGGAAGATTACTTGTTTAGACTATCGCTTGGTAACTCTCTGTTATCTAATCTTCAACTTCAGTCCCGCTGGGCGATAGAAAATGATTTGGTTAAAGGTACTCCTCCAGACTTCCGGCAGATTTTCTACACTTATCCCTATCAACAAGCTGTTGCATTAAGGGACTGACTCATGCTCGATTCTCTGTTCAAAAAGATGTTTATCTTATCGACAACGACCATGATTTTAACTTTATTTATCGTGGTTTCGTTTTTCAAGATCAATGAGCAACAGAAAGCGACTAAAGTCGAATTGGACCAAATTATCGAACTGCAACTTTGTGTTGATCTATTGCGCAGTCAGTTGTGGATGTTCAAGCAGTTTGGTGATGGAACCAGCCTTAATCAAGTCGAAGTGGCTCAAGCTGAACTGGCCACCAAGATCACCGCCTATAAGGGTAGGAATCTCCAGCTAGAAAATATCCAGCGAATGAATCGCAGTTTGCATGCTTTGCTAAGTCAAGAGAAAGCGTTATTTCTTGTTTCGTCTGGTGACACTGACGGGGAGTTCTCTCCCAGTTTAAATTCGCGAAGTTTGCTTCATTCGCGCTACAACATGATTGTGCAGAACATGACAGAAGAGCTCGCCTATGTGCATCAGTTAGTACTCAATCGCAATGCTTCATCGCTTGAAAATGTAATGTCGAATGCGGCAGCTTGGCTTATTTTTAGTTCGCTTTTGGTTAGTCTTATCGCATGGCTTATTTTGTTCCGCTTTAAGTCAGGAGCAGAGGCTATGAAAGCGGCGATCCTTAGTTTGGCGAAAGGGAATTTAGATACCAAAGTTAAAGCGGTTAAGATGGATAGCGAGTTCCGCGTAATTGCCAATTTTTTCAATCAAATGACGGTTTCGCTATGCCAATCGACGGTTACTAAACAGGAGTTGGAAAAGGAAATTTCACGTCAGACCACACAACTTAAGCACAAACAAGAGCAGTTATTATTTTTGTCAGAACATGATCCTCTTACGAACCTTTTGAATCGACGGGCGTTTGATAAGCAGCTTGATCAATCCATTACCAAGGCAAGACGTTCGGGGCATAAGCTAGCCATTCTGTTTATTGACCTTGATGACTTCAAAGAAGTCAATGACAGCTATGGCCATGACGCTGGCGATCATGTTTTGGTACAAGTTGGCAAGCGTCTTACTGGCTGTGTGCGAGAGTCTGATATCGTCGGTAGGATCGGCGGTGATGAGTTTGTCGTTTGTTTGGATCTTTTAGAAACCTTGGATGGGGTCCCACGAAAGATAGATCAGCTCTCAACAGCGATTAGTGCCCCATTAGAGTTTGATGGACGTACACTTAACGTTGGCTCTAGCATTGGTATAGCTTGCTATCCAGACCAAGGCATTACAAAAGATGACCTTCTTTGTATTGCAGACAAAGCTATGTATGTGCAGAAAGAGTGTAAAGACCAAGTGCAAGGAGAGTCTGAAGAACTAACGAATCTAGAGACAGAAACAAAAGTCATTGAATTTTCAGCGCAAAGAAACAAACAGTAGCTTAGTGTAAATTTTGATTAACACTATTTAAACAAGCGATTTGGCGTTAAATCTAGACTTCCATGCTGAATATCGACATTTTATGCAGGTTTGATTCACCCTCATTTGTGAATCGTTAAGGGATAGGAAGTCTAAAATGGATAAAGAACATAGTGTGCGAGAAAATCTTCTCGCACTCATACTAGGTAGTGCACTTGTGTCGTTGGGCGTTATCTTTTTTAACAAAGTAGGGCTGTTGACAGGCGGAACCGCAGGGCTGGCTATCTTTCTGACTAAGGTGAGTGATTTTAGTTTTGGTCAGGTATTCTTCGCCTTGAATCTTCCATTTTATCTGTTGTCAGTGACTCGAATGGGCTGGCGATTTACACTCAATACTTTCGTTGCTGTGACGATAGTTTCTTTCGCTGTCGACCATTTACATCATGTCATTGAAATTGCCCGTATCGACCCTTTTTATGCGGCGTTACTTGGTGGTGGGATGATTGGCATTGGTATGTTGGTCATCTTCCGTCATAAAATGAGCTTGGGTGGGTTTAATATTCTCGCGCTGTTTTTGCAAGAGCGCTTTGGCATCCGTGCAGGAAAAGTTCAGATGGCTCTTGACTGTACCATTGTGGTTATGTCGCTGTTTATTGTTGATATTTCTTTGATTCTGTTATCTGTGATAGGGGCAATTGCTACCAATCTGATTTTGGCGATGAATCACAAACCGGGCAGATATCAACCCCAAGCCACAACTGGATAGTCTCGTTTGCTTTCAACTAAGGCTTAGCTCGTGCTAAGCCTTTTTTGTAAGATTTTTTATAAAAGCCATAGTGATATCACCGGTTGTTTTACCCAGCAACAATGCCCAGAAACTGGCCTCGGTTGAAATCATGCACTATTTAAAGCTTGATTAAAACGTCGTAACTCTGGTTTTGATATGGAGTATCCGTCTGCGCAATTGGCGTGGAGTTTTGCTGTATAGTCTATGTTGAAATAGCGAAACAAGCCGGTGAAAAAGCCATCGAAATGTGGACACATCTCTTTGTTCGCAGAGCTAATAATGACAAATCCCCGTTTTGATGTTAGCGCACGTGCCTTGGGTTTTAACTTCTCAACGTCTAACAATTCCGTCATTCTATCAATCAATGCTTTCATTGGTGCGGTAACGGAGTGCCAGTAAATGGGTGAGGCAAAAACTATATTGTCTGACTCAAGCATCTTTTCAATCAAAGTGTAGAAATCGTCATCAGGGTAGTTGTTCCCGTATCGATATGGAGTGATGTTAAGTGAGTCGACATCGACAAGCTCTAACTCGTGATCAGCTTGTACATGCTCTATCGTCTTGGCGGTGTTTCCCTGCTTGTTTGCGCTAGAGAACAGAATTAACGTTTTCATGTTTAAGTCCTTTTGGCTTCATTAAGTAAACTCATTGAAAGGACTATAAAACCTCAACCATACTTGAGGTAAAGAGCTTTATTGTTCGAAACTTAACAATTCTTTCAGATGATTAATAGTGGCAATATCTGGCTCGGTTGGTTGTTGGTTTGGGTTGTAGAAAACCGTGTTTAACCCAGCGTTACGTGCAGGATAAACATCTGTTTCCAAGGTGTCGCCAACCATGGTCACCTGACTTGGTTCCACATCAAGCGAGCTGAGGATGGCACGGTAAAAATCACAACTGTTCTTCTCCAGCCCTAGGTTAGCTTTACAAAAGTAGCCATTAATGTAGGGGGCGAGACCGACTCTTTCAAACGCGCGTTGAATGTCTGTTTCGCTAGAATCTTGGGCGCTAGTCGCGACGTAAACCGTGTGCTGTTTACTCAGTTGCTTTAGCGTTTCTTCGGCTTGTTTTACTGCCTCTACGTGAGGCCAGAGAAACATTTTTCCAGGTTGATTAGGAAAGTCGACCATCAAGGTGTCTCCCCAATCGAACAGGTATACGTGGCCCATCCTAAGCCTCCCAATTTTAGTCGCGATTATGAACCCCAATTCTATCGTTATGGTGGCAAATTTCACCATAAATTAGTCGCATTTACTCAGTGACTTAGCTTACCCTTTGGTTTTTTTGTTTTAACTATATGTATTTATTGAACTTATTCTTGGCATTCGATTTGCTTTGAACGTCGATGAGATAGGTATCAGTTTTATGTATTTATTTAATGAATTTCATATGCGTTACGGATAGTTTGTGTCAGATTGGTGTCGAATCTCTATCTACACGTACACATATAATGATAATAGAAAACAAGGATTTCTCATGACGATTAAGCCGTTACGTTGGTTAATGCCTTTTGCCATTTTAGGAGGTGCATGCGCTGGCTATGTAGCTATCGCCTCCAGTACCCCCGAGTCTGTAGAGAATAAACCACCTATAGCTCCACCTATAGTCAATGTTTCACAGGTTTCCTCTAGCGACCATAAAGTGGTTATTACAAGTCATGGTGAGCTTCAACCTGTCGAGGTCACTCAATTGTCAGCACAAGTGTCTGGTGAAGTGGTCAGTTGGCATCCAGACTTTGTCGTCGGTGGTATCGTCAAGCGTGGTGAAGTTCTGTTTAGTATCGAGAGCGACAACTACCAAGCGGCAGTTTTGCAAGCTCAAGCTCAATTGGCAAGCGCAAAAGCGGCGTTGATTGAAGAGAAAGCTAAGGCGGAAGTGGCGAAGCGTCAGGCGAAGAAGTTGCCCCAGACGCAGGTGACAGATTTGTACTTGCGTAAACCTCAATTGCTTAGTGCCGAAGCTCAAGTCAAGTCTGCTCAGGCTGCACTTAAACGCGCTAAGCGCGATCTACAAAACTGTAAAGTCGTTGCACCTTACGATGCGTTAGTTGTGTCAAAGCAAATTGGCGTTGGGCAATTCGTGTCAGCGGGCGCGCAAGTTGCAATACTAAATAATGTTGAAGCTGGTGAGGTCCATATTCCTATTGCCGGCTTTGATAGTGCCTTTCTACCTAAGGAGTATGCAGGTATTCCCGCGAAAGTTATTCAACGAGGCATTCAGAATACGCTTAGAGAAGGTCGTATTGACCGCGACCTTGGTGTGATTGATAGCAGTACACGAATGATAAATATGGTGGTCAGGGTTGATAATCCTTATGCGATCGATAGCGACAAGGCTCCAATCAAATTTGGCTCTTACGTTGAAGTACAGTTTACCGGCAAACAGCTAAAGCATATTTATCGCCTCCCTCAAGAACTGGTTAATAACCAACAAGTTTGGGTTGTTAACGATGATAACCAATTGGAGCCTCGATTAGTCAACGTATTAAGGGCAGAGAAAGAGTTCATGCTGATTAACCAGGGCTTAAGAGAGGATGATCGCGTTGTGCTGACAGTGCCTGAATATCCTCAAAAAGGGCTACGGGTTGAAGTGAAAATTGACGAAAGTCAATCAAGTATGTAAGGGCTCAGCATGGAACAGACTAAACAGAAAGGGCTGATCGCCTACTTCGCTTATAACTCTGTGGCGGCAAACTTGCTGATGGTGTTTATACTGATCATCGGTACTGTGAGCTTCTTTTTCATCCAGCGGCAGATGTTTCCAAATATCGAAGTGAACTACATCAACGTCAGCGCGCAGTATCCAGGTGCATCACCTCAAGAGATTGAAGAGAGTATTTTAATTAAACTCGAAGAGTCACTCAAAGATGTGACGGGGATAAAAAAGGCGGTGTCATCGGCTTATCGTGGCAGTGGCAATATCGAGTTAGAAATTGATGTTGATGAAGATATAGATGCGGTTCTAGATAAGGTGAAGCAGAAGGTTGACGCAACTTCGAACTTTCCTGATGCCATGGAGCCGATACAGGTTTATCAATATGAATGGCGTCAAGATGTTATTGAAATGGCGTTGGTTGGTGATCGCACTTTGCTTGAGCTAAAACCGATCGCAAAGCAGATTGAAGATGAGTTGCTGCAACTTAACAACGTTGCCCTAGTCGATTTGGGGGCGCCAGAGTATGAAATCGCGGTCGAAGTGGAGCCGCGCGTACTACAAAAATATAGCCTGACCTTGAATGATGTCAGCAAGGCGATTCAACGCTATTCGGCCAACTACTCGGCTGGTGAAGTGAGAACGAACGCAGGGATGATATCGGTACGTATTGAGAACCAATATTATAGCGGGGAGGAGTTTAGGGATATTCCGGTCAAAATTGGTGCAAATGGCGGGAAGGTTTTACTGCAAGACATCGCGACGATAAAAGATGGCTTTACTGAGGATGACCGATACTTCAAGTACTCTGGTCAAAACGCTATGTACCTTTCTGTAAAAGCGACTAAAGACCAAAATATGGTGACGGTAGCTGAGTCGGTAAAAGCTTACATTGAGCAAAAAAACAAAACCTTGCCGCCTGATCTTCAGATCAAAACATTAGTCGACATGACGTACTACCTCAACGCTCGCTTAGACATGATGCTTAAAAACCTTCTGCAAGGAGCGGTGCTGGTCGCCTTGATGCTAAGTTTGTTTTTGCGCGTTAAACTGGCGATGTGGGTCATGGTCGGGCTACCCGTGTGTTTCTTAGGTGCCGTTATGCTGATGCCAGCCATCGGGGTTAGTATCAACATCATTTCACTGTTCGCCTTTATTATGGTACTTGGTATCGTCGTCGATGATGCCATTGTTATTGGTGAAAGCGCTTACAGTGAAATTGAAAAAACGGGCGGTGGCGTTGAAAATGTCGTACGAGGTGTAAAACGTGTCGCCACTCCTGCGACATTTGGTGTCTTAACGACTATGGCTGTTTTTGCGCCGTTTTTAATGTCGAAAGGGATCGAGCGAGCTTTCTTTTTCGGTATCGCTTCGATTGTGATTTTATGTCTCTTCTTTAGCCTAATTGAGTCGAAACTGATTCTACCCTCGCACTTGGCTCATTCGAAGTTTAAGCCGATCAAAAAAGGCAGTTGGCGTGATAGATTCAATACTCGCTTCTTTGCCATTATAAATGGCCCATATAAGAAGTTCGTGCAACGTTGTACCCATTGGCGATGGAGCGTATTCGCAGGCTTTGCTAGTTTGCTGATTTTAAGTGTTGCTATGGTGATGTCGAACTACGTGAGGATTGTCCCTTCGCCTAAAGTGCCCCACGATTTTCCGAGCATTAAGTTAGTGATGAATGACAACGTCTCGAGTGAGCAGACGATTGATGCGTTGAAACTTGTTGAATCAACGGTGCTGGAGATTGATGCGGAAATTGAGCAGGAAACGGGGCAGAGCATGTTGCGCGATATCCTAACGTTCAGTCAAGGCCGCAAAGAAGGCCAATTGGTCATCCCACTGGTTGACGAAGAGTTAAGGCCGTTTAATACGTTTGAGCTTGCAAGGCGCTGGCGTGAGCGCATACCAAATATTCCTGGGCTTAAAATGCTCAACGTGTCTGACAATGTCAACGATGACGAAAAAGGTGATGAATTTGGTTTCTTGCTCTATGGTTCGGATATAGACAGCTTAAATGCAGCGGGACGAGAGTTAATTGTTCAACTACAACAGCAAGCTGGGTTATTCGATATCTCCTCATCGATAGACTCCGGCAGCCAAGAAGTATTGCTTTCTCTGGCTCCGGTTGCGTATGACCTAGGACTAGATTTGTTTGATATCGCAACTCAGGTCGGTGGTAGTTTTTACGGCGGAGAGGCGCAGCGCGTTCTGCGTGATGGCGAAGAGATAAAAGTCATGGTTCGCTACCCTCAACTGACACGAGAAGCGTTTTCATCGCTTCGTTATGCCGTGATTACGACTGCAGAGGGTAAGAAAGTGATGCTAGGGGATGTCGTTGAAATAAACCAAAAACCGGGTGTTAGTAGCATTCGCCGTGAAGGTGGATATAGAAGCGTCTACGTATATGGTTCGATTGATGAGGAGTTAGTAGAACCTAATCAGATTGTCGAGCAGATTAATAGCGAGGTTATTCCAGATATCTTAACAGCTTACCCGGGCGTTAAAAGCCAGTTAGGTGGAACGATTGAAGAGCAGCAAGCTCAGCAAGATGAACAGATAATCTTCTTCATCGCAGGTATGATTGTCGTTTACATATTGCTCGCTGTGCCGCTAAAGAGTTACACGCAGCCGCTCATTATTATGTCGGTTATTCCGTTTAGTTTAACGGGGGCGATATGGGGTCACTATTGGTTTGGGTTAGATCTTAGCATGATGTCCACGTTTGGTTTGATTGCAGCGGCAGGGGTTGTCGTTAATGACTCACTAGTCATGACCGATTACGTAAACCAAGTCCGGGCAAAAGGTGTATCGATTAAAGAGGCGGTTGTTGAAGCAGGTTGCGCTCGCTTTAGAGCTATAACGCTAACGTCGATCACCACTTTTGTCGGTGTACTACCGATAATGTTCGAAACCAGCTTACAAGCTAAGTTTGTCATTCCAATGGCGGTCGCGCTTGGGTTTGCCGTGTTGTTTGCGACTTTACTGACACTCGTGCTTGTGCCTTGCTTGTATCTAATGTTGGAAGATATAAAAGCTATCTTAAATTGGTGTAAGCGAAAACTTCCTGGAACCAACCCCCACAAGGTTGCAGAACAGTAGTTTTGAAAATTAATTGGAGGTTACATGTAACACTTCGATTAAACCTAGCCCCTAGTGATGACTAGGGGCTAAAGGATTTGGTTTAGATCTTCTCGTGCTTATGGACTAAGCCAAAATCAGCGAGTACTGCGTAGGCTGCTGGAATCATAAACAGCACTAGTAAGGTCGAAGCGAAGATTCCGAAAACAATCGAGATAACCAAAGGTTGAATAACCTGTGCTTGCAAACTGGATTCGGTGAGTAGCGGCAGTAGTCCGGCTGCAGTGGTCATTGAAGTGAGAAATACCGCCCTGAAACGTTCTCGGCTCGCTTTAACAACTGAATCGTGTACGCTGTCTCCGTCATCGACATGGTGGCGAATATACTGGACCAGAAGTATGGAATCATTCACTACGATACCTGCTAACGATACAAAGCCCATCATACTCGGCATACTTAGGGAGTGACCGAGTAAGATATGACCCCAAACTACACCAATAAAGGCGAGAGGAATAGCTAGCATGACCACCACGGGTTCTAAGTAACTGCGGAATTGGTAGCTTAATATCGCGAACACACCGAACAGACCAAGTAAGAAGCCTTTACCCATAGAAGCACCGGTTTCTGCCGTATCCTTAGCTTCTCCTTCAAAGTCAAAACGAAGACCCGGGTACTTGGCGATAAGCTTAGATGCTTCGTCACGTTGGAACTGGTTAATGATAGCGGTGGAGTTCGCTTTGGTATTGTCAACGTCACCAAACACGCTAATGGTCCGTAAGCCGTCGATGCGTTGGATTCGTACGTAATTACGTTGGAAATCTAATGTCGCAATGGTTGCTAACGGTATTTGGCTTCCGTCGCTCATGATGATGGGGAAGTTGGCTAATTGCTGTAGATCGCCAGCTTGTACCTTGTCTAATCGTACTTCGATAGAGATATTCTCCACACCGACTTGTATCTCATCGGCGGTTTGGCCAAAGAAGGCTGCACGCAATTGATTAGCAATAGTCTGGCCATTGATGCCATAGGTCTCGGCACCGGGACGAAGTTTCACTAGTACTTCTTCTTTCCCCATGCGCATGTCATCAAGCACACCGTGAACACCATCGAATTCATTGAGATAATGTTGGATATCAATCGAAGCGGCTTTTAATGCCTCTAGGTCGTCGTGTTTGGCTCGGATCTCAATTGCGCGTCCTCCAGGCCCCATTGTCGGCTGCTTGAAAACCAGTGAAACTGGATCAGCGAGTTCGCCGACGTCTTCTCGCCACGCAGCAATAAAATCGTCGATCAGTGTGTTACGGCTTTCGGCACCCAAGAGATCAAGCCTAACGGTTGCTATGTGAGGTCCGGACTCATTCGCATCAGCATTTGCATTAAACTGGCTAGTGATATGTTCAACAAGCGGAACACCATCCTCAAAGTTTTTTGTCCAATGTTTGTCTAACTTTTGCGCGGAGGCGATGATTCTATCGACCACTGCTTCGGTTTGAGAGAGAGACGATCCTGGAGGTAAGATGACTCTCGCTTCGGCAATATCACCGTCTAGCTCAGGGAAGGGTTGGAATTTTAGTATACCCCCCGCGAGAGTCGCGATTGAGATAAGTAGTAGCGCGACGACACCACCCAAAAACGCGTAACGGAATTCGACCACTTTTTCCACTGCGCGGACTAAGGTGGTATTGCGGAAATGTTCAAATCGGTCGAGCAAATTTTGTTTGAACTTCGCTGTTGGCTTCTCTTTCTTTTCTTTATGTAAAGAATGCGAAAGGTGATTAGGCAGAATTAAAAATGCTTCGACCAAACTTAATGT
The DNA here is from genome assembly GCA_000775715.1 of Vibrio tubiashii. Classification (GTDB taxonomy): domain Bacteria; phylum Pseudomonadota; class Gammaproteobacteria; order Enterobacterales; family Vibrionaceae; genus Vibrio; species Vibrio tubiashii_A. Next base: position 369,408 of record JRWQ01000007.1, read on the forward strand.
CAAAACAAGGATAAGCACCTGCGGCACCGCTTTTAGCACTGCGCCCATTTCGCCTTGCAAAAATAGCAGGCTACCGAAGATGCATACTGTTGTTAAAAACGATGAGATAACCCCGGGCAGAACTTTCTTCACGCCTTTGATTACGGCGTTATCGACGTCTTCTCCACGATCTAAATGGGCAGCGATGGATTCGGCGATAACGATGGCATCATCCATCATGATACCAATCGCCATAAGTAGACCAACCAGAGACATGATGTTAATCGACAATCCTAGTTGAGCCATCAAGAATAGGCCACCTAAGAAGGCAACTGGCAATCCTGCTGCAACCCAGAACGAGTAGCGTAGACTGAAGAACAACCACATGGTGGCAAATACTAAGATGATACCTTGCCAACCATTACTGAGCATCATGGTCAAGCGATCCCAGAGCACCGAAGAGATATCATTAGTGAGTTCTAGTTTCACGCCATCTGGCGCGATGGCTTGTTGATCAGTGACAAACTGGACAACGCGTTCTTTGATACGTAACGCGTCGTCTTCTTTGTTCTTGCTGACTTTTAGCAGCGCAGAAGGGTGACCATCAAAGAGAACTTTTTGTTCGTCCAACTCAAAACGATCAGTAATGGTGGCAATGTCTCTTAATCGAATCAGTGAGCCGTTCGGACCAGAACCCACCACAATGTTTTCGAGCTCTTGTGGGGTGACGCGTCTTTCGTCAAAACGGATCAGGAAGTTCTTGTCTGGTGTCTCAACATTACCACTTGGCAGTTTAATGTTTTGACGACCGATTTGTGTCGCGATATCACCCACACTCAAGCCAAGTTGGCGCATGGCTTTAGAATCTAGCTCTACACGAAATTGGTGGTCAGAAAACCCTGCTACATCAACCAATGACACGTCATAGTCAAGCTTTAACGTTCGTTTAAGCTGTTCTGCATAGGCTTTTAGTTCTGGCCATGTGGTGTCTGCGGTGATCGCAACATCAACGACGGGTTCGTTCCAGTCAAGTTCTTGTACGATTGGCGATTCAATCTCTTGTGGGAAGTCGTTGATAGAGTTGATTTGAGTTTGTACGTCGACCAACATACGCCCGATATCGGCTTTATCGCTTAGCTTTAAGATTAACCGTGCGGAGCCTTCCACCGCTTCACATTGCGTCTCTTGAATATTCGCTAGGCCGTCGACGGCATCTTCCATACGAACACAAATACTTTCTTCAACCTCTTGCGGAGACGCGCCCGGATATACCACGCCAGCCATAATGTAAGGAGGTGCGAATTCAGGAAAAGTTTCACGCTTAATGGTTGGTAATGAGCTTAGGCCCAGTACCAGTAAACCCAGCATCAGCAAGTTTGCTGCAGTTGGGTGTTTGGCGAAAAATCGAATCATAGCGCAGCCCCCGAATCAGTGGTATTGGCTTCTTTTAACAGCATTCCGTTGATGGCCGGGAGTAGGTCGTTGAGGATTAGCTTGTCGCCTTGGCTAAACTCCCCATCAATGATGACCTGATTGTCACGGCGGTATAACACGCTTGCTGGTTTAATCAAAAGTTTGCTGTTCTCATCCATTAAATAGATTTTGTCACCGTGCAGCGCGCGCTCTGGAACCACCCAACTTGGGTTCTCTTGGCCTTCGATAAACGCGCGCACAAACATACCGTTTACTAATGGTGGGACTGAGTCAGGGTTGAGGTTACGATAGTCTTGTTGAATCTCGAGAATGATACCAGCAGTCGCTTGATTTGGGTCGACCGTTTCACTGATGCGGCTTACTTTTGCAGGCCATTCTGCTTTTAGATTTCCGCTGCTAAGTTCAATGTGAGCATTGATGAAGGTCATATTTGGTTGTGGAATACCGGACTCATCACGGGTAAACTCGCCAATACTCGAAGCCAGGGTGTGCATATCATGAATTGAGAGCTGGGCTTCCACTTCCATTACATCCATACCATGCGCAGTTACCATGGTTTGTTGCAGGTTTACGACTTGGTTTTGCTCAATTTCAACGCTAGCGATACGCAGATCATAAGGGAGTGTGATGATGGTTTTTTCTAGAGAACGCTGTGCTTCTTCAACTTTAGAAGTGTTGACCTTGACCAAAGCTTCAGCGACGCGTTTTTCATCGGGCATCAGGCCAATTTGGTTTTCGATATCAAGTACCAACTTACGCTGAGACAAGGCACTTTGTTCTTGTTGATCGACATCCGACTGAGAAGTCAGTCCCTTCTTGCGTAAATTTTGTTTCCGTTCGAGCTCTTTGTTGGCAATTACCAAACGGTTGGACTCGATCTTAAGAGTCTGCTTAAGATTGAGTTCCTCTTGGCTCAGTTTAGCTAAAGAGGTTTGAGCGGATTTCAAGTCGGCTTGAGCTTGAACAAGTTTTAGTTCGTAGTCGAGCGGGTCAATACGTAGGATTTCTGTCCCGGCTTGAAGTATTTGTCCCTTATCCAGCATAGGGTGGCGATAAACAACTTTACCGGTTACCTCAGAAATTGCCTTCCATTCTATTTTGGGTTTGATTTTACCAAAACCGACAGCAATAGGGGCCATTGAGCGTAGTTCTAACGGCTTGGTTTCAACTAATCTAGCGCGATCCCCTGCTGGTTTGACGGGTAAGTCTGGCTTTAAGCTTATCGCTAGTACAAGCGCAACAACACCGATGGCAAGGGCTGGAAAAAATAGAAGTTTCTTATTGATTTTCATAGTGACTGTCCTGATGGTCGGTGGTGCTTAGAAATCCGTGGCTCATTAAGTTGATATTGTGTTCTAGCAACTGACTGAGAAACGTTTCATCGAGTTCTATACCGTGCACAGCTAGCAGTGACGGCGGAGCGATAAATGGAAACACCATCAAGCTGATATAAGAGACTTTACATAGTTTAGGGTCTGCATCGGGTCTTAGAATTTTGCTCTCGACCAACTTATCGAACATGACATTCTGCATCGGTTGGCTAATGTCGATAAACACTTTTTCTAGCAATTTCCGTTGGATGTCTGATTGCGGCATATGCATGACCTGAGCGACCAAACGCGGGAATTGAGGGACCTTGATCATCTCACGGTAATAGGTCCTCATTAAGTCGAGGAAGTTTTTCTGCGAACTGTCTTGGAGCAAGAGAGCCATCTGCCTTTTCATTGGCGCCATGGTTTCGCGAATCATGGTTTCGAATAGCCCCTCTTTGTTACCGAAGTAGTAACGAATCATGGCTACGTTGACGCCTGCTTTACGGGCAACTAGTCGAGTTGATACTTTTTCATAAGGCATGACCGTAAATAGCTCGCGTGCATTAAAAATGAGTTTTTCACGTGCATCGATGCTGTTAGTGGGGCGACCGGCTTTTCTTGTTGTCATTGCGAGACACTCTCCAACCTTATTAAACATATGATTAATTATAGGGTGTCGCCTAAATATCTGGTATGACATAAATTAATCAATATTTAAACAAGTGATTAATTAAGAAAACGGTAGAATCATGGATGTCTTAAACTAGATAAACATACAGTGGCAACATACCTAAAAATAACCAGTGATCAGTCGCTATTAACAGTTCGCTTGCTATTGCTTTCGACCATATTTCCTAGCAAGTTGTTCAATAGGCATGGGGCGTTCGATCAAATAGCCTTGCAACACATCACATCCATAATCGATCAGCACGGATTTCTGCGCTTCTGTTTCAACACCTTCAGCGACAACTCGCATTTTGGCAGATTGAGCGATAGCAAGAATGGCTTTGACCAATGAATCACTCTGTTTAGAACTGAGCATTTTGTCGACAAAGTGGCGGTCTATTTTTAGCTCATCAAGGGGAAGATTACTTAGGTAGCTCAGAGATGAATAACCAGTACCAAAATCGTCGAGTGAAATGGTGAAACCGAGTTCTTTGATTTGGGTAATGATAGGTGTCACGGTCTCCAAATCACTGATTAGTACGTTCTCGGTGATTTCAAGAGTAACACGGTTGTTGGGTAGTTGGTTTTTAGATACAGCTTCTTTGAGTTTGCTAATGAAAGCGCTGTCTCTTAGTTGCATAGGCGATATATTGATGGACAAAACAGAACTGTGCTGTGGTGAAGGAAATAGACGTGCAAACTCTTCACATGCTCTATTTAAAACAAAGTCTCCAATTTGTCCTATTAGGCCGATTTCCTCGGCCAACGATATGAACTCGAGCGGAGAGACATGACCCAGTTGCGGATTGTGCCAGCGTAGTAAGCTCTCGACGCCGTACAGTTTCCCTGTTTTCGCGTTGACTTGAGGTTGATAACTCACCGATAACTCATCTCGCTCGATCGCACCCCTTAGCTCGCGCTCCAGTAAGAAATCATATTGCACTTGCTTATTAATCGACTTGTCGAAGAAGAGTACATCGCCCTTATTGCGTGCTTTTGATTTGTATAAAACGATATCGGCTTTAGAGATGAGTTCTTCCGGTTCGTCACCATCTGACGGGTACATGGAGACACCAATAGAGCAACTGGCAAACACTACCTTACCATCAATTACAAACTGTTGTTTAAACACCTGCTTTATTAGTTCTACCTTGCTTTCGGTATGTGAGAGGCTTTCTAGGTTTGAGAAGCAGAATATAAATTCATCGCCGCCAAATCGAGCAACAAAGTCGTCAGGGCCTAAAAACTCATCAAACTTCTTGCCAATCTCACTGAGAAGCTTATCACCAGCGCTATGTCCGTAGAGGTCGTTAACCTTTTTAAAATCATCTAAATCGACGAACATTACCGCGAGTTGGCAGCACGATTGCTTTGATGCCTTTATCCCTTCACGGATATTGTTGTGTAGTTGAGCTCGATTGGGTAACCCCGTTAACTCATCATGACTGGCCAAGTATTCGAGCTGTTCTTTGGTGTCTTGTAAATCATCAAAGTCACTGTTTATGCGTTTTTCAAAACGTTTGAAGCGGAGGGTAATAAGTCGACTAAGTACCCAAGACAGTAAAGCAACAACAAGGGTAGTGATGCCGCCAATCATAACCATGCGCTGTAAAGTTTGTTGTTGCTCTTGCTCCGCTAAGCGCGCTTGGTTGGTCAACATTTGATTACTTAATTGGTCGTAAACACCTGCTCCAATCGTCCAGCCCCAATTGTCGTCTTTGGCGACGTAGCTGGTTTTATAGAAGTTGTCTAAGCCTTCGGGACCGAATGGGGCGAGGTACTTTACTACTCCGCGGCGCGTTTCCATAATACGTTTGGCCCCTTGTTGAACTTGCTCATCACCGACTTCCAAGATGTTTTTGCCGATGGTTGATGGGTCCATATGAGACAGAACTTTACCTTCTTCATTGATGACAAATACATAGCCAGCTTCCCCAAACCTTAGGTTTTTTAGCCACTCAAGTGAGGTCTGTTTTATGTCATCTTCTACGTCAACGACATAGTCACCGGTGCCAATAAACCAGTCATAAGGTTCAAAGTACTTACCAAAACCAATTTTCTCAAATTCTTTGTTTTTGTTGTCAGGTTTCACAAACCACCAGCGATAGAACGCTTCGCCTTTTGCTTTGACTTGTTCGCCCATCTCTCGAACAATGTAACTGCCACGTACATCACGAAAATCCCAAAGTGACGTACCTTCAACTCTGGGCAGCAACGGGTGCATGACATTGATGCCGTTAGTTTTGTAGATGAAGAAGTATCCCCGCCCATGATTAAAGCGAATATCTCGAAGTGCATCCGTGATCATTGCCGATACTTGTTGCTCTGGGAGGTGCTGGTTGCTTTCGTAAATGCGAGTTGCAATTGCGTGAGCTTCGTAAATCCGCGCTTTGATGGTCGACTCGAGCTGGCTTTCAGTTTGAGCTCTGGCGAATTGAATTTGTTCTAAGACATAATCGACACGGCTTGTTAATTCGACAATTTGTTGCTGTTCGTTAGCGGATTTCAACGAGGCGAGTTGCTGTTGGGAGCTGACAATTTCGTTGCGTACGGTGAGCAAAACCCATAGAAGGGTGAAAAAACCAACAATCGTAGCCGGAGCATAGGTGATAAGATTGATCAGTTTTTTATCGGTAAGCTTGCTCATATTGCCCCTAATAACAAGTTGATACGAGTAACAATTATAGTGATGATATTGTTAATCGGTTGTTATTGTCGACTGTTTTTAGATCTGTTCGCCAAAAATGTGGCATATGTGCATTGTGAATGATGAATATTGGGGCTCGCACGTATCGGCATCCCCCAGCGTCAAGTAAAGAGAGCAAACAAAAGCCCCGCTACGAACTTCATTCATAGTCAGGGCTTTGAAAAGAGTATTGAAGACTATCTCTACCTAAGGTTTGAGAGCGAGTACCTTATCAATATCCTCAGCACTGTGTCTTTCGAGTACCTGCTCCCACTCTTCACCAAATGAACGATTTACCACGCGACCACGTTGAACGGCCTGGCGAGACTCGACCTGCTTGGCCCAACGCACCACGTTTTCGTAGCTGTCTACTTGCAGGAACTCAGCGGCATTATATAGCTTGCCTAACACTAAGTTTCCGTACCAAGGCCAAATCGCCATATCAGCGATGGTGTACTCGTCTCCAGCCACATATTCAGATTTAGCAAGTTGTTTATCGAGTACGTCGAGCTGGCGTTTCGCTTCCATAGCAAAACGGTTAATTGGGTACTCTTGTTTTTCGTCAGCATAAGCGTAGAAATGACCAAAGCCACCGCCGAGGAAAGGCGCTGAGCCTTGCGCCCAGAATAACCAGTTAAAGGTTTGAGTGCGTTCAGGACCGCTTAATGGTAAGAACTTTCCAAATTTCTCCGCGAGATGAACCAGTATTGATGCGGATTCAAATACATTTACGTGTTCACTGCCTGTTTTATCCACTAAAGCGGGGATTTTGGAGTTAGGGTTTATGCCAACAAAGCCTGAAGAAAACTGGTCTGAGTCACCAATTTTAATAAGGTGCGCATCGTATTCTGCTTCGCTGATCCCCAGTGCCAAGAGTTCTTCAAGCATGATCGTGACTTTTTGGCCATTAGGCGTGCCAAGAGAATAAAGCTGCAGTGGATGTTCGCCTACTGGTAACTCTTTTTCAAATCTCGCACCTGAATCAGGGCGGTTAATGTTAGCCCATTGGTTCCCAGAGCTTGGTTCGTTCTTCCAAACTTTTGGAGGTACGTACTGGTTTGTCATTGTTATTCCTTTTTCAGATTGTTATCCGGCAATTATAGACGTTGGGACGCTACGCTCGGATAAAAAGCCCTTGAGGAATTTTTCATTAGAACAACTGGTTATTGGAAATCGGCTATGAGTATAAGAAGAGGAGCAAAGCGGGCTTCGTGAGTAAGCCCGAATATAGCTATTTCTTGGCTTTGAGGTACTCAAGTACATCAGTTAGAGAGGGGTGAATATGGTGACCTAGCGCGCTGACTTCTTCGCATGGAGCGACTAAGTCTGGGATTTGGAAGGTGGTCATGTTGGCACCGACTGCACTTCTTACACCGTTGTTGGAATCTTCAAACGCTAAACAGTCCTTTGCTTCTATGCCCATGCGTTGAGCCGCAAGTAGATAAATCTCTGGGTCCGGCTTTCCATGCTTCACTTCACAGCCGCAAGTGAGGCTGTCGAAATACTTCGCTAGACCAGCCAACTCAAGCTTCACCTTTGCTATTTCTCTGTGCGTCGAAGTCGCAACTGCAATGGGGACGTTTTGGACCCTTAACCACTCCAGTAGTTCGAGCACGCCTTTTTTTACCGGGATAGCCTGATGCTTAACGATGGCGTTGTAGTTTTTACGCCACTCAGCATGGAGTTTGTCGTGGTCATCACCATAGGTTTTGCGAAAAATGGCTTCTATACCAGCAGCGTTTCTACCAATGATAGTTAAATAGATATCTTCATAAAACGGTAGGTTAATGGCCTCACATGCCTGTTTGAACACGCGCATGCACACACGTTCGGTATCGAGTAGTAGTCCATCCATGTCAAAGATGGCAGCTTGAAATTTCATAGGTACAACTTAAACCATATCAGAGCGGAAGCACATTCTGGCATACAATAACCAGATAGTAAAAAACTAGTGAAACTCAGCGGGTTAGTTTAGTAGACTGTCTAGTCAGACACACAATTATAACGAGGAGTTAAGGATGAGCCAGCGCAACGTTGCTTTTATAGGACTAGGAGTTATGGGTTACCCAATGGCTGGGTATCTAAGCAAAGCAGGGCACGCGACGAAAGTCTTTAACCGTACATCAGCAAAAGCAGATCAGTGGGCTGTAGACTATCAAGGTCAGGCGTGTGAAACGCCAAAGCAAGCGGCCCAAGACAGTGACATTGTTTTTGTTTGTGTCGGTAATGATGACGATGTTCGCAGTGTAGTGTATGGAGACAACGGGATTCTTGCAGGCTTAAAGCAGGGCGCGATTCTTGTAGATCATACGACAACCTCAGCTGAGTTGGCTATCGAACTTGCGCAAGCGGCTAAGGAAAACGGGTGTCACTTTATTGATGCGCCAGTGTCTGGTGGTCAGGCGGGAGCAGAAAACGGTGTTTTGACTGTGATGTGTGGCGGAGAGCAAACTATTTTTGATCAAGTTGCCCCCGTGATGGATGTTTATTCAAAGCAGATATCGCTGCTGGGTGAAAACGGTCAAGGTCAGCGCTGTAAGATGGTTAACCAAATTTGTATTGGTGGCATTTTGCAAGGCTTAAGTGAAGCACTGTTACTAGCGCAGAAATCTGGTCTGGATATCGAGCAGGTGGTTGAAACCCTTAAGTATGGTGCCGCCGGTTCTTGGCAAATGGAAAATCGTGCCGTTACAATGTCACAAGATAAGTTTGATTTTGGCTTTGCGATTGATTGGATGCGTAAAGATCTTGGCTTCTGCTTAGAAGAGGCGAAGCGTGTTGGATTAGAACTGCCGCTGACCAAGAAAGTTGACCAGCAGTACGGCGAACTCCAACAAGACGGATTGGGCCGTATGGATACTTCTGTTTTAATTAAAGCTGTCGCGAAAAGTCAGTAATAGATAAACAGCTCTTTGGTATCAAACAGTTTAAAGAAATCGAAACCTACCATAACGTTTTCTCCCTAATCGTGATTTAGGCTGAAACCAATAGTGAGGTGCAATATGCACCTCACTTCTTATTTGGTGTTCTATTAAACCTAGCTTAGATTCAGCAGTTTTTCCAAGTCATTGCTTTATTGCAAACAGTGTCTGATTGATCTTGGAGTTAACCGAACTTGCGCTCTAACTCTTTCGCTTTTAACCAACTGGTGTGGGTTTCTAGCTGCTTAGCATAGCTCGCGATGTTCGCGTAGCGTTCTAATAGGCCGTATTTTCCAAGGATATCAACGATAAAAGACATCATGATATCTGCACCAGTAAGTTTGTCTGCGACTAGGTAGCGTTTGCCTTCCAAACGTTGATCGACATAGCTCATCACTTTGTCGACTTCTATTTCTGCATAGTCGGGTAAGAAGTTCATCTGAGCGCCATCTTTTGTAACAAAGGTTTTAAGCAATAGAGGTAAGGCAGCCGAGCTCTCAGCAAAGTGTAGCCACTGAATATAATCTAGGTGATCATCAGAGCCGAGTTCTGGGGCAAGTCTGTCAGCAGCATATTTACTAACTAGGTACTCAGTAATTGCACCAGATTCTGTTATGACTTTCCCGTGCTCTTCAACCACAGGTGACTTACCTAATGCGTGAACGGCTTTGAGTTCTGGTGGTGCCAAGAAGGTTACGCTATCACGGAGATATGGGACGATTTCGTAGTCGACGCCAAGCTCCTCGAGCAACCAAATAATACGCTTAGAGCGTGACTGATTAAGGTGATGCAGTTTGATCATGATTACGCCTCTAGTGGTTGATTAGTTTGTACAACGAGTTTGCCGAAGTTTTTGCCTTCTAATAGACCGATGAAGGCTTCAGGTGCTTGTTCCAGGCCATCGACTAAGTGCTCTCGGTAGTGAATCTTGCCTTCAGCTAGCCACTGGCCCATCTGTTGTGCGAACTCGTTGTAGCGGTGCGCATAGTCATCAAATATAATGAAACCTTGCATCTTGATGCGTTTGATTAGCAGTTGTGCCATCAGCATAGACATTCTGTCTGGGCCGTCTGGTAGTGATGTTGCGTTGTATTGTGAAATCAAACCACAAAGAGGGATACGTGCTCCTGTGTTGAGAAGTGGCATCACGGCATCAAATACTTTACCGCCGACGTTTTCGAAGTAGACGTCGATACCTTGGTCACAAGCCTTTGCCAGTTGCTCAGCAAAATCATCGGCCTTATGGTCAATACACTCATCAAAACCAAGCTGCTCTTTAGCGTAGCGACACTTCTCTTCTCCTCCAGCAACGCCGATAACTCGACACCCTTTGAGTTTACCGATCTGGCCTACCATGGAACCTACCGCGCCTGTTGCAGCGGCCACCACGAGAGTATCCCCTTGCTTAGGCTGGCCAATATCAAGGAGACCCATATAAGCGGTGAAACCAGGCATGCCCATCACGCCTAAAGCGTAAGAAGGATAACTAGGGCTTTTACCCATTTTGATTAGGCCTTCACCGTTTGAAATGCCGTAGTCTTGCCAACCAGTAAAGCCAAGCACCCATTCACCAACTTCAAAGTCGGGGTGGTTAGAAGCTTCAACCTGACAAACGGTACCACCAACCATTACCTCATCAAGTTCCACGGGATCGGCATATGACTTCGCATCGCTCATACGGCCACGCATGTACGGGTCAAGAGAGAGGTAGACACTACGAAGCAGGACTTCACCTTGCTTTGGTGTCGGCTTAGTTGACTCTTCTAAACGAAAATTGTCAGCGACAGGTGCACCCACTGGGCGAGAAGCGAGGACAATGCGTCGGTTTACTGGGTTAGTCATGGTAGTTATTCCTTTATTAGACCGGTCGTCTAGTTGTTTTTTTAAAAATTCCCGTAGGTGTTGAGCGCGACGGGAATTGGACAATTAAGGGTTAAGTATGGATTTGGTTGCGCTTAAACTCTGTTCTAGATGTGTGTTGTCTTGAACCAGTTTGTTGAGCAAGCTCGCGCCTAACCATTGTTGGTATAGCTGTGTTGCTGTGGCTTGTGCATCTGTGACAGAAATTGAACCGTCTTTGATGCCCGCTTCAATACACTGGGCAAGGGAAGCGATAATTTCGTTAGCACCGCTCGCGAGGGCGAGTCGCATCGGCTCTGAAAGGTCAGACACTTCAGCGCTAAGCTTCACAACCAGACAGCGATTGGCATTACACACACCATTTTCAACCGCTAACCAACGAGAGAAGTAACCAATTAGCCTTTGGTAGCCATCTATATCCGTATTGCTAAACAACACGTTTATGCGGGTAAGATAAGTTCTAAAGTAATCTTCGATCAGCGTTTCGCCAAACTGCTCTTTAGACTTGAAGTAGTGGTAAAAGGAACCTTTTGGTACGTCAGCTGCCTTGAGCAATTGCGAAAGACCTACCGCAGTGAAGCCCTTGTTCACTACTAACTCATAACCTACATCGAGTATGTGTTGACGAGTATCGTTTGTTTTCATGTTCATAGCGGCACTATAAATCAAATTAGACCAGTCGTCTAGTAAGTTTGGGATTGAGCACATAGGCGCGAGTCTGTTTGATATTTCAAGGCAGGGTAGTAACTCTGTCACCACTTATTAAGCGGTTGAGCTGTTAAATGATGGCAGAGTTCATGTCAGTTAGGTCTTTAGTGGCAAAATATCAGTGATGGTTGCGGTTGGCGTGTCTTCACCTTCTGCATGAGTGTGTATCGCCTGACTACGCCCTTTCTCTTTAGCTTGATAGAGTGCGGTGTCGGCAGCTTTAACCAGCTCATCAGTAGAAGCGTTGAGCTCAGGGAAGGTGGTCACACCAATTGAAACTCCCAGTTGCCCAAGGGATAGTCCCTTCATATCAAGGTGCAGCTCACGCACTGAATCAACGATGAGGTTAGCCAGTTTTAGTGCATCCTCTTTGCTGGTGTTGGGGCAAATAATCGCAAGCTCTTCACCACCGAGGCGACAAGCGACTTGATTTTCTTCGATCGAGCGATTCAACAGCGCTGACACTTCTTTGAGAACATAGTCACCAGCGTCGTGACCAAAGTTGTCATTGAAGCGTTTGAAGTGGTCTAGGTCGAGCATCAGCAAAGAGAGTTCCGCATGGTCTTGTTCCGCTTTTGACCACTCTCTGTCGAACACCTCTTCGAAGTAGCGTCGGTTGAATAGGCTAGTGAGAGGATCGCGCATCGCTTGCGAACGGAGTTTTTCTTGTAGGCTAAGGTTGGCAAGCGCTAGCCCCAAGTGTTCAGCAAGGGTAAACGCTAATTGTTTGGTCTCTTCGCTAATTTCATCGTCGTGAGGACCAAAATAGAGGTGGAACATGCCTACGGTGTTCCCGTGAGCGGTCAGTGGAACGCACAATGTTGTGCCGTCTTCTTCTAAGCCAACCATATGATTGCAAACCAAATTGTGGTGCTTTTCATGCGATAGGTGAAACTTACCCTTACGCAGTGCCCAGCAGTCATTGGGGGTGTAAACTTTATTAGCCGGCCATTCGCCACCCCAATCGAGTTTAACCTCCAACTGATTTCGCGATTCGCGCATGATCGACACACTGCCATTAATATCGCCGAGTAGCCGTGGAATGATATCTGCGACAACGACTTGCGCCTCTTTAATGCTGTTACAGGCTGCGAGCATGTTGGCGAGTTGGTGGAGCAGAGCTATCTCACGAGTACTTTTTTCTATTCTCTGCTCTTGCTGTTGTCTCTCATGGTCGATAACGGCAAAAATTCGCTTATTACTGAACCAAGAGGAAGCGATAAGAACCACGAAAGAGGCGATCATCAATGCATCGACAATGAACTCAAGATCGAGTGTCATGGCGGTTAGCGCGGTAAGCGGCATCGCCATACGAATGACATATTTGGTATCATGCCCGTGCCCATCGTGAGGAAGTTGTAGAGTTTTCGCAACGTACAGAAGATCTTGGTTAATGGATGAACTGTGTCTTTTCGCAACTCCGACTTCTCCATTTAGCGCTGCGGCAACTTCTGGTCGACTTCTATGATCATCTAGGTCAGTGATTTCACGGATTGAAAGCTGCGAGTCTCCAAGCACTTTACCGCTGTTATGGATGATGGTAAACCTCTGACCAAAGCGTGACTGAGAGAGATTGTCTATGAACAGATCGATTTCCCTAGGTTGCATATCGTAGAGATCGAGTTCCTGGTCATAAATCTGATGAGATACGTCGTCTATTAATCCCGACATGTACCCGCTGACAATTCTCTTTGTCCAATCTGCAAGAGTATTGTGAAAGTAATAGCCACCTACGACCATTGAAATAGCGAGTGCTACTATGGGTAAGTACTGAAATCGGTGTAACGCCGCTGACATTTTAACCTCACTTGTTACAAGGCTATTGATTAAATTAGAATTTTGATTATATGTCTAAGTGTAGCGGCTTATTTGTGATACGTACGGGTTATGTAGATTTTTGAAGTGAGGTCAACTTTTGTATAGGTCGCTAGACACCTATAGTGCTAGCGACCTCATTGATAATTATACGAGTTTATAGCTAATCTCAAATAGAGTATCTGTGTTGGGATAGATTTCACGAATGAGCTTTTTAAGCTTTGGCAACTCAATGTACTCTTGCTCAGCGTGGAACTCGTTTATCTCATCAAAATGGAGTGGTTTCACTGATAGGATTTCTACTTCACATACTTTTTGGTCGGTTTCTAAGGTAAACACCTCTACCGTGGTTCCCGGTACATAGTGAGACTCGGACTCATCCCTGATCGTGATGGTTTTCTTACCCGATGCGACTAAAGGCGTCAGAAATTCAAAGAAGGTAATCTTACTCGGCGCTTCCATTTACTGCTCCTTTTGCTGACGTTTATGTTTAGGTACATAGTTCAATATCGAGATTGGCACAGGTTTACGTGGCTCGAATCCTTCCACTTCACGACGCTCAATTAAGTGACCTAAACGTGATTCGATCATACATAGGTTTTTGAAATTATCTTTTGAGACAAAAGAGATCGCTTCACCTTGTGCATCCGCGCGACCGGTACGACCAATACGGTGAACGTATTCATCGGCAGGGAAGGGAAGGTCGTAGTTGACTACTCGTGTTAAGCCTTCAATATCAATACCACGCGCACCAACGCCGGTGGCGATCATGTATTTGATATTTCCCGCTTTGAAGTCTTCTAACAGCTTTGCGCGCACAGCTTGACTACGGCCACTGTGGAAAGCTTCAGCGACAATACCTCTCTTTTCAAGCTGAGTCGCAAGTTTTGCAGCACCGTGCTTAGTTTCGATAAAGATCAGTGCTTGGTCCCAATCATTCTCTTTAATTAGGTGGCTTAGTAGTGCCGATTTTTTATCTTTGTCGACGGTAATTAGCCACTGCTCGATGTTCTTTTTAGACGCCTGGTTGGCAGCGATAGAGATCTCGTAAGGATCGTAAACAGCAGTTTTAGCGAGGTCGCGAACCTTGTTAGATAGCGTTGCTGAAAACAGTAGGTGTTGAATATCGGTTGGCAGACGGTCGAGGATTTTGTTGATGTCTTCGATAAAGCCCATATCGAGCATTCGGTCAGCTTCATCGAGCACTAATACTTCGATCTCTTCAAAGTAAACCGCGCGTTTGCCATACATGTCGAGTAGACGTCCTGGCGTCGCTACCAGAATATCGACGCCGTCAATCAAGGCTTGTTTTTGCGCTTGTTCATCAACGCCACCGTACATAGCCAATGAAGTAAGATTGAGGTGCTTGCTATAGTCTTTCACTTTTTGATCGACTTGCATCGCTAGCTCACGAGTTGGAGCAAGAATCAGGGCACGAACGCGCTTCTTACGCTGAGTTTCGCCCTGTGCCAGTTTCTCTAAGATTGGCAGTACAAAGCTGGCAGTTTTACCCGTGCCTGTTTGCGCCGCCGCAATAAGGTCTTGGCCTTCGAGAATAACAGGGATCGCTTTGGTTTGGATGTTGGTCGGCTTGTCGTAACCAAGCTCAGAAATCGCATCAGTGATAGGCTGGCTTAAGCCAAGTTTTGAGAATGACATGTTTACACTCTGTATCTAGTCGGTTCGTTACCCGTAAAATTGACGCAGAGTGTAACAGAAAGAGTGGCGATACTCAGCTTTGTTTCTGCCGCTCAACTTGCTCTAAATACCATGTTCCTTTGCATGGGCCATTGGTTAAGTGCCATTTGCCTTGGATTTTATTTCGATTGGCAGTACCACTGAATCGATAGTCCCATTGTCGGTTAGTTGCGTACAGTCTAAGGCTGCCATCTTCCTCTACCACCCAGCCTTTGAGTGAGGTGCCATTGTAGGTGAGAGTCAACTTGGCTAATCCGTCTTTGATAGTGCCGGTAATAGTGGTTCGCTCGCACATGTTGTTACCACTGACATCAATGCGTCTTCCTATCCACTCACCGTCAAACTGCTTAGAAACGACGAAATCGGGTTGGCTTGGTAGTTTAGGAAAGGATTCAGGATTGTTAGAACCAAACAGCCCTTTCTGTTGACCCACAATGACAAACAACCCAAAAGCAAGTGTGCTCGCGACAAGTACTGTTTTTTTCATTTAAGCCTACTCAATGATCTCTGTGGTGATTTCAGTCTTGACCGAATTGGCGATAAAGCAGTGTTCATGAGCAAGATGGTGGAGCTTTTCGAGTTGAGTTCTGCTTGGTTTATTACCGGAAAAGACAATTACAGGTTTGAGTGTCACCTTAGTGACTGAGGTTCTACCGTTAGCGTCTTCTTCCATTATTCCCTCTGCATGGTCGATGTAGCTATCAATCACGTAGCGTTTTTTCGCGGCGATGCCAAGAAAAGTCAGCATGTGGCAACTTGAAATCGATGCGATGAACGCCTCTTCAGGATCAACGTTCTCTTCGACAGAAAAAGGCAGTGGAACCACATAGGGAGAAGCGGACGCTGGCACGCATACGCCGCCATCAAATTCCCATGTGTGGCCACGGCTATATTGATTGTCACTGAAAGCCTCGTCTTCGCCACGATGCCATTTCACTAATGCAGAATAGATAGACATACAAACCCTCCGTAATTGTCGCTGACATGCTACGGAGTTAAGCCATTGAATACGAGACTAGTGTGAGGAAAAGGGGAGGTCAGTCTCAAGAGTGAATTTTGTCTACGTTTGATAGACACGCAATCCACTCTCAAAACATAGACATTAAAACTCAGCGTCAACTTGGAATGTCATTGCTTTGCCACTGTATGGGTGTTGAAGCTCAAGTCGCTCAGCGTGTAGATGCAATCGGTCTGCTTTTACGCCGTATAAAGCGTCGCCGACCATAGGTAAGTTAAGCCCCAGATGATGCGCACAATGGACGCGCAACTGGTGGGTGCGTCCGGTTTTTGGGTACAAGTAGAGCTTACTTCTGCCATCAGTTTGAGCGATCTCTTGCCAATGAGTTTGTGCTGGCTTGCCATGTTCAAAACAGACCAACTGACGTGGTCGGTCGACTGGATCGCCACGCATGGGTAGATCGATATCGCCACTCGATTGAGAAACCGTACCTTCAAGCAAGGCAACGTAACGTTTTTGTACGCTACGGGAGATAAACTGCTTTTGTAGACTTTTATTAGCGCGCTTTGTTAGGGCAAATACGAGTAACCCAGATGTGGCCATATCAAGACGATGGATGACGAAAGGGCCCTCAACATCGGGATATCGAGCTTGAAGTCGAGTATAGGCAGAGTCAGTAATGGTTTTGCCAGGCACTGACAATAGACCCGAAGGCTTATTAACCACAACCATGGTTTCATCTTCGAACAGAATCTCTAGCTCTTTATCTTCCGCCCAGTTTTCTTCTAGTGGATTGTCTTCAACCAACATACCTTCAAGCATATGGCCTAAAATCGGTTTGCATTTGCTGTTGCACGAAGGGTAGTACTGTGTGTGTTGACGGATTTCAGACTTCGGAGACACTCCCCACCAGAACTCAGCCATAGCGATCGGCTTGTAGCCATGTTTAAACGCATAGTGAAGCAGTTTTGGCGCGGCACATTCACCTGCCCCTGCTGGCGGAGTCGGTGAAGTGGTTGGAGCAAAAATCGAGTTAAGCGACCGCTGCTCACCGCGAATATTCAAAAAGCAATACTGCTCAAATAGCTTGTTTTGCAGTGCATTCGAGAGTTGTTTGCGTTGCTCTTTAAGTGCATCGAGCTCAGAGGTGAGTTTATCGAGCTCAGTTTTGACTTGAGCAATTTTCTCTTCCCACTCGAGCTTTAAATACTTGAGTACGTTTTTCTCTGCGACACTCTGTTTGCTGAGTTCAACGAGCAACTTGTCAAGTTCATTGGTGTTGAGCGTCTCTTCACCGAGGCGGCGTTGCTTTTTGCGTTCTGCACGACCTTGAATTATGGCATCTCGCTGTTGTTGCTCAGCAAGGGAATAGTCAGATTCTAGCTGGATTAACGTCTCTTTAAGCTGCAATAGATTCGGGTTGACTTTTAGCTCATTTACCGATTGATTGATGACAGTGATTTGCGCAAGATCAGAGTGGAAAAAACTCTCTTCCGCCAACATATCAAACACTGGTGGAACGAAGCCTGGAAGTAAATTTTGCTCAGCGATTTTGCCTGAAAATGCCGAGAAGTAACCAATCTCATTGCTTGGAGACTGAACAACCAACACACCAAACATTTTACCGGTGCCGTCTGGATTGCCGTCTAATCCAAAGTCGTGCTGCCAACCTTGCTGAGTAGCAAGGTGTAGTTGCAGTTGCTTGGCCGCTAACTCACACAAAGGGTGTGGCTGGTAGTAAAATGGAAAAGTAAACTTCTCAGGTAATGAAAGCGATTCGATGTCGCTTTCAAAACGGGTGAAAAGGTCGTTGTGATGATGCATTCAGGTATTCACTGCTCGGGCTGATTCTGGCGTGATTTTACCTGTTTGAGACTAGATTTCTAGCCTTGCGTTTCAGCATCTTCACGCTTAATGAGTTTGTGGCCATCTTCCGACACACCTTGTTTCCAGTAACTGCTGATGTAGATGTTCTCACGATCTACTTCTTTCTCGTTGCGGAAGTACTGGCGTAGAGCACGCATTGAATCGAACTCACATGCACACCAAACCGAAGCCGTGCCTTCTAACCAAGGCTGTGCTCGAACGGCTTCTTCGAGATCTTCGTCTTCAAATATCCACTTCACGGTCATGTTTTCGGGAGCCTGAATCGGTTGAATATCTTGCTCGGAAACCACCTTAATCACAGCGAAACCTTGAGCATTGGCGGGCAGGCGACGGATCTTAGCTGATAAAGCAGGCAGTGCCGTCATGTCTGCGCTCATTGCGAACCAATCGGCTTCGGTGTTCATATCTTCAATGATACCAGGGCCAACGATTGAAATGGTGTCGCCAACTTTAGCGTCCATTGCCCAGCGCGCAGCAAAGCCGCACCCTAAGTCTTGAGTGATGTGACGAACAAAGTCGACTTCAATACTAGCTGTTGATGCGTCAAACTTGCGAACTGTGTATGTGCGCATTACCGGGCGTTCATTCTCAGCCAATAACTTAGGATCCGTCTCGCCAGAAGGCGTAAACAATAGTTTTATATATCCACCTTCGCAATTGCTAGGAAAATCCTTTAACGATTCACTTTGCAAGGTAATACGCTGCATATTGGGTGTAACCGACGTGATGGTGGTTACGGTTACAAGTTTTGGTGATGGCTTTTTCATTCAACTTCTCGAGAATTATAATTGTTCTCAATTAGATTAACAGCACTATTGGCGATTAGATAGGCTCTTTAACAAAATTTACATAACTTGTCGTTAGATCATCGGCAGCGTGGAGCCAACCAACAATAGCGCCATTAGAATATTGAAACTGCGTACACGCAGGTTACTCGTTAGCCAACGCTGTAGCTCTCTGCCTGCGATGATCCAAAACGAGCCAGATGGGAAGTTAATCAGCAGAAATGTCGCGGAAATTATCATTAGCTCCATCCATCCACCACCATTGCTGTACAAGGTGACGGAACTTAACGCCATTGACCAACCTTTAGGGTTTACCCACTGAAAGCTTGCTGCGCCAAGAAAGGTCATAGGGCGAAAGTCATCGGCTGCGCTCGCTCTGCCGCTGAGCGCAATTTTACCTGCAAGGTAGGCAAGATAAGCCAAACTGACGTACTTCAAAACAAGGTGAATGGCAGGGTAGGTTTGAAATAGTGTGGTAAGCCCCACGCCAACAAGTAACACCATAAAAGCAAACCCGAACGCGACACCACACATATGAGGTAGCGTGCGAAGATAGCCGACGTTCGCGCCAGAGGTCATGAGCATGATGTTGTTTGGACCAGGAGTAAAGGTCGAGACAAAGGCAAATATCACCAGTGCGGAGAGTTGTTCAAGTTCCATAACGTTGTCCTTTCTTAGCGAAACAAGATAAGCAATAAAATTGTGTAGAAACACATGTCTTGACCGGTCGAGAACCATATTAGGTAGATTAGAGCGCAATTGTGTGCTTTTATTCGAATGAAATGGACTAATTGCGCAATAAAGGTGAGTAATGGATAAGTTTGATGAAAGAATATTGCAGGTGCTTAAAAGAAACGGAAGAATCTCTAATGTTGAGCTATCTGAGCAAGTTGGGCTTTCACCTTCTGCGACCTTAAGACGGGTACAAGAGCTTGAAAAAAGCCAACTGATCAAAGGCTACCGAGCGGTGCTAGACAATAATCAGCTAGGGGTTGGTTTTATCGCTTATGTCTCAATCGGACTCGCAAGCCACAGAAAGCAGGCGCAGCTTGAGTTTGAAGAGCATGTGCGCTTTGTCGACGAAGTCGTGGAGTGTCACAATATTACCGGAGCGAACGAATATCTCCTGCGGGTAGAAACCAAAGATTTGTCTAGCTACAAACGATTCCATGCAGATGTTTTGGGCGAATGCGCTCAAGTGCAATCCATTTCCACCATGGTCGTCATGGACTCACCAAAAGATGAGCGTTGAGAACCATAAGCATGATTATATTGCATTGGTATTAATTTAACTCACTGACTTTAATGTCATTTTATATATATTTAATCGACATTTAATCGTAATGGATTAGTAATCTAACCGTCATCCCGCGCATCTAACTTAACTTGCATCAACAGTTCGAGCATAGAAGCTCATTGTAAATGTAAAGGGTAAGTAAGATGAATAAAGCAGTGGCAGCGTTAGCCGTTTCAGCAGCACTTGTATCGGGTTCTTCACTAGCGGCAACCGTTTATAAGGCTGGCGGTACAGAGCTCAAAGTCGGTGGTCGTGTCGAGTTCCGTGGCGACTTTATTGGTACAAGCAAAGGAAAAGAAATCCAAGGGACAATGGACGACAGCACGCGTGCTCGTCTAAATCTTAAAGGCAAATCTGAGATTACAGAGGGTATGTCTGCATTTGGTGTATACGAAGCAGAGCAAGATACCGGTAAAGATGAATTTGAAAACCGCTACATGTTTGCTGGTTTAGATTTCGATGGTCATGCATTCTCGTTTGGCCGCCAAGATATGGCGGCAGTGATCATCTCTGACCTAACCGATATTACCGAGTTCTCTGGTGTACAGCAGACGATCGACTCTGCAAGTGACAAAGAGGACAGTGTTATTGCATATCGCGGCGCGTTCGACGCGTTTACAGTAGAAGCTACATACCAGGCGAACAGCGCTAAAGACACAGATGGTTTCGGTATCTCTGGCCTATACTCTGCACAGTTTGGTCTTGATGTTGGTTTGGCATACTCTGGCGCTGACCTGGGTAAAGGTGCTGGTAGCCAAAACCAAATTCTAGGCGGTCTTGGCTACACGCTAGATGCATTGTACCTAGGTGCGACATACTCTGTGGGCGATTTAGATGACAAAGCAACAGGTACTGACAACAAAGAGTTCAAAGCGCTTGAGCTTGCAGTGAAATACAGCTTCACTAAACAGTTCTCAGCGGCGGTACTTTATACAAATCAAGAGAATAAAGCTGCTGATGGAACGAAAGCAGACGCGACCGATGGCGTAGAAGTGGCGGGCTACTATAAGTTCAACTCTAACTTCCGTACCTACGTTTCGTACTTCTCAAACGGTGTTGACACTACTACAGATGCCGATGGCTACAAGTTGACTGGTGAAGATACGCTTCGTCTAGGTGTACGTTACGATTTCTAATTTGCAGAATTGCCTGAAATTCTGTCCTTCCAGCCAAGCTTTTGCTTGGCTTTTTTGTGTCTCAAACAGAGTTAAGATAGATAATTAAGAAATATGTAAATTTATGAGGGTTTATAAATTATTGGTTACAAAATATGTTTTATTTTTCAATAATTTGCAGATTTAATATTCTAGACACGAATATGTGTGTACTCTAAAATCCCTGCTTTCGTTCCGGATTAACCCAGCGTCAAGGAAGAACTTAGCCACTTGATTGAGAAAGCAGAATGCAACTATCACTAAAAAATATGTCTATTCGAACGCAGGTACTCTTGCCAGTTCTATTTACTATGATTGCGTTGTTCATCGCATTGTGGATAACCAAATCAAAATTAGAAGCAGAGCAGGAGGTAATCAGTTCAAATACCCACTCACTCGTTTTCTATAAAGACACTCTAGCTAAAATTGATGACCAAGTTTACCCATTAAGAATTAGCGCAGTATACGCAATCTATGACAGCTCTCGTCGCCAAGTGTTTTTAAGTGAGTTAAAAAGTGGTTTGTCGAAAATTCAGCTTGATTTAGACATGATGGCGCGCCGCGACACGTTTAAAAACGAAGTCGCTTCTGTGCGAGATGCGATAGAGGATTATGTGGATTTCTCAAACAGGGCAGTAGAGCTGTTCACCAAGCGTGACAATGGCGGGCTCGTTACTGAACAAGAGTATAATCGTTTCATTGGTAATTACCGTGAAGCGGGCATTCGCATGGTGGGATCAATAAACAGCTTGTCGGCTAAAGTGAACAATTATGCAAGCCAAGCAATGGATGAAAGTGAGAAGCATAATGCCATGGTTAAGGACATTGCCATGTATTCAGTGCTGACGGTTTTCGCTATTTCATTGGTTGTTGCTTGGATCTTATCAGGAATGATAGTGACACCTGTCTCTAAGCTTCAGCAGGTGATGCGGGAGTTAGCACAGGGGGATTTGTCTGTTCGCGCTGATGTTGACGGTGACAACGAAATCGCCACGCTAGGTAAAGATGTTAACCAAACCGCCGAACAGCTCCACGGTACAGTGTTAGAGCTGAGTAGAATCAGTGAAGAGGTTGCCTCTGCATCCACTGAGCTAGCAGCGGTTATGACTCAGTCTCAAGCGAATGCACAGCAAGAACTTGCGGAAGTAGAGCAGGTCGCGTCAGCGGTAAATGAGCTATCAAGCACAGCGAACAACGTCAGCGAAAATGCACTAATGGCGGATTCAACTGCGCGTGAAGCCGATCAGCTTGCTAAATCTGGATTAGATATTTTTGAAGAGAGTAACCAGGCAAACTCGCAAATGGGCACTGCCCTAAACGAAGCCGCGGCGGTCGTTCTTTCACTGAAAGAGCAGTCAGAGCAGATTAACGATGTAATTGAAGTGATTCGTGGTGTTTCCGAGCAGACTAACCTGCTTGCGCTTAATGCCGCAATTGAAGCCGCACGCGCTGGTGAATCTGGCCGTGGATTTGCCGTGGTCGCAGACGAGGTTCGTATGCTGGCAGCGAGAACACAAGACTCTACTGGTGAAATCCAGGCGATCATTGAAGAGTTACAGAGTCAATCTGTTCTGGCTAATGACAGTATGCAAGTTAGCTTAGATATGCTGGCGAAAAACAGCGAGCTTTCATCTCAAGCAAACAGTGCTTTGCAGGGGATCACTGAGTCAGTCATCAGTATTAATGAAGCGAATACCCAAGTGGCGACCGCCGCAGAACAGCAGTCGCAAGTGACTCAAGATATCAACCGCAATGTAGTTAACATCTCTGAACTGGTTAATCAGAACGTATCAGGCATATGTCAAAGCGCGAGTGCTAGTTTAGAACTGTCTAAACTGGCAGAAAAGCAGAAGGCACAGCTTTCGTTCTTTAAACTCTAATCAAGAGTGAAATCCATAGAAAGCAGTCTATTCAGGCTGCTTTTTCTGTATTTGCGCTTAATAAACAGAAATTCTTGCGGTGAAATTTATCGAGAAATGAGAAGTGGATTACTCATCTGGATAAACGAATTGGCCAATTGACCATATGTTGGAAAGAAACCACAAGTAAAGGATTGCGCAAACGGTTTTCAAGTATAAGGCTAAGTGATTGTTTTGAAGAGGGAATGTGTCAAAAAGGTAAGAAAAGTAGTTACTTAGATATGCAACTTAACCGAACTGTATCACAAAAAAATTGAAAATATCAGTCTTGCGAGAATTTATTCGCGACCTATAATGCTGAAAACCGGAGCGTCTGCCAACGCTCCGGTTTTTTTGTGTCCGAAACTCAGTAAAGCGTCTGCCAACGCTTACCGAAAACGCACGACACGTAAATTTGCTTACAGGAAAATTTATCATGCGTATCGAACAAGAACTTAAGTTAGGCTTTAAAGATGTACTATTTCGCCCGAAGCGTTCTACTCTAAAAAGTCGTTCTCAAGTTGAATTAACCCGCGAGTTTACATTCAAGCATAGTGGTCGTCAATGGTCTGGCACACCAGTAATTGCAGCAAATATGGACTCAGTTGGTAGCTTCGCTATGGCGCAAGCATTGGCTGAGCACGGCGTTATGACAGCCGTACACAAGCACTATACAGTCGAGCAGTGGGCCGACTTCGTAAAATCAGCAGACAACGCAACGCTTAACAATGTGTTTGTCTCTACTGGTACATCAGATGCTGATTTCCAAAAAACCAAAGACATCATGGCACTTAGCGATGAGCTAATATTCATCTGTATTGATATCGCTAACGGTTACTCAGAGCATTTGGTTGAGTACGTAGAACGCGTTCGGGCAGCCTTCCCAGACAAAGTTATCTCCGCAGGTAACGTTGTAACGGGTGATATGTGTGAAGAGTTGATCCTTGCGGGTGCAGACATCGTGAAGGTGGGTATCGGTCCAGGTTCTGTATGTACCACACGCGTGAAAACGGGTGTTGGTTATCCACAACTTTCTGCAATCATCGAATGTGGTGACGCAGCACACGGTCTTGGCGGTGTGATTATCGGTGACGGTGGCTGTTCATGTGCAGGTGACGTAGCGAAAGCTTTCGGTGGGGGCGCAGACTTCGTAATGCTAGGCGGTATGCTAGCTGGCCACGAAGAGTCAGGCGGTGAACTTATCGAGCAAGACGGTAAAACCTTTATGAAGTTCTACGGCATGTCTTCTCAGTCGGCAATGGACAAGCACTCAGGTGGTGTAGCCAAGTACCGCGCAGCGGAAGGTAAAACCGTACTATTGCCATTCCGTGGCAGCGTTCACGGAACTATCTCAGACATCCTTGGTGGTGTTCGTTCAACTTGTACATATGTAGGCGCAGCAAAGCTTAAAGAGTTAACTAAGCGTACGACTTTTATCCGCGTACAAGAGCAAGAGAACAACGTGTTCGGCAAAGAGTAATCACGTGGTTGCTGATTGACTGAACTGAAAAGAGCCGCATTTGCGGCTCTTTTTTTGCCTGTGTATTGCAACTCTGTAATCATAATACGGTGCTATGTGTAATTGTAAGTGATTGACTTGCTGAATATTTAACTGTCAAAGGACAATCATCAATAAGTTTGATAGGGTTGAAGAATGAGACCATTGTTAGGGATCAAAGTTTGATGTTATCGGTTATTGTTCATTGTTTATTATTAGCATTTACGTATCTTATTCTCGCAGATTTAAATTTTGGCATTACACATAGTTATTTATATTCAGCGCTAACAATGATGATGTCGGCACTGTTAGTGTATGGTGTTGCGTTTTACTGTTCTCTGGGTCAGAAGCTCCAAGAGACACGCGAAATAGACGCGGGGGAGTTCAAGTTTTACCGGTCTAAGAAGCCGTGGGGCGAGAATCTTTTGAGGAGTAATGGGGTATTTTTAGTCTGGATGTTGACTATTGGTTTGTTGTCAGTGTCTGACCGCTATTTTGACCGAAATGAAACGATCATCCCGAACCTAGAAGTTGTTGAATCGGGAACGACGTCAATAGGTAGAGGTAAAGGGGCCTACGTAGTTGTGAAAGATAAAGGTCGGCTGGTTAAATGTCGTGGTTACTTCAACCTTCTCCTAGAACGAGATCAAAGGCTAGTCGCTGACCTTATATATTCTAATACCTTGATAGGATTTGAGAAAACCGATTGCAAGGTTAAGCGACGTTAGTTTTCTAAAATTTAGCGTCTCGACCGCTTTCTTTCTATGCCTCAATAATCAAAGCGCTCTTAAGCTACTGTTTATTAACTTACGTCCACTCCGTTGATGTTGCTCAAACATTAACCGTTATTGCTATGAAATAAGTCACATTAAAGTTGTGGAATTTGATGCATGCTATTCCTATCTTCATTGAAAATTGAAGTTGGTCTTTATGCATAGAGCGATCCGCAAAATGACATGGAAGCTGAGTAGGCGGTGAACCCGCCACTCTGTAGCTTATTACGTTCCGTCACTCATTTTGCAAGGAGGCTCTATGCCTATCAATAAGATTCGAAATATCGCATTTGTTGGTCAAACGGGTACTGGCAAAACCACTTTAATCGAAAAGCTTCTCCATTCCTGTCAAGCGACCAGAACCCTAGGAAGGGTTGAGAAAGGCGATACGATTACCGATTTCGATGCTCAGTCGATTCAGTATCAACACAGTATTGAAGCGACGCCTGTAGCTATGTGCTATGAAAAGCATCGCCTCAATATTATCGACACTCCGGGGCAAAACGAGTTGCTCGGTCGGGCGTTAAGTGTCTTCCCCGCAGTAGAAACCTCAGCCCTTATTATTGACCCCCAGCAGCCTATCACTCAAACCTCACAACGTTTATTTGCTTTTGCTCAAGAACAGAAGAAATGCCAGATGATCATCATCAATAAGCTAGATATTGGTGTGGAAAAGTTGAGCCAAGTACTCGATGATATCGCAGACAAGTTTGGTGGTTACTGCTTACCCATTAACTTGCCGACGAGAGATGGAAAGTCGGTTGTTGATTGTTTCTTTGAGCCAGATACTAACGCGGATACGCTAATTGCAGATGTTGATGCTGCTCATGAAACCTTGATAGATCAGGTAATTGAGGTGGATGAGGAGTTAATGGCGCTTTATTTGGAGCAAGGCTCAGAGCTGACGCCGCAACAGCTACATGATCCGTTTGAAGAGGCGCTAAGAACCGGGCACATCATCCCTATTTGTTTTGTATCGGCTGAGACTGGGGCCGGGGTAGAGCTGTTGCTGAAAACGCTGTCTGAAATAATGCCGATGCCAAATGAAGGAAATCCGCCTCTGCTTGAGAAAAACGGTCACAAAATCAAAGTGAACTGTGAAACTTTGGAGCATACCGTCGCGCACGTATATAAGGTCAGTGTCGACCCATATATGGGTAAACTGGCTTATGTACGAGTGTTCCAAGGTGAGATCAATGCGGGTAGCCAATTGTATGTTGGCGAGAGTAATAAAGCATTTAAAGTAGGGCACCTATATCAACTGCAGGGTAAAGAGCGTAGCGAAATCCATCAGGCTTTAGCAGGTGACTTCTGTGTGCTAGCGAAAGTGGATGAATTGGAGTTTGATTCGATTTTGCATGACTCCCACGATGAAGATGGTGTTGAACTGAAAACACTTAACTTCCCGCAGCCAATGTACTCGCTGTGCTTGAAACCAATTAAACGTGGCGATGAGCAGAAACTCAGTGATGTGCTTAATAAGATTGCCAGCGAAGACCCTTCGTTGCGAATTGAGCATAGAGCGCGAACTAACGAAACCATTATTAGCGGTCAAGGAGAGTTCCACCTTAAAGTGACGTTAGAGAAGATGGAGTCAGTCTACAAACTTGAAGTGGAAACCAGTCAACCGAGCGTGGAATATTTTGAAACTATTACTAAACCTGCTGACGCTCAGTATCGTCACAAGAAACAAAGTGGCGGAGCAGGTCAGTTCGGTGAGGTACATTTGAAAGTGGCTCCACTTGAGCGCGGGTCAGGCTTTAAGTTTATTAATAAGGTTGTTGGTGGCGCAATTCCAACTTCGCTGATTCCGGCAGTTGAAAAGGGAATTAAGCAAGCGCTAGAAGAGGGGGCTATTTCCGGTAATCCGATCAAAGACATCGAAGTGACTGTTTATGACGGTAAGTTCCACTCGGTGGATTCAAAAGAGATTGCGTTTGTGATCGCAGGTAAAAAAGCCTTCTTAAAAGCGGTCGAAGAAGCAGGGCCTATTGTGCTTGAGCCGATCGTACAGATGGAGCTTGCGATTCCAACGCAATATGTGGGCGATGTGTCGGGAGACCTATCAGGCAATCGAGGATTAATTGAAGGTACAGAGCAGATTGATGCGAATTATACGTTGCTGCAAGCTAAATCGCCTATTAACGAGCTGCAAGATTACGCGAGAAGGTTGCGCTCGATTACTGGTGGCGAAGGCAGCTTTAATATGAGCTTAAGTCACTACGAACCCGCACCACCAAGCGTGCAAAAACAGGTGTGTGAGCAAGATTAGTTGCTCACAGCAATGTTCGTAAATTAAAAAGCCGCATCTGCGGCTTTTTGTTATGGGAAGTCTAAGTGGCCACCTAGTTCTAGGACATCAAAGTAGTCTTTTAACATCGATATACTTAGCTTGGATACAGGATGTGTTCCAGTTGGGTTTAGCTGATAGCGAAGAGTAATATCTTTTATTGCTCTGGCTATTTGCTTTTCCGTGAAATTTTCTGATTCAATGGCCTTCCATTTGATGAGTTCCCCTTCTATGTTCGGAGTTTGCATGAGAACAGAGAGGAGAGTTTGTATATCAACTCTAAACTCCCCGTACTCTCGGAAAAAGAAGTCATCAACGGTCCAGTTACTATCAAGTATGTATCGATTGGTTTGCTGTGAGTTATCGATTCGAGGACGAACATTTTTGCCCGAGGTACTGTCGTCAACAACCGGATATGGTGCGATGCCAGTATTTAGGTATCGATAGTAGTGAGTGGAGTTCGAACGTTTTAGCACAGACAGAAGTGTGAGAGGAAGTATTTTATAGTTAAGCCCTGTCGACTTTGCTACTTCAAGATCCTGAATAACTTTATTAATCTCTCGCAGAGACTTCATGCCATGCGCTTCGAAGATCTTTACAAGTATATCCAATACGTAGGGGTCACCTAGATCGAAGTCGTTGCCGATGATGGGAGGTAAATGGGCTCTTAGGTAGTTCTTGATACTTGGTGCTGGCAGAGTAACCGAGCGGTGGAAAAAACGACTTAAGTAAGAGTGAGCATCAAAGCCGTTTCCATATACAGCTTTGATTGAATGCTGAAGTTGGTCGGTGTCTGTTGCTAACACAAAAACGAAGTGCTTAGTGTCAAAAAAGTGTTTTATGCTTTCGATGACTTCAATTGCATAGTTAGGGCGGCAGCGGTCGAGTTCATCAATCAACACGTAAACAGGATACTGTTTGGGAGTGTCTGTTTTTTGCGAAACACTGATTAGTTCTTGGGCCATCTTTTCGAGAACTTCTTTGAACTTATTGATGCCGTTCACCTGTTCTCGTTGCTCACACATAGCTTTTAGCACTTCTTTCATTGCGTCTGCGGAGTCGTTAGAGTTTATTTCTAATCCCAACCTTTCTGATGCGCTCTCTAGAAAAGATTCATCACCAGGAACATTTGTTTTGTGTTTCAGATACCCAACTGCAAGTGAGGGAAGTGATCTTTTAAAGAAGTAGCTACCTTTTTGTACGAATTGGGTCAATAACGCTTTGTTTGAACTCAGTGGGTTTTTGAGCTGCTCTTGAAAACAGTCAACCAATGCGAGCATTGGGTCCTTAGAAAAATCAGATTTCCATGCATCAAAGTAAATCACAGGATGGTCTGTTTTCAGTTCGTTGTACCAACAGTGGAGAAAGGTTGTCTTTCCCGCTCCCCAACTGGCGTTTAGATTGAGAACATGGCCGTGTTCGGAGTTCGCATTGAGTATTGACGATATATACTTTGAAAAAGGTTGATGGTTGATAACCGTATATTTATCGAAAGTCGTTTGACCTGAGATAGAGTCTAACACCTGTTAAGCCTTTAATTTGATTGTATTTATGCAGTTAATGATAACACAATGTCATGGCTGTAGTACGAGACGCTTAGGTCTGTTCTGGCGTGAATCGCCGCAAGTGCACGGGCTACTGACTTTTATACGAGCATTATTGCTTCCTAACATTAACCTCTAATCCCTATTTCAAATATGTATACGTCATCAGCCCTTAGAACAAAGTAGCTTTTCTTCCTCAAGTAATATTTATTTTGTTTGTGCACTAATTATCAATCTTTAAGTTTATCTAAATAGCCAGCATGTGCCTAACACCAGTGTTGTTCTATGTTTTTCCGATTGGAACGGCATTTTATTTGTGGGGTTAAGATCGCTTTAGCACTTAGAGTACATGCATTTTTAACCAGAATATTGTGCTGTTTTACATGAATTAACTAAAAATCATTTGAGTACTAAGTAATATTCAGGCATTTTATATTTAATTGAACGTTCAATTAAAAATAAATGGAGTGAATAAATGCCTAAGGTTGGTATGCCTAGTATTCGCAAACCTCAACTTGTTCAAGCCACCATGGCAGTGATCGACCGTGTAGGAATGCAGTCTGCAAGTATTTCGCTGATAAGCAAAGAAGCGGGTGTCTCTTCGGGGATTATTAACCACTATTTTGGCGGCAAGCAGGGGTTGCTAGAAGAAACCATGCGAGAGATTCTTCGTCAGCACTCTACCTCCATTTCAGGCAAGCTTAGGCAATTGCCCCAAGATGCTCACGTGCAACGTATTAATGCCATCATCGAAGGTAACTTCGTGGGTTATCAGGCAGAGAACAAAGTGGCAAAAACCTGGTTGGCTTTTTGGTCATATTCTGCCCATGACGCCCAACTAAAGCGACTACAAAGGGTCAATGAAAAGCGCTTATTGTCTCACCTAAGAATTGAACTCAAGGCGTTGTTTGATAAAGAGCAGGTGGAAATAATTGCTCATGGTATCGCGGCACTTGTTGACGGTATCTGGCTGCGTGGAACGCTCAACCCACACGGCATTGATGCTGAGAAAGCTACGCTGATCATCAATGACTACCTAGACAAACAACTTACATTTTACTCCAAAAAATAATCATAAAAGTCAGAACCTTATATGGAAATCAAAGCACAATTTATCGACGGAGAAGCTTGTAAAGCAACGTCAAACGAGACGTTCGCAACGGTTAATCCAGCCAATGGACAAGTTATAGCTGAGGTAGGGCAAGCGAGTGATCAAGACCTAGCACGAGCCATTGCTGCGGCTAAGAGAGGATTCAAAGTTTGGGCCGCAATGTCACCAACCGAGCGTAGCCGAATACTACTCAAAGCCGTTGCTCTATTGCGAGAACGAAATGACGAACTGGCAACGCTCGAGGTTGCCGATACGGGCAAACCCCTTCAAGAAGCTATCGCAGTCGACATTGAGACGGGTGCCGATGTTATCGAGTATTTCGCTGGTTTAGCCCCTGCGATGCAAGGTGAGCAGCAGCCATTAAATGAAACTCAGTTTTTCTATACTCGCCGTGAGCCATTAGGGATTTGCGCCGGCATTGGTGCGTGGAACTACCCAATTCAGATTGCAATGTGGAAGTCGGCACCGGCACTCGCTGCGGGTAACGCTATGATCTTTAAACCATCAGAAGAGACGCCTCTATCAGCGGTTAAACTTGCGGAAATCTTTGCTGAGGCAGGTTTACCTAACGGTGTATTCAATGTCTTACAAGGTGACTACCGAGTTGGCCAAATGCTCACGGCTCACCCAGACATCGCGAAGGTATCATTCACGGGAGAGTCTGGCACTGGTAAAGCCGTCATGGCAGACAGTGCAAAGACTCTCAAACAAGTCACCATGGAGTTAGGTGGCAAATCGCCCTTGGTGGTGTTTGAAGATGCAAATATTGATGACGCTGTTTCAGCTGCCATGGTGGCAAATTTCTACACTCAAGGCGAAGTGTGTACGCATGGTACGCGCGTGTTCGTGCACGAGTCTATCCATGATGAGTTTATTGCGCAGTTAAAAGCGCGCACAGAGAAACTTGTCGTTGGTGATCCAATGAATATCGAAACTCAAATTGGTGCACTAATTTCAAAAGAACACCTTGGTAAAGTGCTCAGCGCAATAGAAACCGCTAAAACGAGTGGAGCCACTCTATTGACAGGAGGCTACCAAGTTCTGGAGCGTGGGTTAGACGCTGGAAACTTTGTTGCGCCGACAGTATTTGTCGACTGTGAAGATCACATGCCTCATGTACAGAACGAGATTTTTGGCCCTGTGATGTCGGTACTTAAATTTAGTGACGAGCAAGAGGTAATTCGACGTGCCAATGACACCGACTATGGTCTTGCGGCAGGTGTTTTCACACAAAATATTTCGCGCGCACATCGTGTTATTCACCAGTTACAGGCGGGAATTTGTTGGGTGAATACCTGGGGTGACTCACCAGCACAAATGCCTGTTGGTGGTTATAAGTTATCAGGCATTGGTCGCGAGAATGGTCCAGAGACGTTGCAACATTACACCCAAACTAAGAGCGTCTTAATTGAATTGGGTGGCTATCCAAGCCCTTACGCTTAGTTTCAAGACACGGAGAAGAAAATGAATCAACACTACGACTACATCATCGTAGGCGCAGGATCTGCGGGTTGTGTCTTAGCGGATCGATTGAGCGAAAGCGGTGAGCACAAGGTTCTGTTACTAGAGGCAGGTGGCACTGACAAGAGCATATTTATCCAAATGCCAACGGCTTTGTCTTACCCAATGAATACTGAGCGCTATGCATGGCAATTTGAAACTGACAACGAGATAGGATTGGACAACCGTAAGCTGCATTGTCCTCGGGGTAAGGTGCTTGGTGGTAGTTCATCTATAAATGGCATGGTGTACGTTCGAGGGCATGCTTGCGACTTCGACGAGTGGGAGCAGCATGGCGCCAAAGGGTGGAACTATCAAGCCTGCTTACCTTATTTCAAGCGCGCTGAGTCGTGGGTAGGTGGTCAAGACCAATACCGAGGTGATTCAGGGCCATTAGGGACTTGCGCCGGCAACGAGATGAAGCTCAATCCTCTTTATCAAGCCTTTATCGACGCGGGTAAAGAGGCGGGTTACCCAGAGACTGAAGATTATAACGGCCATCAGCAAGAAGGCTTTGGCCCAATGCATATGACGGTAGACAAAGGTGTCCGTGCATCAACGTCTAACGCTTACTTAAGGCGTGCATTAAAGCGCTCAAATCTGACTCTGATCAAGGGTGTGGTGGCGAGAAAAGTTCTCCTTGAATCGGGCACTGCTATAGGCGTTGAGTTTGAAAAATCAGGCACTATCAAGCAGTGTTTCGCGACTAAAGAGGTTATCTCTAGTGCTGGTTCTATTGGCTCACCACAACTATTGCAACTTTCGGGAATCGGACCTAAATCGATATTGGAACAAGCAGGTGTGGTTGTTGAGCAGGATCTACCCGGAGTTGGTCAAAATCTGCAAGACCATTTGGAAGTCTATTTTCAATATCACTGTACTCAACCTATCACGCTCAACAGTAAGTTAGGGCTGATCAGTAAAGCTAAGATTGGGACAGAGTGGATTCTGACTCGCAAAGGTTTAGGGGCTACAAACCATTTTGAGTCTTGCGCATTCATTCGTTCGCGCGAAGGGGTTAAATGGCCAAATATTCAATATCACTTTTTACCAGCGGCGATGAGATACGATGGTAAAGCCGCTTTTAATGGGCATGGTTTCCAAGTTCATGTCGGGCCAAATAAACCCGAGAGTCGTGGTTCCATCCAGATCGTGTCGGCTGACCCAAACGAGCAGCCACATATTCAGTTCAACTATATTTCGACAGCCCAAGATCGTCAGGATTGGCGCGATTGCATCCGCCTAACTCGCGAGATCCTACAACAACCAGCAATGGATCATTTCCGTGGGGAAGAGATTCAGCCAGGGCAGAGTGTTACTACCGACGAGGACATTGATGAGTGGGTAAGGCGTAATGTGGAAAGTGCTTACCATCCATCATGCAGTTGCAAAATGGGTGCTGATGACGACCCATTGGCAGTACTAGATGAAGAGTGCCGAGTTCGCGGTATAGCAGGGCTGAGAGTCGTTGACTCGTCAATATTCCCGACTATTCCTAATGGAAACTTAAATGCCCCAACCATCATGGTCGCAGAACGAGCTGCCGATATGATCTTGGGAGCGCAACTATTACAAGCTGGGCACGCACCAGTTTGGATAGAGCCTGAATGGCAAAAAAAACAAAGAACAAATAAACCCAAAAGGGCTGTGTAATCAGCTCATAAAGTCAGTAATCATTACAAGGAAAAAAACATGTCTATGATGACAAAAACACTCGCTACGTTAGCCGTTAGTGCACTTGCTGCTAACGCTTATGCTACTCAATGTGAAACCGTTAAATTTGCTGATGTCGGTTGGACTGATATTACGGCAACAACCGCCGTGACTTCGGAGCTACTAAAAGGCATGGGTTACAAAACAGATACGGATTTACTGTCAGTACCAGTGACTTATTCTTCAATGGCGAACGGTGATATCGATATCTTCCTTGGCAACTGGATGCCAACCATGGAGGGAGATATCGCTAAGTATCGTGAGGCAGGCAGTGTAGAAACGGTTCGCGCGAATCTTGAAGGGGCTAAGTATACATTAGCGGTTCCGAAGTATGTCTATGATGCCGGAGTAAAAAGCTTTGCAGACCTAGTAAAACACGCTGATAAGTTTAAAGACAAAATCTACGGTATTGAACCAGGTAATGATGGTAACCGCTTAATTCAGTCTATGATCGACAATGATGCATTTGGCCTTAAAGGCTTTAGTTTAGTTGAGTCGAGTGAAGCGGGAATGGTTTCGCAGGTTTCACGTGCTGTGCGCAGAAACCAGTGGATTGTTTATTTAGGCTGGGCGCCTCACCCGATGAACAGCAATGTTGATATGGCTTACCTTTCTGGCGGTGATGATTACTTCGGTCCCAACTATGGCGGCGCAAATGTGTATACCAATGTGCGCGCGAATTACTTATCTGAGTGTAAAAACGTCGGGCAGATGCTCAAAAATCTTGAGTTCAGCTTAGAGATGGAAAACGAGCTAATGGAAGCGATTCTTAATCAGAATATGAAACCTTCCAAAGCCGCTCAACAGTGGTTACAAGCAAATCCGCAGCAGGTAGAAGTCTGGCTAGATGGAGTCAAAACCCTAAGCGGTGATGATGCAGCGAACGCTGTAAGCCGTTATATCAATTCTAAAGTATAAATGTTCTAGAGTGAGGGGCACAAACTCCTCACTCGGCAAATAAAGGTTTTATTGTGAATTTTATTACAGAGAACAAGATCCCTGTCGGTGATTGGATAGAGGTGGGTGTCGATTGGCTAACGCTAAATGCAGCTGGGCTATTCGATGCGATTTCAATCTTTCTTGAAACCGTCATTCTTTTTGTTGTCGATATTTTTAAGTGGATGCCACCAGCGGTGCCGATTGTACTTACAGCCGCAATTGCCTGGTACTTACACCGTAGTATTCCCTTGGTGATTTTTGTTATTGGAGCTCTGCTCACTATTCTTAATCTAGGCTATTGGCAAGAGATGCTCGAAACGTTTGTTTTGGTGTTTGCTGCGACTGGTGTCTCTGTCTTGATCGGTGTCCCTGTTGGTATTATGGCTGCTCACCGCCCTTGGCTATATACATTATTGCGGCCGATTCTCGATTTAATGCAAACCGTTCCTACCTTCGTGTATCTAATCCCGACGCTGGTGCTGTTTGGGTTAGGTATCGTGCCGGGACTTATATCGACCATCATTTTTGCCATTGCAGCGCCAATTCGACTGACCTACCTGGGGATTACTAAAGTGCCTCAAGAGCTAGTAGAAGCGGGTAAAGCTTTTGGTGCTAGCCGAATGAAATTGTTGTTTAAAGTGGAGTTGCCTGCAGCAACGCCGAGCATTATGGCGGGTGTTACTCAGTGCATCATGTTGTCGTTGTCTATGGTGGTTATTTCCGCATTAGTAGGTGCAGACGGCCTAGGAAAACCTGTGGTTAGAGCGCTGAACACAGTGAATATTTCACAAGGCTTTGAAGCAGGTTTGGCTATCGTTCTGGTTGCAATCATTCTGGACCGTTTGTGTAAATCTCCTAATCAAAAAGAGGCCTAGTCATGGAAGCAATTACGATTAAAAATCTAGACGTTGTGTTTGGCGACAAGCCTCAGCAGGCGTTAGACCTTCTCGATTTAGGCAAGTCACGACAAGAGATCATTGATACGACAGGCCAAGTTGTCGGTGTTGATAATGTATCGCTCAGTGTCAAAGAGGGCGAGATTTGTGTCTTAATGGGACTCTCTGGCTCAGGTAAGTCTAGCTTGTTACGGGCGGTGAATGGATTGAATGAGATCAGTCGTGGTTCGCTTGAGATTAAAGATGGTGAGCAAAGCGTTGACCTCGCGAGTTGCGATGCAGAGACTTTGCGTCATTTGCGTACTCACCGTGTATCCATGGTGTTTCAAAAGTTTGCCCTTATGCCGTGGCTCACTGTGCTTGATAACGTCGCATTCGGGCTAGAAATGCGCGGTATGGGCAAAGCGCAACGTCGAGCGAAAGCCAGAGAGCAGCTAGACATGGTTGGTTTATCGGAATGGGAGAATAAGTATCCTCATGAGTTGTCTGGCGGGATGCAGCAGCGGGTTGGCTTGGCTCGAGCATTTGCGATGGACACCGATATATTGTTGATGGATGAACCTTTCTCTGCACTTGACCCGTTGATTCGTACTCAACTCCAAGATGAGCTGCTGCAACTGCAAAGCGAGCTCAATAAAACAATTATATTTGTTAGCCATGATTTGGATGAGGCGCTAAAAATTGGCAACAATATTGTTATTATGGAATCAGGAAAATTAATTCAGCACGGAGAGCCAGAGCAGATCGTCCTGAAGCCAGAAACCGAATATGTGAAGAACTTTGTCGCGCATACCAACCCGTTGAATGTTTTGAAAGGACGTTCTTTAATGCAATCGCGTAACGAGTTGAATCGTCGTGGCTCACAATGGGAAGTGTGCGCTACAGATGAGCTTTGGGTCGAGCAAAAATCGAACGGGCTCGAGCTGGTTGACTCAAATAAAACCTTGCTTGATTGGCGCGATGATTCGGTCGAAATGGGGGACATTGATAGTTCAGTCGTGGTTCAAGCAAGCCCTGATATCGGCATGCGCGAAGCGATTGAGCTAAAACAGCGTAGCGAACAGCCTATTCTTCTTGTTGAAGAGGATGAGTTGGTTGGTGTACTCACAGACAATGAACTCTATGATGCGTTACTGGGTAACTATAAATCGCAGCAAATCGCTTAACAAACTCACCCGTCAAAATGGCGGGTGAGTTTCATTAACAAATCTTAATTTTCACTCAACGCTACCTTAATCCCACGTTTTGTACTCTTTGACCAATAAATAAAACCAAAGGGGACAAAAAAGGTGAATATACTAGGTTATCTACAAAAAGTGGGTAAGGCGTTAATGGTGCCGATAGCAGTACTACCAGCGGGTGGTTTGATGCTGGGTATTGGTTATGCGCTTGACCCGACATGGGGAGCTGGCGGAAGTCCGCTGGCGAACTTCTTGATTTATGCGGGTAAGGCGATCATGGACAACCAGGCATGGCTGTTTGCTGTCGGCGTCGCATTTGGTATGGCAAAAGATAACAATGGTGCAGCAGCACTGGCAGGTTTGATAGGCTTGTTCATTGTGCAAACTCTCGTTTCCGATCCTGCTGTGATTTCCTTGCTCACGGGAACCGCCGTTGCGGATATGAGTAAGGAGTCTGTCATTGCGTATGGTGCCGTCGTTAACGCCTTTACCGGGATTCTAACGGGTATTATTGCAGGAGAGCTTTACAACCGTTTCCATAATATACAGCTGCCGTCTGTACTTGCGTTCTTTGGCGGACGCCGCTTTGTACCGATCATTACATCAGCGGTAATGTGTGTTGTGGCTTACATTCTGATAGTCGTTTGGCCTATGGTCTACGTTGCGTTGGTTAATTTTGGTAAGAGCTTTATCGATCTAGGTCCAATTGGCGCAGGTTTGTATGGTTTCTTTAACCGATTATTGATCCCACTAGGCCTTCACCACGCTCTTAACCAAGTATTCTGGGCCGATCTTGCTGGTATAAACGATATCTTCAACTTTTGGAACAACACTGGTGAGCTTGGTATTACAGGTCGTTACATGGCAGGTTTCTTCCCTGTAATGGGTTACGGTCTACCGGCGGCTGCCCTGGCAATTTACCACTGTGCTAAGCCAGAGAACAAAGCCAAAATTGGCTCTATTATGCTGGCGGCAGGTACGACTGCCATTGTCACTGGTGTGACAGAGCCGCTAGAGTTTGCGTTTATGTTCGCGGCGCCAGTGTTGTTCGTGATTCATGCCGCATTGACTGCCGCTTCAATGACGATTGCCGCCACCTTCCAATGGACAGCAGGTTTCACATTCAGTGGTGGTTTGATCGACTTCTTCTTATCTATGAGTCTGCCACTGGCGAACAAGCCTTACATGCTTGTGGTCCAAGGGTTGTGTTTTGCGGCTGTGTACTACGTCGTATTCCGCTTCGCTATTATTAAGTTTGACCTTAAAACTCCGGGTCGTGAAGATGCGTCAGAAGTCGGCTCGGCTGCAGCGTCGACTGACAAAACAAAACTGGCGGCTCAATACACCGAAGCTTTGGGTGGAAAATCAAACCTAGACAGCATTGATGCCTGTATTACTCGTCTTCGTCTATCTGTACATGACATGAGTAAGGTTGATGAAGTGGCACTGAAAGAGTTGGGTGCAATGGGTGTGGTTAAGTTGAACGAGCATAATGTTCAGGTTATTTTAGGCCCTGAAGCTGAACTGGTGGCCGGAGAGATGAAAGCTCTACCTGCTTAGCCGATGAGGTTCAGCTCTCAAGTATGATTGAGAAATCACTATAGAAAGGCAGCTTTTTACAAAGCTGCCTTTTTAGTTTGGTTGGTATGATATCGAGCTAGGGAGTGAAATAGAGTCTGGCTCTAAGCCCCGGGTGGTTGTCACGTAATATTAAGCGTGCGTTGTGCTTGCTCAGTACCGCATCAACCAGTGAAAGTCCGAGCCCATTGCCTTGTTCTGTTCGGCTTTTGTCTGCGCGGTACATAGGGCGGCAGACGAAGAGTTTATCTTGGTCTGAAATTCCAATCCCAGAATCTGCGACAGAGACACCAAAGTGATCGACCACAACGTCGATTTTTCCACCTTTTGGTGTGTATTTGACTGCATTTTCAATCACATTGAACACGGCACGAAATAGTAATGAGCGATCACCGATAATGTTGCACTCTTGATCACGTCTAAATGTAATGATGTGTTGTTTGAGTTCCGCTAGGGGGGAGATGAATTCAATCGCATCGTAAACGATACTGCCGAGCTCAACTTGTTGGTTGTCGAGACTGATTTGGCCGCTGTTGATTTTGGCGATTTCGAGCATGCTGTTAAACAGTGACAAAATCAGCTCGAGCTCTTCATGACACGCGGAGAACTGTTCTTGCTGTGCGGTGCTTAGGTCTTTGTCTTGCAATACTTCTTCTAGGCGCAGTTTTAGCCTCGCCATAGGTGTGCGCATATCATGAGCAAGGCCAATAGTTAGAGACTTCAATGTACTTTCATTTTTCGCCATTTGTTCAATCATGTAGTTGAGGTGTATCGCCAATATATCGAACTCGTCGTCTTTGGTAGATACCGACAATTTAACTTCACGCTCGCCGCATAAAACGCGGTTCATCGCATGGTTGACCTTCTCTAGCCGTTTAAGGATCAACGTCGAAAAGATCAGAGCTGCACTGAGCATTATCGCAACAGGGAGAATGATCCCAGAGAAGACAATCGGGGTCATAGAATTACGGTACGCTTCGACCATACTTTGGTTTATACCGATCTCTAGTTTAAAGTCATCGCCTAAAAGGATATTGGCTTTTTCACTCGGCAGTGCAGCGATAGGGTAATATTGAGCGTAGACTGGCTCGATAGAGTCGACCAAACGATAATAAAAGGGGCTCTCTGATGTCTGTTTAGTCAGCAGCAAGCTTTCCACACTATTTCTGCCTTGTTTGGCGGCGAAATTAAACTCGAGAATTTCGTCATTAAGCTGTTTGGTTAGTTGCTCGCGGTGAAAAGTATGTGAGTCAACATAAAGCTGGCGAATAACAATCGTGTTGGCCGCTGCAATAAAAACAAATAAGCTCAGTAGAATTTTAAAGACCGACGAGCGTGTTAGCTCGTAGTTATCGACGAAGGACATAACCTGCGCCTCTTACCGTATGAAGTAGCTCGGTACATCCCGCCTCTTCTAGCTTACGCCTAAGGTTGGCAACATGAACGTCTATGACATTGGTTTTCGGGTCAAAGTGATAGCTCCAAATGCTCTCGAACAGTCGCATTCGGGAAACCACTTGTTCGTTGTGTTCGATAAAGTGCTGAATTAATTGGAACTCTTTCGGCTGAAGAAGTAGCTCTTTGTTGTTACAAGTAAACTTGTGGGCTTTAAGGTCAATGGTTAAGCAGTCATAGCTCAATGTGTGAGAGGGCGGGGAAGAACGATGGACGCGATTGATGATAATATCAACGCGGGCAATAAGTTCAGCCAATGCAAACGGCTTGATAAGATAGTCATCACTGCCAGCTTGTAAGCCATCAACTCGTGCTTCTATGCTGTCCATTGCACTGAGGATTAGCACGGGAACATTGCTCTCGGTGGCGCGAATAGCAGACAATACCTTCATGCCGTCAAGGTAAGGCAACATGCGATCTAGAATGATGAGCTGGTAATCACTACTCAGCGCCATCATCAAACCTTTCTTGCCGTCTTCCGCTTGATCAACGCTGTAGCCGTGTTCTTGTAGTCCTTTAGTGACAAAATCACGCGTGGTTTGGTCATCTTCAATGATAAGTATTTTCACAATAAACCCCAAGTTGCATAATCTGGGATTATCATATCGAATAAATCTATGATTTTAAGTGGAAAAATAAGGCTCGCGTGACTAATGCGAGCCATGACGGCTTAGGGGGTAAACCGAAAAACGTTTTTAATGAATGAGTTACACTTTAAATCAACGCCTATTTAGCGAGGCTTAACGAAACATTAAGATTTGTTAATGTCCCTTTTGTGTTAACTAATCCCGTTTCATTGCACAAGCGTAAGCCGTAGTAAATGCTTGTTCTTGATACTGTTTAAGACCTGTATCTTTAAATTGGATGCCAAGAGGGTTGCGTTTTAGGCTCTCTTTGATTGAGGTAGGAGAGACGACTTCAACGTTTAAACCGTCGATCAATTGAATCGCTGCTTCTAGCTTAAAGCCAACGGCACCGCCGGCGAATTTGCCTTTAGTCTGACGTTGGCGGATGACAACTTTCTCTATTTGATAATCTTCCACAAGCTTAGAAAAGGCGAACTGGAATTTCTTAATCTCTTGAGTGTCGCTTGCATTGCCAATACTAAGTTTTGCTACGCGGCAATCCGGTAGATGGAAGATGCCCTCTGCCTGAGAAAGAAGACAGATAATCGCATCGTTGCCTTTGAGCTCTACACCACAAATTTTCATTTTTTCACCTAGTTGTTGTTTGTCCGCGCCATTATACCCAAATAACCTCAAAATGCTTGGTCTAGCGAGAATTGCTTGGTTTATAGGTGTGGAAATATTGGAATTAAAGTTGCTTATATCTAACTAGAGACACACGGGTTGATAGAGTCTATGTTAACAATAGTAGGTTCAGCAGTGAGTTGCGCAGGACGATGCAATGAAAAAAATAGCGGTATTAATAACTGTTTGTGTAGCCCTAGTCGGCTGTAGTAACAAGTTTGTCTATGACAACATGGATTGGATACTTCTAGAGTATTTGGACGATTATGTTGAGTTGAACAATCACCAAGAAGAGGTGGTGAGTCAGAAAATTGCTGTGCTCAGTGAATGGCATCGAAGAGAAGAGATCCCCAATTATATAGAGCATCTAGATGAATTGATGGCTATTGAACCGAGTACTTTTACGCTTGAACAACTGGAAACTCAGCAAGATAAGTTGAGGCAGCATTCCCAGCGTTTAGTCGCCAGAATCGCTCCAGAGCTATACGGTATTGCGCGTGAATTATCCAATGATCAAGTGGAAGAGCTGATGGATAGCATTCGGGTACGTCACACCAAATACAAAAACAAGTATCAGCAACTCTCTGACCAACAGATCAAAGCCAACTATAAAGAACGGATTGAAGAAAACTTGGAAACTTGGCTAGGAAGCTTAACTAATCAACAGCAAAACTTGCTAGATAAGTGGGTCGATGAACTGCTTATCACTTCACATGATTGGGTAAATCATCAAACCCAAATGCGGGTTGAGATGAAATCATTACTAGCAAATCGATTCGATGTGTCTCAGTTCCAGCCAGAGTTACAACAACTGATGTTCCATTCTGAACGCTTATATGCACCTGAGTTGGAACAAAAGATAGCTCATAATAGAAAGATTGGTAGTCGATATCTAGTTAAAGTGATTAATGTGATGACACCCAAGCAAATCGAACACTATCGTGATGAAATTTCTGATTGGCGGCAGCTTGCGCTAGATATTCAGTAACTTATGCCACAATTGTTAACATTAAGACTTTGTTAGAACTAAGTTACCAGATAGAGTGGAAGGCACCTTACACAACCTTGCATGTTTTATGGAATGGATTCTATTGTTCGGCGCGGGTGTGCTTGGTGGAATACTCAATAGTATTGCTGGTGGGGGGAGTTTTATTACTTTTCCCGCGCTGATGTTTGTAGGTGTTCCTCCAGTTACCGCCAATGCGACCAACACCTTTGCGGCTTGCGCTGGTTACATCAGTGGTGCTTTCGGTTTTCGACAAGATATTGCTAAATCGAACGGTTCCGTAAAATGGACGATTCTATTTAGCGGGATCGGCGGTGCTTTGGGGGCGTATTTGCTGCTCAGTGTATCCGAGCAGCAATTCTTAAAATCTATTCCATGGTTACTCCTTTTCGCAACACTGCTGTTCTTGTTCGGCGGCCATATAAATCAATGGATGAGTAAATTAGCTAGCACAGCTTCGATTCACCCGTTCTGGGGTATCGCTTCTATCGCAGTTTTATTAGTTCTAGTCTCTGCCTATGGTGGCTTTTTTAATGCCGGTCTTGGTGTCGTTGTTCTGAGTTATTTAGTGCTCGCTGGGTATAGTGATATTAATCAAATGAACGGGCTGAAGCTGCTCGTCTCTTCATCTGTGTCAATTATCGCTATTGTAGTGTTTGTACTGGATGGCTCGATAGATTGGCTGCGTGGTGGGGCAGTTATGCTTGGAACCTTGTTAGGCGGATATGTGGCGGCGAGGGTGTCGCGACAAGTAGAGCAGCGCTATGTTAAAGGCTTTGTGGCGATATCGAGCATCATTATGACGGTCTACTTTTTCTATGATATCTACTTTTGAGTGGAATTGGCCCCTATGCTAGCGGTCACACTCAAAGCTATTTTGAGTTCAATTTAGGTTAATTTAGCTTACAAAAAGGCATAATTAACTGGTCAAGAAAAGGCCAGTATTGTGTCTTTTATGGCCTTGTAAACTGGTGTTCAGGAGGCTTTATGAGTAGAAAATTAGGCAGTGTCATGTCCAGTAGTCGCATGATCTCTTTCGTCGCGTTTCTCGCTGCAACCTTCGCTTGGGTGTTAAAAATGCCCGCTCTCTTTACCGTGTCGCTGCTTGCTTTTATCGCGAGCGGTGCACTGTACCTCAATGACAAATACAAACAGAATAGAAAAGAGAAGAGCACCTAGCGGTGCTCTTTGGTTGGTTTAGAAGAACCCAAGTGGATTGACATCGTAACTGATCAATAGATTCTTGGTATTCTGATAGTGGTCGAGCATCATTTTGTGTGTCTCTCGGCCAATACCTGATTTTTTATATCCGCCAAATGCAGCGTGTGCTGGGTAAGCATGGTAGCAGTTAACCCAGACACGCCCGGCTTCGATATTACGACCCATGCGGTAGGCTAAGTTGGCATCGCGCGTCCAAACGCCAGCCCCCAAGCCATACTCAGTATCATTCGCTATTGCCAGTGCTTCGGCCTCATCTTTAAATTTGGTGATGGCAATGACTGGGCCGAATAT
Organism: Vibrio tubiashii; assembly: GCA_000775715.1. Taxonomy (GTDB): domain Bacteria; phylum Pseudomonadota; class Gammaproteobacteria; order Enterobacterales; family Vibrionaceae; genus Vibrio; species Vibrio tubiashii_A. The sequence goes on from JRWQ01000007.1 coordinate 412,713, forward strand.
TTCCTCCTGAAATACGCGCATTTTGTTGTTGCCTTCGAGAAGTGTTGGTTGGATGTAATAGCCGGAATCAATGTCGCCTGTTTGCTGCGCAATTTCACCCCCAAACACGACGTTGGCTCCTTCTTGACGACCGATCTCGAGGTAACTTAAGATCTTGTCAAATTGCTCCTGAGAGGCTTGAGCACCGACCTGAGTGTCAGTGTCTAGCGGATTGCCTTGCTTGATGCTTTGAGCTCGTTCAGTCACTTTACTAATGAATTTGTCATAAACAGATTCATGGACTAATACGCGTGATGGACAGGTGCACACTTCACCCTGATTGAAGAATGCTAGTAGCGTACCTTCGATACATTTTTCAAGGTACTCATCTTCATGATCAAATACATCTGGGAAATAAATATTTGGAGATTTACCACCGAGCTCGACGGTGGAAGGGATCAGATTTTCAGCAGCACATTTCAGGATGTGGTTACCAATCTCAGTTGACCCGGTAAATGCGAGCTTAGCGATGCGGTCACTGGTTGCTAACGCTTGTCCTGCTTCACTACCAAAACCATTCACGACGTTGACCACACCAGCAGGAATCAGGTCACCGATTTTTTCCATCAACAGTAAAATAGAAGTAGGAGTTTGCTCCGCAGGCTTTAGTACGACACAGCATCCTGCCGCCAATGCAGGAGCAAGTTTCCACGCGGCCATTAGCATTGGAAAGTTCCAAGGGATAATTTGACCAACGACGCCAATTGGCTCTGGGAAGTGATAGCTTGCTGTATTGACATCTAGCTCGGCCGCACTACCTTCTTGGGCGCGGATACAGCCAGCAAAATAGCGAAAATGGTCAACAACTAAAGGCAAATCTGCAGCAAGTGTTTCTCGCACAGGCTTGCCGTTTTCCCATGTTTCTGCAACCGCGAGTTCTTCAAGGTTTTGTTCAATGCGGTCGGCAATTTTGAGTAAGATATTAGAACGTTCGGTGACACTGGTTGCTGCCCAGCTCGCTCTAACGTTGTGCGCGGCATCAAGTGCAAGATTTATGTCGGCTGCTCCAGAACGTGCGACCTTACAATAGGCTTGTCCGTTAACGGGTGAGCTATTGTCAAAATACTCCCCAGACACGGGTTTTATCCACTCTCCACCAATATAGTTATCGTAATGGCTTTTAAAGCTGACCACTGAATCTTGGCTGTTTGGCTGCGCATAAATCATATAAATGTCCTTATTCTTGTTTCGTTAAAGTTACATCTGAAGTGCATTCTTTAAGGTGTGCACTTACTATGGCATCGACTTACCTACGCAAATCACAGACCAATTGTTAAAAACTTGTTGTAATTATTTTCTGAGGCTAGAGTAATCAAAGCCTGAGCTTATATGTTTAAAACGAAGGTGAGGGGAATGGTTTGTTAATAAAATGTTCAACTGTTCCATTTTGTCACACAGAAAATGTTCATAGTTGGAACAGGTATGGAACTACAAACTATTAATTCGGATGGCTGGCTAGCGTCTTCGTGGCAAAGAAGCTCAAACGCTGGTTTGAAGCAAATTAAAAAACCAGACGATATCAATGTTTCAAACAGCTTGTTAAATGAGAGGCGTTACCAATCTCAGGCTGTGATTGAAGCGGTTGAAATTTGCGCCCTACCGTTGTTCAGCCAAGTCTTGGCTCGCACTGACAGTCGCCTTATTTTGACTGATGCTGAAGGCATAATTTTAGCAAGCTGGGGTCAGGAAAAGTTTCGTGAAAGGTTATTGTCTATCGCCTTGGAATCAGGCTCGTGTTGGCAAGAGCGACTCAAAGGGACTAACGCGATTGGTACCGCTTTGTTTGAAAAAAAAGCGGTATCTATTATTGGCGATCAACACTATATAAAGCAGCATAGATTTATCAGCTGTTCGGCGAGTCCACTCTTCGACCATCAAGGGCAAATCGTTGGTATTCTGGATATCACCAGCGAGCAAAGTAAGCATGACGTTACCACTCAGCTTTTAGTGCAAAACATGGTTCAGCTAGTTGAAAACTATATGTTGACCAAAGTACCGAACGGTGCAATGCAGATCAATCTTGCACACAATGAATCTGTATTAACGAGTGGTTGGCAAGGAGTGGTCATCACCGATGAAAATGGCCAAGTCCTCGCACATAATCAAGTGGCGAAGCAACTCATCGATCATGTGTCTATCGTTGGTCAGCATTTCGACGATTTGATGAAGCAACCCCATCAACAGAGTCAATTTGTGTTTGAGAGGAAACAACTCACGAAGAGGAATGCAACTAAGAAATGGTTGAGCTCTGGTTGTGATTTACATCATGGTGATGACAAAGTCGAACAAGCATGGCAGCAAGCAAATAAAGTCATTGGATGTGACATAAGTTTGTTGATCTTGGGTGAAACTGGCGTTGGGAAAGGGGAGTTTGTTAAAGCCTTGCATAAGAATAGCGCCCGCAGCCAACAGCCCCTTATAACGGTTAATTGTGGCGCTCTACCTAAAGAGCTCATAGAATCTGAGCTCTTTGGTCATGCTGCTGGTGCATTTACAGGAGCGAGTAAAGAGGGATATTTAGGAAGAGTTCGCCAAGCGAATAAAGGGATACTGTTTCTTGATGAAATCGGGGAAATGCCTTTAGATGCACAATGTCGATTGCTATCGGTTCTACAAGATAAAGTGGTGATGCCTGTGGGTAGCACTCAATCCTATCAAGTTGATATTCAGGTTATTGCTGCAACCCACCAAGACTTAGAGAAGCTAGTAGAGCAGGGGAGGTTTAGGCAAGACTTGTATTATAGGCTGAATGGATTGGTGGTGACACTTCCACCTTTACATCAACGTCAAGACAAAGCAGACATAATCCATTCAATCCATAACAAACATCAACAGAACGAACAATCAATAGCTCCTGCTCTCATGCAACTTTTAATCGACTATCGTTGGCCTGGGAATTTACGTGAGTTGGACAATATTATCAAGGTAACGAGTTTGATCGCATGTGATACTGAAGAAATTGGCATTGAGCATCTTCCGCCTCACTTTGTACAACCTTTGATGGCTCAGCATAGCAGGCAAAAAACTGAACCTTCTAACAACCTCCAGGCAACATTAAACACGACGTTAATTGACACCTATCAAGCGCATAATGGCAATATCAGCAAGGTGTCTAGAGTACTTGGTATTAGCCGTAACACTGTTTATCGGAAACTGAGAACGCTTGGTTTGATAAAATCAAATTAGTGTGATGATTTTTCAAAAATTAACCTCTATGTTTAAACTTATTTTATGAGGTGAAATTTTCATCAACACTTGGTTTAACGGCCACTTCTGTCCTTTATTTACTCTTTTCAAACTTGTTTGCACGCCAAATTCTATTTATGTGCCTATCGTTTTTATTCTAAAAGTCTATTTAAATGTCAAATCATGATTATTAAATGGCTGCATTCTTGTTGGGTTGTCTCATTTTTAATAATTTGACTGTTATGGTCTCAAAAGTGAGATTGTGGTCATTGGTTAGATATGGTGCAAAACATGCGACAAAACTTATATTCATTGGGGGTGTTGGTACTAATTCCGTGATTTTTATAGGTGCTATTTTACCAAATACAGATACTTTTTTTGTTTATCAAAAATGAGACTTTACTTTCAGAGCTAACATATTAAAAATAACCACGCTTTTATATATTTCTTTGAAGCCATACGTAGAAATTATTATTGATAACTTAATTACCCAAGGACTACGACTTGGGGAAGGTAGCACACCTAAATATGGACATGACAACGCACAGTAAGGTTAAATTCGGGGAAGAGGAGTCAAGTGCTCTGTACCGAATTATTGATGGAATTGTAATTATACTATGCTTGCTTGCAATATCCGCAATTTATCTGGGTGATTATTCGAAAATTTACACTATTGCTGGACTCGTTTCAGCGCTATTGTTTGTATTTTTCGCTGAACAATCTGGGCTTTATAGATATAACGGTGTCTTTGTTCAAAGACACGAGTTCAAAAATATTGTCGGAGCTTGGTTAAAAACCCTTCTTGTTCTGCTACTTTTTGCTTTCTTTGCTAAGTGGACAGAGGTGCACTCTAGAGTTGTTGTAACGACTTGGATGCTGATAACTCCGGTTCTACTTATTTCAAGTCGATTAGCCGCCAATCAACTGTTGAGAGCGCACTATAAAAAGCACCAATACAAGCAGAAAGCAATTATAGTAGGCGTCTCCAACGCGGGGATTAGATTGGCGCACGATATCGTTAAAGATAAATCTTCAAGTCTTGATTTTGTCGGTTTTTATGACGACCGTGACGAGGATCGACTAGCAAAAGAAGGACTGGTGAAGCCAATCCTAGGTACGATTAAAGAGTCGGTAGAAAAAGCTAAGAAGCGCGAAATTCGACATGTATACATTGCATTGCCGATGGGTGAAGTTCAGCGAGTAAAGAATGTGGTTAAAATGTTTTCTGATACCACCGCACGTGTTTACTTAATTCCTGATATTTACACCTACGAACTGATGCAGGCTCGCTGGAGAACTATCGGTAATAGCCCAACGATTAGCATACAGGATACGCCATTCTATGGTTTGGCAAGTGTTGTTAAGCGTGTTGAAGATATTGTATTGGCCTCCATCATTACGCTTTTAATAAGCCCGGTTTTGTTGTTTGTTGCCGCAGGCGTGAAGTTATCTGGTCCTGGTCCAATAATTTTCAAACAGTTGCGGTATGGACTAGATGGTCAGGCTATTAAAGTATGGAAGTTCCGTTCCATGAATGCCACAGACAACGGGAATGTCGTGAAACAAGCGACAAAAAACGATCCAAGAATTACTAAATTCGGTGCTTTTATCCGTAAAACTTCTCTTGATGAACTTCCACAGTTTATCAATGTAATTCAGGGACGAATGTCTATTGTCGGCCCAAGACCCCACGCCGTAGCTCATAACGAAGAGTATCGTCAGATCGTTGACAAATACATGCTTCGTCACAAGGTGAAACCAGGTATTACTGGCTTAGCTCAGATCAGTGGCTATCGAGGTGAAACCGATACACTCGATAAGATGGAAAAACGTGTTGAGTATGACCTCAAGTACATCCAGAACTGGAGCCTGTCACTCGATCTTAAAATTATATTCATGACAATTTTTAAAGGCTTCGTTGGAAAAACGGCATACTAGGGACTAAAGATGAAACTCAATAAATCTACAATCTTCATTTCAATGCTAGCCGGGAGTTTCTGCTACGCTGCGCACGCAGAGGAAGAGCGCGGCTACGTTACTGATTCGGGGATTAGAATCACGCCACTATTTGAAAGTAGCCTAGAGCACAACGACAACATTGGTCGTTATTCAAGTAGTCAAGAACGCGAATCTTCGGGAGTGCTGATTTTAGAACCCGGTATTGCATTCGAATCGGATAGAGGTGGTAATGACTATCTTGTCGCTTACCAAATTTCTTCGGGTTCTTACTTTGATAGTAGCGATGACAACTTTTTGGACCACAAGTTTGTTACTAACAACTTTTTTAGATTGAACGCAAGACACGGTATTTCTCTCAACTACAACCTATTGATGCTGCATGAAGAGCGGGGTACTGGTTTAAGTGCTGGTGATAGCTTAGCAACGATTGTGACTGATCCTGTTGAATATCTGATCAACGATATCAATAGTACTTATGTATTTGGTAGTGAAGGCGCGACAGGGCGTGTTGAGCTTTCTATCGGTTATCTGGATCGTAAGTATCAAAACTATCGTGAGATTTCAGCTGCGAACTTTGCCCAGTTGAGTACCAAGTATAAAGATTTCGATGAAGTTAGTGGTGGGGTGGCTTTTTACTACAGAGCGATGCCAGCGACCCAAGCGCTGTTCGAAATCAACCTTGTCGATCGAGAATATGACTTATTGGACCCAAGCACTGATCGTTCACAAGATAGCTTAGATCATTTCTATATGGTTGGTTCTAAATGGGACATTTCGGGTAAAACTACCGGTAAGCTACGACTGGGTCTACAAAACAAAAAGTATGATGACGCTCAGCGAGATGAATTCAGAGGCTTTAGTTGGGATGTGGATTTGACATGGAATCCTTTGCAGCACTCAGAGGTTTCGCTCATTGGTGGCCAAAGAGCAAGAGATCCAGATCAAGGTAGCGATTATGTAAAAGATGTTTACGTCTCAACAGCTTGGAAGCATTACTGGCGATCTAACTTGTTTAGTGATGTCCAGTTAGAGATTCGAAACAGTGACTACTCTAATTCGAGCCGAGATGATGACTACTACAAAAATCGTCTTGCTTTTGGGTACCGAATTTATGACATGACAGACTTGGTTATGGGTTGGAAGTACGAAAAAGTTAATTCAACACTTAGTCAAAATAGCTATGCGCAAAATGTCTGGTTTATGTCCGTCAATCTTGCTCTTTAATAACTACACTCGAGGAAATTACCAATGAGCTTGAATGTTCGCGCTCTAGTCGTTTTGGTTGCAATTTTACTCAGCCCTTTTTCCGCTGCGTTTCAGGGCACTTATAAACTGGGTGCTGGAGATAAAATTCAGATCTCGGTTTATGGCGAAGAAGACTTGTCTATCGATGAGCTTTACATCAATAACAGTGGCAATTTTGATTACCCATATTTAGGCCAAATTTCTGCTTTGGACAAGACACCTGAGCAGTTGAAAGCCGAGATAACATCAGGGCTGAAAGGTGATTACTTAATTTCACCTAAAGTTCGAGTCAGCGTTGTGGAGTTCAGAAGCATCTATGTCAACGGTGAGGTTAAAAAGCCAGGTGGATATGAATATCAACCAGGTCTCACTGTGGATAAAGCGATTGCACTTGCAGGTGGCTTTACTGACCGCGCCGCTAGAAACAAGGTCTTTGTTTCCAAGGCAGGTGACGATGACACCAAAACTAAGGCGAAACTATCTGCCAAAGTTTTGCCAGGTGACATCATCGTTATTGAGCAGAGTTTTTTCTAACTTTATTTCCTTCAATTGCAACATTGGAAGTTTGAATGTCCAACAATTTTAAAAGTGGTGTTTCAGAACGAGAACAACTGATCGATATCGGTTACTACTTGCACCTAATCAAAACGCGTTTGCTATCCATTGGCATGTTTGCATTTTTGTGTACTGCTATTGCGATACTGTTTGCGTTATCCATTACCCCAACTTATAAGGCAACAGCGACACTGTTGCTTGAGGCTACGACTAAAAAAGCCATTTCGATTGAAGAAGTGGTAGGTATTGATACCCGAGCAAAAGAGTACTACCAGACACAGTTTGAAATCTTGAAATCAAATCAAGTCGCACAGCGCGTGATTGATAAACTTGATCTTGCGCAGTACGTTGAGTTTAACCCTAGTATCGAAGAAAAAGAACCTGGTTTCTTTGATGAAATAAAAGAGAGTATCTACTCTAGTCCGGTAATTGCTTCGTACGTTAACTCTGATGAGGGAACGGAAGTTGACCCGTATGCTCAAGCTGCGGCGATCAATCGTCACGTGTTGAAGGTGTTCAAGTCGAAGTTGACGATTACACCTATCAGACACACACAATTAGTTAAAATTTCCTTTGAATCTAGAGACCCTGTTCTGGCGGCCGAAATTGCCAATGAAGTCGGGGTAGCCTTTATTGAAAATAATCTTGAATCAAAACTATTGGCGACAGAGCAAGCAACCGGTTGGATTAATGAACGACTGGCATCATTAAAACAACAGTTGGATCAGTCTGAACAGGCGCTACTTTCATTTTTGCAACGTCAGGAATTGATTGATGACAGTGGCATTGTTGCTTTGACCAGTTCGGAGTTGTCAAACTTGACTGATCGAATCGCGATGGCGACGAATAAACGTATTGAAACCCAATCACTGTATAACGCACTTAGGTCCAATCGTAATGCGGATGTTTCTACACTGGCTTCAATTTCGGTTATCTCAAATCACCCACAGATCCGAGATATAAGGCTGGCAGAGTCTAATGCGGTTAAGCAGGTGAGTGAGCTTTCTAAGCGTTATGGGCCTAAACATGACAAGATGATTCAGGCTAATGCTCAATTGAAATCTATTCAAGAACGTGCTCAAGCACTTAGCCAGAAATTGATCAACGGAATCGAAAAAGAGCTTGCTAGTACACGAGAGCAAGAAGCTATGTTGAAAAGTGAGCTGATTAGTAAGAAAGAAGAGTTTCAGTCACTTAGTGTTGTTAAACGTGAGTATGATTCGCTAAAACGCGAAGTTGATACCAACGCCAAGCTATATGACCTGTTCTTGACTCGTCAAAAAGAAACTTCAGCAACAAGTGATTTCAGCTCAGCTAATGCAAGGTTCAGTGATCGAGCGTTGGTTCCAGAGTATCCAAACAAACCGAATCGTAAGTTGATCGTCATGCTGGCTTTCTGTGCGAGTATCGGTTTTGCAGTATTGCTCATCATCTGCCTCGATGCTTTTAACAATAAGATCGAATCTGCACGTGATTTCGAAAACAAGTTAGGCTTGCTTCCTACGGGTACCATTCCACAGATCAAGGACAAGCAGTTTAAGAAAGCGCCACTTGATTCGAAGGTGTTTAGCAATGAGAAGTTTTCTGTGTTCCAAGAGTCGGTTGACTCGATCAGAACGTCTCTTTACATCAATATGCGCAACTCTGAGCGTAAATTGCTAGCGGTGTCATCATCGGTTCCTCAAGAAGGCAAAACTACAACGTCAATTAATCTCGCGATGTCTTTTGCCAAACTAGAGCGCGTACTATTGATCGATTGTGATTTAAGAAAACCTTCTGTATCGGCCCGTTTTAGTCTACCAGCCAGCCAGCCAGGGCTGACTAATGTATTGCTTATGAATACGCCAGTCGAAGAGTGTATCACCAATGTGGATGGCTCGAACTTGGATGTGTTAAGTGCGGGTATGATGGCCCCAAATCCTCAAGAGCTATTAAGTAGTCAAGGATTTGAAGCTTTGCTTCAACAACTCGCAGAGAAGTACGATCGCGTGATCATTGATACACCACCTATTTTACCGGTTAAAGACGCATTCATTATTGGTAAGCTCACGCAAGGCATACTACTAGTCCTAAAAGCCAATAGTACGACTAAGTCAGTATACAAGCACACGATGACCCTATTTACTAAGCACCAGATTTCGATCGATGGTGTGATACTAAATAAGGTATCTGCACCTAAGAAAGGTCATCACAACTATTCAGAATACTCAAAGTACGCCTACGGAAAGGCGTAAGGAACAATTATGAATTCGGTAAAGAAAGTTTTAACTGTGTTTGGTACGCGCCCTGAAGCGATCAAAATGGCGCCGCTGGTTCATGCCCTCGAGAGCAGCGCAGGGGTGGAGTCGAAAGTATGTGTAACCGCACAACATCGAGAGATGCTCGATCAGGTTCTAGAGCTTTTTGAAATTCAGCCAGACTATGACCTTGACCTAATGAAAGCTGGGCAGACCTTAAATGATGTTACTGCACGTATAGTGACTGAGTTGAAAGATGTCCTCGAGGACTTTAAACCTGATGTCGTTTTGGTTCATGGTGACACTGCAACGACGTTTGCTGCCTCGCTTGCGGCATATTATCAGCAAATTAAAGTAGGGCATGTTGAAGCTGGTTTGAGAACGGGAGATATTTACTCTCCTTGGCCGGAAGAAGCCAACCGTAAGCTAACGGGCTGTTTGACGGAATATCACTTTGCACCTACTCAACAGTCTAAGGATAACCTGTTAGCGGAAGGCTACGCTGATAAGAATATTGTTGTCACGGGCAATACCGTTATTGACGCTCTTTTCTGGGTAAAAGCAAAGATCGAGTCTGACCATCAGCTAGCAGAGCAAATGCAAAAAGAGTTTTCGTTCTTAGATGCTGATAAGAAACTGATATTGGTTACTGGTCATCGACGTGAAAGTTTTGGCGGCGGGTTTGAGCGTATTTGTGAAAGTTTAGCGATTATCGCTAAAAAGCATCCGGATTGTCAGGTTGTCTATCCTGTTCATTTAAATCCTAACGTTCAAGAGCCAGTTAATCGTCTACTATCTGGCGTTGATAATATTCACCTGATTGAGCCTCAGCAGTATTTGCCATTTGTATATTTGCAAACTCAGGCACATATTATTTTGACAGATTCTGGTGGTATTCAAGAAGAGGCACCATCTTTAGGTAAGCCTGTACTTGTGATGCGAACCACGACAGAAAGGCCAGAAGCTGTTGCAGCTGGAACGGTAAAACTGGTTGGTACTGACGTTGATGTGATTACTTCAGAGATAGATACCTTGCTTACTGATGCACAAGCATACGAGGCAATGAGTCGTTCGCATAATCCGTATGGTGACGGTGAAGCTAGCTATAGAATTATTGCCCGTTTGGTTGACGAAAGTGTTTAAGAAACTAGCGGTCTATTTTTCGGCCAATTTGGTTGCCCAACTAATTACGTTACTGTCGTATCCTTTAATTACTCGAGTATACGCACCGTCTGAACTTGGTTTGGCTAGCCCTATAGTGATGGGGCTAGCTATGTTTATGTCATTCTCGAGTCTGAACTTACCTTACTACGCGATGACTTTGCAATCTCGCCAAGACAGAGCGGAAGCTTTTTCAGCATCGCTCTATGTGACGTTGGCGATGCTGCCGTTGATTGTTCTGTTGAGCGTGGGCTACTTTGTTTCAGTGGAACACTATCAAGCAGATTTAGTAGGGTTAACCCTTATGGTGACGTTGGCATTTATTGGTTCATCCCTGCTGCTTACCACGGAGAGGTTCCTACAATACCATTCACGTTTTAATGTGGTTTCACTTAGCTTAGTGCTTGCGGCAATTACAGGTGTGATTGCAAAATTGGCTTTTGCGTATATGGGAATGGGGTACTGGGGTTTACTTAATGCTTTTGTTTTAGGTTTAGTGGTGCAGATTACTGTTTGTGTTTTGGCGAGTATTTCAAAGCAAGACTTCAAAGAGATTTTTGCTCACTTGCCAGTTAGAAAATTGAAGATATTCGTTGCTCAAACGCAATTTACCTTTTATCGAACTTCTCAAGCTTTTGTTTGGTTCGTTGCGACTGTTTCCATCTCGTCAATTATCTTGATCTTATATGGTGAGCGTGAGGCAGGGGTATTCTCTTTAGCATGGTTGATGTCTTCAGCAGTGGCAAACATTTTAGGCAAGGCTCTGTTTGATGTGTACTTCTCGAACGCTTCTAAACTCACAACCTCAGAGTTTATCGAACACAGTAAAAAGTACTGGTCTAACATTGCTAAGATAATCCCAGTGTTATTTCTGATCTCTCCGGCGGCTTACTATATTGCAGGACCACTATTTGGGGCAGTATTTGGGCAAGAGTGGGTTACATCGGGCTACATTGGTGTTGTTTTACTCTGTTCGTTCGGGTTTGGCTCGGTATTAGCTCCTGTTTTTATTGCATACATTCGTTGGAACAAACAACACATTCAATTAGTGTTTTCTCTGCTGACATTTGCGTTACCTCTTGCGGCAATTTACCTCTGTCATTACATGGAGTTGTCTATGAGTCAGGCTATTTTTAGCTATGGGCTCGTGAACATTGCCCTGTTGTGTTTCTCCGCTTGGTATTGCTACCGATTGGTTTTCCAGCTAAAGCACGGTGAGGGTCACTGTGTTACAGGTTAAAAAGGGCTATATGCTAGCCGCGTTCCCATTGTTCTATTTACTACTGGTTTCACGTGCAAGCTTGGACCCGGTATTGAATTTTACTAAAGTTGGCGGTATTGGCGTTGGTGCAGTGCTTAATTTGGCGCTGGTGTTTATTTTCTTTTTGCTATTTATCAAACGGCAAGATGTACCCAAGGTCTTCTTTGTTCCTTGGATTGTATTTAGTGCAGTGACTGTGCTTTCTTCGTTTTGGTCTCCAGATCTTGTCAACAGCTTACGTTCGTCATTTTGGATTCTCACTTACATGTCGGCGTTTTTTATACCGTTTTATTTTTCAGAACCAAGACGTTGTTACGAGTCGGTACTTTATTTGGTCATCTTATCGTTTGCGATACCACTAGCTGTAGGATTGCTCGAAATAGCGACGAACTTGTCGGCAATCGCTTCCGGTGAGCATCGAATCAAGTCGACGTTTTCACACGCCAATATTCTTGCTTTTTATTTAACCCAAGTGCTGTTTGCTGTACTTGCTGTTAGGGCTATGGCTCTCAAAGAGCGTTGGAACATTTTTGGTAGTTACGTAGGCTTAGCCATGATTGGCTTGGTGTGTATCATGGTTATCTTTACCCAGACGCGTAGTGCTTGGGGCGTAATGTTGATACTTATAGGTACTCACTGTCTTGTCAACGAAAGACGTCTCATACTGCCAATGGTCTTATGTGGCTTAATGCTCGCCGCGTTTCCCCCAGTTACAGAACGCATACTCGATTCGCTGTCTTCTGCGGAAACCTACTATGATCCCTATGCGCAGTTGAACTCGTTTGAATGGCGTTTGGTTGTTTGGAAGTCTGCCATGCCTTGGATCGCCGACAATGTATGGTTAGGCTATGGCTTTAACTCATTTGGCCATTATTTTCTCGATTTTGTTCAATTAGAAGAAGATAGCTCATTCGATGCCCATAACATGTACGTTCAATATTTGTTCGATATGGGGCTTGTGGGGCTAATTAGCTATTTAGCGCTAGCGTTTGTTTCTATTTATTTTCTGGTGATCGGTAGACAGCGTCACGTGACAGGAACTCTGGTTCTCGTTTGTTTTGTGTCCTATTCGATTTGTGGCATTACAGATAATATTTCATTTTACCTTTCGTTTAATTGGTACTTTTGGCTCGTGATTGGGGCTTATCTTTCATTCGTTTATAGGGAGGTTGTCGAAAGGTGACTATTTTGTACGTAATCAATCAATACCCAAAGATTTCTCATACGTTTATTCGTCGAGAAATCATTGAGATGGAAGCTCAAGGTAAGACGATACTAAGGTCATCAATCCGACGTCCTCCTGAGACATTAGTTGATGTCGCAGATATTGTTGAAGAGGGCAAAACGCACTACATTATCAGTGGTATAAGCGCAATTTCCCGTAATCTACTTAAAGGTCTGACAACCAAGGGATTATGGGATAGTGCGAAGTTTTTCGTATCGTACATGGCTAAGTCACGCAAGAAATTTAAGTCGCTACTGTATTACGTAGAGGCGTTATGCCTTGCGGGGCGCTATAAGAATGACAGTGTTGAGCATATCCATGCTCACTTTGGCACGAACTCAGCCGATGTCGCGATGTTCACCTCGAAAATGCTTGGAGTACCTTTCTCATTTACGATTCATGGTGCGGATGAGTTGGATAACTTTCAAGACTATTCAATTACTAAAAAAGTTGAGCAATCTTTGAAAACGTTCTGCGTCTGTTCTTATATCGCGGCTCAGGTTAAACGCAAAACCCAGCTTGAAGATCACCATAAAGTCAGTGTCGCTAAGTGTGGCGTAGAAGTGATCAACCACAAAGTTCAACAACCGCTTAATGACCGAAATGACACACTACTCAACTTAGTCATCGTTGCGCGTGTATGCCCGGAAAAAGGCTATTTCACCCTTCTTGAAGCACTTAAACATATTAAGTCGCAAGGATTGTGTAACTTTCATCTGCGTGTTATAGGCGGGGGCGAAGACTTACAGAGCGTTGAGGCTAAAGCGCAACAATATGGTTTAGCGAATGACATTACTTTTATGGGCTGGAAATCGACAGAGGAAGTGCTAGATGTGGTAGCCCAGTCGGATCTGTTTGTGTTACCTAGCTATATGGAAGGCTTACCTATTTCGATTATGGAGTCGATGATGGTTAAGACCCCGGTACTCTCGACATATGTATCTGGGATTCCAGAATTGATTGAGCATGGTGTTAACGGTTTGTTGGTCCCTGCGAATGACTATCATCGATTGGCAAACGCAATTGTTGAATTCTCAACAATGCCTCAAGACGCGAGAGATGAACTAACCGTGCTTGCTAAAGAGAGTGTGGTCAGCAATCACAGCTTAGATAGAGTTGTGGCCAACATCTGTATGGAGATCACAGCATGATCATTGAGATGCTATTGGTGTTAATCGTATTAGTGCCAGGATTGCTACTGTTGGTAGAGCTTACGTTGTCAATTTTGACCAAGCAGAGTAATTCTAGTGGATTTACCAAGGACTCTGAGAAATCAATGCGTCTCGCTATTGTTATGCCAGCTCACAACGAAGAAGCAGTAGTCGCTAAGGCAGTAACTTCAATCCACGATCAGCTTACAGAAGGGGATTTGCTCGTTGTAGTTGCCGATAACTGTAGTGATACAACTGCTGATATTGTTCGAGATCTTGAATTAGCTCATGTCGTGGTGTTAGAGCGGAGGGATACGATTAACCGAGGTAAAGGGTTTGCTCTCGATCACGGCCACAGTTACCTAAAGCAACAAAATATAGAGTTCGATACTTTAGGGGTAATTGACTCAGATTGCGTGTTTGCAGAACAGGACGCAGTAGACCATATAAAGCAATATGCGAAAGCTGCCGATCTGTTCCAAGTCGGTTATCTGATGCAATCAAACGCCAACACTTCTTTACTGTCTTCGTTTGCATGGTTTCTAAAAACAGCGTCGCGTTCGATCGGAATGATGAAGCTATTTGGTGCATGTCATATTCAAGGCTCAGGCTTTTTTATCTCATCTAAAATCGCCACCAATGTAGATTTTGCATCAGGAAGTATCGTCGAAGATCTTGAACTTGGACTTAACATGGCTGAGAAAAAGGTGTTTTGTAAGTACCTGCCTAGCGTAACGCTTTTATCTGAGATGCCTTCTGATGTTGAAGTTCTTCAAACTCAAAAATCACGCTGGGAAGTTGGGCACCTCAAGGTTTTAATAGAAGAAGCTTTACCTCGCGCATGGCGCGCAATCAAGCAGGGCAATGTGCGTTATTTATTACTGGTGTGCGACCTTTCCGTCCCTCCACTCATCACTTATCTCGCGGGTTTGGTGGTGTTGATGTGCGTGTTAGCCCTGTTTACTAGCATAGGCGCATTGATGGTATTTGCATGTTTGCTAACGTTTTTACCATTGCTTTACCTACATTGGAAAAGGTTTTGCAGCCTGTTTGAGGTTGATTTCGCATTCAGCCAGATAGTTGCTTACGTCCTAGTCAAATTTAAAGTTATTACGAATTACTCCAACAAAAAGTCACGAGCTTGGAATAAAACAGAAAGGTAGTCTTACATGATGGAACATAGTGTATTTGGTTTGAAGTATCACGCACTGAGCGAGAGCGAAACCATAAACCATATTTTTGACACATTGGATACACCAAAGGCGTTAGTAAGATCTGACCTTAACGTGGGTACTGTGGTGTCAGCGCAGGAAGATAGCAATATTGCTAACTATATTAGTGACTCTGATTTAGTCAATATCGACGGAATGGGTGTACTGTTCTATCTTAAGTTGAGAGGAATTCATCTCGAGCGCTATACTGGTGTCGATCTGTTTTTAGACATACTTAAACGCTGTAATGCATCGGGTAACAGTGCTTTTCTGTTCGGAGCTAAGCCTGAGGTTTTGGATAAAGCGGAACAACGCATTCAAGCTCAGTACGGTGATGTTATTGCTGGTAAGCAACATGGCTATATCGACCTGAGTAGCGAAGAAGCATGTAAAAACGCGGTTGAAAAAATCAATGATTCTGGCGCCGATTTTTTGTTTGTTGGAATTAAGTCACCAGAGAAAGAGATATTCATCAAGAAGTATCGCTCTGAGCTTAAAGTGTCTTGGATTTTCGGTGTTGGTGGCGCCATTGATGTTGTTGCGGGCGAAGTACAACGAGCACCAGAGTGGATACAGAAAATTGGTTTTGAGTGGTTGTATCGTGTTTATCAAGAGCCAAAGCGAATGTGGAAACGTTATTTGGTTTCAAACAGTAAGTTCTTGTGGTTAATCATCCAAAATTTGTTTAGCCGGAGAGCGGCATGAAGAACCCTATATCGGTCGTAATTCCTCTTTACAACAAAGAGGATTACATTCGGCGTGCACTCGACTCGGTTTTGGAACAAAGTTACCCCGCTGAAGAAATCATTGTTGTTGATGATGGTTCGACCGACGATTCTGCATTAATCGTCAAGCAGGAGTACCCGACTGTTCGGTTAATTACACAAGCTAACGCGGGTGTGTCTGCAGCAAGGAATAAAGGGCTTTCGGTAGCATCCAATGGGTTGGTTGCGCTATTAGATGCAGATGATCAATTTTGTCCGGATCACTTACTCCACTTAAACGAGTTGTATAACCGAAACCCCGGCTTCGCGCTATATGGCAATAACTTCAAGCAAGTCAGCACCGAGCGCGAGGTAGACAAAACCATCAAATACGAAGTAAGAAACTATATCGCTGAATATCCGAATCAAGGCGGTCTAGTAAACTCAAGTTCTTCGTTGATCAATAAGTCGCTGTTGGACAGTGATGAAGTGTTCCCTATCGGTATAACCATGGGTGAAGACGTGTATACATGGGTTAAGTTAATCTCACTGAGTAAAGGCATGGTGCCCGTGAGCAGCTATGTTGGTTCTATTTATTATGATGACACTGATGGTGCGATGAACTCTGGTAAATCCAAGCCATTCCCTGAAGTATTAAAACCTTACAGTCCACTTTGGCAGTATAACAAAACGCTTACATATCAGTTTGAAAGACATTTCTTTGAAGATTATGTTCGCTCAATTTACCACTGCGGAACTCGTTGGGAACTCGTTAAAGCACTTATACAGGTGAGAAAACGATACGTGGCTAAGTTCGCACTGAAATTGTTCGTTCCCGCTCAAGTCATTGGTTTTGCAAAAAGCCTTCGCACTACGTAGCATTGATAGAGGATTAGAACGGAATGGGGAACATTAGAGCAACTCTGTTTTCATCTTTTGGTGTAATGCTGTCTTGCCTGCTGTTCTATGCGGGTGCGAACTATATGCACCAGTCGATAGTGACGGGTGCGATTGAGCGGCAAATCACCCAGTTCGGAGTTACGCAAAAAGATGGGCAAGTTGATGCTATATTTGAACTATCGGAACTATCGCCAGACTCGAAATTTGCAACCGCGCATGATCTTAATACCTACGTGAAACTGCTACAGTGGCAGCATTATTACATGCCGCAAGCTAACTCGGATAACGAAATTGGCCAGTTATTAAACCAAAGCTTGTTACTCCGGCCAACTTGGTCACCGACCTATATTGAATCTTATAAGCAAGCTCAGTTGCTGGGTGACCATGAACAAGCGGAGAAGTACTTAAGTTTTGCCACCAAGTTCGCACCTTATGCACCGGCAACTGTACTCACTAATATTGATGCAGTGTTTTCTCAATGGGAGCAAACTAGCAAAGAGAGCAAAATAAAGGCTTCAAAGCAGCTCGTTTTCTTCGCAACTCAATGGCAACACAAGAAGGCGTTTAATGAAATGATTACCTATTCCTCAGGTAAAGGTCGTATATGTCGATTGCTTGATTTCAATAAGCTATCTCCTGCTGCTTGCGGCGATATTTAATGTAGGGTAATAATAGCTGGAGGCGTGTGCTACGCTTTCAGGCGACTTTTCCAACTTAATACCGCGCGTTCCAGTACAGAAAAGCACTGCTCGAACACTTCCATCTCTTGTCCTATAGGGTCATGAACTTCACCCACGCCAATCCATTGCCCAATTAATAGAGTTTTCGCCCTAGCACCTTGAGAAACTTGAGCAACTTGTTCGATGTGCTCATGCGTCATGACTAAGATTAAGTCGTGTTGGGATACTAGTTCAGGTGTCAGTTGCTGGGCTTGCAGGCGGGAAATATCTAGACCATTCTGCTTAGCAACTGACTGAGAGTTTGTCACAGGGTGAACACCAGATAGTTGGTGCCTATCAACAAACACTCCGGCTGAATCAATATTTAAACTTGGCATATGCTTTTCAAATAGCGCATGTGCGATAGGTGAGCGACAGATATTGCCTGAACATACGATCAGAATGTTATTCATTCGTTTATTGTGCCTTTATAGGTTGCCTTGCAGTCCCTACGCGCTGGGGGAGTTTAAGTATTCCGGTTGCTGGAAGCACAGACGTTGCATTGGCAAAGAACAGAATTAGAAGAAAAGTCAGCGCGTTAGCAGTGGGCTGTAGGTTAAAGTCTACGCTAATATGAATCATCATACCAATCATCGCCATTATGCTACCAAGAGCAATGCCTTTCATTGTGCGGCTATTACGTCGTTGTATGGTGCGAATAGCACGACAAAACGAGTAAATGATAACAGTGCCTAGTAACAATGTTGCGGGGATACCGGCCTCAACCGCGAATTGGACATAATCGTTGTGGGCATGATCATAGAATCCGATATCTGCTTTGGAGTACATAGGAAAGACAGAATAGAAACTCGCCATACCTGTTCCAGTAAATGGGAAATCACGAATAATATCTAAACACCACACCACGACTTGGTCGCGGGTTTCACCAATTAATGAGGTCTCTGCGATACGTTGTTTGACTTTAGCTAACCCGAATAAAGCGCCAACTACTATGGTGTCGATGGCAACTATGCTCGCGACCAATAAAGGTAATGCTCTAGGCTTGTGCTTGTATAGTAGTAGTGCTAGAGCGCCACCAATAGTAACAGCCGCAAAAAACGCGGTATTACCCATTCTCGAGCGTGTCATCACCAAACCAATGACCATAATCACTAGACAAAGCCTTATGAACATTTTGTTGCTTAGAATGCTTTCCAGTATGCGTCTCAGGTGAGTTCGCCATGAGCCAGATTTGCTGACGTGTAATTGGGTGACAATCAAACCTAAACCAATACATAACGCCATCATTAAATAGTTAGCTAAGTGATTCTTGTAGACAAAAGAACCGGTGGCGATGTTCTGCTCAGGTAGCTTAAAGATTAAGCTTTCAGTGATGTTGAGCAGGACCATGAAAGAGGCATAAAACGCTTGGAAAGTAGCGCCTACCACTAAGCATGTCGCCATTGAGCGTAGTCTTTGGCTCGAGTTAATTATAAATATCGCGTTAATGACGACCAGTGTGTAGGCAATTCCTTTGTATAACGAGATAAGCGTCATGCTAGGGTCGAGAGAGATTGAGCCTTTGCTGGAAGTTATCAACTGGTAGATCTCCGCGCTATTGGGAGAAATTACACGTAGGAAATCAATCGGGAAAGGTAGTGTTTGGATAAAGACCCATAACTGGAAAGCGACTAAGGTAAATACTAAGTACTTATAGCGAGCTAGGTACTCTAGAGGTAAATTACCTCGGTATGCCGCAATCAAGGTGACGCTCTGAATGGCTATCCACATTTCAAGAATAGACCACGCCCAAACTCGATTGCTTCCGAGTGGGATAGGGAGCCAGACTATAAGCGCAAGAAAAGAGTAATAGCTTAGTTTTTCGAGAGTATGGTTTTGCATATAAAGCCAAAAAGCCCAACGTTCGCTGGGCTTATATGTATCGTGTCATGTCTAGAGATTAGTTTGGTGAAACAACACCTGCTCCGCCGCCGCCATTACTGCCAACGGCAGGAGTCGCTGGTGGAGCCAGTGGTGATCCCTGGATAGATGGGATACCTGCCGCGGTTGCTTCCGAAACTTCTGTTGGGTCGAGACCTGCTAGTAGTGCTGCAGTAGTAATAGCTTCGTTTGAAACTCCGGTTTCACGTGATAGATCTGCGATAGCTTGCAATTGCTCTGGAGCCGCGTTTAGTGCTTCAGCAATCGCAAACTGAGGATCTACATTGTCGTTGTTCAATAATACAGCAAGAATATCTAAAACCGATTCTGGGTTTGCTTGGTAGGCATTTTGGATTGCCTGCTCGCTTGGAGCACCATTTAGTTGTGCTAGTACTTCACTGTCTAAATTCTCGTTGGCAAGAGAATATGAAGAAAATATTAAAGCAGATAGACACGAAATAGTTAAAAGGCGCTTCATTACTTATCCTTGTTGGTTATCGACGTTAACTCGTTGAATAAACTCTAACAAGCTTTGCTACGATAGCAAACAGTGCCCGGTGAAATAGGTGTTTCAATATTTGGAATATGGCAAATTTTCAATGAAATATTGTTTAAAAGAATAAAAGGGTGCGTTTTCGACTGATTTGTAGGTTGTTACGCTCAAGGAAAGCTGAACATTTAGCGTTTGAACGTATTCTTCTGTATAAAATAATCAATCTGCTTAGGTACAAATGAAGAATAAATCATACTAGTATGGCTGTTTCTCACTTCAATGTGGTCAGTCATCCCCTCTATTTTGGTCTCTTCAACGGTGACAGTGCCGTCAGACATTATCTTATTGTCCATTAATAGCAACGAACGAGCGCCTAGGGGTAAAGTACCAGCAATACAGCCTAAACGTTGTGGTAACGACCAACTCGATTCATGCTGAGCTAAACCAAAAAAAGGGGCGTTGCCAAGTATTGCACTGATGCCCAGTTCTTGAATTCTGGTCACAATAGACGCTCCTTGCATGGGAGACCCTATGGTTACAACATGCGAAACAGTGTCTAGATCGGGCTTTCGAGCTTCTAAGTAGTGTTTGATGATGAGCCCGCCTAGGCTATGACCGACAAGGACATTACAAGTGGATGTAGACAGAGCATTGTCGATAGATGAGAACACTTGTTGTTCATCGATAGCCACACTGTTGTAGGATAGGATTTTGGTTCGATAGCCGAAATCCCTAAGGCGATGGCTTAATGGCTGCATGACCATGCCGTGCATATAAAGCCCATGTAAGATAATGATTTTCATATGAATCCCCACAGCAAAGCTTATAGAGAATCTAACCATTTTCTTTGATTAACGCACTCAGTTTTTGTCTAGTTTGTGCAGCGACGCAACCACCAACCAGGTGTTGGTTAACATCGCTGCATTAACTATTCAGTCGCTAAATTTATCGCCTTTTATGCAGTGTTTTGGCGGTTGATTTAGCACCTTTCGCTTTTAAGTCGGAGTTGATACTTCATCCACCAAGTAAAGTATAGATTGATACGGTATACCACTGTGATGCGATAGGCCAATTTCACAAGTTCGACTGTTGCTAAAGCCGCGCTGGCAATCATCTGGCACCTGCTCTTTTAACGGATGGACTGCTGCTTCGTTTAACTCTGGTGTGGTGAAGCCTTTGTCACCCGCCCAACCACAGCATGAGATGTGTTCAGGTACAACGACGTTAGATACGCAAGCCTCGGCCAGCGAGAGCATTTGACTCTCTAATCCCATACGGCGAGAGCTACAAGTAACATGGAGCATCACGGTTTCTTGCTTGGGACTGATGGCTAGATGTTCAAGAAGATACTTAGCGACAAACCCTGTTGGTTCTAAAATTTCCATCGGCTTGGTAAAGCTTTCGATACTGCGTTTAGCACATGGGCTAGTATCCATTAATATTGGATATTCTCCTTCATAGCTTGCCTGCCATAGAGACGCTTCTAGTTGCTGGGCTTTTTGTGTTGCTACGTCAGTCATTCCTTTACTATCGTAGGGCATGCCACAACACTGGTCATCAAGTTTCTCTGGGATGATCACTTCAAAGCCCGCCTTCTTGATGAGTGACAATGTCACTTCAGTTAGGCTGCGTTGGTCTTGAGCATCACTTTGCTGTCCCATGGTTCTTGAAGCACAAGAAGGGAGGTAAACCACTTTTTTATCTGAGCGCACCAGAAGTTCTATCGACTTATCGAGCTTATGGCTGTTCGATTGTGGAGTTTCAGGAAGCCACACTGGTGTTTTGTTGTTGGTTATTTTGCGGATACCGTTAGTCATGGTAGATACAGCATCTTCCCCAATGACTTTGACCGCAAGCTGGTTGGCTTTTAACGATGCGCGAGTTAAAGAGGTAGTGGTAGAGAAGTGATCGGCGGTCCATTTAGCTATTGGAGTAAATTTTTTATACTTTGCTGTTCGCAGTTGCTTAATCAGATCTCCGGTGTTGATTCCAACAGGGCATCTATCGGCACATAAACCAGTCGCAGCACAAGTATCAATGCCTTGGTATTCGAAGACCTTCTCCAACTCACTTGCATCAGTATCTTCGCCCATTGCTTTGCGTTTTTGCAGTTCGCGATACAAGACGATGCGCTGACGCGGCGAGAGAGTCAACGTGCGAGATGGACACACTGGCTCACAGAATCCACATTCAATACAACGGTCGACGATAGGGTCAGCCGCAGGCATGGGTTTAAGGTTCTCGATATGAGAGTTAGGGCTATCATTAATGATGACGCCTGGATTAATCAGGCTATCAGGGTCAAATAGAGATTTGATTTTCCGCATCAACTTGTAAGCATCGGCTCCCCATTCTAGCTCAACATACGGGGCCATGTTTCGTCCAGTACCATGTTCAGCCTTAAGTGAACCTTGGTATTTCACTGCGACCAAATCGGCAACATCATCCATAAACTTGCCGTAGCGGTTTATCTCTTGCTCTGTATCAAAGCCTTGAGTGAATACAAAGTGAAGGTTACCTTCTAGCGCATGACCGAATATGATCGCCTCACTGTACTGATATTTGTCGAATAGAGTTTGAAGGTCACGTACGCCATTAGCGAGGTTTTCGACTGGGAAGGCGACATCTTCGATAATGACCGTTGTGCCAACTTCACGCACGGCGCCGACGGCAGGGAACATGCCTTTGCGAATACCCCATAAATTGGCAACAACCTTGGGATCAAGGGTAAAGGGAACTGACGCGACTATGGTATAGCCCGAAAGCGAGTTGAGTATATCAGCACATTGTTGGTCGATTGCCGCTTGGTCACTCGCGTGAGTCTCGATCAGCAGTGCTGTCGCCTCTAGATCAAGCCGCTGGATAAACTCTGGCATACCGGGTTTGTCTGCGACAGAGCGTAGCGCACGTCCATCCATAAGCTCTACGGCAGCTACGGGCGTTTTGGAAAGGGTGGCTACCGCTTTGCTCGCCTCTTCAATATTGGCAAATACCAGTAGTGCAGAAGCTTTGAAATTATGCTCTATGACAGTGTTGTATGTGATCTCAGCAATGAAGCCCAACGTGCCCTCTGAGCCTATGATTAAGTGCTCTAGAACTTCGATAGGATCGCTATAATCGACCAAGGCATTTAACGCGTAACCTGTGGTGTTTTTGAGTCGGTATTTGTGTCGAATACGTTCTGCTAGCTCGGTGTTGTTCTGAGTTTCTTTGACTAATGCAGCAAGGCCGTCGACGATATCGGATCGAGTTACACAAAACGCTGCAATGCTCTCTTTGCATGAGGTGTCGAGCAATGTTCCATCATTGAGAACAACTTTAACGCTGTCGATGGTCTTGTAAGAGTTCTGCGCAGTACCACAGCACATACCGCTGGCATTGTTGGCGGCGATACCACCGATCTTACAGGTGTTGATTGAAGCAGGATCAGGACCAATCTTACGCTTAAACGGCGCAAGGTACTTGTTGGCATCCGCGCCGATAACACCGGGTTGGAGGATGATCTTATCGCCGTTGTCGATGATTTCGTGACCACGCCAATCGTCTGTTAGCGTGATAAGCACAGAGTCTGATACCGCTTGACCAGAGAGGCTAGTGCCAGCGGCGCGAAAGGTGAAGTGAATTTGCATTTCACGACAGCACTGAATGGTGTAGATGACTTCATCAAGATTTTTTAGTCGCACAACGATTTGCGGTACTAAACGGTAAAAGCTTGCGTCAGTACCATAGGCCAAGCGTTTGGTGTGCTCAGTAATGATTCTTTCGCGATCAATCTCAACCGCTAATAGAGATTCCAATTGACGATATTTGTTGTCACTTTCTTGATTCGACATCTTTGCTTCCTTGTGCTTGCGACCGGCGTTGTATTTTTTATGTGGCCAGGTTCAAAAAGGGTGTCAGCTTGCAACAAATATTGCAGTGACACCTGGGGAATTATTTAAAGTTGACCAACGAGTCTCGAGTTAAATCGTGGATACTTTTCGCACCAGTGAGTGTCATCGCAACTCGCATCTCTTTTTCATATAGGTCGAGCAGGTTTTCTACTCCTGCTTGCCCCTGAGCGGCAAGTGCATAGATAAATGAACGGCCTAGTAGCGTGCAATCAGCGCCTAGTGCAAGCATACGCACTACATCTAAGCCGGTGCGGATGCCTGAATCAACGAAGATTTTAAGATCACCTTTTACCGCATCAGCAATCGTCGGCAGTGCTTTGGCTGTCGACAATACACCGTCAAGTTGACGTCCACCGTGGTTTGAAACCACAATACCATCAGCGCCAAAGCTTACAGCGTCTTTAGCATCTTGTTCGTCAAGTATGCCTTTAATCACCATTGGACCGTCCCAAAACTCACGAATCCACTCAAGATCTTTCCATGAGATAGATGGGTCGAAGTTATCGCCAAGCCACCCAATGTAGTCTTCTAGCTTGGTCGGTTCACCGCGATAGGTTGAGATATTGCCTAGATCGTGCGGTTTACCAAACAGACCAACATCGAATGCCCAGCTCGGATGACGCATGGCTTGGAAAACACGACGAGCTGCGGCATTTGGTCCGCTCATGCCAGAGTGCATATCGCGGTAGCGTGCGCCGGGTACGGGCATATCTACGGTAAATACTAACGTGGTTACACCAGCAGCCTTAGCACGTTCAAGGACGTTTTTCATGAATCCGCGGTCTTTCAATACGTAGAGCTGAAACCACATTGGACGCTCAATTGCAGGCGCAACTTCTTCAATAGGGCAGACAGATACTGTCGACATAGTAAACGGGATGCCTTTGTTCTCAGCGGCTTTTGCTGCCTGGACTTCACCGCGTCTTGCATACATACCAGTAAGTCCTACTGGTGCAAGTGCGATGGGCATAGAGAACTTCTCGCCGAATATTTCTGTATCGAGACTGAGGTCTTGCATGTTTTTTAGGACACGCTGTTTGAGTGCGATCTCTGCTAAGTCTTCAGTGTTTCTTCTCAGCGTATGCTCACCGTAAGAACCACCATCAATGTAATGAAATAGAAAAGGCGGTAACTTAGATTGTGCGGCTGCGCGGTAGTCAGTTGAAGCAGAAATAATCATAAAAGTTGTCCTATATTGTTGTACTTAACGCCTTTCTGTGAAGGCTTAGTATGGTTGAACCGGGTTATCAACATAAATAGTTAATTGGTATAAGAGAGGTACCATCGCCCACAAATTTGCTCGATAAATCTATCAAGCGCTTTCTTGTCAGGGGCCAAGGCAATAGCACCTCGTCGTTATGTTAGTGCATCAAGGCGTCTGTGATGTGTAGGCCATAAATTGCGACTAAGCCAATGATTCCAGTAACTAATAGATAATAGATGGTTGGGATGATCGTTTTACGCAAAGTCGCACCTTCACGACCCAGTAGGCCAACCGTTGCAGATGCGGCGACCACATTGTGGATAGCAATCATGTTTCCGGCCGCAGCGCCGACAGCTTGAAGCGCAACCACAACGGCACTAGAGATGGTTAGCGTCTGAGCAACTTCAAACTGGAACTGACTAAACATCATGTTTGATACTGTGTTAGAGCCAGCAATAAACGCCCCTAGTGCGCCAACAGTAGCGCTTAGTGCAGGGAAGGCGTCACCGACCAATCCAGCAGCAAAGTTGGCGGTAGTCACTGGCATGCTAGCAAGGTCTGCCTCGTTAATGCCGGAGTTAATGAAGATGCGTACCATAGGAATAGTGAATACAAGCACGAATCCGGCACCAATTAGGGTTTTACTCGATTCACCAAATGCTTTTGCTAATGGCGTTACACTACGCGATTGAAGTAGTACCGCAATAAAGGCTACAAATACTAAGATGCCTCCTGGAAGATAAAGCGGCTGAATCGCGGTGCTGATGCCTGCTTCACCAAGAATGTTGCCAAACGATAGGCTAACACTGCGTAGCATTGCTTTAAATTCTGTGCTTACTCGACTCGCAACCAAAACGATGGCTAACAGCACGTAAGGTAGCCATGCTAATGCCATGCTCATCGGTTTTGTTTTAGCGTCATCAAGGTCGATTTTTAGAGAGCCTAACCATTCGGCAGGCCACTTGTTTTCGTCCTCAAAATCCCAAGTTGTTTTTGGCACTAAGAAGCCACGCTTTGCTGCTGATACAACAATAGCAAGTCCAACTAAACCTCCAATCAAAGAAGGGAACTCGGCACCAAGGAACACACCGGTTAGGGCATAAGGAATGGTGAATGACAGGCCAGCAAAAATAGCGAACGGCAAGATATCCAAACCTTCAGTCCAACTTCTATTTTTGCCAAAGAAGCGAGTTAACATCATCGCCATGAGAACAGGGATAAGGGTGCCAACACTGGCATGGATAAGTGCGACGCTTGATGTGATTTGTTGCAGGTATGCATCCCATGTTGAACCATTAGCAATTAGGGCTTCGCCAATGTTGTGAGTATCTAGACCTTTATTCACGCCAACGATAATGGGTGTACCTACCGCACCAAATGAAACTGGCGTTGATTGGATCATCATCCCCATTAAAACAGCGGCGAGGGCAGGGAAGCCGATCGCAACCAGTAGGGGCGCGGCGATTGCAGCAGGTGTACCAAAACCGGAAGCACCTTCGATAAACGAGCCGAAACACCAAGCGATGATGATTGCTTGAATCCGTCTATCTGGCGATATGTTGGTAAAACCGTTACGAATGGTAGAAATCGCGCCTGTGTGTTTCAACGTGTTGAGCAAGAAAATTGCGCCGAATACAATCCAAAGTACAGAAACAGTAATACCTAATCCTTGAAATACAGAGGCAAGCACTCGGGTTGTTGACATGTCCCAAGCGAAAAGGGCGATGACAACGGTTAGGCCAAATGCGACAGGCATTGCGCGTTTGGCAGGCCAATTGAGGCCAACCAGAAGTATGGCGGCAACGACTATTGGCGAGAAAGCCACAAGGGCAAGTAATGTTTCACTCATTGGTACATCCTTTACATTCTTCGTTTAGGACTCTTCGGAGTCTCTTAGATTTTATATTTGTGATGTGTTTGTTAATTTCGGGTGAATTTACCCCTTTATTTTTTGCTGATATAGGGAAATAATGAAAATGATTAATTCCAAAAGTGACATAATAAATGCGAGCAGATGACTTAATCCTGTTTTCTCAAGTGGTAGAACTGGGTAGTTTTAGTAAGGTTGCTGAGATAAATAACCTTACGAATTCGGTAGTTAGCAAAAGAATAGCCCGTCTGGAGCAGGAAATTGGCGTGCAACTATTGTATCGAACAACGCGTAAATTAACGTTAACAGAAGCGGGTAAAGCGTTAACACACGGTGCTAAAAATGTGAAGCAAGCCGCTCAGGAGGCTATGGATGCAGTTTCAGGCTTTGGTGAGAATGTGAGCGGTCATATCAAAATGTCGGTGCCGAGCATATCCGGTGATTTGATACTTGCTGAAGCGGTTGCAGAGTTTTGCAACCTACATCCGGGGTTGTCGGTTGACATGTCTCTAGACAACCGTTTTGTCGATTTGGTAGAAGGGGGATACGATCTTGTTATTCGAACTGGCTATCTCGAGGACTCCAGTTTAATTGCAAGGCATATCCTTGATTCACAGTGGGTGGTTTGTGCTTCTCCCTCTTATATCGCTAAAAACGGAAAACCAACAGACCCTAACGATCTTACACAACACAACTGCTTGCAGTACGCGTATCAGACGACGGGAGCGAGTGACTGGGAGTTTAAAGCCGGCGAGGGCAACTACATTGTAAGAGTGGCTGGCTCATTTTCTACCGATAACGCCACCGCATTAAGGAAAGCCGCTCTAGGTGGTTATGGCATTGCCTATGTACCCCGATGCCTTGTATACCACGATATTCGTAATGGTTTGCTAGTAGACCTCTTTCCTGAGCAAGTGGGCAAAAAGCTTGGGATATATGCTGTTTACCCGTTCACGCGCCAACCGCCGAACAAGGTTAAGTTGTTGATTGAACACATTCGAACCCGATATTTGGCTATTTCTCACTACTTCTAAGCCGGAAAAAGCCGATGCATCCGTGCGCCGGCTTTGGGTTCGGCGGCCAAACCGAAAAATTCCTTTATGCTGCTTCGGTGGGTTCGTCTAAGTCAAAGGAGGCGGCAATCAATTTTTTGGTGTAGTCACTGCGTGGATTATGGAAAATCTCTGCCGCCGTTCCTTGCTCCATCACTTCGCCTTTTTGCATGACCAATACACGGTCAGACAGCGCTTTTACGACACTCAAGTCGTGGCTGATAAACAAAAAGCCAATGTTGTGTTTTTTCTGCAAATCTTTAAGAAGATCAATCACAGTAAGCTGGACGGAACGATCAAGTGCGGAAGTTGGTTCATCTAGCAGTATAAATGAAGGCTCAAGGATTAACGCACGGGCAATGGCAATACGCTGTCGTTGACCACCAGAAAACTCGTGTGGGTAACGGTTAATAGAGTGAGGCTCTAATCTCACTTCTTCAAGGGCTTTGCGTGCTTTCGCCATTCGTTCGGCACGCGTTAGTTGTGGCTGATGAACCGTCAATGCCTCAGTAATAATATCGCCCACGGTCATACGTGGAGATAATGAACCATACGGGTCTTGAAACACCATTTGGATATCTTTCTTTAAATTGAACCGTTGCTTGTCAGTGAGCTCATCTATGTTTTGACCTTTGAACTCGATAGACCCCGTTGATGGCAGCAATCCAATTAACGCTCGACCTAGAGTAGATTTTCCGGAACCGGACTCTCCCACTATTCCAAGCGTTTCACCTTGCTTGAGTTGCAAAGAGATCCCTTTAACTGCTTCAAAGTATTTATTGCGGCTAGGTAGGAGGTGAGACTTAATCAAAAACTTAACCCGTATATCGTCAGCTTTTAGTAGTGCGGGCGCGTTGTCTTGAACTGGATCTTTACTGCCGTTAGGAATTGAGTCTATCAGCATTTGAGTATACTCATGTGTCGGCTGTGCAAACAGATCTTGGCATATTCCTTCTTCAACTACGTCGCCTTTACACATCACGATTACTCGGTCAGCCAGGTGCTTTACGACACCAAGATCATGAGTGATAAACAGGATAGACATACCCATTTTGGCTTGGATTTCTTTAATTAGGTTCAAAACCTCGGCTTGAACTGTGACGTCTAATGCTGTGGTAGGTTCATCTGCAATTAAGATATCGGGCTCATTGATAAGCGCCATTGCAATCATAATGCGTTGCAGTTGACCACCAGAAAACTCATGAGGGTATTTCGTATAGGCTTGCTGTGGATTGGGTAAGTGAACCAAGTTAAACAGCTCCAAAACCTTTTGTTTTGCTTGTGAATGCGTGACGCTTTGATGACACATTACCGCTTCAGCAACTTGAATGCCTACACGCATAAACGGATTAAGTGATGTCATTGGTTCCTGAAAAATCATTCCAATTCTATCGCCACGAATGCGTTGCATGGCCTTTTCTGATTTTTCCAACAGCTCTTCATGTTCAAACACTATGCTCGACTGGGAATGAACGATAGCGTTGTTGGGTAATAGTTGCATTAGTGCATTGGTCGAGACGGATTTACCGCTCCCTGACTCCCCAACGATGGCTAGGGTTTCCCCCTTTAGCAGATCGAAGTTAACATCCTTGACTGCGTCAACGATTCCATCGTTTGTGGTAAAGCTAACCGAAAGGCTCCTTACCTTTAAAATAGGCACCTGTGACATTGTACTTCCTTATCAATTAATGGTGTGCGCACTTTCTATGACTGAGTTATGTTGCTTGAGCGTGGAAAAATAGTGATGGGCTTTCTGTACATGTTCAAATTCGAGCATCCAATGTGCGCTGCGCTGAGCGCTGCAAAATGCGCCCATGTGCTTCAACAAATCTTCACACTGATTGTGAATAACATGCTGAGTAGCCCGAACGAGATCGAATGTCTCAATAGAGACAAACTGGATCTGAGCATACGTTTGATTGAGCAGATCGAATGCCTTCTGTTGCTGGCCCATTTTATTGAGGATTTCCGATTGAGATACGGCAGCATCACGCAATCCAGTGATCAAACAGCCAAACTGGCACGGTTTTGTATCGCTATCACAAAGTGCGTCTTGAACATGGCTAGGCAGATGGCTCAGCACCAAATCAAACAGGTAGTGGGCTTCAGGCCAATGGCCTTGTTCGAGCATTTGCTCCGCTTTTAGATAGTGTGTCCAGCATTGCTGTAGGTCCATGTTTAATACTCTGCATGCGAAAAGTTCGGTATATTTAAATACAACTCATTATCTAATGCAAATAATTATCATTTAATTGTTGTAATTTGAATGGTGTGGCTAAAAAGTAAGCGGTTGAACGTGAACTAGTTGTAAGTCACTAAAACTTAAACAAATCTGACCTACACTAGCTGTTATAGAACAAAAATGACAAGGATAGAGTGATGACCATTCAAAGGCTTGAAGCTCACCAGCTGTATCTACCAGCGGAGCTAGAAAAACTAAAGAGCAAGTCGACAAAAGAGTTGGCGCCTATCGATGAGATTGTGGGGCAAGAGCGAGCTCAGAAAGCGGTGGAGTTTGCTATGTCGATTAAAGAGAAGGGATACAACATCTACGCGATTGGTCAAAATGGCCTAGGTAAGCGTACCATGATCCTTCGTTACCTCAATCGCCACCAGCACGACGCAGCGGCACTGTTTGATTGGTGTTATGTGGCTAATTTTGAAGATATTCGCACACCGAAAGTACTGAAACTTCCGTGTGGGGTGGGAAGTAAGCTTAAGCAAGATATTGAAAAATTGATAGCTAAGCTGATTAACGCCATCCCATTAGCGTTTGACAACGAGCTTTACTATAGCCGTGCCGATAAGCTTAAAAACCAACTTGCCACCAAGCAAGAAGCTGAGTTGGCTGTTATCACCAAAGAAGCGAAGACAAAAGGCATTAGCCTGACCATCACTACCCAAGGAGATTACCAGTTTGTCGCGATGAATGGTGAGGAACTTCATAGTGAAGAGTCCTTCGATGCTTTGAGTAAGAAAGAGCAAGAGTACTTTAGCGATACCATTGACGAGCTAGAAGTCAAACTGCGCAACATGGTTCGTCAACTGACGGAGTGGGAAGAGACCTACACCGAGAAGATCAAAAAGCTCAATGACGAAGTCACCCTAGAGGTCATTACCCACTTTATTAAACAGCTCAAGAAGGACTACTCGCGTTATTCTGCGATCAAAAGCTACCTTACCGAGTTGCAGCAAGATATCGTTGATAACGCAGATATATTCCTTGAACAAAGCGCTGAGCAAGGGGAAGTGGCAAGTGCGTCTTTAGATAAAAAACTGCCCCGTCGTTACAAGGTTAACGTTCTCGTAAGCCGTAAGACGGAAGAGTTTCCGATCGTTGTTGAAGAGAATCCTAACTATCATACCTTGTTTGGTTATATCGAAACTGCGACGTTCAAAGGCACAGTATTTACCGACTTCTCTTTGATTCGCCCGGGTAGTTTGCACAAAGCGAATGGCGGTGTCCTGTTGATGGACGCGCAAAAGGTACTGGAGCAGCCTTATGTGTGGGATGGATTGAAGCGGGCGCTGCGTGCAAGGCAACTGAGCTTTACCTCGCTTGAAAAAGAGGTGACCCTAACCGGAACCGTTTCTCTAGACCCAGAAGCAATTCCACTTGATGTAAAAATCATCTTGTTTGGTGACTATCGCACTTATCAACTGCTTCAACACTACGATCCAGAGTTTAGTGAGCTGTTTAGAGTTACAGCTGACTTTGAAGATGAGATGAAGCGAGACAGCGATTCTGAGCTGCAATATGCCCGCTTTATTTCCAGCGTAGTTAATGACAACGGTATGTTGCACTGCGACCGAAAAGCCATCGCTCGAATTATTGAGCATAGCTCGAGGCTGGCGGGTGATCAGAACAAGATCTCTCTCCACTCTGCCAATATCGCCAATCTGCTACGTGAATCCAATTATGTTGCGAGGCAAGCCAACTCGAATATGATCCGTTCAAGTCATGTGGAAGAGGCTCTGTCTAACCAAGAACTTCGCGTTAGTCGACTGAAAGACAGTGTGATGGAGAGCTTTGTTAATGGCACTACACTTATCCACACCAAAGGCGAAGCGGTCGGCCAGGTCAACGCGCTGTCTGTGTTGAGTACGAGTGAGTATATGTTCGGCGCACCAAACCGAATTACTGCTACAACCTGTTATGGCGATGGTGAAGTGATTGATATCGAGCGAAGCGTTGATCTTGGCGGCAGCATTCACTCTAAAGGTGTGATGATTCTTACCGCCTATTTATCGTCTGTGTTTGGTAAAACGGCGAAAGTACCTTTGAGTACTACCATTACCTTTGAGCAATCATACGGTGGCGTCGATGGCGATAGTGCGAGTATGGCCGAGTTCTGTGCCGTGGTTTCAGCGTTTTCCAAACAGCCAAACAGACAAGACATCGCCATTACGGGTTCGATGAACCAGTTTGGTGAATCCCAGCCAATTGGTGGTGTAAATGAGAAGATCGAAGGCTTCTTTGATGTTTGTACGATAAAAGGTCGAATTAGTGAGCAGGGGGTAATCATCCCGCGCTCAAACATGCATAACTTGATGCTACGACCTGATATCGTAAAAGCCGTAGAGAAGGGCGAGTTTCATATCTGGGCGATTGACCATGTGACAGAGGCAATAGAGCTGTTTACTGGTAAACCTGCTGGGACGCCTAGTGACGAAGGCAGTTATCCCATCGATACTGTGTTTGGCATTGCTCAAGCGAAGCTCAATGCGCTACGTAAATAGTGAACAACCGAGCCCCTGAACTAGGGGCCCATATATTTTGAAGTAATTTTATAGCTCTATAACTTCGTTGCCAGATGGCACGCCTTTGGCAAACGCATCCACGTTGCCGAGTGTGGTTTCAGCAATATTTCCGAGCGCCTCATGGGTTAAGAATGCTTGGTGGCCGGTAAAAATTACGTTGTGACAAGCAGATAGGCGGCGGAACACGTCATCGACGATAACGTCGTTAGATTTATCTTGGAAGAATAGCTCTTTTTCGTGTTCATACACATCCAATCCTAGTGCGCCGATGCGACCACGCTTTAGAGCTTCCACGGCTGCAGCTGAGTCAAGTAGACCGCCGCGGCTAGTATTAACGATCATCACGCCATCTTTCATCTGATCGAATGCTGATTCGTCGAGTAGATGATAGTTTTCTTCTGACATCGGGCAATGGAGTGTAATGACATCACTTTGGGCAAAGATCTCTTGTTTTGAAACGTATTTGGCACCAAGCTCAATGGCTAAGGGGTTCTGATACGGGTCGTGACACAACACATCCATGCCCAAGCCTCTTAAAATACGCATAGTCGCAAGGCCTATTTTGCCTGTGCCAATGACACCTGCGGTTTTGCCATGGAAGTTAAATCCGACCAGACCTTCGAGGTTAAAGTTGGCGTCACGAGTGCGTTGGTAAGCTTTGTGGAAACGTCGATTTAGGCTCATCATTAAGCCGACCGTATGCTCCGCGACAGATTCTGGCGAGTAAGCTGGCACACGCACAACCTGAATGTTAAGTCGTTTAGCGGCTTCTAAATCGACTCTATCGAAGCCTGCGCAACGCATTGCAACCATCTGTACGCCTTGCTGTGACAGGGCCTCCAATACGGGTGCCGAAAGGTCATCGTTAACAAAAGCGCACACAACTTGGCAGCCGTGAGCCATTTTTGCAGTTTTGGTAGTTAACCGAAACTCATGAAAGTGGAGGTTTAAGCCATACTGAGCGTTGGCTTTAGAAAACGAAACTTCATCGTAAGATTTGGAGCTAAATACTGCGACATCTATCATAGCAACCTCTCAAAAAGAAAAGTGGAGAGTAATAGACTCCATTGAATACCTAATTTCACTAAAAATAAACCACTAATTAATAGGGGTATTATTGATTTGCATGAAAAGGTAAATAATTGATATATAGTAAAGAACAACCTTTATGAAGATAATTAAGTATGATTAAGTTAACGCCAATGTCAGCTGAATATTTAGAGCAGGTCGCGGCTCTATCAATCGCTGATGATCAACGACCTTTTGTCGGTACTATCGAGGAAGTGTTAGCAAACGCTGATGATAAAGTTCATCCTCATCTAGTTTTAACAGGTAACCGTGTGGTAGGGATCTTCTTAATTGATACTACCTACAGCGTTCACTATGATTTTTGCCCACCAAACACACTAGGTTTTCGTGCTTTTCTGATTGATATTAAATGCCAAGGGCTAGGGTATGGAAGTGCTGTAATCGCACAACTTACCGACTATCTCTCTCAATATTACCCTCACTATTGCGCAGTTTATTTAACGGTAAACTGCAAAAATCCAGTCGCGTATCGGTGCTATTTAAATAATGGTTTCAGTGACGCAGGTGAGCTTTATCTAGGAGGCGCTGCCGGACCACAGCATATTATGTTGAAGCCTCTGGTAGCCTAAAGGGTTATTCAATAAGTTAAATTGAGTTAAATATCATCTTCATTTAATTATCACTAAAATATGAGAATTATTGCACATTACTTCCAGATAGCTGCTACCGTTATATTTAAATAAGTCCGACCAGTTAACGATCACACCCAAGAAGTGGCTCTGGCGGATAACAACGAATGTTAAACGGCTAGGGGACATGGATATGTTCATTTCTAAACTGAAGAGCGTCTCGATCGCTGCAAGGGCATGGTCGATTCTGGGGTTATTTGCTGTCGGTCTGTTTGCTAACACATTGTTAAATATAGATAAATCTCGCCAGCATATGCGTGAGAATTACGAACAAGGTGTAGAAACCTTGGTCGAAAGTGCACTGAGTGTCGTGCAATATCACTATCAGCAAAGTCAAAATGGCACATTATCAACCGAGAAGGCGCAAGAGAGAGCGTTACAAGTGATCTCCGCGATGAGATTTGACGGTGACAACTATATATTTGTTGGCGATGGTGATGGTGTTCAAATTGCTACTGGTGTCGCGTCACTTTTGGGTAACAACATTCTCAACTTGCAAGACAGTGAGGGGCGATATTTCGTAAAAAGTCTCTATGATACCGCCAGAAATGGCGGCGGTTTTATCGATTATACGTGGGCTAACCCAGACAAAGGCACGACAGACCCAAAAACGAGTTATGCCATCATGTTTGAACCCTGGGATTGGATGATCGGATCTGGAATGAATATGGACGCGTTACAGGCCGCTACCTACAGATCTGAGATGGCTTCTCTCTCATATGCGTTGGGAATTTTGATTATACTTTCTTTGGTTGTCGGGTATTTCATTAAAACCATTACGTCCCCACTTAAGCGAACACTTAAGGCTATGCACACGCTGTCGCAGGGTGAAGGGGACCTAACTCAAAGGTTGCCTGAAGAGGGAAGTAAAGAGCTGATTTATCTCTCGCGTTACTTTAATCAGTTTGTTGCTTCGATCCAATCTATTATGTTGAATATCAGTGACGCGGGCACGCAGGTATCGGCATCTGCGACGCAACTGTCGACTTCAGTTCACCACATCGATGACAGCTTGAAGCAGCAACAAGATGATGTCGACATGCTGGCAACGGCAATGACAGAAATGCTCGCTACAGTTGAAGAAGTCGCAGGCAGAACCTCTGAGTCTAATGAAGCGAGTCGTTTAGCTGCACAAGAGACTCAAAATAGCCACGTAATTATTAAGAAAAACGTGACTGAAGCGAACGAACTTTCAGATCAAATGGATGCGGCTGGGCAAGTCGTTCAACAGTTAGCGTTGGATGCAAAAAATGTTGATACTGTGCTCGAAGTCATTAGAGGGGTTGCCGAGCAAACCAATTTACTTGCACTCAATGCGGCCATTGAAGCGGCTAGGGCCGGAGAGCAAGGACGCGGCTTTGCGGTGGTCGCTGACGAGGTTCGAACTTTGTCGCAGCGCACTCAAGAGTCAACGTTAGAGATCCAGACTATTGTTGAGAAATTGCAAACCGGCGCTGAAAAAGTTGAAGTTGTGATGAAACAGGGCGCGGCTAAAGCCACTCAAGCTTCAGAGCTCTCTGCTCAAGCGGGGGAAACACTCGACAAGATCAATCAAGAGGTCCACACCATCGAGGAGATGGCGCAACATATTGCAACTGCTGCCGAAGAGCAGACCGTTACGGTGAATGATATTAACCGTAATGTGGTCAGTTTGAGTGATATGGCGAGTACGGTATCCAGTGAATCGGCGCAAATGGCTTCTTCGGGCAAGGAGTTAAGGCATGTTTCGGAGAATCTAATGGCGATGATAAACCGTTTTAAACTCGCCTAACACCATCACATGAAATCAGAACAATCAGATTAGATGTTTACAGGTCGCTAGTGTTAGAATCGTCGCAAAATTTCTAACGCTAGTAGACCTATGAGACACCTAAAAACCACGGTTCATCCTGATTTACAACACTTAAACGATAAGCTAATCTTAAAGCGCAACGCGGCACGAGCTATTGTTGTTGATGGTGAAGACATTCTACTTTTGTACACTGAGCGTTATCACGACTACACGATACCAGGTGGCGGCCTCGATGAAGGTGAAGATATCATCGCAGGAATGGTGCGTGAGTTAGAGGAAGAGACGGGAGCAAATAATATTCATGGAATCAAGCCTTATGGTATCTATGAAGAGTTTCGTCCTTGGTACAAAGATGACGCTGATGTTATACATATGATTTCATACTGTTATACCTGTAAAGTCGACCGTGAACTCGGTGATACGAACTACGAGGACTACGAAATTAAAAACGGCATGAAAGCGGTATGGATGAACATTCACGATGCCATCGCTCACAATGAAAAAACCATAGCGGAAAGCCCGAAAAAAGGCATGAGCATTGAACGTGAAACGTTTTTACTGCATTTGATTGCAAAAGAGATGCTTTAACAAACAACCGGTTAGTTACCGAGAGCAAAATATCACATTGGCAGTGTGTCGATTGCTTTTTTCAGCGCATTAAAGCACTGCTCATCTATTGCGGAGTGTAAACTTTCCTCCATGATTTCAAGCGTTTTTGGAATGGGAATCGCTCCCCGATAAGGCCTTTCCGCGGTAATGGCGTCAAAAATGTCAGCTGTGGTGATAATACGAGTAGCTAACGGAATGTCGGATTCTTTCAGCTGTTTCGGATACCCTGTCCCGTCAAGCTTTTCATGATGCGCCCCTGCAATCCAAGCCATCTCCGAAAAGGGTTTTAAATGGCTGAGGATCTTTTCAGTGAGTGCCGCGTGTGATTTAACCGCTTCCCACTCTTCTTCGTTAAGCTTACCTGGCTTGTCTAAAATGGTATTGCTGACGCCAAGCTTACCGACATCATGCAACAGTGCAGCGCGCTTGAGCCACTTCCTTTGATGTTCATCAATACCCAACTCTTGGGCGATAAAATCAGTATACACGGCAACTCTTTCACTGTGTCCTGAGGTGTAGGGGCTTTTCGAGTCGACAATTCTGCCAAACGCACTGACAATGCAGTCTAAATAGTCCTCATCAATGTTTACACAGGTGTTGGCAGGTGAGAATGACATGACACGTTGAGCAATGTCATTGGCCTGTAATCCATCTATGAAGTCTTTATCTTGCGCAATGTCGTTAAAAAACGAAACAATTTGGGGGTCAAACCAAGAGCCGCTTCGAGCTTGAACTTCTTCGATTGCAGTGTCTAAATTGTGTTCAAACTGGAAAACGTCAACCACTTGGGCAAACAAAGCAATCCTAGAATACAGGGGAATCTCTTCATGCTTTAGCTGCGCGGGTCTTCCTGTACCGTCCCAATGCTCATCAAGACTGTGAACACCCGCTGCTACATCTTCACTAAACCTTAGTTCACGGGCGACCTCAGCGCCTCTTGTGCAGCGGGTTTCGATGAGCTCTTGGGCGTATGCTGAGCCGTTTTTCAGAATATCCACCGTAGTGGTGATTCTTTCTACCCAACCACGACCAATACCTGTGTTTTTGACGACAAAGTTGATCGCGCTAGAGAGGCTAGTGCCAACCGTTTTATAGTTGCGTTTAAATGCACGATCATCGGTGAGATAAAGTTCGCAGATACGAGCAGCGTTACTACTACAGCCAGCATCTTTGAGTAGCAGTGTAAAGAACAGGTCGTACAACTGCGCTTCAGATAACTGCATTTTCTCGCCGATATGCATACCGATCCAGCAGCAACGGATACAGTGCTCAGGAGGTTGGCCTTCTGTCATGTCGAGTGCCGTTGTTAGAGAAAGCATGAGTTCTGAAAGCGGAATGGATTGATTTATGTGACGCAGCATTTCTTCTCCTACAAGAGCAACAGTAACTGGCTAAAGGCATTAATTAACAACGACTTTACTTATAAAGGTTAGTGAATCGAATGATGGATCGCCACTTAATACCAATCTGGATAAGTAGGTGATCAGATAATTGCGCAGGAAAAATCGCTTAGAGCAAGGCATAGATTGCAGCTAGCTAGTTGACCTACCTACAAAATCTATAACGCAGCTATCAGCGATTTTAACTAGCAAGAATGCCCAGATACTTATTTAGGTTGGTATAATAGACTAGGAAAAAGAACAAACAATGATAAAGCTTAAACAAAAATAATAAAAAGGCCCCACCTTATGTTGCAATAAGTGCGGGGCCTAAACTTTAGTGAGCTAGACGATTAAGCGAGAAGCTCTTTCGCTGTGCTAACTACGTTTTCAGTTGTGAAACCGAACATCTTGAACAGTTCGCCTGCTGGTGCAGATTCACCGAATGTTGTCATACCGATGATCTTGCCGCCGAAGCCAACGTACTTGTACCAGAAGTCCGCAATACCTGCTTCAACAGCGATACGCGCTGTTACGTCTGATGGCAGTACTGCTTCACGGTAAGCTACGTCTTGCTTGTCGAATGCATCTGTTGATGGCATTGAAACAACACGTACTTGTTTACCTTCAGCTGTTAGCTGTGCTGCTGCTTCTACCGCTAGCTCAACTTCTGAACCTGTCGCGATAAGGATTAGCTCTGGCTTGCCAGCACAATCTTTCAGAATGTAAGCACCTTTAGCGATGTTCGCTAATTGCTCTGCATCACGCTCTTGCTGTGCAAGGTTTTGACGAGAGAAGATTAGCGACGTTGGACCGTCTTTACGCTCGATAGCCAGTTTCCAAGCGACTGCAGATTCCACTTGGTCACATGGACGCCATGTGCTCATGTTTGGCGTTAGACGTAGCGATGCCATTTGCTCAACGGGTTGGTGAGTTGGGCCATCTTCGCCTAGACCGATAGAGTCGTGCGTGTACACTTGGATGTTCTGAACTTTCATCAGAGCCGCCATGCGCATTGCGTTACGAGCGTATTCCATGAACATTAGGAAAGTTGCACCGTATGGTACGAAACCACCGTGTAGTGCAATACCGTTCATGATAGCTGTCATACCGAATTCACGCACACCGTAGTGGATGTAGTTACCTGATGCATCTTCAGCAGAAACAGACTTAGAACCAGACCACATAGTCAGGTTAGAAGGCGCTAGGTCAGCAGAGCCGCCTAGGAATTCTGGTAGCATAGCACCGAACGCTTCTAGCGCGTTTTGAGACGCTTTACGTGATGCGATGTTTGCTGGGTTTGCTTGAAGGTCAGTAATGATTGCGTTTGCTTTCTCTTCCCACTGTGCTGGCAGTTCACCGTTTACGCGGCGTTTGAATTCTGCTGCAAGCTCTGGATATGCTGCTTCATAAGCTGCAAGTTTCTCGTTCCACGCTGCTTCCTTAGCTGCGCCTGCTTCTTTCGCATCCCATTGCGCGTAGACATCTTGCGGAATTTCAAAAGGACCGTACTCCCAACCAAGTTCTTTACGTGTTGCTGTAATTTCTTCAGCGCCTAGTGGTGCACCGTGACAGTCGTGAGAACCAGACTTGTTAGGTGAACCAAAACCGATGATAGTTTTAGTACAGATTAGCGTAGGGCGCGGGTCAGCTTTAGCCGCGATGATAGCCGCGTTGATCGCTTCAGGATCGTGACCGTCTACCGCTGGGATTACATGCCAACCGTACGCTTCAAAACGCTTAGGTGTATCGTCAGAGAACCAGCCTTCAACGTGACCATCGATAGAAATACCGTTGTCATCCCAGAACGCAATTAGCTTACCAAGACCTAGCGTACCTGCTAGAGAACATGCTTCGTGCGAGATACCTTCCATCAGACAGCCATCACCCATGAATGCATAAGTGAAGTGATCGACGATGTCGTGTCCTGGCTTGTTGAACTGTGCCGCTAGAGTTTTCTCAGCCAGCGCCATACCAACAGCGTTAGTGATGCCTTGACCTAGTGGGCCAGTTGTTGTCTCGATACCCGGTGCGTAACCATACTCTGGGTGACCTGGAGTCTTAGAGTGTAGTTGACGGAAGTTTTTCAGATCGTCGATTGATAGCTCGTAACCTGCTAGGTGCAGCAACGAGTAAATCAGCATAGAGCCGTGGCCGTTTGAAAGAATGAAACGGTCGCGGTCAGCCCACTCTGGGTTTGCTGGGTTGTGATTTAGGTGAGAGCGCCAAAGAACTTCAGCGATATCAGCCATACCCATAGGCGCACCCGGGTGACCAGAGTTAGCCTGTTGAACACCGTCCATGCTTAGTGCACGAATTGCATTTGCTAGATGTTTGCGATCCATAATAAATACCGATTAATAGATTGTTTCTTAAAAAGGATGTTAAGAGGGGAACGCAAACGTTCCCCTTTTTAAATTCTGTTGATTAAAGTTTCGCTTCAATCATTGCTTCAAGTTTGCCTTGGTCAACTGCGAAGTTGCGGATACCTTCAGCAAGCTTCTCAACCGCCATTGGGTCTTGGTTGTGATCCCATAGGAACTCAGCGTGAGTCATTGGTGCTGGACGCTCTGCCGCACCTTTAGAATCAACCAGTTTCTCTACCACTTCACCTTCAGCAGCTTCTAGCTCAGCAAGAAGAGCAGGAGCGATAGTTAGACGGTCACAGCCAGCTAGTTCTAGGATTTCACCGATGTTACGGAAGCTCGCGCCCATTACTACTGTGTTGTAGCCGTACTCTTTGTAGTAGTTGTAGATCTTAGTCACTGAAAGAACACCTGGGTCTTCTGCAGCTTCGAAGTCACGACCTTCTTTCGCTTTGTACCAGTCCATGATACGACCAACGAATGGCGAGATTAGGAATACGCCAGCTTCAGCACATGCACGAGCCTGAGCGAAAGAGAATAGAAGAGTTAGGTTACAGTTAATGCCTTCTTTCTCTAGGATTTCAGCAGCGCGGATACCTTCCCAAGTAGAAGCGAGTTTGATTAGGATGCGATCATTGGTGATGCCCGCATCGTTGTACATTTTCACTAGTTGACGTGCTTTCGCTACGCTGCCTTCCATATCGTAAGATAGACGAGCGTCTACTTCAGTAGAGATACGGCCAGGGATCGTTTTTAGGATTTCTTTACCGATGTTTACTGCAAGCATGTCGCAAGTGTCTTGAACTTGTTGCGCTTTATCAGAGCTCTGCGCTTTAGCGTATTCAATAGAAGCGTCGATAAGCGGAGCGTACTCAGCAATTTGAGCAGCTTTAAGGATCAGAGAAGGGTTAGTTGTTGCATCTTCTGGTTGGTACTTTTTGATTGCGTCAATTTCACCAGTGTCCGCAACTACAGTGGTGAGTTTACGAAGTTGCTCTAATTTATTGCTCATTCCGATCATCCTATTTTTTAGTCTCATACATGCTAAGCAGTGTATGTGTAGTGCATTTGCAAGCGAGTTAACCAATAGTGTAGTTGTACATTTGCTTAGCTAACTTGGAACTTTCAAACGTTTGAGCATTTGTTGTGAACATTTGCTCTAACGCTGAGTAAATGATGGGTTAATAATTATCTTATATAGGTGGATTGTCAATCCACAAACGCACTTTATAGTGATATTCATCAAGTAATTTTTACCCTTCTAAATATAGCCCTACGAGATAAACGTTTGCCTTGTATTGTCAGGCTTAGAGCTGGGTTTGAAATGCAAGAAATGGCGGCTGAGAAATTGTAATTGTTGTGAGCATATGTTGCTAGGTGGGCGGGTTATGACATATGCTACGCATGTGAGCACATGTTTAGTGCGTAATTAGAGTTTGGAATACGCTGATGAGTAAACCTCAAAATGATGTATCGGATGATAATACCGACCTATTAACGGAAGTTTCAGTCGCTTACTATCAAGACGGCGCCACGCAAGAAGAGATCTCTAAGAAGTTTTCGGTCTCTCGAGCAAAAGTTGGGCGAATGCTCAAGCAAGCCCGTGACGAAGGTATTGTAGAAATCACGGTAAAATACCACCCGGTATTTAGCGCCAAGATCGAGCAGCGTTTAGTCGAACGCTTTGGCGTCAAGCGCGCTTTGATTGCTTTGGACCAGCCTGTCGAAGACCTGCAAAGGCAGCAGGTGGCGGGGCTAGTGTCTAAATATATGGCCACGTCAATTCAAAATGGCGCAGTGGTGACGGTTGGACAAGGACGTAATGTTTCTGCGGTCGCGCACCATGTTGGCGTTATTCCCCAACGAGACGTTAAGTTTGTGTGCGGCATTGGCGGTATCCACCCACGAGGGGGGATGTTTAATGCTGACCACATTTGTCGTCAGTTTGCAAAAAGCTACGGTGGTACATCCGAAACGCTTTATGCACCAGCTTATGCTGAAAACCGTGAGCAGAAACTGGCATTTATGCAAAATGCTACAGTTAAGCAGACGCTCGATTTAGCACGTAAAGCCGATGTCGCGCTTGTCGGTATCGGAGATATGAGTGAGAACAGTTACATGGTTGATCTCGGTTGGTTTACTGCTGACGAGGTTGTTCAATCCCGTATGCAGCAGGGCGTTGTCGGTGATTTTGCTGGCTATGATTTTTTCGATATCCATGGCGAATCGGCTAAAACCGTGATGAGTGACCGAGTGATAGGTTTAAGCATCGAAGAGTTTAGACCTATTTCGGAGGTCATTGCGATAGCCGCTGAAAACAGTAAACCTTTAGCACTGCTTGGCGCTTTGAGAACCGGGGTCATCGATGTGATTGCCACGAGTGTAAGTAATGCGCTCACGGTACTTAACCTTGATGAGCAGATGCAGAGCGTCTAATTCAATACATTGCTCTGCAACTTGTGAAATATGGATGCGAAAGACATTAAATCACTCGCATCCCCATTTTGTTCAGACGTAAAAATAAATCTTCCTTGATTAATTGGTAACCAGATTAACAAGGAGAATAAAATGAAAAAGACAATCGCCGCTGCTGCCTTGGCAAGTGTGATGAGTATATCGGGTCACGCGCAAGATAAAGTTGTCGCAGGCTACTTTGCTGACTGGCAATATAATAACCCCGACAATCCTTACCAAGTAAAAGACATTCCCGCTGATAACCTTACCCATATCATTTACGCATTTCTGAGTATGTGTGGTCCTCACACTGGCGCGAGTGAAGCAATCCAACAACAAGTTGAGGAACACTGTAAAGGAAAGGCGCCATTTACCGCGATCGTTGTTGATCAGCAGGCGGCGTTAAAAGAAGACTTTGGTGCAGTGTCTGTAGATGTTGACTACAAGGGGCACTTCGCACAGTTGGCACAGCTAAAAAAAATGCACCCTGACCTTGTTATTTTACCTTCATTTGGCGGTTGGACGATGTCAGAACCATTTCATGCCATGGCTAAAGATCCAAAAGCGATCGCGCACTTTTCAAAAACCGCTGTAGCACTTATCGCGAAGTACGACTTTTTTGACGGAATTGATTTGGATTGGGAATACCCAGGCGGCGGTGGTCTTACAACCTCACCGTGGAATCCAGCAACGAAATTATCCGATGATCAAAAAGCGAGTGAAAGAGAGGCGTTTAATCTGTTGGTTAAAACTTTACGTGGTGAGTTAGATAAGCTTGCAAGCCAGACTCAACGTCAATATGAGCTATCCACCGCTGTTGGGGTTGGTGCTAAAGCGCAGCAAATAGATTGGAACACAGCGAGCCCGTATTTGACCAATATGTTTGCTATGACTTATGACTTCCTTGGTGGCTGGGGGCAACAAACCGGACATACCACCAACCTTCATGCAACGGAACGTAGCTGGTGGGGGATGGGTTCAGATGTCTTTATTAATCAAATGATCGAGCAGGGCATACCGAGTGAAAAACTGGTCATTGGCGCCGCTTTTTACGGCAGGGGCTGGCAAGGCACTCAAGCGTATAACGGTGAGTTGCC
Source organism: Vibrio tubiashii (assembly GCA_000775715.1). Lineage (GTDB taxonomy): Bacteria > Pseudomonadota > Gammaproteobacteria > Enterobacterales > Vibrionaceae > Vibrio > Vibrio tubiashii_A. The sequence goes on from JRWQ01000007.1 coordinate 456,835, forward strand.
AAACGGTGAGCTCGTTTCTGACAGCGGTGCGCAGTTCGGTACTGGAGAGAATGGCTACTTCATGTTTTGGGATTTGATCAATAACTATGGTGCAAAGCAGGGTTATCAATACAAGTACGATGAACAAGCGCAAGCGCCTTACCTATGGAATCCTGAAAAGAAAGTGTTTATTTCATTTGAAGATCAGCGCTCTATCAAGGCCAAAGCGAAGTGGGCGAAAGAGTCTAAGCTTGGCGGTATATTTACCTGGGAGCTGTCCGGTGACCCAAGTGGTACCTTGGTCGAAGTGATGAACAAAGAAATTCAATAAAAAAGAGCCCCGGCGAACTGCTGGGGCATATTTCCTTACTCGATGGGTAAATCTTCTCTTTGGCCCCATTCAGTCCAAGAACCATCATAAACCGATAAGTTATGATAACCGCACAAGTGCGCTGCGAGTAATACAATTGCAGCAGTCACACCGGAACCACAGCTAAATATGATGCCTTCTTTGTCTTTGCCCAACGACAAAGCGAGCATTTGTTGTAACTCGTCTACTGGTTTTAGTTTGTGCCCATCCATTAGTTCGGCAAAAGGTTGGCATACAGAATTTGGGATATGGCCGCTACGCACTCCTGCGCGAGGCTCTGGTACCTCTTTGTTAAAACGTTGCCTAGAGCGGGCATCGACAGTGAGAGAAGCATGGTTGTCTATTTGGTTGAGAACATAAGTTGCGTCAACAAAGTAGCTTGGATCAAGCGTTGCTGTGAAATTACCCAGCTTAGGTGCTCGGGCGTATTGTTGTACGGTGTCGAACCCTTGCATCTTCCATTCGGTTAAGCCGCCATCAAGTACATATACATGCTTATGGCCCATAGCTTTAAGCATCCACCATGCTCGGGGCGATGCGAAGGTCCCGCTATTGTCGTACACAACAACTGTTGAGTCATTGTTTAGTCCTAGCAGTTGAGCAAGAGAACTGAAGCGCTCTTGCGAGGGCATCATATGCGGTAAACATGTGCTCGGATCGCAAAACTCATTGTCGTAGTCAAAGCGTAGCGAACCCGGAATTAAATTAGTGCTATCTTTTTCCACCTCACCCGGAATTTGAAAGTCGATACTCGTATCTAGAACAATCAGGTTTGGGTTAGTTTCTAATTGTGATTTGAGCCACTGAGGGCTTACGAGTGGGTTCATAAGAGTTCCTTTCGTTTATTGTTGGGGGAGGCACTCGACAAGTCGATATGAGTGAAGGTCGGAAATCAAGGCTGACTCATGTGCAATCACTACTTGGGAGCCTGTTGGGCAATTCATTTTTGGGTCAGCCTGCACTAGAAGTTCTTGTTGCTCATTAGTTGTGACGTTGAGGAAAAGTCGATGGCCATCAAGCGATTGGGTAAGCGTTTGGTTGGTCACCACGCCATCGAACGTCTCTGGTTGGCTACTGGGAGCAAGCTTGAGCAGAGCAAAAAGGATAAGGCAAGACACAGCAAACGCGGCGACAAATATTTTCGGATTGTTCATTGTCATCTACTCCTCACCGCATTTTATTATAACTAGCCACACACAGGGCAATTTGGCATCTTCATTAGGTTCATCTCACGCCAAGACATGCTCATTGCGTCTAACATTAAGATCTTACCTTGTTTAGGCGTACCATAGTTGGCAATAACCTTGATGGCTTCCATTGCTTGTACAGCACCAATGATGCCCACGACAGGCGACATGACCCCCGCTTCAACGCAGCTTAGTGCACTAGCACCAAATAGTGAACTTAGGCACTGGTAGCAAGGCTGCTCCGCACCTTGATAAGTAAAGACGCTTATTTGACCTTCCATTCGAATGGCTGCCCCAGAAACAAGAGGCACTCTAGCCGCGTAGCAAAGGCGGTTGAGTTGGTTGCGTGTGTCGACATTGTCTGAGGCATCGAGCACCAGGGTGTGTTGTTCGATAAGCGATTTCAGTTCAGTGTCGCTAAGTCGCTTATCAACCGTTGCAACGTTGAGGTGAGGGTTGAGCTCCTGTAGTGCGTCGGCCGCGGATGCAACTTTTTTTCTACCAATGTCTGAATCATGGTGAAGTACTTGGCGCTGTAAATTAGACAGCTCTACCACGTCATCATCCACTAGGGTCAATTTACCAACGCCAGCAGTGGCGAGGTACTGGCTTGAGGCACAGCCCAGACCGCCAGCACCAAGAATGAGAATTGACGCCTGTTTTAACGCTTCTTGACCATCAAAATCAAACTCTTTGAGGATGATTTGACGGTTGTAACGAAGCATCTCTTGATCAGATAAGATCTCCAAACTAAACCTCTAGTAAAGGGTGGGGTTGAACAGCTGAATGTTTACGGTTTCCCCTGCATCGACACGACCACGCTCGCGTTCCAATACGACAAAGCAATTGGCTAAGCTCATCGAGCGGAATGCGCCAGAGCTTTGGTTACCTGTCGTTTCCACTACAAACTGACCATTTTCAATGCGATAGATGCCGCGCTGATAGTCAGTGCGCCCGGGTACTTTTTTAAATGCGCTTCGGGTTGTCGCAGGGATAGACTCAGGTGCTTTCCATTCAGTATGACCAGCCAGTTTGGCAAGTAGAGGCTGCACAAGAACATACATAGTGAGTACTGCAGACACTGGGTTGCCAGGTAGGCCACAGAACCAAGCATTTTTGAGTTCACCAAACGCAAAAGGTTTACCTGGTTTGATGGCTAGTTTCCAAAAACCGATTTGGCCTAGCTCCTCTAAAATGTCTTTGGTGTAGTCGGCTTCTCCGACACTAACACCGCCGGATGTGACGACCACATCGGCAACTGTTTGTGCGTGTTCAAAGGTCGCTTTGAGTGTCTCAGGGCAATCGGGAATGATCCCAAGGTCGATGGCTTCGCAACCAAAGTTCTCGATTAGTGGTTTGATTCCGTATCGGTTGCTGTCGTATATCTGACCTTCAGCAAGGTCTTCACCAAGAGGCTTAAGCTCATCACCGGTTGAGAAGAAAGCAACACGCGGCTTACGTACAACGGTGACGTGGCTAATCCCTAGCGTGGCAATCATGGGAATATCGCGAGAGGTTAGGCGCGCGCCTTTGCTTAAAACCACATCACCTTGCTTAATATCATCACCCATTGGGCGAATGTTGTTGTGTGGTTTAACGTCTCTTTGATTGAACTTAATACCTTGTTCCAGGACTTCGGTATTCTCTTGCATAATGACGGCATCACAACCCGTTGGGATTTTCGCGCCTGTCATAATACGAATGCAGCTGCCTTGCGGCCATTCACCATCAAATGGCTGACCAGCAAAGGATTTTCCGGCCAGAGGCATAACACTATTTTGTTCGAGCTCGGATAAGCGAATCGCATAGCCATCCATTGCCGAGTTATCGAAAGGAGGAACAAAAATAGGGGAAAGGATATCTTCAGCTAACACATAGCCAATCGCTTCAGCAAGTGGGAGTTGTAAGGTCGTTTGGATTGGTTTGATTGGCGATAGCATTTTTTCCATCGCATCTTCGATTGGCATCAAGCCAGGTGCATCACAGCATCCCATATCAAAATCCTAAAATATCTATTTGTAATTATAGGTCGCACTCTACCACAGATGGGCTCGGAGCAGTAATGACCACCGATAAAATATGGGTGTAATTATTCAAAAATCCGAGTATCCTTGTCTGCCATCCTAAAGGGGTAATTAAGAGGAAATGGTATGTCAGGTCTTAGCGAATCCGCAAAGTTAGTAAAAGATGCGCTAGAGCAACGTGGTTTAGAGACGCCAATGGCTCCGAACTCGTTTAGCCGAGAAGAGAAAAAGGAAAAAATTCAGCATCATATGCGTGAAATTCTGTCTCTACTTGAACTTGATCTGACCGACGACAGCCTTGAAGAAACGCCGCATCGAATTGCCAAGATGTATGTGGATGAAATCTTTTCAGGCTTAGATTACTCCAACTTCCCTAAAATCACGGTCATCGAGAATAAGATGAACGTGAGCGAAATGGTACGTGTAAAAGACATTACCGTGACGAGCACTTGTGAGCACCATCTTGTGACTATTGATGGTCGTGCGGCAGTGGCTTACATTCCACGTGGCAAGATCATCGGTCTATCTAAGATTAACCGTATCGTTCGTTTCTTTGCTCAGCGCCCGCAAGTTCAAGAGCGTATGACGCAGCAAATTCTCGTCGCTTTGCAAACACTGCTAGAATCAGATGACGTTGCGGTGACTATGGATGCGACACACTACTGCGTTAAATCTCGCGGGGTCATGGATGCGACAAGCGAAACTACCACCACAGCGTTAGGCGGTATTTTTAAGTCTAATCCAGCGACAAGACACGAGTTTCTGCACGGCATTCGTTAGGGCTGCGATTAGGTGTTGTGATTATCAAAACCGCCTCGCTAATGAGGCGGTTTTTACTTTTTAATCGAGAGCGACGCTTTCGGTAAACCATTAGGGTTAATACAGTGACAGATTCATTTAAGACGTTGGGATTGCGCCCAGAGCTACTCGACACTTTGGATAGCCTCGGCTATACCCAAATGACGCCTATCCAACAACAAGCCCTGCCTTTGGTTTTGCAAGGTAAAGATGTCATTGGACAGGGTAAAACTGGTTCGGGTAAAACGGCGACCTTTTCACTTGGCTTGCTGTCAAACTTAAATGTGAAACGCTTTCGCGTGCAGACACTGGTGCTTTGCCCGACTCGTGAACTGGCTGACCAAGTTGCAAAAGAGATCCGCACTTTAGCTCGTGGTGTACATAACATTAAAGTACTGACTCTTTGTGGCGGTATGCCAATGGGGCCGCAAATTGGCTCACTAGAGCATGGCGCCCATATCCTAGTGGGAACGCCAGGTCGAATTCTCGACCATATGTCGAAAGATAGAATTAGCTTGGCTGAGCTTAATACTCTGGTTCTGGATGAAGCGGATCGTATGCTTGATATGGGCTTTGAAGACGCTATCGATACGATAATTGAAGCGGCGCCATCTGAGCGTCAGACCTTGCTATTCAGCGCGACCTTCCCTGACAACATTGAATCACTTGCGGCCAAAGTGATGGTGAAGCCTGAAATGGTGAAGGTGGAATCGACTCATCAAACAAGCACCATCGAGCAACGTTTTTATAAGTTAGACTCAACTCAAGCCAAAGATGATGCGTTAGAGACACTGCTCTTGACCCACAAACCAGAATCCTCAGTGGTTTTTTGCAATACCAAGAGAGAGGTGCAAAACGTCACCGATGAGTTAAGTCACCGTGGCTTTAGTGTTGTAGAACTGCATGGCGATATGGAGCAGCGTGAACGTGAACAGGCGTTAACCATGTTTGCCAACAAGAGTGTTTCTATCCTAGTTGCGACCGACGTTGCGGCGCGTGGCCTAGACGTTGATAACCTAGATGCAGTGTTTAATTTCGAGTTGTCACGCGATCCTGAAGTTCATGTCCACCGTATTGGCCGCACTGGACGTGCTGGTTCAAAAGGTGTGGCGTTTAGCTTCTACAACGAAAAACAAGAGTACTTAGTTGCTCGCATTGACGAATACATGGACATCGCTATCAGCCCTGTAGCGCTGCCAGAAAAACCAATCGAGAGACCGTTCTATCCTAAGATGAAAACCATTCAAATTTTAGGCGGGAAAAAGCAGAAAGTTCGTGCTGGTGATATTCTGGGTGCGCTAACTAAACAAGCAGGTCTCGATGGCAAGAAGATAGGTAAGATCAATATCTTGCCGATGGTCTCGTATGTTGCGCTTGAACATGACATCGTAAAGCCTGCGCTGAAACAACTGCAAACAGGCAAAATGAAAGGGCGAAACTTCAAAGCCCGCGTGATGAAGTAAATCGATATTGATTCGGATAGGTAACCCCCAGCAGCGTATTGTTGCTGGGGGTTATTTTTAGTGGGTAAAGTTATACACTACGCCTAAGCTTGCAACCCAACCTAAGTCACGCTGCACCAAGGGGCTGTTAGAGTCGTGGTGCTGAAGTTCAAGCTTAGCCAGCCCTAACCAATCTTCACTGTAGTGGTAGATACCAATCAAACCGCCTTGATAAACCCAAGTACCGTTCGCTTCATACTCATTAAAGCGAGACTGACTGGCTTCCTGCGCGCTAATGCTGTAAAGGTGTCGAGATAGCTTTTTATCGCGATAGTCCACTTCTAGATAGGGCGTTATAGTGAAACGTTCGAAAGGTAAATCTAGCGTTCGGCCTAAGTGCAACTGTACTTCATAACCCTTATGCTCATCAGTTACATCATGCAGGAAGGTCAACCTAGCGCCAATAGTACCTAGTGTGATACCAAGCTCACCATTGCCATCGCGATCTTGTATGCCTGAGGGCAGTTCATCAAAATCATTCGACACTTCCGAAAAGCGCCAGTTACCCGATATGCCGACATAGGGTAAGATCGATACGTTCACCAAACTCCCGTCTATAAACCCATACTCACCATTGTAGAAAACATTTGGCTCTGCTGAGGCTTGGCTTTTTGCGCCTTCAGTAAACACTGATTTTCCTAATGTTGCACTCGCACCTAAAAAGCCAAAGTCATTGTATTTTTCATTTGCGACTGCGCTTGGAGCCATAGCTGCCATAATCAAGCTGCTTACGACTAGTTTGATGTTCAATCTCATTATGATTCTCCTTGTCATCTAAGTACAAGAAAGGTGATTTGAACATTATATTGCAATGTGGTTGAAATTTAACTGAAGTTAAGTTTGATATGGCACTTTAGAATGAAAAGCCAACAAGAACGGTTGGCTTTAAGTCGACGTTTGCATGGATTAACTGTCAAATAAGTATAGATACTCGGAGTATCCCTCTCTTTCCATCTCCGTAACAGGGATGAACTTCATTGCTGCAGAGTTCATGCAATAGCGTAAGCCTGTTGGAGCGGGTCCATCTTTAAACACATGACCAAGGTGCGAATCAGCAAAACGGCTTCTTACTTCAGTTCTTGGATAAAGGAGGTGATAGTCAGTTTTAGTGACAATGTAACCTTCGTTGATCGGTTTGGTAAAACTCGGCCAACCGGTACCCGACTTATACTTATCGGTTGAAGAGAACAATGGTTCACCAGTGACAATATCTACATAGATACCTTCTTGTTTGTTATCCCAGTATTTGTTGTCGAAAGCGCGTTCAGTCCCTTCTTCTTGGGTGACGTAGTATTGCAAATCGGTAAGCTTTGCTTTGATCTCACTATTTGAAGGCTTAGCGTATGGCTTAATATTCGCGACACGTTTTTTTTCATCAATGAGCTGACGAAGGGTAACCGGATTGTCTTTGCGGTCATCGCCAAAAATCTCATCTAGATACTGGTCACGACCTGACGCATAGCGGTAGTAGTTGTAACGAACTTTATTACGTTTGTAGTAATCTTGATGGTAATCCTCTGCTGGCCAGAATTTGTTAAACTTGATTAGCTCTGTCTTTAAAGGTTTTTTAAAGATGCCGAGGTCGTCTATTTCAGTTATAAATTGCTCTGCGATCTGCTTTTGCACAGCGTTGTGATAGAACACCGCTGGGCGATAATGAGCCCCCCGGTCGACAAACGATCCTTTGTCGTCGGTTGGGTCGATATGACGGAAAAACTGATCAAGCACTTGCTCATAACTCACGGTATTTGGATCGAACTTAACTTCAATAACCTCGATGTGACCTGTTTTTCCGGACGAAACTTGTTTGTAGGTTGGGTTGTCTACATTGCCACCGGAATAGCCTGAAATTACATCTAGTACTCCGTCTAACTTCTCTAAATCTGACTCAGTACACCAAAAGCAGCCTCCTGCAAGAGTGGCAACTTCATGTCCATTTGAAGTGCTTGGCTTGGTCATGTCACTGTCAGCCGTGCCTACAAATGACATCAGCGCCGCAGTTATTGCGCAAATTGAGAGGACTACCTTATACTTAACATTCATATCAACCTCTTCGATTGTTTTTGTTATCGAATAATAAGAACGGGTAAAGCGAATAAAACTTCCCATCTTGTTTACTAATTTCTTGGCGATTTAGATCAGTTCGAGGGTTTGTAAGTTATCGGTGTTGGAAACGTCGAGTATTGGTGAGTATTAGAAGAGTTCAATTGCTCACCTTGTTGTTCGCTATCAAGATGTCGAGTGGGCTGCGAGTTCCTGCAAAGTGCTGGCCTAGAATATGAGTATAAATTTGTGTGGTGGAAACGTCGCTGTGACCTAATAGCTCCTGAACAGTTCGAATGTCTTGCCCTGATTTTAGAAGCTCGGTGGCAAAGCTATGGCGAAATGTGTGACAAGTGATCTTTTTGTGGTGTAGCCCGCAAGCTTGTGCTGCTCTTTTAATTGCTTTTCGAGGAGCTGAGTCATGCACATGGTGACGACAAAGTTGACCAGTTACAGGATGCGGGCTTATAGACGGGGAAGGAAAAAGATACATCCAAGCACTTTGCCGGTAAGCGTTTGGGTACTTTCGATTGAGTGCAAAAGGAAGTGATGGGCCGATACCGTGTTTGTTGTCGGCAAGCTGGATTTCTTTAGCAGCTTCAATTGCTTCCTCTATAGGCTCAATTAGTGCAGGGCTTAATAGCGTTGTTCGGTCTTTATTGCCTTTGCCGTTGTGAACTATGATGCACTGATTATTGAAATCTATACTCTGGACACGTAATCGCATGCATTCGTTTATGCGTAACCCCGAACTGTAGAGTAAAGAGAAGATGAGCTTGTATTGGCCTTCAAGTTGTTCAAGAAGTAAGTGTACTTCTTTCGACGATAGTACTGCTGGTAGCTTTCTTCGGTTTTTGGCCAAAGCAAAACCTAGGTTTCCAAGTGGAATCTTTAATTGCTGATTGTATAAATAGGATAGGGCGTTGAGGGCAACCTTCTGGGTGTTAATTGCTACGTGCTGTTCATTGGCCAAAAAGGACAAGAACTCAGTGACTTCAATCGGGCCCATCTCATTTGGATGACGCATTTTATGATGCCTTATAAAATATGCGATCCAGTAGAGGTAAGCCTTCTCGGTTTTCATGCTATACCCTCTTTGACGAATACTGCGCCTGATTTCTTCTAGAAATTTGCTAGCCATACTTTTGATTTGAGTAATGTGTTTATATACAGCTTATTGGATAATAGCGTAACAGTAGGATGAAAATAGTATGATAATGACTGTGAAATGGGCTCGGTTTGTCGTATAAAATTGGGAAGATAGGTTTATTTTTCAAAGAGATACCGTAATATGTATTTAAGATAACGCGCCCAGCAAAACCAACTTTTTAAGAAGGCTTGTTTTTGTACGTAAAGTTTATGTCTCAATATATTGAAAATTATTGCTAAAACATGATGTTGCTGGTGATTTGGTCGTTTTTCTTTGAATGGAAAAAACAGTCGGCAGACTATTAAAAATGTTATGAACCCTTATTGAATTTCGGTATTTGTTCCGAATATTGTCGCCGAAACGAGCCTTATTCTAGCTAATTAGAAGTTCTGTTTTTGCGGGCTGAACGAGCAGGGTAATCTCGCTAACAAGCCGTACTGAACTTGTGCATTAATCCAGCATAGATCGGCTGTTAGCTAACCGCATAGTCAGTGCAAACGCCCTTAATCAAAATGCCTTCGGGAATTGATCAAGTTGCACGTAATTCAGTAAACTAATTATTAAAGCCAGTACGTGCACATTGCACAACTTATTGGTTTAATTTAAGTTTCATAACAAAGCGTTTAAGTGGGATTGCTAACGCGCGGCAGTTGCGGTTCTAATCGTAAAGCGCAGTGTTTACGGTGGCAAATTTGAAGTTAAGTGGTGGCGCTGCAACCCCTTAACGCGGCGTTATGAAACCTTCTTAAACTTCTGTATCTGTTCCGAACAATGTCGTTGAAATGCGCTTTGATTTAGTTAATTGAAAGTTCTGAGTGTTCGGGCTGAACAAGTAGGGCAGTCTCGCTAATACGCCGTACAGAACTGGTGCAACAACCCAACATCGCTCGGCTATTAGCTAACCGCATAGTGCGTGCAAACGCCCTTTATCAAAGTGCTTTCGGTATTCAAGTAAATTGCACCTGTTTAGGTGAACGAATTCTAAAAGTAAGTACGTGCACATTGCACAACTCATTGGCTTAATTTAAGTTTCATAACAAAGCAATTAAGAGGGACGCCTAACGCTCGGCGATTTTGTATCCGGTTTTGGCTTCAGTGTTTATGGCATGCTAGTCGAGGTTGGGCGGTAAGCGTTGTCGCCCCTTATCGCAGGCGTTATGTGACTAGTGGAGGATAAAGGTGGATTTTAATGAAGAGGTTGAGGAGATGATTTACGAGTCTGCGGTTATTCTGAAGCGTACGTTACACGAAGCAACTGACCCTATGGCAGAAGAGGTGCTAGCGGGTGAACTTGGGCTAATTTTAAACTCTGTAATAGCCAAAACTGCACAATATCCGATAAGTAACATACCTCATTTTGAACAGATGACTAGAGGCTGGCTTCCTGAAATAGAAGTCGAGTACTTCAACTTTTATAGCTTAGCCAAGAATGGAAAACCGGCTTGGCTGTAGTCACATAACAAACTGCTTAAGACGGACTGCCAACGCTCGCCGAATTTACTTCAAAGTTTGCTCTGTGATTACGGTGGCCTTTTAACTTTTTGTGGTAAGTTGTCAGCCACTTAGCAGGGCGTTATAAAGCTCGAAGAAAAAGGACATTTCGTGGAAATTCGAACAGGTAAACTTGAAGATGTTGCTGGTATTACAGACATCTTTAATTTTTATATTGAACACACCAATGCACGCTTTGAGGAAGTTCCATTTACTCTGGAAAATCGTCAGAAATGGTTTTCTCAGTTCTCTAGCAACACCAAATATCAACTATATGTCGCTATAGAAAACGGCGAATTGCTAGGTTTTGCATGTTCCCAACAGTACAGAGCAATTTCAGCTTTTGACGATACTGTAGAAGTGACCGTGTATCTGGCGCAAGAAGCTAAAGGGAAAGGTTTAGGTTCTAAACTATATACTCAGTTGTTCTCATCTATTCGTGCTTACGGCGTCCACCGTGTATTGTCGGGTGTTGCATTACCAAACGACGCATCAGTTGCATTACATAAACGGTTTGGTTTCAGAGAAGTCGGAGTTTTCAATGAGTATGCGAAGAAACACGGGCAGTACATAAGCTCGGTGTGGTTAGAAAAGGCGTTTAACGTAGAGTCCGCTTTATAACAAACAATTTAAGAGTGATTCGGCACGCGTGGCATTTTTGGTATGCGTTGGTTTTAGTGGTTAAGGTGGTATGCGGAAGCATCGGTATTGCGTGCCTCACACCTTAATTGGGCGTTAGTTTGCAAGAGGAAAAACGCAGCTATATCGCAAGATCTAGTGGTAAAAGCTCAAAGTTTAAGTTGTCGTATTGGCTTTCAATTTTAGTGTTAACTAGCGTGGTGAAAATCCAAAATTGGCATCGTTTCAACGGTTGATTTGTTCTTTGGTGCGGTGACTTTGGGGTTAACTGAGTCGAACTTTTTTGCTGAAACTCTGCTCGTTGAGTTTGTTGGCACAAAAGCCGATTTACTCGCTGAGATGGCGTATTCTCTGGTGTGGTAAGTTCATGTGGTTTCAGTGGCTTTGTTGAAAGTCCGCATTGTGAAATTGGTTTTCCAAAAGCGCTTTTTGGTGTTGTGAGTTCGTTTTCTGCGGCGTTGTTTGTTCCACGTGGTTTCATTGACTAGCCGCTTTTAGACTACGCCTGACTTAAGTGCTTCAAAACACATAAAGTTTATTGTTTGCAAAGTTTAAAATGACTTAAAATCAACGCTTTGGGTTTGCAAACTAACAAACTGCTCAAGAGGGATTCGCAACGCGAGGCATTTTTACTATGCGTTGAATTTAGTGATTAAGGTGGTTTACGGCAACATCGGTATTGCGTTGCTCACCCCTTAGCAGGGCGTTATAAATCTAAAGGAATTTTCATGAAATATTTAACCACAGTAGTTTTGGGCTTAGGCTCTAGCTTGTTATTGGGCTGTTCGAACTCACTGAGTAATACAGTTGAAAAAAGCAACGAAAAATTAGAAGCTGAACAGTCTCCATATCGCTATGTTAAACTTGAAGAAGAGTCCAGTCAT
>JRWQ01000008.1 GCA_000775715.1 Vibrio tubiashii
ACAACGTCACGTCAAACACCACAACCTGACCTTCATCCACTGTCGGCTCTGTTATGTCAGTAATTGTTGGGCGGTCATCATCACCACCATTTTCACCACTGTCTTGTATAGTGGTTTCACTGTTCCCTGTGCCAACCAATCCCAAAACGGACTCAACGTTCAACGTGAATGACTCATCACCTTCATGGACATTGTCATCATTCGTTGGGATTAAGACACTCAAAGAACTAACACCAGCAGGAACTAGTACTGTGCCATCAGTATTGACGGTTAAAATCAATCCTGATGCAGTTTGGACCTGGATCTCACCAACATCTTCACTCTCAGCATCATCAAACTGCTTAGTTAGCCGAAGTATCGTTTGTTGATTTGAAGGCTTATCGAAACTAATAGTATAAGTTACATCAGCACCTTCACTAACTTCGCCCCCACCAATAACACTGATTTCAGGTATAGGGTTCACTGTTATGTTTACAACTAGACTATCTGTTCCACCATTACCATCATCAACAGTCACAGTAAAACTATCTGGGCCGTTATAGTTTTCATTAGGCGTGTAAGTCCAAGTGCCATCAGGGTTAACAACTGCAGTGCCGTTTGAAGGTGCTGTTGTTTGAGAGAAGGTTAGGATGTCAGTAGCATTTTGATCTGTCGCAGTTAAGGTGCCGCTGATCGCAATATCTTCATCAGTCACGACTGAGATGCTCTCACCCAGTGGGTCGTTGTTGGTATCGACGAAAATAGGTTCAAACAGGCGGAACTGTTCTAACAAAGACAAGCTCTGGGTTTGAGATAGACCTAAAGACTCAAACCCTTGGGTAGAGAACTCGGTACTTGCAATGGTTTCGGTCCCGACGCGAGTCACGGAACCAGAAGCAGTCAAACTTGAGCTAATTTGCCCACCAGCAGCCGTTGCAAAGTCGTCACCTAGCTGAGTAGGGTCTTGGCCATCTTCTAATGCAGCAATGATATCTTCAACTTCACCAGTAATATCTTCAGGGACGCCTTCCGTGTCGACCAACTCAACTTGAAGTTGCTGCCCGTCCGCTGAGGGATCTGGGCTAGCTTGTACAATCACTTCACCTGGCTTAAGAGATTCACCTTCGGCCAATACCCGTACCGTACCATTTAGGTCGATAACAATAACCTGATTGCCGGCAAGATTACCCATTGCTACGTAAGTACCAAAACCCATAATTTTAAGTCCTTAATCCTTGGCTGCTGCTGTTAGCCTTATTTGTTGTGACAATTAATTGTCACTACTTAGATTTGTAATCTGTATAAATTAACATTTTTCACTTATTCACTAAACCAATTTGTTGAACAAAAGTCGCAACAAACGAGACACAAGTTGCATTTCTCAACATTGAGAAACGGAACCAAGATCTATATTTTTCACCCTAATGTCGCGCATAGTTAAACTTACAGCAAGTCCAATGCTTATTGGCGATACAGGTCATATTTAACACGCAAACAACAAGTTAGTTGCAGTTAAAGTTAGTCTTAATGTTCGAAGAGTGTTATTTTATTGGCGCCAACAATGAATCATTCTCATTTTTGAGTCAGATAAATTGATTAATATCCTCACCTACCAGCACTTCCAGGAGAGTTAGAGTGAATAGGAAAAAGTTGAAAGTACTAAGTTGCATGATCGCACTTAGCTTTCCCGCACATAGCCAGACATTAGAACAAGCTGTCGCTTTTACTATTACGACCAACCCAGAGATAAAAGCTTCATACAACGAATTTAGAAGTAAGTTCTTCGATGCCGAAGCATCTAGCGGTGCGTACATGCCTAAGTTGGATCTTGATGCCGGAATTGGGTACGAAGCTGTAGATTTGGCGTCAGGTACAGAAGATGAACTGACTCGTAAAGAGGCTACTCTCACTCTCACTCAGCTTCTATGGGATGGCTCTGCAACACTAAACGATATGGATCGCACAGCAGCAGATGCAGAATCAGTTCGTTATCAATTAATCTCTGATGCGCAAGATATTGCGCTGCAAGTTACTCAAATTTATCTCGATGCAACAAAGGCTTATGAAATTCTCGCGCTTTCAGAAAGTAACCTTGCTGTGCACAAAGATATTTACTCAGATATTAAAAAGCGCGTCGATTCAGGTATTGGTTCTACTGCTGATCTATCACAAGTTGAAGCACGTTTGGCAAAAGCTCATGGGAACTTACTTGCCGCTCAAAATAATCTTTTCGATGCCCACACGCAGTTCAAAAGAATTGTCGGTCAATCCCCGCAAGGGCTTGTCTTCCCGCGAGCAGACCAAACTGCGATTCCTTACACTGTAGATGAAGCGTTAGAAACCGCGTTCAGCGAGCACCCTGTAGTTAAAATCGCTCTAGCGGACGTTGACTCAGCGCGTTTCCAGTATGACCAAACTAAAGGGGTTAATTACCCAACATTCTCTATCGAAGCGAACCAAACTTGGCGTGATGATGCGGGTGGAATTCGTGGCGGTAGTGATGAATTTTCGGCGATGCTGAGAATGCGTTACAACCTATATAACGGTGGTTCTGATTCTGATCGTTCAGAAAGTGCCGCATATCAATTAAACAAAGCTAAAGACTTCCGTGATCGCACTTATCGCAGTGTTGAAGAAGGGTTGCGCCTTTCCTGGAGCGCTCTGGACTTAACCGTTCAACAAAAAGATTTTTTAGCTGACCACGTAGACTCGGCATCAGAGACGGTTATTGCTTACGAGAAGCAGTATCGATTGGGTAAACGAACGCTCCTAGATCTGCTAAACACAGAAAATGAGCTTTTTGAAGCACGCAAAGGCTACCTAGACGCGAAGTACGACGAGCAATATGCGAAATACCGCGTAATGAATGCTACTGGAAACCTATTAGCAGCCTTGCGCGTCGCGACACCTCAAGAGTGGAACGAGAAGGTAGAATACTGATATGAACAAATCACTACTCACGATGCTTATCACTACGAGCCTATTTTCCGCTCCGCTAATTGCTGAAGATAGTTATGACTATATCTCAACGCCTGAACCTATTCAGGTTGACGACCTCATCGACGATGATAACGACGGTGTTATCAACGCTCGAGATTTGTGTCCACAAACTCCTCTCAATGCAGAGATAGATAATGAGGGCTGCGGTACCTTCATAAAAACGGAAGAAGAGTTAAGCTTACACATTTTGTTTGCTAACGATTCGGATGAAGTTCAGCCAGTTTTTTTAACGCAGATCCGAGAAATGGCTGAGTTTCTAAAAACATACCCATCCACATCTATCGAACTGCAAGGCTTTGCGAGTAAGGTTGGTAACGAAGCATACAACCTAGCACTTTCTGAACGTCGCGCCAGTTCGGTAAAAGAAGCTCTGCTATCGAATGGTATTGAATCTAAGCGAGTACAAGTGGTCGGCTTTGGTGACAGTAACTTAAGCGAACTTGGTGACGATCCGGTAAGTCACGCCAAAAACCGTAAAGTCGTAGCCACGGTTATTGGTCACAAAGGTAACGTCAAAGAGGAGTGGTCTATTTTCACTAAAATCGGAAAATAGTTCCTCTACCCAGAAAAAGGAAGCTTAGCTTCCTTTTTTATTTGGCTTTTAACTAGAGAATGTTAACCTAGCAGCGAATCCACCTACGAGATGAAACCAATGAGCAAATTAACTTCTGATATTCAAGCAAACCTAGAGCTATTTGTTGCTGAAACAAAGCAATCAAAACTGGTTTGGGGCATGCGTAATGAAGAGGGTTGGCTAGCTTGCGACTCTACTGAATTTGAAAATAGCGAAGTTATGCCTTTCTGGTCTTCAAAAGAAGATGCCGTGACTCACAACGTTGAAGAGTGGGCTGATTTTGAGGTTCTAGAAATTCCGTTGGACATTTTTGTTGAAGATTGGCTTCTGACTTTGGCTGAAGATGGCGTTTTGGTTGGCACTAACTGGAACGATCAATTGGAAGGTAAAGAGATGGAGCCGTCTGACCTTGCTAAAATGTATCTAAACTAAAGTTCTATAAAAAGCGTCGTCCTGGCGCTTTTTTATCATTTTTAAGTCAAGCAAGTCGCATTTATCAATTTCTAATTTAGCAACACATTGTACCCTATCAACAACTTCTCTACTATGTAGTAAACACAACTATAACTAATACAATGACACGTCTATTTGCTTGGATTCTGACTTCTTCGATGCTTGCTCCGCAGGTATTCTGCGCTGAGGACCATTACTGGAAAGAGTGGGAAGCGGCCTACCATAACGCGCTTCAAACTAGCGAATCAAAAGCGCTATCAATGCTCCAGGATCGGTATAGCGCTCTTCCCCCGAGCGTTGAGAAACTGTATATCAGCTCTAAGCTCCACAATTTCATGACACTAAGGGGACACCCCTATCATGGCAACGCGATTACATTCAACCAAGAGTATTCCAATTTAGAGCAGTCCTTCATGGCGGGTTTAAACGCAGAAGCCGAGCTTGACTTCCCTACTGCCACTTCCCACTACCGGACGAACCTAGAACATGCAAATGCTGAAGGTAATATTCAAGGTCAGATTCTGTTCGAATATCACCTCTGCCGTGCTCTCAATGCTCAGGGCCAGTTTTATCATGCGTTAGTTTACTGTAATGCGTTGGAAACTCACTTAAGCGAAGTAGATAGTACAATTTTACCAAAGTATGACGCTTTAAGGGTGGTGGGGAACAATCAAGAGTTCGTCGGCCGCTATCAAGCAGCTCTCGACACCTATCAGACATACCTTAGATCAATCCCAAGCTATGTAGACCCATCCGGCGTTTACAACGACGCAGGCCTACTATTAAAAACACTCGGCCAATATGAACTTGCTATTGAGTATATGAATCATGCTTTAGCCATTCGAGAAAAGTCCAACATGGCTTTGGGTTTGGCGCAATCACATCATAGTATGGGCGATATTTTGCTCTCAACCCAAGATTACCTTAGTGCTATCCAGCACTTCTCAAGTTCTAAGCAGATTCTTAACGATTACAATTACCCATACGGATTGACGCATGTAGCACTTGGGCTTGGTAAAGCATACGCTCAGATACAGAAGTATAAAATTAGCTACCAGCATTTGTCAGAAGCTCTATCGCTAGCTAAAGCACAAGGCAATGACTCTGTGCGTGGGGAGATTTACCTGGCGCTTTCAGTATTGGCCAACGCCCAAGATGACTTCAATGCAGCAGAGCAGTACTCTCAGCAAGCTTACGCACTTGCAAAAGACATTCAAAGTGAAAGGCTTCAGGCACAGGCCCTGCAGTCGTTAGCAACCATTGCCCAAGACTTAGGTCAGTACAAGCTCGCACTGCAGTACCATCAACAATATTTCGACTCAGAGATAGCCAAAAGAACCCAAAAAAACCAAGCCGCCTTTATAGCATTAGAACAAGCTCAGCAGGAGTTCAACCAGACGCTTAAACAAAATCAGACCATCGAAACCATCAAATCCCTAGAGAAAAAAAATAAAGCACTCGAAGCACAGAGACGCTTATTCGTTTTCTTGATAGGACTACTCAGTTTAGTACTCATTTCTTTGTATCTGATCTCACGGACAAAGAGTAAAAAAGCAGAAATTGATCAGTTGTCTGGTGCTTTTAACAGAGCTGCCTCGATCTACAAAATTAAAAGTGTGGATAGAACACCGTCATTAATCAAAAAGCACATTTTGGTTTTGCTTGATTTGGATGATTTTAAACAGGTCAATGACAGCTACGGTCACCCTACTGGAGACAGAGCTCTACAAGCCATTGCCAAGTGCATTCAAACCACATTACATGAAGGTGATATTTTTGGCAGGTTAGGCGGTGAAGAGTTCGTTGTCGTGATGAAGAATGTGGATGAGCTCGATGTGCGAGAGCGTGTAGAGGAGCTACATCAAAAAATTGGCAGCAGTGAGTTTATCGCAGAGACCAAAGATAAGCTTTCAATTACCGCAAGCCTCTCCTACCTTGCAACGTCGAAACCCCTTGGGGATTTCGACGAACTTTATTCGATATTGGATCAAGCACTATATCAAGTGAAGCTGAACGGTAAGAATCAGATTATCGATGCTTACAACGAACCTATTTTCCTACCGAACTCTGCTTACGTACCAGTTCAGCCATAACGGCTTCACGCTCAGAAAGATAGTCATTTAACCCTACCTTTCTTAGTTCACATGACGGGCAGTCACCACAGCCGTCACCAATAATACCGTTGTAACAAGTCAGCGTTTTCTCTCGCACCAACTGTAAAGCGCCATATTGATCGGCCAAAGCCCAAGTTTCTGCTTTGTTTAACCACATAAGTGGAGTCGAGATCTCCAACTGGCGATCCATACCCTTAACTAACGCATCATTCATCGACTTAACAAACTCATCACGGCAGTCTGGGTAACCGGAGAAGTCAGTTTCACACACACCCGTAATAACGTTTTGCGCGCCAATTTGGTAGGCGTAAATGCCTGCTAGAGTAAGGAACAAGATGTTACGCCCCGGAACGAAAGAGTTAGGTAGACCGTTTTCCTGCAGCTCATGCGAGACTGGGATATCGTCTCGGGTAAGAGAGCTAATCGCAAGCTCGTTGAGCAAGCCTACATTCATCACCTTATGAGCTTTTACCCCAAGCTCTTGAGCTAGGTTTTGCGCAACTTCAATTTCTAGTTTATGACGCTGACCATAATCAAACGTAATCGCATGAACCTCATCAAACTCTTTAATCGCTTGGACTAGGCAAGTCGTAGAATCTTGACCACCACTAAATACAACAACGGCTTTTCTCATCTCATGTTCCTTTTATGCAATGCTCAGATACTTATGGGTTTGAACCGACAAACGCCAGTTTCTAGCAATACAAATATCAATGCACAGCTGAGTCGCACGCAGCTTTTGACTAATAGGTTGTAATGCAATGATTGTAGACTTGGGCACCGAGGCTCTCGCCAATAATTCATCCAAATGATCGATGTCTTTTTCAGTCGCCACGGGATGCTTGATTTCGTTTGCCCTTACCAGAGCTGAGTCAAGCACAGGGAGTTTACCTTTCATTGCAACCTTTGGTGACACTGTAACCCATGTATTTTCCGTTGCTAAAACTGGAGATGTACCACTAGTCTCTATTTGGCACTGGCAGCCGATCTCTTCAAAGGCCTGAGTCAGGGGGACTAAATCATAGATGCATGGCTCTCCACCTGTAATTACTACATGCTTGGCCGTGTAGCCCTGTTTGTTATACTGGTCTACAATATCTAAAGCGGTCACTGAACACCAAGTTGGCGAGTCTTCTCGCTTGGCAAGAACTTCGTCAAACGGACGTTCGTCACTTGGTGTCGCATCCCAAGTCTGTTTAGTATCACACCATGCACATCCTACTGGGCACTCTTGCAGACGTACAAATACCGCAGGCACACCGGTGAATATGCCTTCCCCCTGAATCGTCTCGAACATCTCGTTAATTTTGTACAACTTCAGTCCAGCCTAAACATCTTCTAATCTTTGCAGGAACGAGACCTTAAATGAGACGCTGCAGAAGATCAACTAATTCATAGTATCAGCATTTCAACTTCTCGTTTCATTGCTCCATTGTCTCGATAACCACATTTATAGTTAACGACAAAAAGATTTATCTCGCAAAACCAATTGCTTAACATAAATGCATATGCATTATTGTTATTATGGTCAGGTATCATTTTTTTACTGAAGGCTTGAGTATGTTCACCCACTTATCCATAAAAAAGAAAATCGTTTTTCCCTTATCATTTATTATCTTACTTTTTACAGCCAGCTCTTTGGTCAATATCATCGCATCGAAGAATCAAGCGGAACTATCTAAGTCTATTCAAGAGCATTACTTGCCTGCTCTATTCACTTTAGAGGATGCATACCGCGACTTGTACCAAGCGACATCTGCAGTTCAAGCAATAGTGCTATCAAGCTCGCAAGAAGAAATAGAACAACACCGCTTTGAATATGAAGACAACGCATACAAAGCAGGACCTCGAATGGCTCACGCTAGAGAACTCGTTGAACTAGGTCTTCTTCCAAATTCTGCACGAAAAGAGATTGATCACCTAGTTGAGCTAGGAAACATCTGGCTCGCGAGCTATGAAGATTTCATCAACGCGCCGCAATCACAATGGCAAGCGATCTATGAACAGAACAAAACTATTTACAACGACCAGTTCAACACCGTGCGCAATCAGCTTAACGTGGTGAACGATGCTATCGTCTTAGCTCGTGATGAAGCTCAAGATCGCAACGCCTCTGCTTCGAAGCTCGCGGAGAAGGCGCTGGAATTGGGTACATTAATTGTTGTCTTGACCGCCTTACTCACCTGTTGGTTCTTGATTAAAGCGATAGTGAAACCGATTGAGGACATTACAAAAACTATGCACGACATCGCATCTGGTGATGGCGACCTAAGCCAAAGAATCTCCAGTAATTCGGAAGATGAAGTTGGTCAACTGGCAGCGGGCTTTAATGTTTTCGTATCTAAAATTCAAAACACGATTGAGCAAGTCATTGATAGCGCAGCTTCCGTTCGTGTAGAAATGGGCAACCTTGCAACTGTCGCGCAATCAATTGCAGGTTCTACTAATCAACAACAACGTGAAAGCGAAGCCGTCGCCGCAGCCGTTCACGAAATGCAAGTCACCAGCCAATCGGTCAGTGACAACGCGAGCAACGCTGCAAAGGCTAGCCATAGTGCAAATCAAGAGGTTCAATCAGCGAACTCGGTGCTCGAAGCAACGGTTACCTCAATTAGAACACTTGCAGCAGACATTGAAAATGCGAGTGGTGTAGTACACACACTAGACGAAGACGTTTCAAACATCGCTTCAATTCTAGACGTAATATGTGGAATAGCAGAACAAACGAATTTACTAGCGCTTAACGCGGCGATTGAAGCGGCACGCGCGGGCGAGCAAGGACGAGGATTTGCTGTCGTTGCGGATGAAGTTCGCTCTCTGGCAAGTAGAACGCAAAAGAGTACCGGGGAAATCCAATCTATGATTGAACGCTTGCAAGCTGGTGCAGAGCAAGCAGTAAAAGTCATGCAAGCTAGCAAAGACAGCAGCGACTCTACGATTGAATCTGCTCAATCAGCGACCGAATCATTGAATGAAATTCTAACCGCCATTAGCAGAATGAACGATATGAACACGCAAATCGCAACAGCGGCTTCTCAGCAAAGTTCGGTAAGTGACAACGTCAGTAGCAACGTACAAAAAATTGCTGACAACAGCAGTACCACTGTCGTCATGGTGCAGAGCGCCGATCAAGCCATCTGCACACTTGAGGGACAATGTGAACGACTTGAGCAGTTAGTCTCTCAATTTAAGTGCTAACGACCTATAATCATTCCAATCCATACATAACCGTAGCCTAAGCCAAACTTTGGTTGCGGTTTCTATTTTTTCTCAACGAGAACACAAATACGCAGATCAACACCGGATATCTAAATGCTTCGACAATTAACGAGGCAACACTGCTAATTGATGCTTGCTCTGCAGCAACACTAACTAAGCTATTAACCGCTATAAGAATCGCAACCAGTACACCAATCTTCTTACCTGTCATCTCACTATGCTGTTGATCTAATGTCATCAGTAGACCAAGCATAGTAAACACGATCGCGAGCCAATAAGTGAATACAGGTATTGGCCAAAACATTGCCATCACTCCACAAGCAATCAATAGCATTCCCCATACTACTTTTGAGGTCATGAGTGCATTAGCGTCGACTTGTGATTTTGTTTCTAAACGTATCAAGTGCCAAGCACACAACATACCCAGTAATGCCCCACTCAAACTATCTAGCAAAAATGCCACACCGCTATAGAAGTTAGCAAAACTCAGCCAAAGAATGATTCCAAGTAGCCCCAGAGACCAACGATTTACATCCAACTTTTCGCTCACATGCAACACTAACATACCGACACATGACCATATGGCGATAGGCAAATTAGGCAAGCTAAAACCGTAGCTTTTTGCAAGCTCCAGTGCTGGTAAATAAACATGTGGACGAGGCGAGGAAAACCCTTGCTGAGCAACTAAACTGAGCAACGAGGTAATGGTGATCGCAAAAAACACCTTATAAATAAATTGATGACCAAATCGCCAATAGAAGACAGGGAGAAGAACAAGCAGCAAGGATGACTCACCAAGCCAGTTTCCCGCCATCAACACAGGTTCTAGTATCTGATAAATACCACTAGGTAGCTTCATAAATAGGTGCTGAAGCTGGCTCATCCAATTGAGCTCCATTTGTTGTAGCACTGGCGCTGCTTCAATCAAGTGACCAACAAACAGTACACTTTGGTCTGTCGCTCGTGGCAAAAGTCCGGTGAGTATACTTAGCTGATTAGGATAACGATAAGAATCGCTAGGAACCCCAGCAGGATCAACAAGCATAGCTGATGAAACTTCAATTCCGTAATGAGGTGCAAACCAGATGGGTAGCTCATAGCCGTCATAGGTATTATTGAACTGAAACGAGACAATATCTGAATCAGAGACGCAATCAAAGTAGACGCTCTTACCGTCGCTCATCAACTCATCTTTTACCGTAACCACTAACCCAGTCTCTTCCCATGTTTCTCTCTGCGCAGCTAACTGAGGCGATTCACCTTTGCCTATATAACCTGCAGGGAGCGAGAGCTTTCCGGTTAGAATCTCTTTTACCAGCACGATCTGGTCACCACTTCGTATGATGCAAGCCGCGCCTTTAATTGAAGACTCACTCGCCGTAGCCAGTGATGAAAATAGCAGAGAAAGTCCTGCTAAAAGAAAAACAATTATTCTGTTATCGTAGTTCATTCTTAATTCTTAATCAGTCGTTACCGATTTGCGTAACCAATGAATATGGTGTTCAAAGCCACAATGACGATAAAAATCAGCTGCTGACTGGTTAAACTCCCAGACTTCAACGAATATTTCTTTTACGCCATACTCTATAAAGCGTTGTTCCATCTTTCGACATAACTTGGTGGCGAGCCCCTCGCTACGTCTTCCCTGTACAACATAAAGTTCGTCAATACTGCCCATTGGTAACGGCTTACTGACTGTTGAAATAAGTTCACAAAAATGGCCGCTAATAAAGCCTATCACAACGTCTTTTTCGCACGCGACAAATACAAGGCACTCAGGATCATCAAGATAACGAGCGATACTTTTCTCTTGTTCAATATCTTCAGCGGTTTTGAAATACTTAGGGCATTGCTGATGATGCTCGCGATGCAAATCAAACATGAGATCATTCAACTGTTCTAAATCTGTGTCTTTTACGCTACGAATCGTTACAGTGCACATAGATATTTTTGCATTACGAATAAAGTCACAGTGTGGCGGTTTAATACAATTATTTCAATTAAAAAAGCCCCAGGGATTAGGGGCTTGGTTTGATAATAAGAAAAGACTTAGTGGTATTTATGGATGGAGCGCCTTTTCTATCTCTTCTAGGCTAGTTGGATCATCAATGGTAGAAGGGACTGTATATTGTTCACCATCCGCGATTTGGCGGATAGTCCGGCGTAATATCTTACCTGAACGTGTCTTAGGTAAGCGCTCTACCACTAGTGCGTGCTTAAAGCAGGCAACTGCACCAATTTCATCTCGTACCTTACCCACTAGCTCCCCTTCAAGCTCAAGGTCATCGACCTTAACACCATCTTTAAGAACAACCAGGCCCAATGGTAGCTGACCTTTAAGGTCATCATGAACCCCCACTACAGCACACTCAGCAATAGCAGGGTGGCCGCCGACAATTTCTTCCATCTCACCGGTCGATAAGCGGTGACCAGCAACGTTGATCACGTCATCGATACGTCCCATGATAAACAAGTAGCCATCGTCATCAAGATAACCGCCATCACCAGATACATAGTAGCCTGGGAACTGACTCAAATAGCCCGACTCAAAACGGTCATGGTTGCGCCATACCGTTGGCAAACAGCTTGGCGGCAGTGGGCGTTTAAGAGCAACAAAGCCTTGCTGATTAGGCTCTACTGGTTCACCAAGCTCATTTAGAATCTCAACTTGATAGCCTGGGATCGGTTTGGTGGCAGAGCCCGCTTTTACGGGCATCAGCTCAATACCCGTCGGATTACCTGCAATCGCCCAGCCTGTTTCTGTTTGCCACCAGTGGTCGACAACAGGTTTATCAGTTTTACTCTCGACCCACTCTAAAGTTGGCGGATCTAGACGTTCGCCCGCCATAAAGATGGTTTTTAATTTCGACAAGTCAAACTGCTGAATGTATTCGCCATCTGGGTCTTCTTTCTTGATTGCGCGGAAAGCCGTGGGGGCAGAGAAAAGCACATCCACGTTATACTCTTCACACACGCGCCAAAATGCGCCGGGATCGGGAGTACGAACCGGTTTACCTTCATAAAGTATCGTTGTGCAACCATGAATTAACGGCGCATAAACGATGTATGAATGTCCCACTACCCAACCGACATCAGACGCAGCCCAATAGACGCTATCTTGCGGCACGTTGTAGATAGCACTCATCGAGTACTTCATCGCTACCGCATGGCCACCATTGTCGCGCACGACACCTTTAGGCTTACCTGTCGTACCTGAAGTATAAAGAATATAAAGAGGGTCTGTTGCCAAGACAGGTACGCAAGCATGTGGGAGTGCACCTTGGTAGGCTTGTATCCAATCAATATCGCGCTCAGAGTTCAACTCTGCTTCACACTGAGGTCGTTGCAATACCATTACGCGTTCAGGCTTCCATCGACTGTCCATAATCGCTCTATCAACAAGCGGTTTATATGGGATCACCTTAGTGACTTCAACGCCACAAGACGCGGTCATCACCACTTTAGGCTCGGCATCTTCAAGGCGAACGGCAAGTTCATTCGCAGCGAAGCCACCAAACACCACCGAGTGAATCGCTCCCAAACGCGCACAAGCTAACATTGCCATTGCCGCTTCAGGAATCATTGGCATGTAGATGACCACTCGATCGCCTTTTTCAACGCCCTGCTGCGCAAGCATGCCAGCAATTCGGGCAACTTGATCTCTAAGCTCTCGGTAGGTGTAACTTTGCTTAGTTTCGGTAACTGGCGAGTCGTAAATCAACGCAACCTTATCGCCTCGCCCTTGCTCACAATGGTAATCCAATGCCAGCCAAGCTGTGTTGAGCATTCCATCAGGGAACCAACGCTCTATACCATTTTCATCCTTGGCGAGAATGGATTCTGGCTGTTTAAACCAGTCAATACTTTTTGCCTGCTCTGCCCAAAATGCTTCAGGCTCTGACAGCGCCCATTGATATTCTTTTTGATACGTAGACATATTGCTTCCTCCAGTATGTCTCGACATTGCTTTGATGTAGTTAACTACGCAAAAATATCGGAGGGTACACGTACAAAGCCCTCCATAATGATTCGAGCACTGCGGCTCATTACGGCTTTTTCAACGACCCAACCCTGCTTAGCTTGCAACGCTTTCGCACCCACTTTTAAAGTTCCAGATGGATGACCAAAGGTCACTGACTCCATCTCTCCTCCACCAGCAGCGCGATTAACAATGGTGCCGGGAACGCAAGACGCCGACGCAATTGCCACAGCGGCCGTCCCCATCATTGCGTGATGCAACTTACCCATAGATAGAGCACGAACTAAGACATCCACCTCGTTTTCATCGACCGGTTTGCCGCTCGAAGATAGATAGCTTTTAGGGCTGGCGACAAAAGCAACTTTAGGCGTGTGTTGACGAGCCTCCGCTTCTTCAACCGAGCTAATCAAACCCATTTTCAATGCGCCATACGCTCTAATAGTTTCAAAGCGCGCTAACGCCTGTTGATCACTGTTGATATCATTTTGCAACTCAGTGCCTTGATACCTCAGCGCTTCGGCGTCAATAAAGATGGTTGGAATACCCGCATTAATGAACGTAGCTTCGAAAGTACCAACATTTGGCACTTCTAGTTGATCAACCACGTTTCCAGTTGGGAACATACTTCCTTCACCATCTGCTGGCTGCATAAAGTCCACTTGAATTTCAGCAGCAGGAAAGGTCACGCCATCAAGTTCAAAGTCACCGGTTTCTTGAACTTGCCCATTAACAATCGGCACATGAACCACAATGGTTTTACTGATATTGGCTTGCCACACTCTTACTGCTACTGTTCCGTTCTCAGGTATACGCTCGGCATCGACTAACCCAGCATGGATAGCAAAAGGCCCGACAGCAGCAGACAAGTTACCGCAGTTACCACTCCAATCAACGAATGGCTTATCTATCGAAACTTGTCCAAATAGATAGTCCACATCGTGGCCTGGCTGAGTGCTTTTCGACACAATCACAGTTTTACTCGTACTTGATGTCGCCCCACCCATACCATCAATCTGTTTTGCATACGGATCTGGGCTACCAATCACTCGTTGCAGCAAAGCATCGCGCTCTTTTCCCGGCTGTTGAGCAGGTTTTGGCAAATCTTCTAAGCTGAAGAACACCCCTTTACTGGTACCGCCTCGCATATAGGTCGCGGGGACTTTTATTTGACTTAGTGTTGTCATAATAGTCACCTACTGAGATAAAAAGTCTTGAGCGAAACGTTGCAATACCCCACCCGCGTTATAGACACTCACTTCATCAGCGGTATCCAAACGACAAGTCACCGGTACATCAAACTTGTCACCATTGGCACGAGTAACAATCAAGGCGAGATCAGCCCCTGGTTTTATTTCGCCAAGCACGTCATACAGCTCACTACCGTCTAGTTCAAGCGTGTTGCGGTCAGTGCCCGGCTTGAACTGAAGTGGTAGAACGCCCATGCCGACTAAGTTGGTTCTATGAATTCGTTCAAACCCTTCAGCAACAATGGCTTCAACGCCCGCTAAACGCACCCCTTTCGCCGCCCAGTCGCGAGACGAACCCTGACCATAATCAGCGCCTGCAACGATGATCAGCGGCTGCTTGCGGTTCATGTAGGTTTCAATCGCTTCCCACATGCGAGTCACTTTGCCTTCGGGTTCTATTCGCGCTAGCGATCCTTGAACAACTTCGCCACGCTCTTGCACCATCTCATTGAACAATTTCGGGTTAGCAAAGGTAGCACGCTGAGCCGTAAGGTGATCGCCACGGTGCGTCGCATAGGAGTTAAAGTCTTCCTCAGGTACATCCATCGAAGCCAAGTATTCCCCGGCAGCACTGCTTGCTAGAATCGCATTCGACGGCGATAAATGGTCGGTAGTGATGTTGTCACCCAGAACGGCTAGCGGTCTCATGCCTGACAGTGTTCTTTCACCTGCCAATGCGCCTTCCCAGTAGGGTGGACGGCGGATGTAGGTACTCTTTGGTCGCCAATCATAAAGCGGGTTACTGTTGCGCTCGCCCTCATCGAGTTTGAACATTTGAATGTAGACTTGGTTAAACTGTTCCGGTTTTACGTGTTTTCCAACTACTGCATCGATCTCTTCATCACTTGGCCACAAATCATTGAGGTAAATTGGCTTGCCTTGTTGATCATGACCGAGCGCGTCTCGCTCAATATCAAAGCGGATGGTTCCCGCCAAAGCATACGCTACAACAAGGGGTGGCGAAGCTAAGAATGCTTGCTTGGCATACGGATGAATACGACCATCAAAGTTACGGTTGCCTGACAACACAGCCGTCGTATATACATCACGGTCTATGATCTCTTGCTGAATTTTCGGGTCTAGTGCGCCACTCATACCATTACAAGTCGTACAGGCATAAGCAACGATACCGAAGCCGAGTTTTTCTAATTCAGGCAATAAACCTGCATCTTCAAGATAGAGCTTCGCCACTTTAGAACCCGGAGCAAAAGAGGACTTAACCCAAGGTTTGCGCACTAAGCCAAGCTGATTGGCTTTCTTAGCAACGAGTCCAGCAGCGACGACGTTACGTGGGTTACTGGTGTTAGTACACGAAGTAATGGCCGCAATGATCACCGCACCATCGGGTAGTTGGTCATCTTCGGGGGCTTGCTCTAGATCTTGGGCAATGCCTCGCTCAACAAGCTCAGAGGTAGGCAAACGACGGTGTGGATTCGAAGGGCCAGCCATGTTTCGCGACACTTTAGACAGGTCAAACTCGAGCACTCGCTCATATTCCGCAGTTTCAAGATCATCTGCCCACAGTCCAGTCTGCTTAGCGTATTGTTCAACTAGCGCAACTTGCTCCTCATCACGACCTGTAAGTTTCAAGTAGTTGATGGTCTGCTCGTCAATGTAGAACATCCCTGCGGTCGCACCATACTCAGGCGTCATATTCGAGATCGTCGCTCTATCTCCAATGGTTAAGTCTTTCGCGCCTTCGCCAAAGAACTCAAGATAAGACGAAACAACACGCTCATTACGTAGGAACTCTGTAATGGCAAGGACAATATCAGTCGCAGTAATGCCCGGCTGACGTTTACCTGTAAGCCTTACCCCAACGATATCTGGCAGACGCATCATAGATGGGCGGCCAAGCATCACGGTTTCCGCTTCTAGTCCGCCGACACCAATAGCAATAACCCCGAGCGCATCAACGTGCGGTGTATGGCTATCAGTACCAACACAGGTATCTGGATAGGCAATTCCCTGTTTGGTCTGCACAACAGGAGACATTTTCTCCAAGTTAATCTGGTGCATAATGCCGTTACCCGCAGGGATCACGCTTACGTTTTCAAACGCTGTTTTACACCATTCGATGAAGTGAAAACGGTCTTCATTTCTGCGCTCTTCAATCGCGCGGTTTTTCTCAAACGCTTCCGGGTCAAAACCTGCATGTTCTACCGCTAATGAGTGGTCAACAATCAACTGAGTTTCAACCACAGGGTTCACTTTAGCAGGGTCTCCGCCTTGCAATGCAATCGCATCACGCAAGCCTGCTAAGTCAACTAATGCCGTTTGACCTAAAATGTCATGACAAACCACACGCGCCGGATACCAAGGAAAATCAAGGTCACGCTTGCGTTCAATGATCTGCTCCAGGCTTTGAGTCAAAGCTTCAGGGTCACAGCGACGGACGAGTTGCTCGGCTAGCACACGTGATGTGTAAGGGAGCTTCTCGTAAGCACCTGGAGAGAGTGTATTTACTGCTTCTCGGGCATCAAAATAATCAAGATGA
This sequence comes from Vibrio tubiashii, assembly GCA_000775715.1. Taxonomy (GTDB): domain Bacteria; phylum Pseudomonadota; class Gammaproteobacteria; order Enterobacterales; family Vibrionaceae; genus Vibrio; species Vibrio tubiashii_A. Next base: position 17,063 of record JRWQ01000008.1, read on the forward strand.
CTACCCGGAAGTGATTTTCTGTATAAGGTATTAATGCTCATAACTGCTTCCATTCCGCTAGATGTTTGCTCCCTTGGTTGCAAGGGAGCAAGATCGTTTGTGCTATCGTTTTTCAATTGGAACCCAATCTTGGTGATCTGGTCCTGTGTAATCTGCACTTGGTCGAATGATTCGGTTATTCGCGCGCTGCTCGTAAACGTGTGCAGCCCAACCCGTTAAACGGCTCATAACGAAAATTGGCGTAAACAGTTTAGTTGGAATATCCATGAAGTGGTAAGCCGACGCATGGAAGAAGTCTGCGTTACAGAATAACCCCTTCTCGCGTTTCATCACCGCTTCAACACGCTCAGAAACGGCATATAGATGTGTGTCACCCACCGCTTTTGAAAGCTCTTGTGACCAACGCTTAATCAACGCATTGCGTGGGTCGCTTTCACGGTAGATTGCGTGACCAAAACCCATAATTTTGTCTTTATTAGCGAGCATCTGCATGATATTGGCTTCTGCTTCATCTGGAGTTTGCCAATTTTCGATCATCTCCATCGCTGCTTCGTTAGCACCACCATGCAAAGGGCCACGAAGTGTACCAATAGCCGCGGTAATGCAAGAGTGGAGATCAGACAATGTTGAGGCACATACGCGGGCAGCAAAGGTCGAGGCATTAAACTCGTGCTCAGCATAAAGAATCAGCGAACAGTGCATGACCTGCTTATGTATTTCCGTCGGTTCTTTATCGGTTAGCATTTTCAGAAAATAGCCGCCAATACAAGTTTCAGAGTGATCATCGGTATCAATACGCACGCCATCATGACTAAAGCGATACCAATAACAGATAATCGCTGGGAACAAGGCGAGCATGCGTTCCGTTGCATCTAACTGCTCATCAAAGCTCATCTCTTGTTCTAGGTTACCTAGCACTGAACAACCGGTACGCATAACATCCATTGGGTGCGCTGACGCCGGGATAAGCTCTAGCGCTTGTTTAAGCTCACTTGGCAAGCCACGCAAACTGATTAAGCGCGTTTTGTACTCATCGAGTTCCGCTTGCGTTGGCAAGTGACCGCGTAACAACAAGTGTGCCACTTCTTCAAACTGAGCGTTGTTCGCTAGATCAGTAATATCGTAACCACGATAAGTCAGACCCGTTCCTGTTTTTCCGACAGTACACAAAGCTGTGCTACCAGCGCTTTGACCGCGTAGGCCTGCGCCACCTAACTCTTCATTCTTTTTCGATGATAGAGGCATTTTGAACTCCTTTTCTGTTCGATTGTGCTCTCTTAGTGGAGCGTTTGTTTGTCGAACAATTTCACGTTATTGACTGGATTTATAATTCACTTTTTAATCGGATTTCTTGGGCTTCCGTTTATCTACTTTCCTTCTGAAAACAGCTGATCAAGCTTGTCTTCATAGTCATGATATTTGAGGTGAGCATAAAGCTCTTTGCGGGTCTGCATTGACTCAGTCAGCGCTTCTTGATTACCCACTTCTAATAGATGTTTGTATACAGTTTCTGCTGCCTTGTTCATGGCACGGAACGCGCTAAGTGGGTAAAGCACCATATCCACTTTAGATTTAGCGAGCTCTTCGCAACCATAAAGTGGCGTTTGACCGAACTCAGTAATATTGGCCAGGATTGGCACGTGCTTGCCCGTGGCACTCTTAAGCGCATCGGAAAACTGAACATACTGCTCGAGCTGATTCATCGCTTCAGGGAAGATCATATCCGCCCCTGCTTCTACACAAGCAATCGCACGCTCAATCGCGCTATCAATCCCTTCAACCGCTAACGCATCGGTACGCGCCATAATCACAAAGCTATCGTCATTACGGGCATCAACCGCCGCTTTGACTCGGTCGACCATCTCTTGCTGGCTCACAATCGCTTTGTTGGGTCTATGCCCACAACGCTTCTGCGCCACTTGGTCTTCCATGTGCACAGCCCCTGCCCCTGCTTTTTCCATCGCTTTAATAGTGCGAGCAATATTAAACGCGCCGCCAAACCCAGTATCAATATCGACCAGTAGCGGCAGATCGCAGGCGTTAGTGATACGCTCGACATCCACCAGAACATCGTTGAGTGTGGTGATACCTAGATCTGGCAACCCGTAAGAGGCGTTTGCAATACCGCCACCAGAGAGGTAGATGGCTTGATGGCCTAGATTTTTCGCCATCATTGCGCAGTATGGGTTAATAGTACCGACGATCTGCAATGGCTCATTTTGTTCGACAGCAAGTCTGAACTTGGCTCCTTGAGATAAACTCATGACTCTTTCCTCTAATCCTTCAGGATTTGTTGTTCGATTAGTGTTCGGCTACCAGAAATGTGACGTCGCATCAGCATCTCTGCTAACTCTTCATCTCCATTCTTAATAGCGCGCAAGATATGTTTATGTTCATCTAACGCCTCGACTGGGCGCGATTGTGCTCGCGGAGACTGGTAACGATACATCCGCAGCAAATGGTAAAGCTCACCACACAGCAAAGAGATCAGCTTGCTGTTACGACTGGCTAAAATAATTCGGTAGTGAAAGTCAAAATCACCGTGTTGGTGAAAATAGGAAGCCCCTTCAACTTCACTGATATGGCTGGAGTGTTTTGAGAGAACGGCTTCCAAGCCTGCAATTTCTTCTGCGGTGATGTGTCTGGCTGCCAAGCGTGCCGCCATCCCTTCCAACGCCTCGCGTACCGAGTAAAGCTCAACCAACTTTTCTGGCGAGAAGCTAATCACCCGTGCACCTACATGCGGTATGCGCTCAATCAAGCCGAGCCCTTCAACGCGCATAATCGCCTCACGCAACGGGCCTCTACTTACTTGATATTGTTTGGCTAGTTCAGGCTCAGAGATCTTGCTGCCTGGAGCAATCTCGCCACTGACAATCGCTTCTACAAGCGACTCCGTTAAACTCTCTGACTTGGTGTTCTCTTTCTCAGCAACACCATCTTTTTGTCGAGTTTTAATCTCAGCTTTAATATTCAATGCACTCGCCCTATTAACAACAAACTGTCTACAATCTCATTACATGCATTTAAAATAGACCATGTTATTGTCGACAATCAAGGATATTGTCGACAATTTAGACCAAGGTCGTAGACACTTAACAGAGAACTATGATCCTGTGCTAGTTAAGGCAAAACGACTGTATGTTGCGCAAGCCATCAATATTGCCTTTATGACAATGACTTACACAGAATATGCAACTAGTATTTTAATGAATGAAATTAATTTGCTGAGAATTGGACATATGGACGTGTCGATGACAAAGCTGATGTTGATAAGCCTGCTAGCTGCTGTGACCACCGGGTGTTCGATGTTTGATTCTACCAAACACAAGCCCTACTATCCCTTGCTGAGAGATAGCCACTACTCTGATGAAGACGTTACTGTAATTGAATCCGATAACGTACTGAAGTCAGCGTTAAAGCATAACGACTATGTGTCAGTTGAGGATAGGGATAGGGTAAATCAATCTGTAGATATAGTTTTTGCAGAGGCGATTGATAGCCATGCAGTCTCGGTTAAGGACCTAAAAGGAAACCTATTTCATGACGGAGTTGAGCAGCTAATCAAGCAATTTACATGTGAGCTTTATGCAAGCCAACAGCCTGAAAATTCCGTCCAGCTGTGCCCTAAATCAAATAAGATTGTCGACAATGCGCAAGGTTACCTCCCCTTCGAACAGGGTTTGCGTGCCGCTCAACGCATCTCTGCCATAGAGAGCAATTCGTCAAACACATTCCAACTTGAGTTGTTCTTGAAGAGTACCCATGAGCGTCAACTAGAGTCTTTGTGGGGCGCTGTACACGAATTAGGGATATTTAAAGGTAGCCAATTGCCGCCTGAAAGCTTAGTCCTAACGGTGAATTTAAAAGCCTATAAGAAAGATCAGCAAAGTCGTATTTGGCGCTACATGCACCCAGAGCCATTGATTTTCTTCGTCATATTGCCCTCTGTTGACCATATAACCAGTCGCCCGAACGAAATTGCCAGTATGGCTTTCGCTTACCGAAGCGCCAAGCTACTAGTTGTCGACAGCCGGTAACTCCAATCTAGTCTGGCCTTCCACTTATAACCACATTACCGTTTAATCGCGTCGTAAACTTTATGAACAAAATCCCCAATATGGCCAATATTCTTTTTATAAACGTATTGGAGACATAAATTTAACACTTAATTAACCTTAAGCCATCTACCTGCAAGAACCCTCCTTGCAGGTGGAAAAATCGATAACGATAAGCGTGCTCTCAATGAAGGGTATGCATATACATAAGGAACGTGAATCATGTTTAAGGTATTAAAACCAACCCTAGCCGCTTCGATCATCGCAGCCTCATTTTCATTCAGTGCGTTAGCCGCTGACGTAGAGAAAATCCATTTCTTAATCCCTGGTGGTGCTGGTGGTGGCTGGGATATGACAGCTCGCGGTACAGGTGATGTATTGGTTAAATCAGACATCGTTGAAAATGTCTCTTTCCAAAACCTATCTGGTGGCGGCGGTGGTAAAGCGATTGCGCACCTAATCGAAACCGCTGAACGCCAAGAAGACACATTAATGGTCAATTCAACGCCTATCGTTGTGCGCTCGCTTACAGGCATCTTCCCTCAATCCTTCCGCGACCTAACGCCAGTTGCTGCAACTATTGCTGATTACGGTGCAATCGTGGCCTCTGCAGACTCTAAATACAACTCGTGGGAAGACGTAGTAAAAGATTTTGAATCAAATCCACGCAAAGTGAAAATTGCTGGCGGTTCAGCACGCGGTAGTATGGACCATCTAGTAGTCGCAGCGGCGTTTAAAGGCGAAGGTTTCGACGCTAAAAAAGTCCGCTACATCGCTTACGATGCTGGTGGCAAAGCAATGGCAGCGCTACTTTCTGGCGAAACGCAACTACTTTCGACAGGCCTTGGTGAAGTTCTAGAAATGTCTAAGTCTGGTCAAGTTAAAGTGCTTGCTGTTACTGCACCAAAGCGTCTCGATGCAGCGCCAGATATCCCAACACTAACTGAATACGGCAACGAAACTGTGTTTGCCAACTGGCGCGGATTCTTCGCCGCTCCTGGTACCAGCCAAGAAAAAATCAATGAATGGAACTCCGCCCTAACTAAGATGTACAACACAGATGAGTGGCAAGTAGTTCGTGATCGTAACGGTTGGATCGACAACTACAAAGCTGACAAAGACTTCTACGCTTTCCTTGAGGAACAAGAGCAGCAGATGGGCGACCTAATGCGCGAACTTGGATTCCTGAAATAGGCGTTTAATCCATATGAGGGTGACTTGCAGCACCCTCATATACCCCTTTCGCCGTACATGAGCTAACACACAATCTCCTCTGTTTATTTATAAACAGTTAAGCTTTTTTGACTAGCAGCAAATGGCTTATTTGTTAGTGAACCTGCTCATTAACCCTCGTGTACGGCTTTTTTCTTTTCTTATGTAAATGGAGTTGGATATGTCGGATGTGCCAACGAACTCATTCACTAAAGGTAATTTCTTCTCGAAAGAGAATTTACTCTGTCGCGACCGCGTTGGTGCGATGATCTTTCTGCTTGTCTGTCTATGCTACGGCTACCAGACAACGCAAATCCCCCTATTCCCAGGTGACGAATACGAATCCTTTACCGCACGTACTTTGCCAACACTACTGACCTACATTGGTATTGGGCTATCTCTACTGTTGCTTGTAGCAGGACAGCCCGATGCGAAAAGCGGCGCAGTCGTCGAGTTCAATTGGAAACTTCTGCTCGGATTTTTAGCCTTAATGGCGCTGTACGGCGTTGGCCTAACATACATCGGCTTTGTTTTAGCTACCGGTTTCTTCCTGCTTGCTGGCTTCTATTTGCTTGGTGAGCGACGTAAAAAAGTGCTGTGGGGAGCCTCTTTCCCATTTGTGATCGCTTTTTACCTGCTCCTTACCCAAGGCCTAGACATCTACTTAGAGCCTGGTGTTATTTTCACCATGTGGTCGTAATTTAAGGGAATAACATTATGTTAGATGGAATTCTACAAGGTCTTTCGACCGCAGTAATGCCGATGAACATCATGATGGTGATCGTTGGCTGTTTTGTCGGTACTTTTATCGGCATGTTACCAGGGCTTGGCCCAATATCAGCCATTGCACTGATGATCCCAATTACTTATGGGTTAGAGCCGTCATCCGGCTTAATTCTTATGGCTGGTGTTTATTACGGTGCTGTATTTGGCGGATCGACGTCATCAATTTTAATCAACGCACCAGGATGTTCTTCCACAGTGGTTACCGCATTTGATGGCTACCCAATGGCGCAAAAAGGTCAAGCGGGTAAAGCACTGGCGTTAGCCGCCTACTCTTCATTCACTGGTGGTACGCTATCAGCCATCATGCTATTAGTTGCTGCGCCTGCATTAGCCAAAGTTTCGCTGAGCTTCCAGTCTTCAGACTACTTCGCCCTCATGTTACTGGGGTTGTCTGCCGTTGCCGCATTCGCTGGTAAAGGTCAGGTTATTAAAGCATGGATGATGACTATTCTTGGCTTGATGCTGTCAACCGTTGGTATCGATAAAGGCGTGGGTGTAGAGCGATTCACGTTTGGACTTACCGACTTGATGGATGGCTTTAGCTTCTTACTGCTTGCTATGGCAACCTTCGCGCTTGGCGAAACCCTGATGGGTATCTTAAAGCCCGAACAAGATACACGCTCTGATGAACAAGACAAAATGAGTAACATCGGCAGTATGAAAGTCACCAAAGAAGAGGTGAAAGAAGTCGCGCCTGTTTCTATTCGCTCATCCATTCTTGGCTTCTTCACCGGCGTTTTACCCGGTGCAGGTGCGACTATTGCGGCATTCCTAAGCTACGGCATGGAACGTAACCTAGCACCAAAAGACAAAAAGGAAGAGTTCGGTAAAGGCAGTATTCGTGGCTTAGTTGCGCCTGAGTCAGCTAACAATGCAGCATCAAGTGGTTCGTTTGTACCGCTACTTACCTTAGGTATCCCTGGCTCAGGTACAACAGCTATTATGCTTGGCGCGTTAATCGCCTACGGTATTCAACCAGGCCCTCGCCTGTTTGTGGAACACCCCGATGTATTCTGGTCAGTTATCATCTCTATGTACTTTGGTAACATCGTTCTAGTGATACTAAACTTGCCGCTAATCCCGTACATTTCTAAGCTATTGGCAGTGCCGAGAACCGTACTTCTGCCTATGATTTTGTTCTTCTCAATCACTGGGGTTTACCTTGTATCGTTCAACACCATGGATGTCTTCATCATGTTGTTAATTGCGATGGGTGCAATTGCTCTTAGGTTGGCGAACTTTCCTCTCGCACCGCTACTGCTTGGGTTTATCCTTGGTGGCTTGATGGAAGAGAACTTACGTCGTGCACTGATGATCAGTGATGGTGAATTGAGCTTCTTATGGGAACGCCCAATTAGTATGATTTTCACTGTGCTTGCTGTGCTAGTGCTATTTAGCCCACTATTTGTCAAACTACTACAAAAACTGAAATCGACACCGCAAAAAGTAGAGCAGTAACAATACTCCTTGTGATTGCTTCAACTTTAACCAAGCCAGTCAACCTTTTGACTGGCTTTCCAGAGTCAGTTCGACATAATACTTTTGCAATTTAGTGATTGCTCGCACAGTTTTTAGAGTTTAAACTCTAATTTTTAACATGCCGAGTACATCACTATGACGTTGCGCCCAATAGCGATGCTTGTTAGCTGTCTATGTGTGTCTTCCTTCACCCACGCGGCAGCCATTAGCTTCAATCAAGCATGGCAAGTTTTACTGCAAGAAAACAACTCTTTAGCCGCTCAGCGCTCTAATGTTGAACGCTATGAACATCTCGAAAACGCGACCGACAACCTCAATCTTCCTTCGGTTACCATTGGCGCCAACTACACTCGACTCGATACCGATGTGACCGTTTCTGGAAGCCAGTTGATAGAGAGTACTGACCTCCACATTGCGACTCTTCCACCTGCGTTGGGCCAAATGCTTGCTGGATTAGGTGATGTGACTTCAACGGTGACAGAACGAGACATCTTTACTTCATCAATTCGCGCTGTGTGGCCTATTTTTACTGGTGGTCGTATCAATGCCGCACAATCCGCAGCCGAGGGACGCAAGGAACAAGCGCAAAGCGAAATGGCAATGGAAACGCAAGCACGCTTTGAAGATTTAAGTAAGTACTACTTTTCTGTGCTGTTGGCCCAAGAGGTAGTAGAGACGAGATATCTGGTTGAGCAGGGTCTAACCAAACACAGAGACAATGCCCTAAAGATGGAGCAGCAAGGTCAGATCGCTCGCGTTGAACGTTTACAGGCAGAATCAGCGTTAGATAAAGCAAAGATCGAACGTAAAAAAGCACAAAAGAGCTTAGAAATCGCCCAAGCAGCGCTAACTCAGATCCTCAGCCAAACAACACCTGTTGAACCTGCTGATTCGCTGTTCATTAACCAAAATCTACCAGACCAAAACTTGTTTATTGATCGCACCTTAAACACCTATCCAGGATTGGCTCTACTAGATGCTAAACAGAAACAGGCGAATAGTTTAATCAAGGCCGAGCAAGGCAAATACTACCCTGAAGTTTACCTGTACGGAGATTACAGCTTACATGAAGATGACTCGCTCGCCAGTCAAATGAAACCAGATTGGCTAGTTGGCGTTGGGGTCAATATTCCCCTAATCGAGAAATCAGGCCGCAGTGACCAAATTAAAGCCGCTCACAGTGCCGTTTCTCAAGTGCAATTTCTAAAAGCGCAAGCCAAACAAGATCTTTCCGTTCTGGTGCAAAAAACCTACCTTGAAGCGCAACAAGCTCAAGAAGAGGTACTTGGACTTGAGTCGAGCATTGAGATGGCCAATGAAAATCTCAACCTACGCCAGAAAGCATTTTCACAAGGCCTATCAACGTCAACGGATGTCGTTGATGCTCAGCTTTACGTTGCTAGCGTACAAACGCAAAAAGCCGCCGCGAGCTTTAACTACCTGATTTCCCTATCCAAACTGCTCGCCCTTTCAAGTGAGATGGATGCCTTTAGTCAGTATCAACACAACGCCATTACTATTTCGAGCAAGTAAGGAACCAAGATGAAAAAAGCAAAACCAATATTACTGACAGCAGTCGCATTAAGCGTTGCATCTTGGGTCGGCTACAGCTTCTATCAAGCTTATCAGCCAAAACCTGTTCGCTTGCAAGGTCAGATTGAATCTCAGCAGTACAGCATCTCTTCAAAGGTGCCTGGACGCATAGACCAAGTGTTAGTTCGTAAAGGCGATCATATTAAAAAGGGTGAACTGGTATTTACCCTTCACAGCCCTGAAATCGAAGCAAAACTCGAGCAAGCCAAAGCAGGAGAGAAAGCCGCAGGTGCGCTAGCGATGGAAGCGGAAAAAGGCGCTCGTGCTCAGCAAATTCAAGCCGCTAAAGACCAGTGGCAAAAAGCTAAAGCAGCGTCAGCGCTGATGGAAAAAACCTATCTACGCGTGAACAACCTATACAAAGAAGGTGTGGTTGCTGAACAAAAACGCGACGAAGCAAAAACCCAATGGGATGCCGCTAAATATACTGAAAGCGCAGCTTTCCAAATGTACCAAATGGCGCAAGAAGGTGCTCGTAGTGAAACCAAACTCGCTGCAGTTGAAAAAGCACGTATGGCTGCTGGAGCCGTTGCTGAAGTAGAAGCCTATGCAGAAGATACCAGAATCGAGAGTTGGTTTGATGGCGAAGTATCACAAGTACTGCTGCAAAGTGGCGAGCTAGCACCGCAAGGCTTCCCGGTCGTAACCGTCATCGATACCGACGATTCATGGGCAGTTCTCAACGTTCGTGAAGATCTACTCAGCCATTTCGAAAAAGGTCTAACCTTCAGCGCTTTCGTGCCAGCGCTTAATCAAGATATAGAATTTAAAGTTTCCCACATTGCTGCCATGGGTGATTTTGCTACGTGGCGCTCAACAGATGCATCACAAGGCTTTGACCTTCGTACCTTCGAAGTGGAAGCAAGACCGACTCAACCTGTAGAGCATTTGCGTATGGGCATGAGCCTAGTTATTGAGCTGAACTAATTGTGGGATCGCGATATGACTAACCATAGCGTTTCTCAGCTCTCGATCATCCGCAGAGATAAGTGGCTGCTGTCGAGCTTGACCTGGGTACCCGTGTTACTTGCGGTAATGATTTGGGCCATTTTCTCTCAAGGGATAGCTCGTGACCTTCCCATAGGTATCGTCAACTTCGATTCTGGCAAAATGTCTCAGCAGCTCATTCGATACTACGACGCGACATCGGCAATGAAAGTTGACTACCATTTCGCAAGTCCGCTAGAAGCAGAACAAGCTCTGGTAAAAGGCGATATCTACGCCTATGCTGTGATCCCGCGACACTTTGAACAAGACACCGTCAAGCAACTCGCTCCTCAAGTCAGCGTGTTTTACAACAGCCAGATGATACTGGTAGGCAAACTAATAAACTCAGCGTTCCTTCAAGCTCAAGGGACGTTCAATGCTAAAGTCGCAACGATTGATAATCTTAACCGTGGGAATGCGACACTCGCATCGGCGATGGGCAATGCGGTTCCGTTTCGAACTCAAATCACACCGCTGTTTAACAAAAACTCCAACTATGCACAGTTTTTAGTTTCCGCAGTGGTGCCCGCTCTGTGGCAAATTGTAGTGGTCGTCGGCACCATTTTGATATTGTCAGCAAACCTGAGAGACCGAGGCCTAAAGCACTGGCTAGGCGACACGCCTACAAAAAACATTGTTAATACGCTTGCTCCCTACTCATGGATATTTGCGTTGCAAGGGTTTGCTTTTCTGTGCTGGTTCTATCTCGGTTTTAAGTGGCCGATGAATGGTAGCTTTTTGGTATTAATCTTATCCCAGTGGGTCACGATTATGGCCTGCATGATAATGGGCAGTTTATTCTTTTTCCTCACCCTAGATGCAGCACGAGCAATGAGTTTTGCCGGCGCATTCACCGCGCCAAGCTTTGCTTTTATGGGAGTGACCTTCCCTGTTACCGACATGAACAGTTTGGCTCAAGCATGGCGAAGTCTACTACCTATCAGCCACTATATTGAAGCTCAAATTAGCCAAGTCAGTTATGGCCAAGCATGGCTCGAGTCTTTAACCCATTTGCTGCCAATGTTTGGCTACCTGCTACCGGGAATGGCAGTGATCGCTTTAGTGAAAAAACACCTAACTGCGACAGAGCGTCAATCAACCAGTGAGAGCCTAACATGAGTTTCTTTGAGCTAGTTAAAGCCGAGCTCAAAGCTCTGCTAACCAACCCTGTCGTAGTACTAACTGTATTCGGTGGTGTAGTGTTTTATTCATTTCTCTATCCGCTACCCTACAGCCACCAAACACCGCGTGAACAGGAGATCAGCGTCGTCAATCTCGACAAAAGCCAAACCAGTTTCCAACTGGAGCGTATGGTCGATGCGACACCGCAAGTTAACGTTGTTCAGCGTAATCACACAATAGAAGATGCACACCAAGCATTTTTGCGTGGCGAAATCAGCGGCGTTTTGGTGATCCCTGAGCATTTCTACAAAGATCTTATGCTGGGTAAAAGTCCTACACTCTCTTATGCTGGTGATGCTTCTTACTTCCTCGTCTACGGAACGATTGTCGAAGGGTTGACGCAAGCAGGTGGAACATTAGCCGCACAAACCAAAGTCACCAAATTACTGATTGATGGTCAGCCGTTGTCGAAAGCAGCCAATCAATACGCACCGACCAAACTTAACATGAAACCGACCTTCAACCCTCGCATGGGTTATGTGGATTATGTGGTTCCAGCAGTGTTTGTTTTGATTTTGCAGCAGACACTGGCAATGGCCGCTGGTTTAATGGTTGGTACACAAAAGAACGGAACCGGATACTGGAGCCATGTGTCACCAATAAAACTCATCTCTGCTCGTATCTTGGTTTTGATTGCTATCTATTACCTTCTCAGCATGTACTATTTTGGCGCTAGCTTTTCGATGCATGGCGTTAACCAATTAGCCCATGCCACCGAGCTTTTAACCCTGTTGCTGCCATTCTTAATCGCATCATGCGCTATTGGCCTTTGGCTGGGCGCCGTAACACCAAGACGAGAGTTGGTGACCTTAGTTGTGCTGATTAGCTCAATGCCGCTTGTGTTTAGTGCAGGCTTTATTTGGCCAATTGAAGCGATCCCTACCCCAATAATTTGGCTATCAGAACTCTTCCCAAGCACCCCTGCTATTCAAGGCTTCTTAGCTCTAAACCAGATGGGGGCATCATGGCAGACGGTAGCAGGGAACTTCAGCCAGCTATGGGTGCAAAGTGCTGTTTGGCTTCTCGTCGCTTACTGGTTTGTTAAAAAACAGCTCGAAGCTAAACCGTTGTAACAGCAGTGAATGGGCCACATAGCTGACTATTGTGGCCTATCCTGAGGATGGTCTCGATACCAAGCCTCAAGTAGCTCTCTGCCATAGATAACTTCAGTTTGCATATGCATATAAAACAGAAATAGAGCGATCACTAAGCAGGTCCAGTTTAGCCACCGTTGCGCTTTAACGCGGCGAGAACTGTAGAAGGACATGCTGACCCCGACCAGCAAAAAAGGATAAGTACAAATCAATATAATCAGCCAACCAAGGTAACTTGATATTGCCATTTCAGTCATCTGCCCCATCATTTTTTCCTTCAACAATTTCATGGATATAGGGCGTATATTAGAGTATCTATTCAATCCCTTCGGCTTAGATAACAAGACATTCGAGCCACTTCAACTTGTCATGTCGGTTGCGTTGACACTGTTTCGTTATTGAACCAATTGCCTAGCCAATAGCTAATGCTCTATTGTGAATTTAGAAAAGTCGAGTCAATTGCATAAAAATTCATTCAATAGGATATTCCCTTTGTGGCTTTGATAATTTAGACTGCGACAAGTGATTGATGCATTTGATTTAAGGAAAGAACATGAGCTCAAGTAACATTCTAACTCCAGAGCTAATTGAGAGTGGCCGTGATATTCCGTTGAAAGAGCTACTGTTTGCCAAACGAGTATTGGATAACTACTTTGCCGTAGCACAAGAAACAAGCCCTATTGAGCTACTATCAGAAATGCGCGACGCGGCGCAAGCTGTTGAATATTTTCAAACTGAAACTAACCCGTGTGAAGCTCGCAATGTCATCAGCACCATGTTTGCTGCAATTAATGCTTCAGGGTCTTTTGAAGAGTTTAAAGCGATTGCTGGTAAACCGCGCCAAGCTCTGTATGAACTGATTGAAGATCGCGCCAAACTGATTAAATATGAGCGCGACCTACTACAAACCGCAGGGTATGACATCGCTAACTTTAACTAAACCGTCGCTAAAATAGTATTCAGAAAAAGCCAGCTCTGTGGAAGTTAGGGCTGGTTAGCTGATATGTTTCTAACCGTATCAGATACATTTTCAGCACCTTCACGAATGTCATCCATCGCAGCAGCTACTTTATTAATTTTGATATTTCCTTGTTCAGAAATGGAGGACACATCGGTCATCATGTCTGTAACTTCATTGATTAAGGTCTGATTCTGCTCTACAACTTTGACGATTTCATCAGTAGAATCCGATGTTCTGGATGCAAGTTGACGAACTTCGTCTGCAACCACAGCAAAACCTCTACCACTATCACCGGCCCTAGCTGCCTCTATCGCCGCGTTTAGTGCTAGCAAGTTTGTTTGATCAGCTATGCCTCGAATGGTAGAGACAATTTTTTGAATATTCTGAGAGCTACTATTGAGCTGCTGTACTTTGCTTGCTGTTTCATTTGCTTTCTGAGAAACATTTAACGACACCTCAACAGCATCTGTTAACAACTGCACTCCATTTTGCGCTGTCTGAGCTGTTTCTAGCGAAGTCGTACGTGCAATTTCTGAGGCTGCTGCGGTAGCTTGTGCTCGCTCAACTCTCTCGGTAATGTCACTAGCAAATTTTACAATTTTTATGACCTCACCAGATTCATCCTTAATCGGATTGTAGGTTGCTTCTATCCATACTCTACTGCCATTAGAATGGCGGCGCTGAAACAATCCAGACTTAATTTCGCCTTTGTTCAACTCACTCCAGAAGTTAGGGTTTTCCTCATAAAAATCATCAAAGCAAAACATCTTATGATGTTGCCCTTTCACTTGGTTTGCACTAAAACCAAGTGCATTAAGGAAATTTCCATTCGCTGTTAGAACAATTCCTGCAGGATCAAATTCGATTATTGCCTGAGACTTATCGAGTGCAGAAAACAAAATGTCATTGCGTTGATTGCGATAGAAGATCTCCGTAATATCCGAGGCGATTTTTGCTACACGTTCTACATTACCTTCAGAGTCATTGATCGGGAAATAGGTCGCCTCAAGAATGACTGTTTCACCCTGTTTATTTTTCCTTTCAAACGTCCCTTCTTTAGTTTTTCCTCGTGCTAGGTCTTGCCAGAAACTTTTATAGTCAGACGAATTGGTGTAGCTTTCATCGCAAAAAATTTTATGGTGCTTCCCTTTAACTTCATCCAAGACAAATCCCACTACGTTTAAAAATAGCGAGCTGGCATCCTTAATAATTCCATCGGGCGTAAACTCAATCCAAGCAACATTTTTTTTAATCGCTGCATATATATGATCAGCATGGCTTGATGTCGGAGCAGGTTGTTTGTTCTTAGAAAAAAACATATTGCGGCCTTTAATTGTCGTTAGTTGGCGCTTAATTAATAAGTGTAGATTACAGATGAACGTACACGCGTTATAGTACCAAGGTTCATCTCCTGGATGTTAGAACTAGTTAGACTTTAATAGCCTCTGCGCTTCCAAAACTCGCCCTCATCACGGGCAAGTACATCGAAAGTTTTATCTGCGATGATGTTGTCATTCATTAGAATGGTCATACGCCACTTACCTATATTTGATTCAAAACCATCGATAGGATCGAGAAGTTGGATGGTATCACCAAGGTAAAAGTCCCAGTCATTACTACCAACATGTAGATCACCAGTAAACGGTTCTAGTGTCTGGCCTTTCTTACCTTTAACTCCCGGATGAGCGATACAGAACTCGATCAACTCACCTTTGGCCTTCTTGATATTAACGATGAAGCCAAACTCGATCTCTTCGTCTGCAGGAACTTTAGTCGTGAACTCTTGAATCTTGGGTAACTGCTTAGAGCGAGAGTCCCACTCTTTATAAATTCCATAGGAAGTCATTTCTACAACTGGGGAACGCTTTGCCACTCTTGCCACCGTTTTTTCATTAGTTGGATTGTTTGTGTTGAAACGCCATGAACACTGCCATAACTATTGTGACACTCGATCACCTCAAACGTGGCACCAAAGCGTTTGGCCAACTTAAGATAGGGAATAATCTCCCATCGTTGGATGAATGTGTTCGACACCACCACATTTTCTCCTTTGGCAAGTGCCAGTTCAGTCTTTGCCCTGCACCACTGGTGTGCATCTGTAATTTTCTTAGCGTCGTATACGTATTCGCCTGAACCATCAACGAAAAACATATCCGCTTCATAGTGTTGCGCTGAAATAGTTTTCGCCAACGTGCTCTTTCCAGAGCCTGGAAGCCCACGGATTAGGGTTAGTTTTAAGTTCATAAGCGATACAAAGTGTGGATTTCGCCACGAATATTAATATAGATTGATGCAAATTGGCTATCGACATCTCATTCTGATTGAGTTAAGTTTGGAAGTATAGACGTCCACAATAACGCTTAGGGAGCAAGCTGTGCCGATTAAGATCCCCGATCAACTACCCGCATCTGACGTATTACGAACCGAGAACATCTTTGTGATGCCTGAGTCTCGTGCTTCTACACAGGAAATTCGTCCGCTTAAGGTACTGATCCTCAATCTTATGCCGAAAAAAATTGAGACGGAAACTCAGTTCTTAAGACTGTTGTCAAATAGCCCACTTCAAGTAGACATTGAGCTATTACGCATTGATGACAGACCAAGCAAAAACACGCCAACTGAGCACTTGGACAACTTCTATCGCCAATTTGAGATGGTTAAAGAGCGCAATTTCGATGGACTCATCATCACCGGCGCACCACTCGGCTTAGTTCAGTTTGAAGATGTCATCTATTGGGAACATCTACAAACCATCATGAATTGGGCAAACGAGCACGTCACCTCAACACTTTATGTCTGTTGGGCAGCGCAAGCTGGGTTAAAACTACTTTACGATTTGCCTAAACGTACGCGTAAAGAGAAGTTATCTGGTGTCTATCATCATAAAATCCACCAGCCATATCACCCGGTATTACGTGGTTTTGATGACACCTTCTTGGCTCCTCACTCGCGCTACGCCGACTTCTCACCCGAGTATCTAGAAGAGCATACAGACCTTGATATCCTTGCCACCTCGGATGTTGCAGGCGTCTACTTGGCGGCGACCAAAGATAAGCGAAATGTGTTTGTTACTGGTCACCCAGAGTACGACTCGCATACTCTGCATAACGAGTACATTCGTGATCTCGGTGAAGGCATGGAGCCTGCGATTCCAGTCAACTACTACCCGAACAATAATCCAGATAATGCACCTTGTGCGAGTTGGCGTAGTCACGGGCACTTGCTGTTCTTAAACTGGCTAAACTACTGCGTTTACCAGCAAACGCCATACGACTTGGAGCACTTCAGCGAAGCCAACTTCACCAAAGACGACTAATTCAAAAAGTCTTAGAGCATTAGAGGGATGGAGTTTTACGCTCTATCCCTCACTCTTTCATTCCAATACCAACTGTTCTGTTACAACAAAACCTCAAGCTTACCTCAAGCTAATCGCCTGCCCCTCTTCTTCTGCTACCAAGTACGCTATAAGTTTTGCACCGTTCCAGAAACTCGTGACTCACTATGCACAGATGCTTACTGTTACTCACTCTGCTAATGTCTGGCTGCATCACAGACGTTCATTTGTCGGGTGAACCTAAATCAGATCAACGCCAACGCGCTGAAGCTCGCGTTAACTTAGCAATCCGCTACATGGAACAAGGTAATATGGTCAAAGCGCGTGAAAATCTAGAACAGGCCATTGAACACGATCCTAACTACTACCGGGCACAGCTTTCACTGGCTCACTATTATGAGCGAGTTGAAGAGTACGGCTTAGCTGACCGTTATTATCGCTTAGCCTTACAACAAGCGCCTAACAAAGGTACTGTCCTCAACAACTATGGAGCCTATTTGTGTAAGCGCGGAGAGTTCGAAGCAGCGGATCACTACTTCAACCAAGCAATAGAGAAACAAGGCTACTACCTGACTTCGGCGAGCTATGAAAACGCCGCACTGTGTGCAGTCAAGGCCAAAGCTCCTGACAAAGCGATAGCATACTTTAAACGTGCGCTCGACTATGAACCGTATCGACCTCGATCAATGCTTTCGTTAGCCAAGTTAGAGCTTCAAATAGGCAAATATGATGATGCGAGAAATAGACTTCTATTGTTTCAAAATAGATATGGCAAGCAGAAGGTTGCTTTACTACTGATTGATGAGCTAGAAAGCAAAGCAACTGAAAAGGGCAACTCGCCCTAGCGTTTGCGCTTGGAGTGATGAATGCTTCGCCTATGCTTTACTCGCGAGGCGCGTTGGATCTTTTGATACTCTTTATACAAGATATAGACAAACCCAAACAGCCCCATAATAAACAGGGCTGCGAACAAGAACAGAAAACTGTCGCAAATCCACGCAGGTTCACAGGGCATATAAATCTCAAACTCCATATACCCTCCCGATTAGACTTGATTCTAAACTTAGTATTAGCTTTTTAGTTTAAGCCACTTTGCACGCTCGCCTTCCGTGTTGAATGTCCAGGCTATAAATCGACTGATCTTTTGCCCTTGGCTCATCTCGACGATACAAACTTCTTTCGCGCCCGCTTTCTGCAAGTTTTTACGCATCCAACGGACATTATCTTTCTTCGAAATTAGAGTTGAAAACCACAACACCTGCTGAGCAAAATCACGACTCTCAAATGCCATATTCTTGATGAAAGCAGCTTCACCACCTGGACACCACAACTCAGCTTTTTGCCCTCCAAAGTTAAGTATAGTTGAGGGGTTAGCTTTGTTGTTAATTGGCGCCTGACCGCGTTTGCCACGATTGGCCGACAAGTTGTTAATTTTACGCTCAGTGCCCTGCTGCGCCTCTTCTAGCGACTTGTGAAACGGAGGGTTGCAGGTAGTCACATCATAAAACTCGTTTGGTTGAATGATGCCTTTAAAGAAGTGACGACTATCAGGCTGAAAACGAGCTTCAACTCGGCCATTCAATGCTGAGTTGCCCTGAGCAATGTGATTGGCGTTATCTACCGAAACTTGGTCGACATCCGAGCCGAGGTAGTTCCAACCATATTGAGTCGCCCCAACAATAGGATATATACAGTTCGCCCCGATACCGACATCGAGTGCTCGTACTTGATTATGTTTAAAGCCTTTGCGCCCATCGCTCAACAAGTCAGCCAAACGATGGATATAATCTGCGCGCCCAGGAATTGGCGGGCACAAATAGCCTTCAGGGATGTCCCACTCGGTCACATCGTAATGGTGAGCAAGCAGAGCTTTATTGAGTAACTTAACCGCCACAGGATCAGAGAAGTTAATACTCGGCTCGCCCTTAGGATTCTTCACCACATGAGTTTTCAACTCAGGCAGCACCTTTGTTAGCTGGGCAAAGTCGTATCGACCTTGGTGCAAGTTACGCTTATGCAGCCCTTTTGCACCTTTAAGGTTGACGACTTTCATCTCGCTAGCTTTCACATCTTTTTTGCTATCCGCTTTGCTTGTCTGAGAGGTTTTGTTTGCGCGAGTCATCATTCTATTTTTGCTTCTCGGTTTCTAGGTAGATCATAAACAGACGAGCATCTAACTCGAGTTGGTGATAGTCCGGCTCCATATGACAACATAGCTGATAAAAGGCTTTGTTGTGCTCTTTCTCTTTCAAGTGAGCCAGTTCATGCACAACCAACATTTTCAGCAGAGGTTCAGGGGCGTTTTTAAACACACTCGCAATGCGAATCTCATTCTTCGATTTGATTTTTCCGCCGTGCACTTTGGCTACGTAAGAGTGTAAACCCAAAGCATTATTGATGAGATGAATCTTGTTGTCGTAGATGACCTTACTCAGTGGCGAGGTCTTCTTCATATAACGATTCTTTAGCGCCACCGTATACTCAAACAGAGCCTTCTCACTTTTTATGGTGTGATTCTCTGGATAGCGCTGTTTAAACCAAGCGGCTAAACGGCCAGACTCTACCAACTGCGTTACAGGGGTAACAATGTGTTCTGGATAACCTTGGATATTACGAAGTGCAGGATTCATTTTGTTCATCGTCGCCTTGAGCATCAACAAAGGGGCACAAGTCTACTCTATTCACACTTGCCATTCACGGCCTTTTCATTAAACTCTGCGGCTAAACCAGAGTAGGAACAGACCATGAAACGACTTGTACTGTATGTAAAAGACAAATGCCCACACTGTAAAGACGCGCAGCGTTACCTAGATTCTAAGGGCTATAAGTACAGATTAACTAACGCAAAAATGCAGCGTGGTCGAAAAGAGCTAGATGCAATTGGCGCCCGCTCCCTACCGGTGTTGAAGATCGGTGACCGCATTATGATTGGCTGGAACCCAAACAACTTCGAAAAGATGTATAACTCTAAATAACTAACCAAACTGCTTGGTTTTGAAGTGAGGGTTGTCCACTAGCACTTCGAGTTCATGAAGATCATCGAGCAGGACCATGTGCTCGAGTCCGTTCATACTGACTTTAATGCACTCTTGCTTGTCTGCATTGCGTGCCGTGTCGAGTGCATTACCTTCCACATAGACACCAGATTTGAGATGTAGCCTGACCGGATAATGGTACAAACAAGCAATTTCAATATAGTCGTAGTCATTACAGCTAATCATCACATCCCTCTGTCATGTCTGTTTGCAGCTACAAATGCACTGCCTCTATTTTGTTTCCGTCAAGGTCACGTACAAACGCCGCATAGTAAGTTTCGCCATACTCTGGCCTTGGGCCAGGTTTCCCTTCACATACCCCGCCTTGATCAATGGCCACTCGATAAAACTCGTCTACCGCAAGTTGGCTTGGAGCGTTAAATGCTATGTGGGTTCCATTACCCGCAGTGGCCTTGTTTTCGGTTGGTAAACCGACCCAAAACTCAAAATTATCGCCATAGCTAGCCGCAATATCTTCAATGTAATGCGCCCTTTTAACACCCAAAGTGGCAAACACTTTGTCATAAAACTCTACAGCCAGTTTTACGTTAGATGTCCCTACAGAAACATGGTTCAACAGCATGTAACCTATCCTTCAAAGTCGTTAAAGCTAAATACCAGAGCGAACTTGAGGCTTATAGCAGTTCGCACTCTCATCATGGATAAACTCAACTTCATTGCGGATGCTCTCAAGTTTATCTTTCTGATAATGCGACACATAAAGCAACTGACTGAGGTTTTCTTGTGCAATCAACTCCAAAGTGTTTTTTACCAACCGTCGGCCCAAATAATCTAACCCTTGGTAAGGCTCATCTAAGATAAGTAAAGCTGGCTGCTTCACAATCGCTCTTGCAATCAAAAGTAGCCTTTGTTGCCCATATTCAAGCTGTCTGAATGAGGTGTTGGCAAGGTCACTCATATGCAGAATTTCGAGCCACTCGCGCGCAACTTGAATCTCTTTTTTACTTGGCTGCTGATATAGACCGATTGAATCATAAAAACCTGACAAAATGACTTCAATTGCTTTACAGCTAACACGATACTGAAGGTGAAGCGCCGACGAAACCATGCCAATATTCTTCTTGATCTCCCATATAGACTCGCCAGAACCGCGCTTATTACCAAAGATATAAATTTCATTGGAATAGCACTGTGGGTGGTCACCAAAAATTAAGCCGAGTAGCGTACTTTTCCCGCAGCCGTTAGGCCCTTTTATTTGCCAGTGCTGACCATTGTCAATGCGCCAGTTGAGATCAGTAAAAATGGTTTTCTCGGTGTACTCTACTTTTCCGTCAACGATTTCAAACAACGGATTGTCGAAATTATGGGTGTGCTGATAACGATGAATCAGTGCGAGCATCTCTTCACTTTGCTGCTTTGATTGGGATTTGATCTGGCTGATCACTGGATGTGTTTCCCACTCAGTTCTGGCCATTGTACTTTCCAGTGTTCCGTGGTTGAACAGTGCGACCTGCTCTATCCAAGTTGGTATATCTTCTTCGCGGTTAAAGGTGACGATCATCTGAGTAGATTTTGCCAGTTGGGTAAGATAGGTCGTTAGTGATTGACGATGAGCAACATCTAAACCAGTAAACGGATTATCAAGAACAATAAGATCTGGCTTTGCTGCCAAGGCACGAGCAAGCATTACTCGGCGAGTTTCACCGGTAGACAAAACTCTAAAGCCACTTTGAGCAAGATGAGAGAGGTCTAAATCGGATATCAGTTGCTCGGTAAGTTGCTGAGATTGGCACTGTTCATAAATAAGAGAAGAAACTGTGCTTCCGGTATCCACTTGGTCAAGAAAATCGGTGTCGTCTTTCGCAATCTCTTCCTCTAACAATCTTTGCTGCTCGACCAGCGATACCTGAACGATCTTTCCTGTGCTGATGCACACTAATTCAGAGCAGGCATCAAACTCACCGCACAGCAAGCTCCCTAGCAGTGAGCCTATATCGCCTTCGGTGCTAAATACGCTCCATGATTGTCCTTCAGATATACTCCACTGGGCAATCTCTAGATGATTAGTGCCAACTTGGAGGTCGAGTTGGTTGATATCTATTTGCATGAATGGTTTCCCTACCCTTCAAGGTTCATAATTACTTCCAAACTACTTCAACACGCGGTGCGGTGCGATTGTGAAATCAGAAAATGTGATATTTACAGCAGGTGTTATGCGTACTGTTTTACAAACTCGATAAAGGTCTTATCCGCAATCGAGAGATAACCATCTTTTCGCCAAGCCAGAGCCAAATCTAGCTTCACTCGGTCGTGAAACGGCACAGCAACTACATCCTTTTCGTGCTGGGTGACCAATTCCAAAAGTGCCGTTATGGCAAATTCATGCTTCACGATGCTCAAAATCATTGGAAGTAAATTGGTTTCGAATGAGAAACGTAGCTCTTTATTGCACTGCTGAGCTTGATTCTCAATGAAGTCACGATGGAAATAACCAGGCTTAAACATCACCAACTCATGGTCAAAGAACTCATCAAAGCTTATCGATTCTCGATGTGCGAACTCATGCTCCGGTGCCACCACCGCCACCATTTCAGAGCGTAATAAATGGTCAGTTTCTAGGTCGTCAGGTACGTTTTCATCGTTAATCACGCCAATATCCAACTCACCATCAAGCAGCATCTGCCGAATTGAGCGCGTGCCAGCATCAACCAAGGTCAGCTTGAGGTTTGGGTAGCGGCTTTTAAACGCCATCAACACTTGTGGAAAGAAATACGAGCCCATCATACTCGGTGCCCCAAGCCTGACTTCGCCCTTCTCTAGCCCTTTTAACTCATCAATGGCGAGCTGCGCATCATCTAGTTGTTGAAGCACTCTTTTAGCATGTTCAAATAACACCACGCCTTCGTCGGTGAGCGATACCTTGCGATCCTCACGACGAAAAAGCTCGACACCCAGGCTCTGTTCTAATTTTTTAATGGAAATGCTAAGCGCAGGCTGAGCGATATGTAACGCTTTCGCTGCTTGAGTAAAATGCTCATGCTCTGCAACGGCAACAAAATGCTTAAGATGTTTTGAATCCACATCGACACCATATATAAATTATATCAACTCGATATTTTTAATATATTTTATATATCATGCCTACACTGATATTTTGCTCACATAACAACGCTTTGCTGCATAAGAAACCTATGATTGAGCTGAAAACAAAACAATACCGCCAAGTCACTTTTAGCCTCGCGCTGGGCTCATTTCTAGTGTTCTGTAACCTGTACCTATTCCAGCCTATGCTGCCGTATATGTCTCAGCACTTCCAAGTAACAGAGACGCAGGTCAATTGGATATTTGCAGCGAGCACATTGGCACTGTCAGTTTCTCTCGTCCCTTGGGCCGTAGCATCAGAATCACTCGGACGCAGAAACGTTATGCTTATAGGTCTTATTGCCATGCCATTTATCGGCGCAGCGATGTTGTTGACTGAATCCATATACACACTCGTCATCCTGCGCGCTTTAATGGGTATTGCGCTAGCAGCCTTTGCCTCTGTCGCCGTGGCATACATGGTTGAAGAGTTATCAGCACGAGCCTTTAGCCAAGCAATTGGAGGCTATATCGCCGCAAACTCGTTAGGCGGTATTACTGGACGTATCGTTGGCGGAACATTAACTGACGCTTTGGGTTGGCAACATGCCGTGGTAAGTATGGCAATATTCACTTTAGTCGGTGCCATTATTGTGTTTTTAAGCCTACCAAAACAAAAGCATTTCACTCCCCAACGAGGGATGCTGCGTTACCACAACCGCGCAGTAGTGAAACATTTACAAAACAAGACGATTTGGATTGCTATGCTGATTGGCGGAGTCAACTTTGCGTTGTTCGTTAACCTCTATTCAGTAATGGGATTCCGCTTAGTCGCAGATCCGCACAGCTTACCAATTGGCTTAGCATCACTGATTTTTCTTTGCTACCTCGCGGGCACCATCAGTTCAAAACTCACATCAGTTTGGAGTAAACGACATCAAATGGTGTCTGGAATGATCACTGGTACAGTGATTAGCCTACTCGGGATGTTGATCGCTTATATCGATTCACTTGCGTTTATGTTGATGGGATTACTGTTGATTAGCTTCGGCGCATTTTTTACCCATACCTTGGCCTACGCTTGGGTCAGTCAAAAAGCCACCCACGCAAAAGCCACCGCTACCGCTTTGTATTTGGTGCACTACTATGTGGGCGGAAGTATCGGCGGGTTCTTCCTAATCTACTGCTGGCAACACGGAGGATGGGGTTACGTTGTCGCAGGAGGTTCGGTGCTATATCTAATGATTTTCTTCCTATGCCACAAGCTATCACATTGGCAACAGCACAAGCCACTGGTTGAAGATTCTGTTATTCTGGCGCAAAACACTAAATTGGAAGCAAAATGACAGCCAATAGCTCAACACTAACGAAGCCAGAACAAGTAAAAACTGCCGTAAACCAATGGCTAAATGATGTTGTAATCGGGCTTAACCTCTGCCCTTTCGCGGCAAAGCCACAACGCAATAAGCAAATTCGCATTTTTGTCAGTGAGGCGACAACGGAAGAAGCTCTACTTGAAGATATCCTAACTCAGCTAATGGAGCTTGCCTCGACTCAACCCGAAGAGCTTGAAACGACGTTGGTCGCTGTACCAAATATGCTCGGTGACTTCTACGACTACAATCTATTCATCGATTGGATTGAGGCTTTAATTCGACAGCAGGAATGGGAAGGCGTATTCCAACTTGCCACGTTCCACCCGGATTACTGTTTTGGTGGCGCACAGCCAGAAGATGATGAAAACCTCACTAACCGCTCACCTTACCCAGTCTTTCATCTGATCCGTGAAGAGAGCATGGAGAAAGTACTTAAACACTATCCTAACCCCGAAGCGATTCCAGACACCAATATTGCACGGGTTGAGTCGCTCACTGACGAAGAGCGCAGAGCTCTGTTTCCCTATTTGTTTACTTAGCAGTCAGATGTGCTTCTATTTTAAATTTTGGGGGCAAAAAGCTAGCGCCCTATTACCCTTAGAAAAGACTGTAAACTCATTCCACAGTCAATCCAATCTGAAGCCACCTCTCATAATTAGTTGCTCACCCTATCATTACCTTGGTGAATCAGCCTCACCACTAAGATATAATGAAGTTATAATTATATTTATAGTCATAGACATGAGGTCTGCGAATGAAGTGGTATGGTAAGCAACTTAAGCTATTCGCTCTATTTATATTCTGGTTTTATTCTTCTGTTTCCTTAGCTGAAAATGAACTCGCTCGAATACTTGTTCTTCACTCTTACGACCCTGCATATCACTGGACCAAAGATCTTCAAACAGGCATAGATTCCGCTTTATTGAGCAGTAATAAGGAAGTCAAACTTTCCATCGAGTATATGGACAGTAAAAGGAATTTGTCTCCCGAATACCTAGACTCTTTCAAACGCTACTTTGCCAATAAATACAAGCATTATCAATTCGATGGCGTCATTGTAACTGATGACAACGCAGCCAATTTCTTTCTTGAATTATACCCAGAGGGAATGGGCAACACGCCCGTTGTAGCCGTTGGGATCAATAACGCTCAGTTTAAAGCGAGCAGTTTGAGTGATCGGTCGAAAGTTTTCTACTCAAAGGATAACATTAACAGCAATCTAACTCTGATAAAAAGAATAGTTCCTGACGTCAAACAAATTTATTTATTTCATGACTTAACCACTAGTGGAAAGCTGTTATCGACTCAAATAAAGCAAGAACACGCTAACAGTGTTGTCAGTCAAATACCTCTATTAGAAGTCACTGACTTATCCTTGAATGAAGCTAAGGATTTTGCAAAAACTCTCGAGTCCAACGACGTCATTTTGCTTACTCACTTTAATACTCAATTAGATGAAAATATCTATTATACCTACAATCAGGTAAGCGCTGCTTTAGGCCAGGCAAGCAACGCACCGATTTTTGTGCTTTGGAACTTCTACTTACGTAATGGTGTATTGGGTGGCCATGTCAACGATTCAAAAAAATTAGGGGAGTTAGCTGTCGAATCTTTAAGTCAAGACCTTGATTTGGGAGTACGAAGTAGCGACAAACTAAATACTTCTTATCGACCTTTACTTGACTATAACGCACTGGTTAAACACAACATTTCGACCAAACTACTACCGGAAAACACGTTATTACTAAACAAACCAGTCACTATCTGGCAAGAGAACCGGAACGCGATCATCGTGATTGTGACTATCATTGTAGTCTTACTATTAGTGATACTTCTCCAAGGGGCTTGGATTCGAAATAAACAGATGATTGCCAAGCATACTAAAAAGATATTGGCCCTTCGAAACAAGACGTTAGCTGTACAAAAAGAAATGATTCTAATGCTCGGAGAAGCAATAGAAACACGCTCTGGAGAAACAGGCAACCACGTAAAACGCGTAGCTAAGATGTCAGCCTTGCTGGGTAAGTTGTATGGACTATCACACCGGGAAGTAGAGATGTTAGAAATCGTCAGTCCCATGCATGATGTTGGAAAAATAGGCATACCTGAAACAATTCTCGAGAAACCTGGCAAACTAGATAGCCAGGAATGGAAGGTTATGCAAACCCATACGACCATCGGTTATAAGATGCTTTCTAAGAGTGAAGGGGAACTCTTTTCTTTAGCCTCTTTTGTCGCCCATGAGCATCATGAAAGATGGGATGGCAACGGTTATCCGAACGGCTTATCTGGAGAGAATATTCATGTTTTCGCACGGCTAACGGCTCTAGTAGACGTTTTTGATGCTTTACTTAGCAAGCGTTGTTACAAAGAGCCGTGGGAAGTTGTAGATGTCATAGACCTAATTCAAAAAGAAGCTGGCAAGCAATTTGACCCCATTATGTCATCCCTACTTTTAGATAACTTAGACGATTTTGTTGATCTTAGAAACTGCTATCCAGACGGAAGAACGTATCAAGATTGCGAGTAACGCTTCTGAGCTAAGCAGGAAGGATTTTAGAGTACTATAAGGCCACTTTAAAACTCTAGTCTAAGGCAGAAATCATCTGCCTTAGACTTAACTGGTAGTTAAACCTTGAAGTTGCCAACAAGCCCCGACATTTTGTCTCCCGAAGACACTAGCTGACTGCTAACGCTAGCAGATTGACTTGCAGTATCATTAAGGTCGTGTACGATTTCCTGAATATGAACTAAGTTCTGATTGATATCTTCCGCCACAGCGCTTTGCTGCTCTGCGGCTGTTGCAGTTTGAATTCCCATGTCATGAATAGTGCCAATAGCCTTCTCAATTGCGGTTAAACTTGTCTGGATCTGAGTGGAGTCATGTGCCGTTTGTTCCCCGCGCTGCTGACTTGAACTCATAGAATCAACGGCATTACGAACTCGAGTCTGCAATGCTGTTAACATTTCGCCAATTTCTTGCGTGCTATTTTGAGTCCGGCTTGCTAGCGATCGAACTTCATCGGCAACAACGGCAAAACCTCTACCTTGTTCACCTGCACGAGCCGCCTCGATAGCAGCATTCAACGCTAGCAAATTAGTTTGCTCAGCTATCTCTCCAATGACATCGAGTACTTTCGTAATCCGCTCAGTCTGTTCACTCAACGCCTGAATGGCTTCGGATGTGCCGTTTACTTCAGAAACTAGTTCGCCAATACCTTCGATTGCATGTGAGACTTCAAGCTGGGCTTCGTTAATCTGATCATTTGCCGCTTTAATGGCCTGTGAAGTAGAGTGAGTATTGTTCGCAACCTCCCTTGAGGTCGCACTCATTTCAGTTACAGCCGTCACTATTTTCTCAGTTTCTAAACTATGGTTTTGCATTGATTTGGCCGCATGACCAGTTTGCTGATCTAGAGCATTGCCCGCAAGCATAACTTCAGACGCTGAATCTTGCAGAGCCTTAATCATCGGCTGAAGTTTATCCATAAAGTCATTAAATGCGATAGCGACATCTCCAACCTCATCTTGACTCTCAACCTTGAGCCTAGCAGTAAGATCGCCTTCCCCCTCAGCGACATCTTTTAGTGACGCAGCAATATGTTGCAATGGCGCCACGCCCCTATTGACGAAAAAAGTCACCAACACTATCGTTATAGCTAAACCGAAAAGAGATAAAATAACCGCCGAACGAGTATCGTCATTCAGGCTCTGTAGCTGAGCCGCCTTTTGTTCGCTGACTAACCGATCAATGTCATCAATATAAATCCCTGTTCCTAGCACCCAGTCCCAGCGAGGTAAATATTCAGCATAACCCAGCTTAGGAGCTTGAGCATCAATCGAAGGTTTGTGCCACGAAAAAGGCAAAAATCCGTCTCCTTTTTTCGCGGCTTCTATCAATCCCGCAATGACAGGAGTACCGTTCTCGTCTTTCAAACCAAGCAGGTTCTTCCCCTCTAGTTGTGGCTTGATAGCATGCAGAGTGTTGACACCTGTTGAGTCATAGGCAAAAAAGTACCCATCTTTTTCAAATCGCATTGATTTTAAAATGGCTTTAGCTTGCTCTTTATTGTTGCCATTACGATCTGACTCATGAAGATCCTTTACCGCTGTGACTCCCATCATTAAATAGGCTTTTAGCTCTTTTTTTCGATTGTCTAATAGTTGTTCACGGTAATCGACTAACTCTTGCTCTAATGCATTCTTACCGTTCCAGTAGTACACCAAAGTAACAAGTGTTGTCAGCACAACCAAAGGTATTACCGTTAGTAGCTGAAGTTTGGTGCGACTTTTTAGCGATAAGCCCATACATACCTCCACTTAGTAATGCTTTTAACTATGTTCATTTTTTGCTCATTCCCATGCTTGGATTTATTTGTAATTATTAAGGTGGCGGTCAATGTTAAGGTTATATCACCACCTCATCTATAGTAATGATTTGTCGATCGTTTTTCATTGATCCACTTAATGAATGGTCAAATAGCGAGGTCGATGGTTGGTATAAAGATTAAGTGGCGTCATAGCGATTAAGAACTTGAATGGTAAGCTTCGCAGCCCAATTGCAACATGGTAAATACAACACAAAACAAAAAAGCACCAAACGGCGCTTCTCAATATAAATGCTTACGAAATCATAACTCTATCGGAGCGGGTTCAGATTTATTCCATTGTGAAATCACGGTATTATTTCGGCCCGCCGCTTTTGCTGCATACAAACTATCGTCAGCAATATGAATAATTTCATCTAGTGTCGCCTTGTCGCACTGTTCATTTCCCTGTTCAGAAAAATCAAACTCACAGGAGCCGATTGAAACCGTAACGGGCTTGTTCCCTACTTCAATGCTGTTCACACACGTCCGTACCTTTTCGACCAACTTTCGGCGTACCTGAACTTGTCTTTCAGGTAACCAGACCACAAACTCTTCACCACCAAAGCGGGCAATAAAGTCACTGGGCGCTAACTGTTGCTTAATGATTAGCGCCACCTTTTTAAGCACATCGTCACCAATCTGGTGGCCATAGTTATCGTTAACCCGCTTAAAGTGGTCAATATCAATCACACAAAGTGTTCCTTTACCACCTATGCCCTTCATACGTTCTATGTCTAGATGAACCGTTTTAAACATACTACGACGATTCGCCACTCCGGTTAGTGCGTCATGATTAGCGTGATACTCCAGGCGCTCATTCAATTTTTGTAGACGCTGCTCTTGTTTACGCCGAATGAGCTCAACTTCGATCCAAGAAGCCATCAACTTAAGTACATCAATATCAATATCTTTAAACTTTCGGTGGTAAGGGGTTGCTGAAGAAAAATTAAGCGTGCCGAATATCTCATTGTCTATAAAGATTGGTACGCCGATATATGACTCTAAACCAAAGGCTTGGTATGCGGGGTGCGTTGCGTACTTATCATCTTCACCCATGTTTTCAATCACCACAGGTGCGTAGGAACGGCAAGTGATCTCACAGTATGTCTGGCTGTATTCGAAAGTATCACCAACACTAAGTTCAACACCTTCAGGCGTCACACAGTTAAGCACCGTATAAGTATTACCGTCGATTCGAGATAAGATACCGATATCCAAATTGAATCTTTCCAGCCCCATCATAAGCAACTGGCTAACTTGAATATCAAATCCTTTCTGGTAGTCATTGGTGATTTGATACAAACCTCGAATCACCTTTTCACTGTCGCTCTCAACCACCATACAATCTCCAAAAGATAATAATTGTTATATTAAAGATAGAGTTATAGTTTCAATAGATGCAACTCTTTTCTTGTTTCCAATAACAAAACTTGACCTCTCCGCCCAATATTTTCGGGCTCTGCATAGCGAGAGCAGAGCGGCTTTGGTAGTATTAGCCAATCTTAACCACATCCGGATCAATGGATATGCACCTTTCAAAACTAACCAACGAAATTTTCAACCATCTTTACCACGATATTTCTGAGTTTCGTAGCACTTTCGATTTACCCGTTAACTCGCCACAAAGTTTAGACGATAAAGCAGACACTCTGCATACCTCTTTAGCCATTGAAGAATTGACAGAGCTTGCAGAGGCGGACAATAAAACTGAGCAAGCGGATGCAATTATCGACAGCGTGTATGTTTTGATGGGACGTTTGGTTCATTTAGGCCACGACAAAATAGAAGATAATATTGCGATAAATTACCTGATCGACCTGCTACTTAACGTTGCGGTAAACCGTGGTATTGAGTTCTTACCTTGCTGGGATGAAGTTCACTCAAGCAATATGAGCAAAGTGTGCCGCAACGAAAAGGAGTACGCTGAAACTGAAGCTTACTACGCAGAGCAAGGTATCAAGCTAATGGCGGTACAGAAAGGTGATTACATTATCGCTAAATGTGCTGAGGATTTTGTTTCTGACGCGAAGACCATTCGCCAAGGTAAAGTTCTTAAATCTGTCTACTACCGCCCTGCAGATCTCGTAGCTCTAACCAAATAGTAGATAAAAAAACGCCACCTAAAGTAAGCCTTAGGTGGCGTAAGCTGCCATAGTCAAAACAAAAGACTTCATCAGTCATCCGCAAGGCTCCCACCTACAGTCACCTACTTCCGATTGAATCCGTCCAACAAGAACGAGAATGTATCGTTAATACATATAGCGAGTTACGTGCCAACTTTTTACTTAACTGTAAGATATTGATTTTAAATGAAAACAACTTAAAATCACGATTCTATGGTGATCATTATCACGCTCTGTTTAAGTGCAAGCTGCACCAAAATACCTCTTTAGGGGTATCATTCGAACAATAAAACTGGCGAACCTTCTATGACAACACGCTTCACTTGGGTCCTAAACACGCGAGAGAGCTCATTCACAGAAAGCACTTGCCCCACTGCCCCTACCTGCTGCATAACACCGTTATCAAGTAAGATCGCTTTGTCGGCATGTTTCAGCGTTCTGTTCAGGTCGTGGTTAGACATCAGTACCGCGATTCCCATCTCAGCTACTCGTTGAATCAACTTATAGAGCAAAGCTTCTTGGCCTATATCGAGTGGCGCGGC
The DNA here is from genome assembly GCA_000775715.1 of Vibrio tubiashii. GTDB lineage: Bacteria > Pseudomonadota > Gammaproteobacteria > Enterobacterales > Vibrionaceae > Vibrio > Vibrio tubiashii_A. The sequence goes on from JRWQ01000008.1 coordinate 48,237, forward strand.
TGGCTCATCAAGGATCAACAGCTTTGCATGAGGATTCAACGTTGGCCAAATCTGTAAACATATCGCGCATAATCGAACTCGTTGCCACTCTCCACCTGACAGATGGTGTATCGAGCGGTGAAGTTTGTCATCAACCTCTAACAATTTTGATAACTCTTCAATGACCTCGGTGACATTCGGGTGACTAGCTAACGCTGTGCTAGGCAGTGATAAAGAGAGGTAGTGAACAACGTCGAGGTTAAATGCCGGACGATCGCTTTGCACCAAAAATGCTCGGCTAGCCGATAGGGCTTCTATTGATGACTGCTTTACATCTTGCTCGAAAATCTTAACTTCACCTTCAAAAGCCAATAACCCAGCGACCGCCGATAACAGCGTGCTTTTACCACTGCCATTTGGGCCAATCACGTGCAAGATTTCGCCCGGCGAAACTTCAAAAGAGAGCGGTAACAGGCGAGAACCAACTGAAAGACTACTAACGTGAATCATGATTACTCACCAACATCCAAATAAAGATTGGCGCCCCAATTGTCGTTGTGACGACACCTAGAGGTAGCTCTGCCGAGTCGAGCGCAGTACGAGCAATAAGGTCAGCGAAAACAACTAAAGTTGCCCCAGCCAGTGCAGAGATCGGCAACAGATAGCGGTTCTCACTACCGAATGCCAAACGAAGAAGATGTGGTACTACAAGGCCCACAAAACCAATCACTCCGCCAAGTGCAACTGAGCCTCCAACTAGTATTGATACCGCAAAAATAAGCTTCCAACGCGCTTCATCAACATCAATACCTAACTGTTTGGCATGCTGTTCACCCATCATCAGTTTATCGAGTAAGGTACCTTTGCAGCACAACCAGATAAGCACAGGTACTAATACCAAGGTTAAAACATGGTGATACCAACTTGCAGCACCAACACTGCCCATCAGCCAGTACATGAGCTGGCGAAGGCTTAAGTCGTCGCTAAAATAGAACGCCCAAGTAACGATCGCACCAGAAAGAATCCCTAGCGCCACACCAACTAATAGTAATTTGGTGGTAGTCAGCCGCATGCTTTTGGCAACAAACACCAGTAGCAAAGTAAAAACTAGCGCCCCAAGCACTGCAGCAGCCATAAATCCGATTGGCGTGGCAAATGCCGGAAAGAAAAATAGTACCAAAACCATCGTTACGCTAGCACCACCAGATATGCCTAAGACTCCCGGTTCAGCCAACACATTGCCGAGTAATACCTGAAGTACTGAGCCAGAAACTGCCAGAGCAGCACCTATGGTAATTGCTGCTAACAGCCTAGGGAGACGAAGTTGCAGAACAACTTGCTCTTGTAAAGCAGTAAGAGTTTGAAATGGAGAAATAGCGAGCTCGCCAACCATTACATAGATGCTACTAATGAGTATGAGAAGTACAAAAAACAGTAAGCCAGAGCGTATCCACTTATGACGCCTGCGGTCTAAGAGCTGAGTAAATTCCATGTTGCTGCTAATTGTTTTGGTGAGCCTGAAAAAATAATGGCTTAACGATACCGTTAAGCCATTAAAATAGAAAGCTTAGTGACAAATTAATCGTAGACTATTTGCCCTTCTTCATAACGTGTTTTAACCGGACACACCATCAACGCCGCTCGTTGACCAACGGCAACGTGACGATTTGGAAATACAACGGCCTCGCCTTCGTTTTTCGCCATCAGGGGTTTGTCTCCGTCATGGCCAAACACTTCACCATGCTTAAATGCAGTAAAGTTTTCTACGTCATCATCGAACATGAAATCAAAGTCATCATGCAAGCGTACAATAGTTCGACTAACTCGATACATAATCGGCTTACGTGGCAAGTGCTCAGAATCGCTGCTCGAAAGGAGATCACGCAGAGCAAGATCAAACGCCACTAACTTATCGAGATCATTTTCACCAATCTTCGCCACACGACCGAGTTCTACAGTCAGTGCTTGTGCACCAAAGTTCTCGGCACTAAACCAGCTAAAAGTACTTGAAGGTGCGTTCGAGAACATCACAGCATCTAGGTGTGCACTTGACGTAAACTCCATTAATGCCTGACTGCGAACAGGGTGACGGACCTTAGGGCTCACCGCAAATGAATAATGTTTCGACAAACGAATTGCACAGTGGAGATCTAAATGCCAACGCTGCTTTTGATCTGTACCCTGGTAAAACGCAGTCACTACACGTTTAAGTTCTTGTGCTAGTGCAAGCTCTTTAGAAGGTTGATACTCTTTTTCATCAAACAGACGATTAAGATTGGTATCGATAAATCGCGTATGCGCATTCGTTGCCTCTGGATGAGCATTGATAAACAACAACCGTTCAGTCACTGGCTGAAAACCTGACTGAATATCAGAGATAATCTTATCGACGATTTCCATCGGTGCAGTTTCGTCACCATGGATGCCACACGAAATAATGATGTGCTTACTCTCGTCTGAAAGATTCGCCGGAATCACCTCCAGCACACCACGTTGATGTAATTTAAAGACAGTTCCACCAGCCACAATCATTTCATTTGCTGGCATCTCTTGTTGTAAGTCTAAGCTGTCAAAAAGAAAAGATTGGCGAAAGAGGGTTTTCGTCATGCGCTACTCCTTTATTGCACAGCGGGTATGTTAATGAATTGTTCCGACAAATTATGTAGGAGTGATCCCACTTATTGACACAAATCGTGTGCCTCACCGTAATTTATCGAATTCCTCACTACAAGGAGGAAATGAAGGCTTTCACTGCGCAAAATTCAGCCGAGCATTAGCTCGGCTCAATTAACCTCTATAGTCGAGGTAATTTCACTATATTACCATGAAAGTAAAGTGTTTATTTTTGATCTAGCAACAATTCAAACTCATCAATTTTCGCTTTTACGCGATCGATGCTTTGTTGCCAAAAATCCGCTTGCGATAAATCCATGCCGAGATGTTTCTCAACCACTTCTTCAGCCATCATAGAGCCTGTGTCTCTCAATAAGTTGACGTAGTCACTATAGAAATGCTTACCTTTGCTATCTCGTTGCGCGTAAACACCAACACTAAACAAGTAACCAAACAAATATGGATAGTTATAAAAGCTGACCTCAGATATTGAGAAATGTAACTTACTTGCCCAAAAGTAAGGATCAGGTTCAGACATTGAGTCACCGTACCACTCACACCATGTTTCGCTCATCAAATCACATAGCTGTGAGGCAGTAAACTCACCTTCACTCCGCTGCTCATAAAAGCGTTTCTCAAACTCAAACCGAACCGGGATGTTAACCATCAATGCGTAACAGCTAGATAGTTCTTCCCATAACATTTCAAGCTTCTCTTCCCTGCTCTCAACCTGGTCAAGAAGATAATCACGAACGACATTCTCGGCAAAGATAGAGGCGGTTTCAGCTAGAGTCATTGGATAGCGTGTTTGACATAAAGGCATATCACGCATCACCCAGTTGTGGAACGCATGACCCAACTCATGAGCTAAAGTCAGTAAATCTGAACGGCTACCACCCCAAGTCATAAACACCAATGGCGTTCGAGTTGCGGCGAACTTGGTACAGTACGCACCTAAGCGACGGTTCTCAGTTGGCTGCGCATCAATCCAACCGTTTTCAACCATTAGATCCACAAACTCTGCCATCTCTGCGTCAACTAAAGCAAAAGCGTTGCGGATGATTTCAATCGCGTCGCTAAAGCTATAAACCTTAGGTTCAGCATCAGTCAGACTTGGCATACCTGCGAGGTGATTCCATGGGCGCATCTGGTCTAAACCGTGAACGCGCGCCATTAAGTGTCCCGCTTTTTGGCCAATGTATCGATTATCTTTTGCTACCGACATCATCGCCTCAAGCGTAGCGGCTTGAATTCGACTACCGTGCAAACTTGGGTCTAAAAAGTGGACATCTTGTTGGCCTGAGCGCTTTTGATACTCAGATAAACGCCAACCCGACAAAGCATTGAGAATGGCAGAAAAAGACTCTTGGTTATCTTTCATCGCTGCTTGAATTCCACGCCAAGCAGGCTCTTGCTTGTCAAAGTCAGTACCATACAAGATGCTTGCGGCCTGAGAAAAACCAATTTTATCTGTGTCACTATTGGCTATAGTGACTTGAAGCGAGCCAGTAATGTTGTCATATAGCCGACCCCAAGCATCGCGCCCGTCAACTTTCATTGCGGTTAGAAGTTGCTCTTCAGCCACACTTAACTTGGTTTCCGCTAGCTTGCGCATACAGGCAAGTTGGAATCCTTGACCAGCAATATCTGGGCTTTCATGGTTAAGTACTTCTTCAATAAAGTTATCAGCAGATCGAGTCAGCTTATTCTCATAAGGCGCAAACGCTTGTACTAACTCAGAGCTTAACTTTGCCACGCGCCCGACTAACCCTTTAGCTTCGGCATTAGTCGCATCGATAGAAGCATGACACTGGGCAAAGGTGTTAATGGTCGAAAGCAATTTACCAGCGGCTTCACTGGTTTGAATGGCGTTTTGAACCACAGAGACCGACTCTCGGTTGTCTACATGCAACCCAAGCGCTTGAATGCACTGTTTAATTAGGTCGATATCTTGTTCGATTTTTGGGTCGTTAAGGTCTTGATATGCAATAGATAAATTCCAGCTAGGTGCAGTCATGATTTTTCCTTAGCTATCCGATTAACGGTTTTCCAATGAAGCAAACTCGAAAATAGTTTTGATCGGCTTTGGTTATTTGAATATGAGTAATAGATTGGTGGGCAATATTTAACGTTGAATACAATGAGGCATTACGCCAATCTAACTTAAGAATATGTGCAAGAATCATTCTAATCGTACCGCCATGACAGACGATTAATGTGTTTTCATCGACAGTTTTGCAAAATTGTTCCCAAGCGCGTGAGATTCGAGCAAAAAAATCATCAAGTGGCTCTGCATTTGGTAACGGATTTTGTGCGGGGCTTTGCCAAAACGCATCAAACAAATCCCACGACGATTTTGCCTGCTCAAACGCCAATCCATCTAAATCGCCAAAACAGGTTTCCTTCCAGTCATCGCTAACCACCAGATCAAGACTTGGTTGCCGGGCATGAAGTAACTGAGCCAAGTCCTGGCAACGTTTGAGTGGTGATGTCTGTAATGACGAGAGTTCCAACAGTTCATTCTCTAACGCTTGGCAAATGGCAGATTGTCTCTCTGGCGCCACCGGGATATCGGTATGCCCATACAGAGCGGGCTCTCCTATCGTTTTACCATGACGTAACAGGTATATATCTATCGTCTTCAGAATATTAGTCCTCAGTTGCGTCTTTCAACGGCATAGGTAAACCCGCGGCAACGAATGTGACTTTCTCCGCAACCCGCGCTATCGCCTGATTCATCCACCCTGCATGATCAACGAACAAACGCGAGACTTCTCCGAGAGGAATAACACCCAGACCGACTTCATTCGAAACCAATAAGATCGTTGCTGATGACCGCTCTAGTGCTAACACCAAGCGCTCTACCGTGTGCTTGATCTCTTGCTCTGTTATGTCGTTGCCGTCGTTATAAATAACATTGTTTAACCATAAAGTGAGGCAATCAATTAACACAACATCACTAGCCGTAAACTGAGCAACAAGCTCAGGTAGCTGGGTAGGACACTCGTGCTCTACCCAAGTGTTACCACGCGATATCTGATGATGATTAATACGCTTTTTCATCTCATCGTCAAACGCGATTGCCGTAGCCACATAGTGCTTCACTCTATTATCGGAAAGATCGATAACTTGCGCTTCAGCAAAGCTCGACTTACCTGAACGTGCCCCACCTAAGACTAAATGCACCGCCATTAACTATTTACCTGTATCGCTATCAAACTCAAATAAATGAGTAGTTCAGAAATCTGCTGCGCTGCACCTAGGCAATCACCAGTAAAACCACCAATGCGAGCATACAACCAACGCTTAAACAGTGTTCTAAACACAACCATGACAAGAATGAGCACCGCTGTAGTTTCTAGACCAAGCAGTAAACAAGGCAAAACACCTGTAATCAACAAGATGCATAATTCAACTCTCGACTGCTGTTGAGCCAATGGCTTGCTTTTGCTGCTACTCGTTTCTGAAACATACGACATGTCATAAATTAAAGAGGCCGCCACAGCGCGACTCAAGGTATAGGCGACAACAATAAATACCAAGACCTGATCAAACTGAATCAGTTCTGACAGCATTAGGAACTTGCCAAGCAGCACCATGATTAACGCGCTCGCACCATAGGTGCCAATTCGGCTATCTTTCATTATGGTTAGTCGGCGCTCAACCGACATGCCACCGCCAATACCATCTGCCATGTCAGTCATTCCATCTTCATGAAATGAACCTGTGAGAAGCAAGCTAAACACCATCATAATAAACACTGAGATGGTGGCAGGAAAAACTAGCTGTGCAGCCCATAGTACTAGGGCGCACAAGCAGCCAAGCAGTAAACCAACCATGGCGAAATATCGCCCCGACTGGTTCATGCGTTTTTCACTAAAAGGAATACTCATCGGCACTGGAATTCGGGAAAAGAAGCTCAGTGATAACATGAATAGTTGGTATTGATACTTAAACATCAACTTCCACGCCTGCATCTGCAAAACTTGCCATATTGTTGTAGAACTCCGCAGCAGCCCAAACAAGTGACATCGCTAGCGCAGCTCCACTTCCTTCACCCAAACGCATCGACAAATCAAGCAAAGGCTCTGCATCAAGTTCAGACAGGAGGAACTGATGGCCCGCTTCTTGAGAACGATGAGCAAAAATCATTACGTCACGACAACTTGGGTCAATGAGCGAAGCCACATACGCAGCAGAAGAGACAATGAATCCATCAACAATCACTGGAGTTTTCGTTTCGCCTGCAGCAAGGAAACCACCAACCATTTGTACGATTTCGTATCCACCAACTTGTGCCAGCACCCCTAGAATATCTAGCCCTTTACAACGCGCGACACCCTTCTCAACCAGTTCAACTTTTCTGTCCAACTGTTCGTCTGTGATCCCTGTGCCTCGGCCGACACAATTTTTCGCATCACGGCCACTGATTGCACTAAGAATCGCCGCAGCGCTACTGGTGTTACCAATCCCCATCTCACCAAACATGACAAAGTTTGAACCCGCATCGACATAACTTTTGACTAGCTTCTTACCAAGCTCAATACCCTGCTGAGCAGTTTCAACGCTCATTGCCGCTTGCTGAGCAAAGTTGTTGGTACGCTCACCGAGTCTCTGCACGATGAAATCTGGAGACTCGGTTTCAACCGGCAGTAAAATCCCAGTATCAACAACTTTTAAATCAACTCGATTGGCACGGCAGAAACAGTTGATCGCCGCCCCACCAGCAAGAAAATTAAGCACCATTTGCTGAGTAACAGCACTTGGCGCGATGCTGACGCCTTCATCTGCAATGCCATGATCGCCTGCAAATATAATTGACGTTGGCTTGTTGATTTCAATTTTAGTGACGGCGTCACTCTTGCCTTGACTTTGAATCAGCGCAATTTGGTGTGCGATTGACTCCAATTGTCCTAGCGAGCCTAAAGGTTTAGTTTTTTGGTTGATACGATGCCAAATAGCATCAGAATGAGTTGTGTTTAGCATAAATATTATTTACTTGGGTCTAGCAACTGAAAATACGTTGTTTAGTGTGGAATATTGACTGCCACCTAAACGCGAAAGCGGGTTTACCTTGAGTGCATCGACCATCAAACGGTCAGTACGCTCGTCGATAACGTCTGGATTAATGTACATTTTCTCAATTTCCGCGAATACGAGGCTTTGCGGCGTGTCGCCAATCTCTTTCACTTCATAGAGTTTACATGCAAATGCAATCGGACAATCTTTGACCCTCGGTAGGTCGAATCCATCGAAGTCGACCAACTCAATATCGTTTGCTTCTACTTCTGACTCTCCGTGGTCTAATGTTGCCGCAGTTTGAGTTACGTCGTTAGCAGAGTCATGGTGGGCAATATGAATCACCATTTTGCCCGTCTCTAACACATTGCGCGTTGTATCTTTGACGTCACCAGACGGCTTTTTCCCGACAGAAAACATCAATAAGGGCGGAGCGCTAGAGAGGGCCGTAAAATAAGAAAATGGCGCTAGGTTGTAGCTCTGCTGAGCAGAATCGGTCAACACCCAAGCGATGGGTCTTGGGATCACGGTTTGCGTCATCAAATGGTATATTTGGTTCGGTGCAAGCGTGCTGAGTTCAATCTCCATATCTTATCCTTCCTTTGCAATTTGCATAAGATAGAGTGTACCGTTAAATCAACGAGTTAACATCCTTTATCACTCGCGGTTTTCGCTTTTATTTTCTGCAGAATGACTTTCAAATTGAGACTCAGCTGAAATAAAAACCGAATAGCGACTATCTTATAAGTATCGGGAGCGCGCTTTTAACGGCACAAAGTGTGCATTATTTTCGTCGTGACATTGTTTTCTCCCGATTGATAGTGCAAGGAGGTTTTATGTTTGCCAATCAACAGTCGAAAAAACAAAAACAGAACAAACCCCAACAACCTAGTCAGAAGAAAGTCCCACTTTCAATGACATAACACCAAGGATAGACCTCGCCATAGCGCGAGGTCTTAATGTGTAAAGATTCATAAAAACGAACTCGATCTATCCTTTTGCCGTTTCATTCTTGTCTTAGATCACAGACATTGCCGTTTGTTTATATAATGCTCACCCACACTAAACGACTCGCGTGAACAGGAACATTCACTTGGATAACTCAAACAACATCACCGTGATTACCGCTGGCAACACCGGGCTTATCGGCAATGAACTGATTAAGCAGATGTTAGAGCATGATCCTATCACGCGAATTTACGCCCTAGCTCGACGCGAACTGCCTTTTTTCCATTCTAAGCTAGAGACTCTCCAACACCCGGAGCTACGCATTCAAGAGTGGGACGACGACAAAGTGCGCCCCGAGTATGGTTTTATCTGTTTAGGCACGACGCTAAAACAAGCTGGCTCAAAACAAGCACTTGAAAAGATCGACTATCAATTAGTCTGCGATGTGGCCCAAGAGATGAAGTTGCTCGGCGTAAAGAAACTCGCTGTCGTTTCCAGCTATGGAGCGTCGGCTCGTTCTCTATCACACTACCTACGCTGTAAAGGACGCATGGAACTCACCATCGAACGAATGGGGTTTGAGCGCATTGTCTTCGCACGACCTGGCCCCTTGAAAGGCTTAAGAGAGCAGCCACGGAAAGATGAAGCTATTGTCCAAGCAGTAATGAAAGTTTGCCAACCATTGATGATTGGCCCACTGGCAAACTTTGTTCCTATTGAAGCCGAAGATGTGGCAATGGCGATGCAATACCGACTTTTTGCGCACACAAACAAAAAGTTTGAAACAATGAATACCGTTTCAATGCGTAAAGAAATCAAATCATACCAATAAAGGTCGTATCCTCATTGCCTTGCGCACACTGCAATGGTCTAATACCGAGGTGAATTTCAAACACTTGGTAAATAGATAATGCAACAAGAGCATCAACCTACGTTCTTTTTCTTTGATTACGAGACGTGGGGAACCAGCCCAGCGAAAGATCGACCGTGTCAATTTGCGGGCGTGCGCACCGATATGGACTTTAATATCATCGGCGAGCCTCTTGTTATCTATTGCCAGCCACCAATTGACTACTTACCTGCTCCTGAAGCGGCTTTGATCACTGGAATTACTCCTCAGACCGCTGAAAGCCAAGGTCTGTCTGAACCTGAGTTTATCGCCAAAATTCATGAGCAGTTAGCCACACCAAATACCATCAACTTAGGTTACAACAGTATTCGCTTCGATGATGAGGTGACTCGTTACACCTGTTACCGCAACTTCCTCGACCCATATGCATGGAGTTGGCAAAACGGAAACTCACGTTGGGATCTGCTCGATGTAATGCGCGCTTGTTATGCGCTGCGTCCAGAGGGGGTGAATTGGCCTGAGAATGAAGAAGGTTTTATTAGCTTTAAGTTGGAGCATTTGTCTGTTGCCAATGGCATTGAACACGAAAATGCTCACGATGCGATGGCCGACGTTATTGCGACTATCGAAATGGCGAAGAAGGTCAAAGCAGCACAGCCAAAGCTGTTCGACTACTTTTTGAGTATGCGTCATAAGCGCAAGCTCAATGAGCTGGTCGACATCGTTAACATGACGCCACTTATGCATGTGTCGGGAATGTTAGGTAAAGAGTGCAACTACACCAGTTGGATTGTGCCAGTAGCTTGGCATCCAACCAATCAAAATGCGGTAATCTGCGTCGATTTAGCCAAAGACCCACAAGTATTGCTAGACCTCGATACCGAACAGCTAAACGAGCGCCTTTACACAAAACGCTCAGAGCTTGGCGCTAATGAACTACCAGTGCCAGTTAAGCTAGTTCACCTCAACAAGTGCCCAATCTTGGCACCTGCAAAAACGCTTACCGCGGAGAATGCAGAGAAGATTGGTATTGATAGAGAGAAGTGCTTGGAAAACCTTGCTCTACTACGTCAACATCCAGAAATACGCGAGAAACTGATTGGCGTTTACGGCATTGAACGTGATTACGAGAAAAGCTCTGACGTCGACAGCATGCTATATGACGGTTTTTTCTCACCGGCTGATAAAGCCGCTATGGACATCATTCGCGAGACAGACCCAAATAATCTAGCAGCGCTCGATATCGCCTTTAGCGATGAGCGTATTGCTCCACTGCTGTTCCGTTACCGTGCGCGAAACTTTCCTTGGACACTGGATGAAGCCGAGCAACAACGCTGGACGGTTCACTGCCGCGACTACTTCGAAAGTCGTATTGAAGACTATATGCTAAATCTGGAAAACTTAGTTCACGAACATGAGAGTGACGAAAACAAGATTGCTATTTTAAAATCCATCTACCAATACGTGCAAAAGCGAGTATCCTAGACTCTGTTTTCTTAGACATAAGTCCTGCACCCTACAATTTGGCCTAACTCTAACAATACAAAACAGAATTAGTTAGGCATTTGAATAAATCGAGCCCGCTTTTATGTGAGGCTATGCAAACGGACGACTCTAAAATATGGCAAAAACTTTGCTTCAATACGTCGTATCTATGGGGCTGATATTTTTGTGCCTTATCGCGGGCATTAATATTCAACACTTATTAGGTATCTCTATCCCAGGTAGCATCATTGGTATGCTGATTCTGTTTGGTCTGCTCGCGAGCGGCCTTATACCCGCAGATTGGGTTAAGCCTGGGGCATCTCTATTTATTCGCTACATGGTGCTGTTGTTCGTCCCAATCAGTGTGGGGCTAATGGAGCATTTTGATATGCTTATAGCCAATGCTCTACCTATTTTAGCCAGTGCCGTCGGCGGCACGCTGATCGTGCTTGTTTGCCTTGGTCTGATGTTGGACAGGTTGTTAAAAGGAGGACAAAAATGATGTGGTTGCTCATAACAATCATTGTCTTCTTTGCCTCGCGTTGGTTGTGCCAAAAAATTAGAAGCCCATTTATGAATCCATTGCTGGTCAGCTTAGCAGTGTTGATTCCGCTACTGACTTATTTAAAGGTACCGTTCGAGACCTATTACGCAGGCAATCAATGGATCAATTACTTACTGCAACCTGCTGTTGTTGCTTTAGCCTACCCCTTATACGAGCAGCTACCACAAATCCGCGCTAACGTTCGCATCATTATGTTAGCGTGTGGTGTTGGTAGTATTATGTCGATGTTTACCGCGAGTATGATTGCTGTTTATCTCAACACCGATCTCTCACTCATCGCCAGTCTGCTCGGTAAATCGGTGACCACTCCGATCGCGATGGAAGTCTCTAGCCAGCTTGGTGGTGAACCTGCAATTGCCGCGATACTGGTACTCATTGTCGGCCTATTTGGCGCCATCCTAGCCTACCCTATCTATAATTTACTGAATATTACTCATCCAATCGCGAGAGGATTAACCATGGGCACGGTTTCTCATGCACTAGGAACTGCGACATGTGCAGAAAAAAATAGTCAAGATGCCGCATTCAGTTCGCTCGCACTTGTAGTCTGCGGTGTGATTACCTCGATACTCGCTCCATCATTTTTCGCCTTAGCCGTGTGGTTATCTGCATAAACAACTTGTTACCGAGATAAGTGGTGACTCAAGTTTGAGTGGGCTGAAACCAAGTAAAGCACAAATATGTGTGAGCTCACTCAAACTATGAAACGTACAACTACGTTGCATTGCCTTTTGTGATTTAGATCTCCGAAATTTTCTCAGCGTTGCATAAACTGTAATACCAATATCGGAGTTTATACCGTAGCTTTCGGACCTAGACTCATATGATATCAACGATGATTATTTAAGGATCCACTATGAGAAGCCGCATTGAAAAAGCGCTATCGGAAGTGCCACAAAACGTAGCAGAGTTCTTATCTCCTATTGTTTTTGCTGATGATTTTGACGCAACACTTTCTACTGAGCAGTTTGAGCAACTACTTGCAATCTCAGGTCTTGAAGATGCTGAACTCCGTGTTGCCCTACTCCCTTTTGCGGCAGCCTACTCTTATGCTCCGCTATCTAACTTTTACGTTGGTGCCATTGTCCGAGGCCTATCAGGCAAGCTTTACTTCGGCGCGAATGTTGAGTTCGATGACGTTCAGTTAGGCCAAACCGTTCACGCAGAACAAGCAGCAATCAGCCACGCTTGGATGAAAGGCGAGCAGGGCGTGTTGGACATCACTATCAACTACAGCCCTTGTGGTCACTGCCGTCAGTTTATGAACGAGCTAACCACGGCTAATGAACTGAAGATACAGCTACCAAAACGTGAAGGTCAGCCACTTCAGCATTACTTACCAGAGTCTTTCGGCCCTTCTGATCTCGGTATTGACGCGCGACTAATGAAAACCGTTGACCACGGTAAGAAAGCACAAGAGCAAGATGAACTATTACAACTGGCCATTAAAGCACTTAACCGCAGCCATGCACCTTACACGCACAACATAAGCGGTGTTGCAATCAAAACTAAAGATGGCAAAGTTTACCAAGGTGCTTATGCGGAAAATGCTGCGTTCAACCCAAGCCTTCCGCCACTGCAAGTAGCACTAATCCAATTACTGCTGGACCGTCAAGACTTAGCCAATATCGACTCTGCAGCACTGGTTGAAGCAGAAGAAGGGACGATCAGTCACCTGGCGAACACTCAAGCGACACTAGAAGCTCTAAATCCCGATATTCCAATTACTTACTTGGAAATCTAAACGATTAAAGGCGCTCAAATAGCGCCTTTTTGTTTGCAACTCGAACGAACTTAAACCTCAAAAAACGGTTTAGCATCGACTTCAAGCTGATTCAAAGCAATGCCTTTAGTGATAGTTAAGTTAGAAGTTTTAAGATTGATAAAACTCACATCGACAAAGCGTTTGTACTTGCGGGAGTAAAAACACTTAACCTCCGGCTTCAACGGCTCAATCTGGTTTGAGGACCAAACAATACCCACCCTACCGTCGCTTAGTTCAACGATAGAGCCGACTGGGAAAATCCCAACACAGTTAATAAACTTATACACTAGCTGCTTATCTAGCTGATGTGGCGTTAAGCTAATCAATATCTTAAACGCTTCCGCTGAACTCATCCCTTGCTTATAGCAGCGATCAGACGTTAGCGCATCATAGATATCGACGATACTACTCATACGACCATGAAGCGAAATATCGTCACCTTTTAGCCCAATAGGGTAACCTGAACCATCTAGTTTTTCATGGTGCATTAAACACACATCTAAACTCACCTGACTTATGCCAACAACATTTGATACCATCGCTTCTGCATACACTTGATGCAACTTCATATGTTCAAACTCTTCTGGCGTTAAGCGTGCGGGTTTATTCAATACCTTATCATCAACTTTTACCTTGCCAACATCATGGATAATACCGCCAATCGCCAACTGTTTAAGCACCTCCTTTGGCATATTTAGATGCTTACCAAAAGTCACCATCAAAGTTGCCACGTTGATTGAGTGCTCCAACAAATACTGATTTTTGTTGCGTAGTGCAGACACACATCTCACGGCATCAGAATCAAGTAACAGCGTTTCGATCATGTCATCAGCAAGTGTATCGAGATCGCCAACGTTGATCGCTTTACCATCAAATGTTTGGCTAAGTATCTTGTGAACAAAACCCTTAGCTTCACTAATGATTTTTGCTGCTTTCTTCTGCTGAGAGAAACGGCTTACCTTCTTGCATTTTACAGGCTCAGATTGATGCTCTGATTCTGCTATTTGCGGCTTAGTAGGCTGCACTGCCACTGTTTTAGTCGGATTAAACACACAGCCTTTGGCAGACAGCGACTTATCTACCCACGCAAATTGAATACCACTCTTAACAAGTTGATTGATAGCTTTTTTAGACGAAATCCTGCCTGCGTTAGCAAGGTTGATCCGCTTACCATCTTCAATCGAAGTCACAAACATACCTACCGCAAGTGATTCAATCGGAATCTTTACTGATTTTTTAGGATCATACTGCATTTGGTAAATCATCAATTCTTATTATTACATCTAATTAGCACTGATTAGCGCTTTAAAATAGAGCATTTACGCCACAGGTGCAACTAGATGCATTATTGCAACAATAAAACACTTGAACAGAGAACTTGATAAATATATTCACTGTTGTCAACAAACTATCAGCAAGTATTAGTTCGCAATTCAAATTCGAGAAAAGCAAACGTTTGCTTTTCTAGTGCGAATCAGTATCATGCTCCTCAAATTTCTCTTCCTTTACTATTTTAGGGTCAATTATGTTCGGTACAGCAACAGCAAATAGTGCTACACGTGTTCTGCTTTTAGGGTCGGGAGAACTGGGTAAAGAAGTCGCGATGGAATGTCAACGTCTAGGCCTGGAAGTTATCGCTTGTGATCGATATGAAAATGCTCCAGCAATGCAAGTGGCTCATCGCAGTTATACCCTAGATATGCTCGATGGTGATGCACTTCAGGCGATCATTGAAAAAGAAAAGCCACACTACGTTGTACCGGAAATTGAAGCTATTGCTACCGACACGCTGGTCGAACTTGAAGCACAAGGCTTAAATGTTGTACCAACGGCAAATGCGACCAAACTTACCATGAACCGAGAAGGCATTCGTCGCTTAGCTGCAGAAGAGCTAAAACTGAATACTTCACCCTACCGTTTTGCAGACAGCTATGAACAATTTGTAGACGCTGTGGAAACCGTTGGACTACCCTGTGTTTGTAAACCAGTAATGAGCTCTTCAGGTAAAGGCCAGAGCGTACTTAAAACTCGAGAAGATATCGACCAAGCTTGGAACTATGCACAAGAAGGTGGTCGTACTGGCGCGGGCCGTGTCATTGTCGAAGGCTTCATTGATTTCGATTACGAGATCACCCTTCTTACCGTTCGGGCTGTAGATGGTATTCATTTCTGTGCACCAATAGGCCACAGACAAGAGGACGGTGACTATCGCGAGTCTTGGCAACCACAGCATATGACAGATGACGCGCTAACTGCAGCTCAAGATGCCGCAGGTAAGGTCGTTAACGCGCTCGGTGGTTACGGAATTTTTGGCGTTGAACTGTTCGTTAAAGGTGATACTGTTATCTTTAACGAAGTCTCCCCACGACCACACGATACCGGTCTAGTGACCTTAATGTCCCAAGACAGCTCTGAGTTCGCTCTACACGTGCGTGCATTTACTGGGATGCCAATCGCAGGAATTACGCAGTACGGTCCATCGGCTTCAGCCGTCATCCTTGGGCAAGGCACCTCACAAAACATTCGCTTTGAAGGTATTCAACAAGCACTTGCTGCAGCACAAACACAATTGCGTTTGTTTGGTAAACCGGACATTGATGGACGTCGTCGTTTAGGTGTCGCAATCACTCGCCGCGACACTATTGAACAAGCCATCGACGACGCTAAACAGAGCGCAGCGAAAGTTAAGGTTGTCTACTAGTGGCTTAGACGCTAGCTTAATAACAGCAAAGGGCTTGGTTATCATAACCAAGCCCTTTTGTTTACAGCCATATTTAGCGTTAATCAGTCGCTTTCAATTAGGTAAACTTCTTCAACAAATCTCGCTGATGGATGCTTAGCCATTTTGGGCGGTCTGTCTGCCTCTTGATTGCTTTCAAGTTTAATCACTTTATAACCTTGATAAAGCTCTCGTACTTCTGTTTCTGGCACTGAAAACGGAGGGCCAGAAATCAACGACTGATCATAATCTAGCGTGACAAGCAAAATACGACCACCAGGCTTTAGCAATGATTTGATTTTCTCAACATACTGCGCTCGCATGTCTTTGGGTAAAGCCACCAGCGAGGCTCGATCGTAAACAATATCGACCGGTTTTAGCGGAGCAGTAAAGTAATCGCCGACATAGATCGACAATTCGTCAAACTGAAACAGCTCATGTTGACCAACCGGCATTACCATCGGCGTGTAAAAATGTTCAGCAAAGAAAGCACGAACAGCAATATTGCTTAGCTCGACACCTTGTACATCCGAGTGTTTCGTTGCCAGCCAGACAAGGTCTTCTGACTTACCACACAAAGGAACGAATACACTATCTTCATGATTTGGTTTAGTTTCCTGCCAATACTTAATCAGCAGTGGGTTGACGTCTTCTAGGTGAAAACCGATTTGGTTTGCGGCCCATTTACTATGCCAAAACTCTGGGTCTTTCATTCTATTTCTCTATACCTAACTCTTTCTGCCACATAGCCTATCTGAAAGTATCAACAAGTAGTACCAATTAGAACAAATATCTGGTCATTCTTGCTGGTTAAAATCGCTGATAGCCGCGTTATAGATTTTGTAGGTAGGTCAACTAGCTAGCTGCAATCTATGCCTTGCTCTAAGCGATTTTTCCTGCGCAATTAGCTGATCACCTATTTATCCCAATTGGTATAATCTTAAAAATCGGTTCAGATTAGGTTCACTTTCAATCGATATAATTAGTTACACCTTAACGATGAACCTTTGGTGTTAGGAAAGCTCTAACTTCATACACGGGAAATGGGAGAGTGTTCATAGTTTTGTACACAAGCAGACGAATACGATTGGAAATGCAGAAATTGCCCCCACTATCTATATAGAGATGAGTAGTACTAGCGATATTAGCTTTTTTAGCCCCCTTTTTAGCTATGTCCTACACATCAAGGAGAGTGAATGAGCCTATTTTTGCGAACTACGGCCCTGATGCTTTTAATGCTCAGCCGTGCACCAGCATTTGCCGCTATTCCAATCGCACCGAGTAATGAGGAAAGTCGTTCTACTAACAACGAAGTATGCTCGAAAACATTCAAACATAACCTAAGTGGATTGTATGGCATTCAATCAATGTCATCGGCCCCCGTTCAACCTTACACAGATTTTGATATTCTCTACAGCAAGGCGCATCAGGCACAAGCAGAGCTTGAAACCCTTTGTAGAAGTACGGCCTTGCTTACCTCTACTGACTCTTACTTTTCCGGACTAAAGTCCTCTCAACGTGCAAAAGAAAAAATTGCTCATGAGCTTAATGGTCAACCAGAGCGAATTACCGACCTCGCCCGTGCAACGATTGTAGCGAATGATATCCAAGGCATCGTGTCTGCTTTCGAGGTCCTCAACAGAGAAACAACCATAGTTAGCGTTAAAAACCGATTTAAAAAACCTGCTGCGTCTGGTTACCGCGACCTCAACGTATTGGTTCAACTCCCCAAAACTAAGCTCATTGCTGAAGTACAAATTCATCTAAAAGCGATTGCTGATGTGAAAAGTGGCCCAGAGCACGAAATCTACAAACGTATTCAAAAAATTGAACGTGCCGCCGCCAATGAAGCGCGCGACTTCAATCAATTTGAAATGGCCCAGATTCGCAACATGCGCAGCGAATCTAAAGCGTTATACCAAAATGCTTGGCAGCCTTACATCACGACTCACCTGAGCGCTGCTTAACTTCATCAGGTTTATCTACACTAGCTAGATAAGCCTCCCTACTTAGTAAACACCCTCCAATTAAACTATATTCTTATCAGGTAGATAATGATTTAGTTGGAGGGGTTATGAGATGGATCCTCTGTAGTTTAACCTTCACCACTCTCGTTTTAGCCATGGCCGAGGCGTCAGCAGATGATGGATTTGGCCCGTTGCAAAGCTATGCGCAATCTCCTCTCCATACCAATGTCCTGTCTCCACAATTGCGTTCTGGTTTTTCGTTGGGTCAACATGAATATGAACTGTATGGCTCAGGCATTATTTCCAGTGTATGGGCGGTAACCGCCAGTTATGAGCTCGATTATTACCAGAACCAAATCGCTTTCGGTGGCAAATGGCAACTTAATTCAAACTGGCAAATCGACCTGCAGTATCGTTGGAACTTTGCTGCAAACAATCATTTAGATAAACCTACAATGGCATTTCATGACCTGGTTGGTATTGACCAAAATGGTCGAGAGGACATAGAAAGAAATCGATTTGTTATCGATATGCCAAACTATGGGGTTCAAGAGCAGTCCTTTCGTGGCGAAACCTTAAGCAGTGCGATTACTGGGTATGCGCAGTATCAAATTTATTCAGACGAGAATCACGGTCTATCGTTTGGAGGCTTGGTCTATTACAACGACACAAGCAATGGTCTATTCAGTGCTTCTCAATTTGAACAAGGAGTACAGGTCAATTATGGCTATGTGCATGATAAACACGCTTTTGACGCCACAGCCGCTGTTACTTTCAGAAGTACCCCGACCGACTTTACCCAAATGCCCTATCGAGATTCCACTTGGAGCCTAGCCATGAGTTACCGCTATCAGTGGTTTGAAAAACATACACTTATTACTCAATTAGCCACTCATCAAGGACTTCTCAACGATGGTGGAGAGTTCTCAAAACCCTCCACCGAGTTTACTTATGGGTATCGATACACCCATGAAAATACCGCAATCGAAATTACCTTAGTTGAAAACATGTTCCACGCTGATAATAGTACCGATATTGCAATTGGCCTTGCTTTTCGCTATCGCTTCGGTGCTAGTTCCTAAAATGACTAGAAAAGCTAGCAACAGATCGAATTTACTGTTCATTTTTAAAGACATTCTTGCATTTATTAGCCAAATGTATAACCATTTGTATAGTCAATTATAAAAACAGAATCCTATGAGCAGTTCGCCACTTTACCTACAAATCAAAACCTATATTGCTGATCAGATCGACCAAGGTTATTGGCCAATAGGTCACCGCATCACCACGGAACTTGAGCTAACTAAACAGTTTAAAGTTAGCCGTATGACGGTCAACAAAGCGATTCGAGATCTCGTGTCGGAAGGTAGGCTGGTTAGAAGACCACGCTTAGGAACCTTCGTTTGTGCACCCGATGATAAAGCGGAATCCCCTCTTCTGGATATTCGCAATATCGCCAAAGAGGTCGAACAGCGAGGTAAAACCTATAGCAGCAAAGTGATCAAGCAAATAGCCATCACAGCGGATGATAATGTCGCAATGAAGCTTGGTGTGATGCTTGGCAGCGCTGTATTCTATAGTGAAATCATACACTTTGAAGATAAATCCCCTATCCAGCTAGAGATCCGTTGGGTAAATGCAAGCTATGCTCCAAGCTATCTAGAGCAAGATTTTTCACAAATAACACCTAACCAATACCTATCAGTGAACTGCCCATTAAGCGCGATTGAACATACGGTAGAAGCCATTGTTGCCGATGAATCTGTCCGTTCTGCGCTACGAATTGGGGTCAATGAACCCTGCCTACTGTTAAATAGACGCACATGGAGCGAAAACAAGCTTGTCAGCACCGCATTACTCTATCATCCTGGCGCTAGATACAAATTAAGTTCTAAAGTCCTCCTTTGATATGAAATATCGTACTTTTTACTGATCACATTTTCGCAACATCGCACTTGATCAAATCCTATACTTAAATCATCATTTGTATATACATTTAAACTTAAATATTAAACTATGACTTTGAACAACGATTTGGTTTTGGTAAACGCAAAACTCGTCACGATGGAAACAGGCAGTAAAGGCTATGCGGTATCGCCTGTTTGTAATGTCCATATCAAAGGCGGTCTCATCCACTCAATTACTCAGGGCGACGTTTCCTCAACAAACCGTTTCGATTGTAAAGGTAAGTTAGTCACACCTGGCTTTATTGATTGCCATACTCACCTAATTTTCGCAGGTAGCCGCGCTGACGAGTTTGAGAAACGTTTACAGGGAGTGCCCTATCAAGAAATCGCGAGACAAGGCGGTGGCATTCTTTCTACTGTTCGAGCAACTCGTGAAGCGAGTGAACAAGAGCTAACAGAATTGGCACTGCCTCGCTTAGACGGTCTAATTCGCTCGGGAGTCACATCCGTTGAAGTGAAATCAGGCTACGGTTTGACGCTTTCAGACGAACTCAAAATGCTCCGTGCAGCAAAAGCGCTAGAAGCACACCGTAAAATTCATATCTCAACCACGCTGCTCGCCGCACACGCCCTTCCACCTGAATATTCAGGCCGCGCTGATGATTATATCGACTATATCTGCCAAGAGATCATTCCTGCAGCAGCAGAAGAAAAACTCGCGACCAGCGTGGATGTATTTTGTGAATCCATAGGTTTTAACCTAGCGCAAACAGAAAAGGTCTACCAAACCGCTATTGAACATGGACTCGCAATCAAAGGTCACACAGAGCAACTGTCGAACTTAGGTGGCACGGCTCTAACCGCCAAATATGCAGGCTTATCAGCTGATCATATTGAATTTTTAGATCAGACAGGGGTTGAGGCTCTCGCTCAATCTAGCACAGTCGCTACCTTACTCCCTGGCGCATTCTACTTCTTGAAAGAGACTCAACTTCCTCCAATCGAACTGCTACGCCAGTATCAAGTGCCAATGGCCATTGCCACAGATTTAAACCCAGGCACCTCACCTTTCTCAGATTTGACTATGATGATGAATATGGGCTGTACGCTGTTTGGCTTAACCCCAGAAGAAACCTTGCGGGGCGTCACTCATCACGCAGCTCAGGCCATCGGCCATGGAGAGAGTAAAGGGCAAATCAAGCCAGGTTTTGACGCTGACCTCGCGATTTGGGATGTCACTCATCCAGCCGAGTTTAGCTATTTCCAAGGTGCGCCTCGCTTAGTGGCTCGCCTTGTTGCAGGAGAGCTCGAGCATGTCTAATTCGCTGATTACCAATCAAGACTTTCATTGGCAAGGTCGCCACGATGCAGAAGACGGTGCACTGGGCAAACGCGTCCACCACGTGGTAAAAAAAATGCAGGTAGAAGAGCTACAGCCGCACAATGACGCGGTCAGCTTACTGGGTTTTTGTAGTGATGCAGGGGTCGCCCGCAACAAAGGTCGTATCGGCGCAAAACGCGCACCAGATTTGATTCGTCGTGCTCTGGCTAACATGGCATGGCACAACACAAGCCATTTGATTGATCTTGGCAATGTCATATGTGATGACGACTTACTCGAACAGAGCCAAACGCAGTGCGCCAACGTTATCGCAACTGCACTACGCTCCACGCCAGTAATCACTCTTGGTGGCGGCCACGAGGTCGCTTGGGCCTCTTTTTTGGGGCTCGCTCAATACTTTGAGTATCTCAACCCAGTCAAACCGCCTAAGATCGGGATCATCAACTTTGACGCCCACTTTGACTTGCGTGCCTTTGAAAGTCATCACACTGACGTCAAACCCAGCTCTGGCACACCATTCAACCAAATTCAACACTATTGTGCAAAACGAGACTGGCCATTTCATTATGCTTGCTTAGGCGTGAGTCGCGCTAGTAATACTGAGGCGCTATTCAAACGCGCTGATGAGCTAGGGGTTTGGTACGTGGAAGATCACGAGTTAAACCACCACAACCACATTTATCACCTAACTCAGCTTCAGCATTTTATCGATAACTGTGACTACATCTATCTCACCATAGATTTAGATGTGTTCCCAGCGGCCACAGCTCCTGGCGTCAGCGCCCCTGCCGCTCGCGGGGTCAGTATGGAAATGCTCGCTCCGTTTTTGCAACGAATACTGCATTACAAACAAAAGCTAGTGATTGCTGATATCGCTGAATACAACCCAACTTACGATGTCGACAGCCAAACGGCTCGTCTCGCCGCTAGGTTGTGTTGGGATATCGCCAACGCTTTCTCACAAGAATAACAAAACGGACACAGTGGCTAAGTAGGAGCAAAGCAGCGCCCTAGCCCTCTGTTTGGTATCACAACCTAGTTAGGAGAACAAAATGACGTTTAGATACGGTGTTGATCGTTTAGATCTTGATATTGTAAACGGCATCGCGAATGGACACATCGAAGCAAAGCTTTGCTCTGAAGCCATAGCAAAAATTAATGTCAGCCGTGCCAATGTCGATAAAATGGCCAGCTCAGATAAGGCGGTCTATGGCATTAATACCGGTTTTGGGCCGCTGTGCGACACGCAAATATCACCCGAAGAAACGCATTTATTACAAAAGAATCTGCTCATTACTCATGCAGTTGGTGTTGGCAATCCAATCGACAAAGCGATTTCGAAGTTAATGCTCATCACCAAAGTTCATGCCCTTAGCCAAGGCTTCTCAGGTATACGCTTGGAAGTGGTAGAGCGCATGCTTGCTTTCCTCAAACTGGACCTGATTCCAGTGGTGCCTGAACAGGGCTCTGTGGGTGCTTCAGGCGATCTAGCCCCCCTATCACACCTATTTTTACCACTGATAGGCGAAGGCGAGTTCTGGCAGGATGACCAATTAGTACCAGCCAAGACATTACTTGAGGCCCATGGGTTAGAGCCACTAGAGCTACATGCAAAAGAAGGCTTGGCCTTAATTAATGGGACTCAGTTTATTCTTTCCCATGCCATTACTGCACTAACCAAAATGCGTTACCTGCTAGATCTTGCCGATGTCGCTGGCGCGATGAGTATCGAAGGTATGCAAGGTAGTGAGTCACCGTTCCGCGACGAATTGCATCAAACACGCGCTTTTGTTGGTAACTTAGAAGTCGCAGCGCGCATGAGAAGATTGCTCAAAGATTCTGAGAACATGGCGTCCCACAACAACTGTGGTCGTGTGCAAGACCCGTATTCACTACGTTGTATTCCCCAAGTTCACGGTGCTTCTCGTAATGCTTACTACCACTTAAAAGAGATGGTTGAAATCGAGATGAACTCAGTGACCGATAACCCGATTGTTATCAGTAGTGAAGAGGCGATTTCTGGCGGTAGCTTCCATGGCCAGCCATTGGCTATGGTGCTTGATTATGCGGCGATCGCGGCTGCAGAACTAGGCAATATCGCGGACCGCCGTTGTTACCTTCTATTGGAAGGACTGCATGGTTTGCCACGCCTACTTACTGTGGCAGGAGGCCTCAATTCAGGCATGATGATCCCGCAATATGCGACAGCCGCATTAGTCACAGAAAATAAATCACTCTGTTTCCCTCCATCGGCAGATAGCGTACCCACCTCAATGGGTCAAGAAGATCATGTGTCGATGGGCAGTATTTCGGGTAGAAAGCTCAATCAAATCTTAGGCAATTTGGACAAGATTTTTGCCATTGAGCTTATGTATGCCGCACAAGCCCTGGAATTTAGAAGACCTAACCGTTGCTCTGATCTTATTGAGCAAAACTTCGAATTGATCCGATCTAAAGTCGCCAAGCTCGAAGAAGATAGGTTACTAAAACCTGATATCGACGCGATGGTAGAATTAGTGAAATCACAAGCTTTCACTGTAAGTTTTGACGCTTAATTTTGGAGTAAATGATGACTGTTGAACTTAGCTTTCAAGAACAAATTAAACAGGGAATCCCTGAGCAACTGCCACCAGCGAAACCCTATCCGGCGAACGTTAACCGTGCTCCAAAGCGTAAAGATATTCTCAGTAAAGAAGAGAAACAACTCGCCATCCGCAATGCGCTAAGATACTTTCCAAAGGCATGGCATCAAGAACTTGCGCATGAATTTGCTCAAGAACTCAATGACTTTGGCCGTATTTACATGTATCGCTTTAAGCCAAATTACTTAATGAAAGCACGCGCAATCACCGACTATCCGGCAAAGTGTCAGCAAGCTGCTGCTATTATGTTGATGATTGACAACAACCTTGATCCAGCGGTTGCCCAACACCCTGAGGAGCTGATCACTTATGGCGGCAATGGCGCAGTTTTTCAAAACTGGGCACAATACCTGTTAGCCATGAAATACCTCAGTGAGATGGAGAACGATCAAACCTTGCATCTCTACTCAGGCCATCCAATGGGGCTTTTCCCTTCGTCGGTAGAAGCCCCTCGCGTTGTGGTTACCAATGGTATGATGATCCCGAACTATTCTAAGCCGGATGATTGGGAAAAATTCAATGCGTTAGGCGTAACTCAATATGGCCAAATGACCGCGGGTTCATTTATGTACATTGGTCCTCAAGGGATTGTTCATGGCACTACCATCACCGTGATGAACGCGTTCCGTAAGGTACTTAAACCGGGCGAACAAGCTAAGGGCAAAATCTTCCTGACCGCTGGCTTAGGTGGTATGAGTGGCGCCCAACCCAAAGCAGGTAACATTGCCAATTGTATTACCGTTTGTGCCGAAGTTAACCCAAATGCCGCGACTAAACGCCATCAGCAAGGCTGGGTTGATGAACTGATTGACAATATGCCGGATCTGATTGAGCGCGTGAAAGTTGCACAAGCCAATGAAGAGGTTGTCTCTATTGCCTATATCGGTAATGTGGTTGATGTTTGGGAATCTTTCCTCGAAGAAGAGATCTTTGTTCATTTAGGCTCAGACCAAACGTCACTGCACAACCCATGGTCAGGTGGCTACTATCCTGTTGATATCAGCTATGAAGAGTCTAATCGTTTGATTCGAGAAGAGCCGGAAGTATTCAAAGAAAAAGTGCAAGCGACATTAAGACGCCATGGCGCTGCCGTCAACAAGCATACTGAAAAGGGAACTTACTTCTTTGACTATGGCAATGCCTTCCTTTTAGAAGCTTCTCGTGCAGGCGCTGATGTTATGGCAGAAAATGGCATTGATTTTAAATACCCTTCATACGTGCAGGATATTTTGGGGCCTATGTGTTTTGACTATGGATTTGGTCCATTCCGTTGGGTTTGTACTTCCGGTAAACCGGAAGATCTCGACAGAACAGATGAAATAGCCGCACAAGTGCTAAGCGATATTATGCAAAGCTCCCCTGCTGAGATCCAGCAACAGATGCAAGACAACATTACTTGGATCAATGACGCTAAAGCCAATAAGTTAGTTGTAGGCTCTCAAGCAAGGATACTGTATGCCGATGCTCAAGGTAGAATGGAAATCGCCAAAGCCTTTAACGACGCGATTAATCGTGACGAAATTGGCCCTGTTGTCCTAGGACGCGATCACCATGATGTCAGTGGTACAGACTCTCCATTTAGAGAGACGTCAAATATTTATGATGGTAGTCGCTTTACTGCTGACATGGCCATCCACAATGTGATTGGTGACAGCTTCCGCGGTGCGACTTGGGTATCCATCCATAATGGTGGTGGCGTAGGCTGGGGTGAAGTCATCAATGGTGGCTTCGGTATGCTGCTAGATGGAAGCATTGATGCCGAGCGTAAACTTCAATCCATGCTGCTATTCGATGTAAACAACGGCATCGCTAGACGTAGCTGGGCTCGCAATGAAGAGGCTAACTTCGCCATCAAGCGAGAAATGGAGCGCACACCTAAGCTAAAAGTCACCCTAGCAAATTTAGTTGATGATCAAATTATGGATGACTTAGCTATCTAGCTTTAAGTCTTGTCTAAATAATTTGGAACATCAAACAGTTAAAAAGGCATCCGTGGATGCCTTTTTCATTGAACAATACTCACGAGTTACTTAAGAAAAGCAATGGAATCTGCCAGTACTTTTGACGCTTCTTGAGCACTCATGTTGGAGTTCATAAATTCCCCCACAACCAAATAAATTGCACTTTGCACTTCGCTCGATACCATATGGCCATGAGCGATACTGCCGACCATTGAGTCTTGCTTAACAGCTTGCTTCAAATCGGCCATCGATTTCTTAGCACAAGCATCAAAGCCCTCATCGCTAACCTCTAAGTTTGGCGGAACAGAGCCTTTAACCTGATTAAACTTAGCTTGGAATCCTGGGTCCATGACCGCTTTCGCCATACTGTCTTGAGCGCCTTTCTTCTCTTGAGATACGTCGAACATGCCAAATTGGTCAGAGTTAAACACAAAAGCGCCATCCGTACCCGGATACTGGAAACAGAGGAAGTCTTTGTTTGGCACTTTACCATTGTTGATAAACTCACCTTTTGCCCAATCGCCCATAATTTGCATAGCTGCATCACCACGCATCACCATAGCCGTAGCATTATTCCAATCTCGCCCAGGATAGCCAGCATCAACATAGCCGCGATACTGCCTTAACTGTTCAAAAGCCTTAGCCATGGTCACGCTATTCAAACTGCTGTAGTCCAATTCGCCAAACGCTTTGCGATAGAAGTTTAAGCCTCCAGCACTGAGTACTGCACTGTCAAAGATGGTCGCTTCTTGCCATGTTTGACCGCCACCTGCAAACGGAATATAGCCAAACGCTTGAATCAGGCTTGCAGCAGCCATCAGTTCATCAAATGTTTTTGGCACTGCGATATCGAGCTCATCAAAAATCTGCTTGTTAGCCCATATCCAGTTGGTACGATGTACACCCACTGGAGAGGCAACCCATTTACCTTCATACTTTGAGAACTTCTGCAGTGCTGGAGGGACAATTTGATCCCAGTTACCCTGCTGCGCGACACTGTTAATGTTGGCCATCACTCCCTCTGAAGCCCATTCAGTAAGCCTTGTGCCACCCATTTGCACCGCTGTTGGTGGGTTACCAAAAGCCGCTCGAACACGAAGGTAGTTTTGCGCGTTTGCGCCAGCTGCCCCGGCGATTTTTAAGTCATTCCATTCAATGCCTTGTTCAAGAAGGTTGTTCTTTAGAACTTCTACCGCAGCCGCTTCACCGCCGGATGACCAACCATGTAATACTTCAACCGAAGAGTTGGCGTACACAAATCCAGAACATAGACATAATGTGAGTGCGAGTTTCTTCATTGTCTTTCCCCTACATTTTGAACTGTTCTGTGATTTTCGCTTGCTGATCTGAAAGCGACATTAAATCCGCAAAGGTTTGTTGATTACCTCGCGATAGTTGGTGTATCTCCTCCGCTGAGTCAGAAATAGCGACGACATTTTCCGTAATCTCTTTCGACACATGTGACTGCTCTTGCGCGGCGGAGGCGATCTGTTCACTCATGTTCGCGACAGAATCAATGGCGGATGAAATTTCAAGCAGCGAAGTTGCCGCATGTTGAGAATTATCCACCACCTCTTTCGCGGTTTGGCTATTTTTCTGCATTATGTCCACAGACGACGTCGAAATCTTTTGTAGTGACTGAATCATACGATAAATCTCTTCGGTCGAGCTTTGCGTTTTACTGGCTAGATTGCGCACTTCATCAGCAACAACAGCAAATCCTCTACCCTGCTCCCCTGCGCGCGCGGCTTCGATGGCCGCGTTTAAAGCGAGTAGATTGGTTTGCTCGGCAATACCGGTGATCACTTCAAGAATCCCTTCGATATTTTCCGACTCTTGCTTCATCTGGCCTATGGTTTGAGCAGCGGATTCAATATCCGAATCAAGTTCGTTAATCGAGTTAATCGACATATCCATCTTCGATTTACCAGTAGATGCCAGTTCGCGAATCGCTAGCACTTGTCCCAGTGAAGACTCGGCATTTCTCGCCACTTCATAAACCGCCGATTCCATTTCGGTGACCGCTGTCGCAACTGAACTAGTTTGGAATTTCTGGCTCTCTAACATTTCTTCCGATTTCGTCGAGACATCGAGTGCACCTTGAGCCGAATGAGAAAGCGTACTAGAGCTCTCTTTTAGCCCTGACAGCACACCGCCAAGCTTGTTAGCGAGCTGATTAATGCCAGCAGCAATCTCGCCAAATTCATCTTTTTTCTTCAGATCGATATGCTGGTCGATCTGACCATCACCCAACGCAGTAAGTGCGTTGGTAATACTCTTTAATGGCGTTTTAATACTCTGAATCTGACTCCACACAATCAAAACACTGACCACTATCGCTACAATAAACAGCACAGAAGTCATTATAATATTTGAGTCAGCACCTCGTTCCACTTTCTGATTGGTACTCGCCACTAACGCATTTATCGATTGAGATAGTTCATCAAGGCTGTTCGCACCTCGATTGACCAATGAGCCGATTTCAACAAGGTTTTGGTTTATCTGCTCACCTAAGGATACCAACTTGATCTGCAGAGACAGATAGCCTCGCTCATCGTTAACCGAAAAATTTAGAAACTTTACAAATGGCTTTAGTTTCTCGGCTGAGTCAGGTGCCATATCGGTGAGCTTTTCGATTCGAGAAACAGTTTTTAACGCATTGGCCGATAGCTTCTGCTTAATATTATTCAGCAGCTCCAAGTTCTCAATATTACTCACGCCACTTAGGGTTGCTTGAGCAAGGGTTAAGCTGTCGGCGATAACCGAAACAGCAAAGCTTTCTACTAAGCCTAAGTTGCTAGCGAGTAACACTGCTGCATCTCGCTCATCATCGAAAGTAATCCATCTTGCTGTGTAGTTCTGTATTTCCGCACGTGAGACGTCTCGTGTCGTTGCCAGTTCATTGGTAGCGCTTATTTGCTGTTGTCCCAAAGCAAAGGCTTGAGAGAACGCTTGATCCGCTTGCTCTAACAAACGATTAAAGTCGCTTTGGCCTGCCAATGAACGGCTCAATGAAGCACGCAAGTCTGTGTATTGTTTAACGGCAGAATCAAACTCTTGCTCTAGTTGATTGCGTTGTTGATCGTTGAGCGCGTTAGCATGTTGACTCACCGCTCTGTTAACGTTTTGTGCGATGATCGCAAGTTGATAGCTGCGCTCCACTATAGGAATCAGTTCTTCTGCAGTTTCTTTATAAGCACTTGATGATTGCTTTTGGGCATAGAAGCCCACCCCCGCTAAGAGTGTCATCAAAAAGACGACAATACTAAAGCCTAATATGGTGCGACTAATGACAGTTAAATTCAATGTTAGCCCCTTGTATGGAGTCTTCGGCAATAAAGCGTGCCTAGCTCCGCTTATTGTTGTAGGAAAAGGCTCCCAAAAGAAGCCTCTTTAGTTCACGTTTTGTTGGATTGATTAAATAGTAGTTGATAACACAAAACTTGCGTTTGGTATGGGCTTACTATTTGAAGCTAAGCGCGTTTGCGTTAGCGACCTTCTGATTTGACAGTTACAATCGCAGCAAACACTGTATGCCAGAAGCGCAGAGGTGATTTTCTGTATTGATGGAGAGGTATTGATTGAGACGCAACAAAAGGCGCTAATGTTGAAAAAAGGTGAGTCGGCGTTTGTCACCTGTGATTCCCAGGCTTACCAGTTTAGTGGCTCAGGAACCTTTGCCAGAGCTTACAACTAGCAAACTAGTGGGCGTTGGATTACTGTTAAATCCAGCGCCTCACACGTTGTTTATAGTCTAAATATTCTGCACCAAACAACCCTTCCAACGCGCGCTCCTCAGGCTTAATTTGAAAACGGTTCATATAGGCAATGAAGCCAAAGCTAAACACGATAGCCAATAGGTTTTGCTGCCAATAGGCGTAACCAAACAACAGCAAAAACAGACCAAGGTACATAGGGTTACGGCTATAACCAAAGATACCTGAATCGACCACTGATGACGCCTGATCGACTTTGATTGGATTCACCGTCGTTTTCGCTCGTTTGAACTCGAATACACCCGCAAGCCCGACATACCCTGAAACGATAAAGCACAAACCAAACACCGCAGAGTTGAGCGGTAAGCTAACCGTAAAGGCGAGAAACTCGAAGCTGATATGGTTGATAACCACAAAAAACAGCAGAAATACGGCTACCGGTGGTATCTTTCGTTCGAGTTTATCCATTGGCTTTCCTTAGTTTTCGCTTGGCTAAATACAAAATAGCTCAACCATGTAAGTTGAGCTATATGATCTAAATTATTTCTAACAAAGCCTGGAGAGGATGCTTAACCTTAGTATCTTCGAAGCGTTTTACCTGACTTCGGCAAGAGTAACCGGTAATCAAGCAGCGCTCTTTAGGCAGATCTTCCAGTCTCGGCTTCCAACTAAGCCCATAAATATCTTTCGACATTTGTAGCTTATCGACTTCATGACCAAAGGTACCCGCCATGCCACAACAACCGACTGGCACGGTATCTAACCTTGCACCAAAGTGAGAGAAAATCGCCCCCCACTCTTTCTCAGCGTTTGGCAATTTGGTTTTCTCGGTACAGTGAGCAAACAGATACCAAGGATCTTGTCCATTGGAGGGGCGCTGTTCCATTTCTGCCAATTTCGGCTCTAACCACTCATGAACGGTAAGAACTTGGAAGTCGCCACGTGTGTCACCCAGTACTTCTTGATACTCGTCTCGATAGCAAAGTACCAAGGCAGGATCGACACCCACTAGCGGTACACCTACATCGGCTACTTTCTGCAAAAAGGCTGCGGTCGTTTTCGCATTCGCCGCAAACTGCTTTAAGAAACCTTTAATGTGCTGTGCTTTGCCATTTGGTTTGAACGGTAACAAAACAGGCGTTTTACCTAGTTTAGTCACCAGCGATGCAAAATCTTCCACCACTTGCGCGTCGTAGTAACTAGTGAATGGGTCTTGAACAATCACAACGTGATCCGCTTTGTCCTCTTTCGACATTGCCGCAAGCTGTTGCAAATCGAACGGCTTAAGTGAAGAGAGACGCTTGTCCAACGTCGGAACAGATAGCAACGGAGCATCAACATAACCGACTGTTTTTGCGGTTACGTCTTGTATCCACTTCTGCTTTAACGCCCCATTAACCAGTGCAGGCGCTTTGGCCATTAACGGTAGCATGGTCTCGATGTTCGCAACTAAGTAATCTTTAGCAGGACGCTGATAACGTGAGTAGTAGATGTTCAAGAATCGCGAGCGGAAACTCGGCACATCTACTTTAATCGGACATTGGCTCGCACACGCTTTACATGCCAAACAACCATTCATCGCTTCATACACTTCGTGAGAGAAGTCGTACTCGTGACGTTTATTAACGGTATTACGCACGCGGTCGATCATCGTTTTTATCGACGCATTTTTCTCGAGAGTCTGCTTCTCAAGATCTAAAATATCGATGCCTTGCTCAGTCAGTTGACGCAACCATTCGCGAACTAACCCTGCTCGGCCTTTTGGCGAGTGACGACGATCGGCAGTTACCTTCATTGAAGGACACATAGGTGAAGCAGTGTCGTAATTAAAGCATAGGCCGTTGCCGTTACACTCCATCGCTTGCTTAAAGCTGTCGCGCACTTGAACATCAATCTGGCGATCAAAATAGCCACGTTTCGTGTCGGTAACTTTGACTAACTCTTCACTGCTCTCAAGCGGAGTACAAATCTTACCCGGGTTCATCTTGTTGTGCGGGTCAAAAGCGGCTTTAACTCGGCGAAGCTCAGTGAAAAGCTCTTCACCGAAGAACTCTGGGCCGTACTCAGAGCGATAGCCCTTACCGTGCTCACCCCACATCAAACCGCCGTACTTAGCCACTAGCTTAACGACCTCATCTGAGATCTCATGCATTAAGCTTTCTTGTTTTGGGTCGCACAGATCAAGGGCTGGACGAACATGAAGTACACCTGCATCAACGTGACCAAACATGCCGTAGTTCAGTGACTTAGCATCAAGTAACTCACGGAACTCGACAATAAAGTCAGCAAGGTTTTCCGGTGGTACACAGGTATCTTCCGCAAAGGCGACTGGTTTAGCACGCCCTTTCGCCGCACCCAGCAGGCCAACCGCTTTCTTACGCATGTTGTAAATACGGCCAATACTGGCAACATCACTACACATTTGATAACCAATAATTCCCGCTTCATTGCTTTCAAGCATGGCTTCAAGGCGCTTGGTAAGCGAGTTGACTTGCTGCTCAACCTCAGCTTCATCTTGACCCGCAAACTCAACCATATTGATGCCCTGCATATCTTTGCCAGGAACGTCAGTTAACAGGTCGCTTACCGTGTGCCAAACGATATCTTGCTTAGCTAAGTTGAGTACTCGCGAATCGACGGTTTCAACCGATAGTGCATTAGCCTCGACCATAAACGGTGCGCTACGCAGTGCAGAATCAAAACTATTGTATTTAACGTTAACTAGGGTGCGAGCCTTAGGAATCGGAGTCAGATTTAGCTTGGCTTCGGTAATAAACGCGAGCGAACCCTCTGCGCCACAAAGTACACGGGTAAGATCGAAACTATCTGTCTCTGTGTCTAGTGCATTTTTTAAATCGTAACCAGTTAAGAATCGGTTTAGAGGAGGAAACTTGTCATCAATCTGAGTACGCTTTTCACGACACACTTTCTCGGTCACATGATAAGCATCATAAGCAAACTCACCCTCTTGAGGCATACCATGCGAGAGATCCGACTCTAAGCACGAACCATCTGCAAACACCGCCTGTAAAGAGAGCACGTGATCAGAAGTCTTACCATACTTCAGTGAGCCTTGACCGGATGCATCTGTGTTGATCATTCCGCCTAGCGTTGCACGGTTACTGGTCGATAGGTCTGGCGAGAAAAAGTAGCCAAACGGCCTTACCGCATCGTTAAGCTGGTCTTTGATGATACCAGTTTGAACGCGAACCCAACCCTCTTCCTGATTAATTTCAAGAACTTGGTTCATATAGCGAGAGAGATCAACCACCACCCCTTTGGTTAAGGACTGACCATTGGTTCCTGTACCGCCACCGCGTGGGGAGAACTTGATGCGCTCGAACTCCGCTTTGTTGCTGATTTTACCAATCAGGGCAACATCTTCGGTGGTTTTTGGGTGTACCACCGCTTGGGGTAACTGCTGATAGACACTGTTGTCTGTCGCGACTGCCAAACGACTGGAGAATTGACTTTCTATATCACCACTAAACCCGGCGGCTTGCAGTTGTTCGAGAAAGGTGAGAACGATCGGATCCACATCCGATTGAGAATGTAATCTTGGTAACATGTGCTTCCTGCCCCTACAACGCTGATCCAATCAGCAGTGGGTTTGCTCAGATTAAAACTATTATTTGAATCAGGTCACTTTACAACATTTAAAAGGGTGATCAAAACGGAATTGCAGTGTCAGAATGGAACTTCTCGCAATTTTTTCCCACACTTAGAGTTATTGGAGCGACTCCGAGTGTCTCTTATGAGCGAATCATCAATGAAAAAAAATAAAGTCATCACGACCGAAGACATCCTTTTAAAGCTATGCCAATCGGTTTCAGGCGTACTAACTTCAGCCACAAGCTCGTCGGTACAATACTCAGCAATGGTGCAGAAAATCACTAAAACGAGCCTAAAACCGGATTTCGGCTGTTTCGTTCTTTTTGACGGTGGTTTTTCGGGGCTAGTTGTCATCAACTTTACTTCAAAAGCTGCACTAGAGCTTTACACTGCCTACATGCGCAATATGGGTATGCCAGAAGAAGAGTTAGCAGTGCTACACACTTCTGATGAAGTCGCAGACGTACTGGGTGAGTTAATGAACCAATTAGTGGGTCACTTCACTAACCAAGTACGTAAAGATCTACAAACCCACATCACGCAAAACCAGCCTAAGATGCTGTCTTTAAACAAACAGGTAAACCTGTCGGTTGATACTAACCTAGATCGCCCGCAAGCACGTCGTGTTACCTTCTCAACAGAGAAAGGCAATATCTTCTATCTTGAGCTAGCAATGGATAAAACCGAATTTATTCAGCTAGAAGAGTTCGAAGTCGCTGGAGACGAATGCCCAGATGATATCTTGGAACAGGCGCAGCAAAACATGAAAGCAAGCAGCGCAAAGAAAGAAGAGAAGCCAGAGAGCAACGCAAACGACCTACTTGACGAGTTAGGCATCTAAGCCAAGCAATCAACTCGAGCCAATGCCATCGAACCTTCGGCGGCATTTTCATTTCTCCCTCAGTTTATCGCCACATCTCATTTCCGTTTTGCATTAGAAAACGGTAAAATGTCCGACTTTGCGAAATTAATGAGATTTGATGCGCTCGATGGATAAACAAAAAGCCCTTAAGAAAATTGCTAAATGTTTAGAACTTGGTAACTCAGCAAACGTCAACGAAGCGGCAAACGCGATCAAGATGGCTCACCGCTTGATGCTTAAGTACGGCCTCGATAAAGATGACATTGAGTTTATCAAGATGGGCAAAACCCAATCGACTCATCTGCTCCCTGCCAATGTAGGCTCGAACATCCTTCGAATCATCCGTGGCATTAACACTAAATTTGGTGTTGAGGCGGTTCTGCTCAACCACAAAGGTCTAAAACGCGCCGAGTTCATTGGTGAAGCGGATCGCGCTATTTTCGCTGCATTCGCATTTGACATCGTTTACCGCGAAATGAACGAACAGACTGGCCGCTTCCGTAATGGCTTTGCGGGTACAGGTACGCCAAGCGCCGAAGTAACTCGCCGTGTAAACTCGTTTCTGTCAGGTTGGGTTGAAGGCGCACTAGAAAAGCTCCCTATCATTAGCCCTGATGAAGAGTCAGCAAAGAAAATCGATGACTACATTGATAAAGAGTTTAAAAACATCGACCGTGAAACCTTTAAGCAGCAGCTAAGAGAGGCGATGAAGAATCTTACCGAAGATTACGAAGTCGGCTTAAAGAAAGGCCGCACCGTGTCAGTAAACCGCCCTATCAATGGGGCACAAGCGCCTAAGATGCTTAGGTAGCCACAGGATTATCCACCACTAAGATTTGTTAAGTCTGTTTTTCATAACTCGATATTATGGTCGTATGAGAAACCGACTTATCAAAGTATCTGGCCTTCACTTTTAGATACTCGTTATCAGAGAAAAATACGTCTACTGCCGTTCGCTTGGGGAACTCACTCAGGTCGTAAGTGGTTGAGTGGCGCCCATGCAAAGCTACCCTCTGAACCGACCTTCTCACACCAAATCCAACCATTGAGTTCAAAATCTGAGACAAGCAAATCGCCAACCTCCAATTGATGCTCTATCGCGGTGTAATCATCCAGTACCTTAACCGTACCACCTTGTATATGTAGAATTTGTTTTGGAATCCAGCCCTGTTTGTTTTCTCCAAGGCACAACACCCAGCTTGGCCAATCTCCGTCAGCATCTGACTCCTCAATTAGCTTAAGTAACTCACCTGACTTAACCTTAATTGGGTTGTCTGGATTATCTGTGTATCTCTTAGTGACTTTGTATTGCATATCATTCCTTAAACGCATATTCGACGCCGACACTCCACTATACATTACCACCAGAACCCGACAAGGCTCGGCGTAATGCTGCACCCCAAATCCAAAACAAGCTTCTTCCTCAGCAATTACAGAGTTGATCAACAATTATTGTCTACTTTCGCCATTCAATTGATATACTTAGCAAATACACCTAACCATTAATGTAACTTGAGGCTGCTTTGCGTCTATTATCCGTGCTATTGCTGATCGTCTCTTCGCTAAGCTTTGCTCAAACCATTGAAGAGCTTACCCAAAGCGCCCAGAGCAACAATATTCACGCTCAATTAGAGCTCGCAAACCGTTATGCAAACGGGCAAGGCGTTGAAGAGTCAGCGACAGAAGCCTTTTATTGGTATAAACAAGCCGCAGACAATGGAAGTGAATTAGCCGCGGCCCCTCTTGGCCGAGCGTACTACTTGGGTATTGGCACCTCCGTTGATCTCGAGGATGCCATTTTCTGGCTAAGTAAGGCTGCGCTCGCTGGTGATACCAAGGCACCTTTGCTACTCGGGCAGCTTTACGAGCAGAGCAGCGGCCAGTTCAACAATCTCGACTTAGCAGAACTGTGGTACACGTTCGCAAGCAAAGAGAACCCAGAGGCGGAAAACGACTACGCTCGTGTGCTTGAAAAGCAGTTTAACAACCGCCGTGCTAAGCAAGTTGCTGCTATTGATCAGCTAGAAGTGGCGTTTGATAGCGGAGATATTGAGCTTAGCCCAAAAGCCAAATCACTGTCGCACAACGAACAATCTCAGGGTGCGACTCTCTACGCACTGCTTGGTCTGCTCCTGCTCGCGATTGCCGTGTGTGTTTGGTTATTGCGTATTAATCGCTCGTTAAAGGCAATGACGAGTGCTTCTGATTCCGACGCACAAAGACAGCAGAGCAAACTCGATAGAGAAATTAAGCGTAAAGATGAGACGTTAAAGCAGCAAAAGCGCCAAATGGAAGTGATGTATCGTCATATCAAGAAGCTTCAGAGCCAACCTGCTCAGCAACGCACTAAAACACCTGCTGCTAGCTCAAGCCAAGACAAGCCGATCACCCTCGCCTGCGCTCTATTTGGCTTTAATCCAAGTAAGATCCCTGACGAAAAACAGATCAAAGCGCGCTATAAGCAGCTGTGTAAGGTTTACCACCCAGATTTGAAAGGCAGTGAAGAAGAGATGAAACGCTTGAACCAGGCACTGAAAGTCATCCTTGCGCACGTTAATAAATAGTTACAAATTGAACTGGTTTAAATTGGATAACTTAGACAAGCCTTTAAAAACGGTACTACGCAATCGATCTCCTTCCCATAAAACGTAACAAATGATTAACTCCTTATCCATTCTCGTGTAATAATACGCGCCGAATATAACGCCTAGCAATAAGGTGGGGAGAAAACTATGTTCACAATTGAAGGTGTGTGTGATTGGTGTAAACAACCTAGCATGCTAACAAAACACGAATATGTTGATGGGAAGAGCCATTGCTCATGCGCTGAATGCAATGACTTAGCCACATTGGATGTGCGTCAATTCAACATTGCAGAAATACAACAACGAGAAAGACAGGCAAGCTCTATACGCTAACACTCGGTGTTGAAAATCTGCTCTCCAAGGATGCTAAGCCACCACTACAAAAAGATAACGGTGGCTTTTTGCTATCTAGCGTCTGGTTGAACTTCTGGCACTGCATTTTGAAACGCACTCAATTGATTGAGTGACGTTGTCACCCTGTTTATGTTTGGATATCCGCCAAGCTCAAGGTTAAATCGCTTAGCATTGTATACCTGCGGCACCAAACACACATCAGCCAGAGTTACCTCATCACCAACACAATACTTACCACTGCAACTTGCGAGGCGCTGCTCTAATGCAGAGAAACCTTGCCCAATCCAATGGTGATACCAATGCTGCTTTTGCTCCTCATCGGCAGCAAGATTACCCGTCAAGTACTGCAACACTCTAAGGTTGTTGAGTGGATGGATATCGATAGCAATATCTTGTGCTAACGCTTTGACCAAATAGCGGCACGTCCTATCTTCTGGCGTCAGTTTAAACTCAGGGTAAGCGTCATCAAGATAGTCGATTATCGCTAAAGATTGGTTGAGCGTCATATCCCCATCCACCAGCACCGGAACCAGTTGATTCGGATTCAAGCGCTGGAACTCTGGCGAATGCTGCTCTCCACCATTTTTAACTAGATGCACCGAACGTTGCTGATAGTCTAGCCCCTTGAGGTTAAGCGCGATTCTAACCCGATACGCGGCCGAGGAGCGCCAGTAACCGTAGAGGATGCGCTCACTCATATCTCACCACACGCTGGTCAATTGCACCAAAGATAGAGTGACCGTCACCGTCTAACATTTCCATCTTAATTCTGTCACCAAACTTCATAAAACTCGTCGATGGTGCACCATCTCGAATCGTCTCTATCATGCGAACTTCAGCAATGCAGGAATAGCCGACTCCACCTTCAGAAATCGCGGTGCCAAAGTCTGTGCCTTGCTTATTCGACACAGTTCCCGACCCAATGATTGCGCCGGCAGATAAAGGTCTACTTTTTGCCGCGTGTGCGATGAGTTCGGGAAACTCAAAAGTCATATCCACGCCCGCATTTGGGCAACCAAAAGGCTGATCGTTATAGAAGCTAAGCAGAGGAAGGTTAACCTTACCGCCGTCCCAATTTTCGCCTAACTCATCTGGCGTCACTGCGACTGGCGAGAAAACAGACGAAGGTTTTGACTGAAAGAAGCCAAACCCTTTCGCTAGCTCGTTGGGAATCAAACCCCGAAGTGAGACATCATTGACTAGCATAACTAGACGAATAGATTGTGCCGCCTCTTGCGCAGACACGCCCATTGCGACATCTCCGGTGACTACCGCAACCTCCCCTTCAAAATCGATGCCCCACTCTTCGCTGGCGACAGGAATATCATCGCAAGGGCCAATAAAGGCGTCTGAGCCACCTTGATACATCAAAGGATCGGTCCAAAAGCTTGGCGGCATTTCTGCTCCTCGAGCTTTGCGAACAAGCTCGACATGATTGACATAAGCAGAGCCGTCTGCCCATTGAAACGCCCTTGGCAGCGGTGATTCACACAAGGTTGGGTCAAATGGCATTTCGCTGGTTAACTCACCATTATTGAGTGCTAAATATACTTCGTTTAGTTGCGACTCAACGTGGTTCCAATTATCCAATGCTTCCTGCAGCGTTTGCGCGACCTCTGGCACCGCAACACACTTAGATAATGCTCTGTTAACCACAACCAGCAAGCCATCTCGACTGTCATTCTTTAAGGTTGCTAACTTCATAATCAATCCCTTTTACTTTTCTTGCCAACTGTAAACGTAGCTTTCATTTTCTGTCTGTTTCGCCGCCTCGCTGACATTAAGCGCATGGCGAGTATCAATCATCACCGCGACTTCGTCGGTAAACTTCTTCTTGTACTCTTGGCCCGCTTTAAACGCTTTCGGATGTGGTCCATGAGTAAAACCTGCCGGATGAAATGTCACCATGCCCGCCTCTATGTTGTCGCGACTGAAGAAGTCACCCGCGTGGTAGAACAAGACTTCATCGTAATCATCATTGTTGTGATAAAACGGCACCTTAAGCGCACCTGGATCGCTTTCAATCGGTCTTGGTACAAAGGTACAAATCACAAAACCCTGGCCCACGAAGGTGGTGTGAGCTGAAGGAGGAAGGTGATAGCGGTGAGACATGAGCGGCCTAATATCGCGCCAATTGACTCTCACGACGGATAGGTCTCCATGCCAACCGATCGCATCAAGCGGATTAAACGGATAAGTCACCACGCTTACTTGCTCGTGGCGTTTGATGTGTACTTGGGTCGAGCTTTCTGAATATTGGGCTTTAAACTGCTGATCAATCTTCGGCACATCCAGCACCGCAGGATCAAACACCGCATGATTACCCACCATGCCCTTTTCTGGGAGGGTATAAGCCGCGTCAGTG
Source organism: Vibrio tubiashii (assembly GCA_000775715.1). Classification (GTDB taxonomy): domain Bacteria; phylum Pseudomonadota; class Gammaproteobacteria; order Enterobacterales; family Vibrionaceae; genus Vibrio; species Vibrio tubiashii_A. Next base: position 87,493 of record JRWQ01000008.1, read on the forward strand.
TTCTCAATCATCAATACAAACATCGGCTCCTTGGGCTCCAAGCGCCAATTGGTTGAACGAGGGATCATCACATAATCCCCTTCGACGACTTCGAGATGCCCATAATCGCAATAGAGATCGGCGCTACCTTGATGGATAAACAGCAGTTCGTCGCCATCGGCATTGCGTACCAAGTGGGTCATATCAGCGTCGAGCTTCCAAACACGAACTTTACAGTTAGCATTATGAAGAAGGTGCGGCACTGACCAAGGCGAACCTTGTACAGACTGCTCAACGTGATTGAAATTAAACGCGCGCGGTTTTAACTCACCGTCCCACTCGCTCCAACCTGTGGGCGCATGTTGATGGTGGAAGTGAGAAGCTGGGCCAAAGAACCCGCTCCGCCCCGCTTCGCGTTCATAAATCGCCTGTTCGGGAAAGTCTGCGTGCGCCTGCTTGGAGCACACTCCCTCCCGATGAGGGAATGTTATCCATTTATGCATCGTCTAATACCCCGCGACGAATCTGATCTTCTTCAATCGACTCAAACAGCGCCTTGAAATTACCTTCACCAAAGCCCTCATTACCCTTACGTTGAATGATTTCAAAGAACACAGGGCCGATAACCGTTTGAGTAAAGATTTGCAGCAAAATGCCATCTTTCGTCGGTGCTCCGTCGATCAGTATTCTTAAGTCACGTAAGCGGGAAACATCTTCTGAATGACCTTTCACTCGCTCATCTACTTTTTCGTAATAGGTATCAGGGGTTGGCATGAAATCCATTCCACGCTCACGCAGGGTTTGTACCGTTTTATAGATGTCATTAGTGGTTAAGGCTATGTGCTGAATGCCCTCACCGTTGTACTCACGGATAAACTCTTCGATTTGTGATTTGTCGTCGGAAGACTCATTGATAGGAATGCGGATTTTGCCACATGGCGCTGTCATTGCTCGGCTCACCAAGCCTGTGAGTTTGCCTTCAATGTCAAAGTAGCGAATCTCTCTGAAATTACCGATGCGCTCATAGAATCCAGACCACACGTCCATGTTGCCTTGTTTGACATTATGGGTCAGATGGTCAATTTCAAACAAGCCAACATCCATTCGAGACAGGCGTACTTGCGCATCATCGTAAAAGCGGAAATCCACTTCATAAATGCTGCCATCATCATAGCGGTCAACAAAGTAAAGCAAGCTTTCTCCGATGCCGTAAATCGCTGGGATGCTTAGCTCCATCGGCCCAATTTCCGTGATGTACTCTTTGCCACCTTTGTCGAGCGCTTGCTTCATAGCGACCGCAGCATCACGCACTCTAAATGCCATGCCACATACTGACGGCCCATGAACTTTTGCAAACGCCTCTGCTTGGCTATGAGGTTGAGCGTTGACAATAAAGTTCACATCACCTTGGCGATACAACCACGCCTCTTTCGAGCGGTGCTTAGCCACTTCGGCAAACCCAAGTGAATTGAATAAGTCTTTCAGGGCTTGAATACCTTGGTCATCTGCCGCTGTATATTCAACAAACTCAAAGCCATCGGTGCCAAGTGGGTTGTGCGCATCGTTCATCTTTATTTTCCTCGTTATTGTTTTAACTACCATGTCACTATCAATAACTTGGCTTACCTAAGCGTAAATTTGAACATTCCCAACACAATTTACAGTTAAATAAATGTAAACAAAAACTGTAAACCCACCCTCAAAAAAGAAATATAATCGTTTTAAATCAACGCAATAACAAGACTCGCAAAGGTAACATTTTATTTACACAAACAAAATTCATGAAATCAGCCTACTACGTTCACTACCCTGTTTAGGCATGTCCAATACGCATTCCTGACCGTAAATTGACACAAGGATTTGCTATAGATTGATGTAGCGCAGCCCTAAAACCACGTGTTGCAGTTAAGGTATCCATCTCTGTTCCCCAATGAGGTAAAACAATGACTCAAATTAACCGTGAACGCTTGGTCGAGCACTTTATTGACCTGGTAAAAATCGACAGCGAATCTCGTAACGAAAAACAGATCTCTGAGACACTTGCAGAGCAACTGGGAGAGCTTGGTTTCACTGTTCACAAACTGCCTGTACCTGAAGAGGTATCGAATGGTTACAACCTGTATGCCCGCTTGGACGGCGAGATCGCAGATAGCGTTGTACTGAGTTGTCATATGGACACGGTGACTCCGGGTATCGGTATTGAACCTGTCATTGAAGATGGCGTTATTCGCTCAAAAGGCAACACAATTCTTGGCGGTGATGATAAGTCAGGTATTGCGGCAATTATGGAAGCCATACGTAGCATTAAGGCGCAAAATCTTGCTCATAAAACCATTGAGCTCGCTTTCACAGTTCATGAAGAAGGCGGCCTATTCGGTTCACAGCATTTTGATATGTCATTCATTCAAGCAGACAAAGCCGTTGTGCTTGATACAGGTGGCCCTATCGGCACCATCGTGAACGCAGCACCTGGTCAGCAAAAGATCGTGGCAAACTTTATTGGTCGCCCTGCTCATGCTGGTCTAGCGCCAGAAGAAGGCATTAGCGCAATTCAAGTGGCATCTGAAGCCATCACTAATATGAAGCTGCTGCGCATCGACCAAGAGACCACAGCCAACATCGGTATCGTCCAAGGTGGTAACGCAACTAACATCGTTATGCCTGAGCTTAAAGTGGTTGCAGAGGCACGTTCTTTAAACGATGACAAGCTAACAGCTCAAGTTGAGCACATGATCGAGACATTCCAAGCCGCTGCCGAAAAACATGGCGCTCAAGTAGAAATCGAATCCACCCGTGCTTACAACGCGTTTGTGATTACAGATGATCACCCGCACATTCAAGCGGTTAAAGCGTCTTTCGAAGCGATTGGCTGTGAACCTTTCACTAAAGGAACTGGCGGCGGTAGCGATGCGAACAACTTCAATGCGAAAGGCTTGACCACGGTTAACATCTCTACAGGTATGGCAAAAGTGCATACTACGGAAGAGTTTATTGCGGTAGACGATATGGTGAAGGTGACTGAGTTTGTCGAGCACTACCTAACTCATTAATCTCCAGCCTAAACGAAAAAAGCCGCATCAATTTGCGGCTTTTTAACGTCTGAGGGATTACTCCTTTGTCAGCTTGACCACCCGCTCATCACGTAATTCTTGAGTCAGCATTGAAGCGAATTCGTCGTGAGATAAAGGCTGCGAGAACAAGTAGCCCTGGTATTGATCACAGCCTTCCTCAACCAAGACATCAAGTTGCTCTTGAAACTCGACCCCTTCAGCGATCACTTTAATGCCCAAACTATGCCCCATTTGGACGATGGTTCTTAGCAACACACGGTCCGAGTGGTTAATCGCACACTCATCGACAAAGCATTTATCTATCTTAATCACATCAATAGGTAACTGCTTTAAGTACTTCAAGCATGAGTACTCAACCCCAAAGTCATCAATTGCGATAGAAACACCAATCGCCCTTAATTGACGGCAGATATCAGTAATGTTTTCCGGATCGCTCATTAATGCGGACTCTGTTACCTCTAATTGCAACAAATGCGACGGTAATTGGCTCTCTTTCAACGCTTTGCACACCACCTCAAACAGATCAGCGTGGGCGAATTGAACCGTCGACACATTAACCGCAATGCAAACCGGAAGATTTTGGTCGTGATACTGCTTAGCCTGTCGACACGCTTCGTGAAGAATCCAGTGCCCAAGCGGAACAATCTGGGTGGTTTTTTCCGCAATAGGAATAAACTCTGCCGGGGAGATCGGGCCTAAATGAGGATGATTCCAACGCAGCAAGGCTTCAGCGCCGACGATTTTCACCGACTCGACATCAACTTTAGGTTGGAACAGTAGAACAAACTGGTGATTGGTGAGGGCTGAGCGGATTTCTGTCTCGATTTGATGCTGCCTGATGGTTTCGCTCAACAATTCATCATCGAACCAGCATACGGCTCCGCCGCCAACGGAACGTGCTTTGAATAGGGCAAAATCGGCGTTTTTCTCCCACACCTCAACGCTATCTAGCGCATCTCCGGCATACGCAATACCAATACAGTAAGAGAGCCTATGCGAAGTATTATCCACATCAAACATCATTTTCTGATGGCGATTTAACTCATCCACTAACTCCTCTAGCGTGGTTTGCAGCTCCCTACTCTCAACTACAACGATAAACTCGTCACCACCAAAGCGATATACGACCCCGATATCACCCACTATATCTTTGATGTGTTTAGCAAAGGCGACGAGTAAATCATCCCCGTGACGATAGCCGAGCCTGTCATTGACACTCTTAAACCCTTCTAAGCCGATATGCAGCATGCCAAAGTGTTTAGCGTTGTGTTCGTTGATTCGCTCGATATCTTCTTTATAAGCGTTGATGTTGGGGAGTTTGGTCAGATAGTCGGTTTGACTCTCTGTTTTATAGCTCACCGCCTGTTGCTGAGTCTTTACATAAAAATAGGTCATTAAAGTGGCGAACAAGGTAACGGCTGTCATTTCAATCGACGTATCAATAAAGACCTTAAAGTCAGTCACTGTAAGCTGATACAAATAGCCATTAATCAGAGCCACGCACACTGCGATGGGCCACAGCGAGCCTGGAAATAGCACGATGTAACAAAGAGGCAGAAACAATAAGCATTCTTTGACCAACTCAAGCGGGAAAGGCTGGATAAGACCGCCAATTAAAAACAACGCTGTAGCTGAAAAGGCAAACACATGCTTGAGGGAAGGATTAGAGCTATAGAGAGCTAGCAGTAGCAGTGCGGGAAAGGAGTAATAAGCGTACTCCCACGGGTGGGCTTGCAACAAAAATGAGTGAGACATCACCCCAACCGCGGCGATATAGGCGACATAAGAGATTACTTTTACACCATCGCTGACTTTGAATAGCTGCTCCATCTTCTGCCTTGCGTGCATGTGTTTCTTAAAACTTTAGCGCATATTTGGCAATTCTGATCGGAAACAGCCCCCAATACGGGTCAACAAAGAGCATAAATTAAAAACGCCTCAAAAATGAGGCGTTTTCTTAACAAATAGTGTTGGAGTTATAAGCCAAGTTGTTCAGATAACTCTTTCATCTGCTTAAGATCCATCTGATGAACCCGAATCATTTGATTGACTTGACTCATTCGTGACTGAGCTTCATCTTGCTTATCACACGAGTCAGACTTTGCGTCCCATGACGTGCCATCTAAGTAGGCATCACAGGCTTTTTTCAGCTCAACGATTTTTGGCTCTAACTCTTCACGTTCTTTTTCTAAAGCCTCAAGTTCCATTTTCACCTTGAGCTCTTGTTGGAACAACTCGCGAGAACGTTCAAACATGGTCGCCTGCATATCAGCTTGATAATTCAACTTGTTGTTTTTGCTGTTTACCGTTTGAAGCTGTTCTTTTTGAGCCGTGACTTGCTCTTCCAGTGAGAGGTTCATCTTCTCGAGTTCTTCAATCTGCTGCTCAAGCTTAGTGATAGACTCAGCGTGCTGAGCTTGCTGTTCTTCCATCGCTTGTTTTAGCTTTTGCTCAACCTCATCATCGACCTTAGCAACTTTCTCTTCAACTTGAACAACCATCTTCTGTTTATCTTGAGCTAAGGTTTGATACTGCTGTTCAAGTGTTTGATAAGTGGTTTGCCACTTTTGTGCTGTAAGAGTTGAACCAATCAGCCCTCCAAGAGCTAAGCCCAAAACACCCGCGATAATAATATAGAGATGCGTGCGCTTATCGCGTTCTTCGATAACGACAACGTCTTCGTTCTCTGGGTGATCTGTATGTTCGTTCACTTAGTAGCTCCTGAGGGTTAGCGGATCAGTTCGGTAATCATGAGTGTAGATGTGTATAGCAAGAAGCCAGATATAAGAGTAATAACCACGTACTTTTGCAGCTTTTCACTAGTACGATAACGAATCAAAACAAACGCTAAAGCCACTAAAAATGCAATTGCAAGTAACCTTGTCATAACCACTCCTTAGGCAGACTCTCTATTCATTACTTTATACCATTTTTCACCGAAAATAGTCAGAGCAAGGTAGTTTTAGTCCCTGATTAGATAAAATAAACTGATTCAAATAGTTACTATACCGTTAGAACCTATCTGAATGGATGAAAAATCATACAACCATCGCTAGCCCCTAGCATTTTGTTTGGTTGCTGAGTCAATCTAAGGTATAAATACCTAACTAAATCAATCGAGATCAAATAATGAAACCATACAAGTTAGACAATAAAAAACGCCGTATTCAAAAGAAACTATTTCTGGGCGAGTTTGCCATGCTCGGTTTCGAACTAAGCTGTGAAACAACCATTACTGATTTCGACAAGTACGACCTGTTTGTCGATGAGTTTATCGACTATATCGACAGCTTAGGCCTATGTTTTGGCGGCGGTGGCCTTGAGTTGTTTGAAGGCTTCCTTTGCTGCAACGCACGCTACGCAGACGTCACTCAAGAACAAAAAGCTCAAGTTGTTTCGTGGTTAGAAGCGCGTGAAGAAGTAAAATCGGTACAAGCGAGTGAGCTTGTAGACGCCAACTACTTCTAATTTTGGTTCTAAACCAGTGATCAAATAGCGCCTTTCCCGGCGCTATTTTTTATTGTCCTATACCCTTCATTCTGGAATCTGCAGCTTTGTTAACAGCGCTAATTCCCCCCTAATCACATAGAACACCTATGCTCATAGGGCTAAATTGCCTTGTTGCCTCGCTGCAACTCCAATTATTTTGGCTATACATCAACTCCAATCTAATATTTGTTCATTTCGTTATAAATTCCCTATTGAAATACAAAAAAAGATGATAGAGTTCACACATCGATAGCAGCCAGTGCTATCGACTAACAATTACTCAATTTGTAAAGTAATTGTTCCGATGAAGACTGCAGGAGAGTGGTTATTAACCAAAAATTAACATTTTGGCAAAATAACCTACCGAAGAAGTAAATCTTTCAGGTGCCACCTAGGTGGCGGGGACTGTAGTTGGAGGAGCCTCTGGAGAGAACCGTTAGATCGGTCGCCGAAGGAGCAAGCCTATTTTAGGTGAAACTCTCAGGTACAAAGGACAGAGGAGTGAAAAGACAATTCAGCTATTTCGCTATTCTGCCTGTAGCTAATCGAGATCAATCCATTGATCTCTGCACTTTCACTCTTCTCCTTAAATAAGCATTATCACTTAAGGGGAAATCATGGATAACCTTCAATCTTTTCTAAAAACTATCGACAGCTTTGTCTGGGGTCCACCACTATTAATTCTACTTGTGGGTACCGGTGTCTACTTCACTTTTCGTTTGGGATTACTCCAGTTTAGACACTTACCAACCGCTTTGAAGATGGTCTTTAGTAAAGATGATTCAAAAAAACAGGGCGACGTGTCCAGCTTTGCTGCGCTGTGTACTGCCCTATCAGCAACAATCGGTACCGGTAACATTGTTGGTGTCGCGACCGCCATTAAACTCGGTGGGCCTGGCGCTCTATTCTGGATGTGGCTCGCGGCTCTATTCGGCATGGCAACCAAGTATGCTGAATGTCTGCTAGCGGTAAAATACCGTAAGGTCGACAGCAAAGGCCAAATGATCGGCGGCCCAATGTACTACCTACAATACGGTGTGGGTTCAAAAGCGCTAGCCGTTATGTTTGCGATTTTTGCTCTCGGCGTAGCTTGTTTTGGTATTGGTACCTTCCCACAGGTCAACGCGATTTTAGACGCAAGCGAAATCTCGTTTGGCGTATCGCGCGAAATCTCAGCGAGCGTTCTTACCCTGCTTGTGGCTTTCGTAACACTTGGCGGTATTCAATCCATCGCAAAAGTGGCAGGTAAAGTGGTGCCAACTATGGCGCTGTTCTACGTATTAGCATGTTTGAGCGTGATTATTATGAACGCAGACAAACTGTACGATGCGGTTGAACTGGTTCTAGTCTCTGCCTTTACACCAACCGCAGCAACAGGTGGTTTCTTGGGCGCAAGCATTATGCTAGCCATTCAATCGGGTATCGCTCGTGGTGTATTCTCTAACGAATCAGGCTTAGGTAGCGCACCAATGGCAGCGGCCGCAGCCAAGACTGACTCTTGCGTTAGACAAGGTCTGATCTCGATGACGGGTACCTTCTTTGACACCATCATCATCTGTACCATGACAGGTCTTGCTCTGATCCTAACAGGTGCATGGCAGAGTGACTTTGCTGGCGCAGCAATGACGACTCACGCATTTGCCGTTGGTCTAAACGCCGACACGTTCGGTCCAATGTTAGTGTCTATTGGTTTGATCTTCTTCGCCTTCACCACCATTTTGGGTTGGAACTACTACGGTGAACGCTGCGTAGTATTTCTACTCGGTACCAAAGCCGTACTGCCTTACAAAATCATCTTCGTTGGTTTGGTCGCGTCAGGCGCATTCCTTCAGTTGGATATGATCTGGATTATTGCCGATATTGTGAATGGTCTAATGGCAGTGCCAAACCTAATTGGCCTAATAGCTCTACGTCATGTGGTAGTAGAAGAGACCAAGCTCTATTTCGCGCAAATCTCTAATACTCGTAGCGACAGAGTCACAGCCTAGCACTGGACCTATACGTCTATAAAACAATGCGAAGCCCACGAGCTTCGCATTGTTGTTTTACCCTTTCCCAACTGACACAAATACTTCATCCTTCTACGGTTGTTTACGTTCTAAACTGGTGGCAAACCCTATTAGAGCGTCTAGATGAACGGCCATATCCCACGTGAAATTGAGCATATTGAGCAATTAGCGCAGCAGTTCCCTCAATATGTACGTCTCAACCTACTCGAAGAAATTCATTACAATGGCACCACTTTACCAATATACGCACTCGAAATGGGCTCTCGCCGCTGCGATGCACCATGTCTATTTTTAACTGGCGCCATTCACGGCGTAGAAAGAATTGGCAGTCAGATCATTCTTGCCTTCATTAAAAGCTTACTTCGCAGGCTGGATTGGGATCGGCAGTTAAAAGAGCAACTGGAGCGCGTTCGGATCATTGCGGTCCCTGTCGTTAATCCGTGGGGGGTAACGCTCAAAAAACGCGCCAATCACAACGGCGTAGATCTAATGAGAAACGCGCCTGTAGAAGCCTTAAATCCTAGCTATCAACTTTACGCAGGGCAAACTGTCAGCGCTTCACTTCCTTGGTTTCGAGGCAACCCAACTCAGATGGAACAAGAGCTTCAGGCGTTGTCACGCTGCATCCTAGATATCACTATGCAAACTCGTTCTACCATCTTGTTAGACCTTCACAGCGGGTTTGGTACTCGTGACCGACTCTGGTTCCCCTATGCCCATAGCCAACTAGCTCCAAGCAACTTGCACCAATACTATTTACTGTATCGGCGATTTCGCAAAAGTTACCCGCACTACGAGCTATACCAGTTCGAGCCACAATGGCATCAATATACTACACACGGTGATTTTTGGGATTGGATGTTAATCGAGCATCAAGCTAAATCAACCAATCACTTCTTGCCCTTAACGCTAGAACTTGGCTCATGGCTTTGGGTGAAAAAGAATCCAATCCAGCTTTTAAAATTTAGCCAACTTTTTCATCCAACTAAGCCCCATCGAATAAAACGAGTACAACGTCGCCACAGCACTCTGCTAAGCTATTTAATTCAAGTACTCGATAGCGATTTAATCGACAAAATGACAGCAGAAGAGCAACAAAAGTACACACAAAAGGCCAAGAAATTATGGTTCCAATAGTCTTAGTACGTGGGTTATTAAGAGAGAGCGGTCATTGGAAGTATATGATCGAAGCCCTCACTGAAGCGTCTCCCGAGTTAACGATTATTACGCCGAACGTACCTGGCAACGGTGCACTCTATCACCAACAAAGCCCACTGAGTATTGAGAAGATGCTGCCCGAAGTGCTCAAGCAATTACCCAGTGATTGCGAGCGCTATCATCTGGTCACCATTTCCATGGGTTCCATGCTCGCGAGTGAATGGGCGCATACCCTACCCGGCCAAGTGGCGAGTTTAACCTTGATCAACCCAAGCTTCGCTCGCTACAGTCCGTTTTGGCAACGAATAAACCTTAACGCGCTAATACACATAGGAGCGTCTAGCTTAAAGGGAAGTATAGCTTTTCAGCAGTCGATTTTAGACTGGACTAGCCCTACAAACGCTAAGCAACTGCAAGTCCTTGAGCATCACCTTAATCTAACGAAAAAACATCCAGTTAGCGGCCAAAATGCGCGTCGTCAGCTATATGCCGCTTCGAAATACAAGGGACGCCCCTTTCCACCAGCGTGCCCTACCCAGATAATAGTGAGTCGTGGCGATAAACTCGTCGATAGTCGATGTGGTGAGGCAATTGCAAAGGCTTGGAAGGTAGAGATAAAACGCTTTGATTGTGATGCGCACGACTTACCCTTAGCTATGCCGTACGCCCTTACTGACCACCTACTGCACTGGTTAGCAAACGTCGAATTGTCGGTAGACTAACCCTGCGGCTTCTCAACCAGGAGTTTAATCCCTAGCGCGACCATAACAGTACCAGTTGAGCCTTCCATCCAGCGCGTAAATCTCGGGCTCTTTAGCAAGCTTTTCGCCTTGGTAAGCACGCCTGCCAAGCCACATAACCATACCATAGCAATAACAAAGTGGATCGCCGCCATCAATAGTGATTGCAGGAACGCGGAACCTTCAGGATTGATAAACTGTGGCAAGAACGCTAGGTAGAAAACCGCTGTTTTAGGGTTCAGTACGTTAGACAGAAAGCCCTCACGTAGCGAGCGTTTCACATTTAGCGGAACAGCTCCCACCTCAGACCCGGTATCTAGACCTGATATGTTGCCAGCAATGAGCGCTTTCAATGTCACGATGCCAAGCCAAATTAAGTAAATCGCACCGACCATCTTGACCGCATAAAACAGTTCTGCCGATTTCGCTAAGATGGCTGAAATTCCGACTGCTGAAAAAGACGCATGCACGAACAGGCCAAGGCATATACCCACACTGGTTATAAAACCATCACTAAATCCTCCGCGTGACGAATTTCGAATCACCAATGCAGTGTCTACCCCCGGAGTCAAAGTAAGAATGGTAATAGCGATTAAAAACGCTTCAATATTGATTATCATGGGTATTCCTAACTACTGAAATTGCTTATATTTTACTCCATGTTATAAGAAGGCTCCGATTAGGTTCAACTCTTAAATTAAATTCACTTGGTCTGATGAACATTGATTGATAAGCTTTCTCTTCTATGAAACAGTAGTCACGGAAGGCGAACGATGAGCGCATTCAATAAACTCAAACAACATTCTCAAAAAATTTCTCACTTCAATCACCTTGCAGCCATTTGCGGTTGGGATCAAGCTGCGGCTATGCCTGCGGGCGGCAACCAAGCTCGCTCAGAAGCCATGGCGGAACTCTCGGTTCATATTCACGGGCTAAACACTCAACCTCAGTTAGAAGATTGGTTTGCTGAAGCAGAAACTGAGCAGCTAAACAGCGAAGATAAAGCCACACTGCGGGAGCTAAAGCGTCAATGGCAACAAGCGAACGTGCTACCAGAGTCGCTAGTACAAGCCAAATCATTAGCAGGTTCGAAATGTGAACACGCTTGGCGTACTCAGCGCGGAGACAATGATTGGCAAGGTTTCGAAAAGAACTGGGCCGAAGTGGTTAAGCTATCTCAAGAAGAGGCGCAAATTCGCGCTGAGGTAAATGGTCTTTCCCCTTACGATGCCATGCTCGATATTTATGAACCGGGAACGAGCTCTGAATCCCTTGATAGCTTGTTCAGTGATGTAAAAACTTGGCTGCCTGACCTCATCGACCAAGTGATTGATAAGCAAGCGTCAGAGCAATTTATTCAACCACAAGGCACGTTCGATACTAACGAGCAAAAAGCACTCGGCCTTGAGGTCATGAAGCTGCTTCAGTTTGATTTCAACCACGGACGCTTAGACGAAAGTGTTCACCCCTTCTGTGGCGGTGTACCGACTGATGTGCGTATCACTACTCGCTATGATGAAAGTGAGTTCGTTCAGTCGCTAATGGGTATCGTCCACGAAACCGGGCACGCTCGATACGAGCAAGGGCTGCCAAAGGCTCTAGCGGGCTTACCATCTGGTGAGGCGCGTTCAATGGGGATTCACGAGTCTCAATCGTTGTTCTTTGAGATGCAGGTTGGTCGAAGCGATGCATTTATCGAACATTTAGCACGCCTTGCTGGTCAGCACTTTGGCAGCCACAACCCACAACTTTTCTCACAAGAGAACTTTCAAAAACTCTACACCCGAGTGAAAAAAGATTTTATCCGAGTTGATGCAGATGAGCTCACCTACCCTGCTCACGTTATTTTACGTTATGAGATCGAACGCGATTTGATCAATGGAAAAATCAAACACACCGACGTACCAGAGCTTTGGAACCAAAAAATGCAGCAGTACTTGGGGCTGTCAACGGAAGGCAACTTCAAAAATGGCTGTATGCAAGACATTCACTGGACAGACGGCGCGTTCGGTTACTTCCCTTCATACACGTTGGGCGCTATGTATGCTGCGCAATTTATGGCGGCAATGAAGCAGACAGTCGATGTGGAGGGTGCGATTGCTAGTGGTGATCTTTCGCCGATCTTTAACTGGTTATCAGAAAACATCTGGAGTAAAGGTAGTTTGTTGACCACCGGTGAACTCGTTAGTCAGGCAACAGGCGAGACGCTTAACGCGAAGTACTTCCAAGAGCATTTGAGAAGTCGCTATCTATAATCGGCTGCGAGAACAGTTAGTTGGGCTGTTCTCGCATTACTTCTTTATTTAATTGAGGTTTTTGATTATCTGATGCCGATACAAAGCGCTAATTAAATCTTGCTTGTATGGCGACAATATTCGCTATAGATATCCGCCATATGTCACGTGCGATAGCATCCATTTAACGCTATAAAGCGTTTATTAACTAGCCTTTATTCCGGCTTAAACCGTAGCCTAAAACTCATCCCAGTACGGACGTTGTCCAAAGTAGCTAGATAGAAAATCAATAAATGCACGTAGTTTTGGTGCCAGCCATTTTCTGTGGGGGTAGACCACGTATAAACCGATTGGATTTGGTTCATAATCACTCAGCAGCTCAACTAATTTGCCCTGTTTTAAAGCCTCACCCACAATAAAGGTCGGCTGCAATACATAACCCTCACCGGAAATGGCAGCCTCCGTTAGCATTTCACCGTTATTAACCACAAATCGAGATTTTTTCTGTTGTTGAATCGCATGAAGAGCCTGCAATAACGGTTCATCTGACTGAGCGTAATCCATATAGGTATAACGTAAAAAGTCTTGCGCCCTAAGTTCGGATGGTTGCGTTGGTTTTCCCACTCTCTCTATGTATTCTGGAGAAGCACACAGTACCAACCTCACTGGTGCAATTTTTTTTGCAATTAATGACGAATCTTTTAATTGGCCAATTCTCAACGCAACATCAAACCCCTCCTCGATGACATCTGTTTTCCGGTCACTGAGTTCAAGAGTGATCGATACCTCTGGGTACTGCTGCTTAAAGCCGCGAATGATTGGAGAGAGGTGTAACGTTGAGAAGGAAACTGGAGAGCTCACGTGTAAGACGCCCTTTACAGATTCCTGCATTTCCCCAAAGTAACCCTCTAAATCCCCTACACTTTCGATAATTGATTTGGCTTGCTGGTAACACTGCTCACCCGCTTCAGTCAAGCGTACTCGCCGAGTCGTTCGGTTGAACAATCTAATGCTCAAGTGCTGCTCCAACTGAGAAACATACTTGCTGACAAGTTGACTGGATATCTGCAACTTGTCACTGGCCTTGGTAAAACTGCCCTCTTCAGCGACCGTGACAAATGCCGTCATCATGTCAATCCGATCCATAACCACCCCATTACCAACATATCATTGTTAATTAAACAACGATAAGACCATTTATCAATGTAATCAAGGAGCTTATTCTTTTTACAACTTCTACAAGGTCGCTTTGACCTGATACCAATTTAATTAGACAGATTTGAGGACACTCCCATGAGCAAGCAACGATTTAACCAGCTACTACTTTCTGAAGCTAAAATTTCACCCCTGCTACTTCGCGTGCCAGTTGGCATCGTACTCGCCGCGCATGGAGCACAAAAACTGTTTGGTTGGTTTGGCGGGTACGGCCTTGAAGCCACTGGGCAATGGATGGCAAGTATCGGTCTAGGTCCTGGGTATTTGATGGCGCTTCTCGCAGGTAGCGCAGAGTTCTTTGGTGGTATCGCATTAGCAATTGGATTACTAACGCGACCTGCAGCTGCGGTAAGCGCTTTCACCATGTTGATTGCCTTGTTTAGCGTTCACGCCCAAAACGGATTGTTCTTATCCAACAACGGTTACGAATATGCACTAATACTATTAGCTGCAACCACAGCGCTTGTTTTTCAGGGTGGCGGTCGCTTTTCGGCAGACAACGCACTTGCTAGATCCCTTTAAAAAGCTTAGGCATATAAATCAATAAAGGTTCCGTTATGAGCAATAAACACAACATTATTTATCTTCCTCACGGTGGTGGGCCATTGCCACTGTTGGGAGACCCTAATCACGCCGAAATGATCGATATGTTGCAAACGGTGGCGAACCAACTGGATAAGCCGGATGCGATTTTGGTCGTTAGCGCGCACTGGGAGGAGAGTAGCCCTACCATTACATCGACAAAAGCACCTCAGTTGATCTATGACTATAGCGGGTTTCCCACACAGGCGTATGAAATTCAGTACCCATGTCCAGGAGAGCCCAATCTGGCTAAACAAGTTTTTCAAGCCCTATCATCTTCGGGCATAGAAGCTCGGCTCGACCCTTCTCGAGGCCTAGACCATGGGGCATATGTACCGCTTAGACTGATGTATCCAAGCGCGGATATTCCTTGTATTCAGTTGTCATTGACCTACGACCTTGACGCTAAAACACATATCCAAGTGGGCAAAGCTCTGCGCGATTTAAACTACGATAACTTGTTGATCATTGGCTCTGGAATGTCTTTCCATAACATGCAGGCATTCTTTCAATCTCAATGGCCTGAAGCCGATGCCAAGAACTTAGCATTTGAGCGTTGGATTACCTCGATTGTGAGCCAACCGTCAATTTCGGAAACAGATAGAGAACAAGGCTTAATCAATTGGGACCAAGCGCCGTTTGCACGCTTTTGTCACCCAAGAGAGGAACATTTATTACCCTTGCATGTCTGCTACGGAGTGGCACAAAGTCACAGTCAAGAGCACTACTCCATCAATATATTGGGCAAACAGAGCTCCATGTTTGTATGGCGGGCATAGTTAGAGTAGCAAATAAGCGGTAGATCGGGTCTTAGTGACTGTTTCTTGGTATCGAATATCGCAATGAAGCTGGATAAAGGTGAGCAGATCTTCCCTTACGACGAATGTAAATTTAGTTATGTGGACGTCATTTTATTATTTAAGAATACATAGCGACTAATATAACGGAAAAATATGTTTTTATTGCGCCATTCGTTTTTACAATAGTACTATTAAATCTCCTAACTCATTGTGAAAAGAGCAAGAAAAATGTCTAAAGCGGAGTCATCTTCCAGAAAATTGAGTTTTATTGTCATAGGCATTGTCCTCTTTGTTTGGTTTTACAGTTTGTGGGCAGATAGAGTGACGCCTATTACAGGTAATGCTAGGATCCACTCTTATCTCGTGCTTATTACGCCTGAGGTTTCAGGCAACTTGACTCAAATTCATGTACGCAATAACCAAATCGTTTATGCTGGTGACGTACTTTTTGAAATTGACCCAAGAGATTATCAAATCAATCTTCGTGCAGCGGAAGCAAACTTGGCGATCGCAGGGCAGAATATTGGGGCAAATACCGCAGCCGTGGAAGTGGCACAAGCTAAGGTAATAGAGTCCTTAGCCGCAAGAAATAACGCTAGAGAACAAGCCGCTCGTATTTCAGTCTTAGCCGCTAAGGGCGTATTGAGTAAGGCAGAGCTCGACAACGCCAATGAATCTAAAGCACGTGCTCAAGCCGCCTTTGAAGCTGCGGAAGCATCATTGGCTCAAGCTAAATACAACCTGGGTCCTAAAGGGCAAGACAACCCGCAAATTCTCGCCGCAATCGCAAATTTAGAGAAAGCACAGCTCGATCTACAACGAACAAAAGTTGTCGCTCCATCCAATGGTATTGTTTCAAACTTACAACTTACGATCGGGCAAAAAGCTACCACAGGTTCTCCCCTGTTAACTTTTATCGATCCTAGAGAGGTTTGGGTGTCTGCACTGGTTCGTGAAAATTCTCTCGAGCATGTTCGCGCAGATCAGAAAGCAAAAATCGTGTTGGACGCGTTACCTGGGAGAGTGTTTGAAGGACGAGTAGAAAGTATTGGTTGGGGAACGGGTGGAAGTAACCAAGTAGATTCAACAACTGGCTTTTTAGTTGCAGACAATAGCTCTCTAAATGCACAGCGCTACCCTGTCAATATTGTTTTTGAAGGCGACGATATTCCTGAGAATATTCGCTATGGTTCTAAAGCAACGGTTGCCTTTTATACTGAACAGAGCGCGTTTGGAGAATGGCTTGCTTCTATCTGGATGAGACTGCTGAGCATTTGGACTTATGTTTCATAGCCCAGCGAACCCAATCATTAGATTGGTTTTTACTCCAATACTACTGCTGTTCTACTTACAGTATTCAGGGGCACCTATTCCATTTATCGCTCCAGTATTTGTAGCAATATTTTTGACATTGATGCCATCAAGGCCACCACTCAACATGATGTTGAAGCTGTTGGCTTTACTATCAATTCTAAGCTTTGGTATCGCAGTACTATCCGAAGCGCTTTTAAGCTCTTCTACTGGCTTTTTATTGTTTACGTGGTCACTTCTGTGTTGGAGTTACTACCGCAGCCATCGTGACCCAAAAGACATCGTTTCAACACTTACGTTAATAGTAGTATTGATAATAATGGTAATCAGTCAGCAAACTGGCTCGTCTTTAGCAGGCGTACCTTGGGTTCTATTTACGAGTTTCATTGTTGCATTAATTGCCACTTACGCGAGTTTCTGGCTATTTCCCGGAGATGAACAGGACATACAACCCGACGAAACAAATCTTAATGGTGCAAACAAATGCATCGGAACTATCCTTTTCAAAGCAACCGCACTCTGCGCTGTTTTGTATGCGCTTATCGCATTAGAAAGCCCACAAACACTACTCATCGCCATAACCTTTGGCTGCATGATTAGACCGCCAACCAGTAAAGATAGTCATTCGTTCGGTCGAGACCGATTTATCACAACAACTTTAGGTATACTATTCACGGTACCATGTATGCTAGCCATGACGATCGGTGCGCCTACTTATGTCTTACTCGGCATAACCATCTTCTGTGGCTTGCAGCTTGCGTGTTTTGCAATAAATCGTCAAACAAACTTAACCATATACCAATTACTCTTTACTAACTTCACAGTGCTGACTTATCAGATCATTAGTAATCCTGGTATCGAGTCATTTTCAGCTCAAATCACACGCTTGGTCTCTATTTCAATCGCGATAGCCATTGCCGTGTTGGTTTTAAACCTATTTAGGCCAAAGGAGCAGGCATAGTCGCGCGTGCAGAGACTATGCTGTCACGTTTTGCCGATGACAGTTCCCATGTTCGTCTATGTAACTGCCTTTACCTTTGATCACATAGACGAGGAAATAAAAGGGAAACTTAGTTTCCACTATGAGTCGTGCGTAATAGAAGCACGGCTCAGTATAGATTCAACAATTTTTGCGTTAAGCGGTTTTTTGCTCTCTTCATACACTTTTAAACTCTAGACCAGTTTCAATCCAGCGATGGCGTCACTCCAATATATATCTCCACCTCATCAGCATTTTTGTAGAATTCAAAGTCAGTGTTATATACACGTTTATGGATGCACTTGGGACCCGAAAAATACGCCCAAACGTTAGTCCAAAGCTCGATAACAACGTTTGGAAATTCGCCTTTAGCGGAAAATACTAAATAATTCCCTGTAGCAATATGAGCCGAAACTTGATCTTTATCCGTGCTATTCAAAGTATCACAACAGGCTATGACATCGAACTCACCGCTAAAGTCTGACTGGTAGTTGGTGTATACACCATAAACCTTCGCCTCAGGATTTAGCGTAGGGGCTGCTTCGCTATAGAAACGCTGCCATAAATGCCCTATCTTAGCTGTCTCTTCCTCTCGCTCTGCTTGGTTGGTCGTACGCACTGGAAAACCTGTTACATCAAACCCTTGTACCTTTTGTAATTTCATCTTTGACTCCTTGATTCCTATGCCTCATATAATAAACAACCCCTCCTGACAGCAATTGTCAGGAGGGGTTCTATAAAAGCTCTATCAATTCAATATGATCAAGCAGGCCTTGACTAGGGGGGCTACCACCCCTTGGCTTTTTCATCACTCTTGGCCATCACCGCCTAAATCAGAGACTCGATACCATATTGCTTACCGTAATTTTCGACCACAAAGTCGATATCTTTGTCTCCACGCCCAGACAGATTGAGCAGGATTGAGCCCTTCTCGCCCTGTTTAGCCAATTTCAGTGCATACGCCACCGCATGAGCAGATTCAATTGCAGGAATGATCCCCTCCAAACGTGACAATTCAAAGAACGCATCGATCGACTCTTTATCATCCGCCGTGCCATACTGAACGCGACCAAGATCTTTTAAGTAACTGTGCTGAGGCCCAACTGATGGGTAATCTAGACCACTGGCTACCGAATAGACCTTTTGTGGCTCACCGTTGTCATCTTTCAGCATATAAGACTTAAAACCATGCATCATCCCCGGCTCACCTAGGGTTAATGTTGCAGCATGCTCACCTTCTTCTACCAACGAACGGCCTGCTGGCTCTACACCATGGATAGCCACCGCTTCATCTTCTAAAAACGCAGTAAACAGTCCCATAGCATTTGAACCACCACCGACACAAGCAACCAGGTTGTTAGGTAGCTCACCCGTCATCTCTTGAAACTGCTCTCGAGCTTCGTTACCAATGATAGATTGGAAGTCACGTACCATCATTGGGAATGGGTGGGGGCCAACTACTGAACCAATCGCATAGAGTTGAGTAATAGGGTCTTTTAGATAAGCTTCGAAAGCGGCATCGACGGCTTCTTTAAGGGTTTTACGACCGTGAGTGGCAGGGATAACTGTGGCACCTAAAATACGCATGCGAACCACATTTGGATGCTCTTTTGCAATATCAACCTCACCCATATAGATATCACACTCTAGGCCGACGAGCGCTGCGGCCGTCGCCAGTGCGACACCATGCTGCCCTGCGCCTGTTTCAGCAATAAGCTTCTTCTTACCCATCTTCTTGGCGAGCAACGCTTCCCCCAAGCAGTGGTTAATCTTGTGTGCTCCAGTATGGTTTAGGTCTTCACGCTTTAGGTAGATATCTGCACCATACTTTTTCGATAGATTTTCCGCATGAAAGATAGGACTTGGACGACCAACAAAGTGCTTGTATAAACGCGCCAGTTCCGCTTGAAATGCAGGATCTTGGCGGCATTTATCATATTCAGCGGTGATCTCGTCAATCACCTTTTGCAGCTCCTCGGGGATAAAGCTGCCACCATATTCACCAAAGTAGCCTTGAGCATCAGGCAGTGCGTGTTCAAACGTATTCTTCATAACCATCCTTGTCCTATCAAACTAGTACGAAGAATCATCATAAGGAGGTTGGAAGGCTGTCACAAGTGCAACAAATAGCATTATCTAGTGAGCTCACATTTTTGTTTTAACTGATCTCTACCTCCCATTACCAAGAAGTTCTCTTTATGTTTCTTGATGTGACTAGCTACTACAAAGGTAGGTATCCAACTCGCACAGCACCCCAATGTCGGGAGTTGACATAGATTGGCACAGAGAGATCATGCATAATTTCACCAGTGTCCCGCTTATAGGTTTGCAAAAGCATTTCTTGCGTATGCGAACCACATTTTTGACCAACTCTATCCGAGAATATTCGCTTGGTTCGGTTATGAAAAATATCAACGTCGTGATCGCCAGTTAATGGCTTACAGAACTGGTTATTGTGCGTCGGCACGTAGCCTTTGGTGTCGGTTGCAATAACATAAGTTAATCGTTCATCATCTCGTAATACTTGCTCTTGTATCTCAGGCAAAACGCGATCACAAAAGCCGTCAAACATGGTGGTGTATTTCTGTGGGGTGGTACGTTCTATAGGCTGATGGTTCTGATCAAACAGCGCTTGTTCACTTATGCTGTTGTTCACTATGGCTTTCTCAAACTGTTCAGAAATCGACAACGCGGCTCTGCTCGCTAATTTGTAGATCGGCCAGTGATCACTCTGCTCATCACTCGCTACAACCACGGCGTTACATTTCTCGGCAAGTTCCATCAATTGGAAGGCATCCTCTCTTAACAAATGAAGTTGCTTGTTGGTATTAACGATCTCTCCACTGACTTCATGAACGGAAGCAACAATCCCTTGAAGTTTCCTTTCGTTAAAAGCGACCCCGGACGAGATCTCTTCGACCTGACTTTCGACACGCTGCGCTTTATCAGCAATGGTTGCGAGCTGCTGTTCGGCCACTTTTACGCTGCTGGTACTGTGTTCAACCTTGTTCGATAAACTACCAATATCCTGACTTACACTCCGTGCCTCTAAAATAATTGAATCCACCATCTTAGACGCAATTTCTGTACTATGTGTTGTTCTCTCAGCAAGGCTTCTAACTTCATCAGCGACGACCGCAAAGCCTCGACCAAACTCACCAGCGCGTGCCGCTTCAATGGCAGCATTGAGAGCGAGTAAATTAGTTTGCGCAGCAATCGCGTCAATATCTTCTGCAACTTGCCGAATCTGCTCAATTTTCGACCCAAGTTGTTCGACTTTATGTAGAGATTTCTCAGCCTGAGTAACCATGGAGTTTAAATTTGATGTAGCCGCGTGCAGTTCATCTTGACTGTGCATAGCCGCCTGATGCATCTCCACCGCTTCATTGTAGGTATGGCTAGCAGCAATAGCAGTTTGCTTTAATGTCGCCGCAATAGTGTCAGCATGAACACCAACCAATTCAGACTGCTTAGCTTGGTTGTCGACACTTTGAGAAACACTATCTATCGATGCCGATACCCCTGCCGTAATGATGGCCTCTTGATTCACCTCTTTTGCTATTTGAGCGAATGATTGCACCTTGTTCGAACCAGTCTCTACGGTGGCACTGTTGTTTTTCGAAAGAAGCCTTAAAGCCAACATTACCAGTACAACAGCGAGCACCGGAGCACTTGACATCAAACCAAGATTTATTGAACTGTAGATACCTATAAACAAAAGAGCAGAGAAATCCACCCACCGTAGTGTGGAAGATGATTGCATACGATTTCCTTATCGTTATTAATATTTTTGAGCCTAGTGACGTTGAACTTGCGTCAACAACAGGATGCTACAAGTTGCTCATTAATTCTAACTAGAGTTTCAAAAATGAGAAAGAGATTGGTTGGATGTTGGGAATAGATACAATTGAGCCATCTTTCGTTACATAAATCTGGGTCAGGTCTAGCTTTTTGAGATAGTAGGTTTACTTGGCTATTGAGGTTGAAAGTGTGCCAGCAGTTGCTCTTTTGTCATCGTCTTAGTTTGATTTGAAAAACAGTAGTGGCTAGGTTTCTGATCGATGAAATATTGAATGCCCATTTCGAGCTGTGCCTCACCGGATAAGAGGCCGACGGGAATGTTGTAACTATCGTCAGCGATAAATCGACTAAACAAGTGTGTGCCACATTCTGTGCAAAATGCTCGAGTTGCCCAATCCGATGAAGCATATTCTCTAATAAACGTAGCTCCTGTAAATTCCACATTACAACCGCAATGAAGCATAAACAAAGGCCCACCACTCCACGTTTGACAAGAGGTACAGTGACACACCGAGTATTTTCTATCTTTTATGTTAGTGCGAATGGTGACTTTTCCGCATAAACAGGCTGTCGAACTCTTCGTAGGCATAACGTTTGATCCTCTTTCTTTGCTATGCCCTACATAGTAATAAACCCCTACTGACAACTGTTGTCAGTAGGGGTTTTATAAGAGTTCTTGCGTTTCAAGTATCTCGAAGTTTTTCGTCGCTAGGCTTTCTTAACAAACTTGGCAGTGACCATCATCTCGCCCGCTCCATCAACTTTACAGTCAAGTTCGTGATCTTTTCCTTCAACAATACGCCTCACGACTGCTTTAGTGCCTATTTTTAGTACCAGCGAGCTGCCTTTTACTTTAAGGTCTTTAGCTAGGGTGACTTTGTCGCCTTCAACGAGCTCAGTTCCATTGGCATCTCTAGCGATGAAGACATTCTCGTCTACTTCATTTGGGTTCCATTCAAAGGCGCACTCGGGACAAACAAGATTGACTTGATCTTGATAAACGTACTCGGATTGGCAGTTAGGGCAAGGTGGAAATGACATATCAGATATTTAATTGGTAGAACGTAAAACCTATGATAAACCCTCTCCTAGTTGGTTTCGAGTAGTATTACTTTAATCGGATCGATTAACGCCGTTTCACCGCAATCACTGAGTAAGTATGCCAGTGCTTCAATCTACCTAATGAGGTTTTGGCTTGCTCGTCTCGCTCGAAAAATCGGATGATTTCGAAGTTGGCGAAGAGTGAGCGTACGTGCGATTCAGAAAGTGGCGCAGTCGGGCTACGATAGTTGTTCGCCCAACTGTCTTTTGTCCCCATAAAGTCACCCGCAAAAACGCCGCCTTTAACAAGACAAGACTCTATTTTCTGCCAAGTTGTGTCGAACTCTTTCGGTTCAGCGAAAAACAGACTTGAGTTGGCAATAACCACGCCACACTCCGGGAAGTCATAGTTTTCAAACGAGTACTGAGAAACATCGGCCAAAGGATTACCGCCAAATCGGTCTCGGCAAATGGCTATGGAATCTGAATTGATATCAAAGCCATTTACTTGATAGCCTTGTTGCAACATGTATTCAATATCACTGCCTACCCCACAACCACAATCAACCGCCACCTTAGATGAAGACTCATTTAAACTCAGAGCAAACTCAGTACGCTTAGCGTGAGGTCGAGTCAGAGCTTTCTGGTAGTACTCACGCCAAATATCGCTACTAGTATTCATAACTGAGGTTAACTATCGACTTGCCATTGGATGGTCTGGGTTTAACTGCAGCAAATCCCACAGATTGCCATACAGGTCTTCAAACACTGCCACTGTGCCATAGTCTTGCTCTTTAGGCTCACGGACGAAGTTGATCCCGATAGATTTCATTCGCTTATAATCGCGCCAAAAGTCGTCGGTATTTAAAAATAGGAATACTCGACCACCCGTTTGATTACCAACAAAGCTGTGCTGCTCAGGTTTAGATGCTTTAGCAAGCAGTAAAGTAACACCATTGGAGTTTGGCGGAGCGACGACCACCCAACGTTTATCTTGTTCGGGTTGGTAAGTGTCTTCTATTAGCTCGAACTTCAATTTATTGACATAGAAATCAATCGCATCATCGTAATCTTCAACGACTAAAGCGATATGGACAATGCTCTGCTTCATTTACAACCAACTAAGTTTCACAAGATAGATGAGTTTTTATATTAACCATTTAAATGATTTAGTTAAGAACTCTTTAGCGTTTTGCCTCACGATTTCACCATGCGACATCACCAACACTTGAGGATTCCACTGTAATAAACGGTCAAGGTGTTTGCGTGCATCCGCTTTGCCAAACATAAAGCTTAATCGCCAATCAATCGGCATTTTTCCATTGGGAGCGAGTATGCCTACGCCTTTCGCTACCAAGTGTTGCCAATAGTTAAACTCTTGCCCTGAGAAGTTCTCCACCAAGTCAGTCACAATTAGAACATTCGAGGGTTTGTGAAAGAAAACGCACTCTTGCATCAAGGGTGAGCCAGAGAACAGTACTTGCTCTATGTCATCACTCCAAGGCCAGTCTGAACCACTGTTTAAAGAGGCGTTAAAGCTAATATCTTGGCGTTTTTTGATTACTTCATCAGTACCAAAAACTTCACTATTGGGATACATACTAATCCAATCTGACAGGAACAGATGATGTAAGTGGTTGGGTGCGATCAGATATTTAACTGCGCCGAGTTCGTCTATTTGATTTTGAATGTCAGGCGTTAGTTTAATTGGGCTGTGAACCCATAGCTCACCACTACTCAGCCGCACAACGGTCATTCTTGTTGAGTATGGTAGGCCAAAGAATGGCACCGAATTGCCATTAAATATCCATATATCTTGCGCTAATTTTTCCATCGATTCCCCTAGTACTAAAGGCTATTAAAATTTTAAACCTAGGGTTTTCAGCTCTTGCTCTGCTTGCGCTGCAGAGAAAAACTGAATGGCATGAATGCCAACATTCTTGGCACCTTCCACATTGTGTGGCATGTCATCAAGGAAAACACACTCTTCTGCTACAAGGTTGTTTGAGGTTAACAGAGATTGATAGATTTCGGGTTGAGGTTTCAACAAACCCAGATCCGCCGAAACTGTCGCACCATCAAACAGTGGCCAAAAGTCATACTCCTGTTTCAAGTAGTCGACAAGCTCCGTTACATTGTCTGTAAGCGCGTAAACACCATAACCGGCGGATTTTAATTTATTTATTAGAGCGACAGAGCCATAGAGCTCAATTAAAGAGCGCTTAACGTAGTAAAACAGACGATAACTATCATCAGCCGTAAAATCTAGCTCTTGTTGGTATCGAAGTTTCGCTTCTTGTTCGGTTAAAAGACCGCGATTGAGATCGAGCCATATATCACTCATAAAGACATTTTTAGCCATTGCTTCTGGCTGCTCTACATCACCAAAAGTAAGACGAATAATCTCTAGTGGCGCCCAACGAACAATCACATTACCTACATCAAAAACAACATTCTTAATCATTGTGTTCTTTCAACCTTCAACCGAGTTATGAGCAAGCTTAAGGGGCTGTGACCCTAGTCACTAGATTAACTCACTGTTTGCTCTAAGGTACTAATGAAAATCACAAAATACGTTTTATCTAGACCGAGGCTTATTTTTGATACGAATTACACGATCCAAAACGGAGCAATTTCTGCTCCGTTTTTTTCGGTATGCATTTGAAGTGACTAGTGAATCGAGTCCGCGCTTTTAACCAAGACAACGCCTTTATCCGCCAGCTCTTGAGCAACGTTCTCGGCATTATCTGGGAATACCGCTCGTGTCGAGGCGAGATTCAACACCACCTTAAACCCTGCTTGTAAAAGTTGCTCAACTGACTTCTTAACGCAGAAGTCCAACGCTAGACCGCCAACAACAACAGTCTCTATCTGTTTGGCACGAAGAAACTCTATTCCACCAGTAGAGAGCGTATCCGCTTGGTCATGATAGAAAGCGCCGTATGGGTGAGCATCTGGGTCTATGCCTTTGTTGATTTGAAAGTCATAATCGCGAATAGCTGGTAACCCAGGCAGAAGCTCGACTCCCGATGTACCAACGACGCAGTGAGGATTCCATTTGATATCCACTTCAGGAAGACCCACTGGCTCTAACATGTTTTGTGGGGTTTCCGCTTCCCATGCCGCGCCTGGTGGATGCATATCACGCGATACCAAGCGCAGTGACGCTTTAGCATGATTGCGCTTTAACTCTTCAACAATCTCTAGCGCACCCTGCACTGGTAGCTCATCGGGGCAAAGTTCACTAAACCCTTTTTGTGGATCAACATCGATTGAAGCGGTTGTCTGTTTATCAATTTTGATGGTTTGAAATAGCATAGTCACTCCTTGTGCAATCAACGCAGGCAGGTTTGGAAATAGGTCACACACTTTTCGCCAAGGCTATAAACTTGCGCAGGTTTTCCACCGCGCCCTCTGTTGGTAGAGGCCATCTTATTAGCACTAACGATTACCCCAGTATCGATCAAGCGGCGCTTAACCGTCATACGATTAACCTCGACACCGAACTTGGCATAAGCGGCAATAATGTCAGAGACTAAAAACTCTTTTTCCAATGCAAACAACGCAACTGAGGTGTACTCAATCGCAGCTCTTAGCTTGTTCCAAGCAAGCTTAATCAAATCGGCATGGTCAAACGCGAGTTGCAGTTGATCGTCGAGCACAGAACTCAATGGAAACCACCGTAATTGCTCTTGGCACAGTCCACAGTTTTCAATTTGTTCGACATTGGACTGATTCAGCAACGCATAGTGCGCAATCGTCACGCTCCAACCTTCAGGGTCGCGCTTAGGATTGCCATCGACCATAGGTTGGCTGATGTAGTTAGGGTAAGTGTGAATTTTCTGGCGGCAGATACGCTTGCGTGCAGCATCAAAGTCTTGATCCGCTGGCTGGCCGCCCTGAGCAGATAAATCGTGTTCGAAGACAAAGCCGCCCGGGATAGACCATAGTCCATGCTCGGGGCGTTGTTTATTGCTGCGTTTAATAAGTAAGGTTTCTAACCCTTGCTCACCTAGCCGCAAACATATCATGTCAATAGTGACAATCATTGTGCGTTCCCTAACTCCTTAATTAGTCGTTAGATTAACACCGCTCATCAGCAAGTCAAATGAAAGTAACAACTTGTTATAAACTAAGAATAATCACCTGCAGTTGCACTAGAAATATACCAAAGTCTAATTCCCTGCGTGTGAACATCCCTACACAATTAGTCAGCTTAAACTATAGTTAGTAACATAATTTGACAAACTATAGGGGCTTATTTAAAGTTCACTCAAATGATAAAGCCCTAATAAATATAGGATGGCTGAATGACCGCCAAGCTTTTTAACCACGACATCATCCAAAGTGCACTTGATCTCGACGTCTATAAGATCAATATGATGCACGCGGCGCGAACGTACTACCCCGATACGCACGTTCGTTACGAGTTGATTGTTCGCTCCGACGAAGATTTGTCTGAGCTAAAAGGTGCTGTAGAACAAGAGATTGGTAAACTCGCAAACTGCCAGTTCAACCAGCAAGAGATAGCCTATCTTGAGCAGAAAGCGCCCTACCTTAGCCGTGACTTTCTTACCTACCTTAGCGAGTTTCGATTCAAACCAATCGAGCAGGTCTACGTAACCACACTTAACAGCCAATTACGTGTATCGATTAGTGGTATTTGGCATGAAACCATCCTCTACGAAACCCTAGTGATGAGTATTATCTCAGAGGTGCGAAGCCGAACTTTGTGGAGCACTATTCCGTACCATGCATTTTTCAATACGCTTAAGAACAAGATTGACGAGTTAAAAACTGAGTTAGCTCGTCGAGAGATCAGCAATTTTGTATTTTCAGAGATGGGCAGCCGACGTCGTTTTAGCGCCCAAGTTCAGCACGATGTGGTCGACTACATTCAGCAAAACGCACCTGAGTTAATGAGCGGTACGAGTAACTATCATCTCGCCAAGAAACTTGATTTAACACCGATTGGAACCGTCGCCCATGAGTGGTTTATGGCTCACCAACAACTTGTTGAACCGGCAAAATCGCAACAGGTCGCACTAGATAGGTGGCATCAAGCGTTTAATGGCAAACTTGGCATTGCTCTGACCGATACCATAGGGATTGACGCGTTTTTGAAAGATTTCACCTTTGAGCGTGCTTCTGCCTATGCTGGCGTACGTCACGACTCGGGAAGCCCATTTGAATGGGGAGATAAAATCATTGCACACTATGAATCACTCGGAATCGACGCGAAATCTAAACTGCTGATATTTACCGATGGACTGAACTTCGAACGTGCAATTGAGATCTGTGAGTATTTCCGCGACCGAGCAACGGTCAGCTTTGGCATTGGAACATTCTTAGCCAATGATATGGGCGACTGGAGCGACGACAAAGGGACATATAAGCCGCTCTCCATGGTGGTGAAAATGACGGAATGTAATGGTGGTGCTGTGGCTAAAATAAGCGATGAGCCAGAAAAAGCCATGTGCGAAGACCCACTATTCCTCGAAGATTTAAAGCATAGCTTTGGCTTAATCACTGAGTTTGATAAAGCCAGTTAATCCGACCAATAAGAAACGGAGCGCTAGGCTCCGTTTTCGGTCTTAGCAGTATTTCTTATAGGCTCATGATCTTCTTGAACTCTTCTTCAGAATACTTCTTCTCTGTACTCTTAGTTAAGTCCGTCATCATCTTGTATCTTAGTTCTGTAGCCATGCTTAACGTGCGCTTAAGCTGTCCGTAAGAATAATCCGCCGCCATAGTTTTAGCCGCTTCTTTATCCACTTTGTACATGCTCGCTAGCGTTTTATCTAGATGAGCCACTTGCTTGTAAAGTTGAGTCTCTTCTTTATCCCAGGTGGCTTTCAAGATAGGTAAATACTTATCTGGGTTTGCGGAAGCGAGCGCTGTTAAACTGCGGAACTGCCAGTAAGCGGAGTCATCGCTGTAAGTATCATCACCTACTTGGAACGCTTTAGGGTATTCGTGAAGCGTTGAGTAGAGTGGGACTAATACCGATTCTGGCAACACACCAAAACTTTGCCAAATTACGCCTTGCAGCTCATTTGGCATCTCTGGACGAAGCTGGATAACATGCGACTCTAATTGACGCTCAACGCGAATTGGGCGTTTTGCTTTGCCTTCCAGTGACGTGCCATCGTAAGTCGCGCTGAGTACTTCAGCCACATCCCCTACCGAAATTTTCTCATCGGGCTTCATGAACAGTGGATATTGCGCTAGGCGACTCTGCTGATGTTTCGATGGAGTTAGCATCTTTTGGCCTAGCCATTCTCGGTCGATATTGTATTCATCACCGATGACACCAAACGCTTTAGCGAAGTTGAACGACTTCTTGTCCGCTTTATCTAATAGCTTGTGCTGCTCTACAAACTCAAACAAGCCTTTAGAGTGAAGTACGTCTTTACTCGCGAGATTAACACCATGAACACGTAAACCATTGGCAATCATCGCGTAGCTATCGTCAGGCACTTTTACCGCGATCCAGTGGTGGCCCGAGCCAATTTCAAACAACCAAGCTTCGTTGACATCAGCAATGTAAAGGCTGTTGCCCTCTCCTGCGCCAAAGGTTTCGATGTAGTGACCTAACAGCTCAACAGCCTGTTTAGCGTTCTCAGCTTGCGGAAGAATTAAGCTAGGAATAACGGCTTCAATCACGCCATTATCAACCAGAGGGTCTACTTTTTCCGCTTTGTCATTCACCTCAGCACTGGTGGTCGCGGAGATAGCAACATTATGCTCGTTAATGCCACGCTCTTCATAGAACTTGCCATCACTGTTTACCGTTTTTGCATCCCAATCAGGAATCGCTGAGTAGGCAAAAAAGTGTTTAGGCATTGGAACCACCAACCCATTACCGAGTTCCCAGTCGCCTGCTTCGTTATCCTGAGCTGGACGGTACTCTAAATACTTGTTCCAGTTGTTGATACCAAAGTCTTCATTACGCGCAATCATTATGCTGCCGTCACTCGAAGCACCTTTACCAACGATAAGTCCAGTACAGGCTAACGCATTACCACTCAAGGCGACAGCCACTGCAGTTGCAAGAAAGGATACAGACCATGTTTTCATCTTAATTCTCCGCTTATGAAACGAGATAATTCAAAGTTAACGTCAGTTGTATTTGCAGGGCTTTTATTATCATTCAACGAGAATGTTTCGAGTGAGTGTACTTATCATTGCGGTAAATTTTTCGTCTGTTCGTCACATTACTGATATTTTCATTGTGAGAATAATTATTTGAAAAATATGCAGTTTTTGCATAATTTCCATTAGTAGATTTAGAGTTCTACCCTCTCTGTACTCCAGTCAAACTGAGTACAAATTTGTTTTAACTGACCAACTTCTGCTTCGGTCTGCTCCACCAGCCATTGCAATATTTCATTCGCTACAGGGTTGTGATTTGCCTGATAGCAAAAGTACTGCCAGTCACTGTGTTGCAACGCAATTTTTTCAGGGCATTTTAAGAATTTTCTTTTGAGCTCAGGTAATACTAAAAGCAGATCGGTCACAGTGACACCTTGACCAGATAAGCATGCACTGAGCGCCAAATCCAAACTAAAAAACACCGTGTCTCGGCCCAGCTTTTTGCCCTTGAGGTTGGCATTGGCGAGCCATAATTTCCAGTCTTGGTGGTCTAGAGTGGCATGTAAATGAGGCAACGCGAGGACATCTTCAATTTGGATGTTTTTTTCAGACATCAACTCTGCATAAACTGGTGCCATATATTCTGCACGTAGAAAGGTAACGCCCGGTTTACCAAGGTAGCGATCGCGCTGGCGGGTATTGATGATCAATAGATCGCAATCTTCGAGTTCTAATACCGGGTCTTCTTCGATTGAAGGAATAATTACGATTTCATGTTCAGGATATTTTTCGTTAAGCATCGCGACATTAGGCATTAAGACACGAGTAGCGTAACTGAGCGCACTCTTTATCACGATTCGCTTCTTGGCTGGCGCTTTCCACTGCGCAATCAGCGAATCAAGATTGTGATAATTTTGCCGAAGCACCTCATACAGATCTTTACCTTGTCGAGTCAATTCAATCGCTCGATGCTTGCGCACCATAAGCGCACAATTGAGCTCATCTTCTAGCTGTTTTATCTGTCGACTTACAGCACTTTGGGTTACGTTTAGCTCATCAGCAGCTTTAGTAAAACTCATCAAACGTGCGACTGCTTCAAAGACTTTTAATCCATTGTGCGAGTAAGGAAGATTCGAATACGGACTCATTTGCCCCTCCCATGATCTGAACTCATGCCAGAGTGGCATAAATGTCATTTGAACGCCAGTCAGATAACCTTTACCTTTGTGTGATAATGATCACGAGGCGCACATGAAGAAAATTCTCACTCTTGCTATAC
The DNA here is from genome assembly GCA_000775715.1 of Vibrio tubiashii. Taxonomy (GTDB): domain Bacteria; phylum Pseudomonadota; class Gammaproteobacteria; order Enterobacterales; family Vibrionaceae; genus Vibrio; species Vibrio tubiashii_A. The sequence goes on from JRWQ01000008.1 coordinate 118,276, forward strand.
CACTTATTATTTCGCAGATGATCTCTATGGCATTGGTTCTTACCGATGTTTGGATGATGTCCCGATTAAGTGTGTCTGCCATTGCAGCAGGAGGATTAGGCGCTTCAATCTACTCTTTCGTTTTCATCGTTGCGAGCAGCACTGTTGGCTGTGTAGCGAATCTCATTGCCATCGCTTACGGGCAACGAATCGCTCGCCCAGAGTTTGGCAACCAACAAATCAGGCTTGCGGTAAAAGGAGCGGTACTGCTCTCGGTAGTACTCAGCGTTGTTCTGACTATTAGCTTTATGTTTGTTCCACAACTGTTCGCGCTAGCAAATCAGCCAAGCGAACTTGCAGCACCCGCTATGCAGTATGTCGACACGTTAAAATGGGCGATGCTCCCTTCTTTGTTACTACTTGTATTGCGCGGTTTAACCAGCGCGTTTGGCAACGTTCGCTCTATTATGGTGATGTCGCTGATCACGGTTGTTCTTAATGTGCCAATTAGCTATGTGCTTGCATTTACCTTTGACCTTGGGCTTTCAGGGTTAGGCGCAGGTACAGCACTCGCGGCGTTAATTGTGATGCTTGGCTACGGAATGTGGGTCTTTAAGCGCGCAGAATATGCGCCGTTTGCTCCTTGGTTAAATACACACGAGTACTCATTATCTTTGCTAACCCCACTGCTTACTATGGGATTACCTATCGCTATCGCTGCCCTACTAGAGCACGGGTTAATCTATGGCGGCACACTGATGGCAGGAACGATCAGTATTGCTGCGCTGGCTCTGCATCAGATCCTTTTACAGTGCTTAAGCTTTACGTGGAATATCAACTTTGGTTTCTCACAAGCAGCGGCCATATTAGTCGGGCAAGACTTTGGGGCTGAAAACTATGATGGTATTAAACGCACTGCACTACGCAGCTTTGGCATCACCACAGTGCTTAGTATCGTCATGGCTGGCGTATTTATGCTTTGGCCTGAGTTAATCGCCGCAATGTTTAATCTCGACGGCGTACTGACTCAACTGCTGACCATGGTACTGTGGGTGGTAGCCCTGTCATTTATCGTCGATGCTTGGCAGCTATTGGCAATCAACCTGCTACGCGGAATGAAGATTGTCATGGGACCAACCATCATGACGGCTATCGGCTACTGGGTGTTTGGCCTTCCTGCAGCTTGGCTACTGATGCCTGAATTTGGGCTAGCAGGCATTTGGGGCGGGATCGGAATTGGCTTAGGCGTCACAGGTGTGCTTCTGCTGGTTCAACTTCTCAACGCAATTAGAAAGCAACGTGATAGTGACTCATATGCGGTCGCCATGGGTTAAGCATAGATTTATGCTTAACGTCGATAGTGGATTTTAGCGGGAAACACCTGTTGCTCCACTTTGCTATCAGGCTGGCTGAGCACAGCTTTGCCAGCGTCAAATAGTGCTTGTGCAATCAAATCACAATCTTGCTCTATCGAATCCACTTTGATTGGCAGGCTGTCTAAAATATCGTAGTTATCAAAAGTCGCGATACGAATATCAGACATTAACAAACTGTGTTCGGTCAAGTAACGTAAGACACCTTCAAGTAAAGAATACGAGGCGGTGAACACAGCTTGTGGTAAGCGGCCATTTTGCTCAATCGCTCTCGCCATCATTTCATAGCCAGAGCTCGGCTGATAATCTTGGTTAAACACGTGCTTAGGTTGAAACTCGACTCCCGCTTGCTTTAAGCCCGCTTTATAGCCAGAAAAACGGTCTTTGCTTGGCGATAGAGCCATTTGACCGCCAATATAGAAGCACTCATCAAGCCCATAAGCGAGCTTCGCTACCACCTCTTGAGTCGCACTAGCTGCATCAGTTTTGATGTTAATAGCCTTGCTGCCATCAATCACTCGATCGAAAAGAATCACAGGTGTCGATTGCGTCGCGGCTAGTAGCTCGCTTTCGTCCGTTTGCGCAGTTGCAATCAACAATAGATCAACCTGTCTATCGACTAAGCTTCGAATCGCCTGGTTTTCCATTTCAGGATCATCGTCAGATGAAGCAATTAGCAGCTGGTAACCTTCACTACGGCAAAGTATTTCTAACCGCTTAGCGATGGTCGCAAAACCCATGTTAGTTAGGTCTGGGATCACCAGCCCTGCGGTGTAGGTCTGTTTTGACTTTAACGCTCGCGCATAAATACTTGGCGAGTAGTTATTAGCAAAGGCGATCGCTTGAACCTTCTTTACCGTCTCTTCATGGATGCGATGTTTTTTCGCATGGCCATTAAGCACAAAGCTGACGGTCGATTTCGACACACCTGCTAGCTCAGCAATATCAGCAAGCTTTAACTTTTTTGTTGCCATTCTTTACCTGCGTTGGTTAACAGCCCTGTTACAGGCTAGAGCCTATTTTACTGATATCAAGTTAGATTTCTAACCCTTTGTCGGTTTGATAGCTACATAACCAACATAGTGACAGAAAGATCGTTACGGATCACAATTCACTCTCTAATAACTCCATTATATCGAGAAGTAGGTGTTCAGCTAAATCGTTTTAGCTATATAATTAGCTCATTACTACGAAGAGTTTTGAGGTTACAACTATGAACAAAGTGTGGGTTACTGGCGATGCAGTCGTAGACCTGATTCCTGATACCGAATCAACATATCTAAAATGCCCTGGTGGCGCGCCAGCCAATGTAGCGGTTGCCATTGCGCGTCTTGGCGGTGACAGCGCATTCTTTGGACGTGTGGGGCAAGATCCTCTTGGCCGTTTTATGAAGCAGACTTTAAGCGATGAACGCGTGAACACAGATTTCATGCTGCTTGATGAAAGCCAACGTACTTCAACTGTCATCGTCGATCTTGACGACAGCGGTGAGCGCAGCTTTACCTTCATGGTCAAACCAAGTGCTGATCAGTTCTTGGTCGAGGGCGACATTCCTCAATTCAATCCTGGTGACTGGTTACACGTATGCTCAATTGCGTTAGCTAATGAACCTAGCCGCAGCGCAACATTACAAGCTATGCGTCAAATCAAAGCCGTTGGTGGTTTCGTTAGTTTTGACCCTAACCTTCGCGAAGAAGTATGGGCAGATCCCACTGAACTCAAACCAGTCGTCAATCAAGCGATTGAACTGGCAGATGTAGTGAAGTTCTCTGACGATGAACTGATGTTTTTAACTGGCACTGACTCTTTAGAGCAAGGCTTGAAGGCGATAGAAAAGTACAACAATACGTTAGTCTTGGTCACTCAAGGCGCCAAGGGCGCACTGGTGGTATTTGACAATGAGCAGCGTCTGATTTCTGGTCAAGCCGTTAAGCCTATTGATACCACAGGTGCAGGCGATGCTTTTGTTGGTGGCTTACTTGCGAAACTGGCGCAAAGCAGCCAATGGGCGAATGACATTACTATTGAGGCAGCGGTTGTATGGGCAAATGGCTGCGGAGCATTGGCCACTACGCAGAAAGGAGCCATGACTGCCCTGCCAACTCAACAGGCGCTGCTTGAATATATAAATTAGTATTAGCTAATTGGAATAAACAAGGGCCCCAAGCAATGAACTTGGGGCCCTTTTCATTTATCGCTGTTTTATAATCTTAGCAGGTACGGAATGGCGCATCTGCTGAGTTTAATCGTCTCACAACTGCCTTTGTTTCAGCACCAATCACTGACACACCCGTTGCATTTTCAGCGCTAAAGACACGTGACGTCATCACAGCTTGCCCGCCATTTACAAACACTTCAACGGACGAGTTATCTGCCAGAATACGTAGCTCTACTGTACTTGATGTAAGTGGTAATTCACGAATCGTATCTTGTGCGCGATTGAGTGTTTTCGATCGGTCCATAACTAAAGAGTTCGTCTCTAAATCTGCTTTTAGTATCAAAGCATGCTCATCACTTTCAAATAGACGCAGCTCGCTCCCCCACTCTAAGCTGACCGTCAAGTCAAACGATTTAGTTTCCAAGTCATAACGTTCTGACGTAATTAAAATAGATTGTTCAGCTTGTGCGAGTTGGTCTATCTCTTTGATCGGCCACTGAACTAAACATCCATCTTTGACAGTAAGTTCCCTAATCGTGGTTAATTGGTGTACCCAACCACTATCAGAAGAAGGTTGATCCACTTCATCGGGAAGGCCCATCCAACCACACATGACTCGCCTACCATCAGGGGTCAACATGGTTTGTGGCGCATAGAAATCAAATCCATAATCGAGGTGAACGAAGTCACTCAGCTGTAGGCCTTTTTGTGCATCAAACTTAGCCTTGGCGATGCCATTGTGGTGAGGAATCGTGTTGTGTTCAGAAAATGATGTGATCCCCTGAGGACCAATCACAGCGAATGTCTCAGCACCTAGCGTAAATAGGTCAGGACATTCCCACATGTAACCAAAGTCTCCGAACTCTTCTCCGAAAAGACCTTTGAACTGCCACTGTTTCAGATCCGATGAGGTATAAATAGCCAATCGACCTTTTAGCTCTTCTGTTTGAGCGCCAAGCAACATAAGCCACTCGTCTCTAACACGAACAATCTTGGGATCTCGAATGTGCGGCGTAACACCTTGTGGAAGAGAGTCAATAACAGGACCATGTTTTACGAAATGAATCCCATCATCAGAGGTTGCTAAGCATTGAGTCGTGTGGCGATCACGTTGTTCTCCGATTCGAGTGTTTCCGGTATAGAACAACATCAGCTGATTTTCATGGCTTAATGCATGACCTGAAAACACGCCATGCGAGTCAAACCAATCAGATGGAGTAAGAGCGACTGGACACCATTGCCAGTTCACTAAGTCACTACTGGTCAAATGCGCCCAGTACTTATCTTTGTGTACGCATGCATGGGGGTACCACTGATAAAACAGATGATACTCACCATTATGATAGATAAACCCATTTGGGTCATTGAGCAGACCTTGAGGGGGAGAAATATGCCAACTCGGGCGATGAGGACACGATACTGGTGCTAACCTAGAGTCCAACGCCTGCAGTTGGTTTTCTGCGATCTGTCGGCCAACTTCGAGCAAGGCGTCATCATCAAATAAAGAAGCCCGCTTAAACACCACCTGACACTCACCCAAGACATGCCTTATATCGGTGATAAGGTCATTCTCCGCGACCAAAGCTTGGTCAGTGACCGCAAAAATGAGCTCGTCATCAGGAATTAAAACCCGAGTTACATTGTGTTTTCCTCCACAAAGGGAGAGATAGTGCTCAACAGACATCAAAACATACCTAAAAATTGGGAACGTTTGCAAAATTACAGTATCAGTTTAGAAACTACAAGATATGTCGTGCTGTTTGTCGCTCATTCTCGTGATCTAGAGCACAAAAAAAGCCTGACTGGTCAGGCTTAATCAAATGACATTTCGCTACTAGTTAACAGGTTTCGCGATCTACATTTTGGAAAGTTAATACCAGCTTACTCATCACTTGCGGCGTACCATCTATCAACTCTAGTAACATCTTAGCTCCATTTTCTCCTGCTTTATCAAAAGCATAGTTAAATGTCGATAAGCTTGGCGTATTGATATAGCCAAGTTCATCATTACCCACTCCGAGTACTTTAACTTGCTTGCCTACCTCTACTCCCGCCTCCTGGAGGGCTTTTATTGCGCCGACAGCAATACGATCGGTAGCACAAAACACACCATCAACATCCGGGTAACTATCCAGCAGTTGTTTCATGTTAGCGTAGCCAGATTCGATACTAAACTCACCATGACAGTGGAACAGAAGCTGCTGCTGACTATTCATTGCCAAGGCCTGCAGTAACCCATCAGAACGTAACTTATCTACCGCTAAATCAGAGTTCTGCACACCCATAAAACCGATCTGCTTACATCCTGCCTCGATCAGTCGGTTGCCCGCTTCGAAACCCACCCTTAGGTCATCGTGCACAACGCTCGGAATATTAAACAGCGAACCATCTTGACCAATCAAGACTACCGGCGATTTAGATTGCTTAATCGCTTTAACCAAATCATTGTCGATATGAGTTGCATACAGAACTATTCCCTCGACTCGTTTCTGATTAAACAGTTGAATATAATCAACTTCTTTTTCACCAGACTGCTGAGTGCTCGCCAAAAGCACTTGCTTACCCGCCTGTTCAAAAACTCGGCTCAGACCATCAATTCCTTGTGCAGTGGCATGAGATGAAACACGTGGAACTATGACACCAACAAGATTGGTCTTTTGAGATTTCAAGTCTTTCGCGACTTGATTAACCACATACCCAACCTCTTCTACCGCTTTCATCACTTTTACTTTGGTGGTTTCTTTCACGCCATACTCGTTGTTAATCACCCGAGACACGGTTGATTTGGACACTCCAGCCAATTCTGCGACATCATGTAAGCTTGCCATTAAGTGAACTCGTATTAAGTTATTGGGATTGTTTGCAAAAACTACCAGATTTCCCGACAAAATCCACCTTGCTCAAACGGTTTAGCAAAAATATTTAGCAGATCAATCTCACATAAAACTCCAATATGTTTTGACTGATACCCATTGATCGCAAAGAATCGATCTTGCAAACGTTCCCAAAAAGTAAATAACACCTTTTTGAACTATTAACTAATAATCAAGAGATAACAATCGGGGTTTGGAATGAACTATCCAATAATTGCAAAAGAGCTGCTGGAGCTTCTTGGAGGTAGAGATAACCTGCAAGCGCTCGCCCACTGTGCAACGCGCCTACGTTTAGCATTGAAAGATGATTCAATTGTTGATGAAGAGGCTATCGCTAACCTTGAAGGCGTAAAAGGCCAATTCAAAGTAGCGGGCCAATATCAAATCATTTTCGGTTCAGGCATCGTTAACCAAGTACACGCAGAAATGGCCAAGCTGACTGGTATGAGCGAAATGTCGACTAATGACGTAGCCAGTGCGGGCGCCGAAAAGCAAAACATAGTGCAACGCGCAGTCAAAGGTCTGTCTGATATCTTCGTACCGATTATTCCTGCAATCGTGGCAGGTGGTCTATTAATGGGTATCTTCAACCTGCTTACAGCGCAAGGGCTATTCATTGACGGTCAGTCTTTGATCGAAGCCAATCCTGGGCTCGCTGACCTAGCAAGTATGATTAACACTTTTGCCAATGCACCATTTGTCTACTTGCCAGTACTTTTGGCTTTCTCAGCAAGCAAAAAATTCGGTGGCAACCCATTCTTAGGTGCAGCCCTAGGTATGTTAATGGTTCACCCAGATCTACTTAACGGTTGGGGCTTCGGTGGTGCGAGTGTTGCTGGCACTATCCCGACGTGGAACATCTTTGGTTTTGAAATCCAAAAAGTGGGCTACCAAGGGTCAGTTCTGCCAGTGCTGGTATCTGCATACATTCTGGCTAAAGTTGAAAACGGCCTGCGCCAAGTAGTCCCATCGGTTTTAGATAACCTCCTCACTCCGATGCTAGCGATCTTCATTACCGGCTTCTTAACCTTTACGCTTGTTGGGCCTATCACCCGTGATATTGGTTTCCTCCTTGGTGATGGTCTGAACTGGCTATACGATTCAGCAGGCTTTATCGGTGGCGCACTGTTTGGCTTTATCTACGCTCCGTTTGTTATTACCGGTATGCACCACAGCTTCATCGCGATTGAAACACAACTACTTGCTGATATCGCAGTGACTGGCGGTACGTTTATCTTCCCAATTGCGGCTATGTCTAACGTAGCGCAAGGTGCTGCAGCGCTTGCGGTCGGTTTTACAACCAAAGACATCAAATTGAAAGGGATTGCTATGCCATCTGGTGTGACCGCTCTACTTGGTATCACTGAGCCTGCTATGTTTGGCGTAAACCTTAAGCTTCGCTACCCATTTATTGCAGCGGTAATCGGTGCGGCAGCGTCAAGTGCCTTTATCACTCTGTTTAACGTTAAAGCGCAAGCTTTAGGAGCAGCCGGTCTACCAGGCGTGATTTCGATTGTGCCTGACAAACTAGGCTACTACGTAGCAGGTATGGCGATTTCATTCGCAGTCGCATTTGGCCTTACCTTAGTACTCGGTGCTCGTGAACGCATGAAAGCATCAAATACGGCTACCGCCTAAAATCGGTTCTCAATGGACTAGAACCCCCATAGTCAAAACAGGCTTTTGACTCCTGCCCCACTTCATAGTGGGGCTTTTTCGTTTTATACACAGTGCGCTACTAGTATTTGATCCTCAACACTGTATATATCGATAGCTCGTATATCCTAACGCTATTAAGTCTAAACAAACCAACTGCCTATGCTTCATTCTGTAATCAACCGAGGAGTTTTCCCTTGTGGATGCGATCTAGAGGGTGACATTGAGCTGTACTTTCCCGAATATGACCTGACACTTCGCTGCTACTATCAGGAAAGCAGAGCGGAATTAATTGCAGAGCTGCCAATAGGGGAAACTCGACTCGCAGATATCAGTGTTATCGACGCTACCATCAAGCCAAGCGATAATACACAAGCTTCATTAACTCCGCAGATCAATGGTGATTATGTCTGCCAATATACCGACGACGATGGCTCGCAACTGCACATGGTTGATGCGGGCATTTTACTCGATGTCGATTGCCAACCAGATCAACATACTGATAAACCCCATGCTGGCGATTGGGTCGAAGTTAATGGGCTTTTGTACGTGTCGGTTGCTCCTAAAGCGAACCACGACCAAGCACTTTATGCACAGCTGAATCGCGATACCGCAGCGATGGATTTGATCTCGAAACAAGCGATAGATTTACTGCAAAGCTCAGAAGTCGCAATTCGCTTTGAAACGCCACACGCTAATGTGTTAGCCGAAATTAGAGCTATGGTGCTCTGGCTAAAAGAACGCAAGCCAAGTAGTAAAATAGTTGCCGGGAATGATGGCAAGTCTTTAGCGGAAATATGCCAGCACCTATTTAGCTCAACACAGGTTCCGATTGAAAAAATTGTCCACTACACCATCGAAGAAATAGAGTTCGGCGAAGATGGATTCCAACTCAGTTACGCAAGCAGAATAAACGTTGAAGAACAGCAAGAGCTCGGCCTTCACGTTCCACAAGACGTAGTCATCATCAGCTATTGGGTTGGTGGTTTTTCTGACGTAGCGATACCGCTGGCGTTGTATTTGCGAGAACTGGCTGACTATCTACGAACCCACGGACATCAAGAGCTGCTTAAACAACTTAAGAGCCAGACGCTCATTGCTCGTCCATATAACACTCGCATCGAAGAGTTTGTAGAGCTTAATAAGCTCATTCCGCAGATTTTCTCTGCGCTGCCCTACTCTCATTCAGTGCATAAAAAACAGCTTCATAGCCAGCTCGCTGTGCTGCAAAAGCAAATAGAACCCTACCTACAACAGCCGCACAATAAGCTGGGCCAAGTTCGTTGGTACCAGCTGTGGAAATAAGATTACGGGCGTAGTTGTTGGAGATTAACTTGCGACTCTATGCTGCCAATTGCGTTAGTAAACTAACTCAGGCGCGATAAAACAACCTGCTGATCAAGATTTTCATGATAAGGCGTATAATCTAGGCCTTGGTCAAAGATATAGGTGGTCACTAGTGAGCGTACGCAAGCTACCAAGTCATCTGCATTCCAAGGTTTCTCAAAGTAATGACTCACACCAGCAGTATTGATTGCTGTGATTGTGTCAGAGTGGGTAGCCTGCCCTGTTAGCAGTACTTTTTTTGTCTCGGCAAAGCGAGAGTCCTTAGTGACTTGTGTTAACAGTTCAACCCCTGTCATACCTGGCATCACGTGGTCGGAAACAATCACTGCAACAAACTCACCATCAGCATCAAGCTCATCCATTAGTTCCAGAACCTCATCACCAGACTCACAGTCGACGACATTAAGCCAGCTATCAAGTGGCTCTAAATCCTGAATGACTGCACTTAACACCTCTCGTTGGTCGTCTACGCAGATTACATTAAGCTTGTCCATCTCTCTCTCCTAACGGTAATTTAACCCTGAAAATGGTTCGTTCTCTATCACTCTTAACGACAACTGTGCCGCCATTTTCACTGACTATTCGTTTCACAATAGATAGCCCTAATCCCAAGCCAAATGAAAGTCCGCCTTTCTTGGTTGTGAAGTTAGGTTGAAATATTTTTCGTCGTATTTGCGGTTCAATTTCAGGCCCATTATTCGCGATCGTGACTAATATTCGTTGATTCGATAACTTGGTCTGAATATCAATATGTGGTTGCTCAGTATTGCCTAAAGCGTCACAGGCGTTCTTTATGATGTTGCTCCACACCTGAACAAATTCGGCGGCAGAGCCTTTGATTTTAGGGAGCGAAGCTGGACGAAAGTGCACATCAACTCGGCGTAAATCGCTTTGAAGCAATGACAACGCTTTATTGATGGTATCGAGGACATCGATCATTTCATCCGGTTCGCTCTCAGCTCTGCCTAACTGCTTAACCGACTTAACAATAGAAACAGTATGACGCGAGGCGATACGCAGATCATGCAAATCACGCCCCATTTGCCAGTACTTTAACGCTTCATCAGGCTGAGCGAGCCAACTGTCTGGTACGGTGTCACCGCCAAGCGCTCTGGCAAACGCTTTTGCGTTGTGAGAAGACACTCCATATCGGCGACTGATCGTTTTTGCGAACTCGCGTACCTGTTTTGACGAGACAGTCTGCCCCTGTAACAAACCAATATCAAAGTACTGACTTGCGTTTGGATTGGCCGCTTCCAATAGGTCGAGTAACTGCTGCTGAAAACGCTCTGTCTTACTGCTGACCACACCAATCGCATTGTTAAGCTCATGGGCAATACCTGCCGCAAGCTGACCTAGGGTTGTCATCTGCTCTGCGGTGTACAACCGCTGAAGCGCTTTTTCTTTCTCTAGCGCTTCGTGAGTCGCTCTTCTTTGCCTGCGTGATAACTCATTGACCATCACTGGCATAAACTGAGCGTTTAACGGTCCAAGCTTTTCTGGCTCTACAGGTTTGGTATCTCGATCGATCCACGCGAGCCTAACCTGAGTTTTGGCAATCACAGTAGAGGAAGCAATCCAGCTTCCAGAAAAAAAACTGTGCACGCCAATAAATGCGCCCTCGCCTGCGGTAAAAACCTTAGTCAGTTTGCCACTGTCGTCATTTTCAAAATAACCCTCTAACTCCCCTTCTAATACATAGTAAAGGCGATCATTTTGGCCATCTTGTTTCAACACTCTCTGCTCAGATTCCACAACTAACTGGCGCGTTGGCTCGGAAAAGTAGTGGCGGATTAAGTCTTCCATCGGCTTAACCAATGTGACCAACGCTGTGCAATAGCCACACAAGTCCAAAGCTAAGCAATACGCCCACCACGCCGAGGATTACTCCGACTTTCGCCATTTGGTTACTCTGCACATGACCCGTTGCATGGGCAAGCGCATTAGGTGGGGTACTGATTGGCAGTGACATACCCAGCGACGCAGCGAAAGTGACCACCAAAATTAATGTCAGTTCACCGCCCAACGGCGTTAGCGACGCCATTGAAGTCCCCAGAGCGGCCATGATTGGCATCAGCAAGTTAGCCGTTGCCGTATGAGACATAAAGTTCGCCATCAACAGACATAGGAATGCGGAACCCGCCAAAACGACATAAGGTGAGAATTCATCAAATGGAATGCTGTGAACAACCAGTTTTGCCAAACCTGTTTTATCTAACGCTAAACCAAGGGCGATACCACCAGAAACTAACCACAATACATCCCACGAAATCTTCTTCAGATCTTCTTTAGTGATGATCCCGGTTAGAGAGAACAGAGCAACTGGGATAAGCGCAACCGTATAGGAGTTCATACCGTGGCTTGACCCCATTAACCACAGAACAATGGTCAAGGTAAATGTGACATAAACCATAATGGCTTTCGGCGTTTTCAAGAACTTGCCTTTAATGGAAAGCTCAATCTTCTGTTGATCCGCCTTGTACAGAGTGTTTATTAGCATCCAAGCAAGTGCCATCATCACAATAACAAACGGCACACCAAAGGCCATCCATTCGCCAAACGTGATCAGATTATCTCCGACCAGATATTTAAGCGCGATGGCGTTTGGTGGCGTACCAATCGGCGTACCAATACCACCAATGTTTGCCGCAACCGGAATACACAATGCGAACGCAATACGCCCTGGATCTTTTGGTCCAAATACCGCGATAACTGGGGTAAGAATCGACAGCATCATTGCCGTAGTGGCGGTATTAGACATGAACATCGAGAAGACACCTGTGATCAGCATCAGCCCAAGCATGACATATTTAGGATCTTGACCAAATGGCTTAAGGAGTACACGCGCTAAGTTCACGTCAAGACGGTACTTAGTTGCAGCCATCGCCAAGAAAAAACCACCCAAAAACAGCATAATTATTGGGCTAGCAAACGTCGCCATAATCTCGTTGTACTTAAGCAGTTCACCGAAATGTGGCTCAGACTCGCTAGCGCGAAACAGATATATCCCCTTGTTCGACACGAGCAATAGCTCAAGAACAATAATCACAACTGATGTCGCGTAAATTGGGATCGGCTCGAATACCCAGCATAGTGCCGCAAGTAAGAAAATCGCGGTAACTCGTTGCTGAACAATGGTCATTCCTTCAAAGGGAAATGCTGACAGAGGTAATGACAACACCAACAACGGAATGATGATAGGAATGATATATTTCAAATACTTTTGCATGACACTGCTTCATCCATAAAATTTCTTTGAGCAGTATCAGACTACCCCTAAAGGACTACCCTTACTGGGATCAAAGTTTTACCATATACATCAGTATTATATTTGGATTGTGATCTGTATATCATATTGCACTAATTAAAAGCTCAACAGAGTCAAATAGTTGCGCATAAGGCTCTATCGATGGGAGCCATAAAAGCCCTGCTTAAATTGCAAGGTTTTTATTTTGGCTTAACTCAGCTTAAGTTTAGTCTCGAAGCGATGCAGCAACCTTCTCAGATACGTGAGCCACGATAGCATCAACCGCACCTGCGATCTCTGCGTCTTCAAGCGTACGTTCTTCAGATTGTAGCGCTATCGCTAGGCCTTTCTTACCTTATTAGCGAACCTCTTGATACTTTCAGGCTAACTCTACGACTAATGTCTAACTCACTGAGACTATTTGTTTTTTTGAGATTGGTTTAAGGTACTAACCACTTAAATGATTACGTTTAGTTATAGGGTAATTTGTTCTTTGTCTTTATCCGTGAACCTCAAGCTTTTACTACAATACCAACGATATTCTTGCTTGTTTCCGACCCTATTCTTAGTCAGTCATCTTCACTTTTTAACAATAACTCAAGTTACACCGAATATAGATTTGTCGCATTCTTTGTAGAAAAACGAATATCACTATCTACTCCGCTACCGCTTAATACCGGGAGTAAATTACGTTTGTTGGAACAACACACCTCAGAGTGTGAACGAAAGGAATCAAAATGAGCAGCACTTTAGAGTCCGTAAATATAAGAACAGATAAACCTCAAGCCAATGAGGATGAACTCAGTTATGAACAAAAGCACAAACCAAGCTCTGAATTTGAGTCCCGAGAGCAGTATCTAGAGCACGAATTGCAAATCATGTCGCCTAAACGCTGGCGTCCAAACTTGCCATTTAAAGATTATCGATTTGAGATTGAAGACACCATCCCAGCAATGGCGGCGACCATTGGTAAAGTGGTCATGGTCGGCGCGATTGCAGCAACCTTTGCCGGAGCTCTAGGGCTAAACGAAGGGTTTATTCTAGAAAATGTTCGTTATGAATTACTGATCGCTTCCGTTTTCATTATTCTTTTCTCTGGTTTTTTATTGCCGACAGCAAACCTTGCAGGTACACACGGACCACTTATCCCGTTAATTCCTATTGTTGTTGCCGCTGGCGGCCACCCTATGGCCTTTGGCTTGCTGATTGGCGCGTTTGGCTTACTGTTAGCCATCAGTAAAGGTGGCAGCATGTTGGCAAATCTCACCAGTAAGGGCGTGTGTGGCGGCTTATTGCTCTACCTAGGTTTTGTTGGGACCGTTTCTCAAGTTAAAAAGCTATTTGCTTGGGCAGAAGGAATTGGTATGAGCCACATCGCTTTCGTCGTGATCTTTTGTACCATTGTTTTGTATGCGCTGTTAGAACATTTCCGCAAGCGTTGGTTAGCCGTCCCTCTTAGTTGCTTGCTGGGTGGCTCGTTAGCTTTTGCGATGGGTGCACCGTTTTCTTTCCAAACCGAGCCTGGTTTACCTCATCTGAACCCGATGTATTGGTGGGGGGAAGATACTGGTTGGATGCTAGGCCTACCGACAATTGAACATTTCATGGTGGTATTGCCGTTTGCTATTTTAGCCGTGGCTATGTGGTCACCAGACTTCTTAGGACATCAGGTCTTTCAAAAAATCAGCTACCCAGAACGTACCGAAAAAGTACACATGAACATTGACGATACCATGACCACGGCATCTATTCGTCAGACGTTTGGTTCATTGCTTGGTGGTACTAACTTTACCTCTTCATGGGGGACTTACATCGTGCCAGCGGCAATTGCAAAACGCCCTATTCCTGCGGGTGCTTTGTTGACAGCACTGTTCTGTATCATCGCCGCAATTTGGGGCTACCCGATGGACTTAGCCATCTGGCAACCGGTACTTTGTGTTGCACTGATCGTTGGGGTATTTGTGCCATTGCTAGAAGCTGGCATGGAAATGACGCGCGAAGGGAAAACCACTCAATCTGCCGCAATCGTTGTATTTTCATCAGCGCTCGTAAACCCTGCATTTGGTTGGTCACTCACCATGCTATTAGATAACTTAGGCTTGGTTGGTTGTAAAGAACGTAGCGGTGAATTGAGTAAAATGAGCCGCTGGGTGTTACCTGGCATTATGTTTGTAGTACTAACCAGTGTGATGGCGTTAGTTGGGCTTCTTCCTGGTATTCCTGCAATCATTCCTAGCTTTCGTTAACCGTTAGACGCGAGTTGAAGTCAGTGGGAACTTAACCTCTCGGTTATCTCGGTAAAACACAAATGCCTCGCAATTGCGAGGCATTTGGTTTTCTGAGGTGATGAACAGCTAGCTCATTTTTGCTTCTACTTCAAATTTAGTGTTTATGGCACAATGCTTTAGGTTTGGGGGAGGCGTTGTTCCCTCCTTAATTGGGAGTTATGTTCTATACTGGCTTAGTCAGTTATTTATAGGGACATAAAATGAATAATATACTAAGGGTAATCATCTGCATATTGGGCATGCACGTGACTTCTTTAGCCTGGGCAAAACCTGCCTACTTGGACCTTACTTACGAGAATACCGAGTTCGTACTTCCAGGCAAAAACAATTGGTTTGAACGCCTATTAAAAGATGAACAAAATGAAGTCTATCTAGTCGTATCTGTTACTAAAAAGAATGGGGCTAGAAATAAAGAAGTACTATTAATTGCCCCGCATGTAGTCGAAAGTTTTAAGCGTACAAACGGAAAGTTAGAGCGTAGTAAGAGTGAAAATTTAGGCTTACTTACTGATGAATTTACTTCTTCATCAGATCAACTCAGACTTAAAGTTGAGTTCTATAGCGTTTCGAAATCGAAAGCTTCCGCTTTCACTGAAAGTATAAAATCTCTCTCGTTAGCTTATGCTACAGCAGGAGCTACTCCTGCTGCTTCTCAACTAATAACATCGGCTCTAAATACTGTACAGACAGTGTTGTTAGATAATCAAGACGTCTACCTTTCCTATACCGTGGGACTACCGGCTTCTAAAGGAGAAAGTTCTTTACGTTTCTATGTTGATAGTGTGGGCAGAATTGATGAATCTCCTTCAAAGAAAGTAGATGTTTCTGCAAATATCGCCTTTAGTTTGAAGTCTAAATATCAGTTTGGTGTGGATTTTGGTTATGGCTTTGAAAATCAATCTGTCAACGACAAGGAGCTAGATGCATATACACTTCTAACCAAAGCGAGAAGTCCAAGTGATAAAAGGGATGCATGTAGGGCACTGAAAAGAACTCTGAATAAAAGGTTTTCTAAATCCACGACAGATGATCTTGTTGCAATTGCTGTAAATGACATCCAATGGTATCAAGATGAGACAGAGTACTACTGTATTGAGCCTGATAAGGCTGTGAATTATAAGAACATACATAAGCTAACTGATATCGCTAATTGTACTAGCGAGGAATGTATAAAAACTAAATTTGCACTGTTACTTTCAAAAGGTCGAAATGTTTCAAGTGATACATATAAATCTACTTTGGGGGTGGATTTGAATACCCTAGATTGTAAGACGACTACTGCGTTTACTAGGTTATCGAACTGGTCAACTATAATCACAGAGTTGAGCTCACCCGACATTAAGTCTTATAGCGCTAAATCATGCTTGGAAACTGAAAATGGTACACACTGGTATAAGCACACTTTTTCATGGAACAGAGGTGTTCTGCAGGCTCACACATGTGATCTACAAACACAGCAAAATTCGTGTAGCTAAACAAACATAACAAGCATTTTAGGTTTCAAGGTGCTTTATCTAACCACAGATAAGTGCGTTAGGATCATTAATCTAACGCGTTTCTGTGCACTAATGCGCTAACACCGCCCCAAACAAAAAGGCCTCGCAATCGCGAGGCCTTTGATTTTCTATCTAATCAGAAGCGATTAATCACGCAGTGACGCACCGAACTTCTCAGATACGTGAGCAACGATAGCGTCAACCGCACCAGCGATGTCGGCATCTTCAAGCGTGCGCTCTACAGATTGTAGTGTTAGCGCAATAGCTAGGCTCTTCTTACCTTCTTCAACGCCTTTACCAACGTAAACGTCGAACAGTTTCGCGTCTTTCAGGAACTCACCACCTTGCTCTAGACACGCTGCAACGATGTCGCCAGAAGCCACTGCTTCGTCAACAACTAGCGCGATGTCACGACGGTTTGATGGGAACTTAGAAAGCTGTACTGCTTCTGGAATCACTTTAGTGTTGATTGCAGACCATTCCACTTCGAATACGATAGTACGGCCGTTTAGACCAAACTTACGCTCTAGCTCTGGGTGAACGGTACCAATCACACCAACTTGCTTGCCATCAACGATGATAGCTGCAGATTGACCTGGGTGAAGCGCTGGGTTCGCTGCTTTGTCTTCAGCAGAAAGTGCTGCGAAAGAGTAAGCTGCTTCGTTAGCTGTTAGCTCAAGAACTGCTTCTAGGTCGCCTTTCAGGTCAAAGAAATCAACCGTGTTGGTTTCGATGTCCCAGTGCTCTTCGCTGCGAGTACCTGCGATAACACCTGCAAGCATAGGCTCTTGGCGCATACCGTTTTCAGCAGACTCACATGGGATGAAACGTAGGCCGTATTCGAATAGACGAACACGTGGCTGTTGGCGTTTCTGGTTGTGAACCACAGTGTTTAGTAGACCTTGAATTAGGCCTAGGCGCATTGCTGACATGTCCGCAGAGATTGGGAATGGCAGGATTAGCGGCTCAACACCTGGAACAACAAGCTTTTGCTGCTCTGGCTCAACGAAGCTGTAAGTGATTGCTTCTTGGTAACCACGATCAACAAGTAGGTTACGAACGCGTTTTAGCGGAATGTTCGCTTCAACGTGGTCGTGCATCTTAAGTGCTGCCGCTGGGTTTTGGTTAGGGATGTTATCGTAACCGTAGATTCGACCAACTTCTTCAATTAGGTCTTGCTCGATAGCAATATCGAAACGCCATGTTGGTGCTGTTGCTGTCCAACCTGCGTCTGTCGTTTCAACCGTTAGGCCAAGACGCTCTAGGATCTCAACAACATCGCTGTCTGCAATGTGGTGACCTAGTAGGCTGTCTAGCTTAGTGCGACGTAGAGCTACTGTGTTTGCTTTTGGTAGGTCAGCTTCTGACTCTACAGAAACAACAGGGGCTACTTCACCGCCACAGATCTCAACAAGAAGTTCTGTTGCACGCTCCATTGCGCTTGCTTGTAGTGCGAAATCGACACCACGCTCAAAGCGCATTGAAGAATCCGTGTGTAGACCGTAGCTACGTGCGCGGCCACGGATGTGGTCTGGTGCGAAGAATGCACACTCAAGTAGCACGTCTTTAGTCTCAGTGGTTACACCAGACTCTTCACCACCAAAGATACCTGCGATAGCAAGGGCTTTGTTGTGGTCTGCTACTACTAGAGTATCAGCGTTTAGCTCAGCTTCGTTGCCGTCTAGAAGAGTTAGCTTTTCGCCCTGCTCTGCCATTCGAACCACGATGCCACCTTCAATCTTAGCAAGATCGAATGCGTGCATTGGCTGGCCTTGCTCTAGAAGAACAAAGTTAGTGATGTCTACTACTGGATCGATAGAGCGGATACCACAACGGCGCAGTTTTTCTTGCATCCATAGTGGTGTTTCAGCTTGAACATTTACGTTCTTAACCACACGGCCAAGGTAACGTGGACATGCTGCAGTCGCTTTCACTTCAATAGAAACAGTGTCGTCGATAGCTGGTGCTACTGCGTTTACCGCAGGCTCAGTTACGTCAGCACGGTTTAGAACGCCAACTTCACGCGCCATACCACGGATGCTGAAACAGTCCGCGCGGTTAGCCGTTAGGTCTACGTCTACAGTTACGTCTTCAAGACCTAGGAACTCGCGGAAATCAGTACCGATTGCTGCGTCTTCTGCTAGTTCCATGATGCCATCAGATTCAACGTCGATACCTAGTTCAGAGAATGAACACAGCATGCCGTGTGATGGTTGACCACGTAGTTTTGCTTTTTTGATTTTGAAATCGCCTGGTAGAACAGCACCAACAGTCGCGACAGCAACTTTGATACCTAGGCGACAGTTAGATGCGCCACAAACGATGTCTAGAAGTTCTTCAGCGCCAACATCTACTTTAGTTACACGTAGTTTGTCAGCGTCTGGGTGTTGACCACACTCAACCACTTTACCTACTTTAACGCCAGTGAAAGAACCAGCAACAGGTAGTACGTCGTCTACTTCTAGACCCGCCATTGTGATTTGGTGTGTAAGTTCGTCAGTCGATACCGCAGGGTTTACCCACTCACGAAGCCAAGATTCGCTAAATTTCATAGTGATGGTTCCCCTGGATTACTTGAACTGTTTTAGGAAACGAAGGTCGTTCTCGAAGAACGCACGAAGATCGTTTACGCCGTAACGAAGCATAGTCAGACGCTCAACGCCCATACCAAATGCGAAACCAGAGTACTTCTCAGGGTCGATGCCTACACTGCGTAGTACGTTAGGGTGAACCATGCCACAACCTAGAACTTCAAGCCATTTACCGTTCTTACCTTTCACGTCTACTTCTGCTGAAGGCTCAGTGAATGGGAAGTAAGAAGGACGGAAACGAACTTCCACTTCTTCTTCAAAGAAGTTACATAGGAAATCGTGCAGGATGCCTTTTAGCTGTGCGAAGTTTACGTTCTCGTCGACTAGCATGCCTTCCACTTGGTGGAACATTGGCGTATGCGTTTGATCGTAGTCGTTACGGTAAACACGACCCGGAGCGATGAAGCGGAATGGTGGTTTACCATTTTCCATCGTACGGATCTGAACGCCAGACGTGTGAGTACGTAGCATTAGATCTGGATTAAAGAAGAACGTGTCGTGGTCAGTACGCGCTGGGTGATCTTCTGCGATGTTTAGTGCATCAAAGTTGTGGAATGCATCTTCAATCTCAGGACCAGACTCAGTGTTAAAGCCTAGCTCACCAAAGAACTGTTCAATACGCTCAACAGTACGAGTAACAGGGTGTAGACCACCGTTCTCGATACGACGACCTGGTAGAGTCACGTCGATTGTTTCTGCTGCTAGCTTCGCTTCTAGCTCTGCACGTTGTAGTGCATCTTTACGAGCTGCGATCGCTTGTTGAACAACGCCTTTCGCTTTGTTGATCTCTTGACCAGCTTCACGGCGCTCTTCTGGTGGTAGTTTACCTAGGCTTTGAAGTTGAGCTGTTAGCTCACCTTTCTTACCTAGATACTGAACACGCACTTCATCAAGTGCAACTAACGAATCTGCTGCTTCAATAGCGGCGTTCGCGTTAGCAATGATCTCTTCTAGATGTTGCATCGTTTCCTCATCTACCTACACCTACATGCAATAGGCATAAGTGGTAGTGTCCATTCTGGGTTAGGCGCACATTGCGATTACCCGACAGGGATCTTGGGTCTATAAATAGCTCTACATAGTAACGAATGACAAAGGCAAATCCAAATCGAAATCACGCTATTTACTGCCTTTGGGTAAAATTTCATCTCAACGCTTGATAAAAGGCGATTTAGCACCAACTAATTTAATTATCACAAAGCATTTTAAGGAACTAAGATGACAATTTCGATTGAGCCAATTACGCCACAGCAAAATGAAGATATTTGCCGAATTATCAAAACGGTGGGCGCTGAGTTTGGGGCAATTGGTGAAGGATTTGGACCCTCAGACCCTGAAGTAGAAGCCATGAGTCAACACTACACTGAGAACAACCAAAGCCTCTACTTGGTTGCCACAGTCGATGGCAAAATTGTCGGCGGATGCGGTTTAGCGCCCTTTCAAAGTTCCACAGAGACATGTGAGTTAAAGAAACTCTTTCTACTCCCAGAGAGCCGAGGGTTAGGCTTAGGCAAACAACTCAGTGAACAGTGTCTCAAGTTCGCTCAAAATCAAGGCTTTTCACACTGCTACTTAGATACGCTTCAATCCATGACATCGGCGATCAAACTCTACCAATCTTTAGGTTTTGAACATCTAGATAAACCACTCGATGGAACAGAGCACGGTGGATGCGATGTGTGGATGTTAAAGCGACTCTGAGTCTACCAACGCCCAAGCGTGGCGAACTCGATTTCGCCCCGCAGCTTTCGCTTCATAAACCGCGTTATCTGCAGCTTTAATTAAGTCGTTATGATCAGTCATATCCGTGGTACGCTCAGCAACGCCAACACTGATACTGCCTCGCCATACGCTCTCTCCCACAGGGACAAGCATTTGGTTGACCTTATGACGTGTCAATTCCGCAATATGAACGCCACCTTGAGTGTCGGTATTAGGACAAATAACAAAAAACTCATCACCACCAAGACGACAGACTAAATCATCACTACGAAATGAGTCTGCGAGAGTTTGTGACAACTCAACCAGTAATCTATCACCCGCATCGTGGCCAGCGGTGTCGTTAACTTGCTTAAAGTAATCCACATCGATCATTATGCAAACGAGCGGCTCACTGTTTTGCATTGACTCTTGCCAAAAGGCTTTGAGCTTACGAACGGCATAGCGTCTATTAGGTAACTTAGTCAACGAGTCCGTGAGAGATAGCTGTTCTAGTTGCTTGTTAACCATCGAAAGTTGTTTCGTTCTCTGTTCAACTTTTTCTTCCAGATGCTGATTGAGCTCGAGCAGCTCTTTGTTGCGTTCTGAAACCTGATCAAACAACCCGCTAAGCGCTTTAAGTAAAGGCTCTGTCGAATTGTCTTGTTTCTTTTCTTCCTTCTCCCACGCAACCTTAGGGTCAACACCTTGCTCAATATGCCTGACTTGACGCGACATATTCTTATCTATACCAAGAATGTGATAAGCCAACCAGTGAATAAGGAAATTGAGCAGATGCTCAGAAGATTTTTTGTTCTCTTCACTGATAAAAGACTGCATGCTGATGATGTCTGCCATAAATGCGCGGTGAACCTTTATGTGAGCTTCGATATGTTCTTCATACACACCCACGCTTCTCATCAAGTTTTCTTCTTCTTTGAAATGAAATTCGGCATAGCGAGAGAGTTCAAACAGTGCCATTCTGATATCTTGAAGAGATATACTGTTCTGAGCAATCAGGTCACCATAGCGGTTAATCACTTCGACCAAGTACTGATGCTGTTCATCCACTTCATCGAGCCCCGTTTCGTAGCACTCATCCCACTCAAATGACTTCATCTTCTGCTTAACCTTAGACAATATAACTTCCTTTTGGCGATAGAAAGGAGACTTGCAATATTCACTTTGAAAATGAGTCTACATAGTTTTGCACGCAATGTAAGTAGATTAAACGCAAAAGCGGACCTCGATCAGTCCGCTAAGTCTTGGAATCAATATCACCTTTTCAAACAGTGAAGATGATCACTTAAAAATAGTACTGTAGCGATAACTCAATAAAGTCATCATTACGCGCAAAGTAAAGAAGATCATCCGGAGTTTGATTTTCAAACAGCCATGCATCAACGCTCCACGACAAGTGATTAGTTAAACGGCTTGATGCTTCGAGCTTAGCGCTGTATACGTCGCTATTGTCTAAGTCTTGTGTCACGCCGAACAGGATTTCAGTGCTATCTTCATCATTGAGTGCCAATCGAGCACCTGCAAAGATATCATTTTGGCCAATAGTTTGAGCATTGTGCCCCCTGCTATCGTAAAGATATTCAGCAATCAAACCCAGATCCCAAACCGTATCAAACGCCCCGACAACTGTATATTCGAAGCCAGAGACTAGGCCAGTGTGATGGTCGAAACTATCACGATATATACTCTCTAGTTTCCACAGCCAATCACCAACAATTCCCTGAACATCAAGACCTACCTGCTTCGATTGAGCATAGTAAGGCATCAACTCTCCGCTAACGACACGATAATAGGGGTCGCGGTTGGTACCTTGAAAATAACTCACTCCCACATCCCAATCGCCATACATTTGTGAGTATCTTAACGCGAAGTCAAGGTGTTGCTCTTCTCGCGATGACTCGTAAATCGCGTCCTGAGAAACAACAAGCGGTGAGCGTAGTCGACCATCTTTCCCTGAAAACGTTCGCTCTCTAAAGTATGGCAACACCATCGCATCCACTGTCCCCCAGTTTTTAATCGAGGTAAAGTGAAGCATCGGCTGACCCAGTTTGTCTTCACCATCTACAGCTTCAATCGCATCGGTTTGGTTAACAACATCAACGAGATGCTCAGACTCCGTTACTCCCCAAAACACCTTGCCAATACCAACACGAATTTCATAGTCGTCCCAGTAATTCAGATACAAGGCTTCGCGAATATCGCCATGAGTTCGTTCATCGTCCAAGCCATCGAGGCGATAGAATGGAACAAAGGTAAAGTCCGCCGTATCGCCAAGCTGCCAGTAAAACTCTGGTTCGAACACAACAGAACTTTGCCCCTTACCCTGCCCTTGCTCGCCACTAGAAAAGAACTGTCGATGTTCAATGTTAGCCTGACCAGAAATATCCACAGAGTGACATTGTAACGCCCATAAGGTTAAAATGGCGCTGGCAGAGACTTTGCCAGCTCGGTTGATAAACTCCTTCATATCGCTTCTCACTTAACCCGTTTAAGCACATTTTTTTCAAAGTCTTTCTCTTTCAAACCGGTTTGAAATGCCATTTCGCTCGTTGTAAGCGTGGTACTTTTACCTGTTTGATGATTGACCATCGCCATTGTGTGGGCGCGCCAATACTGATTCAGATACAGCTTGTAATCATCAAACTGAAGCGTTTTAAGTAGCGATCCCTTGCGATCATAAAACTCAACTTGAAGTGGGCGATAGTGCTGTTGATCTAACCAAACCAATTGCTTGGTATAGCCCGAGTTTTTATCGGTTGGAACTTGCTCAATCAGATAGGTATTCACACCGTTGAACTCTTTGTTACCCATATAATTGAAGGTGTATTTTTCTAACTCGAATGAACTCAAATCTTCATAAGCAAACTCGCTACCCATAAAAGGCCCAGACTTATTACGCGAAGAGATACGTTTGACGCGTTTTAGCGCGGGCAGATATAGCCACTGGTCATCGGCCTCAACACTATGAGAATGGTTAAGGAAAGCGGTACCTTTGACGTCCCTAGGCTGATCAAAGATAGTCAGCCCTTTATCACCGTCTCCAGTAATTTCGAATGACTTTAAACGCATCTCGCGGGTACTGCTTTCACCCTGCGAGTTTTGCAACATCATCTTCATTGTCGCCACTGAGTCTCCCCAGCCTTCATCTCGCACTTTACGTTCGGTCGCGATCTGTAAACCACGCTCTGGTGACGCGATAGCTTGATTCGACAACAAGAGCCACGCACTAAGAGCAGCAACCTTAAGAACTGATTTGGTTTGAGTATTCATAGTGACTTCCTTTTAAATTTGGGTCTGTGTAACTGGGGTTGAACTGACTTTTTGGGGAGAATCTCCCTTATCTTCTGCATAGCTCGCGGTATCGAAGCGCATCAGCAGTGCCGGTAGGAAAACAAAATCGACGACAAGAGCGATAAAGATAACCATGGCGCTTAATTGGCCCATATCGGAGTTGAGTCTAAAGCTCGACATTCCAAGCACTAAGAAACCAGCGACCAGTACTACGGTAGTAATCCAAAGTGCTCGACCTACAGTATGGAAAGCGTAACGAACTGCCTGTTCCGCAGAGTGACCTTGCTGTCGAGCACGTTGATATTTCGATAAGAAATGAACCGCGTCATCGACTACGATACCTAGGGTCAAAGTGACCACCACAGAGAGGCCTAAATTGATTTCTCCAGACAGTAGCGCCCAAAGACCAAAGCCGATAATCGCTGGCGCCATGTTAGGTACTACGCTGATCAGCCCTAAGCGAACAGAGCGAAGTGCAAACACCATCAGCAGTGAAATCAAAACTAGAGTGATTGGCAGCGTTGATAACATGCTTGCCATATTGGTTTCGCCGATGTGGGCAAACATCAATGACGGGCTTGAAGCCACAACTTGATACTGAGGGGCATGAGACTCGAACCATTGGTAGATCCGATTCTCGAGTTCTACCAACTCTACACTTCCCAAGTTATCGACCGTTAACATTAGCTTCAGCGAGGATTTATCGATATTTACTTGGTTATTAAGGTCTAAACCATATGGTAGCGACATTTCGTACAGCAATAAGTATTGGGCTGCGAGCTCACGGTCTAAAGGCAACTTATAGTAGCTGTCATCATCACCATGCATGTTCTTGTTGAGGCGCTTGTAGACATCGGATAACGTCGCGACATGATCCGTTTCCGGCTGTTGTCGTAACCAGTCAGAAAACTCGCCTATGGTTTTAAGAAACACTGGATCGGCAATACCTTGTGACTCGCCAGATTTAACCGCAATACTAATGTTAGTCATGCCACTAATGTGCTGTTCCATAAAATCAGCGGCTTGACGGAACTCACTACTAGAATCAAAGTATTTCACCGAGTCATCGTTGACTTTGTTAAGCGGCACCAAACTCGCAAAAACCACGATAATCAATACCGAGATGGGGAGCAGAGCACGTCGATATCGCACGACTACGTCGCCCAACTTATCCATAACATCTTGGGATGCTGCGGTTTTCTCCTCATCCACCTTGACTTTGATCGGAAGCAATTTGAGCATAGCTGGCAACATGAATAGCGACAGAAGACAGGCGATCATGACGCCTAATGCGGCTAAATTACCGAAGTCTCTCAATACTGGAGAATCGGACATGTTCATCATCAAGAAACCAATCGCCGTCGTCACTGAGGTAATAACGATTGGCATGAAATTAATCGCAATGCTCTGATCAATTGCGTAAGCCTTGCTATAGCCTTTTTTAAGGTTCTGCCTCACAGTCGCAATGATGTGCACACAATCAGCAACCGCTAGCGTCATCACCAAGGTGGGAATATTGACCGTTGCCGTAGTTAAGAACATACCTGCCCAACCAGACAAGCCCATTGTTGCGGCTACCGACCCTATAATGACAACAACGATGGAAATCACACCTAAAAGTGAGCGCAGCATAACGGTAAGAAAGGTCAAAATGACAAGCAGCATAGTCGGTATTAGCGTTGCGCTGTCTTCTTGTGCTGAGGTCATAAATGCATGATTAAGAGCAATGACACCCGCTTTGTGGAATTCAACGTGTGGGTATTGAGCTTGGTATTTAGCAATCAATTGATCAACACTATTTACCACTTCAAGCACCTCTGCGGTTTCATCGATATCCGGAGTTTGGACCGTCACATTAACTACAGTCACATTGCCATTTTTCGAGATCAGCGAGTCTCGGATCAATGGATCTGCGAGCGCTATCCGTTTCACCTTATCAATTCGTTGTTCAGTCAAAGGGTAATCGTCTAATAGTAGGTCTTCGACAATCAAATCATCATCAATCGCTTCGGTATGTTGATAATTAGCGATCGAGTCAACACGGCTCGAATAAGGAACCTGCCACGCATCTTTGGTGATTTTCTGAACTAAAGCTAAGGTTTCCGCTTCAAAGACATTGCCACTAGGCGGAGCAATAATAATCGCCAAGTTGTCGGATTTCGCAAAGGTACTCTGAATCTCTTCAAATGCCCTCAACTGCGTATTTTGACCATCAAAAAAGATATCGTAGTCGCCTCGAAAAATGAGGTTCTTTCCTCCAAAAGTAGAGGCGACAACAATGGCAATAGAGGCGAGCAATACCCACCAGCTATAGCGAGTGGGTATAGTCAGCCAAGATAAAGACTGGTTTGAGTTGGTACGGTGAACTGTCATCACGCCCCCATTTATGACGTTTCGTCAAAGTCAATTGTTTAAAAACCAGCTTATGCTGGCAGTTAATTGATAACTCCTGAATCTGATAGCTAGATCCTGAGCATTGATGCCTTTTGTGACGATTCGTCATTAATGGTGATTATAAAAGCCCTTGCGGGCTTTAGTGATGGTGGTGAAATCGCTTAACGACCAACAGAAGCAAGATACTCAATCTCTGGTGCAAATAGCTCTTGTTCTACTCTTCGCCAAGTTTTTCGGTAATCCCACTCAGTTGAGAGCGGTTTCCAGCCCAATCCATCTAATAAGATATTCACATTATTAAGTACGGTATAAGGGTCTTGTAAACGATCAAAACAGTTGTTGCTTGCAGCACTTTGAATCAGCACGTTTGAACCAAAAGCAATAGACCAGTTAGCAAAAACAATCCCATCAGCTCCGATACCAGGAGCGAATTGTAGATCACCTTGTTCAACGCCAACCTGAACCAAACCATCCGCATGAGCGATGACTTGCTCCTCCAGCTCATTGAGTTGGTTTACCCTCTCAGCAGACGCCTTCTCAAGCACCCAAGGGCTTTTCGCAATAATCGCACACGTAGAAAGGACAGGTTCCATACGCACATACACTCTGAACCCTACATTCAATGCGATCACTTTTTCGCGTGTATTACCTTCAAACTCTGCTGCGCGTGCAAACATCAAAGCTTCGCTTTTGAGCGAATGAATACACAGCGCCATAATCACATCTTCTTTACTGCAAAAATGGTTGTAAATTGTGCCCTTAGAGTAAGCACTTGCCGAAGTCAATTTGTCCATCGTCAAGTTGCTCCACCCCTGTTCTTGCACCAGAGATTTAGCCAATAAAATGAGTTCTACCTCTCTATCCGCTATCGCCTGTTGCTTCTTGGTCAAACCAAAAGAGCCATTAGAGCCTTCTTTTTTTTCATTTTTACTACAGCCAAAGCCAAACATGATTATTTGATCCGTCTCAGTCGTTAACTCCCTAACCTTTCTATTGTAACACGAATACCATTTACTTAATAAATACCATTAATGACGATTCGTCATTTTTGACACATCGTCATAATAGCGCATACATTAATCATATCAAGCGAATTTTAATAAAACATTTGTTACAGTGATAAATTCTCACAACTGCTACTATTTGTAGGTCAGGTCGATTCGGAATGGATTCTATGAAGACGATTACGTTAATACTTGCTTTGGGACTACTCAATATATCAAACAGCTTTGCAAAAACTTGGTATGCGGAGCCTATAGCCGTTGGCCTAAACATCCCCTGGGGCCTGAGCTACCTCGGCGGCAATAGAGTCATAGTGAGCGAGAAAAATGGCACGATAGGAATACTGAACTTAGAAACCGGAAGGTATAAAGATATCGCCACCGCCCCGAATGTATCGGTTTCTGGGCAAGGCGGCTTGCTTGACATTGCTGTATCACCTTTGGATTCAAATCAAATCTACGTTACCTATTCAAAAGCAGTTGATGGAAACATTGAAACCACACTCGCGCGCGCTTCAATACAAGGCGAACAATTGTCTCAATGGCGAGATCTATTGGTGACAAAGTCCGGTTCCGATGGTGGACGTCATTTTGGTAGTCGGATTACGTTTGATGCAAATCACCTCTACTTTAGCGTTGGTGATCGCGGGATTAGAGACAATGGACAGGATCTCACCACACATTCGGGATCGATTCTGCGTGTCACGCTAGACGGTAAGCCTGCGCAAGACAATCCATTTATCGGCCAGAGAGATCATCAACAAGAGATTTGGAGTTTCGGGCATCGTAATCCGCAAGGTCTATACTTTGACTCGGAACTAAGCCAACTTTGGTCAATTGAACATGGTCCTCGAGGAGGCGATGAAGTTAACTTAATCAAAAAAGGCGCTAACTACGGCTGGCCTATCACCTCCCATGGTAAGGAATACTGGGGACCTATCTCGGTTGGTGAAGCCACAGAAAAAGACGGCATCGTGTCACCCCAAAAAGTGTATATCCCCTCTATCGCGCCAAGCTCATTGATTCTCTATCGTGGAGAACGACATCCAACGTTGAACGGTAAGTTACTCGCAGGCGCTCTGAAGCTAACTCATATTAATGTGCTTACATTACAAGAGACTAAAATTGTTAAAGAAGAGAGGATATTAGAAGATCTAAGGGAACGTATTCGAGATATTGAAGCGCTGCCAGACGGCAATATACTGTTTAGCACCGACAGTGGTAAGATCTATCGCTTAGTCAATACCAAGCAGTGAGTATTACTGCTAATGACTTTCCAAGCTGTTCGACCACAACACTCTGTTACGCCCCTGCTGTTTACACTGATATAGAGCCTTGTCTGCGGCATTAAACATGGCTTCTTGAAGCTGTTGATAGGAATCAAAACGAGTACTTAAGATATCTTCTTGCACAACAGCGCCTCCAATAGAGAGTGTCACCACGCCATGAGGTTGATTGCCCTCATGGATAACACCTAGATCCGAGATCTCTTGGCAAAGCAGCTCTGTAATGTGGGTAAGTTCACCCATCTCTGCTCTTGCACAGAAAATAACAAATTCTTCTCCGCCATAACGGAACGCAAGATCATTTTGGTCAACATGTTGTTTAATCTTCTCGCCCACCAGGGCTAAGGCATTGTCACCTTTTGTGTGACCATATATATCGTTGAAGCGCTTGAAATTATCGATATCACACACCACTAACCCAACATAATAGCCTTTAGCCAAATTTTTCTTCAAAAACGGCAGTGCTGTGCGCGAGTATTTGTGCCTTGAGCCTAAACCTGTCAGAGGATCCGTATCTGACTGAGTGCGAAGGACCGTGAACTGGCTATCCAGTTTAACCAACAGACCTTTATAGGCTCTAGCGAGCTGTCCAATTTCATCACTGCGGGAAAGCGCCGATAGCTCCTTGTCACCATTAATATCTTCTGAGCGCATATGGTTAGCAAGCGACTTAAGCGGAGCCACAATCCAGTGTGCCACCCAGCTAATGAGTACTAATGAGATAAATAGAGCAATCACAGCTTCAGTGACAATCTCTTTGATAAGAGACATCCTAAGCACTGTCAGCTCACTGGCATCAAAAACAGCCCAAACCTCACCACCATTTTTATTTATCAATGGTAGAACGATATTTAACGTGCATAACTCCTCATCTAGATAGAAAGCGTCTTGAGTATGAGTGGGTTTAACCCAAGGAATGTACACATTGTTGGATATGTAGCGGCTTTCGACCAGAGCATCATAATCACGCTTAACTCGGTTTTGGATAAACTTCAGTTTGTTTAGGCGAGCACCATTATGAGAAGACTTAGCGAGATCAATCTGAGCGGCTAACATTTTGAGTTTTTGTTCACCCTCTTCAATGTCTTTATCATCCACACCTCCACGCCACAGGTAGTCAAAGCGTTTAAAGTAACGAACATGGACAGATTGATTAGAGTAATCAGAAGTCCCTACAACCTCGAGAAACTCTAGATCTTCGATTGAGGACAGCATCTGTTTCGTGGTCGGCATCATTAGATTAGCGTAGTTGATACCCGCTACCGAAGTCGACAAGAACGAAATATGAGGGGCGAGATTAAGTTTGGCAATCGAAGCTGAATATTGGATATGCCGATTCCACTCACTCTGATAGCGAGTAATACTAAAACCAGTGATCAGTATCAGTACCAAAAAAAGATGCGAAATTAATAGCATCTGATTGATTGATAGCTTTGCCGCCAGTCTATGCGGAGAGATATCTCGAAAGGTCAAGCGTGTTACTCACTGTATACGCCGAGTACAGGTTCAGTACAGGTACCATTCACGCATATGTCTTTATAAGTGCTATGACACCCTTGGCAAAAACTAGGCTGCAGACTCGGATGCGTATGGCTAATATCTTCACCCTGGCGGTTATAGCTGCCATAAACGGCTTCGCCGCCTATGTGCTCGGTCACCCAAACAATGCCTTGAGCCTCTGATACTGCTACCGCAGTTATGCCATCGCTATATGGCCCGTGGGTTTTATATTGTTCAATCTTAGCGGGATTTACACGGATAGTCAGCGGCGAACCCTCGCCATTATTGATCCAGCTGTAAGCACGTACTGACTCTTGGATAAACAGGGAAGTTTCAGGCGGAAGAACCGTGTCTGCAGGTAGGTTTGCTGACTCTTTAACCACTGGCCAATCGAGAAAGTCATGAGGAAATGATGCGACTGATTCAGCCTTTGCCGCAAAACTAAACCAAATTGCTACCAAGCTGCTAACTGCGACTAACCATTTTGTGCTCAACATTCGCCCCATTCCCAGAAATCAATTGTCTACATTTTTGAAACGAGGGCATTCTATGTCATTTATTATTAAATTCACACCGTGAATGTATAAAACGTGGTCTAGTCACATCTTTACTCGTATAACAGCTGGTACAGCCCCTTTGTGGCACATTAGTCCCCCTATAAAACATCGTTGATGCCTGTCAGTTTCAAGTTAATACGACAAAACAGACATAGCCTAGCCTGCTAAGTTCTTGTGAGTATCGTCCAGTGTTTTGTCGAAGCTGATCAGCAAAGTTTCGATTGCCGCCGTCGCGAGACCAAAGTAATCACTCGGAGAAATTCTTTCCGAGTCTACTAAAATCTTAGCTTCGATGGTCGCTTTTAACTCATCCAAGGTTTTATTATTTTCAAGATAATCAACTTGACCAATGGCCTGATTAAGATAGTTAAGACGTATTCGATCAACACTGCTGCACTCCTGAGCCGCAGCCACACCAGTACCTATCGCACGCGCCTGTCCAATATGCTCAGCAGTGACTAAAATACCTTGCCACAGATAGCGTATTGAGCCTTGTTCTCCATGCTCTATCTCATATAAACGGTAGAACTCGGCGCAATCATCAACTAAAAACAGTATGCAGCGGATCAGTGCGGTATGGCGTTTCAAGGATAGTTCCGGATGCATCACTTCATGGTCAAGACAGATTTGCTCCCAGCGGTGCTTAATATCTTGCCATTCCGCGTTTTTCGCGATCCATTGTTCCAACTCTAAGCTCGCGATTGCTTGATTTACCTGTCCTTGAACAGGCCTGATTTGCCGCATCAATAACTTATCACCCTTCAACAAACCATTAGTTAATCCTCGATGCTGCTGGGTCAAAGTAAGTAGAACACGAAACTCTTTGAGCAGCGTAAGGCCCTGAGATTGACGAGCAATATAAGCACGCTTACGATAAAAGCCGATGGTGGTTAAAAATAACGCGACACCTGCGACCAAGAAAACCGCTATAACAACCGTTGAAATCATTGTCACTATCCCTTATTGACTATGCCGTTAGCCCTTTAAGATGATCCGCCACATTGGCATTCTCTTTTGCCATGATTGCATTTTTGCCGGCAACATTCGCAACCTCCTCCATGTGCTTTGAGATCTCTTTAGTCGCTATAGTTTGCTGCTCTGAAGCCGTCGCGATGCCAGTTATCTGGTTTGATACGTTATATAGAGAAGAGATAACCTGCTCCGTCGCCTCAAGTGCGGAGGCTAGACTGGTCTGACTGAGACGGCTCGACTGGGCTACATCACTGACTTGCTCACCTACGGAGGCCATACTCTCTGTCACCTCTTTCACTTGTCGGGTTATAGCGCTCGCAGATTCATGACTGGTTTGAGCTAAGCGGCGCACCTCTTCAGCGACAACATTAAACCCACGTCCTTGCTCCCCTGCTCTAGCGGCTTCAATCGCCGCATTCAATGACAATAGGTTAGTTTGCTCTGCCATATCTCGGATTACGTCTGACATATCGGTGATCGCCACCATTTTCTCTTCGAGTACCTTCAAGCTTTGCTCTGTGTTTTGAACACTACTCACCACATTCGCCATCTGCTGTTGTGTAGTGCGCATTTCGGTTTGGCTTAAAGTACAAAGCTGATCACCCTCATCGGCAGAAAGTCGTGTTTGCTCAATACGCTGTGACACTTCTTCGATGCTATGTGATATTTCAGTGGCTGCGGACGCTGAAGTATTAATAATGTCTGCTTGCTGTTGGCTATAAGCAGCAACATTGCGTGCATTACTCGCCAGTTCCGTTGCTGAGTAGTGCATTTCATCACCAACAGATTGAATAGACTTTAACTTGCGATGATTCAAACGAACCAAGTTGTCTAATAAAGGAAACAGGGCCTGAAGAGGGCCTGCTCGACTCGAGTCAATGGCGAGATTATCCACCTCTACTTTGAGATCGATAGCGGTTTTCATGTGATGGGACAACACGTCTTGGTCGTTGCTTATCGCCAATGTTGCCCATAACGCAACGAGTGAACTGACCAATAGAACAGCAAAACCTTGTTGAGGAGAGCCTAGTCCCGCTAGAAGCACACTAACAAATAACAGAACTAGCTGAACTCGAATTGATCCAACTAAACCTAGTGACTGAACATATACACGCATAAACGATCCTTATTTAGTGAGTATACTGATCATGTTTAGTGTTGATACCAACCAAAATAAACGTCTATTCAACGATGTATCCCGCTTGGTATTTTCACACCAACTTATTGTTATATATGTGAATTAGCAACATATGCACCATAAATCAATCAATGTCACACACAGTAGTTAACACATTGAATTCTAACAACTAATACTTGTACACTTCTCAGTGGACTGAGTTTTACACACTGTATACTGGTGCAGGAATGGAAGGAATTGCACTAAAATGAGTCGCTATCGAGTCAGCTCTGAAAGATCACGGCTTAGAAAGCAAAAAACCCTAGCATTTCTGCTAGGGTTTTATAATTTGGAGCGACACACGAGGTTCGAACTCGTGACCTCAACCTTGGCAAGGTTGCGCTCTACCAACTGAGCTAGTGTCGCATAAAGCGTAGATTAGATGGTGCCCCGGGCCGGACTTGAACCGGCACAGCGCGAACGCCGAGGGATTTTAAATCCCTTGTGTCTACCAATTCCACCACCAGGGCACACAAATCTAAATTTGTGATGGAGACACCATCCGTGATATCGACCCGTAAGGAATCGGTATCAAAATAATTTGGAGCGACACACGAGGTTCGAACTCGTGACCTCAACCTTGGCAAGGTTGCGCTCTACCAACTGAGCTAGTGTCGCAAATGGAGGCGCGTCCCGGAGTCGAACCGAGGTCCACGGATTTGCAATCCGCTGCATAGCCACTCTGCCAACGCGCCTCTGTCACACCAATTGGAAGAGCGTTTAACTCGATTCCTCTTGGGTACGGGATGCATTCTACCCATTCGAACTAACGAGTCAACACTAATTTTGAAATTTTAAATCGTTTGTCTATTAAACGTGCAAAACGACTCAAATTCGAGTGTTTGTTAGTAAATAATCGAGCAAATCCACCGAGTTAATTGAGTTTACACACACACCAAATACGAAAAAGCGGGCCAATGCCCGCTTTAATCAGTGATGTTCTTCATCCAACAAATCATCTTTTGCAGCCATCAGGTACTGCGCCATCGACCAGTAAGTCAAAATTGTAGCAATGTATAGCGCTGCATAACCTAACCAGATCATCCAATCATCATAACGCCAAATCAGCACCCACAAAGCAAACATCTGGCTGACGGTTTTGACTTTACCGACCCAAGAGACAGCGACACTAGCGCGTTTACCAATCTCCGCCATCCACTCACGCAGTGCAGAGATAATAATTTCACGAGCAATCATGGTAACGGCAGGAATAGTAATCCAAATACTGTAGTAATGCTCGGTAATAAGAATAAGCGCTGTCGAGACCAGTACTTTGTCAGCAACCGGATCAATGAAGGCACCAAAGCGAGAAGTTTGACCAAGTTTTCTCGCTAGCATTCCATCTAGCCAATCGGTAAAGCCTGCGACCCAGAAAACCATCGCCGCAGCGAAAGGAGCCCAACTATAAGGGAGGTAAAATACAACGACAAATACTGGAATAAGAAAAAGTCGTAACAAAGACAATATGTTCGGGATATTTAAACGCATATTTATTTAAGGCTCTTTTTGTGTGCGTATGTTTGTATTTGGTGCTTCAAACCGGGCATTATGGTGCGGGATTTTTGCTATTGTTTCAATGCTTGATAAATGTTTTCTGCCAAAGAAACGCTAATACCTGGCACTTTGGCGATTTCTTCCACACTCGCTCGTTTAAGTTCTTGTAAGCCACCCATATATTTTAGCAACGCCTGTCTGCGTTTTGGGCCAACCCCTTCAATACCTTCTAGAGCACTGGTTCTACGCGTTTTACCGCGCTTAGCTCTATGGCCCGCAATGGCATGATTATGGCTTTCATCACGAATATGCTGCATCAAATGCAGAGCTGGAGCATCACTTGGCAAGTTGAATTCGTCCCCTTCGACCGTAATCAAAGTTTCCAAACCTGGCTTACGAGTTACCCCTTTTGCGATCCCGATCAAGTGGGGACGCTTAGGCCAATCACCCCAATATTGAGAAATAATCTCATGAGCGCGATTAAGCTGGCCTTTACCACCATCTATGAAAACGATATCAGGAATTTTTTCTACGTCGAGCTGCTTAGAGTAACGACGCTCCAACGCTTGCCCCATCGCAGCATAGTCATCGCCCCCAGTTATACCCGAGATGTTGTAACGACGGTACTCTTGTTTTACCGGGCCTTCATGATTGAACACGACACACGATGCAATGGTGCTCTCCCCCATGGTGTGGGAGATATCAAAACACTCCATGCGGGTAATACTTTCCATGCCAAGTAGCTCTCTAAGCTCTTTAAAGCGTTGAGAGATGGTCATCTTATGATTTATCTTAGTTGTAATTGCGGTCAGCGCGTTGGTGTTGGACAATTTAAGATAGCGACCACGCGTTCCTGTCGGATTGACATGAAAATGCACTTTCCTACCCGCAATACCAGACAATGCCTCTGCTAGAGAGTCAGAATCGTCCACTAAACCACGGTTAAGTATGATGCGTGTCGGTACCGTGCGCGCTTCATTGTGACTGAGATAGTATTGGCTTAAAAAACTGTAAAAAACTTCTTGTTGAGTCGTACTATTAGGAATCTTAGGGAAATGGCTACGGCTGCCAAGCACTTTACCATGACGAATCATCAAAATATGGATACAAGCGATACCGTTCTCTTGAGCAAAGCCCAACACATCCATATCGTCCATCGAATCTTCAGAAACAAACTGTTGCTCTTGAACGCGACGAATCGCTTGGATTTGGTCTCTGTACTTAGCCGCATCTTCAAAACGCAGTGATTGGCTCGCCTGCTCCATCTTCTCAACCAGGGAGCTAAGTACCTGCTGATCTTTACCCTGCAAAAACAAACGCACTAAATCGACAATCTCAGCGTAATCCTCGTCAGAAATAATGCTACTAACGCAAGGCGCAGCACAACGACCAATCTGATACATCAAGCAAGGTCGAGTTCGGTTGCTGTACACCGTATCTTCACATTGACGAACAGGGAAGATCTTTTGCAGCAAGTGAAGCGTTTCTCTCACCGCGCCCGAATCGGGATAAGGGCCAAAGTACTCACCTTTGCGTTTCTTAGCGCCTCGATGCATCGACAAGCGAGGGTGCTTATGACCACTAACAAAAATATATGGGTAAGATTTGTCGTCGCGCAATAGCACATTGTACTTAGGCAGATACTGCTTGATGTAGTTGTGTTCTAGAATCAGCGCTTCTGTCTCTGTGTGAGTCACAGTGACGTCGATTTTTGCAATGTTACTTACAAGGGCGCGCGTCTTTTCGCTATCTACTTTTGTACGGAAATAACTAGAGAGTCGCTTTTTGAGATCTTTGGCTTTGCCAACGTAGATAACCACAGCATCGGCGTTATACATCCGATAAACGCCGGGCTGATTGGTTACTGTTTTGAGGAAAGAAGCCGAATCAAACTGGCTCATACTATTACCATATAGAAGGTTAAAAAAACAATGATGGTAACAGTGCCTTATAATGTCTCGGTATCTATCATCCCATGTCGAATGGCTAGGTGAGTCAATTCCACATCACCGCTAATGTCTAGTTTGTTGAATAGACGGTAGCGGTAGCTGTTTACCGTTTTCGGGCTAAGATTTAACTGTTCTGAGATATCAGTCACCTTCTCCCCTTTGGTAATCATCATCATGATTTGCAACTCACGCTCAGACAGGTCGGCAAATGGGTTTTCTGAAGCCGGAGAAAATTGGCTTAATGCCATCTGTTGAGCTATGACTGGTGATATGTAGCGTTGACCACTATTCACCATACGGATCGCGTTGACCATTTCATCTGGTCCCGCGCCTTTAGTCAGATACCCTGCGGCACCTGCTTGCATCACTTTAGTTGGAAACGGATTTTCCGTATGAACAGTTAAAACGATGATTTTAACATCAGGATTAAAACGCAAGATCTTCTTGGTCGCTTCGAGACCGCCAATACCCGGCATATTCATATCCATCAAAATGACATCAGCATGA
The DNA here is from genome assembly GCA_000775715.1 of Vibrio tubiashii. Classification (GTDB taxonomy): domain Bacteria; phylum Pseudomonadota; class Gammaproteobacteria; order Enterobacterales; family Vibrionaceae; genus Vibrio; species Vibrio tubiashii_A. Next base: position 155,131 of record JRWQ01000008.1, read on the forward strand.
TTGCTACGACACCACTTTACTGCTTCTTCACCGCTCTCAGCTTCCCCTGCCACGTTCATTCCACGGACGTCTTCAATAATACGTCGTATCCCTGTGCGAACCAGCTCGTGATCATCTACAAGGAAAACATTTATCAAACTTGTATCTCCACACTCGATTAACTTGGCTCTGAATCCATGATTATTTGGATTACAGTACAGTCGCCTAGTTTAACTCAAATTACTAATTTCGCTTACTCTGAATATGTGCTCAAACGCAAAGTTTAGCAAGTACTAATTATCATAACTGATAGCTAAATTGTTATTAACATATTAATCAAGGAGTTAAAGCTTGGGATTGATGATTTTTCAACCAGCACATAAAGTAACTCACCACAAGTTACGCGGATAACTATTTATCTTTCGACGCTTCTTCTTATTGTGATAATCATTCTGGTTACTATTGTGCTAACCTAGCGCAGTAGGTGCTTCTCAATTGCTCTTCTCTGAAAAATAATTCAATGACTATTCAAAACGGATTCGTACTCACTCGGCAAGCTCGTGATATTAGCGGAACAACTCAAATCGATTTGTGGCTCTCTACCCCGCAAGGCCCGACCCAACTACTTGTAGAAGGTGAACGTCCTGTTTTCTTTGTCTATAAAGAACAACTAGAGGACGCAATTGAACTTGCCAACGACTCCACTATTGAATGGAAATCCATTCCGCTCAAGGACTTTCAACTTCGTCCCGTCGTCGCCTGTTATTGCCAGACTATTAAGCGCTCTCAGTCTCTATCTGATCTATTTAAGCATAATGACATTACTGTCCTAGAAAACGATATCCGCCTAGCTGATCGGTTTTTGATGGAACGGTTTATTAAAGGCGGTATTGAATTTACTGGCTCTAGACAAACCAATGTTCACCATCAAAGATATAGACAAGTTAAATGTCGCCAAGGTGATTACACACCACAACTAAATGTGGTTTCGTTGGATATAGAATGTTCTGAAAAAGGTATTCTTTATTCGGTAGGCTTGGATAGTCCGATGGACAGTCGAGTAATAATGATTGGCAAGCCAGAACCATCCGAAACCCATATTCAATGGGTGGCCAACGAAAAAGCGCTGCTTATCACCCTAGTGGATTGGTTCAAGCAATATGACCCAGATGTTATCATCGGTTGGAACGTAATCGATTTTGACTTCAGGCTTCTGCACAAACGTGCCGAATGGAACAAAGTGAAACTTATGTTGGGCAGAGGCAATCAGTCTAGTTTCTTCCGCACTTCTAACACCACTCAACAAGCTTTTATCTCCATTCCTGGCCGCGTCGTGATTGATGGCATTGACGCACTGAAAACCGCCACATACCACTTTCGGAGTTGGTCGCTAGAATCAGTATCACAAGAGTTACTCGGCGAAGGTAAACAGATTCACAATGTTCACGATCGTATGGATGAAATCAATCGCATGTTTCATCACGACAAACTTTCACTCGCGAAATACAACCTGCAAGACTGCGTCCTAGTGAATCGCATATTCACTCATACTCATTTACTTGAGTTTGCCATCGAACGTTCCAAACTCACTGGCGTTGAACTAGAGCGCGTCGGTGGCTCTGTTGCCGCGTTTACCAACCTCTATCTGCCGCAAATTCACCGCGCAGGGTATGTGGCCCCTAACCTTCAGTCAGAAAACTGGGTTGCGAGCCCGGGCGGCTACGTGATGGACTCTATCCCGGATCTATACGATTCAGTTTTAGTCTTGGATTTTAAAAGTCTCTATCCCTCTATCATACGCAGCTTCCTTATCGACCCAATGGGATTAATAGAGGGGTTACAACTCGAAATTGGTATTGCAGAAAATCAAGCGGTGCCCGGTTTTCGGGGCGGACAATTCCACCGTTCACAACATTTTTTGCCGGAAATGATCGAGAAGCTCTGGGCTGCACGCGATGTTGCCAAAAAGAACAACGAAAAGGCATTCTCTCAAGCCATCAAAATCATAATGAACTCGTTTTATGGCGTTCTCGGTTCATCAGGTTGCCGATTCTTCGATACCCGATTAGCTTCAAGCATCACCATGCGCGGACACCAAATCATGAAGCAAACTAAGGTTTTAATAGAAGAAAAGGGCTATCAAGTGATTTACGGCGATACCGATTCAACCTTTGTTTCCCTCAATGGTGAGTTCACACAGCAACAAGCTGATAAAATTGGCCATCAGCTTGTTGACTATATCAACGAGTGGTGGACCAATCATCTTCGCAACGAATACAACCTCACCTCAATTTTGGAGCTTGAATACGAAACCCACTATAAAAAGTTTTTAATGCCGACCATCCGCGGCCAAGAGACTGGCTCAAAGAAACGTTATGCAGGTTTGATTGGTGAAAGTGAAAACGAAAAGATCATCTTCAAAGGGTTAGAGAGTGCGCGTACCGACTGGACCCCGCTAGCGCAAGAGTTCCAACATACTCTTTATTCTATGGTGTTCCACGATAAAAACCCAAGTGACTTTGTGCGCGATTTCGTGGAACGGACTAAAGCCGGAGAGTTTGATGACAAGCTTGTTTACCAGAAGCGTTTAAGAAGAAAGCTACACGAATACCAAAAGAACATTCCACCCCAAGTTCGGGCCGCTCGCCTAGCCGATGAAATCAACCAACAACTAGGTCGACCTCTGCAATACCAAAACAAAGGGCGAATCGAGTATGTGATTACCGTGTCGGGGCCAGAGCCGAAAGAGTATCAAAAAAGCGCCATTGACTATCAACACTATATTGATAAGCAACTGAAGCCAGTTGCCGAAGCCATCTTACCCTTTATTGGTATCGACTTTTCAACACTCAGTGAACCCCAGCTTGGGCTGTTTTAACTTAACGGGCTTGATAAGTAATAAACTTCTCTAAAGGTAAGGATTTAGAGTAGTACCAGCCCTGGACTTTAATGCGTTCATTGCTAGGGATATGATCCAATTGTTCGTTGGTTTCAACACCCTCAACGATCACCTCCAGCTCAAGTTGCTCGGCAATTGACAAAATTGAGCCAAACACCTTAACGCCTTTATTCGAACTTAGTGCCAACACAAACGACCTATCTATTTTGATGCAGTCAATACTGAACTGGTTTAGATAGCTTAATGACGAATAGCCTGTGCCAAAATCATCAATATGTATCTTAATGCCCAATTGATGAAGGCGGTTAAAGTTGAAGAACATCTTGTTTTGGTCAGTAAGAAGCGTCTCTTCGGTAAGCTCAAAATGAACATATTCGGCTTGTGGCTTAACTAGCTCAATAATTCTTTCAAAATACTCGTCGTCTATTAGAGTATCAGGCGTGATATTGATGCTGACCGGCATTATACAGCCTCTTTGATGCATGATTTTTATATCAGAAATAACATGCTTGACCACCCATAAATCAAGATCTTTCATTAAGTTGGCTTTTTCTAACCAAGGCATAAAAGTAAATGGCCCTTCCATTTTACCATTGCCATCGATCGAACGTACCAGTGCTTCGCACCCGACCACTTTGCGCGTTGCGCTACATACCTGAGGCTGATACTCGAGAACAAACTCTTTGCTACTTAACAGTTCAATTTGCTCTGTCACCTGCTGAGTCTCTTTCTCGGCACTAATTCGCTCACCAATAGGGTCATCAAGCAGCGAACGTGCCTCCTCTTCTCGACGAGAGAAAGTGGTATCGAGTGCTTTGATATGGATAGACTGCTTCTTATACGCTTTGTTGAGCATTTTTACTGCTGGAAGATAGATCAGCACACCAAGAATAATATTGAATGCTTGTAGCAGTACGGCGGAGAGATCACCATTGGTTGCCATAAACGCATTAATAAAAATTGGACTATTGAAAGGCACAGAAACACTAGGCGACGCGACCAGCCCAGTTGAAACGCATAACATACTGACCAACACATTCGCTATCGGACACAGCAAAAAGGGTAAAAACAACCTAGGGTTTAGAATGATTGGTAAACCAAACAAGAGGATCTCGTTTATATTAAGCAGACCGATTGGAATACTCGCAATAGCTATCAACTTTAAGTTGCGCTGCTTTGAAAACAAAAGCAGTGCGACTACCAAAGACAACGTCGCACCACTGCCTCCGATAAACACAAACGATCCCATGAAGGACATGTTCATGTGGTACACGGCCTCGCCGCCCGCCGCCACGGTGGAATAGTTTAAGTTACTCGCCTCTTGCAATACATCAACTAAGGGAAGCAGAGCATAATAGCCATGGATTCCCATAAACCACAGCGCCGAATTAAGGGCAGCAAAAGTTACCCCGAACCATGTGGGGTTATTAGCGTAGTCAACCGAGAAGAGTGATAAAAATGGAATGTTGGCTAGAATACTGAACAGACTGATATTCACAGCAATGACAATGATCGCCGTTAGTAGCGCAGGTAAAACAAGATTCAGTGACTCTTTAACGATAGTACCTGCTGAATCAGAGCGAGTCAGATGCAACACTGAGAAGCGCATCAGATAAGCCAGCAGTGGAATGGAGTACAGTGGCGTTGCTATCGCCATCACAATATTGAACGTGAGGACAATTTGCTCGCCTTGAATAAAGCTACCAACGACTACTAAATAGAGAATAGATAAAAGGGCGACAGGTGGTCTAGGCAGGCGCCATTGCATCGCTACTACATAAGAGATAGTAGCCGTCATTAAGAATGGGAAAAATGTCGCCAAACCACTATGCAACTGATAGAAAGCCTCTACCCAAGTCGAGCGATAACCCTGAGCAAACTCCGTTATACACGCAGCAAAAAGGCAAAATGACGAAATCATTAGACAAGGAATCAGCCAAATCATACCTTCTCTGATCGCATATAAAGAAGGCATTACGTACTGATTAAACCAAACCCCACTGAGTTTAATTCCAGGCTTGAACACACGCTTCCTACTTTCCATACGCCCTCTCTGTTTCTATTAATAAGATTAGCATATGGTTCACAGAACGCTCTGAAATCTATAGGATCTGTTGACCTAGATAATTTAGCCGATTTTAAACTCTGTTCGCTTATACTGGTTAGCCAGCCAGTTGCCAAAGCTATCTAAGATTCCAACCACTGAACGTTTCGCTATTACACGGTCAGACAGCAAAATTCCCAAGCGTTCTATTTCAACCTTCTTATCCGGGTGATAATTGAGAAAAGCTTGCCCACACTCCACGGGATCGTCGAACCACTTTTTGTCTTTATGCATGATGAGCGAGTAACTTGCACGCAGCAATTTCTTTGCAATGACCTTTTGCGCTTTGATCTGATCTTCAGGCTTGTCACAACGCGCAATACGATTACGATACACAGCGACCCAATCTTCCACGTCCATGTTCCAGTGTTTTGCAATTTCCCAACTCGGCTGATAATCGCCAAAACACTCCGACAAGTCTTCGCCATAAATACATACCGAACAATGGCGAAGTTGAAAGCCCCATGAAAAAATACTGTCTAGGCTTGCGACTTCAGAAGCTAATGCGGTTTTAAATGAGACCTCAGTGATAAACGGAAACGATTTTTGAAAGCGCCATTTAATTGAATTAAACAGTGTGGTTCTTAAGTTACTAAACGACTCATGCGTCACCACAATCACATCCAAGTTTGAAGAGCCGGGCTTAGCGGTTTTACGCGCAACACTGCCATACAAGTAAATACTATGCAGGTTGTCACCAAGTCCATTTCTAAGAAAACTCACCAGCTCATTAATCGCGGGTTGATACTGTACTTGAAAAGGCTGTTTTGGATTAATTGTGGAAAGATGCATTTGATTACAAACAGTTTAGTCGAACTATGTGCTCTAATGTTCGCTCACCATGAGGGATCAATCAAGATATTCCTTCAGCCTGTGAGTCGGTATATAATCGTGCTAACACCTAATACACGAAGGAAATTGTTCATGCCAAAGGCAAGTGAGCTTAAAAAGGGTTTTGCTATCGAATCTAACGGTAAAACGCTATTAATTAAAGACATCGAAGTAACCACTCCTGGTGGTCGTGGCGGCGCGAAGATTTACAAGCTGCGCTGTACAGATTTAACTACAGGTGCTCGCGTCGATGAACGTTACAAATCAGATGACGTTGTCGATACCGTTGATATGTTCAAGCGTGCGTCTTCATTCTCGTACGTTGATGGTGACGAGTACATCTTCATGGACAACGAAGATTACACCCAATACACCTTCAAACAAGATGAAATCGCCGACGAGCTGCTATTCGTGACTGAAGAAATTCAAGGTCTGCATGTTGTACTTGTTGACGGCAATGCAGTCAGCATAGAACTTCCGGCAGCTGTAGAGCTAGTGATCGAAGAGACAGACCCTTCAATCAAAGGCGCATCGGCATCTGCACGTACCAAGCCCGCTCGCTTTGCAACAGGTTTAACCGTTCAAGTACCGGAGTACATTGCAACTGGTGACCGTGTTGTTATCAATACAACTGAACGCAAATACATGAGCCGCGCGTAATTATGGCACAATTAATCTCATACGATGATGCCATTGATACCGCTTACGATATCTTCTTAGAAATGGCCCCCGACAATCTAGAGCCAGCTGACGTGATTCTGTTCACCGCTCAGTTCGACGAACGTGGGGCGGCCGAGTTAGTTGAAACTGGTGACGACTGGGTTCAACACGTTGGTTTTGACGTAGACAAAGAGATATACGCAGAAGTTCGCGTTGGCTTAGTCAATGAGCAAGATGACGTATTAGACGATGTATTTGCTCGTCTCCTTATCAGTCGCGACCCAGAACACAAGTTCTGCCATGCACTATGGAAACGCGATTAAACTGAACAATGTTCATAGTATCGAGACAAAAACACCCTAGCCTAAGCTGGGGTGTTTTTCATTGGGGAACCTCTAGGCATTAACCTAGCCCTGTACAGGATGTCGTTCTAGCTAACTAAGAGTTAGTCAACCTTTATATTTTCTACGCGGGCTTTTAGTTTTTGCCCAGGGCGGAAGGTCACTACTCGACGAGCACTGATTGGAATGTCTTCACCTGTCTTCGGGTTTCGACCTGGACGTTCATTCTTATCACGAAGATCAAAATTACCGAACCCAGACAGTTTTACCTGTTCGCCACTCTCCAGTGCCTTACGAATCTCTTCGAAGAACGCCTCAACCGTTTCCTTGGCATCCCGTTTACTGTATCCGAGCTTTTCAAACAGGTTCTCAGCCAAATCAGCCTTTGTGAGCGCCATAAAACTTTCCTCAAAGCTGTGTTAAACATTGCCGCCCAAAGGCAGCACCAAAACATTTCGCCAAGCCAATCAACAACATATCGGCTTTACCTAGGAAGTGTATGCCAAGCTTATGATTTTCGCCAACTTTTTTATTCAATGACGATAAATCGACCTAAAAAACAACAAGATAGACAACCAAAGCGACGATATTTTCTCAAATATTTCACAGCAATAATCACCTGAAAATAGATAATTTATTTGTAATTAACAAAATCATCAAAATTTATATCTAAATACTTATGTAACCATGATTAAGGTACTGATGCACCTAACAAATCATTGATAAAGGTGTCAATATCTCTCGTTAGGAATTATAACCCGGCACTTCAGAGCAACGATTCGGTAAACTCATTCAACATATAACTATAACCTTATTAACAAGGAGTGAGACCTAGCTACAAGTATTATATTAGAGTTGTTGCACAAGTTACTTAGCGAACACATACTCCTACCTCATAACAACAAAATAACATTGGTTTAAACCAAACAAAAACAAATGAACAATACGTTGGCTACTACATATGACATTACTCTCTATTCTTACATCATGCCTAGGCGAAGATGTACTCAGTGAAACATCACAACAAAAGCTGTTTCACGGAATAATTCATAACACGTCGGGTACCCACTACCGCAGCCTGTTTGACGCATTAATCAATAAGCGCTGCCAAATGACGTATGGCATCAACCCTAGGCTCATTCAGGCGAATTTGCGTACCATATACAAAAGCAAAGAGTACGCTCAATTAGTGAGTCAAGGTGGAACAGCAACCAGTTGTGCAAGTAAGAAAGTCAATCAAGCCTTAGAAAAGGTCGCAATAAAACACTTCGGGTCACTATCGCGACTATGGGCTCACATCGAACTAGAAGTAATAGGTAATCGCCAAGTCGGAGTGTCTCCGCTAACCCCAGGCATAACCTTTTACGATGAAGAATATTCAGGACAGTTAGTCGACTGTGTTGAGACCTCACCTCTCATTGTGTCATCACCTCACCGAGAGGGGCTATATTCGCTGAGTGACGCGTTATGTCTAGCCAATATCGACCTATTTGTTTTAGAACAAAGTTGGTATGAACTTCTTCCTTTGATTGATCTATCTGCAACAGGATGTCATTTCATTCTGCTCCATACGCCGAATGCGCATTCGCATCCATGCTTAGCATCGAGTGCTATGATTACCAGTGGAACTAAGCAAGAAGAGTGGCTTAGTCATACGCCATTCTTTCAACATTCCAACTGGCGGTGTTTATTCAACGAACAGTCTATCCGAGCGCTAAATCGCACCGATGCATTTTCGCAGCTCACTGCGCGTGCACATACGCTAGAACAATTTGATACTGAATGTCTCGCCAAAATCGAATCGAAATCCGCCATTTGTGAAATTTTACGCCTGACAGTGGCTGGTCAAAAACGACAGCGCCTATATCTTCTCTACTTAGCACAAAAAAAGATGGCACAGTGCTTAAAAAATGCAGGATTCCAATGCGCCTACACCATTATTGAAAACCCATGGTTACTCAATTTCTACTCCAAGCTCAGGGGCCATGCCTATGTAAACTTAGCCAGCTATATCATAGAAGGTGAAGCAAACCCTACATACAGAGGTATGTGGCTTGTGGAAGCATTTAACTTCCAATACTCTTCCATCGATTTTCTTCAGTATAAGTACATGGCGAGAAGTAAAATGCGCAGTAAAGAGGTAAATGATGCTTGATTCCATCGGTGGCTTGCAACTGCACCCCGTATTCATACTGCTTACTCTCGTATCGTTCGTTGTCTTGCAGTGGAACCTCTACTTCCATAAATCCACTAAGCACGCCAAAGGCTCACGCCTAAAGCAGATCAAACGTCCATACATGTGTTACTCACTGTCAATCCTTGGCTGGATACTCACCAATGCTTATTTTTACTCCCCACTGTTAGTTCACCTCGGAGAGCAGGCCGCGACAATTGCAGCGCTAGCCGCCAACTTACTTTCTTACTCTGCATTCGCTTGTGCGTACCTGGTCTGTTTATCACTAGCCCAACCAAAAACGATGAAGCTTGAAGTTTCTGTGCTAGCCTTGGTTTCGACTTTAGTTGTCGCGGTAAACCTTGCCAACTACAAAATGATTCACGGCATCTCAATCTCGTCAACAGGTAACTTTGTACTGCAATTTGGCGAGTCAACCTCTTACTTTTTCCTCATTGTTTTATATGTCATCTTGCAATCATTTCGATGTGTTATGCAGTACGCGCGCAACGCAAAACCGTTACAACACGTAAAATCGCTCTACATGCTATTTGGCATTAGCGTATTTATGTTATCGACATTGGCGATTCACGTTGTTGTACCTATGATTTACACTGACTTTTCAATGGCCTGGTTACCCCCCGCCCTGTCCATTTCTGAAATGATGCTAATGGGCTATGCGCTAGTCACTTCTCGCTTTTATAGTACACGTCACATCATGTACCGAGCAGTCACTGTCTCTTTAGCCGTTTTCGGCCTAACCATTCCGCTACTATTTGTTATTGAGTCGACTGATACCCAAAACATTCTAACTATCGTTCTTATCGCTACCCTATTTACTGGCCTGAGTTGGAGGTGGGTCTATAGGAAATGTGAACGGATTGCGAGTGAAGTTGTGTTTAACGATGCTCTGTCACCGCAGCGCAAAATCTATGATTTAGCCGGCGACTTTCAAAAGTCAGTCGATAGGCCTTTACGAAAAGTCGCCAATATTCTCGGCGTGAGTAGCGACTCAATTCAATTAGTGTCGAATCTGCAAGATGAGCCTCTGTATACTAAGCATTTAAAATCAGCCAACAGCGTGTTGGTACTTGAAGAAATTGAGGATTCTATTCCCCAGTTGCAGAATCAACGCGAGATACTCTCGCTGAGAAAACTCTATAAAAAAATGGATAGCAACGATATCGCCATGGTGCTGCCCATCTTCGATAACAACAACCATGTCTCGCACCTGCTTATCGCACGCAAAAAACATAATGGCCGCTTGTTTTACGGAGAAGAAATTCAAGCTCTACAAACAGTACTAAAAAAAGCACAAGGCTATATCAATGCAGATCTTAAAATAAAACAGTCTCAGGCATTGGCGAACTCCATCGCACATGAGATGAGAAACCCGCTCGCTCAGGCACAGCTAGAGTTTGAATATATCGACCTTCTGGTTGATAAATCTGCCCCAGACCCGACACTGATGAATCATGTAACTAAAGGAAAACTGGCCGTTGACCGAGGTAGACAACTGATTGACATTATACTGCGCGAAGTCAATCACTCTTCCCTAGCACTTGAACCGACTGAACCCACTAGCATTGCCGCCGCAATCCAAGCAACGGTTGATTTATACGGATTTGAACACGAACAGCACCGTGCACGTATATCGATCAATGTTGAACAAGATTACGTGGTAAAAATTAATGACACCTTGTTTAATTTTGTGTTGTTCAACTTACTACGTAACGCTCTGTACTATTTTGATTCGTTCCCCAACAGCCGAATCGAAATATCTACACAAAGAGGCCAATATGAAAACCACCTTCTATTCCGTGACACCGGGCCGGGAATACCAGAGAACCTGCTAACAAGAATCTTTGACGACTTTTTTAGTCATAATAAGAGTGGTGGTAGCGGTCTGGGGCTTGGATATTGTCAAAGGGTAATGGCGTCGTTTGGCGGTTCCATTCAGTGTCAATCAGAAGTGGGGCACTATACAGAGTTTAGGTTGACTTTCCCTGCAGCCAATATCCCTGTCGAGCAACTGAGCCCAATCACACCGGAAGTTAAGCCTGAAGTCCCCGTTGCGACTACCGAAACCGCACCAGCAAAGACAGAGCTAACGTTCGAGGTCACTCAATCTCACATGATCCTGGTGGTCGATGACAAAGAAATCCAACGAACCTTAGTCAAACTCTACCTTGAGCAATTAGGTTATTCCGTGATTTTAGCTAACAATGGCAAAGTCGCGATCGAGATCATTCAAAATAACCCTATCGACCTAGTATTTATGGATATCCAGATGCCCATTATGAACGGTTTCGAGGCAGCAAGCATCATGAAGCAGTCTTTCCCTGCCATTCCTATTATCGCTTTATCTGGGGAATCAGGAGAACAAGATGTACTCCGTATGAGCGAACTAATGGATGGCCGTTTGTCTAAGCCAACAACCAAAGAGGCTCTACAGGCGATTTTACGCTCCACGCTCAACGTCCCAGTACATTAAAGGGCTCGGTTGTTCGTCAATAGATTGGCAACCGACTGCCTCATTTTGAGTCGCAAATTGCCCCAACTTAGTTCTATTCTTCTCGCCTCGCCGATACATTGTAAGAACTTCCTATGCCTTTTTAATGGCCTAGCGAGGTTTAACTCGTCGAACTCCATTGTTGGCACCGAATATGCTTAATCCACGTGAGTAGTATAGAGCGACTAACCGTCGCCAATTAGCAAGTCAGGAGCACGTTATGGAAGTTCAACGTCACACATACTATCGACTTATTCATCAAGGTATTAAGTGTCTATTGGTTGATAGAATTGGCCACTTCACAGAGTTGGAGTACCATGAATATCTCAATGGCATGACTGGCAAGTCAAGTTGCTTCTCGATGAGTGATGAAGAGCTGCAATTCACCATCGATAGCCTCCTCAGTGAGGGTTATTTAGAGGACTACAAACACCATATTTTGCGCTAAAAGCAGTGAAATTTAAGTTTGTGGTTTCTCGGGTTAGTTGATTTCGTTAGACTGCGTGTAATTGAATTGACCAAGACTAATTAAATGAAACAACTGCTCGACTTTGTACCCCTAATTATCTTCTTCGCCCTGTACAAAATGCAGGACATTTACGTAGCGACAGGCGCACTAATTGTCGCTACCGCGATTCAAATCGTCGTCACCTATCTAGTGTTTAAAAAAGTAGAAAAAATGCAGATCATCACTTTTTTGATGGTCGCTGTTTTTGGCGGGATGACTCTTTTCCTTCACGATGACAACTTCATCAAATGGAAAGTCACCATTGTCTATACCATTTTTGCCCTTGGACTAGTAATCAGTCATCTGTCAGGAAAGTCAGCAATTAAGGCAATGCTCGGCAAGGAAATTAGCTTGCCAAATTTGGTTTGGTCAAAAATCACTTGGGCTTGGGTCGCGTTCTTTACCGTTTGCGCGTGCCTCAATATTTACGTTGCCTTCAACCTTTCACTGGATACTTGGGTCAACTTTAAGGTGTTTGGCCTGCTAGGTGCCACATTTGGCTTTACCCTACTAACAGGCGTTTATATCTATAGGCACTTGCCCAAAGAGAGCACTAACCCTAGCGAATAACTAATGATATAATTCTTTTTTTGCAGCGACCAACTTGGTCGCTGTTTTGCTGTACTGGATGTCACAATGAGTAAAGAACACACAAACCCAAAGGGGCAATTGCTTCTTCGCACCCTAGCGATGCCTGCAGATACCAACGCCAACGGAGATATTTTTGGCGGTTGGATCATGTCTCAACTTGACCTTGCTGGCGGAATTCTTGCCAAAGAGATCTCTTCAGGTCGTATTGTTACCGTCTCTGTATCGAGTATCACATTCAAGAAGCCAGTGCGCGTTGGCGATGTGGTTTGTTGTTACGGCGAATGTACTAAGATTGGTCGCACATCGATGAGCATAGATCTACAAGTTTGGGTCAAACCCGTTAAAGAGCATGGGTTAGAAGATCGCTTTATGGTTTGTGACGCGACATTTAACTACGTTGCCATTGATGGCGATGGGAAGCCTCGTCCGATCAAGTAATCCGAATCGAGACGAAATTATAGCATCATCAAGGCTTTAAAAATGCGCCAGTTGAGGTAGAGTACTGGGCAGAACTTACACTATTCATATAAGGATATTCGACCATGTGGTACGTCATTTTCTCACAAGATGTAGAAAACTCTTTAGAAAAACGCCTTAGCGTGCGTCCTGCTCACCTTGAGCGCCTTCAAGCTCTACAGAATGAAGGCCGTCTACTTACCGCAGGTCCAATGCCAGCAATTGATTCTGATAATCCGGGTGAAGCAGGCTTTACTGGTTCAACAGTTATTGCGGAATTTGATTCTTTGCAGCAAGCTCAAGCATGGGCTGACACCGATCCTTATGTTGGAGCTGGCGTGTATGAAAATGTAATCGTTAAGCCATTCAAAAAAGTATTTTAATCATGTTGAGCTTGCCTAAGTCTATCGTTATTGCTTCACTCGCCATTATCACTCTCGGCTGCTCTTCTGGTGCGGCGCAAAAGCAAAAACAGTTAGAGCTCCTTGCACAAAGCCGTGCCAATCTATTGGCGAACGAGCTGCCGATTGAGTCGGGACCACTGTCAATCATGCGAGCTAACGCGCAAGGAACAACCATAGAGATCATGATGGTTTACAATGATGATGCCAAAGGTGCAAGACCAACAACACAAGTACTCAATCGCAGTCTAAAAACATACTGCACCTCAACTGATACCAAGAATAACCTTGATGTCGGTATTAGGTACCGAATTAAGATGCGTAACAGTCGTGGACAACTAATGGCCGACGAGCTAATCACGAGCCAACGCTGCCAAAACCTTACAAACTAAACTACAGGCCAGCCTCACTAGAGGCTGACTTTTCAAACCTAAACCCTCATCTCCATTACTATCAACAACCTAGCTCAAACACTCTACAAAGACTCTTTCAACGGCGCTATCCCAAAAATAAAAATTGCGCAATTTTTAACCAAATATCATTGACGCGAATAAGATCCAGTTCTAACTTTTGATATCAGGGTCTGATGACCTTTTGAGCTGATTTTTGCAGCAGTTTGTGAGTTCTCTATGCAAGGCAGAGGCTTTGAAATGTAGTTTCCCTACCTGAGAAGCCGATAACGCAGCAGAGAGGATTCACAAACGCTGCCCGAAGGGTTCGGCTAAAAGCGTTTTATTCTTTGTTGAGAGGTGTTTTGCTTAGAGTGACTAGGCGGCAAACCTCTCGCCGCGACTAAAACGCTTTTATCTCGAACAAAATTTAACCACAAAAGGTAAACAGACCCTTGTGTCTAAAGCCAAGGAGGATCACCAAATGAAACGAGCTAGTAACTCATACCGTCTTCAATTGATCAAAGAGGTCGCAACTCGGCAAGAGCGACTGAAAGGTGGTGACCCTATGGCTAGTTACATTCAACACCTACTCGACGAGAAACCTCGGCTTGAAAAAAGCAACGAGGTAAATCATCGCTTTTCAGGTAACCATTTCGATGAACATGCTGGCGGCTGGGTTAATGATCAGTGGGGATTAAAATAGCGCCTAAAAGCACGTGATGGAGAGGGATTCTTTAGAGTTCAAGGATCTCTCTTAAAAACAAGATATCGAATACTAGAACAGATCTTGCTGCGGTGAACTCGCAAGCTTATCCTCATCCGAAGCTAACTTCCCTTTTCGTATTTTGCGCAGATACCGTTGACGGCAGAGTTTAATCACATGCAATTGTTGGGCAGTTGACATATCAAGCCAGTTAAAGCGCTCTTCCCTCTTACGCATACAACCCTTGCAGTAGCCTTTTTCATCTACTGTACATACGCCAACACAAGGGCTTTGAACGGTGAAGAACTCTAACTGCTCCAAATGGTTGCTCTCAAACTGAATGACGTTTTCAATTAACACGACATAAGTTGTAATTACATATTTATCAACAACTTTCAATCTAAGCGATGCCGCCCAAACAATGACCTAATATTGACAAATGTCGGTTGCGATTAACTATACTGCAAACATCTAGGCCACTTATGTCGGCTTATCTACTTATATATTGGAGTTGATCTACTATGAAGCTTAGTCCAAAAACGTTGCTTGCCGCAATAACTCTCCCGCTTGTTGTGACCGCATGTGCAACTAATGGAGATAATGCCACGCAAATTACAGCTCAAGATTTGCAGCACCACAACTGGGAATTGGTTAGTATCGACGGTACTGATCTTGTGCTCGAAGAGCGCCAAAACCCACCTCGCCTTGAAGTGGGTGAAAAGATGACAGCCAATGGTAATGCAGGCTGTAACAACTTTTTTGGTCAAGCTGAGCTTAAAGACAACCAATTTAGAATCGAAAAAATGGGCATGACCATGAAGATGTGTGTCGGTGAAGTAATGGATATCGAACAAGCGTTTGGTCAAACTTTATCTGATTGGAGCGATATGACGTTAACCAAAGACACTATGACGCTCAAGAATGACGTCCATACTCTGACATTCAAATTAAGTGACTGGAAAAACTAAGCCAGCCAAACATTGTTCAAAAAAGCAGCCGACCTGGCTGCTTTTTTGTTTCCACCAGCCAATTTTCAAACATCTCATCAACATTTACGTCAAATAGTTAATAAAACAGCTTTTTTTCAGTCATAATGAATGAATAATTGTCTTAGATCGGTCTGTAGTTATTAGCCGATACAATTTTTCAACCAACAGGGAATATTATGACAAGGCTGATCACTCTTCTCTCTTCAGTTATCCTTTCATTTTCTTCAGTTGCCGCTGACCAATGGCAAGAGACTGTACAAAAAGCCAAAGGACAAACCGTTTACTTCCACGCTTGGGGTGGAAGCCAAGAAATCAATCGCTACATCCAATGGGCAGGCTCTGAGTTACAAGCTCAGTACGGTGTCACGCTTAAGCATGTAAAAGTGACCGACATTGCAGAAACCACGGCTCGTTTAATCGCAGAAAAAGCAGCGGGTAAAAACAGTGGTGGCAGCGTTGATATGGTTTGGATTAACGGCGAAAACTTTAAATCGATGAAAGACAATCAGTTGCTTTTTGGACCTTTTGTTGAAGGCCTACCTAGCTGGCAGTATGTCGATAAATCGCTACCTATCGATGTAGATTTTTCTGAGCCAACAGAAGGTCTCGAGGCTCCATGGGGTGTCGGACAGTTAGTATTTATCCACGATCAAGAAAAGCTAAACAATCCACCACTCTCTTTTGCTGAACTTAAGAGCTACGCCAAAGCATACCCAAACCGTATCACTTACCCACGCC
Source organism: Vibrio tubiashii (assembly GCA_000775715.1). Lineage (GTDB taxonomy): Bacteria > Pseudomonadota > Gammaproteobacteria > Enterobacterales > Vibrionaceae > Vibrio > Vibrio tubiashii_A. Next base: position 171,408 of record JRWQ01000008.1, read on the forward strand.
CGCCAGAGTTTCACGGCACGAGTTTTCTAAAAGCCTTGCTAATTGAGCTGACAAACAATGACGCTTCACTTCAGTTACCGGTTGCAGAGCAGAGCTTTCCGATCGTAACTGCGCCATTATGGGATTACTTAGACGAGTTCCATAAAGTCGCATGGCGAGGTGGTGAACAGTTTCCAACCAGTTCGTCTGAAACATTCCAAATGCTTGACGACGGTCAGCTTGATCTTGCGATTACCTTTAACCCTAATGCAGTATTCTCGGCACAGGCCAGTGGCAAGCTTGCGGAAACAACCAAGACTTACGCGATGGATGCTGGCGCACTGTCCAACATCCACTTCTTAGCTATTCCTTGGAATGCAAACGCGAGTGAAGGCGCGCAAGTGGCGATTAATTTCTTACTTAGCCCTGAAGCTCAATCGCGCAAAGGTGACCTAACGATTTGGGGAGACCCTTCTGTGTTGAGCGGCCAATACCTAACGGGTTCGGCAAAGAATACTCAGCAGTTTAAGTCAATATCAGAACCTCATCCAAGCTGGCAAGTCGCTTTGGAAAAAGAGTGGCTTAAGCGTTACGGAAACTAATATTAACCATGTTAAGAGCGCTTTACTTAGTCATTATCGTAGTTTGCATAGTGCCTACCATGCCGGGCTTGCTTGGCGTACTGCTCTCTGCACTGGGGTATATTCCACCAATTGGCTTAAACCAGTTTTCGTTTGATGGCTTTTCGGCGGTATTCAATTGGTCAGGCGTTTGGCAATCAATCGGGCTAACCATTTATACCGCTATTGCCAGTAGCTACCTCGCCTGCCTGATTGCTTTTGCGATTTTGCAGTCGACATGGAGAAGGCCGTTTTGGCGTAAGGTTGAACTAAGCCTATCTCCACTGCTGGCAATGCCTCATGTCGCGTTTGCGATTGGTTTTGCTTTTCTGTTCGCACCAACCGGATTGGGCGCTCGATTTCTACACCAATTATTTGGTCACGATGCGAACGCTCAAAGCGTGCATGACGTAGCCCTACTCGTCAAAGACCCTTACGCGTTGGGGTTAATTGTGATGTTGGCCATCAAAGAAGTGCCTTTCCTGCTCTTAATGAGTATTCCAATTTTGCATCAGCTCAACGTTGAGCAAACAGAAAAAGTCAGCCATGCCATGGGCTACAGCACAGTGCAAACTTGGTGGAAAGCGATTCTACCGCAGTGGTTTGCCAAGCTTAGATTTCCAATGCTCGCGGTGATTGCCTATAGCTTGTCCGTGGTAGATATTGCGCTTATTCTCGGCCCCACAAACCCGCCAACATTTGCGGTTTTGGTTTGGCAATGGTTTAACGAACCTGACTTGTCATTACTGCCAAGAGCCGCTGCCGGAGCCGTCATTCTATTTGCTATCGCAAGTCTACTTATCGGCTTGGCTCGCTTGATTGAATGGACAATCACCAAAGGATTCCGCGCTTGGCAGTATTCGGGACGAACTGGTCATAAACTTCCGGGTAAAAGCCTTTTCATTACCATTGGCAGTCTAACCATAGTAATGATGCCTTTGATTGTGATTTGGAGTATTGCCCAACGGTGGAGATACCCAGACCTGCTACCGACTCGATTTAGCTGGCGCTTTTGGCAATATGAGTGGCAAGGTATCACTAACACTTTAGAGCAAAGCATGCTGATCGCCGTAATATGTGCCACTGTCAGCTTGGTATTGGCCCTAATCGCACATGAATATCGCCTTCGTTATCGATGGCAAATTCCTGGCTATATCATCGCCATCCCAATGCTTGTCCCCCAACTTTCGGTACTGTTTGGTATGCAAGTCGTGACCTTGTATTTAAACAGTGAAGCCTATCTGTTCTGGGTCTGTTGGGCGCATATTTTCTTCGCTTTTCCTTTTGTTTATTTGTCTTTAGATGGGCCGTGGCGTAGCTTTAATAATGGTCTGACACGAGTTGCGCTCAGCCTAGGTAAATCACCGCTGCAAGCCTGGCTTAAAGTCAAATTACCAATGTTACTGCCTGCGGTCGCGTTTGCATGGGCAATAGGAATCAGCGTTAGCCTTGCCCAATACCTACCTACCTTGATTTTAGGCGCAGGGCGCATTAGCACCATCACAACAGAGGCCGTTGCGCTCTCTAGCGGCTTCGACCGACGAGTCACCGCTATCTATGCTATTTGGCAAGCGTTGTTGCCTCTGATGTTCTTCTCTTTCGCGATTCTACTTAGCCGATTGCACGCTAAGTATCGCAGACTGACAATGAAAGGTTTACTACCGAATGAGTCTTTGTCTCGAAAACCTCGCCATCCGTAAAACCGATGGCGACACCCTTTTTTCCAGCTTCAATCTGACCGTTGAAAAGGGTGAAATTGTTACCTTGATGGGCCCTAGTGGCTGTGGGAAATCAACCCTGCTTGATGCCATAGCTGGACATTTGTCATCAGAGTTTGACTACTCAGGTGCAATGACACTTAACAGCCAAGTATTAAACACTCTCCCGGCCCATAAGCGTCAGGTGGGAATATTGTTTCAAGATGACTTACTTTTCCCACATCTCACCGTTTGGGAGAATCTAGCTTTCGCCCTGCCCGATGCCATCAAAGGTTCGGCGCGTAAAGAACAAGCCTTAAAAGCGCTAAAAAACATCTCTCTATCCAAGTTGGCAGACTCCTTCCCTGACCAAATATCCGGTGGTCAGCGGGCACGTATTGCCTTAAGTCGAATGCTACTGGCCCAGCCTAAACTCGCCTTACTCGATGAACCTTATAGCAAGTTAGATAAAGAGCTACGCGCACAATTTCGTAACTGGGTCGTTGACCAGCTTAAGCAAGCAGATATCCCAGCCTTAATTGTTACTCACGATGAAGAGGATGTACCACAAGATAGCCGCTGCATAACATGGCCTTGGGAGAATCAACATGCTTGATCGTTTTAGTATTAAGGTCATCCGCTGGCCGTTGGCTCAATCGGCCAAACTACTCGACAAGTTCGGCATATCGGCTAATCAAACGACACTGTTTGGTTTCGGTCTGGGTTGCTTAGCTTTTCCTGCGTTGATCATGGAGCAATATACCTTAGCCTTGGTTTTTATCGCGTTGAATCGGATATGTGATGGACTCGATGGCGCACTGGCAAGAATTCAGGGCCTATCCGATGCGGGAGGTTTTCTCGACATCAGTTTGGATTTCCTTTTCTACTCTCTAATCCCATTTGGTTTTGTGTTGGCAAATCCAGAGCAAAATGCCATTGCAGGCGCTTTCCTGATTTTCTCGTTTATTGGCACCGGAACTAGCTTTCTCGCCTTTGCCGTCATGGCAGGGAAACGAGGCATCGATAATCCGATTTATCAACACAAGTCGCTCTACTATATGAGCGGATTAACTGAAGGCACGGAAACCATCGGCTGCTTTGTTTTGTTTTGTTTGTTCCCGCAACATTTCGCGCTCATCGCCTTTATATTTGGAACCGCCTGCTGGTTCACCACTTTTACCCGTATCTACTCTGGTTTTCATACCCTAAAAGCGCAAGATAGCTAAACGAAAAAAAGCGCCACTAACGGCGCTTCTTACATCAATCTAAATTGGCATCGATTAACGAAACCTAAGCACTTTTAGCGATGCTTCGGGATCGCTATCTTCAAACTCTGGCGGATTATCAAGGCGCTCAACAAAACTTAACGCAGGCGCTTCCTCATGCATACTATCAATTAGGAACTGACTGGTAACCTTAGGCGAGTTAACACACGCAATCACTTCTCCGCCCTCTGATAAAAGCTCTGGAAGCTTCCTTAAGATACGTTTGTAGTCTTTGGTCAGAGCAAAGCTGCCTTTCTGAAATGATGGCGGATCAATAATAACCAGATCATAGCTACCCATCTTTTTGATTTTTCCCCAAGAACGGAAAATATCATAACCCAAGAATTTCACTTGGTTAGTATTGTGTCCGTTTAGCTTGTGATTCTCTCGACCTTTCGATAATGACGATCGCGACATATCAACATTGACGACCTGATCCGCACCACCGTCAATCGCAGCAACCGAGAAGCCACAAGTGTAAGCAAACAGATTTAATACATTTTTATGTTTCGAATTAGCTTTAACCCAATCTCGCCCATATCGCATATCTAGAAACAGACCAAAGTTCTGGTTGCGGCCAATATCGAGTTGATATTTAAGCCCTGACTCTTCAACCACAGGATGGCTATCTAACTCTCCTAGCAGTACTTCTGATGGTGCGCCTTCCGCATAGCGATGTTGGACAACGATCGCTTTACCCTGTTTTGCACGCCACACCTCAGTTTCTGCAAGTGCGCTCAACCCTTGCTTTAACTGCTGAATAAAGCGTTCATCTACCGCTTTGAACACGCTAACAATCAACTGGCCTTGAATCCAATCACAAGTAAGCTGTTCTAAGCCTTCAAAACGGCGGCCACGGCCATGAAACAGGCGACGCACTTCATTTGGTGTAATACCGAGTTGCTGATGAAGCTGTTCAAAAAAAACAGGAAGTTGCTCCGCCTGCATTGCAAAAGGGTTTATTTGTTGATCTTCGGCCATGATAGCTCCCATGGTTTCAGCCAATGTTCGATACCTTGGCTAACAATTTCTTCGTTCCATTTTTCACCCAAAAGTTCATGACTGCGCGGATCGCACACAAACTCATAGGCTTGATTATTGAGTTCAAAGCGCAGCGCAAATGCGTGTAAATACCCGCGTTCTGATTGACTTCCGGCATTGTAGATTGGATCGCCAACAATACCTGAACCGATTGATTTGAGCGCGACTCTAATTTGATGCGTTTTGCCCGTGTAGGGCTTGCATAAAAACAGTCGCTCCCCCGGAGAGGCTGCTGTAGAAAAAAACTGGGTTGTCGCTGGGTTGGTATGAGTATTGACCAACCTCCAAGATGAGCGACGTGAACGCTCCATATCACCTGAGATCAAGCCTTGTTTCTTCTTGGGTTTCTTACTGCCAATGGCGAGGTAAAATTTCTCAACACTGCGCTCGGCGAACAATCCTGAGAGTTGACTAGCCACTTCAGAACTTCTTCCTAATAGCAGTATTCCAGAAGTCATTTTATCTAATCGATGGATAAGGTAGAGCTGCTGTTCTCCCGTCAGCTTAGCAACTTCTTGCAGCAGCATGACATCGCCATCATCTTTATGTACAGAGACATTAGGGTGTTTGTTGATGACGATAAAGTCTGGATGGGTATATAGAATATCAAACATTTGACTGGCTCCGCTTCGGAGGCATGAGTATACCCATTCTCTTTATGAAAGCCAGTCTCACTTAGTTAGAGAGCCTTATCTGAGTTTAAATTTGTTTACTAGGCTTTCAAGCTCTGTCACTTTAGCATTCAAACCATCTACATTTTCAGAGCTACTATTAGCAAGGGCTAAAGAGCGCTCTGAGATATCGCTGATGGCGGTAATATCAGCCGCGATCTCTTTTGTTACCGCAGTTTGCTCTTCCGCCGCAGTCGCAATCGAGTTAACCATTCCCTGTACATTAGCAGCACCGGTCACAATTTCATTTAACGCAGTTACAGCCCCAGAGCTATGCTCTACCCCAATCTCAACTAACTGGCAGTTTTCTTGGGTATAGGTTACTGCTTCTTGAGTGCCCGACTGAATCTGTTGGATGATGCCTGCTACTTCTTGCGTCGCAGTGGTTGTTCGTTCCGCTAGCGCTCGAACTTCATCCGCAACGACCGCAAAACCACGACCAAACTCCCCAGCACGTGCCGCTTCAATCGCAGCGTTCAATGCCAATAAGTTAGTCTGCTCAGCAATACCTTCAATAACTCGAATCACTGAACCAATCTGTTCCCCATGTTCCCCCAGCTCGTTCATCTGGGTCGACATTTCTGCCATTTGCACACTGACTTGTTGAATTGAATCAACCATTTCAGTGATGACCGTCCTACCAGACTCTGCGCTTTGTTCTGATTTTTTTGCTTCTTCAAAAGTGGCAACCCCTTGCTGAGCCACTTCTGCAATTGTAAGGCTCAACTGTTCTGCTGCTGTCGCTATCAACGTCGCTTTTTCGGCCTGAGAAGACGCGCCAGCAACAATGTCTTGACTGACATTAGAGAGATCGGCAGTCACATGCTGAACTTGGTTTGAAACTGAAGAGATCGAACCGATCAAGGTAGTTAAAGATCCCTGCATCTTATTAATTGAACTTGCAAGGTTCGCCAACTCGTCGCCCGAATTATCAACCAGATCTGTCGTGGTTAAATCTCCCTCAGCGACTTTTTGCGCCACACTATCTAATTTTGATAGACGAATGGTAATCGAGTTGGAAAGGAAATAGGCAATAGCACACGTTAACACCAACGCAATCGCAAACAGGATTAAGATCGTATTTTCAATAGTGGCAAATGAATCAGTTAACAGTTCTAAAGCGTCATCAGCCTCTTGCGTCACCGATGCAGACTCTCCATCAAGCAAGGCTTCGAGTGGTTCAAGATAGTCAACATAGAGCTTACGCAAAAGTGTTACACCTTCAATATAGCCACGCTTTCCATCTAACTCAGGGACAATCTCGTTTTCAAAACCCTGAGCGAAATCTGACATATAACGCTCAACCCTCTCAATAAGTTGATAATCTTTACTACCCTGTATTTCTAACCGCTTCACAACATTGATCGCTTCAGCGAACTCTTGTTTGTTTCTATAGTAGCTATCTAATGCTTCAGGCACTCCCATAAGCGCGCCCGAGGCATCTCTATAGACATCTCCAGCTTGATCGACTAGGTTCAAGTAACCAAATAACTCAGGGACGTCATCACTGCGAACCTCAGTCGCAACATGATGTGATTTGGTCACTTCAAGCCAAATTACACCGACCAAAATCGTCATTATGGCTGAAATACAACCAAATCCAGTATAAAGCTTCTTACGAACAGACCACTTCACTGCGCACCTTCCTTAACAACGGCATATGTAACTAATTATTACATCTATCAATGTTAACGACTAAATAATTTATTACTTTAATTTATGGTCTTGAAAAGACAAAAAAACCTCCCGATAGGGAGGTTTTTAATCAAGTTGCTTTTTTTGTAAACGTTTATAGCTTCTTCGAGAAGATGCCTGCTACAGCGATGATACCAATACCTAACAGCATGATTTCACCTTTACCACTATCAAAGCCTGACTTGATACCCATGAATGCAACAATTGCAATCGCTACTGGGATAACATACTTAACTAAGTTGTACCACAGGCTAAATAGAGGGAACGATACTTTACCGTCGTTAGTGATCTCTTTCTCAAGGTCAGCGCGTGATAGACGCCAGCCTGCAAAGATACACACTAACATACCACCAACAGCTAGGAAGATCTTATCTGTTAATAGGTCGAAGATATCGAATGCGCCAGTACCAAATAGTGTTGGACCTACGCCACCTAGAGATAGCGACGCGAATACACATAGTGATGCCATTACTGCACTTGCACTGAACACTGCTGTTGAACGCTTCATACCTTTCTCATCGATCAGGTAAGAAACCACAACTTCTAGCAGTGATACCGATGAAGTCAATGCCGCTACAGTTAGACCTAGGAAGAACATCAGTGCCAATAGCAAACCAATCACGCCACCCATTTCAGCAAATAGCTGAGGAACGACAACGAATACTAAACCTGGACCCGCTGCTGGCTCCATACCGAATGCGAACATTGCTGGGAACATTGCTACACCCGCTAGGATTGCAACACCTGTATCCATTGCTGTTACCATACCGGTAGTTTGAACTAGGTTCTCTTTTTTCTTCAGGTAAGAACCGTAAGTCAACATACAGCCCATACCTAAGCTTAGAGAGAAGAACGCTTGGCCTAGAGCTGCGAGTACGACACTACTGTCTACTTGAGAGAAGTCTGGCATGAATAGGAACTCAAGACCTGCCATCGCACCAGGAAGCATTAACCCTTTGATTGATACAACGATAAGAATTAAGAACAGCAAAGGCATTAGAATTTTGCCCGCTTTTTCGATACCGCCAGATACCCCTTTGATTACGATAGCAATGTTCAGTGCTAGGTAAACGCCCATCCACAGTAGTGGCTGAACCGGATCGGAAATGAAGCCACCAAAGCTATCTCCAATCGCTTCAGGGGTGCTTAGTAGACCACCGCCAACTTTAAAAATGTACGCAAGTGCCCAACCACCAACCACTGGGTAGAAACCCATGATTAGTAGGCCACTTAGTACGCCCATTACACCAGTGAACGCCCAACGACGATCCGTCGATTTGAACGCACCTACTGCGGATAGGCCAGTCTTACGACCGATAGTGAACTCGGTTAGCATTACGCTAAAACCAATAAAGATTACGAAAAGAAGGTAGATTGCAACGAACGCGCCGCCGCCGCTCTCACCTGCCGTGTAAGGAAATTTCCATATGTTGCCCAAACCAACAGCAGAACCTGCTGCTGCCATTACGAAGCCTAATTTAGACCCCCACGTATCACGGGGCTGTGCACTTGAACTTGTAGCCACGGTTACTCCATTAAATCGTTTTTTAAGTTGTGTTTGCTTCTGTTAGGCGTCTATAAAAGTGGTGTATAATTATTTTTACACTTAATAAAATTATCAGTGACGCTAACGTTATGGCAAGTAAACCAGTTTAAGATTAAAATTGGAAGCCCATTTAGTATATTTTTCCACCAACTTTGTAATTAATATGTTTAAATGCTGTTTTTTTGGCCTTTAACATCCTCTATGCACTAGTTTTTACAATCCCATAACACATTCATCCTTTTGCATACAATCTGTCACTGATTGCATTCTTTGCGTTTATCCCCCTTGTCGTGATCTCATTTGAGCTCTACTATTGGATAGCATTGGATTACCTAGGTTACTGAATGGAAAAGTTTTATCACTTCCTTACCCTTGCCGGTATCGTCTTTTATTGGATTTTAGTCGCAGGTGTTACGATTCGAGTCGTTTTAAAGCGACGCGCAGTAAGCGTTTCGCTAGCTTGGCTGATGATTATCTACATCATTCCTATTTTGGGCGTGGTCTGCTACTTCCTTTTTGGTGAACTTAACCTAGGCCGCAAAAGAGCCGAAAGAGCCAACGAGATGCTCTCTCCTTTTACCGATTGGTTTGCCAAGCTCGATGAATGTGCGGCTCACTCACCAGAAAGCCTTGGTCGCCATATCTACCGTATCGATGAACTGTGTAACAACCGTTTAGGTTTACCAGCGCTGTCAGGTAACTCCCTGTCACTACAAAGCTCCCCCGAGGATATCTTGAACTCTATAATCCAAGATATCGACAGTGCACACACCAGCATTCGCATGGTTTTCTATATTTGGCACCCAGGCGGCAAGGCAGACGAGGTTGCTAACGCGCTAATCCGAGCGGCGAAACGTAACGTAGATGTTAAAATACTGCTCGATTCAGCAGGCAGTCCGCGCTTCTTCCGTAGTAACTGGGTAGGTCAAATGCGCAAAGCAGGCATCAAGGTCGTCCAAGCACTCGAAGTCAGCCCATGGCGTATTTTTTTACGCAGACTCGATCTACGCCAACACCGAAAAATCATTGTCATTGATGAAAAGATTGCCTACACAGGCTCTATGAACATGGTCGACCCGGCGTTCTTTAAGCAAAACTCCGGGGTAGGTCAGTGGATTGACATTATGATCCGCGTCACCGGACCAACCGTTAATGTATTGTCTGCTATACACTGCTGGGATTGGGAAGTTGAAACAGGTTCAAGGGCTTTCCCATCACTACCGGAATGTAAAATTAATCCAGACGAGCCAAAACATCCGATTCAAGTAGTTCCCTCTGGCCCAGGCATGCCCGATCACCTAATCTCTCAGGTTCTGACCTTAGCGATCAATCAAGCCAATCGCTCAGTACGAATCACCACGCCTTATTTCGTTCCAAGTGCTGACCTGCTTGAGACGCTAAAAATGACCGCGCACCGAGGTATTACCGTTGAGCTCATCATCCCCCATAAAAACGACTCATTAATGGTTCAATGGGCATCGCGTGCTTTTTACAGCGAACTGCTTGAAGCCGGGGTGAAAATCTATGAGTTTTACGGTGGCCTTCTGCACACTAAGTCCGTAGTCATCGACGAAGAGTTCTGTTTAGTGGGCACAGTAAACATGGATATGCGCAGCTTATGGCTCAACTTTGAACTGACATTAGCGATTGACGATATGGCGTTCACCAAAGAGATGTACTGGCTGCAACAAGGTTATATTGAAGAGTCTCACATTGTCGACGTAACGGAATGGAGTCAACGTACTCTGTCCTCTCGTTTCTTAGAGCGTGTTTTCTATCTATTCAATCCTCTGCTTTAAACCCTTGCTATTCGTGCTTTGCCATGTTTTAAATAGGGCAAAGTAATTGATAAGGACTTCTGATGTCAGAAAGTAAGCAGACCAAGTTTGTTACCGCAGGTCGCGACAAAAAATGGACCCAAGGTGTCGTTAACCCAGCGATTCAAAGAGCCTCGACCGTCGTTTTCGATACTGTTGCTGAGAAACACCATGCAACAGTAAACCGCGCCAATAAAACGCTATTCTATGGTCGCCGAGGAACCACCACACACTTTGCGTTCCAAGATGCTATGACCGAGATTGAAGGTGGTGCAGGTTGTGCGCTCTACCCATGTGGTACGGCGGCAATTTCGAATGCCATCCTTTCTTTCGTCGCTACAGGAGACCATATCCTCATGGTCGATACCTGTTACGAACCCACTCGCGATTTTTGTGACAAGATCCTTAAGAAAATGGGGGTTGAGACTACTTACTTCGAGCCTACGCTTGGGGAAGGAATTCGTGACCTGATTAAACCAAACACCAAAGTACTTTTCCTTGAGTCTCCTGGCTCAATCACCATGGAAGTTCAAGACGTCCCAACATTGTCAAAAATCGCCCATGAATCCGAGATCGTTGTCATGCTCGACAATACCTGGGCTGCTGGAGTTAACTTCTCACCGTTTGAGCACGGCGTTGATATCTCGATCCAAGCCGCGACGAAATACATCATCGGCCATTCAGATGTGATGCTCGGCACTGCTGTCGCCAACGAAAAGCACTGGGATCAACTACGCGAGCAAAGCTATCTCATGGGGCAATGTGTATCACCTGACGATGCCTACTTGGGATCACGAGGAATCCGTACTCTTGATGTACGCCTACGTCAGCATGCAGAAAGCAGTTTAAAAGTCGCCCAGTGGTTAGCAAAACGTCCAGAAGTGGATCACGTACGTCACCCTGCCCTTGAGTCCTGTCCGGGCCATGAGTTTTTCGAGCGTGATTTTACTGGCGGCAATGGTTTGTTTTCATTCGTACTAAAAACCAGTTACCCTCGTGCGACGACGGCGCTATTAGACGGGATGCAGCACTTTAGCATGGGCTACTCTTGGGGCGGTTTTGAAAGCTTGATCCTAGCTAATGAACCTAAGAGCTTCAACAGCTTACGAACGGTAGCTAACCCTAAATTTGAAGGCACTTTAATCCGAGTTCATATCGGCTTGGAAGATGTCGATGATCTAATTGCAGATCTAGAAGCAGGCTTAGCACGATACAACGCTCTGATACTGGAAAAAGAAGCAACAGCTTAACTCTAGTTTAATTGATGTTTACAAGCCTCGAATCTCGAGGCTTTTTTATGCGATCTACACCGCTAATTACGCTTTTTAGGACAGCCAACCAGATGGTCATCCACCATACCTACCGCCTGCATAAATGCGTAGCAGATAGTTTCACCAACAAACTTGAAACCCTTTTTCTTAAGAAACTTGCTCATCGCTTTTGACTGTTCTGTCGAAACCGGAACATCACTCATTTGTGTCCAACGGTTAACAATTGGCTCGCCATCAACAAATTGCCACAACGCGCTTGATAAGCTGCCATACTCGTCAATTAGAGCTAGCGCTGCTCGTGCATTCCCATAGACAGAAGCAATCTTGCCTCTGTGTTTCACAACATCAAAATTATCAATCACATACCCAACACGAGTCTCATCATATTGGGCTAAACGTAGCAAATTATACTGTTCGAATGCCGCTCGGTAGCCTTCACGCTTTTTAAGAATAGTTATCCAACTCAGCCCAGCTTGAGCGCCTTCTAGGGTAATAAACTCAAACAACACGGTATCATCGTAAACTGGAACACCCCACTCTGCGTCATGATATTCGCGCTCAAGGGGGTGATTCATTGCCCATGCGCAAGTCGTGTCTACACTCATTTACATACTCCCGATAAAAATGCCCCTGACAAAGCAGGGGCACCTCATATTACTGCTGATTTAGTTTGGTACTTTTACCTTGTGGAACAAACGATACAACACAGGCACGACAATAAGTGTCAGTACTGTCGCAAAACCTAAACCAAACATAATCGTAACTGCCATTGGCTTAAAGAAAATATCCGGCAGCAGTGGGATCATACCTAATATAGTCGTAATCGCCGCCATACATACAGGTCGAACACGACTAAGCGCCGCATCCACAACGGCTACATATGGGTCTTTACCCGAATGCATTTCTATCTCGATCTGATCGAGTAAAACAATACCGTTTTTAAGCAACATACCCGATAGACTTAAGAAACCTAGCAGCGCCATAAAGCCGAAAGGGGTGTTCAACGCAAGTAAGCCTGTTGTCACACCTATGATGGCAAGCGGCACGGTTAACCAGACAATCAGAGGCTCTTTCACCGAGTTGAACAAGAACACAGTAACTAAGAACATGAACAAGTAACCCATCGGCATGGTCGTGAACAGAGACTCTTGCGCATCACCAGAAGACTCATACTCACCACCCCACTCTAACGAGTAACCAGGGGGTAACTCAATCGCTTCAATCAATGGCATCAAGCGAGCTTGCAACGTCGCCGCTGTCTCTTCACCTAGCAGATCTGGGTCGGCAAAGATGGTCAGCATACGTTTACGGTTTTTACGAACAATGATTGGATCTTCCCAACGAATGTCGTAACCCATAGTAACTTGCTGCAATGGGATGTATTCGCTCAGCGCCGGACTCCAAATTTTCATCCCTTCGATATTGCGAATATCAACACGCTCGTCTTCTGGCAAGCGTGCCACTATCGGCATCAACGTTGTACCATCTCGATAAACACCAATCGACTGACCAGAGAATGACATCGCTAAGAACTCATCCACGTCAGACTTACTAATACCGTAACGGCGCGCTTGGCTCTCATTAAACTGCGGCTCAAGCACTTTGGTTCGTTCACGCCAATCGTGACGAATATTGGTCGCGGCTGGATCAGCATGCATGATATCTGCGACTTGCTTAGCGATGCCTCTCAGAACTGTAGGGTCAGAACCAATAATTCGCGCTTCGATTTTCGCCCCGCCACCAGGCCCAAGCTCAATTTGCTTAAGCTTGTAGTTAATCTCAGGGAAGTTGTCTTCTAAATGCAGCCTAAAGCTCTCCATTAAAGCGCCGAGCTGTTCATAATTATCTACACGAGTAGTGATCTCACCATAGGCCGAGTAACTCTTCTCTGGCGCGTAGGTAAGCATAAAGCGCTGTAGACCTTTACCAGCAGTCGTTGTCACGTGATCTACGCCGTCTTGAGAGGAAATCCATGACTCTAATACTTTCAGCTTAGTGTTGGTTGCGCGAATATCTGTACCTTCAGGCAGCCAAATATCAGCTTGGAAGATAGGCGTTGTCGAAGATGGGAAGAAAGACTGTTTCACGTGTGTAAAACCAACGATACTCACCGCTAAGCCAACGATCAGCACCACGACGGTTAGCCATGCACGCTTCATACAAAACTCAAGGAAGCCTTTGTAAACAACAAAGATCATTCCATTGTATGGGTCACTGTCATCACCTTCTTGTTTAAACTTTTGACCTTTAAAGAAGATATCAGCAAAAAATGGCGTAAGCGAAATCGCGGTAAACCAACTCAGCATCAAAGAGATCAATAGCACCGTAAACAAGGTGCCACAATACTCACCAGTCGCATCTTCAGACAAACCAATTGGCGCAAACGCGGTTACCGCGATAACGGTAGCCCCTAATAGCGGCCATTTTGTTTGAGTGACGATATCGGTGGCGGCTTGCATCCTCGTCCGCCCTTTCTGTGTCCCTATGAGGATCCCCTCGACCACCACGATAGCGTTATCCACCAACATACCAAGCGCGATAACCAAAGCACCCAAAGAGATACGCTGCAGATCGATAGCAAAATACTTCATAAAGATGAAGGTACCCAATACCGTCAACAGCAAGATTAGACCAATCAACAAACCAGAGCGCAGCCCCATAAAGAACAATAGGACGATAATTACGATAGCAACCGCCTGACCTAAACTAACCACGAAGCCGCTTACCGACTTATCCACCTCTTTTGGCTGGCTATAGATTTCCGAGATTTCTACCCCAACCGGCTGCTGATATTTCAACTCAGCTAAACGTCGATCAAAGCGTTTGCCAACTTCAACGACATTGACCCCTTGCGAGAAAGAGACACCCAGGTTAAGGGCTAGATGGCCGTTAAAAGTGATAATATTGCTGGGTACTTCAACATAACCCCGTTGAATATTCGCCACGTCTTTTAGATAGATAAGCCCTTGAGCACCACTCTCAGTAATAATTAAATCACCCAATTGATCGACGTTTTGGAACTCACCGGTTGGCTGAATACGGATATACTCGTCACCAATTCTTACTGCGCCTGCATCTGACACGACATTTTGCGTCGAGAGCAAATTGAACACAGTGTTCGGCGCCACACCAAGACTGCTCAAGCGCTTCATCGAGATTTCGATAAACACCTGTTCCTGCTGCTCACCAGAGACGGATACCTTGCTTACACCGTCGATCAACTCGAGTTCACGACGCAGATAGTCGACGTAGTCGAGCAACTCTTTGTAACTGTATCCGTCACCTGTCACCGCCAACAAAATACCGTATACATCGCCAAAATCATCGATAACCGAAGGGTCATTGACCCCTGGTGGTAATTGGCCTTTTAGGTCATTCACCTTGCGGCGTAGTTCATCCCATATTTGGGGAAGATCGTCCGGGCCATAGTTGTTCTTCATCGAAACCGTTATCTGCGAAAGGCCACGGCTTGAAATAGAATTAACTTCATCGACATAAGTCAGCTGCTGAATGGCCTTCTCAATCGGGTAGGTCACCTCTTCTTCAACCTGTTGCGGTGTTGCACCTGGATAGGAAGTCACCACCATAGCGTCTTTAATGGTAAAAGCCGGGTCTTCCAAACGGCCAAGACCAAAGAAAGCTGCCGTCCCCCCAATCAAGAAGATCAGTGAAATCATCCAACTGATTACACGATTGCGGATAAAATAGGCTGCGATGCCCGTTACATTCTCGTCAGCTTGAGACGAGCTATTGTTGTGTTCACTCATTGACTCGTCTCCTGCTTAACAACCTGCACTTTCATCCCTTCCCTTAGCCTAGAAACACCCGCAACGACTACGGTATCGTTACTACGTAAACCATCTAACACTTGCACTGAATCCTTGTTGGCTTTTCCCGTCACAACCTTCTGTTTACTAACAGAACCGTCATCATTTAATAGCCAAACAAACTTGTTTTCACGACCTACATCATCGCCGTCTGCATTGAATATCGCTTCAATCGGAACTTGGATACCCCCTACAAACTCAAGACCGACATCTTGTCCTTTTGATGTCACCTCAACGGCCATGCCGTCTAGAATAAATTCCCCTTCAGGCATTGGAAGTGACAACGTCACCGTGAACGTTCCAGTTGCTGGATCGGGTTCAGTCGTGAACTCTTTAATTGACGCAACATATTCATTGCCTGTCGGAACACGTACCACAGCTTCAATACCTTCAAGTGACTCCGGTGTAGGCTGATTAGCGTGCAGTTGATCCGGCAGTTGTATCAGCACTTCAACACTATCTGTGGTGTGGATATTCACAATCTGTTGGCCAACTTGGACGTTCTCATATTGATCGACATTCACTCGAGATATGATCCCATCCACTGGCGCTGTTAGCTTAGTAAACGACAAACGTAACTTAGCTAGCTCAAGCTCTGCGTATGCAATTTGGCGGTTAGCAGCAATCTCATCAAATTGCGATTTTGCTAGTAAACCTTTGTCAACCAAAGGCTTCGATCGCTTGTACTGGCTATCTATCACGCTATAGCGAGCAGATGCGTTATCGACTTCAAGCTTATAATCGGTGGGTTCAAGCTCTGCAATGACATCACCCTTAGCAACGCGAGTTCCCTCTTTGACATAAACTTGGCTGACTTCTCCAGCAACACGGAAGCTGAGATGAGAACGTTCCGCGGCGTTAGCAACAGCCGGAAAATAGAGGCGATCTTCACTAACAAGTTGCTCGTTTAGCTCTAACACCTTGACCTTTGGATCCCCAAAATCCACATATTGAGGTTCACCACCACAACCCGTGACCAGTGCAGCAGACGAGAGGGCACACAAATAAAACCACTGCTTCATGTTACAGACCTCGCTCTTTAATCCATTCTCGAACTTTAATGCCCGGAGAGATGCCATTCACACCGGAGATCACAATCTGATCGCCTTCATTTAAGCCACTCTGAACTTGTCGCTTATCGTTAATCTCTATATTGGCCTTCTCAACAATGCCCTGAGAATCAACACGCCAAACGTAAATTTGGCCGTCCTCTTCCATCAAGGCCGAAGGCGGTATTCTCGTTGCACCCGTGGACTCCACAGTGACATGTATGTTGCCTGACATGCCAGGAAGAATACCCACATCGTTAGGTCTTTCCATTACCATGGTGACTTTATAAGAGCCCGTTTTTGAATCCGCTTCAGTGTCGATTTCTTGAAAAGTCAGCTCGTACTCGCTCTCAGGGAAAGCGTCATAGGTCATCTTTGCTTCAAGGTTAATACCGCTAGCAAATCGATTGAGGAGGTGGTCTGGAAGCTGGAAGATCACTTTCATCAACTGAGTCGTTTGGATGTTCATCACACCTTGTTTTGCCGCGATGAACTCATGGGCCTCTGCCGGAACAATTGAGATAGTGCCATCATAAGGTGCAACCAATCGGGTATAGCGCAAATTTGCCTGCGCTTGCTCTAATGTTGCTCGTGCTGAGTTGCGTTTTGCATTCGCTTCATCAAAGTCTTGCTCGGACACGACTTTGTCTTCACGTAGCTTTTTATATCTTTGATATTGGACATCGGCCAGTCGGTACTGTGCCTGTGCTTGCTTCTCTAGCAGGGTATATTCATCTGGATTAAGAGAAGCTAACACATCGCCTTTACTAACGGGCTGCCCTGCAACAACATTGATAGACTGTAGTTGACCAGGAACACGGAATGCGAGAACGGCTTTATCACCGGCTTCTGAAGTGGCAGGAAAAGAGCGTTCAAACTGAGCATTGCCAATGGAAACCGTAAACAGCTTAGCGGGTCGAGAATCCGGCTCAGGAACAGGAGGGAGCTCCTTACCGCAGCCACTTATCACCGCAGCTACCGCAAGAAAGAAAACAGATTTGCGCATATTCATTCATCCATTTGCAACGACTAGTTACAAAGATAGATGAATGCCTTCTCCTCTTCCATAGATATGAGGGAAAATATTTTAATAATTAATACTTTGCTTGGTTTTTAAGTTAAACGTCGCACTTTTGAACCTCTACCTTTAGACTCGGGGCTTGAGATTCAAAAGTACGCTTGCAGTTTGAGTCATTACAAAGATCGGAACTCTTTGTCGACTTTAAAAGTGTCTGAGGTCACATAGGCTTCAATATCACGGATCTGATTCTCTAACTTATGAAAATCTTTTTCGATTGTATTGAGCAACATCTCTGGTGTTTGCCCTTGTTGCCACGGCTTATTTTTTAGCTTGTGCTCTTGTTCCGCCTTGATTGACTCCACATAATTGGCTGGCTGTTTTTCAATCATCAGAGTCATCGCTACGTACGCGAGCAGTACTAAAAAACTGCCTCCAAGTAACGCAGCGGAAATGACTAGAATCCTAACTAGCCAAACCTCAAGAGCAAAGTAGTTAGCTAAGCCCGCACAAACTCCGGTCAGTTTACCGTTGACGGGATCTCGATACAGCTCTCTTCTATTCATATCTACGTCTCCACGTTGGAGATTCTGCATCGAGAATTCGCTCTAATGTATCCACTCGGTTTTGCATACTGGCCGCTTTTTGCGATAGTGACTCTAAACGCTGCAAATCCTCCTGCGACAAACCTGTATTCGTATTTTTCTTACTGCGGTAGTGCAAGAAAAGCCACAAAGGTGCCACAAAAATCAAAAAGACAATCAATGGACCAGCGATAAAAGCAGACGACATAAATAACTCCTTAGTGAAAGGCAGATAGACACAGTTCAACACCTATCTACCTAAGTTAACTTAACAAAATATAATCGGAATTACTTTTTCTCTTCCATTTGCTGCTTGAGCTTTTCGAGCTCCTTTTCAATTTCATCTTGAGCTTGCAGCTCAGCGAACTCTTGATCGAGTGATTTCGCATTACCTGTCTTCGCATATAAGTCAGCTTCGGCTTCCATTTCGTCAATCTTACGCGAGTACTGCTCAAACTTAGCCATCGCTTCACTAGTGCGAGCCGTATGCAGATGCTTTTGAACATCGCGACGATTAGAAGCAGTTTGGCTACGAATCGCTAACGCTTGTTGCTTGGCGCGAGTTTCGGTAATTTTGGTTTCCAATTTGCTAATTTCGCCAGTGAGCTTATCAATGGTCTCTTCCACCAGAGTTTGCTCATCATGTAAACCCTTTAACATGTCTTGCAGTTTTTGCTTTTCAATCAAAGCAGCACGAGCCAAATCTTCGCGCTGCTTAGTGAGAGCGAGCGTCGCTTTTTGCTGCCACTCTTCAACCGAGTCTTCAACAGACTCCACTTTACGCGCCAACTCTTTTTTGTCAGCAATCGCTTTTGCAGAGTTGGTGCGTACCTCAACCAATGTATCTTCCATTTCTTGGATGATTAAACGAATCATCTTTTCTGGATCTTCAGCTTTGTCGAGTAGAGCGCTGATGTTTGAATTTACGATGTCGGCGAATCGAGAGAAAATACCCATGGCTAGGCTCCTTACTGTATTACTATCAAGTCATCACCTGGATAACTCAGGGAAATAGATGTGTTGCTAGTATGTATTCCAAGATGCGTGCCAATCTTAAAATTAATTAAAATCAAACATTTAAAAAAACTCACCTTGCAATCAACACCATATTGTGATGAATTTAGCCTATAGTTGGTAAATTTAACCACGGAGCTATTCATGCAGCAGAACCTGATCGGCGAATCCCCCGCTTTTCTCTCGGTGTTAGACAAAGTCTCTAAACTCGCAGCGATTGATCGCCCCGTACTGATTATTGGCGAACGAGGGACAGGTAAAGAACTGATTGCTCAACGTCTGCACTATCTTTCAAAGCGTTGGGACCAACCGTTAATCTCGCTCAACTGCTCAACCTTAAGTGAAGGACTCATTGACTCGGAACTTTTCGGCCACGAACAAGGCTCATTTACTGGCTCTAAAGGGCGTCATAAAGGGCGATTTGAACGTGCTGAAAACGGTACACTATTTTTAGACGAGCTTGCCACCGCACCACTGCTCGTTCAAGAAAAACTGCTACGAGTGATTGAATACGGTCAATACGAGCGAGTGGGAGGGCACCAATTACTGAACGCCAATGTTCGCCTTGTGTGTGCGACCAATGCAGATCTGCCACAAATGGCTAACGAAGGCAGTTTTCGCCCTGACCTATTAGATAGACTTGCCTTCGATGTTGTTCATCTGCCTCCTTTGCGTGAAAGGCAAGAAGATATCTTACTGTTAGCCGAGTATTACGCGATCAAGATGTGTAGAGAGCTCGGTTTTGAGTACTTTGTCGGCTTTTCATCCGGAGCTCAGCAAAGCTTGCTCGACTACCAATGGCCAGGCAACGTTCGAGAATTAAAAAATGTCATTGAAAGAGCCGTTTATCAACACGGTACAAAAGATGAACAGATAGACCAGTTGATTTTCGACCCTTTTCAATCTGCATGGGCACCAAAAGCTTCAGAAGATGAAGTGACCGAGATTACCGAACCCACATCGTTTCAGTTCCCTATCGACTACAAACAGTGGCAAGAACAGCAAGACCAACTCATACTGAGGGAGGCACTACATCAAAGCCAGTTTAATCAACGCAAAGCCGCGGAGCTTCTTGGCCTAAGTTATCATCAGTTAAGGGGCATGGTTCGTAAATATGATCTAAACAATCTTAGCTAAATTTGTACTTTTACTTTGGTGACACTAGGTAAATAGTGGTAAATTAATCGGATCTTAAGGCATAATGGACAGTTCCATTGTGCTTTGTCGCAGACACATGTTCTTTCTATGAAAGCATTCATTCAGTTTACATTAGGTATAGTCAGCCTCGGCCTGCTCGCAGGGTGCGGTGAAGAACTTGATCATGACAAAATCCGTCAAAGCGGATTTGTTTACTGTGGTCAAGACGGCCCTTCTACCTTCAACCCTCAACTGGTCGACAGCGGTATTACAACTGAAACGCTCAGTCCTCAGCTGTTCAATACATTGCTCACGCTAGACAACGAGTCATATCAGCCTGTTCCAAGCTTGGCAACGGATTGGTCAGTGAATAAGCAAGGTACAGAATATACCTTTACGCTACGCAAAGGCGTTCAGTTCCAAACTACCGCTTGGTTTACTCCGTCAAGAGCGTTGAATGCTGATGATGTGGTGTTTAGTTTTAGGCGCATCATTGACCCAACCAACCCTTTTCACTATGTCGGTAGCGGACTCTACCCTTGGTTCAGTGGCATCGAATTCCAGAACCTCGTCGTCGATGTGACTGCACTGTCAAGCGACAAGGTTAAGTTTACCTTGAGCCAAGCTGACAACAGTTTCTTATCAAATATTGCCACCAGCCATGCTGTCATTCACTCTAAAGAGTACGCATCGCAATTGGAACTGGCTGATGAAAAAAGTATGTTGGATAGCCACCCTGTTGGAACAGGCCCATTCTACCTGGCGGAATATCAAGTAAATGACCTCATCCGCCTAAAAAGGCACAACACGTATTGGCAATCACGACCAAAGATGGCGCAAGTCGTGGTTGATATTTCACAACGTGGCACTGGAACACTGGCTAAGCTGCTGAGAAATGAGTGTGACGTACTTATTTCTCCACTCTCTAGCCAACTACCGATCATCGAACAAGCAGCGGATATCGAGCTTACCGCCAAACGCGCGATGAACATCTCTTTCATTGCGGTCAATACCTCCCACCCTGCGCTAAATGATGCGCGGGTGAGAAAAGCACTCAACTACTCAATCAATCGCCAAAATATACTCGATTCAGTCTATTACGGTACAGGCAGCCAAGCTTATTCAGTGCTACCACCTTCATCGTGGGCCTACCAAAAAGATGCGGTACAAATCCGTTACGATCGCAATTACGCGATTGCCCTCCTACGAGACGCGGGATACAGCAAAGGGTTAGAGTTGACTATGTCGGTCCCACTTACGCCACGCGCCTATAACCCGAGCCCAAGAAAAACCGCCGAGTTGATTCAAGCCAACCTAGCTGATGTTGGCATTACACTCAGACTTGTTACCGATGATAGATTGGACCGCAGCAGTATAAACCAAAACATCGACCTGCACTTAACAGGTTGGATCGCAAACACTGGCGACCCAGACAATTTCTTGCGCCCTCTACTGTCGTGCCATTCGAAGAAGAGTGGACTCAATGTGTCTAGTTGGTGTAATCCTGACTTTGACTTTTTGCTCGATCTTGCCTTAGAAGTAGACAAGCGTCGCTACCGACAAAATCTCTATAATCAGGCACAAAATATACTCAACGAAGAGTTTCCCGTAATTCCGTTAAACCATGGTGTCCAGCTTCAAGCCAAACATACATCACTGAGGGGCTTTAAAGTCAGTCCATTTAACGCCCAACCCTTTGACAACGTCGAGAGGTACAAATAATGCTTTTGTATACGGTTAGGCGCTTCAACCTATTTATCATTACCTTGCTGATATTAACCATGGTCGGGTTTAGTATCCTGCGACTAGAGCCAACGTCACCATGGGCGCTGCATGACTTTTGGAATGGTTGGATGCTCTACCTAGGTGAATTGATGCAACTTAACCTAGGCGTCACCAAACTTGGGACACCGATCATCGACGAATTGAGAATTGTTTTTCCGGCAACGCTTGAGCTGATAATCATCGCATTTATTATTTCACTCTTGATTGGTATCCCAATTGGTACTCTTGCGGGAATGAAACAAGGAAAGTGGATCGACACCTTCATCTCATTTACCTCAATGTCAGGTTACTCTGCACCGATATTTTGGGTCGCATTGTTGATGATTATGGCATTTTCACTCCATTTCCAAGTGTTCCCTGTCGCAGGACGCTACGATCTGCTCTACCAAATTGAACATGTGACGGGATTCGCCATTATCGACGCTTTTTTTGCAAGCGGACAGTATCGAGCCCATGCATTGCAAAGTGTTTTAGAGCATTTGATCTTGCCGTGTTTGGTACTCGCGCTTGCTCCAACGACTCAGGTTTTAGGTTTGATGCGAGCTTCGGTTGCCGAAGTCATGGCGCAAAACTATATCCGCGCGGCGCGAATTAAGGGCCTATCAACCCATGAGATTGTTACTCAACACGTACTACGCAATGCTATCCCACCGATCATTCCAAAAATCGGTGTACAGCTCTCTAGCATGTTGACCCTAGCAATTATTACTGAGTCGATTTTTAACTGGCCTGGCATTGGCCGTTGGCTGTTAGACGCGCTTTCAAACCAAGATTATATGGCTATTCAAGCAGGGGTTATTGTGGTCGCGACTTTTGTTCTCACTGCAAACATTTTGTCTGACTTGATCGGCGCTATGGTCAATCCTTTAGTAAGGAAGGAGTGGTATGCTAACCGATAACGTCTATCAAGAAGAGCGCATCCCAACCCAGTTCGAACGCTTCTGGCGTAGCTTCCGTGCCAACAACCTCGCAATGTTTGGCCTATGGTGCTTGCTGATCCTGTTCTTAATTACTCTGGTAGCCCCTTGGATAACACCCCATGACCCGCAAGCACAAACTGGGGAGTTGCTTATTCCCCCTTCTTGGAACCCTGCAGGTACAGTCGAATATTTCCTTGGTACTGACGATCTAGGTCGAGATATTCTTTCACGGCTAATCGAAGGCTCGCGCCTAACCTTTGGTGCCGCGTTTGTCATTACACTAGTTGCCACTATCGTCGGCTGTGTCATTGGCGTTCTAGCCGGCATGACTAGAGGGTTGTTATCCAGTGTGCTCAATCACCTACTTGATACGGTAATGTCGATTCCATCACTGCTGCTGGCGATTATCTTCGTTGCCTTCCTCGGCTTTGGCGAGTTCAACATTTTACTCGCGATCTGCTTAGCTTTGATCCCAAGATTTGTACGCTCAGTCTACATCGCGGTTCATACCGAAGTAGAAAAAGATTACATCATGGCGGCTCGCTTAGATGGTGCAAACCGATTCTATCTGTTGTGGAACTCGATACTACCTAACGTTTTAGTCATTATCGCTGCAGAAGTAACACTGGCTTGGTCTATCGCTATTCTGGATATTACTGCGCTTGGTTTTCTTGGCTTAGGCGCTCAAGCACCGAGTACCGAGTGGGGTGCAATTCTTGGTGACTCCGTAGAACTCATCTACCTTGCGCCATGGACAGTGACACTCCCTGGGCTCGTCATTATGTTCACAGTCATCGTCATAAATCTTGTTGGTGAAGGTATTCGCCAAGCACTCAATGCGGGGATCGAATAATGCCATTGCTCGACATTCGCCACCTCACCATAGAGATTGAAACGCCGCAGGGACTCATGAAAGCGGTAGACCGGATGAGCCTAACTCTAAACGAAGGAGAAATTCGTGGTTTAGTAGGCGAATCTGGCTCTGGCAAAAGCCTTGTGGCGAAAGCAATTGTTGGGGTTTGTAAAGACAATTGGAAAGTCAGCGCTGATCGCATGAGGCTTGGCAATATAGACCTACTGCAATTGACACCCAAAGAGCGCAGACGCGTAATTGCTCGCGATATCGCAATGATCTTCCAAGAACCATCGACTTGTCTAGATCCATCAGAAGAGGTCGGCAAGCAGTTGATCGAAGCAATTCCAGCCAGTTCATTTGAAGGTAAATGGTGGGAACGATTCAAGTGGCGTAAAAAGCAAGCTATCGCTCTACTGCACAAAGTGGGCATTAAAAACCACAAACAGATCATGGACAGTTTTCCCTATGAGCTAACGGATGGTGAGTGTCAAAAAATCATGATCGCGATGGCGATTGCAACTAAGCCCAAACTGCTTATTGCCGATGAGCCGACCAACGACTTAGACCCAATTACTCAATCACAGATCTTACGTCTGTTGAGCCGCATGAATCAGCTCCACAACACCTCGATTATGCTAATCGGTCACGATCTAACCACCATAACTCAATGGGCGACACGTATTACCGTGATGTATTGCGGCCAATCGGTCGAATCAGCAAGCACCCAAAAGCTATTAGAGAAACCAAAGCACCCTTATACCATGGCGCTGCTAAAAGCGATGCCCGATTTTAGCGATTGGATTCCGCACAAAGAGAAGCTGCAATCTTTGCCTGGCTCGATACCACCACTACAGCATTTGCCGATTGGGTGTCGACTTGGGCCTCGTTGTCCATATGCTCAGCGCCAATGTGTGGAAATTCCAATGACTCGTAGAATTAAAAATCACAAGTTTGCATGCCACTTCCCACTGAATATGGAGAAGAAGAAAGCATGAGTTCCTTATTAGAAGTTAACCAGCTGTCGAAAACCTTTACTACGCGTTCTAGCCTCTTCCGTAGAAAGGTTCAACAGGCGGTTAAGCCAGTCTCTTTTAGCCTTGAAGCAGGACAAACCATAGGTTTTATTGGCCAAAATGGTTCCGGTAAGTCTACCCTAGCGAGAATGTTAGCCGGTGTAGTCGAACCGACTTCAGGAGAAATTCGCGTCAATGGTGAACTGCTAGAACACGAGGACTACTCCACGCGCTGTAAATTGATTAGGATGATTTTCCAAGATCCAAATACGTCGCTGAATCCAAGAATTCAAATTGGCCGTATTCTTGAAGGTCCACTGAAACGAAATACCAATATGCCTCCTGAAGCGCGTATAAAAAGGGTCAAGGAAACACTGCTACGCGTTGGCTTACTCCCAGAACATGCCTACTTCTATCCACAAATGCTTGCTACGGGCCAAAAGCAGCGCGTTTGCCTTGCGCGTGCTCTTATACTTCAGCCTTCAATAATTGTTGCTGACGAAGCGTTAAACGGCTTAGATATGGCAATGCGCTCGCAGATCATCAACCTATTCTTAGAACTTCAAGAAGAGATGGGCGTGTCGTTTATTTATGTATCACAGCATATTGGTATTGTGAAACACATTACCGATAAGATTATGGTGATGCATGAAGGTGAAGTGGTTGAAAGTGGTGATACTCTTGAAGTGCTCTCGAATCCCACCCACTCTATCACCCAACGCTTGGTGGAAAGTCATTTTAACAAAGCCACTTGCTTTAAATAAGGGCAAACATGCTAAGGACAGCATTTCTCGGATTGGTACTTTCGCTTGCTGGGTTCTACACACAAGCATATGAAACTCAGCAAACCTGGCTGGATACAAACTTTGTTGAAAAAGCCTTTATCAATGTTGCGCTACGCAACGAATATTCCGCTGGGAGCAAGCCTCTGACCAAATGGCAACAACCGGTTAAAATATGGGTTGAGCACAAGGTCGCCGATCAAGACTTGCATGATGAACTTACCAACGCACATTTACGCCACCTGCAGCAGATCACAGGCCACCCTATCCAACGTGTTCAATCCCGCAGTGAAGCCAACATAGTATGGATTTTTACCCGAGAAGCCGTATGGCGTGATGATATCGAGCAAGAGTTGGGTAAGCATGCGCTAAGCAATGTCTATGGGGCGATATGCAAAGCAGGCTACCGAATTGCACGAGATGGCTCTCTCGCTCATGCCGCGATAGTTATCCCGGTTGATCAAGCACGAGAGCATGGTAAATTGCTCGCGTGTATCGTCGAAGAGGTGACTCAAGTGCTAGGGCTACCCAACGATTCAGAAAGTGCCTTCCCTTCTATTTTCAATGACGAAACGCCTGAAGATCTGCTTTCTCCACTTGATGTTGTACTGCTCAAACTCCTGTATGAGCCAGAGCTCAAAGCGGGTATGAACGAGCTACAGATTAAGCCTATCCTTCGACAACTTCTATCCAGATACAAAAAAGACGGCACATTAAAACGTGCCGTCTCTACTGCTAGACAGGGAGAGCTGTTTCAGTTGATTGGCTACTAAGGTCTGTTGACCTAGGCGTTACGCTTTTTTAGCTCAGCTTCAAACTCATCAGGGTATAGAACCATCCCTTCTTCGTTGTCATTTGGAAATACAACCACAGAAAGTTCGTCATCTTCTAGGCCGTAAGTCCAACGGCTAAACCATTTTGCGGTTGAAATTGGCTCAGCTTTACAGTGCTCCCAATCGCCTGTAGCCCACTGCTCGGCAAATTGTTGATGAGGCCATACCGGCACACAATCTTCATCTTCTGTATTAAGCATCACACAGCCATGCTCGTCAGTCAGAATCCACACTTTGCGCTGTTTCGCGATCTCTTTAATGCAGTAGTTAAAACGCTCATCAGGGCGCATTTTGTTGACTGTTTCTAGCTGCTCATTTGTTAATGACATCTTCACTTCCTCACAAAGAAAACGCCCATGGCATAACCATGGGCGCTAGGATATACGTTCAAGAGATAGAGCTTATACTAGCTCTGCTTGAAGCCATGGCCAGCCTTGCTTTTTACGGCTTAGCGTGTTTTCCATCATAAGCATGCCATCTTTCTCATGCTTAACTAGCTTCTCTGCCCACTCACCTTTGTAAAGAAGACGAGTTTGAGCTGTTGTGATGTCTGTTAGCATTACCGCAGCAAACGCTAGGCCTTGCTCTGCACAACGCTTCTCTAGGTCTGCTTCAAGTGCGTCAATCATGCCATCAACCTGCTCTAGAGTCGCAAGTTCAACCTGACCAACAACAACATCACGACCGTTGAATGGGTAACCTTTAAGGTCTTTCTCTACAAGTTCAGCCGCAGATAAGCCTTCGATGTTAGTTTTTGCAATCAGAAGATCTTTGATGAACGCATCTACATCAGCAACATCAGCGATCTTCGCTAGCTCTTCAACTGCATCTTTGTCTTTTTGCGTACAAGTCGGAGACGCAAAACCTACAGTGTCAGATAGGATAGCTGACATCATCAGCTTAGCGATTTGAGGGGTGATTTCATGACCTTCAATCTTGAACATGTTGAATAGTACTGTGTTAGTACAGCCAACAGGCCAGATCCAAGCTTCCATCGGGTTTACTGTCATCACATCGCCTAGACGGTGGTGGTCAACAATACCTAGGATTTCTGCGTCAGCCACATCGTCTGGTGCTTGAGCTAGATCTGAGTAGTCTACTAACCAGATTTTCTCACCTGCAACTGAAGTGCGTAGCTCTGGTACACCAGCACCCGCCACTTCCAAAATGTGTTGAGTTTCACGGTTAATTTCACCTTGGCGAATTGGCATCGCTTCAACGCCACGTGCTTTAAGTAGTTCAGTGGCTACTAGTGCGCTACAGATACTATCGCTATCAGGGTTCTTGTGACCTACTACTAGAATCATCTTTTTTCCTATCTGACTAAATTTCTTCCCAACGTGGGGCTATCACTCACGAGCCGCACATTTTACCGGAATTTGATGATTTGTCATCGGTTGGATAACGAATATTTCGTCATAAACCATGACAAATACGCCTTTCTGAGGCCATCTTATACTTAAGTCTAGCACCGTTCCGCTTAGGTTTCTTATAATTAAGACAGTCATGTTCGTTTGATCCATACTGCATTCTACACAAAACTTATTGCAAATAATTCTCATTAGCATATAGTTGAGATTAATTCGCATTTGCTTGTTGTGGTCGCCTATGGACTCTTTAAAATTGAACTATTCTCTACCACCTTGGTGCTCTCTCGGACAATTTCGCCCAGCATACAAACGTCTTATTCTGCCCGTTTCGCTAATCGCACTCATTCTTAGCGAGACAACAAGAGCTGTAACGGTAAATACTCTATCCGACGCATTCTGGGCGGTATCAAGCTACGTTGCGTTTACGCTCGCTATTTATCACTACTTATCAATTTTCTTTAACAGAGAGAACCGAATAGTAAATCTCTACCAGAGCTCGCGTGATCATCAGGTGTTCTTCGCTGCACTGCTTGGGGCTCTACCCGGTTGTGGTGGTGCCATCATTGTTACCACTCAGTTTGTTAGTGGTCGCGTAGGATTTGGCGCTATAGTCGCAGTACTGACATCAACAATGGGCGATGCTGCATTCCTACTGCTGGCAAGTAAACCCGACATCGGCTTTTTAGTCATCGGCGTAGGAATTATCGTTGGCTGTATTTCTGGTTGGGTGGTTAATTACTTTCACAAAGATGATTTTCTTCGCCCTAACGCCAGTTCTGTAGCCAACAAATTTTGCTGTGCTCGCGAAAGCTCAAGCAAATTTGAACAAAAAGCGATTAACCTCCAAGGTGCATTTTGGAAATGGCTTCTCTTACCTGCCACAGTGATCGCAGCACTAGGCTCTTTTCAGGTTAACGCTAACCAGTTGTTTCACTTACCTGAAATGACCATTGAGTGGATGGGTGCGATTCTTATCATTGTCAGCATGTTACTGTGGTCGTTAACCAAAGAGATAAAAGACTATGAATCAACCGTAGCAGAAGACACAAAACAAGTGTCGTCTCATCCAATTCAAAAAGCGGCACAAGATACAAACTTTGTTACCGCATGGGTGATTCTTGCTTTCATGGCTTTTGAACTCATCACTTTCTTTGGTCAGATTGATCTCGCTACAACGTTTTCTGGCTGGGGCACATGGATGCCGCTTATAGGATTGACGATCGGCTTGTTGCCAGGCTGTGGTCCGCAGATCCTCATCACCAGCCTGTATATCTCTGGCGCAGCTCCGCTATCAGCTCAATTAGCAAATTCTATCTCAAATGATGGCGATGCGTTGTTCCCTGCGATTGCGCTTGCACCTAAAGCCGCTTTAGTCGCGACATTGTACTCAGCACTACCCGCTTTAATTGTTGGCTATGGTTACTACTTCCTATTCGAAATATGATCCTAACAGTGTCTGGCTAGATACTAAAAACGCCCTCATTTGAGGGCGCTCTGTCATTGTCAAAGGTCCAAACTATTTGTGGCGCTCTTTAAGCTTATTTACCACATCGTTCATTGAAAGGCCTTGGTCTTGAAGTAATACCATTAGGTGATAGATTAAGTCCGCTGATTCACACACTAACTCCGCCTTATCACCCGACGTCGCCGCAAGCGCGACTTCAACACCTTCTTCGCCCACTTTTTGCGAAATACGCTTGGTGCCGCGGGCATAAAGACTGGCAGTATAAGAGGAATCTGGGTCGGCACTCTTGCGGGCAGCCAGTAGCTGCTCAAGCTGATGAAGCCACACCATTTGAGATTCTTCTTGCGGGTCTCCATCCCAACACGTCGTTGTGCCCGTGTGGCAAGTCGGGCCAATGGGATCCACTTTAACCAGTAGTGTATCGCTATCGCAATCTAGGGCGATATTCTTAAGCTGCAACACGTTGCCCGAGGTTTCACCTTTAGTCCAAAGACGCTGCTTAGTACGAGAGAAAAACGTCACTTGACCCGTTTCGCCCGTTTTTGCCAACGCATCTTGGTTCATGTAACCCATCATCAACACTTGGCTGGATTGGAAATCTTGCACGATAGCAGGCACTAAACCATCCACCTTCTCCCAGTTGATACGCTCAGACAGCGAACTTACTTCGGCGGTGTTAAAACTCATAGTCGTACCTCAATGCTTTGTTGTTTCAAATACTGCTTTAGTTCACCAATATTGATGACTTGTTTGTGGAATACCGATGCAGCAAGCGCTCCATCCACATTGGCTTTTTGGTACGCTTCGGCAAAGTGCTCCATGGCGCCCGCACCACCCGATGCAATCAGTGGTACGTTGCATACTTCGCGAACCATGTTTAACTGGTCAATATCGTAACCATTGCGTACACCGTCTTGATTCATCATATTCAGTACGATTTCACCTGCGCCACGTTTTTGTACTTCTTGCACCCAATCACGCGTTTCCCATTGGGTCGCTTTGGTCCGTTCTTCATCGCCAGTAAACTGGTACACCTGATACTTGCCAGTGTCCTTGTCGTAGTAAGAGTCGATACCAACGACAATACATTGCACACCAAATTTATCCGCAAGGTCAGTAATGAGCTGCGGGTTTGCCAATGCAGGTGAGTTGATAGACACCTTGTCTGCGCCAAACTCAAGAATTCGCGCTGCATCTTCCGCGGACTTAATGCCACCCGCGACACAGAACGGGATATCGATAACCTCAGCGACACGTGCAACCCAACTTTTGTCAACAACACGACCGTCACTTGACGCCGTGATATCATAGAACACTAGCTCATCTGCGCCCTCTTGTGCATAACGCTGCGCCAAAGGAACGATGTCGCCAATGATTTCGTGGTTGCGGAACTGAACGCCCTTCACCACTTGACCATCACGAACATCAAGACATGGAATTATTCGCTTTGCCAACATGCAAATGCCTCCTCTGCTGTGAACTTGCCATCCAGTAGTGCTCGACCAACAATCACCCCTGCTACGCCGCTACCTTTAAGTGCTTCGATATCAGCCAGTGAACCGATGCCACCAGATGATTGGAACTGCACCTGTGGGTACTGTTTACATAGGTCGACATACAACTCGACGTTTGAACCTTCTAACGTGCCGTCGCGAGAAATATCAGTACATAGCACGTGTTGTAGACCCACAGTTAGATAGTCGTTGATAAGAGCTTCGATAGTCACACCTGAATCTTCTTGCCAACCAGAGATTGCTACTTTACGCGTGCCGTCTTGGTCGATATTGATGTCCAGCGCGAGAACGATTTTCTCTGCGCCGTATTTTTCCATCCAACCTTTCACAAGCTCCGGTTGTTTTACTGCAGTCGAGCCAACAACAACGCGTTGCGCCCCTGCCTCAAGTAGGTCAACCACATCTTGTTCAGAACGGACGCCACCACCGATTTGGATGTTCGCTGGCGTGCTGGCAAGAAGCTTTGCAATCAAATCAAGCTGACGGGCTGTGGTGTCTTTCGCACCAGTTAAATCCACTAAGTGTAGCCAGTTTGCACCTGCTTGGTGGTACAAATTGAACTGCTCTGCAGGATCGACTTTGTATTCGGTTACCTGACCGTAATCACCTTGATAAAGGCGAACCACTTGTCCTTCAATTAAATCAAGAGCTGGAATAATCACACTAAATTCCTTTTATAATTCTAAGAAGTTTTGAATAAGCTTCGCGCCCGCTTTTGAAGAACGCTCAGGGTGGAATTGCACGCCATAGTAATTGCCGCTTTGTACTGCCGCAGTGAACGGGTTACCGTATTCACATTCGGCAATCGTGTAATCCCCTACTGGCATAGCGAAGCTGTGTACAAAATAGAAGTACTCACCTTCTTCAATATCTTTGAACAGTGGGTGACCTGCTTTTGCAGACACCGTGTTCCAGCCCATATGTGGTAGCGGCAATTCACCCGTTTGTAGTAGCGTAACTTCACCATCACATAGTCCAAGACACTCAACTAACTCATCCGCTTTTTGCCCTTTTTCCTGAGAGACCTTCCCGAGCAATTGCATCCCCAAACAGATACCAAGCAGTGGTTTTTCAACCTGTTTAACTAGGCTAATGAGATCGCGCTCTTGTAGGTTTTTCATCGCTTCGCTGGCAGTTCCTACGCCCGGTAGAAACAGTTTGTCAGCAGCCAAAACAACTTGAGGATCTTTAGAAATCGTTACCTGATAGCCTAAGCGCTCAATGGCAAA
Source organism: Vibrio tubiashii (assembly GCA_000775715.1). GTDB lineage: Bacteria > Pseudomonadota > Gammaproteobacteria > Enterobacterales > Vibrionaceae > Vibrio > Vibrio tubiashii_A. The sequence continues at coordinate 203,406 of JRWQ01000008.1, forward strand.
CTTAACCGAAGAAACGTTAGCACATCCAGTATCGATAATGACGACTTTCTGTTCTGTCATTGGTTAATCTCCCTTAAAGAACGCCTTTACTGCTTGGCAGTTCAGTACCTTCAACTTTGATAGCCTGACGCAAGGTGCGACCAAACGCTTTAAATAGGCTTTCAATGATGTGATGGTCATTATCGCCTGCAGAAGAAAGGTGCAGCGTACACGCTAGGGTATCCGTCAGAGAGCGGAAGAAGTGCACCACCATCTCTGTTGAAAGATCACCCACCTGTTCTCGACCAAACTGGGCATCAAACTTAAGGTAAGGGCGACCAGATAGATCGAGAGCGCACTGAGCCAAACACTCATCCATTGGCAGGCTAAAGCCAAAACGGCCGATACCACGTTTATCTCCTAGCGCCTCTTTAAGGGCCTGACCTAGAGCTAAAGCGGTATCTTCAACTGTGTGGTGGTCATCAATGTGCAGATCACCTTCGACTTTACACACCATTTGGAAACCGCCGTGTGTTGCGATTTGGTCCAGCATGTGGTCAAAGAAGCCAAGACCTGTCGTAATGTCGTTGCCACCTTGCTCATCAAGATTAACTGCAACCTTGATATCCGTTTCCTTGGTAGTACGCACGACTTCAGAAACGCGCGCTTTGACGGTCAAATCTTTAAGGATTTGCTTCCAGCCCATAGTTTCTGGATTGTATTGAATACCGCGAATGGCCATGTTTGCAGCAAGTTGGAGATCCGTTTGACGATCGCCAATGACCACTGAGTTTTGGAAATCAACTTTACCCTCTTGAAGGTATGGTTTAACCAAACCCAATTTTGGCTTACGACAAGAGCAATTGTCTTCATCGAAGTGGGGACAAATCAGCACATCGTCAAACTTAACGCCTTGAGATTCGAAGATCTCCATCATCATATTGTGCGGCGCATCGAAGTCTGCTTGTGGGTAACTATCTGTCCCTAAGCCGTCTTGGTTTGTAACCATCACCAAGCGGTAGCCTGCATCCTGCAAGGCTAGCAAGCTTGGGATAACGAACGGCTCTAGTTTGAGTTTATCTAATCGGTCGACTTGGAAATCAACCGGAGGCTCAACAATTAAGGTGCCATCTCGATCGATAAATAGGATTTTTTGTTGCTTGCTCACACGAACTTCCTTATTTCAAAAATGGGTAAGGCTCTCGCAACGGGCAAGAGCCAATAATGCTTAGCTGTAATAGTTTCTAATAAAGCCTAGTGTTTTTTCACATTCATCGCGGCTACCGATACTGATACGGACACAATCTTCAATCGGCGAGTTACGCAAAATAATTCCGCTATTCCAAGCCGCTTTAAATAGTGAATCACCATCAGGGAACTTAACCAATAAATAGTTTCCCCAACCTTCAAATATCTCTAAACCAGCAATCATTGATAGTCCAACCTGCAAATACGCTCGGTTAGCGTTAAGGTCGAGTACTTGAAATTTAGCTCGTGCTAACCCAGCTTCAGATAGCGCTTGAGTGGCAATCTCAGCGACAGGCACTGGGACTGGGTAAGGCGCAATCACCTTAAGCAGCACGTTGATAAGTTCTTCGTTTGCAAGAGTAAAACCACAACGTAGACCTGCTAGCGCAAACGCTTTAGACAGGGTACGCAAAATCGCTAGGTTCGGATATTGCTCAAGTAAATCGACTGTCGAAGCTTCTGGACAAAAATCAATGTAGGCTTCGTCCATCACCACAATTGCGCGGTCTTTGGTCATCTCCAGCAAAGAGACAATGTCTTCTCGCTTAACCAAGTTACCCGTTGGGTTGTTTGGTGAACAGACAAAAACCAGTTTCACGTTATCCAGATTGGCTTCAATGCCCGACAGATCAAGCTGCCAATCAGGGGTTAGCGGTACGGTCTTACGCTCTACACCAATAGTCTCTGCGCTGATTGCATACATACCGTAAGTCGGCGGACAGTAGAGGATTGCATCTTCACCAGGCTCACAGAAGGCTCGAATCAAAAGCTCGATGCCCTCGTCTGCTCCGCGAGAGGTCAATGTCTGTTCCGGCTTAACACCTGCATAGGCTGCATAGGCTTCTATCAACTCTTTTGGCTGACACTCGCTGTAGCGATTTAAGCGGGCAAAGTCGGTTTTATACTCATTGTTGAATGGAGACTCATTGGCATTGAGCCATACATCGCCAGTACCACCAATACGACGAGCCGATAAGTAAGGAGTTAACTTTTGAACTTGTTTACGTGCTAGCTTTTCCATCTCATCCTCTCTTACTTCGCTGCTAATTTTTCAACTCGAATAGTAACGGCGCGTTTGTGCGCATCGAGACCTTCAGCTTCAGCCATAGTTACTACCGTAGGAGCAAGGACTTTTAGCCCGTCTGCGCTAAGCTCTTGTACCGTCATACGCTTAGAAAAATCAGCCAAGCCAAGGCTGGAATAAGTGCGCGTGTAACCGTAAGTCGGCAATACGTGGTTAGTGCCAGATGCGTAATCACCCGCTGATTCTGGCGACCAATCGCCTAAGAAAATCGAACCTGCATTATCAAGCAGAGGTAGCAGCTCGCGCGGGTTTTTAGTCTGTACAATTAAGTGCTCTGGGCCGTAGTAGTTTGAAATCGACACGGCTTGAGTGATCGACTCAGAGATAATAATCAAACTCGACGCCAACGCCTTTTCAGCGATATCAGCACGAGAAAGCTGTTTAAGTTGCCGCTGAACCGCATCCATCACCTGGTCAGCAATGATCGGAGATGGCGTTACCAACACCACTTGTGAATCTGGGCCGTGCTCAGCCTGACTTAATAGGTCTGCGGCTATGAAATCTGGATCTGCAGTTTCGTCAGCTAGCACTAACACTTCAGATGGGCCAGCAGGCATATCAATCGCTGCGCCGCGGAAATCATTGCTTACCTGACGCTTAGCTTCTGTTACGTAGGCATTACCTGGGCCAAAGATCTTATCGACTTTAGATACCGTTTCTGTGCCGTACGCCATCGCAGCGACCGCTTGACCACCGCCTACGTTGTATACTTCATCAATACCACATAGCTTAGCGACATATAGGATTTCATCAGCAATAGGTGGCGGCGAACACAGCACGACTTTGTAACAGCCAGCAATTTTTGCAGGCACACCGAGCATCAATACCGTTGAAGGCAGTGGTGCGCTCCCGCCTGGGATATATAAACCCACCTTTTGGATTGGACGGGTTACTTGTTCACAAACCACGCCCGGCTGAGTTTCTACTTTCAACGGCTGAGGCTTTTGCGCTTTATGGAACTTGGCAATATTCGCATACGCTTGCTCTAGCGCCTGTTTCATCTTGTCAGATAAACGATCGCATGCGGCATCAACTTCTTGGGTAGAAACACGAATTGATTCTGGTTTTACACGGTCAAACTTTTCCGTTAGTTCTAGCAGTGCTGCATCACCTTCCGCGCGCACTTTAGCAATCACATCAGACACTGCGGCAGTAATATTTGCGCCTTCAGTAATGGCTGGACGCTCTAGAATCGAATCTTGCTGAGATTCACTTAAAGATTGCCAAACGACTGTTCTCATCGCTATTACCCCATCATTTTTTCAATTGGTAGCACTAGAATTGAGCTCGCACCTAGGTCTTTAAGCTGCTCCATGGTTTCCCAGAATAGGTTCTCAGTACTCACCAAATGCACTGCCACTTTTTCTTTGTCGCTGGATAGAGGTAGTACAGTTGGATCTTCCGCACCTGGAAGTAGCGACTTGATCTGCTCTAGTTTATCGACTGGAGCGTGGAGCATGATGTACTTAGACTCTTTCGCTTGCTGGACACCTTGCATGCGCGTCAGTAGCTTTTCAATCAGTGCTACTTTGTCAGCATCAAACTCGCCTGTACGCTGAATCAGCGTCGCTTTGGATTGGAAGATAACTTCCGCTTCTTTTAGGCCGTTTGCTTCAAGTGTTGCGCCAGTAGAAACCAAATCTGCGATTGCATCAGCAAGGCCTGCGCGCGGAGCAACTTCTACCGAGCCAGTAAGCATACAAGTAGAGAAAGGAACACCCTGTTCATCCATGTAAGCTTTTAACAGTTGTGGGTAAGTGGTGGCGATACGTTTGCCTGCTAGGTCTTGAGGGCCGTTGTAGACTTCATCTTTATCGATTGCAATTGATAGTCGACAGCCACCAAAATCAAGGCGACGCAGTGGAACGAACTCAGATGGCTCACCGAGTGCTTTACGATCAAGGCGAACTTCTTCCAGTTCGTTTTCACCGATAAAGCCTAAATCGACCACACCATCCATGATCAGACCTGGAATATCATCATCACGCACTAACAGCAGGTCAATTGGCATATTTAGTGAGTGCACAACTAGACGCTCACCCATGATATTGAATTTAACGCCGCATTTTTTTAGTAGAGTCTGACACTCTTTGCTTAGGCGACCTTTCTTTTGAATTGCGATTCTTAGGCGTTGTGTTTGCATTGCTGTATCCCTGTGCAAATATTTGGTATTTATAAAATTTTTTAAGATTCAAATAGTGAAAAACCCTCGGGAGAGTTTGTCTCCCGAGGGTTTTAAATCTTGTATATTGCGATTCCAACCTCCGGGAGTTTCCTGCCTCCCGGGTATGCGCGCATCTCCCGAAAGACTAAACTGGGTGATGATGGTGATGAATGTTCATTACTAGTTGACGCATACTTATTAAGCTCTTCTTACTCGCTTTGTTGATATCCACACTAACTAAGGCGAAAACATTTTTCAACTATTTATTTAAACTTTTTTCAATTTGTATAGGACAAATAAAAAGGGAGCCGAAGCTCCCCTAATCAATACGGAATTTCAAACGCTATTTTACACGTTTTGGCAGCTCGCCATTTTAGAACGAGACAGTACTGATAACAGCACACAAACCGCTACAAACGCAGCCGTTGCCGCTGCCAATGACATAGCAATCGAAGCCGTCATACCTAAAGTAATAAAGCCGATGCACGATACCACCGCAACAGACAGTGCATATGGCAACTGAGTGGCTACGTGGTCGATATGGTTACAACGTGCACCTGTCGATGACAAGATGGTGGTGTCTGAAATTGGTGAACAGTGGTCACCAAACACAGAACCTGCGAGAACAGCACTAAGCATAGGTAGCATTAGAGCAAGGTCAGTTGCACCCGCCATGTCACCAGCAATTGGTAGCATGATACCAAATGTGCCCCATGACGTTCCGGTAGAGAAAGCCATTAAGCCCGACAGCAGGAACAGAATAACTGGCAGCCAGTGTGGGTTGATATTGCCTTGAGCTAGCGTCGATAGGTATTTACCAGTATTCATGTCGCCAATAACTGAGCCGATCGTCCACGCAAATACCAGAATGAGAATCGCACCGAACATAGATTTAGCGCCAATCCACAGAGTGCGAGAAATTTCACTCATCGCGATACCTTGCTTCACAACGGTGAACAGCGCAATAGCAAGACCTACAAGACCACCGTAGATAAGCGATGTACCCACATCTGTATTTTCAAACGCTCCAAGAACGTTAAACGCGATGCCGTCTGATGCAAGCGCTTGACCGCCAGTATAAAGCATAGAAGCTACTGTAGCGATAATCAGGAACACGATTGGCAGAACCAAGTCGAGTACTTTACCCTTTTCGCTCTCTACAATATCAAGCTCTTCGTTTAGCTCGTGTGCTTCTTGAGAATCTTCCGCTTGCTCTTTGGCAAAACCCTGACCACGAGAGGCAGCGATCTCGTGATCTCGCATCTTACCGATATCAAGTCCAAACCAAGCAACAGCAAATACCATAAGCAAAGCAAAGATCGCGTAGAAGTTCATTGGGATAAGGCGAACATACGCCCCTAGCGCTGAGTACTCAGTGATACCATGGGAAACCAAAATACCGCCAATGATCGTCATAATGTAAGCACCCCAGCTTGAAGCTGGCATGATCACACACATTGGTGCAGCCGTTGAGTCTAGGATGTAGGCAAGCTTCGCTCGTGAGACATAAAAACGGTCAGTAACAGGACGAGAAATAGCCCCCACCGCTAAGCTATTAAAATAGTCATCAACAAAGATGAACACACCCAAGAATGCAGCAAGTAGTTTAGAACCACGTTTGCTCTTAACTCTTGATTGAGCCCACTCAGCAAAAGCGCGCGTACCACCAGACAGTGTAAGCAACGCGGTCATCATACCAAGTAGTAGTAGGAATCCGACAATACTCATGTTCCAAGTATTGATACCGCCATCTTCAATGAAGACACTAGAAACAGTGGTTCCAACATAGCTTATTGCGCCACCAAACGAGTAGTCGTTCAGTAATATGGCACCTAAAACAATACCGACACCCAATGAAATGAGTACTCGACGGGTAATAATAGCAAGGCTCAATGCCACAAGTGGCGGCAAAAGAGACAAAGGAGATGATGCAAAATCAATTAAATTCATGATCTTCAAAAACCAGTAATAAATGGTTAGAGATCTACTGCAAACTAATTGGAGGAAATCATTTCCACCCAATTAAGTTGAAACAAGCGACGGGTAAACGAACGTTTGAACCCAGCCCTACAGTAGCGCTCCATAGTTTTACAAATTATAGACTATGGCAGTGTTACCCCTTTCGAGTGTAACCCCAGCAAGCATCTTTGATGAGAGAACTCACTTCGGCGAAATAACCTTTTGTGCTTATTCATTGGCATCACCCCAACAAACACTACTGATTTATTTCGCGCCTCTACCGCGATTTGAAACTTTAAACTACTGAAAAATCAATTTAACAATAATTTAACTAACAAATCGCATTAGGTTTCGACCATTGTACTTATCCCTAGTCATGTTTCAACATAATATTCCATTTTTATTGTTAAAATTATCGTTACACTAATTCGACTAAGATTCCACGCTTGCTGAATATTCATCCAGTTGGATAAGTTTAATCACCTACTTCAAACCAATATCCCATAAATTGTAGATATGTTTATATGAAATATAGTCTTAATTTATATGTGTCTATTCCATAAAACCTACGCTTTACAAAAGGTCGCATGTAATTGTAATCCAAATAAGGCGCTTTGATTACCCGCTAATATCTAAACTGATATTCTCTACCCCATAAAGGATATGAAACCAAAACCAAATCAATATGTGAACTTATTAGTGGTTCATAAATAACAAACTAATTAGTCGAGTCTATTTTTTAATATCCCGTCTCAAAATTTAAAAATTAAACAGTATTTCGGTAAATTTATGTCAAGCTGATTGTATTATTTATTTTAGCAGTTTATGATTCATACATCGGCAACTTATATATGAAGAGATGAATAAATGTCGGAACTAACAAAAACACTTTTGAACATTCGTAGTTTGCGTGCTTTTTCTCGCGAACTAACACTTGAACAATTGGAAGAAGCTTTAGATAAACTCTCTACAGTCGTAAATGAGCGCAAAGAAGCTGAAGAAGCGGAACGTGCAGCTGCGGCTGAACAAGAAGCTAAACTTGCGGCAATTGCTGAGCAAATCACTAAAGATGGCATTGATGTTGAAGCATTAATTTCAGCTCTAGCTGGTGAAGCTAAAGGAACAAAACCAAAAGCTAAACGTGCTCCTCGCCCAGCGAAATACAAATATGTGGATGCTTCTGGTGAAGAAAAAACTTGGACAGGCCAAGGCCGCACGCCTTCGGCAATCCAAGAGCAATTAGACGCAGGTAAGTCTCTAGACGACTTCTTAATCTAATTTGTACGCTATATTAGTTAAAAAAAGCGCCGGTTGGCGCTTTTTTATATTTAAATATTAACCAGAGGCTTTTCTTACAAAGCGGTTAACGTTCCCAATACGCCTCTTCTAAGCTATCTTCTCGCTCAGGAAGGCCTCGAGACAGACGTGGAGAGTGCTGCACCAATACTTCATAGCTTGCTCGGTTCGAATACTTACACACTTGTGAGAAAGAAGAGTAAGTTAAATAAGAGTGAGCGTGTTTACTCGAGTTAGGCACATTTTCTTTATGGTATTTATTCGCCGCCATATCATGTAGCAATGCCGATAACGCCGCATCACCAGCGCCGTTAGTATTCTTAATTTTCTCAGGCCCTCCCATATACGGAGAAATATGTGAATAGACCTTAATTGGATTGTCACACAGTCGCTTTGATGCTGGGCGACTAAATTCATAACGGTTGAACTCTGCAATACTACCCGGTAGTAGTGGCAAAGAGGTTTGGCGTTTTGCAGACTCTTCGGTATAACCCGCCATAAATAAGCCCACAGGTCCGGCAGTACATAATACTAAGTCGACCCAATCTAGGGTTTTATCAGAAGCAGCTAGAGGATCAGATTCACCCGTTAACGCTTCAGCTTCATCTTCGTTCATCGCTACAACAGTAACGTGATCGTTTAAGAAGTTTTGCCAAAACTCTGGATCATCTTGAATCACAAACTTAGTTCCAAGCGTAAGTACCACTGGTACATCATGCTTTTTAGCATACTCGATGGCGCGCATCGTTGCTTGAGGCATAGGGTCACCCGCTTTACAGCGTACAAGGTAAGCCGTTAATACCAATGCCGACGCGCTTTTAAAGATTTTCTCAGGAATGCTGTCAGGGTTAAGTTGGTTCATCTGCCCTTCACTAATAGCAAAGGTACGCTCACCATCCTCTGTGATAAGAGCAAAACAGCGGCCAATTGCACCATCAACCCCTTGTAGATGATTTAAATCCATACGGCTCGATGTATTACATAAATAACGATAACCATAACTGCCAATTCGAATATCTTGGCTCATCACACCTAGCAGTGTTGAACGGTCATCGGCAAGTACCGAATAATTGTGCAGCGTATTGCCAATGGTACCACCAGCATATTCATTGGTAATGAGGTCACGCTGTTTAAGTTCGTTGTACAGTGCTTCTGCAGCATCATCATCGATAACTAATGAGTGTCCCTTACTCAGTTTATATTTTTCAATAAGCTCACTGCTGACCTTAGCTTCAATATCAACAAGAGTTTGGTCAATACCAATAATATGCGTACGCGACATTTTTTTGCTTTCTTGTGATTGGCTCACTAGAGGATCGCGCGCGTGAACAGGAAAGTAATGCTTGGATTTACGTTGACCTGGAAATTTCATAACTATGCTTCTGCAGTAAAATTCTGAATAAAGGGACGGGATGCCGGATTCTACCTCGCGGCTTGTAGCGCGGCAACACAAGGAATTATAGCAAACGTTTGCCCAAGGAATTAATCTTGATCATACTAGAAATGGCCTAGAGCCATGCTCAAACTCGCTTGCTACCGACTGATTGGATCGAGTGATACCAAGCAGGATCACTCACCTTCCATAAAGCTTAGATCTGGTAAGCGGTCTAGGTTGTCTGCATAACGTTTTAGGTTAAATTCACCTTCATTTTTCATTACGTCGAAAATTTCAATCGCGACTGCACAGGCCATCATTGCAATTGCCTCCTCACGGGGTGTACCAGTCATCGATAGACGCATTAGAGTCTCTTTAACTTTGACAGGTTCCCCATCCTCCAACTGGTTTTCAATCACTTCGATTAACTGTGCTTCTTCCATGATTTGGTTTTCTTCGCTCATCTGTTTACTCTGGTTGTCTTGAATTTTCGCCACTATGCCACATATACAAGATTAATAGTCAAAAATACGCAGATTTAGTGGATAAGTGCTGCAGTCTTGTTCAATTTCGAAGTGTGACTTCGGTCTCGGATCTGTCCCCTAGCCGCGCTTTCTGATAAAATTTGCGTCCAGTTAATTTAAGTGGTGTTTTGTAATGTCTGACAACAGTCAAAAGAAAGTCATCGTAGGCATGTCCGGTGGCGTTGATTCATCTGTATCCGCCTACCTTCTAAAGCAGCAAGGCTATCAAGTTGAAGGCCTGTTTATGAAGAACTGGGAAGAAGATGACAACGAAGAATACTGTACGGCAGCTGAAGATCTTGCCGATGCGCAAGCAGTGTGTGACAAGTTAGGCATTCACCTACACACGATTAACTTTGCTGCGGAATATTGGGACAACGTATTCGAGTACTTTTTGGCTGAATACAAAGCAGGCCGCACACCTAACCCAGATATCCTGTGTAACAAAGAGATTAAATTTAAGGCCTTCTTAGAGTTTGCTGATGAAGTGCTCGACGCTGACTACATTGCAATGGGTCACTACGTGCGTCGCACCTTCCCAACTCAAGAAGAGATCAAAAACGGTGCGAAGCCACAGATGCTGCGAGGTTTGGATAGCAATAAAGACCAAAGCTACTTCCTATACACACTAAGCAGCGACCAAGTGGCTCGTAGCCTTTTCCCGGTTGGTGACCTAGAGAAACCAGAGGTACGCCGTATCGCTGAAGAGCAAGATCTTATTACCGCCAAGAAGAAAGACTCCACGGGCATCTGCTTCATTGGCGAGCGTAAGTTCACCGACTTCTTAGGTCGTTACCTACCTGCGCAGCCTGGTGATATCGAAACACCAGAAGGTAAAGTAATTGGTAAACACAATGGCTTGATGTACCACACCCTAGGCCAACGTAAAGGCCTACACATCGGTGGCCAGAAAGGTGGTGGCGGTAACGAAGAGCCTTGGTTCGTTGGTGACAAAGACCTTAAGCGTAATGTTCTCATTGCGGTACAAGGTAAAGATCACCCGATGCTGAAGTCTCAGGGTTTACTTGCATCGCAATTGCACTGGGTTGATCGTCAAGCGATTAAAGAACCGTTACAATGCACTGTAAAAACCCGCTACCGTCAAACAGATATCCCATGTACTATCATCCCTGTTGATGATGAGAACATTAAAGTTATCTTCGACGAGCCTCAAATCGCGGTGACACCAGGCCAGTCAGCGGTTTTCTATAAAGATGAAGTCTGCCTAGGTGGCGGCATCATTGAAGAACGCATTTAATTTAGGAGTAGAAATACGTGGCTAACACATTATATGACCGTACAATCGCCTTTGCTGGGATCTGCCAAGCTGTTGCCTTGGTGCAACAAGTCGCTAAAAACGGTCACTGTGACTCCGACGCGTTTGAAACTTCATTAAAAGCAATTATGAACACCAATCCAAATAATACGATTGGTGTGTTCGGCCGAGAATCTGATCTAAAACTTGGGCTAGAGTGTTTGATTAAAGGTATTGATAGCACACCAAACGGCAGTGAAATCACCCGCTACATCATCAGCCTGATGGCACTAGAGCGTAAGTTACAAACTCGCAATGATGCCATGTCTCAATTAGGCGATCGCATCCAAATGCTAGAGCGCCAGCTAGACCACTTTGAACTGCTAGACGAGCAAATGATCAGCAACCTTGCTAGCGTCTACTTAGATGTTATCAGCCCAGTAGGCCCAAGAATCCAAGTAACAGGTACACCATCTGTGCTGCAACAGACGTCGAATCAACATAAAGTCCGCGCCCTGTTACTTTCTGGTATTCGCAGTGCAGTGCTTTGGCGTCAGGTTGGTGGCAAGCGTCGCCACTTAATCTTCGGCCGTAAAAAGATGGTTGAACAAGCCCAAATTCTATTGGCACGTATCTAAAATGAACTATAAGCTCGCGCAATATCGCGAGCTTTTTTATACAAAATTACTTCTCACAAAATACAAGCAACGCAAACGTTTGCGCAATAGTAGTGACAAACGCGCTTGATATTGGTATAAAGCACACAAAATTTAGCAACTCAATTTTCAGGAGAACATCATGGAACTGTCAGCATTGACTGCTGTTTCACCAGTAGACGGTCGTTACGGAAGCAAGACAATCGCACTTCGCAGCATCTTTAGTGAATTTGGACTACTAAAGTACCGCTCTATCGTTGAAATTCGTTGGTTACAAAAGCTTGCAGCTACAGATGCAATCACAGAAGTACCTGCGTTCAGCGCAGAAGCAAACAAGTTCCTAGATGAGCTAGCAGCAAACTTCTCAGAAGAAGACGCCGCTCGCATCAAAGAGATCGAACGCACAACTAACCATGATGTTAAGGCTGTTGAGTACTTCCTTAAAGAGAAAGTTGCAGCGCTACCTGAACTAGACGCGGTCAACGAGTTCATCCACTTTGCATGTACTTCAGAAGACATCAACAACACCTCTCACGCACTTATGCTTAAAGAAGCTCGTGACGAAGTGATTCTTCCTGAAATCAAAAACATCATCGACGCAATAAAAGCACTTGCTGTTGAGTACCGTGACATCCCTCTTCTATCACGTACCCACGGTCAGCCTGCATCTCCTTCTACCATGGGTAAAGAGATGGCAAACGTTGCGTACCGTATGGAACGTCAATACCAGCAGATCGCTAATGTAGAGATCCTAGGTAAAATCAACGGCGCGGTAGGTAACTACAACGCTCACCTTTCTGCTTACCCAGAAGTCGATTGGCACCAGTTCTCTGAAGAGTTTATCACCCAGTCTCTAGGCGTGACTTGGAACCCATACACGACGCAGATCGAACCACACGATTACATCGCTGAACTGTTCGATGCGGTTGCACGTTTCAACACTATCCTGATCGACTTCGATCGTGACATTTGGGGTTACATCGCACTGGGCCACTTTAAGCAAAAGACAATTGCTGGTGAGATCGGCTCATCGACAATGCCACACAAAGTTAACCCAATCGACTTTGAAAACTCTGAAGGTAACCTAGGTCTTGCTAACGCGGTATTTGGCCACCTAGCGCAAAAACTACCTATCTCTCGCTGGCAACGTGACTTAACTGACTCAACGGTTCTACGTAACCTAGGTGTTGGTGTTGGCTACGCTATCATCGCATACACTTCAACGCTTAAAGGTATCAGCAAACTAGAAGTTAACCGCGAAGCGCTACTTGCAGAACTTGACCAAAACTGGGAAGTTCTAGCTGAGCCAGTGCAAACAGTGATGCGCCGCTACGGTATCGAGAAACCATACGAGAAGCTAAAAGAGCTAACACGTGGTAAGCGCGTAGATGGTCAAGCAATGCGCAACTTTATTGACGGTCTTGAGCTACCAGAGCACGAGAAAGCACGTCTTAAAGAGATGACGCCAGCGAACTACATCGGTCAAGCGATTGAGCTGACAGATAAGCTGTAAGAGAATCGAGAATCGAGAATCGAGAATCGAGAATCGCTTAATTTTGAGGGTTGACGTGAAAGCGTCAACCTTTTTTTTGTTGGTAGGAACAGGCTTCGCCTTACTGAACGCTTCGCTTAGGGACGATGGAGAACTTCGCGACCAATTGTTTTGTTCGCCGTAACACCTTTCCAAGTCTTATAAGGGCGAAGCCCTATCCCGTTTTCCAAAAGCGTAGCGTTCCATAGGACGAAGTCCGTTCCTCTCCTCACTGCTTCTGAAAAAACAGTGTTATCTGCCCTACCTCTAAACCAAACTTTTTAATTTTGGTCAGATTGAACACATGCTTATCGTCTTGACGATACAGCCAATCATCAAAAGTAACGACCACGGTCGAGTCCTCTAGCTGAAGTTCAAAATCATACTCCCATTGCAATGCATTACCCACTTCTTTTCCGGTAGCTTGGCCGATGATGTCATCGGCCCAGCCTTGATAAATGCCATTGCCAAGGCGTTCGATTGTCCATATCCGCTGTGAGACTTCACCATCATCGAACACAAAGTCTTCGACAAGCGTGAGTGTATTTCCGTCGATTGTTCCAACAATCGCGACTTCAAAGCGGCGAGTTTGCTTATTGGTGTAGTCTTGAACCATACCCCAAGCTGTAGACTTACCAGCAAAATACTCGAACAAGTTAAAGTCTGGGCCTGTATTTTTATAATCATCCAAATCAGCACTGCAACCAACAAGCGCAAGTGTCGACAGCATGGCAATAGTGAATAACTGTAAACGTTTCAGCATCAATTGCTCCCGATTAAACGTTGTCTAAGTCTCGGATATTCCGTGTTTGGTGACAGCCAGATGGCAAGAAAAGCATCATTGAAGGCTTCGTCTTCAATCGAGCCGATCATTCTCTGCTCTGATTGCAGGTTAGAGTAATAAAAGTGGCCTTTGCTACCGTCCGTCACATAAGTAAGGTTGTTGCCTTCCTCTATGTCCGGAAAGATAGCTTGCAGTTTAGAATACCAAGCTTGGGTGATGCTTTGCTGATATCCAAGTTTGTCCCACTGCTCCACAGTGGCATCTAGCAACTGCTTTTGCGATATGTCTCGTTGATATGTAATCGACAACGCCAAAGGGTGTGGCGTTATGTCTTGGTCGACAAGATAGTAGCCATTAGGACTGAGCAATTGTGACTCATAAATATCAAAGAAAAACATACTCAACTGAGCTTGCCCCACACTAGACCAATTTTTCCAGTTCTCGACGCCGTGCTCTGATGGCTCAGACGCCAGCGCACTACCTGTCAGCGCTAGAAACACTGTTATTATTGCTCTGCACTTCATATCCATATACCTTCATAATCAATGCAATGATTAGAGTCCACTCAACAAACAAGATACCTACCATAGTGAAGGTAGAAGCCCCAAATGACACCACGCCAAGGCTTTCTCCTGCTGCATAACTGAGCACCCCTCCAACCCCTCCTAGCATTGATACGAGAGTTAAAGGATACTGGCTCAGTATTGGATACAAAAAATAGGCGTACCAAGCAAATATTAGCCACAATGCAAATAACCATACGGGAAAGTGTCCGGATTCAAACTGAAGCCAGCCAATCGTTAAGTTGGTAAAATCAACCGCTACTCCTGATGCAACAATCACAGCATACTTAATCCAACTGAATGTCGCTTTGACCGCGAATACAACCAGCGTCAGAGTAACCAGTGATAACGTCACATATTGCAGGTCATAATTGCCTATAACTGCACAAAACCAGATAATTTGAAACCAAGCTGAAACAATCAAAAGCCGTTTCATCACGCACTCCCTCTGGGCAATTGCTACGGACGCTGAAACGTCATGTGAACCGTACTGATCGACTTGGCTCTAAACCCACCTTCACAGTAGCAAAAGTAGTAGTTCCACATGCGAACAAAACGGTCATCAAAGCCAAGTTCAGAAACGCGTTGATGCGCATGATTGAAGTTCACATACCAGTCCTTCAGTGTCTGAGCATAGTCCTGACCAATATCGAATAGGTCTCTTAAAATTAGATCACTATGCTGTGTCGTCGCCTGCGTCAACGCAGTAATCGAAGGTAGAAATCCTCCCGGGAAAATGTACTTCTGGATAAAATCGACATTTTTGCTGTAGCTGTCGTAACGCTGATCGGCGATGGTAATAGCTTGAATTGCCATTAAGCCACCTGACTTTAGCAGTGACTGGCATTTTTGGATGTATGAGGTCAGGAATTGCTTACCTACTGCTTCTATCATTTCGATCGAAACCAACTTATCAAAGCGACCTTCAAGTAAGCGGTAATCTTGCTTAAGTAGGGTAATTCTATCTTGCAGCCCTCTTTGCTCAACTTGCTGTTTGGTGTATTGGTATTGCTGTTCAGAAATAGTGGTGGTAGTGACATGGCAACCGTAGTTTTCCGCCATATAGATAGCCATAGCTCCCCAGCCAGTGCCAATCTCAATCACTGAATCGTCAGCCGTCAGTTTTAGTTGTTGGCACAGACGCTCCATCTTATTGACCTGAGCTTGCTCAAGGGTGTCACCTTCCGATTGATAAATTCCAGCAGAATAGAGCATCCGAGAATCAAGGAACGTCTGGTACAGCTCGTTGCTCAAGTCATAGTGAGCTTGGATATTTTTTGCCGAGTTCTCCACCGTGTTACGGTTGAGCCAATGTCCGACTTGATAGACCAGTTTAGACAGCAAGCTTGAACGGCTTTCAATCGAGTCAAGCGTCTTCATATTAAGGGCCATTAACTCCATCAAGGCCGTCAGATTTGGGCTATCCCACCAACCATCCATGTACGCTTCACCAGCCGCAATACTTCCCCCTTTGAGAAGACGAGCGTAGAAAGCTGGATTTTTCACTTCGATAATCGCACTTGGCTGGCCATTTATCGGCGAACCAAAACTTTCTCTCACTTGCTGTGAGCCCTCTACTCCGAACGATTCGACAACGGTTAATGAACCAAACTGAATCTTACACAAGCAAGAGAATGCAATATTTCTTGCCGTCTTTTGCATAGATGTCAGTTGCGCAGGCAAAGGTAGCGTTTGAGAGTTAATCATTGTTGAGACTCCTTGTTGTTATTCGTTTCCATGCGTTGAGTCGCTTGAGGCTCATTGTCATTATCATATTTGGGATGACCGTAAAACAGCGCTCCTTTGAGCCAGAGTTTTAAGGCATGCCAATAAATTCCCATGGTGACTTTTACTGCCATGATTGGCGTAACGATCAAATGTTTGAGAAGCACTCGCGAACTAAAAGGCTGCTTGGCCATTGTTAACGTCGCATCAAACTCTTTGATATTGCGATGGCATTCTAGGTGGATCGACAAGCGCTTCTCGATTGGTTTGATCTTCCAAACGTACTCTTGCTCGAGCGGATTGAACGGAGAGACATGAAAAGCTTTGTTATGTTTCCATGTGAGCTCGTCGTTCGCATCAAGCAAGTAATAATGGCGTTCGTTCCATGGGGTATTGCTCACCTCTGCTAATAGATAGCGCCACTGCTGCTTGTCGTCATAAATGTAATAAAAATTTACTGGGCTAAAATAGAGGCCAAAATATCTTAGATGAAGCACCGCTTTTACAGCGCCTGTACATGGCTGACCACCCAGTTCAGCCACTTTGGCTAATACCGCCTGTTTTAAGTCCCCATCACCTAAATAATCATCACGCCTAAATCTTGCCCAATGCCACCAACGTGAACCAAAGCCCCAAACTTTCTTTTGCAATACGTCGAGTTCATCGAGATCCAGACATGGCATAAACAAACGATAGTTGAGCGCATGTTCAATAGGCGAAAATCGTCTATGCCTGACCTCACCGACAAATAGGCAACTGCCTTTCACTTCCGTCATATCACGCTGCCCCTTGCGAGCGAAGGTTGGCATCTAATAGATTGATACCTCTAACCACATCAATAGCACTACGCACACCATCTTCATGAAAACCGTTGTACCAATACGCGCCGCAGAACCATGTGCGAGACAGACCATTTATCTCTTCACGGCGCGCTTGAGCATTTATCGACTGCTGATTAAACACTGGGTGGTGATACACAAAGCGTCTTAGAATTTTGCTTTGATCAATCTGTTCACCGCTATTGAGCGACACGCAGAAGGTATGAGGCGCTTCAATGTGCTGCAAAATATTCATATTGTAGGTTAACGTCGGTGCTCTATTGTCTTGACCTTCACTCCCTTCCAACCAGTAATTCCAAGACGCCCATGCAGCTTTACGCGTTGGTAACAACTGCTCATCGGTGTGCAATATCACTTCGTTGGCCTGATAGGCTAAGCCAGACATTACTGAACGTTCCGTTTCACTCGAGTCTTTAAGTAAACCAATCGCTTGGTCGCTATGACAAGCAAAGATAACTTGATCGAATCGCTCGCTTTGTCCGTTGAAGTGCAATGTCACACCGGCTTGATCTCGCACCACTGAATCAACAGGTGTGCTCAGACGAATTTTGTTTGCAAAACCTTGCGTCAATGGGTCGATATAAGAACGCGAACCACCTTTAATTACGTACCATTGGGGGCGGTTAGTCACATCAAGTAAGCCATGATTTAGGAAAAAGCGCGCAAAAAATCGCAGAGGAAAAGCTCTCATATCGGCAAGCGTCGATGACCAAATAGCGGCGCCCATCGGCAAGATGTAGTTTTGACAAAAATAGTCGCTAAAACCTCGCGAAGATAAGAATTCACCAAGCGTCACGTCTGACCCCGGTTCTTCATTCGCGATCTGCTTCACTTCCTTATTAAAACGTAGAATTTCGAAGATAAAAGCGTAGAACTTAGGATTGAGCCAATTGCGCTTTTGTGCGAATAACGTGCTGATAGTATGACCGTTGTACTCTAGGCCAGTACTGTCGTTTCTAACGCTAAAACTCATCTGACTAGGTCTGCCCTCGACACCAATTTCATCCATCAGCGCCATGAAATTTGGGTAAGTTCTGTCGTTGTACACGATAAAGCCAGTATCAACCGCGTAAGATTGGCCGTCGAGTTCAACATCGACAGTAGCCGTATGGCCACCAATATAATCGTTGGCTTCAAATAGAGTGACATCGTGTTCTCTATGAAGATAGTAACCGCACGTTAAGCCCGAAATACCTGTACCGATGATTGCAATTTTCATAGTGCTTTTCCTATCCTTGCGCCAATACTTTAGAAGTAATCGCGTTTTGCCAGCGGTAAGGCAAAACGCCAATGAAACGTAAAATTGAAGTAAATTTCTTAGGGAAATAGATATGGCTCTTGCCCTGCTCTAATCCCCGACGAATCTCTTGCGATGCTCGCTGTGGTGACACCTTCATCGGCATGTCAAACGTGTTTTTATCTGTGAGTGGTGTTTCAACAAAACCCGGATAAATTATCGAAACTTCAATCCCTTTGGGCTTGAGATCAAGTTGCAGAGCTCTCGCTAAATAGCTAACTGCGGCTTTTGATGCTCCATATGCCTCTGCTCTAGGCAAAGCCACTTCACTAGCAATTGAACCGACTATGGCGAGGCGGTGGCCTCGAACGAAGTGCCTTTGACAAGCTTCAATCGCGTTAGACAAACCAATAACATTGATATCAAAAACGCGTTTAACCAACTGAGAATCCATGTTTCCTTCGTCAATGTATTCACAATCGCCCGCGTTTAATATCCAAAGCTCAGGTACAATATCAATGTTGCTTAAGGCAGAGATGGTGGCATCACGATCAGTAAGATCGAATACCAAGGGCTGGATGTTCTCAAACTGTTCGCTCAAATCGCTTAATTTGGCACTGTTTCGCCCGCAGGCATAAACATAAAAGCCTTGGCTTGCATAATCTTGGGCCAACTGAAGCCCAATCCCTGAGGTTGCACCAGTAATAAGTACTGTGTTCATTTGCCCAACCTCGATTTAATGGTTCTAATAATCGAACCAAGTAAAGGCAGGTTCTCGTATAACATCTCGCCAAGGTCAAAATAGTCACGATGATAAATCACCCTACCTTGGGAAAACTTTAGGTGGCTGACACCATTGACGTACACAACATCGCCTTTGGAAAGCTTAGGATGCTCTAACGCCATCTGCCATGTTAGAAAGCCGCTATCTCCGGTCTGCTGCTGCTCTAAAATAGTGAAGTCGCAGCGCTTTACATTGGTGTATAAGGCTTCAAAGTAGCTTTCAAGCTCAAACCAGCCTTCTAACCTGTGGGCAGCATCCTCGAACACGACATCACTGTGGTAGACATCCTCTAACAAATGAAGATTAGATTTATTCAGTTGTTGATAGACCTGACTGACACCTTGTACATCCATGTAAACTTCCTCTTTGTTGTACACTTATCTTTTTTGTACAACATAAACATAGATGCTTTGTAAAAGTTGTACAAATTTTATTTTGTATAACTAGTACGAAAAGGTTTTAAAAAAGGATCAAAAAAGGCTTGGTCATTAAACCAAGCCTTTTCAATAATTAACGTTTAGAACTAAGAATTGCGTAGCGCTGAAATACGCTTATCAAGCGGTGGATGGCTCATCAATAACTCTGTCATCGAGCGCTTACCATTGATACCAAATGCCATCATAGAGCCTTCTAGCTGAGGTTCATGGCTTACTTTTAGTCGCTCTAGTGCGGCAATCATCTTGTGCTTACCGACTAGTTGAGCTGCGCCGGCATCCGCATGAAACTCACGATGACGGCTGTACCACATAGTAATAAAGCTTGCTAGGAAACCAAACACCAGCTCAAGGACGATGCTCACACCGAAGTACACCATCATATTGCTGCCGCCTTCCTCTTCGTTGTCATTTGATGCAACGATGTTGGCGATAAAACGCGAAAGGAAGATAACAAATGTATTCACCACGCCCTGCATCAGCGTCATGGTGACCATGTCACCGTTTGCAATGTGGCTAACTTCGTGAGCAAGTACCGCTTCTGCTTCATCTCGCGTCATGTTGTGCAGCAAGCCCGTTGATACGGCCACCAAAGAGTCATCACGCTTCGCACCAGTAGCAAAAGCGTTGATGTCTGCCGAGTCGTAAATCGCAACCGTTGGCATGCCAATACCGACTTGCTGTGACTGGCGACGCACAGTTTCTAGCAGCCAATGCTCTGTTTCATTGCGTGGGCTTTCAATCACCATACCGCCCACTGAACGTAGCGCCATACTCTTTGACATCATCAGTGAGATAAACGCACCGCCAAAGCCAAACACCGCAGCCATCAGCAACAGGCCAGACAGGCTGCCTGGCTGCATCCCAGTGACTGCATAAACGATATTTAGAACAACACTTAGTACCAGAACAACAGCTAAGTTGGTTGCAAGAAATAACATGACTCGCTTCATTACTTTTCTCCAAAAACGGAAGTATTTTATTATTGCCTAAAGAGGCTCTTAAACTATTAGATATAGTCTATCCCCTTTAATTACAAGGTTAAGAAGTAAATTGAAACATTTAATGTCAAGGATGCAAAGATAGAAAAATCTAAAGATAACAAAGAGTCACGGTAAGAAGAGTATAGACTGACAACTGTTTTCTATTTTCGCTTAGACTTTGGTCGTATTGTGAGTCTGTCCCGACGTGCTAGATTTAACGCAGATGAAAGAATCCATGCTGAAAGGGAACGAAATCATGGTTGAAACTAACGACTACCAAATGGCTATTGATCTACTGCGTTGTCACCTAGGTTTATCCGAAGACGAAGCGCTACAGCAACTAGGCTTATCGGTCGAAGATAAAACCCAACAGCACATCGCCGAGACTCAAAGCGCCTTAATGGGGCTAGAGCAACACAAGTAATTAGCTAAATAACAAACAAGGCTGCCCAAAGGCAGCCTTGTTGTTTTTATCGGCTTAGATGCTTTTTATCGATTAATAATCGGCGATACATCAATATATTTTGCCAAATCCTTACGCTTAACTTTTGGTACGTACGGAATCTCACCCAGTTTGGGCGCATCAATCTTATGCTCTAGCAGTTCGATAATCTCTGCGTAGTGCTCTGTACCCGGATTAACTCGGTTAGCCACCCAACCGACGATTTCAACACCGTCCGCTTTGATTGCATCCATGGTCAAAATCGCGTGGCTTAAACAGCCAAGCTTAATACCAACGACTAATACCACTGGTAGCTTTTCTTGCTGCACCCAACTCGATAAACACTCAGTCTCGGAAACTGGGACGCGCCAACCGCCAGCGCCTTCCACAAGAACAATGTCTGAGTTTTGTTTATGCTCAGCAAGCTTTTCACTAAGGTTGGCGTACTCAATAACTACGTTTTCACGTTTCGCGGCAATATGTGGCGAAGCAGGCAGCTCTAAAGCGTATGGGTTTACATCCTCATACGCAACATCGACCGTCGCCGCTGCTTGTAAATACAAGGCATCCGAATTGCGATAGCCTAGCTCTGTTTTATCACTACCCGCTGCGACTGGTTTATATCCAATCGTTCTTAAGTCCTTTTCAGCCAGCGCATTTAAGATTGCTTTTGAAGCAACCGTCTTTCCAACATCGGTATCCGTACCAGCAATAAAAAATGCATCAATCATAGATTAATAACCCCTAAACAAACCTGATATGTTGCAGGTAGAAGACCCTGCTGGTTCCGATAGATTTGATATTCGCGTTCAACTCTTAGCAGCGCACTTCGGCTTGTTAGCCCGTTGGAGCGCCCATTGATATGGGTAGCCCCAATACCTTTCAAGTCGCGCATAAGAGCAAAAGCTGTCTTGTACCAAACCGTAATTGGCGCTAAGTCTAATTGATGCAGATGGCATTCAGATTGCGCTAACGCAATTTTTACCTGATTGGAGGAAATAAAGTCATTAACGTGTTGATATGAGTCAATTCTTGCCCAAGCTTGTTTGAGCTCATAAAGTGAGCCATCAAGAAGCGTCGATAAGTACGCTTTACCAGAACGCTTGGCAACGCGCTTTATCTCTTTAAGCGGTACGCTAAGATCTTCGCACCACTGAAGCGCAAGACTAGAAAAAACCAAATCAAATTGATCATCACTAAACGGCAAGCGCTCAGCATCACCAAGCTGATAGCTGATATTGTTCTCTCCACATCGTGCCTTAGCTTGTTCAAGCATTTTTGCAGAGATATCGACACAAACAACTTGAGCGCCGCGTTTCAAAAGCTCATTTGAAAAGTACCCTGTGCCACAACCGAGATCTAGCACTACCTTTCCTGAGAGATCGTCTGGCATCATCGCTAAGAGGCGCTGTCCTACGTCGCGTTGAAATGCCGCATGCTTATCGTAAGTATTCGCTGCTCGCCCAAACGCATCCGCTATTGCCACTTTGTTGCTTGGTTGTTTAGACTCAATTAATACTGCTTGATTCACTGTACATCCTCTATACAAAGCTGTTTCAACGTGTTGGCTAGTTTAATGACATGCTGCTTATCATGGTTGACAGTTAAGGTAATACGTAAACGTGCACTCCCCTCTGGCACTGTTGGCGGACGTATCGCCGTAACCCAAAGGCCATGCTCTCTTAGCCTTTTTGCAACACGCACAGCATCTTGCGCTGAACCCAATACCAATGGTTTAATCGGCGTTTCGGTTGCTTTATACCCCGCGAAGTCAGCTAACAGAGAGTCATAACAATCGGACAGCTCAGCAAGTTTTTCTCTACGCCAACTTTGCGTCTGGATCATCTGCGCAGCTTTAGTGAGCGCAACAGCTTGTGATGGAGGAATAGCGGTAGAATAGACATGATGCTTAGCGAACTGAGTGAAATAGTCACCGAGCGAGTGGCTACACATGATCGCGGCACCTGAAAGACCAAAACCTTTGCCAAAGGTCACAATCAAGATTTCGGGTTTAATCCCTGAATAGGCGCAGCTGCCCTGACCGTTCTGTCCCAAAACGCCAATACCGTGCGCATCATCGACCGCTAGCCATGAGCGTTTAGCTGTCACCTGCTGCATCTGGGCGAGTGGTGATAAGTCACCATCCATACTAAACACGCCTTCAGTGATGACTAGTGCGTCTTTGGTTAGCAATGATTGTAGATGCTCAACGTCGTTATGCTTAAAACGCTTCATGGTCGCAGAAGAGAGCATACCAGCCTCGAGCAGTGAAGCGTGATTTAGCTTGTCTTGAATCAGCAAATCGTCTTTTTTAAGCAGCGAGAAAATCAAAGCCTGATTAGCAGAGAACCCCGAACCAAACAGTATTGCTCGCTCAAAGCCAAGCCACTGACATAACTCCTGTTCGAGCTCTTGATGAGCAGGACTGAAACCTGTAACTAATGGAGAAGCGCCACTGCCGTTACCATAAAGGTCTAACCCCTTCTGCCATGCTTTGGTCAGTTCCTTATCTGAGGCTAAACCAAGATAGTCATTGCTAGAAAAGTTAAGGTAACGACTGTGGTTATGGACTAACTCTGCCCCGGTCCCAGACTGAACTGGATTGAGTGCGCGAGTTAAGCCCTTAGCGTTGCGTTCGCTAAGGGCTAAGTTGATACGCTGATCAAACACTTGCATCGTAGAAAAGATCGTCTTTGGTTGGTCTTGCTGCAACACGTTCTACAACACGGTCGAGTAGATCGTTCTCTTCGATTTCATCAGGTTTCTGCGAAACTTGCTGGCTGTTGATCCCTAACTTATCAAACAACTGCATATCTTTGTCTTCAGACGGGTTTGGTGTAGTCAACAGTTTGCAGCCGTAGAACACAGAGTTAGCACCAGCCATAAAGCACAAGGCTTGCATCTGCTCATTCATGTTTTCGCGTCCTGCTGATAAACGTACCGCTGATTTTGGCATCATTATGCGCGCAATAGCGATTAAGCGGATAAAGTCGAACGGCTCGACATCATCAACCTCTTCTAACGGTGTCCCCTTAACTTTGACCAACATATTGATTGGTACACTTTCAGGGTGAGTAGGTAGGTTTGCCAGCTCGACCAAAAGACCTGCACGGTCATTAGCACTTTCACCCATACCAATAATACCACCCGAGCATATTTTCATGCCCGCATCACGTACATGTGACAGCGTGTCTAGGCGGTCTTGGTAAGTACGAGTAGTGATAATGCTACCGTAGAACTCTGGTGAGGTATCTAAATTGTGGTTGTAATAGTCTAAGCCTGCATCCGCTAAAGATTTGGCTTGATCAGAGGTCAACATCCCCAAGGTCATACAAGTTTCTAAGCCCATGCCCTTAACACCTTTGACCATTTCAGTAAGGTGAGGCATATCGCGCTCTTTCGGGTTCTTCCACGCTGCGCCCATACAAAAGCGAGTAGAGCCTGCACTCTTGGCTTTTTGCGCAGCATCAAGAACGCGCTCGACTTCCATCAAACGCTCTTTTTCAATATCTGTGGTGTACCGGGCACTCTGTGGACAGTACTTACAATCCTCCGGACAAGCACCGGTTTTAATCGAAAGCAAGGTACTGACTTGAACGTGATTATGTTGCTGGTATTGACGATGAACCATTTGTGCTTCAAACAACAAATCCATAAACGGCTTTTCCATCAAGCCACGAACTTGTTCTATGGTCCAGTTATGACGAACTTCCACATGCTTTCCTTTGATTATTGTTAGTTTAGTGACTTGGCTAGTCTAGCGACACAATGTAGACTGTCAACATACAGAATAATCAAAAGTTTACATTCGATTAAATTTTAACCATTCATTTTTCTGGAACCAGGCATGGATCTCGCTTTCGACCGCCGTCATATATGGCATCCTTATACATCCACCTTAACACCTCTGACCTGCTACCCAGTCACCTCGGCCAACGGTGTCTACTTACAATTAGACGATGGAAAACAATTAGTAGATGGTATGTCATCGTGGTGGTCAGCGATTCATGGTTATAACCACTCGTATCTGAACAAAGCAGCGCACGATCAAATTGATAAAATGTCTCATGTGATGTTTGGTGGCATCACCCACGAGCCTGCTATCAATCTATGCAAAAAGCTGCTTAACTTCGCACCAAGCAACTTGCAGCATGTTTTTTTGGCTGATTCTGGCTCTGTCGCCGTAGAAGTCAGCTTAAAAATGGCGCTGCAATACTGGCACGCCAAAGGTGAATCTCGCCCTAAGTTCCTCACACTGCGCGATGGTTACCACGGTGACACCTTTGCCGCTATGTCAGTCACTGACCCTGAAAACTCCATGCACTCTTTATATAAAGGCTTTCTGCCAGAGCATATTTTCGCACAATCGCCACAAACAGGATTCTGGCAAGAGTGGGACGAAAGCGATCTTGATGATTTCCGGGCTAAACTAGCCAAGCACCACCATGAAATCGCAGCGGTAATCTTAGAACCTATCGTGCAAGGTGCAGGAGGCATGAGGATCTATCATTCTAATTTCCTCAAAGAGGTCAGAGAGCTATGCGATCAATATGAATTACTGCTGATCCTAGATGAGATCGCAACAGGCTTTGGTCGCACGGGGAAAATGTTTGCTTGTGAACACGCTGAAATACAACCTGATATTTTGTGTGTGGGTAAAGCATTGACTAGCGGCTATATGACGTTGTCAGCGACTTTAGCTTCCAGTGACGTGGCCAATACCGTTTGCGGTGGTGAAGCCGGCTGCTTTATGCATGGACCAACCTTTATGGGCAACCCACTGGCTTGCGCTGTTGCTACTGCGAGTATGGAGCTACTCGAACAAGGCAAATGGCTGAGTCAAACCAAGCAGATTGAACAGCTATTCTCTCAGCTACTGCCTAAGTTAGAGAAGTATGAACGAGTAAAAGAGGTGCGTTGGCTCGGCGCCATTGGGGTCGTTGAAACCACGACTGCGGTCAACATGGAGCAAATACAGGCGTTGTTTGTTGAGCAAGGTGTGTGGATTAGGCCGTTCGGTAAGCTCATCTATATGATGCCACCGTTTATTAGCGAGCCTGAACATATAGAGAGACTGGTGAGTGCGGTTGAGTGTGCGTTGAATAGTGAAGAGTGCTTTACTTAAATTTCGAGCCGCGAGTGACTAACAACTCGCGGCTCAAAACTCGAAACTCGAAACTCGAAACTCGAAACTTCAATCAGTTTGTTATTCTTGGTCAATCATCCAACGGCGGAACGCTTTACGCTCTTCTTTAGAGGATTTTAGATACCAGGCTTTTAGTTGGTCAACGTTGCTTGAAGACACTGGCTTGGCTTGCGCAGTTTTCTCAACTTTGATCGACGTCGAAGTCACAGCAGCTGTGGTTGTTGCCGCGACTGCTATAGCTTGTGCTTCAACTGGCTTATCGATGAGTTGACCATTTTTAAAGAAAATTCCTTGATTTTCATTGTGCTGAACTAAAAGCTTATCTAAACCAGAAAAAGGTAAAAAACCTGACTTTCCCTTGATTGCAGACTGTTGATAGCTAATTTGCTTTCCATCTACCTTAACAACCCATTTAGGATCATTGTTCCCAAACGCTCTTTGAGCTTCTGCCATGCTTCGAGCAAGAGGGTGTTCTATTACCACTTCTTCTCCAGATAGAGTAAATGAAATTGCAAAAGGTTTTGAGGTAAAAACGTCGCTACTAGAGCCTTTGGACATATTCTTATCCATTTTTACTACTATCTGATTAAAACCTCCGGAAATCTTATTTTCACCAATTCTACTCTGCGAAGGTTCTCCATTAATATATAGAATGCTAACCCCCCCTTTAGGTATTAAGGTGGCAGCATTTACAGAACCAATGACCAAACTACTCAACATAGCTAATACTAAGCTGTACTTCATTATTTATCCCTAATTAGCGGTAACAACAGGCAATATTCACATCAAAAAACAACAAAAGCCACCCTAAGGTGGCTTTTATGTGTATTAAAGCGTTATCTAATTTAGAATTAGAATGATGCTTCAACACCAATTGCTAGACCAGTGTTGTCATCAACACCGTCTTGGTCAAGACCACCAACTTCTGCGTAAAGTTTAGTGTTAGGTGCAATGCCGTAAGTTGTGTTTACAAACCAACGATCAGCTTCTTTAGCTTTCACGTCGTGGTCACCGATAGAGTAACCTGCAGCAAAACCAAGTTTACCCATTGTGTAAGCTGCTGCGAATGCAACTACACTGCTGTCATCGTTTTCTAGATCCGAATCTACACCGTAGTAAGCTACTGCTAGTTCAACATTCTCGATACCACCGTACACTACTTCTAAAGCGTGACCAGCGTGATCTTTGTTAGTTGCAGTTTCTTGATCAACACTGTACTGAGCGTAAAATGCAGAAATGTCGAAACCAGCTACACGGTATCCAGCACGCGCATCGTAATACGTGTCGTTATTGCCGTCGATTACTGTTGATTTACCATTTGTGATATCAAAGCCATGAGCAACTTTGTTTTGAACAAAACCAAGTGTCGCGTAGAAATCACCGTTATCGAAATCGTAACGAACTGCTTCATCAGAACATTCGTCTGTTAGGCCATCTAGAAGCTTAGAAATACCAAACGCTTCATCTTTACCGATACCTAGGTCATCAGCTGCAGTACATAGGCGACCAAACTTGATAGAACCTGCTGTGTTATGGTAAGCCGCTACGTAAGTATCACCGTTACGAGTTACTTCTGAGTTAGTTTTCTCAGAACCGTTGAACTCCCAGTATGCGCCTACTGACCAGTCATCGTTAACCATGTAACGGATGTCGAAACCGAAGTCAGCATCTTCAATGCGCTGCTCCATTTGGCTATCGCCATCCACATCGTTACGGTAAACAACTTCGATATCACCTTTAAGGTTAACTGTGATGCCTTCTTCGTTGTATAGTTCGATAGCTGCGTTAGCGAACGGTGCTGCTGCTGATGCTGCTAGAACTGAAAGAGCTACTAGAGTCTTTTTCATAATAATCCACTGCCTTTTCTATAGAATGGGAATTCCTTGTCCGGTTCCCTTTATGTTTTTTGATGGTAACTCCAATCTCTTATGGACCAGATGTCACCTTCACTAAATTTCGGGGTCTAGATTGCAAAAGATTATCCGGCGTGTCAAATGTTCTAAAAAATTATGCTAAAAATACATAAAAACAATATATATCAATAATTTACATAAAGATTAGCACTTTTTTCGAGCCAGTTCATAGATTATAACAAGGATCATCAAACACCTCTCCAAACCTCCAGACCAGTCAATAATATCGAAAGAGGTGAAATTATAGGTTAATTTCAGAATATATCACCACCAAGGTGTTTCTTTTGGCGTGATATATTTTTTACATTTAGAATTAATTGTAAGTCTCTGAAGGTTCAGTTTTTTTTTGTGAACAAGATCCACATTTTGTTATTAAGCATTCTATTTCGTGAACTGAGTTGTACTTAGCGAACTGTGCTATGATGCTTCACCCGCTTTATAGGTCACAGTATGATAACCAGTAAAATCCAACAATCTATCCGCGCTAGTTACCAAAACCTGCAGTCACAGCTCGAAAATTTTGTCCCCCGTCGAGCTCAAAACTATCTTGTTGCAGAGATCGCTAAAACACTATGTGGCGAATATCACAAATCTACGCGCATGATTGTGGCCGAGGCGGGAACCGGAATTGGCAAGTCTCTCTCTTATTTAATGGCCACAATTCCGGTTGCTGTACTTAACAATCGCAAAGTAGTGATCTCAACTGCTACCGTCGCGCTGCAAGAACAGTTAATCGGAAAAGATCTGCCTCTATATAGAAGGCTCACAGACAGAGAGTTTTCATTCATTTTGGCTAAAGGCCGTCAACGCTATTGCTGTGCAGAGAAACTCGCATCGGCCAGTGGTGTCGATGGTGGTCAACTGGCGATGTTTGAAACCAAGCCTAAACAGAAAGAAATCGAGCTACTGCAAACCATGTACAAGTCTTTGGCGCAAGGTAAATGGGACGGCGATCGAGACAGTTGGCCGAAACCAATTAAGGATGAACTGTGGCAGATGATTGTCAGTGACAAACATAGCTGCAACCTAAGCCTTCCTGCACATAGAGACTGCCCTTTTCAAAAAGCGCGCTCTGAGCTAGACAAAGCCGATGTCATTATTGCTAACCATAGTTTGGTTATGGCCGACGCTGATCTTGGTGGCGGTGTGATACTTCCAGAACCAGAGAATACCATTTACGTTTTTGACGAGGCGCACCACCTGCCTCATGTTGCCCGAGATCACTCTTCAGCTTCCGCCAGCCTGAAAGGCGCCGCAAGTTGGTTGGAAAGACTCAACCAATCAGTGACTAAATTTGCCAATATGGCAGATGAAAAACGTGTCGCACGATTCAGAAATGAACTACAAGACTCGGTGCAGCAGTTGATCCCTTCCTTGAGCCAACTCGCAACGCGCTTCGATCCCACTCATTTTGAAGAAAGCATCTACCGGTTTGAAAACGGTGAACTGCCTAGTTGGCTAGACGAAGAGTCGAAAACGCTTAAGAAGCTCACTCAAAAAGGCGCACAAGCGGTCGCCAAAGTGGCAGAGCTAATATCTGAGCGAGTGAAAGACGGAGAATTGTCCAACCGCCTAGCTGAACCTGCGCTAGCTGAGCTTGGCTTTTATATTCAACGTATGGACAATTTAGCGCAAGTTTGGCACCTCATGGCAGAGCCTTTACGTGAAAAAGGTGCCCCTCTCGTGCGCTGGTTAGAGATAAGTTCAGAACGTGAAAGCGATTTTGTCGTCAACGTTTCCCCACTTGAAGTGGGTTGGCAACTCGACCAACAGCTATGGAGTCGTTGTGTGGGGGCAGTACTGACTTCCGCCACCCTTCGAGCTCTCAACTCTTTTAGCTTTTTCTGCCGACAATCAGGGATAAGCGAAAAAACGGAAGATGGCGTGAAGTTTCTTGCCCTCGCTTCTCCGTTTGACTATCAGAATCAGGCTGAGCTGCACATTCCGCAAATGCGCGTTGAGCCCTCAGCTCCGCAGTTCACCGATCATTTGATTGAGAAGCTACCGACTTTGATTGAGAACAGCAAAGCCAACCTAGTGCTGTTTTCGTCCTACTGGCAGATGAACCAAGTGGCCGAAGCCTTATCAACAGAATTTGTAAAAAAAGGTTGGGCTTTGCAAGTTCAAGGTCAAGAGTCGCGCTTAGAAATCCTAAAAAAACATAAAACACTGGTACAGTGCAAAAAAACCAGTGTGCTGTTTGGAACGGGTAGCTTTTCTGAAGGTTTAGACTTACCAGGCGAGCTTTTAGAAAACCTAATTATTACCAAAATACCTTTTGCTGTGCCGACTTCTCCAGTTGAACAAGCCCATGCAGAGTACATCGAAAGCAAAGGGGGGAATCCATTTATGCAGATCACTGTACCTGAAGCGAGTAAAAAGTTAATTCAGTCAGTCGGACGCTTGCTGCGCAAAGAACGTGATTCTGGTAAAGTCATCATCCTAGACCGACGATTAGTGACTAAACGATATGGCAGTGCCTTGCTTGACTCACTGCCACCATTTAAGCGCGTTATTGAATAATAGAGGCCATCGGGCCCAGAACTATAAAGAAGAACAACGATATGGAATTATTTGAGCCAACCATGCTATTAGTGTTGGCACTTGTCGCTTTCGTGGCAGGCTTTATCGACGCTGTTGCGGGTGGCGGTGGCATGCTTACCGTTCCTGCACTACTGTCATTGGGCCTACCGCCACATATTGCGCTTGGAACCAATAAACTCGCTGCTACTTTTGCCTCTTCTACGGCCGCCTTTACTTATTATCGCAAAAAGCTATTTAAACCTCAGTGTTGGACGCGAGCTTTTATCGCGACTTTAATTGGTGCGATACTCGGCACTCTATTTGTCGATTTGATTAGCACAGAGTGGTTAGAAAAAATCCTACCTCTGATCATTCTAGGGGCTGCGATTTATACCATCTGGCATAAAACGCCTAGCAAGGTTAACAATGAGTCACCACAACCCTGCCCAATTTTGAACAAAAAGCAGTATGCGCAAGGTTTAACGTTAGGTTTTTACGACGGCGTAGCCGGCCCCGGAACTGGTGCATTCTGGACAGTGAGTTCAATGGCACTGTATCGACTCAACATCTTATTGGCATCTGGGCTAGCTAAGGCGATGAACTTCACCAGTAACTTCACCTCTTTAGTGACATTTGCCATACTGGGCCATATCGACTGGGTGCTCGGGCTGACCATGGGTGTATGCTTAATGGCAGGTGCTTTTGTTGGCGCACATTCAGCCATTCGCTTCGGTGCTAAGTTCATCCGTCCAGTCTTTGTTACTGTTGTGAGTATTCTTGCAGTAAAACTCGCTTACGAAGCATGGTTTGTAAATCTCTAATTATGAGCAAAATTAAACAACTGCAATCAACCCTTGAGCAGCTCGCCATCAATGCGGCTGCGCTCGATCGTCAAAGAGGTGAGCATCACTTACCACTGTTTGACGAACGGCTTTTTATCTGCAAAGCCAAGTTGTTAGTGCCTTGCGTCAAAGAGACCCAATCCACCCTCGATAGCATTATACGAGAAGAAGACGCTGGCAAACTCACCACAATGCGTGCTGAGTATCTGACAGAGCGTTTACTCGCTCAAATCAGTGCGATTCAAAGGGAGCTTGCAACAACCAGAATTCGTAAAAGCGAGCCCAAGCACAGTAGCTATTACCGTAAACCGATCAACGAACTTTCCCAACAACTTGCCCAGCACCAAGATTGGGAACGTCGATTAATGGAAATGGTGCGCGACAAAGAGCTTGCCCTTCAGTACGCCCCGCCTTTCCAGCAACAAGCCGCGCAGCAAGCACTGATGAGTACCGAACAACGACTTAAACGCTGCCAGGAAGCGAAACTTAAGATTGAAAAACAGATTACTTACAGAGAGAGAAATCAGTAATGCCTTCATCTAACTCTGGGTTAGACAATGCTCCCGATGAAATAAAACTTGCCGTTGACCTTATCTATTTACTCGAAAGCAATGAAGTTGACCCTAAAACTGCGCTCGAAGCGATAAAAATCGTGAAAGCAGATTTAGAAAGCAAACTAGGTAACTCATGTACCAGTTAAGTTTTGATCTGGACCAATTTCTATCTGAGTATTGGCATAAGAAACCCACTGTCATAAAAGCTGGCTTCAAGAATTTCGTCGATCCTATCACCCCAGATGAGCTTGCTGGGCTTGCGATGGAGGAAGAAGTAGATTCACGCTTTGTCACCAATAAAGAAAACCAATGGGCGGCGCAACATGGGCCTTTTAACCAAGCCCACTTCGAAACGCTTGACCAGTCACACTGGCAACTGGTGGTCCAAGCTTGTAACCATTGGCACTTAGGCTCAGCGCAACTTATTGAACCATTTAAAAAGCTGCCAAACTGGTTGTTTGATGATCTCATGGTTTGCTTCTCAGCCCCAAAAGGCGGTGTCGGCCCTCACATAGATCAATATGATGTCTTTATCATTCAAGGGAGTGGCAAGAGGCATTGGCGCGTTGGGGACAAAGACGTTGGCCAATACAAGGAGTCAATCCAAGCTGGAGCGCTGAGACAAATTGAAGGCTTTGACGCCATCATTGACCAAGTTCTCGAGCCTGGAGACATACTGTACATACCACCGGGTTTCCCTCATGAAGGTGATACCCTCGAACCGAGTATGAGCTACTCTATTGGCTATCGCTCGCCAAAAGAGCAGGAGCTGCTGAGCAATTTTGCCGACTATGTTCTCGCCCACGACAAAGGTGATGTTCATTTGCACAATCCACGTATGAACATCCAACAGCATCATGGCGAAATTTTAGCTACCGATAAGCATCTACTCACAGAGATGCTCAAAGCGACATTAAACAGTGACAAAGACGTTGAACGCTTCTTGGGGACTATGCTTAGCCAATCGCGCCACCAGCTCGATATCGTTGAACCCGATGAAAAGCTCGAACTGTCGGATGTACGAGAACACTTAACCATGCAAGGTGTACTGAAAAAGGTGTCCGGAGTTCGCGCTTTATATCACGAGCAATCGACGCATATGGTTTACATCAATGGAGAGGTATTTAATGTCGAGGCGCCATGGCTTATCAACGCCTTGTGCAATTGTGAGCAAATCACTCTCGAGACTTTTGCCAATGCCACCCAAGAACCTGCTATTCAGCTTCTTACCGAATTAGTCAATAAAGGTTATTGGTATCTCGACTGATCAAATATAAAAGGGCTTCACTCGAAGCCCTTTTCCCAATAACAACCTTACCTTCGTTATACCTTAAACTGATTAACCAACTGCTGCTGCTTATCTGATAAGTCGCCAATTTGCGACGCTACCGTTTCAGACTCTTCAGCTTGAGAAAGTATCTGTGCACTTAAGTCACGGATGTTACTGACACTTTGGTTGACTTCAGCAGAAACAGATTGCTGCTCCTCTGCTGCTTTGACAATTTGTGAGTTCATATCATTGATGGACGCAATGGCCTCAAAAATTTGGGTCAACTCTTTTGCGGCGTTTTGCACCTGTATTGCCGAGTCATTGGCTAAGTCGTTACCATCTTGAATCGCTTGTACCACATCCCGCGTGCCGGTTTGTACATTTTCAATAACCTGCCTAATTTCACCCACAGAGTCTTGTGTGCGACTGGCCAAATTACGCACCTCATCTGCCACAACGGCGAAACCTCGACCCTGTTCACCTGCCCTAGCCGCTTCGATGGCCGCATTAAGCGCAAGCAAATTAGTTTGCTCCGAGATGCCTTCAATCACGCCAAGGATCTCGGTGATGTTAGCATTGTTTGCCGCAAGCTCTTCCACAACCGGAACAGCGGCGGTCATACGCTCAACTAGGTTCATCATCTCATGCTGAGACTTTTCAATCACACCCTGACCGGTTGCCGCAGCTTCATTAGCTTGCTCAGCAGCGCGCACTGCCACTTGTGCGTTTTGAACAACCAAGCCTGCCGTTTGAGTCAACTCTTCAGACGCAGTGGCGACTAAGTCTACCTCTTTAAACTGAGAGTCACTGCTTGCGCGAGTTTGCTGCGCCGCCACTCGTGATTGCTGCGTGGTTGTACCCACTTGGTTGGTAGTATCGACAACTTCGCTGATAATGGACTGAAGTTTGTCTAAGAAGCTGTTGAACCCAAGCGCTAATTGGCCAATTTCATCTTGAGATTGAACCTCGAGACGCTGAGTCAGATCTCCTTCACCAGATGCAATATCATCGAGTCGAAGCCCTACTTCACGAATTGGCTTCACTAAGCGTGAAGCAGAGATCGCAATTGTTGCAAGCCCCAAGACGACAAGAACAATACCAGCGATTAGTTCAGTTCTTACGCTAGACTCTACTTGCTGGCTGATAGTGGCATCTAATGCTTCAGCATCGGCGAGTACGCTTGAACGCGGCATATCAAACAAAATGCCCCAAGTTTGGTTAGCGACCATAATCGGCGCAAATACATATAGCCACTGACCATCCTCGCTCCAATCCGTTTGTACAGACTGTCCGAACAAGAGATCCGTTAACTTGTCAGCAGAAACAATTTCGCTGGTAAATGGTTGACCCACTTGGCTGGCTGCGTTGTCACTGGCAATCAATGACCCATCAAGACTCATCAGGTTAACGTTACCGTTGCCAGAAAATAACTGGCTATCCGAATTCACTACAATCGAAGACAAACTGTCCAAACGCAGATCGATACCGAAATATCCGATCGGCTCACCGTCAACAACAAGCGGGAAAGATATCGAACTAGTGAGAAACGAAACACCGTCTTGGTCAATGACTCGCGGTGTTGTGATACAGGTTTCACCGGAAGCGATAGGACAGTAAAAACGCTCACTGTTGATCGGATCACTGAGCATCGCCTCTGACAACACGTTCGATACTACGTTTTCACCGTTCTGTGCTGTCATCCAATAAGCTGCGAAACGACCAATTTCATTTGAGCCGACATATTCTGCTTCAACATAGTTGCTATCTTCGCTATCGAGCATGTTAGGTTCAAACACAAGATATGCACCTTGTACGTTCTCGAAGTCCAAAACGGCTCGTCGGGTCATTTCATCAAGCGCAGTTCTTAACTCTTCACTATCACCGAAGTTCTCTTCGCTTAAATTCTTTTGAAACATGACACTCGAAGCCAGCATCTCTGCACGATAGAGCGCTTCATTGAGAAACTCAGAAACCTGGGTGGCATTGAGTAGAGCGCGAGTTTCAACAATCTGTTCTGATTTATCGATCACAGAGTTGGCGCTCTGTTGCTTAATTTCGTGCTGATTAGAAATGGCGTTATAAACCGAAAACCCAATCAGGGAAAGAGAAGTGACAAGCAGGCAAAACCCCGCCAAAAGCGTAATTTTCCATTGCACTGATAACGTTCGCATAATACATCCTTTTAGCAAACACAAGATTTGATAGAGCAAATAACTTTTATTAATACCTATTGAATTACAACACAAATAAGTGAGAGATCAATCGAAAGTTTAAAGAAATGTTAATTGTTGCCCCATCGTTCCATTACCTTCGCTACAAACCGAATTGATGCTAGTATGATCTCACTATAACTCGAACAGTCACAAACTAAGGAATTGAAATGAAAGTTATTTCATTCAACATTAATGGACTTCGCGCCCGTCTCCACCAGCTTCAAGCCGTCATCGATAAGCACCAACCTGACGTTATTGGTCTCCAAGAGATAAAAGTGCACGACGAAGCTTTCCCTCTCGAGGATGTTGAAGCCATGGGTTACAAGGTTTACTTTCACGGACAAAAAGCGCACTACGGTGTGGCGATGCTGTGTAAGAAAGAACCAATCGCTGTTCAAAAGGGTTTTCCTACCGATAATGACGAGCACCAGAAGCGTATGATCATGGTGACTTTAGAAGATGACAACGGCGAAAAGGTCACTGTATTAAATGGCTACTTCCCTCAAGGAGACAATATCAGTCACGAAACTAAGTACCCTTATAAACGCCAGTTCTATGCCGACCTAATGACTTACCTTAATGACAATCATAGCAATGACGAACAGTTAATCGTTATGGGCGACATCAATATCAGTCCTATCGATGCGGATATTGGTATTGGTGAGCCTAACCGTAAGCGCTGGTTAAAGACCGGTAAATGTTCTTTCCAACCAGAAGAACGTGAATGGTTGAAAACACTTTTAGACTGGGGATTTGTTGATACTTTCCGTCAAGTTCATCCTGATGTAACGGATCGTTTCTCGTGGTTTGATTACCGTTCACGTGGTTTCGACGACAACCGTGGCCTTCGCATTGATGTGGTTCTTGCAACGCCAAAACTGGCACAGAAGTGCATAGAGTCGGATATCGACTACGAACTGCGTGGAATCGAAAAACCGTCTGACCACGCACCAATTTGGTCGACCTTTAAGTAACTGGAGAGCTGGTCAAAATTAAAGGGTTGGCACATTGTGCCAACCCTTTTTTATGGACGCTGGATTATGGAACGGACTTCGTCCTACGGATAACTCAGTTTCTAGCAGGGCGAAGCCCGATCTCGTTTTCCAAAAGCGAAGCGTTCTTATGGACATAGTCCGCTATTAGATAGCGATGAAATCTGCTTTGTAGTCTGGGTTAACGTCCGCTTCGTAGTCAACACCTTCAACACCAAAGCCGAATAGCTTCAAGAACTCTTCTTTGTACTCAACGTAGTCAGTCAGCTCTTTTAGGTTTTCAGAGGTGATTTGTGGCCACAGATCACGACAGTGCTGTTGGATGTCATCACGCAGTTCCCAGTCATCTAGACGTAGGCGATTTTTCTCATCCACCTCTGCTGCGCTGCCATCTTCTTTATACAGGCGTTGGCTGAACATACGGTAGATTTGCTCCATACAGCCTTCATGAACGCCTTCTTCACGCATCTTCTTAAATACCATTGCAATGTACAGTGGCATTACAGGAATTGCAGAGCTTGCTTGAGTGACTACAGACTTAAGTACCGCAACGTTTGCTGTGCCACCAGTTGCTGCTAGTTTCTCATTAAGAACTGTCGCCGCGCGGTCTAGGTCCATTTTCGCTTTACCTAGTGCGCCATCCCAGTAGATTGGCCAAGTTAGCTCAGTACCGATGTAGCTGTATGCCACAGTCTTACAACCGTCAGCCAGTACACCTGCTTCAGACAATGCATTGATCCAAAGTTCCCAATCTTCACCGCCCATTACAGTGACAGTGTCTTTGATCTCTTCTTCTTTTGCCGGTTCTACGCTAGCTTCGATGATCACGTCTTTGTTTGTATCGACAGCCGTTGATGTGTAAGTTTCACCGATTGGCTTAAGCGATGAGCGAATCAGTTCGCCCGAATCTGGTAGTTTACGTACTGGAGATGCCAGAGAGTAAACAACCATATCAATCTGACCAAGATCTTGTTTGATCAGCTCGATAGTCTTTTCTTTCGCTTCGTTAGAAAAAGCGTCGCCGTTTAAGCTTTTCGCATAAAGACCTTCTTCACGCGCCAACTTTTCAAATGCTACTGAGTTGTAGAAACCCGCTGTGCCTGGCTTTTTCTCTGTACCTTCTTTTTCGAAGAAAACACCGATAGTTGAAGCACCGCCACCAAATGCCGCAGCGATACGAGAAGATAGACCGTAGCCACTTGAAGCACCAACAACAAGAACGCGCTTAGGAGCGTCTTTAATTGGGCCTTGTGCTTTTGTGTAAGCAATTTGTTCTTTTACGTTAGCTTCACAACCCACTGGATGCGTTGTGGTACAGATAAATCCACGAATTCTAGGTTTGATGATCATATTCAACTTCCTTTAAAAAACCCCGCTAGGATAAAAGGTTCATCTAAAGATCGCATCTAATTTCTGTAAAAATGTCGCCAAAATGTAAGTGGTTGGAGCACTTTCACGCTCAATAGCGATCTCCAACAAAAAAGAAAGACACCCGAGGGTGCCTTTCATCATTGCTACTGTGTGTCCGCTAAGCCGCATTATTTAGCTTAGCTTTGCCCTTTTTTGGGCGTCCATTGGTATGAATGTCTTTAAAGTCGTGGCTGAAGTGGTCAACTTGAACGGCTTTATAACGAAGTTTATCCGCCGCAATAATTTGATCGACCTCGTCTTGCGTTAAGACATCTGCTTCAAGTGCTTGCGCCAGCCTGTCAGACAGTAGACCTTTACGAGCAACCTTACCCTCTTTCGCCGCACGCATCAGCTTACGCTCTAAGCTCTTGATATCGTACATCGCTAGAAATGCCGTCTCCATTAGGCCAACGCTGTCGTTTTCATCTGCACCTACATAACATAGGTTAGTTAAGCGATCACGCTGCGCACCCGGAGTCATCAGAGCTTCCGCAAGCTTCACTGTCAGATCATCACTTGGCTTAGCAAAGTGATTACCTAATGGGAAGATAATCACCTTCAACAAACGACCAACCGCTTTGTGAGGATAATTGGCAAAAGCTTCTTGAAGAGATTTCGCGCCGTTATGCAAACAGTGCTGAACCGCATAGTGAACAAAGTTAAGATCTTGCTGCTGACGACCTTCATCTTCGTACTTCTTAAGTGCTGCCGAAGCCATATATAGGTACGCGAGTACATCACCTAGACGAGCAGAAATCATCTCTTTACGTTTCAGATCACCACCTAGCGTTGCCATCGCGATATCGGCACTAACTGCTAGAGCGCGGCTTAGACGAGTCATGTCTTTGTAGTATTTCTGAGTTGGACCACTCATATCTGCCTTGATGAAACGAGAGCCAGTTAGAGCCGCGCCAAATGCGCCGAAAGTATTACCCATTGCATGTTTAATGTGCTTGAACAGCAACTCATCAAACTCTTTCGCGCCTTGTTTCTCATCCGGATTCGCAGCTGCTTCCATCTCTTTGAGTACATAAGGGTGACAACGGGTCGCACCTTGACCAAAGATCATCAGGTTGCGAGTTAGGATATTCGCCCCTTCAACAGTAATCGCAACTGGAATACCCAAGTAAGGCGATGCCAAGTAGTTCATTGGGCCATCTTGAATCGCGCGACCAGAGTGGATATCCATCGAGTCGTTAAGAAGCGTACGAGCCATTTCCGTCATGTGGTATTTAGCGATTGCTGTAACGATGCCCGGCTTCTCTTTAAGATCTAAAGATGTCGTGGTTAGCGTTCGGCTCGCTTCAAGCAAGTAAGTCAACCCGCCGATGCGACCGAGCGATTCAGCAACACCTTCAAACTTACCAATCGACATACCAAACTGCTTACGCACATAAGCGTATGCACCTGTAGTACGTGAAGTTAAGTGACCAACCGCGGTGCCCAGTGCAGGAAGCGAGATACCGCGACCAGCAGACAGACACTCAACTAACATACGCCAGCCTTTACCCGCATAATCTTGACCACCGATCAACCAGTCCATCGGGATAAAGACATCTTTACCAAATGTGGGGCCATTCATAAACGCAAGACCTAACGGGTCATGACGCTCACCAATTTCTACGCCTTTGTGGTCGGCTGGAATAAGGGCACAAGTGATGCCGAGCTCTTTTTTATCGCCCATTAAACCATCCGGATCGTACATCTTGAATGCTAGACCTAGCACTGTCGCAACAGGAGCAAGAGTAATATAGCGTTTATTCCAGTTCAGACGAATACCCAGCACCTCTTTGCCTTCGTGCTTGCCATAACAAACAATACCTTCATCTGGGATACCACCCGCATCAGAACCCGCTTCTGGGCCAGTCAGTGCAAAACAGGGGATATCCGTACCATCAGCCAAGCGCGGTAACCAGTAATCTTTTTGCTCTTGTGTACCATAGTGAGAAAGCAACTCACCCGGACCCAAAGAGTTTGGAACCATGACAC
Organism: Vibrio tubiashii; assembly: GCA_000775715.1. Taxonomy (GTDB): domain Bacteria; phylum Pseudomonadota; class Gammaproteobacteria; order Enterobacterales; family Vibrionaceae; genus Vibrio; species Vibrio tubiashii_A. The sequence goes on from JRWQ01000008.1 coordinate 243,120, forward strand.
ACACCGCTGCACTGATACTACGAGTCGCGATACGCGTTACGATTGTTGAGTTAGCCAAAGAGGAAAACTCTCGACCGCCGTACTCTTTTGAAATGATCAAAGAGAAGAATCGCTCTTTACGTAAGTACTGCCAAACTTCAGGCGGCAAATCACGATCTTCTTTCACGATCTTATGATCATCTAACATGCTTAGCAGTGTCTCTAGCTCGTTATCCATAAACGACTGTTCTTCTGCCGATAAGGTTGGCTTAGGATACTGGTGCAACTTAGAAAAATCTGGTCGGCCTGAGAACAGCTCTCCGTCCCACCATACACTGCCTGCTTCCATTGCTTCCTTTTCGGTGCTAGATAGTGGTGGCAACACTTTCTTAAACATTTTGAAAGCTGGGTCGCTGACCCATTTTCTTCTTAGAGAGCCCATAATCAGATCCTTTTGTTCGTTATTGGTCTAATGTTGTTATTATTTGAATTTAAACTTCTATTCTGCAGCAACGCCTGCCGCTAAGAATGGAATCAGTTGATCAACGACAGACTTCGCATCCATCGCTTTTCCGTAATCATTTTCAGCAATTTCTAGCAACGCTTGACTTGATGCCATGGTGAAAACACACGTGCCTAGCGTAAAGTGCAAACGCCAAAACAGCTCTTCTTGAGTCAGTTTAGGGTTGGCTTTTTTCACTGAATCAGTAAACAGGCTCAGCGTGTCAGAGTAACGCGTGGTGATAAACCAGCGTAAATGGCCCTGCACATCGGTATAGCCACGGCCAATCAACAACATGAATCGGCTTGTCCCGTTAGGTCTGACATTATTTAAGTTACGTAACGGGCTACGTAATGACTCAAACACGTCTGCCATCTCATAGCTATCGCTAAGGTTGAGATTGATCAACGCATCCTGAACCGCTGGCATGAATGCTTCTAGGTATCGGTCAAGCACAGCTCTCACCAAAGTTTTCTTATCACCAAAGTGATAATTGACTGACGCAAGGTTAACGCCCGCCTTACTAGTTATGGTGCGAAGAGAGGTATCTTTGAATCCGTGTTCTGCGAACAAGGCTTCAGCGACATCAAGAATTTTCTCTTTAGTGGAGTTTCGGCTCGACATTTTAATCACTCGTATTAAACAACTGTTTGAAATATACATTCGAAACAGAAAGGCAACAAGTCATTAACATCACATTTTTAGCCATTGGTCCGACCAGACTGTCAAACCTAGGCCCTAACTGCATGAAACAAAGAAATTAAATCTTTTTTGAAAATAATTGGAACTGTTTGAGAAATGCCCGGTCTGATTAATTGTAGTTAGCAGAGCATTCAAGGGTTGGGAAACCCGCTAAGTTTACAGGCCGTCAAACTTGATTCTTACTGAAACTACTAAATATGCTGCTTTTTCTTATTAACTCCTATGTTCATTTGTATCCGCCCAGAGCCACATTGCCCTGGGCTTTTTTTATTTGGCCGTTTGAACACTCTGTATCGAACATAACAACGTGCTATTGGCCATCAAATTTTGATCTAGATTGATACTAACTCACGCAAATTGGGTAAGATAATCGGCCATTTTTTACCAATGTACGCCATGAAGCTCGCCAATACCCCAATCACTCAACACCAATTTGCCGATATCCCGTTTTTCCTCAAGCGTGATGATCAGTTGCACAGCCATTTCAGTGGCAACAAAGCGCGTAAGTTCATGGCGGTGTTGGAACAAGACTTTCCAAATGTAACAACACTGATCAGCTACGGCAGTGCGCAAGCAAACTCTTTATATTCTTTATCCGCATTGGCCGCGATTAAAGGCTGGCGACTGGAGTTCTATGTTGACCATATTCCTCATTGGCTAACCAACAAACCGCTCGGTAACTATCGTGGGGCATTGGAACTAGGTGCAAAAGTCATCTCAACCGCACACTCCCACTTACACCCAAGAGAGTATATTGAGCAGATCCGCCAACCTGACAACTCATGTTTATTTATTCCTGAAGGAGGAAGGTCAACACTTGCACGCCAAGGCGTTGAGCAGCTAGCAAGGGAGATATTGTCTTGGTCACGATACGAACCTCAGCATCAGTTTGTGGTTGCCCTACCCGCCGGAACTGGAGCGACAGCACTGTATCTTCATAATTATCTTAAGCCACACTCCATCCCAGTATTGACTTGTCCGTGTGTTGGAGGAAAAGAGTACTTAATCAAGCAATTTGAAGAGCTTGGAGAGAATGAGTTCCCGCAAATCCTAGAGTTAGACACCAAGCACCATTTTGGCAAACTTTACGAACAAGACTATCGAACCTGGAAGAAGCTATTGGAAGAGACCGATATCGAGTTCGATCTTCTTTACGACCCTATGATGTGGCAATGCCTACAATCATGGTATAAGGATAACCAAGACAAAAGCATAATTTATGTTCATCAAGGTGGCTTGCTTGGCAATGAAAGTATGCTTCCTCGCTACGAGCGTAAGTATGGCCACTACTTCGGAGAACACAGATGAAGTTATACATTGCTAGCCTAATCGCTTTGCTCTCTCTACCTGTTATGGCAAATTCAACGTCGCTACCTGCTAAGCCCGTTATCGGTATTAACGCCAGCGAAGTAGGCAAACGAGTTTGTTATTACCAAGACCAAGCCTATTCGGATGGTGCCATCATCCAAATCGACCAGTACTACATGATCTGCTCGGAAGCCAATACTTATGAAAAAAACGGCGTATTAAAATGGAACCGGTTAGATGACTTCCAAGCCGAAAAAGCAACTCAGCAACCGCAGAGTGAAAAACCGATAAAAAGATACTCGGTCAATTAAACCAATTTTGTCATAGACATGATGGAAGCCTTCCAATGACTCCAATCGCGACTCGCCTGACGAAAGGTGACGACCTTAAACAGTGTATTCAACAACTTGTCACAGAATACAAAATCGGCGCAGGAAGTATCGCCTCTTGTGTCGGTTGTCTTAGTCATTTGCGTATTCGCTTAGCTGGTGCCACTAACACATTGACGCTAAAAGAGCCCGTCGAGATCGTATCAATCATGGGGACACTAACGCCACTGCATCAGCATATTCATATTTCCGTCGCTAAACAGAATGGCGAAGTGATAGGCGGTCATCTGCTGGAAGGCAGCTTGATTGATACCACAGGCGAACTCATTCTTCACCAATACCCGAACCTCAGTTTTACAAGAGAGCAGGACCCGGGCACTGGATTCACTGAATTAGTAATAAATCAAACACTTGATAAATAGACCACACCACAAGCATTCTCATCACTTATAACATCTTCAACACTCGATTTGATTTTGCCCGCATTCTCCAAATTTAATCTTCAAAATTTGTTGATCTTACGCACTTTATTGATATGCAACAAAATGTATTTATCCTATTTTTCACGCCTAGCAATCCGCTCTACCCCTTAAGTGATAGGATAAGAACGAACACAACAATAAACGAAATAATTATAATAGGTTAGATATGAAATTAAGTAATCTCACTATCAAATCAAAGCTTACGTCAATTGTTATAATGTCAGTGGTATTCATCGCAATGACTTGCGCCTATAACCTAATAGAGCAACGCAGCTCTTCGATGAAGGAGCGTGAAGATAAGCTTAAATCTCAAGTACAAAACACCATTAGTCTAGTCCAGTATTTCTACGATCAACGACAACTACTTGGCGAAGAACAAGCCAAGCAACAAGCATTGGCCGCACTCAGTGCTCTACGCTATGACAACAACAACTATTTTTGGGTTTTAAACCAAGCACTGCAGGTGGTCCAACACCCACTCAAACCTGAGCTTAATGGAAAATCTGCTCAGAACTTCAAAGATGGTGCCGGTAAATACCACTGGCGCGAAATGGTGACAATTTCTAAGACTTCGCAACAAAAGGGACTTCTTGAATATCAGTGGAAGAGCCCGCAAGGCGATCTCAAAGACAAAATCTCTTACGTGCAGCTGTTTCCCGAATGGCAATGGATCATAGGATCCGGTGTTTTAGTCTCTGACATTCAAGATGCATTTTTTGCATTAGCAGCAAAAGAGGCAGCGGTTTCTATCGTTTTATCGATCATTCTCTTTGCTCTGGGTTACACCATTTCTAACAACATCATTACCCCACTAGAAAAACTCACCAATCACACACATGCCATCGCTGATGGTGACCTGACAGTACGTATGAATATGTCGAGAAAAGACGAGCTTGGTGACATGAGCAACCAAATCGACAAAATGATGGACAAGCTGCAATCGACTTTGCGTACAGCCAATGAATCTGCCGTATATTCAAGTACGATGGCGAGCCAAATTGCCCAAGCAAGTGAAGAAGCGGCCACCAGTGTCAATGCCCAGCACTCTCAACTTGAGATGCTATCAACCGCAATGACTGAAATGACGAGCACCATAGCAGATGTGGCATCAAACGCAGAAAACACTGCAACAAGTACCAACAAAGTAGTTGAGCACGCACATCACAACGACGAAGCCATGAAGAAAACATCTAACTCTATCGCTCATGTTTCTGACAATATTGCTACCGCCAACACCTTAGTTGGCGATCTGCAAGCCGGGGTCAAAGAGATCAGCAATGTATTAAGCGTTATTCGTGATGTATCAGAGCAAACCAATTTACTTGCGCTCAACGCCGCGATTGAAGCAGCTCGCGCCGGTGAGCAAGGTCGAGGTTTCGCAGTGGTCGCGGACGAAGTACGCAATCTAGCCAGTCGCACCCAAAACTCGACCAACGAAGTGCAGCAAACTATCGAGAAACTGACGCAACAGGCGAGCCAAACCTTTGAGGCAATGCAAACCAGTAATGAACAAGTCGAAGAGAGTGTCGCGGCTTCAGAAGATACCCGCAAACAACTCGATTTGATCGTCGATGAAATGCAAAACGCGAATGACATGGTGACTCAAATTGCTTCCGCGTCTGAACAGCAAAGTACCGTAGCGGCGGAGATGAATGAAAGTGTCACTGGCATCCATTTGGCCGCCAATGAAGTTCTGCAAGCCTCTCAATCTCTCGCAGAAGATAGCCAACTTATGGCGAATACCGCTGAAGAGCTCACAGCTCAACTGAAATATTTCAAAGTTTAGTCCCCATACATCCAAACGGATAAAACCCGCTTTCGCGGGTTTTATTTTTAAGTCTAATAGCAAGCTAGAAATGAATTATTATTTTGGTAAAACCTGCACTGACGTTAAGTTAGAGTCAAAGTCAAAATGGGCACATACCTTTATATTATCTTTCTCAAACACAACATCATCAAAATCGGTCATAGCGATTTTAAAGCCATGCTGAGCGAACAGTGTCGTAACAGAAGTTCTTTTGCTGCTTTCAATCGCGGACTTAAACAGTGTTTCCATTATCGTTTACCTTTCCTTGGGGAGGAGCCCTTAAGATAACTGACTAAATATATGAAATCAATAGCATATATATTTGGACGTTGTGATGATTATGAAAGGATTTATTTACTCATCGATAAAGGTTATTCAAGGCTCAAGATATGTACATCACAACAATGCAACCATGGCTATTTTGTGAGCATCAGCCCATTACTGTAATTCGCGATCTATCTATACATTTCTTGAATGTCACAGACATTTACAAAACTCTAAGATGCTTAGTGTGACCACATGCCAGTTTGAATAATTTTAGAAGGTCGCTAACCAGTGTGGGCTACTGCTATGTTTGAAACCTTCAGATATGAAAAAAGGCCTGATAAATCAGACCTCTTAGAATGTGGCGGTGAGTGAGAGATTCGAACTCTCGATACGTTGCCGTATACACACTTTCCAGGCGTGCTCCTTCAGCCACTCGGACAACTCACCGAATCAGATTGTGGTTAGTTTCGTAAACTAACGAGGCGCTAATTTAATGATTCTATTAGGTTAGGTCAAGCCAAATTCCTAAAAAAAGCGCGGCTACAGAGTTGTTTGGTTACTAACTAGCTAATTCGAGCGCGAAAGCGTCAATTTAAGCTTTTTGGTAGTAGCCAGGAACACGGAACCACTTGCGGCACATATCTAGGAAGTAGCCATATAGAACACCCATGCCGCATGAAACTAGGGCGTTTGAAGCAACGGCAGTAACGATTTGGTCGGAAGAGGCACCGACAGTAAACAGAATTGCTGCATAAACTGGCGATTGAAAAAGGACATACGCTACCAAGTCAGAAATGTTCTTCATTACCCCTGTATTAGATACACGAGCCCCCTGGCGAAGCATAAAGTCACGAAATAACCCATAAGGCCAAGCAATGGCGATGTTCACTGGAATAGAAAGTGTTCTTGAAGCTAAAGATTGCTCAAAGGTCATACCTGAAACAAAAACCTCGATGATCATTCCGGAAATGAAACAGAAAACTACCATTGCAAACGTATCAGCGGCGGCGTTACGAATGCAGAAAGGCCCACGAGAACTCATTCTTACCTCAACATAAATAACCAGAAACAAACAAAGAACATAAAATTAAAAACCACACAAACAACAACAATGCAGTTCATGTGACTATTAGAACACTATTTTATTAGTTTTAGATTCCAAAGTTATTTTAAAGAGGTAAATAAACTACCAAATTCAGATTAAAAACTAGATTTATACTCTACAAATCGTGACTTCGAACAAAAAACAGCCACTCAATGTAATTTAATTACAGTAATCTTTAACTTGAACAGTCAGGAGATCCAACGCTTCTTGTTGAGGCAGCACACCTTCTTTCAATCTCGATTCAATGACGAATAGGTTGTCCTCTAAAGTAGGTGTCTGTATACCTTTAAGCATTTGCTTTATCTGCTCAAACTTGTCTCTCGCCAATGGCAAATCTTGGTTTTCAATCGCCATAAACAACAGCATTAACGGCTCTTCTAGCTTATTAGAAACATCATATGAACATACCGATTGCGTCAGTAGTTGAGGTTGGAATTGATAAAGCTTATCTGAGTATTTGAGTAGAGCATCGTCTAACTCTGTCTCGTCTATGGGCTTTGAGATGATATAGTCGACACCAGCGCCCATCATTCGCTCACGAGTTTCTTTAAACACGTCTGCAGTACAACCAAATATCAGTGTTTTAGACCGCTCACCCGCTAATGTTCGGATCGCAGTAGTGGCTTCGACACCATCCATGACTGGCATATGGTTATCCATTAGGATCAAGTCGAAGTCACTGCGAGCAACAGCTTCCACACCTAATTCGCCGTTCTCAACACACTCACAAGTGAAACCTTTATTGGCCATGAAGGTATTGAGAATGATGGCATTGGTGCGGTTATCTTCAACGATTAGTACACTGAGACCATTGTAATTTAGCTTGCGTAACTCTCGGTACTCCCCATAAGCCGGCTCAGTGATATCAGCTTTAATCTCAACTTCAAAGCTCGAACCTATTCCGAGCTCACTTTTTACCGAGACCGCCCCCCCCATCAAATGACAAATCTGCTTCACAATCGCCAGACCTAACCCTGTACCACCAAAGCGACGCGTCGTAGAGGACTCAGCCTGTTCAAACGGTTTGAATACCTTATCTTGAGCTTCACGAGGGATGCCTATTCCAGTATCTCTGACACGAATCAATAGGTAGTTCTCGCCGTTTCGAATCTCTTCTTTAAAGTACACTTCAACATAACCACGCGAGGTAAATTTAACAGCGTTGTTAAGCAAGTTGAAAAGGATCTGTCTTAATCTAGCCTTGTCACACAGGTACCAACGTTCGTTTGGCACTTCAGAATAAACCTTAAACTGGAGGCCTTTCTCAGAGCAAAGCGTGTAGTAAACACTGTTAATGCTACCGATAATTGAATCGAGTGGGAACGGAGAAAACTCAAGCTCTAAACGCCCTTGTTCTACTTTGGAAAAATCCAAAATCTCGTTCAGTAGAGTCATCATATGCTCACCTGACTCATACAAGGTATTAAGATGCTTTCTCTGATCGGTAGTAAGGTTGGTTTTTAGCAAGATCTGTGCAGTTCCTAGCACGCCATTCATAGGGGTGCGAATCTCATGTGACAATGTAGCTAAGAACGCACTTTTCGCTTTGGTTGACGCCTGAGCTTTACCTTTCTCTTCCTCTAAGTAGACAGTTTTCTGATTAAGAGAATCGATCAGGTATTTGATCTCATCTTGGCTAGAGTAATTAATATCAATCGCCCCTCCCTCTTTAGAATCGTCGAGGCTACGAGCAATCACGACGATCGGCGAGATCAAAAAACGGTTGATCAGAAAATAGCCGAGCATGACGAAAGAGAGCAGGATTGGAACGATGACCGCTTCAACTTTAGACACCAGATCATACACCTGCTCAGCGACTAAACGGTTAGAATTGACAACGTCCACGCTCCACTTAAAGTCACCAAAATCACTTTGGCTAATATAAATATCTTGGGCTAGCTGGAAGTTGTGCTCGGTAATCACATCGCCGTAACCATCACGCATAATCACACCCAAGTCGTACTCTTCAGCATGAATACGAACAAAATCGACCAAGGTTTCAAGTGAAATATCTATGGTCGCGACACCAGAAAAAACGCCATTAACATAGTAAGGTGATGAAGCCGTGATCATCTGAACATGAGTAAACGGATCGATATAGACTGGCGACCAAAATACGGTGCCTGCAGGTTTTTTGACGACAGAGGTATACCAAGATTCTTTGTCATAGCCCCCTGACTCTGGGTTATTCCATGAGAGAACTCTATCCACCTTGCCATCACTGGCGCGATTAAAGAACAAACTCATGTATGGAGTACGAGGGTCAATAGAATATGGAACAGGCCACAGACCACCGCTAACTACAACCCCTTCAACCAATGAAAACAGATTGGACAGTAAGACGACTTGGTGCTTCTGTGGTTCTTGATTACTACCAACACTCACCACAGCCTGCAAGATGCCTAAAGAACTGTTGATCGGCTCCTCGATCTGAGCAGAGATAAGTTCGGTGCGTAAGTCTAAGTTTCTTTCAAGTTGATCACGAATAGGAGGCTCAACAACCCAATAACTCACTGTACCAATTAGCGCAACGGCGACAGCTAAATAAATAGCTAGCGCAATAATACTTTTCCTTTTAAGTGACGAGCGAATTTCCATAAATCTTTGAATTTTGTCCGTTTGTTAAAAATTATAGCGAATATATCGAGGCAGCAACCTTTTTCTCGCTCCTGTTGACTGATACCATTGCCTAATCACAACTTCTCAATTCAATTGGATGTCTATTTTGACCCTAAAAGAACTTCTCGCTTTACCTGAGCTACAAGACAAACTGATCAGCGAAGCTAAGACGCACGGCTTTGTTACTGCAATGGCTGCGGCCCCTCACCAGCTTACGCCACATGAATGGTTACCCTTCCTTTGGGGTGGTGAAGAAGTTGCGCCTTTTAGCGATGGTGAGCAACTAGAAATTTACATTGAGCACATCATTGCGATATGGAATGAGTCGCGCCCTGCTTTGCTTGAAAATCGTTGGCAATGGCCCGAGGGTTGCGCAATTGATGAAGAAGAGATTGTGACAGAGCAGACCCGTGATTTCTGTGAAGGCGTATTGCAAGGCTGGCAGCTTGCTAGAGATGATTGGGAAACCATCATGCCAGAAGAGAGTGAAGATAATGCCCTTCTTGGTGGCGTACTGCTATCGGTTAGTATGCTGTATGACCCAGAGACTTCTATCGCAACTCTTGCTGAACAAGGCATTGAGGGTTTAGAGCAGTTCGAAGAGATCTTCAACGCCATGCCAACCATGCTATGTGGCTTGACCATGCGTGGTGCAACACTTATCGATCAAGGTCAGTAACGCCACTCACAACAAAACAAATCGAACTAAAAAGCAAAAATCGCAGCTGTCGCTGCGATTTTTCATAGCTAGGTTACCAGTTGAATTGCTCAATTCGCTCATCGGCGATATAAAATATCTTCGCCCCCGGCACTATCTCTCGGTTTAGTTCAGGGTTTAACTCAATGCCTTGACCATTATCTAAGGCAATCAGCGTCGCTTGATAATCTCGCTTCATAAACTGAAATGCATCTTCAACTTTAATTGCTGCTAAATCAGTTGGATACTCAACGGAGTATTGTGTCATCCCTCTTGTCGAAGCCAACAACTCTTGATGCAAAGCACTCGAACCCGGATCAACCGCCGCTTTAGCAAGCATTTCCGCTCCCACTGCAGGAATACACTCGGCATTCGGGCAATGCTGGCTGAGAAGATTACTCAGAGCTTCGTCTTTAAAGTAAGCCAACAAATGCGCGTTTGGGTTAATATTGGCACTGTAAAGCGCTGCAGAGAGCGTGATATCGTCTTCAAGGTTATCAACGACAATACAGCTCGCTGTCTCAATTGCCGCTTTTTCCATTTCCTGCGAATCCGTATAGCTCGAAACCTTAACGAAGCCAATCTCACCAGGTAGCGGGTTCTCAATATCGGAACGGCTACAAAGAACGATTGGACGCTTGCCCTCTTCTTCATGCTGTAACATGCGAATTAAATGCATGGTACGTTGACCATTCCAACCCAATAATACAATGTGATTTTCCACACCAACTCTCCGTTTACCTAATATCCCCGCACGCCAATACTCCACCATACCTGTCGCCAATCGGCCAATTAATGCGGCAAACAACGACAAGCCTCCAGGAATGACGAACAATATCACAACCCACTTACCCATCGCAGTTTCTGGCGAGTGGTCACCATAGCCCACAGTCGAAGCAGTGACCATCAAAAAATAGATGAAGGTAGAAAAGTTATCGGTAAGCGAGTGCTCACCGCTGATACTCAGCAGAATCCATGATAATGCAACGTAAATTATGAGTAACAGGGCTAGATTTCGATTACTCAAATTGAACAAGTTCGAGTTCAACCATTTTCTAAATGTTAACCAAAGGGACATAGTGCTCCTTAACGTATCCACTTGTTTATATTTAATCCCAAACGAAGATACAAAAAAACCAGCCAATTAGGCTGGTCTTGATATCTGTGACAAGTATCCGCTTAAGCGTTACCCTTCACCTGCAAGTTTAATTGCTCTGCAAAGTCTAGCATGCGATTTAGCGGAATCAGCGATTTAACACGAAGCTCTTCGTCAACGAAGATTTCATGATCCTCACCACCATCACGCAAAGCCGCTTCAATCGCCTTCAAGCCGTTCATCGCCATCCACGGACAGTGCGCACAGCTACGACAAGTTGCACCCGCACCTGCAGTTGGAGCTTCAATCAACTCTTTCTCTGGAACAAGCTGTTGCATCTTAAAGAAGATACCCTTGTCCGTCGCCACGATCATTTTCTGTTGTGGCAACTCTTTCGCAGCTTTAATCAACTGGCTAGTTGAACCTACTGCATCCGCGAGTTCAACCACGCTCGCTGGTGATTCTGGGTGAACTAAAATAGCCGCATCAGGGTGCAAAGCTTTCATCTTACGCAGTGCATCTGCTGAAAACTCATCATGCACCACACACTCACCTTGCCAAAGCAGCATATCTGCGCCAGTTTGGTTGGCAATGTAGGAACCTAAGTGACGATCAGGGCCCCAAATAATCGGCTTGTCTTCCGCATCGAGATGCTCAACAATTTCAAGCGCAATACTTGACGTTACTACCCAATCAGCGCGTGCTTTAACAGCGGCAGAAGTATTCGCATAAACCACGACCGTATGGTCTGGGTGCGCATCGCAAAATTCAGTAAATTTGTCTGCAGGACAGCCTAAATCCAATGAACATTCAGCCTCTAGTGTTGGCATAAGAATGCGCTTCTCTGGCGTCAGGATCTTTGCGGATTCGCCCATAAAGCGTACACCACCGATGATCAATGTGCTCGCAGGATGACGATTGCCGAACTTAGCCATTTCAAGAGAGTCACCAACAAAGCCGCCAGTCTCTTCAGCTAATGCCTGGATTTCAGGGTCAGTGTAATAGTGAGCAATCAATACCGCGTCTTTTTCTTTCAGCAGCACTTTGATATTGTCGATATGTGCTTGCTTTTCTGCGTTAGTGAGCGGAATTGGCTTAGGAGGAAATGGATAAACGGTGTTTATTGTATCTAATATGTGGCTCATTGCTTCTGTGCTACGCTACTTCCAGTAATCCGAGTATTGTAACCCTAACAACTAGCATGATTCCAGTTTCGCCACCAATCAAAACAAAAAAGGAGCGCCATGCACTCCTTTTTACCAGTATCACCCGCTATAGGCGTTCTTGTGCCAATTTAGCCGACGCACTATTTGGATATTCGCTCAACACCTGCTGGTAATATTTCTTAGCTTGCTCAGCGTTATTGTTACGCGCAGCAATGTCGCCAAGCTTCACCAGAGCGTCTGCTCGCTTATTCGACTCTTTATAGGCAATGACAGCGGCGAAACTCTTAACCGCCTCTTTATCTTGCTTCTTGGCAAAATAGAGTTGCCCTAACCAGTAGTGTGAATTGGGCGTAAAGGTTGATTCTGGATAATCCTTTTGAAACTGTTGGAACGCAGCGATTGCACCAGTGTAGTCACGTTTTTTAAGGATCAAATCAACCGAATTTTGATAAGCGGTCTGCTCATCAACATTAGAACTGAAGGTACCACTCGATGCGGTTTCTGCAGAGACTGCCTCTGGTACATCTGTAGTAGCTATAGGAGCTTGAGTGCGAACTTTGTCTAACTCAATAAACAGCTCTCTCTGACGTTGCAGCATTTGCTGCATATCATAGGAGCTTTTTTCTAGTTGACCACGAAGTTCACTGATCTCTAAAGCCATCTCATCGAGTTGTTGCTGCATTTGCAACTGAACGCGATTACGGTTTTCCAATAGGCGCTCTAAGCGCTGAACATCAGTTTCGTTAGTACGAACCGACGATGAAGGAGTGGCATTACTGCTACCGCTTAGATCAGATACTGGAGCTGGTGCAGCGAGTACACTACTCGCTGCACTTGCCAGTAACGTAAGCGTAACAACGCGCTTAAGGTTACTGAACATGAGGTGTGTCCTCAATTAGTACACTAGAACAGCGCGGCGGTTCTTAGCGTATACATCTTCTGATTGACCTAGAAGAAGTGGCTTCTCTTCGCCGTAGCTCACTACGTCGATTTGATCAGCTTGCACACCTAGCGCTTGTAGGTATTTCGCTACAGCTTCTGCACGACGCTCACCTAGAGCGATGTTGTACTCTGGAGTACCGCGCTCATCAGCGTGACCTTCGATCTTAACTTTAAGCGCTGGATCTTTGGTTAGGTATGCGGCATGAGCTGCTAGCATCTCTTCGTAGTCGCCCGCGATAGTAGAGTTATCGAATGCGAAGTAAATAGTTTGAGTTTCGCGTAGCGCTTGCTCTTTTAGCTCTTGTTCTGTTAGCTGACCGTTCTCTGAAATTGGAGAAACTGCAGTGTTGTCAGTAGTCTGAACTTGGTTAGTCTCAGAAGAACCTGAAGCATTTGCTGCGTCATCACTTGAGCTACATGCTGTAACCGCTAGAACTGGTAGCGCAATTAGAAGCCCTTTAAGAACTTTGTTAAGTTGCATTGTTATTGTTTCCTTAGTTATTGATACTTACTTGCTACAAAAACGGTGACCATGCAGGAGCACGAACTCGACCATTTGTCGCTGGTAACCTTGCTTTAAAGCGTCCATCAATGGAAACCATTGAGAGAACGTTGGCCTTGTTATAGATCGAACTATATATGACCATTCCACCATTTGGCGCAATACTTGGCGATTCATCTAACAGTGTTTTGGTCAGGGTTTGCATTGCTCCCGTCTCCAGATCTAGCTTGGCTAGATTGAATCCACTGTTGCTACGATTAACCATGACTAAGAACCGACCATCCGGTGTAATTTGCCCACCAAGGTTTTGGCTCCCTTGCCATGTTAAACGCTTGGTCGAGTTACTTGCCAAATCTACTTGATAAATCTGAGGTTTTCCACCCCGATCTGAGGTAAAGATCAGAGATTTACCATCTGGATGCCAGAATGGCTCCGTATTATTTGCTCTACCTCGGGTAATTTGGGTCAGTTTTCGGGTGTTCATATCCAAGGTGTAGACATGCAAACTACCCGTTTTAGACAAAACCAAAGCCAGCTTACTGCCATCAGGTGAGAATCTTGGCGCGCCATTGTGACGTGGGAATGACGTCATTTTCTCGCGTTCACCCGTATAGATATTCATCACAAAAATTTCAGCTTGGCCATTTTGGAAGCTAACGTAAGCGAGCTTTTTACCGTCTGGTGACCATGCCGGTGACATCAAAGGCTGCTTCGAGCGTAGAACAAGCTTCTCGTTGAAACCATCGTAGTCTGACACGCGCAATTGATACGGGAACTTATCTTCATCGTTAACTACAACGTAGGCAATACGAGTTAGAAATGCGCCCTTCTCACCAGTTAGTGCTTCATACACAAGGTCAGAAATACGATGAGCATACTCGCGCATGCGTTTTCCTGGTACGGTTGCGCGTTTGTTGAACACGACATGATCTTTAGATAGAACCAATTGACCATCTTCACTGAGTGACTTACTTTGGCCTTGCGTAAGTTGACCACGCACCACGTCCACCAGTTGGTAGTTTATCACGTAGTTGCCTTCCGCATTTTGCGAGATAGAGCCAGTCACCAAAGCATCTACGCCAAGTCCTGTCCAAGCATTAAAATCAACTTCTGCTTCACTATATGGCGTTTGAGGCATTTTGTTGGTTGCCACAGGGCTGAACTTACCACTGCGCTGCAGGTCAGACGCAATCACTTTTGATACATCTTCTGGGAGCTTAGTACTGCCTTCCCACTTAAACGGCACAATTGCAATTGGTCGCGCCGAATCGATACCATCTGTAATCACTAGTTCCAACGCTGCATTCGCAGTTTGGATTACACTCATTACAGTGAGCACACATCCTATTACTAGTCGCTTTAACACAAGCTTTTCCTTATAACTCAGGTACTACGGTTAAATTGATATTCTTAATTCTGTTGACGACATCAGGGTCTTTAGGCAATGGGAAGCTATTCACTTGCGCTACCGCTCGTTTGGTCGCAGCACAAAGTCGACTATCGCCATCTAACACCGATAAATTACCAACAATTGCGTCTGCTCCTGTTGGGATAAGACGCAAGTTAACTCGACAGGACTTTCCCCGAAAACTGTCCTCCAAGAGAAGGTTTTGCTGAATGAGTTGAGTGTAAATCGCACCATAGCGGTCTGCTTCACTGGCAACGTGACTCGAACGTGCCGACGTGTTTGCTTCAGCCTCTGTCTCAAGACCCGCAAAAATATCGTTCAGCGCTGCCTCTTGCTCTTTACGCTCGCGTTCTATACGTTCTAAACGCTCTTTCTCTTTACGTGCTTTCTCAGCCGCCTCTTTGGCCGCCTTCTCTTTGGCTATACGTTCTTGTTCGGCTTTTTCCGCCGCTTCTTTTTCACGACGAGCTTTTTCTTCAGCTTCTTTTGCTGCTTTTTCGCGCTCTAGGCGCTGTTGCTCAGCTTTGGCGATAGCTGCCTCTTTTGCTAAGCGTTCTTGTTCCGCTTTTTTGATCGCTTGCTCTTTGGCTTTACGTTCGGCTTCTAACTTGGCAACCCGTTGCTCTTCTGCTTTACGCTCTTTCTCTTTAGCAACGCGTTGTTTTTCAGCTTCACGTGCCGCTTTTGCCTCTTTTGCCTGTTGCTCTTTTAACTTACGAATCCGCTCTTCTTCCGCTTTGCGATTCTTTTCAAGCTGTTCGCTCTCACGACGCAGCTTATCAAGGCGGTCTTGCTCTTTCTTTGCGGCTTCTTCACGTTGACTACGAATTTGCTGCGCTTGCTGCCTTACCAAATTAGGGTCAATCACCACAGCTTGAACAAGGCGACCTGTTGGTTCAGGCTTCGACATTGTAAAGTCAGTACCCCAAATCAAAGCCACAATCAGAAGACCATGCAAAGCAGCCGATATCAGTATCGGCTTTTTGTAATCATTCTTTTTTGATTTCTTCTCTTTCATCTACAGCGACGACTATTCCCTAATGTCGGTCAGCAAACCTACTTTCGGAATGCCGGCACGACTCAATTCATCCAAAACCAAAACCACTTCTGCGTATGGTGTGGCAGCATCACCGCCCACCGCGACAGGCGAATCAGGTTTCAACGACAGCTCGGCTTTTACACGAACAATCACATCTTGCAGCGAAATACCTCGTGTTACCTCTTCGTCGTTGACACTCAAACCTAGGTTACCGTCTTTGTCGATCTCGACAATGATGAAGCTTGCATCACTATCTCCCGCAAGCTCTGAAGCAGGCTTGGCTGTCGCCGTCTTAGGTAGTTCAACATCGACCCCTTGAGTTACAAAGGGAGATGTGACCATGAAAATAATCAAAAGCACCAACATAACGTCGATATAAGGTACGACGTTAATCTCGGCCGTCATTTTGCGCTTTTTAGTTTGGTAGCCAGCCATAGCCACTATTCCTTACTTGCAGTATCGCGGCCAGCCATTGCTTGACGGTGCAAAATACTGTGGAACTCTTCTGAGAAAGTCGCGTAGTTGTGCTCTAGCTTACCCACTTTACTACTGAATCGGTTATATGCCATTACCGCTGGAATTGCAGCGAACAGACCCATTGCAGTCGCAACCAATGCTTCTGCGATACCGGGTGCTACCATAGCTAACGTTGCCTGCTTAACCTCACCGAGAGCAATGAATGCATGCATGATGCCCCATACTGTACCAAACAGACCGATATATGGACTGATTGAGCCAACCGTCGCGAGGAATGGCAGATGGGTCTCTAGCTCATCGACTTCTCGAGCAACAGCAACACGCATTGCGCGCCCCGTTCCTTCCATAATGAAGTCTGGAGAATCTGCGTTAGATTTACGCAAACGAGCAAATTCGGTAAAGCCGGAATAGAAAATCTCTTCCGTTCCCGCTAAATCATCTTTACGTTTCTTAGCGTTTTGATAAAGAATCGACAGATCTGTGCCCGACCAAAATTTATCTTCGAATGTTTCTGCGTCTTTTGAGGCTTGAGAAAGCACTTTGCTGCGCTTGATGATCATTGCCCAAGACACAATAGACATGCCTAAAAGGATCAGCATAACCATTTTTACTAGCAAACTTGCTTGCAAAAACAGGTCTAGCATCGAAATATCAGCGGTCACTGTCTGTTAACTCCATAACGATTGATTGAGGCATTGCTTTTGGCCTCATTTTTTTGTTGTCGATACATGCTACCTTAACCATAGCCTTACACAATGTCTTACCCTCAGGATTAACGATCTCCTGACAGAACGAGAGTGACGCTTTTTTAAGGTCAGCTATTTTTGTTTGTACGATAAGGTGATCGTCGAGACGAGCACCCTGCAAAAAATCGATGTCCATGTGTCGGACTACAAAACCTAAGTTTTGTTCCAACAAGACCTGTTGAGAAACACCAATTGTGCGAAGCAGTTCCGTTCTTGCACGTTCAAAGAACTTGAGATAATTCGAATGGTAAACCACTCCACCAGCGTCGGTATCTTCATAATAAACCGTCACCGGCCATTCAAATATCATTGTTGGTTGTTGCACGTTGGTGTCCACAATCTATTGCATTAGGTTGATACTATAACGCAACTCATCACTAACTTTGCAAGCGCAAATCCATGAATTCAAAGCTTGAAACAAAAAAAAACGCAACCTAGCTAGTAGGTCGCGTTTTTTTTAAACAATAATGTTCAGACTCAGCCATTAAAACAGGCGAACTATCGTGAGGTAACTCAAGATGGCTAGCGAGAAATATGGGCTGAATAGGACCTGCCAATACCAGTTTCTAGGCTTAAAACCGATGCCAAACACCATGCTTGAGCACATAGCCCAAATCAGTAGTGGTGAGATGAGCGCGTTAAAACCCCCAATAGAAGCAGAGTAGAGTTCTGGGTCCCACATTACCATAGCGACATGATAAAAGCCGAGAACCAGAGATAAAGCTCTAAACAGAGCTTTATCTAATGGTGCATGTAGCTTGGCTACCTGCTCAGTGAGATTACTCACTGTCTTTATCCATCATTTCTGAATGCTCTAACCAAAGAGCATTAATGATGCCGAATGCACAAGCGAGTAGTACACCCAGAATCCATGCGAAATACCACATAATCGTTGCTCCTTAGTATGCTGAAACGTCGTTGTCTTCGATATGCTTCTTATCTAAGCGACCGAACATTTTGTAGTAAGTCCAAGTCGTGTAGCCAAGAATTACTGGAACAAACACAGCCGCAACAAGTGTCATCAGACCCAGTGTTAGTTCACTCGCCGTTGAATCCCACATAGTCAGACTATGATTTGGAACAAGGCTAGAAGGCATAACGAACGGGAACATTGCAAAACCTGCCGTCAAGATTACTCCAGCATTCGCCAAACTTGAGAACAAGAATGCAAAACCGCCACGCTCAAAACGAGACGCAATTGCTGCGAGTAACGGCATCAATACACCCAAAACAGGCGCAGCCCACATAGCAGGATATGTTTCAAAGTTAGTCATCCAAGCACCTGCTTGCTGCACCACCTCTTTGTTTAACGGGTTAGAGTCCGCCAACGTATCGATAGTACTTGTTACGACAAAGCCTTCGATTGACTGAACCCAGAAGCCACCAACCACAAACAGTGCAACAGCAACAAGGCCAGTAATTTGAGCGGCATTTCTTGCACGCGCATGGATCGCCTCTGTCGTTTTCATCTGTAGCCATGTTGCGCCTTGAAGGACAAACAGCATCAGACTAAGCACACCACACAGCAGTGCGAACGGGTTAAGCAGTGCAAAGAATGAACCTTTGTACTCAGACATCAACAGGTCATTTAGTTCAAACGGCACGCCTTGTAGCAGGTTACCAAATGCGACACCAAAAATAATTGGTGGCACTGTACCACTGAAGCATAGCGCGTAGTCCCACGCTTGACGCCATTTTGGATTCTCGATTTTTGAACGATAGTCAAGCGCCAGTGGACGCATCCAAAGTGCCGCTAGCGTCACGTACATCGCTAAATAGAAGCCAGAAAACGAGGTAGCGTATACCAATGGCCACGCAGCAAACAATGCACCACCCGCAGTGATCAGCCAAACTTGGTTGCCGTCCCAGTGCGGTGCAATGGTATTGAGCATAATACGACGCTCAGTATCGTTCTTACCGATAACCGGTGATAGAGAAGCAACGCCCATATCGAAGCCATCAGTGACCGCGAACCCGACCATCAAGACACCAATCAGGATCCACCAGATCAGTCGTAAGATTTCGTAATCAAACATGTTTTGTTTCTCCTTGCCTTACGCTTCTACTTGGCGACTAACTTTGTCTTCGACAGAGTCAGCGTTTTGCTCAAAGTGATAGCGACCTGTTTTCAGGCTACTTGGGCCTTTGCGCGCGAACTTAAGCATTAGGTAGACTTCTGCAATTAAGAACACGGTGTACAGCGCGATGATCGCAAACAGAGACGTCCAGATTTCTGAAGCGCTCAGTGCCGATGCTGCAACGTTCACAGGCAGAATTTCACCCACTGCCCACGGCTGACGACCATACTCAGCAACGAACCAGCCGGCTTCAACTGCAATCCACGGCAATGGAATGCTAAATAGCGCAGCCTTAAGAACCCACTGTTTTTGCTCAATCTTCTGACGACAAGTTTGAATAAACGCCGCGCCGAATACGAATAGCATGATAAAGCCACACGCAACCATAATGCGGAACGACCAGAATAGCGGCCATACTGTTGGGATAGAGTCATCCGCAGCAGCTTGAATTTGCTCTTCTGTTGCGTCAACAACATTGTCGGTGTAGCGCTTAAGAAGAAGACCGTAGCCTAGATCACCCTTCACTTCATCGAAGGCTGTCATGTTAGCCTCTGACTTGTCACCGGCACGCAGTTTCTCTAGCAGTTCGTACGCGTACATACCTGTGCGAATACGGTCTACGTGTTCATCGCGAAGATCGCGTAAACCCGTTACCTGCTCATCCAACGAACGCGTCGCTATAATACCCATCACATAAGGGATCTTAATCGCGTAATCAGTATGCATAGTATCTTGGTTAGGCAAACCAAACAGCGTAAATGCGGCTGGCGCTGGCTCTGTGTGCCATTCAGCCTCTACTGCTGCAAGCTTAACTTTTTGCACTTCACCAAGTTCGTAACCAGATTCATCACCTAGTACGATAACCGATAGGATTGACGCCATACCAAAAGAAGCGGCAATAGCAAATGAACGACGAGCAAAGGCAACATCACGACCTTTAAGTAGGTAATATGCACTGATGCCTAGAATGAACATTGCGCCAGTCGTGTAGCCAGAAGCGACGGTATGAACGAACTTAACCTGAGCCACTGGGTTAAGAACAACCTCAGCAAAACTCACCATTTCCATACGCATGGTTTCAAAGTTAAATTCTGCGCCTACTGGGTTTTGCATCCAGCCATTCGCTACTAAGATCCAAAGTGCAGAGAAGTTAGAACCCAATGCAACAAGCCAAGTGACAGCAAGGTGTTGTCGTTTGGATAAGCGATCCCAGCCAAAGAAGAATAGACCGACAAAGGTTGACTCTAAGAAGAAGGCGACTAGGGCTTCGATCGCGAGAGGTGCACCAAAAATGTCACCTACGTAATGAGAATAGTAGGACCAGTTAGTACCAAACTGGAACTCCATGGTAAGGCCAGTAGCCACACCAAGTGCAAAGTTAATACCGAACAACTTACCCCAGAACTTTGTCATGTCCTTATAGATTTGCTTGTTCGTCATTACGTACACAGATTCCATGATAGCCAGTAGGAAGGCCATACCTAGAGTCAATGGTACGAATAGGAAGTGATACATCGCTGTCAGTGCAAACTGCAACCGCGATAGATCAACGACATCGATCATGATTACTCCTATGTGTCGGCTGAAGACACTATTCACATTAATGCATTGTTATTAAGTTTTGAGCAAACTCATTAAGTGTTATCGGAATGATTTCACTGTTGCAAAAATGTACTGGATTAGTTAGTTAATTGTTAAGCATCAGCTAATATAGCTAGAACTAATATTACTGCTAAAAACAGCATGTTTCAAAAGATTTATAGCTAGAGTTCGCTTTGATTTGAATCAACTTTTGTTTGTCATTCCTGGCTAGTTTTCAATCAATTTGATCTACATCAAGCGATAGTGCGGTTTTTTGTTAAGGCAGGGTTACCCAGGAAGCATAATTAGGTATTTATGCGAAACAAGTGCTTAACAACAAGCTCAAGAATGCTACCTATTTAGTGGTAAGTTAATTTCACTAACGTGATGAGAGTCACAAAAAAGCCAGTGATGTATCACTGGCTATCTATAACTATTTTTCAATTCCAAAATGGAGATAGGCGCGATCGGTGGCAATCCTGCCTCGTGGAGTCCTTTGCAGGTATCCTTGCTGAATCAAATAAGGCTCCAAAACATCTTCTATCGTATCTTTTTCCTCACCAATTGCTGCGGCCATGTTATCAAGTCCAACAGGTCCACCACCAAACTTCTCCATAATGGCAAGCAGCAACTTTCGGTCCATATAGTCGAAGCCCTGGGCATCCACATCCAGCATATTGAGCGCTCGGTCGGCCACTTCAGCGCAGATATGACCATTGCCTTTCACTTCCGCATAGTCTCGCACACGGCGTAGCAATCGGTTTGCAATTCGCGGTGTACCACGAGCACGTCGAGCCACTTCAAGCGCGCCATCAGATTCCATAGATAACCCTAGGCAATCTGCGCTACGCTGAACGATATTTTGCAAATCCGGGATCTTGTAGTACTCCAATCGCTGGGTAATACCAAAACGGTCGCGCAGTGGTGACGTTAAAGAACCTGCTCGCGTTGTCGCTCCAATCAAGGTGAAAGGAGGGAGATCAATCTTGATCGAACGGGCGGCAGGGCCTTCACCGATCATGATATCGAGCTGATAATCTTCCATCGCAGGGTAGAGAACCTCTTCTACCATAGGACTTAAGCGGTGAATCTCATCAATGAAAAGTACGTCGTTCTCTTCGAGATTGGTCAGCAGTGCCGCTAAATCTCCCGCTTTTTCTAACACCGGCCCAGAAGTAGTACGAATGTTCACTTCCATCTCATTAGCGACAATATTAGCTAGCGTGGTTTTACCCAAGCCAGGAGGCCCAAATATCAACAGGTGGTCGAGCGCTTCGTTACGAAGCTGTGCCGCTTTAATAAAGATTTCCATCTGGTCGCGAACGTGGTCTTGACCTTTATAGTCATCAAGCTTTTTTGGACGAATAGCCCTGTCGATCACATCTTCTTCTTTATAAACCGCATTATCTGGTGCAATTAAACGATCTGCTTCAATCATTATTTACGCCTTTTTAAACCATAGACTTTAGCGCTTCACGGATAAGCTGCTCGCTGCTCATCCCATCCGTCTTAACCTGAGAGACAACCTTAGACGCTTGCGTTGGTTTATAACCAAGAGCAAGCAACGCACTGACTGCCTCTTCTTCTGCATTAGATTGCGCAGGTTGCGGAGCTGAATCAATGGGCGCCGCATCGGTAAATGGTGTAAACAGGTCTCCTGCGCTCCAACCTTTAAGTCGATCTTTCATTTCAACAACCAAACGTTCTGCTGTCTTCTTACCGACACCCGGCAACTTAACTAAAGTCGAAACATCTTCACGCTCTACGCTGGCAACAAACTGGCTCGCGGTCATCCCCGACAAAATCGCCAAGCCAAGTTTAGGCCCCACCCCATTGGCTTTAATAACTTCACGGAACAGAGCACGCTCTTTGACTGTATTGAAGCCATACAGCAATTGTGCATCTTCACGTACGACAAAGTGAGTATAGATAATCGCTTCTTCACCGATATTGGGTAGCTCATAGAAACAGCTCATTGGCATTTGGACTTCATAGCCAATACCATTAACTTCAATCAGTAGTTCAGGGGGTTGCTTCTCGATAAGAATGCCGCGCAAACGTCCAATCACGGTGGATACTCTTTTAGAAATGAATTTTTGACAGGATAATAAAGAACTGGATAAACATCCAGTTCTTTATTAAATCAGTAAATTTTTTTTGCAGCATGATACCACTGGGGCTAGCGATAGCGACCACGCCTTGCACTGGTGGCCTTGCCTGCCAACGCGACCAAAGTTTTATTGGTGTTGGCATGACAGATCGCAACGCCCAATGCATCGGCGGCATCGGCTTGAGGTTTAGAAGGCAGCTTGAGCATATGCTGAACCATATGTTGGACTTGTTCTTTGTCTGCAGCGCCCGTGCCGACTACCGCTTGTTTTATCAATCTTGCCGCATATTCGTAGACGGGCAGATCCGCATTCACCGCCGCAACAATTGCACTGCCGCGAGCTTGACCTAACTTAAGGGCAGAGTCCGCATTGCGTGCCATGAATACCTGTTCAATGGCAAACACATCGGGTTGAAACTGGGTGATGATTTCAGACACACCCGCATAGATCTGTTTTAATCGCCCTGGCAACTCCTTTTCAGAGGTGCGAATACAACCGCTACCAAGGTAGTTCAGGTGACGACCCGTTTGGCGAATAACACCGTAGCCTGTAATTCGAGAGCCTGGGTCAATACCTAGTATAATTGACATTATTTTCTTTGAGTTATCACGATATCTAGCCAGACATATTAATCTAGCCTACCTTCTATAGCGAGGTAATTATCGCTCGACTCGACAATCCAGACTCTAAACCCACTTCAAGCACTTGGGTGGGTTCATGGACGAGCTTCTCCCCTGTCCAATAGTCGTACCAGTAGGCAGGAAAGTCCGAGGTCAATGTCACTTCGCGCGCCGTTTTTTGATAGTTAAACAGGCAGTGAAGATCATTGCGCTCAGTAAGAGGCAAAAATGCATGGTGAAGATTTAGCGCGGTAAATCGTGCCGACTCCTGATTGTGACGATGCCTAATCGCAAGTTTAGCTAAGGTACGTTTAGCAAATGGCGTTAGTTCTGGTAGTGGGTCACCTGACAACAACAGCCCGCCACTGGCAAGTAGTGCATCTCGGTGAAACTGGTAGTATTTGCGTTCCGTCGCTTGATTAGCCAGAGAAACAAAAGTGGCACAATCTGGATCGATTTGCCAAAGTTTACGATGTTGCCAGCTACGATAAAACGTCTCTTTGGCGATCTGTTCAAAACGTGTCGCACAGCGCTCGACATCATCAGATACACGCATTGCATCAACCAATCCCAATGACGGCCACATAGGTGCGTTACAACCAAGTACTAATGCGTCCCCCGCCCCCTCTAGAATCGCCGCCATGCCGAGTCGATACGCTTCAACACCTGTCACGCCTGACTGGTGACGGACACCTTTCAGTGTTCCCCAGTAGTTTGCGTCGAGTTTAAACATCTCAACGCCCCACTCCTCACGCATGGTACGGACTACATAGGTTAAGTACTCTTGCACTTCAAGATTGGTGGTATCAAGGATATACCAAGGGGTGCATCGCCAACCTGCATAGGTGACGTCTTCTGCTTTGAGCAGCTTGCCATCACTGTGGCGGACAAACCAATCGGGATGATTTCGAAACAGTTCTGATTCCGGTTGAGCAATAAACGGAGCAAGCCAAATCGCCGGCTTTTTACCATTTGAGAGTATTTCTCGCAGCACTGATTTTATACCAGAAGGGAACTTGCTCGATGGTGTTAGCCAATCGCCCATAAAGGCTTGATAACCATCATCGAGCAACACATAGTCGAAAGGCTTTAGATGCTCTCGCATCTGTTGAACATTAGTATGAATATCCTGCTCGGTCACTTGGGCGTAATAGCCATACCAAGAACACCAACCCAGCGGGGATGATTGTGTTACACCTGGTCGCGGCGGATGCTGTGCCTGAATCAACTGACTGTATTCCAAATAAAGCTCAGACAGAGATTCACCTCTAAGCGCGACCACAGACTCTAAGCTATTCGTCGACCAATCTTGGGGGGAGGTATTCTCACCATCAATGTAGGCACCTATTTTAGGTCGCCCATCCACTTCTTCGACCGTAAAGTACCCAGCAAAACGGCGACATGAGGTAAAGCCAAACAGAGCATAACCTAGTGAATCTTCCACCACTAGATAGTTATAGTAGCGTTTAGCCTCCTTTGGCGAATAGATACGATAGCTGGTGCTGTTATCTGGGCATCGACCAATATCTATCGGAGACTCATAACTGCCTGTGGTTTGCGCCAACATCTGAAAACCATCACCGAGTAAAGTGGCGCGTCGCTCAAAACTAAAGTCCGTTTGGAATAGCAAGTACTTCTGACTGATGGGATCATTTGATATGCCACGGTAGCTAAAATAGATCTGATTGCCACTGATTTCTGCACTCAAATCCAAGTTAGACACCTCAATAGCACGCTCATTGGCTAAATGCAGTATCTGCGACATGTTAGGCTCTACGTTGTGATTATTTCTATCAATTAGAGCATTGACGTTAACCCTTGTCTATTTACGCTTATTGATAGAGCCGCACTGGGATCACGTTTCTATTAACCGTTGAAATTTGCAGCAAAAAAATACCAGCCAAGCGGCTGGTATTTAAACTGACAATCGAAGTTATGATACTTCGATTGGACCACCGAAAGAGGTCACTGGCGGTACTTTGCCAGTAAACTTCTCGATGTTAACCTGACACGTATTGGCACTGGTCGCTTGCGCAAGCTCAGAAGACGCGATGTCTTGAGTGAGCGTATTTGGATCGCCATAAGTATCCAGTACGCCGACCTTCTCATTCATTGGGCCATACCAAGCGCCCTCTTCGATACGAACCACGCCCGGTGCGTACGCATCCATCAGAACAGCACCGGCCAGAAGCTGGCCACGGTCATTGAATACACGCACTAAATCACCATCTTTAATGCCTTTCGCTTTTGCATCTTGAGGGTTGATATAGATCGGCTCACGACCTTGCACAGCGTACGTTGCTCGGAACTCTTCAGACTCACACATTTGAGAATGCAAACGCTTATCTGGGTGACAAGATTGCAGCCAGAATGGGTGTTTTTCTGAGCCTGGCCCACCGTGTGAACGCTCTGATTTTTCAAACCACATCGGGTGCTCTTGGCAATGTTCGTAACCCATGTTGCCGATAGTACGGCTAGTGATTTCGATGAAGCCAGAAGGCGTACCTAGTGCGTTGATTTCTGGGTCTTCACGGAATGCCGCGTGACGTGTCCAAGGCTTGCCTTTACCGAAGTCTAAGAAGCCTTTCTCCCAGAACTCTTCGAACTCTGGCATATCAAACTTACCGGCGTTAGCCGCTTTACAATTATCGTAAAGTGATTTCACCCACTCCATTTCAGACATACCACGAGTGTAGTCTTTATCACGGCCCCAGCGAGCCGTTAGTTCAGTCATGATGTCAAAGTCAGTCTTAGACTGGAACAGAGGGTCGACTAGCTTGTGCATTGCAACTAAACCACGGCCAGAGTATGAACCGTAACCATCAATATCATTACGTTCGAACTGAGTACATGCTGGCAGCACGATGTCTGAGAAGCGACAGGTCGCCGTCCAAGCAAAGTCTATAGAAACAACAGTTTGAAGCGCTTTAAAGGCCTTCTTCATCTTGTTGCGGTCTTGGTGGTGGTGCCACGGGTTGTTACCACTAAACACCATCATCTTGATATCTGGCAAAGTCACTACCGAGCCGTTTGCGTTGATTTTCTTACCCGGTTCAAGCAGTGAATCGACCCAACGAGCAACTGGAATAACGCGGCTATAGCCATTGAAGTCTTGATTGGTGTGCTTAGGTGATTGCCCTTGGTCAATATTGAGCGGAAATGACCCCGGTGCTGCAAAACCTGTGGAAGACACGCCAATACCAGAATAATGGTGGCCATAAGAGATACCGCCACCAGGCAAACCAATTTGACCAACCATGGCTGCAATTACTGCAGCCATCCAGTAAGGCTGTTCACCGTGTTGTTGACGCTGAACACTCCAACCAACCAGAATTTGCGTGCGACCATTAACCAGCATTCGAGCAAAATCGCGAATCTCATCGGCACTTGCGCCACAAATTTCAGCAGCCCACTCTGGTGTTTTCTCAACTTTGTCTTTAGTTTCACCCATCACATATTTCATGAAGGTATCGAAACCCAAGCAGTAAGTATCGATGAATTTCTTATCGTACAGACCTTCAGTGTATAGCGTGTGCGCAACACCCAACATAAACGGTAAATCTGTCTGAGGATTGATGTAACGCAGTTCATTACCTAAGTAACGAGCCGTTTTGTTGCGAACTGGGTCAACAGAAATAACGTTGATCTCTTTGTTAGCAACCTTCTCTTTTAATTGCTCAAGGTAAGCAAACGACTCGTGAGTCTCACAGTTCCAGCCGACTTGAAGGTTCTTCACGGGATCATTACCCCAAAGAACGATGTTGTCACTGTTCTCAAGGATCAGTTCCCATGACGTGCCTTGTGCATAAACTTCCGTCGAGCCAAGAACATAAGGTAGTATGGTTTGACCTGCACCTGTGGAGTAGTCTCCCACTTTCTTAACCGAGTAACCATGTAACCCGACTGCTCGAGCCATATGGTTAGTACAGCTATGAAACTGACCAGTCTGTCGCCAACCCGTTTGTCCCGTATGCAATGCCCAAGGGCCGTAATCTTTCTGTACTCGCTCTAATTCGCGATAGAAAAGATCAAGTGCTTCATCCCATGTCACACGAACGAAACGATTGTTGCCGCGTGTATCGGCTGAGTACTTATGTTTCTTCAGCCAATCGAGTCGAACCATCGGATAACGAACGCGAGATGGGCTGTAGATAATACCCTTAATACCGTTCAGCATGTCTGTTGGGTACTTATCGACCTCGAGCGGTTTGATTTCTTGTACTTTACCGCCCCACACTCGAGCGCGGAATGCGCCCCAGTGAGAACCGGAGACCTTCCAAGTACCTTCCGTTTCAGCCGCTTTTACCGAAACAGACGCCAATAAACTTGGACCAATAACAGATGCAGCACTCGTTGTCGCCACACCCTTTAGAAAGCTTCTACGTGAAATAGCCATGTTAATACTCCAATTGACGTCGATTAGTGGTGGCCTTCAGAGAAATCTGAAGAGTGCTTCTGTAGATACTTAAGTACTAGCGCTTCGGTATCGGTATCGAAGTTAACAAATGCGATCATGCCATCTAACATACCCACCCAGCCGTTAGCACTGAAGTGCGCAACGTCTGGCTGAGTATGACATGTCGAACAGTTAGTTTGATAAGCTTCACCCGCTGCTTTCCAGATTGGATCGAAGTCAGATACCATAGACTCTTTCTTCATCCATAGATTCACTGACACTTCTTCCCAAGGCAGACCCGTTAGCTCATCTTCTTTTTTGTCGCCGACAGCAATAATGTCACTCGTCGATACGTCACGAGTTAAAATCGCAGTAGAAATGTTCATACCAAAGTCTTCTTGAAGCACGCGACCAAAGCCTTTTGCTTTACGCCACCCATTAATTTGAACTTCAATCATGTCGCCTTTTTCGCCCACGATAGCCACTTTACTTGCTGGGCTAAGTAGACCGGCTTCCGTCTGTGCCGTTTCATCGGTGTACATTGGTAGGTGACGAATAGAGATAACTTCACTGCCATTAGCATAATTAGTGCTATTAGCGACTTGCTCGAGGTCACCGACGATGCCACTTGCCGCTTCCATGTCTTGTGGAAGGTGGTGAGCAATACCCTTGTGACAATCTACACAGCTTTGATCACGCTCAGCCGCTGACGCCATTTGAATACGAGCGGTGGGAGACATTTGATCGAAATCCATTGAGTCATAGTTATGGCAGTTTTTACATTCTAAAGAACCGTTCGCTGAAAAACGATCCCACTCGTGGCGAGCTAACTCAAGACGACGAGCTTCGAATTTTTCTGGAGTATCAAGATCACCAAAGACTTGGGCAAATACCTCTTTCGAAGCTTGCATCTTACGAGCGATCTTATCAGTCCAGTTATGAGGAACGTGACAGTCAGGACAGGTTGCGCGTACACCAGAGTTGTTTTTCCAGTGAACCGTATCTTGTAGCTCTACGTATACGTTGTCACGCATGGTATGGCAACTGACACAGAACTCTTCCGTGTTCGTCACTTCTAGGGCTGTGTTGAAACCGCCCCAAAAAATAACACCAGCGATAAAGCCGCCCATAGTCAGCACACCTAGGCTGATATGAACAGCTGGGCGCGTCATGGTACGCCACAGTTTAATGATTAATGATTTCATGGTTTGCTCTCTTAAAATCTCTTAAAAAGTGTGGAAACGAGCTCGATGGCTTAGCCATGCACGCCTGGAGGTCCCATAACAAAAACTTGCAACATCCAAATTAGGAAGCCGTAGCCACCCACAAACGCCACACTTAAGACGGGAAAGAGAACAACCGCGATGAAGAGGAAAGACTTCCACTCCAGAGAGCGCTTTTCGCCACTCTCGATTTTGTTAACATCACTCATACATTTGCCTATTGTGTATCTAGTGTTAGTTGGTAGGCCCTTATCGTTGAGCCAATTTTTTATCAATCTCTAATAGGAAATGTTAGACCATACTCTTTGTAGGGTTCAATGAAATAACCCTTTTCCAGACTAGTTATTCCGTACTTTTTTGAGCTCATCCAGAGTTGTGTTTGATCGTGTTTTTATATGATTAAATGCCATCAAATATGAACAATTATGAACGGAAACAAAGTATTCACAAAACCCCAAAATGCATAACATTCAGGCCATGAAATCAGTTGTCGAAACACCACTTTCGCCTGACTCTTATGGTGAGTTTGTAAATTAATTGTTTCAAAAAACGATAAAAAACCTTTGTTTTATCGCCACTAATATTTAGGTAGAGAGGTATCAACTCGCGTACAATATCTTCGTGGAGGGAGGAAATTTATGAGTAGTGCAGTCGATATTTCGTGGTTAACCTTGGGGCTATTTTTTACCCTGCTAGCGATACCTCTACTACTGAACCGTTACTATCAATTAGGCATAGGACGAGAGACATTAACCAGTGTAATACGTATGACTTTGCAGTTGCTGTTAGTTGGTTTCTATCTAGAGTTTCTTTTTGAATACAATAGTTTGATAATCAACATTGTCTGGATGGCATTGATGCTCTTAATCGGAGCAAGCGCCATTGTCAGTAAAGCCAAGCTACCAAAGAAGGTTTTGCTGTTGCCTGTGACATTCGCTCTTGCTGCTTCACTCTTTCCCCTTCTGGCAGTGATTGCAGTGTTGGTTGTTCGGCCCCAGCCTTTGTACAGTGCCCAATACCTGATCCCACTAGCAGGAATGCTGCTTGGAAATTCGATGAGCGGTAACATTGTTGCTCTGCAAAACGTCTTCACCGCTATCGAAGAGCGAAAAAGCGAGTATGAAGCAGCAATAGCCCTAGGAGCTTCTCCAAGCTATGCCACACTCCCCTTTATTCAAGATGCAATTAGGCGATCGTTAGCGCCAACACTAGCCACTATGACAACAAGCGGCCTAGTGACACTACCCGGAATGATGACTGGTCAAATCTTAGGCGGTGCTAGCCCTATCGTGGCAATTAAATATCAAATTCTGATTATGGTCGCGATTTTCGTCATGATGTCGGTTTCCATTACATTATCACTACGGCTAGCAATAAGCAGGAGCATCAATAAACAAGGGCGAGTACTGGTTAGCCTCAACCAAACAAGCTGATCATTTAACTGGAAAAATTCGGCGTATGATCTTATCCACAGATTCTGTGGATAACCGTGGTGATACTTAATAAACAACCCCATCGAGACAAAGCCAACGCCATCAAAAATAAAAAATAGCTTTTCATTCAGTTGCCTATAATTTAATTCACTATGTGTAATAAAGCTGTCATCCCCAGCTCTTAGGTTTAGTACCAGTCGGGATAAATAGGTCATCAGATACTTAGCCCGGTTGGTTTAAATCATCAAGCTTAAGGAGCAAGCTATGTTCACTGACCAACACCTGCATGAAGTCGAAAGCTTAGAGATTAATCTAGACGCGATGGAAAATTGGCTTATCGTTGAGCCGAATGAAATAGAACAAATTCAAGATATGAGTGCTTTCGCTGAGCACTGGAGATAAAAAAGGCCCACCGAAATGAGCCTTAAAAAACAGATAGATTGCGATTAATCACGTAAGTAAATTAACCAATACCACATGCCTACAAACACGCCGCCACCAATGATATTGCCAAGAGTGACTGGAATCAGGTTATGCAGAACGAAGTCGAGCATATTGAGATCAGCATAATCAGCAACATTCGCCCCCGTCATCTGCCAAAACTCAGCAGGCGCAAATGTTTTGATACCAATGGCCATTGGTACTTGGAACATGTTGGCGATACAGTGTTCAAAGCCTGCTGAAACAAACATAGCGACGGGCAAAATCATCACGGCAATTTTGTCAGTTAACGTGCGACCGCTGAAGGTCATCCACACCGCAATGCAAACCAAAACATTACACATAACACCCAGCGCCACCGCTGAGTAAAAACTGTGGTGAAGCTTGTGCTGAGAAATCGCCATCGCATTCAAACCAACTTGGCCGTGGTCAAACATATACTGTTTGGTCATCAGCATACATACGACTAGCAGAAGTGCGCCAACTAAGTTTCCCGCATAAACAACTGCCCAGTGTTTAAACAGTGTTCGCCAAGTAATTTTTCCGCTCGCTCTGGCGACTAGTGTTAATACCGAACTAGTAAACAGCTCTCCGCCAGTCACAACCACTAAAATTAAACCCAAACTAAACGCTAAGCCACCCAGTAGACGAGTAACTCCCCAAGGCAGGTCTCCCGCGCCTGTAGTCACAATCGTATAAAAGACAAACGCAATACCGATGTGAATCCCCGCCGATATCGCCATTAAAAATGACTTAGCAGGATCTTTGGTTGCTTTGCCTACGCCGATTTCCGCTGCGCGCTCTGCCATTTGTGGAGGAAGTAAAGAATCAAACTGGTGGTTTAAGTTCATCATGGGTGATACTAGCTAGATATGAATTTGAAGTGCCGGATAATTACTCGATTTCAATAGAACTTCAAGCGTTAATTAACTCCTAGAACGCAAACAGCGTTAATTAAAACAAAACTCTGACATAACCAGCCAAACTTGAGCAATAAACCATAAAAATAAGCCCAAGAAAACCAATGCATATTAATTTAAAATCAATACCTTAAAACAACCACAGCGTACAATTTTGATTATGGCGACGTTTTAGAGTCAGTTAGAATAACAAATGCCATTATTATTCAAATTAGACATTAACAAACTGAAAGTTAGCGACGTTAACTTATCTACTGCTTTAATATCCGTTCGTTCACTAGACAGACGATTTATGAACATCTTCTAACCAGTCGTTTATATTAAGCAATAGAAAGTAAGGCGTGGATAACACTTCTTAACTCGAATCGTTGCTGTTGGTAGCCTGGGTGATTAAGTTGAAGTTGTACTTTCAAAAAGGATTCAAATATGAAATTTACGCCTGAACATATGTCTGAACTAAACCTTTTGCTCCAGTTTGATATCAGCAGTTCTGCAACGGGTATTAAAGTCCATCACGATGCCACTGAAGAGATGCAAGCAGCAGTTCAGCGCCTTTACGAAAAAGGGCTGTGTACTTTACCTGATGGCGGCTATCTGACTGATGAAGGTATTGAAGTGGCGGAGCACGCCGATAAAGTGCTTAGAGTTCTTTCAAACTAAAGCAAATCAAGGCTGCGCCACTGGAGACGCTGTTAAATATTGCCGGTAGCTCTCTAGTACCAGTGATATATCGATTTTCTCCAAACCTTGATTGAATATCTCACGCCAGTTGTGCCCTTCTGGCGTGTTCTTAAAAGCGAGATAAATCTGCTTGGTCTCTAACAACCGTTCGTTCATTCTCACTCGCCCAGCGAGCATTTCTGCCCTTTGGTCAATACTGATTAAATAGTCCAACACATTCGAATCTATTACCGCTGCGTCCAACCGACCTTTAGCCACCTTATAGATGTTGCGTATATCGTTGGCAGAAGCCTCAACACTAATTAAGCCTTGAGCGACCAGTGCATCGAACTCAACTGTGTTGACATAGCCTTGAACCACACCAATTCGATACTCGCGCAGATCATCTACCTCACGCCATGAAATGGGAGATTTGCGATTCTCCACTAAACCTAACGGGCCAGTGCCGATAGAATCAGAAAACACGAATTCATCAGTATCAAAATAGTATTCAGGGAAATAACCCGCGTAGCGATCAGTTTTACTCGCGAGCGCGACAGAACGCACCCAAGGTTTGAAATCTACAACGAGTTCGTAGCCCATAGCTAAGAACGCCGCTTTGGCTACAGCGACGGAGACCCCCTTCTGTTCCAAATCCTCACCTGAATAAGGAGGCCACTCGAGTGAAGTCATATACACTTGCTGATTTGCTTTAACCGAAACCGTACAAACGAGCAAAACTATCATCAACAATAACTTCATCTATAGTCCTTTATATAGGAATCCAGTATTTACTGTTATCTTTAATAATAGGCGCTATAGCCTGACTATCTAGCAACACCCTATGCTAATTGTGTTACAACAAATAACTGATATCGCACCTAAACGTCATTTTTTGCAAAACCAGGTCAATAATAATGTACCATCAAGCATTCAATAGAGTTTGCAATTGGCGGCGGCATATCATGAAGGGTATGTGTTGGTCACCACAATCGAATCTCAAGGAGCAGCGTAATGAAGAGGATTTCAATTGTTGGCGGTGGTTGGCTAGGAAAGCCTCTGGGCCAATATCTGACCTCAATCGGCCATAAGGTGTTTGTGAGTAAAACAACGCTTGAAGGAGTGAATGAACTTCAACAAAGTGGAATCGATAGTTTTAAATGCGATCTAAATACTCAAGACGATGAACTTGGCTTTCACCTCACTCAACACCCCTCTGACATAGTCATCGGCTGCTTTCCTCCAGGCTTTCGCAAGGGAAAAGGAGAGCAATACATTGGCCAATGGCAAACCTTAATTCAAGCCGCTAAGCAGCATCAAGTCACCCGAGTTGTCATGGTGAGTTCCACAACGGTTTACCCTAGCTTAGCAAAAGAGATGGTGGAAGAAGATGCGACACTGTCCTTAGTTCATGGCGAAAGCGCATTCAGTGACAATGCCAAAACCATGCTACAAGCGGAAGAAGCCTTAATTAGCTCAGGGCTTAAATTTGCTATCGTGCGTTGCAGTGGCTTGGTTGGCCCTGAGCGTCACCCTTCTCGGTTTGCAACCAAACTAAAACAAGTCAGCGACCAAGCGCCAGCCAATATGATTCATCTTCAAGACGCGATTGGTGCTGTTTCTTTTATGGCGCTGAGCGACGTTTCATCCGTTGTCAACGCGACGACGCCAAATACCGTCAGCAAAGCGCGTTTCTATCAGGCCGCGCTAGATAGCGTTAGTTCCAACCAGCCGTTGCCGCCAATAAGCCACCAAGCAGACAAGCGCATTCTCGCCGATAAATTGGTCGACCTCGGCTATCGCTTTCACTATCAACACACACTAGAGCTCGTATAGCAGCTAATGAGAGAACTATGAGCCAGATTAAGTTGTACCAGCATATAGAAAAACTTTGGTCATACATGCACATGAACCAATCATTGGAGAAATCGGATTGTATTTTCGTGCTCGGTAGCAATGATGTACGAGTTGCCGAGTATGCGGCAGAGCTTTTTTTGCAAGGCTTAGCGAGCAAGCTGATATTTTCTGGAGGGTATGGGCGCCTTACCGATGGTATTTTTTCTTCGACTGAAGCCGATACCTTTGCCTCGATCGCTCGAGACATGGGCGTTCCTGCTGAAAGCATGATTGTTGAAGATAAAGCGACCAATACTGGTGAGAACGTTTTATTCACTTATGAGTTACTGCAGCAGCTAGGTGAGGACTATCGTTCGTTTATTCTGGTGCAAAAACCTTATATGGAAAGACGAACCTACGCTACATTTACCAAACAATGGCCTGCATCCTATGAGCGTGTGTGCGTGACCTCACCCAAGTATGAGTTTTGCGATTACTTTAATGAAGAGATTGAACTAGAAACCACGATATTGGCAATGCTTGGAGACTTCGAACGAATTAAAACCTACCCTGCGCTCGGGTTTCAGACTGAGCAGAGCATTCCACAGACCGTAGAAGACTCCTACTTGGCGCTTAAAGCGATATTTGCGAAATAGGCAAAAGCTCAAGCTAGTACAGCAGATAGAAAAGAGGCCTAACAAGTAGGCCTCTGGTTGATGAGTTTAATGAACTGCCGCTTCTTTTTCGCTCAAGTATTTGAATTTAAGCTCGTCGCCTTTGAGATCAACTTTCACCGTACCTCCATCGACTAAGCAACCGAACAATAGTTCATTCGCAAGCGGTTTTTTAAGCTGCTCTTGAATAACTCGGCCCATTGGTCGTGCGCCCATGGCTTTATCGTACCCTTTCAGCGCAAGCCAGTGGCGAGCATCTTCAGATATTTCTAGTGACACGCCACGAACGTCAAGCTGGGCCTGAAGTTCGACAATAAACTTATCAACCACTTGGTGGATAACATGCTCATCTAGGCTATTGAACCAGATGATATTGTCGAGACGGTTACGGAATTCAGGTGTGAACACCTTCTTAATTTCCGACATCGCATCATGGCTGTGATCTTGTTGGATCAAACCGATCGATTTTTTCTCTGTCATTTGCACGCCCGCATTGGTCGTCATCACCAAAATCACGTTGCGGAAGTCAGCTTTTCGACCATTGTTATCAGTCAACGTACCGTTATCCATGACCTGCAGAAGCAAGTTGAAGATATCTGGATGCGCTTTCTCGATCTCGTCAAGAAGAACAACAGAGTGCGGATGCTTAATCACAGCGTCAGTCAGCAAGCCGCCTTGATCGTAACCTACATAACCAGGAGGCGCACCGATTAAACGGCTCACAGAGTGGCGTTCGCCATACTCAGACATATCAAAGCGCAGTAGCTCAATGCCCAACAATTTCGACAACTGAACCGTCACCTCGGTTTTACCTACCCCAGTAGGGCCAGCAAACAGGAAGGAACCTACAGGTTTGTTATCCGCACCAAGGCCAGCCCGAGTAAGCTTGATCGCTTCACTCAATACATCAATCGCATCGTCTTGACCGAACACCAGCATCTTCATCTTCTCATCGAGCTTCTGCAAAATCTCTTTGTCAGAAGAAGAGACTGATTTTTCAGGAATGCGTGCCATCTTAGCAACCATCGCCTCAATATCGGCAACGTTAACGGTTTTCTTACGACGACTCGCCGGGGCTAGACGGCTACGTGCACCTGCTTCATCAATCACATCAATCGCCTTGTCTGGCAGGTGACGTTCATTAATGTACTTAGCAGAAAGCTCAACCGCCGCACGAAGCGCTTTATTGGTGTAACGCACCTCATGGTGAGCTTCGTATTTTGGTTTCAGACCAATCAAGATCTTAGTGGTGTCATCCAAAGAGGGTTCAATAACATCGATCTTCTGGAAACGGCGCGACAAAGCCCGCTCTTTTTCAAAGATGTTGCTGTACTCTTGGTAGGTTGTCGAACCGATACAGCGTAACTTACCGCTGCTTAATAGTGGCTTAATTAGGTTGGCCGCATCAACTTGGCCACCTGACGCTGCTCCCGCACCAATAATAGTGTGGATCTCGTCAATAAACAGAATGGCATCGTCTTCTTTCTCTAGCTGTTTCAAAATCGCTTTAAAGCGTTTTTCGAAATCACCACGGTACTTAGTACCCGCAAGTAGAGAGCCAATATCGAGCGAGTAAATAACGCTATCAGCAATAATGTCAGGCACTTGGCCTTCAACAATACGCCAAGCGAGACCTTCAGCAATCGCCGTTTTACCTACACCGGCTTCACCGACAAGTAGAGGGTTGTTTTTGCGACGACGACACAAGACTTGAATCGTGCGCTCTAGTTCTTTATCGCGACCAATCAGAGGATCAATCTGGCCTTGTTTCGCCAGTTGATTAAGGTTGGTAGCAAAGCTCTCTAGACGCTCTTCAGAACCCGTATCTTCGATATTTTCACTACCGAATGAGTCAGATGAAGAAGGCTCATCCCCCGCACTCGACGCTTTACTAATGCCATGAGAGATAAAGTTAACAATATCTAGGCGGCTAATATCATTCTTCTTAAGAAGATAAGCGGCATGGGATTCTTGCTCACTAAAAATAGCGACTAAAACATTCGCACCAGTGACTTCACTACGACCAGATGACTGAACATGGAACACAGCTCGTTGCAAAACGCGTTGAAAACTCAAAGTGGGTTGCGTTTCGCGAGTCTCGTCATTTTCAGGGATAAGGGGGGTGGTTTGGTCAATAAAGATATCGAGCTCGCCTCGAAGCGCGTCGATATCGGCCTGACACGCTTGCAGGGCCTCACGTGCTGCATCATTTTCTAGCAATGCTAACAGGAGGTGCTCGACGGTCATAAACTCATGTCGTTTGTCTCTCGCGCGGGTGAATGCGCCGTTAAGACTCGACTCCAACTCTTTATTCAGCATAAGTACCTCCTTTAAGAACAACTCAGGTTGCTCGAGCAAACGTTATGCTTGCTCCATTGTACAAAGCAAAGGATGCTCATTCTCTTTCGAATACATAGTAACTTGCGCTACTTTAGTCTCAGCAACTTCTGCAGTATACGTGCCACAAATTGCCTTGCCTTCATAATGCACCTTGAGCATCACTTGGGTTGCTTTGTCGATATCCATAGAAAAAAAACGTTCCAGGATTTCAATTACAAAGTCCATCGGAGTGTAATCGTCGTTGTTTAGCACGACGTTATACATAGATGGCGGCTTAACTTCTGTTTTTTCTAACTCCAGTAGATCGGAACCGGGTGTGACCCATTCAAAATGTTTGCTCATGACTCATCATTGTCGCTATTTTATCTCAGTTAATTTTACCACTTAGTTGAGCGAAAGTTTTGAATTTAGTTCTTACTATTTCAGGTCGGTGTGTATTTCTTGATGATTTATTCATTGAAAAGACAGACCGACTAGAAGGCTAAATCTTTGCAAAAAAGTTTGGCCTTACTTAGAGACTAATGCAGCAATTGAGTCGCTGCAAATAAAAGTTCAAACTCAATAGAGGCTTGATATCTAATTGATCAAAAAGACACCAAAAACCATTCACTGCACAAATAATTTAAACGAAATGAGCATTTTATAAGTTACAAAAATGTAAATCTCAAAAGTGATTTCTTTGCAAATATGTAGACTGTAATACCTTTTTACTATTGACTGTAATCCCTCATTGGCTACATTGGTCAAATAGTGACTAAAATTTTGGCAGCGGCTGAATGAAAATTCACTTCTTGTTTACAAGGAATCAATGTAAACACCAATCAAAATCAGTAACAAAATGCATGAGGGATGTATAGCATGGCTACAGGTACAGTAAAATGGTTTAACAACGCCAAAGGATTTGGTTTCATTTGTCCAGAGGGAGAAGATGGGGATGTGTTTGCGCACTACTCAACAATTCAAATGGATGGTTATCGTACTCTGAAAGCAGGCCAGCAAGTGAATTATGAAGTGGAAGAAGGGCCAAAAGGCTACCATGCCAGTGCTGTTGTTCCGGTAGAAACTCAACCTGCAAAATAACCGCTGCTAAAACAATTTAAACGCAAACAGTATAATAAAACGAAAACCCGCCAGTTGGCGGGTTTTGTTGTTTATGGCGGCTAATTAGCCATTAATGACGCCATTAAGTGTTGCACTTGGGCGCATCAATTGAGACGCTTTGTCAAACTCAGGTGCATAATAACCACCCAGGTCACCTGCGACACCTTGAGCATCATTAAGCTCTGCAACGATCTTATCTTCATTTGACGCAAGTGCTTCAGCAATTGGCGCAAACTCGGCTGCAAGTTCTGCATCTGCCGTTTGCGTTGCGAGCGCTTGTGCCCAGTAAGTCGCTAGGTAGTAGTGACTGCCTCGGTTATCCAGCTCACCCACACGGCGTGAAGGCGATTTATTGTTATCCAGGAAATCACCTGTTGCTTTATCTAGAGCATCAGCCAGAACTTGCGCTTTCGCATTACCTGTAACTGTACTTAGGTGCTCTAGTGATGCAGCCAAGGCTAGGAACTCGCCCAGAGAATCCCAGCGAAGGTGGTTCTCTTTTTCAACCTGTTGTACGTGCTTAGGAGCAGAGCCACCAGCACCCGTTTCGAATAGACCGCCGCCATTCATTAGTGGCACGATAGACAACATCTTAGCCGAAGTACCTAACTCTAGAATTGGGAACAAGTCGGTTAGGTAGTCACGCAGTACGTTACCCGTTACTGAAATTGTATCTAGACCTTCTTTAATACGCTCTAGAGAGAACTGACACGCTTCTAGTGGAGCAAGGATCTTGATCTCTAGGCCAGAGGTATCGTGCTCAGGTAAGTATGCGTTTACTTTCTTGATAAGCTGAGCATCGTGAGCGCGGTTTTCATCTAGCCAGAAGACTGCTGGTACTCCGGTAGCGCGAGCGCGTGTTACCGCAAGCTTAACCCAATCTTGGATTGGCGCGTCTTTAACCTGACACATGCGGAAGATATCGCCTTCCTCGACAGATTGCTCAAGCAGAACCGTACCAGACGCATCAACGACGCGCACTGTACCTGCAGCATCAAGAATAAATGTCTTGTCGTGTGAACCGTACTCTTCTGCTTTTTGAGCCATTAGACCAACGTTAGGTACGCTGCCCATCGTGGTTGGATCGAATGCACCATTCTCTTTACAGAAGTCGATTACCGCTTGGTAAATACCTGCATAGCTACGATCTGGGATCAGCGCCTTAGTATCTTTTTGCTTACCATCTGGTCCCCACATTTGACCAGAAGAGCGCAACATCGCTGGCATAGAAGCATCAACAATGATGTCACTTGGTACGTGTAGGTTAGTAATACCACGGTCTGAATCAACCATCGCTAGTGGCGGCCGAGTTTCGTATACCGCTTGTAGTGCTGCTTCGATCTCTTCTTTTTGCGCAACTGGCAGAGATTGAATCTTAGCGTAAACGTCACCAATACCGTTGTTAACGTCAACACCTAGCTGTTCAAATACGTCGCCATACTTAGCAAATACATCTTTGTAGTAAACCTTAACCGCGTGACCAAAGATCACTGGGTCAGAGACTTTCATCATAGTTGCTTTCATATGCAGAGAAAGCAGAACGTCTTGCTGTTTAGCTTCAGCGATTTGCGCCTCGAAAAACTCTACAAGCGCTTTCTTGTTCATCACTGAGCAGTCGATGATCTCTTTGTCTTGCAGCGGGAATGCTGGCTTGAGTTCTTTCACTGCGCCATCTGCAGCAACAAACTCAATCTTAACTTCAGTGGCACCGTCTACCGTATGTGATTTCTCACTGCCGAAAAAGTCATTGTCTGACATGCTCGACACGTGAGATTTAGAATCGGCTGACCAAGCTCCCATTGAGTGTGGGTTTTTCTTCGCGTAGTTCTTTACAGAAAGTGGCGCGCGACGGTCTGAGTTACCTTCACGTAAAACTGGGTTTACCGCACTACCTTTAATTTTGTCGTAAGTTGCTTTAACCGCTGCTTCTTCAGCGTTGCTTGGTTCTTCAGGGTAGTTTGGTAGCTTGTAACCTTTCGCTTGCAGCTCTTTAATTGCCGCTTGCAG
This sequence comes from Vibrio tubiashii, assembly GCA_000775715.1. Taxonomy (GTDB): domain Bacteria; phylum Pseudomonadota; class Gammaproteobacteria; order Enterobacterales; family Vibrionaceae; genus Vibrio; species Vibrio tubiashii_A. The sequence continues at coordinate 283,714 of JRWQ01000008.1, forward strand.
TTGCGGAATTGAAGCTGAGATGTTTGGCAGTTTTATGATGTTAGCTTCTGGCGTTTTAGCCAGTTCACCTAGCTCAGCTAGGGCATCACCAATGCGTTGCTCGTCTGTTAGATACTCTGGGAAGTTAGCAATAATACGCCCAGCGAGAGAGATATCACGAGTGTCGACGTTGATGCCTGAAGAAGCAGTAAATGATTGAATAATCGGTAGTAGAGAGTATGTCGCTAGCGCAGGTGCTTCGTCAGTAATTGTATATATAATGGTAGGTTTTTCTGTAGGCATGAAATTTCCCTATTGTTCTAACCGGATCACCTTAACCGTGATCCTATGTGTGTGTCCGCTAACAAGTTATGATTAATCCCCTCACTTGTCGCGATTTTTTCGTCTCTTTTTGTTTTGGTCGCTTAATAAGCGACATCCTTGAGAGCAACTCGTTATGAATAGATATAATTAAACAAAATTCAAAGAATAGTCTATTATTCTGTGCTCCGAACCTGTTTTCGGGCGCGCAAATGATATCTCATTCTGCATCTCGTTAATAGTTTTAGGTACACTTCGTTTACATTTTTGCAAGGTAGTTAACATGCCCCCACGTCCAAAACGTGACGCTAAATCCTCAGCTCCTAGAAAGGGAAAAAGCAGTTTTAAACGTCCTTCTACGACTAAAGGATACAGCGGGCACTCCTCTCGCAATAGAAAAAATACAGCCAGTAATAAACCCAAAATTGCGCCTGAAGATCGCAAAGTGATCCTATTCAACAAGCCTTTCGACACCCTAAGCCAGTTTACCGATGGTGAAGGAAGAAAAACACTTGCTGACTTTATCCCAATAAAAGATGTTTATGCGGCAGGCCGACTCGACCGCGATAGTGAAGGGCTTATGGTGTTAACTAATGACGGTATATTGCAAGCCAAGCTTACTCAGCCTAAATCTAAGTCGCCAAAAACCTACTGGGTGCAAGTCGATGGTGCGCCTTCACAAGCAGATCTAGACAAACTTCGTAAAGGGGTCGAGCTTAAAGATGGCATGACGCTTCCCGCAACCATTGAGGTTATCGAACAACCTGATGTGTGGGAACGCACCCCACCCGTTCGATTCAGAGCCAATATTCCAACCACTTGGCTAGCGATTACCATCATTGAAGGACGTAACCGACAAGTAAGACGAATGACCGCTCACATCGGATACCCAACACTAAGATTGATTCGTTACTCGATGGGTGGGTTTACTCTTGATGACCTTTCTTCAGGAGAGTGGAAAGAGGTTCAAATCTAGTACTTTAGTTTAATTATCACAATGTTAGCTATTTTCTAAAGCGAAATAAGCCACTCATTTTAGGCATACACATCACATAACGTTAGGGATGAGACCGAGGTTTTATCCTCCTCTCTCTCTACTACCCCTCTAGTGATTTTGCTTAAACAACTGATCCCATATCACGCATTTCACCCCATAATACTGCTTAAATTGTGACCACGAGTCCCGAAAGCGTAATTTTCGCACCAAGAAATAACTTAGCCTAAATCGCTCACACATTGTTAGCTGTCATTCCCTCTAAGATCGCAAAGCCTACTATAACAATGGACGTGAAACGTGAAACAACAATTGAAATTGTCGACACTGAGTAAAGCCATGCTACCGGTACTTACCGTGCCGCTGCTCTTGGCTTGTCAGCAAGAAACCGACTGTACAACACCTCAACAATCAACCGATCAGATCAACATTCCTGCTTGGTGTGAAATGCCAAAAGAGCCAGAGGTTGCCGAGAAACAACGCCTAATCAGTTACATCGTAGCGCCTGAAGAGAACGCTTTTTTCCACCCGCACGGCGCTAGCAACCGCGACTGGGTATTAAAGTGTGGCAACAAGAAATTCCGCGCCGACGGTACCGATGAGTATGGCCCATACTGGTTGCTTAAATCGCGCAAAGCCTCTGGTTCATGTACTGTCAGCCACAAAGGTTCTGACGTAGTTTCAGTAACGCTTGATCCTCAAGCTCAGTACCAAGGCATTACAGAGCAAGGGGAAGTGGTAAACGAGAACCGCCGCGCAACCCTACTCACATCGCTTGGCCTCGATCAGAAAGGCACCGATGTTAAGCTGCCTCAAATTGATGCGCCGGGTGAACTTGCAGCGCCACCAGCCGGTCACTTTGCCATCCAACTGTATGACCCAATGGGTGACTACCAAGAGGCGGGACAAGGCTTAAATGGTTACGCCAACTACAACCTTCACCTATGGAACAACGGTACACCTTGTGCAGCTGGCGATCCTGCTGGATTCAACAACGGCTGGGATGACACCTCAGTCACGCCTGATGCGGCGGATCAATATGGTCCTATTTGGTATGTATCGGTTACCGATCACCCGAGCCAGTGTTTCAATGCGATTGTGCGCAATGGTAATAAAGATAAAATCATTGGCTCTGATTTAACCGTCGATATTTCTGCTATTGATACTCAGCCTTCAGTCACCTACGTTCCTGGAGACAGCACCGCATACGCAAGCCGAGCCTTTGTATACGAGAATCTTGATCTAGGCTTCAACGTGGATACTGTCGGAGCAATCTTACTAGACGAACGAACTCTCGTTTGGAAAGGCGCTCAAGGTGCCGACCAAGTTCAGATCATGTTCTCAGAAAAAGGGGACTATCAAGTTTCTGACCAAGGTGTGGTGAGTGCACTTTCGATTAAACTGACGCCAACCTCGCTAAACGATGAGCAACAAACGCGTTACCCTCACCTAGCAGACTACCCAGCATTTGAAGTACCCGCTGCTCTATATGGTTTAGTTAAGACCAGTTTAGTCGCCGTCGCTTCTGACAGTAATGGACTCGAAGAGCCTGCAACACTTCGCTCGGTTACTGGTGTGCAATATGCAGGCGCACTAGACGCTATGTTTGCCCAAGAGGCCACTGAGCTTGAATTTGGTGCCGTTTATGATGACAGCCGAGTGACCTTCCGCCTTTGGGCACCAACGGCTCAAGACGTCGACCTAGTTGTTTATGACGAAAACAAGGTTGAGCTAAATCGCTACCCAATGACTGAAGATATCTACTCAGGGAGTTGGAGCGTTAAGAAACGCATTCGCGCGGTAGACGGTAAGTACTACCGCTATGCGATGAAGGTTTTCCAACCGCGCGATCAAGTGACCGCAGAATACGAAGTGACCGACCCATACTCAGTGAGCTTGGCAACCAACTCAACTCACAGTCAAGCCATCAACCTTAATTCAAACGATTTAAAACCATCGGGTTGGGATTCACTCCAAGCGCCTCATTCGCAAAATGAAGCCAACGGTGACTTAGCAAAAGTAACGATCTACGAATCCCATGTGCGTGATTTCTCTGCTCATGACGCCTCTACCGACAATAAAGGTAAATACCTAGCGTTTACTGAGAGTGGTACTGCGCCAGTCAATCACCTCAAAGAGCTGCAACAAGCCGGTATGACTCACTTGCACCTAATGCCAGTGTTCGATATTGCAACCATCAACGAAGATCCTGATCAGGTTGCCAACATCGATGAACCGTTTAGCAAGCTATGTAACCTAGTGTCAGCAGTAAACAGTGATGCTAACTTCAGTGGTTACTGTGATAGTGGGCTAACCATTGCTGACGTCTATGCTGAGGTCTTAAACTCAGACAACAAAGCAACACCACTGGTACAAGACCTAACTCAGTACGTGCGTAGCGTCGACGGCTACAACTGGGGTTATGACCCATTTCACTACACAGTGCCGGAAGGTTCTTACGCAACAAATGCGGAAGGTACACAGCGTATCGTCGAGTTCCGTGAAATGGTTCAAGCGGTGAAACAAGACATCGGTATGAACGTGGTCGTTGATGTGGTCTACAACCATACCAATGCTTCAGGTTATCAGAGTGATAAGTCTGTACTCGATAAAGTCGTGCCGCTTTACTACCACCGCCTAGTGCCTGATACAGGTGTGGTTGAAACCTCGACCTGTTGTGAAAACACCGCACCAGAGCATGCTATGTTCGCCAAACTCATCGACGATTCGATTCAAACCTGGGTTCGCGACTACAAAATTGATGCTTTCCGTTGGGATCTGATGGGCCACCACCCACTTAGCCAGATAGAGCAGACATTAGCTGCTGCGCGTGAAATCAATCCTGAGGTTTACTTCTACGGCGAAGGTTGGAACTTCGGTGAAGTCGCTGATGACAAGCGCTTTGTTCAAGCCACTCAGAAACACTTAGGAGGTACAGGTATCGGTTCGTTCTCTGACCGATTGCGTGATGCTGCTCGAGGTGGTAGCCCATTCGAATCTGGTGATGATACTCGCCGCATGCAAGGCTTCGCAACCGGTGCTGCTGTTCTGCCAAATGAGCTCACCAATTACAGTGGTGAAGAAGCAAAAACCGAGCTTGCACGTGCACTACACCAAGCGGATCTGATTCGTTTAGGTATGGCAGGCAATTTGAAGACCTTCAAGATGGTCGACTCGACCAACCAAACCTTGCTCGGTCAAGATCTTGACTACAACGGCCAAGCAGCAGGTTATGCCGATCAGCCGTGGGAAATCCAAAACTATGTGTCGAAACACGACAACCAGACGTTTTGGGATATCAATATGTACAAGGTTGCTGAATCTGCTAGCACAGACGTAAGAGTGAGAATGCAGACCATTGGTGCCGCAAGCGTACTGTTAGGTCAAGCAATGCCATTCAACCATATGGGTGGTGAACTGCTTCGCTCTAAATCGATGCAGCGCGACTCGTACGACTTTGGTGATTGGTACAACCTGGTCGACTTTACCCGTTCAGACAACAACTGGAACAAAGGCTTACCTGCGGCGGAAAAAGACATCGCCAACTACGACCAAATTGAACGTGCAGTTGCGGACGTAAACTCGCAGCCTACTCCATCTGACATTGACGCTATGCTTGCCAACTACAAAGAGCTACTGCGCCTCCGTCAATCAAGCGAGTTGTTTACCCTGCCTAGTGGCGAGGAGATCATCAATCGCGTTGATTTCCGCAATACGGGTAGTGCGCAAACTCCGGGCTTGATCGTCATGACCGTGGACAACGGCATCACCCAGAGCTCAGACATTGATCCGAACCTAGATGCCTTGGTTATCGTGCTCAACGCAACGCCAGATCATCAATCGCTTGGTTACTTCAATGATCATAATGGCAACCGTATTGAGTTAAGCAACTTCGAACTCAGCGCTACGCATAATGCGGGCAACATGTCTAACGGTGCTTACTTCAATGCAACTAACCAAGCCTTTGAAGTTCCGGCTTGGTCTGTGGCAGTGTTTGAGCAAGCGCGCGGTGGCGAACGTGGCCTAGGCTTGCCTGTATCAGAAAAACTCGGTGACCTACCTCCATTTGGCACGCGCAAAGTCTACATTGCGGGTGGCTTCCCTCTCGCAGTATGGAACCCAGCGGCAATTGAGGTTCCTTACCTAGGCGAAGGCATCTACGGTGTGACTCTTGGCCTAGATAGCGACACAGGTTACAAGTTCACCATGGGGTCATGGGATGAGCAGTTCAGCTGCGGCGGTGGCGATTGTGCATCAAACTTCCAAGGGCTGGGCATGTACCAGTTCAAGCTTGACGCGACAAATGCAGATTCACCTGTAATCATTGATACACAGTTGGTCGAAAGCTATGTGGATAAAGAGTGGTTCATCCCTGGCTCACTATCTGGCGGTTGGGATCATACGGCTAACCGTAAGATGAGTGCAGAGACAAGCGGCCAAGTTACTTTCACAACCGCTACGCTAGCTGCAAGCTCTTCTTATGAGTTCAAGTTTACTTGTGGTGGTTGGGGTCAGTGCGAGCATGGTGCTGATGCGGTTATCGCTGGCGCAGACTCTCTGCCATTTGCTAACAACTCAGGCAACATCAGCTTCACGCCAGATAGCGATGGTGCGTTCCAAGTGCAATTTAACTTCTTAACCAAAGAAGTGACCATTAGCGCCCTATAGACAATCTATAAACGTAAAAAAGCCGCTTCAATTCATTGAAGCGGCTTTTGCTATTCAGAGAAATCAAATACTCAAAATAGTTGGAGTTTCAGCTAGGCAGCAAGTAAGTTCATCCCTATGCGCATAGGTGCTCTATGTAATTAGGGTGAACTTACGCGGTTAACAACGCTGCAACTTCAAGTATGAAGAGTATTTACTCTTGTTCTTTCTTCTCTGCAGCTTTAACCGCAATCTCTAGCTCTTCAAGTGCCGCTGGGTTAGCTAGGCTTGGTGCGTCTGTTAGTAGACAGCTTGCGTTCGTTGTTTTCGGGAATGCGATAACATCACGGATGTTCTCTGTACCACATAGCAACATTACCAGACGGTCAAGACCGAATGCTAGACCTGCGTGTGGAGGCGTACCGAACTTAAGTGCGTCTAATAGGAAGCCAAACTTCGCTTGTTGCTCGTCAGCTTCGATACCTAGAATATCGAATACTGCTGATTGCATTTCAGCGTTGTGGATACGTACAGAACCACCACCCACTTCGTAGCCGTTAATTACCATGTCGTATGCGTTTGAGTTTGCAGCCGCTGGGTTCGCTTTTAGCTCCTCTGCAGTCACACCTAGAGGCGATGTGAATGGGTGGTGCATAGCGTGTAGGTTGCCTTCGTCATCTTCTTCAAACATTGGGAAGTCAACAACCCATAGTGGAGTCCATGCTTCGTTGTCTGTTAGCTCAAGGTCTGTACCTAGCTTCAGACGTAGCGCGCCCATTGCTTCTGCAACTGTGTTTGCTTTGTCTGCACCGAATAAGATGATATCGCCAGTCTCTGCACCAGTGCGCTCAAGAATGCCGTTAATCACTTCTTCGTTTAGGAACTTAGCCACTGGAGACTGAATACCTTCCATGCCTGCAGCGCGGTCGTTAACCTTCATCCATGCTAGACCTTTCGCACCGTAGATACCAACGAACTCACCGTAACCATCGATCTGCTTACGAGTTAGTTTAGCACCACCTGGTACGCGGATGACTGCAACGCGACCTTTGTCATCATTTGCAGGGCCAGAGAAGACTTTGAACTCAACGTCTTTCACTAGGTCAGCAACGTCCACAAGCTCTAATGGGTTGCGTAGATCTGGCTTGTCAGAGCCGAAACGACGAATCGCTTCGCTAAATGGCATGACTGGGAACTCACCTAGGTCAACGTTTAGTAGCTCTTGCCACATGTTGCGAACCATTTTCTCTGTCGTTGCACGAACTTGGTCGGCCGTCATGAATGACGTTTCGATATCGATCTGAGTGAACTCTGGCTGACGGTCAGCACGCAAGTCTTCATCACGGAAACACTTAACGATTTGGTAGTAACGATCAAAACCAGACATCATCAGCAGCTGTTTAAATAGCTGTGGAGACTGAGGAAGTGCGTAGAAGCTACCTTTGTGAACACGGCTTGGTACTAGGTAGTCACGCGCACCTTCTGGCGTCGCTTTCGTTAGTACTGGTGTTTCGATGTCTAGGAAGCCGTTGTCATCTAGGAAACGACGCACAAAGCTTGAAGCTTTTGCACGTAGCTTGATGCGATCGCTCATCTCAGGACGACGTAGATCTAGGTAACGGTACTTAAGACGCTGCTCTTCTGAGTTGTTCTGATTGAAGTCTAGTGGCAGCACGTCTGCACGGTTGATGATTTCAAGGCCTTTAGCAATGATCTCAACTTCACCCGTTGCCATGTCTTTGTTTACTTGGCTATCTGGACGAACACGAACTTCACCCGTTAGCTTGATACAGAATTCATTACGTAGCGTGTTAGCCACTGCGTACGCATCTGCCATATCTGGATCGACAACTACCTGAACAACGCCTTCACGATCTCGCATATCGATGAAAATAAGACCGCCTAAATCACGGCGACGGTTAACCCAGCCGCAAAGTTCTACAGTTTGTCCTGCAAGGGACTTGTTCAGGTGACCACAGTAATGGGTACGCATAATGAATTTCCCAATCTCTTAAAATTTGTTGATTACTCTCTATCGGTGTTAAGTTTACCCATAGAGCAAAGTTCCATTTATACGCTGAAAGTGGGCCGAGATCGACCACCTAACGTACAATTTATTGCGATTTACTATCTATTGATGCTTTTTGAACCAGTAAAGGCGTAAAACCGCAGCAATATGTAAAAATTGGCGCTGATTATAGCCCTAATATGGGGAGTTCGGCAAAACTCTCATTCAATCAATTAAAACAAGAGAATGTCACGGCGAATATGAACGGTTTACCTATCAGACTCGGCCTGACCATGTGGTCGCACAAAAACTGGCAAAAAAGCTTCTATGGCAGTGGCACCAAGCCCGGCGAAAGACTAGAAAAATACGCTAGCGTGTTCCACACCGTTGAAGGTAATACCACTTTTTACGCCACACCCAACAGCGTCACTGTCAATAACTGGCGCGCCGCTACCCACGATGACTTCCGCTTTACCTTTAAGTTGCCACAAACCATCACTCACCAACAGATGTTGCGCGGTTGTCAGGCAGAGCTGAAAAGCTTTATGTCGATAATGCAGCCACTCCACGACCGAATAGGTCAATGGACCATTCAGCTGCCTGCCGCGTTTGGCCCAGAACATTTAGACCGTTTAAAGCAATTTTGTGCGCTATTCCCACCCCACTACCCTATCGGTATTGAGGTTCGCCATCCCGATTTCTTTGCTAAAGGCGACGCCGAGAAAGCGCTCAATGCTTGGCTCATTGAGCAAGGCTACGATCGCATCATTATGGACAGCCGCCCAGTATTTGCCGCCAAACCTGACAACGAAGCGATTATTGATGCGCAGCAAAAGAAACCGCGAGTGCCCGTTCACGCCATTGCCACCGCTAACCATCCAATGATTCGCTTTATTGGCCACTCGGCAGAAGAACAAAACTACGACTTTTTCACCCCTTGGCTGAGTAAACTTCCACTGTGGATCGAGCAAGGTAAACAACCTTATGTGATGATTCATACTGCAGATAACATCATCGCGCCTGAGTTAGCGGCTAACCTATACAAACAACTGCAACTAAAGGCAGTTCTACCTGACTTGAACCCATTTCCGGCCCACGATGGAAACGCTCAGATACAGATGTTTTGACGCGATTGACGGCAAAACATGACAGAAGGGTAAAATTCACATAAAATACGCGCCTTTTTAATGGCTGATGACCGGAAATAGGCGTAATTCCGGGCTAAGAGAATCGAGTTATGAACCCTAACAGCAATCCAGATACTATTTTTTCGGCTCCAATCGATAAAATTGGGGATTTCACCTTTGATGAGCGCGTGGCTGAAGTGTTTCCTGACATGATTCAGCGCTCGGTACCGGGTTATAGCAACATTATCTCAGCTATCGGTATGTTAGCGGAACGCTTCGTAAAACCGTACTCGAACATCTATGACTTAGGCTGCTCTCTTGGAGCGGCAACGCTCTCTATGCGTCGCCACATTAACCAAGAAGGTTGCCAAATCATCGCGGTGGATAACTCCTCTGCCATGGTTGAGCGTTGCAAATTGCACGTCAATGCATACCGCAGCGATACTCCGGTTGATGTTGTTGAAGCAGACATTCGCAATATCGAAATTGAAAACGCTTCTGTCGTGGTGCTTAACTTCACTTTGCAGTTTCTTTCGCCTGAAGATCGCTACACACTATTAGAAAAAATCTATGCTGGATTGCGCCCGGGCGGCATTTTGATTCTGTCTGAGAAGTTTGTATTTGAAGACCAAACATCTAACGAGCTTCTAATCGACCTGCACCATGATTTCAAACGTGCCAACGGCTACAGCGAGCTCGAAATCAGTCAAAAGCGCAGTGCGATCGAAAACGTCATGCGCCCAGATTCGAAGAAAGAACACAAAGAGCGCTTTGCCAAGATCGGTTTTAGCAGCTTTGATGTATGGTTCCAGTGCTTTAACTTTGGATCTATGTTCGCGATAAAATAGCGAGAAGCGAGAAGCGAGAAGCGAGAAGCGAGAAGCGAGAAGCGAGAAGCGAGAAGCGAGAAGCGAGAAGCGAGAAAAGCGTTTATTGACCTTGCTCCCGTGTCAAATTATTAATTTATTATCAGTGAAAAACTATGTTTAACTTTGCCAACTTTTATCAGTTAATTGCCTCAGACACTCGTCTTCAGCCTTGGCTAAATGTACTGCCTCAACAGTTAACCGACTGGCAAAATGCTGAACATGGTGATTTCGGTCGCTGGCTTAAAGCGCTGAATAAAATCCCTGAAGGCTCCCCTGATCAGGTTGATCTGAAAAGTTCTGTGACGATAGCTAACGATACCCCTTTCCATACCGGAGAGCTAAAAAAGCTAGAGAGCTTGCTGCGCACTTTCCACCCATGGCGCAAAGGCCCGTACCACCTGCACGGTATTCATATTGACACCGAATGGCGCAGCGACTGGAAATGGGACCGCGTGCTACCTCATATCTCACCGCTAAAAGATCGCAGCGTATTGGATGTGGGCTGTGGCAACGGTTACCACATGTGGCGCATGCTTGGTGAAGGTGCTCGTTTATGTGTCGGTATTGACCCGTCGCACCTGTTTCTGATTCAGTTCGAAGCGGTTCGTAAACTGCTAGGTAACAACCAGCGCGCACATCTACTGCCACTAGGCATTGAGCAACTACCTAAACTCGAAGCATTTGATACCGTGTTCAGCATGGGCGTGCTCTATCACCGTCGTTCGCCGCTTGATCACCTAATTCAACTTAAAGACCAACTGGTTTCTGGCGGTGAGTTGGTACTTGAAACTCTGGTCATTGAAGGTGATGAGACCTCAGTACTGGTTCCCGTTGACCGCTACGCTCAAATGCGCAACGTCTACTTCTTCCCGTCAGCCAAAGCGCTGAAAGTTTGGCTGGAGCAAGTTGGCTTTGCCAATGTACGTATCGTAGATGAAAACGTAACAACAACGGGGGAACAACGTACTACAGAGTGGATGACGCACAACTCGCTACCCGACTACCTAGACCCTAGCAACCCAAGCAAGACCGTTGAAGGACACCCAGCGCCGCGTCGCGCGGTTCTCGTTGCAACAAAACCATAGGGCCTTAGGTTTAGGAATATTAGAGAATTGACAAAGAGTTAACTCAACTTGTTTGAGAAACCATTCCCCTCTATCTCAATCCCCAATACAATATCAAGGATGCCTAGCATCCTTATATTTTTAATGTATATAGTTCTTAAGATCACTTTTTCACGAACAAGCGCAGCATGTGGCTTGTTCGTGGCAAAAACTATACGTTAAACTCCCAGTCTATCTATCGTCTTAATAACTTTCAGGTTTATAAATGTTGACAAGATTTACCCCGGTTGTAGCGCTTATGCTGCTGTCTGGTTGTACGCTGACAAACAGTGAGCAATACCACCAAGAAACATTAGCTGCAATTCAAGCTTCAGAAACAAATCTAACCAACCAGAATACAAACCTATCTCTGCAGTTAAGTAACCAATCAGATTATATCGAAAGCCTTGAAGAACAGGTGCATGAGCTAGAGAAGCAGATCGTTCAACTTCGAGCTTATGAACCAAAAGACACGGTAGACAAGAGTCCTTCAGTGGTTGAGACGAAATCTAAACCAACGCCAACACATACAATTGTGTTAGGTGAAGTAGAAAAGGTCAGAATTGATGCTATCAAACAATCTTTTGATGCTCGTGTTGATACAGGCGCTGCCACCTCATCACTCAATGCGGTCGATATCGAACAGTTTGAACGCAATGGAAAGAACTGGGTTCGCTTCCACCTATCAAACGGCGATCAAGAGCTCAACGATACGAACTGGATCGAAGCACCAATTGTACGCTTCGTAAAAATCCGCCAATCAACCAATGAAAAAGTAGAACGTAGAGCTGTCGTTGAATTGTGGGTTAAACTCGGAAAAATCCATGAAAAAGCGCAATTTACTTTGGCGGATCGCTCTCAAATGAGTCATCCTGTACTCTTAGGTCGTGAATTTATCCGTGACATCGCATTAGTTGATGTAAGTAAGCAGTATTTACATACGGAAGTTCGTCAAAAACAATAAGGTAACGTAGGCTTATGACGTCCAAAATCCCATTTTACATATCAGTTGCGTTAATCATTGCTGCTGGTATTGCTCTTAGTGTTATTCGTCACCAAAGTTACGGCGTTCCCTGGACACCAGGTGAAACTCGACAAGTTTGGGACATTGAAGCCCGTATCGAGTTCACCGGTCAAAATAAACCTGTCAAAGCTTCACTAGCCGCGCCTCACACCCAAACCGGCTTTACTCTGATTAACGAGTCGTCATCTTCTTCCGGCTACGGAGTCTCATATCTTCAAACAGAATCGGGCAGAAGAGCCGAGTGGTCCGTTCGCAATGCATCTGGTCCTCAAACGATCTACTACAAAACTCAGTTCCTGGTTGATCCTCAAGCAAAAGTAGAACCCATTACTCCGAACAATGAAATTACACCCCCTACCTTTGACGGCCCCGTTGAAGCCGCTGTAGTAGCACTAATTGAACGCGCTAACGAACGATCTGCTGACGACATTACTTTTACTCGCGAGCTCATTAAATCGCTCAACGACTCCGACAGCCAAAACGCTTCGCTGATTCTGAACCGTATGTCGCAAGTTGATGCAGTCGATAAAATTCTTGCCTACGCTCAGGTTCAGAGCAAAGTGGTTGGTGTTATCGAGCTAGAAGATGGTCGTCGTCGTCAAACCATTCAACACATGAACCAAGTATGGGATGGTCAAAACTGGATGCTATTTAACCCAAGTAGCGCGAACCAAGTGATTAAAGAAAACATCCTAGTTTGGGATGAATCAAACGTTTCACTACTTGACCTAATTGGCGGTCAAAACAGCCAAGTTCATTTCTCGATGATCGCCAAAGATGTTACACCATCTATAGCAACTCAGAACAAGGTTGAAGCTGACGGCCTGCTCAATTTCTCAATCCATAGCCTCCCTCTTGAAGAGCAGGCTATGTTTAAAACCATTATGTTGATTCCTATCGGTGCACTTATTGTTGTGTTCTTAAGAGTCATTATAGGTCTGAAAACATCAGGCACTTTTATGCCAGTACTGATCGCAGTTGCCTTTGTCCAGACACAACTTGTCACGGGTATCGTTGGTTTCTTGCTAATAGTTGGTACCGGCTTGGTAATTCGAAGTTACCTCTCCAAACTCAACTTACTATTGGTTGCGCGGATATCCGCCGTTATTATCACAGTAATCATGATTATCTCGGTGTTCACAGTCGTCGCGTTTAAGATCGGTCTGACAGAAGGCCTATCAATTACCTTCTTCCCTATGATTATCTTGTCTTGGACCGTAGAACGCATGTCGATTCTGTGGGAAGAAGAGGGGGCGAAAGAGGTCATACTACAAGGTGGTGGCTCGCTACTCACGGCAGTACTGGTTTACTTAGCAATGACTAATTCATACATTCAGCACCTGACCTTTAACTTTATTGGTCTGCAGTTAATCGTTATGGGCGCCATTCTTTTACTGGGTACGTACACAGGTTACCGTCTAACAGAGCTTCGACGCTTTAAACCACTTGCGGAGGACTAAGCATGTTTGCACGTTTTGCTTCGCAATTTACCTCTGCGAGTAAACTTCGCCACAAAGGTATTATGGGCATGAACCAGCGTAACCATAGTTACATTGGGCGCTATAACGACCGCTCAAAATACCCGCTGGTGGACGATAAACTCAAAACCAAGATCATTGCCCAGCAACATGGGGCAACCACACCTGAGCTTATTGGTGTGATCAGTAACCAAGCAGAAGTTAAAACCATTCACAAGATGGTCAAAGACTGGCCGGGTTTTGTCATTAAGCCAGCGCAGGGCAGTGGTGGTAAAGGCATTTTGGTTATTACATCGCATGAGAATGGTGTTTACACAAAACCTTCTGGAGCCACCATTAACCAAGAAGACGTAGAACGCCACATCAGTAACGCACTGGCAGGTTTGTTCTCACTTGGTGGCAAAAACGATGTCGCTGTGGTCGAAAACCTAATTAAGTTCGATGACTGCTTTGACGGCTTTAGCTACGAAGGCGTACCAGATGTACGTATTATCGTGTTTAAAGGTTACCCTGTGATGGCAATGATGCGTTGTTCTACTGCGGCATCAGATGGTAAAGCTAACCTCCACCAAGGTGCTGTCGGTGTAGGGATCGATATCGCGACAGGCCGCGCAGTTCGTGCCGTTCAGTTTGACCAACCGATCACTCACCATCCTGATACTGGTAAAGAGCTAGCCACCCTGCAAGTACCTCACTGGGAGCGCTTGTTGGTGTTAGCGTCAAGTGCTTGGGAAATGACTGGCCTTGGTTATATGGGTACAGATATGGTGCTTGATAAAGAAGAAGGACCAATGGTGCTTGAGCTTAACGCTCGACCAGGTTTGGCGATTCAAATAGCTAACGGTGCCGGACTGCTGCCTAGGTTGCATCACATAGAAAACTTAGGCCAAGGTGCTGAATACCCCAAACCTGCAGAGCGCGTTGCGTACTCGGCTAGGCAGTTTGGTATTTTTGCTAAAGAACTTGTTGGCTAATCATTACAGATAATCATCATCATGCCCGCTTTATGCGGGCATTTTTTATGCGTTAGTCACGGATGGTTGTGGCTGACATAGCTGATACTTACGTTTAATCACATCCGAAATCTTCTCTGCGATCATAATGGTGGGAGCGTTAGTATTGCCACCAATCAAAGTCGGCATTATTGAAGCATCAACTACACGCAATCCTTCTAACCCATAAACCTCTAAGTTGTGGTCAACCACCGCAAAAGGATCGTCTGCCGTACCCATTTTACATGTGCCAACTGGATGATACTGGGTATCGGCACGATTGCGAATATCTTGCTCAATCGCTTGTTCGTCTTTCTGGTCAATTGGATAAAAGCTCTCCCCCCTCACATCATCAAATGGCTCACTTTCTAGCATTAGATGTTGTTTTTTCCATGCCTTAATCATCACTTGCATATCATCCGAATGACTAAAAAAGGCAGGATCGATTTTGGGTGAATCATAAGGGTCAACACTATTTAACTTCACCGTTCCACGGCTCTTTGGCCGGAGCAGAGTCACATGGGAGCTAAAGCCATGACTAAGATGAATTTTTCGTGCATGATCATCGACAACCGCCACGACAAAAACAAACTCTAAATCCGGTACCAAACTATGTTGGTCAGAGTAAAAGAAGCCAATACCCTCTGCGTAATTACTGGTGAGTTTTCCAGTACGGTGCTTTTTCCATTCAGGTAGTGCCTTAGTTAACTCAGCCGCCATTTGCAGCGACACGCCAAAGGTTGAACGCTTTTCCGAGCACTTATAGGAGTGAATCAAGTCAATATGATCTTGGAGATTTTCACCAACGCCCTCGAGCTGTTGAACTTGATAAATCCCATGCAATTCAAGTTCTTGCTTTGGTCCTACGCCAGATAACAGCAAAATTTGTGGTGAACCAAATGCGCCAGCGGAAAGAATGACCTCTTTTTTGCACCTAATCTGGACTCGCTGGTTACCAAAGCCATACTCAACGCCAATCGCGCGCTTGTCACGAAATAGAACCTTATGAGTGGTCGCTTGAGTAACTACAGTGAGATTGGGACGGGATAAGTGGGGAGTAAGGTAAGCTTTAGCAGCACTGCATCTTTCACCGTTAAGCTGAGTTACTTGAGTTGCCATAGCGCCGAACTGCTCGGCACCATTAATGTCGCTGTTTCTTGGTATACCAATAGCCTCACACGCTGCCAAATATCTCTCTAGCATCTCACTTGGTGAGCGAAGGTTAGCAACGTTCAGCGGTCCGCCTTGTCCATGATAGTCATTTTGGTGAACTTCATTGTGCTCGGCTTTTTTAAAGTAAGGTAAACAGTCGTCATAGCTCCAACCTGAATTGCCTAAGCTCGCCCACAAGTCGTAATCATACTTGTGCCCACGAGCGTACATCATCGCGTTGATCGAGCTTGATCCACCTAAGGTTTTGCCTCTTGGTTGATACCCTTTCCGACCATTGAGCCCTGGTTGAGGAACCGTTTTAAACGCCCAGTTATTGTATTTAGTCGGCATCATAGCGACCATTCCCGCTGGGGTATGAATACAAGGGCTGCTGTCTGTACCACCAGCCTCTAATAAACATACAGTTATGTTAGGATCTTCGGTTAAGCGAGACGCCAATACGCACCCCGCCGAACCGCCACCTACGATAATGAAATCATAACTGTCCATAGCTATCTCCAGTCGAGCAATGAAACCAAAATTTTACTTTTTTAGGCTTGGGTCCGGCTTACCCACAAACCAACGCACCGCTAACTTTTGAATAGGATTTTTGTAGGGCGGTACAAAAAGTTGAATTGGGAACCAGCCGCGCATTTGCAGCACGCTGCGAGCATGGCTTAACTCACGGAAGCCCTCTTCACCGTGGTAATTGCCGATTCCCGAGTTACCAACACCGCCAAACGGTACCGAATGGTTCAGTACATGCCAGCCCCAATCGTTAATCGTTACGCCGCCACTATGAGTTCGAGCCAACACCTCTTCACGCTGCTCTTTGTTGTGGCTAAACAGATAACAAGCGAGCGGTCTTGGCCTTGCGGTAATATAATCAATTACTTGCTCGAGACTCTGGTAACCATGCACGGGCAGTAGTGGGCCAAAGATCTCTTCTTGGCAAACTCGCATTTCAGGCGTTAAGTTGGTTGCGACGTAGAGTGGTGTTTTGCGCCCTTCTCCCTCACTTAAACACTGAGTAATCGTGGCGCCTTTCTGCTTAGCATCGTCAAGCAACTGATGAAAGCGCTGGTGCTGGGCGTCATCAACGAGAGCGGTATAGTCATGATTTCCTTCAATCTGGCCGTACATTTTCTGATGTGCGGAAGCCACAGCCGCAACGAATGCACCCACTTTTTCTTGCGGAACAAACGCGTAGTCCGGAGCAATACAGATCTGACCTGAGTTAAACCCTTTGCCATGAGAGATCCGTTGCGCAGCTCGCTCTATGTCATAGTCATCGAACACAATCACCGGCGACTTGCCGCCCAGCTCTAGAGTAACCGGGGTAAGGTTTTTAGCTGCATTGGCCATAATCGCTTTGCCGCTACTTGGAGAGCCAGTAAACACTAGATGATCAAACGGAAGATGAGATATCTCCATTGCTTGAGGATGACTTCCATGCACCACACGAACCAGATCCGTAGGGAACACTTCCGTTAGCATCTCAGTTAACACCTTAGTGGTTTGCGGGCAATTTGGTGGCATCTTTATCATGCAACGGTTGCCCGCTGCCAATGCTGTGGTTAGAGGTCCTATAGAAAGGTAAAGAGGAAAATTCCACGGACAGATAATACCCACCACCCCTTTGGGCTGGTACCTTACTTCAAGCTTATTACCTTTGAATAACCACTCGGTTGGGCGACGACTTGGCTTCATCCAACGGCCAAGGTGACTCAAGACATGATTAATATCCAAAATCGGCGCAAGGATATCGGCCATAATAGATTCAGTATGACTACGTCCACCAAAGTCATCACTCATTGCATCGGCAAGCGCATCTTGATAGCGAGAAAGCTGTTTTTTAAGCGCTTTAAGTCGCAGCTTCCTAACTGCCAAACTAGGTTGTGTTTCAATTTGGTACGCTGATTTCAACTCAGTGAACCATTGAGTTAGCTCGTTACCATCTTGTATTGAGTTAAGCTCGGCTTGTTCTACCAAATGGTCTGCAATCATGTTCATTGTAATGACCTCTTTTACGCTGAGCATTCATTACAACATTTCGTTAACACCATGCCTAGGTGACAAAAAGACAGAAAACGGTGAAATTCGGACATATTTACTGGACGAACTGACTCTACTCAAGCTATACAACAATGACCTAACCCAAAAAAGGAACTAAGTAAGTGGAATATAGCGCGGTTTATGAACCAGATGTACTGGCAAGCGGCATTTTAGACGTACAACTGCTAACCCGTTATCTCAACAATCGAGTTCCGGCTGAGGCGCTACTTGAAGGTAGTGGCCTTTCCACCACTCAACTCTACTCTCCCGAAACTCACATCACCCTTGCGCAAAAGCTAGTTGTCTTCAGCAATGCGCTACGCTTATCCGACGAGCCCGATTTAGGCCTAAAAGTGGGGCAGCAGGCTCGTTTTAGTGACTTTGGTGTACTGGGTTACGCAGCATTCAGCAGCAACACTCTACTCGACGCTCTGTTACTAGGATTCAAGTATCTGCGCCTTGCTGGACCAGTGCTGAGGAAAAAAATGTGGGTTGAAAACGAACGGGGATTCTTCCGAGCAGAACAACTAGTCGAGCTTGATACCCTTCTTCCCTTCTGTTGTGAATATTGGTTTGCCGCCATTCAAAACTTGTGTGAAGAGGTCATGCAATCCCCTTTCCCTTCGCATTTAATAAAGTTTCCTTATCCGAAACCAGCCCACGGTGACACCTACGCTAATATGTTTCAGTGTCGTATCGAGTTCAATAGCCCATTTTTAGAGTGGGAGTTCGACGGTAATCGACTCAATGATCCGCTCCCTTCTGCAAACCCAATGACACTGCAAATGTGCCTTAAGTCTTGTGATGAGATGTTAGCGAAAGTAACTGCAGCTTCGAGTTTGAAAGAGCAAGTGATGCAGATCTTTGTTGAGAATCCTGGCAACTACCCCTCTATTGAAACGCTATCCTCTGATCTCGGCATGTCTTCCCGCACTCTGCGCCGACACCTAAAGCTTGAACAAACCAGTTATCAACAGATATTAGATGAGGTGCGTTTTCGACTAGCAAAGCATTACCTTGCTTCAACCGACTTGAATGTGGAAGAGATTGCAGAACGCGTCGGCTTCTCAGACAGTGCGAATTTTCGCCAAGCCTTTCGCCGCTGGGCATTATGCTCGCCTAAACAATACCGACTCAACAATAAGCAATCAAACACATAAATAAGTTTATAGTTATCCAATGATTTTCTTATTACTCGCTATCAAAAATAAGACTCGTCTTACCTATGGCTGCACCTTTTAACACCACTGTCACACATTGGAGTGTGTCACTTGGATTTGCAAGTCACATCGCTTAAGTTAGAAGCGCTTATTCCCCACAAGCATAGAGGTGACTTTAATGAAGGATGGTAAAGACACTCCCCCAACTAATGAAAAAGCATCCGATCATCTAGAGCAGGATCTGGAACGTATCTCCAAAATGTCTTTTGAAGCATTGAATGAGCTTGAAAGGCTGATGGAAAAAGCTTCTCCACTGGAAAACGAGAGATAAAAAAATAGTCCCTAGCTTTCGCTTAGGGACTATCTGATTTAACCCACTTTAAATTACAGACTTTCTGCTAACTCTTGCGCCTCACTCTTCGGTTTAGCC
This sequence comes from Vibrio tubiashii, assembly GCA_000775715.1. Lineage (GTDB taxonomy): Bacteria > Pseudomonadota > Gammaproteobacteria > Enterobacterales > Vibrionaceae > Vibrio > Vibrio tubiashii_A. The sequence continues at coordinate 303,053 of JRWQ01000008.1, forward strand.
TCCTGACCAAAACCTCTTAGACCAACCACATGTACATGTTCATGGTCTTTGAACACTTTACGTACTAGCTTGTAAGTTGTGCCTTTTTCTGGGCTAATATTCTCAGGAGCCGCAATCAGAAGCTGCATATCCAAACGGTCACACAATTCAAACAAGGTCGAAATAGACTTCGCATCCAGACGTGCCGCCTCATCCAAGAACAACAGACGACAAGGGACAATGTCTTTGCTACGCAGTCGACGCGACTCCTCTTCCCAGCTTTGTACCACCATAAGCAGAATTGACTGACCAGTACCGATCGCTTCACCGGTAGAAAGTGCGCCTGACTCTGCCTGCAGCCAACCATCTGAACCACGGTTAACCTCAACACTTAGCTCTAGGTAGTTACGGTAGTCCAGTAGTTCTTCACCCAGTACTTGTGGAGAACGTTGGCCCATGTCGATATGCGGATTGACGCGTTGGAATAGCTTCGCCATCGCTTCAGAGAAGGTATAGCGAGGTGATTCAAACAGGTCTTTATGTTGCTCTTGCTGCGTCGATAAGCCATTGAGTAGCACTTCATGGCTCTCACGAATCTTCACATTCAAGCGCACGCCTTTAACCTGACCAAACGAAATATTCGACAAGCCTTGGTTAAGCATACGAATACGGTTCTGCTCGCGTTGAATCGTCTTCTTGATAATGCTCGCTACAGAGTCAGAGCTTATCGCCAGTCGATTCTCACGTTGAGTTAGCTCTTCGGTTAGACGCGCCAACTCCACTTCCATCTCTTCGATTGCTTCGACAGGATCGTCAGTATGAATAATGTCTTGGCGAATACGTTCACGAAGGTGCTGGTAAACTGCAATGTAGAACAGAACTTTACGCTCTGGACGGGCATTGTCTTCAGACAAGCGCAGTGCATCACGCAAGTCTTCATTGTCTGCCACGGCAAGACGAAGCGCACCCAGTGATTTATCCGACATTGAGCGCAGTTCATTGTCAGATAGGTATGCAAGTTCGCGTTTATGTAAGCGACGCTCAACATCGTTTTCACGTGCTAAACGAAGCACTGAACACCAACCCGCTTTAGCCGCGACCACAAAGGTACGCAGCTCAACGTACTCTTTCTGCACTTTCTTCAAACGCTTGGCTAGCGCCTTCATTTCTAGTTCTGTAGAAGTGATCGTGCGTTCGTATTCGCTCTTACGTGAACGCGATGTATGCAGACGCTCTTGAAGCTCATCACGGCGTCGCATAGCACGTTCTGCCGCGCCTTCATCAGCGGTAACGCCGTATTCTTGAAGCTCTTGCTTAAACTCTTGAACCGTTTCCAGCTTGGCTTGGTGCGAGCTCTTAAGCGATGCCAATACTTGATTGTATTGGTTAATTTGGCTTTGCGACTGCTTAAGCTCCTCGCGAGAACGAGTACGGGCTTGTTCAGCTTGAACCAACTTAGCTTTCAGCTGTTCACTCAGTTCGCTGCTCTGGTTAAGCAAATCCACTGAGTCTGAGTAAGCAAAGTAGTGACGACGCTCTACAAGGTCCGACAACGCAAAAATTTGCTTCTTCAGTTGCTGGAGTTTCTCATCTGCTGCGCGATACTCAGCCTCAAGTGCATCAAACTGCTCTGGGTCCGCATCTAGCGCAGAAGCAATCTTCTCAAGCTCTGTTAGCGCCTTAGCGTGATTCGTAAGGAAAGCCTTAGCTTCCATTAACTTAGCAAGGTTTTGCTCTAGCTCTTCAAACTGCGCTTCAAGGGCGTCATCTTCGATCAGCGCCATATTCGGTGCTATCTTATCTAAAGCGGCTAGCGCTTGCTTACTACCAAGAAGCTGGCTGCGCTGCTGCTGCTCTTTTGCATCAAGGTCAGCAAGAGTGCGAGCTAGTTGATTGCGTTTGTCACGGATAGTCGTCAACGCCTGCTCAGGATCCGCTTCAAACGCGACCTGAATATGCTTAGCAACAAAGCTATTAAATGCTTGGTACAAACGCTGAAGCTTCTGTGAATCGAACGCGGCTTTCGCGTGCTCTTCTACCACATCCTCACGCTCACTGCGCAGCAACTCTAAACGCTGTTCACGAGCTGCACGGCCAAACAGAGGGATCTCAGGCAAACGTGAGTAGCGCATTTGACGATCGTTCATACGCACACATACCGCGCCTTCTAGCTCTTCTGCATCAAACGTGCTGTCATCAAATGCGTCAACATCACCTTCAATGATGTAAAGGTCTTCTGGACAATCATCAAGTTCAACGAGCTTCTCTTCAATACCTGAAAGATCAGAGACTACAATCGCGTGGCGAGCAGGACCATACATAGCACTAAAATATGGCGCATCACCAATCGTGATATCGTCATAAATCTCAGCAAGTAAAACACCACCAAGGGTATCCGCTAACCCTTTCAAACGCGGATCGTTCGAGCCACCCGGAGATGCCAAGCGTTCAATTTCACTTTCAAGCTGATTACGACGCTCGGCCAATTTATCTTTTGCTAGTGATTGAGTTTTCTCTTCTTCCAGCACCAGCTGCATCTGGCTCATAACAGACTGGCTATCAGCAAGTTCAGCACCACTCTGGTCACGCAAAGATTCAAGTGCATCATGAGCGGCAATCCATGTTGGCGCGATTGCCTCTAGCTTTTTGATCTCTGCCGCTGCGTCTTGCTCTTGGCGACGCTGCTCGCTGCGCTGCTCGCGAACCTCTTCTTGGCACATCTCAAGCGATTCGATTTGCGCTGCGTGACGTTCACGCTCTTGCTCGAAAGTCACTTCATCAGTTAGCTCAACCTGGTGCTGCTTTTGGTATTCAGCCACCAGCTCTTGAGTTTGACGCTGTTTATGCAAACGACGTTCAACATCACGATGCTGAGCACGCCACTGCTGCTCATTTTGCACTAACTGCTGCGCATCACGACCTTGCTGTAAAGCTGTTTTTGCCGATTGAGAAGCGTCGCTACGCTCTACTTGGCCAACGATTCTTTTCACAAGTGTCAACGCTGATTCAAACTGCTCCGCTGCTGCTGAAGACATATCTAGCTTGTGTTTAGTCGCTAGCAATTCAGTCGTGCTCTGCGCTTCACTCTCTTTTAACTGCGACACTAGAGTCTGGGCCGATTCAGCCGTTAGCGACTCATCTTCGAGTAGTTGTTTTGCTTTCTCTAACGCTTGTACCGCTTGTTGGTATTGCAGCGCTCGAGTTTGCTGAACGTCTAAAGCCTGTTGATAATCGGCAAGTTGGCTCTTTAAACTATCAACTTCTTCTTCAGAAACCGTTGCTTGCTCTTCCGCCATTAAGACACGCTCTTGTGCCTCTTCGACCACCATCATCTGCTCTTCAAGACGTTCTTGAAGCTCTTCCAAGTCTTCTTGGTAACGTTCAATCTTCTCTTTCTGACGCAGTGCATTTTGCACCAACTGCAAGTGGTCAGAAGCCGCTTGGTAGTCTTGCTCTAAGGAGGATTCCGACTCGACCAGTAGCTCTAACTCTTCTTGAACGCGGTTAAGCAGGTTGTTTTGCTTCAGCAAAGTTTCTCGTGAGCTAAATAATTCAGAGCGCAGAGATAAAGTTTGATCTAACTTGTTGCGACGGTCATTCGCATGACGCATATAGTCTGCCGCGACATAGTTAGTCGATTCGGTAATGAGATGCTTAAATAGGTCACGGTCGGCTTGGGTGGTTTTAATCGCCTCTAACGTCATGCGGTTTTCGCGCAGCGCCGACTCCATATCCTGGAAAGCTTTCTTCACCCCACCATTTTGCGGAAGTAGGTAGTCACGCAAAGAGCGAGTAATCGCACTTGAAATACCACCGTACAGAGAAGCTTCAATTAAGCGGTAGAACTTAGAGCGATCACTAGAGTTGCGCAATTTCTTCGGAATAACACCGAACTCAAACATCTGCGCATGATAATCAACGATTGAGGAGAACGCTTTAAACTGCACGCCCTCAAGGCTAGCAATCGACTCTTTTACTTCGTTAATCTGACGCACGCGAGCTTGAGTATCGGACACGCTTTCGATCAGCACGTCTGTCGGCTTAACATGACTCGGTAAGCCTTGAATCACAAACGGCTTGATGTCGACTTTCTTATCTCGACCAGCCACTTGCTGAAGTTTAACCGCGAAAAGTAAACGCTGATTGCGCGAGTTCACTACATCAAGAGCCGCGTAACATGCGCCCGCCTGAAGCTTACCGTATAAGCCTTTATCACGAGACGATTGGCTACTACCTGCTTCAGTCGTGTTTCGGAAGTGAAGCAAGGTTTGGTCGGGAATCAAAGCAGTGATGAACGCCGCCATAGTGGTGGATTTACCTGCACCGTTACCGCCCGAAAGCGTGGTGACTAAGCCATCAATATCAAATGTACGCGCAAAGAAGCCGTTCCAGTTGATCATGGTTAGCGATTGATATTTACCTCGTTCAATCATGCTTCACCCTCTACCTGCATCTCTTGTTCAGCGTTTTCTTCGCTCTCTTTTTGTTCTAGTAAGCTGCCTTGACTAGGCTCTTTGGTGTGAACGACCGCCTCACCATCGCGAATTAACCTTAGCTGCGCTTCACGCATATCATCGCCCAAGCGCACATCGGCGCCGAAGCGGAACACCGATTCGCTAATACTAAACTTACCCGTTTCACCGATGTTGATGATCATGCCTAAACGGCGTAAACGGCGCAGTGACGTACGAACCTTCTCGAACAGCTTCTCTTTATCTAAATCAGAGCCTGTTGCTCGGTTGGTGACCAGCTTCATTAATTTAGCTTCATCAGCCAGTGCCAATAGCTCTTCGTATAACTCTTGGTTAGTGAAGATGCCTTCATGAGCCAAACGTTCTGGGCTTAAATATAGGAAACACAGTACCTTACCCACTAACATGTCGAGTTCTGAAAGCACGCTTCGACCAATCAGTGACGTCGTGCGAGGGCGCAAGTAGAAGAATCCTTCTGGCGCTTTTACAAGTTCCGTGTTGTAACGTTGATAAAACGAGGACAACTCAACTTCGAAGTCTGATAGCAGTGCGTGGTTGTCGAGATCTTCACTTGAGATGTGACGCCCTGCTCGCAGCATACTATCTAGCGCTGGGAACAGAGGGTTAGAAATTGCTTTTGCCAGATTATCTGGCATGTATTCATTAATATCGGTCGATGACATTTGCTTGTACCTTTGCACCAAATTCGTTGATCGCTTGCCAGTCTGGCTGAATGGCTTGATAGTCTGATTCTGAATAACCAAGACGTACTGCCTGATCGATAACGATTCGTGCTAAATCAAAATGATGAGTCTGTGGATGTTGTGCTAGGTAATCCCGTAGCACCAAGCCCAAGTCGATCGGCGAGCCCTGTTCTTTGTGAACTTTAAGCATGCCACCAATGCGCTCTGACAGCTCATCATTGACCTGTTGAAACTCTTCGTATTCCACTTCTAGTGGTACTTGGCCGGTCACTTCATCATCTCGAAGAACCAAGGCTTCATCACGAAGGTCTGTTAGACGCTCGGCATCTGCATAAGTTAGATACCAAGGCATATCGAAGTAATCTTTTACTGACTGACGCAGACGAGAACTGAATGCTCGGTTCTTATCCATATCAATCGCGGTGCGGATAAACTTGTGAACGTGGCGGTCGTAGCCAATCCATAAGTCAATCGCTTGCTGGCCCCAACTGGTGATGCGATCAAGCTTCATTTGTAGTCCAAATAGGGTTTCTGCAATGAACTCTAATTCATCATCGCCATAAACCAGCTCTTGAATATCAAGAATCTGTGTCTGTAATTCATCCCCTGCTGCTTGCAAGGTATCTTGCAACTCTCTTAACGTATTCGACGTTTCCGAGAGCAAAGCTTCACAGTTGTTAATTGCATCACGCCAGTCTTTGTTTAGCAGTGCTGCAATTTGAGTTTTAACCGTCTGCTGCTGCTCATCCATTACGCGTTGGTTAAGATCGATTTGATCGAAAATCTCACCCACGGAATATTTGAGCACACCATAAACGTTCTTGCGCCAGTGACCCGGTGTGCCTCCATGACGCGCTGACTCAATCGCCTTCGACATTTCGTCAGCCACCATTGACAGCTGAATAGAGAGTTTTAGCTTAGAAAATTCGCGATGACGAACGTAGTAATCTGTAATCCCAATAGCAAGTGGCGATAGGCGATAGATACTCGCACCATCATTCACTTCACTGGTAAATCGGCTGATAAGTCGTTGTTTGACCATTTCGTTAATCGCATTGTTTGCGCGAAATGGCGACGCATCACCTGTTTCTTCAAATAATCGAGTAACGATAGCGAACGCATCGTGCAGTTCACCCTCACCCAATTCTTCATCAAACCTTTCATTGCTGAGCACCGCAATAGCGATTAAAAATGCCAATCGCTCTGTTGTCAGGTTCAATGAGAAATCATGCTGTTTTACCCAACCGACCAACTCTTCGATCGGCAGTTCAGCATTTAGAGTCATCTCACTCATTATTAGTCCTGCTTATCTTTCTTTTGTGCCCATACATGTATGTATCGACCTAACGAGAGGTATGGCTCTTCTCTGCACAGTTGTTTTTCTAGCGCCAACACATCTTCATACTGGTAGTCGCCCATGTACTCCATATTACCTATGTAGTCACTAAAACAACGAATCCCAGATTTGCCACAAATTGAAAATCCTGCGTCTTCTATCCATTGATAGACCTCTTCAGGTTTTAAGCCTTTTTGTGGCTGTAGTTTAAATCTCTTGCGATGCGGCATCCCATCAAGCACATGGGGAATGTTGCCACACACCACATTTTTATATACCAAGCCGTGATGGTTATAGAACATGATCGATGCCATGCCTCCAGGACGAACTTGTTGTAACACTTTATCCAAAGCGGGCTTTGGATCCGCCAACCACTCCATAACCGCATGGAACATCACAATATCCATTGGGGAGTTAATATGCTGGTCGATAGATTGGACGGGCGAATGAATGAAGCGATACTGCTCAAGCAGATCATTTTTTGCAATATCCTGCTCTGCTAACAACAACATTTCAGAAGATAGATCACATAACGTGATTTGGTGTCCGAGCTTCGCAAGCTTTTGCGACATTTGTGCCAAACCACCGCCTGCATCCAGCACTTTGAGTCGTTTATTATTGCCATCAACAGCATTAACGACCTGTTGAAGATCTTCCCAAACAATGACTTGGCGAATCTCTCCTTTGTCAGAGCCGTAAATATTTTTTGCAAATTTGTGGGCAATATCGTCGAAATTGCGGTCTTCAGTCACAGCAGCTTAGGTTATTATGTCTAATCGTGCTGCTATTCTGTCATAAGAAAAGCAGGAATAAAGAGGCTTTCTCTTAAATTATATTCAATTGATGTTTTTTCGGACTATTTAAGTATGTTTGAGCTGAAAAAAGTTGTGTCTTCTTTGCTTATGCCACTTCCAGCGATGCTAATCATCGGTTTGTTTGGCCTAATGCTGATTATGTTTACTCGAAAACAGAAAACAGGATGTTTTGTTGTTCTATTCTCTTTCATCGGCATCTTCCTTATTGCTTTCCAACCCGTATCTTCACGTTTGTTGATGCCCCTTGAGCGTCAATACTCAGCCTTTTTCCCTGTCGACCAATCAATCGACTATGTAATGGTACTAGGCAGCGGCCATGTGGTTGATGACAAAATCCCCCCGACTTCTGAGTTAAGTCGCACTGGATTAATGCGTCTTGCCGAAGGGATACGCGTTATGCGTATCTACCCTGGTTCAAAACTCATTCTATCAGGCTACTCTGGCGGCTCAGAAGTCAGTAACGCACGCATGATGGCGAAGGTTGCTCTAGCACTGGGGGTATCTAAGTCAGATATTATTTTGCTAGAGACCGCCAAAGATACCTGGGAAGAGGCTCGACAGGCCGCAGCGTTTGTCACCACCAAGAAGCTTGTTGTGGTCACATCAGCGAGCCATATGCAGCGCGCGCTAAACGAGTTTCATGCGACCGGGCTAAAACCTTACCCTGCCCCAACCAACTATTTAGCGCACAGCAACGTGACCCAAGCGTGGGCGAAATACACGCCTAAAGCTGTCTATCTAGAGCAAACTGAGCGCTACTGGCATGAAACATTAGGCAAGATTTGGCAAAAGCTACGTGATTGGGCGTCTGATTACGAAGAAAAAGCGATACAGTCTTCAGAAAGCAACGTGTAACTTCGCAGACCGATAAACAAAAAAATACCGAGGTGAGCCTCGGTATTTTTGTATTTGATTTACCCAACTAACTGGATATTAATCACCAGCAAACATATAACCTTCGCCGTGAACAGTTACGAATATTTGCGGGTTTTTCGGATCGAACTCCATCTTGGCTCGCATTCGACGAATCAAGACATCGATAGTACGATCGTTCGGCGCATCGACTCGGTGGCTGATCATATTGAGAATACGCTCGCGACTGAGGACCTGATTTGGGTATGAAGACAAGGCTACCAAAAGCTCATATTCAGCCTTGGTTAACTTTACAGGCTCTCCATTCCGACTTAAGGCACGACGCTGAATATCAAACGTCCACTCACCAAAACGCACCACATTGTCGTCTTGCTTAGCAGTCTTTTCCGTTGCGCCTACGTTGCGTGCAGTCGAGATGCGCCAAAGCAAGTTTTTAACTCGCACTAACAGTTCTCTTAACTCAAACGGTTTGGTAACGTAATCGTCAGCACCCATTTCTAAGCCAACAATCTTGTCAATGCTATCCGTGCGTCCTGTTACCAGGATAATTCCAATGTCTGATTGACTGCGAAGTTCGCGCGTTAACATTAATCCATCTTCACCAGGCAGATTAATATCTAACATAACCAAATCAATCGCATTACCTTGTAGCATGTCACGCATTTGCTCGCCGCTTTCCGCTTCGCTGACTTGATAACCTTCATTCTGAAAGTAGCCAACTAGCTTGCTACGAGTCACTACGTCGTCTTCTACAACTAGTACATGATAACTCATCTACACCACTTAATTTACATTGGGAATAGTTCTATATTTATTCTATTCATAATCCGTAACATTTCTACTGTTTATCGGTTTAAAACCGATAAAGATGATTTTTTATTGATTCAAGACAAACCCATTAAGCCTGTTAATAAAGCCTCACAAATAGTCATTTATTGTCACGTAAGCCATTACCGCTATTCATTTTTATTGGTTACACTTATAACTAGATATTTTAGGAGTGATACCTAATGCAAGAAATTAAAGCTTTCAACGAAAAACGCGCCGAAATTTATTGGTGGCTTTCAAGCCTTTACGCCAATGAGCTTACTGAAGAGAACCTACAGCAATATCAGTCGGAACAGATCCGTTCATTCCTCTCTGGTTTGGGTGAAAACGCCGAACTCAAGCCAGCAATTGAGCGAGTTATCGATGCCCTTAATCGACTGATGGACCGAGAAGATGCTCAGCTTGAGCTCGCTGCAGACTTCTGTGAACTGTTCTTAAAGTCTGACCGCGATTCTGCTCTTCCTTATGCGTCAATGTACATCGGTGAGTCTGGTCTGCTTAATGACAAACCAGCCAAAGAGATGGAAGAGCTAATGAAGCAACATGGCGTTGCCGTCGACGCGAAGCTAAACGAGCCTACCGATCACATTGCTATCGAACTCGACCTACTTGGCAACCTGATTGTTCGTTCTAATGAATTAGAACAGGAACGCCACCTAGAAGAAGCGTTTGCTGAACAAGAGAAGTTTATTCGTCAATATATTCTCAGTTGGACACCTCAGTTTGCACAAAAGTGTCAGAAGCTCGATAATTTTGGATTCTATTCCGCGATTGCTTCGCTTACGGTTGCCTTTCTAGAACTCGATTGCCACTATCTCATTGGCGAATAGAGTCTGACAATGTGAACTGGCACAGGTCCATTTGGACAAATTAGTTTGCCCTTAATAAGATTGCGGTCTAGAATCGTGACCGCAAACGATAAAAATTAACTAATTAAATACAAACCGCTCTATTACAGCGGTTTTTGTGTTTCTGATACTTCTGCCGACCTATTCTAAACTGAATATACCCTCGCGCAGTCATCGACAGGACAGAATTTATGGCCACTATTAAAGACGTTGCACGCCTTGCTGGTGTTTCAACAACAACTGTGTCTCACGTTATCAACAAGACACGCTTTGTTGCCGAAGCGACCCAAGAAAAGGTAATGGAAGCAGTAACTGAACTGAACTACGCACCAAGTGCGGTTGCACGAAGTCTAAAGTGTAATACCACGCGAACTATTGGTATGTTAGTGACTCAGTCAACCAACCTATTCTTTTCTGAAGTTATCGATGGTGTCGAGAGTTACTGTTACCGTCAAGGTTACACTTTGATTCTATGTAACACTGGTGGTATCTATGAGAAACAACGTGACTACATTCGCATGCTAGCGGAAAAACGAGTTGATGGCATTCTAGTCATGTGTTCTGACCTGACAGAAGAGCTAAGCGAAATGCTCGACCGTCACAAAGACATTCCTAAAGTTGTTATGGACTGGGGTCCAGAGAGCTCTCAAGCGGACAAGATCATCGACAACTCAGAGGAAGGCGGATATTTAGCAACGAAATATCTGATTGAACGAGGCCATACTGACATTGCTTGCTTGAGCGGTCACTTTGAAAAAGCAGCTTGTGTCGAACGTATTGCCGGATTCAAACGCGCTATGGCAGAAGCCGATTTAGCCGTGAATGAAGATTGGATTCTCGAAGGCAACTTCGAGTGTGATACAGCGGTATTAGCGGCTGACCAACTGGTTGCAATGGACAAAAAACCGACTGCTGTGTTCTGTTTCAACGACACAATGGCACTTGGTTTGATGAGTCGACTGCAGCAAAAAGGAATTCGTATCCCTGAAGATATGTCAGTTATCGGTTACGACAACATCGAACTTGCTGAGTATTTTTCTCCGCCGTTGACCACGGTTCACCAACCAAAGCGTCGTGTCGGCAAGAATGCATTCGAAATTTTACTTGAACGTATCAAAGATAAAGAGCATGAAAAACGCGTGTTTGAAATGCACCCTGAAATCGTTGAACGCAGCACAGTTCGAAACATAAACAAGTAATTCCCTCACCAAATACCTAGCTAGCTTTTCATAAGTTAGCTAGGCCTCAAAACACCCTATTTATTGAACCAGCATCACATTTATCTCATTTTAATGTGATGTTCTGCGCATATTTTATTTATTCTTAACGTGTTCGATAAATGCCACGAACAGGGCAAACCATTCCGAAAGGATGGGACGCAAAGCCTCCGGCCTTACACAAGAAATTGTCTGGTAGCGGGGTTGCCGATGGCGAATATGCAAACTGTCATAGCGCATTTTTGCGCTCGTATGACGCCTAATTGACATTACACCTGCATTATTTTGCTACTCTCTCGGACCTGCATTGGTGGCGTATACATATACACCGAGAATACACAGCATGGATAAACCAGTACTAAAGGACTCAATGCGACTCTTTGAGCAGCTAGGCTATATAAAGTCTCGCTCAATGTTTGGCGGTTTTGGCATTTTTGCCGACGACACCATGTTCGCACTTGTAGTAAACGATAAGCTTCACGTACGAGCTGATGAGACTCTTGCTCAACAGTTCAAGTCTCAAGGACTCGAACCCTATGTTTACAAAAAAAGAGGGTTCCCTGTTGTCACTAAATACTTTGCTTTGAGTGAAGACTGGGCAGCAGATGCGAAAAGCACACTAGAGATAGCGGGCATAGCTCTAAAAGCAGCGAACGCCGAGAAAAAAACACAATCTCAAGCGAAACCGGACCGATTAAAAGATTTACCCAATCTTCGTTTAGCAACAGAACGAATGCTGAAAAAAGCAGGCATAGAGTCCGTTGAAAACCTCGAAGAAGTGGGCGCTGTAAACGCATATAAAGCCATCCAGTCCACACACTCTACCGATGTGGCGATCGAGCTCCTTTGGGCGTTGGAAGGTGCAATAAACGGTACGCATTGGTCGGTTATACCTCAAAGCCGTCGGCAAGAGTTGCTCTCTCAAGTCAGCTAGTCATATCGATATAAAGTCAGCAAATATGCTGACTTTTTTATTACCAATGAAATTTGTGCCTTGCTTTCCCTGTCTTGTCTAGTAACACTAATATATCCATGCTTTCAATGGAGCAGCTCGACATGAATAAGAAAATCATCCTAGGCATTGTATTCGTCATATTGATTGTTTTACTCGGCGTTAACTTTGGCCAGTACTTAACTCTGGAAAACGCCAAAGCACAACAAACTGAGTTAGCCGCGTTTATAGCAGGCAACTTTACCTTGGCTGCCGCCAGTTACTTTATCGCCTATGTGGCGATTACTGCCTTTTCGATTCCCGGAGCTGCTGTAGTGACCTTGCTAGGCGCAGCGCTGTTCGGCTTTTGGACCAGCTTATTGTTAGTCTCTTTCGCCAGCACAATTGGTGCGACGCTGGCATTCTTAAGCAGCCGTTACTTGCTCCGTGATTGGGTGCAGAATAAATTCGGAACCAAGCTCAATGCATTTAACCAAGGGGTGGAAAAAGATGGCGCATTCTATCTATTTTCACTACGTCTAATCCCTGTGTTTCCATTCTTCCTAATCAACTTGCTGATGGGCTTAACTCCGATTACAACGATTAGATTCTATCTAGTCAGCCAACTCGGAATGTTACCTGGTACTGCGGTGTACTTAAACGCAGGTACTCAGCTCGCGCAAATTGATAACCTGGCTGGAATTGTATCTCCCACTGTACTTGCTTCTTTTGCATTGTTGGGGTTATTCCCAATTATAGCCAAATGGGTGATGGGCAAAATTAGAACCTCCCCTTCTACCTCCAACGGAAACGCTTGATGAAGATCTATTCCGCCGCCACACCAACCGAAGCTCACATTGTTTGTGAGCTACTTAAATCACATAGCATTGATTGCGAAGTTCGAGGTGAAGGTATTTTTAGCCTTCAGGGAGAGATTCCCTTTGGTGAGTGCAGCGAGCCCTATATCTGGTTGCTTGAACAGAGTAAAAAACAGCAAGCACTAGATGTGATTGAACAATTTAATAGCTTAAGTAAGGGTGAAAATTGGTTTTGTCAGGAATGCGGCGAATGTAACGAACCCCAATTTGGTGCCTGTTGGCAATGTGGACAAAATGCCCCTTAGCAACGAGTTATCTGCTGTTGGATAAACTTAATCGAATGGTGATTAAACTCTTCAGGTCGCTCCACATTACATACGTGTCCACAATCTGCAATTTCTAGCAACTTACTCTTGCGATGAGCTGCAACCATCTCTTTCACAGGTTGAATGAACATATAGTCCCTCTCTCCCATCAGATAAAGCGTTGGGATAGGCAGCTCTCGATCTTTAAAGTATTTCATCAAAGGATTAACTTCAGCAGTGAGGATAAACCAGCGTTTAAACTCTTTCTGACACAGCTTCTTAGCTTCGCGGATAAACAGATGGCGAGATTCCTTCTGTGTGCGCTGCGGCATTACGATATAAGCAAATAAGCTGTATAACCACATGTAAGGCACAATGTGCTTACACATGCCACCTAGCCTAACCAAGATCTGTGAGCGAACGTTAAAACGCGTCACAGCTCCACCCAGCACCATTGACTGGACTCTGTCTGTCGCCAGTTCTGCCAAGTTACGCACGATAATCGTCCCTAGAGACATACCCACAAAGTGGGCCGAGCGAATTTTCAGATGGTCAAGAACCTTCAATATATCCATAGTCACAGCTCGAAAGGTGTAACGATTGGCAATCAGCTCTTTAATTAGTTGATTAGATTTTCCATGGCCACGCAGATCGATCAGCAACAAGTTAAAGTGCTCTTTGTAGGCCTTGATTTGCTTAAACCAAATCGATGAACTTCCACCTGCACCATGCACAAACACCACCCACTCGTTGCTCGTTGGGTGGGTAAACGTTTTGTGGAATAACAAGGTATCACTCATAAAATAACAAAGATAACTCAGTAAAATCTGGATAGGGAGATTACCATAAACATAGGAGGGTTTAAGTCAAATTACGTGAATTCTCAAATATTATTTTTACGAAATGTGTAAAAAAGGCGTCGCACAGACGCCCAGTATAATATCAGCTATCCGTCTAATTAAGTGCAGTGCGATACAAAGCAATGTATGCATCGGCAGCTTTATTCCAACAAAAGTCTTGCTCCATCGCATGAAGCTGAACTCGCTTCACCTCGTGTGGCTCCTGAGCATACAACAATAAAGAACGCTGTAGTATGTGCAGCAGAGCCGCAGGCTCTGGTTGATCAAAAACAAATCCAGTCGCGTTCTCTGGGTCGGCATCGTAGTCGTTAACGCTGTCTCGCAGCCCTCCGACACCACGAACAATCGGCAACGTTCCATAAGCCATACTGTAAATCTGGTTCAAACCACAAGGTTCAAACTCAGACGGCATAATAAAGAAGTCTGATCCAGCTTCGACTAAGTGAGCGAGCTCATTGTCGTAGGCCTCAACGAAAGCAAAATTATCACTATGCAAAGCAACGATCTCTTTCAACTGTGCTGCGAGCATAGGATCACCAGTGCCAACAATCACGACTTGCACCTGATACTTGAGAAATTCATTCAAAATTGGCAGCAAATAGTGAATACCTTTTTGGTGCGTCAAGCGACATACCATGCCATAAACAGCTACCTCTTGCTCTGCTAGCCCTACTCTCTGCTGCAACGCTCGCTTACACGCCTTTTTGCCGCGAACCATACTCTGGCGGTTGGCCTTATAGGTCATCGGCAAACAAGGATCGTTACTTGGATTCCAAGCAGAGTAATCGCACCCGTTCAGGATACCAACTAAGTCCGCAGAGCGAAGTTGAAATTCTGCAGCCATACCATGGCTACCTAACTCTGTTTTCAGCTCTTCAGCATAGGTCGGACTGACTGCGTTGATCTTATCAGCACTCAACACCCCAGCTCTAAGCATGGTGACATGAGTTAAACTCACGGCTGCATCGGGAGCGTAATGAGTATGCATCTCAGGCAATGACTGCAGCTCATCATAGCTAAATACACCTTTAAATACGGCATTGTGAATAGTCAAGACACTCTTGATACCATTGAAAAAGTCATCCGCCCCATAACGATGTTTGAGTAAATACGGAACAAAGCCCGTGTGCCAATCATTCGCATGGATGATATCTGGCTTAAAACCTAGCTTAGGTAACATATCTAAACAAGCAGCACTAAAGAACGCAAATCGCTCGCCATTGTCCTCATAAGCATGGTTATTTTCAGCGTACATTTCCGGTCTATCGAAGTACTTAGCACACTCAATAGCATAAACAGGCACACCCACAATCTCGAGTGCTTTGACTCGATATTCAGTATGCGGCCAATAATCAAGATGCGTCTCAAGCACGACGGAAGCATGCTCTATTCCAGCGAGATTACGATAGGCAGGTAGCGTTGTTCGTACGTCTTGTTGTAAAGCTCTCAGAGCTTCAGGCAGTGCTTTGGCGACATCCGCCAAACCACCACTCTTGATTAACCCTTCGACCTCTGACGCTACAAATAAAACAGATAGATCCCTAGCAGCCAATTCGCGCTCCTTTTGGAATCACGACAACACCTTCCTCAGACACATGGTAGTGCTTTTTATCTTCAGAGAGGTTCACACCAATTTGGGTGCCAGCCGCAATCTCAACATCTTTATCTATAATGACTCGGCGTAAAACACACCCATCACCGATCTTAACATCACCTAGCAGTATACTTTCACTAATATCACATGCAGACGCGATATTACTGCGGAATCCGAGTACCGACTTCTCGATACGCGACCCACTCACATAACTGCCATTACAGACTAAGCTGTCAATAATTTGCACTCGACCATTCGCTGAATCAGTAAATGTTGCAGGCGGCAACGGTGGGTAATAGGTATGCAGCGGCCATTTCCGGTTGTAGAGAGAGAATGGAGCATCCGCCTTAAGCAAATCCATATGCGCTTGCCAATAGGCATCGATGGTCCCGACATCACGCCAGTAAACCTCTTCCTTCTCCCCAGGAATACGGTTAGTACTGAAATCGTACACAAATACATCGCCTCGTGGGAACATCTTAGGGATGATGTCCTTACCGAAGTCATGCGACGATTCTGGGTCTTCTGCATCTTCAACCAATTCTGCGAACAGAGGTTGAGCTTCAAAGACGTAGTTGCCCATTGACACCAAAGCATGATCCGGATCGTTTGGAATGGCTTTCGGGTTAGCAGGTTTCTCTTCAAAACCAATCATGCGCCCGTCCGCATCCACTTCAATCACACCAAATTGAGATGCTTCAACCAAAGGCATGCGCAGTGCGGATACGGTTAATGACGCTTCCTTCTGCTTATGGAAATCGAGCATCTGCTTAATATCCATCTTATAAATGTGGTCTGACCCAAAAATACACACTTGGTCAGGTTCCGACATCTGCATAAAACGTAGATTTTGGTAGATCGCATCTGCAGTACCTTCGTACCAACGCTTTCCGGTACGCATCTGAGCGGGAATCGGGTCGATAAATCGGTCGGTGATACCGCTAATATTCCAACCTTTCTTCATATGGAGGAAAAGCGATTGAGACTTAAATTGGGTGAGGACGTAAACACGCATTAAATCTGCGTTAACAAAGTTATTTAGAGCAAAATCTATAAGGCGATAACTACCGCCGAAAGGAACCGAGGGCTTACTACGAGACTCAGTTAAAGGACGAAGGCGCGACCCTTCTCCACCAGCAAGGATCATTCCTAACACACCAGCCATATGTTTCTCCATGTTATTTTATGTTTGATAGTCTCCATTGATTGGGGGAAGAGACCACCATCATTTTTTAAGGTCATACCATTCCGGGTTGGTACGACCTGCAGCAAGATCAAACGAGCTCAAGGCCCATGCCTTAGCAATCAAGCGTAACTACGTCTTGTGCAAGAGGTTTATTATAACTTATCGTATTTCAGCAAGATTACAATTTAAAATATGCTGTACTATGCTAAGGACATCCATTACTTTGCCACTGCCTGCGGCAGCTCACATTATCCAATATCAAACATAGATGTGATTATTAATTATCCACCTTTCATCACCGAAATAATCTCACTATTACGCTGCATTCGACACATCATGAATATAAACAGCGTTGCTCGATTTCGACTTTGCCACATACAACGAACTATCAGCCAAGGCTAACGCTTGCTGCATGGATAGATTTGGTTTAATCAAGGTACCACCGATAGAAAACTTACCGCCCCACTCTGTTGCCGACTCATTGTCCTCTTGGCTAGCCTCTAAATACTGTTTAATCCGATTGGCGATCTGCTGCAGGGTAGCGTTGTTTCCCGTGCGAACAAGTAGCAAAAACTCATCATCTTGCCAACGACCCGCAACATCATACTCCCTTATCGCTCGGGTTAAGCTCTCTGCTACACTCTCTAACACCCATTGATGCTTACCGGTATCAAACTGGCTAGTACCTTGGCTCACCAAGCCAGTATCAATCCATATCAAGCCAAAATCAAACTGCTCCCTGGATGACCTCGCCAACTCAGCTCGCAGCTCTCGTTGTAATCCTTGGCGATTATACAAACCAGTGACAACGTCAATCACCGCATGCTTATCAAGCTGCTCAGTGCGCGATGCAACTAACTCTTCAACTTCGGTACGTGCAGATATTATTTCATGCTCAACCGCGGAAAACATCGCATCGATACTGCTAGATTCCTGTTCAGATTTAGTCAACTTCATAAAACGATGTTTAAGCCGTTCATTCGGCTCTATCCAGTGTTTTACAAGGCAGCAGTAGCTGAGCAGCATACTGAATAAAACAACCAGTATAAGGGGGATAACCAACACGCTTGCCACCCAGTCAGGTACCATATCGTCTACGCTGACAAAAGTGAGTTCGTACCAACCCAAGGCTTCGATGTACTGAGTTGCAACCACGGCTTGCCCACCTTCCTGATGTACCATAGCTAGTTCGGCCTCTTCCCCTAGCTTTTGTCTTTGCATTAACTTTTGCAGAGTCGCGTATTCCGCATCAGCGGCAATATAGTCACTCAGAGTTGGTTTGGTTGTTTTGCTATCACGCAGTGAGTAATCAAGCTTGTCTCCATCCACCAAGAACTGAACTCTAAAGTCTTCATCGACAAACATGGTTTTTAGAGCATGGGAATGCCCAACATTATAACGTTCAAAAAGCAGTTCAGTATCAATACCTGTTCCAACTATGCCAAGGAACTGACCGTTTTTCTCGATACGTTTATTGATCCACAACCGCGTAAGGCCAAGACGTTCATCTCGAGCTATATTGACCTTTAAATCACTGCCATTGTGCTTTTGCTCGAAATACCACTGATCTTTGGCAGATACTGGGTCTAAATAGTAACGAAGGAAGGTCTGTTTGCGAATGCTCTGAACATCGTTGAAGTGATAGGCGAGATTTTGGTCGAGTACAATAAAAAAATTCTTTGACTTAAGACGCCATCGATAGAGGTCAAGAGTGTCTTCAGCAACGGTCCGATACACATCATCATCACTGTGATAACCCCATGAACTGACATTCGGATGTGAAGCAAGCTCGCTAACAATATTGACCTCCTCAATAATGGGTGCGAGCAGAGTCTCTGCATCATGATGAGCAGAAACTTGTGCATACTTCCAAAGTAACTGTTCCACCACGCCACTTATCACTTGCTTAGAAACGCTATAAGCAGAGAATAGAAATGTTACACTGACGATGACTAAAAACGTCAGCAGCTTGAGTCTTTGTTTCATGATGTCCTTCCGGTGGGTCATCTAAACCAATAGAAGCTACTTACTATATTGTCAAAAAAGCCCTCCCAGTTCCCATCATTCATCAGATCAATAAGCCAAATGTACTAGCTTGATCTCATGAAAATGAAAACGGTTGATCATTCGGTTCAAAAAAAAAGCAGCCCATTTAAGGCTGCTTTTCTAGTTTAAAAACGTCTACTTCTTCTTAGCTGGTTTCTTACGCTTATCGGTAATTTCCCATTTACCATCAATGTAAAGTGCAGTGTAACCCGAAGGTTTACCATCAATCTCAGAGCGTACATAGTTCTCTTTCGATTTACGGCTAAATCGAACCACCATAGGCAAGCCATCCGGATCTTTCTCTGGGGCATCGGCCAAGTAGTGGAATTTAGGCGAGATTCGATCTTTAAAACGAACCAGCTCCTCAACTAATGGTGCACGAGTTTCACGTGATTTAGGGAAAGTACTTGCGGCTAAGAACAGGCCTGAAGCACCATCACGCAATACAAAATAGGCATCTGAGTTTTCGCACGGAAGTTCAGGTAGGTGAACAGGATCTTCTTTCGGCGGCGCCACTTCTCCATTCTTCAGGATCTTACGCGTATTTTTACAATCATCACTCGTGCAATCCATGTATTTACCGAAACGACCGTTCTTCAATACCATGTCACTGCCACATTTGTCACACTCGACAACTGGGCCATCATAACCTTTAACCTTATACTCGCCATGCTCGACAACATAGCCTTCACAGTTCGGGTTATTACCACAAACATGCAGCTTACGTTTATCATCGATTAGGTAAGCGTCCATCGCTGTTTCACAGATAGGACAACGCTTCTTCGCACGCAGAGCCGCGGTTTCAACATCTTCTTCAAGAACGTTAATGACGCCATCTTCATCGCCAAGGTTGATGGTGGTCTTACAACGCTCTTTCGGTGGCAGCGCATAGCCAGAACAGCCAAGGAATACACCTGTAGACGCAGTACGGATACCCATTTGACGAGAACAAGTCGGACACTCAATATCAGTGTAAACGATGTGGTTTGGCTTCATACCACCCTGTTCTTCATCTTGCTCCGCTTTCTCTAGGTCACCAGTGAAGTCTTTGAAGAAACTATCTAGAACACCTTTCCAGTTCGCTTCACCTTCCGCAATTTGGTCAAGCTTCTCTTCCATACGCGATGTGAACTCGTAGTTCATGAGTTCATCGAAACTGCCGTCTAGACGATCAGTCACAATTTCACCCATCTTTTCAGCATAGAAACGGCGCTGCTCCACTTTCACGTAACCACGATCTTGAATGGTAGAGATGATTGACGCATAAGTAGAAGGGCGGCCAATACCACGCTTTTCAAGCTCTTTGACTAACGCGGCTTCTGTAAAGCGCGCTGGCGGCTTAGTGAAGTGCTGCTTAGGATCAAGAGAAACAAGATCAATCGCATCACCCACCTGCACTGCTGGCAGGATCTGGTCTTCGTTCTTACCCAGTGGACGCTGAACACGAGTCCAACCATCAAACTTCAGAATACGGCCTTTCGCTTTAAGCGTATACTCCGCAGCTTTCACGCTAACTGTCGTTGAATCGTATTTGGCTGGCGTCATTTGACACGCGACAAACTGGTTCCAAATGAGTGAGTACAATTTATGCGCGTCTGCTTCCATACCATTTAGATCATCAGCTTTCACAGCAACATCTGAAGGACGAATCGCTTCGTGAGCCTCTTGAGCTCCCTCTTTGCTACCGTAAACAATGGCTTTGCTCGGCAGGTAAGCGTCACCAAATTCACTCGCGATAAAACCGCGAGCTGCGTCTACCGCTTCAGAACTTAAGTTAGTCGAGTCGGTACGCATATAAGTGATGTAGCCCGCTTCATAGAGACGCTGAGCCAACATCATAGTTTTCTTAACGCCGTAGCCTAAACGAGTGCTCGCCGCCTGCTGCAGTGTCGAGGTAATGTAAGGCGCTGAAGGTTTGCTTGATGTAGGACGGTCTTCACGCTTGCACACTTCGTAGCGCGCTTTTTCAAGCACAGACATCGCCGCTTTGGTTTCCGTTTCATTAACTGGTTTGAAAGCAACACCATCTTTTTGTGCAACCTGCAGACGGAAATCTGTTTTATCTTGTGTTTTAGTATCAGCATGAATATCCCAGAACTCTTCTGGAATAAACGCTTTGATTTCGCGCTCACGTTCTACGAGTAGTTTAACCGCAACAGACTGTACGCGACCTGCAGACAAACCACGAGCAACCTTCTTCCACAATAGTGGAGAAACCATAAAGCCAACTACGCGGTCCATAAAACGACGCGCTTGCTGGGCGTTAACGCCATCCATACTCAGCTCGCCCGGCTTTTCGAACGCCTGCTGGATAGCATTTTTAGTAATCTCGTTGAACACAACGCGTTTGTATCGCTCTTCATCGCCGCCGATGATCTCACGAAGGTGCCATGCGATAGCTTCTCCTTCGCGGTCCAAATCGGTCGCGAGGTAAACGCTATCCGCGTCTTTCGCTAGTTTTTGCAGTTCCGCCACGACTTTCTCTTTGCCTGGTAGAACTTGATAATTCGCTTCCCAACCGTGATAAGGGTCTATGCCCATCTTTTTAATCAGAGCTTTGCGATCTTTTTCTTTCTTGATGCGTGCTTTTTCTTCAGCACTTAAGCCCTTGGTTGATACCGCAGCAGCTTTCTGACCAGTACTTTGGCCAGCAGTAGGCAGATCACGTACGTGACCTACACTGGACTTAACAATGAAGTCCTTACCTAAATACTTATTGATGGTCTTCGCTTTGGCTGGCGACTCCACAATAACCAGTGACTTACCCATAATTGACTCAAGTGTCCTTTATCAAGTGCGAATTAACGCACGACATACTTAATACTTTGCTTCTTTTTTTACTATTGAGCGAGATTACAAGAAGATCAATATCTTTTTTAAATTTCTATCTTGACTGGTCGACAATTCAGCGATGTTCAGATGACTCACTGGCATGTAAGGCAATTAACACTGCGCGGTGTTCGCTCAGTCAGAAAACGCCACATACTAAACGTCACAATATCTGCAACGCTAGCGCAAAATGACTTTTTTTGTCGCGAGTCACAAAACCTACCAAATGAAATTCAGCTTTGTCTTTAAGCTATAGTGATTGAAATTATTAACCAACGACCTACAATCCCCCTCACTAATTCTTTTATGCAGAAATTCAACACGAGTAAAGGTAATCCCATGAGTGACAAAAAGACTATCTCACAATTTGAGCTGTTGATTATTGCCAACCACCTTATCCAAGAACACGATGACTATATTGAGGGTATGCGTGCTGAGAGCGTTGAAGAGAAAGATGACGTATTGGTATTCAAAGGAAATTACTTTCTAGACGACAACGGCCTACCCACTTCGCAGACAACCGCCGTATTCAATATGTTTAAATATCTAGCACACCACCTATCGAAAGAGTTTACGTTGGAAGGATAACTGGATAACTGGATAACTGGATAACTGGATAACTGGATAACTGGATAACTGGATAACTGGATAACTGGAAATTAGCAAGGGTTGGCATATGGTGCCAACCCTTTTGCATTTGGGACATTTCACTGCAGGAAACGGATGCGGGAACGGACTTCGTCCTACCGAAAACTAACTATCTAGCAGCGCAGCGATCCTTAGGGCGAAGCCCGTTCCAGATTCCCGCGGGCAAAGCCCGTTATCCAATAGCGCTGCGCCCTCTACGAACTCAAGCCTTCTAGCTTGTCAAAGTAGTCAGGGAAGGTCTTAGAAGTACACTTAGGATCATTGATGGTCACTGGGGTATCGCTTAATGCAACGAGTGAGAAACACATTGCCATGCGATGATCATCATAGGTATCAATTGCGGCATGTGTAAGTTGAGCCGGTGGCGTTACAATGATGTAGTCTTCACCCTCTTCTACTTCCGCGCCAACCTTACGCAACTCTGTTGCCATTGCTGCTAGGCGGTCAGTCTCCTTCACGCGCCAATTATAGACGTTACGAATCGCTGTAGTACCTTTTGCAAACAGTGCTGTAGTGGCAATCGTCATCGCAGCATCCGGGATATGGTTGTAGTCCATATCAATGCCTTTTAGATCGCCAACGCGTGAGATCACGTAGTCATCACCCCACTCGATTTCCGCACCCATTTTTTCAAGCGCATCCGCAAACTGAATATCGCCTTGAATACTGTTTTTTCCAATACCCGTTACTTTAATCTCACCGCCCTTGATTGCCGCAGCAGCAAGGAAATAAGATGCAGAAGAGGCGTCACCTTCCACCAAAAAGTCGCCCGGAGCCACATAAGTTTGACCTTTGCGTACCACAAAGCTCTGGTAGTTGTTGTTTTCAACTTCAACACCGAACTGAGCCATGATGTGCAGGGTAATGTCAATATATGGCTTAGAAACTAGCTCACCAACAATGTTGATAGTGACGTCATCCTGCGCCAATGGTGCAGACATCAGGAATGCCGTTAAGAACTGACTAGAGATAGAACCGTCGATTTCAACCGTACCACCCTTTAAGCCAGTACCAACAATTTTCAACGGTGGGTAATCTTGGTTTTCTAGGTACTCAATCTCAGCACCTGCTTGACGTAGCGCGTTCACTAGATGACCAATTGGGCGCTCTTTCATGCGCGGCTCCCCCGTGAGTACGTACTCACCACTACCTAGACACAGGGCCGCAGCAAGTGGGCGCATTGCCGTACCAGCGTTACCTAGAAACAGTTCCAACGCTTGCGGTGCGTCAAAGGGCCTTCCTAAGCCTTCAACTTCACACACCGTTTTATCTTCAGACAACCTATACACCACGCCAAGTTGCGTTAGTGCATTTAACATATGGCGAATATCATCGCTGTCGAGTAGGTTAGTTAAACGAGTGGTACCCTTGGCGAGTGCCGCTAATAGTAACGCTCGGTTAGAAACACTTTTTGAACCTGGTAAGTTGACCTCACCATTGACTTTATTGATAGGTTGTAACGTAAGGCTTTCCATTAAAATTGATATTCCTTGCACATCCCGCCTTCCTAACGGGACGATGAAAAATTCTTCGTACTAGCAGACTATCTAAATTCACCATCTAAAACCAGACCCAAACAGCGAATCAAACCGAATAATTATCTCCTCCGTCTACGCTAAGCCGCGGCTTTGAAGTATTTCTTTACCAAGCTGGATTGGCAACCATAAGAAAAACCCATATGATCTTTAGTCATTTATTGATTTTGTTTTGCTCAATTAACCATGGCGATATACCTAACTGAACTCGATTGTGATGAACTTTGGTTTCCATCCAGCTTTGATGCCCTAGACGACCCAAATGGTTTACTCGCATTTGGCGGTGACCTAAGTTCAGAGAGGCTATTGTTGGCCTATCAAAACGGCATCTTTCCTTGGTATGGCCCTGGTGAACCGATTTTATGGTGGAGCCCTTCACCGCGCGCTGTGTTTGACCCAAAAACCTTTCAGCCAGCGAAAAGCCTAAAAAAATTTCAACGCAAACATCAGTATCAAGTCACTATCAATCACGCCACAGACCAAGTGATTGATTACTGCGCATCAACGCGGAGTAAAGAAGAAACCTGGCTTAATGAAGAGATGCGAACCGCATATAAGCAATTAGCACAACAAGCTCACTGCCACTCGGTCGAAGTATGGAAAGACAATACACTGATCGGCGGGTTATACGGCCTAGCAATTGGCCAAGTATTTTGCGGAGAGTCTATGTTTAGCTTGGCGACTAATGCTTCGAAGATCGCTTTGTGGTATTTCTGCGAGCACTTTAAACGCCATCAGGGTCAGTTAATTGATTGCCAAGTGCTAAATCCACACCTTGCATCTCTTGGTGCGATAGAGCTTAATCGTCAAGACTTTAGCCAAAGACTGCTATCCTTTAACAGTAAGCCGCTGCTAGAAAACTGTTTCTTAAAGCAGGCTTTAACTCTTGATGGACGGGGAGAGGAATGAGTTCCGATTTACAGCAAATCCGTATTGGTTTGACCGATAGTCACCCTTGCGCCTACCTTGCAGAGCGACAAGAGCGAGTTGCCGTAGCCCTAGAACCAAATATGCATTGTGGTTCGAGCTATGAGGTACTGCTCGCCAATGGTTTCAGACGCAGTGGCGATACCATCTATAAGCCCCACTGTGATAATTGCAGCGCGTGTGAAGCATTAAGAGTCTCTATCCCTGATGTTGTTTTATCTAAAAATCAAAAACGACTGCTCAATAAAGCCAAAACCTTTACTTGGCAGCTCAAAGAGACCATGGATGAGAATTGGTTCGAGCTCTATGCGCGCTATATTGAAACACGCCACAGCAAAGGAACCATGTACCCGCCAAAGAAAAAAGAGTTCGCTCAATTTTCACAATGCGCATGGCTAAATACCCAATTTCTGCATATCTACGATCAAGACAAACTGATTGCTATTGCTGTCACCGATGTACTCTCGAATAGTGCCAGTGCCTTCTATACCTTTTTCGATCCAGACTATGCCCTATCCCTTGGTACTCTGGGGGTGTTGTATCAAATTGAGTACTGCCAAAAACAGGGGAAACAGTGGCTCTATTTGGGCTATCAAATCGATGAATGTCCAGCAATGAACTATAAAGTCCGTTTTCAGCGTCATCAAAGGCTAGTAAATCAGCGTTGGCAAGGGTAGAATACCGCCCAACTTTACATTATTCATTTTTATCGGCATTATGCGCCGGTTGAAATCGCCCATTTTTTAAAAGAGGATTAAATGGCTAAAGAAGACGTAATTGAGATGCAAGGCACTGTCCTTGATACTCTACCAAACACAATGTTCCGTGTTGAGCTAGAAAACGGCCACGTAGTTACTGCTCACATCTCTGGTAAAATGCGTAAGAACTACATCCGTATTCTTACTGGTGACAAAGTAACTGTAGAGATGACTCCATACGATCTATCAAAAGGTCGCATCGTCTTCCGTGCTCGTTAATCTACGATTATCGAATACAAACAAAAAAGCGAAGCTCATGGCTTCGCTTTTTTGTTTGGTTCCACTATTTACCTAATGCTTCTTTATAGTGTTCACGGCACACTGATACATAGCGGTCATTACCACCAATCGCGACTTGGTCACCCTCTTTAATAGCAACGCCGTGCTCGTCAGTTCGAATCACCATGTTCGCCTTACGACCACAGTGACAAATAGTTTTCAGCTCAATCAGCTTATCAGCCCACGACAGAAGATATTTACTGCCTTCGAACAGCTCACCCAAGAAATCGGTTCTTAATCCGTAACACAGTACTGGAATATGCAGTTTATCCACCACTTCCGTCAATTGGTAAACTTGCTCTTTACTCAGGAACTGACACTCGTCAACCAAAATACAGTGACGCTTTTCCACTTCGTTTAACGCAGCAATCTCTTGATAAAGATTAGATTCCGCATTGAACAGTTGCGCGTCTGACTGCAAGCCAATACGTGAACTCACTTTACCTACACCATAGCGGTCATCAAGTGCGGCGGTGAAAATCACCGGGTTCATACCACGCTCTTGATAATTAAAAGAAGATTGAAGAAGAGTGGTTGATTTACCCGCATTCATAGCCGAGTAATAGAAGTACATCTGAGCCACTATTTATTTCCCGTATTATAAGATTATAAAATTTATACAAAAGGGCTGAATTATCAGCCCTTTTGTTTAATTGGTATTACGATTACTTACGACGCCAAGTTGTGCCTTCAGCACCGTCTTCTAGCACAATACCCATCTCTGTTAGCTTGTCGCGTGCCATGTCGGCATTCGCCCAATCTTTAGCCGCGCGAGAATCATTACGCAGTTTAATTAACGCCTCGATCTCTGCCACTTCGTCGTCGTTGCCTGCATCCCCTTTCAGGAAGGCTTCTGGATCTTGGTAAAGAATACCAATCACGTCTGCAAGCTCACGCATTAGCGAGCCAAGCGCACTTGCCGAAGCAACATCTTCTGCTTTAACGCGGTTAATTTCACGCGCCATATCGAACAGTACTGAGTATGCTTCTGGCGTGTTAAAGTCATCGTTCATCGCTTCAGTAAAACGGCTCACGTACTCTTCACCGCCTGCTGCTGGTGTCGATAAGTCCAAACCACGCAGTGAAGTGTATAAACGCTCTAAGGAAGCACGCGCTTGATTTAGGTTCTCTTCACTGTAGTTAAGCTGGCTACGGTAGTGACCCGACATTAGGAAGTAGCGCACTGTTTCAGCATCGTAGTGACCTAATACATCACGGATAGTGAAGAAGTTACCCAGTGACTTAGACATTTTCTCACGGTCAACCATCACCATACCGCTGTGCATCCAAGTGTTCACATACTCAGTACCATGTGCACAGCATGATTGCGCAATTTCGTTCTCATGGTGTGGGAACTGAAGATCTGAACCGCCGCCGTGAATATCAAAATGGTTGCCAAGAATTGATGAATTCATTGCAGAACACTCTATGTGCCAACCAGGACGACCAGGCCCCCAAGGCGACTCCCAAGTCGGCTCGCCTGGCTTAGACATTTTCCATAATACGAAATCGAGTGAACTGCGTTTAGCACTTTCAATCTCAACACGAGCACCAGCTTGTAGCTGCTCTAGGTCTTGACGAGAAAGCTTACCGTAATCATCATACTTAGCGATTTCGAACATCACGTCGCCATTATCAGCAACATAAGCAAAACCACGTTCAATGAGCTTTTCAACCAGCTCAATAATCTCTTTGATGTATTCTGTCGCTCGTGGCTCGATGTCAGGACGCTTCATATTTAGCGCATCGAAATCGGCATGCATTTCACCAATTAAACGCTCGGTCAGCGAATCACATGTTTCACCATTTTCGTTCGCACGTTTGATGATTTTATCGTCGATATCAGTGATGTTGCGCACGAAAGTTAGGTCGTAACCCAAGTAGCGCAAGTAACGAGAAACCACATCGAAAGAAACGAAAGTACGGCCATGACCAATATGACAGAGATCATAGATGGTTACCCCACAGACATACATGCCAACTTTGCCAGCATTGATTGGTTTGAATTCCTCTTTCTGTCGTGTGAGTGTGTTATATATCTTTAACATGATCTCTTTCTAATTTTTTAGTCAAACAAAATAGTGGTTCAGTATATCAATTCACACACTATTAGGTAATCCCTCAAATGCGCAAAAAGGCGCCATTAACACCTATACTCAGGTCTCAACCCTTACTTTTCACGTATTAATGTCAGAAAAGTTACGTTAGAATCTTGGCTTCAGAGCAAAAACACAGCTAAAGGAAAAAATCATGATCACCCTTCACACTAATTTTGGTGACATCAAAATCCAACTCAACGAAGAAAAAGCACCAGAAACATGTGCAAACTTCCTACAGTACTGCCGTGATGGTTTTTACGACAACACACTATTCCACCGTGTTATCGATGGTTTCATGATTCAAGGTGGTGGCATGGAGTCTGGCCTAAAAGAGAAGGCGACTCGCGCTCCAATTAAAAACGAAGCAAACAACGGCCTTAGCAACAAAGTAGGTACACTTGCTATGGCTCGCACTATGGAACCGCACTCTGCGAGTTCTCAGTTCTTCATCAATGTTAACAACAATACTTTCCTAGACTTCCGCAGCGAAAGCCTAGATGGTTGGGGCTACTGTGTCTTCGCTGAAGTTGTTGAAGGCATGGAAATCGTCAACAAGATCAAAGGTGTAAGTACAGGTTCTTACGGCATGCACCAAGATGTTCCACTGGAAGACGTACTGATCACTGGTACCACAATCGAAGAATAATCCCTATAAAAGAGAGCGCGTTATGCGCTCTCTTGCGATCTTACTATGACCACACTTTTTATTTCTGATCTACACCTTTCCCCTGCTCGTCCTGACATCACTGAGTGTTTCGTTCGTTTTATGCGTGAAGAAGCAATACATGCTGAAGCATTGTATGTGCTTGGAGACTTGTTCGAATTTTGGATTGGCGACGACGACCGCTCAGATTTTGCGTGTTCGATACGCGATGAATTTAAAGCGCTTACCGATAGCGGTATCCCATGTTTTTTTACCCAAGGAAATCGTGACTTTCTCGTCGGCAACCGGTTTAGTCACCAGACCGGCGTAAAATTACTCGGTGATGAAACCGTCATCGATTTATACGGGCGTAGAGCCGTTATCCTGCATGGCGATACTCTCTGTACCCAAGATGTGAAGTACCTCGAATACCGCGCTAAAGTCCACCAGCCATGGTTGCAGTGGGTGTTCAATCGTATTCCAATGCTCATTAAAAAGAAGATTGTCAATAAGGTTCAATCTGATATAAAAACAGAGAAACAGACGAAGTCACTCGACATCATGGACGTGACTCAAAGCGAAGTTGAAAACGTAATGCGTAGTCACGACGTAGATCTAATGATCCATGGTCACACCCATAGACCTAACGTCCATTCCTTCCGAGTCGACAATTCAGACTATACTCGTATTGTATTAGGTGATTGGTATACACAAGGATCAGTTTTGGTTTACGATCAGCACGGATTTGAGTTACAACAGCGACCTTTTGCAGGCTAAATCACTTAATTTTACAGTTATTTAGTTCATTCTTAATTAGCAGATAAATATTGTCACTTTAAACTGAAAGCGGATAGACCTTGAAATACTCATACATCGCTAGACAACCTATCTTAGATAGCAACAAGCAAACGATTGGCTACGAGCTTCTGTTCCGGGATGGTCCACAGAACACATTCCCTGAAATCGATCCTGAGCAAGCGACCAGTCGCTTGTTGTCCGATCACTTCTTATCTACGCATTATGAAACGCTAGGCGACAAACTTGGGTTTGTTAACTTTCCTTACCAAAGCTTAATTAATAAGGTTCCAACCCTATTTCCATCGGACAACCTAGTGGTCGAAATCTTAGAGGATTGCCAACCGACTAAAGAGTTGCTAGCAGCCGTTAAAGAGATGGCAAAATCGGGCTATAAAATCGCGCTTGATGATTTCATTCCAAGCAAAGAGTGGCGGGCTTTCCTACCCTACGTCTCGATTATTAAATTCGATATTCGCCAAGTACCGATTGAAAAAGCGCGTAATTTCATTCTGCGTTTATCAGGCACCAGCATTAAGTTTCTTGCCGAAAAAGTGGAAACTTATCAAGAGTTTGACCAAGCCAAACAAGCTGGCTTTGAATATTTCCAGGGCTACTTTTTTAGTAAACCAGAAATGATCACTCGAAAATCGCTTGAACCCTCGTTTATGACAGTCATTCAGCTTCTTACTGAGATTTCAAAGCAAGACATGGACTATGAGTCTATCGAATCTCTGATTAGTAAAGATGTCACCCTGTCATACAAACTATTGTCTTTCGTCAACTCATCATCGATTGTTCAAACTAAGATCCAGTCGTTTAAACAAGCACTGGTCTATTTAGGTGAAGATAAGCTGCGTAAATTTATCTCTTTGGTTTCACTCGCTTCAACCCAAGATAGTAAGCCAGATTACTTGTATGGGTTATCTATTCAGCGAGCGCGTTATTGTGAACTTCTCGCCTCTCGCTTGGACGTTAAGCTTGAATCGGGCCTAGCCTTCTTAACTGGCATGTTCTCGCTACTCGATAGCCTGTTGGATAGGCCACTAGAACAGATTGTCGACGAAATTTCCGTCGACGAGTCAATTAAACTCGCAATCACCGATAATGTCGGCATACTAGGCGAAATTTTAATGCTCACCAAAGCGTATGAGCAAGCCGAGTGGGAAGAAGTTCGCCGTCATAGTGATTCCATTGGTGTTGACGAAGTCGTATTAAGTGAATGCTACGACGCCTCTGTGAAATGGACAGCGGATCTTCTTTCTGTAAAAACCAGTTAAATGGAGTTTTTATGAAAGCGTGTCCTTGTGGTTCTTCAAAGGAATACCGTCAGTGTTGCGAGCCTATCCATAGAGATCATGCACTCGCCAACACTCCAGAGCAGTTGATGCGTTCGCGATACTCTGCCCACGTGAAAGGATTGGTTGACTACGTCGTTGATACTTACCACCCGAGCTGCCAAGCGGAAAATGAGCGCGAAGCGATTGCTGAGTCAATTGATAGCGATTGGTGTGGATTAGAAATCCTAAGTTCAGAACCAAGTGATAATGACACTGAAGGTTTCGTGACGTTTAAAGCCTACTTTAACCAGGGCGGCGAACAGTTTTGCTTGCAAGAACGTTCTAGATTCATCAGAGAGCGTGGCTTATGGTTTTACATCGATGGCACTTTTACAGAGCAACAGCCCGAACAAGCAGCGCAAGATCATAGGCTAACTCAGCCGATGCAAAGCTTGAAGGTTGGTCGCAACGACCCGTGTATCTGCGGTAGCGGAAAGAAGTTCAAGAAATGCTGTGGCTAAGGAACTTAAAGCAGAACAAGGCAGGATCATATCCTGCCTTTTTATTCATTATTCGTTTGGATTAACTCGAACGATATCTTCCTGACCAGAGTGGAATTGCTTCTTGAGTTCTGCTTTTGATTTAAAGCTAATCTCTCCGCCTTTGGCTACCGTCATATGCTGAGCTTCAGCGTTATGTTTAGATTGATACAACATCACAGCTTGCATACAAGAGTCTCGCTGCTGTTGCGAAAGTGGGGTACCCTCAGGCCACTTACCTGTTTCTACAGCGAAAAGTAGACGCTCATACGCCTCTGGTGTGATAGCGTCAATTAACTGCTCTGCGTCCATAGTCTATCCTTAAAGTCAGTCGCAATACGCGCACCTTAACTGGCTTGTTGGCGCAGTCAAGATAACAATAATGAATAAGTGTAACGGATCACAAGCAACAACAGTATGAAGACCTTAAATTTACTCACTCTCCTCGGCATCTCCTTGAGTCTTACGGGATGTTTCGAAACCAATAAAAACACCGAGCAACTGTGTGAAAACAATCCTGCGCTTCAATGTGAACGCCTAAACATGGGAGACGGTCAGTGCCGAGTGCCAAGAACCAATCTAGCCTGGCATCGTTTCGAGGTGCTAAAAGACCCAAGTGATTTGAATCGAATTCAAGAATATAAACTTGTGGCAGAATATAAGAAATGTTTAGAACTCGCTTCCCAGATTCAGCCAATCGATCAGTCTGCTCTCAAGCAGCAACGCTTTAATGCACTGGTTAATGCAGGCGATGACCTAGAGACAATTGTCGCGACCTTATCTAAATCGCGATCACCAGAATCCCTTTACTTCCTTTGGAGCCAAACGGGCAGTGATGATGCACGGCGTAGTTTCCTCCAACTAGAAGGGAGTTCAGCACTCGAAAGCGCTGAAATGCAGTATGCACTAGCAACCTTCTACACTAGCAGAGACCAACAGAAAACTCGCCAACTTCTGATTCACGCTTTGGAACTGACTAATGGCAGCAACATTAACAACGAAGTTTTTAAAACTCTGGCGAGCACTACCTACAACCTCGGGATGAAGAAAGAAGCTTACATTTGGACCATGGTCGCGAAAAACTATGAGGTGCCTATTGCTTCAGAAACTGAACTGCAACTTCTATACGGCTTTAGTGACAGTATTTATCAACAACTGGATGATATTGCAGATGATATTGCAGATGCAGTAAAAAGTGGTGAGTTTAGGGCGTCAATGGTGCCTAAATTGAAACCTTAAACAAATGAAAGGATGAAACATGAAGCGGTGATTAAATCACCGCTTTTTTATGAATTGTTGAAAATTAACGACACTGAGTTAACACAGAAGCGTTCACCCGTTGTTTTCGGTCCATCGGGAAAAATGTGACCCAAATGGCTATCACAAGCCGCGCATCTTATTTCGGTACGCACCATTCCGTGACTCAGATCTTCTAAATAGCGAATAGCCTCACTAGAAATTGGGGCATCAAAACTTGGCCAACCGCAACCTGAATCGTACTTACTATCAGAGCTAAATAGAGGGGCATTGCAGCAAGTACACGAATAAACACCTGTCTGCTTGTTATGTAGCAGCTTCCCACTAAATGGGGCCTCAGTCCCCTGCTTACGGCAAACTCGATACTCTTCCTCTGACAACACTTCACGCCAGTGCTCATCAGGCTTGACGACTTTACCTCTACTCTCATTCACGCCAACAAATCTCCATATTCTCATTTTTAGTTTAGACTTTTTTTTTGAAAAACTTGCACTCAAATGCTTTTGTAGCACATACTTTGAAACCATAACAGGATGGTTAAACTTTCAGCGAGACTGACAGTCATCTGAACTATTTTACGTCAACTGGTTAGGGAAAAAACCAGTAATCCGTTCAAAACATCGCCATTTAAGAATAATTGTGAAAAAAAGCGACGCTTTTTTTTGACTTTAAACAAGTTAAGTCCGATTATCTGTTGCAGATTTTGACTGGATTCTGTAATTTTACTACCAGTTATCTTTAATCAGAAATTAAGTTGTGGAGCAACTATAATGACTATCAAAGTAGGTATTAACGGTTTTGGCCGTATCGGCCGTTTCGTTTTCCGTGCAGCGCAAGAGCGTAACGACATCGAAGTAGTAGGTATTAACGACCTAATCGACGTAGAGTACATGGCATACATGCTTAAGTACGATTCAACTCACGGTCGTTTCAACGGTACAGTTGAAGTTGAAGGTGGTAACCTAATCGTTAACGGTAAGACTGTACGTGTTACTGCAGAACGTAACCCGGAAGACCTTAAGTGGGACGCAATCGACGTAGACGTTGTTGCTGAAGCAACTGGTCTATTCCTAACAGATGAGACTGCACGTAAGCACATCACTGCTGGCGCGAAGAAAGTTGTTCTAACTGGTCCTTCTAAAGACGCGACTCCAATGTTCGTAATGGGCGTTAACCAAGACACTTACGCTGGTCAAGACATCGTTTCTAACGCTTCTTGTACTACTAACTGTCTAGCGCCTATCGCTAAAGTTCTTAACGACGAGTTCGGTATCGAATCTGGTCTTATGACTACAGTTCACGCAACTACTGCTACTCAAAAAACTGTAGACGGTCCTTCTGCTAAAGACTGGCGCGGTGGTCGTGGTGCTTCTCAAAACATCATCCCATCTTCAACTGGTGCTGCTAAAGCTGTAGGCGTTGTTCTTCCAGAACTAAACGGCAAACTAACTGGTATGGCTTTCCGCGTACCAACTGCTAACGTTTCTGTAGTTGACCTAACTGTTAACCTTAAAAACGGTGCATCTTACGATGCTATCTGTGCAGCTATGAAAGCAGCATCTGAAGGCGCTCTTAAAGGCGTTCTAGGTTACACTGAAGATCAAGTTGTTTCTCAAGACTTCATCGGTGAAGTTCAAACTTCAGTATTCGATGCTAAAGCTGGTATCGCTCTAACTGACAACTTCGTTAAAGTTGTATCTTGGTACGACAACGAAATCGGTTACTCAAACAAAGTTCTAGACCTAATCGCTCACATCTCTAAGTAATCATTACTTTAAGATAAGCGTTTAGCGCAGAATCTTGTAAAAGGCGGCTCTCGAGTCGCCTTTTTTGTATCTGGAATTTGAGAGCATGCACACCAATCTATGCTCTCCCTGCGATAGGAAACATACATGGATTTTAATACTCTCCCTGCCCTTACGGTACTTTCTGACAACGTGACGATTGTTGAAGTTGACCAGGTAAAAGTAGTTCGTGTCATTCATGAAAAAGCAACAGCCGGTATTGCCTTACACGGTGGGCATGTCATTTCATTCAAGCCGCAAGGTCAAGAAGATCTGATTTGGATGAGCGAACAAACAATCTTTGATGGAAAAGCGGCACTTCGTGGTGGTATTCCTGTCTGCTGGCCTTGGTTTGGTCGTATTGCCGCCCCTGCACACGGTTTTGCGCGTACCAGCGAGTGGACGCTACTTGAACATCGTGAGAACGAAAAAGGCGTCATCATTGAACTTGGCTTACTACCTAGCGAACAAACGCTGGCTGTTTGGCCACATCAGTTCCAAGCTCACCTGTTGGTTGAAATTGGTGATGAGCTAAAAGTAACATTGGATGTCACCAATACTGATGACCAATCTTGGACCTTCAGCGGTGCACTTCATACTTACCTAAACGTAGCTGACATTCACACCACTAAAACAACAGGTATGGGCGCAGAGTACATCGATAGCCTCCTAGAGGATAAAATTTGCCAAGGCGGTAAAGAGCTCTTACTGACTGATACCATTGACCGCGTATACACCAGACCAGAAACGGTAATCAATGTCGACGACGGCACTCGTACTATTAACATTGAAAACCAAGGCCACAATTCAGCAGTGCTTTGGAACCCGTGGGCGGAAGGCGCTAAAGGTATGGCTGATATGCAGGATGATGGTTACAAAACCATGCTATGCGTAGAGTCAACACTGCACGCACCATCTATTGAGGCGGGCAAAACTCTGCAACCCGGTGAAAGCCACCAGCTAGCTACAACTATTTCCGCTAAGTAAGCTAGATGCCGTGAGTAAACTATCTCACGGCATCTCCCCTTTTCGAAATAAATCCTGTGAACCTCCGGTCTTACTACTCTGGGCTAAGTGTCCGCTTTCGTTAAATCTCCGTTATCTATAAAATTGTTAATACAAATCAATTCTTGCCATTTCATAACTTGAGAATATGCATTGCGCAAATACCTATCACTTTTAATGATAAAAAGCGTCTATTACAGACAGGATAATTAGAAATGTTCGAAAAACTCAAAAACCAAAGTGTCGGTTTCCAGCTAAAGTTGGTGATATTACTTTGCTTAATAGTTTCATTTGCGGGCACAGCGACTCTCGTTTACCGCAACGCTTCCAGTGTACTTTTAGATAAGACCCTTAAAACGCATCAGTCAGAAGTGGAAGCAATGGCCATGACTATTGCAGGTCAATTTAACGCGTATCTTCACACCGCCAAAGTACTAGAATCTACTTTTAGAAACGGCTACCTTGCTGGTGTCTATATCGAAGACTATGAGGTTGATTTTAATGGTAAGTCGATTCCAAACATTACCCAATATGGTGAAAGTTTAATTGGTGATACCAAACTGGTCGATAGCTTTACCCGCGACACTGGCGCAGTAGCAACAATCTTCGCTCCATTCAACGGTGACTTTATTCGCGTCTCTACCTCTTTGAAAAATCCTTCTGGGCAGCGAGTTGTCGGTACCGCATTAGGCAAAAAACATCCAGGGTACAGTCAACTAATCAGCGGCCAACCTTACTATGCTCAGGTGAAGCTGTTTGGTGAAAGCTACATCACCTATTATGCGCCAATCAAAAATGCATCGGGCAAGGTAACAGGTCTG
This sequence comes from Vibrio tubiashii, assembly GCA_000775715.1. GTDB lineage: Bacteria > Pseudomonadota > Gammaproteobacteria > Enterobacterales > Vibrionaceae > Vibrio > Vibrio tubiashii_A. Next base: position 339,064 of record JRWQ01000008.1, read on the forward strand.
TCGTTTATCGGCCTACCTGTCGAGCAAGCGACACAAAACCTTTTCAACTCATTAGAGTCCATCACATGGGGTGATACTGGCTACACAATTGTTGTAGATAATCAACAAGACAATTTAGGCAAATACCTCCTCCACCCTATTCATGACGAGAGCTCACCATCTATTATCGAGCTCTCTGATTACGATGGAAACAAACCATTCCATCAAATTTTTGAGCAAGAAAGTGGCCTTATCCGCTACCCATTTAAATACCAAGATACTGTTGGTGAAAAGTACCTGGTGTACACGGAAGTGCCCGGTTGGGACTGGAAGTTGCTTGGCGGTACATTCATTTCTGAGGTGACCAAAGAAAGCAATACACTGCTCAAGCTAATCATTACCATCGCCTCTATCGTCGCCGTCGTTACCTTTATCATCTTAACCGTGTTCCTAAACCGTAGCCTGAAGCCATTAACTGTACTAAATGGCTATATGACTAGGCTTGCTAAAGGTGAAGTGAGCATCGATATTCCTTCTTCAGGCAAAGACTCTAACAACGAAATCACCAACCTAAGCAACGGGGTAGCCAATATGGCTACCCAATTAAATAGCCTAGTTAGTGAGATTCGAACAACCAGTGACTCAGTACAAACAGCATCACAAAGTGTTTCTAATGACGCTCAACGTAACTTGAGCCAATCCGACCTTCAGCAAGAGCAGGTTGAGCAAGTCGCTACCGCAATCGAAGAGATGGCATCTTCTGCTCAAGCGGTCGCTCAACAAGTTGAAGCGATTGCCGAGAACGTACGCTTAACCAATCAAGATAGTCAGTCCGGTCTCGAGGTTGTGGAAACAGTATGTATTGATGTCGCACAGCTCAATGATCAACTCGACAATTCAGCGAAAGCCATTGAACAGGTAAACCTTGATAGCGAAGCCATTCAAACCGTCACTAAAATGATCGATGAGATCGCTGAGCAAACCAACCTCTTGGCCCTCAACGCTGCAATTGAAGCGGCTCGTGCTGGTGAACAAGGACGCGGATTTGCAGTCGTTGCTGATGAAGTTCGCACCCTAGCCCATCGAACTCAAACTTCGGTTAAAGATGTTGTTACGATTATTGATAAGCTTAAGGAATCAACAGGCAATGCCGTCCAATTGATGAACGAGAGCCAAGTCAACGCCAATCAAGTATTAGATAAGGCGCAAGAAGCGGGTGAAGCACTTGAAGCCATTGCATCTCAAGTACAAGCGATTGCTGGTCAAGCCGATACCATTGCAGCGACCTCTGAAGAGCAAGCGAATGTGTCTCAAGAGATTGCCGCCAATGCCAACTCGATCAGTGAGTTGAACCGAGAAAGCCGTGAAACAAGTGCGAAAACGACAGATAGCGCCGACCACTTAAACAAGCAAGCTTCTTCCTTGAAGCAGCAAGTAGATTTCTTCCACTAAATCATGCTTTCAACAATCATACAGGCGGCACTCAGGTGCTGCCTTTTTTGTTTGCGAAATCGCTAGCTCGCTAGTGTGGCTTCGCACTTCCTGATAAACTCCGCGTTGTTAGTTCCCACATGAGCCTGTTATGTCTTACACCTGCCCTCTTTGCCACCAGAGTCTTTCACTTTCTGAGCGCACCTATCGTTGTCAGAACAACCACTCTTTTGATTTAGCTAAAGAGGGGTACATCAACCTGATGCCCGTTCAGCACAAGCGTTCAAAAGATCCTGGTGATAACAAAGAGATGATGCAGGCCCGTCGTCGCTTCCTTGAAAAAGACTACTACCAAGCGTTAAAGCAATATGTTGCCAAGCTATGTAGTGAAACTCTACGTGACACTCAACACCGCCTGTTAGACATCGGCTGTGGGGAAGGCTACTACACCACTGAAGTAGCGACTTCTCTAAACAATCAGTACGCTGATGCGAAAACATTTGGCCTAGATATCTCTAAGGTCGCCATTCGTTATGCAGCCAAAAGATACCCGAATTGCCTTTTTTCGGTCGCATCGAGCCACCGACTCCCCTTTGACGAAAAAAGTCTCGATGCGGTTTTACGTATCTACGCGCCTTGTAAGGCCGAAGAGTTGAGTCGAGTTGTTACCGACCAAGGTGTGGTGATTACCGTTACGCCTGCGGCTCGTCACCTATACCAACTGCGTGAAGAGATTTACCCAGATGTGAGACTTCATAGCGAAGAAGCAGAACCGATCGAAGGCTTCGTGCTTGAGAAACAAGAGAAGCTCTCTTATATGATGAAGCTTAGCGATGGTGACGCCCATGATCTGCTGCAAATGACGCCTTTTGCCTGGAAAGCCAGTAATGAGCTTCGCGAACGACTAAAGTCCGCTACACTGTTTGAATGCGAGGCAGACTTCATGATTCGTGTTTATCGTAAAGTGGCCACTTAAGGATAATAATTCTCATTTTAATTGAGTTCTAATCTCGCCTCCATTACTATTGTCGGCCAATCTAATGGAGGCTCTTTATGTTTCGGCGTTTTATCACTTCTCTTAGCGTTATCGCGCTTTCTGCTTGCTCTGCCACCTCTAACACACTACAGCAGCAATCCATCACCAGTTACTACGACTATCAGCTCTATTCTCCAGAGCGACAAGCTATCTCACCCTTCTCCCTTCCAAATGAGATAAAACAGGCTGACGTCATTCTAGTAGGAGAATGGCATACACATGCCGGTATTCACCGCTTTCAAACAGAATTATTGAAGCAACGCCTTAACGATACCAAGGAAATCACCCTGTCTATGGAGCAATTTTCCAGAGACAAACAATCTACCGTTGACGCCTACTTAGCAGGAGAGATTGGCGAGCAAGTCCTTATTTCTCAATCTAACGCCTGGCCCAACTACGAAAGCGACTATCGCCCCTTGGTTGAACTCGCTAAAGCCAACCAGCTCGATATCATCGCTGCTAATGCACCTAAGCCATTTGTTCGTTGTATTGGACGCCAGGGTTTAAGCTACCTAGATAAGCTCAATGCGGACCAGCGACAACAGCTCGCAACTAACATAGATACCACTACCCGCCCATACAAAGAAAAGTTTATGGCTTCCATGCATCATGGCAAACCTGAGCAAACAGAGCGGCAGTATGCTGCACAAATCACTTGGGATGAGACAATGGCAGAGAGCATAGTCAACTACCTTGAACGTCACCCCAACAAGCAAATCATCCATGTCGCGGGGAAATTTCATACTGAGCAAGGGCTAGGAACCAAGGCTTCTCTATTAAAGCGTAACCCTAACCTGAACGTGGTGGTCATTACCCCAACGGGTACACCGCTAGAAACCGTTGAGGGTGGAGAAGACTATTTACTAGAGGTGCTCGCTCCACCTGTGCGCTATGTACAGAAAGAGAATCGCATGGCCGCATACCATAACCTTGCAAAGCGCAATGACGACCTCACCTGCAAGTAGGCGCGTTTATTGCTTTTGTTACAATAGAAAGCCTTTGAACATGGTAGCTTCAAAGGCTTACAAAAACAGGCATGATTTATGCTTTGTTAGTTCAGATTCATTTATCAAATAAAACCCACAAGTTTTTAACTAAGCGGTCGATATAGTGTCTGAGGAAGATGTAAGGAGAGCATTATGACACCAGTAGGAATGGAGACGGCTAAGCTGTCGCCAACCCAGCAGGTAAAGCCTCAAGCAGCGGCTCCCGATTCGAATGCGGGTCAAGCCCCACTTAAGGTTGAACAGAATAAAGTCACGCTTTCTGATGAAGGAAAGGCGTTGCTTGCTGCGCTACAAGAAATTGAAAAAGATAGCAAAGTGGCACAAGCAGGCGATAAAACCGTCGGCGATAAAGTAGAGTCTTTCGCTCACGGTGCATTGGGTATGGATCACCCAGACAAAATTAAAGAAGAGGACGACGGTTCCTATTCAGCGGGGCAATACCTTTCCGCAGCGGCAACCATTGGCGGCATTTTATTAGCCATACTTTAGCGTTTTAATTAATACAAACGCATTGATAACTTTTCTCCTCACGACAAAGGATGCCATTTGTCGTTTATAACGCGTGCAGACCATAATTTGACTTTCATATTTATGGAAATCAATGCCGTGCGAAACTCCTTCTCACTTATCGATAAGCCCACTTTCAAGTGAATTTTCTCTACGGCGAAAAAGCGCATGTGGCATCAACTCAATCTCGTTTATTTACTGACAACACAGGGGGATAACCAAACGCCTTTTTGTACGCATTAGTAAAGTTCGATGGATGCCTGTAGCCAGCATGGTAAGCCACCTCTGTGATCGTTGCCAAACCTTGCTCTAAGTGTTTTCGTGCCACTTCTAGCCTTCTACGTCGAATATAGCTCTTGATACTACAACCGATCACTTCCTTGAACTTTCGCCTAAGGTTCGACTCGCTAGTTGCAACATACTCAGCGAGATCTTTTGCTGACAGGTCTTCATCCAACTGCTCTTCGATGTAATGAACCAAGTCGTTAATCGACTTCTTCGCTTCGTTAGTCGTTGCCTTTGTTCCAGCAACATTGGCAGGCGCAATCATTTCTCGACTCATTAGCTGCTCAAACACTTCCACCAGCAAGGCTTGTGTCTGAGATTCAAGCTTGATTTTTTTAAACAGTTCGCGGCTGGCATGGGTGTGGATAATACCGTGAACCAATTCCATAACCTTGGTATTCATACACAGTTCAAAATTGGCTAGGTGTTCGGAGACAAATTGAGCAACGACGCTCTCTGGCTCAATACGTTCCAAAATCCACTCAAGAGGAATGAGGATCTTCAGCTTAGACACTTTATTCCCCTCAAGAACCGTTCGCCTAAAGGTTGCAGGTTTAGCAAGATTCACAACTAAACCCTTACTTCCGGATTCTGAATCCATTACAAAGCTAAGATCGTCATAGCTAAAATCAAGCTTTCCTTCTAACAAGATCACGAAAATCATCGCTTTACGCGCTGTAGAGATAACATGGTGATCTTTTAGCTCTGTGGTTGAGCCCCAATGAAGCGAGAACCCTTGCTTCACTTTATATGTATCCACATCCCCTTCCAGCAAAGGGTCAGATTCAGCTAAATTTTCTGACACCATCTGATGCTTGTCTCCACTTTCAACCCAACGGACAAGTGCACTTTTTTTGAATGATGTTGGAGCTCGACGGTTCATACCTACCTGCCAATTTTAATAACAATACAGTCATTTTGGATAACCAAATGTTCTGTTACCTACTGCAAAACAAAATTAACATAAATGATAATCAATATCATTAAATGAAAGATAGGTAATCAATGAAATGGATCCTTCTTATTACTGCTCTACTTGTTCAAGCGTCTAATGTGCATGCAATGACAATTAAAGGAGAAAACGCTCAACATATCGACGTCGATTTATCACAACAGACTTTCATCGCCGTCAGCAAACCCAGTTATTTCCGCGGATACATCCGCAGCAATAAATTCATAAACAGTGTGACGGCATACAATTCTGTAGGAGATCCCGTCAAACAACTACTGAACGGAAAATCAAAAGAGATGGAAATCTTTTGGTTAGTAGACAAGACCGACACCTACCAGATCAAATTTGACTTAGATAAACGAGATTCAGCAAAAATAGAGCTAAGCCTTCAATCGCTCCCTCTCAAAGATGATCAATACCTGTCTCCAAAAGTGACTAAATTCATCAGCCCATTGATCGAACAAACAGCGAACGAGCTTACCGAAGACAAAATAGCCACCCAAAAAAGGTTTTGGCAGCAAGTAAAAGCCAGCGGTACACCCCTGGTCGAATACACCCAGAATGACAAAGCAATTGTGACTTTCTTGTATCAAGGAAAAGTCGATAATGTGCGTATCTTAGGTGCGCCTTATGGTGGACATGTCCAACTCAGTCAACTCGCTGAGAGTGATATATGGTTTCATTCGGTGGAAGTGCCAAGCGATACTCGCCTGTCCTATCGAGTCGCCCCAAACGTACCTCAGTTACGTCAAAATAAGAATCGCGAACAACGCAAAGCAGTCTTAGCGACCGCACAGCTCGACCCGTTAAATCAGCAACCCGCTTTTGGTGAAAACACAGGACTGTTTGGCGCCGCATCAACTCTGACTTTAGCTCGCGCAGAGAGTGACCAAGTGGCTCAACAGCAAGGACATCCAAAAGGGAGCGTCAGCCACTTTAGTTATCAAGATTCACCCCGTAGTGAGCCGAGAGAGATTGGGATCTACACGCCAAACAAACTATACCCTATCGAGAATAATGCTCCTCTATTGGTGCTGTTTGATGGCGATTCATACCTCAATAAAGTTCCTACTCCACTGATCATCGACAACCTAATCGCAAGTAAACGTGTTCCGCCAATGAGGGTGGTTTTCTTTAACCCGCCAAGACCTAGCATGAGAGGTAAAGAGCTAACACCCAACAAAGCATTCGCAGATATGCTCGCCAATCAGTTCATGCCTTGGCTATGTACCACTCACTCTATTTGCCCATCGTCTGAGCATACCATCCTATCGGGTTCTAGCTATGGTGGTCTGGCGTCTATGTACATTGCCCTCCAACACCCTCAACGGTTTGGAAAAGTATTGAGCCTATCTGGTTCATTTTGGTGGGAGCCCAACAAGAGCAAGCACACAAACCCGGAGTTCAATAGCTGGATGTCTGAACTCGTCGCATCACAACCGAAAAAAGACTTAGACATTTATCTCACTGCGGGTTTGTTCGAAGTCGAACCCAAACACGCAAGTATTCTTCAAACAAATCAACAGCTTTTCAGCACGATCCAAAGTAAAGGCTATAACGTCCACTTTGAACGTGTCGCAAGCGGCCATGACTATTTTAGCTGGCGTATCAAGTTAGCTGATGGACTTACCGTCTTGTTCAGCCATTAAGTACCAAGGAAAACAAACAAAATGGAACATAATAAAATCAAAAAAAGTAGTCTAGCAGTGGCTACTGCTTTGGCATCTGTTGTGTCTTTACCGACATTGGCAAGCGATATTACCAAACACACAGAAACCATAGTCGTTACCGCAAACCAATACCAAACTTCTGTGAAAGATGCTCCCGCGTCGATATCGGTGATAACTCGTGAAGAGATCGATAAACTTCCCGCGACGGATATTACCACTGCACTAGAAAGTGTTGCAGGTGTTCATATCGCTAAAACAACTGGCGCAGAGCCTAGAGTTATCATTCGAGGTCTTCAAAACCAAAATTCTTCCAACGGTAACTACACCTTGTTTCTAGTAAACGGTCGACGAATCAGTTCAAGTGAAACCGTCATCCGGGGTGCTTCTTTTGATCTGTCGAGCATTCCTATGAGCGCGATAGAACAAATCGAAGTCGTTCGTGGGCCGATGTCCTCTCTGTATGGAAGTGAAGCTATTGGTGGTGTGGTGAACGTAATTCTCAAAACACCTACCAGCGACACTCACGTCGCCGGTAGCATAACCTACAGCACACCAGAAGATCATAATGCAAACGCCCTAGTGTCCAATGCTGATGGGCAGTTAACCAGTGGTAATGCTTTTATCAGTGGCTCGATTATACCAGACGTACTAACCTACACCGCGACTGTCGATGTAAGCGATAAAAACGCTTGGTTCCCGGACAATGCTGGCAGTACTTTTTCCCCTCAGTCTGAGCAAAAACGCCAATCGTTTCGGGGCTCACTCAACTGGGTCGCCACCGAGCAAGACGAATTCTATTTAGATGTTGCTTACTCGAACGACGAACGCGTAGAACATAGTTACTTCAGCTCATCAAATCGATTACTGACCAGTTACTATGACGGTAAAAAACTCTCGAGTACCTTAGGCTACTTGAGAAGCTGGGACTGGGGTGAATCAGACGCGAGTTACTTCTACGAATCATCACAAGTGAATGAAAACAACTTCCACCCAATGGTTGATGAAACAGAAATGACGCAAAACAATCATACCTTTGATGCTCGCGTTACCCTTGATCAACTTGAAAACCAACTTATCTCTGTAGGCGCACAAGTAGCGTATAGTGAAGTTGAGAACCAGCGCGATTATTCTAGTTCGCGATCGGTCACCCAAAGCGCTGTTTACGCGCAAGATGAGTACTCACTTAGCGATGATCTGACGGCTACGTTGAGTGGACGCCTCACTCATAACAACCAGTTCGGTAACGACTTTAGTCCTCGCCTATACTTAGTGTACAACGGAATTGAAAATCTAACCTTCAAAGGTGGATACGGGGAAGGGTTTAAAGCTCCAACGCTGTTCCAATCATCTAAAGACTTCTCTCTAGTCAGTTGTGGTGGACGTTGTACCTTAATAGGCAACCCAGATCTAAAGCCTCAAACGTCTAAAACCTACGAATTCTCAGCGATGTACTCAGGTTCAGTTGGGTATGTTCAAGCAACAGCGTTTTTCAATGATGTCAAGAACCTCATCGACCGAGATTTAGACCCATTTTTCAACGGTTCATCTAACATTATTCAATATGAAAACGTGGATAGAGTTGAGACCAAAGGGATAGAGCTAGAAGGCGAGTACGATATTTCAGCGGATTGGTTCCTTACCATGAATGCAACCTACACGGACGCCAAAAATAAACAGGACAATACAGATATCTCCTACACACCCGAGTGGCTGGCCAATGCCAGTTTGAACTGGCAAGCAATGAAAGCCCTAACGCTGTTTGCCGGAGTCAACTACACAGGCAACCAGAAAGATGGCAGCGACAATAAGCTAGACCCGTACTCTATCGTTTCGATTGGTGGCTCATACGCAATTAACAACAACGTCAAGCTTAGAACAGGGATTACCAACTTAACTGACGAAAGGTTGGATCAATCAACACTCGACTACGAAGCAACCGAACAAGGTCGCACTTACTATTTCAAAGTTGATTTCGAGTTCTAGACTTACCTCCTCAATTGAAAAGAGCGCCGTTAAAAGCGCTCTTTTGTTGACTATCGATGCACAAATCCGCTGCTAAAAGGAGCCTAGCGAGCTTAACCTGCTCAAACGTATCAACTGGATATACCTGACCAACAAAGCTGACGGTTATTTGATTTCAGTTTGTTGTGACTGATTAACCATATGTAAATGCACATCTTGCTGAGGGAAAGGAATCGAGATGCCTTCTCGATCAAACCTCAATTTCACCTCTTTGGTCACATCCCAATAGACATCCCAGTAATCATCGGTCTTCACCCAGGGGCGAACAATAAAGTCGACCGAAGAGGTATTTAAAGTATGTACGCGGATATTTGGCTCTGGTGTACGCAATACTGCAGGATGTTCAGTAATGATATCAGTCAAAATAGCTTCGGCTTTAAGCAGATCATCGTTATAGCCAATGCCAAATACCATATCGACACGTCTGACTCGTTCATGCGTCACATTCTTAATGACGTCACCCCATATTTTGCCATTCGGGATAATAATAATTTGGTTATCAAAAGTCTTGATCGTAGTGTTGACCAAGCTCATATGACTCACTTTGCCATCCACACCACCAGCGAAAACGAAATCACCCACATCAAACGGTTTGTAGATTAATAGCATCATACCTGCGGCGAAGTTCGAAAGTGTATCTTGCAAGGCAAAACCGACAATAACACCGGCAATACCAAAACCTGTCAGTACCGGGGCTAAGTTAAGACCGATCTGTGACAAGCCGACTAGAATACCTATCACCCATACCGCATTGCCCGACATGCCAATAAAGAAGTCCTGCATCAGCTGAGACAACTTAAGGTTTTTCGACACCACTGCTTTACTAGTGATTTTGCGCACCAACTTAGCAAGCACACTAGTGGCAAAAATAATCAGGCCAAAGATAAACAGCTGGAATAGATGCTGAGGCGCGTTATTCGCCACCCAATCCCAGATTTTAGCCGACCAATGAGACATAATCGTTATAACAACACGGCCATCAAGTAAATCTTGAGTGATACTGCCTGTCACCTCGAAGTTAAGACGCTTGTACTCAGAAGTATCAATACCGACTTGGTCCCCAATTGAAATCAAAGATTTTAAGCTATCAACCGCGATATTCATTCGCTGTTGAACAATTAGCTGCCCTAACTGCAAAGAGGCATGCTCTGAATCTGGACTGACTGATAGCTGCCGATCTATAAGGCCTATCTGTTGATTTAAATACTCTACCGAGGCAGAGGTCAGCCTCAAGCGTTTGCTTAGTGAATCTTTAAACCGAGCATAAGAGAGGTGCTCATCTTCTCCAAGCGCATTTAGCCAATCGATATTCTCCCATGCTGATTGCATAGTGGTATCAAGATAGTGCTGTAACTCTTGTAGGTCGTTTAACAACGCGAGTTTGTCTTCCGCTTTGGCGGAGTCAATCTCGGCATTTAACGTTTTAATTTTCCCTTCGAGGTAACGGCGCGCGTTATCGACATACTCTTGCTGCCGTTTGATTTGATCCAGTAACTTATCATTTGAAAGTGAACCTTTGCGCACAGCAGTATGAAGAGCCCCTCTTAAGCTCTCGTTCTTTTGAAAAAGCTTGAGCTGAAGAGCATCTTTTTCACCTCCAGTCACTGTTTCGACTGAATCTACCAGTTCACTTAGTTCATCGCTGATCCGCTCTATCTCAAGCTCTTGCTTGCTCGGTTGTACAGGCTCTTGAGAGGCGAATGCACTCCCAACGAGCGAACCGAACACAAGAGCAACACCAACAGCAAATAGACGAATATTCTTAAGAGACATTAAGTCCATGATGCCCTCTAATTAAAAATACATGTTTAGGGGTGGTAAGTACCGTTCCAGTTTAGCCTACGGCTCTAGGGGAGCACAATGTAGCAAGTCAGCAGAAAAAGAGGCAATGGAAGGTTTTTTGACTACTAATAAATATTGAAGGGTGCCAGTAGTCATCGGTATAGCTAACTAGCTATAAATGCAAAAAACTTAACTGCGGTTTGGATGGTTTAAGATGTGATCTTCCCAATCAATAACATCGATCTCATAAACCACTTTATTGCGAACACTCTCCCCCGCTGCATGCATCGCAGACTTAGAGCCAGTAATTAATGGATGCCACTCAGGAAGAGGCTGATTTTCAGCAAGCAAGCGATAAGCACAAGTGTGAGGTAGCCAAGTAAAGTCATCGATATCTTCACGAGTCAGCTTGGTACACTCTTCACCTGATGTAAAACGATTCGGATAGTCTTTGCACGAGCACGTTTTGCTATTCAACCAGCTGCAAGCGACGTTGGTGTAATAAACTTCGTCGGTATCTTCGTCCATTAACTTGTGCAAACAGCATTTGCCACAACCATCACAGAGAGACTCCCACTCTTCTTCAGTCATCGCTTCAAGCGCTTTGTGTTGCCAAAACTGCGTCATGTGGTAACCCCAAGTATTCATGTATTGCCATGGAAAAGGAAAGCGGAATTTATATAGATCCTTGGCGCAAAGTGCAAGTGCTTCTGCTCACGAATTAAATTCGTAAAATATGAATGGTACTAGCTCAATTGTTCAAGCATTTGATTTGATTGAGTAACGTTTCCCCACGTTAACTGAGAGTAGTGCTTGCAGAATGTCGAGTTTATTTAGGCTGACTGGTGCGACTCTCCCAAATTAAATCGCGGCGCTAAATAAGCGTGATTGAGTGCACATTTATTGTTACCATTACGACCAATTTATATCGAGGTCAAAATCAGATGGAATGCCGTTTAGGTTGCGGGGCATGTTGTATTGCACCAAGTATTTCTTCCCCTATCCCTGGAATGCCCAATGGCAAGCCTGCTGGCATGCGTTGCATTCAGCTCAATGAAGACAATCTGTGCAAACTTTTTGGCAAGCCCGAACGCCCTAAAGTATGCCATGCGTTCAAACCTTGCCCCATCGTTTGCGGCTCAACCAATCAACAAGCACTTGATAACATCACCGAGTTGGAAACACTGACTTAACAGACTGGTGTTCCTCGTACTTTGTTAAACACTCCGCTTATAGATATCGCTGCGATAATCCTAAATTCGTCACAACTTTGCCTTCCAGTCACAATTAGTCACATTGTTGATCATTCCCGTGAGTTATAGTTTTCTCACCATCCATCACTTTGCAGATCTGAATGTCAACGTCCCAAACCTACTCAATAATCTTGGTTGAAGATGATCTTGAACTCGCAGACTTGATTCGAGACTTCCTACAGAATTATGAATTTGACGTCGCGATCGTTTGTGACGGTGTGACTGCTGTTGACGTTATTCTTGATAGGCAACCCGACTTGGTCATTCTTGATATTATGCTGCCGGGTCAAAGTGGTATGGATGTATGCCGTGCAATAAGAACTAAATACCAGGGTATGATTTTGATGCAAACGGCGTTGGATGACGACATTGATCAGGTAATGGGACTCGAACTTGGTGCCGATGATTATGTCGTAAAACAAGTAAAACCGCGTCTTCTTTTATCACGTATTCGCGCGTTGCTACGTCGCCAAGAGCGGCTATCAACGAAAGCCAAAGACGATGAGATGAAATTTGGCCGACTCACGATCAACCTTCAGCATCGTGCGGTAATGGTCAACAACCAAGCCATTAAGCTGACCACTTCGGAGTTTGACCTCCTTCATTTACTTGCAAAGAACGCAGGAAGCGTCGTTTCACGAGATGAGATAGCTCAATCGATACGTGGATTTGAGTATGATGGACTAGACAGATCCATTGACAGACGAATATCTCGTTTAAGGCGCACACTGAATGATGACCCACAACAGCCAAAACTGATTAAAACCATTCGCGGTATCGGCTATCAACTGTGTCTCTCAAACGAGGAGGCAATCGTATGATCAGAGCGTTTTTTATTCTATGGTTAGCCGTATTTGTGCCTATCATCCTACTGATTATTCCCACATCATTTAACCCTATTCAACGATTAAATGAATCATTTTCTGAGCAGTTCTATAAGCAAATTTACACCGTCAACTTCGATATCCTGACAGATAAATTGCTAGAAAAGCCACAAAGCCAATGGCAAGCTATTATCAAGGCTGAGGCTAAACACTTCGCCTATCCCCTCAAGCTAGAGTCTATCGATAATTATCAAGACGATGTTAAGGTTCTGGAGTCTATTCGCCGGGGTGAAACCACTTTTGTGTTCGGCGACCCTATGGCTCTGATCAAACGTGTTGGCGATAGTGACTATATCATTTACTTTGCGTTGAACGAGTCAACACAGCTGGCGGTTCTCAATCAGGCAAGAGGTACGCTCTACCTTGCTTCGCAGCAACTTCGCTCCCTTGCCAGAGAATCTTGGCAGAAAGATTTGGCAGAAAAAAATGCCCGAATCCCTTTTCAAATTAGCCTGAAAACGACCAGCGAGCTTTCTCTCCCTGGGCATAAAGCCATCGAAGAATCGCCAAATGAGATTGTCAGTTACATCAACCAAGCAGGGCAAGTCGAGCTACTCGCACCGTTAGAAGAGGGCATTTGGCTTCATGTTCACGATGATATGTCTCAAAGCACCCAAATGAAACTCACATCTGCGATCGGCGGACTGTTTTTTTTGCTGATCTCACTCGCGCTAGTACTTTGGGTGTTTCCACTGTGGCGAGATTTAAAGCGACTAGTGCACACTGCCAACGAGTTTGGTCAAGGGCGACTTTCTCAACGAGCTAAAGCATCTCGGCTATCCGTCGTCTCACAACTCAGCGCATCGTTCAATACCATGGCGGATAATATTGAGAGACTGATAGCTGGGCAACGTGAGCTGACCAATGCAGTCGCCCACGATTTGCGCACGCCTTTATATAGACTGAGGTTCGCGTTAGAGATGATTGAAGATGAGTCACTGCCAGCGACTCAAAAGCAGAAGTACCACAATACGATTCAATCTAGCATTGAAGATTTGGATCATTTAATAAACCAGAATCTACTACTGTCTCGCTACAACCGAATTGCCGATGTCACCCAGTTTAGTCTATGCTGCTTTGCCGACGAACTCACTAAAGAGGTGGAGTTTTTCCGTCTCGAGCATAGTGAATTCGAGATCAGGTTTTATTGTTCTCCCAGCTTACAGACAGATACCTTATTTATCGACAAAGCGGGCTTAATGCGTGCGGTCAAAAACTTGCTTGCCAATGCCAGTCGCTTTGCACAAACCAAGATAGCGATCTCTTTTGCGAATGAGAACAATCTGTACATGATAAGCATTGAAGACGATGGGCCGGGCATAGCGAGCAAAGATGCTGAAAAAATCTTTGACCCCTTTATTCAGCTTGATAACCAAGAACGCAGTAGTGACAAAGGCCATGGACTTGGTTTAGCTATCGTTCGTCAAGTGATGAAGTGGCATCAGGGCAGTGCGACAGTTTCCTCATCCACACTGGGTGGTGCGCAGTTTACTCTTACTTGGCCAGCTAAAAACATTACGGATAACTCAAAAGCAATTGTGACCAAATCGGACACAATTAGTCCATAAATCACCAACGATTAATAACCAGTGTAAATGTTAGTTTGGAGTGGCTAAAACAAGTCACTCCAAAAAGGATTTCACATGCACGTAAGTTCAAGCTTTACCGCGTTCGTTGGCGCTTCAGTTATCTCGGTTAGTTCTTTCAATGCGTTAGCCCAACGCGATCCTTTCACTCCGGGCTTTAGTGGTACCATTAGCCTCAATGCGGGCTACAGTCAAACCCAATCTCAACACAATACTAATGACGATAATGCCATTACGCACGACTTAAATAATAAAGGTCAGCAAGTTAGCCAAGTATCTCCTATCCTGCTTGGTCGATTGCAGTACAGTTTTGGAAACACCGTCATTTTCTTAGGTAACAGTGAAGACCAAATTACTGAAGCCAACTTTCAAGCTGAGTTGGGGATAACCCAAAAATTAAGCAGGAATAGCGCATTAACTGGCGCTTTATTTGGCAGTGTACCCGATCAAGATGAAGTGTGGCGCGACCCTTATTTAACCGGTAGAGCTCGAACCGTCACAGATCAAGCCGTATCAGGGGTTCGATTTTCCTGGGACTTATTTAGCCCTGTATCTGTATCGTTAAAATACGCTTATGCGCAAAGCGAAGTCGACCAAGACGATATTGGCCTGTCTGCACTTCTGTCAGTGGCAGAGCAAGCGCAACTTGCTCGTGACAGCGATTATCATAGATTTGGTACAGAAATCGCTTTTCCAATTGGCAAAGCGTTAACGATTGCTCCTTCTATGTATTACACGCGTAGAGATGCCAAAGGCAATTCACACTCTTTTGATGAGATCAGTGGTCAAGTTGCTGTCGTCATAAACCTGCCAAGACACACGTTTAGCACAACATTTCGCAACAGTATTGCCGAGTTTTCTCAAGACAACCCTCAGTTCAATCGTAAACAAGATTATCGAAGTATTGGTCTGTTCTCTGTCTATAGCTACCACAACCTGCTTAACCTGCCTAACACCAACCTAAACCTAATGGCGGGTTATCAAATAACAGAGTCCGATATCGAGTTTTACAGCAGCGAGAACCTCTTCCTTTCTACAGGCGTGAGCTACCACTTCTAATCATTACTAGGGATCACCATGTCTATGTTTGTCAAATATCTTGTTCTCGGTGCACTGATTGTTATCTCTGGTTGTGATGACGATATTGGTGACGCAGAAAAATATACCAAACCAACAGTAGATGCTGGCAGTGACAAAGTCTATACGCTGCCGATAAGCAAGATCACGTTAAGTGGTTCAGCGAAAACATACCCTAAACATGTGTACAGTATTAATGATACCAAGTGGACGCAGACATCAGGGCCTGAAAATTTAACTATTCTAAACTCAGATAGACTAACCGCGACCTTACTCAATCCCGAAACTACAGGAACGTACACATTCGAATTATATGTAAAAGATAGCGGTAATAGGAGCAATACAGACAGCGTCAAAATCGTTTTAACGCAAAGCGCGAAAGTCGCATCAGCAAGAAGCAGCCGCAGTTATAGCGATGACTACAATTTGATGTGGAATGCCGTTACTGAAGACCAAGTCCGCTACCCTGAGATTGAAGATCAATGGCAAGCACTGTATCAGCCTTATCTAATTGAAGTAGAGCAAATAACATCGGATACACAATGGCATAAGATGGTCACTAAGATGATAAGTGATCTCAATACTGACCAACTAGAGTTACGCACCATTGACAGCAATCTTAGTGGCAGAGCTTCAACGGTTGAGCATGTAACTTGGTCTCAAGATAACGGTATCGGCAAGCTACGCTTTGATTCGCTCGGCAATATTTCAAGTCAGGAGTTACTCGTTGGGCTAACCAAGGCGCTCGCTAGCTTATCATCAACCCAACAAATCAAACTCGACTTTCGTACCAGCGGAGTGTTCAATGATCAACTTTTGCTGACGCTAATTACAAGGCTAACAACCCGAAGCTTCAGTTTGTGTCTTGCAGAGTTTGAACAAGAGGTAGACTGTATTCAAATACAAGCCAACAAAGACCTGAGTGAAACCCGATTTGAGGTAATAGGCGCGGAAAGTAGCCTGTCGGCACAGCAGTTTGCTAGGTTTATCGACTTTGTTTATTTAGGGGGCGAAAGGTTCGAGTTTTTAACCAGTTTGCCATTAACAACTAAGTTAGTTTTACACTAACAAAAAAGCGATGCTTTCGGGCATCGCTTTTACTAATTTGATTGAACTAAAGTTTTTGTCTACCCAGTAAGGAATGTGACAAGGTCGTACCATCGACAAGCTCTAGCTCTCCACCAACAGGTACACCATGTGCGATACGACTCGCTTGGACTTGGTGCTCACGACATAGTTCAGCAATATAGTGCGCCGTAGCCTCACCTTCTACCGTCGGATTGGTTGCTAAGATCACTTCACTGATATCACCACGACGCAAACGAAAGTCTAAGACATCAAGACCAATATCACTAGGACCAATACCATCTAACGGAGATAAGTGTCCCATCAACACAAAGTAGCGTCCAGAAAACTGTCCTGTCGCCTCAACCGCTGCGATATCTGCCGGACTCTCCACCACACAAATCTGCCCATTTTCCTGACGTTTAGGATTCGTACAGATATGGCAGGTCTCTTCTTCAGTGAAAGTTCGACACTCGCTGCAGTGACCGATTTCGGTCATTGCATGGCTTAACGCGTCGGCAAGCTGTAAGCCGCCTTTTCTATCCCGCTGTAACAAATGAAAGGCCATACGCTGAGCCGACTTGGGACCAACCCCAGGTAGACAACGTAAGGCCTCCATCAATTGCTCCAGCATATGACTGGTGCGCATTAATTCTTACTCAATTAGAATGGCATCTTCATGCCAGGTGGTAGTTGCATACCGCCAGTCACACCAGCCATTTTTTCTTTTTGAGTCTCTTCAACACGGCGTGCTGCGTCGTTGAATGCTGCTGCGATAAGATCTTCAAGCATCTCTTTGTCGTCTTCCATTAGACTCTCGTCAATTTCAACACGACGCACGCTATGACTACCAGTAATAGTCACTTTCACTAGGCCAGCACCAGACTCACCTGTTACTTCCATATTAGCGATTTCTTCTTGAAGCTTTTGCATGCGATCTTGCATTTGCTGGGCTTGCTTCATTAGGTTGCCCATACCGCCTTTACCAAACATGTTTATCTCTCTGGTTAGTTAGCTGTTTCGTTATTAGATGGGGCATAATTATAAAAATTCAACCCCGGCAATTATATTGGCCGAACGCTCTCTTTATCGAGTTCAGCTGCAAAGCGCTTTTCGATAAATTGAACGTTTGGATCCTCTTCTAAGCTAGTGAACGCTTGCTGTAAGCGTTGCTGATAAAGCTTGTCACGCAACTCAAGTGGTGTCTCACCTAAATCACCGATCTCGACACTTAACTGACACTCTTGAGCAAGTACACGGTTAAGCTCTCCAAGCAGTTCACTTTGCGCTTTATCGGTATTTAAATGTGCTTGTGATGCTCTTAACGTCAACGAGATAGTCGCACCATCTTTCTCATAGTGTGAATTTAGCGCAAGCTGCTCAGTTAACTTAGCGGTGGTCAATTTGCTAATCAGATTGGCCCACTCACTTTGCTCTATACTTTCACCGACAAGTTTGTGCACCATTTCTGGTGTTTTCTCATGCTCCAAGGCTTTTTTTAATAACGTTGGAGTCAACTCAAGCGTCTGTGTTTTATTCTGAGGTAAGCTTGGCTTCCATTGGTAAGGCTCATCCTTAGCAGGCTCAGGTGTAGCACTAATATTTGCGTGCTGCAATGGCGACACCTGCCCTGCACTACCGTGTTTTTTCGCTACACGGTCAAGCACAGACTCTGGTTTAGCAGATGTCGCATTAGCCTTTTTTGCTGGATTACCTTGAGCTGGATTTAAGCCCTTTCTCTGCGAACGTAGCTGATGACGCAAACCACTTAATGGCGAGTTTGGTCGCTCGTTAGACGTAGTTGGTGCAGAAGCTTGAACCTGTTGAACAGGTGGTGTCATCTCTGGTTGAGTTGAAATTCGTTGTTCACTAGGCGGAACATAAGGCTCTGCTGGCTCATCATACTGACGTGAATCGTAGCCGTAATCATCGACTACAGGCGCATTATTTGGGCCTGTACTTGGTGCTATCTTAGGCTCTGGAGTTGCTTGCACTTCCTGCTTCTGCTGCGATTGAGATTGCGGCGCTCTCAACTCTGGGTTGATCACTGGTACCTGATTAGTGGGTTTTGGCGCTGTGGAAGTCTGATCATCAACTTGGGTAGAGATAACATTTGCTTGTGACTTAGCCGCTGGTTTAAATGCCATCATACGCAAGATGATCATCTCCAACCCACTTCTCTCAGACGGCGCAAGTGGTAGGTCTTGGCGACCTTTTAGCGCAATCTGATAATAAAGCTGCACATCTTGTGGCGTCATTGCGCGAGAAAGAAGCGCTATTTTTTCGGAGTCAGGTTGGCTTTGATCAAGTGTCGCTGGCAACGCTTGGTACATGGCCAGTCTGTGCAGTTGAGCGGCTAACTGTTGTAATAGCCCATCCCACTCAACACCATTTTGCGCCAGAGCATTTACACAATCCATCGCCATTTTCGGCTGTTTTGAACTGATCGCTTCTAACAGATGCAGCGCTTGGTCTGTATCAAGCGTGCCTAACATGTGCGCAACGCTGTCAGTCAGCACTTGCCCATTGCCAAGTGCAATAGCTTGATCGGTTAGGCTTAACGCATCACGCATACTACCGTCAGCAGCATGGGCAATCATGCCCAACGCTCGTGGTTCTGCAGTAACGCTTTCAGCACCAAGAATATGATCGAGCTGCTGATGAATATCATCAACACTGATCGGTTTCAGATGGAACTGTAAACAGCGCGACAGTATGGTGACAGGTAACTTTTGTGGATCTGTTGTCGCCAGTAAGAACTTCACATACTCTGGTGGCTCTTCCAACGTTTTTAGCAACGCGTTAAAGCTATGGCGAGAGAGCATATGAACTTCATCGATAAGGTAAACTTTAAAGCGACCACGTGCAGGCTTGTACTGCACGTTATCTAATAGTTCACGAGTATCTTCAACTTTAGTACGCGAAGCTGCATCTATCTCTAATAAGTCAACAAATCGTCCTTCATCGATCTCTTTACAGGTATCACAGACCCCACACGGTGTTGAGGTAATCCCGGTTTCACAGTTGAGGCCTTTCGCAAACAACCGACCGATGGTGGTTTTACCCACGCCACGAGTGCCGCTAAACAGATAAGCATGATGAAGACGATTTTGCGCTAACGCATTTTCCAGCGCGGTGAGAACGTGAGCCTGACCAACCACTTCATTAAACTTGGTTGGTCGCCACTTTCGCGCTAAGGCAAGATAACTCATGAAACTATACCCATTAAAAACCTAACCGATTAGTGGCCTTCAAACTCACAGATGCTGTAAACGTTAAGACCTAAACCTTCAAGTCGCTTATCACCGCCAATTTCAGGAAGGTTAATAACAAAAGCAGCGTGCTCTACCACACCACCAAGTTGGCGGATAAGTTTAGTTGTCGCTTCGATTGTACCGCCGGTCGCTAGTAGATCATCAACAACCAGTACTTTGTCACCCTCACTGATCGCATCAGTGTGAATCTCAAGAGTGTCAGTACCGTACTCAAGTTCGTATGATTGAGAGACCGTAGCACGTGGCAACTTACCCGGTTTGCGTACTGGAACAAAACCCAAACCAAGCTCTAGCGCTAGTGGCGCACCAAAAAGAAAGCCACGCGCTTCAGTACCAACAATTTTGGTAAAGCCCATATCTTTGTACTTCTCAACCAGTAACTGGATAGTAGCTTGGTACGCTTTTGCATCTTCCATTAAGCTGGTTACATCACGGAAAAGTATGCCCGCTTTTGGATAGTCAGGAATGCTTTTGATGCTAGATTTGATCAGTGAGATTGTTTCAGTAGTCATAATTCTTTCTTAGATTGGCTCGATAGCTTTAATACAAAGCCATCAATTCACGTAATTTTCAGCACAGCCCGACCTCTGGAAATGACGAACGCTTTGCCACAGTTTGTTGTGCTCAAAAAACAAACGCCCACTTCAAAAGCGGGCACACTTCCTGACAATCTTAGTGATTTTCTTCTCTATCGGCAAGGTACTCAGTCACAGGCAAGCGAATAAACCAAGTGAGTAAAACCACCAGCATGACGACAAGCGCAATCTTTAACCAGAAGTGTGGGACAACCCAAATAGAGAAAGTAAAACTGAGGACAATGCACAGTGCACCGCGCTTCTTAACTTTCGCTGTCACCGCTCGATTGTGGTGCCAATTAGTTAAAATAGGTCCAAACGTTTTATGCTCATGCAACCAGCGATGAAACTTAGGGCTACTGCGCATAAAGCAGGCGCTTGCTAACAGAATAAAGGGAGTAGTAGGAAGGAGTGGGAGGAATATCCCAAGAATGCCCAAAATAAGACTGAGCACACCAACAAAATTAAGAAACAGACGACGAATTATGATGGCGTGCTCCGTATGAAAATCAATACCCCGCGTATCCGTTGAACACGCGAATCCAAGTTAACGTTGCCGGTAACGTTGGGATCAGTAGAACGGCAATAAAGCCGAGGAAATAGAAAACATTATACGGTTCTTGAAAATCTTTGTCTGCCATGGGCTTGCTTCTCTAAAGGTGAAATTGACTTTACCTGATGAATTTAACCAATTGTTAAAAACTTGGGTTATTTTTGTTTTATGGCGGACTATACCCTAAACATTGAAGGACAAACACCAACTAACATTAGGGTTATTTCTAGGATGAGAGTAGTGACAGCGGTGTTAAGTTTTGCTGCCACGATAGATGTCTAAGCTAAAACTACTTGAGCCCAAACGACTCAAGGTCAATTGACTGCCAGACTGGATTGGCAAATCCATAGTGATGAAGTTTTTGCCGCAGTTTTCACCAAGCTTCACTCCTGCGGATATATGCTGCGAGAAGTAACCATTTGACCACTGCGCGTCTAGCCCAGCAGGCAAAATAGATAGTGTGCCTTCTGATAGGTCGGCAATACCAAACAAAGCATTGACAGGGGTACTACACTCCGAACACTTGATTCCCTTTTCAAGCAGTGTGGCGATATCTTTAAGATCGGCATTAAAACATTTCAAATTACGTAGATAGTCGTGAAACAGCGCCCGAACTAACAGGGTGGTCGCCGCACCATGCTTCTCTTCACTCGCGGAGTCGATAAGATAAAACGCAAACTGGCCATTAATCAGCCAAGCGTAGTCAAACACTAACGGCATCACATCTGTCGATTGAAGTAAGCGATAGTTGCACTTCCAGTCCCCTTGCGAGGTATCTTTTTCCGGTAACAGTGCGTGTAAAAGGTCTTTGGCTGCGCTTGGGTTTTCTTCTAAGTACTCTAAATGCCAATGCAGTTCTTGCTCTTCGGGCATATCACCACTATCAACGCGAAACCATTGACTAGCAAAATCACGTTGATCACTAAGATGGTTATCTGAGTCATCAAGCGTATTTTCAATCGCACACCCCAAATGCTCATGATTGCTAATAGGTTTTGCTAAGAAGTCTTTAATACCATACCGGAGCGCTTTGGCAACGTCAGAGATTTCGTCAGTCGCAGAGACGACGATAAGAGGTAGTGATGGGTATTCGAGGCTGACTTCTTCGACAAACTCAATGCCATCTAAAATCGGCATTGACAAGTCACATAGAATCAAATCCGGCTCTGTGGAGCGCAATTTTTGCAGACCATCTAGTCCATCTTCAGCTTCGATCACTTTATACCCTTGGGACTCTAGGTATCCAAGTGTGATACGACGGAAAATTGGATCATCATCCACAAGCATAATCACTTTTTGTCCAGCAGCGACCGGCAACGCCGCACTGGTTCCAACTTCGACTGTTTTATGCATAACTCATTGCCTCACACAACTACAACCACAACTAATAATTATTATTCTTGTTCGTTTCAAACACTCTTTAAAAAGTAGCCGTGAACTAGCATTTATACAAATCTTCCACTTTTAGAGCGGGTCGAATACTATATCTATGGAATCGAAAATATCGCTAAACTTGTTGATGTGACTCAAACTTTGACATTTGATATGAAGATAAATTACTAAAAATCGCAAAAAAGTGTGTCTGATACAATGAAATTAGATGATCTAAACCTATTTAGGCTTGTCGTTGAAAATGGGAGTTATACCGCAACTTCCAGAAAAACAATGATTCCTGTTGCTACTATCACGCGACGTATTCAGGCCCTTGAAGACTCGTTAAATTTGCGGCTTCTTAATCGTCATGCGCGTAAACTCTCTCTTACAGAAGCGGGAGAGCGCTTTTACAGTGAATGCTCTCCTCTGCTTAGTCGCCTTGCTTCAGCGGCTGAAGAGCTCACTGACGAGTGCCGTGGCGCTGCGGGTAAAATTCGAATCACCGCACCATCGAACCTAACAAAACGCATGATGATGCCAATGTTTAACGCTTTTATGGCCAACTACCCTGACATCAACATTGAGCTTACCACCAGTAATCATGCAGACCAGCTTGATCCTACAGAGTGGGATGTTATTTTCCGTGTCGGTCCCCAGCGCGATTCGAGCCTGATTGCACGTAAAATCGGTGCGGTTGCCGACATCTTAGTCGCAAGTCCAGAGTATCTAAAACAAGCACCTGTGCCAAAGCATGCTGAAGATCTCCACCATCACTCGCTTCTGAAAGGAGCACCACTTCTCAAGTGGCAACTCTCCAACCAAAATGGTGAGACCATTATCAACAACGATAAAGGCCGCTTTCAGTCCAATACGCTAAACGTAGTACGCAGTGCTTGCTCAGCAGGTTTGGGAATCACCTTAATGCCGGATGTGATGCTGAGAGAATACATAGAAGATGGCAGTTTAGTACGCGTGCTTGAAGGCTGGAGCGCAAACCCACGTGATATTTACATGTTGTACAACCACAAAGATCATCTACCTGAGAAGGTAAGACTGTTTATCGACTTTGTGATCGCTTATCACCTTCATTAAACGCACCATAGACACATAAAAAGCTTGGTTTTGACCAAGCTTTTTTCGTCTGTTCCAGTCGGTATTTCACCAATCAGAATAAGTATCTAGTGGTTTTATAAATACTCGACAAACTTACTTAACTCTCGCTCTGGAACTCGCATCGGTGTACAACCTGGAGTACCTAAATAGAGGAAACCGACAATTTCATCGTCCCCCTGTAAACCAAACGCTTGATGCACTTCTCGGTGGAACATCCACTTTCCTGAACGCCAAAAGCCTTGAAAACCTTGAGCAACCGCCGCCATTTGCATCGCATGAGCCGCACACCCAGCCGATAAGTATTGTTCAAACGCTGGCACCTTTTCATGCTCTGTCACCTTAGCAATTACCGTAATCACCATCGGCGCACGAAATGGCGCGTTTTTAACCTTATCTACCACGGCCGGCTCACTATTCTCAGCTTGGGCTGCTTTAACTAAGATGTCTGACAGCTTGTTTAAGCCTTCACCTTGCGCAATAACAAATCGCCAAGGTGTTAATCCTGCATGGTCTGGCGCGCGTAGTCCTGCACGAATAATGGTTTCAAGGGCTTTCCCTTCGGGAGCGGGCTCTGACAATTTTGCTATTGAGCGACGATTTAACAATAAATCTAGAGCATCCATGAGACTTCCTTTTTAGCTTCTTGTTTTTAAAATACATTAACCTAATGATAATAACTCTCACAAACAAAAAAGGCGAACCCCTTGGTTCGCCTTCGTGATGCTTCAGTTTTAGTCGTAGAACTTAGCGTCAATGCCCGCTCTAGTGAGCAGACCATCACAAGGAGCAAAACGGTCTCCGTATTTCTGTGCGTGTTCGTTCATGATTTCAACTAACTTAGCAATACCGATCTGATCCATGTAGCGGAATGGACCACCCAAGAATGGAGGGAAACCAATACCGAATATCGCACCAATGTCACCATCTCTCGGACTACGGATGATGCCTTCGTCTAAACAGCGTACCGCTTCATTAAGCATAGGTAACACACAACGCATTGCGATCTCTTTTTCACTCAGTTTGGACTCAGGATTTAAACCGAGCAGTTTATATACCGATTTATCGACCTCTTTCTTTTTACCTTTGTAGGTATAGAAGCCTTTACCGCTCTTACGTCCTTTACGATTGTCGTTAAGTAGCTTATCGAACACATCCGGGCCTTGGAAGCGATTCCCTAGTTCATTAACCAATATCGGCATAATCTTAGCGCCAATATCCACACCGACCTCATCAAGCAGGGTGATTGGGCCAACCGGGAAGCCGAAGTTAAGTAATGCGCTATCCAACTGCTCGATTGGCTCACCCGCTAAAAGTACGTTTGCGGCCTCGTTCATATATGGCGCGAGGATACGGTTAACGTAGAAGCCGGCACAATCTTTAACTACGATAGGCGTCTTGCCTTGCTTACGAGCAAAATCAACAACTGTAGAGATGGTTTCATCTGATGTGCTTTCATGAGGAATCACCTCAACCAAAGGCATCTTTTCTACTGGACTGAAGTAGTGCAAACCCACCACGTTTTCTGGACGCTGTGCTTTCTCTGCAATTTGGTGTATCGGTAATGAGGAGGTGTTGGTCGCAAAGATCGTACTCTCTTTACCATTTGCCTCGATGTCAGCAACCATCTGCTGTTTTAGGCTCAGATCTTCGAACACAGCTTCAACAACGATATCGGTATGATTAAAATTAGTGAAATCTGTGCCGCCGGAAAGCTGTAACATTTTACTTTGCAACTGTGCTTTCGAAATGATACGACGCTTTCTCTGCTTATCAAACAGCTTATAGTTGTACTTAAGCGCATTAAGCACACCATCATTTGAAACGTCTTTTATACGTACAGGGACTTTGGCCTTTGCCACACTGACATGACTGATCCCTGCCCCCATTAAGCCGCCGCCAAGTACCGCAGCTCGCTCAATCGCTTTTGGCTGGGCATCACTGCCATGCTCTTTTTTCATTTCGGTTGTTGCAAAGAAGATTGAACGTAGAGCTTTTGACTCTGAGGTCATCACCAACTCACCAAAGCGTTCGGCTTCTTTTTTCTGACCTTTTTCAAAGCCTTTCTCAAGCCCATAACGAATAACTTCTAAAATAGCGTCTGCAGCTGGGTAGTTGCCACGAGTTTTCTCTCTGGTTTTCTTCGCCGCCTGTTCGAAAATAACTTTACGACCAAGACCCGTGTTCGACATCAACTTCTCTTTAGCTGAAACCTTACGCTTGGCTTTCTTTTTACCTGCATTTTTCTCAACCAGACTCTTGGCCACATCAAGCAAGATAGTCTCTGGCACCACAGCGTCAACGACACCGAGTTTCTTCGCCTTTTTAGCACGTAACTGTTTGCCAGTAAGAATCAAATCAAGTGATGGCAATAGACCAATAAGTCGCGGTAAGCGCTGTGTTCCGCCTGAACCAGGCAGCAAACCAAGCTGAACTTCTGGTAAGCCTAGACGAGTTTTATCTGAGTCTGTACATACGCGGTAATCACATGCCAGAGCAAGCTCTAAACCACCGCCTAAACATGGGCCGTGTATTGCAGCGACAACCGGGTAAGGTAGATCAGATAACTGTTGGAACATTTGCTGACCTTTCTCACCCAAGGCTTGAGCTTCTTGCGCACTCGCACAAGCGTCAAGCATGCGAACATCGGCACCCGCGATAAAGTTGTCTGGTTTTAAAGAGTGAACAACCAAGCCTTTAATCACGGCCCCCTTCTCTTTGAGCTGAGCAAAAATAGCTTCCATCTCTTTCGCAAATGCAGCTTGAAGAGTGTTCATTTTTTCGCCAGGGACATCAATAGAAAGCCAAGCGATATCTTGTTCATCGATGGATAAATTAAATGCAGTATTATCGCTCATTATTCTACCTCCAATACCATAGCGGCACCTAAGCCACCTGCTGCACATGCTGTATTCAATGCTAAACCGCCACCTCTACGTTTAAGTTCGCGCAATGTCTGAGTGATCATTCGTGCGCCCGTAGCGGCAAAAGGGTGACCATAAGCAAGTGAGCCACCGAGTACATTGAACTTGTCCATATCGATTTCACCAATCGCCTTCGAACGACCTAGATTCTCTTGAGCAAACTTGTCGCTAGCAAACATCTTCATGTTAGCAAGCGCCTGCGCTGCAAAAGCCTCATGCATATCAATTAAGGTCAGATCAGATAGCTCGATCCCCGCACGCTCAAGCGCGATAGGTGTTGCATAAGAAGGCCCCATCAACATGTCCATTTCTACCCCAATGGCAGAGAATGCATACGAACGGATATAGCCCATGATGTCCAAACCAAGCTCCTTCGCTTTGCCTTCGCGCATCAGCATAATTGCCGCTGCTCCGTCCGTTAGCGGCGTACTGTTTGCGGCAGTTACACTACCGTACTGGCGATCAAACGCCGGACGAAGTTTAGCGTAGCTCTCAAGGACAGAGTCTTCGCGGATATTGTTATCTTTTGCAATCCACTTTTTGTAAGGTTCAGGGAACGCCGTCATCACCTCACCTTCTATCTTGCCGTCACTCCATGCTTGCGCAGCCAATGTGTGAGAACGGTGAGCAAGTTCATCTTGAGCTTGACGAGTAATTCCGTGGGACTTAGCCATTTGCTCTGCAGTTTGACCCATAGAGAGACCTGTAGAGTACTCAGCAACTGCAGGTGGAACGGGCATTAGGTCTTTGAAAGAGAGTGTTTTTAGAATCTTTAGCTTCTGGCTTAGCGTTTTAGCCTTACTCAGAGCCAAAAGATTAGCGGCGAGTTTTTTCGACACACCAATAGGAAGCACAGAAGTTGAGTCCGCACCACCAGCAATACCCACATCAATCGTTCCCGCCATAATACTTTCAGCAACATTGACTGCCGATTGGAAACTGGTCGCACACGCACGAGTCACACTGTATGCATCGGTACCGATGTCCATGCCAGTGCCAAGGACGATTTCTCGTGCAATATTCGGTGCTTCAGGCATTTGAATCACTTGGCCAAACACTACCTGCTCGATAAGTTTCGGATCAATTTCAGTTCGAGCAAGCATGTCGCTTACGACCATCTTGCCCAAGTCAACTGCGGGTACTTGACTAAATTCTGTACTTTGACGTGCAAACGGCGTGCGCAAGCCTGCGACAATCGCGACACGTTCTCCTGAGCGAGTTTTCACTTCCTGCTTGCCCATTGTTTCTCCTTAATTATAGAGGTCTGACCAGAGTCATTGTAACGAAAATGTTAACTCTATCAAACGCTCGTTTGAATAAACGTGACTTCTAACCGATTCGAAAATCCTATTCAACAATGGATTTGTCTAATCAATTAGGATGAGGACTAGATAGGCAAGGCTCTAAGAGTAGTTTAAATTGATGAATGACAAGCAAAAAAAAACCACACAAAACTGTGTGGTTGGAATGTATAAAGCAATTAACTTACGCCAATTGAAATAATCAGTTTCCTGATTAGGAGAAAGTAAAGTCAGCCTTCAAAAGGAAGTGTCATCTTGCTCAACTTGTCAGTGTAAACACCGACTAGATGACAGGTGTTACTATAACCGTTAGAGTTTGCTAGATTTTGAAATAGATCAATTTTAAGTGGATTACTGCCTTATAGACACATTTATATTTAATATCACCCACTAAACAAACTATAAATAGCTTACGTGCAGTCAACCAAGTTGCTATAGACAGGTTTGTTTGCTAAACGACATATAAGTGCGATAGCACCACACAATAATAAGAATCACAGAGCAACCAGGGAGGCTCCTGTGTCAATCATCAATTTTTTCGGAAAGAAAAAATCCAAAGATCCGGTCAACTCGGATATGGACAGACAAAGAAAGTACGAGGCGCTTGTCAGAGCCTATCACAGAGACCTTTATCGCTACGCATATTGGCTATGTAAAGATACAACCATTTCAGAAGATCTGGTTCAGGAAACTTGCTTACGCGCATGGAAGTCTCTTGATAGTCTTCAAGACGAGAAAGCCGCTAAATCATGGCTCATCACCATACTTAGACGAGAAAACGCGCGTAGATTCGAACGTAAACAGTTTGATTTGGTGGATATCGACGATCATGGCAATGATGCCAAGGTTTCCGACGATCCACACCACCAAACACAATGGATTCAAGCGCAAATAATGAAACTCGAAGAGGATTATCGTGAGCCCTTATTCCTCCAAGTTGTAGGTGGGTTCAGCGGTGAAGAGATCGGTGAGATCCTCAACTTAAATAAGAATACGGTGATGACTCGCCTATTTAGAGCGAGGAATCAACTCAAAGAAATGTTAGATTCAGACAACACTCACAGGGGGCAGCAAAATGGATGAATTAGAATTTCGCCGACGCATTATGTCCGATCCTAAACAGCGGGATAGTGAGATTAATGCCGCAATAAAAGCCAATGAACAAAATGCTCAATTTGCCGAAGAACTTTTAGACCTAGACAAACAGATTGCAAAAGCGATGGCTGTCGATGTACCTGAAGATCTCGCCGATCGAATTTTGTTCCATCAACCTTCATCGGTTGAAGACAAAGTTGTTAGGCCTAACTTTGTAAGGAAGGCGATGGCCATGGCGGCATCGGTTGCGTTTGTCGCAGGCTTACTCGTTGGTCAAGTTAACTGGGGTAATATTGTCGTCCCTCCTGCACAAGCAAGCTTAGCAACAACTGCACTCAAGCATGTGGTCGCAGAAAAACCATTTGTGCAGAACCTCGACGAACAGGTTAAATCTTCGCAGATTAACGCTAAAATGATGCCATTTGATCATCAGCTTTCAGAAACTTTTCCTTACCACGTCTACTACTTAAATCACTGCGGTTTTGGTCAATCCAACGCGCTACACATGGTGTTCCAAGGTGAAAAAGGTAAAGTCACACTATTTTTGGCCGGCATTCCATCCGAGCAAACTGTCGACTTCAATGAAGACGGCATGGCAGGTGTTGTAGAGCCCCTGGGTAATACCAGCATGATCCTTGTCGGGGATGAAGGTGAAGATGTGGCTAAGATCGCTGAAAGCATAAGCAAAATCATCAAACCTGCATTTTAACAAAATGATAACATTTTGTGATCCACATCATGGCTTGAGCATCCCGCTCAAGCCATTTTTTTAGCATTTAATTAGAGCTATAGCTCTAAAAAGGTGTTTTTTGCAGCATATTCCTGCCAGATAGACATCATTTCCATAATTTTATCGCCTTTATCGGCAATGGTCGGATTTCTATATCTTATACTTGAGTCTAGTATCAGCCACCACTGAGCTTTTGCTCAATTAATATCGTCCACTTAGAGACGAATAAAAAAGGAATAAGCACAAATGAACAAGACGCGTCTGTTTCAAAAATCGCTGCTAGCAGTGACAATCGCAACCGCTACTTTAGCTTCGCAGCAAGCTCTCGCTGCCGGCTTCCAACTTAACTCTCAATCAGCAACTGGTCTAGGCCGTGCATTTGCTGGTGACGCTGTTATTGCTGATAACGCTTCTGTTATGTCACGCAACGCAGCAGCAATGTCTCTCTTTGACCGTACTGAAATCTCAGTTGGTTTTAATGTTATTGATTCAAAAGTAGAAATTAAAGATCCTACTTACACCCAACCCCCAGCAGCTGGTGGAAGTGTTACTTCACTAGACAATACTACTAATGATGCTACTTCAGTTGTTCCTAACCTTTATCTTCTTCATCCAGTAAATGACCAATTTGCTGTTGGTTTGGGTATCTACTCAAACTTCGGTACAACAAATGAGTTTGATGATAGTTGGGGAGCAAAAACAGGTGTAGTAGCTGGTAGCACAGTAGTACCTGGGGCAGATGCATTTGGCGGTGTAACTAATGTAACTACTACTAACATTTTACTCGCTGCTTCATACCGTATTAATGAGCAGTGGAGTATTGGTGGTGGCCTAGATATTATCTATGGCGAAGGTGAACTAAAACGTCAATCGGAAATGAACGTTTTGGCAGCACCTGGAACAACAACTACGCAACAACTAATGGATATTGATGCTTCCGGTTGGGCTGTCGGCTTTAACTTAGGTACAGTGTTCGAATTGGATGAAAACAACCGTTTCGGTCTAAGCTACCACTACAGCCCTGAAAAAGAGGTGAGCGGTACAGTTTCTTACCAAGGCAACTCAAATATCGGCGATCTTAAAATCCCACTCCCAGATATGTTTGAGTTCTCCGGTTACCACCGCATTGAAGATTCTTCTTTCGCAGTACACTATAGTGTGCAATGGATTGGCTGGAGTGCTTTCGATCGCCTTGCAACAACCAACGGCACGGTAATTAAAGAGTACAAATGGAAAGACACTTTCCACTACGCTATCGGTGGTACTTACTACGTAAATGAAAACTGGGAAGCGCGTATCGGCTACATGTACGATGAAGGTGTACAAGACGAACTAACTTCAGTATCTGTACCTGACTCTGATCGTCAGTGGTTCTCTGCTGGTGCGACTTACCACATCAATAAAGATCAAACAGTCGACCTTGGTTTCACTTACCTAATAGGTAAAGACAAACAAGTAAACGACACAATTGGTACAGCACCAGCTCAAGTCAAACTAGACACGACGACTAAAGCATCAGCTATCCTATTCGGTGCTCAATACACACACCGTTTCTAATTTAAGCTAACAACTACAGCAAAAGGTCAGCTTCGGCTGACCTTTTTATTTACCACTAACCTCTTTATCTCACTCTACTTTTCTTTTACTGGTCTTACCTTTTCGCTTTTTTGAGCGCACAGCTGTACATATATCGCCCTTTTGATGCTACATGTGTTCGCCGAAAAGTTAGAACATTTCATTAACAAGCAGAATTAAAAACTGCCATATATCATTTTTGAAAGATATTAGTTCAAAAACAGTTTATACACTGTTTTAAATTTTTAAAGTAATAACTCTAACTCTATCATCGTTCGACGCCAATAAAATCAATTCAGCGAACAACATAATGAGAACTAATATAAAACTTTTATCCCTTGCGGTAGCAAGCGGACTGATAATGACGCCTACAACCATTAATGCTGCGGGCTTTCAGCTTGCAGAATATTCAGCGACAGGTCTCGGTCGTGCGTACGCTGGTGAAGCTGCTATGGCAGACAATGCAAGCGCGCAGTGGCGCAACCCTGCGATGCTAACGTACCTTGAAGGCACTCAAATCTCTACCGGCGCGATTTACGTTAACCCAAACATTGACGTTAACGGTAGTGTAGATGGTTCTAAGTCTCTAAACCCTGCGCTTCCAACAACAGAAGCAAGCTCAAGCGATTTTGCTAACGATGCCATTATTCCCAACCTTTACATCTCCCACCGTTACTCAGACAAACTCGCAGTTGGTTTCGCGCTAGGTACTAACTACGGTATGGAAACTAATCTAGGTAATGACTTTGCAGCCTCTCACTTCGGCAACGAGGCTAGTGTGACAACAATGGAAGCAAACCTGAACCTAGCATACAAACTCGCCGACTCCGTAAGTGTAGGCGGTGGTGTTCGCTATGTTATGGGAGAGGGAAGTTTTGGGGCAAAAACACCTACAAATAACCTCGTTTCTCCAGGAAATGTAACAACCTTAAAATATATGGAAGGTGACGACACTTCTTGGGGCTGGCAAGTGGGCACAGCCTGGCAGATCAACCAAGACCACCGTATTGGTTTTGCATACAAGTCAGAAGTTGAGCTAAACCTTGAAGGTTATGCAACGGGAATGGGTTTTAGCCCTGCTCTGGCAAATGCACGCGATAACGGTTCTATGGCACTTGCACTTCCAGCAACAGCAGAACTGGCTAGTTTTCACCAATTGAACGACAAGCTGGCAATCCACGCGAGCATCAACTGGACTGATTGGAGCAGCTTCGAGAAGTTAGAAGCACAGCTGGACACATATGGCACGAAGATGGTCAAGGTTGAAAACTGGGAAGACAACTACCGCTTTGCTGTTGGTGCAACTTACCAAGTGGACTCTAAACTAGCTGTACGCACTGGTGTTGCTTACGATACATCAGCAGTAAGTGACAAAAACCGTACTATCACTATTCCTGAAACCGATCGTACTTGGCTAAGCTTTGGTGCATCTTACGAGTTTACGAAGCAGTTCTCACTTGACGGTGGCCTAACTTACATCATTGCTAAAGACGCAAGTATTGTAGAATCTCGCGGATATTCTTCTGACGATGCTGCTCAAAATGTCGCAGGACAATTTACTGGCGAAGTATCAGGCAACGTTTGGCTAATTGGTCTACAGGCGAATTACACTTTCTAAGTCGTATCGACGATAGAAATTAAAAAGGCTTGTTTCATTGCGAACCAAGCCTTTTTGCTGATAGTGCGAACGCTAGAAATCTTCTAGATATTCATCTAAAAAGTCTTCTTCGTCAGCGTTAAAAGTTTCTTGTTCTATTTCAGCATTGAAGTCTTGACGCTGAAGATAGGCATCACGCGCGACTGCATATGGGTCTGGAGAGCGTTCAAGCATCACTTCTTGATTCACGAGTGCAGCACGACTTTCCATTCCCTCTAATGCCCATTTACCTAAGCCTGCCCAAACGTTTAGGAACGATAAAGGTATGTAGGTTTGATCAACAAAGTCTGCGGTTTCTCTAACCGTCCATGGACCGTATCCGGGAACCATTACATAAGGGCCATTGCCTACACCATAGTGCCCTACTGCATCGCCAAAGGTTTTCTCATTATGATCGGTAATACCCGCCTCTGAAGCGACATCAATAAGCCCAACTAAACCAATAGTTGAGTTAATCCAAAAACGGTTAAAGTGATCAAGTGCCTTGCCTCCATTACCCATGATTAGGTTGTTAATCATGCTAGCAGGCTCATCCAAATTACTTAGAAAGTTACTAATCCCGCTACGAATCGGCGTAGGAACATAATTAACATAAGCGAGAGAGACCGGACGAACGAAATAAGGGTCTAAGTAGTCATAGTTAAGCGCCCACATTGAGCGGTTAAAACTCTCAAATGGATCATTTACTTGCGGTTCATTGAATGCAGAATCGTCTTTAGGCGCTGACGCACACCCACCTAGCCCAAGGACTAGAAACAACATCCATATCTGCGGTTTGATTGTTCTCATTATTATTTTGTCCATAAAAAAGGCCGGTAATACTACCGGCCTTCGCGTATCCATAATCAATACTTATTCGAATTGACTATCAATTACAACTTCAACTGGTTCACCCATTCTAACCACTTCGCTCTCGCCAAACCAGTCCCCTTGTTTAGTAGCGACGTTGCCATCACTATCTAGACGAACTCGCACTATTAAGGACTCAAGTGAAGAGAGTTTTCTCTGTTCAATCATACTGTTACCATCATCTAGCACCACCGTGCGTGGGAAGGAACCTAGCGGATATCTTGCTGCGGCAACTGGCATGGGTGAGCCATCTGCAGTATGCACGGTTACAATCAGAGCCGCATCTGGGTCGGCGCTCACATTGTCGGCAACAGCGATAGTCACAGCGACAGACTTACCTGTACCAATTTTCTGGCCCATCTGTTTCTGCGCATTTTCGATACTACGAGACAACATTTCATAGCGGCTATCTTGTGGACCGATCATCTGTTGCATCGCACGCCAATATCGAACTGCCGCAGGATAATCCTTACGTTCATACGAATCAAATGCCAAAAGTGAGAACACGCGTAAATCAACATAATCCTGCTGAACCAACTGCCCCAGTAAGCGGCGCGCTTTATCTTGGTCAGTATCGTCTTGAGATAACATCAATGCCTGCGCGTAACCAAGCATCACGTCAGGGTTATCCGTTTCTAGGTTATACGCTTTTTTCATTGCCCCCACGGCAGTAGCAACATCACGATTAGCAAGTGCAATGCGCCCTAGTAGTAGCCAGCCGGTTGAATCCTCAGGCTGGTAGTGAAGACGAGTGCGAAGAGCTAATGTGAGATCTTGCATTTCGTCATCGCTCAGCGTCGCACCTTCAGGAGACATTAGTTTTTTTGACAGGGCAGGTAAGTTGGCACTAACTTCTTGCCATCTCATTACGTCTTCAGATGCACCGAACTTGAAGTAGAGGCCGTAAGACATTCCAATAACCAATAGCGCTGAGGGTACAACCACCGCCCAAGACGATACCTTACTCTCTTGTTTTACAGATTCGCTGTCAGGGATATCATCAAGCAGAGACTGTTTCAGATCTTCGATTAGCTCTTGTTGGTTTTCAACTAAACCTTCGTCTGTCTCCTCCTCCAACTCTTCCAAGCGATCTTTGTAAAACGCTTTGTTGAGTTCATCACGAAGCTCGTCGTCAATGTTCGACTTCTTGTTGATAAAAGGTAGTGCAATCAACAGCACGCTGACTACAACTAGAATGACAGAAGCTATCCAAAATAGTGTCATTACTGCTTATCTCCATCATTCTTTTCATTAAGTAGCGCTTTTAAACGCGCCTCTTTTTCCTCATCCCACTGCTGCCCTTTTTCAACAGTAGTGGCTTTATTTTTACGACTACGAACGAAGATAAAGCCAAAGCCAAATAGCACTACAGCAATAGGGCCAAGCCAAAGAATAGACGTAGCAATCGTAAGCGGAGGATTGTATGTGACGAAGTTGCCATAGCGGGCGATCATGTAGTCGATGATCTCTTGCTTCGATTTACCTGCTTTAGTCATCTCGTACACTTTTTCACGCAGATCAACCGCCAGCTCAGCGTTAGAGTCTGCAATGGTGTTGTTCTGACATTTGGGGCAACGCAGTGTGTTACCAAGCTCTTTGAACTGAAGCTCTTGTTCTAGAGTGTCAAACTCATGTATCTCGATAGCAGCATATGTCACTGAGGCAAAGCAAACACTCGCTAATAAAGCGGCAATCCACTTTTTCATGATTTGGCCTCCGCTAGCATCTCGTCATACATCGGCTTTAACTTTTCATTCCAGTTACGATCATTAACATCGCCAACATGGCGATAGCGAATGATGCCCTCCGCATCAATCAGAAACGTCTCTGGCGCGCCATAGACGCCCAAGTCAAGCCCAAGCATGCCGTTGCCGTCAAACAGACTAATTAGGTAGGGGTTACCTAAGTCAGTTAGCCAGCCTACCGCTTTGGCGCGATCATCTTTATAGTTTAAGCCAATGATCTTTACACCCTGAGCTGCTAGCTCATTTAAATATTGATGCTCGGCATAACAAGTCGGACACCAGGTCGCCCATACGTTGAGTAGCAGTGGCTCACCCTTAAAAATGGCCTGATCGTACAGTTTTCCGGGCTCTGCGAGATCTTCTAGACGAAATTCTGGTACATGTTTACCAACCAATACAGACTCAAGCTTAGTCGGATCATCTCCGTGCTGGTTTTTAATAAGCTGAGTCGCAAAGACTGCAACCAAGCCTAAGAAAACTACTAAAGGAATAAACAGAAACTTCTTATTCATTATGCCTCCTGCTTGTTCGTGTTCTTTCTGAAACGGTAGCGTTTATCACTAATTGCGATCGCTCCACCCAATGCCATTAACAACGAACCAGCCCAAATCCAGCGAACAAACGGCTTATGATAAATACGAACCGCCCAAGACTTGTTGTCATCCAAACGCTCACCCATCGCAATGTACAAATCTCGTGTAATGCCACGATCAATTGCTGCTTCCGTCATCATAGATCGAGCTGTAGTGTAGAAACGCTTTTCAGCATGCAAGGTATTGATGTATTTACCATCTCGCGTGATCTTAAAATCGGCAATATAACCATCATAGTTAGGGCCATCTTTATCGCGTAGCCCTTGGAAATGGAAGTCGTAACCTTGGATCTGGATATGCTCACCCGGAGCAAGGCGCACATCACGTTCAATACTGTAGTTCTGAACCATAGCGATACCAATCACGCTCACCGCCAAGCCAAGGTGACCTAGCATCATCGCCCAGTGACTACGCTGCAGTTTTTTCACCCCTTCCATAAATGGATGGCGGTGCGTCGCACGTTGATAAAGTTCAAATCCGTGTAGGCATATGATCCACAACGACATTACCCAACCTAAATAAGCCATAAACAGGAAGTGCTCAGAGAACAAACTGACGAATACACCCGCTAGGACCAAAGACACCACACCTGAAATCATCATTGGTTTCTTTAGGCTTGATAAATTGTCGCGTTTCCAACGGATCAGTGGACCAATACCAAGTAGGAAGGCAAACGGAATCATCAACCAAGCAAACAGCATATCGAAAAATGGCGCACCGATAGAGACCGATCCCAAACCAATTTGCTTATGCACTAGTGGCAACAGAGTACCCACCAGAACAACCACAAGCGCGGCTATCAAAAGCACATTGTTAGCCAACAACGCATTCTCACGAGAAACCAAATCGAAGTTGCCGCGTACGCGGACGGATGCACCTTTTAGTGCAAACAACAGTAACGACCCGCCAATCACGAACACCAAGAAGCCAAGAATAAACATACCGCGCGATGGGTCGGACGCAAAGGCGTGAACTGAAACCAAAATACCCGAACGTACTAGGAAGGTACCCAGTAAGCTTAGTGAAAAAGCAGAGATCGCCAATAGCACTGTCCACGCTTTAAACGTTCCACGCTTCTCAGTCACCGCTAATGAGTGCATAAGTGCGGTACCGGCTAACCAAGGCATGAACGATGCGTTTTCTACTGGATCCCAAAACCACCAGCCACCCCAGCCTAATTCGTAGTATGCCCACCATGAACCGAGCGCGATACCTAGCGTTAGGAATAGCCACGCGGCAGTCGTCCACGGTCGAGACCAGCGAGCCCATGCGGTATCAAGACGACCTGTCATCAGAGATGCAATTGCAAAAGAGAAAGCAACAGAGAATCCCACGTAACCCATGTAGAGCATAGGTGGGTGGATGATTAAACCAGGATCTTGCAGGAGTGGATTTAAGTCACGACCATCGACTGGGAAGAATGGCAAGGTACGCAAGAATGGGTTTGAAGTCAGGATAATAAACAGTAGGAAACCAACGGTAATCATACCCATCACAGCCAATACACGCGCAACAGACTCTTGTGGCATTCCACGGCTAAAGCTCGCGACAGCAACCGTCCATGCAGCTTGAATTAGCACCCAAAGAAGGAGTGAGCCTTCGTGGGCACCCCAGACTGCTGTTAAACGATAATACCAAGGCAATTGACTGTTCGAATTGCTCGCCACGTAGTTAAGCGTGAAGTCATTGGTATAAAACGCCCACAACAAAATGGCAAACGAGATAGCGAGAAGCAAAAACATGCCCCATGACAGCGGTCTAGCGCTGTTCATGAGTAGTGTGTTGTTTTTAGATGCCCCCACCAGAGGCAAAATACTTAGCAATACGGCTAATGCCAAAGAGATGATCAGTGCAAAATGGCCGATTTCAGCAATCATTGACCGCTTCCTTGTTTTTGTTGTTCTGTGTACTGTAGCGGCTCATGCGTCTTCTTCATTGCATCAGCAATTTCCGGTGGCATGTACTCTTCATCGTGTTTTGCTAACACTTCAAAAGCCTCAATTGTCGTAGCATCTTTCAACACGCCTTGAGCCACAATACCCTGCCCTTCACGGAACAGATCCGGAAGAATGCCATCATAGACGATAGTGACTTTCGGACCGACATCATGCAGATCGAATGATACGCGCAGAGATTCTGGGTCACGCTTGACCGAGCCAACCACGACCATTCCTCCGATGCGTAAACGTTGTCCAACCTCGGGTTTAGTACCGTCAGGTTTACCATTGACCAGCTCAGTTGGGGTGTAAAAAAGGTCCATATTTTGGTTCAATGCATAAAGCATTAAGCCAATCGTAGAACTGATACCAATAAAGATTGCGAGAACAATACCGAGTCTCTTTTTACGTCTTGGATTCATAACGTGTTCTCCAAATTTTTTGCGGCATCAATTCGTGCCTGTCTATCAACTTTTGCTTGTACTTCATTAAGTAGAGCGCGACCGCGTTTTACACTCACAATCAGTAAGATCAGCATTACGCCAAACGTAATGCCAAACGCAGCCCAAACATATCCTGCGTAACCGCCCATCGCGAAGAAATCACTCAAAGATTCAAAATGCATAGTTAACTCCCTCGCTGAGACTTACTGGTGGCTAACTGAATAACCCAAGGACGATGACCCTCTTTGCTAATGATCTCATTACGAAAACGGATCATGGTTAACGAGCCAAAGAAAAAAGCAAAGCCAAAAATATTCAACAATAGAGGCCACAGCATATCGCTTGAAATTGAAGGTTTTTCGAATTTGGTAATCGTTGCCCCTTGATGAAGGGTGTTCCACCATTCAACAGAAAAGTGAATGATAGGAAGATTAACCACACCAACAATAGCTAAAATACCGGCCGCTTTCGCTGCGGTTTTCTGATCATCAAATGCGTGATATAGCGCAATTACACCGAGATATAGGAATAGAAGAATCAGCTCAGAAGTTAAGCGCGCATCCCAAACCCACCAAGTGCCCCACATAGGTTTACCCCAAATAGCGCCAGTCAAAAGAGCAATAAAGGTGTAGACAGCGCCAATAGGAGCCATTGCAGCCGCCGCCATATTTGACAGACGAACTTGCCAAACAATCCCGATGAATGCAGCAATCGCCATCGACATATACACGCCCATTGACCAAATTGCTGAAGGGACATGAATATAGATAATTCTAAAGCTGTCACCTTGTTGGTAATCAGAAGGCGCGAAAGCTAATCCCCACACTGTACCGGCGCTTAAACATGCCAGTGCCAATATGGAAAACCAGGGCAACAACTTACCGCAAAGCTGATAAGCTGTTTCGGGCTTGGCATAAGGATGGAGCCATTTCCACATCTTTGTTCTCACTCTTACTTCTAGTTTCGTTTAACTATTTTGTTAAATCGTTATTGGTTTTTAATTTAATGACCAAGAAAATTTGTGCTTGCTCAAAAACTACTAATTGACACTGACGCGCAGCGCCGCACTAATCGCAAATGGCGTTAAGGTCATTGCGCCCATAAACATTGCACCAAGAATCGCTAATTGTCCGTTATACGCCATGCCTAGTGAGGCGGCATCAATCGCTGATGTCGCAAAAATCAAAATCGGGATATAGAGAGGCAGTACCAGCAAGCTAAGCAGCACACCACCCTTTTGTAATCCAACCGTTAAAGCCACGCCAATAGCACCGATGAAACTCAAGGTTGGCGTTCCGACTAAAAGTGTCAAAACTACCGCCAACCAGGTATTGAGATCTAATGACAGTAAGATCGACAGTAACGGGCTAATCAAAATTAACGGTAGGCCTGTCAATAACCAGTGAGCAATCACTTTAGAGATCACCACTATGGGCAATGGCACAGGCATTAGCATCATTTGCTCTAGTGCACCATCTTGGAAATCATCACGGAACAAACGCTCTAGGGAAAGAAGCGCGGAAAGCAGCGCCGCAACCCAAACAATGCCTGCTGCAATGCGGGCTAACAAATTTGGCTCTGGGCCAATACTCAATGGGAACAGGGTGATAACAATAATAAAAAACCACAGAGGGTTAAAAATGTCCGCTTGGCGTCGAAAAGCTATCAGCAGTTCACGTCGTATAATGCTGTTTATAGTGCCGAACATGACTAATTCCCTAATTTTATTTTTCTAAGTTTTGGGTTATCGGCAAACATATCTTGGTGCGTGGTGAGCATAACAATCCCACCATTTTCCGCATGTTGCAAAAATAGCGATTCCAATACCTTAACACCCTGCTTATCAATCGCAGTCAAAGGTTCATCAAGAATCCAAAGTTTGTGATCACTTAACCACAAACGAGCCAAAGCAACGCGACGCTGCTGGCCCGCAGACAACTGTGCAACAGGAACATCTTCTCGACCAGCAAGGCCAACTTTAGTCAGCGCATTATAGATTGCCTGCTTATCAACGGGCTTTTTCGAATGAATGCTTAAATAGAACCTAAGGTTCTCATAGGCAGTAAGCTCGCGCTTTACCCCAGTCTGATGACCTAAGAAAAGCAAATCTTGGTGGAAAGCGTCTCGGTTTGACTCGATATTCTCATTGTTCCAATAAATCTCGCCGTTATCACGATCACCCAAGCCGGTAATAATACGCAGCAAAGTGGTTTTCCCGGTGCCATTTCGACCTTCTACCTGAACGAGTTCTCCAGAATCTACACTAAAAGAAAGGGTTTCAAAGAGAATTCTTTCATCTCTAATTGCTGTCAGTTGAGATACTTCTAACATTGGCCGTCACTAGGGTCTGTTAACCTTTTTCGGTTAAACTTTATTCTAGACAAGAGGGCCATCAGACCCAGGGTATTCTTCGAGCTAATATCTTACCACAGCCAATTCAGCACAAAATAGAATTAGACCTATACGAATCACGAAACTACGTAAGAATCTGTTAATATTCAAACATAAATCTTATTAACTACCACTAAATGGTTACATTTAAAAATAAAAAAAGTGTCCAAAGACACTTTTTATGCAAC
Source organism: Vibrio tubiashii (assembly GCA_000775715.1). Lineage (GTDB taxonomy): Bacteria > Pseudomonadota > Gammaproteobacteria > Enterobacterales > Vibrionaceae > Vibrio > Vibrio tubiashii_A. The sequence goes on from JRWQ01000008.1 coordinate 379,915, forward strand.
CTACCTTTTAGCGCTTCGCTTTCGGGCAGCAAGTTTCTGCTGTTGAGGACGAGTTTCTAGAGGAGGGACTTTCTCTTTACCAGAGATTTTGTTCTGCAAAGACATCATCAACTCAGCTTCTGCTTTTGGCAGCTCACACTCTTCGATGAGTTCATTCACGTCCGCGCCGAGCTGGACCATTTTACTCGCCCGTGAATACAAACGGCCATCACTATCAGCTTGCTCTAATTCGGTTATACGCTCATTAAAATGCTGAATAATATCTTGTTGTTCGCTGACCTTTTGGCCAAGCCCAACAACCACTGAGCGTACTTCGAGCAATTGCTTATTCGCTTTTTGTAGCTCTTTATCGAGATGACGATTTTGTTGGCGTAGATGTTCTGCAGAACGTGTTTGCGCTCGCTTCACTCTGAATAGCGATAAACAAACAAACAAAAAAACTAACGCGATTGCTCCAGCAATCACTGGAGCACTGGTCATCCAACTAGTGTCCATTACAGGTGAGCCATCTCATCCCATTCTTCGTCAGTAAGAAGCTTGTTAAGGTCAACTAGGATAAGCAGTTTGCCATCGCGGTTGCTAACACCTTGGATAAACTTAGCACTCTCATCAGTACCAACACTTGGTGTTGTATCGATTTCAGAAGAACGTAGGTAAACAACTTCAGCAACGCTGTCGACTAGAATGCCTATTACTTGGTGCTCAGACTCAATCACAATGATACGAGTGTTATCTGTGATTTCACCTTCCATCAAACCGAAACGTGAGCGAGTATCGATAACCGTTACAACATTACCACGCAGGTTGATAATACCTAGTACATAATCTGGCGCACCCGGTACTGGAGCGATTTCAGTGTAACGAAGAACTTCACGAACCTGCATAACATTAATGCCGTACGTCTCTTCTTCTAGTTGGAACGTCACCCACTGAAGCACTTCGTCGTTCGATTGATCTTTACGTACTTCTACTTCATTTGTTTGAGACATACCTTATCCTCTCTAAGCCTAAATTGGCACAAATGTTTTAATTATCTAATGCTTTGACATCAAGCCCTGCATTAAGCATAGCTATCAATGCTTCAACATGTATCAAAGCACACATTTTTTCTTTAACCATACCGGCAAGCCACGGGCGTTTTCCCGCCGTTTCGCGCCAGCGAACCATTTCTGGATTTAATGATTCAGTACCCATAAGTTGCGTCGAAGCTAAGCCCCACATGCTTTCACCTAACATCACTATGTACTGGTATGCTTCTTGGTGGCTATCACCTGTAAGCTTTTCAGGCATCACCCACTTGGCGGTATCGACAACATCAAGCTGAGCTTCACGGCTGGTTTGCAGTCCAAGATACCAATCAGGCCTTCCGATAAGGTGATTCATCTCAGCCGTACGATGTATGCCGCCCAGTTCATCTAGTGGGACAGCAAACGTCACGCCATTGACATCGAAATAAAGCACCTGAAAATCGATATCACGTTGTGTTGATTGCCATGTGCCAATATCACTACCACCCGTTTGAGTCTCAAGGCTTGGGTCAACCTCAACATCAAGTGTGGTCTCGACCTCAATTTCTGGCTCCGCGACTATTGGCTCGGCTACCGCTTGTTCAGCAACGGGGTCAGGTTGAGCGATTTGCTCGTCCAGTGTCGGTTCTTCCACCGCTACTTCTGGCTCATCAATCACCCACTCTTGTATCTCTTCTACGGCAGGCTCAACCTGAACTTGAGCAATACTTACCGTATTTTGCTCCATTACCTCTTCGAGCTCTAACTCTGCAACCGGGTTGGTGCTTTCTAACTGTTCTAATAAGCGCTCTACATCTTCGAGGTTAGGAACTTCTACCATCTCCTCAGTAGGGCGCTGGTAGTAACTTTTCGCTTCTACCGACTGAACCATAGGCTGTAAGCTATATTCTTCGGCATCCGCCTCAGCGACCGCTTCGACTTCTTTAAGTGGTGCTGGCTCTGCTTGGTAGACATCCGCGTCTAGCGACTCTTCAAGAAGCGCAGAAAAGTAATCGTCTAATGCCTGTTCACTTGAGAGCAAAGAGTGACTAGTCATCGATGGCTAACCTCTCTAAATAGAGCAACAATTGCTTGTAGGCGAACACGCCACGGCTACCCGATGCAAAATGAGAAACGGGCAAGTGTTTCAAGCTCGCATCTCTAAACTTGGTATCAATTGGCACTGCGGATGACCACACTTGTTGTGGGTAATCTTTTTTCAGCTGCTGTAGTGTCTGCAATGACGCTCGTGTACGTTTGTCGTACATTGTTGGCACGATCGTGACATTAAATGACTTATTACGTGATTTTTGCATAATAGCCAAAGTGCGAATCATGCGTTCAAGACCCTTCATTGCCAAGAACTCAGTTTGCACTGGAATCAAGATTCGATCACTAGCAGCAAGTGCGTTCACCATCATCACACCAAGTATTGGTGGGCAATCAATCAACACATAATCATATTGAGTCTTCAATGCCATCAAAGCACGCTTAAGTATAAGCCCCATACCGCTGCGGTTACCCATCACTCTGTCGAGTGTAGCCAAAGACATATGAGCAGGAATGATATCGATACCTTCGATATCCGACTGCATAACCAGTGGCTTGACTGTCTGTTCGGTATACTCTTTGAGTTGAAACAGATCGAATAGACTCGATGGTACATTATCCGAGTCGTAACCTAGGTATGTCGTCAATGAAGCGTGAGGGTCAGTATCGACCAACAAGACACGCTTTCCTTGTTTACTCAGCAAACCAGCCAAAGTGATGGTCGTTGTGGTCTTACCCACACCTCCTTTCTGATTCGCTATACTCCAAACAATCATCGATAACCTCTATGCTAGGCCGACTTCGACTAACATACGCTCAGCAATTCTTTCTAGCGGCAGATCTTCACTAGAGATCCCCGCTTTTGCAACTGCTTGTGGCATGCCGTAAACAACACAGCTCTCTTCGTCTTGAGCCCAAATGGTCGAACCCGCAGTTTTCAGCATACGAGATCCTTCGCGGCCATCTGCCCCCATACCGGTAAGTACCATAGAGAGCACTTGGTCAGAATAGATTTTCGCCGCACTGCCAAACGTCACATCAACACAAGGTTTGTAGTTCATTCGTTCACCGCCATCAATGATGCGCAGTTTCGCTGAACCTGGACGCCCTTCAATCATCATCTGTTTACCGCCAGGGGCCAAATAAGCCACACCTGGTTTTAGTGCATCACCATCTTCCGCCTCTTTGACTTGAATTTTGCACAAAGAGTTTAAACGGCTAGCAAACGCAGCCGTAAACGTCGCTGGCATATGCTGAATTAACACAATAGGGTGTGGGTAGTTAGCAGGTAACTTGGTCAGAATTTTTTGCAGTGCAACTGGGCCACCCGTCGATGTACCAATTGCGGTTAGCTGATACTTTTTACCACTGGCTTTAAAACGCGTAGCAACTGTAGGCTTGCTTGCTGGAGCCGTCGGCGCAGCAGGTCTAAGCGATGAACGCGTTGTTGCTGGTTGCGAAGCCGGGCGCGCAGGTGCTGCAGGTTTTGGCGCAGAGCGGCGCATGAACGCACGTTTAGAGGCGATTTGCAGCACACGTTGCTGTAGCAAAGCCGTCGCTTCATCACGGTTACGTGCGATATCTTCAAACTTTTTCGGTAGAAAATCTAGCGCACCCGCATCAAGCGCGTCTAATGTTGCTTTAGCACCATCGTGAGTCAGCGAAGAGAACATCAAAATCGGCACAGGGCTCTTAGCCATGATTTCACGGACAGCAGTGATACCGTCCATGACTGGCATTTCAATATCCATTGTAATGACATCAGGCTTAATTCGTAATGCTTTGTCTACCGCTTCCTTACCATTAGTCGCAACGTCTATCACCTCAAGGCGTGCATCGGAGTTAATAATTTCACTAACTCGACGGCGGAAAAAACTCGAATCATCGACTACTAATACTTTGATCGCCATATTTGTCCTTCTGTTTTTCGCGATTTAGATTCGAGAAGCAGCGGCATACTGCTTAAGCAAATCTGGCACATCCAAGATAAGCGCGATGTGGCCATCACTTGTAATCGTTGCCCCAGCCATGCCAGGTGTACCTTGAAGCAAGTTATCAAGTGGTTTAATGACTACCTCTTCTTGACCAATCAAGGTATCGACAACAAAGCCGACACGCTGGCTACCGATCTGAACAATAACAACATGTCCATGACCTTTGCGCAATTCGACTTGGCCAACTTGAGGAGCTAACCAGTTCTGGAGATAGAATAACGGAATCGATTTTTCACGTACGATAATGGTTAACTGACCATCAACAACGTTAGTGCGGCTCAAATCTAAGTGGAAAATTTCATTCACACTCGCCAATGGCAGTGCAAATGGGTGATCCGCGACGCCAACCATTAGCGTCGGTAGAATCGCAAGCGTTAGCGGTACCTTGATGGTGATCTTAGTGCCTTTACCCATTTCAGAGTCAATATCAATCGAGCCATTTAACGTGTTGATGGCCGTTTTCACTACGTCCATACCAACACCACGACCAGAGATATCTGAAATCTGTTCTTTACTTGAGAAACCTGGCATGAAGATCAGGTTGAAACACTCTTTGTCGGTCAGTCTTGACGCCGCATCTTCATCCATCACTCCGCGCTTAACCGCAATTGCACGCAGTTTATCAGGGTCCATACCGCCGCCATCATCAACGATAGCCAACTCGATATGATCGCCCTCTTGAGAAGCCGATAGAATCACTTTACCTGTTTTAGGCTTACCCGCAGCAACACGTGCGTCAGGCATTTCAATACCGTGGTCAACTGAGTTACGCACCAAGTGAATCAATGGATCCGCGAGTGCCTCTACAAGGTTCTTATCAAGATCCGTATCTTCACCACGCATCTCTAGGTTGATGTCTTTCTGTAAGCTACGAGCTAAGTCACGAACGACGCGAGGGAACCGACCAAATACCTTCTTAATCGGCTGCATACGCGTTTTCATCACAGCGCCTTGAAGATCAGCCGTCACCACATCTAGGTTCGCTACCGCTTTCGACATCTCTTCATCGTTACTATTGAGCCCTAGGCTCAATAATCGGTTACGCACCAATACTAGCTCACCGACCATGTTCATAATGGTATCAAGGGTTGAGGTATCAACACGCACTGTTGCTTCAGCCTGAGACTTCTTAGCTGGAACCGCAGCGTCTTTTTTCGCTGGCGGCTTAGGGGCTTCTTTTGGAGCAGCCTGAACGGTAGGAGCAGGTTTAGCGGTAGGTTTAGGTTCTGCTGCAGGAGGCGGAGCAACTGCCGCTGCAGGTTGTGTAGCTGCGTCTAGTTCTTCGATAGATGGGCCTTTACCTGAACCATGGAGGTCATCGAGTAGCTTTTCGAACTCCTCATCGGTCATCAGATCGCTGTCACCTGCCGCTGCTGACACTGTTGCAGCATCAGGGGCTGGAGCTGAAGGAGCCGGTGTAGCAGCATCAGGGGCTGGAGCTGAAGGAGCCGGTGTAGCAGCATCACCTTTGCCAGGACCTTGCCCTGTACCATGCAATTCATCTAGAAGCTTTTCAAACTCATCATCGGTAATATCACCGCTCATATCTGCGCTTGCAGTTGGCGCAGCAGGTGATGCTGGAGCTTTAGCAGAAGCACCAGGCGCACTACCTGAACCATGCAGTTCATCAAGTAGCTTTTCAAATTCGTCTTGGGTAATTTCATCTATGGAACCGGATGAAATCTCTGCTTGTGGTGCTTCCACCGCGGCAGGTTGTTCGACAACGGGGTCTTCAATAACTGGCTCGGCAATGGCTGCAGGCGCTTCAGCAACGACTTCGTCTTCAGACTCAGGCTTACATAGTCGATGTAACTCGTCCAAAAGAGACTGCTCTGCTTGAGGAAGAGGCTCTCGGTCTTGAACGGCTTGGAATTGCTCATTAACGGTATCCAACGCCTGAAGCATGGTGTCCATTAGGCCTGCAGTAACTGAACGCTGTCCATTACGTAAAATATCGAACACGTTTTCGGCACCGTGACAGGTGTCAACGAGCTCAGTTAACGCTAGGAAGCCAGCACCACCTTTAACGGTATGGAATCCGCGGAAAATGGCGTTGAGCAAGTCTTTGTCTTCCGGATTATTTTCCAGCTCAACCAACTGCTCTGAGAGAAGTTCCAATATCTCCCCAGCTTCGACTAAAAAGTCCTGTAGGATGTCTTCATCTAAATCGTAGCTCATATGTTACCTCTAAAACCCAAGACTTGAGAGTAAGTCGTCGACTTCGTCTTGTGATGAAACGGCATCATCCCTTTCTTGAGGATTCAAAATTGGCCCCTCTGGATCTATCGATGCTTTGTTCTTGTTATTCGTGCTTTCTTCCAACTGGCTCGAACCAAACGCGGTTAGAATTTCAACTAACCTGCCCTCGACCTCATCGACTAAAGCAATAACGCGACTGATGATTTGACCGGTTAAGTCTTGAAAGTCTTGAGCCATTAGAATTTCAGTCAGTTGGCCTCGAAGTTCTGAGCTGTCGCCCTCCACTTCACCGAGCAGGTTGTCGATGCGATGGCAGAGCGCCTTAAACTCAGCGAGGTCAATACGACCATGCATTAGCTCATTCCATTGTGGACGTACTTGAAGCAGTCCTTCATGAAGATTATCGGCAATGGGCATACAGCGGTCGACTGCGTCCATGGTTTTGTTTGCAGCAACCTCTGTTTTGTCAATGACGTATTGGAGGCGATCCCTTGCATCTGGGATTTCGTCATTGGCAATTTCACTCATGCGCTCATCCATGCTGAAATGCTTAATTGACTCGTGCAGATCGCGAGTCAACTCCCCAATTTCTTGGAACATCGGATTAGAAGTGTTTTCATACAGGTTTTTGACAAGAAGGTTAGCTTCCTGCTGTTGACCTGCTTCCAACATCTCTACGAGTTGTTTTGCCTGCTCTAATGAAATCATTCTGAATTGGCCTTTAGCGCCTTAAGTCAATACCTGACTTATAAACGTTCAAAAATTTTATCTAATTTTTCTTTAAGTGTTGCAGCCGTAAATGGCTTAACAATGTAGCCGTTTACACCTGCTTGTGCAGCTTCAATAATCTGCTCACGCTTCGCTTCAGCTGTGATCATCAGAACTGGTAGGTGTTTTAATTCATCGTCTGCACGAATGTGCTTGAGAAGATCGATCCCCTGCATTCCTGGCATGTTCCAGTCGGTGACAACGAAGTCGAACTCGCCTTTCTTGAGCATTGGTAACGCCGTTAAGCCGTCATCCGCTTCTTGAGTATTGTTGAACCCAAGGTCGCGTAGGAGGTTCTTAACTATACGGCGCATTGTTGAAAAGTCGTCAACAATAAGGATTTTCATGTTTTTATTCAAAATTGCCTCCACTGAGTTCGAGATCAGTGATTTTTACTCGTTATTTGTCCAAGCACTTAACTTAGTGCGCAGACGCTGCATTGATTGGCTTAGTATTTGGCTCACACGTGACTCGCTGACACCAATCACCTCACCGATTTCTTTTAAGTTTAACTCTTCATCATAATAAAGCGAAAGTACTAGAGCTTCACGCTCTGGAAGCGATTTAATTGAATCTACTAGTGCTTTTCGAAAAAATTCGTCTGCTACACCTTGGAATGGCGCGTTATTTTCGTCCGCATCTTCTGGAGAAATTGCGTCTTCCGAAACGCCAAGATCTTCAATTCCAACCAAACGTGAACAGTTAATATCGGTTAAAATTGTATGGTACTGATCCAAGCTAATACCCATGTGCTGCGCAACTTCAGCATCAGTTGGGTCTCGATTTAATACACCTTCTAGCGCAGAAATCGCTTGGCTAACTTCACGATTATTCTTATGTACCGAGCGCGGAACCCAATCTCCTCGCCTTATATCGTCAAGCATAGCACCCCGTATGCGAATACCGGCATACGTTTCAAAACTTGCACCTTTACTACCGTCGTAATTTTTTTGTGCTTCAAGCAGGCCTATCATGCCCGCTTGAATAAGATCTTCCACTTGAACACTAGGCGGTAGGCGTCCGAGTAGATGATGAGCAATACGCTTCACCAGCACCGAGTATTTTTCTAGAAACGCTCGCTGACTATCTTGATTCGCGTACTGTTCATAGGTCAAAGCCTTATTCACCAAAAGGTTCCTCTAGCATCTCAGTTCTATTTAGTAATCGTTCGACAAAAAACTCAAGATGTCCACTCGGTGTTTTCGGTATTGGCCATGTTAACGCTTTATTTGCTAATGATCCTATCGCCAATGCCGCTGGAGATCTTGGGAATGCGTCAACAACAATCTTTTGTTTCTTAACAGATTGTCTAACTTTATCATCCAACGGAATACATGCTACGAGCTCAAGGCTCACATTCAAGAATCGCTCTGTGACCAATGTCAACTTTGCGAACAATTCTCTGCCTTCTCGATAGCTTCTGACCATATTTGCAACAATTTTAAAGCGCTGCACCTGATGTTCTTTGCTTAATAACTTAATTAAAGCATATGCATCAGTAATGGAAGTAGGTTCGTCACAAACCACAATAACAACGTCTTGGGCTGCACGTGAGAAACTTACTACCATGTCCGAGATGCCGGCTGCTGTATCTATCAGTAGCACGTCCATTTCATCTTCCAAACTACCAAACGCTCGGATTAAACCGACATGTTGCGCATGAGATAGCTCAGTCATTGACTGAGTACCGGAGGTCGCTGGAATAATTTTAATCCCATACGGACCTTCAACTATTGCATCCTTCAGCTCACATTCGCCTGCAAGTACGTGGCCCAAGTTACGTTTTGGCCGAATACCTAACATAACATCAACGTTTGCTAGCCCTAAGTCAGCATCAAGTACCATGACTTTTTTACCTTGGCGTGCCATTGAAATAGCCATGCCCAAGGTTACATTTGACTTACCGACGCCGCCTTTACCACCTGTTACCGTGATAACTTTTGTTAGCGAAGGCTGTGTCAAACGTCGTAATCCGCTTGCTTGGTCTTGTATCATTTCTTTAGTCATAATCGTCCGCCGCCTAGAACCTTTCAGCTTCGCTATTCCAGAAGTGAGGTTCATCATCTGTCGACTTCTCTAATAATTCGTTTGCTTTAGCGACCATGTATTTCGGTTGCGCTATCACAATATCTTCGGGGACTCGCTGTCCGTTCGCGATGTATGCAACTGGCAGAGAGTTCTGTACGACAACACTCACAAACTCACCTAAGCTCAGAGATTCATCGAGCTTAGTCATGATGCACCCCGACAAGGGTATGCGTTTAAAGTGGTCGATTGTTTCTTGAAGCACTTTCCTTTGCGCTGTCGCGGGCAACACCAAGTAGCTATGAATCGTTTCTCCACTTTCATGCATAAGCGTATCTAATTGCTCAGATAGCCTTACATCACGCTGCCCCATACCTGCGGTATCAACCAGAATTAGGCGACGATTCCTTAATTGATATATTACATCGGCTAACTCATTGGAATCTTTAGCGACTTTTACAGGGCAACCCATAATTCTTCCATAAATCGCGAGTTGCTCGTGCGCACCTATCCGGTAAGTATCGGTTGAAACCAAAGCGACATTGTCAGCACCAAACTCCATCGCAGCCCGTGCGGCTAGCTTCGCTACCGTCGTTGTTTTACCCACGCCCGTAGGTCCTAATAACGCGACGATACCGCCACGCTTTAAAATATCTTGTCGAGAAATTGGTATCTGATCAGAAACTAAGCCTAGCAATGCTTTCCATGCCTTAGTTGGAGGCGTATCTTCTGGAATGTAGCAAGCTAACTGGTCAGCGAGATCGGAAGAAACACCCATGCGTTCTAGACGTTTAATCAACATAGCACGAAGAGGTTCGCGGCGCTCAACCTCTTGCCACATGAGACCGGAAACTTGGTGCTCAAGAAGCTGACGAATAGAAGTCATCTCCTCTTTCATCTCTTCGAGATCTTCATTAGATACAGAAGGGTCTTCGTGGCGCTGACGTTCGTATCGAGTCGGGTCCAGTTTTGCCGCGGGTCTTTCTACACGGCGATCTTCAGCGATAAGACGCGCTAATGGCGAGTCTTCTTTGATTTTGACATTCTCTCGTGGGTCAGTGCGTGAGGCTGACTGTCTTTTCAGCAAAGCCGAGAGTGAGTCGGGGTTCTCCTCTCGCTCGCGGCTATCTGTCTCGTTACCACTGTATTGCTGAAGCATGCTAGCGAAACGCTTAGTCATCGAGTTTCCAGAGCCACCTTGAGACTGCAAACTAACGCGATCATCATCGAGAGCACGTTGGTTAGGCGTAGGAATACTAGCAGGAGCCTGGCGAGCAGGTGCGTGTCTTGGGTTCGAACTGTAGCTACCACCGCTCTGCCGCTTGGCACTATCCGCGCCATCCACAGCAGCAACGATCTCTACACCACCCGCGACTTTTTTATTTGACATGATAACCGCTTCATCACCTAACTCCCCTTTTACTTGAAGTAAGGCGGTGCGCATATCCTTGGCAAAAAATCGTTTAATCTTCAAATTAAGTACCGTATATCAACGCATTAGCTCTAGTTTCCAACAGCCTGAACAATGCGAATTTGTTTCTCGTCAGGGACTTCTTGATAAGAGAGAACTCTTAATGAAGGAATCGTATTTTTAACAAACTTGGCTAACGTAGAACGCAATACACCTGATGTCAGAAGTACTGCTGGTTCACCTTTTAGCTCTTGCTCTTGTGTTGCCTGGCTTAAAGATGATTGTAGTCGCTCTGCCAAACCTGGCTCAATTCCCGCAGATTCACCGCCAGAAGCCTGCATGGTCTGATGCAATATTTGTTCCAGCTCTGGAATAAGAGTAATGACTGGCAGCTCTGGCTCTATACCATTGATTTCCTGAACAATTAAGCGTTTCAATGAAATACGCACAGCCGCTGTGAGAATGTCGGGTTCTTGACTCTTACTTGAGTATTCCGACAAGGTTTGAACGATAGTTCGGATATCTCGAATTGGAACGGCTTCATTGAGGAGATTCTGCAAGACTTTTACCACCACACCCAACTGAAGTTGATCAGGAACAAAGCTCTCCACCAACTTAGGTGTACTACGACCGAGCATTTCGAGTAGATTTTGCACCTCTTCATGGCCAATCAACTGCGAGGCATTGTTAGTCAACAGTTGGCTAAGATGCGTCGCCAGTACGGTAGAGGAATCAACCACCGTATAGCCGAGTGCTTGAGCATGTTCACGCTGATCTTCTTTTATCCACACCGCCTCTAAACCAAACGCAGGGTCAATCGTTGGTTCCCCTTCGATCATGCCGTAAACCTGTCCAGGGTTGATCGCCAACTCCATATCAGGTCTAATTTCAGCCTCACCTACCGCAACCCCCATCAGGGTAATACGATAGCTATTTGGCGTTAACTCTAGGTTGTCACGGATATGCACCGCTGGGATCAAGAAGCCGAAGTCTTGCGACAACTTCTTACGTACCCCTTTTACACGCTCTAACAACTCTCCGCCTTGGTCTTTATCCACCAAAGGAATCAAGCGGTAACCAACCTCAAGACCAATAATGTCGACAGGTTGAACATCATCCCAAGAGAGCTCTTTCGGTGTTGCCGACTCTTGTTCGACTGTCGCCGGAGTACTTGGTTGTTCAGCCTCTTTCTTCTGCTTACGATGAATCCAGAACGCAGCACCACCAGCAATAACCGCAAGTAACAGGAATGCGAAGTGAGGCATTCCTGGTACCAAGCCCATAACGCCGATGATCGTCGCTGTAATCATCAGTGCTTTGGGGTTGTCGAACATCTGGAAAACAACCTGCTGTCCCATATCTTCATCGGTGTTTTGGCGAGTCACCATGATTGCCGCACCAATAGAGAGTAATAGCGACGGGATCTGGGCAACCAAGCCATCACCAATGGTCAGCAAGGTATAGATCTGAAGCGCCTCACTAAAGCCGAGGTCATACTGAGCCATACCGATGGAAAGACCACCAATAATGTTAATAAACAAGATCAGGATACCAGCGATGGCATCACCTTTTACGAACTTCGAAGCACCATCCATCGAACCATAGAAATCGGCTTCTTTGGTCACTTCGTCACGTCTTGTTCTCGCTTGGTCTTGATCGATAAGGCCCGCATTCAAGTCAGCATCAATCGCCATCTGTTTGCCCGGTAAGGCATCAAGCGTGAAGCGTGCGCTTACCTCGGAAATACGGCCTGCACCTTTGGTCACAACCATAAAGTTAATGATCATCAAGATCATAAACACCACTAAACCAACCGCGTAGTTACCGCCAATAACAACGCTACCAAAGGCTTCAATGACCTTACCAGCTGCCCCCTCACCTTCGTGACCGTATAGTAGTACCACTCGGGTCGAGGCGACGTTTAACGCCAAACGGAGTAGAGTTGAGATCAGCAGAACTGTTGGAAAAGCAGCAAAGTCGAGCGGTCTACGGGTATAAACCGTGACTAAAAGTACCACCATGGCCAACGCGATGTTGAAGGTAAAAAACAAGTCGAGCAGGAACGCGGGAATGGGTAGAACAACCATCGCCAGCGTTGCCAATACCATGACAGGCGCGCCAATAGCTGGCATCGCCCGTTGAGGAATTTGTGGCAATTTGTCCGCAAACGGCAAAGAAAACTTCATAGTTGGGTAGCTGCAATAATCGGAAAAAGAATAACTTGGCGATACCATGCAATATCCAGTCCATGGTCTCTGTCAAATTAATGGCTAAGAGGCTACATAGTGGACAATGTGCTTGGGTATTTGGCACGCCTATACACGTGCCATTGGACTCAGCCGTTAAGCGAGTATGAGCTATGGCTGGATATTAAACGCAATTTCGCCCGATGTTTTGTCTGGCGAATATTCAATGCAGGTTAAACCAGATGTAGGAAACATTGGTGGGTGAATATCAGTAACAAACTCCGCAGTCAAATAGCCCACTAATGGTAGGTGCGAGACCAATAAAACTGACTCATAGTGATAAGTATCAATCAAAGCAGAAACGTAATCAGCAACATGCTCCGAATCACCATAAGGGGTGATATCTTCACAAACTTCTACCTGCTCTGAAGTAAAGCTTGCAGAGATCTCTTGCCACGTTTGCTGGGCACGAATATAAGGGCTGACTAACACCTTATCGAATTGAGAGAAGCCTTTTTCTGCACAAGCACGTGCAACGGCCGCTGATGCTCGTCTTCCGGATGGGGTTAATTCTCTCTCAGCATCTGAAGGGGCGAAGTGCTCAGCTTCTCCGTGACGCATGATGAAAATTTTCATGGCAAATTCCTACTACTACCCGCGTTTATCGTTGGGGTGACTATTCCGCTGCTATTAACACAGCTTGTTCATTACTTATTAGCGCATTTTCACAGCGATTTTAATAATTATATCAAGTCTATTGTCAAACAACCTGACTTTCTTAACACAATTTCAAGTCGACTAACGAAAAGCGACAACCTCTTTTTGCTCATATTTCTCAAACAGATAGTTTGCACAAGCCTGTATCCGAGTCATAATTACTTTATTATCTATAAGACGATGTCTAAAGATCGGAGAGTGTATTGTGCACATTAGCCCAAATGATACCAACCAGTACCGTTATCTAACCTTAGCGAACGGTGTTAGGGTTTTATTGATTCATGATGCCAATGCACAAAAATCTGCTGCAGCGTTAGCGGTTAATGTCGGTCACTTTGATGATCCGGTAGACAGAGAAGGCTTAGCTCACTATCTAGAGCACATGCTATTTTTGGGCACAGAAAAATACCCAAAAGTCGGTGAGTTTCAGAGTTACATTAATCAGCATGGCGGAAGTAACAACGCATGGACTGGAACAGAGCACACCTGCTTCTTTTTCGACGTCTCTCCCAATGCATTCAACCAGAGCCTCGATCGCTTTAGCCAGTTTTTTACCGCGCCTCTGTTCAACTCAGAAGCCCTAGACAAAGAACGTCAAGCTGTTGAATCTGAATATAAACTCAAGCTCAACGACGACTCAAGACGGCTCTACCAAGTTCACAAAGAAGTGGTCAACCAAGCTCACCCTTTCAGTAAATTTTCCGTCGGCAACTTAGAAACACTCGGCGACCGAGACGGAGTGTCGATCAGAGACGAAATTGTCGCTTTCCATTTTGAGCAGTACTCTGCGGATTTGATGACGCTTACTATAGCGGGCCCGCAAGAGCTCGATGAGCTAGAAGCATGGTGCCAAGAAAAGTTCTCGACCATTCCAAATCACGAGCTCGCAAACAAGTGCATAACAGCGCCATACAGCGACAAACATTCCACAGCAATACTACTCAACGTCGAACCCGTAAAAGAGATTCGCAAATTAATCTTGACCTTCCCTATGCCTAGCATGGATGAATATTATCAATCCAAACCTCTCTCCTACTTCGCTCATCTACTTGGCTATGAAGGTAAAGCAAGCTTGATGCTAATGCTTAAAGAGAAAGGCTGGATTACCTCGTTATCTGCAGGAGGCGGCACAAGTGGCAGTAACTACCGTGAGTTTGCAATTAGCTGTGCGCTAACTCCAGAAGGTTTACAGCAAGTTGACCAAATTACCCAAGCAGTATTCAGCTATATTTCTCTGATTGCAGAGAAAGGTATGGACGAATGGCGTTATCTTGAAAAACAGGCGGTGTTGGAATCGGCTTTCCGTTTTCAAGAACCCACTCGCCCTCTCGATCTGGTTAGTCACTTAGTGATCAACATGCAACACTATCATCCAGATGACGTAATCTATGGCGATTTCATGATGAACCGCTACGATGAAGCGCAGTTAAAATCATTACTCGGCTACTTTACCCCAGCGAACCTGCGTACCACTTTGATCGCCCACGGCTACCAATACGACAAACGCGCTAAGTGGTATGACACGCCTTACTCGCTCACTCCGTTTACACAACAACAAACGGAGTTCTATCTCCAACCTAGCCCATTAAAGTTCGAGCTACCAGAGAAAAACCCTTTTATCTGCTATGACCTTGACCCTAAAGAGCTTGAGGTAACCCAAACCCAGCCTCAAGTATTGGAGGAGTTACCTGGCTTCAAACTCTGGCATTTACAAGATGATGAATTTAGATTACCGAAAGGGGTAATCTATGTAGCGATTGATAGCCCTCATGCCGTCGCCAACCCACGTAACATCGTTAAAACTCGAATTTGTGTTGAGATGTTTTTAGACAGCCTCGCCTCCGACACCTATCAGGCCGAAATTGCAGGTATGGGTTACAACATGTATGCCCACCAAGGCGGAGTTACGTTGACTGTTTCTGGTTTTAGCCAAAAGCAACCGGAGTTGATGAAACAAATTTTAACCCGCTTTGCAGCGCGAGACTTTAGCACTCAGCGTTTTGATACCATTAAGCAACAATTGCTAAGAAATTGGCGCAACTCAGCTCAAGATCGTCCTATTTCACAACTGTTTAATGCACTAACTGGTATTTTACAGCCAAACAATCCACCTTATTCAGTACTCGTTGAGGCATTGGAATCAATCAAGGTCGACGAACTTGCGAGCTTTGTTGATGCCATTCTCGCTGAGTTGCATGTAGAGATGTTTGTCTATGGGGATTGGACTAGATCAGACGCACTGGCACTTGGCAACACACTAAAAGATGCTTTGAGAGTCAAAGATCAACAATATGAAGAGGCACTGCGTCCACTGGTGATGTTAGGCAAAAACGGTTCATTCCAACGTGAGGTGTTCTGCGATCAAGAAGACTCAGCGACTGTAATGTATTACCAATGTGACGATACGAGCGCTAAAAGCATCGCCTTGTATTCACTCGCCAACCACCTGATGTCGGCAACCTTCTTCCACGAAATCCGTACGAAACAGCAATTAGGCTACATGGTAGGAACTGGCAACTTACCACTGAACAAGCATCCTGGTATCGCACTCTATGTGCAATCACCGAATGCTGCGCCAATCGATCTGATTAGCTCAATCGATGAGTTCCTCAATGCCTTCTATATGGTGTTACTTGAGCTCAATGAGTACCAATGGCACAGCAGTAAACGCGGGCTTTGGAACCAAATCTCAACTCCAGATACCACCTTACGTGGTCGTGCGCAGAGATTATGGGTCGCGATAGGCAATAAAGACCTTGAGTTCAATCAGCGAGAAGTAGTACTGCAAGAACTTAAAGCATTAACCCGTACTGACATGATCCGCTTCGTCGTCAATGAGTTAAAACCTCGCACGGCGAATCGCCTGATCATGCACACTCAGGGCAATGCTCATCATGAAGCAGAAAAGCTCAACTTAGGATTGGAAATCGGTTCGATTGAAGAGTTTCAATTAAGGCCTAAAGACGTAGAGTTGGGCTAGTAGCCCAACTACGCTTGTTCAGATTCGACGATGTGCTTGAGTGAGTGCGGATGGAGCTTAATACACACGCAATTCCACTTAAACGCGACAGTAGGGTTGTTCAAGCGCTCTCCTTCACCTTTGGGGCTCGACAGCTTGGTTTTGATACCTAGTTGCTCAAGCTTGTGCCAATTATCAGCCATTTCAGGAAACTGCAACTTAAGATCGCTTAGATACTCATCTGCGGTTTGCGCCAGTGAAGGCACCACAAACTCAACGTGTTCCCAACTCTGCTCAGGATAGATTTTTCCAGGTGCTGGGTATGGAAGCTCTAGGCACTCAATTTCCCACCCCATACATTCCAGAGGCTGATTGAACAGCAACACGATAATCGGTCGGCCGTTAATCTCTGCTTGGGAAATGACTTGCGCCTCTTTTTGCCACTCATAGTGCGCTTGTTTAGCCAGTTCTGACTCATTGATGCGCAAAGCGATGTGGTCGGCTTGAAATCGCGACAAATTAATATGCAAAAGTTCGCTTAAACTTTGAATTTTATGCATAAAATCATCAAGTTTACTTTTCATTTGAACTGGCATTAATCCAGCATTCGTTAGCTCTTTTGACATGATTTACGACTCAAAACGTTATTTTTTTCCTAATACTAACAAGATCATCGGGAAAAGTAGAAAATTTCCCAGTTCACTCCCTATATGCGGAGCAATAAAGTTGCTATTATGTGCGCCAAATTTATGAACTAGATCGAGATATGCATTCAATCCACTCGGTGGATATTATTCATGGTGACTCTCATTGAACCCACCAAATAGTAAAGATGCATAGCTAACCAATTCCCAAGAATTGAAGGAAGCGCGTGTGAATATCCAAGCACTTATTAATGACAAAGTTTCTCAGGCTCTTGAAGCCGCTGGCGCACCTGCAGGTAGTCCTGCTGCTGTTCGCCAATCTGCAAAACCTCAGTTTGGTGACTACCAAGCCAACGGCGTTATGGGCGTTGCAAAAAAACTAGGCACTAACCCGCGCGAATTTGCCCAGAAAGTATTGGATGTTCTAGACCTAGACGGTATCGCAAGCAAAACTGAAATCGCAGGCCCAGGCTTTATCAACATCTTCCTTAGCGAAGAGTTCCTAGCCAAGCAAGCAGACCAAGCACTAGCAGACTCACGCCTCGGTGTTGCCGCTGAAGCACAGAAGACCATCGTAGCTGACTACTCGGCGCCAAACGTAGCAAAAGAGATGCACGTTGGTCACTTACGTTCAACTATTATCGGTGATGCAGTTGTCCGTACACTTGAGTTCCTAGGCCACAAAGTTATCCGTGCTAACCATATCGGGGACTGGGGCACACAGTTTGGTATGCTTATCGCAAACCTTGAGCGCGTACAACAAGAGTCTGGCGAAGTTTCAATGGAGCTTTCAGACCTAGAAGCCTTCTACCGTGAATCTAAAAAGCTTTACGACGAAGACGAAGAGTTTGCAGCGAAAGCACGTAACTACGTAGTAAAACTGCAAGGTGGTGACGAGTACTGCGCTGAAATGTGGAAGAAACTGGTTGATGTCACCATGATTCAAAACCAGCGTAACTACGATCGCTTGAACGTTTCACTAACCCGTGACGACGTAATGGGCGAAAGCATGTACAACGACATGCTACCGGGCATCGTTGCTGACCTTAAAGAGAAAGGTATCGCACAAGAAGATGACGGCGCTCAGGTTGTATTCCTAGAAGAGTACAAGAACAAAGACGGCGAAGCGATGGGTGTTATCATCCAAAAACGCGATGGCGGCTTCCTATACACGACTACCGACATTGCATGTGCTAAGTACCGTTTCGAAACACTAGGCGCAGATCGCGTTCTATACTTTATCGACTCTCGTCAGCACCAGCACCTAATGCAAGCATGGTCTATCGTTCGCAAAGCCGGTTACGTTCCTGAAGAAGTGACTCTTGAGCACCACGCGTTCGGCATGATGCTAGGCAAAGATGGTCGCCCATTCAAGACTCGTGCAGGCGGTACCGTTCGTCTAGCCGATCTACTGGATGAAGCGGAAGAGCGCGCAATCAAGCTGATCGAATCTAAAAACCCAACACTTGAAGAAACAGAGAAGCAAAACATTGCTAACACTGTTGCGATGGCGGCGGTTAAGTACGCAGACCTTTCTAAACATCGTACGACTGACTACGTGTTCGATTGGGACAACATGCTTGCATTCGAAGGTAACACTGCGCCTTACATGCAATATGCTTACACTCGTGTCGCGTCTATCTTCGCTAAAGCTGGCATCTCAATGGATGACCTGTCTGGAGAGATAAAGGTAACGGAAGACAAAGAGAAAGCACTGATCGCTAAGCTACTTCAATTCGAAGAAGCGGTACTGTCTGTCGCTCGTGAAGGTCAGCCTCATATCATGTGTAGCTACCTATTCGAACTTGCGGGTCAGTTCTCTAGCTTCTACGAAGCGTGCCCAATTCTTAATACTCAAGACGAGTCTGTTAAACAGAGCCGTCTAAAATTAGCAGCGCTAACAGCGAAGACAATTAAACAAGGTCTATCACTGCTAGGTATCGATACGCTAGAACGTATGTAACAGTTTCGACTTTCGAGAATAATTGGAAGGTTGGCGTGAGAGCGTCAACCTTTTGTTTTATTTGGCGTATACTAAACGCGTTCAAATTTTAATGGATTACGACTATGAGTTTCGAACTGCACCCTCAACTCGCCAAAGACACCACGGTAATTGGTCAATTCCCATTGTGTGTCGCCCTGCTGCATAAAGACAACGCTGTACCTTGGGTTATATTGGTTCCTAAGCGGAATAATCTAAAAGAGCTGCACCACCTGCCGATGAAGGAACAACAGCAGTTCCTACTTGAATCACAAGCTGTAAGCCAAGCGCTGGAAGCGACATTCCAGCCGGATAAACTCAACCTAGGCGCATTAGGTAACATGGTGCCTCAACTGCACATTCACCACATTGCCCGTTTTAAGGATGACGTTGCTTGGCCTGGCCCTGTGTGGGGCAACACTCTAGGTCAGTTCCGCAGCGATGAAAAGCAAAGTGAACTGCTCAGCAGAATTCGAAATGTTCTATCTTTAAGCTCTATTTTTACCGCTTCCTAAGCACCAATTAAAAAGCCGTTCTTTATCACTAAAGGACGGCTTTTATTAGTTTTATGGGTGAGCTACATAGTCACATTCAGAGCTAAAGCATCCGCTTTGACTACGGCATATCGAATACGAGTAACATGGTTGGCTTCATTGGTATCGACCAAACGTGAAATCTTGCCTTTTCTAATCCATACCGACAGCATGGCATCAACACCATCTTCACTCATCGCAAACTGCTTAGCTAACTCTCGGCGAGAGATATTACTATTTTGTTCGATACACTGCTTTAGCTGTGAAAGAATCATGCAGTTTGCACCTCTAAGCTTTGGCTCTGTTTTCTACCTGCTGACTTAAGAACGCGGTAAGTAACAAAACATAGTAGAACAATACCAACAATCCACGCAGAGCTTGTCGCTGGATGATCAGCAAAGTGAGTCACTTGGTAGTAGAGAGCCGCACCGCCATAAGCAAGTCCCATCGTCCATACAGCAATAAAGCGCGCGTACTTGTGGCCAAACTCACGCACATAAGCACCCATTGCCGCAACACAAGGCGTATACAGCAAAATGAAAATCAAGTAGGCAAAGGCTGCATGGCTTGAAACAAAGTGACCTTTTAGGTTACCAAAAATTGACGCATCCACTTCTTGCTCTTCAGCGACCGCTTGGCTATCCGTAAGGTCACCCACTTCAATACCAAGCGGATCTGTATAGCTTAGCCCAGCAAAGTTATCAGGAATCGACATGACCGCTTCTTCTAAGCTCGCCATCAGATCGTAATCAGTGCCCTCGTCTTCGCTCGGAGCGTAAAGACTATTTAACGTACCTACTACTGCTTCTTTAGCGAAGATACCCGTAATAATACCTACCGTTGCTGGCCAGTTATCTTCTTGAATGCCAATTGGAGAGAATACTGGCGTGACAATTTGAGACGCTTTCGATAACACCGAGTTTTCGCTGTCTTCGTTACCAAATGAGCCGTCAGTACCTACCGAATTTAGGAAGCTAAGTATCGTCACCACCACTACGATAGTTTTACCCGCGCCCAATACAAAGCGCTTAAGTTTCTGCCACGTTTTGATCACGACGTTACGCATCGTTGGCAGCTCATAGTCTGGCATTTCCATCACTAGGCTATCGCTTGAGCCTGGATAAAGGGTTTTCTTAAGCACTAAGCCAGTAAATACCGCAGCAACAATACCTAGTAAATAAAGAGCAAACACCACGTTCTGACCACTTTGCGGGAAGAAAGCCGCCGCAAAAAGCGCATATACCGGTAAGCGAGCACCACATGACATAAATGGCGCCATTGAAGCTGCCAGTTTACGCTCACGCTCTTGGTCTAGAGTACGCGTCGCCATAATAGACGGAACGTTACACCCAAAACCTAACACCAAAGGAACAAAGGCTTTGCCTGGCAAGCCGATTTTCTGCATCACTTTATCGAGGACAAATGCCGCACGTGACATATAACCTGAACTTTCAAGCACCGCTAGGAACAGATATAGGCAGGCAATCACTGGGATAAACGTCGCTACAGTTTGGATACCACCGCCGACACCATCAGCAATCAAAGTAACAAGCCATACAGGAAGGTGGTCATCAAGTAAGTAATGTCCACCATCAACCAGCAATGCACCAACACCGATGTCAAAAAAGTCGATAAAAGCGCTACCTATGTTGATAGAGAACATGAACATCAGGTACATCACAACAAAGAAAAATGGCACACCGACCCATTTATTGAGAACAAAACTATCGACTTTATCAGTGAAGCTACGGCTTAGTTTACCTTCGCTGCGGCGTACTATTTGGCACTGTTGGTGTAAGAATGTGTATTTAACGTCAGCCACCAGCAGGTCAATGTCTTGCTGTAGCTCGCTTTGCGCTGCAATAACTAAGTCTCTCGATGGTTGAGATAGAGAGTTAAGAACCAAGACATCGTTTTCCAACGCGCGAATTGCTAATGCGCGCTGAGCCACTTGTCCGTATTGGTCAAACAGAACCTCAATTTTGCTAATTTGAGTTTCAAATTCAGCACCATAATCAAGCTGTAGCTCATCTAGCGCTACGCCTTGCACCAACATTTTATGTAAGCGTTCTTTGAACTTGATCACTTGCGACTTACGGTTTGCTGAGATCGCCATTACTGGGCAACCCAACACTTTTTCGAGCGCCTTAGCATCAACGTGCTGACGTTCGCGTTTTAACGCGTCCATCTTGTTCAGCACAACAACCATCGGCCGACCAAGCTCCCTGAGCTGCAGGGTCATGTATAGGCTACGTTCAAGGCAAGTTGCATCAACAACGTTAATAATTAAGTCAGCTTTATTAGTAAGCACCGCGCGCGAGGCAATGGATTCATCGATACTATTGCCATCATTACCGCTGTCTAGCGCGTAAATACCTGGTAAGTCTGTCAGGTGAAACTCGTCACTCGCGTGTGTGTATTTGCCCGTCTTTTTCTCAACTGTTACCCCCGCCCAGTTACCGACCTGTTGTTTCGCGCCAGTCAGGCCGTTAAATAGCGTTGTTTTACCACTGTTAGGGTTACCAACGGTTAGGATTTCATAAGCCATTAGTTCGCCTCCACAATGATTGAATCTGCAATATTGACGCGCACTGCGAGCGCCACTCCACGAACTTCAATCTGAAGGGGATCACCCATAGGTGCGGTTCTTATCAAAGTGACAGGTGTCTGTGGTAAAAGCCCCATCACCATAAGCTTTTTACGAACATCTGTAGAGAGATCAGAAAAGCCAGTTATGGTTGCGGCTTGTCCCTGTTTGAGTTGTGAGAGTTTCATTGCTTTGCTTTGCCAGTTATTTATAATGAGAAGGATTTTCATTTATGCTTACAATTTTATCCTCATCTCTTTCACCAGATCTTGCCTAAAATCAATGTTTTCATTTTTTCGCTAGATGAAGAAACGAATATACCCCGCAGTTGGACGTCATCGGTGGTTAGGTAAAACTTGGTTCGCACTTATCACAGCAGCGCCATACACGTTAATTTTTAACAACACGAAACGTAAAACAGGGCCATCCATACTGCAAAAAACGTCAAAATCACCAACGTCAATTCCGTCAAAATGCCCGATCAATTTATAGGTTTTACTGACAGATTCATTGCATAAATTATAAAAGCCGATAATTACCAATATAAAACAGTTACTTAAAAAGAGTCGCTTTTATCATGATACCTTGGCGTTAATTTTATAAGTAAAATAAGTTCAGGAAGTTATATTTATTTGCGTCGAGAGGGTACGCCTCACGACAAGATTGAATTCCAGAGGTGGTGCATCGCGCACCACTCCGGCAGCAAGCGAAGGTGTCATTGACACCCGTGGTATAGTCCCCCCGGCTATACCACGACATTTTTTTCTTCTCTCTCCTCTCCCAAGTTATCTAACTATTACTTTTTATATCCAAGCGCCCGCATTCCTGAAGCACCTTACTCTATACACATAGCCTAAGTTATCAGCACGTGAATGAAACTAATCGTCATGTAATAGGAAATAACTCGATATTCATTAAATCGTACAGAGAAGTTATAGACGCCCCTATACCGTCTACACATAGCAGAAATGGCATTGGATATCATTGATAGGAATAAACGGGAACAGGATCAACCTAGCTAGACAGGGAGCAGTTGATGGCTAATAACGGCTTTGATCTTCGACAAACTGTGTTGGCGACATACCAAAGCGGTGCTTAAATCGTTGGCTAAAGTATGACGGGTCATTGAAGCCACATTCAAACGCGACATCAGAAACCTTACCTCCGGCTAACAACCGTCGACATGCGATATCTAAACGTACTTCCGTAAGGTATTCAGTAAAGGTTTTTTCGATCATAGCTTTAAGCCGACGTTGTAAGCTGCGCTCGGAGACATACAACATTTTGGCGGCGGCCGAAGTGCCAAACTCTGGGTCTGCATAGTTCTCCTCAACCAATTGAACGACTTTGGCTAACCATGGGTCTTTGCCTACAATATCGCTCTCGTCTTGCTCATCAGGCATAACCACAGGGCTAGTTTCAAATGAGCTACTCTCTCGCCAACTTATTTCTAACAAGTTTCTTTCTTTGGAGCAGAACCACTTCAGTTGACCACCGCTTAGCTCAACCAGTTTATTAAGATTTTCCAAGAAAGTAGCATTACTCGAACACGCATCATAGGCATCCCCTTGATCTAACATAGAGAACGTCACCATACCCGCTCTTTTCAGCAATTGAATCACCACGGTTTGATTGCGGTAGCAACGACGTAAGATGCCATCGAATAAGATATTAAAGGTCTCATCGAGATTAAAATCATTGAGCTGAATAAAAACATCATCTTCAGCATCGATTTCAACACTGACACCAACCTTAGACAGTTCATTTTTCCAACTACTTACCACTGAATGAATAATCATGGTCAAGTTGAACACCGGGAGCGCTTGCCCATTCGTTGAGCGGACATTCACCAACATTTCGAGTTCATTTTCAATCAACTTGGCGAGCTGCTCGTTGCTCAAGCACGCTACATCGAGGTTTTTTAACCTATCTTTAAGCTGATTCACGGACTGACTGTATATCATCCAACGAACCTGAAGCTGTTTACGCAGTTGGTGGTTATTACCCAGCAGGACACGACTCTGGTGACGAAGTTGATTGGTTTTTAGCGCCACTTGGGCTTTGAGTTGCTTATTTGACTCCGTCATCATTCGTGAACGCCAATAAACAATCATAGCAATAAGAAGCAGCACACCAAGAAAATAACCAACAAACGCGAGCTGACTTAGAAACCAAGGCTCTGTTATCACAAATTGATAGCTATTACTTTCGCCTTTGACTCTGCCGTTCCTCACCGGACGCACTTCCAATTGATATTCTCCAGGCATCAGGTGATCTATCGTCAGCGTACTACCATCAAGAGACTGCCAGTTGTTACTTTGATTGAGACGATATTCAAGATCGATGTTATTGACGCTCGGCAAGACGCCAAATTGAAAAAACATCGACTGACCATAAGAAACTCGAGGCGTTTCGTTAACCGTTTTCGCCAACGAATAGAGATCTTGGTTAATCTTAACTTGGCTATATATCACTCGCGTATCGGGCAGGCGGCTTACGATAAGCTCTTGGGTGTCGGTTTTAACTAAACTACTTTCAGCACCAAGAAGAATCGTCTGTTCACTGTTGTTTAAATAGCTGCACACTCGAGGGAGAAACTCATTACTCACAACACCAAACGGCTCACCGTAGTGCTGTACTAATGCTCCCCTTCTTGCATAACGAGACAAACCCGCAGAAGAAGTTAGCCAAATACCGTATTGGTTTTCAATCAAGCACTTAGGTGTTACATGACTGTTAACCATTTCAATGGGTTCGACGTTGTTCTTATTTAAATCTAAGCGATACAGTCCATAACGGCTCGCAACCCAATACTCATCATCGTCGGCCTGTACTGCATCAATAACTTCACCGTAGGAGAAACTTTCACCTGCAAAACTTATTTCTCGCCCTCTAAGTGTATAAACACCGTGCTCTGTACCTAATATCACATAGTTTTGAGACGTCACCGACATATGGGTCAACTGCGCTGGCAGATGTTTCTCAATCATCCATCCAGAACCATACTGGGTGAGTTTTTTGCTCTCTAGCTCATAGCTCCAAAGATACGTTTCGCTTGCCCCCCATAAAATCCCTTTGTGATTAAACTCGATGAAACGAACGCTGGTACTCTTGAGGAAACTCGGTAAGTCATCATCAATCGGCTTCCCTGTTTCAGCATCAATACAAACAATACCTTTATCCGTCGCTAACCAGAGTACGCCATTACGCTCTTCGACATCGTAAACACTGCCAGTGTAGAAAGTTGTGCGTTTGCCCGAATTGAGGACATTCTGGCCAAACACTCCCCTATTAGTTAAAAACCAATAGCCGTCACCAACTTTCTGCGGATAGATATCAATCAGTTTTTCACCACGACTAACAAGTGACATTGCTTCGTTGGAATAGCGAATAAATTTATGCGAATAAAGTGAGAAGTAGCGAATACCTCGATCAGTCGCAACCCATAACCCACCAACATGATCATTTAGAAGTGCGTAGATTTTTTCTCCAGAAAGGGTATTTCCCGCACCAATACCCTGCTCAAACTTCTCGGTTTTACCAGTCAGAAAAGAGTGCACATATAAGCCGTTCTCTGTACCAATCCAATACTCTTTGCTGGTTTCGCTAATGCTTAGTACATGACTGCCGGATATAGTTTGAATCGGCTGATCGGGTTTCTCAATGTTGAAAATCAGCGCTCCGTTTAAGGATCCAACAATCAACTCGCGACGTTTTTCCGAGTAATAAAGCCTCTCGACATAATGCTTACCGGAGCTGACCACATGCGCAAATTCATCCTGTTGCGAAAGAAATACCCCAGCATTAGTGGCTAGTACCCATTTGGAAAACATGAAAATAGCATCATTAATCTCAATCTGAGTAGATTGATTGTATTGATACAGCTCGGAAAGAGAGTAAGTATTGATTTCCTCGCTATCGAGATTGTAAGTATAAAAGTTCGTTTCATCCGATACCCAGATAAAACGTTTAGACGAACCAATATTTTGAATCTCACTGCCCGGCGTTAAGCTAAAGGCTAGCTCTTTATCTTGACCAGGTACGCTGCGATAAATTTCATGATGAAAAAAAGACCAGAAAGCGTTATCAACAAACGCAATTTTAGATGCTTGGTGGTCGAGTGCTGAACCTTGCTCCGGGAGAATATTCTGACCATCGAAGAACAAAACCTGATCACGAACATCTTGCAGCCAAAGACCGCCATCATCAGCTAAGAACAACTGTTTAGCCGCAAACACTTTGCCTTGTGCCAAGGTCGGCAAAGGATAAAACAGTTTCGGTGATGTATTGGTTGCAAAAGCAACGCCTGTATATAGGAGCAGCAGCAACACAGTTACAAGCTTGTTCAAGATAATTTGATTCCTGGCAGCATAAAGTTGTCACTACATGGTGACATGTTCGTGTCTTAAAAGGCACTTTGTTATTTTGCGATAATAATTATCTCGAAAATGGAAGGAATCACAAGTAGGAAAGGGATTTAGTTGATGACTTTATCGAATGGTTCACAGATAACACCCCGCCAGTGACGTAACAGCCTTTGACGGGGTCGTTCTATTAATCAGCTAAACAGGTGGTAAAGCTATCAGCCAATGACTGTTTAAACTTGAAGTAACCGCCAGATAGAGCTTCGACGTCGGCCCCTAGTGGATCTAAAACTCCAATGTTTGCATCACTACCACGGGTTACAGATTGAACCACCGCAGGAGTATATTGAGGTTCTGAGAATACACAACGCGCTCCATTCTCAGCTAAGGTCTTACGAATTTTTATTAAAGTTTTCGCACCCGGCTTACGTTCAGGACTAACGGTAAAATGACCTAAGTTATTTAGCGAAAAATCTTTTTCAAAGTAAGTGTAAGCATCATGAAAAACGAAATAACCCGCTTGAGACACTGGCTTAAGTTGAGCGCGAATCGACTCTTGTTGAGTCGTTAGCTGCTGCTCAAACTCTGCAAAGTTCTGTTCATACTTAGCTTTATTCTCTGCGTCTATCTCGACAAGCTTAGTTACAATTGCTCGTGCCACTTGCAGCGTTGTTTTATAACCTAGCCAAAAGTGTGGATCATGAGTACCATGGTCATGACCGTGATGATCATGATGGCCGCCATCGAACTCTCTCAGTTCTAGGCCTTTGATCTCACTAAGGGTAAGTACATTGTTTTGCTTTTCAAGCACTTTAGCTAAAAACGGCTCTAAATCGTGGCCGAACCATACCACTAAGTCAGCACTACGTAGACGCTTTACGTCCGACGGGCGCAGTGCATAGTCGTGCGGCGAAGTGTTTGAGCCCAGTAGTACTTCAGGTTGCGAAATGTTTTTTGTCAGTTCTACAGTAATCAGTTGAATCGGTTTGATACTGGTTAACACTGTAGATGCATGGGAAAATGGAGCGCTGGCGAGCAAAATCGCACAAGCAATAATAATACGTTTCATAAGCTGATGAATACTAGCTGGTTAAAAGAGTTGATAGATGTTACATTATAACATTGGCCAATTGCAAATGAGTTCTATTCATGTCGACACTCGTCGAGCTCAATAGTATTTGCGTTCAGTTTGGTGAACGCAAAGTACTAGACAACATTTCTCTGCGCCTGAATCGAGGCGAGATTACTACCTTAATTGGGCCTAACGGAGCAGGTAAGTCTACTCTAGTCAAAGTCTTATTAGGATTATTAAAAGGCAACACTGGTAAAGTAACCAAGGCTAAAGGCTTAAAGATAGGTTATGTACCGCAAAAGTTAAAACTCAATGACTCATTACCGCTCAATGTTGAACGTTTCCTACGTTTAGCAGGTAAATACAGTAAGCAAGAGATGATCGATGCGCTAAAACTGGTTGGGGCAGAGCACTTGCTAAAAAGTAATATGCACTCATTATCTGGTGGAGAAAATCAAAGGGTACTGCTAGCACGCGCGCTACTACAGAGACCTGACCTACTGGTACTTGATGAACCAGCCCAGGGCGTCGATGTTCAAGGGCAGATCGATCTCTATGAGTTGATCGATACTATTCGTCATCGCTTTAACTGTGCAGTATTTATGGTCTCACACGATCTGCATCTAGTCATGGCCAAAACCGATGACGTAGTGTGTATTAACCACCATGTTTGTTGCTCTGGTGCACCTGCCGATATTGCTCAACACCCAAGCTATATCGCGCTATTTGGTCATTCTCAGCAGCAGCCATTTGCTTTCTATCACCATAAGCACAACCATCATCACCATGACCTAGCCGGAAAGCCAGTCGAAGGTGATGCTGAAGCTTGTTCACATCATTCTCACGGTCATCATCATGATTGAGTTTTTGCTCCCTTCGATTTTGGCGGGCTTAGGTATCGCATTTATCGCTGGCCCTCTAGGCTCGTTTGTCGTTTGGCGTCGTATGGCCTACTTTGGCGACACCCTCGCCCACGCCTCTTTAATGGGTCTTGCGCTGGGATTTTTACTAGATATTAATCTCTACTTGGCGTTGACCGTCTGCTGTCTGGCGTTAGCGGTCATTTTGGTAACGCTACAAAAGCAACAGTTAGTCGCGACCGACACACTGCTTGGTATCCTCGCCCACAGTGCGCTATCGCTTGGTTTGGTTGCAGTCAGCTTCCTAGATAACGTGCGTATCGACTTAATGAGTTACTTGTTCGGTGACTTGTTAGCCGTAACGCCAGATGATCTCGCTTATATCTATATTGGTGTTGCTGTTGTTTCAGCAGTACTCATGCTGTTCTGGCGATCGCTACTTTCCACCACAGTGAACGAGGACCTAGCGGCAGTAGAAGGTCACAATGTTGACCTAATGCGCCTACTACTGATGCTAATGGTTGGCCTAGTGATCGCGATAGGGATGAAATTTGTCGGCGCGCTGATCATGACCTCACTACTCATTATTCCTGCCGCGACGGCACGCCGCTTTGCTCACAACCCAGAGCAAATGGCTATACTCGCCTCGATTATCGGCGCTGCAGCTGTGCTACTTGGCTTGAGCCTATCATGGCACTACGACACTCCAGCAGGCCCTTCGGTAGTTATTAGCGCTACGGCGATGTTTATGCTTAGCCAACTATATCGGGTGAGAAGTTAACGAAAAACTGAGAGGGTTGTCCACAGTGACAACCCTTAAATTACATACCGTAGCGATATGCCTTTCCAGCAGAGACCATATCCCGATGAACAGGAGCCAAAGCGCGGGCATAGCTAGCCAGTAGTTTCATCGTGTACTGACTGCGCTCATGCATACTTCGGTCACGACATTGGAAATCATTGGTCAACAGCTCTTCCACGTTACGAAAGATGAGGTGATCGGGTAAAAAACATGCGTGATTGTTCTTATTGCCTGTCATACGCAGTTCACTTATTGGGTACACGCCGTTTATGCTAGCCGACACACTGACCAATAACACAGGCTTATGAGCAAGCTCTTCATCTGTGGTCAACAGTAGGAAATTTTTAAGCGCAGGCGTCGCCATTCCATGCCACTCTGGCGTGATCAAAACCACTGCATCAGAGCGTTTTAATGTTCCTGCTATTGGCGTCCACTGTCCCCACTCTTCAGTATGTTGCCAAACGCCTTCATTCCAAAGAGGAAGGTTAATCTGGTTCAGATCGAAAACAGAGCATTCATCAAAGTCCTCTGCCGAAAGAGATTCTATATAGCGCGCAACTGACAAGCTCTGTGAGTTGGCACGTTGACTACCAGATACAATTGTAATCTTCATATTAATTCCTTTTATTGGTTGGTGAACATAAACGTAGAGATTTACGCGAAGGTGACGCAACGCCGGGAGCGGCTAATGTAATTGCAACAAGTACAAACACAGCCCCTAACAACTGAAGCCAAGTTAGTGTTTGACCAAGAATGAAATAGCCCAAAACGCATGCAGATACACTGCTCAATAAGCCTAGAAAAGAGACCGTAATTGGAGGCAACTGTTCTATCCCTCGGAACCAAAGGGTATAACCCAAAATCGCGCCCACAACACTTAGATATAGATAACCTATGTAGTTTGATGCACTTAAGTGTTCAGGCAGCCCTTCCCCCCACAAAGCCACTGGCAGCAGCATAAAACCACCGAAAAGCAGTTGCCAGCCAGTAAAACTCACTAAGGTGAGATCGCTTGGCCTACCCCACTTTTTCGTTTGTACAACACCACACGCCATACTAACTGTACCGATCAAGGCTACGATAATTCCCGCAAAACTGATTTCTACTGCACTATTGAGCACCAACAGTACAATGCCAATGAAGCCAGCCACGCTCGCTATAACTTGCCGTGATGACAACTCTGATTTCAGCCACTTCCAACTCAATAGAATCACTATCATGGGCTGAACTGACATGACTATTGACGCCATCCCGCCTGGCAAATAGGTTGCAGCAAAGAACAGGCAATAGAAAAATAAACCGATATTTAATAAGCCCAGTAGCGCGAGGCGTAATAACCATTTTCTGCTAGGTAGCGTATTACTCATCAAAACTAGCAGGAGTCCAGCTGGCAAAGCCCTAATCGTTGAAGCTAGCAGCGGGGTTTCCGGTGGTAGCAACTCTGTTGTAATGATGTAGGTGCTTCCCCAAACAACCGGTGCAATAGCCGTTAAGCCAATTGTCTTAACCTGATGTAATCCTGTCATATCTAGCCTCATTACTTTATAAAAAGTATC
>JRWQ01000009.1 GCA_000775715.1 Vibrio tubiashii
GGCGTGAAAGCGTCAACCCTTTTTTGTGGATGCGGGATACGGGAACGGACTTCGTCCTATGGATAGTTGGATAATTAGATAATTTTCAGAGGGCTGGCACTTAGTCTCAACCCTTTTTATGGATTCGGGATTTCGGAACGGACTGCGTCCTACAAATCAAGGGATAACTCTAGTTGAGCTATTATCAAAACCAAAGAGAATCCTTTTTCTCGCAGGGCGAAGCCCGATCTCGAAGCGAAGCGTTCCATAGGACGAAGTCCGTTCTCGAAAGGCGTAGCCTGTTCCCGCTTTCCCGAAGGGCGAAGCCCGAACCCTCACTTAAACCGGATTATCAATATCAATAAACTCGACGTCTAAGCCATGCTCCTCCGCGAGCCACTCACCTAGTGCTTTAATGCCGTAGCGCTCTGTCGCATGATGACCCGCAGAAAAATAATGAATGCCCTGCTCTCGTGCTGAGTAAGTGGTTCGTTCTGAAATCTCACCCGAAATAAATGCATCTAATCCGTGTTGGACTGCCAACTCAATAAAGTCCTGACCACCACCAGTACACCAACCGACGGTTTCGATCATTTTATCAGCATTTTCAGGGGCGATATGCAGGGGCTCGCGGCTCAACACTTGGTTGATCTTCTGCGCAAACTCACTGCCTGTCATCGGGGACTTTAAACGGCCAAACATGGCGACAGATTGCGGGTGACCTTCTAAACCACCCTCAACCTCAATATCAAGCAGGCGTGCAAGCTCAGCGTTATTACCCAGCTCTGGATGAATATCAAGCGGAAGATGGTAGCCTAACAGGTTGATGTCGTTCTTAATCAAAGTACGGATGCGTCTGCCTTTCATACCGCGGATTGGCTCTGGCTCGCCTTTCCAAAAGTAACCGTGGTGGACTAATAGTGCATCAGCATTTAGCTCTACCGCTTTATCGATCAGAGCTTGTGACGCAGTCACACCCGTCACTACTTTTTGGATCTGCTCAACGCCTTCGACCTGCAAACCGTTCGGCGCATAATCTTTAATCAATTGTGGAGACAGTTTGTCATTAAGGATTTTTTCCAGTTGTAGATTGTTCATAACAGCATCCATCTATTTGTCGGCATTGCTTTTTTATTTGATTACGCAAAGTGTATTCGAAGCATGGCTTCCTTACCAGAGCCTAGCTACAATAGTAGTCTTTCGAGTAACATAAGGTCAGGGATGGACACTTTACAGCGCTTTTATGATTGGGTTCATCAAACTCCGTCACTGTTTCAACTCACACCTCCGTTTGTTGAATTACAACAAATGGAGATTACGCCTTTAGCCAAATATGACTATCAGGGAAACCCTAGACTAGGTTTTCTCTATCAGCACCTTTGCACCCAACTGCTTGCCAACAGCTCACACTACTCTCTGTTAGCAGAAGAGATCCAGATTAACGCGCCATCGGGGCAGACTCTTGGAGCCATCGACCTCATCCTGCACAACCATCAATCTAAACAAAATGAACACTGGGAAGTGGCCATTAAGTTCTACTTGCTGCACCAGGGAACATGGTATGGACCGAACGCCCATGATCAGTTAGATAAAAAACTCGTCCGCATGCTCAGCCACCAGCTAAAAATGAGTTCGACGCAAGAGTTTCTTAACCAATACCCAGAGTTCAGCGGCCTAACTGAGCAGCTCTTGATTCAGGGGAGACTCTATATCAACCCGTTCTCTGCAGAAACTGTTCCACAGCATTGTTTGGGACG
The DNA here is from genome assembly GCA_000775715.1 of Vibrio tubiashii. GTDB lineage: Bacteria > Pseudomonadota > Gammaproteobacteria > Enterobacterales > Vibrionaceae > Vibrio > Vibrio tubiashii_A. The sequence goes on from JRWQ01000009.1 coordinate 1,737, forward strand.
ATCACTTAACCAGAGCCAAATAACCGGATACTGGTGCTACCAAAGCCAATGGGAGCAAATTGGCGAACCCCTGTATGAACTAGAAAAGTCACTGTGGGCAATTGGACTAGAACAGTTCACCAATCCTATCGACAAACCCGATAACAGATTTATCCATGCTCAAACCAAGAGTGGGCAATTTTGGTTCGTAGTGCCTGATACTTGGCCGGGGTAGAACGGAAAACCGGAAGAGCGGGAACTGTAGAACTAAGGTTGATTGAACTCGTTAAAGATTCAACATTATTTTTCCCGAAGAGCAAAGCTCGTTCCCGATTTCCATAGCGCAGCGTTCCCGCTCTCCATTGGGCGTAGCCCGTTCCAAAACTCCCACAAAAAAGGGCTGACACTGGGTCAGCCCTTGATACTTCACTGAATCGTGTTAATTACAGACCCGCGGCTGCAAATACCTGATTAACAATCTCTTGTGCTTCTGCTTCGATTTGCTTCAGATGCTCAGCGCCTTTAAAGCTTTCACAGTAGATCTTGTAGATGTCTTCTGTGCCAGATGGACGAGCAGCGAACCAACCATTTTCAGTCGTTACTTTAAGACCACCAATAGCCGCGCCGTTACCCGGAGCATGAGTCAAGCGAGCGGTGATCGCTTCACCTGCTAGCGTTTCTGCCGCTACCATCTCAGCAGACAACTTCTTCAGCACCTCTTTTTGCGGACCATTCGCCACCGCTTGAATACGGTTGTATGCCGATGCGCCATGTTTCGCCGCTAACTCTTCGTAATACTCTTGAGGATTCTTACCTGTTACTGCGGTAATCTCAGCCGCTAGAAGACATAAGATGATGCCATCTTTATCGGTAGACCAAGGCGTACCATCCTTACGTAAGAAAGAAGCACCGGCAGACTCTTCACCGCCAAAGCCAAATTTACCTTCATACAAGCCATCAACAAACCACTTAAAACCAACTGGTACTTCACATAGCTCACGTCCAAGGTCAGCAACGACGCGGTCAATAAGTGCGCTTGATACTAGTGTTTTACCAACCGCCACATCTTTGCCCCAACCTTCACGGTGACGGTATAGGTAATCAATACATACTGCTAAGAAGTGGTTAGGGTTCATTAACCCTTTAGGCGTCACGATGCCGTGACGGTCATAATCTGGGTCATTACCAAATGCCAAGTCGTATTCGTCTTTAAGTGCAAGCAGACCGGCCATTGCATAAGGAGACGAGCAGTCCATGCGAACCACGCCGTCTTTATCTAAAGACATAAACTGGAATGATGGATCGATCGCTTCACTCACTAAAGTAAGATCTAAGTTGTACGCCACGCCAATTTGACGCCAATAATCAATACCGCTACCGCCGAGTGGGTCAACACCGATCTTAAGTTTGGCTTTTTGAATCGCTTCCATATCGATAACATTCACTAAATCATCGATATAAGGCTTAACTAAATCACTCTCGACAAATAGATCCGATGATTTTGCTGCGTCAAGCGGCATGCGTTTCACACCTTGTAGACCTTCCGCAATAAGCACGTTTGCGCGATCTTGAATCGCTTGAGTTAGCTCACCTTCAGCTGGACCACCGTGGGTTGGGTTATATTTAATGCCACCGTCTTGAGGCGGGTTGTGAGAAGGAGTAATGACAATGCCGTCAGCTTTATCTTGATGCTTAAGGTTATATGTCAAAATCGCATGTGACACTCCCGGAGTTGGTGTGTAACCGTTATCTTGCTGGGCAATGACTTTAACGCCATTGGCAACCAATACCTCCACCACAGTTGAAAACGCTGGCTCAGATAGCGCGTGGGTATCTTTGCCAACAAACATTGGCCCTGTTGTGCCTTTTTCTGCACGCACTTCCGCCACCGCTTGAGCGATCGCTAGAATGTGATTTTCATTGAAAGTAGATTTGTCTGCGCTACCACGGTGACCAGACGTACCAAATTCTACTTTGTGGTCAGGGTTAGATGGGTCTGGCTGAAGTAGAAAATAGTTAGAAACTAGGGCTGGAATATTATGCAAGTCTTGCTGCTGAGCTTGTTGTCCGGCTCGTGGGTGCATCGCCATTTTGACATCCTTTCTTAAAAAATTTAGAAATAAAAAAACCTCATAATACGCTAACAAAATGACGCATTATGAGGTTTCAATCGAAATTCTCTAAATTGAGTTAGTGACTTTTTCGATCAGATCTGATGGAAAAGTCATTCTCTCCATCAGTTGCTCAACCATCTGCCTCTTACGGCTGGTGTTATTGTTGGTAATAACCCAAAATGGTGAACCAGGGATCGCTTTAGGCTTAGTCGTATTGCCATTGGCCAGTAGCGTCTGTTCGTTATCAGCAAAGTAAACGCGTTTGCGTCCCTTTACTTGTGTCGCTTCAGAAAAGTCATTCGGGTTAATGCGATGCAGAGTAGCAAGAACTAACATAAAACGATCGATCGCTTTTTTAAGACCAGCAAACTCATCAGAGATAAGCAACGAACGCATCTCTTTTACGCTATCTACGGCTTCATCTTTAATTGCATCCTTACTAACCACTACACCCTTTGGTTGCGCCACAGCCTGAGCTTTGGCCGCTGGAGCTTGCGCTTCTGTCATTAATAAACGACGCAGAATATCTGAAGCACTCTCACCAATATGTTGGGTCTGACTTGCGATGTAACGGTATAGATCCTCATCAACCTCAATTGTTTTCATTCGCTTTTCACAATCTCTATGTTTAAACTCTGAGGGATTATAGCGAGATCTTTAAAGAGACTCTACGGTTAACCTGTCACGAATAAAATAAAAATGTCACAACTGCTCAACTATAAGCTCGAGGGTGAGGGTCACACCATAGTATTGATCCATGGATTGTTTGGTAATTTAGATAACCTAGGCCTACTTGCCCGCGATCTGAAACAAGATCACCAGGTACTGAGTATCGATCTTCGCAACCACGGTCTCTCATTTCAAAGTCATCAACACAACTACGCTTTGATGGCTCAAGATGTCTATCAATTGTTGCAGCACTTAAACCTAAGTCGCTATACAGTAATTGGCCACTCTATGGGCGGCAAAGTAGCAATGAAACTTGCAGAACTCGCGCAAGACCAAGTCGATAAACTGTTAGTATTAGACATGGCTCCAGTCAGATACAGCCAGAGCCGTCATGATAATGTGTTTAATGGGCTGAAAGCCGTCATCAAGCAAAAACCAACTCAACGAAAGCAGGCACTAGAGATTTTAGCTGAACATATTGAACTAGAGGGCGTTCGTCAGTTTCTAAGTAAGTCGCTCTACAATGCAGGCGAACATCTTACTTGGCGCTTTAATGTCGAGAGTTTGGCGGAAAACTATTGGCACATCCTTGGTTGGGAACCAATTGAAACCATCGCTACCCCTACCCTATTTATAAAGGGCGGCGATTCCGATTATCTGACTCAAGAGCACCAAACTGAGGTTCAAAATCAGTTTAGTAATGCCAAAGCTCACGTTATTGCTAACACGGGTCACTGGCTACACGCAGAAAAGCCCGCAGAAGTACTGCGTGCAATTCGTAAGTTTATCGCTTAAAACAGAATGAGAGATGAGTTGTACTATGCCCGTTAACTTTATCTAGTAACAGTGGTATAGTGCGGCGCAAGTATTTTGGCATAAAGGGAATCCATGCTGTACGACTATATGAACATGCTCGAGTCAATTGGTCTCGACCTTCTTTTCGCCTCTATCTTTTTCTTGATTGGTATGGCAATAAAAGATGTTCTCAAGGCGGGGAATGTCCCTCCTTTCGGTCGACGAATTGTATGGTTAGTCCTATTTCTAGGCTGCGCTGGGTTTATCGCCAAAGGTATTATTCAGCTTAGCTGGGAAGGTGGTGGTATCGGCTGATATCAACCGAATCCACAACGAAATTTAGTAAAGGTAACGAATCTATGGCAAGTGTAGGCATCTTCTTTGGTAGCGATACAGGTAACACTGAAGCTGTTGCAAAGATGATTCAAAAGCAACTGGGTAAACAACTCGTTCACGTTCAAGATATCGCGAAAAGCAGCAAAGAAGACATCGATAACTTCGATCTACTGCTCCTTGGTATCCCAACTTGGTACTACGGTGAAGCACAATGTGATTGGGATGATTTCTTCCCAGAGCTGGAGCAAATCGATTTCTCCACCAAGCTTGTTGCAATCTTTGGCTGTGGTGACCAAGAAGACTACGCAGAGTACTTTTGTGACGCGATGGGTACAGTACGTGATATCGTTGAAGCGAAAGGCGGCACAATCCTTGGCTACACTTCTACAGAAGGTTACGAGTTTGAAGCTTCTAAAGGCCTTGTTGAAGGCGATGACAGCCTGTTCGTTGGTCTTTGTATCGACGAAGACCGTCAGCCAGAGCTTACTGAAGAGCGTGTAAACAATTGGTGTAAGCAGATTCACGAAGAGATGTGCCTAGCTGAACTTGAAGGTTAAGCCACTCTCCTCGATAAAAACCTCCTTTAAGGAGGTTTTTTTATGCGGTTTGTTCTTCGCTATCCTCTTCACGAAACTGGGGTTTCTTGCGCACATAAAGCTTACGCTGAACTTCAGAAACCACATTACCGTGCTTGTCTTTGACGTAGATAATAAACTCAGGAAAACACTTATCCCCTTCGGAAGTCTGACGTAAGATCTCCTCAAGCTGATTTTGACTCACGCAAAATTCAGCAAACAGATCACTCTGACCAGGCTTAATAAAGTTAATACTGGCTTCTTTATCCCATACGTAATAGCGCTCACCTAAAATACCCATTAACATCAACGAATAGACAGGATCCGTGAGTGAAAAAATACTTCCACCATACTGGGTTCGGTTGGCATTTTTATTCCACCAGCGCAGCTTAAGCTTCATTTTTACTTCACGAAAATCATCACTAATTGAGAGGATTTTTATTCCAGCGCCCCAAAAAGGTGGCCATGAGTTCAACGCAAATTTTACAATTCCAGGTTTATAAACTTTAGCCAGTGACTTATTCATTCCTTGTCCTCAATAGATCACACTTTTCATTATGTTAAATCATTGTAACTAGTCTGACGTGTATAATCAGTGATTTCACACTTGTTTATAGAAAAATAGTAGTAACCCTTTGAACTTCGGGTTTATTGTTTAACGGGACTACCCTATAATGTTATGAATATTGTATTCTGTTAATAACTGCAGATCATCAACAGGAAAGTATATGTCAGACAATAACCAAGCGCTTAAGGATGCTGGTCTTAAAGTTACCCTTCCAAGACTAAAGATTTTAGAAGTATTACAGCAACCTGAATGCCAACATATCAGTGCTGAAGAACTGTACAAAAAGCTGATTGATCTCGGTGAAGAGATTGGCTTGGCAACAGTGTATCGAGTATTGAACCAGTTTGATGACGCAGGTATCGTAACTCGCCACCACTTTGAGGGAGGCAAGTCCGTATTTGAACTGTCCACTCAGCATCACCACGACCACCTAGTTTGTTTAGATTGTGGCGAAGTTATCGAATTTTCTGATGACATCATCGAAGAACGTCAGAAAGAGATCGCTGCTCAATATAACGTTAGCCTTACCAACCACAGTCTATACCTTTACGGCAAATGCGCTGAAGGTAACTGTAAAGATAACCCTGATGCTCATAAGCCTAAAAAATAGGCTTAAACTCAGTTGATAAAAAAACGTTAGCTTCGGCTAACGTTTTTTACATATAAAAGTAAAAAAGCCAGTCATCGAGACTGGCTTTTGCTTATTACGCGTTTATCACTTAGCTTCAATCTTCGCCCAAGTATCACGCAAGCCAACGGTGCGGTTAAACACTAGTGACTCTGGTGAAGAATCTTTAGCATCAGCACAGAAGTAACCCATACGTTCAAACTGGTAACCTTTCTCAACCTGTGCTTGAGCAAGGCTTGGCTCAACAAAACCATTGAGCTTCACAAGCGAGTCTGGGTTGATTGTCTCTGCAAAGTTATCCGCTGCCGCTGGATTAGGTACAGTAAACAGGCGATCGTATAGACGAATCTCAGCCGGAAGGCCTTTATCTGCCGATACCCAGTGAATAACACCTTTTACTTTGCGGCCATCAGCTGGGTTCTTACCTAGCGTGTCAGCATCGTAACTACAGAAGATAGTAGTAATGTTACCCGCTTCATCTTTCTCGATACGCTCCGCTTTAATTACGTAAGCACCACGAAGACGAACTTCTTTACCTAGAACGAGGCGCTTGTACTTCTTGTTTGCTTCTTCACGGAAATCTTCACGTTCAATCCAAACTTCACGAGTAAACGGCACTTCACGCTCACCCATTTCAGGTTTATTTGGATGATTAGCAACAGTTAGTGTTTCGACCTTGTCCGCGTCAAAGTTCTCAATCACAATCTTAACCGGGTCAAGCACTGCCATCGCACGTGGCGCATTTTCGTTCAAGTCATCACGAATACAAGACTCTAACGAGCTCATCTCGATCATATTATCTTGCTTGGTCACACCAATGCGTTTACAGAACTCACGAATAGACGCTGGTGTGAAACCACGACGACGCAGACCCGAGATCGTTGGCATACGTGGGTCATCCCAACCGTTAACGAGTTTTTCAGTAACAAGTTGGTTTAGCTTACGCTTAGACATCACAGTGTATTCTAGATTTAGACGGCTAAACTCGTACTGACGAGGTTGACAATCAATCGTGATGTTCTCTAGTACCCAGTCATATAGGCGACGGTTGTCTTGAAACTCTAGTGTACATAGTGAGTGGGTAATGCCTTCTAACGCATCTGAAATACAGTGCGTAAAGTCGTACATTGGGTAAATACACCATTTGTCACCCGTTTGGTGATGCTCTGCAAAACGAACACGGTAGATAACCGGGTCACGCAGTACAATGAAAGATGACGCTAGGTCAATCTTGGCACGCAAACATGCTTTGCCTTCTTCGAAACCGCCATCGCGCATCTTCTCAAATAGCGCTAGGTTTTCTTCAGGCGTACGATCACGGTACGGGCTAGGCTTACCTGGCTCGGTAAGTGTGCCACGATACTCACGGATCTGCTCAGGACTTAGCTCTTCAACGTACGCTAAGCCTTTGTTAATTAATTCCACTGCATAGCCGTAAAGCTTGTCGAAGTAATTTGATGAGTAACATACCTCACCATCCCACTCGAAGCCTAACCAGCTCACATCATTCTTAATTGACTCAACGTATTCCACGTCTTCTTTTTCTGGGTTTGTATCATCAAAACGAAGATTACACTTGCCCTGGTAGTCCTGAGCAATACCAAAGTTTAAGCAAATTGACTTAGCGTGACCGATATGCAGATAACCGTTTGGCTCTGGCGGGAAACGAGTATGCACGCTTGTGTGTTTACCATCCGCTAAATCTTTATCAATGATTTGGCGAATGAAGTTCGATGGACGAGCCTCAGCTTCACTCATCTATAGCACCTCAATTATTTTAGTATTGTTCAGATAATCTTTTACTTAGACGATATAACTTACCGCCAAGCACATAGCGTCTAATGATCCACAATTATGGTGAATTACACAACAATATCTCGTTTCAAAACGCTATTTTTTTGTCTGTATGGTTAATAAGCTAGCAAGGATCCCTTTTCATCAAGGTAAAACGCAAGAAAGCCTCCCGAAGGAGGCTTTCATCACTTTCTTAGTTACTTATCGTAATTAAGGAAGTTTTACATCAGATAGGTCATCGCCCGCACCGATTGCTTTCATTTCGCCAGCAACGATTTCAGCTAGAGGACCAAGGATAACTTGAAGGTTGTTCTCACCAAGTTTCACTACACCTTTCGCACCAAGCTTCTTAAGTACAGCTTCATCAGCTACAGAGCGGTCTTTTAGAGTAAGACGTAGACGAGTGATACAAGCGTCAATTGAAGTTAGGTTGTCGTGACCACCTAGAGCTTTAAGGTATTGACGTGCTAGGTCGCCGTTTTTAGCTTCACCAGCTGGAGCACCTGCTTCTTCTTCGTCATCTTCACGACCTGGCGATTTCAGGTTGAATGCGCGGATTGCGAAGCTGAATGTGAAGAAGTATAGAGCACCGAAGCCAAGACCAATTGCACCTAGTAGTAGAGGCTTAGTAGCTAGACCGAAGTTCAATAGGTAGTCGATTAGACCAGCTGAGAAACCGAAGCCGTGTAGCGTACCAAACATGTTAGCAACAACTAGAGACAGACCTGTAAATACAGCGTGCATTGCGTATAGAGCAGGAGCTAGGAATACAAACATGAACTCTAGCGGCTCTGTGATACCTGTTAGGAAAGAACAGAATGCTACTGAGAATAGTGCACCACCAACTTGGCTGCGTTTTTCAGCAGGAGCTGCTAGGTACATTGCAAGTGCCGCACCTGGTAGACCGAACATCATGATAGGGAAGAAGCCGTTCATGAATACACCAGCGCCTTTATCGCCACCGAAGAAGCGGTGTAGGTCACCAGACTTAACTGTTTCAGTTACTTCTTTAACAGTTGCAGTGATTTCTGGAGTGACAGAGTTTGCAAATTCAAATGTGTACTCTTGACCAGCAACGAGAGTTTTCGCTAGAGCAGGGTCAACACAAAGTTGCTTGATGTTTTCGAAACCAGCAGCGCCTGCTACTACGATTTCTTGACATGTACCCATACCGAACCAGAAGTATGAGTTAAGAACGTGGTGAAGACCTACAGGGATAAGAGCACGGTTAAGCGTACCGTATACGAACTGACCAACAGCGCCAGAAGTCGATACTGCGTGAGCTAGCGCGTCAAGACCGCCTTGGATTGATGGCCATACCACACCACTAATAGCACCAGCAACTAAAGCAAATAGACCTGCCATAATAGGTACTAGACGCTTACCAGAGAAGAATGCCAACCACTCAGGAAGACGGGTTGCATGGAAAGCGTTGTATGAGTGACCTGCGATGATACCAGCGATGATACCGCCGAAGAATGACATGTTAACGTCAGCGTTGATTGTAGTTGCTGTAGCGGTTAGTACGAAGTACGCAACTGCACCAGCTAGACCTGCAGCACCGTTACCGTCTTTAGAAAGACCGATAGCAATACCCAGACCGAATAGTAGTGGAAGGTTACCGAAAATAGCACCACCAGCTTGTGCCATGAACGGAATGTCTAATAGGTCACCTTGACCCAAACGTAGTAAGAGCGCCGCAACCGGAAGCGTTGCGATAGGTAGCATAAGAGCTTTACCTAACTTCTGCGCATATCCAAGAATATTCACCTTAAGTTCCCCCTATAGGATTTAGTTTTTTAGTTGAGCCACTTTTTTTAGCCGCTCAATTTAGTCCTGTTCAGTTTATGACATTAATTTTGCTCCGCAAATTAAAACCTTATCATTTGTGATCATAATCACCAGAATTGGACGATATGAAGGGTTTTTGCTAGCGAGATCATAAAACTTATTTTACAATACAAAAAAATGGCATTAATTAAGTGATTTTCGCGTTACTCTTACAGAACAAGTAAGGCCATAATGATTGCCATACCTAGTGTTAACGACTAAAGTCAATGCGACGTAAATCACTTACCAGTGAAGCAGCCACTAGGGTGTTTGCACGATTTTGAGAACTCATTTTTTCGTTTGCTAAAGATATTTTGCGATCTAATTGAAGCTCACAAATAAAGTATAGCTAACAACGCACAATTTAAGCTTCAATTACACAACTAAAGGTTTTAAGAATCTAAACTTATAAGGATTAGCTAACCATGTATGCGCTAACTAACTGTAAAATCTATACCAGCAGCGATGTGCTCGCTGATCATGCTGTAGTCATTAACAACAATCTAATTGAATCTGTATGCCCAATATCCGAGCTTCCATCAGGTATTGAGCAACGCGACCTTAACGGCATGAATGTCAGCCCAGGCTTTATCGACCTGCAATTGAACGGTTGTGGCGGTGTAATGCTAAATGATGAAGTAACCGCTGAAACGATGCAGATCATGCATGAAGCAAATCTAAAATCGGGTTGTACAAGCTTTTTGCCTACGCTGATTACCTCTTCTGATGAAGACATGCGCCAAGCTGTAGCCGCAGCGCGTGAGTACCACAGCAAGTATGAAAATCAGTCGCTTGGTCTACACCTAGAAGGCCCATACCTCAATGTCATGAAAAAAGGCATTCACAGCGTTGACCACATTCGTCCTTCAGAAGACAACATGATTGATTTCATGTGTGACAACGCAGACGTCATTGCTAAAGTAACCCTTGCACCTGAACACAATGATCATCAGCACATTGAACGCCTTAAAGCAGCAGGTATTGTCGTTTCAATAGGCCATACCAATGCAACTTATGCAGAAGCTCGTAAAGGCTTTGAGTCCGGCATCACCTTCGCTACTCACCTATTCAACGCAATGACGCCAATGGCAGGTCGTGAACCTGGCGTAGTTGGCGCGATTTACGATACCCCTGATGTATATGCGGGTATCATTGCTGACGGCTTCCACGTTGACTATGCAAACATCCGTATCGCTCACAAAATTAAGGGCGAAAAATTAGTATTAGTGACCGATGCCACAGCTCCTGCAGGCGCTGACATGGATTACTTTATTTTTGTTGGTAAGAAAGTATATTACCGAGATGGAAAGTGTGTTGATGAAAATGGCACACTTGGCGGCTCAGCACTTACTATGATTGAAGCAGTTCAAAACACGGTTGAGCACGTCGGTATCGCACTGGACGAAGCACTGCGCATGGCTACTCTGTACCCTGCAAGAGCAATAGGTTTGGACGAGAAACTAGGCCGAATTAAAAAAGGCATGGTGGCTAACCTTACTGTATTTGATCGTGACTTCACTGTTCAGGCGACGGTTGTTAACGGACAATACGAGCAAAGTTAAGAATGAATGGCGGACAAATAGGTAACGTAGATTTAGTAAAACAACTAAATAGTGCAGCTGTTTACAGGCTGATCGATCAACAAGGACCTATTTCAAGGATTCAAGTTGCCGATGTTAGCCAACTGGCACCTGCCAGTGTTACAAAGATCACCCGCCAGCTACTCGAGCGCGGCCTAATCAAAGAGGTCGCGCAACAAGCCTCCACCGGAGGACGTCGAGCAATATCTTTAACAACAGAAGTCGAGCCTTTTCATTCGGTTGCCGTTCGCTTAGGGCGCGACTACCTTCAATTCAGCCTGTACGATTTGGGCGGAAAAGAACTCGCTGCTGATTACCATGAATTCTTCTATACCACCCAAGAAGAGTTAGTAGAAGGTTTACTCTCTCAGCTGAAAAGGTTCGTACACAACAACCAAACGCACATCAATCAATTGATCGCGATTGGTATTGCGCTACCTGGCCTGGTAAACCCTGAAACTGGCGTAGTCGAGTACATTCCACATATTTCTATCGATAACTTAGCCTTAGCCGAGCTCATTGAGAACACCTTTCACGTACCATGCTTCGCGGGGAACGACGTACGCGGTATGGCTCTAGCTGAGCACTATTTTGGCGCAAGTCAAGATTGCCAAGACTCTATTTTGGTCAGCGTTCATCGTGGTACTGGTGCAGGTATTATAGTAAACGGCCAGGTGTTCTTAGGTTACAACCGTAACGTTGGTGAAATCGGTCATATTCAGATCGACCCACTCGGGGAGCAGTGTCAATGCGGTAACTTTGGTTGCCTAGAAACAGTAGCAGCTAATCCTGCCATTGTTGAACGCGTCAATAAGCTCATCAAGCAAGGTTATGCATCGAGCTTAACTGAGCTGGAAACCATCAGTATTTCTGACGTATGTGAACACGCTAACATGGGTGACGAACTCGCAAAACAGAGCTTAGTTCGCGTAGGCAATCAACTGGGTAAAGCTATCGCTATCACGATTAACCTGTTCAACCCACAAAAAGTGGTCATTGCGGGTGATATTACTCAATGTGAAGACATCCTGTTCCCAGCGATCCGCCGAAACGTAGAAAACCAAGCGCTGACGACATTCCATACAGGCCTACCTATCGTCACTTCGCACATTGATAAGCAACCGACATTGGGTGCGTTTGCTATGATTAAGCGAGCGATGTTAAACGGGGTATTGTTACAAAAATTGTTAGAAGATTAATCTTCATTCACCTCTCAGTAACTAATTGAGTTAGAATAACGGGCTACGATATGTAGCCCGTTTTTTTTAGGAAGAAACTGCAAATATATGGAACTGATCTTGATTTCAGCGGCGTTCCTCGCCGGATTTATTGCGCTGAAGTGCGACCTTCCCCCTCTGGTCGGCTTTTTATTGGCTGGCTTTGGATTACACGCATTTGGCTTTCAATCCAACGACACAATAGTGACCTTAGCTGATCTGGGTGTCACGCTACTGCTTTTCACTATCGGTTTAAAACTCGATATCAAAACCCTACTCTCAAAAGAGATTTGGGCTGGAGCATCCATACACAACCTGCTGTCCACTGCGCTTTTTAGCGTTGCACTGTTCTGTTTCAAATTCTTAGGCGTTGGTTCATTGGCGGCCATGTCTATCGATCAAGTCATCTTACTCGGTTTCGCACTTTCATTTTCTAGTACTGTTTTTGCCGTGAAGTCTCTGCAAGAAAAAGGCGAAATGAACGCCACTTATGGCACCATCGCTATCGGTATACTGGTCATGCAGGACATCTTTGCTGTTGTCTTTCTAACGGCCTCAACTGGCAAGCTGCCGGAGTGGTATGCGATTGGTTTATTCGCACTGCCTTTACTCAGACCACTGTTTTACAAAATGCTCGACTGGGTGGGCCATGGTGAGATGCTCGTGCTACTGGGAATCTTCTTTGCCTTGGTTGCAGGTGCTGGTTTATTTGAACTAGTAGGAATGAAAGCGGATTTAGGCGCACTAATCTTAGGTATGCTACTCGCCGGACACAAAAAGGCGTCTGAGCTTTCTAAGTCCCTATTCAACCTCAAGGAGCTATTCCTAGTCTGCTTCTTCTTAAATATAGGGCTGTCTGCACAGCCAACCTGGTCAGGGTTTGCGCTTGCAATCTTGTTTATGCTGCTATTGCCGCTAAAAGGGATACTCTACTTCACTGTCCTGAATGTGTTTAAGTTCCGAGTACGAACTTCATTACTTGCCTCTCTGTGTCTATTTAACTTCAGTGAATTCGGTCTCATTGTCGGTGGTTTGGCGTTCAAGATGGGGTGGATGAGTAGCGATATCCTCGTCGCCCTCGCTATCGCGGTCTCAATATCATTTGTGCTGTCAGCGCCACTCAACCGCCACGGACATAAGCTTTATCAGCGCTCTGGACGTTGGCTACGCGAACATGCAGCCGAAAAGCTCAATACCCGAGACCAACTGATTAACCCTGGACATGCTCAAGTTCTGATTCTCGGCATGGGGCGCATTGGGACAGGTGCTTATGATGAGCTGAGAAACCGTTATGGTAAAATAAGCCTTGGCATTGAGGTTCGTGAAGATGCCGCTCATCTACACAAAGCCCATGGCCGCAATGTAATCTCGGGCGATGCAACCGACCCTGACTTTTGGGAACGTATACTCGACGTTGCAAATGTAAAACTTGTTCTACTAGCCATGCCGCATCACCAAGGTAATCAAATCGCCCTTGAGCAGCTACGACGTAAAAACTTCCAAGGCCAGATTGCTGCAATCGCTGAGTACCCGGATCAGCTTGACGCACTTATTGAAGGAGGCGTCGATGCCGCCTTTAACATTTATAACGAAGCAGGTAGCGGTTTCGCGCGGCACGTTTGTGAGCAACTAAAGCCAACCTTCAGTAAATAATCCTCCAATCAAGGCAGCAAATCGCTGCCTTTTTTACCTCTAGTGGACAAAAAACCACCAATATCTAGATTCCATTCACTAAAATACCATTTTTATTGGAAATTATTTTACTACTTCTCTCCTCATCCAACTTTTTTATCAAATACGGTTGATTTTTTTAATCAGAATGGCAAATTGAACTCAACAAGTTAATTTATTTTTAAAGGGAAGTTGTATGTGTTCGATTTTCGGTATTTTAGACATTAAGAGTGATGCGAGTGCTCTGCGCCCTGTTGCGTTGGAAATGTCTAAAAAGTTACGTCACCGTGGACCTGATTGGTCTGGCATCTATTCATCGGAGCGCGCGATTCTTGCCCATGAACGTCTTGCCATCGTTGGCGTGAATAGTGGTGCACAACCACTCTACAGCCAAGATAAGAAGCACATCCTTGCAGTTAACGGTGAAATCTACAACTACAAAGAACTTCGCGCCCGTTACGAAGGTAAATACGAATTCCAAACTGACTCCGACTGTGAAGTAATTCTTGCTCTATACGAAGAGATGGGCGCAGATCTACTTGAAGAACTCAACGGCATCTTCGCATTCGTTCTCTATGATGAAGAGAAAGATACTTATCTAGTGGGTCGTGACCATATCGGCATTATCCCTCTATACCAAGGTTACGATGAGCACGGTAACTACTACGTAGCATCAGAAATGAAAGCGCTAGTACCTGTATGTAAAACAGTGAGCGAGTTCCCTCCTGGTTGTTACTACAGCAGCGGCGACGCTGAACCTCAACGCTACTACATCCGTGATTGGAACGAATACGCAGCAGTTCAAGGCAACACAACCAGCAAAGAAGAGCTAACTGAAGCTCTAGAGGCGGCTGTTAAACGCCAGTTAATGACAGACGTTCCTTACGGTGTACTTCTTTCTGGTGGTCTAGACTCATCAATCACTTCAGCAGTTGCAAAACGCTTTGCAGCAATGCGTATTGAAGACGACGAAAAGTCAGAGGCATGGTGGCCGCAGCTTCACTCGTTTGCAGTGGGTCTTGAAGGCGCACCTGATCTGAAAGCAGCACGTGAAGTCGCTGAGCAGATCGGTACCGTCCACCACGAGATGACATACACGATTCAAGAAGGTCTTGATGCTATTCGTGACGTTATCTACCACATCGAAACTTATGATGTAACCACCATCCGTGCTTCTACGCCTATGTTCCTGATGGGGCGTAAGATCAAAGCGATGGGCATCAAGATGGTTCTTTCTGGAGAAGGTGCTGATGAGATCTTCGGTGGTTACCTGTACTTCCACAAAGCGCCAAACGCGAAAGAGTTCCATGAAGAGACAGTTCGTAAACTGCTGGCTCTAAACATGTTCGACTGTGCTCGTGCAAACAAATCACTAGCGGCATGGGGTGTTGAAGGTCGTGTACCTTTCCTCGACAAAGAGTTCATTGATGTCGCAATGCGTCTAAACCCTGAAGATAAGATGTGTGGCAACGGCAAGATGGAAAAACACATCCTACGTGAGTGTTTCGAACACTATCTACCAGAGTCGATTGCTTGGCGTCAAAAAGAGCAGTTCTCTGATGGCGTTGGTTATAGCTGGATTGACACATTGAAAGAAGTAGCGGAAGCCAAAGTAACTGATCAGCAGATGGAAACCGCTGCCTACCGTTTCCCATACAACACACCAACAACCAAAGAAGGCTACGTATACCGTGAGATCTTCGAAGAGTTGTTCCCGCTTCCATCAGCGGCAGAGTGTGTACCAGGTGGTCCTTCTGTTGCTTGTTCTTCGGCGAAGGCGATTGAGTGGGACGAGTCATTTAAGAACATGGCAGACCCATCTGGTCGTGCTGTTCAAAGTGTCCACAACGATTCGTATTAATGACTAATATAAAAACAACAAGAGGCTCCTAGGAGCCTCTTTTTTATGTCCGCACGTTAAAATTTCACCACACTAAAAACACCCACTCAATGACAAGGTAGTGTAAAAACAAGCCTAACATTATTGAAAACTAACTTTGTAGCACATATTTTCTTAGATAAATTAAGAAACAATTCCTTACAAATCAAACCCTTAAAGCCAAACCATTACTTAGACCAGTATAAGACCCCATTGAAGATAAATAAGCTAAGTAGTATACGTAGTAGCTTATAAAATTCTTTAATTTCTCACATTAGTAAAATTTATGACAAACCAACATCATCAAATATTTGGCCACCCTCGTGGTCTCTTCCTTTTGTTTGGTACTGAGCTTTGGGAGCGTTTTTCCTACTACGCAATGCGTGCCATCCTTGTCCTATATCTAACAGACGCCACAATGAACGGTGGATTAGGCTGGTCGACTAAAGATGCTCTGGATCTATACGGCATCTATACTGGACTTGTCTACATCACACCAATGATCGGTGGTTACCTAGCCGATAACTTTCTAGGTCAGCGCCGCTCTATTCTTATCGGTGGTGCGCTCATGGCAATTGGTCAGTTCACTCTAGCCCTTCCAGCAGAGATGATCGGCCTAAGTACCACTCACAGCTTCTATTTAGGCTTGGCGCTGCTTATTGCTGGTAACGGTCTATTTAAACCAAACATTTCAACCATGGTAGGCGATCTCTACCAAGAAGGTGATAACCGCCGTGATGGTGCATTTACCATCTTCTATATGGGTATCAACCTAGGTGCACTTAT
The DNA here is from genome assembly GCA_000775715.1 of Vibrio tubiashii. Taxonomy (GTDB): domain Bacteria; phylum Pseudomonadota; class Gammaproteobacteria; order Enterobacterales; family Vibrionaceae; genus Vibrio; species Vibrio tubiashii_A. The sequence continues at coordinate 18,158 of JRWQ01000009.1, forward strand.
TGCTGGTGTGGTTTCAGGTTCAGTCACCAACGAATTTGGCTGGAAGGCCGGCTTCCTAGTTGCCGGTATTGGTATGGTGATCAGCCTAGTTATGCAGATGACCTTAGCAAGATCTTGGCTTGGCGACATCGGTGTTGTCCCTGCTGCTGCCCGTGACCTTGAGCAAAAGAATTCAGTGCAAAAGCAACCTTTGACCAAACAAGAGATTGATCGTTTAAAAGTCATCATGGTAATGGGTCTATTTGTTATCGTATTCTGGGCTGGCTTTGAGCAAGCAGGTGGTCTGATGAATATCTACACTCAGCAGTACACTGACCGTATGATAGGTAACTTCGAAGTCCCTGCTGCTTGGTTCCAATCACTGAACCCGTTCTTCATTATTACCCTAGCACCAGTGCTTGCTGCGCTTTGGGTGAAACTAGGCCCTAAAGAGCCTAACTCACCCGTTAAGTTCGCTTTAGCACTATTCTTCTTAGCCCTCGGCTTCCTATGCATGGTGGGTGCTGTTATGGAACAAGGTGGCGATACTACCGTTAAGACTTCTATGCTGTGGTTGGTTGGCGCATTCTTTTTCCATACCTTAGGTGAGCTATGCCTATCGCCGATTGGCTTGTCGCTAGTAACTAAACTTGCCCCACTACGCCTAGCATCACTGATGATGGGTGCATGGTTTGGCTTTAACGCAATCGCAAACTACGTTGCTGGGTTAATTGGCTCACACGTTGGTGAACTAGGTGCACTACCCATCTTTGGAGGTATCGCAGTTGCAGCGACAGTTTCTGGCGTAATCTTGCTAATGTTTGCTAACACACTTGTACGTTGGATGCATGGTGCAGAAACACCTGTTAGCCAAGCTGAGCAAGTCGAAGAGCAACAAGCTCAACTTGCTTAACAATCACACTCTAGTGACTACAAGCCCGGCCAATTGATGATTGGCTGGGCTCTTTTAGATCTGAACTATCGCGAGATAAATCACAGCTTTTTGTGAAAGATGGAGCTAATTATCAAGAAAACTCACCACATCCCAGCTGTAATCGTTATATTCAAATAAGCCCCAATCAACATTTCATCTATTTGTGTAAGGCATCTTTGTTTATGACTCGTTTTTGGCTTTTCACTTTTACTCTCTTACTTTCTACATCCTCGGTTAGTGAGCCACTTTACTGGCAAGCCCAAAAGGGCGACCTAGACTACCTTATTTTTGGCTCAATCCATGTTGGTGATGAGAACCTATACCCGCTTCCAGAGACCATAATCAAAACGTTACAACAAAGCGACGGCTTGATTATAGAAACAGATATCAGAAAGACTCATGGAGTAGCCTACCCACCTGTGACACTTTTAACCAGTGATGTACTTAATGAAAAGCAAACGAGAGAGCTCAAAGGGCTAGCCAACCTGCTCAATCTTGATTCTAAATTGTTAATGGATTTACCACCGTGGGCAACCGCACTGACTATTACCAATAAACATATCGAATACCTCGGCTATCAATCAGCATTAGGGGTTGATTTACACTTAATATATAAAGCAACTACGCAAGATATTCCTGTCCTTAGCTTGGAGACACTGCAATTTCAGATTGATATGCTGACAAAACAGCCTGATTCTGGGAAAGAGTTTTTACTGAGCGCTCTGGAAGAGTTTGAGCATTCAGAACAAGCTGTCGATTGTATGATCAAAAGTTGGAAAGCGGGTGATCAGGAAAAGATCTTGGAATTCGGTAAGTTAACTGAAATGTCTCCCGAGCTTGAGCATGCCTTTATCACTCAGCGAAACATTAACTGGGCTAAACAGCTGTCAGCACCAAGCTGGTCAATAAAAAAGAACGGCTCATACGTGATGGTAGTAGGCACACTACATCTACTCGGCGAGCAAAGTGTTCTTGAGCTCCTTGAGGCAGATGGATTTAAGGTCAAGCAGCTATCCACTAGTCAAGTTGCTGGGTGTGAGTTTAAGTATTGAGGTGCGGGATGCGGGATGCGGGATGCGGGATGCGGGAACGTAACGTATTCCTTTTCCGTTATCCACAAGCGAAGCGTTCCATAGGGCGAAGCCCGTTCCCTAAACGACGAAAGCCTGCTAAAAAGCAGGCTTTCTGAATGTGGTCGGTGAAGAGGGATTCGAACCCCCGACCCTCTGGTCCCAAACCAGATGCGCTACCAAGCTGCGCTATTCACCGATAATGATTGTTAGAAACACGTTGTATCAGAGGGTCGCCCTCTGGTCCCGCTATTCCTAACCTCGGGATGCGCTACCAAGCTGCGCTATTCACCGAGAAGTTGTTCAAGCTTATTGCCTGTCAACGAAGGCGTATATTACGGATTCTTAATCCGAACGCAAGCCATTTTGGCTAACTTTTTGAAAAATTAAGTTCGTTTGCCTAAAACATCAACGCCGGGCGACAAAGTGTGAGCAAAAACACATCAACAGACACAAAGTCGCAACCAAATAACAACATTTGATCCAGATCAGTGTTGTTTTTTTAACCACGAATTACCTTAAACCTTGTCTTCACACTTTGTTCCACACGGAGGAAACATGGACTTTTGGCTCGATCTCCTATTTGGTAATGCAGTAGGTCTATCTTCAATGATTGTTATCTTTGGAGCCCTAGGTTTAATGCTCTTCTATGGTGGTTTTATCATCTACAAAGTGATGAACGACAAATCTCCTCACTAGAATCGCTTAGCACTATTCGTTGAATAGGCGTTCGCTATGCACCGAAGTAGATGACTTGTCTGCTTCGGTTTTTTATATGTTCAGAAACAAAATCTTGATCATCTTCCTTGCTTCAAAGGTATAATACCTTTATTGATTTCCTACTCTGAGATGTAGCTATGTCTCACGATGACGATTTCGGCCTATTCCAAGAGATGATGGGCGATGTTAAGCCGATCAAACAAGATACGACCGAACACAAAAAACAACATACGATCACCGATGCTCAGCTAGCCAAGCGCGAAGCCGCTATTTGGTTGACTGAAGACGATCCGGAATATCTCTCCATCGACCACGCAGAGATGTTAAAGCCCGACGACATCATTGAGTTCAAACGCGATGGTGTTCAAACTGGCGTATACAAAAAGCTGCGTCTGGCTAAATACCCTATACAAGCCAAGTTAGATTTACACAAACGGACGCTAGAGCAAGCTCGTGATGAAGTGGTTAAGTTCCTTAGGCAATGTATGCGGATGGACATTCGTACTGTAGTTATTGTACATGGCAAAGGCGAACGCTCTAACCCACCAGCGCTAATGAAAAGCTTCGTCGCTCAATGGCTGATGCAAATTAAAGAAGTTCAATGTGCTCATAGTGCACAGCGCTTCCATGGCGGTACTGGAGCCGTCTATGTACTGCTTAGAAAAAGCGATGAGAAAAAACTCGAAACCCGCGAACGTCATCAAAAGCGTTTGGGCTAGCTCATACATCAATGCTAAAATAAATACAGTAGCCTAAGTGGCTGCTTTTTTAACGCCGTTGAGAAACGTAACTAAGGTAAAAACATGTCTCAAGAATCTGCAAAACGCTTAAATAAATTCATCAGTGAAACGGGTTTCTGCTCACGTCGTGAAGCGGACCGACTGATTGAACAAGGTCGAGTTACCATCAATGGACAAGTTCCCGAAATGGGCACCAAGGTTGTATCTGGTGATGATGTTTGTGTTGACGGCAAGCCAATTAATGCAGCAACCGACAAACCTATTTATATCGCGCTAAACAAACCGACAGGTATCACCTGTACCACTGAGCGAGACGTAGCGGGTAACATTGTTGACTTTATTGGTCACAAGAAACGCATCTTCCCTATCGGTCGTTTAGACAAACCTTCTGATGGTCTGATCTTCCTCACCAATGACGGCGATATCGTCAACAAGATTCTTCGCGCGGGCAACAGCCACGAAAAAGAGTATGTGGTGCGAGTCGATAAACCAATCAGCGATGACTTCATCAAAAAAATGTCATCGGGTGTCAACATCCTAGATACTGTCACGCTGCCGTGTAAAGTCACCAAAGAGACCAAGTACTCGTTCCGAATTGTATTAACGCAAGGTTTAAACCGCCAAATTCGCCGTATGTGTGAAGCATTAGGCTATGAAGTGTTTAAGCTGCGCCGTGTACGCATTATGAACATCTCACTCGACGGGATTCCAAACGGTCAATGGCGTTACCTAACGGATGCCGAAGTGGCAGAGATCTTAGCTATGTGTGAAGACTCAAGCGGTACAGAGGAAGCATCTAAGGTTGATGGCAAGGGTAAACGCATCCGCAAAGCAACCGACGCTAAGCTATTTGATAGCCGTGAAGAGAACCAAGAGTCTAAAGCTCGCCGTAATCAAAAAACACGCACCTTCAAAGGCCGTAATGCTGATGAGTTCCGCCACGCACCAAATTCAAAGAAGGGTCGCAACAGTGACAAGCACAGCGAACCAAAAGCAAAGCCAAATAAAAGCAAAACTTTCTACAAACCAGCCAGCGATAAATCAGAGCGCCCAGCTAAACCACGCTCTGGTGGTACGTTGAGTTTGAAGAAATAACAAAAAAGAGGAGCCAACTGGCTCCTCTTTAAATTTCCATTGCATCTTCGACTTATTGAGTACCGAAGATCTTGTCACCTGCGTCGCCAAGACCAGGGACAATGTAGCCCTTGTCGTTTAGCTTCTCATCGATTGCCGCTGTGTATAGTTCTACGTCTGGGTGCGCTTTTTCCAGAGCTTCAATACCTTCAGGAGCAGCAACAAGAACCAGTACTTTAAACTGCGTACAGCCCTGCTCTTTCAATAGGTCGATGGTTGAAATCATTGAACCGCCTGTCGCAAGCATTGGGTCTACAACGAGCGCAATACGCTCATCAATGTTAGATGCCAATTTGTTGAAGTACGGTACTGGTTCAAGTGTCTCTTCGTCACGGTAGATACCAACAACACTGATACGAGCGCTAGGAATATGTTCAAGTACACCGTCCATCATACCTAGCCCTGCACGCAGGATAGGCACAACTGTCACTTTCTTACCTTTAATCTGGTCGATTTCAACGGGGCCATTCCAACCTTCAATGGTCACTCTTTCTGTTTCAAAGTCTGCAGTCGCTTCGTAAGTAAGTAGGCTACCAACTTCTGTGGCTAGCTCACGAAAGCGCTTAGTGCTGATGTCACCTTCTCTCATTAGACCTAATTTGTGCTTAACAAGAGGGTGTTTTACTTCAACAACTTTCATTTCCATCTCCGGCTTATGTGGTGATTTTTAAACAAACCTTCAGATTATAAACGATTTCGTTGTCAATTTCTTGCTCTAAGACAAAAGAAAAAACTTACGCAAACGTTTGCTATCTGGGTTTATCCGCTGTTAGAATAGCGCCGTTTTCATACCCAACTTAAACCAGAGGACTTCCCTGTGAGTGCTGATAACACTTCTCTTAGTTACAAAGACGCTGGCGTTGACATCGATGCAGGCAACGCACTTGTTGACCGTATTAAAGGTGCTGTAAAGCGCACTCGTCGCCCAGAGGTGATGGGTGGTATTGGTGGTTTTGGCGCACTTTGCGAACTACCAACTAAATACAAACAGCCAGTTCTTGTTTCCGGTACGGATGGCGTGGGTACCAAACTCCGTCTAGCTCTGGATATGAAAAAGCACGACACTATTGGTATTGATCTTGTTGCAATGTGTGTTAATGACCTTATCGTGCAAGGCGCAGAGCCACTATTTTTCCTAGATTACTACGCAACAGGTAAGCTAGATGTTGATACTGCAGCTGACGTTGTTTCTGGTATCGCAGACGGCTGTGTACAAGCTGGTTGTGCACTAATCGGTGGTGAAACTGCTGAAATGCCAGGCATGTACGAAGGCGAAGATTACGACGTTGCAGGATTCTGTGTCGGCGTAGTTGAAAAAGAAGACGTTATCGATGGTACTAAAGTCGCCGCTGGTGACGCACTTATCGCTGTAGGCTCGAGCGGTCCACACTCAAACGGTTACTCTCTGATCCGTAAGATTCTGGAAGTATCTGGCGCAGACAAAAATGAAGAGCTAGCGGGCCGTACTATCGGTGAGCACCTTCTAGAACCAACCAAGATTTACATCAAATCAGCGCTTAAGATGATTGAGAAACATGACATCCATGCAATCTCTCATATCACTGGCGGTGGTTTCTGGGAAAACATTCCACGCGTACTACCTGAAGGCACCAAAGCGGTTGTTGACGGTAACAGCTGGGAATGGCCAGTCATCTTCAAATGGCTCCAAGAGAAAGGCAACGTTGCAACACACGAAATGTACCGCACATTCAACTGTGGTGTTGGCCTTGTCGTTGCTCTACCAAAAGACCAAGCAGACGCAGCCGTTAAGCTTCTTAACGAAGAAGGCGAAAACGCATGGGTTATTGGTGAAATCGCCAATGCCGAAGCTGGTGAAGAACAAGTAGAGATCAAATAAGCATGAAGAGTATTGTTGTTCTAGTGTCTGGAAACGGCTCAAACTTACAGGCGATTATTGATGCTTGTAAGACCCAAATTAAGGGTGGACGAGTCACTGCAGTATTTTCTAACAAAGCCAATGTATATGCGTTAGAACGTGCAGAACAAGCAGGATCAGCGGCACATTTCCTTGACCCTAAAGCATTCGATACTCGTGACGCTTTCGATGCTGAGCTAATGAAGCAGATCGATGAGTACAAGCCAGACGTAGTGGTATTGGCGGGTTATATGCGAATTCTAAGTGGCGAGTTTGTTCGCCACTACATGGGTCGTATGATCAACATTCACCCTTCTCTACTTCCTAAGTATCCAGGGCTTAATACTTATCAACGCGCTATCCATGCTGGCGACGAAGAGCACGGAACCAGTGTCCACTTTGTTACTGAGCAGCTTGATGGTGGCCCGGTGATTCTTCAAGCAAAAGTACCTATTTTTGATGAAGATAACGTCGAAACTCTGACTGAGCGCGTTCAAACTCAAGAGCACAAAATCTACCCTATGGTGGTGAAGTGGTTAGTTGAAGAGCGCTTGGTAATGAAGGATGGAAAAGAAGCCTACCTTGATGATAAGTTACTTGGCATTCACGGCTACGCTGAAGAGTAACCCACTCTGACCAATGATAAAGACGAGCTTCATGCTCGTCTTTTTTGTTTTAAACCACTACATTTACCTTCAACCAGAGGTTAGGAATTAACCACGTCAATCATCGTTTTGAGCTAGAACAAGCTTAGCTTTTGAGTTTCACTAGTCGAATGTGTATATTTGAGAGCAGTTATCATTTATCGGAGAACAAGCCATGCAAGTATACGGCTGTTGTGATTTAGTGCGCGAACTTTACGCACAGATCGGAAGTGGCGACCAAGCCTATGTACCACAAGCAATTTCATGTGCAGTAAGAGCGCTAAATGAGATTGCTGCTGACGAATCACTACCAAAAGAAGCAAGAGACAAAGCGGCATTCGCTGCGGCTAACCTACTGATCTCGGACTTCGAGGACAAGTAATGAACTTAGCCAATTTTGAAACCATGGACCCAGTAATGTTGATGAGCATCGTCAACATGAAGCTGCGCGATGATTTCGGCGGCGATCTCGATAAGCTTGTGGTTTTCTTTGATATTGATAAAGCTGCCCTTGAAGCTCGACTGGCGACAGCAGGTTTTGAGTTCCTTGCTGAAGCAGGTCAATTTAGATAATCACTTAAACGCCCTACTCTTTTCGTAGGGCTTTTTATGCCAATCGCTCACTCAAAAACGTAATCAGTTGACTAACTTTGACCGAAAGATGACGGTTATTCGGGTACACCGCCCATATGCCTTGCTGGCTTTCACGGTAAGGAACTAATACCTCGATCAACTTGCCTTGCTCAATCGCCTCGTCGACATAAAAGTCAGGCAACTGAACTAAGCCAATACCATTAATCGCAGCATCCAGCAGTGCAATGCCGCTGTTACAACGCAAGTTCCCCGTCACCCTTACACTCTTATCAATTGCTTTATTACCACTTTGAGACTGTTGAAAACGCCAATACTGCGACTGACCAATAAGACAGTTATGCTGTTCCAGTTCTGACAAGCTATGAGGCTCGCCATATTTTTCAACATAGCCCGGAGCCGCGCATACCTTAACCTGCCTCGAGGCCAAACGCTTGGCCATCATGCTGGAATCTTCCAAATGACCAAGTCGGATAGCAAGGTCAAAATCTTGCTCGATTAAATCAAGATTCTGATTTGACAGAACAAAGTCTAACTCAATTTTTGGATACTGAGCCAAAAACTCGTTAAGCAGGGGCGCAATAATGTGCTCACCATAGGTAATAGAGGTGGTGATCTTAAGCTTACCCTGTGGGATGTTATTGAGTTGAGATAAAGCCCTCTCTGCTTCTCGCAATCCTTCGACTAAGCCACGGCAGTGCGCATAATAAGTATGCCCCGCTTCCGTCACCGAGACTTTTCGTGTGGTTCTATGCAACAACTTAGCGCCAAGACGAGCTTCAAGTGCACTAATTTTGCGGCTTACTTGAGCCACAGAGGTATTAAGCACCTTTGCTGCCGCCGTAAAGCCTTGCGACTCCACCACAGCAACGAACTCTGTCACGCCTTCCCAATCCGACATCAATCTCACCTTTACATCCAGCATTATTACAAATACGTAATTATCTTTTGCCATTTTGCCGGATTATCATTAAATGTGAAATTCCTATAATGCATTCCAACAAAACGATGCTACTCAACTATTCTTAGAGCATCACCATACTCAAACATCAATGAAGGAATGAAGCATGTCACTTGATATCAAACCGGGTCAGACTCACATCCAGTCAAAAGCAATGGTTGCGTGGAAAGCAGGTGAGCCGCTGACACGTGAAACGGTCGATGTTGAACTGCCAAAAGCAGGAGAAGTTCTAGTCCGCATCGTCGCGACAGGTGTATGTCACACGGACGCATTTACTTTATCAGGAGAAGATCCAGAAGGTGTGTTCCCTTCGATTCTTGGTCATGAGGGTGGTGGTATTGTTGAAATGGTCGGCGAAGGCGTAACGAGCGTCGAAGTCGGCGACCATGTTATCCCCCTTTACACCGCTGAATGTGGTGAGTGTAAATTCTGTAAATCAGGTAAAACCAATCTTTGTCAGGCGGTACGTGAAACACAAGGTAAGGGCCTAATGCCAGACGGCACAAGCCGTTTCTCTATCAATGGTGAACCTATTTACCACTACATGGGTTGCTCAACCTTCTCTGAGTACACGGTTCTGCCTGAAATCTCATTAGCGAAAGTTAACAAACAGGCACCGCTTGAAGAAGTTTGCCTACTAGGTTGTGGGGTTACAACAGGCATGGGCGCAGTGCTCAACACAGCAAAAGTCGAGCAAGGCGATACCGTTGCCATCTTCGGTCTTGGTGGAATTGGTCTATCAGCAGTCATTGGCGCTCGTATGGCTGGAGCTAGCCGTATTATTGGTATTGATATTAACGAGAGTAAGTTTGACCTAGCTAAGCAACTTGGGGCTACCGATGTGATCAACCCTCAACACTTTGATAAGCCAATCCAAGAAGTGATTGTAGAAATGACAGATGGTGGCGTCGATTACTCATTTGAATGTATCGGTAACGTAAACGTGATGCGTCAAGCGCTCGAGTGTTGTCACAAAGGTTGGGGCGAATCAGTCATTATTGGTGTTGCGGGCGCAGGTCAAGAGATCTCAACTCGTCCATTCCAGCTTGTGACAGGTCGTGTGTGGCGCGGTTCAGCTTTCGGTGGGGTTAAAGGTCGCTCGGAGCTTCCTGAGATCGTTAACCGCTATATGGCGGGCGAGTTTGGTCTGCAAGAGTTTATTACCCACACCATGAGTCTTGATCAAGCAAACGAAGCATTTGATTTAATGCATAAAGGCGAGTCTATCCGTACTGTTCTGCATATGGATCAGTAGCCTGACTACTACTAATAGCAAAGGCTTACCATGTGGTAGGCCTTTTCTCTGATAAACTGATTAAGCAATTGTTTTTCAATCACGCTGCAAGTACATCCATGTAAGCTCTCTATCGGCATCCATGCCTATAGAAGGCATTGAAAAACAAACGCTTCATCAATATGAACTGGGGTCTTTATAGTGACAATTAACAATATCAGCCAAGCTAAAGTTGCTGGCGGTTGGCATAAGCAATACTCCCACCCTTCTTCAACGACTAATTGTGATATGCGCTTTGCGATCTTCTTGCCGCCGCAAGCGACTGCGGACAATCCAGTGCCCGCACTTTATTGGCTTTCGGGCTTAACCTGTACCGATGAAAACTTTATGCAAAAAGCTGGGGCATTTAAAAAGGCGGCCGAACTTGGTATTGCGATTATTGCACCTGATACTAGCCCACGCGGTGAAGACGTGCCTGACGATGAAAACGCAGCCTACGATTTTGGCTTAGGGGCTGGATTTTATGTCGATGCGACTCAAGCGCCATGGAACAAGCACTACCAAATGTACAGCTATATCACTCAGGAGCTACCGAAGTTAATTGAACAGCACTTCCCTGTATCCAGCGTTAAATCGATCTCTGGACATAGCATGGGGGGGCATGGCGCTCTAACCATAGGTTTAAAGAATCAAGACAACTATCGCTCGATATCAGCATTTAGTCCTATCTCTTCGCCAATCCATTGTCCTTGGGGTCAAAAAGCGCTGAGCAACTATATTGGTGACAATCAGCAAGAGTGGCTGCCATACGATTCAGCAGAGCTACTTAAACAGGGCTCAAAACTTGCCATCTTGGTCGATCAGGGCGATGCGGATAATTTCCTTGAAGAGCAATTAAAGCCAGAGTATTTGGCAAAAGCTGCACAGCAGTCAGGTGCAAATCTAGAGCTGCGAATTCAGCCTGGCTACGATCATAGCTACTTCTTTATCTCTAGCTTTATTGATCAACACCTAGAGTTTCATGCTCAGTATCTAAATGGCTAATCCAGAAATAAAAAATCCCCGCTAACGGCGTCAGCAGGGATTTTTGTAACCGAAGATCGTTCATGTATTAAACGATCGCCTCGTTATCAATGAGGCATTTTGTAGTTAATGATTACTCTTAGTCGAAGAAGTCGTCTTCATCATCCAGTTCAGCTTGCGCTGCTGCTTCACGCTTGGCTTCTTCGTAGCGTGCTTTCTTTTCCGCTGCTTCTTGCGCTAGACGCTCTTCGCGTTCAATGCGCACTTTACGCGCTTCACCTTTGCGCTCGTTACGCGCAGCTTGGTTTTCGATGAAACCTGCGAGCTCTTTTTCAGCCCACTCTTGTGCTGCTGCTTCAGTATCAAAGCCTGTTTCACGCTTAGATACTGACGTTTTACGTGAAGTCACTTGACGAGTGATCTCAGCACACCAGCCGTTACGTTTTTCCGTCACGCGGATAGCGAATTTTTTGTTGTTCGACATATTCATTTCCTAAGGGATTGTTGAGGGATTTAGCCATCCCTTGGCAAGCGCGGTATTAGAGCATAAAAGCCATCAAAACGCTGCAAGTTTTTTATGAGATACGGGATGCGCCTATCAGGAACGCTTCGCTCCGAAATCGGGCTTCGCACGCGAGAATCTGGAGCGGGCTCCGCCCTTCGAGAGATGTGATTTTGTATTAACGTGAGTAAGTTTTTGTGCATGGTATTACGCACACTCTCATCCCGCGAAGCGAACCATAGGACGCAGCCCGTTCCATGCTCCCTTAAACAAAAAACGCAGACCTCTCGATCTGCGCTTAACATCTAACCTTTAAACTCTTAGCCTTTAGCCGATGTTCTTACGTGCGTTTTGGAACATGCGCATCCAAGCACCGTTCTCGCCCCAACCTTCTGGAGACCATGAGTTAGCCACTGTGCGGAATACACGCTCTGGGTGTGGCATCATGATAGTCACGCGGCCATCTTGAGTCGTTAGACCCGTGATAGCATTTGGCGAACCGTTCGGGTTGTTCGGGTATTGCTGCGTTGGGTTACCGTGGTTATCGACATAACGCACTGCAACAGTACCTGATGCTTCAATCGCTGCTAGGTGGTCAGCATCACGTACTTCTACGCGACCTTCACCGTGAGACACTGCGATTGGCATACGAGAACCCGCCATGCCGTCGAAGAATACAGAGTCAGACTTCTGAACTTCTACTAGGCTGAAGCGAGCTTCAAAACGCTCAGATTCGTTGCGAACGAAGCGTGGCCATAGGTCTGCTCCTGGGATTAGCTCTTTCAGGTTCGATAGCATCTGACAGCCGTTACACACACCTAGAGAGAACGTATCTTCACGTTGGAAGAAGCCTTCAAACTGGTTACGCGCTTGTTCGTTGAACAGGATAGATTTCGCCCAACCTTCACCGGCACCTAGAACGTCACCGTAAGAGAAGCCACCACAAGCGACTAGGCCTTGATACTCTTCTAGAGCAGCTTGACCCGTTAGGATGTCACTCATGTGAATATCAGTTGCTTCAAAGCCTGCGCGGTCAAAGGCTGCTGCCATTTCAACGTGAGAGTTAACACCCTGCTCACGTAGGATTGCCATCTTAGGCTTAGCACCTTTCGCAATGTAAGGCGCTGCGACGTCTTCGTTCACGTCGAAGCTTAGCTCAACGTTTAGACCTGGGTCAGAGTTGTCTTTCTTCGCCTCAAACTCTTGGTCAGCACATGCTGGGTTGTCACGTAGACCTTGCATCTTATGCGTAGTCTCAGCCCAGATAGTACGTAGTTCAGTACGGTTACGTTCAAGAACTACAGTGTCACCAGAAGTGATCACTAGCTCATCAGATGCTTCGACAGAGCCAATTACATGAGAACATGCCTCAAGGCCATTTGCTGCTAATGTTGAAAGTACAGCGTCTAAATCTTCGTTCTTAACCTGAAGTACTGCACCTAGCTCTTCATTGAATAGTGCAGCTAGAGCATCAGCACCTAATGCTTCAATGTTCGCTTTAACACCACAGTGACCCGCAAATGCCATCTCAGCTAGAGTAACGAATAGACCGCCATCGCCTTTATCGTGGTAAGCCACGACTTGGTCGTTCGCAACTAGAGTCTGAACGCCTTCGTAGAAACCTTTTAACTGCGCTGCGTTATCTACGTCTGCTGGCTTATCACCAAGCTGCTTGTAAACCTGTGCTAGAGCTGTTGCACCTAGACGGTTTTGACCATTACCTAGGTCGATAAGTACTAATGAAGTATCGCCTTTGTCTGTGCGTAATTGCGGAGTGATTGTCTTACGGACATCTTCAACACGAGCAAACGCAGTGATGATTAGAGATAACGGAGACGTTACTTCTTTCTGCTCACCGTTCTCTTCCCACTTGGTCTTCATCGACATTGAGTCTTTACCCACGGGGATAGTCAGTCCAAGTGCTGGACATAACTCTTCACCTACCGCTTTCACCGCTTCGTAAAGACCTGCATCTTCACCCGGGTGACCTGCTGGAGACATCCAGTTAGCAGACAGTTTAATGTGTTTGATATCACCGATGTTTGTCGCAGCGATGTTAGTGATTGCCTCACCAACTGCTAGACGAGCAGATGCGCCAAAGTCTAGAAGAGCAACAGGCGTGCGCTCACCCATAGACATCGCTTCACCGTGGTAAGTATCGTAGCTTGCTGCAGTCACTGCACAGTTAGCGACTGGCACCTGCCATGGGCCAACCATTTGGTCACGCGCCACTAGGCCAGTCACTGTGCGGTCACCGATAGTGATAAGGAATGTTTTCTCTGCGACCGTTGGAAGACGTAGAACACGATCTGCTGCTTCGTTTAGCTCAATGCCGTCACGGTTAACCGCTGGGTTGTTCGCCTTAAGCGTTTTCGCATCGCGGTGCATCTTAGGTGTTTTACCTAAAAGCACGTCCATTGGCATGTCGATTGGCGTGTTGTCGAAATGTGAATCTTCAAGTTTTAGTTCACGTTCTTCAGTTGCAATGCCTACTACTGCGTATGGGGCGCGTTCACGCTTACAGATCGCATCGAATACTTCCATGTTCTCTGGCGCAACCGCCATTACGTAACGCTCTTGCGATTCATTACACCAGATTTCAAGTGGGCTCATGCCTGGTTCGTCGTTTGGTACATCACGTAGCTGGAAGATACCACCACGCTCGCCGTCGTCTACTAGCTCTGGAAGTGCGTTAGAGATACCGCCCGCGCCCACATCGTGGATAAATGCAATTGGGTTCTCTTCACCAAGCTGCCAACAACGGTCGATCACTTCCTGACAGCGGCGTTCCATCTCTGGGTTTTCACGCTGTACAGAAGCGAAATCTAGATCTTCTGCTGATTGACCAGATGCCATTGAAGATGCCGCACCACCACCAAGGCCGATGTTCATCGCAGGACCACCAAGTACGATTAGGCTTGCACCTACCGGGATCTCTTTCTTCTGCACGTGCTCGTCACGGATGTTACCCATACCACCAGCAATCATGATCGGCTTGTGGTAACCGCGAACCTCTTCACCTGCGTGAGAGTTAACTTTTTCTTCGTAAGTACGGAAGTAACCCAGTAGGTTTGGACGACCAAATTCGTTGTTGAAAGCCGCGCCACCAAGTGGGCCTTCTAGCATGATATCTAGTGCGTTAACGATGCGACCTGGCTTACCGAAATCTGTTTCCCATGGCTGTTCAAAACCAGGAATACGTAGGTTAGACGTTGTGAAACCAACAAGGCCAGCTTTTGGCTTACCACCGATACCTGTTGCGCCTTCGTCACGGATCTCACCACCAGAGCCTGTCGAAGCGCCCGGCCAAGGAGAGATAGCCGTTGGGTGGTTGTGCGTTTCCACCTTCATTAAGATGTGCGCTTTCTCTTGGTTGTAACCGTACTGGCGAGTCTCAGGGTTCGGGAAGAAACGACCCACATCAGAACCGACCATCACTGCTGCGTTATCTTTATAGGCAGACAGTACGTTTTCTGGTGTGGTTTCGAAAGTGTTCTTGATCATCTTAAACAGAGACTTCTCTTGCTTAACGCCGTCGATAGTCCAGTCTGCATTGAAGATTTTGTGACGACAGTGCTCTGAGTTCGCCTGGGCAAACATCATTAGCTCGATGTCTGTTGGGTTGCGATCTAACTTATTTACGAACGCATCGTAAAGGTATTCGATTTCATCATCAGCAAGTGCAAGACCTAGGGTAACGTTTGCGTTTTCAAGCGCAGCACGACCACCATTTAGTAGGTCAACGTCCGCCACAGGTGCAGGCTCAGCCACTTGGAATAGTGCTTGCGCAGCGTCGAATGCCGTGAAGACGACTTCCATCATGCGATCATGCAAAATAGCTTTTAGTTCAACCAGTTGAAGCTCGCTAAGTTCAGCAGACGTTTCGATGTAGTAAGCCGTACCACGCTCTAGACGAACAACTTTGTCTAAACCACAGTTGTTCGCTATGTCTGTCGACTTTGAAGACCAAGGAGAAATTGTACCAGGACGAGGGGTAACTAAAAGAAGAAGACCTGCTGGCTCGTGCTCTTCAATTGTTGGACCGTAAGTCAGAAGCTTTTCTAGCTTGTCCACTTCTTGAGCATCAAGGTCTGCCGATAAATCAGCAAAATGAGCGAATTCAGCGTAAATGCCAGTCACCGGCAAGCTTAATTCACGACAAAGCTCTAGAAGCTTATTAACACGAAATTCAGATAGAGCTGGGGAGCCACGAAAAGTTCTCATGTGCTTAGGTCTCTTATACAATTGGTTGAGGTCTAATGACCTGAGGTAATATTGGAATAAATTCAACAAGTTAATATATATCTTGCGAACCTATACCGATTTCACCTCTTTGCTTGCGAGCGCATTATATAGGATTTGTTTTTGTGATGTAACACCAAAAGCAACCGTTTGCGTCATTTTTTTTGTCAATTTTGAATTACAGCAGGAATGAGAATTTGGCAATGCTTCTCCCGCAGGAATAAGGATTGGCTTGCCTTGTTATGACACTCTGATATAAATGCCATACTGGATGTATGAGATCGTCGTTAATGAATAAGTATTTTTCATGTCACTTCAAGCCACTATGCTTGCTACTTTTGACAACTATTCTTCTATCGGGCTGCCAAATTGAATCTGAGCCCAAAAGTGAGCTCGACTTAATCAAGGAGCGGGGGGTACTTCGTGTAGGTACACTCAACAATCAACTCTCCTACTATATCGGCCCTGATGGTCCAACAGGACTCGACTACGAGCTAGCGCGTGAGTTTGCCAATGAGTTGGGTGTCCAGCTAGAGATGAAACCCGCTTACCGAATTTCTAGCCTCTACCCTGCACTGGAAAATGGCGAAATAGACATTATTGCAGCAGGCCTAAGCCAATCACCAGAGAGACTCAAGAAATTCCGCCCAGGCCCCGCTTATTACTATGTCAGCCAACAACTGGTGTACAAGAAAGGTAAATGGCGTCCAAGGAACTTAAAGCAACTGCTTGCGAAGCAACAACAACTGATTGAAGAGAACGAAGGGCAAGACGTGCTAAGCATCGTCAGTGACTCTCACTTCAATACCACGCTTGCGCAGATAAAAGATGAACATCCTGAGTTTTCATACCAGATTGACTCAAATGCCGACGTCAACGATCTACTCAAAGCGGTGTCAAAAGGCGAGCAAAGATTCACAGTCGCCGACTCTGTAGAAGTGTCACTTTCTCAGCGTATCTATCCTGACATCGCCATTGCATTTGAGCTGACCGAAGACCAACCTATCTCTTGGTTCCTGCGCCCTTCTCAAGATGAGAGCCTATATGGACTTTTGATTGAGTTCTTTGGCTCAGTGAATCAATCAGGTCACCTTGCCTCACTGGAAGAGAAATACATCGGCCATGTAGGTAGCTTTGATTACGTTGACACCCGTGCATTTATTCGTGCACTCGACTCAAAATTACCAAAATGGTCGCCGCTGTTTAAAAAGTATTCTGAAGAGTTTGATTGGCGATTAGTCGCAGCTTTGGCCTACCAAGAGTCACATTGGAACCCGAAAGCGAAATCACCGACCGGTGTACGTGGCATGATGATGCTAACCTTGCCAACGGCAAAAAGTGTCGGTGTCACCAACCGCCTAGACCCTGAGCAATCTGTTCGCGGTGGTGTCGAGTACCTGCGTCGCATGGTCGATCGCATTCCAGACTCGATTGATGAGCACGAGAAAATCTGGTTCGCCTTAGCCTCATACAACGTTGGCTATGGTCATGTGATGGATGCAAGAAGAATGACCAAACACCAAGGCGGAAACCCAGACGCATGGTCAGATGTTAAAGACCGTCTTCCTTTGCTACGCCAACAAAAGTACTACAGCCAAACTCGCTATGGCTTTGCTCGTGGAGATGAAGCGCGCAACTATGTCGAAAATATACGTCGCTACTACCAGAGCATCATAGGCCATGTTGAGCAGCAATCAAGCTCGCAAGACATTAGTATCGATGATCTAACCGTCATTCAGCTACCTGAGAATGCAGTCTCGGCAGCAGCATCGGGATATGAGGATGAAGACTCATCGGAAAGCGAAGAAACCAGCGCTGATCAATAACCGTGAGGGCGTCACCCCATCTCAGGTGACGCTCTTGAATTCCCACCATTAAGACCAAATATAATCTTGTATCAAACAACAGTTGCGAACTTTCTTAAAATGGTAACAATGTGCAGGTATAAGACTTTAATCGTCTCAATATCAGCCGCCTTCTACCCAGTTCGTCGTTGATATTATTTTAGCCATAATAGGAGGTTGTTTTATGCTTAGACGTAAAATGCAGTCAAAACGCCTTAATAAGACCGTTACTGCAAATCGCCGTAAACGCATGCTTAGCAACAACAAAAAGAAAGTCATTGCGCGCCACCGTGCATTTATGCAGCTATTAGCTGAATAACCTAGAGAGCAAACATCTTACTCAGATGTTTGCTTAGGGTCTGTTGACCTAGTAACCTACTCTCCCTTCTGCCCCAACTCTCTCGCTTTTTTACGCTGTTCTTTAATCTGTTTACGACGCCCTTTAAAAAACGCCTGTAGCTGCGTTCGGCATTCATCTTCGAGTAAGCCTTGCTCTACATCGGCATAGTGGTAAGCCGCTTGATGTTCAAATAGATTCAATACAGTGCCTGCCGCCCCCGCTTTAAGATCAGGAGCGCCAAATACGATTCGCTTCACTCGACTATGTAACAACGCACCCGCGCACATCGGGCAAGGCTCTAGGGTCACGTAAAGCGTAGTATCTAACAAACGGTAGTTCTGCAACGCCTGGCCTGCTTTTCTCAGCGCCTGCATCTCAGCATGAGCAGTGGCGTCGTGCTCGCCAATCGATTGGTTCCAACCTTCTGCAATCACTTCACCATCTTTAACGAGAACGGCTCCGACGGGGACTTCACCTTCGGTTTCTGCTTGTGCTGCCAGTTCCATTGCTCGGCGCATAAATTGTTCGTCTTGAAGAGTAAACTGGGGATCTGACACTGGGGCTCCGTTCATGGAATGGTTCGTTGTGGAAAGAAGATTTTAACCTTCAAAGGTAGGAAGTTAAAGCGCGATACGAGCGGTTCTGTAAAGCGAAGTCCGTTCCCGCCTCGGAAATAAAAAAAGCGCCGGTCTCTCGACCAACGCTTTCGCTATTCATATTCTTCGGCGTCAAATATGCCGGTATTTACATTGTGTAAGTGTATGGCGCTTGAATACCCAAAGGAATGCCTAGCATCCAGTATCCCACTAGGAAGATAGACCAACCGATCAGCATAGCAATCGAGAATGGCATCATGAGTGACGCTAGCGTACCAATACCTGTCGACTTAACGTAACGTTGACAATAAACCACAACCAATGGGAAGAAGACCATAAGTGGTGAGATAATGTTCGATACAGAGTCACCTACACGGTAAGCCGCTTGAGATAGCTCAGGAGAGATACCAACCGCCATCAGCATTGGCACTAGAATTGGACCAATCAATGCCCACTTCGCTGATGCAGAACCGATTAGAAGGTTAACAGCCGCTGTTAGAAGAATCATACCGATGATGGTTGCTTCACCAGGTAGATTCATCGCTTTTAGACCCTCAGCACCGTATAGCGCTAGCATAGTACCGATGTTTGATTGAGCAAACGCCGATAGGAATTGAGCACAGAAGAATGACATTACAATATACGCACCCATAGTCGCCATGGTGTCTGACATTGCTTTGATGATGTCGTTGCTCGTCTTAAATGTGCCCGATACCTTGCCGTATACATAGCCTGGGATGATAAACAGAATGAAGATCAATGGAACGATTGACTTCATTAACGGCGCAGAGAATGCTGTGATATCGCCATCAGGAGAACGAAGTGCAGAGTTCTCAGGAATGATTGCCGCGATAAGCAGTGCAATACCAGCAACCATAGCCCAACCCGCGTAACGGAAAGCTTTAGATTCTAGCTCAGTGAATGAACCTAGATCCGGTGCTTTTTCTGCATCTTCATCAATTGGTGTTTTTGCTAAACGAGGCTCGATGATTTTCTCTGTCACCCACCAACCGATAGCAACGATGATGATAGAAGAAAGACCAGTAAAGAAGATGTTTGCTAATGGGTTAACAACGTATTCTGGATCTAAAACTTGTGCTGCTGTCTGAGTGAAGCCTGCTAAAAGTGGGTCGATACCTGAAGGAATAAAGTTCGCAGAGAAACCACCTGATACACCAGCGAATGCCGCTGCGATACCCGCTAGAGGATGACGTCCTGCCGCGTGGAAGATGATACCACCAAGAGGAATAACCAGAACGTAGCCCGCATCCGCAGCAGTGTGCGATACGATTGCTACAAGAATTAGCATTGGGGTAAGAAGTTTCGCTGGCGTAAAGTTCAACATCTTCTTTAGACCAGTTGTAATGAAGCCTGAAGAGTCAGCAACACCTACACCTAACATAGCAACAAGTACAATACCTAGTGGTGCAAAACCAGTAAATGTTTTCACCATGTTTGCTAGGAAACTTGCTAAAGATTCGCCAGTTAAAAGGTTATTGATTGCAAGTGCTTCGCCTGAACGTGGATTGATCAGGTCAAATGAAACGTTTGATAACAGTGCTGATGCACCCCAAGTAATGACTAATGCCCAGAAGAACAGAATGGCTGGGTCTGGGATTTTGTTACCCGCTCGTTCAATAAAGTTTAGGAAGCGGTCCATACCACTCGATTTTTGTGACGGCGCTTTATTAATAGCTTGGTTACTCATGGTAACTCCATATGTGATGTTGTTGCGGTAGACCTTTATGCGTTTTTTATGTCGGTCTTGTTTTAATCGGTTATTCTATTAAATCCACCCTAATAAAGCACAACAAACTAATTATTTTTCCATAAATGGAGACATATTTTGCAAAAACGCGATTAATGTGCAACAAAAATAAAACACCCCCAGAAAAGGAAGTAAACAACAGTGAAACGTAAATGCAAAATATAAGGTACGCAAGTTAGTAAAAACGAAAGATACAAAAACAATATGCATCTAGTTGTTTTGGAATTCACTGTAGCGAGATAGCATAGTTTTTACGCTCAAAGAGTGAGCTTTGCCGAAACGATCTTCCCACTCTGCCGTCAACGCTATTTGCTGCAATGAAGTTTCGAGTGAAGAAGATGGCGAACTCGTTTGCCACGCAATAGTAAATGAGCCATGAATATCCGAGCCACTAGCCATAGCATCAAACTCAGCAGGCAATATATCCGAATGAGCGCTGTGTGCTCCCCGAGTACGCAACCATTCAAGCTTTTGCTCAATCAAACTCAACGCTTTACTACTCGAACTCGCATAGTCAGCACGCTGCTCCATTCTCACTTGCAGCGCAATTAGCGACAGACTCGCAATAGCGACTAGCAACAAAGCAATCAGTACCTCGAATAGAGAAAAACCTCGCCAGTCACTGCGCAAACCAACCACCTCGAAGCCATGAGAATACCTTGCGCCCCTGCGCAACATTATTGGCTGCAGAGTAATCAATATCATAGGAGCCTTTTAGCACTGCCTCACCGCCCAAGGCATCAAAGTACATCCCACCTTTAGGGCGAAAGGAGCCGTTATCAAAGTACACGGTACCACTAGTTAGCCAGTCCTCAATGGTACTTATATAGCTAAGCTCTGCCCAATACTCTTCGATTTTCGTTGGGGAAAAGTCAGGAAGTGACATATCAACTAAATGATATACAGAACCTGAAAATTCATGACTTCCTGTTGCAGAGAAAATCCCATTTTCAACCACTAAGGAAGAGGGCCAAGAAATAGTTAGTGATGAAGTGAGAATACAATGGCCTTCAATCCACAATTTGTTTTGCGCAAGGGTGAGGTTGTCATTAATAACCTCGGCACAATCATGCCCATCGGCAACACTTGCTAAGCTAAAAACTTGGTACTGCTCTTTAAGCAACGCAATGTTTTCAGGGCTATTCTCCCTATTGAAGTAATTTTTAAACGTATCTAGCTGAGCATTTTTGACGAAATCTTGGTTGAAATTATTCGGTTCAATCAAGCTACTCTGATTGCTTGTTAGCAGCGTGATATGACTATCGGCACATTCCCCTTCAAAGCCATTAAAAGGCCCATTTATTAGCGGAAATCCTGTTTTCAACTCCCCGTTGCTTCCACCCACCTCATAGACGACATGTGACGCATACTGAACCGCGACACAAGGATAGCGCCCATCAAGGTTAGTAAACCTAGGCGCGTCAGAAGAAATATCAAAGCTCCCTATCAAACGCAGGTTGGCTCGTGACTGAATAGCTCCCATCCCCGTCACTTCGCGGTAATGAAAATAGCGACGCAAGGTCGAACGCGGCCCAATAGCGTGTAATATATAGCTCTCCTCTTCTAGCGCTTCTACATAAATATCACTCATCCCAAGTTCTTGCTTGCACACATCATTAAGTTCAGCGTTCCCTTGTTCCAATAGGCTATTGAGGCGCTCAGGAAAAGAGTGAAGGTACGCGTATGCACACTCAATACCGCCTTCTGCTAGCCAGTGTTCCTGCCTCGCTTTAAGTTCATTTTGAGCCTGCTTGATCTGATAAAACAGACCTCGATAACTGGCTAGGCTCAGCATTAACACTGCAATCGCTAGCATAGACGTGACAAGTAGAGTGACAATGCCTTGTTGTTGAGAACAGCTCATCACTGATTTCTCTGCAGCACTGTCATTTCCACTTGGTGTTCACGATCTACCCAAGCGAGAAGGTGCCCTGTAAGTGAGAGTGTCACCATTCTCGAACTGGTCATCTCGCTCGCAACCGTTTGACTTTGAACAGAGAAGCTTGAAATAGAAATCTGTTTTGGATTAAAAAGGTTAAAGCAAAAACCTCCAGGCCCTGAAAGAGCCGCAGCCTCGATTGATAATGGTTGCAACGAGTGCTTCTCACATATTTTAAGCATACTTCCCCCACTCGGGCTGCTAGACTCCTCACGCTTAAACACGACGTTGCGAAAAGACTCTGTTCCCTCAGATTCTATATGATAAACGTACCCTATAAGCTCTTGCTCGGGATCAACATGAATAGAGGCCAAAGCCCCAGACAATACAGCCGTTTGCCCTTGGGCAGGATTGAAGCCTGCACGGTGGATATCTTCTTTAATCTGCATCATCACAGTGGAAAGGCTTTGCTCGAGAAGTAGTTGCTTACTTCTCTCATTAGTTAGCTTAAACCCCTGAATAAACACCGAGCCTATTGTGCCGAGAACCATTAACCCAACTAACGACGCGATCTGTAACTCAATCAGTGTGATCCCATATTGATGTCGAAAGTTAACAGCGTGGAAAACCATAGCGACTCCGACTTACACCACAAACCATCACTCGATTACCAGCAAAAGAGGTTTTAATGCGTAGCGCATCGCTTTGCTGCCCGTCCGGATAAAAACTCAAACTGCCGTCTTTAATACGACCACGAAGGCCACTGAATTTGATCTTATTTGCCGTGTAACTCCAATCCAGTTTAAGGCTTTTAAATATGCTTCCTTGAAGAACCAACAATGTCTCTCCTGCTCCTGCGGTCTCTGATTCCGTCAAGGTGAGCCTCCACTCGTGAGCCAAAGCAGGGTAACTATCAAAGGAAAAGTGTGCCCATAAGTCACAATTGCGTTTAATCGCCTCAGACCTTGCTTGGTTAAAAAAACCATTAAGCTCATTGGCGGCTCTCACCATCTGAGCGTCTATGCTCAACGAGCGAAAACTAGGGAGTCCAATGGCCAGCAAGCAGCCTAATACCACAATAGAGATCAGTAGTTCGAGCAACGTAAAGCCGCGAGACATTTCCCAAATTCCTATGTAATGCCAAATGAAAAATAAATTCAGCCTTGAGGCAATGCTAGCAGCTAACAAAAATAGATTGGATGTCAGTCAGGAAGGCTTGGAAATGATTCGAACAAGTTTATGTAAAACACGAGAAAATCGAGTAGAAGGGATGACGTTGATCGAGTTACTGATTTGCGTAGTGATAATAGGCGCACTGTGCACCATCGCCTACCCTAGTTATCAAATACATGTGCTACAGTCCCATCGAACCGCAGCGCTGGCTAATCTTGCCATGGTGCAATTAGAGCTAGAACGAGTGTTTACAACAAACTATCAAACGGCGGTTGGCTCCGTTCTCCCCGATGGAAAGTGCGACTTTTGTACGCTAGATGGCGATCGTTTTGAGATCTCTATCTCAGCAACAGAATCCACTTACACCATCACCGCTACCGCGCTAGGCCCTCAACTCAAAGATCGTTGCAACGGGACTTTATATAGCGAATTAAGTATTAATCAATTGGGTGAAATGGTGCCCGAAGATTGTTGGCCATAGTGGCTCTCTGAGCGAGAAACTAAAAAGCCTGCTAATTTTGAGTAGCAGGCTTTCAAATCAGATTGCTAGGTTAACTCACCTTAGCTAGTGAGATCATCAAAAAACTTCTTCACACCGTTGAAGAAACCTTCTGATTTCGGCTTATGCTTTGTCGCTGCTTCGCCGCCACATGACTCTTCAAACTCTTTAAGTAAGTCTTTTTGGCGTGAACTTAAGTTAACAGGCGTTTCTACTACAAGCTTAACGATTAGATCGCCAATACCGCCGCCACGAACACCCTTCACGCCTTTACCGCGCATACGGAACATACGGCCAGTTTGAGTTTCTGTGGGTACTTTAAGGTTCACACGACCATCAAGAGTCGGGACTTCAACTTCGCCACCAAGTGCTGCCATCGCAAAGCTTACTGGCACTTCACAGTACAAGTTGTTGCCATCACGCTCGAAGATATGGTGCTCTTTAACGTGTACCTGTACATATAAGTCACCGGCAGGAGCACCGTGCTCGCCCGCTTCACCTTCACCAGATAGACGAATGCGATCACCAGTATCGACGCCAGCTGGGATCTTAACGTTAAGAGTTTTAGTCTTCTGCTTACGGCCTTGACCATGACATACGTTACATGGCTCTTTAATGATCTTACCTTTACCGTTACAAGTCGGACAGGTCTGTTGAACCGCGAAGAAGCCCTGACGCATCTGCACTTGGCCGTGACCATGACAGGTACCACAGGTTTCAGCGGAGGTGCCTTTCTTAGCACCTGAGCCTTCACAAGAGTCACAGTGAACCAAAGTTGGTACTTCGATCTCTTTCGATACACCACGAACCGCTTCTTCAAGTGACAGTTCCATGTTGTAACGAAGGTCTGCGCCACGCTGAGCACGATGACCACCGCCACCACGACGACCACCGCCGAAAATATCACCAAACACATCGCCAAAGATGTCACCGAAATCGGCGCTGCCACCACCGAAGCCGCCACCACCCATACCACCTTGTTCAAAAGCAGCATGACCATACTGGTCATAAGCGGCTTTCTTTTGCGGATCAAGAAGGATTTCGTACGCTTCTTTTACTTCTTTAAACTTATCTGCAGCGCTGTCGTCACCCTGGTTGCGATCCGGGTGGAATTTCATCGCTAGGCGCTTATAGGCCTTCTTAATATCACGCTCTGATGCATCGCGGCTTACGCCTAATACTTCGTAAAAATCACGTTTTGACATGTTCTTCGTCACCAATGTAGTACTGCAAACGGAGGATGGTTATCACACCGCTCGGTGTTTGTATCGTTCTAGCTAAAAGCTCTCGATTAAGCAAAGTATTTAGCTAGAAAGACAAATCAATTTACAAACATACGGGCGTATGAGTTACCTCAAACGCCCGCAAGAAACTAAATTAAGTATGTCGAATCAAGAATTACTTCTTGCCGTCTTCCTTAACTTCTTCAAACTCCGCATCAACTACGTCGTCTTGAGGCTGTGCTTGTTCTGCACCAGCTTCAGCGCCTTGTTGTGCTTGAGCTTGTTGCTGAGCGATTTCCATTAGCTTTTGAGCTGCTGTCATAAGTGCTTGAACTTTAGCGTCGATCGCTTCTTTGTCTTCGCCCTTACGTGCTTCTTCTAGCTCAGAGATAGCTGCTTCAATCTTCTCTTTCTCGTCTGCTGGAAGTGCATCACCTGCCTCTTCAACTTGCTTACGAGTACCGTGAATCATTTGGTCAGCTTGGTTACGTGCAGTTGCTAGCTCTTCGAACTTCTTGTCCGCTTCTTTGTTCGCTTCTGCTTCTTGTACCATTTTCTCGATGTCTTCATCGCTTAGACCGCCAGAAGCTTGGATAGTGATCTTCTGCTCTTTACCCGTCGATTTATCTTTCGCAGATACGTGTAGGATACCGTCCGCATCTAGGTCGAAAGTTACTTCGATTTGTGGCATACCACGTGGTGCTGGCTGAATGCCTTCTAGGTTGAATTGACCTAGAGACTTGTTGTACATCGCCTGCTTACGCTCACCTTGAAGAACGTGGATAGTTACTGCGTTCTGGTTGTCTTCTGCTGTAGAGAAAACTTGGTTCGCTTTGGTTGGGATAGTAGTGTTCTTCTCAACCAGCTTAGTCATTACGCCGCCCATCGTCTCGATACCTAGAGACAGAGGAGTAACGTCTAGTAGAAGTACGTCTTTAACATCACCAGCAAGTACACCACCTTGAACTGCAGCACCCATTGCTACTGCTTCATCAGGGTTCACGTCTTTACGAGCTTCTTTACCGAAGAACTCAGCAACTTTCGCTTGAACCATTGGCATACGAGTCTGACCACCTACTAGGATAACGTCAGTAATGTCGCCTACAGATAGATCAGCATCAGCTAGAGCAACTTTTAGCGGCTCAAGAGAACGTTGTACTAGGTCTTCAACTAGAGATTCTAGTTTCGCACGCGTTACTTTAACGTTCATGTGCTTAGGACCCGTTGCATCGGCAGTCACGTAAGGTAGGTTTACGTCAGTTTGAGTAGTAGAAGAAAGCTCGATTTTCGCTTTTTCTGCTGCTTCTTTAACACGTTGCATTGCTAGAGGATCGTTCTTAAGATCGATACCTTGCTCTTTCTTGAACTCTTCAACTAGGTAGTTGATCATGCGGTTATCGAAGTCTTCACCACCTAGGTGAGTGTCACCGTTAGTTGCTAGTACTTCGAACGTTTTCTCGCCTTCAACTTCGTCGATCTCGATGATAGAGATGTCGAATGTACCACCACCAAGGTCGTATACAGCGATAGTGCGATCGCCACCTTGCTTGTCTAGACCATACGCTAGAGCAGCCGCTGTTGGTTCGTTGATGATACGTTTAACTTCTAGACCTGCGATACGACCAGCATCTTTCGTTGCTTGACGCTGTGCATCGTTGAAGTAAGCAGGAACTGTGATAACTGCGCCAGTTACTTCCTCACCAAGGAAGTCTTCTGCAGTTTTCTTCATTTTCTTAAGGATTTCAGCAGAAACCTGAGGAGCCGCCATTTTTTGGCCTTGCGCTTCTACCCAAGCATCACCGTTGTCAGCCTTAACGATTTTGTAAGGCATGATTTCGATGTCACGCTGAACTTCTTCGTCTTCGAAACGACGACCAATAAGACGCTTAATTGCAAATAGCGTGTTAGTTGGGTTAGTAACTGCTTGACGTTTTGCCGGTTGACCTACTAGCGTTTCACCGTCTGTGTAAGCAATTACCGATGCAGTGGTACGTTCACCCTCTGCGTTTTCAATTACACGTGGTTTGTCGCCGTCTAGTACAGCAACACATGAGTTAGTAGTACCTAAGTCAATACCAATGATTTTACCCATCAGGCTATCTCCGAATAAATTTCTATTTTCGTTTTGCTATATCCCCTATGTGGGGATGGAGAATCGGGTTTCAACCCTTGCTCACAAACAAAAATAATGATGTTTGCTTCTCTATGCCCAATAGATAAGGGCGGCAAATAACTTTTCAAGGGAGGACATGAAAAAAAATGTAAAAAAAGCGACCCCTAAGGCTCGCTTTGAAATTCTGTCTATTTATAACCTGTGGTTTTAGTCGTTAAGCTTCGACAGGCTTTGCTTCTACTTCCGCTTCATCTTTACCGATTTCACCTTCTGTTTTAGCAACGATAGTGTTTACAGCGGTATCGCCTACTACGTTTGAAGATGTACAGAACATATCGTTAATGCGGTCAACTGCAGCGATGATTGCCAGACCTTCAGGTGGAAGACCCAGTTGGTGAAGAAGAACACCGACCATAACTACGCCACCACCAGGAACACCGCCAGCGCCAATTGATAGAAGTAAGATCGTTAGACCTAAAGTGAACAAATCAGCGGTATTGATTGGCTGGCCAAATGCATTGGCAACGAATATAGTCGCTAATGCGATGTAAATAGATACACCAGACATGTTCATTGTTGCACCTAGCGGCACACCGAAGCCAGCGACTGATTTTGAAACCTGCAGTTTTTCCGTCAGGGTACGCATAGTTACAGGAATGGTTGCATTTGAGCTTGCTGTCGATAGAGAGAATAAAATCTGCTCACGAGTCGCACGAAGGAATGCCTTAGGAGACGTCCCTGTCGCAATGCCCACTGCCATTGGGTAGAAGATGAAGATCCAAAACACTAGCATTGCAACAACTAGTGCTACGTAACCTGCAACCGACATCAATGTATTCGCATCTAGCGTTGCACCTAGTTGAATCATTAGTGCAAACACACCGTATGGCGCTAGGCTCATAACCAAACCAACTAGCTTCATCATGATCTCATTTGCCATCTTGAATGTACGAATCGCAGGGCCACCACGTGAGTCAAGCGCTTGAATCGCTAAACCTGTCAGGATTGCCATGAAGATGATTTGTAACATATCGCCGTTCGCAAACGCTTGAACTGGGTTGCTAGGAACGATGTTAACGACTAGTGAGAAAATGTCTGGAGTTTCGGTCGTCGTTAGCTTAACCGTCTCTGAGATAGTTCCTGCGAGGTTAGCGTCTGCCCCTGGTTGGAAAATCATGCCAATCGTTAATGCAGCAGTAATAGCGATGATGGTATTAAAGATATATAAAGCAAAAGTTTTACCACCTAAACGACCAAAAGCAGTGATATCTTTAAGGTCAACGATACCACATACAATTGACACATAGACCAAAGGTACAACGAGCAATTTAATCAGTGATACGAACATACCACCCGCACCTTCTGCGGCACCTAGAAGGTAAATGTCGAAGATTGCAATCCCACTGAATAGGTACTGAATTGCAGTACCAATGAGCAGACCAGCAAACAAGCCTACAAATATCTTGCTTGAAAGCGATTTATCCATCTTTCATCTCCAGAATGTTGTGTTATTAATTTATGATTTTATAGTTTATTCAGCCAAGTTTTTCGGCAGAGTTCGCACATAATACACACAAAAGTTACAAAATAAAGACTTTGTTTACTATATTGTTACAAATTTCAAATCGGAAATTAATTTTCAAGCAAGGAGTAACTAGGGATAAGTTCGCTAAATCAAGTATTTATCTTGAGGAAAAGAAAATGGTCTGATGGGACAAAAAAAAGAGAGGCAAAAGCCTCCCTTCGTTTAAAACAGGTGGGATGTTACTTCGCAACCATAACCATTGCTGGGCGGATTACACGACCATTTAGTTCGTAACCTTTCTGCATTACAAACATAACCGTATTTGACTCGTGGTCAGGACTATCTTGAATAGACATAGCTTGGTGCTTTTCAGGGTTGAACGCTTCACCTTCTGGGTTGATCTCAGTGAGACCAAACTTAGAAACCGTATCAACAAACGTTTTGTGAGTCAGTTCTACACCTTCTAGTAGAGGCTTAACAGCTTCATTTTCAGTGTCAGCCGCTTGAATCGCGCGCTCCAAGTTATCGATAACAGGCAATAGCTCTTCAGCAAATTTGTTTAAAGCATACTTGCGAGCTTTGTCGATCTCTGTTTCAGTACGACGACGCATGTTTTCAACTTCAGCTTTTGCGCGCAATACGCTGTCTTGTTGTTCCTGAACTTTCGCTTCACTCGTCAAAAGAGCCGCTTCTAGTTGAGCAATCTTTGCATCTTTCTCATCACCAATTTCTTCAAGCTCTGCTTCCACATCTTGCGCGGCAGCTTCTACTTTCTCAACTTCTTCGATGATTTGATCCAGCTCTTCTTCTGTAACTTTATTTTCTTCGTTGCTCATAATCTCTCCAGAATTCATCTTTATAGGTCACCAACGCAGCACGTTTATCGCATTGGAGTACACAAAAATTCGCATAAATAGCTAACTTGCCATTATTATGGGGATGAAGATTGTCGAATCAAGCCTATTTGGTGCGGAAAACCTATGAAAAAACCTTTTGAAGTGATCGCCATCATTGGAAAGCCAAGAGATCAACAAGCTATAGCAACTCATCGCGAGCTCTATACCTGGCTTCAAAACGAAGGTTACAAAGTGTATATCGATAATAGATTAAGTGAGATCTTAGACGATATTCCACAAAAAGACTTTGCTAGCCTAATTGAATTGGGGCGGATAGCCGATTTAGCCATCGTAGTGGGTGGCGACGGAAATATGCTTGGTGCGGCACGTGTTCTATCAAGATTTGATATCTCTGTCATTGGAGTAAACCGTGGCAACCTTGGCTTCCTAACCGACCTTGACCCCGAGGATTTTCAAGCCTCGCTCTCTGCCGTACTTGCTGGCGAGTTTATCGAAGAAGAGCGCTTCTTGCTTGAAGCGGAAGTGCACAGACACAATCAAGTAAAAAGTCACAATGCAGCGTTAAACGAGGCGGTACTCCACCCAGGCCAAGTTGCTCATATGATCGAGTTTGAAGTTTACATTGATGACATCTTCGCTTTCTCCTTACGAGCAGATGGATTGATCGTGTCAACGCCAACGGGATCAACAGCCTACTCGCTTTCCGGCGGTGGCCCTATCCTTTCACCAAGTTTGAACTCAATTTCGTTAGTGCCGATGTTCCCACACACACTTTCTAGCCGCCCACTGGTTGTTGATAGCAAGCGCCGTATCAAGCTGATCGTGTCACCAGATAACCGAGGCACACAAGAAGTAAGCTGCGACGGTCAAGTTTCACTGCCCGTCTCTCCCGGTGATGAAGTGCATGTCTACCAAAGCCCAAACGTACTTAAGCTGATCCACCCCAAAGACTACAGCTATTACCACGTACTGAGAAACAAGCTAGGTTGGTCGAGCCGGTTGTTTTAAGAGTTGGAGAAGTTTTGAGGGGTTGGCGTACTGCGTCAACCCTTTTTATTTAGGAACGCTTCGCTATGGATTCGGGATGCGGGAACGAAAAACTCTCGAAGGGCGAAGCCCGCTCCCGCTTTCCAGCAGCGCAGCGATCCTTAGGACGAAGTCCGTTCCCGCTCCTGATCACAAAAAATCTCACCTGCATCTTTACTGTATAAAGAAACAGTATATACTGTTTTCTTATACAGTATTGTTCATTTAAACAGGTACATAAAATGCTGGCTCATCTAAGTGTTAATAATTTTGCAATTGTTAAGTCTCTACAGCTAGAGCTATCCAAAGGAATGACAACCATTACCGGTGAAACTGGCGCGGGCAAATCTATCGCCATTGACGCCCTCGGTTTATGTTTAGGCGGGCGCGCGGAAGCCAGCATGGTACGTCAAGGTGAAGAGAAAACTGAGGTAAGTGCAGCTTTCTCCCTTGAGAACAATATTAACGCAACCCGCTGGTTGGAAGATAACGATCTGCTAGATGGCAGCGACTGCATTCTGCGCCGTATCATTAGTAAAGAAGGTCGTTCTAGAGCCTTCATTAACGGTAGTCCTGTTCCTCTTTCTCAGCTAAAAACGTTGGGCCAACTCCTGATAAATATCCATGGTCAGCATGCTCATCATCAGCTAATGAAGAGTGAGTACCAAATGGCGATGCTTGACCAATACGCGGGCCATACAAATCTACTCAAAAATACGCGTAACGCATACCAAACTTGGCGTCAGGCTGACAATAACCTAAAGCAGTTAAAAGAAAACAGCGCTGCAAACCTGGCCCAGAAACAGCTTCTTGAATACCAAATCAAAGAGCTTAATGAACTTTCTCTTGCGGAGGGTGAATATGAAGAACTCGAACAAGAACACAAACGTCTGTCAAACAGCGGTGAGCTCGCCTCGACCTGCCAACAAGCGATCGAGCTTATTTACGAAGGTGAAGAGGTTAACGCGCTTGGTATTCTCCAATCGGCCAGTCAGTCCTTAATTCAACTCGCTGAACTGGATGAAACCTTAACTGAGCTACCTAACATGGTCGCTGAAGCGATGATCCAGCTTGAAGAGGCAAACAGCGAGTTACGCAACTACCTCGATAGTATCGACGTAGACCCTGCTCGTATGGCTTACGTTGAAGAGCGCTTCTCTAAAGTGATGTCGATTGCCAGAAAGCATCATGTAATGCCAGAAGAGCTCTATCAGCATCATCAAGATCTATTAGAGCAGATCCAAGCACTAGATTGCTCAGACGAGCGCTTAGGGGAGTTAGAGCAAATTGTTGAAGCTAACTACCAATCTTTTATTGCTGCATCAGAAAAACTGCATAAGTCTCGAGCGCGCTACGCGAAAGAACTTAATAAACTGATCACCGCCAGCATGCACGAACTGAGCATGGAAAAAGCTCAATTCCGAATTGAAGTGACAACAGAAAGCACTCACCCGTCGCCTATCGGCCTAGATACTGTTTGCTTCGTAGTATCAACCAACCCAGGCCAACCAATGCAACCAATTGCCAAAGTAGCATCAGGTGGTGAGCTTTCTCGAATCTCGCTCGCGATACAAGTTATCACGGCGCAAAAAGTTGATACTCCGAGCCTGATCTTCGATGAAGTTGATGTAGGTATCAGCGGCCCAACAGCGGCCGTCGTTGGGAAAATGCTACGTAAGTTAGGTGAATCGACCCAAGTTCTTTGTGTGACTCACTTACCTCAAGTCGCTGGTTGTGGCCATGAACAACTCTTCGTAGCAAAACAAACCAAAGCTGGAAAAACAGAAACACAAATGCATCGCTTAAATAATGAACAACGCGTATCTGAGTTGGCGCGCTTACTTGGTGGAAGCGAGATTACTGACTCGACTCTAGCCAATGCGAAGGAACTCCTAGTTGCTGCCTAACCTACGCTTTTGCGGGTCAAAGTTCCCTCTTGTTAAGAATTTTGACCTGACTTTGCAACCAAATTCAAAAATAACGGTCATAAACAATTCAAAACGCTTTCAGCTTTTTACTTTGGCGTCTAGCTTGTTTATTATCGGCTGAGTTTGATTATTATCCGTTACAAGAATTTAAGTATGCAATTAAAGAAGTGGCTCATCGCTGTACCACTAGCAATGACAATGCTGACTGGCTGTTCTCTTCTAGAGAAGTTGGTGTACCGCATTGATATCAACCAAGGCAACTATGTAGAACAAACCGCAGTTGAACAACTGAAGTTTGGTATGACCAAAGAACAAGTACGCTATGTAATGGGCTCACCAATGCTGATAGAGAACGGTTACCCTGATACTTGGTACTACATTTATCATCATACCGAAGGGCACCATGACCCAATCCAAAAGAACCTAATCGTTAACTTTAACGACGATGGCCAATTAGTTGAAGTAGCCGGCGACTTCCCGGCAAGCAATGACTTCTTTGAGAGTATTAACTAGCGAGACGCGAGACGCGAGACGCGAGACGCGAGACGCGAGACGCGAGAAAAGCTTTAAGGGTTGGCATTTTGTGTCAACCCTTTTGTTTGGAACGCTGCGCTACGGATTCGGGATGTGGGAAAGGACTTTGTCCTTGGAAAACTGGAAAACTGGAAAACTGGAAAACTGGAAAACTGGAAAACTGGAAAACTGGAAAACTGGAAAACTAAAATTGCCCCATATAGTTAAAGAGTCAAGCCTATTTTCCAGCAGGGTGTACCCCGTTCTTGCTTTCCAAAAGCAAAGCGTTCCCGGTCTCCATAGGGCGTAGCCCGTTCCAGCTATCCAAAAGCGAAACGTTCCCGCTCTTTACCCATCCTTCCTCAGAGGATTCTTCTTACCGCCAGTGACAGGATCAGCAGCACCAGAGGCTTTGGCTTGCTCGGCGCGCTTACGGCGAATCTCTTTAGGATCAGCCAATAGCGGACGGTAGATTTCGATACGGTCTTTGTCATTAACCGTCGCATTGAGTTTTACGTTACGGCTGAACACTCCAACCTTATTGGTTTTCAGATTAATCTCTGGGTAAAGCTCAAGCACTCCAGATTGAGCGATAATCTCTTCAACCGTCATCGATTGATTAACCACTAACGTAAACACTCGCTGTTCTTGCGGCAGAGCGTATACGACTTCAACATGAATCATCTCAGACTCAATACTCATAAGCTGGGTACACCTGTTTTGCACGCTTGGTAAATGCGTTAACCATGTTGTTGGTCAGCTCGTTGAAAACCTTACCAAACGCCATCTCAATCATTTTGCTTGAAAACTCGAACTCTAACTTAAGTTCTACTTTACATGCCTGTTCGTCTAACGGAGTGAAAAACCATCCACCTTTGAGTGTTTTAAATGGCCCATCGACGAGCTTCATTACGATCGCTTCACCCTCCACCAGCTCGTTGGCGGTGGTGAAAGTCTTACTAATCCCTGCTTTCGCAACATCAACAGAAGCTACCATCGCATTTGAGCTCGATTCAATAACTCGTGAACCTGAACAACCCGGCAAAAATTCTGGGTAGCTCGCGACATCGTTCACTAGGTCGAACATCTGCTGGGCACTAAACGACACCAACGCAGAGCGACTAACTTGCTTCATATTGACTCCTCATCACTTCACTTGAACTTCAAGCTTGGAGCAATTTTACTTTTATTTGCACTCAGCGCAAATAAAGGGATTTCCTAACTTAGTTCCTAGCCGTATAATGCAGCCATTATGGCAAAGAAAAAATCTAAACAAAAAGCGGGTAGCAATACCATCGCTGTCAATAAGAAAGCTCGCCACGAGTATTTCATCGATGATGAAATCGAAGCGGGAATGGAGCTTCAAGGCTGGGAAGTTAAGTCCCTTCGTCAAGGCAAAGCTAACATCGCAGAAAGTTACGTATTTATGCGTGACGGCGAAGCCTTCGTTAGTGGCATGACCATTACCCCTCTTAACCAAGCATCGACACACGTAGTGGCGAACCCTACTCGTGTGCGTAAACTACTCCTTAGCCGTCGCGAACTTGATAACCTACTTGGTAGGATCAACCGCGAAGGTATGACACTTGCCGCGCTATCACTGTATTGGTCTCGCTCTTGGGTGAAGATGAAAATTGGTGTTGCGAAAGGTAAGAAGCTGCACGATAAGCGTACGGATCTTAAAGAAAAAGATTGGGCACGTGAAAAAGCGCGCGTAATGAAAAGCTCGCTGCGCTAATATTGAGCACTTAAACGCACAAGTCTAGACAGGTTATACTTTTCTGGTACTATGCGAGTAACACTTTGGGGCTGATTTAGGATTCGACAGGAATTTTGCAGTCTGAGGTGCATGCCGTGGGGCGGTTGGCCACGTAAAAAGCCGCAAAAAAATAGTCGCAAACGACGAAAACTACGCACTAGCAGCTTAATAACCTGCTCAGAGCTCTCTCGCCCTAGCTTCCGCACGTAAGACGGGGACCAACGAGAGATCAAACCCAAACGCGCTAGCCCGGATTCTCCCGCCTGAGAGATGAACGGCGAATTATAATTCAGGATAGTCATTTACTAGCGTGTCGGTTCGCAGGTACTTGGTGAATTTAAAGATCGACTAAGCATGTAGTACCAATGATGAATGATTTTTGGACGCGGGTTCAACTCCCGCCAGCTCCACCAAACGTTTGGAAAGGGCGCTAACTTTTTAGTTAGCGCCCTTTTTGTATCTATAAAATCCATAAACATTAACAGCTTACTGTTTTTCAGTTCCGTATAGATCTCTGCATTACTCCATAAAATAGTATTCCATTTAGTACTCCAAGCACGGCAAGTAGAACTTTGGGAGACTTAAACGCGCGTACCGACCTAGCTCTTACGAGAAAGTATTTGCTCTATCTAGAACGTTACTTATCCCCACCAAGGGATACCCACCCCATTATCCCCTAGTGAGGATAAAGACATTTCACGACCTACGAATAACGGCCCAAAACCTCTTTAACTTGACCTATCTTGCTGTTCAGCTCTACAAAAAACACGTGAACTAATAATTAGATGACAAACAATCAAAAGTGCAACAAACCTGCAAAAGTGAATCAAATTTGCACAAGATCACATTTAAGGGTATAGTTTCGACGAAAAATTACTTTGAACTCAAAACAAATGGAGGGCGGTTTTAGTGTTTTTCTTGCAAAAGTTAAGCACAGTATAAAAACGTAAAATTTGTATTTATGGATAATGCATTAAAAAAATACAGTATCGAAACCACTGATTACCAAGTCGGACAAGACAACGTACAAAAGTGGGGCTTTGATATCCACAACCCAGTTTTTGGGATTAGTGCTGGCCTTGTGATCCTTTGTCTTCTTTCTCTTCTTATTGTTGAACCTGCTACCGCGCGAGATGCTCTTAATGGCCTTAGAAACGGCATCATTGCGGAATTTGACTCTTTCTTCATGTGGTCAACAAACTTCTTTATTCTATTTGCTATCGTATTACTGCTATCTCCGCTAGGAAAGATCCGCATCGGAGGCAAAAAAGCTAAAGCTGAGCATTCAACTCTCTCTTGGTTATCCATGCTGTTTGCTGCTGGTATGGGGATTGGGCTACTTTTCTGGAGTGTTGCAGAGCCAACCGCCTACTTTACCGATTGGTATGGCACACCGCTTAATGCCGAAGCATATAGCGATGAAGCCAAATCACTAGCGATGGGTGCGACCATGTTCCATTGGGGTATTCATGGTTGGGCTATCTACTCAATTGTTGCGCTCTCTTTAGCCTTTTTCGCCTTTAACAAACGGCTGCCACTTTCATTGCGCTCAGCGTTTTACCCGCTATTTGGTGACAGAGCTTGGGGCTGGCTAGGTCACGTGATCGATATTCTAGCCGTGCTATCAACTCTGTTTGGCCTTGCAACGTCATTGGGCTTAGGTGCACAGCAAGCCACCAGTGGTATTAACCATGTATTTGGCCTTGATGCCGGTATCGGCATGCAGATGTTTGTCATTGCCTTTGTTACCTCTATAGCGATCATTTCTGTTATTCGTGGAATCGACGGTGGCGTAAAGCTACTGAGTAACATTAATATGCTCGTTGCATTCGCTCTATTGGCGTTTGTGATTGTGATTAGCTTTGATACCGCTATGTTGTCAATTTGGGACAGCACCATCGCTTATGCGCAAAGCATCTTGCCATTAAGTACTCCTCATGGCCGTGAAGATATCGATTGGATGCACGGCTGGACAGTTTTTTACTGGGCATGGTGGGTGTCTTGGTCTCCTTTCGTGGGTATGTTTATCGCTCGCGTTTCCAAAGGTAGAACTGTGCGCGAGTTTCTATTCGCGGTGATTATCATTCCAACTACAGTGACATTAATATGGATGTCGGTATTTGGCGGTATCGCTCTGGACCAAGTGGTAAACAACATTGGCGAACTTGGTGCCAATGGCCTAACTGATATTTCGCTGACTCTGTTTCATGTTTATGATGCGATGCCATACAGTGCTATCATCTCAGTACTTTCGATAGTGTTGATCTTAGTGTTCTTTATCACTTCATCAGATTCTGGTTCGCTGGTTATTGATAGCATTACCGCAGGCGGTAAGATTGACGCACCAGTACCGCAACGTATTTTCTGGGCATGTATTGAAGGCTCTATTGCGGCAGTGATGCTTTGGATTGGCGGTAAAGAAGCACTGCAAGCGCTTCAGTCAGGGGTTGTTGCCACCGGCCTACCTTTCACGCTAGTGCTGCTTGTGATGTGTGTAAGCTTGATTAAAGGATTACGATCTGAGCTGCCTGCTTATCAAACTGGGCGAACTCCAGCAGCCGCATAACTAGCTATTTTGAGCCAACTAAAGAGCGATCATATGGTCGCTCTTTTTTTGTCTTGAATATCCGATACACAACAATTCAAATTGTTAGAAGCCTATCAACTTACCAATAGTGAGTTTCTCGTATAGTGCCTGTTTGGTTAAAAAGTGTATGGATTCGTCATGTTAGATCACTCTCAACTTACTCAACTGAGAAAAGCCATTCATCAATACCCTGAGCTGTCACATCAAGAGCAAGACACCGCAAAGCGTATTGTCGAGCTGTTTAAACGCTTCTCTCCTGATGAAGTGCACACTCACTTAGGTGGTCACGGTGTGGCGTTTGTGTTTAATGGCAAACAGGATGGTCCCTCTACATTAATACGTTGCGAGTTAGACGCCCTGCCCATCCAAGAACAAAACGATTTTGCCCACCGCTCAGTGGTTGATGGCGTATCGCACAAATGTGGACATGATGGCCATATGGCGATCATCGCTTCGTTAGGTGCGACACTGGCAACTCAAGCGCCTATCTCTGGTCGAGTCATTCTCTGCTTTCAACCTGCTGAGGAAACGGGGGCTGGCGCAATCGATATGGTCAACGATGCTAAATTTGAATCACTTAAGCCCGACTACGCATTTGCACTGCACAATTACCCTGGCTTACCACTCGGACAGGTTGCAGTACGGGCAGGAACCTTCAATTGCGCTTCACGTGGCATTATTATCAAGCTTGAGGGAAAAACATCTCATGCAGCCCACCCTGAAGATGGTGTGAGCCCTGCGGCAGCTATGTGCCAAATCATAGCCAAGCTCAATCAACTTGGCGACGAACTAGCACAACAAGGCATCACCGATAAGCTTTGGGTAACGGTCATCCACGCTAAGCTTGGCGAAGTGGCTTTTGGAACTTCTCCTGGCGAGGCAGTTATTATGGCGACGCTCCGCAGTGAGAGCAATTTGGGGATGGAAGCCTTAGTTGAGAGCGCTCAAGCCTACTCACGTGAATGTGCCGCACAAGCGGGGCTAAAAGTGCAGTTCAGCTTTGAAGATGTCTTCCAAGCGAGTGTCAATTCACAAGTGGGCTGTGACCGAGTTGTGCAAGCTTGCCGAAATACATCCACACAATACACGCTCATGGACCAACCGATGCGTTGGTCAGAAGATTTTGGACAGTTCACTTCAATAGCAAAACAAGGCGCGATGTTTGCGCTTGGTGCAGGAGAAAATACCCCTCAGTTGCACAACCCAGATTACGATTTTGCCGACGAACTCATCCCTATCGGCCATGCACTTTTCCTCGATCTCATTAAACAAATTAATTGTTTAGACTCGCACTCTGCTTAGCGCCTATTTTATCGCAGATGTAAGAGCCGATTGGGATAGCAGAAGTCGCAGCAGGAGAAGGGGCATTACAGACATGTAGGCTGCGCGGGCTTTCTGCAAACAAGAAGTCATGCACCAAGGTTCCATCTTTAAGAACCGCCTGTGCCCTTATGCCTGCTGGGTAGAGTTGTAAGTCTTCAACCTCTAACTTGGGGCAGTACTTCTTTACTCGTTTAAGGTAGCCCGCCTTCCACCAAGAGTCTTTGGTTTCCGCTAAGCCAGCTTTTAAGTGTTTTGCTGTCACCTTCCAGAAGCCAATGAATGACACCATATCGATAACATCCCGCAGGCTGAAGTTCACTCGTCCGTAGCCTTCTCTTTTCCAACCTTGCACCGCATTTGGCCCAACCGTTACGCAGCCATCAATCATCCGTGTTAAATGAACACCAAGAAAAGGCAAATCAGGATCTGGAATTGGGTAAATCAGGTGATTAACGATGTGGTTGTATTTGGCGGGTAAGCTGTAGTACTCACCACGATAAGGAATGATCTGGAAGTCGGTTTCAAGCCCCATCATCTTAGTCATGCGATCTGCCATCAAACCTGAACAGACGACTAGAAACTGTCCTTCAATGGTTTGATGGTTCAACACTTGCTGAATCGAGACTCGGACACTATTCGCTTGCTCTTCTAAACCAACTACTTGCGAGCTAAGCGCTACATGCCCTCCCGCCTGACGAAACTCTTCTGCCATCGCCTCGGTGACTTGACGGTAATCCACAATGCTCGTTGCGCTAACGGCAATGGCGCCTAGGCCGACAATATTCGGTTCTCGCTTTGATAGCTCTTGCTGATCAATCAGCTCTACCTCGATACCATTGTGCTGACAACGGGTATATAAGGCCTGCATGCGCTCAACTTCGATAGGCGTTGTCGCCACCAGCAATTTGCCGCAATTCTCGACCTTAATTTGGTGTTTTTGGCAAAAGTCGACGGTCGCTTTAACTCCGGCTTTGCAGAACTCCGCTTTTAAACTGCCGGGCGCGTAATACACGCCCGCATGAATCACGCCGCTATTGTGTCCGGTTTGGTGAAAAGAGAGCTGAGACTCTTTTTCCAGCAATAGAATGGACTTATCAGGGTGACGGCTCTGCAACTGCCAAGCCGTTGACACGCCGACAATGCCGCCGCCAATAACAATGTAATCGTAGCTGTGCTCCACCCTAACCTTCCTTGCTGTTCATTTCTTACTGCTCATTTATCAAACACGATAATAATAAGCTTGGCCTTAACTGATTGAAAGATCGACTTATATCGAAATAGATTATCAATCGATACAATTCATATTCAATTAAACATCGAAACTTTGAAAAACATGGTTAAAATAGCCGGCTTAGATTTTCTAACCAAGCACGTTGTTTGAGGAACAGACATTGAATACGCAACACCTTTTGGCAAGTGACAGCAAAGATATCGAACAAGCTAAAGACATTCTCGCAGCTGGCGAGCTTGTTGCGATTCCGACAGAAACGGTTTATGGCCTTGCCGCTGATGCCTCGAACCCAGAGGCGGTGAAGAAGATCTTTGCAGCCAAAGGACGCCCAGCTAATCACCCATTGATCGTTCATATTGGTGACATTGAACAACTGACAGATTGGGCAAAAGATATTCCTCAGCAAGCTTACGACGTCGCGAAAGCCTACTGGCCTGGTCCTGTGACTTTACTGCTCAGCAAGGCAGACCAAGCAACATCTGTCGTCACTGGTGGTTTAGATACCATCGGAATTCGTATGCCTGCCCACGATGTGTTTGCCACTCTACTAAAATCGTCAGGCATGGCAGTGGCTGCACCTTCGGCAAACCCTTATAAAAAGCTCAGCCCTACGTCAGCGAGCCACGTACTCAATTCGTTAGGTGGGAAGATTGCGGCCGTACTCGACGGCGGAGACTGCGCCCACGGTTTAGAATCCACCATCATTGACCTGACACAAAAGCCGTTCCGCATTCTGCGCAGTGGCCCAATTACTGCGGCTCAGTTGTCACAGACACTCGGAGAAGAGGTATTGGCACCAAAAACGCACTCTGTCGCAGTACCAGGTAATGTGACGAGTCATTACCAACCAAACACCAAAGTACGTTTGGTTGATCTAGCTGAAATCGAGAGCTGTCAAAGCGAGAAAATTGCATGTTTGCACTATTCAGCCATCAGCAATCAAAGTATTAAGTCCAAACAAATGCCGACAGACGTTGCTCAATACTCGCATGATCTGTATCGCGCTCTTGATGATGCTGATAAGTGGGGCTGCGACGAGATCTGGGTTGAACGCCCACTCGTGACAGAAGATTGGCTAGCCGTTCATGACCGCTTGAATAGAGCACAGTCGAAATTGTAATAGCTGAAAGTGTGCGTGTTGATAAGCAATAATTAAGCACGTACACCCAATCACCACTCGGCAAGAATCAATCTGTTTTTTAGTCAACGAACTGAAGTCTAAGTGCTTCAAGCATCCCTGCAAAATCAGGAAATTGACTGGAAGTATTCGGCAATACGAAGACGGCGTTTATAAAGTTATGCCATTTAGATTAAATGGCATGCACTATGATATGACGGAGTTTGCTTTAATCATCAGAGCCGTGGTTAGGCAAAGTCATCACGACGGTTTGCCAAGAAACACCTGAACGCATCAGTTGATCCGTCTCTTCAAACACACCACGAATCAATAAGGCGCTGTCCTTGGTAAGCTGTTCTAACTCTTCGACAGACACTGGGTAACTCACTCGACCATCGCCAAAGATTCCATGACGTAAGGTAATGATCAGTTTGCCATTTGGGGCAAGAAGATTGGCGAGTTTTCTAAACGCACGCTGGCGATGAGACGGGGCAAGGTGCATCCACACAGCACTAACTAAGATAACATCAAAACGCATGCCCAAATGGGAAGTTCGACTAAGCGCAGGCAATGAGTCATCAATCCATACCACGCTAGGTCCTGTATGTTCAGAACCTAAATTACGAAATGTCTGGGACGGTTCAATCGCATACACTTCACAACCTAGCTCAGCCATCCATTTTGCATCACGCCCACTACCCGCCCCAACATCGAGAACTTTATCTCTGGAAAAGGGCCAGTGTGACCGCCATGCACTATGCACTGAGTCAGCCTGTACACTGCAATATTGAGCGCACAACTGTGCGGCATGTTGCTCGTAAAATGCGTGGTTTGAAGACATTGCCATAATAAGTTAGTTAGATTATTTGCATAATAATTCACTTTATTAGCAATTACCACTAAACCATTAGCGAAACTTGTTGCAATTTAGTTAAATAGACTTAAAACTCTAACTGTATCAATCAGGTTCTCGGTTGATGGTTGGATTGGATCATGCAAGGAGCGCATTTTGTTAACTATTCTTCGCCTTGTGACGGCTGCTATTTATATCGTGTTTATGACTCTGTTCGCTATGGTTTACTGTCTGTTTAGTCCACGTAACCCAAAACACGTTTACTTCTTCTGTCGTTGGTTTAATCAGTTACATAAGCTGGTAGGCTTAAAGCTGATTCAACGAGGGCTGGAACGAGCTCCTACGCCAAGCAATAGCGTCTATATTTCTAACCACCAAAGTGTGTATGACTTTGTCACTTCACCGGGAATGCTAAGGCCACGAACCGTTTCATTGGGTAAGAAAGAGCTGCTGTGGGTACCTTTTTTTGGTCAACTGTATTGGATTACTGGCAACATTTTGATTAACCGCCAAGATAAATCTCAAGCGCGTGATACGATCAAGCAAGTGGCCGAAGCCATCCACCAACGCAATCTTTCCGTATGGGCATATCCTGAAGGCACTCGCAGTAAAGGGCGTGGACTACTGCCATTCAAAACTGGCGCATTTCGCATGGCCATTGAAGCTGGTGTGCCGATTACTCCGATGGTGGTGAGTACAACCCACAACAAGATCAACCTCAACCGTCGCAATAATGGTGTCGTGATCACCGAGA
The DNA here is from genome assembly GCA_000775715.1 of Vibrio tubiashii. Classification (GTDB taxonomy): domain Bacteria; phylum Pseudomonadota; class Gammaproteobacteria; order Enterobacterales; family Vibrionaceae; genus Vibrio; species Vibrio tubiashii_A. The sequence goes on from JRWQ01000009.1 coordinate 60,716, forward strand.
TGCTCGACCCTATCGATACCTCTGGTTACCAGCTCAGTGATGCACGCCATCTTGCCGAGCATTGTCATCAACTGATGGAGGCCAAGATTGCTGAGCTAGATAAAGAGGTCGCGATTCTCGAAGCGCAACAGCCCAAAGAAGTGACTACTAGTAGCGAGACGCTCTCTTCAAAGTAGCACCATCAGTGAGCGGCTCACAGATAAATCACTGAGTAACTATACACTTACTAGCAAAACCATTTAATCCTCGCAATTTTACTTGGGTGAGTTGTCGTACAATGGCTTTGTCGGCACAGTCAGCGTAAACGTTGCGAGGGTATCAAATGCAGATTATTCATCATGGCGGCAAACACACGATTACTGGCTCTTGTCATGAGCTTAGCTCTGATGGGCAAGCGATTCTTATCGATTGTGGCCTGTTTCAAGGTGCAGACTCTCGGCCACTGGACATCGATTTCGACACAGCGCATTTAACCGCAGTGGTCATCACTCACGCTCATATTGATCATATTGGCCGCTTACCTTGGCTACTCGCAACTGGCTATAACCAACCTATCTATTGCACTACTGCAAGCGCAGAGCTTATTCCGCTAATGCTTGAAGACAGCCTAAAACTGCAACTCGGTTTGGATCGCAAACAAACAGAGCGCGTGTTGAATAAAATACGTCGCTTAATCAAAGCATTAGAGTTCAACCAATGGCACTGCCTAGATAGCATTAATTCCATCAGTTCGATGTCGATTCGTTTTCAACCTGCGGGGCATATATTAGGTTCAGCCTATGTTGAAGTTCGATTGGCTAACCAAGAGGTGGTGGTGTTTTCTGGCGATCTCGGGCCGACCAATACCCCACTGTTACCAGACCCAACCTCTCCAGAACGTGCTGATCATCTGCTGATTGAAACAACTTATGGTGACAAACAACACGAGGACGTAAAAACACGAGGAGAACGGCTAAAAGCCATCATCGACCACTCATTGGAAGATGGAGGCGCAATCCTCATTCCGGCTTTCAGTGTTGGCAGAACTCAAGAGCTACTATTCGATATAGAACAGTTACTTCACACTCATCAGATCGATGTTTCCATTCCCATTATTCTCGACTCTCCAATGGCACAGCGCGTCACTCGCTCTTATCGCCGCTTCAAACAATTATGGGGACAGGAAGCGAAACAACGGCTAGAGATGCACCGCCACCCGCTCGCCTTTGAGCAGTGTATTACGGTCGAAGATCATCGAACTCATCAACGCTTGGTCAATCGTCTGCAATCCACTCAAGAGCCAGCGATAGTGGTCGCCGCTTCCGGCATGTGCCAAGGCGGGCGAATTATGGATTATCTCAAAGCCCTTTTACCTCATGAAACTACCGATATTTTGCTAGCAGGTTACCAAGCTCAAGGCACATTAGGCCGTGAAATACAGTCCGGCGTCATGGAAGTAGAAATTGATGGTGAGAAGATCGAGGTTAATGCACAGGTCCACACTATGTCGGGCTACTCAGCCCACGCCGACAAACAAGATTTACTGCGATTTATCACAGCTATTGAACATAAGCCTCGGCTTATCCACTTGATCCATGGCGAGCCAGAAACTCAAGAGCAATTTGCCACAGAACTTCGCGCGCTGGGCTACGAAGTTAGCGGCTAATCGTCACCACAAAAACAAATCGTTAAACACTTCATATCTTTTACCTGCAACAGGCGCTATCCTGAAAACGTGTTTGTCACTGGAACTGTTAATGGACATATTCATACTGGTAGGGCTGATCGCATTGAACGGCCTGTTTGCTATGTCAGAACTGGCACTTGTCGCCGCTAAAACGAGCCGTTTAAAAAGCCTCGCCCAAACTCAATCCTCAGCACAACTTGCACTTGAATTAAAGAACAACCCAACCCGGTTTCTATCGACGATTCAAATAGGTATTACTGCTATTGGCCTGTTAAGTGGCATCTTTGGTGAAGCAACATTGTCAGCCCCTTTCGCAACTTGGCTAACCCAACAAGGGCTAAGCTCTGAAATCGCATCAATCGTTTCTACAGCCATTGTGGTGGTAGTTATTACTTACTTCGCTATTGTCGTTGGTGAGCTAGTGCCTAAGCGTTTCGCCCAGCGTAATGCCGAAAAAATCGCGGTGATTGTCGCCTACCCGATTCACTGGCTAGCGATTATCACCACACCATTTGTCGTACTGCTTAGTGCCTCAACCGATGCCTTACTTACCCTATTTCGTCAGCGTGGCGACGATAGCGACCAAGTTACCGAAGAGGATATTTTTGCTGTTGTTACTGAGGGTTCAGAATCCGGGGCGATTGAGCCACAAGAGCAGGAGATGATTCGCAACATTCTGCATTTGAATGACCGATTAGTCACATCGTTAATGACGCCACGCTGCGACATTGATTACCTCGATATTGAGCAACCTATCGAGCTATGCCTCGAGCAATTGCGTCAAACTCAGCACTCTGTGTGGCCTGTTTGTCACGGCGGTTTAGGCAGCATAATAGGGACAATTTCCTCTAAGGTTTTGCTCGACCAATATGAAGAACTTTCGATTGAAAAAATTGCCCGTCTGGCAAGGAAGCCGCGTTACTTCCCCGAATCGATGAAGGGTCTCCCACTGCTTAACCAGATGCAGCAAAGCAACTGTGAAATGGCATTTATTGTCGATGAATATGGCGACTTTCAAGGATTGATTACCCACTATGACATTCTTGAGTCTGTGGCAGGCGAACTGGGGCTTGCTCCACAACATAGCTGGGCACGACTGCACCAAGATGGCAGTTGGCGGATGGATGCGTTGATCCCGCTCAATGAACTCAAACGCCGTTTAGATCTTAGTCTGATAGATGGGGAAGAAGCTGAGGGGTTTCAAACACTCAATGGTTTTCTAACTTGGCAAATCGGCCGAGTGCCCGAAGTTGGAGAGATCATCAACTACCAAGATTGGCAGTTTGAAATATTACGAGTGCAAAATAACCGCATCCTGCAAGTGCGTGTATCGCGCCTATCGTAATAGACTATACCGCTCAGTAGGCGGATTAAGACTTAAAAGATGACAGTAACAGAGGAAGCTTCCCTGTATACACTAGCTCACCACATTCCATCGTATGCACGAGCTCAAAGTTGAATCGCTCAGATAGAGTGGCCCCTTCCTGGGTATAAGCCAGAGCTATCAAACCCTTCACACGCGCGACTAACGACTCCTGCTCTACTAGCTGACTTATCAAATGCTTAAACAACTTAAACAAAAGCGATTTCTTACGCCACTCAGGCTTAACAACGACACTTGTAACATAGAGGTAGACATTCCCAGTATAGGTATCAGACACGCCCGCTATATTTTCCTCTTCGAGCTTTCCCTGTCGTAAAAGCTCATATTCACGCTCATCTAACTTTATAAAACCGACTTGTCCAATTAACTCACCCGCCAAGATGGCGCCACTAAACAAGTTTAGATTTTGCCTACGTAACCGACTCCAATGAGCAAGTTCACTGTCACTTGCGTGATAATTCGATATCCCACTGTCTGAAAGAAACACTGACGACATCACCACGTCTTCAATTCGCCACCCCGACTCTAGAAGTTGTGGGTAGCTCATACAACGGATATTGTGAGCCTGTGTCTTTGCAGATTTGAACTCAATGAACCATTGAGGGAAGTCACTTTTTTGCGCGATCACATAATACCAGTTAAACCACTCTAACCACTCTAGTTCACTGAACTCTTTTTGCTTTAAAAGTTCATTCATGCGTTGCGATTTAAAATGATTAGAGTTACTCAAAAAGCTAGCTAAAAGCGTTTCTATCTGTTCGGGAAACTGCCTTAAATACAAACTCTCTTGGGTGTCAAAAAACTGGTTTAATTTAGAATCAAGGGCCATTTCGTCTCTTACGTTGTTTAATGATCATGACAATAAGAAGTACCAAAACCCAAGTACTCACTCCGGAACCTAAAATAGAATAAATCTCCGACAATGAATACCACTTTTCATCCAACAGCCTCTGGTACAGGGTAAATAGATATGGGGCGATTTCGAATACAAACAAAATAAGAGCAATTAGAAAAAGTATTTTATCTTCGTTGCCCTGCTGAATTGCTTGTCGAATATTAATTTTGTGCTGAAGAAACTGTTGATTATTATCATATGTTGTAAAGTGTTTTTCTATGCCAAAGCTATTATCCAACTTGTTAGCAAGATTTTGAGCGGTTACATAGTGAAAAATCTGTATATCCCAAAACGGCATAGTCAATGAGAACTCGGAGGTTAATTGGTCCATCGTTGTCATTTCGAGTAATTTACTATCACTAATCGCTTCGATCGTTTTAGTATTTGTCCGAAGTACAGCCGATTCTTTGAATGCAAGTATCTCCAGTATAAAAAGAAATACCGTATCTGAAGCTAGTGTCGCGACATCGTGCTCTCCAGGACGGCGATCCACTCGCAATACACAGTTTTTTCCTGCGTAGATATCGCTGCTATCGTACTGGGCAATATTGGCAGAAATTTGCTCTCCGACTTCAGGCGAAACTATTTGAGCATCCATATCTTCGGAGTTATAAGTTTCACTGGCAAGATAACTTGGTAGGATATCATCGGGGATATTCTTGCGAGTTGATAAGCAGGTTTTAGCTGCTGAGGATAACAAATGAATACCAAACTTGTTAAATAAGTACTGGCTAATATTGCAGCATCGACCATTATCCAACTTGAGTATCAGCTTATCAGCGGAAACACGATCCAACAGTTGTGACACCATAAACTGCTTATTTTGTAGAACCAGCATCACCACAACTAGCCGTGTGTTTTCATCAACCGTCGCAACAATCTCCATCTGCTCATATCGCCCTTCTTCACTGCAACACTCTAAATCATCGAAGCACGCCAATTTATAACTGCCTAAACAGTAACGCTTCAAAGAACGGTGCACATGACTGGAGATCTCGCTTTCAATACGACTCGTCATTTCTTTGATCAGTTCTTGGCTGGATGCTTCTGGAGCACTCAATTTTGTCAATGCCTTTTCTAGCTTCTTATCGCCGATATACCCAGGAATAACGATATAAACATTACCATTAAATTGTTCGGTTATTACGGTCATAGCTATACTCAGTTTGAAAAAGAATAATCAGAATAAAACCATTTAGTTATCAATGCAATATATCTAAAATCCCCCCAAATGTTCCACACCCCACCAAAGAGAAGGATTGAGAATGTCACTCATAACTTCAACCTCAGCTACCATTTTCATTAATCCCACGACATAAAAAAACGGCGCTGAGAACAGCGCCGTTTTCACTCGGTACTTTAAGCGTTCAACGCTTGTTCTAGATCAGCGAGAATGTCATCGATATGTTCAATACCGACCGACAAACGAATCATCTCTGGCGAAACGCCAGCTTGCTTCTGCTCTTGCTCGCTTAACTGACGGTGAGTCGTCGATGCAGGGTGACAAGCGAGTGACTTCGCATCACCGATGTTGACCAAACGCTTAAAGATCTGCAGCGCATCGTAGAAGCGAACGCCCGCGTCGTAACCATCTTTCAAGCCGAATGACAGAATCGCAGAAGGTTTCCCCTTCATGTATTTCTCTGCCAATGGATAGAACTCTGAACTTGGTAAACCTGCGTAACTCACCCAGCTCACTTTGTCGTGTTTTTCTAGGTACTCTGCTACTTTTAACGCATTTTCCGTATGACGCTCCATACGCAAAGATAAAGTCTCAAGCCCTTGCATTAGCATGAACGAGTTCATTGGTGACAGTGCTGACCCCGTATTACGTAGTGGTACAGTGCGAGCTCGACCAATGAACGCGGCTTCACCGAAGGCTTCGGTGTACACAACGCCATGGTAAGAAGGTTCTGGTTGATTGAATACAGGGAAACGGTCTTTATGCTCTGCCCAAGGGAATTTACCAGAGTCGATAATAATGCCGCCTAGGGTTGTGCCATGACCGCCAACATACTTAGTCAGTGAGTGGACTACGATGTCTGCACCAAACTCAATAGGCTTACACAATGCAGGTGTTGCCACTGTATTATCTACCATCACTGGCACGCCTTGCGCGTGGGCAAGGTCCGCTACTCGCTGAAGATCAATGATGTTACCAGCAGGGTTACCTATACTCTCACAGTAAACCGCCTTGGTATTTTCATCGATCAACTCAGCTAGGCTTTCAGGCTTATCATCCTTAGCGAATTTCACATTAATCCCCAAACTTGGCAGCATATGTGCGAACAAGGTATAGGTACCGCCATAAAGTTGCGGCGTCGAGACAATGTTATCGCCCGCTTGCGCTAACGTCAGAATTGCATAGTTAATCGCCGCGCTACCTGCACTCACTACCAAACCAGCGATACCACCTTCAAGGGCCGCCATACGCTTCTCTAATACGTCATTGGTTGGGTTCATGATTCGTGTATAGATGTTTCCCGGCACTTCTAGGTTAAACAGATCAGCACCGTGTTGCGCGTTATCAAACTCATACGCCACCGTCTGGTAAATTGGGGTTGCGACAGATTTTGTTGTTGGGTCAGTCTCATAGCCAAAATGAATCGAGAGCGTTTCGTCTTTCATGTTCCGTCCTTGGTTTTAAAGCATAAATTGTTCGTTATGTCTTATCAGTAAATAACATAAGATGATTCACTGTTTAGGTAAATATGTGGCTCCATTCACATTCAATCTTGTCTAACAATAGAGAAGCGTCGTAAAAGTTTGGTCAATGTCATCTGGATAGACCAATTAATTACACAGCTTCATGTATACTGCGCGGCAGTTATAGCCACATGAATAAAACTATGTTTCTAGCACCGTATTTTTCACAAGATAACAATCAGTTCCAGTTTACTCGTCAGCAAGCAAGCCACTTCGCTAAAAAAGTTGCTGGTGACTTTAACCCTATCCACGACGAAGATAACAAACGCTTCTGTGTACCAGGCGATCTGCTTTTCGCTGTACTGCTAAGCAAAGAAGGCATTAGCCAAAAGATGCGCTTTGACTTCTCGGGCATGGTGAACGATGGAATCTCGCTATCTATTGAAAACAAGTGTGAAAAAGAGAGCGCTCTAGTTGATGAGAACTCGAAAGAGTACCTTCATATGACTCATGAAGGCGAAGTGAGCCGCGACGCTGCTTTTATTCAGCACGTAGTAACAAGCTATGTTCAGTTCTCTGGTATGAACTTCCCGCACATCATGGTTCCACTTATGGAAGAAGCGCAGATGATGATCAACTGCCAACGCCCATTGGTGATTTACGAAAGCATGGAAGTGGAGTTCGATCGTCTTGACCTAACTCACCCAGAAGTCGAGTTTACTGGCGCAACTTTTGATGTTGAAGGTAAACGCGGTGTAGTAACACTTAACTTTGCATTTAAAGAAGATGGTGAAGTGGTAGGTAAAGGCATTAAGCGCATGGTGGCAAGCGGCTTAAAACCTTATGACCAAGACGCAGTAGACGATCTAGTAGAGCGCTTTAACGCTCGCAAAGATAGCTTTTTAGCAGAGTTTGCTAACGCAGCATAGTTGCAATAACCACTAGCAAAAAGGTTACCATCGAGTAACCTTTTTTCGTTTCTGCCCTACCAAGTTCAAACAATTCTCGTCCTAGTCTAGCGTCTTCGATCTGAGTTGGTTAGCCTCTACTTCTCGTTCATTGGTAAGCACACAAAGATGGCACTACACGCTCACTACTCAAGCTCTATCCTCGACTTTACTCAAACTGACAGCGCTTTAATCTGCGCCCAACTTGCAGCATCTGATAGTAATTGGCTCAGCAAAATTGAGTTGCTCAAACATCAGCTTAACCAACTGCCCCATTTGGCAGGTGATATTATATTGGGACTATTAGATTTAGAAACAGAGTTAGATATCGAAGCCGTGATCCTGTATCGAGGTTTAGTGTTTCCCATAGCCATTGACCTCGATAATGAGCAGTACCAAGACGCTGCAAAAGCAAACATCCACCAGCAAGCTCGAGTGCTAAAAGAGCAACACCATGCCAGCGCAGAGAAGTTTATTGTGCCTATTTTACTAGCGGTAAAGGCGACCCCACAAGGCGCAGCCATTGCCGTTTCTGAAGATTTGGTTGCCAGTACCATGTGCGATACTGGCGAGCATTTAGCCGCTATGATTGAGCACTTTTCTAATCAGTACAAAGATGACCAGATCATCTTATCTGAGTGGTTGAGCGACAGTTAATGACTCTTAACGAGTCATTTTTTTCACAAACACCACAACAAACAGAGCCATGGTGAAACTGCCAAGAAAAGCTTCACAGGCAGCGATAAACCTAGCGATCCCGACAGGGGAAATATCTCCGTAGCCAAGGGTAGTAAAGGTCACCACACTAAAGTAGAGCGAGTTAAAGAACTCCAGAACGTAGAACTTCCAACCGGTTACCCCTTCATAGATAGGGTGCGCACCTGTGGTATCAAGGAAGAAGTACGCCATTGCGCAAACCAAAATCAAGAACATCGAAAAGCCAACCACGCGAATAGGATCTTCTCCATAGCCACAAAACACATCTACGGCCTTGGAAATGACTCTTTTAACGCTCAATAAAGGCATTTGATAACGGCGAAAGCGCATCTCTCGCTTGAAGAAGTCGCCCGCCATTTCGAACAAGCCTTGCTTCTCACACTGCTTGCGGATGTTGCGACATACCTCTTCTGCTTCTTGGCACAAAGAGACCGCTTTTTTACGATCGCACTTCTTCATCGCTTGCTTAGCTTCTTGCTCTTGCTTTAGGTATCTACCCCACTCAATATTCTCTAACTTGGCGCGTGAAAGCGCCGCACCTAGTAAGTTACAGTTATCGAGTTTGGCACAATGTAAATTCGCGCCAATAAGCTTGGCTTTCATCAAAGATGAGCCACGTAAATCTAAGCCAAAAAAGTGAGCATCGGTTAAATTTGCTCGGTAGAAATCAACGTCTCGACATTGATACCCGTCTTTACAGCCACGGTTTACTAGATCTATGTCTTCGAGGTCTGTTCTTGCCAACTGAAATCCGTCTAAAGGTTTACCTGCTGCGGCCCATTGTTCAACCTTGTCTTTTATATCATCTTTGCTTTTATCGACATTCGGATCGTGCCAGTAACATAAGCCTGACTCGCCACATGGTTGATCGCAGCACCAGCCATCAGGGTTTTGATAGCTGCATCGGCCTTGATGAGATTCCATATGCATTGCCTCTAATCTTGCCTAGCTCGACCCAAGCCAAACTAGACACACTATTAAGTGTAGTGGGTGCATATGAACACGCCATCATTATTTATAGATTAATAAATAGCAGTTGGGCGATCTAACTAATGCCTATATCATTCAATGAGACTTGCTCTCTCAGCCACTGCTTGAACAGCCTGGTGTATGGGTCATCGATATGGGTGATCATAAAGTACCCTGCATTAGCTGAAGTCGCAGAGAATGGCGCAACCAACTTGCCTTGCTCTATCTCATCGGATAACAGTGCGAACCTTGCCAATGCAATCCCTACTCCAGCTTCCGCCGCTGACATCGCCATGTCAGTACGATTGAAAAAGTGGCCACGATTGGTTTCGAAATCCAACTGGTGCTCAGAGGCCCAATATAGCCATTCATAATCTTTTACAGCACCTTGCCATGGCATCACATCATGCAGCAAAGTCACTTTGTCCCACTCTGCACCTACGCCGACAAGGTCCTCATGTTTAGAAAAGTAGTCTTGGCTCATAACAGGTACAAGTGACTCTTCCATCAGCAGCTCTGCTTCAGAGTGTTTGTAAGGTATTGGGCCGTAATCAATGGCGATATCAAAATTTCGCTTGTCACTATCGACAAGCGCACCTTCAGCAAAGGTGTGGATTTGAATATCAGGATACTGTTTATGGAAATTTTCTAGCCTAGGGACTAACCACTTAAACGCAAAAGATGGGGTAAGTTTAAGGCGGATCTGCTTTCGCTCACTCACCTGGGTAAGCTGAAAAACGTTCTCTTCAATCGCAGACAGATGATGACTGGTTGACTCAACCAGCTTTCTTCCCTGCTCTGTGAGACGAATACCACGTGCGTGACGTTCAAACACGCTAAACCCTAATAGTTGCTCTATCTGCTGTAACTGCTGACTAACAGCCCCAAGCGTGAGATTGAGCTCTTTTGCAGCGCTGGTCAGGCTTTGATGACGCGCGACAATGCAGATCAAATTGACGCCATGAAGTAGCGTTGATTTCATTTCTACCCTATAGAAAAACTAAAACCTTATCTCAATTTTTATCGATTGTTAAATAGATGTAAATACCGCATTCTAAGCAAAATTTTAAACTGTGAGTTGAAGTCGTGAAGGTTGTTGTTTTAGGAAGTGGTGTGATTGGATTAACCAGTGCTTGGTACTTAAACCAAGCTGGGTTTGATGTCACTGTGATTGATCGTCAAGCAAGATCAGCAGAAGAGACCAGCTTCGCCAATGCAGGTCAAATCTCATATGGCTACTCTTCTCCATGGGCTGCTCCCGGCATTCCTACTAAAGCGATAAAATGGCTTTTTGAACAGCATGCACCTCTAAAGATCAAACCATCTGTCAGCCCAGAATTAATTACATGGGCAAGCCAAATGCTCAGTAATTGCCAACTCGACAAATACCGAGTCAATAAATCACGCATGTTAACCATCGCAAATCGTAGCCGTGAGTGTTTAGCCAAGTTAAACCAAGAGTTTGAACTTAACTATCAAGGGCGTAGCCAAGGTACTTTGCAAATTTTTCGCACCAATGCGCAGTTAAAAGCCGTTGAAAAAGACATGGCGTTACTAGAAGAGAGTGGTACTCAGTTTAAACTGCTTGATGCCGAGCAGTGTCTAAAACAAGAACCGGGCCTAACAAACATGCGCGGCGACTTAGTTGGAGGGCTTTACCTCCCTGATGACCAGACCGGTGATTGCTACCTATTCTGTCAACACCTACAACAAATGGCGCAGCAAGCCGGCGTTAAGTTTCTATTTAACACAGATATAGACGCTTTGATCACCACAAAGCAAAATGTAGTTGGTGTTCAAACCTCACAGGGCGTAATCAATGCCGACCATTATGTCGTTGCATTAGGCAGTTACTCTAAATCCATATTGAGCCCAATAGGTATAGACATTCCGGTTTACCCAGTTAAAGGCTACTCGCTTACGCTACCTGTAATCAACGAACAACAAGCACCAACATCAACCATTATGGATGAAACATATAAGGTCGCACTCACTCGTTTTGACCATAGAATCAGAGTCGCAGGTACTGCCGAACTTGCGGGATTTGATCCCAGTTTACCTACTAAGCGTATAGCAACGCTAAAACACGTAGTCAGCAACTTATTTCCTCAAGGTGTTGATTTTTCGCAAGCTGACTACTGGACAGGATTCCGCCCAATGACGCCAGACGGTACACCGATTATAGGTAACACTCAATATACAAACCTCTACACCAATACAGGGCATGGAACTCTAGGCTGGACAATGGCCTGTGGCTCAGCAGATATATTAACGGAGTTAATGGCTTCTAATGGTGAAAAAAGAATCTCAGAGCTCAGTGTAAACAGGTATGCCAGCTAATCAGCCGGGTACGCCCTAGCAAACGCCGATATAATCTTCTTAACCAAGTCGCATCCACAACATTAATATTAGACAAATAGCATATTTATCCAACAAATAAACAACCAATGAAGAAACCTTCAGCAGCAGAATAGCATCCGTTTTGTCCTGTACAAATATTACCAATCGCTAAAATTTAACATTTCATTAGCATTTTGTGTTTCACATCACGCCAATTAATCTTAATAGACAAATTAGTTAACAATTGCATTACAGATAGGTTAATATTCTGTTCACAAAACAACCATTAGAAAACTAAACAGGGAAAAATACTTATGCAGTCATTAGTTGATTTTCTGAATGGAATTATCTGGAGCCCGGTATTGATTTATCTTTGCCTTGGTGCTGGTTTGTTCTATTCAATCATGACTCGATTTGTTCAAGTTCGTCACTTTAGCGAAATGTGGCGTTTACTTCTTTCAGGGAAGAGCTCTACTAAGGGTATCTCGTCTTTCCAAGCACTTGCAGTGTCACTTTCTGGCCGCGTAGGTACAGGTAACATTGCAGGTGTTGCAGCGGCCATCGGTTTTGGTGGTCCAGGTGCCGTATTCTGGATGTGGGTTGTTGCCTTCTTTGGTGCTGCAACAGCTTACGCAGAATCAACCTTGGCGCAAATATATAAAGAAGAAGATGACGGCGAATTCCGCGGTGGCCCGGCTTATTACATCGAAAAAGCAATGGGTCAAACTTGGTACGCTTGGATCTTCGCTATTGCGACTATCTTCGCCTGTGGTTTCTTACTACCGGGTGTTCAATCAAACAGTATCGGCAATGCAGTTGAAGCGGCGTTTGGCTCTGGTGAAATGATTGAAACAGCAATCGGCACATTCAGCTTTGCTAAGATTTTCACCGGTACGTTGATCTCAGTGATTCTAGCGTTCATCATCTTCGGTGGCGTTAAACGTATTGCGAACTTCACACAGATCGTTGTTCCTTTTATGGCGTTAGCTTACATCGTAACAGCCTTCATTATCATCCTACTCAACATCGGTGAAGTGCCTCGCGTATTCTCTATGATCATCGGCGATGCCTTTACACCAATGGCTGGTGTCGGTGCGGCTATCGGTTGGGGTGTAAAACGTGGTGTTTACTCTAACGAAGCAGGTCAAGGTACTGGTCCTCACGCAGCGGCAGCAGCAAGTGTTGATCACCCAGCACAGCAAGGTCTAGTTCAGTCGTTCTCTATCTACATCGATACACTTCTAGTATGTTCAGCAACGGCGTTTATGATCATCATTACTGGTGCATATAACGTTCACGGTGCTGAAGGCTTCCTAGTGCAGAACGTTGCGGCAGATATCGCAGCTAACGGTCCTGTGTTCACGCAGATGGCGATTGAAAGTGCGCTTCCAGGCATTGGTAAACCATTCATTGCTGTCGCATTGTTCTTCTTTGCATTTACTACGATTCTTGCTTACTACTACATTGCCGAAACCAACGTGGCTTACATTCGCCGTCACGTCAAAGTTAACGGTCTAATGTTCCTGCTAAAAGTCGCGCTAATCGCAGTTGTGTTCTACGGCACAGTCAAGACCGCTAACCTAGCGTGGGCGATGGGTGACGTAGGTGTAGGTCTAATGGCATGGTTGAACATCGTAGGTATTCTGATCATCTTCTTTATGTCTAAACCAGCACTTAAAGCGCTAAAAGACTACGAAGAGCAACAGAAACAAGGTGTGACTGAGTACACATTCAACCCAGTGAAGCTTGGTATTAAAGGCGCAGATTACTGGGAAGACAAATACCGTCGTAAGACAGGTCAAGCACCACAGGCTGATGCTGAAGAAACTAAGCCAGTTGAACAGCCTTCAACCTAATTAAAAAATAACAAAACGCAGTGGTAAATAAAAAGGGGTTAGCCAATGGCTAACCCCTTTCATCTTATCGTTCCCAATTTTGCCAAGCTAGTTGGCGTAAGCAGATGATGCTTCAGGCGCACCACCCACTTATAATTTGTTATGCCGCAACCTGTTCTAGAGGCATCTCTTGCGCTGGTTTTTTCTCACCAATTGGCAAAACCGTGCGACCATATTCATTGTTTAGCACCTGAGCCATAGCAAAGTAGATCGCACTCGCACCACAGAAAATACCTTCAATACCCGCAATCGTACCGATGAACTCGCTACCAGTGAAATCACGCGCTGCTAGCAAGAAGAACAGAATAGTGAGTGAACCGAACACCACTTGTTTCGCCACTGGGTAGCATAGTGAACCGATGAACATGAAGCCTGTAAAGATACCCCATAACGCCAAGTACCAGCCCATAAAGCTCGCTGGGCTAGCCGGTAAGCCCATGTATGGCATAACAATGAGACCAACTAGTGTTAGCCAGAAAAGACCGTAAGAGGTAAACGCCGTAGTACCAAAGGTATCACCACGCTTAAAGCACATCATGCCAACAAGTACCTGACTAAGACCACCGTAGAAGATACCCATCGCTAGAATCATCGAGTCAATCGGGAAAAAACCTGCATTGTGGATGTTAAGCAGGATGGTCGTCATACCGAAACCCATCAGACCCAGTGGTGCTGGGTTTGCCAATTTAGTTGACATTTTGCGCGCCTTTAAAAAAAGTTAATAAAATTTACGCGCAAATTTTAATAGCGTTTAATTAAAAAGATAGTGTACGGATTCGCAATCTTAGGTTACCAAAATCGCTCTTTAAGCAACTTAGCACCTATATGTGCCGATTCAGCACAAAATAGAGTTAACTTCGCCAAACCACGCCCAATAAAATCCAAATCGAAGATGCCAACTGACATTAAATACTAACAAATCTCTCTATAGCAATGCCAATCTAAATAAGTATCCGGACATTCTTGCTGGTTAAAATCGCTGATAGCAGCGTTATAGATTTTGTAGGTAGGTCAACTAGCTAGCTGCAATCTATGCCTTGCTCTAAGCGATTTTTCCTGCGCAATTATCTGATCACCTACTTATCCAGATTGGTATAAGGCATAAAAAAGCCAGTCCGGAGACTGGCTTCGATCGTTTTTCTAATCAGAGAGAATTATTCCCACTCGATTGTCGCTGGTGGTTTACCTGAGATGTCATAAACCACGCGAGAAATACCGTCAACTTCATTGATGATGCGGTTAGATACCTTACCTAGGAAATCGTACGGTAGGTGTGCCCAGTGCGCGGTCATAAAGTCGATCGTTTCTACCGCACGTAGCGATACAACCCAATCGTACTTACGGCCATCGCCCATTACACCTACAGAGCGAACTGGTAGGAATACTGTGAACGCTTGAGATACTTTATTGTATAGGTCTGCAGCGTGTAGCTCTTCAATGAAGATAGCGTCTGCACGACGTAGCAAGTCACAGTACTCTTTCTTGATTTCGCCAAGAACACGAACACCTAGACCAGGACCTGGGAATGGGTGGCGGTAAAGCATGTTGTAAGGCAAGCCTAGCTCTAAGCCAATCTTACGTACTTCATCTTTAAACAGCTCACGTAGTGGCTCTACAAGACCCATTTCCATATCGTCTGGCAGACCGCCCACATTGTGGTGTGATTTGATCACGTGCGCTTTACCAGTCTTAGATGCAGCGGATTCGATAACGTCTGGGTAAATCGTACCTTGAGCAAGCCATTTAGCATTTTTCAGCTTCTTAGACTCTTCATCAAATACATCTACGAATACGTGACCAATGGTCTTGCGCTTCTCTTCTGGGTCAGACTTACCTTCAAGAGCCGCAAGGAAGCGATCTTCTGCGTCAACTTTAATGATGTTTAGGCCAAACTTGTCGCCAAACATATCCATTACTTGCTGGCCTTCGTTCAAACGAAGTAGACCGTTATCAACGAACACACAGGTTAGCTTGTCGCCAATTGCACGGTGAACTAGCATCGCAACAACGGACGAGTCAACACCACCAGAAAGGCCAAGGATAACTTCGTCATCGCCGACCTGCTCTTTGATACGTGCAACGGCATCTTCGATAATAGATTCTGAGGTCCATAGACGCTCACAGCCACATACGCCAAGAACAAAGTTCTCTAGCATTTGTAGGCCGTTCTTCGTGTGTGTTACTTCTGGGTGGAACTGAACGCCGAAGTATTTCTTCTCTTCGTTTGCCATCGCAGCGTAAGGGCAAGTGTCTGTCTCACCAACTTTTACGAAACCTTGAGGAATCTCAACAACTTTGTCACCGTGGCTCATCCATACGTCTTGTGACGCTTCAAGATCTTTAAATAGCGATGATTCGCCAGAGACTTGTACTGCTGCGTAACCGAACTCACGCTCATCAGAAGTAGAAACTTTACCACCTAGCTGCTCTGCCATAGTCTGCATGCCGTAACATACGCCAAGAACAGGAACACCAGAGTCAAATACATATTGAGGCGCGCGAGGAGAGTTGTCCTCTGTCACGCTTTCTGGACCACCAGATAGGATGATGCCATCTGGGTTGAAATCGCGAATATCCGCTTCTTCTACATCCCAGCTCCATAGTTCACAGTAAACGCCGATTTCACGAACACGACGCGCGACAAGTTGAGTGTACTGAGAACCGAAGTCCAAGATCAGAATACGTTGGTCATGGATATTTTTAGTCATTTTGAGCAGTCTTCTTTATATTTGGTGGATGAGTGCCTACATTCGACACTCATAGCTTTAAATAATATTTCGTCACGATTAAATCATAACCGTAAGAGTAAACCTGTCATTTTTCGGAAATCCTCAAAGCTGAATCAAACTATTTCTAGGAAAAGTCAGATTCAGCAAAGAGATTTTTGAAAAATTAGCCTAGGCGGTAGTTTGGAGCTTCCTTGGTGATTTGAACGTCATGGACATGAGACTCTTTCATGCCAGCGCCAGAGATACGTACAAATTCTGCTTTAGTACGCATATCTTCAACTGTTGCACTGCCTGTTAGACCCATGCTTGAACGTAAACCACCCATTTGTTGGTGAACGATCTCTTTTAGGCGACCTTTGTATGCGATACGGCCTTCAATGCCCTCTGGTACTAGTTTGTCTGCTGCATTGTCAGACTGGAAGTAACGGTCAGAAGAACCTTGAGACATAGCACCAAGAGAGCCCATACCACGGTAAGCTTTGTATGAACGGCCGTTGTATAGGATTACTTCGCCCGGTGCTTCTTCAGTACCTGCGAACATTGAACCAACCATGACACAAGATGCGCCAGCAACGATTGCTTTACAAATATCACCTGAGAAACGGATACCACCGTCAGCGATAACTGGAATACCGTACTCGTTAGCGACTTCTGCAGCATCTGCAATAGCCGTTACTTGAGGAACACCAACACCAGTAACGATACGAGTCGTACAGATAGAACCAGGGCCGATACCTACTTTCACTGCGCTTACGCCAGCTTCGATAAGTGCTTTAGCGCCAGCACCTGTCGCAACGTTACCACCGATGATGTCTAGATCTGGGTATGCTGCGCGAGTTTCACGGATGCGGTTTAGTACACCTTCAGAGTGACCATGTGAAGAGTCGATAAGTAGAACGTCAACACCGGCTTCAACTAGAGCTTTAACACGCTCTTCGTTACCCGCGCCAGCGCCAACCGCTGCACCTACTCGTAGACGGCCTTGGTCATCTTTACATGCGTTTGGCTTACGTTCTGCTTTATGGAAATCTTTTGCAGTGATCATACCGGTTAGTTGGAACTCATCATTCACAACCAGTACTTTTTCAACACGTGCTTTGTGCATCTTCTCTTGAACTTCTTCACGTGTCGCACCTTCTTTAACCGCTGCTAGGCGATCTTTTGGTGTCATTACCGCTTCAACTTTCTTCGAAAGATCCGTTACGAAGCGAACGTCACGACCTGTGATGATACCAACCAATTCGTTGTTGTCAGTTACAACAGGGAAACCTGCAAAACCATGCTTTTCAGTAAGTGCAACAACGTCTGCGATAGTCGCATCAGGGTTTACTGTTACAGGATGAGAAACCACGCCCGCTTCGTAAATTTTAACCTGGTGAACCATTTCCGCTTGCTGCTCAATCGACATGTTCTTGTGGATAAAGCCAATGCCACCCTCTTGCGCTAGTGCAATTGCTAGACGCGCTTCAGTTACAGTGTCCATAGACGCTGAAATCATTGGGATGTTTAGGGTGATGTTCTTAGTAAGCTGAGTGCGAAGATCAGCTGTGTTTGGGAGAACGGTGGAGTGTGCTGGCACAAGGAGTACGTCATCGAATGTCAGCGCTTCTTTGGCAATTCTTAGCATTTGCAATATCTCACAATTAGAGGAGTAAAAAGAAAAATCCAATCTCATCGTTTCGCATAATGAGGGCAGTAAGCGAAGCTGCTTGGCTGCATTTGGATTAGATATTGCGGACGGATTATACGGCTAACGAAATCGGTTGGCTACACATTTTTCTACTTTTTATTTGCATTTACCCCCTTGCTATGTATTATATTGCCGCTAATTTCCATACCCACGCCCACGGAATTAGCTGTGTCTTCTCTGACCAATCAAAACATTTTCACCGTTTCTCGTCTTAATGCCGAAGTTCGTCTGTTGCTAGAAAATGAAATGGGTATTGTTTGGTTAGTGGGAGAAATTTCTAACTTTTCCGCGCCTGTTTCTGGTCATTGGTACCTCACTCTTAAAGACTCTCGCGCTCAAGTTAAATGTGCCATGTTCCGTGGTAACAATCGTCGCGTTACGTTCAAGCCACAAAACGGCAATCAAGTATTAGTTAAAGCGCGCTTATCACTTTATGAGCCTCGTGGTGACTACCAGTTGATCATAGAGAGCATGCAGCCAGAAGGCGATGGTAGACTTCAACAACAGTTTGATGAACTGAAAATGAAGCTAGCAGGCGAAGGTCTGTTCGCACAAACCAGCAAAAAGCCCTTGCCAGAACACCCTAAGTGCGTCGGTATTGTCACCTCAAAAACCGGGGCAGCGCTGTTTGATATCCTCGATGTACTGAAACGACGCGATCCTTCTCTTCCTGTCGTCATCTATCCGACCATGGTTCAAGGTGAAGAAGCTGCGATTCAGATTGCTCAAGCAATTGGTTGTGCCAACAGCCGTAATGAGTGTGACGTGCTAATTGTAGGCCGTGGTGGTGGTTCATTAGAAGATTTATGGTGCTTTAACAACGAGATCCTGGCTCGCACTATTGCAGCTAGCCAGATCCCAATCATCAGTGCGGTAGGCCATGAGATTGACGTTACCATTGCAGACTTTGTCGCTGACATGCGTGCCCCTACGCCTTCCGCTGCAGCCGAGCTAGTCAGCCGAGATAACAGCCATAAAGATCAAGCGCTCCAATCTCGTCAACACAAACTCGTTAGCGCAATGCGTTATTACCTTACAGAGCAGAAGCAAACGACAGCTTCGCTTTTACACCGTATTGAACGCAAACACCCAAGCTATCAACTGCAACGTCAAAGTCAACAGTTGGACGAGCTTGAAGCAAGACTAAACCGTGCTATGGGTCAGTTCATCGTAACACGGCATCAGAAGATCGAGCGCCAGCAGCACCGAATTCAGCTTAACTCACCAACCAAACGCCTAGCAGAACAAAAAGCTTCTCTGCAAAGCCTAGAGCAGAAGTTGCTCGATGCCATGGATAGAAGACTGCTTAATACACGTCACCAACTCGCGATGGCTGCAGAAAAGCTCGATACGGTGAGTCCACTGGCCACCTTGAAGCGTGGCTACTCGATAACACAAACCGAGCAAGGTAACGTGGTTAGCCTGACGTCACAAATAAAAACAGGCGACACTCTGGTCACCCGCTTATCTGATGGTGAAATTCGCTCAACAGTGATCTAAAAGAGCGAGGTCACTGGAAGACTCTGGGGCTGAAGAGCTTCTAGCTTGGATGAAATTCGAAGCGAATACGAGATTTAGACTTGAGCTCATTGCAGCTATTGCAAAAGTAATTCGCAGCCCCGCATGCTTGAAGCTTTTCTAGTTCGGCTTCGCAATCAGGACAAAAGCCCACCTTTATATAGCTCTCGTCACAAGCCGAACAGTGATATTTTCCGTTCCACTCTAGCTCATCGGCACATACAGGGCATGTATTCTCGTTCATAATCTACTCTTAAATCGAATCTCGTACTAATGGGATTACTCTAATTATCTGCCGCTAACGCGCCATGATCTTTATCATAACGGTGTCCGGTTCCACTTTTCATCTTTAATCTGTAAACTCAGTAAATGACAAAAGATCAAAGCCTGATCGTCGGCAAAATCCAAAGTGATCAGCGATCTGCCCTAAAAAGAACATTTATATAACCACACACCGAAAGCATAAGTTACATGTGCTGTTTTTGAATTTTAAACAAGACAAAAAACCAAAAACAAAAATAAACCAAAGATATTTAGCATTTAATAAAAAGATCAGAATCCTTTATGCAGTTTTTACATCGTTGTGTATTTCTATTAGTAGCTTAAACTAACTGGCAAAATTATGCTCAGACCACTTTCTTTGGTCGGCGGTATATTCTCGTTGGGCGCCCAACTTTACCATGCTCTAAAAACGCTTCTAAATCCCCATTATCCACTGCGGTATCTAAATACCGCCTTGCTGTACTCTTACTAATCGCAAAAATATCTGCGATTGCACTCACACTCATTTCAACATGTGCGTGATTAAACTGACTAATGATTTGCTTGAGAGTATACAGATCCGCACTCTTGGGTTTTAACTTAACCTGCCCTCGCTGGAAAAGATCATCAAGCTCATCCTGTAACAATTTTTGTCCGTGATTTAAAGTATGCTGAGTGGTACAGAACTTCTCTAAACTTTGGTTAAGCCTTTGGTAATCGAGAGGTTTAACCAAATAGTCAAACGCACCAAAGCGCAGCGCTTTTTGCACCGTGTCAACATCACTCGCGGCCGTGACCAATACGCTCTCAGGACGTTGGGCCCACCTTTGCATGTCGGCGATAAGGTCAATACCTAACCCATCGGGAAGATAGTTATCAACAATCGCAAGATCAAATCGTGTTTTTTCTAGCAACTTACGAGCTTGAGCCAACGAACCTGCTATTTCAATATGCTGAAATCGGTTATCGCGCCGAATAAACTGCCTGTGTAATGAAGCAATGTCGCTGTCATCTTCAATAATCAGTACGTTATACATGCTTTACCTCTGGGAAATACACGCTAAATATCGTTTCACTTTCATCACTATCCATTTCCAGATAACCACCAGAGTCTTCAACAATCGATTGAACTAGGTGCATGCCTATCCCATGTTCATTGCCATCATTTTTAGTCGTGTAACCAAGCCGACAAAGTACTTCTAAGCTGACGTTAACGATAGGACCATTATTAGCGACGGACAGTACCCGTTCTCTACCTGCATGGTACATAGCAACTCGAATACATCCTTTATCTACGTTCTTCAGTGCCTCAATACTGTTGTTCACAAGATTACCAATCAGAGTGGAAAGTGCCTGTTCGCTTAACCTTTCAGGCAACGATACCCACCCTTGCACGTCACTGAGGTCGACCTGAATCCCTTTCTCTGTCGCTTTACCTATGTTCGATAGCAACAAACCAGAAACGAGCGGCAAAGACTGTAGTTGAGCGACTTTGTCGATATTAGACTGATACTCTTGAGCTTGGGTCAACAGCAAAGAGAGCGCTTTGTCAGAACGACCTAGCTGTAACAATCCGATAAGAGTGGAAAGCTTGTTTTGATACTCATGACGAGTAACACGGATTGAGTCGAGATAACTACTGACTTGGCTTATCTTATTTGACAGCAACTGAAGCTCTTTTTGCGCTCGAATACTAAACACAGCGCCTTGAGTTTTATCGTCTTTACACAAAGTGACACGCGTTAGAACTAAATTAGTGCCATTCACTCGAACCAATCGATCAATAAAGTCATCACCATGCAGTGCGAAGCTACTCGACTCTGATATATAAGAAGATAGCAAGCAAGGAAGCTCTACCTCCACATCAATACTCAGCAGCTTTTTTGCCGAATCATTAATGAGATATATCTGCCCTTTAGTGTTGATGGCCACCACACCTTCGTGCGTTGCTTGCAGGACACCTTGGCTTGTTTGCAACGCTTGGTTGAGTTGCCATGGTTCCAAATGCTGCATTTTATCGCGGACATAACGTGAAAAACGCCACGCTGCCAACCAAGATAGCAACAAACTTCCACAAACGACGAAGATTAAAGGCGACAGAGTCTGTTGGTTGAGCATTGCAATGGAGCGTTTCAAATAGCCCACTTTTATCATTCCAATGATAGCTCCGTCGTCACCAAATATCGGAGTGACGTACCTAACCGATGGCCCCAGTGAACCTATGCTATGAGACAGGTAAGACTCTCCTGTCGTTAAGGCCCTGTGGATATCACCCCCAACAACAGGCAACCCTACCCGACTTTGAACTGGGTGCGCTAATCGAATCCCATCAACATCACTCACTGTAATGAAGTCAGCATCTGTCTTTCGTTGTAAATGTTGAATGATCTTAGTTGCCGCCGCGGCGTCTTGACTCGCGACAGCCTTACGCAAAGAGGGTAATTGGGCCAACTGTTGAGACTGCACCTGCGCTCTTAACGCCACCTGTTCAGCTAAAACTTGGTTCAATCGCTCTGTGCTAATCAACCACCACCCGAGCGACCCTAACGATAAAACAGCACAAAGAAGCAAGGTTAACTGCATGGTAAAAGATTGTGGAAAGATTCGAGTAGCCATGGCGCAATCATCACTAGTGAAATGGTCTAAGAATACGTGGTTGTTTCAGCAACTTCAGCGTTAATCATCCCTTAATTGAAACAGATCGCACCAATGGAATTTATTGCTTTAATTAATTTAATTGCACTTATCTCAATCAATTTTCATCGGTATTTTGCGCTGGATTGAAGAGTGGCATTTCAATGCAATTCACACCTAAAGGTTTTGATTTAGAACAGCTTTTCACTTCCTCTCACTCGCTATGTTAACCAAAAATCAAAGGAGGAAGGTATGCTAACTTCAAGCAACATTCGGCTGTTATTACTCGCAGTCATAGGGACACTCATCTGGTTCAGCCCATCACCAGAAGGACTCAGTGAACAAGCATGGCAAATGATGACTATTTTTGTCGTAACTGTTCTCAGCTTGATCATCGCCCCGCTTCCTCTTGGGGCAATGGCTTTAATGGGGCTGACGGCAGCAACCTTACTCGATGTACTTCCAATTCGAACGGCACTGACAGGGTTCGCCCATCCAACAATTTGGATGATAGCGGCAGCGTTTTTTATCTCACGCGGCTTTATTAGTACAGGATTCGGACGCCGAGTCGGTTATTGGTTTATAACCAAGCTCGGACACAACTCTTTGGGTCTCGCTTACGGATTAGTGTTAACCGATTTATTGTTTGCTCCAGCAACACCCAGTACAACAGCTCGTTGTGGAGGTATTATCTCCCCACTATTTAGATCCGTAGCGAATGCCTATGATTCAGATCCAGAAAAAGGAACTGAAAATAAGATCGGTGCTTTTCTCGTTCAATGTATCTTCCAATGTAACGCTATCACTTGTGCAATGTTCTTAACCTCAATGGCAGGTAACCCACTCGCGGCAAACTTTGCAAAAGAACAAGGCGTTGAAATCACTTGGGCAGGATGGGCGGCGGCAGCCATCGTTCCTGGCATCATCTGCCTGTTTCTCATTCCGTTGGTGATGTATTACGTCTTTCCTCCCGAGTTAAAGAAAACACCAGAAATGCGCTTGATCGCTCGTGAGAAATTAAAAGAGATGGGCACGATGACACGCGATGAGTGGATGGTGTGCATTACCTTCATTGGCATGGTTAGCCTCTGGGTTCTTGGCCCAACCTTGGGCATTCACTCTACGGTGACAGCGTTACTAGGTTTAGTGTTCTTATTAATTACCCGCACTATTAGCTGGGACGCAGTGTTACAAGAAAAAGAAGCTTGGCATACCATTACTTGGTTTGCTGTTCTGGTGATGATGGCAGCTCAATTAAACAAACTTGGGTTTATTGCTTGGTTTGGTGAAGTTATTGGCTCTTCTCTATCAGGCTATGAGTGGGGCGCAACGCTAGTGATCTTGCTTCTCGTTTACTACTACAGTCACTACTTAATGGCCAGTGCTATGGCACATATCAGTGCGATGTACTCGGCTTTCCTCGCGATTGCCATTGCCGCAGGTGCGCCACCAATGCTAGCAGCGATCGTTTTGGGTATTTTTAGCAACCTGTACATGTCAACGACACACTACTCTTCGGGGCCAGCGCCTATACTATTTGGTGCTGGATTCTTAAGCCTGAAAAACTGGTGGAAAATTGGCTTTGTATTCTCACTGATTGTAATACCTGTTTTCGTGATTATCGGCGGTGCATGGTGGAAACTACTCGGATTGTGGTAACCACAAAGCAACAAAAATAGCCGACAATAGCCCGTAGCAAATTGCTACGGGCTTTCTACATCCTTAGCTAAATCCCGATGGCTATGGTATCCATTTCAATATTCTGCTCATCGATTTGGCTTAAAGTGACCTCAATAGCTCGATAGGCGCCTAATGAACTTATGTGCGTCCCACCACATGGAATCACCGCAATTTCGCCCTCTTGCAAATCACACTGCCAGTAACGCGAATCGGTTAACGCTTGCCCTTTACACTCAACAATAACCTCTGATTTAAGCATCAGCCATTGGATCAACTGTTGGTTTACCTCGGATTCGATTTGCGCCAGATTCGCTAGCATGTCTGCACTATTTAAGCCGCGTTTACGCAGCGTTTTGCCTAAACGATAGGTATCGAGGCACTTGTCGGGAGTAACAAAGCTCGTCACTTGAGCATAGCTATTAAAGTCATAGTTGCCGTGAGGATCTTTACGATCGGCATCTTTACGCCAGTAGCCCTTCTCTGTCAGTACCTTATTTAACGCGAGGAAAGCGAGATGGCCTGCACTATGACCACGGCTTAATGCTTGCTGATGTGCTTTATCGACACTTACACTCACCTGCTGACCAAGATCCAAGCCTGAACAATCTACTGCCATGAAGTGAACAACTACAAACGCCCAGCCCGGCTCATCACGTTTTACAGGAATGTCACTACCGACATAGAGCTCCCCACTCGCCAGCTCTATCGCCCCGACTTGGCAGTCCAATACATCTTGTCCATTAATAGTGCCTTTATCTGCCGGGTGATCTGGCCAAATATGGCTAACAGGGTGAAATGGTGTCACATCTGTAACAAGATACAAGTAGTCGCTAGCGACCTTTGTGTATTGAACGGTCGCATCAAGCTGCCAAGTTTGGTGGCAAAACTGCGTAATTGTTGGGGTGATCTTCACTTGCTCATTCTTCCAGTATAAAAAAAGCGCCGCGGTAACTGGGCGCTTTTATCTCAATCGATGTTTCTTAGTTGGCTAAGAAATGCTACTTCTTACGATTTTTCATCATGCTCATCAAGCGTTTACGTTTACGCTCTTGAGACATGGTCATTTTATTTGATTTACCCTCAAATGGGTTATCGCTGCTTTGGAACTGAATACGAATTGGTGTACCCATGATTTCCAACGACTTACGGTAGTAGTTCATCAGATAGCGTTTGTACGAATCTGGTAGTTCATTGACCTGGTTACCGTGAATCACAACGATTGGTGGGTTATAACCACCTGCGTGCGCGTACTTGAGTTTAACACGACGACCGCGAACAAGTGGTGGCTGGTGATCATCGGTTGCCATTTTCATGATACGGGTCAGAACTGACGTACCGACACGTGTCGTTGCCGACTTGTAAGCCTCTTGAACCGATTCAAATAAGTGACCAACACCGGTGCCGTGTAATGCTGAAATAAAGTGAATACGGGCAAAGTCAACGAAACCTAGACGACGATCAAGCTCTTTCTTAACGTGCTCTTTCACGTCCATATCTAGACCATCCCACTTGTTCACTGCAATAACAATTGAGCGACCCGCGTTAAGAGCAAAACCAAGTAAGCTTAGGTCTTGGTCTGAGATGTTTTCACGCGCATCAATAACCAATAGAACAACGTTGGCGTCTTCTACCGCTTTAAGCGTTTTAACAACCGAGAACTTCTCAACGGTTTCGTTAATACGTTTACGACGACGCACACCTGCTGTATCAATCAGAACGTACTCACGGCCATCACGCTCCATTGGGATGTAGATGGAGTCACGAGTCGTGCCTGGCATATCATAAACAACCACACGCTCTTCACCTAAAATACGGTTAGTTAACGTTGATTTGCCGACATTCGGACGACCGATAATTGCCAGCTTGATCGGTTGATCTTGTAGGCGCTTAAACTCTTCTTCAGCTTCTTCTTCAGTGTAATCGAGTTTCTCTTCTTCTTCGTCGACCAAATCGGTCAAATCTTCGATCTCGCCACGCGCTTCTTGTTCCATTTTTTCAGCAAACGGGTTCAGTGCGCGATCGATCAATGCACCAACACCACGACCGTGAGCCGCTGCGATTTGGTACATGTTTTCAACACCAAGCTGCCAGAAATCTGCAGATGCTGCGTCAGCATCAATACCATCGACCTTGTTCACAACAAGCATTGAAGGCTTTTCAATTTTACGTAGGTGATTCGAGATAGCGATATCTGAAGGCGTCAGTCCAGCACGACCATCCACCATAAATAACACAACGTCAGCTTCGTCAATCGCTGCTAGCGACTGCTCAGCCATTTTGGTCTCAACACCTTCTTCTGTGCCATCGATACCACCAGTATCAATCACGATAAATTCATGATCACCAAGCTTGGCTTGGCCATATTTACGGTCACGAGTTAAGCCAGGAAAATCCGCAACCAATGCGTCACGAGTGCGAGTCAATCGGTTAAACAACGTTGATTTACCAACGTTCGGACGCCCTACTAGAGCAACAACAGGTACCATAACAACCTCTACGATATTCTTTTCTATATGTAGTTATAGGTAACAACTCGGTAGAGTTCACGCCATTACCTATAACCACACTCGGTTCCAAAACAAACAAACGGCTCCCAACTGTTACCAGCTAGGAGCCGAATGTGAATCATATCACACAATTATTTGTTGATCGTCTGTTTCTTTACATCGCCATTGCGAGTCACTTGAACATAGCCACCCGGTACTGCAATCGGACCAACAGCAAACCCACTACTGTTCACTTGCTGCATAGAGACAATCTCGCCACCAATGCGATCAATCCAGTACAGGTAGCCTTCGCTATCGCCTACAACAAGATAATCATCAAGGACTACAGGTGCCGTCAGCAGGCGATACTCTAGTTGGTCATTGCTCCACAGCTCTGTGCCGCTACGTGCATCGACCGCAACTAGGTGATCCTGTTCAGTCACAACAAACAAGCGACGACCGTCACTGGCTAAGTCTGTCGCAGAAGAGTAGTTACGCTTCCACGCAGCATTGCCGGAACGAAGGTCAATCGAGGTAAGTTGGCCATTGTAACCAACAACATAAAGTGAGCTTCCTAGGATAAGCGGCGCGGCATCGACATCAACAAGGCGATCAATCTCAGTGGCTCCTTGCGGCATGCCAATCGCTTGCTGCCAAATCAACTGCCCACGTTGAACAATAGCGGCAGCCAAACGACCGTTCGCGGTCCCCCAGAAGACGCCACCCGAAGACGTGACAGGAGTACTATTACCACGCAGAGTCAGGTTTGGAACTTCAGTGCTGATGCTCCATTTGGTTTCACCTGTCTCTTGGTCAAGTGCGACTAAGATACCCCTGTTGGTGTGAACGATAACATAGTTGTTGTCAGTCGCTGGCGCAGTTAACACTTCACCACCAACATCGACTTGCCAGTTAATCTTGCCAGTCTCTTCATCAATGGCCAATACACGGCCGTTTTCACTGCCAATAAAGAGTTGGCTATAACCTGGCGTAATGCCGCCTGCCAGACGAGCAGAAACATCAGAAGGCACTTCAGTTTGCCAAAGCTGTTTGCCATTTTCTGGATCAAGCGCTTTGACTAGACCATCGCGGCTCGCAACAAAGACTTTACCGTAAGCATATGCAGGCGTTAGCTTCGAATAATATTGGTCGACACCTTTACCAATCGACGCTGTCCATTGAGTAGTAGGCGTAAACTCACTATCTACCTGAGGGACAGGCGCCATAATGATCGTATCTTCCTCGCTAGCACAACCAGCAAGTACACCAACGAACATCGCGGTAGTGAGTGCTTTTTTAAGCATATTCTTCATGCGACGCCCTTACTTGGCTAGATCATCCAGTTTCATTTGTAGCGTCTGGCTTGCATCACCTGACTGCTGCGCTTCAGTATAAGCTGTGTAAGCTGCCGCTGAATCGCCTTTACGTAGAAGGATGTCACCTTTTAATTCAGCAACGCGCCCCGCCCAGCTTTCATCAGCAATGTTTGCTAGCTGCGCTACTGCGGCGTCAAACTCTCCTTGCTGAGC
The DNA here is from genome assembly GCA_000775715.1 of Vibrio tubiashii. GTDB lineage: Bacteria > Pseudomonadota > Gammaproteobacteria > Enterobacterales > Vibrionaceae > Vibrio > Vibrio tubiashii_A. The sequence goes on from JRWQ01000009.1 coordinate 88,702, forward strand.
TTTTAGACGAGCTAAACGATAATCAAGTACCGCTGACACTGCAGCATCTTTAGTCGCTGATTTCGCCCACTCTAACTGAGCAAGCGCTTCGTCTAGGTTGCCTGCTTCAACTTGTACTTTCGCGAGTTGTAACGCAGCAAGAACCGAGTATTCTGTCTCTTTGTTTGCATCAATAAAGGCTTGGATGTCACCTTCAGCAGAAGCACCTTTTTCAGCAAGCGCTTGTACCGCTTTAGTGTAGCTTTCTGAAGCGGCTTCTTGAGCTGCTGTTACAGAATCTTGGTAGTAGCGCCAACCGAATAGACCACCTAAACCAACGACAGCGCCTAGAATCACTGCTTTGCCGTTCTCTTTCCACCAATCTTTGATGGCTTCTACTTGTTGTTCTTCAGTATCGTAGAGTTCCACTTCCTGTCCTCTTACATCAAAAGCGGCAGCCGAAACTGCCACTCAAAAAATCATTAATATTATACGAGCTCTGCTAGCTTAGTGATGACATCTGCTTGGCTCATCGTCTCTTGAGTTCCGCCAATCAAATCTTTTACGACCACGGTGTTGTCAGCAACTTCGTTTTCACCAAGAACCAATGCCACAGCAGCGCCTACTTTATCTGCGCGCTTAAACTGCTTCTTGAAGTTACCACCACCAAAGTGACTCATAACACGCAAACCAGCTACCTGTTCACGTAGTGATTCAGCAAGTTTCATACCTGCTAGCATTGTACCTTCACCGGCCGTCACCATGTATACATCAACGCTGCGACGAACTTCAGTTAGCTCTAGAGTTTCTAGCATTAGAACCAAGCGCTCAAGCCCCATAGCAAAGCCCACTGCAGGTGTTGCTTTACCGCCTAGCTGTTCCACCAGACCGTCGTAGCGACCACCACCACACACAGTACCTTGTGCACCAAGACTCTCGGTAATCCACTCAAATACCGTGCGGTTGTAGTAGTCCAAACCGCGAACTAAACGCTCGTTAACTGTGTATTCGATACCTGCCGCGTCAAGAAGTTCACACAATCCAGCAAAATGTTGCTTGGATTCTTCACCTAAATAGTCAGATAGGCGAGGTGCATCACCTAGGATTGCCTGTACGTCTGGATTTTTCGTGTCCAGTACGCGCAGTGGGTTAGTGTGCATACGACGTTTACAGTCATCGTCAAGAACATCAATATGCTGCTCTAGGAAAGCGATCAGTGCTGTACGGTAGTTAGCACGATCTTCCAATGAACCGATTGAGTTCAGCTCAAGACGTACATGCTTGTCGATGCCTAGCTCACGCCAAAGACGTGCAGTCATCATGATAAGTTCTGCGTCAACATCTGGACCGTCTAGACCAAACACCTCAACACCACACTGATGGAATTGACGGTAACGACCTTTTTGTGGACGCTCGTGACGGAACATCGGACCCATGTACCACAGGCGCTGTTCATCACGATTGATAAGGCTGTTCTCTATACAAGAACGAACGCAGCCCGCTGTACCTTCTGGACGCAAAGTTAGGCTATCGCCATTGCGATCTTCAAAGGTGTACATCTCTTTTTCAACAACGTCAGTCACTTCACCGATAGCACGGCTGAATAGATGAGTCATCTCAACGATTGGCATGCGCACTTCGTTATAACCGTATGCGCTGATTACGTTCTTCACTGTGTTCTCTAGCTTTTGCCACAGTGGTGATTGAGTCGGAAGGCAGTCGTTCATGCCTCGAATTGCTTGGATTTTCTTTGCCACAGTTCTTTACCGTAAATGGTTACCGTAATTTAGGTTACGTTGAGATTAATCTTTTACTTTAACGTCGATGCGATTTGCTTGATCTAACGTTGAGGCTTTCGCACGAATTTTCGCTTCTAGCTGGTCGACAAGATCATTATTGTCGAAACGCTCTTTCTGACGTTTACCGTCTTCGTAAAACGCGCTCTTCTTGTTGCTTCCTGCTAGACCTAAGTGAGACACTTCTGCTTCACCCGGACCGTTTACCACACAACCAATGATAGAGACATCCATTGGGGTAATGACGTCTTCCAAACGCTGTTCAAGTGCGTTTACTGTACCGATCACATCAAACTCTTGTCGCGAACAACTCGGACAAGCAATAAAGTTAATACCGCGTGAACGAATACGTAAAGATTTCAAGATATCAAAACCGACTTTGATCTCTTCTACCGGATCCGCTGCAAGGGAGATACGCAAAGTATCGCCGATGCCTTCTGCTAGCAGCATACCTAGACCGACTGACGATTTTACCGCGCCAGCACGTGCGCCACCTGCTTCAGTGATGCCTAAGTGAAGAGGTTGGTCGATCTTCTGTGCCAACAGTCGGTATGAGTCAACCGCAAGGAATACATCCGATGCCTTCACACTCACTTTGAATTGATCAAAGTTAAGACGATCAAGAATATCCACATGACGCATCGCCGACTCCACCAACGCCTCAGGAGTTGGCTCGCCATACTTCATCTGGATGTCTTTTTCTAAAGAACCACCGTTAACACCGATGCGGATTGGAATGTTTTTATCGCGCGCGCAGTCAACAACTGCACGGATTCGCTCTTCATTACCAATGTTGCCCGGGTTAATACGTAAACAGTCCACACCATACTCAGCCACTTTAAGCGCGATACGGTAATCAAAATGAATATCCGCAACCAGAGGGATATTTACTTGCTGTTTGATCTGTTTAAACGCTTCTGCGGCGTCCATAGTCGGTACAGATACGCGAACGATGTCAGCACCAACATTTTCCAGTGATTTAATTTGAGCAACAGTCGCTTCAACGTCTGTTGTTCTTGTATTGGTCATTGACTGCACAGCAATCGGTGCGCCGTCACCAATAGGTACGTCGCCCACATAGATACGAGTCGATGGGCGACGTTTGATAGGAGATTCGTATTGCATAGTATTTTTTTAAGGTAAGTTGAATCTTGCTACTTTGCCTGAAGTATACCCAGAAAGGTCGACAGGTTCACTCGCTAATGTCATTGAAACGTTTTCAGGTGCACCTAAAATGACACTGTAAGGTAAACTGCCGCTTAAATTAAGGCTCTGACCAGCTTTTTTCACCCCTGTAGAAAGGGTTTTTCCAGAGGCGTCTTTTACTTGAATCCAGCAATCATCCCTAAATGACATCACTAATAGATTAGCTACCGCATCAGTTTGTGACGCTGTTGTTGTCTCAGTCACTTCAGCAATCGAAGCAGGCTCTGCTTCAACTTCGACTGCGGAAACACTCTCAGGTTCTGATTGTGTGCTCTGTGGTTGGGCGATGATTTCAGTCTGTGCCGATTTATCGATGCTAGGCTCTTGCACTACAACCGATGCCACTGGCTCTTCAACCATAGATTCCTCAGTTGAAATGCTATCTTCACTAGAGATAGACGCCGCTTCAGGCTCTGCAAGCGTGGTGAAATCAAGCTCAGGCTCAGCCTGATACTGTTCTAACTTTTGCTCTTGCTCGGTTTCCGTCGTCAGCGCATCGATACTTTTTTCTTGGTTTTGCCACCACCAAACAGATGAAATACCGAGTACGACGATAACAATACCTAACGTCAAAGTCATAATGCGGCTATCGTGAGCTTCGCGCTTCGTTTGATGCGAGAAGCTTTTCATCTCTTGCTCTTCTTGCTGCGTCTCTTCACAACCATCGAGGGCGCATAGTACAGCAGTTTCATCAAGACCAACCGCACGAGCGTATGAGCGTAAGTAACCACGCGTAAACGTCGCAACTTGATCCGAAGAGAAATTATTACTTTCAATGTTCTCGATAATAGAGAGGCGTAAACGTAAACGATCCGCAATTTGCTTTTGACTCAGACCAAGAGATTCGCGTTTATTTTTTAACAGTGTACCCGCATCGACTTTTTCTGTTTTTTCTACTTGTTCTACATTGTCGTCGTTTGTTTGAAGATGTTGTTCTGCAGTCATAATGGTTAAATGTCTCTATTCTGGTACAGCTCAGCCAGATCGCCGCTTTATTATTAATGATTATTTGCGTGCTATGCAGCCTACGGTGAAATTTGTTGGGGATTACCCCTTAACGAGTCAGATTTAGCGCTCCACTCAAAATACAGAGGAGAATACCTCGAAAGCGCTAATCTTTAATTCTAATAGATATCATAGATGAAACAACACCAACAAAACTCATAATTTACAAGCAGCTCAAGGTTTTTCGTTATTTTGACAGCCAGATCGCTACCAGATGTAACAAAAAAGCCAGAGCAGAGCTCTGGCTTCGAAATTTTTCGACGCGAGTTATGAAACAGCCTTCACCTCGATGCTCTCACCTTTTGCGGCTTTAATCATCGCCGTACGCTTAGTACGATCGATAACGTCACCGACCAACTGACCACACGCGGCATCAATATCATCACCACGAGTTTTGCGTACCGTAACAGTATGCTCGTACTGCATCAGTGTTTTTTGGAAACGGTCAATTCGTGAATTACTTGGCTTCTTGTATGGTGAGCCCGGGTATGGGTTGAACGGAATCAAGTTAATCTTACAAGGCGTGTCTTTTAATAGCTCGGCGAGCTCACGGGCATGATCCATATCGTCATTAACATGATCAAGCAGAACATACTCGACTGTTACTTTGCCACGGTTCGCGTTAGAGGACTGAATATAACGGCGTACCGACGCGAGAAAATCTTCGATATCCCAACGATCGTTGATTGGCATAATCTCGCTGCGCAACTTGTCGTTCGGTGCATGCAGTGAAATAGCTAACGCAACATCAATATTGCCTGTCATTTGGTCAAGACCAGAAACAACACCAGAAGTCGAAACTGTCACTCGGCGCTTCGACAAACCGAAACCAAGGTCATCAAGCATAATCTCAAGTGCCGGAATGAGGTTCTTCATGTTGAGTAGAGGCTCGCCCATGCCCATCATTACAACGTTGGTAATTGGACGACGTCCCGTCTCTTTTTCTAAACCGATTTCGCGTGCAGCGCGCCACACCTGGCCAATAATTTCAGATACTTTCAGGTTACGGTTAAAACCTTGCTGAGCTGTTGAGCAGAATTTACATTCAAGAGCACAACCTACCTGTGAAGACACACACAGTGTTGCACGGTCATCTTCTGGGATGTAAACCGTTTCTACATCTTGGTCACCCACCTTCATCGCCCACTTAATGGTACCATCTGAAGAGTGCTGAGCTTCAGCAACGGTCGGTGCTTTAATTTCGCAACGATGCTGCAGTTTTTCACGTAGCTTCTTATTAATGTTGGTCATGTTATCGAAGTTATCGACACCGAAATGATAAATCCACTTCATTACTTGGTCGGCACGGAACGCTTTCTCACCTAACTCATCGGCAAAAAGCTTACGCAATCCTTGGCGATCAAAGTCGAGTAGATTGATTTTTTCAGTGGTCATGTGGCCTCTCAAGCGACGGAAACATTAATTAAGGGCGCGAATTGTACAGCCTTTATGCAGTGACAACAAGACCTATAAAGCCCTGTATTTACCAAGGCATTAATAACAAAACGGTTATTTATTAAACAATAGAAATGCTAGGGGATAAAGATATTGGGAAGACTGCCAATTCGACTCACTCTTCACTCTAGGAAGTGGCGAAATCTACTCTCAAATCTATTCAGTAGCAGTTTGCTTAATCTGTTCGACAATCGCTTTCAAGCCATTGCCTCGAGATGGGCTTAAGTGAGCAATCAAACCAAGCTGCTGAAAATAAGCATCGATATCAAAAGATTGAATCTCTTGAGATGATTTGCCATCGTAGGCTGCCATCACGAGTGCAATCAAGCCACGCACAATACGCGCATCTGAATCTGCGCAAAAGTGCCAATTGCCGTCGATGTTTTCACTCACCAACCATACCGTGCTTTCACAACCAGCCACAGTCACTTGCTCAGACTTCAACTCATCCGGCATTTGAGGCAGTTTTTTACCCCATTGAATCACCTGACGGTAGCGGTCTTCCCAGCCTTTAAAGCCTTGCATGATCTCAGCAATGTGTTGCACGGTTATTTCAGTTCCAAAAGGAGATTGAGGGAAAGATGACATACTGCTCTCCAAGCTTAGGGTCTGTATTTTTGAATCAACTTTTCAACAATGCGCGAAACAGCCACAAAACCAAATGAGGCGGTGACAACAGTCGCTGCGCCAAACCCGCTGGCACAATCCATACGCTTCGGACCTTCCGCGGTTGACTTGACGCCACACACACTGCCGTCTGGCTGAGGGTACTTCAATTGCTCGGTTGAGAATACACACTCAATGCCAAATTTACGCGCAGGATTGGTTGGGAAATTATGGTGACGACGCAGTGTATCTTTGATCTTTTTCGCGAGCGGATCTTGAATCGTCTTGGTTAAATCCGCGACTTTAATCTGAGTCGGGTCAACCTGACCACCTGCACCACCTGTGGTAATGACTTTGATTTTGTTACTGCGGCAGTATGCAAGTAGCGACGCTTTGGCTTTAACGCTATCAATTGCGTCCAACACATAATCGTACTCTTTGCTTAGGTACTCATGCTGGTTATCTGGAGTAATAAAGTCATCAATTAAATTGACCTTACACTCTGGGTTAATCAGCTTAACTCTTTCCGCCATCACTTCGATTTTGCTCTGACCTACGCTGCCCGACATAGCATGAATCTGACGGTTAATGTTAGTCACACACACGTCATCCATATCAATAAGCGTTAACTCGCCGATGCCCGTTCTTGCCAGAGCTTCAACCGCCCATGAACCTACACCGCCAATGCCAATCACGCACACATGCGCTGCACGCAGAATCTCGACTTCACTATTACCGTAAAGACGGCGTGTGCCACCAAAACGTTGGTTGTAACTATCAGAAGCTGGAGTTTCGAGTTCACGCATGTTGGTTTTCCGCTTGGTACAAAAACAAAGAGTGCGATTTATACGCACTCTTTAGTAAAAAGTCTAGATGAGAAGCTATTGTAGCTTTTCTGGTGGCAATGCCCAAGGTGCTTGTGTCGCACTCCCCTCAAGCCCCAACTTCCACACACGACCAAAGTGTTTGTAATGACCCGCTTCAGTGCCCGCTCTTGGCCCCATGCCATGATAAAGGTCGAGGTGGTTCTGTTTCACCGCACCGCCGGTATCTAATACAATCAGTAAGCGCAGTTGATGTGCGCCACTCCAAGTTCCATCCGGATTAAGCAATGGGACTTCCGCTAATATCGGTGTACCCATAGGGAAGATTGAACGATCCCCGGCGACAGATGCCATTGGTAGCAGAGGAATACCCGCCGATCCCGTAACTGGCGCATCAGCACGCGGCTCAAAGAACACATACGAAGGGTTCTGCTCTAGCAGCTCACGTACCGTTGCTTCGTCGTTTTCTAGCACCCAATCCTTTATCGCCTTCATTGACATTTTTTCACGCGGCACTAAGTCACGCTCGATCAATACCCTACCAATACTGACGTAGGCCTTGTTGTTCTTACCGCCATAAGCGAAGTACTCTAGCGTGTCGTCATCTTCAAAGTGAACGAAGCCACTGCCCTGTACTTCCATCAAGAATGGGTCAATCATATTCGGCGCATAGCCAAGCTCTAGCCCCTTACCTTCTAGTGCTCCTGCGTAAATTTGAGCTCGAGTCGGGCAGTCACTCTCACACTCAGGCTTAGCATATACTGGATATTTGAATTTCTCGTTTGGCTCGTGACGCAGCTCCATTACAGGGGAAAAGTATCCCGTAAAAAGCACGTTACCTTGTTTGTCACCACCGCCCAATTGGGCCGCCTGAATACCGAAACTCGCTAAATCACGAGGTTCACCGCTTTGCAGCACCCACTCATTTAGCTTGGTGTATAACGGCTGATAGATTCTTGCCATTGAAGGCGAGTTAAACACCACTTGTTCCGCCTGACGATGAAATTCAGTGAAATCACGTGGTTTTGTTGACTCTACAACTGCAGATTTATTCAAAATAGAATTGAATTCTTCATCAACATATTGTTGAGCACGGTCGGTTGGTTGAGCACAGCCAAACATCACGCTGGCGGCCAGTAGTGGAAGATATTTTTTGAGCACAGGATTGTTCCCTTTCAAGCGATGCTAAGAGGATGACAAACTTACCAATAATTGGCAATCCAGTAGTGTTAACGAATGTTATTTTTCACTTATTCGACAAACGATAAATTGGCTGGTAGCTCGGTTCTGAGATCAACTGCAACTCCGTAAACTGCTCATTAAGTGCCTTGAACTTACGCTCTTTATCTCCAAGCCGATACTCCAAGTGGACCCCATTCCAGCGATACTTGGTATCGACTACACCACCGTCAATAGAAACGCCTGACGGACTGAGCACAAATTCATCTGCAGCATATGAGGCCACATTCTGCTCAACCCAAGTGCCATAAAGCTCTGACTTAGGGTAGGTTTTCTCTAAATAGATACTGTATAAGCTATTTGCCATCAACACTGCACAAATAGCCGCGATAACCGCTCCGATTAGCACCACACGCTCAAAGATCTTTTTGCTTCTACTTACGTCGTTCACTTTCTTTATCACCACTGTAGTGCAGATGTTTACTTACTAAGTGTTAACCAAAAATAGATTTCCCGCGAATGCCAGCAAAGACAGCCGCTATACTATTCAATTAAGTGAAACCATTCGCTACGAATCATTTGCGAAAAACACCCAATCCAAACACAAAAAACGCTTGCCGCAATAAGAATAAAATTGCAATATCTCTGTATATTAATTCAATCACGGAAAATGTTGTGAAAATTCGAAGTACCGCGCTAGTTAAAGGGTTTAGGCAGTCCGCCCCTTACGTTAACGCTCACCGAGATAAAACCATGGTCATCATGCTCGGTGGTGAAGCCGTGGCTGACTCCAATTTTTCGAATATTATCAGTGATCTGGCTCTACTGCATAGCCTAGGGGTTAAAATTGTTCTCGTTCATGGAGCGCGTCCACAAATTAATAACCTTCTTGAGCAAAATCAGTACGATACCCCTTATCACAAAGGAGTTCGTGTTACCGACGAGAACTCTCTCAGTTACGTAATGCAGGCCGCAGGACAACTACAACTCACCATTACTGCTCAGCTTTCTATGAGCCTGAGTAATACCCCTATGGCCGGAACTCAATTGAACGTCGTCAGCGGCAATTTCATCACCTCTCAGCCACTAGGTGTGGATGATGGCATCGACTATTGTCACAGTGGTCGAGTGAGACGAGTTGATGCCGAGGGTATCAACCGTATGTTGGAACAAGGCTCTATTGTCCTGCTTGGTCCCATTGCTGGCTCAGTAACGGGGGAGTCGTTTAACCTTCTTTCAGAAGAAGTGGCGACCCAAGTCGCGATAAAATTAAATGCCGATAAGCTCATCGGTTTCTGTTCCGAACAGGGTATTATCGATGAAAATGGTGATGTCGCAGCAGAACTGTTCCCCAAAGATGCTGAGAGAATTTTGTCCAGCCTTGAGACGGACAGCGTAAAAGGTAGCGATAACTCTTCTGGGACGCTACGATTTTTACGCGCAGCTACGGCAGCTTGTCGAGCAGGCGTTCCTCGTAGTCACTTAGTCAGTTACAAAGAAGACGGAGCCTTGATTCAAGAACTTTTCTCTCTCGACGGTATTGGTACTCAAGTAGTAAAAGCGAGTGCCGAGCAAGTGCGCGTTGCGGATATTGATGATATCGGTGGTATTTTGGATTTGATTCAACCACTAGAAGAGCAAGGGATCTTGGTTCGTCGATCTCGTGAGCAGTTAGAGCAGGAACTTCACCAGTTCACCATCATTGAGAAAGATGGCTTAATTATTGGCTGCGCTGCGCTGTATCCTTACCCCGAAGAGAAGATGGCCGAGATGGCGTGCGTAGCAATCCATCCTGAATATCGAGATGGCAACCGTGGTTTATTGCTACTCAATCACATGCGCTTACAGTCCAAGGCGCAAGGGATTGAACATATCTTCGTGTTAACGACCCACAGTCTTCACTGGTTTAGAGAGCAAGGCTTCCATGAAATGGGGGTTGATTTCCTGCCCTCACAGAAGCAGAACTTATACAACTATCAACGAAAGTCGAAGATTTTAGCACTTTTACTCTAACCTATTGTATTGGTTATATTTATCAATTTTTCAGTCAATTCCGACGACAAATTGCTTTATTTGCCACACAGGATTGGTTAATATTTCGCCTCCCTACACAGTAGGGAGGAAGACAGGATTCACTTCCCCACTTAACTTTTAGCAAAGTTGAGTCGCAAGGATTGCTTGAAGTAACTAACTACGTCACTAAGAGCAAACTATCAATGAAAAAAATCATCTGTAATTCTGTGCAGAGTTTTTGGGATATGGCAGACAACGAACTTCTTGAAGATTTAGATGTTCACTGCGTATTTCCTGTTACAGAAGGCTTAAAAGCGTTCATTTTGAACTATCAGAGAAAATACCGCATCCGCAGTATCTCTTTCTCAAAAGCAATTTAATCACCATTTGTGGTAACCACGGACGGTTATCAGATGTTCTGCAACCTCTCAATCAATCCACTCGCTCGCTCTGTTCGAACTTTAATGCCTCGCTTCATTACCTTTTCGTCGACAAATAGACTCAAACGTTTCTTAGCACGCGTAACCCCAGTGTAAATAAGTTCTCGAGTCAAAATTGGCGTAAACTCTGGCGGTAAGATCATCAAGGTATGTTCAAACTCACTACCTTGAGATTTATGAATCGTCATTGCATACGCAGTTTCATGTTCTGGCACTCGACTTGGCAATACCGACTTAACACTGCCATCAGGGAGTTCAAAAAAGACCTTAAGTCTAGGCTCACTACCCGAATCGTCCAGCATACAAATACCGATGTCACCGTTATACAATCCAAGCGCGTGATCATTTCTCGATACCATCACTGGCCTGCCGTGATACCAAAGCTCATCCTGGGTCTGAATTAAGTTGCGCGCCGCTAGTGCACGTTCAATCCGCTGGTTAAGCCCTGTAACACCGAAGTCACCCTCTCGAATTGCACACAACAGTCGACAACGGGCAAACTGTTCCAGTACAGCTTTAGCTCTTTGTGGCATCGTTTCCAGTTCATTGGTTACAGAGTCCAGTTGCGGCGTTTCAATTCGTTTTAAGTAATCACCATACTCAGCCACTAAAGTTTGCACCATCTGATTATAGTGTTGACTATCAATGGGAAACTTAGCGATATCAGAGAAGTCTCTCTGCCAAACCCAATCTACCTTCTGAGCAGAACCGGCATTAATCGCCTGCGCTAGTTGACCGATACCTGAACGAGCATCAAAACGATAGCTCTTTTTTAGCATACATAGGCTATCGGCTACAGAAACCAGGCCGTTTGCGCTGTGAGCTAGCGTTTCATAACCGGTTAAGCGAGCAATTTGAGCCGCCTGGCCGTGACTGAAACCAAATTGACTGAACGAACAGATATCACCCAACACGGCTCCGGCCTCTACCGAGGCCAACTGGTCTTTATCACCTAATAAGATCAATCGAGCATGCTTAGGCAGTGCATCAATCAACTTGTACATCATCGGCAGATCAACCATTGACGCCTCATCAACTACCAGCATATCAAGATGCAATGGATTGTCTCTATTGTGACGAAACTCGGCACTGCTGGGTAAAGCACCAAGCAATCTATGTATTGTGCTGGCTTCAGTTGGAATAGCCTGTTTGAGTTCTGGTGCGACTGGCAATGCTGCCACCGCTTTACCGATCGACTCGGTCAATCGCGCTGCCGCTTTGCCCGTTGGCGCGACGAGTTTAATGGTTGGCGTTTGTGCGTGCTCACTCTGATCGCCTGAGCTATGTGCTTGTTCGATAAGTGCCGCAAGTAATTTGGTCACAGTGGTCGTTTTACCTGTACCTGGGCCACCAGAAATCACCGCAAACTTTTTACTCAGAGCCACCGCTGCTGCGACCTTCTGCCAGTTGACACACGCAGACAAAGGCACAAGCTCATCAAGTACAGAAAGCTGCTCGATACTTTTCGCTGCTAGGAGCTTTTGGTCTATGGTAGGCCAATCCAGTTTATCTTCTGCTACGACGTCTAGGTAGTCGCAAACCATACGCTGACGAAGTACAGGTGTAGCACTAGCATCTTGGATAGATTTATTAATCTCTTCAAATAGATAGCGATAGTTTCGTGCAAATAAGTGATCAAGTAGTTGAGACAGTTTTTGCACTTCATCGAGCTTTAGGATCATAGGTGACCCAAAGCTATTTAGACGCTCTGCCAGTGTCACTTCATAGTACCAATAGCGATGTAAATAGAGTCGCTGACCATCAAAAACGAGCGGTAAAGCTTGTCCTTCTTTCTTCGCCACTAAGTTTGCGTTGTTAAGCAGCTCTACCCAATCTACTGTTACTAATGTTTGGCTCAGTTCTAAAGCTGATTCGCCGTACAGTCCTAACTTGGCCGCAAGGTCGACTGGCTGGCCTTGTGAATCAAACAATGGCAAGCAAATATTGCCCTTACCAAGCTCATGACTAACAACGCCAGCAATAAAAGCGAGTAGCTCATCTTGGGACTGAGCTGCAATAAAGCGTGCGAACTGGTAATCAAGTTGGCGGATATTCCCTTTATTCGCCAGTTGTTTAAGTAAAGAAACAAGAATTGTCATGGTTACAGTAACTCCATCTGACCAGCTTGATTAGTCTTACTATCGACGCTTTGTCCATCAATAAGCCTATCCATATCAGTAAGAAACTCTAAGCTTGGTTTGGCTGCGAAAATACCATGGTCACTTTTGCCATCCATCCCTCTGAGGAATAGGTAATAAACACCACCAAAGTGCTGTTGGTAATCGTAATCCGCGATTCGACTGCGCAAGAATCTGTGCAGTGCTAAAGCATAAATCTGATACTGCAAATCGTAGCGATGATCAGCCATTGCTGACTTGAGTGCCTCACCATGATAAAAGCCAACCTCATCACCGAGGTGATTCGATTTCCAGTCAAGAACATAGTATTTGCCGTGATGTTCGAACACTAAATCAATGAAACCTTTGAGCATTCCTTGCACCGTATAGAAACCTAAGTCGCCTGCTTTAGCCGATAGAGGATCATGACGCTGGATAATTCGATTCAATGCAGGCGCGGTCAGTACCTCAATCGGTAGCAAGAACTCCATTTCAACTAAGCGTTGGCTTGGCCCTTTTTGATTGAGCAATAGTGACTTTCCATCTAGTGGCGTGGCTAATACGGTATCAATTAACTGCTGTAAAATAGGTAACCAACTCGCGTCTAACTGCTCACTATCGAGCAGTCGAGTGATTACTTCTGTGTTGGCTTCACTGCTGCTTGGCTCAGTAAACTCCACCTCTTCAAACAGGGTATGAAGGAAAGTACCAGGGCGAGCACCACGCGGGAAGGTAAAAATGGATTGTTCTGGCTCGATCAGATCCTCTTCATCATGCTCATCAGAAGAGTCGATATCGAGATGCATCAGATCGTTAAACGCATCAGAATTATGATGAGAGCCCTGCTTAACCAGACCTGAGTAACTGGTAATGCGCCAATCTCGGTCGATGGTATTTTGCAGCTCACTCGCGGTAAGCTCTTGCTGCTTTAACTGTTGAGTAACGAACACACTGTCATGCTGCTGCGGTAAATCACACAGCGATACGCTTTCAAGCCCATCAACCTGCTGTTGAATCGCGGTGGTTAAATCGCTAATACCGCCCTCTTTACCATCTTGTAGTAAGTAACCCATAGCGCTGTGATGAACACCTGTCGGCTCTTTAGTCGAGCGGCCATTTCTGAGCGGCGCAGCCCCGACAAAACAGCCATAAACAGCACGTGTCAGCGCAACATAAATCAGACGTAAGTCTTCGGCTAAGCGCTCTTTATCGGCTTGGGCGAGTGACGCATCTTGGCCTGTGATATCTAAAATGGTTTTGTCTTGCTGCTCATCATAATACTTGGCCTCACTGGCTTCTCGGTAGCTAAGCACAAACGGTAAGAAGACCAGATCGTATTCCAAACCTTTCGATTTGTGGATAGTAACAATCTGTACCAAATTACGCTCTGACTCTAGGCGTTGGATTTGATCTTCGCTACCACCTATGCCATTTTGCGCATCACTGATCGCTTGTGCTAACCAACGCAACAAACCGTGGTCACTATCGAGTTCTTGGCTTGCTTGCTGAAGTAATTCACCAATGTGCATCAGATCAGTTAGGGATCGCTCTCCGCCCTCTTCCTCAAGCAGACGCTCTGCGATATGTCGCTTACTCATGACGCTACGAAGCATGGGCAGTACGCCACGTTGAGTCCAAAGCTTGCGATACTCTTTAAACTCGTTGATCGCGTTTTCCCACTCGTTCTCATCGTTATTGAGCTGGTCTAAACTCGCTGCATCTAGAGCGAACATTTCTGAGGCTAAGCTCGCTCGTAACGCGCGGTCATTCTCTGGGGTCAAAACCGCTTGCAACAAACGCTGAATGTCTTGAGCCACTAATGAAGTAAACACACTGTCTCTGTTGGAGAGGTAAACGCTGGCAATACCCTGTTTCGCCAAAGCCTCTTTGACCATGCGACCTTCGTTACCCGTTCTAACCAATACCGCGATATCGCCGGCCTGAATCGTATGCTGACCTTTACCGTCAACAAGGTACGCTTGCTGGTTTTGCGCAGCTGTAAGAATGGTGTGGATCTGATCCGCTGTCGCTTGCGACATTGCCTCCAAATATTCACCTTTAGGTAGCGGCTTCTCTTCGGCATCTTGCAGCCAATATGTCAGTGCTGGTTGCTTTTGACCATTGATAGTCCAAATGCGCTGCTCAGCATTGGGGCTATAATCGACCGGTAAAAACGGAATGTCATTATCATAGATAAATGGGCTCGCAGGGCGCTGAAAAATCTGGTTTACCGCACTGACCATATCCGCACTTGAACGCCAGTTAGTGCCCAAAGTGAAGTGCGATGAAACCTGATTACGCGCTTTGATATAGGTGAAAATGTCTGCGCCACGGAAACCGTAAATTGCCTGCTTAGGATCGCCGATCATAAACAGGCCGCACTCAGGGTTGTTCAAATAGATACGGCTAAAAATACTGTACTGCAGAGGGTCGGTATCTTGGAACTCATCAATCATGGCAACTGGATAGAGCGTTCGAATTCGCTCAGCCAGTAGCTCAGCATCATCACTATCAATTGCAGCAGACAAATTTGTTAGCAAGTCATCAAAAGAGAGCCACTGCTTCTGCTGTTTCGCTTTGGCAAGCATCTCGCGACAATGCTCAATCGCATGGGCAAGAATCGGCGCTTTCAAGCTAATCGGTGCCGCTAGAAATGCTTCTATCGCTGCAAACACTTGATGCTGCGGCGCGCTGCCTTTGGGTGTTTTGTCTGTAAGCGTGCTTTGAGCAAATTTCTCCAATTTGTCTGGGTAGTCATAACCAGTGGTTTCTGTTGCCGCCCAAACATTGACCGCTTCGAGCCAAGTTGGTAAAGACTTCTTGCTGTAGCTGCGTTTGTTAACATCGGAGTCGCTAATCAATGCAAAAAAGTCATCTTGAGACGCTCGCCACAGCGCTTTTAACTCATCAATACGCTTTAAGTTCTGCTGATGAAGATCCGCTAAGCTACCGCTCATCGCCGCTACAGATAAGCTCAAAGGTGCGCCAGTCAGATAATTAGCCACATCATGGAGCAGGTCAGATGGCGCATTCCAGATTCGGCGCACTTCACCGGCTAAATTGATCGGCAACGGATAGAAATTACGTCGCCAGTAATCGGCAACAATTTGCGCCTTAAGATGACTTTCATCAGTCACGAATTCGTTGTTAAAGCGACTGCCAGACTCAAACGCATTTTGCGTCAACATACGCTGGCAGAAACCATGGATGGTATACACCGCCGCTTCGTCCATTTGCCTCTCCGCTTGCAAAAGGATTTCAGCCGCTTGTTTATGATCGTTCACTTCATCAAGCAGGGGCGCAATCACAGGATCACTGCTTTTCCCTCGAGCAAATGCAAGGCGTGCATCATGAATACGAGCGCGAATACGATCTCTCAGCTCTGCCGTCGCAGCTTCAGTAAAGGTAACCACCAGAATTTGGTCAACCGTCAGCGGAACCTGATGCTTGGTCTCAGTATTGCCGTGACCAAGCAACAACCTTAGGTATAAGCCAGCGATGGTAAATGTCTTACCTGTACCTGCCGATGCTTCAATTAATCGCGCACCGTGCAGCGGAAAAGTCATGGCATTAAGCGGAGTTACCATTGACGTAGCTGTCATATAATATTTGCCCTATTTATGAAAACCGGAGATCTAAATGTGATCCAGCGTTTAAAATGATTTTAATTAGTATAAATCCCTAAAAAGTTAGGATTTTATGCGATCTTTCTCACGGTAGACTGACTACCTAACCGCTACTATGCGCCCCACGTGTTGAGCAACAGATGTTGCAACAGACCAAAAGAATAATGGTCCCTCTGACCTGTGGCCGTACAGCGAACGCCCTACACAATAATGATTTACTGGCGGCCACCTACTTTCTTTCTCGCATTTTTATTCCAAATCTTCACTCGTCTTAGCCTCTAGTCGAGGTGTTTGCAGCACCAATGCCGTCAAGGTGCGAACCTGCATCGCTAAATCATCATTCCAACTTGGCCAAATACGCGAAATGTAACTGTTATTTCCTTCACCAGGTGCCATAAAGCTGTCGTTAAAAGTATCGGCCATTTTCTTCAGTGACTTCTCTTCATCCTCGACCCAGTTCCCACGATTAAAGCCAGCTTCGACGCAAGCCAATGCCGTTTTCGGGAAGTAACATAAAGGCTGTGTCATGCCTTGGTAGAACAAGCGTATCAGTTCCGAAAGTAGTGAATGGGCATACGCAGAGTCTGTAATCTCTGGGTAGATAAGATGAACCACACCCTCTTTGCGATCATAACCAATTATGTGAGTGCGTTTGCTCACCCCCATTGCTGACATGGCTAGGTGGTCAATCCAAGCAGACAGATAGTCTTGAGAGCGAATTTTTCCGCTGCGGAAACGAATCAAGCCTGACTGGTAAAATTGTGTCAGCCAACCTATGAGGTTAACTTTTTTGTCTTCTCCCAAGACATCAAACGTCAGCTTAATCTCAAGGTCACTTGCTTCGCTACCACACAAAAAGGTTAACTTCTCCACCAGCTCTTCAGCTTGAACTCGATTGGTTTCAAATTCGATATCACCGAATGCACCCACTGGTAACTTACCTTGAGCCCGCTGCTGCTGCACAAAAGATTCAATAACAGTTTGGCTATCTTGGCTTGCATTGAGTTGCTGGTTAAGCAGTTCATCTAATAAGCTATCACGCATTTGATAGCTCTCTAAGCCATTAAGGACAAATGGCTCATCGTCTTCCATCACTGGAAGCGGAGGCTCGAACAACACCTTTAAGCGGCGATTAAAAAAGTACTGTACAGGTAAGCGCCAGAAACGTTGCAGCTCAACTAAGTCCAACTCCAGTGGATAGCTTGCATCAAGCAAGTAATCTTGCAGCTCTCGGTTAAATTCACCACTCACCTGACCTAAACGATTAACAGCAGGCAACCACTCTGTGGCATAACTTGGCGACTCTCCAGTAAACGCAGACGCGCTAAATGGCACCATAGAATGGTGAGTTACGAGTTCAGAGAGTAACTTATCGCCGGACTCATCAGCGGCTAAAAGGTCGTCGCCCTCTAAGCAGTAGTTTTGATGACAGTATTCCATTAGCTCAGAAACCAATACCGAAGGCACGCGCTCGGTATTATCTTGAATCGAACGGCCAACATAACTGATATACAGGGTTTGCTGCGCTGACAACATTGCCTCTAAAAATAGGTATCTGTCATCGTCTCGACGTGAACGATCGCCCGGCTTGGTACGTCCGCTCATCAAGTCGAAACCTTCCGCTGGCATTAAGCGTGGGTAGACCCCATCGTTCATACCCAACAAACACACGGTTCTAAAGGGAATAGAACGCATCGGCATCAAGGTACAGAAATTCACCTGTCCAGCAAGGAAACGCTGACTGATGCGCGTCCCAGACAATTTGTTTTGCAAATACTGGAAAATAATTGATGGGGACAGAGCTTGATCAAACGACGCTTCGGTTAGCTGCTCTTTTAAGTTAGCAAGGGTGTCACGAATCGATTTAAGCGCCGCTTCACCTTCTAGCTCAACACTAAAGAAATCATCCAACAGCATGGTTAGAGCTTCTCGCCAACTATCAATGGAGTGGGTTTGTACTAACTTATTGCGGTAATCGCTGATTGTTTCGATAAAGTGAGCCAACTTACCTGCCAGTTCCGCGCCCATCCCTTGAACTTCATTGTAAGGAGAAAGTACGCCTGATGTAGACTCAAACAGACCTGCCGATGGTGACATCGCGTAGCCCAATAGCATGCGCTCAATACCAAACTGCCAGGTATTTTGCACTATTTCAGGTAGGTCAAACTCTTGCCCAGTAGCCGAATTCAAACCCCAACGGATACCTGATTCTTCCACCCAATGCTTAGCTAAAATGAATTCATCTTCGGTCAAACCAAATCGAGCCAAAATCGAAGGCGTTTCAAGCAACTCCAATAACTCTGAAGCTAAGCAGCGCGTATTGGGTAAGTTCACCAGCTGCATAAAAGCATTAAGAATCGGGCTCTCTTGATCGGCGGTACGATCAGAAATCGAATAGGGAATAAATCGCTCACCCGGCGCATTACCGAACACAGCTTGAATAGCAGGGCTATAGGCGTTGATATCAGCCACCATCACAATAATATCGCGTGGTTTTAAACTTGGATCGGCATCGAACATCGCCAGTAGCTGATCGTGCAACACTTCCACTTCACGCATAGGGCTATGGCAAGCATGCAGTGACAGGGACTTATCACCCAACTGTACCACCTGCTTGTGAGTGCTGCTGTCTAGCTGATGGTCGTCTTGATGCTCTTCGAGATTGAGAATGTCGGCTTGAAGCTGGTGAAGCAGCGAATCTCGCTCTACATCAACAAAGGCTTCAATTTCATGTGATTCAAGCTGCGAGAGAAGATACATGTTGTCACGACCTAGCTTACCCATCGAAGCGAGCAAGCTATTACCCACCGCATAGGTATGCAGTTCATCAAGCACGTTGTCTTCAATCGAACCTTTAAGCTGTTCACTTTCACCCTGTTGCTCCGAGTGGTCTTGATTCCACACCACATGTTTACGATGCTTGGCAGCCAAACGAGCCAAGAATTTTCTGTCTCTGACCTCGCCCCAGTAATAACGACATGGGTTAGTAAACATCAAGTGAACATCAATGTGCTCGCCGATCGCTTTCAGCGCATCCATATAACGTGGTGGCAAAGAGGTAATGCCGAACACAAACAAACGCTTCGGCAAATGATCAAAATTGTCCTGATAGCTCTCCAACGTATCGATGAAGTGTTCATATAGGTTGGCACGATGATAAGGCGACTGACCTAGCGCCACGGTATGATCGTAAAGCGCTTGCCATAGAATCGGCTGCCACGGGTGTTCGTCATCAAGCTCTAATATCGTTTGTCCCGCTTCCCAACTGGCAATCCACTCTGGGCGGTAAACCAAGTAGCCATCAAAGATGTCGGCAATTTTCTCTGACAGCTGATACAACTTGGAACTGTCTTCATCTTGATCTAGATAACGCTTTAACGGCTCGAATTCAGCTTGATTCAAAAGCCCAGGCAAGATGTGCATCAGCTTCCAAGTCATTGACTCTTTGTTAAAGGCACTGCGCTTTGGTACGTCTGGCAGCACTTCGGTAAACATGTTCCAAATGAAGGTCGCCGGCAGAGGAAAATCGATGTTCGCTGCCACTCCAAACTCTTTTGCCAGTTCCATCTTCAACCACTGAGACATGCCTGGGCTTTGCACCAAGATTTGCTCTTTCTCAAACGGATTTTCTAGTGGATTGAGACGCACGAGCTCAACAAGCAGCGACTTTAAGACATCAACTTGGTTGGAATGGTAGACAGTAAACAAAATGCACTCACACTTATCTCGCAGTAATTGAGGTTGAGATTAGCATAAGCAGAGCAATTTCGAGAGTGATATAAGCCCATGATTTGGCTCGAATCAAAATACCCGCTCAAGCCTTAAACAGACAAGAGCGGGTAGAGGGAGGATAAAGTTCTAGACCTTATTGAGCGATCAGATCTTTATAAGCGATGGTTTTACCCTGTGGCTTCTCGTTAGCCAGTTTCGCTTTAGGTGCACCTGGTTGAGACAACCAGTACTCACGATCATTCTTCGGATTAAGCTGCGGGCCACATTCACCTTGTGCTCCACTACGCTCTAGACGCTGAAGTACGCGATCTTGTGCTTTTGCTAGGCCGTCCAAAGCTTCTTGAGGTGTTTTCTCACCGCTTGCCGCTTCAGATACATATTGCCACCATAGCTGCGCAAGTTTTGGATAGTCAGGAACGTTGGTACCTGTTGGCGTCCACTGCTTACGAGCATCACTGCGGTAGAACTCGACCAGACCACCTAGCTTAGGCGCTGCATCTGTCATCGCTTGAGAGTTAATATCAGACTCACGAATCGGCGTTAGACCAACCAATGTCTTCTTCAAACTAACTGATTTTGATACCACAAATTGAGCGTATAACCACGCTGCTTGGCGACGATCCAATGGTGTACTGTTGAGGAATGTCCATGAGCCAGCATCTTGATAACCTAGCTTCATGCCGTCTTCCCAGTATGGGCCGCGTGGTGATGGCGCCATACGCCATTTCGGAGTACCGTCTTCGTTTACAACTGGAAGTCCTGGCTTGGTCATATCCGCAGTAAAGGCGGTGTACCAGAATATTTGCTGCGCGATGGAACCTTGAGCAGGAACCGGACCCGCTTCACCAAACGTCATACCTTGAGCTTCCGGTGGCGCGTACTGCTTCAACCAATCAACGTATTTAGTTGTTGCGTAAACCGCTGCTGGGCCATTGGTTGCACCACCACGAGCGACATCTGAGCCGACTGGTTTACAACCCTCGATACGAATGCCCCACTCATCTACTGGCAAACCGTTTGGAATCCCTTTATCACCTGCACCAGCCATAGAGAACCACGAGTCAGTGAAACGCCAACCTAGTGATGGGTCTTTCTTACCATAATCCATATGGCCGTATACTGGCTCACCGTCGATTGTTTTTACTTTATCAGTAAAGAACTCAGCGATGTCTTCATACGCTGACCAGTTCAAAGGTACACCTAACTCATAGCCGTACTCTTGTTTAAACTTAGCTTTTAGGTCTTCGCGCTCAAACCAATCGGCACGGAACCAGTACAGGTTGGCAAACTGCTGATCCGGTAGTTGATATAGTTTACCGTCCGGACCAGTGGTGAAATCCAGACCAATGAAATCTGGCAAGTCTAGGTATGGGTTAGTCACGCTTTTACCTTCGCCAGCAATGAAGTCGGAGATTGGTACAACCTTACCGTAACGAACGTGAGTACCAATCAAGTCAGAATCGTTAATGTAGCCATCGTAGATGTTACGACCAGTCTGCATCTGGGTTTGCAACTTCTCTACCACATCACCTTCTTGAATCAGGTCATGATTGACCTTAATGCCAGTGATTTCGTAGAAAGCTTTCGCCAGTACTTTAGCTTCATACTCGTGTGTAGTAATCGTTTCAGAAGCAACGTTGATTTCCATGCCTTGGAACGGTTTCGCTGCATCGATAAACCACTGCATCTCTTGCGTTTGCTCTTGTTGCGACAAAGTTGATGGCGTGAACTCTTCATTCAACCATTTCTTCGCCGCCGCCATGTCAGCAAGCGCTGCTGGTGAAAGTGTTGCAAGCGCGAAAGTCAGCGCTAAGCTACGTGCAAGGTAAGACTTTTTGATATCCTTTTTCATTATTGTGTAACTCCAGTTATGAGTATTCTCGTTTCTTACGTTATTGAGTACGCCCACTCTCGCTTAAACCAGCTACTACCTGAGTGTGAGCACATGTTCATGTCGTTGTATTCATCCCCACTTCAAAACTGTACCTAGCCAAATTACGCAGATGGTAAATGGCACCCAAATAGAAAGCTCTGTTAACCCTACGAATCCCAAATGGATAAACGCTGAGCTCAATAAGCCAATAAACAAGCGATCACCTCGTGTGGTCGCTATAGGTAGAAACCCTTTACGCACAATGCATGGCGAACGAATTTCTAAAATCGTCATCGTTAATAGAATCAGCGCTATACCCATAAAAAACAGTGCCGACGGTGTTGTCCATGCCATCCAAGCCATGTGTGTTCTCCTTAAACTCGACCCAGTGCGAAGCCTTTCGCAACGTGATTTCTAACAAACCAAATAACTAAAATGCCCGGCAAAATGGTCAGTACACCTGCTGCGGCTAACACGCCCCAGTCAATACCCGAAGCACTGACAGTTCGGGTCATCACCGCAGAAATAGGCTTGGCATCAACCGATGTCAGCGTTCTGGCAAGCAGTAGCTCGACCCAACTGAACATGAAACAGAAAAACGCCGAGACCCCAATCCCTGAACGGATCATCGGCAAAAAGATTTTGACGAAGAATTTTGGAAAGCTGTAACCATCGATGTAGGCGGTCTCATCAATTTCACGTGGAACGCTCGACATAAATCCTTCTAAGATCCATACCGCCAATGGCACGTTGAACAGACAGTGCGCCAACGCTACCGCAATATGCGTATCGAACAATCCGACGGAGGAGTAAAGTTGGAAAAACGGCAGTAGAAATACCGCAGGTGGTGCCATTTTATTGGTCAACAGCCAGAAGAATAGATGGTTGTCACCGACAAACTTAAAGCGTGAGAACGCATACGCCGCTGGTAGTGCCACGGTTAAGGTGATCACCATGTTCATCACTACGTAAATAATCGAGTTTACGTAGCCCATATACCAACTTGAATCAGAGAAAATGGTCGCGTAATTCTTAAACGTCCAGTTCTCAGGAAAGAAGCTCAAGCCACCTAAGATCTCTTGGTTCTCTTTGAAAGACATGTTGAGTAGCCAATAGATCGGCAGCATCAAACAGATGATATATAGCGCTAAGCCTGCAATTTGTGTGTAGCGGGTGTATTTAGATTTTGTCATCGCCATTGTAGTTTCCTTACTTACTCTCACCATGCGTCATTGCGGTATAGAACACCCAACTCACCAGCAAGATGATTAGGAAGTAGATGATTGAAAATGCCGCAGCCGGACCGATATCAAACTGACCAATCGCCATTTTGGTTAGCGTCTGGCTGAGGAATGTGGTCGAGTTACCCGGTCCGCCACCGGTCAATACGAACGGTTCGGTGTAGATCATGAAGCTATCCATAAAGCGGATCAGGATGCCAATCAGCAGCACGCTCTTAAGCTTTGGCAACTGGATGTAACGAATGATTGACCACGTAGACGCACGGTCGATATTCGCGGCTTGATAGTAGGCATCGGGAATGGCGCGCAACCCTGAATAGCAAAGCAGTGCGATGAGTGACGTCCAGTGCCAAACATCCATCAAAATCACCGTTAACCAAGCATCTATCGGGTTACCTGCATAGTTGTAGTCAACGCCCATTTCATTGAGTGCCCAGCCAAAAAGACCAATATCTGCACGACCAAAGATCTGCCAAATAGTGCCAACAACGTTGAGTGGAATCAGCAAAGGAATAGCCAACACAATCAAACAGAAAGCAGACCATTTGCCTTTAGTTGGCATAGTTAAGGCGACGATAATTCCTAGTGGCACTTCAATCAGTAAAATGGTGAAGGTAAAGCCGAACTGACGCAGTAGTGCACCGTGTAACCTTTCGTCATTAAGCGTTTCTCGATACCACTCAGTACCAACAAAATAGGCCGTATTGGCGTCAAATATGTCTTGTAGTGAGTAGTTGACTACCGTCATCAAAGGCACAATGGCACTGAATGCCACCAGCAGAAATACGGGTAGAACAAGGAACCACGCTTTGTTGTTTACTACCTTATCCATTACTCTTCCCCTACATTGACTAAGAATTCATCGACATACAGCATGGTCCATTGCTCAGGGAAGCTAATGTATGCCTCTTTTTCCGGAACTGGCTGATCCTCCTGTAAGCGTGCCTTGATTTGCTTGTTACCCAGTTGCAAGGTGACGATTTTGTACGTACCTAAATCTTCAACATGTAACACCTCGGAGCGTAGAGCGGACTCATTGCCCTTCTCCCAAACATGAACAAATTCAGGTCGAATACCGATCTTGATGTTGGTGCTTTTAGCTTGAGCAATGGCGTGACGGTAGGACTCTGATAGCGGCACTTCGACACCATCAAACATGACGCCTTTATCTGTTGGCGTGACCTCCATTAAGTTCATCCCAGGGCTGCCAATGAAGTAGCCAACAAAGGTGTGGTTTGGTCTTTCGAATAGTTCTCTAGGCGTACCAAATTGCACAATCTGCCCGTTGTACATCACGGCAATCTCATCAGCGAACGTCGATGCCTCAAGCTGATCATGCGTGACATACACCATAGTGATATTGAATTGCTGGTGGATCTGTTTAAGCTTGCGGCGCAGTTTCCACTTCAATTGAGGGTCAATTACGGTCAGCGGCTCATCGAACAGAATCGCTGAGACATCATCGCGAACTAGGCCACGTCCCATCGACACTTTCTGCTTTTCATCCGCAGTAAGATGTTGGGCTTTTTTCGACAGCACATTGGTCAGCTCTAAGATTTCCGCAATCTCTGTCACTTTGGAGTGAACTTTGGCCTTATGAACCTTCATGTTACGCAGTGGGAACGCTAAGTTGTCGTACACCGTCATGGTGTCGTAGATCACTGGGAACTGGAAAACCTGCGCAATGTTACGATCTTGCGGGCGAAGTTCGTTGACTCGCATGTCATCGAACAGCACGTCCCCTTGAGATGGACTCATCAAACCTGAAATGATGTTGAGCAACGTCGACTTACCACAGCCCGATGGCCCCAATAGCGCGTAAGCCCCACCCTGTTTCCACACGTGATTCATCTCTTTAATCGCGTAAGGAGAAGACTCGGTTGGCTTCTTGTCATAGGTATGCGCGAGAGAATTAAGTGTAATTTGAACCATGACCGCTACCCCCTAACATCACGAATCGGGGCATGGATTAGATTCTGATCCATACCAAAGACATAAAATTTGTGGATTGGAATGTAGATCTTTATCGTTTCATCCACGTCGTAGCTGTGCACGCCCGCTAAGTGCAGCACCATATCTAAGTGCCCATTGCGAACATGAAGAAAAGTCTCTGAACCACTAATTTCAGCCACTTCGACTTGAACTGTCAGCTCTACATCATCATCGTTTTTGGGCAGCAAACTTAGGTGGCTAGGTCGAATACCAAACTGGTACTCCCCTTGGTCTAAATTGCTTAATGATTGATTCAGCGGGAAATGGGCACTCTTATCAAACGTGACTTCATTGCTAGTTACAGAGCCAGAAATTAGATTAATCGGTGGCTCACTAAATAAGGTCGCAGAGTCAACATTATCAGGTTGGTGATACACAGAAGCCGTAGGCCCAGATTGAATCACTCGACCTTCGTGGAGAATGGTGGTGGTGCCTCCCAGAGCGAGCGCTTCATTCGGTTCAGTCGTCGCATAGATTGCGATGGTATGCCTAGTTTGAAATAGCTCGCGCATCTCTTGGCGCAGCTCTTCGCGCAACTTGTAATCAAGGTTAACTAGCGGCTCGTCGAATAGAATGATTTCAGCGTCTTTAACTAAGGCACGCGCCATCGCGGTACGCTGCTGTTGCCCACCAGAAAGCGCCAACGGGTGTTTGTTCAAGTGTTCAGTAATGCGCAGCATCTCTGCGGTTGCGTGAACGCGTTCTTGGATCTCTTTTTCTGGCATCCCAGCCAAACGTAGTGGTGAAGCCACATTCTCAAACACGCTTAGGTTGGGATAATTGATGAACTGCTGGTACACCATAGAGATGTTGCGTTCTCTCACCGATACACCAGTGACATCAACGCCATTAACCAGAATCTTACCTGATGTGGGTTTGTCTAAACCTGCAATCAATCGCATCAACGAGGTCTTTCCTGCCAATGTGCGCCCTAAAAGCACATTGAACGAACCAGGTTGAAAGGTCAGGTTAACGTCCGAGATATGCATCTCTCCGTCGACAAACTTGCTTACCTGCTCAAGTGTTAGTGACACTAAAAACTCCTTACCATTCGAACAAATGTTTTTTTCGATATTGTTCGATAGAGCGAGAGTCATGCCAATTTAAAGAAAATGAAACAATTATTTTACAATACACCTTCCCAAGCCTTACAAGCCCTGACCTCTGGACAAAAAGTCTTTAAAACACCGAGTTTTCCAGTTAATTCATATATGAGACGGCAGTAACATTTGTTAATAAAATGTGTTCATTTGATGTTCAAGCTGTTCAGATGAGTGGTATGTTAAATGAGCGTTTGTGATCATAAACATTCACATTCGAACAATTAGAATAATTACTTAAGAACACTATGTATCGCTGCTATTGGCCAATGCTATGGACAAAAAACACCAATCGATTATCGAGAACTCTTGGCTGCGCTGTCGAGAAGCTGGGCTCGTACACAACAGTAACCCGATAATAGAAATGGAGACTGGGCAAACTTTTGCTCACACTCTCGATGAACACTCTGGGCTGTTGACGACCACTCAACAGAAAGTCCTACCTTTCTACGACAGTTTGCTGTCTAACAGTAATTGCTTGATCACGCTTGCAAACACCAATGGGCAAGTATTGAACAGTTGGGGTGAACAACGTTTCTTCTCTCAAAGACAACCACAAGTGTTTCAAAATGGAGTGAGTTGGCAAGAGGGGCTTATCGGCACGAATGCGATAGGTACCGCTCTTGAAACAGGCTCGATTGTTCAGGTGTTTCATGATGAACACTTTTTAACGTCAAATAGATTTATGACTGGCTCCGCAGCGCCACTGTTTGATGCGGACAGGAAGATGGCTGGCGTGCTGTCGATATCAAGTGACGCATATATGCCCACAGCTCATACATTGGGAATGGTCAAGCTGATGTCACAGGCGATTGAAAACCAACTGATTGCCTCAAAGTTTCAATCTGAACACTACCTGTTATGGTTTAACACTGCGCCTGAAAACATCGACAGTCAGTGGTCATCATTGCTGGTGTTCAATGAACACGGGGTAATAATCTCTGCAAATCGCCGAGCAGAGGTGGTAATTGGGCAAGATCTAGCACTACAACGCTTAGACCAAATTTTTGATATCAAGCTTGAACAGTTACTGTCACACCCTCCATTCAACCCAGCGGCACTCAGCACCCACTCTAAACTCAATTTTTTTGGCATTATCACCCCGCCAAAAAAACCGATTGGTCGCCAGTTGGACTACCGAAAATCGATACCTAAACCGTCCAGTAACGATGCTAAATCCCCTCTAAACTTGGAACGCTTGAACATGGGTGACCCACGACTTGCCAAAGCAATCACTCAGGCAAGCCGTATTCTAGACACAGAGATCCCTATCTTGATTCATGGTGAAACTGGAGTGGGAAAAGAGGTCTTCGTCAACGCACTGCACTTATCTAGTGAACGAAAACACGCGCCTATGATTGCCGTTAACTGCGCAGCCATCCCCGCAGAACTGGTGGAGTCGGAGCTATTTGGCTATGAGAAAGGGGCATTTACTGGAGCCAACAACAAGGGATACGTCGGCCTAATCCGCAAAGCAGACAAAGGGACGCTATTTCTAGATGAGCTAGGTGACATGCCAATCAACGTTCAAGCACGATTACTGCGAGTGCTGCAAGAGCGCAAGGTCACCCCGCTAGGTTCAACGACGTCTTACCCAGTTGATTTCAAACTCGTGTCCGCGACAAACCGCAACTTAAAACAAGATGTAGAGAGAGGCACATTTCGCCAAGATCTATACTACCGAGTCACAGGTCTCAACCTCTCGTTACCAGCATTACGAGAACGCACCGATAAAGAAGCATTAGTGAAATTCTTACTGGCAAAATACGCCATCGAAGGTGAAACGCCAAATATTAGTCTAGAAGTGTTAGCAATGTTTAAGTCACATCCGTGGCCGGGTAACATCAGACAATTGGTCAGTGTGATTCAGATTGCCATGGCCATGGCCGTGGCAGGAGATGAAACCATCGGCGTGGAACACCTACCCGACGATTTCCTTCATGACCTTGAAGAACATCACCCAGACCCCATAACTTTCGCAACCAGCAATATCAGCCGACTCAATTCAGCTACTCAGCCAGAGTTAGAGCATGACGACTGGCTCAGTGTTTATGAACAAAATGGCCGCAATGTTTCAGCGACAGCCAAGGATCTGAATATCAGTCGAAATACGCTCTATAAACGGCTGAGGGAACAAGGGCTACGTTAGTTTGAGGCAAGTCCCAATACATTGCTTACAGGTTTGTAAAAGCTCAGGTATCTAAAAGCAACATAGCTCACCACTAAGGTCGCGACCACCAACTCGAAACCTGCTAACCAATGAACTTGAGTAACGTATTTGTCTGCGATGTCTAGGCTTTCCATCCAACCAGCAAGCTTAAACAGGGCGGTTGAACCAATCACCATCGGGAAAGTAAACGCGGCATGGCCTGGGCTAAATGGCAGTTTCAGCAGTTTAATGAAAGCCAAATAAATAATCGCAGTCATCAAAATAGCAATGCCGAACAGTAGACCAATGATCACAGGTGAAGGGTCAATTGTAACCGTTAAATAACCAGCTAACGATAAGCTTGCTGGTGCAGCCATAATCGCCATCGTTGGCTTTGCCGCATCAGGAACTTCATGGCTAAACAGTAAGCGATAAATCATCAGCGGTAGCATTACTGCATAAGCGACCATACCAAACATCAACACACCATAAGCAATCGGGCTTAAGCTCGGTGTGCCAGAGAAAGAGACATCCGCAACGACAATTCCAACCGGCGGTACAAACCAACTTGGAACCATATGGTGCAGCTCAAATTTTTGCGCTCGGTGAAAGATAAAACTCACCAAGAACACGATATGAAGCCCAACCGCACATAGCCAAAGTAGATCCCCTGCTAGAGGGGAGAAATGTCCAAGCGAGTTAGAGACCACCATAGTAGCCATCGCGAAGGTTGGCACAACACTCCCTACCACTGGGTGCGCCAAATCTTCACGCAGCAAGTGATGGTGAAGGAGGAATTTAGCTGCAAGCACCATCAGCAAAACACTCGCAACGACGGCACTGGTCCACTGAGCATAGCCATTCAACGGCGCCGCATTTTCCCAGCACCACCCTAAACTCGCGATACCAAGCGCTAAGCCTGCCATAGGTGTTGGCACACCCACCACTTTTACTTTTGCTGCGTTGATCATCTCTATTTACCTAGTTTGCTTACCATGGAGCCAGTTTACGCTTGCTAATTGTTCGGTAATATCTAATTATTTAAAACATACGTTCAGATAACCTAAACACTCTTATGGCCGCCAATATTTCTCTAAAACAGTTGCGCATTTTTATCTCAATTACTCAGCACGATACCTTAACCTCGGCTGCGGAAGCCTTGTTTCTATCTAAAGCGGCGGTCAGCATGGCGTTGTCTGAAATGGAAAAGCAGATAGGTCACTCGCTGTTTGATCGTGTCAATAATCGGCTGATACTCAATCAAGAGGGGCAGAAATTACTGCCTTTGGCGGATGAACTCATTGAGCGAGCGCAAGACATTGCCCAGTTGTTCGACAATGACCAAACATTGTCGGGAGAGCTAAGAGTGGGTGCCAGCGACACGATTGGTAATCAAGTTGCCCCCTACTTGCTAAGCGATTTCCGCCGTCATACTCAGCACCAATCTCAAAGCTTGTTCATTTCAAACTCTGCTTTGATTTGTCAGAAGTTAGTCGACTATGAGCTCGATCTCGCGTTAATTGAAGGGAAAACTCTGCACCCTGAGCTGATTTCCACTCAGTTCAGTCAAGATGAAATGTGCGTTATCTGCTCTCCAGATTCACCACTCGCTCAGCTACCTCAGTTTAGTGTTGGTGATTTGGAAGAGAGTGAATGGATATTGCGAGAACCGGGTTCAGGTTCCAGAGAGTTCTTCCTGCGCGTCATTGCTCCGCGTATTGAGCAATGGCATGAGTCATTTCAGCTCAACACCACCGAAGCTTTAATCAATAGCGTTTCGGCGGGGCTTGGTTTAGGTTGCTTGTCAAAACTTGCTGCGCAACCCGCTTTAGCCGATGGAAGAGTGGTCGAACTTAAGCTGTCATTGGATATGAAAAGGCGCTTTTGGTTACTGGTACATAAAGAAAAGTATCAAAGCCCACTGCTCAAATCTTTTATCGAGTTTTGTCATCAGTGGCAGCTACC
This sequence comes from Vibrio tubiashii, assembly GCA_000775715.1. GTDB lineage: Bacteria > Pseudomonadota > Gammaproteobacteria > Enterobacterales > Vibrionaceae > Vibrio > Vibrio tubiashii_A. Next base: position 119,000 of record JRWQ01000009.1, read on the forward strand.
AGACATAAAAAAAGGGCAACACCAATAACGGAGTTGCCCACTAATCCTAAAAAGAGGAATCAGACAGTGGATTCATTTGCTGACTGCAGTTCGAGGTTGTGCTCCGCGGCTTGTTTCTTCTCTGCACGCTTTGCCAGCGCGTAATAGAACAGCGGAGTTAACAACAGTCCAAATACTGTTACGCCAATCATGCCGGAGAATACTGCGATGCCCATCGCTTGCCTCATTTCGGCACCCGCACCCGTTGAGAACACCATAGGCACAACCCCCATGATAAAGGCGATAGACGTCATCAGAATTGGACGCAAACGTAGGCGAGATGCCTCTAAGATGGCTTCCATGACGGTACGTCCTCTGTCCTGCAACTCTTTCGCAAACTCAACAATCAAGATTGCGTTTTTAGTCGCTAGGCCAACCAATACGATCAATCCGATTTGCGTAAAGATGTTGTTGTCACTGCCCCACAAGATCACACCACTGATCGCTGACAATAGCGTCATTGGAATAATCAAGATGATCGCCACCGGTAGTCGAACGCTTTCGTATTGTGCCGCTAGTACTAGGAACACCAATAGAATCACCAATGGGTAGATCAAGGTTGCGGTATTACCTGCTAACTTTTGCTGATACGTCAGTTCTGTCCATTCGTAAGTCATACCGATTGGTAGAGTTTCAGCGAGAATCTTTTCAATCGCAGCTTGTGCTTCACCTGAACTCACACCCGGCATTGGGCTACCGTTGATTTCAGCCGTCTTATAGGCGTTGTAGTGCATGACGCGATCAGGGCCAGCAACATTATCGACGTTGACAAAAGAGCCAAGTGGAATCATTTCACCATCCGCATTTCTCACCTTAAGTTGGCGGATCTGCTCTGGGTTTTGACGAAACGCTTCATCCGCTTGAACATTCACTTGATAAGTACGACCAAATCGGTTGATGTCGTTGACGTAAGTTGAGCCCATGTAAGATTGCAGCGTCGCAAACACATCATCTAACGAGACGTTTTGCTTCAGCGCTTTTGTACGATCTACATCCAGTTCTAGCTGAGGTACATTGACCTGATAGCTAGAGAAAACACCGGTCAACGCTGGATCAGCCCAAGCCTTCATAATCACCTGTTGAGTAATCTGATATAGAGCTTCGTAACCGTGATTACCCCTGTCTTGGATTTGCAATCTAAACCCGCCAATCGTACCTAAACCTTGCACCGGCGGCGGCGGGAAGATAGCAATAAACGCATCAGGTATTGAGGCAAACTTCTGGTTCAACTGCATCGCAATCGCGCCTGCACTTAAGCTTGGGTCTTGACGATCTTCAAAATCAGCGAGCGGTGTAAATACAATGCCGCTGTTCGGGCTGTTGGTAAATCCATTGATGCTCAAACCAGGAAATGCCACCGAGTGCTCAACGCCTGGCTGAGCAAGTGCAATCTCCGACATCTCACGAATGACTGCGTCGGTACGCTCAAGTGACGCCGCATCTGGTAGTTGAGCAAACGCGACTAAGTACTGCTTATCTTGACCCGGCACATAACCAGTCGGAGTTTGTTCAAACTGGTATGCAGTTAGACCAAGTAAACCAACATAGATAACCCCGATCACAACACCTAAACGAATGGTTTTCTTAACCACGTAGCCGTAGGCATTGGCCCCCTTATTGAACAGCTTATTGAACGGCGTAAAAATCAGGCGGCCAAACAGAGAATCCATCACTCTTGTTAACCAGTCTTTTGGCTCATTATGACCTTTCAATAACAGGGCTGATAACGCCGGACTTAAGGTCAACGAGTTAATTGCTGATATAAAGGTTGAGATGGTAATCGTCAGTGCAAACTGTTTATAGAACTGCCCTGTAAGGCCAGACATAAACGCGGTTGGAATAAACACCGCAGCCAACACTAAGGTCGTTGCAACGATAGGCCCAGTTACCTCTCGCATCGCTTTTTCGGTGGCAGGAATTGGCGCAAGCCCTTCCGCAATGTTTCGCTCTACGTTTTCGACAACCACGATGGCATCATCCACGACAATACCTATCGCCAGAACTAAGCCAAACAGAGACAGCGCATTGAGAGAGAAACCCATCAAGTGCATGAAAGCGAAAGTACCCACCAAGGAGACCGGAACCGCAACAAGCGGAATAATAGATGCGCGCCATGTTTGTAAGAACAAGACGACAACTAACACCACCAGCAATACCGCTTCTAGCAAGGTTTGCACAACCGCTTCAATCGAACCACGCACAAATACCGTTGGGTCATAAACGATGTTGTAAGCCACACCTTGTGGGAAGCTCTGTTCAAGCTCAGCCATTTTGCCGCGCACATCTTCAGAAATCTGAATCGCATTCGAACCAGATGCTTGGAACACACCAATAGCGACCGCGTCTTGGTTATCCAATAGCGACCGTAACGAGTAGGTTTCTGCTCCAAGCTCGATACGCGCAACATCTTTTAAGCGATTAACCTGACCGTTGTCTCCCACTTTGATGATAATGTTTTCAAACTCCTCAACATCAGTGAGTCGGCCTTTAACATTGATCAACAGTTGGAAATCAGAGTCACCACTTGGCTGCGCACCTAGACTACCCGCAGCGGCTTGCTGGTTTTGCTCTCGAACCGCAGCAATGATTTCAGTTGGGTTTAACCCCAGTGCCGCCACTTTATTTGGGTCAAGCCAAATACGCATACTGTATTCACCACCACCAAACACGCGTACTGACCCCACGCCTTCGATACGCGTAATTTCATCACGCACATTAAGAGCCGCGTAGTTGGCTAAGTAGAGAAGATCGTAGCGTTCATCAGGCGAATAGAGGTGAACCACCATGGTTAAATCAGGCGATGATTTCTCTGTCACTACACCAAGACGCTGGACCTCTTCGGGCAATCTTGGCAGAGCGCGATCAACACGACTTTGCACCAGTGATTGTGCTTTGTCAGCATCAGTGCCAATTTCAAACGTAACCGTTAAGGTCATTCGTCCATCAGACGTCGCTTGTGAAGACATGTAGAGCATGCCCTCAACACCGTTGATCTCCTCTTCTAGAGGAGATGCAACCGTATCGGCGATCACCTTAGGATTTGCACCAGGATAAGTGGCAGTTACCACCACAGTCGGAGGCACAACTTCTGGATACTCAGTGATTGGCAACTGCCACACTGATAACGCACCCGCAATAAAAATGAGTATCGATAAGACCGAAGCGAAAATCGGCCTACGAATAAAATACTGAGAAAACATCCCGTTATCCCTTCTCGTTTAGTGCCACTGTGGCTAACGATTTGCGTTGCTGATCAAGCAAGCTTTGTTGGTCGCGCAGCATGGATAGCGTCAGTTCATTTGCCATTGGCACTTCGCTTGGAGTCACTGGCATATTCGGACGAACACGCTGTAGACCGTTAACTACTACCTTGTCACCTGGTAACAATCCATCCGCGATAATACGCAGTCCATTAAGTTTTTCACCCAGAGACACAGGGCGATATTGAACCGTGTTATTTTCATCAAGTACCAACACATACTTCTTGTTGAGGTCAGTTCCTACCGCACGATTATCGATCAGAACACCTTCATAGCTGCTTGAGCCAGTAATGCGCAGTTTGGCAAACATGCCTGGCCACAAGGACTGGTCTTCGTTGTTAAACACAGCTCGCACGCGAATCGTACCAGTTGCTTGGTTAATCGCATTGTCGACAAAATCAATGTGACCGACCATTGGGTAACCCGCATCGTTTGCCAAGCCTAACTGAACCAATTGCTTAGTGTTTTCTTTGCCCGCTTTTAGCTTGTTCAACTTCTGATATTTAAGGAAAGTCACTTCATCAACATCGAAGTAAGCATACATGTGAGCGGTAGACACCAGTGTTGTTAACTGAGTATTACCCGCTGAAACATAGTTACCCTTAGTGATATGCGCTCTTGACACCTTGCCAGAGATCGGGGCAGTCACTTTTGTAAACGCTAGATCGAGCTTGGCTTGGGATAGCGAGGCTTTAATTGCAGCAACACTGGCCGCACCACGTTGCTTGGCTGTAAAGCGAGCATCTACCGTTTCCTGAGAAATCGCATTGTTCTTATTAAGTTTCAGCGCACGTTGATGATCTTTGATCGACTGGCTGTAACTCGCTTTAGCACTGCTAAGCTCCGCTTCAAGTCGTTCAACTTCCGCTACAAATGCACGGTCGTCGATTGAAAAAAGAACATCACCCTCTTGGACCATAGTTCCCTCTTCAAAATGCACTTGCTCAACATAGCCCGACACTCGAGGAATGACCGAAACCGTCTGAGGCGACTCTAAACGACCCGTGTACTCATCAAGTTCAGTAATTGTTTCTACTAACACTTCTGCGACTTCGACACCTGGAGGAGGTGGTGCAGACTGGGCCACTTCAGCATGTGAATCCTGACATCCCGACAACACTAAAGGTGCTGCAATTGAGATTAGTAGAAGGGGGGCTTTAAAATGTTTGCCTACCATCTCGCTATCCTTTCATTAATTTTGTACCGATCGGTATAATAATCTCAACTTTTGACATTGATCAAGTTAAATTTACCAAACGAATACATTTGTCTTATGGACAACGAACGTGCTGCGATTTACCATTTGAGTGTCATATTTGAGAAATTAATGAATACTATTATGGTCCGTTTAACCTGTGGTCGCCCAAAAAGCTTTGATAAAGAAATCGCACTTGAAAAAGCCTTAGATGTCTTCTGGACGCAAGGCTATGACGGGGCTTCGCTCAAAGATCTCACTAGCGCCATGGGGATCAACAAGCCAAGTATGTACGCAACATTCGGCAACAAAGAGCAACTCTATTTACAAGCTGTAGAGATGTACAAACAGCGAGAAGGGGCTCCTTTCTTCGAAGCGCTCGCCCAACCGGAAATTCGCGATGTAATTGCCGCCGCTTTCTCTGGGATTGTCGATGCCAAGTGTCGCGACGATAAGCACAAAGGTTGCTTAATGATCCATAGTTCACTAGCTTGCAGCGATGATTCACATGTCATCAAAACGTCGGCACTTAAAGTACGTGCGGAGTTCATTAAACTGATACAAGAACGGTTTGATCAAGCGGCAAAAGAGGGTCAACTCCTCGATGAAGCAAACACCCAACTGATGACGCACTACGCTGTAACTGTACTTGATGGATTACTGACCCACTCTGTCGACGTTCCTCCACAAGAGATGTTGGATGAAGTGGCTAAAATGGCAATCAACCAGCTTTATCAATTCTGTAAGCCATTGTCTGCTAGCTAAGTTCCATTGACTCGCTCACTTTATCGACCAACCCCTCATGATTACTGGTGCAACCTAGACTTTGATTGCAAAAAACTGTATAAACAGCCAGTAAATACTTTTGATAATTTGAGTTAGAGGACCAACCATGGCTGTAATCGTCAAGTACGTGGTAGAACGCAACGGAGAAGAGAAAATGACTTTTACCTCTAAAGCGGAAGCTGACGCATATGACAAAATGCTTGATATGGCTGATGAGCTTTTCGAGCTACTAGGTAAAAGTGAAGTGTTAGAGGACGAAGGCCAGAAAGAAGACTTGGCGATGTTCCTAGCGCAAAACAAAGAAGAAGTGCTATTTGCACTGGGCGCGAAGCGTAAGCCTGCACCTAAAAAGCCGAAAAAAGTTGAAGCCGTCGAAGACACTGAACAAGCACAAGACGACGCCGCTTAATCTAGCACTTACTCAATATACTCAACCTCAACTTTACGTTGAGGTTTTTATTGCCCTCAAGATAGCTTTTGAGGAAATCAAATCTTCAACCTTTACCCTAATATCTTATTCCTCTACTGCTAAAATACATATTTCATCTCCTTATTGAGCTTATCCAATGAAGTATCACGTTGAAATTTGTATCGATAACCTAGAGTCTCTACATAACGCCGTAAATGGTGGGGCAACCCGTATTGAGCTCTGTTCTTCTCTAGCACTTGGCGGCTTAACCCCGAGCTATGGGTTTATGAACAAAGCTGCGCAGATCTCCCCCATCCCTGTCTATGCAATGATAAGACCAAGGCAAGGTGACTTCTTATATGATCAAGATGAAATTGATTCGATGTTGTTAGACATAGAGTCTGCCGCACAAGCAGGCCTGCAAGGTGTCGTTTTTGGCGTGTTAAACGCTGATGGCAAAGTCAATATGGCGCAGGCTCAGCAACTTGCTGACAGAGCCAAATTGTATGGTTTAGGTATCACCTTCCATCGAGCCATTGACCAAAGCAGCGACTGGCAACAAGCGATTGAAGGCGCAATTTCACTAGGCTGTGAACGCGTCCTCACTTCTGGTTTAGCAGCCAATGCTGACCAAGGAAAAGAGGTGCTGAGAGAGATGGTCGAATTTGCTAACGGCAGAATCTCGATTATGGCAGGCGCGGGCTTGAACGCCGACAATGTTAAAAACATCGTTCAACATACTGGTATTAGGGAAGTTCACCTATCTGGGAAAACCACTCGTCCAAGCCATATGAAAACTGTCAGTGGAAAAGCCAACATGGGTCATCAAAACATCGACGATTTCGCTATTCCAGTGACAAGCCAAAACGCGATTGAAAAAGTCGTAAAGACTCTCAATTGTTAGCGATAAATCTCTCATCTAATGCTCACTAGTGCTAACCTTTTGATAATAAAGGAGTGCATTATGGGCAAGAGTAAACTCGATAAGAAGTATTATGAAAAAGAGCTTCAACGCCTGCAAATTGAGTTGGTTAAGCTACAAGAGTGGGTTAAGCAACAAGGGCTAAAAGTTGTTGTTATCTTTGAAGGTCGGGACGCGGCAGGAAAAGGCGGTGTCATCAAGCGCATCACAGAAAAACTCAACCCAAGAATATGTCGAGTTACCGCCTTACCCGCTCCGACGGAAAAAGAGAAAACTCAGTGGTACTTCCAACGTTATGTTGCCCATCTTCCTGCCGCAGGTGAAATCGTACTTTTCGATCGTAGTTGGTACAACCGAGCGGGTGTAGAGAAAGTAATGGGCTTTTGCAGTGATGATCAATACGACGAGTTCCTGCGCTCATGCCCAGAGTTCGAACGTATGTTACAGCGTTCTGGGATTATTCTGCTCAAGTATTGGTTTTCCGTATCCGATGAAGAGCAAGAAAAACGCTTTTTAGGACGCATCAACACCCCAATCAAGCGCTGGAAGTTCAGCCCCATGGACTTAGAGTCACGCAACCGTTGGGCTGAATACTCAGAGGCTAAAGACAAAATGTTCGCCTATACCGATACCAAGCATTGCCCTTGGTGGGTGGTTCCTTCAGATGATAAAAAGCGCGCGCGCCTCAACTGCATTAGTCATCTACTCGAGCAAATTGAGTATCAAGACATTACTTATCCCGAAATTGAACTACCCGTGCTCAACAAAGAAGGCTATATTCGAGCTCCACTTGAAGAGCAAACCTTTGTTCCACAGAAGTACTGAGGACACATGGCAAAAGATCTGTTTTACAACCTAGATTTAAACCTTCTGCGAACCTTCTTGGTTTTGTCGCAGGAGCTCAATATGCGCAAAGCCTCTCAAAGGCTATTTGTTTCTCAACCTGCGATCAGTCAAGCCCTGCAAAAGCTGCGTAATCATTTTGATGATGAGCTGTTTATGAAGGTTCCAACGGGACTCGAAGCTACTCCATTTGCGGAAGAACTTGCGGTCGCCATTACCCCTCACCTAGATGGCTTAGCGGGAGCCTTAAATCATAAGAATCAATTTGATCCTGCGGCCATTGACTACCCGATTCGAATAGCGGTCTCTCCCGTGGTATTAACCTGCCTCTCTGGCGCGCTATATCAACAAATCAAGCATGATGCTCCAAACTCAACGCTGGAACTGATTGGTTGGAATGAATCGACGCTAGAAGAAATTCAGAAAGGCCAAACCTTAGTCGGTATCGGCTACGACATGGACGCTATCAACAACGTGTCGCGGGCTAAGCTCATCGATTTAACTGGGCAAATCATCGTACGCAAAGATCATCCCATCACAAAAGATACCGTCTCTGCAGAAGATATGGTTGGTTATGATATCGCTTCCGTCATGACCCCTGGATGGAATGATAACTTTTCTCTAGCGCAGCAGATTATGCATCGCGCAGGCTATGAAGCCAAAGTCGGCTTTAGAAGTGAGTTTGTGTTAGCGGCTGTAGACATCATTCAGCACACTGATATGTACATGCCCCACTCTAACCTTTTTCCGATCAAGCACTACCCACAATTAAAAGCACTTAATGCTCTAGTGAATGGGAATACGGTTCAATACCCAGTCCTTGCCTACTTTCATGCTAAACATCGTCAGAGCCCACTGGTGCTTTGGTTAAATCAGCTGATCAAAAATGTACTGACCGAGCAGCTCCTCTGATAAGCAATACTTATATTCAATATCAGTATCAACAATTAGTCAGTAAATTAGTTATCACGCATTATAGCCTCATCGAAAGCAAAGGCTGCTATTTGAATGCGTGATACTGACAGTGCTAATCACAACCGGTCAGTCGCTATTCTGAACTCCTTGGATGGATAGTCTTACAGCAGGTCAAACTGGCCTCATCGTTGAATTAGGTATTGATATGAATAAAAGTGTAATTGCTTTGGTTATTACGGGCTCATTGGCGTTAACAGGCTGCTCATCTTCTGGCAGCGCAGGTTCAAGCAACGGCGACAATGTGGTAGACCGCCCGCAGCCTCAAGTTCCCGTTATCCCGGATATTGATAACTCTCCAGAGTGGGGGCTAGATATAGGCAATACCCCAGACCGCCCAGAGCCAGTTGACCCTGACTTTGGATTGCCTACACCATCTATTCCTGATATCGACAACACACCAGATTGGGGGTTAGACACTGGGAACACACCAGATAGAGTCCCACCAACATGGTCTGGTCCAGACAACAGTGGCAACACACCGGATCGCTTACCTCCTGTATGGGGAGGGCCAGAGCTACCACCAATCGATAATGGTCCAGAGGTTGCTTACACCATTAAAGGAAACCTCATCACTGATGTTCATGGTAATACCTATGAGATAGCTAGCGTTGATTGGTTCGGACAAGAGATGGTCGTTACGGATAAAGATGGTAACGAGTATCAAGTTAGAATTGAACGCCAAGGTATCTATGAAGGTGACTTCACCGTATTTTTTAACGGTCAAGTTATCTCAATCTCTGGTGATACGGTTCAAGGAGGTCCCCGCCCTCTAATGGAAGGCTCAGACTCTTCGATTGACCGTAACTCAATCCGTGATGCCGTTCGCGCTCGCCTTAACAAGTAATAGTTTTAGCTCTCAGCTTAGTTGCTGAGAGCACCTTCCTAGGTAATACAATGAAGACAATTTCAATTGCTTGCAGCGCAATGATGCTCTGCGGTTCAGCGTTTGCTGGCATTGATTTATCAATTGAAAAGGATGTCGTCGAATTGGGTGTAACCGCTTCTGTTACACCAAACACCTATTTGTTCATCGGTGGAGATTCCAACGAATGGATTGGAATGGGATTGGGTTACCACACCTTCATTAATCCTGAATGGAAACTCAACGCCTACTATGAGTATGGACTTGAGAACGATTGGTTGATGGATGAAATGCTTGGTGTCGATGGCGTCAAAACCCATACCCACTTTTTCGAGATCTCGGCAACTCGTTTCTTTGAAGGATATTCAGTCAAAGCTGGCGTCACCAATGAGTATGTGCGAAACGGTTTCACATGGCTGACCGTGGACAACGCGAATAAATACTCAGGCTATGCCTCTGTAGCTAAGTATTTTAACCATGTTTACGTATCTGGGAAGTATGAATATCATTACGCTGTAGATAAATCCGACATGATTGACTTTAACCAAGGTCAAGCCAACGAATGGGAACTCTCCATGGGAACGATGCGACCAATTTGGAAAGTTTTTCCCTATGCTCAGGTTTCTGCCTTCTCTCCCAATGGCACTTACTACGGCTTGAAAAATACTGAGATCAGTTGGACGCTTGGTGGCCGAATCGCGTTCTAAAGAGTGATAAGCCAAGGTTATTAGCGATATAACTTCTATCGATTACCCATTATCAATCAGCTCAATTAACATTACATCATTAGCTCATGCCACGGAAGGCAACTCATTAGTCTTCAATAGGTATGTACATGAAAAAACTCGCTCTCATCGCCCTTTCACTTTCTAGCTTTATGGCCAGCGCGACAACACTCCACGTCTCGCCAGAATTCAAAATAGGACCTTACGCGGGTTCAGGGATCTCTGGGGCAGGTTTGCAACTAGGGGTAACCGATGTATTCGGTCTTGATGCGCTTTACGTGAGCTACTCTCATACTGAAGCTGAAATCTTACTCGACGAAGATAAACTCACGACCTATCGACTCGGTGGACAATATCAGCTCGTTGATAATCCGATGAAAATGGCATTGCAACTTGAAGCCGGGATGGTTCAATATGAAGGTCATCGAGACTACATTTGGCCCAATAAAACAAAAAGCGCCGAAGGAAAAGGCGCAAGTATTTCAGGCGCTTGGGTTGTCTTTGTTAACGATAATGTAGGCTTTCGCGTGGGGGCTGATATCAACTATATAAACCAGAAGAACACCTTATTCGGGACCAACTGGTCAGCCATGTTTTCAAGCGGCGTCGTGCTTCACTTTTAGCGCAACGCATCATCAATACTTTGTTCGCCCAAGTGGCGAACATCTTTACCTTTAACAAAGTAGATGATGTATTCGCAGATGTTTTGACAGCGGTCACCGACACGTTCAATCGCACGGGCAGACCACATAACCTGAAGAATGTTAGGAATATTCTTCGGGTCTTCCATCATATAGGTCATCAACTGACGAATAACGGCTTCATACTCTGCATCAATCTTGTCATCAAGCTTGTACACTTCAGCAGCGGCATCGACATCCATTCGAGCAAAGGCATCAAGCACTTGATGCAGCATGGCAATTGCTTGGCGACATAGCGGCTCTAGTGAGACGTGAAACTGGCGCTCTTTTGATGACGGGCTTTCAATCGCAACGTAAGCAATCTTAGTCGCAACATCACCAATACGTTCCAAGTCAGTAATGGTTTTTATGATCGCCATTATCAGGCGTAGATCTTTCGCTGTCGGTTGGCGCTTAGCAATAATTCGAGTACAAGCTTCATCAATCGAGACTTCCATCGCGTTAACTTTATGATCGTCACGAACCACCTTTCTCGCCAGCTCAATATCTTCCTTGTGCAAAGCCTGCATCGCAAACGAAAGCTGCTGCTCGACCAAACCACCCATAGTGAGTACATGGGTTCGGATCGACTCTAACTCAGCATTGAATTGACCTGAAATGTGGCGTCCAAAATTCATAGTTAACGTGCTTCTCCCAATGGATAGTTTTATAGAATCTAATTCTAACGAATTAGCCGTAACGGCCGGTTATATAATCTTCAGTCTGCTTCTTCAATGGCGAAGTGAAGATAGAGTCGGTATCAGAGTACTCGATCAGTTTACCCATGTGGATAAACGCCGTGTGATCACTGACTCGCGCCGCCTGTTGCATGTTATGAGTAACGATAACAACAGTGTATTGCGTTTTGAGTTCGTTGATCAGCTCTTCGATGGTTAAAGTGGAAATAGGATCAAGTGCCGAGGTTGGTTCATCAAGCAATAACACCTCAGGCTCAATCGCAATCGCACGTGCAATCACCAAACGTTGCTGCTGACCACCAGAGAGACCAAATGCGTTTTCATGTAAGCGATCTTTCACCTCATCCCACAATGCTGCGGCTCTTAGTGAACGCTCCACTGCGTCATTCAGATCTCGGCTGTTATTAATTCCCTGTAACCTCAGGCCATAAACGACATTTTCATAAATTGACTTGGGAAACGGATTTGGACGTTGAAAAACCATTCCAACGCGGCGGCGCAACGTCGCCACATCAACTTTCGGATGATAGACATTCTTACCATGTAGCTTAACTTTACCCTCAACGCGACAACCTTCCACCAAATCGTTCATGCGATTAATACAGCGCAGTAGCGTTGACTTACCACACCCCGATGGACCAATGAACGCCGTGACTTGTCCTTTAGGGATTCGCATCGAAATATCATTCAAAGCTTGGCTATTTTGGTAGTACAAGTTTAAACCTTCAATAGCGATCGCCGTCTGCTCATCGCTCAGATTATTGACATCTAAGGGAGGTTCATAGCCGAGTGTTTGATTGACTGAAAACATGCTTAATCTTGTCCTAGAGTTCGATATTTCTCGCGCAAGTTGTTGCGAATGCTGATCGCGGTTAAATTCAAACCAACGATAACGGTTACTAATAAAAATGACGTGGCGTAAACCAGTGGTCTGGCACTTTCAATATTAGTCGTCTGGAAACCAACATCATAGATATGGAATCCCAAGTGCATAAACTTACGCTCTAAATGCAAAAACGGGAACTGACTGTCTACAGGTAAAGTGGAAGCCAATTTCACCGCACCCACTAACATTAACGGCGCCACTTCTCCTGCCGCACGGGCAACCGCGAGAATCAAGCCAGTAATAATTGCTGGACTGGCCATGGGCAGCACAATGCGCCACATGGTTTCTGATTGAGTCGCACCTAACGCCAATGAACCGTGACGCACGGAATTAGGAATACGAGTTAGGCCCTCTTCTGTCGCGACTATCACAACAGGCAAAGTTAATACCGCTAAGGTCAATGCTGACCACAGCAAGCCTGGTGTACCAAAGGTTGGCGTTGGTAAACGCTCTGCGTAAAACAATGAGTCAATAGAGCCGCCTAGGGTGTATACGAAGAAACCCAAACCAAATACACCATACACGATCGAAGGCACACCCGCTAAGTTAATCACTGCAACGCGAATGATACGAGTGAAAGCGTTGTTCTTAGCGTATTCATGCAGATAGATGGCAGCGATAACCCCTAGCGGCATGACAATTACCGACATGATCAGCACTAACAGTACTGTACCGAACATCGCTGGGAATACGCCCCCTTCCGAATTAGATTCACGCGGATCGTCAGATAAGAACTTCCATGCCTGCTTGGCCCATCGAACCAGTTTTTGAGCGAAGTTCATCTGGTTCGGGTACCAGATATCAAGCGTGTCGGCCAGTGGGATGGTCACCTGCTGCCCCGTCATAGCCGCGACGACCAAGCCTTGATTGAGTAGCTGAGCACGCAAATTATCGAGCTTCTCTTCCGTGGCAGCCAACAACTGAGTGTACCTATCGCTTTGCGTGTTATATAAAACGATAAATTCGTCATCTAGGGTGCCATTTAAGCGGCGTTTCTTTCGCTCTAGCCTTAGGCGCTCGGCTTGAGCATTTATCACCCTAACATCACGTTCAATTAAAGTGACAATTTCGTCACGCACCTTGTCAGCAAGTTCGATACCTTGCGCGTAGCTTTGTTCAACATCACTAGTTACCGTACCATCGGGGTGGAGGTAGCCAATAGGTACACCATAAAAATCACCGCCGCGCAGGCGTTCGATGACCGCCCAGTTTTCAGGTTGGGTCGGGGAATCTAGGTCAATCTCAAGCAGCGAAACAAAGTCCGATGCGTAAAGGTCACGGTTGGCAATTTTAATACTCACTCGCTTGATCAGGCCTTTTTCGACCACCTCTTGCGGCAATTCGATGTTCATTTCTCGTAAGTGGCTAATAGGCACATACTCTTGCGAGTAAATCTTCCCGACCAGAATATCTCCTTGCTTGGTCTGCCATTGATACAGGGGAGCTGGCCAAAAATACGATAATCCTTTCCAACCAATAAGCAGCAACAGCCCCAATACAGATAACAGACTGATACTCACCGCACCGCCTGTTAACCATATCCATGGAGAGCCTGATTTTAACCACTTAAACACGTAAAACGTTTCCTAATAATTCTAATTTACAGCGAGCGATATTTTTCGCGTAATCGCTGGCGAACCCATTCAGCCAATGAGTTAACCGCAAAAGTAAACACTAACAATAGCAATGCCGCTAAGAACAAAATGCGATAGTGGGAGCTTCCCACTTCCGACTCTGGCATTTCAACGGCGATAGTTGCTGATAAAGTGCGCATTCCTTCAAGGATGTTCCAATCCATGATGGGGGTATTGCCCGTTGCCATCAACACTATCATGGTTTCACCCACTGCACGCCCTAAGCCCATCATGATGGCTGAAAAGATGCCCGGGCTAGCCGTTAACAACACAACGTGAATCAGAGTCTGCCAAGGAGTCGCACCCAGTGCCAATGAACCATCAGATAAGTGTTTCGGCACAGAGAAAATCGCATCCTCTGCAATAGTAAAGATGGTCGGGATCACCGCAAACCCCATCGCAAAACCAACAACCAGTGCATTACGTTGGTCAAAATCAATGCCTCGCTCAGCAAGATAAACTCTTACGTCTCCGGCAAATAGTAACGCTTCGATATTGCCACTCTGAGATAAAATAACTGCACAGATTGCGATCATGACTGGCATTAGGATTGCTGCATGCCAACCAGTGGAAAATCGCCCTGACCAGCGGTCAGAAAACTGGTGCCACAACAGGCCAAACAAAATGGTAGAAAATGGTAGAAACAGCATCAATGCAACCACGGCCGCCAGGTGACTTTCTACAATCGGCGCGAACCACAACCCTGCAAGAAAGCCAATAATCACCGTAGGTAGCGCTTCCATGAGCTCAATCGATGGCTTCACGATTCGACGCATTTTCGGAGTCATAAAATACGCGGTATAAATAGCCCCAAGCACGGCAATAGGAATAGCGAACAGCATAGCAAACGCAGCCGCTTTCAATGTACCAAAAGCAATCGGCACTATGCTAAATTTCGGCTCAAACTCATCACTGGCAGAGGTGGTTTGCCAAACAAACTCAGGTTCCGGATAGCCCTCATACCACACCTGTTGCCATAGCGAAGAGACCGAAACTTCAGGATAAGGATTATCTATCACAGCAAGGCTTAACGACTTGTCGTCGATAGCCACAAGATAAGATTCGTTATTCGACATCGCCGCTAACTGTGGCGCTTTCTTATAGGCACGTTCAAACATCACTAGCTTTTCACTGGTAGTGTAGTGGCTTTGCACCGTGCCATTGATGTAGAAACTGTAGAAACCTTTGCGGTAAGTATCAGGTAGAAGAAACTGTAACTCTGAAGCCAATTTAAACTGACGAACCTGAGTTAAGTTTCGTTTGCCTTGTGACAATACATCAAACCATTGAGAGACCAGACCATCTTGATGAGTCACCAACACCGAATAGGCTCCCGCCAGCAGATCAATATCGGTTACGGCATGCTCTGGTCGACCTAAGCTGAGATCAACCAACTCGCGCACGATAAAACGTTCAGCTTGCTTAACCACAACAATAAGCTCAGATCCGCTGCGCACGTATAGTGTGTTACCGTCAGGCGTGAGTATAAGTTGGTCGATATCTTGTAACGGTTGGGCAAAACGATACTGATGTATTTGCCCTTCTTGTTGCCATTTAATCACAACTGAGTCGTCTTGATACCAACCAACTAAGGTCAAATTCCCTTGAGTCGCGAAAGCGAACTTCTGTAAATGCCGCTGACCTTGTTTTAAGTCAAATGGTAAATCAAGCTTGCTGATACTAGGAGATAGCTTACGTTGGCCATCAACTAGTTCAGTATCCAAATGAGGCTTAAAGATGTTTATCTCACCTTCAGGCGTCGCAAAACCATACCAACCGTATGCAGCTAAAGATTGGCTAAACAGATTATTGGTGAAACCAACTTGCTGTGATAGCACAGGGCCGGAGTTGGGGTGTTGCAGAGATATAAAGTCAATATTGCCTTGAGAAGAGATTACATACGCACTCTCCCCTACATCATCGACGCCCAGTGCAACAGGGCTAGCGATTGATACCGGAGTCGAGCGGACATTAGGTGTCATATGTGCATCACTGAACAGTGGCAACACCATCATAGCTAGGTAGACAAAGATCAGAACCAGCGCTGCTAATACACTGACTCCACCAGCAGACACAGCAATGCGGACCAATCTGTCTTTAATCAATCGTTTCTGGTCTCGCTCTCGCAGTGAAAAATCTGCTTTCCCCATCTCTATCTCTTACCAATTTTCGCCCGAGGGTATAATATTTATATTAGGTGACAGTTATATTACAGGTCGCATAAACAACTGAAAACAATGCAATTAAAAAATGCCATAAAACTGTCACATAAACACCTTAAGTTGCTATCCAACTGAGTATTATCACAATACTCGACTTCGTCAGCTAAGTTAAAGGACAAAACCATGAGCGCGGAAAAACTCTATATAGAAAAAGAACTCAGCTGGCTCTCTTTTAACGAACGAGTCTTACAAGAGGCTGCTGATAAAAGCGTTCCGCTGATCGAACGAATTCGCTTTCTTGGTATCTTTTCCAATAACTTAGATGAGTTCTACAAAGTTCGCTTCGCTGACGTTAAGCGACGAATCCTGATCAACCAAGAGCGTGGCGGCAATGACAATTCCAAGCATTTGCTAACCAAGATGCAAACTAAGGCACTTAAACTCAACGAGCGCTTTGACGAGTTGTATGCCGAACTGATCCGAGACATGGCTCGGCGCAGAATCTTTCTTGTCAACGAAACGCAACTCAGTGAAACCCAACAAAAGTGGATTAAAAAGTATTTTCGCCGAGAGGTTTTACCACACATCACTCCCTTAATGATGCGTGACGACATTGACGTTCTTCAATTTCTTAAAGATGAATACGCCTATATCACCGTCGAACTAAAAACCGAAGAGCACAACCAATACGCACTCATTGAGATTCCAACCGATCACCTTCCCCGCTTTGTCATGGTACCAGAGCTAAAAGGTAAACGGCGTAAAACCATCATCCTACTCGACAATATTATTCGCTACTGTCTAGATGAGCTGTTTAGCGGATTCTTTGACTATGATGAGTTAAACGGCTATTCGATGAAAATGACTCGCGATGCAGAATACGATTTAAGTCACGAAGTTGAGCACAGCTTGCTTGAACAGATGTCCGAAGGAGTAAGCCAACGTTTAACCGCGATGCCAGTGCGATTTGTCTACGAGAGGGACATGCCACAAGACATGCTCGATTTCTTGTGTGAAAAACTGCAAATTTCAAATTACGACAGTCTGATTCCCGGTAGTCGTTACCATAACTTCAAAGACTTTATCGGTTTCCCAAATGTAGGTCGAGACTACCTAGAGCATAAACCTTTACCACCGATGCAATGTGCCGACTTTGATGGCTACGCCAATAAGTTTGATGCCATTAAAGCGCAAGATATTCTGCTCTACTACCCTTACCACACCTTTGAGCATATCAGTGAATGGGTTCGTCAAGCATCATTTGACCCGAAAGTGCTGAATATCAAGATCAACATCTACCGTGTCGCCAAAGACTCGCGCTTAATGAATTCACTCATTGATGCGGTTCACAATGGCAAGTCAGTCACTGTGGTGGTTGAACTGCAAGCGCGCTTTGATGAAGAGGCCAACATCGAATGGTCAAAAGTCCTCACCGAAGCGGGAGTTGAAGTCGTTTTCGGCGTTCCTGGCCTGAAAATTCACTCTAAGCTACTGCTGATTAGTCGCAGAGAAGAGGATGAGATCGTCCGCTATGCTCATATTGGTACAGGTAACTTCCATGAAAAAACGGCTCGTATCTATACCGACTTCTCACTGCTGACCGCCGACCCAGAGCTGACCAACGAAGTGCGCAACGTATTTGGCTATATTGAGAACCCATACCGCCCGCTTAGGTTTAACCATCTTATCGTTTCGCCGCGTAACTCACGTAAACAGATCTACCGCCTAATCGACAACGAAATAGCCAATGCCAAAGCAGGTAAAAAAGCCGCCTTGACCTTAAAAGTCAACAACCTGGTTGATAAAGGCTTGGTCAATAAAATCTACGGGGCAAGTGCTTCTGGCGTTGAAATCAAAATGATCATTCGCGGTATGTGTTCCTTGGTGCCGGGCATTGAAGGGGTCAGCGATAACATCAAGATCATCAGCATCGTTGATCGATTCTTAGAACACCCTCGAGTGGTAATTACCCACAATGATGGCGACCCGCAGGTTTACATCTCATCTGCTGACTGGATGACACGAAACATCGACCACCGAATTGAAGTGGGCGCGCCAGTGCGTGACGAACGTCTTAAACAGCGCATCATCGATATCATTAACATCCACTTTACCGATACAGTAAAAGCGAGATGGATCGATAAAGAAATGAGTAATAGCTACGTACCTCGCGGAAACCGCAAGAAAGTTCGCTCACAAATTGCCATTTACGACTATCTTAAAAATGTAGAAAAACAAACAAAGAATCAAAAACGTAAAGAGCAATTAGTAGATGACACAGGACATTCGTGACGTTGCCGCTATCGACTTAGGCTCCAACAGCTTCCATATGGTGGTGGCAAAAGTCGTTGACCAAGATCTGCAACTTGTCAGTCGCCACAAGCAGAGAGTGCGTCTTGCCTCTGGGCTAGATGGACAGAAAAATCTAGACAATGCCGCTATTGAGCGAGGCCTAGAGTGTCTGGCTATGTTTGCCGAACGCCTACAAGGTTTCGAACCAGAGAACGTAAGTATTGCCGCCACTCATACCCTTCGTCAGGCCAATAATTCGCATATCTTTTTGCAGCGCGCTAGAGAAGTCCTGCCCTTCCCGATTGAAATTATCCCCGGTATTGAAGAAGCGCGTTTAATTTACCTTGGGGTTGCTCATACCCAACCTGAATCTGATTCTAAACTCGTGGTCGACATTGGCGGTGGCAGTACCGAAATGATCATTGGCAGTGGGTTTGAACCAGAGCTAATCAACAGTAAACAGATGGGCTGTGTCAGCTACACCAATCGTTACTTTACCAACGGTAAACTGTCGAAGAAGAACTTTGCTAAGGCCACGCTTGCCGCTGAGCAGAAAATGGAGGCTTTAGCGCACAAATACAAAAAGCGCGGTTGGGATACTGCTTTTGGTTCATCAGGAACCATCAAAGCCATCCGTGAAGTTCTTATTGGTTTAGGGTTTGAAGATGGCCTCATAACCACCAAGCGCCTAGATAAAATAATCAGCGTCCTGTGCGAGTGGGATACCATTGATGACATCGAACTTAGTGGCCTAACTCCGGAACGAAAACCCGTTTTTGCTGCAGGCGTTGCCATTCTCTCGGCCATTATTGAGAGCCTAAACGTTTCAGAAATGCACTTCTCAGAGGGGGCGTTACGCGAAGGGCTACTGTTTGAAATGGAAGATAGCTTTAAACGCTCCGACATTCGCATGCGCACCACAGAAAACCTCGCCAGTAAGCATTTAGTCGACTTAGAGCATGCAGCAAAAATTAAGGGGCAAGCCACCGAGTTTCTCCTCCAAGTACATAAAGAACTGGGGATCAAGAAAAGCTCAGAACTGTTTGATTTATTGGAGTGGAGCGCTCTACTGCACGAAGTGGGGCTTAGTATTAGCCTGCAAGCTTTTCATCGCCACTCAGCCTATATCCTAGCCAACACCTATATGCCTGGGTTTAACCGTGAACAGCAGCGTGTATTAGCCATGCTAGTGCGATTCCAACGAAAAGCGCTTAAATTGCATGAGATGGAAGAGCTCACCCTATTTAAAAAGAAACACATCATCAGCTTGATTCGAATCCTACGTTTAGCCATTTTGCTCAACGGACAACGCAATGATACTCCACTCCCTCAGCTTGAGTTAAAGCTAGATGGCGATGAGTGGACATTGACTTCTGATGATGAAGACTGGCTTTCATCCAATAAGCTTTTACATGCAGATCTATGTAGTGAAGAGGAATACTGGCAGGCAGCAGGGTGGCAACTAACCTTCTTAGTGGATAACAACACCGAAAGTTAGATCACTCTATAATGTCGACTTTTGCCAACTCACGGTACGCGATATCGGCTGAGATTGGAATGTAGCCGTCTTTGGCAACTAAGGCTTGTCCCTGCTTAGAAAAAATAAAGCGAACGAACTCTCGCTCAATCGGACTAAGCGGTTTAACTGGGTTCTTATTTATGTAGACATAAAGGTAACGTGATAGTGGGTACTTACCTGACAAGATATTTTCTTGGCTCGCCTGCACATATTCTTGGCCACTCTTAGCGATCGGCAGTAGTTTCACTCCCGACACTTTATAGCCCACACCAGAGTAGCCTATGGTGTTAATTGCCGAGCTAACAGACTGAACCACAGAGGCCGATCCCGGTTGCTCATTAACGTTGTTTTTAAAGTCACCACCACACAGCGCATTCTTTTTGAAATAGCCATACGTTCCAGATACTGAGTTACGACCAAACATCTGCATG
The DNA here is from genome assembly GCA_000775715.1 of Vibrio tubiashii. GTDB lineage: Bacteria > Pseudomonadota > Gammaproteobacteria > Enterobacterales > Vibrionaceae > Vibrio > Vibrio tubiashii_A. The sequence goes on from JRWQ01000009.1 coordinate 139,318, forward strand.
CCACGCTTTGCCCACTGATAGTCTAAGCCAAGGTCGGCCCAAGTAGTGATGTCTTCAGTGGCACCACAGCGCAAGGTAGCAGAAAAAATACTATCTAATTGATTAAAATTGAGCCCTTTGATCGGATTATCTCGATGAACAAAAATCCCAATCGCATCAATGGCTATTCTCAATTCGGTTGGTTTATAACCGTGGGCCCGTTCAAACGCTTCGATCTCTCTATTACGCATCGGGCGACTCATAGGGCCAAACTGGGCAGTACGCTCTGTGAGTGCTGGCGGTGCCGTTGAAGAACCAGACGCTTGCACCTGACCATTCACACTCGGGTAGAGCTGCTGAAACTCCTCTACCCATAAGGTTGTCATCCCTGCCAAGGTGTCAGAGCCCACTGTCGTCAAAGAACCTGAAAGACCTGATACCTTATCGTAGTCAGGTAGTTCTGTTGCGTGCAAAGGCGAAACGGTAAAGCACACCGCTAACCAGGTTAGGAAGATGCGCATCAGCTAACCACCAGTCTTGGTGGTAAGATGAAGGAGAACTTACTGCCAACACCCACTTCACTATGAATTTCTAAATGAGAATCATGGTGGGTAAGCGCATGTTTTACGATAGCGAGTCCAAGTCCGCTACCGCCGGTATCGCGCGAGCGTGCTTTATCGACACGATAGAATCGCTCTGTCAGTCTATGTAGATGCTGAGGCTCGATACCATCGCCACTGTCTTCAACTTCGAGGTGAGCACCTTGCGACGAACGATACCACTTAACACAAATATTCGCCCCAGGAGGCGTGTACTTAACCGCGTTGTACACCAGATTAGAAATAGCGCTACGCAATTGGTCGTCATCGCCAAGGACGCGCAACTTACTATCTACATCAAATGACAATTGATGATTGTTATCGCCACTCAAGCTTGCCGCTTCTTTCTCTAGTACATCCAGCATTGCTGGAACATTCACCACCTCTTCTAGCTCATGCATAGGAGCAGCTTCAATCTTAGATAATGTAAGAAGCTGATTAACCAAGCTATTCATACGCTGAAGTTGTTCGGTCATCACGCCATGTGCTTTGGGCCACATTGGCCCCACCACCATGTCTGGGTCTTCGGTCATTTCCAAATAACCTTGCAGAACCGTCATTGGCGTTCTTAACTCATGGGAAACATTGGCAAAGAAATTACGGCGCATCCCCTCGAGCTGTTTAAGCTGAGACACATCACGAACGACCATCAAATGTTCGCCTTCGGTATAAGGCACGATACGTAGCTCTAATAGACGTTCCACATTCAAGGGGGAACGCATCTCAAGCGGCTCAGAGAAGTCTTGTTTATTGAGGTACTTAATAAAGTCAGGAGAGCGCAACAGGTTAGAAATAGGTTGGCCTGAATCATCTGGCCATTTAAAACCCAACAGATGCTGAGCAAGCTTGTTACACCAAACAATATTGCCTTCACCTCTAAATACCACCACGGCATCAGGAAGAGATTCTGCACCGTTGCGGAAGCGGCGAATCAGGTTAGTGAGCTCTTTGCGTTTTTTACGTTGGCGCTGCTGCAAGCGGTAGATGCCGTTAAATAGCGACTCCCAGTTGCCACTGCCAGATGGTGGAGTGAGGCGTTTCTCATCCCACAACCAAGCTGATAAACGCATCTGATTGTGCAAGTGCCATACAAGCTGCAAAACCGTGGCCACTAAAAGCAACCACGGCATATGTCCAAAAATCCAACCTACAATCACCCAAGGGGTGTAGAAGAAGACTAGCTCCCAAGCTAGCTTCTTCCATGTTAACCGTTCTACCACTTACCTCTCCGAATGGTATTGCCTTTATGCTTTGGTCGAGAATCGATAGCCCGCACCACGTACAGTCTGAATCAACTTGTCATGGCCTGCGGCTTCTAACGCCTTACGTAAACGACGAATATGAACGTCGACCGTGCGGTCTTCTACATAAACGTTAGTGCCCCATACGTTATTCAGCAACTGCTCTCGGCTATAAACGCGCTCTTGGTGAGTCATAAAAAAGTGCAGCATCTTGAACTCTGTTGGTCCCATATCTAATGCATCATCGTTAGCCGTCACGCGGTGTGAGACAGGGTCTAGTTTTAGCCCTTGAATATTGATTACGTCTTCCAGTGCTGTTGGCGTTACGCGGCGAATTACCGCTTTAAGGCGTGCTACCAGCTCTTTAGGTGAGAATGGCTTGGTGATGTAGTCATCTGCGCCAACTTCAAGGCCTCGAACCTTGTCTTCTTCTTCACCACGCGCAGTTAGCATCACAACAGGAATGTTACGTGTTAAGTCTTCACGCTTCATATGTTTGATAAAGTTAATGCCACTACCACCAGGTAACATCCAGTCAAGCAACACGAGATCCGGGAAAGGTTCAGCCAATTTTGTTACCGCGCTATCATAATCCTCTGCTTCTACGACTTGGTAACCTTTCTGTTCGAGGACAAAGCACAACATTTCACGAATTGGCGCTTCATCTTCAACAACCAGAATCCTTCTAGACATAATCTAATAACCTTATTTGAGTTAAGTTATCTAGGGTAATCGACCCTTGTGCAACGCTAAGCATTATCACTAGCAATTATGACACTTTTGTGACCTTTGAAAACAAATTTTCATATAACTTTCATCCCACTATTGCGTGTTTGCAGTAAGACAAGAGAGGCAAAAGTCTTTATGATTAGTCCCTCAAATAAAGTTACAGAGAAAGAATATGTGGTTTAAAAATTGTCTGGTTTATCGCTTTAATCGTGAAATCGAATTCAACACTGACCAACTAGAAAAACAACTGGCTGAGTTTCGTTTTACTCCGTGTGGAAGCCAAGATAAGCAAAAGTTTGGTTGGGTTACGGCGATGGGTAAACATGGCGACATGATGACTCACGTATCAGAGAACCGCATTCTGGTTTGCGCTAAGAAAGAAGAGAAAATGCTACCTGCATCAGTGATTAAAGAGTCACTGAATGCCAAAGTTGAAGCGATGGAAGCAGAAGAAGGTCGTCCTCTAAAGAAGAAAGAGAAAGACAACCTTAAAGACGATATCGTGATGGACCTCTTGCCTCGCGCATTTAGCCGCAGCAGCCACACGTACGTGCTCATTCTGCCAAAAGAGGGCTTCATCCTAGTTGATGCTAGCAGCTCGAAGAAAGCGGAAGATGTATTAGCACTGCTACGTAAAACAATGGGTAGCCTACCGGTTGTTCCTGCTATTCCAGAAAAACCAATCGAAACGACACTTACAGAGTGGGTCAAAACTGGTGAAACACCGGCTGGCATTCAAATGCTTGACGAAGCAGAGCTTAAGTCAGTACTTGAAGAAGGCGGAGTGATCCGTTGTAAGAAGCAAGAACTGACCGCAGATGAAATTCGTAGTCACATTGAAGCCGACAAACTAGTGACTAAACTGGCTGTTTGGTGGCAAGAGCGTATCGAATTCATCTTAGCTGAAGATGGTAGCATCAAGCGTCTTAAGTTCTCAGATGAGCTAAAAGATCAGAACGACGATATTCCACGCGAAGACCAAGCGGCTCGTTTTGACGCAGACTTCTCACTAATGTGTGGAGAGCTAAGCGCATTGTTACCAAACCTCTACGAATGCTTGGGCGGCCTACCTCACCCTAACGCTTAATCAAACCTAGTGTGAAAAAGTACAGGTAGTAGTGGATTTCAAAGTCTGTTTGCCATGGAGGGCAAAATGAAGCTTACAGGGATGTATTTACATATTTACAGCGTCTTTGAAATTGACTACTACCTAACAACTCCGCACACGAGCAATATTTCTACGCAAAACGCCTGTCTTACTAATCTCATACATTTCTCTGTAAATATTATCTTTTTCCTATATGACCTATTTGCTATTGCGACAAGTATGCGCAGATATAGCTCTAGGCTTGTTAAACACTCTAAACATCCCTCAAGCGACTTGTAGAGCAATCGCCAATCGGTCATTTACCCACTCAACACTAGTCACAAGTCACATTTTAACGTAAAATTTGCGCCCCTATTCCATAAGGTGGAATGGGCCTGACTTGAGATCAGACTAAGAGAATAAAACATGACTGAGAAAGCATTCGTACCAGAGCTACTGTCACCGGCAGGTAGCCTTAAAAACATGCGTTACGCATTTGCCTACGGCGCAGACGCAGTATACGCAGGCCAACCTCGTTACAGCCTTCGCGTACGTAACAACGAGTTCAACCACGAAAACCTAAAGATTGGTATCGACGAAGCTCATGCCCAAGGCAAAAAGCTTTACGTGGTATGTAACATTCAACCACACAACTCTAAGCTAAAAACCTTTATCCGCGACCTTAAACCAGTTGTTGAAATGGGCCCTGACGCACTGATCATGTCTGACCCTGGTCTAATCATGATGGTTCGTGAAGCGTTTCCCGAAATGCCAATTCACCTGTCTGTACAGGCGAACGCAGTAAACTGGGCAACGGTTAAGTTCTGGGCTGCAAATGGCGTGGAGCGTGTGATTGTTTCTCGTGAGCTTTCTCTAGAAGAGATCGAAGAGATCCGCGAGCACTGCCCTGAAACTGAACTAGAAGTGTTCGTACACGGTGCTCTATGTATGGCTTACTCAGGCCGCTGCCTACTGTCTGGCTACATCAACAAGCGTGACCCTAACCAGGGCACATGCACTAACGCTTGCCGTTGGGAATACAAAGTTGAAGAAGGCAAAGAGAACGACACTGGCGACATCGTAGAGAAGTTCGACCCAGCACAAGCTCAAGCGGTTGAGGTTCAAGACAAGCGTCCTGAAACCACTATCGGTCGTGGCAAGCCTACAGACGAAGTAGTGCTACTTTCTGAAGCTCACCGTCCAGAGGAGAAGATGGCCGCTTATGAAGATGAGCACGGCACCTACATCATGAACTCTAAAGACCTGCGCGCTGTTCAACACGTTGAGCGTCTAACTAAGATGGGTGTTCACTCACTTAAGATTGAAGGCCGTACTAAGTCATTCTACTACTGTGCACGTACAGCTCAGGTTTACCGTAAAGCAATCGATGATGCTGTCGCTGGTAAACCATTTGATGAAAACCTAATGGGTACGCTAGAGAGCCTTGCGCACCGTGGTTACACTGAAGGTTTCCTACGTCGTCACACTCACGACGCATACCAAAACTACGATTACGGTTACTCTGTTTCTGACGCTCAGCAGTTTGTTGGTGAGTTCACTGGTAAACGTCGTGGCGATCTCGCTGAAGTAGAAGTAAAAAACAAGTTCGTTGTGGGTGACAGCCTTGAGCTAATGACACCAAAAGGCAACGTAATCTTCACTCTAGAAGCGATGGAAAACCGCAAGTCAGAGAAAATTGAGGACGCAAAAGGAAACGGCCACTTTGTATTCATTCCAGTTCCACAAGATATGGACCTAGAATACGGCCTGTTGATGCGTAACCTAAACTCAGGTCAGGATACCCGTAACCCAACAGGTAAATAAGCATGGCTTTACTGATCACTGACAAGTGCATCAACTGTGATATGTGCGACCCAGAATGCCCTAACGGTGCGATTACTATGGGTGACACTATCTTCGAGATCGATCCTGATCTCTGTACAGAGTGTAAAGGTCACTACGATAAGCCAACGTGTCAGTCTGTGTGTCCGATTACTAAATGTATCATCACAGACCCTAACCACATTGAAACGGACGAAGAGCTACTCGAAAAGTTCGTCATCATTCAAGGTTTAGCATAGGTCACACGCCCTAATATCAAAAACGCCACTCTAACATGAGCGGCGTTTTTCTAGCTAACCTCAACTCGGGATAAGAAAGTCGATAATTTCTAACTTTTCATCCACATAGTAGGGCTTGCAAGTCAGTGCAGCTAATTTAGATGTGTAACAAGGCAAAATCACAAGTCAATAGCTTGCCTATTGCGTTGATTTTAACGCAGTTAGACGCTAAAGAAGCTGTACTGAATGGCTTAAATTATCCTGAGTTAAGGTTAACTAGCATCCAACAACTGTTGGCACTGCTCAGGCATCACTTTGACTCGTTTCTTTTTCGCTTTACTTGAAGCTGTTTTTGGTGCTGCGGGTTTAGGTTGAGGCTGCCAACTTGCTAGCTCTTCGCCGCAGCCATCCCCTTGCGGAGGCTCGGCTTGTTCTTTACAACCGACGCTTCCCTCAGGGCACTTCAAACGCACATGCATATGATAATGATGTCCCCACCATGGGCGAACTTTGCGTAGCCACTCTCGGTCTTGCTGTTGCTCGGTCGCGCATAGCTTCTCTTTGATCACGGGGTGGACAAATATTCTCGCGACCTGTTGTTCACTGGCAGCCATTTTAATTAACTCAAAGTGGCGCTGGTCCCAGTTATTTTTGAGTAACTGATATTGCTCAATATTGACCAGACTTAAAGGCGTTGGTTTCTCAAGTTGTTGAGATGAAAGAGGAGAATCAGCAAAGCGTAACCAAATATCAATATCTAAGCCAGTTTGATGACTTGAATGGCCTGAAGAGAAGCGTCCACCTTGCGGCAAGGAGATATCGCCAATCAGCAAACGAGTATTAAATTTCTGCTTAGTTAGCTCTGCCAAATTTTCTACAAAACTGATCGCGTTTGGATGGGCATAATAACGTGCTCGCTGGCTGCGCAGCACTTGGTAGCCCTCGCCTGCTAAGGGTAACGCTGAGCCACCAGCAAGGCAGCCATTCGCATAACTGCCTATTGCTTGAGGTGCTTGATCTGAGGGGGTTTCAATTTGCTCCCAAGGAGTGGCGTGTACAGGGGCGGTCGCCAGCAGCAGTAAGGATAAGATAGTCGTCTTCATTGATTTGTCTCCTTATCCTGACTAGAAATTGCTTAGTAGTGTTCGCCGTTGTCGTAGTAACCACTCGCATCCAGGGCAGTGAAGATCACGGCCACATCCACATCTTCACCGATAATGCCTCGCACTTGATGAGTTATGATTTTCGCCACCGCATCTTGCGTCTCTTGCCCTCGGTCAAACCAAAGTACTTCAACAAACGGGTAGGCCGAACTGACCTCGCCTTCATGGAAAAAAGTGGTATAGATATACTCAAAGGTAAAGTCTTCACGTGGGCAGTCCATGTGTGGCTGCAGTTCGTCGATAAGTGACTTCGACAAGGTCTGTACGGTTTGTGGCTCGACGGCTCTAAAACGTAAATGTGGCATTACTGGCTTCCCTTGGTTTTATTTCTACTCATCATAGCAAGATCTCAACTAAAATCTGCTCTGTTCAACGACATAAAACTCAATTAGAGATTTACCTCTCATCGACACTAAGCGGGGTAAAAGTAATCGTAACCAACTCACCGTCACTGTGGACGAGTGCATCCCAATATTTGGTTTGCCAATGCAAAGTTCGAGTCGTACTGAGTGAAAATCGATTGAGAAATAGAACCAGTGCCCTGTCCGCCTCTGCTGCTGAAGACTCTTCCACCTCAGAGGCAACATCAAATTTAACCCCTGCAATAATGACATCCACTAAGCTGAATCCATCACGACGTAAGTTAAGCTGCAACTCGGAAAGTAGGTGGGACGAATACTCCGCGAGTAAATGAATCGTCAGTTTCTGGTCGATGACTCGCGCTTCAGCCATATAGCTGTCGCGATAGTAAAACAGCTCATTCGCGCACCACACTTGCTCATCGCATAACGTCCAAGACGATTGAATCGATGCGGTGAAATCGCTATTGGTGTCATTGGGCAGCACTAGAGTATTAGCTGCAAATACAGATCCTACCATGGCAAAGAACAGTACCATACAACGAATCATTTGCTCTTCCTTAAAACAATAAAGCCGCTGAATTTCAGCGGCTTTGATTAGAGCGAGTAGCTTAAGGCATCTCTTCGAACTCTGCACCCTCTTTTTCTACTTGAGGTGGCATGAGGTGTTCTTTGGTAATACCCAGTTTCAAAGCCAATGCCGAAGCAACATAGATTGATGAGTAAGTACCCACGGTAATACCGAGTAGAAGCGCAGTCGCGAAGCCATGAATCATAGCGCCACCTTGAGTAAACAGCGCGATAACTACAAATAAGGTGGTACCCGAAGTAATCAAGGTACGACTTAGTGTTTGTGTTATCGAGTTGTTCATGATCTCAGCAGGTTCGCCTTTACGCATCTTACGGAAGTTCTCACGAATACGGTCGAATACAACGATGGTATCGTTGAGCGAGTAACCCACAACCGTAAGCAGTGCTGCAACAATCGTTAGGTCAACTTCGATTTGCAGTAGCGAGAAAATACCTAGCGTGATGATAACGTCGTGTGTCAGTGCCATTACCGCACCTGCAGCAAGACGCCACTCAAAACGCACCGACACATAGAGCAAGATACAGATTAGAGAGACAAGAATCGCTAAGCCACCCGCTTCCGTTAGTTCGTCACCCACGTTAGGGCCAACGAACTCGATACGGCGCATTTCAACGCTGTCACCCGTGCCATCTTTGATCGCATTCAAGATCTGATTGCCCAGCGTTTCACTAGCGACACCATCGCGAGGGCGAAGACGAACCATCACATCACGTGCACTACCGAAGTTCTGCACGGTAGCGTCACCAAAGCCTTTCGCTTCAAGTGCACCACGAATATCTTCAAGATTCGCAGGCTGCTCGAAACCCACTTCAATCAGCGTACCGCCAGTAAAATCTAGACCCCAGTTCAACCATTTGGTCGAAAGAGTAAAGATTGAGGCACCAATCATTAGTATTGAGAATACAAATGCCAGCTTCGACCAACGCATAAAGTCGATCGTTTTGTCTGTTTTCAATATCTGAAACATGTTACTTCCTTAGATCGACAATTTATTAATGCGCTTGCCGCCATATAGCAGATTCACGATACAGCGTGTACCCACAATGGCAGTGAACATAGAAGTCAGAATACCGATAGACAGCGTCACCGCGAAGCCTTTGATTGCGCCCGTACCGACAGCAAATAGGATGATAGCGGTAATCAATGTCGTGATGTTTGCATCGGCAATAGTACTGAACGCATTAGCATAACCTTGATGGATAGCTTGTTGCGGATTGCGACCATCGCGCAGCTCTTCACGAATACGTTCAAAGATCAGTACGTTGGCATCCACCGCCATACCGACGGTCAATACGATACCCGCGATACCCGGTAGCGTCATTGTCGCGCCCGGAATCATAGACATTACACCAATGATAAGTACGATGTTCGCGACCAAAGCACAGTTAGCAAAAATACCAAACTTACGGTAGTAGACTAAACAGAACAACATCACCGCAGCGAGACCAAAGATACACGCCTGGATACCCATATCGATGTTTTGCTGACCCATTGAAGGACCAATAGTACGCTCTTCTACGATAGAGATCGGCGCGATAAGTGCACCTGCACGAAGTAGCAACGCTAGATTGTGCGCTTCAGCAGCAGAGTCGATACCCGTAATACGGAAATTACGGCCAAGTGCCGATTGAATCGTTGCTTGGTTGATGACCTCTTCATGCTTAGAAAGAATCACTTTTCCTTCAGGGGTCTTGCGGCCACTATCTTTGTACTCAGCAAACACGGTCGCCATTAGTTGACCGATGTTTTGGCGTGAGAACGCAGACATCTTGTTACCACCTTCGCTATCTAACGAGATGTTAACTTGAGGGCGACCATATTCATCGACGCTTGAACTTGCATCAGTAATGCTTGAACCGCTTAGAATCACGCGTTTCTTCAGGACAACAGGACGACCATCACGGTCTTGCTTGATTTCGCTACCAGCAGGAGCCCGACCGCTCGCCGCTGCTGCTAAGTCAGCTTTAGAGTCTACTTCACGAAACTCTAGCGTTGCCGTCGCACCAAGGATCTCTTTCGCACGAGCCGTGTCTTGAACACCAGGAAGCTCAACAACAATACGGCTAGCGCCTTGACGTTGAACCAGTGGCTCAGCAACGCCCAGTTCGTTAACACGGTTACGTAGAATCGTGATGTTCTGCTCTACCGCATAGTTACGAATTTCCGTTAATCGCTGCTCAGTAAATGTAGCAACTAAAGCAAAACGACCGTTAGATGTCGATTCAGTGAAAATCATATCTGGGTGATTTTGCTTAAGTAGACGCTCTGCATCGGCAAGCTGTTCTTCATTACGAAGCAGCACTTCAACCGCATCTTTACCTGATGGGCGAATTGCACGGTAGCGAATTTTCTCTTCACGAAGTTCACTACGGAACGCTTCTTCTTGCTGACCAACCAACTTCTCCATTGCTGCGTCCATGTCCACTTCCATGAGGAAATGCACACCACCACGCAGGTCCAGACCAAGTTTCATTGGCGCAGCGCCAATTGACTCAAGCCAATCTGGGGTTGACGGTGCAAGGTTCAGAGCAACGATTTTGTCTTTACCAAGTGCTTCGTTAATCACATCACGGGCACTGATTTGAGTATCAGTATCGTTGAAGCGTACAAGAATGGATCCATTTTCTAGAGCAATGGATTTATGAGATAAGCCCTGTTTATCAAGAGCATTGGTGACAGAATCCAGCGTTGACATATCTACAGAGGCGCCACGCGCCCCTGTAACTTGAATAGCCGGATCTTCACCGTAGATATTTGGAAGTGCATACAATGCAGCAACGGCGATGGTGAACACCACCATTAGGTACTTCCACAAAGGATAGCGGTTTAACACAGCGAGGATCCTCTAGCTGTTTTATAGTGACTTAAGCGTACCTTTTGGTAGCACTGCAGTAACGAAATCTTTCTTGATAACAACTTCGTTATTTGTGTTTAGCTCGATAGAGATGTAGTCGTTGTCTTCTGCGATTTTAGTGATTTTACCCACAAGGCCACCGCTAGTTAGAACTTCATCACCTTTCCCCATGGAAGCCATTAGGTTTTTGTGCTCTTTTACACGCTTAGATTGTGGACGGTAAATCATGAAGTAGAAGATTACCGCAAACATACCTAGCATGATTAGCATTTCAAAACCGCCGCCAGCTGGGCCACCTTCTGCTGCTGCGTGAGCTTGAGAAATAAACATTAAAAAGTCCTCTATTATCTTTAATTAATATCCAAGTTGGGCATTCGCATTTTAGTTTCAAGTCTGAGAGTGACCAATAGAGATCGCTCTCTCAAAAAAAGCCTGCGATTGCCTACTTTATTAGCAAAAGCCTCTGGCACGCGGCCAAAGGCTTTAATTCTTTAAAGTCGATTACTGTTCTTTCGCTAGTGGCGGTACTTCACGGCCACGACGCTCATAGAACTCTTGCACGAACTCGTCAAAACGATCTTCATCAATCGCGTTACGGATGCTTTCCATCAAGCGCTGGTAGTAACGTAGGTTGTGAATCGTATTTAGACGTGCACCTAAGATTTCGTTACAACGTTCTAGGTGGTGAAGGTACGACTTAGAGTAGTTCTGACAAGTGTAACAGTCACAGTGCGGATCTAGCGCAGTTGTATCTGTTTTGTGTTTCGCATTACGGATCTTGATCACACCACCAGTCACAAATAGGTGACCATTACGCGCATTACGCGTTGGCATGACACAATCAAACATGTCGATACCGCGACGAACACCTTCAACTAGGTCTTCAGGTTTACCTACACCCATTAGGTAACGAGGCTTATCTTCAGGTAGTTGCGGACAAGTGTGTTCAAGAATGCGGTGCATATCTTCTTTCGGCTCACCTACTGCTAGGCCGCCAACGGCGTAACCGTCAAAACCGATCTCTGTAAGACCTTTCACCGATACATCGCGCAGATCCTCGTAAACACCACCTTGAACGATACCAAATAGGTTGTTCGGGTTATCTAGCTTATCGAAGTGATCACGTGAGCGCTGCGCCCAACGTAGCGACATCTCCATCGACTTCTTCGCTTCATCATGCGTCGCTGGGTATGGCGTACACTCATCGAAAATCATAACGATATCTGAACCAAGGTCTTTCTGGATTTCCATCGACTTTTCCGCGTCCATGAAAATCTTGTCACCATTCACTGGGTTGCGGAAATGAACGCCTTGCTCAGTGATAGTACGCATTTTACCTAGGCTGAATACTTGGAAACCGCCTGAATCCGTAAGGATAGGACCTTGCCAGTTCATAAAATCGTGCAGGTCACCGTGCATTTTCATCACTTCTTGACCAGGGCGTAGCCATAGGTGGAATGTGTTGCCGAGAAGAATCTCAGCGCCAGTGCCTTTTACTTCTTCTGGAGTCATGCCTTTAACCGTACCGTAAGTACCTACTGGCATGAATGCAGGTGTTTGAACTGTGCCACGTTCGAAGGTCAGTTGACCACGACGTGCAACACCGTCTTTTTTCTTAAGATCGAATTTTAACTTCACGAAGCCTCCGGTTGTCAGAGAAACAGTCTGACATTAAGTTCAGGGCAAAACAGTCATCATTTTGCCATCTACCCTAATTCGTTAGGGTATATAAGGAGCGGTCGCCTTCCATGCGAGATGCAGAATAACCGATTACCCTGCTTCCTAGCGTTCTGCTAGCACTCGTAAATTGTTTAAGTCTCTAGTCTCTAGTCTCTAGTCTCTAGTCTCTAGTCTCTAGTCTCTAGATTTCAGTTTCTAGCGACTAGGAACTCGTAGCTAGTTTCTTTTTTATAAACATCGAATCACCATACGAGAAGAAGCGGTACTTATTCTCTACAGCGTGCTTATATGCGTTCATCGTATTTTCATAACCTGCAAACGCACTGACTAACATTATCAACGTCGATTCTGGCAGGTGGAAGTTAGTGATTAAGCAATCCACTAACTGATACTGGTAACCTGGGTAGATAAAGATCTCTGTGTCACCAAAAAATGGCGCAAGCTCTGTGCCCTTCTTCAGCGCATCTTGAGCCGCACTCTCTAGTGAACGCACTGAAGTTGTCCCTACCGCAATGATTCGTCCGCCACGCGCTTTGGCTGCATTAATTGCATCCACTACTTCTTGCGGCACTTCTACATACTCTGCGTGCATGTGGTGATCGTTAATATTATCGACTTTAACCGGTTGGAACGTGCCAGCGCCGACGTGCAAAGTTACGTAAGCAAACTCAGCCCCTTTGGCTTTCATTTTCTCAAGCAAAGGTTCGTCAAAGTGCAAGCCTGCCGTTGGAGCAGCAACCGCACCTGGTTTTTTGTTGTAAACCGTTTGGTAGCGCTCTTTATCTGAGTCTTCGTCTGGGCGATCAATGTAAGGGGGAAGTGGCATGTGGCCGATCTCTTCCAATACCGCAAGAACGTTTTGCTCAGAGTTGAACTTGAGTTCAAACAGCGCATCATGACGTGCAACCATTTCAGCGGAGTACTCGTCATTTTCACCAATGAAAATCGTTGAACCCGGTTTTGGCGATTTAGAGCAACGAACATGGGCAAGAATACTCTTCTCATCCAACACACGCTCAACAAGTACCTCTAGCTTACCGCCCGACTCTTTACGGCCAAACATACGCGCAGGAATAACGCGAGTGTTGTTGAACACGACTAGGTCACCCGGCTGAACTTGTTCAAGCACATCGGTAAAGCTTCCATCCTTCAGTTCTCCACTGTTGCCGTCTAACTGAAGCAGACGACTCGCAGTACGTTCAGGCTGAGGGTAACGAGCAATAAGCTCATCGGGCAATTCGAAATGGAAATCTGATACTTGCATGTTACTAATCTTTTGTCGTAGTTACTTATGTCGTGATGGAAGCCGAACTGATTCTGTCACAAACAGACGACGAGTTTTTTCGCAGCCGACTAGTATATTCTGCATGGGAGCAATAGCAAGAAAAGAGATGTGAATTATTGTAATCAAATCGAACTTTTACTTAGTGTGACGTTCGGTTTGATCTTCATACTGATGAGTTTCGTTACGCGGCTCATATTTCGCTGCTAGTTTTGAAATAATCGCGATAAAAACCCAACTAGCTCTCAATATCCAGTTGCAAAACTTACTATATTTAAAAGGTACATCTAATAGCTCAGGAGGCCGTCATGATAAAGGTCGAAGACATGATGACGCGTAACCCGCATACCTTGTTACGCTCACATAACCTTGCCGATGCCAAACACACCATGGAAGCACTAGATATTCGTCACGTGCCGATTGTCGACGCCAACAAACATCTACTCGGAGTTGTTTCTCACCGTGACGTGTTGGCCGCGCAAGAATCAAGCTTACAGCAGATTCCAGAAAATCAATCTTTCACATTGAACACGCCTTTGTATGAAGTCATGCAAACAGGTGTGATGACCGTATCTCCACAAGCAGGTCTAAAAGAGAGCGCGATTTATATGCAAAAGCATAAAGTTGGCTGTTTACCTGTGGTTGAAAAAGGTCATTTAGTGGGCATCATCACCGACAGCGATTTCGTATCCATCGCGATTAACCTACTTGAACTACAAGAAGAGATTGAACCGGAAGAGGTCGACTCTTAAGCGATTCTTCCACCGCTTCTGTCTTGAACTGCGCTAAGAAGCTCCCTTCTTGGCGCCTTAGCTCTGTGCTACCGACAAACACGCCCAATAGTGAAACCAAGGGTTTTACGTCCTTTCGCCTCTAAATTGCAAAACACGTCGCTTGGCATCCTACTGATTTCACTCGTAACTAAGTATTTTATCAGCAAAATGTAATTAACCTTCTTATACTTGAGATACAACCACATAATAATCGATTTCAACTCAGTTCAAACTAACACTATTGTCAGCCTTATAGGGAAATTTGTATGAGCCTGAAAAAACTTCTCACTCTAGGTTTTGGAGTCATCCTTGGCCTCATTTTAGTTATATCCGTTGTTGCTTCTGTGCGTTTTTATCAATCAAGTGACGGTTTTAACACCTACCGTGGCCTTGCATTAACCAGTGTCTCTACCGGTCGAGTTCAAGCCAACATCCTTGAAGCTCGCCTAGCAGCCCTGAAATACATCAACAACCATGATCAGGCCAACATCGCCGAACTTGAACGACGCATAGCAACAACGGTAGAACTGATTGAAGCAGTGCTGAAATCACATATAGATGAAGGAAATAAAGCTGAATTTTACGCCATTGAAAAACAGTTAGATCAATACCAGCAAGGCTTTAATCAGGTCATTGAACTGGTCAACCAACGCAACCAATTAGTTAAAGATCAACTGGATCCTGCAGGCCTAGCTATGCGCCAATCCGTCACCAAGATAATGAACCAATCAGCAACTGAAGATGACCTAGAGGTAGCAATAAGTGCAGGCATGCTACAACAACATTTACTGTTAGCTCGATTATATGCATCAAAATTTTTAACCAGTAACTCTGCTGATGATTCTGCTCGAGCAGAACAAGAGTTCACACTGATTAAAGAGAAAGCCACAGTGGTAGAAAATCAACTGATGTCTGCCACTCAACTACTTAACCTGAAGTCATTCAGTCAATCATTCGAGCAATACCAGAGCACGTTTAAGCAAGTGGTTGATACCATTAACGCCCGCAATGACATTATTTCCAGCACACTTGATGTTACAGGGGCGTCTGCAGCCCGCAGTATCGAAGAGATCAAACTAGCCACCAAAGCCAATCAAGACACGCTTGGCCCCGAAATGGTCGAGCGCTTTTCTAATGCGCAGTTCACTCTTATTTCGCT
Source organism: Vibrio tubiashii (assembly GCA_000775715.1). Lineage (GTDB taxonomy): Bacteria > Pseudomonadota > Gammaproteobacteria > Enterobacterales > Vibrionaceae > Vibrio > Vibrio tubiashii_A. The sequence goes on from JRWQ01000009.1 coordinate 154,875, forward strand.
CTCAGTGATAGTGGTTGCTATCGCATTAGTCATTGCGGTCATCATCTACCGCAGCGTACTCAAAGTCGTCGGTGGTGAACCCAGCTCTATTCAAAAAATTGTAGAGGAAGTCGCGTCTGGTAACCTGTCTACCGAGATCCAAACTACAGGCAAAGAGACAGGCATCTACGCCAATATTTTGCAAATGCGTCTTGAACTACGCCGAATCATTGATGGTTTCCATCAGATCTCGGACAACGTTTCTTCCGCTTCGGTTGAGCTCACCGCTGTAATGAGTGAAACCGAAAGCAATGCACAACAAGAGCTCAGCCAAGTAGAGCAAATCGCCACAGCGATCAATGAGCTTTCAAGCACCGCCAGTGAAGTGAGTACCAACGCAGCAAACGCAGAAATTGCGGCTTCAGACGCCACCTCCAAAGTAGAAGAAGGCAGTCGCTCTTTGAGTTCGTCGGATGAGATCTATCGTAAAGTAGATAGTTCAATAGAAGAAACCTCGAAGATCGTTAACCAGCTTCAAGAGTACTCTGTAGAAATTGGTACTGTGGTTGAGGTCATCAACTCGATTTCAGAGCAGACTAACCTATTGGCGCTCAACGCAGCGATTGAGGCCGCTAGGGCTGGGGAGCAGGGACGTGGCTTTGCCGTCGTTGCCGATGAAGTACGCTCTCTAGCAGCAAAAACACAGCAATCAACGGTGGATATTCAAGAGATCATTTCTCGCCTCCAAGCTCAAGCAAAAGAAGCAAATCAGTTTATGCAATCCAACTTAGCATTAGCTGAAGATTCACGCAGCTACAGTGAGCAGTTGAGAGAAGCGTTCACATCAATCACTAGCTCAGTCACCCTGATTTCTGATATGAATACCCAAGTTGCCACCGCATCAGAAGAGCAATCTGGCGTAACACAAGATATCTCGCAGAATGTTTCGCAGACCTTCGACATCGTGAACCATAATGTGTCAGGTATTCAAGAAAGCAAAAAAGCCAGTGAAGAGCTTGCATCTTTAGCTATAAAACAGAAAGACCTGCTCAGCTTCTTCAAACTTTGAGCAAAAAAAAAGCGGCCAAAGCCGCTCAAACATGTCAAAGCATTTGCTCAACAGAATACCAATTTCTAATGCTTAGCGAGTTAAAGCCTGCATTTTTAACTCGCTAACATCAGACTACTGGCTAGGGATTAAATCCTAGTTATTAGGGTCTTTGAACCCCGATTTTAATTTGCTTGCTACACCTACTATAGAGATGAAAAAAGTTTGGGCTTCAACAGGGAAAATCGCCCCATGTGGTGGTGAAAGGGTACCAATCACATTGAGCATGCCTTCGGTGAGTAGGGGCGCTCACGTTTCTACTGCTGTCTTTTCTCTAATAGGTAAGCTTCCAAGCCTATTTCTTCCTTAACTATCCAGAGTGAAGAGTTTAAACACATCTCTGTGTGGCTTTGATTAACTCCCTCACTCAAGTATCGCTCAATTACATTTGTAGCTATCAAACAACAATCACACATCGGTTTTGACTCTTAGTGACTGAGCCTATTGTTTTGTCGATGACTAGATTGACTGACCATAAATGACTTTTCAATCTAGACATAAGTCTTATCAGGTTTTTATTTAACCTACACCAAACCAATTTAGAGTAAAAGCACCAAAGTAAACAAAACGTTAAATTCAAAGTTTTGTTCGGTTGAGAAAAACTATTGATTATGATCACTAAAATGTAGTTAGTTACGTAATTTAATTACACAAAGTAATTGGCGACAACTCCGTTTTAAACACTCGTTTAGCAACAGATGGTAGAGTGCAAACCCACCTATATGTGAAAACAATGGCAATATGCAACGAAGAGATTAAACAGCACTGACGGAGTGAGGTGTGAAATTGATGCTGTAAAATTTCACAATTTAATGAAAGCTTCACCAAGAGATCTTTGTGAAATTTTACAAGTTAAAGTTTACCAGTAGTATAAAATGCTAAAAAGCACACTAAAAACAGTGTGCTTTTTGAGAGACGTGCATTTATAACAACTAATACTTATCGCTAAAGCAGCTCGGACACCACGTCCGCCAATTGGTTAAATGTGTTCACTCGAGACGAACTTGGACGCCAAACCAAACCAATATGACGATGAGCCTGCTGACCAGGGGCATCCACCACGACGAGATTTTGGTTTTCAATCAGACCATGATCGATCGCCATTTGTGGAATGAATGTCGTGCCTAGGCCATTGGCCACCATTTGAACTAAAGTATGAAGACTAGTGGCAGAAAATGGGTTGATCTTCTCTTTTGCCGTCAATTGACAGGCTGAAACCGCATGTTCAGTCAAACAGTGCTCTTTCTCTAACAAGAACACAAACTCATCAGGAAGGTCATCGTATTTGATCGGCGTTTGAATCGAAGCGGCTTGATTTTGACTGATGATCATGCGGAACGGGTCACTACCAACAATTCGGCTATCCATACCGTCAATTTCAACTGGCAAAGCAAGAATCAGAACATCTAGCTCTCCATGACGCAGCGCGTCCAACAAGTTAGTGGTAGTATCCTCTCTTAATAGCAAGTTAAGTTGTGGAAAGCGCTGGTTAACTTCTTGAACTAAGCTACAAAGTAGAAATGGCGCAATGGTAGGGATACACCCCACACGAAGTTGCCCTTCCATATCATCACCTTGGCATAAAAGTCCGAGCTCAACTAGGTCCTGCCCTTTAGCAAGCAGCTCTCGCCCTTGCTCAACCACTAACTCCCCTGCATGGGTAAAGACTAAAGGACTTTTCTTGTCTTTCTTCTCATATAACGGACAACCAATCAGCTCTTCGAAGTTCTGTATGCCTTTACTCAAAGTGGATTGGCTAACGAAACATTTGTCAGCGGCTTCGCCAAAATGACGTGTTTCATGCAAGGTAATTAGATAATGTAACTGCTTGAGGCTAGGCCACTTATTCATAAATCTATCTATTAAATTTGGTGGGAGATTGACCAGGTTAATAAAAACGATGTTTATCGCTTTTTTCGATTAACTCAATCTATTTAATTCACTTTTTTACATACTACAATGTGTACTATAGTTTGTCGCGTACAAACACGGACCAAACCAAAAAACTCATAGCTTGGTTTGGAGCTAACCATATATTTTAGGAGCAAAAAAATGGTACTAGTAGGTCGTCAAGCCCCAGATTTTACTGCTGCAGCTGTTCTTGGTAACGGTGAGATCGTTGAGAACTTCAATTTTGCAGAGTTTACTAAAGGTAAGAAAGCCGTTGTATTCTTCTACCCACTAGATTTCACTTTCGTTTGCCCATCTGAGCTAATCGCTTTTGATAACCGTCTAGCTGATTTCCAAGCTAAAGGTGCAGAAGTAATCGGTATCTCTATCGATTCTCAGTTCTCTCACAACGCATGGCGTAACACTGCTATCGAAGATGGCGGTATCGGTCAAGTTAAGTACCCACTAGTTGCTGACGTTAAGCACGAAATTTGTAAAGCTTACGACGTTGAGCACCCAGAAGCAGGCGTTGCTTTCCGTGGTTCTTTCCTAATCGACGAAGACGGCGTTGTACGTCACCAAGTAGTTAACGACCTACCACTAGGCCGTAACATCGACGAAATGCTACGCATGGTTGACGCTCTAAACTTCCACCAGAAGAACGGTGAAGTATGTCCTGCACAGTGGGAAGAAGGTAAAGCAGGTATGGACGCATCTCCAAAAGGTGTTGCAGCGTTCCTATCTGAGCACGCAGAAGACCTAAGTAAGTAATCACTTGCTTAACATACCCACGCTCACGGGTATGAACGGTTGGTAATATAAAGCTATATAAACAGTAAAAGCGCAAAAAGCGCTACGCCAATCAGTTATAAGTAAAGTCTTAATCCAGAGCCCGAAGCACCTGCTTCGGGCTCTTTTTATCTGCAAAATAGATTTAGTGAGTTAGCCTCGAGCAATATAGACAAAAAGACAATATATCTCTAAAGAGACAAAAAATATCGGCTTACAGACTTTCTCTATATAAGCTCTTTAAAGTCTACCCACCTCTCTTTATGATGACTCTAACTTAATTTGCAAGAGCAACGACGCTCGATACTCCAAGCCACCTAGCAAATGCGATTTGGACTGAGAGTATCTTTAAACGAATTCAAACATGGAGATTTAACATGGCTTACTTTTCTCTAGCCTTTGGTACGGCAACCAAAAACCGTGATGGTAAAATCATCGAAGCGTTTTTCCCAAACCCAGTTCTTAACCCAGCAGACGCACTTGTAGAAGCAGTTGCTAAAGTTGCAGGTTACGAGCAAGGCAACCAAGCTATCGAAATCTCTACAGCACAAAGTGCTGAGCTAGCAACGGCATTTGAAGCAAACGGTGATGCTGCTAACGCATCATTCGCAGCTAAGGCAGCAGAATCTGCACAGCCTTTAGTGCTTGTTATTTTAGCATCGGATGAAAAACCAGCTTCAGTTGCAGAAGGCTTCCTTAAGCTACAACTTATCTCCAACCGCCTAGTACAACCACACGGTACAGTTCTAGATGGCATTTTCGGTCTACTACACAACATCGCATGGACTAACGAAGGCCCTATCGACCTACCAGAGCTAGCTGAGCGCCAAATCGAAGCGCGCCTAGCAGGTCGCGCACTATCGGTAGACTGTGTCGATAAGTTCCCTAAAATGGTGGATTACGTGGTTCCTGCTGGCGTTCGTATCGCTGACACTTCTCGCGTACGTCTTGGCGCACACGTTGGTGAAGGCACAACAGTTATGCACGAAGGCTTCATTAACTTCAACGCTGGTACAACTGGCGTAAGCATGGTTGAAGGCCGCATTTCTGCTGGTGTTGTTGTTGGCGATGGTTCAGACATCGGCGGTGGTGCATCTATCATGGGTACGCTATCTGGTGGTGGTACAGTCGTTGTATCTATCGGCGAAAACTCATTACTAGGTGCGAACGCAGGCCTTGGCTTTCCACTGGGTGACCGTTGTACTGTTGAGTCTGGCCTATACGTAACAGCTGGCTCTAAAGTACGCATGCTAGATTCACAAGGCCAAGAAGTTGAAGTGGTTAAAGCTCGTGACCTAGCAGGCGTTTCTGACCTTCTATTCCGCCGCAACTCGGTAACAGGTCAAATCGAGTGTCTTGCTAACAAAACAGCTGTCGAGCTTAACTCTGAACTTCACAGCAACAACTAATAGCCTCTGCTCGTTTTTCCAAATCCCCACCCTCTCTGGGTGGGGATTTTTATATGCAATAAAGCAAACCTCTTTCATCGCAAAAGCTCATATTTTTTCCTTTTCCATGCTTAAACGCTCATTTTTCATGCTCGTTTATTTTCGTTTACCCCAATTTATGCAAAATTATTGTGCATAGACAGGGAGAAGTCGCCTCTTAACTGCCAGTTCATAACGGGAAGTATGCCCCCCGGACAGATGAGCAGATCAAGATTAGCTAAAATAGAAATAACGAAACAAAAGGACTCTTACCATGACTGAGCAAAAGTACATTGTTGCCTTAGATCAGGGAACAACAAGCTCACGCGCGGTGATATTAGATCACGATGCAAATATCGTTAGTATTTCGCAGCGTGAATTCACGCAGATCTATCCTCAGTCAGGATGGGTAGAACATGATCCCTTAGAAATCTGGGCAACCCAAAGCTCGACCCTCATTGAAACCCTCGCTAAATCGGGCATCCGCAGTGATCAACTCGCTGCCATTGGCATTACCAACCAACGTGAAACCACCATTGTGTGGAACAAAGACACAGGCAAACCCGTTTACAATGCGATTGTTTGGCAGTGTCGTCGAACCGCAGAGATCTGTGAACAGCTCAAAGCACGTGGACTGGAAGAGTATGTGCGTGAAAACACAGGCTTACTGCTAGACCCCTATTTCTCTGGCACTAAAGTAAAATGGATTCTCGATAACGTGGAAGGCGCACGTGAAGACGCTGAAGCGGGCAAGCTACTATTTGGTACCGTAGATACCTGGCTAGTGTGGAAGATGACACAAGGTCGAGTTCACGTCACGGATTACACCAACGCGTCGCGCACCATGCTGTTCAACATCAACCAGCTTTGTTGGGATCAAAAACTACTTGATGAGCTTGGTATTCCTGCGTCTATGATGCCTGAAGTGAAACGCTCTTCTGAGGTTTACGGACAGACTAACATTGGTGGTAAAGGTGGTACTCGAATACCCATTGCCGGTATCGCAGGAGATCAACAGGCCGCGCTCTACGGCCAAATGTGTGTAGAAGCAGGCCAAGCGAAAAACACCTATGGTACAGGTTGCTTTTTATTGATGAACACAGGCCAAGAGAAGGTTAACTCAACTCACGGGCTACTGACCACTTTAGCCTGTGGGCCTACTGGCGAGCCTGTATATGCTTTGGAAGGTGCAGTCTTTATGGGAGGCGCATCAATCCAATGGCTACGTGATGAAATGAAGCTGCTTGCCGATGCAAAAGATTCAGAATATTTCGCCACGAAAGTAGACACCACCAATGGCGTATACGTTGTTCCTGCTTTCACTGGGCTTGGTGCACCCTACTGGGATGCTTGGGCTCGCGGAACCATAGTTGGTCTAACTCGTGGTGTTGGGGCAAACCATATTATTCGTGCAACGCTAGAGGGGATCGCCTACCAAACGCGTGACGTGCTTGATGCAATGCAGGCAGACTCTGGGATTCAACTCTCGAACCTTAGAGTCGATGGTGGTGCTGTCGCCAACAACTTCCTCATGCAGTTCCAGTCCGATGTCCTAGACACTGAAGTTCACCGCCCTAAAGTGACTGAAGTCACCGCTTTGGGCGCCGCGTACCTTGCAGGTTTGGCGGTAGGATACTGGAATAGCATTGATGAACTGCAAAACAAAGCAGAGATCGACCGTACCTTCAAACCGCACCACGACGAAGAGAAGCGCGACCGCCGCTATAAAGGCTGGAAGCGTGCTGTTAAATGTGCTCAAGTCTGGGCAGAGATGCACGATCAAGAATAACACTCACAACTTTTGCTATTAATACTGTAACAGGGCACCTAAAAGTGCCCATTTTGCGTTTTGTCCCCGATTCCTAAAACACACTCCTTCTCAGTACGAAAAAAATCGCGCACAATGGCGCAAAATAATACGTTCGACTTGAGCTCGAATAGAGGGAACACGCGTGAAGCAATTACCAAGACATCAGCAAATCATTGCTTTAGTCCAGAAGCAAGGCTATGTCAGCACCGATGAGTTGGTTGAGAAATTTAATGTCAGCCCACAAACCATCCGACGAGATCTCAATGAACTGGCCGATGAAAACAAAATTCGCCGCTATCACGGTGGCGCGACCATTCCTTTGAGTTCAGAAAACACGTCTTATAACGCTCGTAAAAGTATGAACTTAAACGAAAAGGATGTTATTGCTGACGAAGTCGTTAAACACATTCCAGATGGTGCAACGCTATTTATCGACATAGGCACCACGCCAGAAGCCATCGCGCGAGCGCTCAGCAAAAATCACAAACAAATACGTGTGGTAACCAACAACATCAACGTGGCTACCATTTTGCTTCCAAACCCAGAGTTTAGAGTGATTCTTGCCGGTGGAGAAGTTCGTAACCGAGATGGCGGCATTGTTGGTGAAGCGACCCTCGACTTTGTAAAACAGTTTAGGCTCGACTTCGGAATACTGGGTATTAGTGGCATTGACTATGACGGATCACTTCTCGACTTTGATTACCATGAAGTACGAGTTAAGCAAGCAATCATTGAGAACAGTCGCAGTGTCTTTTTGGCCGTTGATAATACTAAATTCGGCCGCAATGCTATGGTCAAGCTAGGTAACATATCCCAGCTACATATGCTTTTCACCGACAAGCAACCACCTAAACAGATTCTGGAAATCCTTAAAGAACACTCAATTCCTTTAGAAGTGATCAACAAAGCTGACTGATCAAATTTAATTCATTTCAATTTAACCAAACTGAAACCTTTATCGTGCGATAAAGGTTTTTTTGTGCACAAATCACACAAACGCGCATAAACGAACATTTTTAATGATCATAAACGAAAGTTAGGCTAGGCTTTAGTCATATGAAAATGCTCGCTCAACACAAGGTTACATCAATGAATAACACTCTAAACGGAGCCAACTCACCAGAAGTACTCGATTTAATCGTTATTGGTGGTGGAATCAATGGTGCAGGTATTGCCGCTGATGCAGCAGGCCGCGGTCTTTCAGTAGGCCTATACGAAGCAAAAGACTTCGCCTCAGCAACCTCGTCAGCAAGTTCTAAATTGATTCACGGCGGTTTACGCTACCTTGAGCATTACGAGTTTCGTTTAGTTTCGGAAGCGCTCGCTGAGCGTGAGGTATTGCTAAAAAAAGCACCTCATGTTGCTCAGCCGATGCGTTTTAGACTACCTCATCGACCTTTCCTTCGCCCTGCATGGATGATTCGCTGTGGTTTATTTCTTTACGATAATCTAGGTAAGCGAACTACGCTTCCAGCGAGTAAGGGGATCGATCTAAGCCAGTCTGGCCTGCTAAAACCCGAAATGAAAAAAGGGTTCGAGTACTCAGATTGCTGGGTTGATGACGCGCGTCTGGTACTACTCAACGTCCTCTCAGCTCAAGAGAACAATGCCGAAATTCGCAACTACAGCCGAGTAGAAAGTGCGCGACGTGAAGGTGATATATGGCATGTTTCGATTCGTGATGCACTGACAGGAACCACAATTGAGCGCAAAGCGAAAGCGCTGGTTAATGCCGCAGGACCTTGGGTAAAACAGTTCTTTGATGATGGTCTAGAGCAACAATCACCGCGCAATATTCGATTGATCAAGGGCTCGCATATTGTTGTGCCACGTATTCACGACGAACCTCAAGCCTATATTTTGCAAAACAAAGACAATCGTATTGTATTTATGATCCCGTACCTGGATAAGTTCTCGATCATAGGCACGACTGATGTAGAGTACAAAGGCGACCCACGAGACGTAGCAATCTCAGACGATGAGGTCGATTATTTGATCGATATCGTTAACCAACACTTCGTCCACCAGCTTAGTCGCGACGACGTGGTATGGTCCTACAGTGGTGTACGCCCATTGTGCGATGATGAGTCCGATTCTCCCCAAGCAATCACCCGTGATTACACGCTTGAGATCGAGGCAGAGTATGACCAAGCTCCACTATTATCAGTATTCGGCGGCAAACTGACGACCTACCGAAAACTGGGTGAAGCAGCGCTAGAGAAACTAAACCCATACCTACCTCATATGGGTATGCCATGGACTTCCCATCATGCCCTACCAGGCGGTAACTTTAGTTGTTCTCGTGAACAGCTTGCTGCGACAATTCACTCAGCATACCCATGGTTGCCAGAGGCATTACTGCTTCGCTACGTTACCCAATTTGGTACTTACACGTGGAAGCTACTCAACGGCTCCCAAAGTATCGAAGATCTTGGGATCAAGTTCTCAGACGGAGCACAGGGTGTCTACCAACGTGAGATCGATTACTTAATTAAGCATGAGTTTTCTGTCACGGAAGAGGATATATTATGGCGCCGCACTAAGTTAGGTCTATATCTCAATGAACAAGAGCAACAGGCGCTAAGTAAGTATCTAAAGAGTAACAAGCCAGCCACAGTAGTGCCATTCTCTGAGGCCGGTTAAACTCGCACCTTACTAGCTAAAACAAAGGCTTGGTGCAAACACCAAGCCTTTATTGGGGTCTGTTGACCCTAGTCATTAACCCGGATGCCCATCGACTCGCGGGGTGATAAGCATTTTACCAAACAGCCCCACATACATAGTAAAAGCCAGGATCCACAATGCGCCACTTATGTTGACCGACTCAATCAGATATTGAGGGAAAAACGCTACACCAATACTGCGCACTAACGAAGCCAGAATAATCGCGACAAAAGCGATAGTCATGTTTGGCCCCTGATAAATCGCACGGCCAGTGTGTCCCATAGTGACACGTGCAATCATAGCTAAAATCACCCCACCAATCGCACCTATAGCGAAAAGATGCAGCATATTGTGGCTAGCAAATGGATTGTTGATTAATCCACGGAGCAGCAAGCTAATGGGAATACACAAGTAGGTCGCATGCAGTGACCAAACCAGAGGTTCACTCAAGGTTTTCCATGGCTGCCAACGGATAACTCGAACCAAATGTGCCACACCAGAAATAACCATTAACGGCTTACCCAGTTCAGCAAACGTCATCGGGAAAAAGCTAACAATAAACAACCCAGCCAGCGGCAAATTTGCCACCCAATCTAACCATACTAGTGGCTGTGGTTTATCGAAGTTAAAACGACGAGCAGTGAAGAACGGAATCACGCGGCCGCCCATTATCGATAACAACAAAGTAAACCACCACAGCATAGCTTGCCAAACCGCTGAAGCTGGAAATGGTGGCATGCCTTTGATTGCAGCATAGCTGGCAAAGTTAGCCACAATAGCCAATAGAAACAGTGGAACAAAGAACAGATTTCGCCACCCTTTTGCCTTCACGACACGCGTACCAACTTCAAATGCAGCCATGGCGAGAAACAGAGCTTCAATCGATGAGGTCAGCCACAAAGGAGCTGGAGTCCAGAAAAGTATTCGAGGAGCCAACCATAGTGCGACAAGTACTGCCAAGCGATAATGTTTGGTCCCATTTATACCTGTCCAGTTCTGCACGGCGGTTAAAACAAAGCCGACAACAATTGCCATCGCGAAGCCGAAGATCATCTCATGCACATGCCACCATAACGCGGGCACTTGAAGTTGAAGCGGCTGACCAGATTGAAACATCCATACCCATAGAGCGATAGCAATGACCGCATAAACGGCACCAAGGAGAAAGAACGGCCTAAACCCCAAGCGCAAAACAGGCGGAATGGCTTGTTCAACTTTTTTGTCGGTAATGTTGAGCACAGGAATACCTCTAAATGATGTGGCTCTTTAACTCATTTAGCTATCGCAAGAACTGTTCCAGCTATCTAAAGCCAGTTAAACTCTAGTTTATACTGGATATCTCACTAAGTTCCGCGTCATAAAGACCGAAAAATAAAGAGTCACTATGACTCTCTCAATACAATTTAACCACTTCCTTTTCATTGCAAAACTCGTTAGTTTAAACAACCAACATCGGCATAGACCAAGGGAACAAGATGACTAACTACATTTTTGGCTACGGCAGCCTAATGAACTCTGCATCGAGAGAGTTAACCGGCCAAACTTCCCCAGCAATTCCCGCTACCGCGCATGGATTTAAACGCTACTGGGGAAAAGTCGATGACAGCTACATTTTGTCACCTCTTGTGGTCGATAAAGGACAAGGCTTAGTCAACGGTGTTTTGCTTGAAGTCGACGAGTCAGGACTGCAAGAGTTCGATATTCGCGAGCGCGGCTATCACCGAACGTTAATCCCCATCAATGAACTAGATATTGAGCTTTCACTTTCCGCAAGCGACAAAGTCTGGGTTTATATCAAGGAAAACCCGGAGCCACCTTGTAGCCAAAGCCCAATCATGCAGACTTACGTTGATACGGTTTTAGCGGGGTGCTTGGAGATTTCTGAGCAATTTGCCAAACAGTTCGTTGAACATACTATTGGCTGGCACTTCCCATTAGAGAACGACCGCCATCAACCTAAGTATGGCAACTTGGCCGGAGTGTCACCTGATCACCATAGTGCCATTGATGCTTTAGTGATGTATGGAAGAGGTTAAAAAAAAATGGGCGAACTGCTCGCCCATTTTCTAGTTAACTTACGCCACGCCATGTCCTTTAGATGCGACCCAAATTCGATACCACTGCTCGTTGGTCAATGACAGTTCAAGCGCTTTAACAGCAGAGTGCACTCGTTCGATATTGCCACTACCTAAGATTGGCAATGGCTTAGCTGGCAATCGAAGTACCCAGGCAAAAATGACTTGGTCAATGCTCGTCGCACCAATCTCACCCGCTACTTGCGTCAACGTATCGCGTAGGCGCGACATCTGCTCACTATCGTCACTAAAGATACGGCCGCCCGCTAAGCAAGACCATGCCATAGGCTGTACTCTATGCTGCTGAAGCTGCTCTAAGGTGCCATCTTCGGTCGCTTGAAGATTAACTGGGTTGATCTCAACTTGATTGGTGATAAGAGGCTGATCGACTCTGGATTGCAACAACTCAAACTGCGCAGGAGTAAAGTTAGACACACCGAAATGCTTCACTTTACCTGCCGCTTTCAACTCACTAAACGCTTCAGCCGCTTCATCAGCATCCATCAACAGATCTGGGCGATGCAATAGCAGCACATCTAAGTGGTCGGTATTCAAGCGAGTTAAAGATTGATCAACTGATTCTAAAATCGCGGCTTTACCACTGTTGTAGTGATTAACCTGTGGTGACTCACCTCGATAAATACCACACTTAGAGACGATTTCAATTTGGTCACGTAGGCTGCTATCTAGAGTCAAAACTTCACCAAACATGCGCTCGCAAGCGGAATCTGGCCCGTAGACTGGCGCATGATCAACGGTAGTAATACCTAGCTCGATGTGCTGTTTAACAAACGAAAGCTGCTGCTGAGTGCTCATTCCCCACTCAGCCATACGCCAATAGCCTTGGATCATTGGTGAAAACACCGGATGTGATTTATTCATCTCTATCCCCTGATAAATACGCTTCGCTGTCACTACTGGGCAGCGTGTGAATACTGTTCTTCATTCAGTATACTGCTAGCCAAGCTCACGATTAAACTAGCCAACAGAAAAAGATAATTCGTTATAAAGCACAATTAGCTAAATTTAATTTTCTATAAAGAACGATATAATTTAACTTCAATTCAAGGTTCAAGAGCGCAAAATATGCATAAGAAGCACAAACGCTTTGAGCGATATGCTCTATTTACTGAAGTGGCCAAACAGCTCAGCTTCTCTAAAGCGGCTGAAACATTGGATATTTCGCGCAGCTATCTCTCCTCGCAGATCAACCAGCTAGAGCAAGAGCTCGGCGCTAGCCTACTGATTCGCTCCACTCGCAATGTGCGTCTAACCGCTGCGGGTGAAAAGATCCTCGCTAAAATGCAGCTAATTAACGCTTCGATTGTCGAATTGGAAAAAGACCTCGACCACACCAAGAGCGACGTCAGTGGCTTACTGCGCATCACTGCTCCAACCATTTTTAGCCATCGTTTCCTAATTGATATTTGTCGTGAGTTCCAGCAACTCTACCCTGAGGTTCAGTTCGATTTAGATGTTGGCTATCACCGTGTCGACCTTTCAAAAAGCCACTATGATCTGGCTATTCGTGCCACCAATAACCCACCTGAGAATATGATAGCCAAGGGGCTTATCCCCTATCAGCATATCTGCTGCGCCTCTCCCGACTATCTTGAAGAGTATGGCGTGCCAAACCATCCTGATGAACTGACTCAGCATAACTGTTTATCAGACCCAAATTTAGGCCGCTGGAAGTTTGCTGACAGTACAAAAACGATTGAAGTAGAAACCGACGGCGATATGCGAATAAACGATAACTTGCTATTACTCAACGCCGCTCTGCAGGGCAAAGGTATTATCAAAATGCCGAGCTACTTGGTGCAACCCTCTTTGGATAGAGGTCATTTAGTACAACTGCTGCCAAACTATTATATTTCCAGAAGTTATATCTACATGATCTACCCTCCTCAGTTACGCAATAGCAGTAAACTGGCCACATTTATTGACTTCACTCACAAGTGGTTTGAGGATAGAAATAACAAGTAATAACCGTTGTTGACCATAATAAAAAAACCACTTCCAATTGCTTGGAAGTGGTGTCGAATTACGACGAAATGTTTGCAAATGATATAGGCAGGGAAGAACTCTATTTTTTACGCGATCTCAGCAGCTTGCTCTGGCACAGGAGTACGAATTAAGTAATCAAACGCCCCCAAACTTGCTTTAGCACCTTCACCCATGGCGATGATGATCTGTTTGTAAGGAACCGTTGTCACATCACCTGCCGCAAATACACCTTTCATGGATGTTGCGCCATGAGCATCTATCTCAATCTCACCGCGTGGTGACAACTCTACCTTAGAGCCTTTCAACCACTCGCTGTTTGGCACTAGGCCGATTTGAACAAAGATACCGGCTAGCTCAATCTTATGAATAGTGCCTGTATTGCGGTCTTGATACTCAATACCTGTCACACGGTTGCCATCACCAAGCACTTGAGTCGTTTGCGCCATTTTGATGATTTCAATGTTTGGCGTTGCATTAGCTTTATCAATAAGCACTTGGTCAGCGCGAAGCGTGTCAGCAAACTCTAGTACCGTCACGTGTTCCACGATACCCGCAAGGTCAATAGCCGCTTCAATACCTGAGTTTCCTCCGCCTATCACAGCAGTCTTCTTGCCTTTGAACAGCGGACCATCACAGTGTGGACAGTAAGCGACGCCTTTGTTGCGATACTCTTGCTCACCAGGAACGTTCATCTCTCTCCAACGCGCACCTGTACTGGTAATAACAGAGCGAGCTTTCAATACTGCACCGCTCTCAAGCTCGACATGAATGTAACCATCATCCGTTTGCTCTGCATCGATGATATTCGCCGCACGTTGCTCAGTGATAACCTCTACACCGTACTCTTTTACATGCTCTTCTAGGCTAGCCACCAGTTTTGGACCTGTGGTCGCTTTAACAGAAATAAAGTTCTCAATCGCCATAGTATCCATCACCTGACCACCAAAACGGTCAGCAACAACACCGGTACGGATACCTTTACGCGCTGCGTATATTGCAGCAGAAGAACCTGCAGGACCACCGCCAACAACAAGTACATCAAATGGTGCTTGTTGGTTTAAGCTCTGCGCCTTTTTCTCTGCTGCACCTGAATCGACCTTGTTAAGGATTTCAGCTAATGACATACGACCTTGACCAAACAGTTCGCCGTTAACGAACACACTTGGTACCGCCATGATGTCGCGAGATTTCACTTCGTCTTGGAAGGCAGCACCATCAATCATGGTGGTTTTGATTAGCGGGTTAATTGCCGACATCATGTTGAAGGCTTGAACCACTTCCGGACAGTTCTGACACGAGAGAGAAATAAAGATTTCAACGTTCAATGGTTGGTCAAGCGAAGCGATCTGCTCAATGACATCCGCTTCTAGTTTGATTGGGTGACCACCACTATGCAGTAGCGCCAATACCAGAGAAGTAAACTCATGCCCCATAGGTAAACCAGCAAAACCAATCGACGTACCTTTAGCTTGATTGACAACCTGCATAATTGGTTGACGCTCACTGGCACTATCATCGCGAGCCACTTGGATCTTATCGGTCAAAGAAGCGATATCATCCGCTAACGCTTCTAGCTTATTGGCCGTCTCGCTGTTATCTAGGCTCAAAACTAACTGAACGTCTGTTTTTAAGTTTTCTAGGTATGCTCTTAGCTGTTGCTTCATCGCTTGATCTAACATGATATTACCTGCTGTTAATTTATGATTAGGTTACGCTCTATTGCGTTGATGGCTCTATATTGCCCTGCTGATTGAGATAGGTAAATCTGAACGTTTCTATCAATTTAGTAGGTAAAACCTATCAAAACGGATAGAAATCTTTATCTGGAAATAGACAAATAAAAACCGCCCCCTAATTAGGGGACGGCTCATCTTAAGGCGGTACGCCAAGCTCAATAGGAGCAGAGCAAGGCATACCTGTACAAACCTGGTAACAAGGTTAGATTTTGCCTACTAGATCTAGAGATGGAGCTAGTGTCTCTTCACCTTCTTTCCATTTAGCAGGGCAAACTTCACCTGGATTTGCAGCTACGTATTGTGCAGCTTTCACTTTGCGTAGTAGGTCTTCAGCATCACGGCCAATACCTTCGGCAGTAATTTCCATCGCTTGGATTGTGCCTTCTGGGTCAATTAAGAATGTTGCACGGTCTGCAAGACCTTGACCTTCACGCATTACGTTGAAGTTGTTAGTGATAGTCCCTGTTTGGTCACCTACCATGAAGTACTCAATGGTGCCAATCTTGTCTGAAGTGTCGTGCCACGCTTTGTGAGAGAAGTGAGTGTCAGTTGATACTGAGTAAACTTCTACACCACGAGATTGAAGCTCTGCGTACTTCTCTTGTAGGTCAACAAGTTCTGTTGGACATACGAAAGTAAAATCAGCTGGGTAGAAGAAGAAGACCGCCCACTTGCCGATCACATCTTGCTCAGTGATTTCTACGAACTCGCCGTTTTTGAATGCTGTTGCTGCGAATGGTTTGATTTGTGTGTTGATCATGATTTTACTCTCTCTTTAATCTACTGTTTGAACGCTGCCTTGCGTCGATGGAGATATATTGCCAATGACGCGTTGATAGGTAAATTTGGCAGTTTCTATCAATTCAATAGGAGAAAGTTATCAAAACGAGTATAAGCGTATTAGCCTAAATCACTAACAAGCGTCTCGGCACATAGCGGTTTGTCAAGAGTTAGGATAGAGTGGACCTTAAGTAACAACAATCTCAAACCTCTATGATCTCTGTCCCTCTAAACAGCTTTGTTCACCGAGTACCCGACAAATCAATTGTCTTAAGTTTGGCGATTGAAAATGGCTGTCAGTTAAAGCGCATTCGTCGCTCGAGAAACTGGCAACTCATTGGAGAAGAGCAGCAACTAAGAGCATTCATGACTCGGCTTGACCTTGATGCTCACAGATGGATAGTTGATGCCATTGATAAAGCCCTGCCTAAGCCGATTATTAACTTGGCTGATTTACTTACTCAAACGCCCAATATGACACTGAACCAGCTAGTGGCAAAATCTGGCTGTTCATTGAAAGAAGCGAGGCAGGCGATTGACGAGTTTGAACTTTTATAACAAAAGCACCCATTTCATCAGCCACCAAAGCTAATAAAATGGGCTTACGTGAGAGTCCCCAGCGAAGGAAATAGTCGTTAAATTTGAGCAATATCCACGTGATACTATGCGCGGTACTGACTCATAAACAGTCGAGTACTTTGCTCTGCTAGTACCCTCGCCTCTTGCTTAGTCAGTGATGGTTTCATACCTAACACCTGCGGCCAAAAAGCACTGCCCTTGACTAAACTGTGCAGTTGAGTGCTGGCGACAACAACGTCATCAATAGCTAAAGTCTGTTTTTCGCTTTGTTCGACTAACCAACGAAATAAAGCAGTCTCTTGCTTCGACATCTTCTCTTCTTGATCTTTAAGCTCGTCTGGTTTGTAAAAAAAGTAACCTAGCGCCACTTTCGCTAAATCGACATAGTGAGGATCAGTAAACACATTGATTTCACTTTCAAGCAAAGCAATTAGCTGCTGCTCTATGCTCAATTCAGCAAGGCCCGCGATGTCATCTTCCGCCATCGCGGTCTTCCATAGCTCAGACAGCAGTTCCATCACAATCGCTTCTTTAGACTCGAAGTGATTATAGACAGTACGCTTAGACACTTCTGCCATTGCAGACAGCTTATCCATACTGGTGTTCTGCACTCCAAACTCCTGAAAAGCTTGTTTTGCGGCTGCCAAAATCGCTTCGCGCTTAATTTCGCTACGACCTTTTTTTCTCGTTTTCATACAGTTAACGATCCTGCTCAAATCTTCTGCCAACTATTTTACACTAAGTAGTTTACTTTATAAACAAGACATGTAAACTACACCGTATAGTTTACTTTTGGATAGTCAACATGAAACGCATTTTGTTAGCTACTGTAGGAGCGATACTTATGACCACCTCAATTATCTCTTGTTCTAGCACTGACAAGGCAACCGCTAAACAGTACCCTGAGAAGTTCGCTAACACTGAATTGGAATACAAAAGTGGCCTAGGTGACATGTGGAAAATTGCCAAGGCCTACTTTACCACTGAGCGTCTAAATCCTACGCCAACCTTTGATCTTCCAGTTCATACTATGACAGCCGAGCAGTTAACGGATGAACAACAAGATGTGTTGTATCGCTTAGGCCACTCAAGTATTGCGATGAAGATCGATCAACAACTGATCCTTACCGACCCTGTATTTAGTGACCGTGCGTCACCCGTACAATGGGCTGGGCCAAAACGCTTCCACCAGCCACCAATTTCATTAGATCAGCTACCTAACATCGACACCGTCCTGATCAGTCATGACCACTATGATCACTTAGATAAAGCATCCATTAAGTCGTTAACAGACAAAGTTGAACGGTTTATCGTGCCTCTTAAGATTGGCCAAACAATGCGTGATTGGGGTGTGCCTGCAGATAAAGTGATTGAGCTAAACTGGTGGGAGTCTCACGTTCACAATGGCGTTGAATATGTACTAACTCCAACTCAACACTTCTCGGGTCGTGGCCTGACTGATCGTGATGGCACGCTTTGGGGTAGTTGGGTGATCAACGGCCAGCAACATAAAGTGTTCTTTAGTGGTGACTCGGGTTACTTCTCTGGTTTTAAAGAGATTGGTGACAAGTATGGGCCATTTGATTTCACTATGATTGAAACTGGTGCCTACAATACACTTTGGGCGGATATTCATATGTTCCCGGAACAAAGCGTGCAGGCACACATTGATCTTAAAGGTAAGGTGATGATGCCAATTCACAACGGAACCTTTGATCTTGCTATGCACGATTGGAATGAGCCAATGCAGAAAGCGATGGAGATCAGTGAAGAGCGCGGCGTGACTATGGTTAGCCCAGAGTTTGGTCAGCGCGTTGAACTGTCGCAGCCACTGCCAATCAAACCTTGGTGGAACCTATAAAGAGAGTATTCTGATGTTAAGGCGTTTACTGCTACTAACCAGCTTACTAGCCATGCCTGCTCACGCGAGTTTAGAGCAAGAGGTTGAGGGCTTAATTGAGCAGATTGAGCAATCACCTTGCGTCTTTATCCGCAATGGTAAGCGATATAATCAACAGCAAGCCGCAGAGCATATCCGCAATAAATGGGATTACGCTCGCGAAGACGTCGCCGATATGCAGATTTTCATTAACGAAGTAGCGTCGAAAAGTTGGTTTAGTGGAAAACCCTACATGGTTGAATGTGGCGACAGCACCATTACCAGCAACGCTTGGCTTACGGAGCTATGGCAACAGAGTAAAGCTCAACAATAATGTAACTTCACTTATGTAAAGCAGTACCATCAAAATAGTGGCTGAAGCGATTTCAGCCACTAATTCACCACTGTTGCGACCATTTTTCTCAACCAAACATTCTTCTCTTCATACTGATTCGATTTAAGAAACAGCAAACGGATATCAAAATCAGGAATATCGATTGGGCATGGAATGGCTTGTAAGTCATGAGAGTAGGCTTCCATTTCCGCAAACCGTCTTGGCACGATACAAAGCAACGCCCTTCCTAACAACAGACGCCGAATGGTTAAAAAATGGCGCGATGCAACACCGACCCTCCGCTCATAACCCATTTTCGCTAATCGTTTATCCACTTGAGTTTGCAAGCTACCATCAGGGCTAACCAAAGCGTGCTCGTAAGCCACAAAATCTTCAAGGCTCATTGGTAAGTTTGCATCGACTGATTTTGGGTCAAACAGGCATAAGTGTTGCTCGGTATACAGGTGATCCGATAGAAAACGAAGATTTATATTCTCAATGCTGCCGATGATCACATCCAAAGCTTCACTCTCAGCAATATCAACATAATTGCTACGATTCACGTTGTAAAAACTAACTTGGCTATTTGGCGATCGCTGTTTAATTACATCATAGAGTGTTGAGGCAAATAGCTGCTCTGCATAGTCAGTTAAGCCAATCTTCCACACCCCAGAATAGCTCTCCGGAGTGAAATGCTTTTTGACCAACAAATCGTTCTTGATGCTACCTAGCAACTTATCAATGATAGGAGCGATATGCTGCGCGTGCTGAGTTGGTTCCATTCGAGCGCCAACTCGCTCGAATAGAGGGTCATCAAATAACAGCCGCATTCGCTGTAGAGTGTGACTCATAGCGGATTGACTGACAAAACATTGCTCAGCCGCAGAACTAACACTATTAGTGCGATACAGAGCTTGAAACGCGACTAGCAAGTTTAGGTCAACCCCCTTCCAGTTAAACTCTTTCAAACCACCATCCCATTTCATTCATACTAGACATCAATACTATCAATTTGAGTCATCTTAGTTCATTAAGTACATTATTGGCACTATTAAGTGAACGAGTAACATGACCATGCTGTCGATCTTTAAAACCTTTTTTATGCTTGGCTGGATCAGCTTTGGTGGCCCAGCTGCGCATATTGGCTACTTCAGAAACACTTTCGTTGAAAAACTAAACTGGCTAGATGACAAAGAGTACGCACAAATCGTCGCCCTTAGCCAGTTTCTACCTGGCCCGGGCTCAAGCCAAGTCGGTTTTGCTTTGGGCTACAAACGTGGCGGCCTCGGCGGTGCTTGCATGGCGTTTCTTGGTTTTACTCTCCCTTCCGTCATCATTATGTTGGCTTTAGCGGTTGTTAGCAGCCAACTGACAGAGACAAGCGCATTCCAAAACATCGTTCATGGTCTCAAGCTTCTCGCTGTAGTGGTTGTGGCAGATGCGACTTGGGGGATGTACAAGAATTTCTGCAAAGAAAAGCTATCAGTAACACTTTGCTTAATGACTGCGATCGCTCTACTGCTGTTGCCGAGTATTGCTACACAAATGGTTGTACTGCTCGTCGCGGCACTAATTGGTGTGAAATGCCTGCCCAATAAAGATCAGCAAAGCAGTGGCGAGTTTGAACCTTCTATCGCTCCTCTGGCACTGTTTGTGATTTTGCTGGTCGGTTTACCCTTTGCCGCTCAAACACTTCCGGCGCTAGGGCTATTCAATAACTTTTTCCAAGCGGGCAGCCTAGTGTTCGGGGGAGGACACGTGGTTCTTCCCCTACTGCAAAACATCGTTGGAGACCAACTAAGTCAGGATGCTTTTTTAACTGGCTATGCGGCCGCTCAAGCCGTACCGGGACCAATGTTCACCTTTGCTACCTACATTGGCTATGAGTTAATGCCATCTGCTCCAATTGCTGGTGCGCTGATTGCTACTCTAGCGGTGTTCTTACCAGGGTTCCTACTATTACTCGGCGTACTCAAAAACTGGCAGTCACTGGCGAAAAATCACAAGGTGTCAGGAGCAATCAATGGTGTCAATGCTGCAGTAGTGGGTCTACTTCTAGCGGCGCTCTACCAACCTGTATTTACCAGCGCGGTATTCAACCCTATCGATATCTCGCTTGTATTGGTTGGCTTCTATCTGCTTAAACAGCATAAGTTACCAATTGTTTGGATGGTGGCGTTTTTTATCATGGCAGGTTTGGCTACGGGCTACATTGCCTAGAGCGAGTTCAGCAAAATAAAGGAGAGCATGTGGCTCTCCTTAGTTGATTTTATTGGTCTTGCTTGGCTTGCTCTTCTCGCACCAAAGCGAGCGCCCGCTCTAGGTTTTCGTTCGCCACTTTATAATAGGTCGATTTAGTGTTAATCGCTTGCTGAAGGTACGGAATCGCTTTATCAGGCTTGCCTTGTAGCGTTAGGAAGTAACCTACATTGTTAAGTGCTTCTGGTTTCTCCATATGTTGTGAGAACACATTCAGCGCTCTATTCACTTCACCTTTAGCGAGGTAAATCAATGCAAGGTTATTTAGCGCTTTTTCATTGTCAGGATCGATATCTAATGCCTGCAAAATAAAACGCTGCGCTTTGCGATAATCACCGGACATATAAAAAGAGTAACCGACATTGATTAAGGTTTTCACTGATTCAGGGTCTATGCTAAGCGCCTGCTTGTAAAATGCTTGAGCCAATTCATGTTGTCTATCTAGATCCGATGCAACCCCTAATCCCATAAAGGCGTATTCCGGTGAGTGAACATCAACTTTTAAACTTACAACAGAGTTAACAGTAGCTAGATCTTTACTCTCGAACGTTTCATCATTATTAAATCTCAATTGATCGGCATTCACCGCTCGCAGGAAGTAGCTTTTGCCCTGTTCTAAGTTACCATTTCGGCTATATAAAATACCCAACTGCTCAAGCACTTGAATATTGTTTGGATTCTCTTCAATCGCGATTAAATAGGCTTTTTCAGCCAGTGCAAGATTGTTACGTGATTGGTGGATGCGACCAATATTGTATAAGGCTCGGTCACTGTACTGTCCATTTTCAAACGCTAATGAACGTATGTACTCATATAGAGCCAAATCTGAGTTGCCCGCACTTAACGCTGTATCACCTCGCTGAATGGCTTCTTTTTCAGTTTTGGGCGGCTCTTCTAATGAAAGCGTATCAATCGGCTTACCGTCATAGAGGGAAGTATCGAGTTTAGGCTCGTTGTTGTTAGCACAAGCAACAAGCAATGTGGTTAAAACGAACACCAGTAAATAACGTATTCCTTTCATAATAAATCCTTATTTTCCTAGCGTCGCTGTCAGCGCTAACATCGATGGTCCAATCGCAACAATAAAGAAGCACGGCCAAATAAACAGAAGCAGTGGAAAGATCATTTTAGTGGGTATCTTAGCCGCGATTTCTTCCACTTCCTGATTACGTTTATCACGAAAGTCTTCGGTGTACTCACGCAATGTTTGCGACAAGCTACCACCAATTCTAGAAGCATGAGAAAGCATAGTAACCAAACCCGCAATCTCTTTAACACCAGTTCGCTCCACCAACTCTCCAAAAGCATCCGACATTTCAACACCCGCTTTAATCTTGGCACATACGGTATCTAGCTCATCAGCAAAATCAGGGTGAGAAATCATAAGCTCATCGGCAACTCGGCGCAGTGCGGCACTAAAGCCTAGGCCAGATTCAGTACATACTACCAGTAAATCAAGCGCATCAGGCACACCACCGCGAATGCGTGATTGGCGTTTCTTGACCTTAAAGCCCAACACAATGTTGGGCATCAATAAGCCGACTCCAACACAAGCAAGCATGATTAGGTTTATGTTGGATACATCGGGTAAGAAAAAATATAAAGTGGCGGCAATGGCTAGGCCAACCAAAACCGACAACCCCTTAATTGAATAAAAGATCGTAATAGCATTGGCATCATGGTAACCCGCATGCATCAATTGGTTTCTAACTGTCTCTCTATCTTTGCTATTTGAAGGCTGCATAACTGGAGCCAGCGACTCCAAAGTATTATCAAGTCTTTTATTTTTACGAAGTTTTTCTCCACCCGCAGTTTTTCGAATATCTTCCAGCTTCTTGGTCAGGGGGGACTTGGAGCCAAGCAACAGCATAAATGCCGTGAAAATGATCAATATCGTAGCGATTAAAATCAGAGCAAGAAAAGCGGCTTGCTCATCAAACTCCAACGCGTTGATTTGATTTATGAGGTTTTCCATAACTACACCTCAAAATTAATGATTTTTCTAATCCACATTGAACCAATGAACAGGCTCACAACCCCGATACTGATCAAATTTAATCCCCTAGGGTCTTTATAAAGGGGTTCCACATATCCCGGGTTAATAAACGATAGAAATAGAAAAAGAATGAATGGTGACAACACCAGAATCCAAGCCGATAAGCGACTCTCAGCCGATAACGTCTTGATCTTTCGTTGCAGCTTAAATCTTGCACGCAGTACACGAGATACTTTTTCAAGGTTTTCAGACAAATTACCGCCGGTCTCTTTCTGCAATAAAACAGCACTAGAGAAAGCCAGCATGGACACCGTCGGTGTCCGCTCTGCCATCTGCATAATTGCCATACGCATATCGTAACCGTAGTTAAGTAAATTGAAGGTGTTCTTGAACTCAATACCGATTGGCGCAGGCATCTCGTTACCCACCTCATTAAATGCTTGTGTTACCGGTTGGCCGGCTTGTAGCATTCTACGCATTATGTCAAGGGCCTCTGGCAACTGTTCTTCAAATGCCGACAAACGATCAGAGATCTTTTTGTTGAGCCAAAAGTAGAGGAGAAACCATACCCCTACGGCAGCTACAATACTGACGTAAAAGGGCTGATGGAATATAAATGAAATAATTAAAGCGACAATAGAAAACAGCGACGTCACGGTAAGAGTTTGGGTAAGGCTCCAGTCATAACCAGATAATTCAATTGTTTTCTTTAGCGAAGAGAAAAAACTAATTTTCACGAGTTTTCGATCAAGGGGCGTTAAGTTTTTAATATAGTGCTCATGGAGCAGCGAACGTGCCTCTTCATCAAGATTAGCTTGCGACTCTTTCAGTCTTTGAGACAACTCCTTATGTTTAGCTTTACTCCCTGCGGCAGGAAGTATCAATGCCTGAGAAATAAACACCACAGCGAAGAAAAGTAATACAAAGAATAACGTTGCATCCTGCTGCATAACGCCCCCTTAAGAGAATGTCTCATTAAAAATGTCGAATGGAAGATGCATGCCTTTTTTCGACAACTGGTCATGACATTGAGGAACTACTCCCGTTGCGGTGTAATAACCACGTACATTTCCCTCTTCATCCATGCCTTGGCGATTAAAACGAAATAGTTCTGACATAGTGATAATTTCACCTTCCATGCCATTGATCTCACAAATACTAACCATTCGGCGCTTACCGTCTTCCTGGCGCTCCATCTGCACTACCAAGTGAATCGCCGAAGCTATCTGTGAACGTAAGTTCTTCGCCGACATATTCCAGCCCGCCATGGCGAACATGTTCTCAACCCGAGATAGTGCATCACGTGGAGTATTGGCGTGAATGGTGGCCAGCGAACCATCGTGACCGGTATTCATTGCGGCAAGCATATCCACCGCCTCAGCACCACGTACCTCCCCTAGCACAATACGGTCAGGTCGCATACGCAGTGAGTTTTTTACTAAGTCTCGCTGAGTGATCTCGCCTTTCCCTTCAAGGTTGGCTGGGCGAGTTTCAAGACGCACCACATGGGGCTGTTGCAGTTGCAATTCTGCCGAGTCTTCAATGGTGACAATGCGATCATCAGACGGAATAAAGTTAGAAAAAATATTTAAAGTCGTGGTTTTACCCGAACCGGTACCACCAGAGATCAGTACATTGAGTGCCCCTCGAACTGCAGCCTCAACAAATTTCGCCATTTCCGGCGAAAGTGAATTGAAATCAAGCAAATTGTCCATGTTGAGTTTTTCAACTGCAAAACGACGAATGGACACTGATGAACCATCAAGGGCAAGAGGCGGAATAATTGCATTGACACGTGAGCCATCGGTTAAGCGGGCATCCACCATGGGCGACGCTTCATCGATACGGCGCCCAACTTGGCTAACAATGCGGTCAATAATATTGCGTAGATGTCTCTCATCTAAAAAGGTGTAAGGCGTTAACTCTAGTTTACCGCGGCGTTCAACAAACACATGCTTAGGGCCATTGACCAAGATATCCGATACTGTGGCATCGTGTAGTAAGGGCTCGAGTGGGCCTAAACCAAATACTTCATCTTCAATTTGCTGAATCACTCGCTTGCGACCTTCTGCACTTAACGCATGGGTCTGATCTTCAGCCATTAACTGAACAATCGCATCATGAAGATCGGTCTTAGCCCTTTCTGGCTCTAAGCTTGCCAAAAGTCCAAGGTCTAAGGTTTCAAGTAACCTTTGGTGATAGTAACGCTTTACTTCTTGTTCAAGCGTCAGTTGTTTGCGAGTCTCTTCAATAACCTTATCTTTTGCTTCCGCTTCGAGTTTCTTACGATTTTTCACAGAATTAGAATCTGAAGAACTATCGGCAGACTGCGACTCTTTTTCTAAAGAGTGAGCATCAAGCTGTTGCTGCTCTACAGCATTGATTTTTTCTTGCAACTCTGGATTGATATTCTTTCGTTTAAAAAACATAATCGCTCTCTATCACGGTGCACAAAAATTATGAGAATAACCGCTTAAACCAACCTTTCTTCTGCTCTGGTTGAGGCGTGAATGAGTGAACGAATCGACTAATAGATTTAGAAATGGAACTGCTTTTCTTTGCCTCAATGAAGGGACGACCTAAGTTGGCACTTTCCAACGCCACTTTAAATTCATTGGGTACAACATACACAGGGATATCGCCTATCGTTCCCTGAATATCTTTTAGCCTAATCGACTGACGTTTCTCATAACGATTAATAACGACTTCTACTTGATCTTTGTTAATACCAAATTCAAACGACAGTATTTTAATCATTTGCGTAGTATTCTTTATTGCCACTAAGTTCTGCTGAGCTATCAAAAACACTTTCGTCGCAGGGGCAAGGACTGGAGCGAACAAGCGGTCTAGACCACGAGACAAGTCGACCACAACGTATGGATAGTGCTCTCGAAGCAACGGCATTAATTTATTCAAATGTTTCGCTTTCTCATAATTTTCATGACTATTCTCTCGCTTGAAGGACAAAATATGCAGTCCAGTTGGATGTTTGGTGACAAAGGTACTGAGGGACACTTCATCGAGATCAGAAACATTCGCTAGCGCATCCGTCATGCTATATGACGGGTTGATACTCAAATAATCATTGATAACTCCAAATTGGAGATCGAGATCGAGCAATAGTACCTGTTCGGGAAACTGCTTCGCCATTTTAATCGCGGAGTTAAGAGCAATAGTCGACGCTCCAGAGCCCCCCTTAGTGTTCATAAACACGAGTAGATCGCCTAAATTTCGGCTCGCGACTTTCTCTTCTGCGACATTTTTTAGCAGGGGAATTAACTCTTCAATTTGAGCCGTATTAGACACGAAATCCGCGGCACCAATACGCAGAGATATCTTCAAAGCACCATTGTCATTTTCGTTGCCAAAAACAATCAAAGACGCTTCATGGTTATCACTCGATTCAGGCGCTTCATAGTTTTGCAACTCGACAATTTTTTGCGCCCAGTTAGGCCCGGTCTCGACAAAAATCAAATCAGGGGGAGAGAAATGAGCAAGGTTGCCTACAACCAAGCCATGAAAAGAGATCATTTCAAAACTAATACTTTGGCATTTAGAAAGCTCGTGACTGATATGCAAATGGAAAGCATCCGACGAATAAAAAACCCAAATCGTTAGATTAGTTTTTAATCTGAGTGGAACGCTTCCATTTGGCGTCATCTTCACAGCCTCTCCCATATATTTGCCTCCTAGCAATCTGTACTACTGGATGAACCTGTCGGTCTCCTATGATGTCCCAAATTTTCTCTCGGACGAACCGTTTCAAATTCAGGGACATCAAGCAGCCCAGTAAAATTTATGAAGCTTAAAATTCCTGTGAACTGATACTTAAAACCAACAACTCTCGCTCTGACATACTTTATCTGCTCAAACACACTGTCGTTGGTTAAATCCCCTTGAACCGGAGCACCTGACGCGTCCAAGTAATCCACAATAATCATGCTTTCGGTTAAACCCGAAGGTGCATATTCTGGAATAACCAAAGCGCCAATATCGTTTCTATCCTCTACACGACATACTGTTGCTAATCGAGCGGCTACTCGCGTTACATCATTAACTACCTGCAAAGAATTTAAATATCGACTGACCTCCATTATCGACAGCATGACTAAAAGAATAGCTGTTGAAACGACGGTAAATTCTACAATGCTGATTCCTAACTGTTTTTTCATCACTCAGTACCTCATCATGGCAGAGGTCACTAGTGGGACAGAAAAATCAAAGTCAGAAACGAACGCTGTTATCTGTGGCGCATATTCATGAGTTATCGTGACAGTGATATAACTGCTAGAACAGGTCACACTGACTTTTTCTTTGCCAATTGAATCAAGTATAGGAGATGCTGTAGAGCCTGACGCGATAATTTGTCCATATACAACAATGTCTTTGGTTGAACTGACGACACTACTTTGACTACAAGGATTACTTGAAGATGTGCCTAACAGCTCTACAGTCGCATGGCGTACACCATTTTGAACCATTTTTGCCATAGTATTGTATTCAATAAGTGCACTAGCAAGCTCAACAATGGCCATAAAAATAAAAATTAAAATAGGCGCAGATATGACAAATTCAACGGCCGCTAAACCCGATTGATTTTTCTTGGCTCGACAACGAGCGAGTTTTGAATACCGCATCATGAACTCTCCCCATCTGGATCCTTATAAAGGACAATGATGTAAGGTCCATTACTGTTTGAATCTTGCCCAGGAGTGCCACCTATGGATGAACAGTCATAAAGAAACTCACCAAACACAGCTTGTTTGCCACTGTTCGATGTCGGGGCTTTTTGCAACATGAAGAAGCAGCCTAACGCTGTCACTTCAAAAGTATTGGTGCCACCTGTCGCCCCCGTGCAATCCACAATTGGGACAATTAGAACTCGTCTACCATGCTCTCCGTTTGCGGGACAATATGCTCCGCCATTGCACTGTTCCAACTCGTCTAAATACACCTCATGGTCCCAGACTTCTTCGCCACCACTAAACTTATCTTCGTACACAATATTGCCGTCATTATCTAACTCAGCCGTATAAGGCGGCTCCTTGATATACACATCCGGTGGATACTCTGCGTCCGTTAATCCCGCCCCACCATAATCGCCAAAACGAGTATTCAAGCCCTGCCCAACAGGGCCAACTGTATTACCGGGTTTGGTGTCGACGATATCTCCAACACCGACTCTGCCTTCAAATCCCCCAGCAAGCGCTTGTCTAACCGTGTCGGCACCTGAACCGAAATCAAGTAACTGATAGTTGCCCGACCCCATTTCGTCTTGGTTTTGCTCTGCCAATTTCAAGGCATAGAGCTTACCTGTGTCATACCCTTCACTGCCGCTTGCTCCTTCGTCTTGACACACTGCCATTGGAACAACGTTCGATGCTACACTCGGACTAGGCCCAGCGACCGCCGATGCTGACATTGTTTTGTTGTAAACTTCTAGGACTTGGGCAAGAAAATTCTCAATCGCGTAGTTCGAAATGATGACTCGGATAAAAGTATCGTCTGCTAGATTGACACTATTAGCTCCAGTAGCTGGAGGCGTCGGAAAAGATCGAGGGTCATTACTGAATTGAACCAGTACTTGCTGCGCGGTAAACGACATTTTCTCATTGCCTGAAGCGTTCGCGATATTGGTCAAAGTACTCATTGCGGTTGTTGTCGCATCGGCTGTGGTACTGCCGTCATCGATAGCAACCGCAGCGGCGAGCGCAGCGGCATCTACACCATTTTGCAGACGATTCTTGCTCATCAATGCATGATTGACATCAATAGAAAACGCCGCCATACCCACTAATGACAACATCGCAACGGTAACTAATACCAGAACTAAGCCCTTTTGGCGTCGTTTAGTTCCTTGTCTCTTGGCCCGACTCATAGCAACTTCCTTAGGCTCTATTCACTAAACCCTTCTATGAATTGACTATCGGTACCTTTCAGCTCTGAATCCTGTTTGCCAGTATATACCTGATAGGCACCCTCCATTCGCTCGCCACTACCTGTTGGTACAACACCAAGATTCTCTTGTGTCGCACTTGAGTTATATATTTGTTCAGTTTTAAGTTTAGTCACATGTGCCCCAAAACGCTCTGCATTGTTGACACAACCTAAAAGCATCACCGACAAAAAGATAGAACCAATAAGTAATTTAACCAGTCTCATGCCGCCTCCTACAAACTATGACCAAATGTGCCTTCAGTTCCACCT
This sequence comes from Vibrio tubiashii, assembly GCA_000775715.1. Taxonomy (GTDB): domain Bacteria; phylum Pseudomonadota; class Gammaproteobacteria; order Enterobacterales; family Vibrionaceae; genus Vibrio; species Vibrio tubiashii_A. Next base: position 184,394 of record JRWQ01000009.1, read on the forward strand.
TTAGAACGGTCAACATATTCTTGCTCTATGGGCACTTTACCTTTAGCGCTACCTGCTGGTGAAATGTACGCACCGCGACCTAACAAATAGTACTCAAAGTCGTTTGGCTCTACGTAAGAGTCAGTAGGCAGTGTCACTTTATTTCGGTCAATAGGGCGTGCCAACCTAGGCGTAACTAATATGACCAGTTCTGTCTCTCCAGAAATATATTCTTGGCTATTAAACATCTGACCTAAAATAGGAATGTCACTAAAGCCTGGCATCTCATTGACTATGTCTCGAACGTTTTCACTAATCAGCCCTGCAATACCTATCGTTTGACCATCTGCTAGCTCTAAGGTTGATGACGCACTACGGCGTGTAACAGGAGGAATGACATAGGTACTATTGGTACCGCCAGGAGAGAGTGTTAAGGAAGAAGTGTTTGCAATTTCACTGACATCAATAGCAAGGTTAAGGTTTATGGCCTGTTCACTCAGTACGGTTGGAATGAATTTCAGCCCTACACCATACTCTTTGTACTCAATCGTTATTCCGTTTTCATCTGGCACTGGGATAGGAAACTCCCCACCAGCAAGAAATTCCGCTTTCGATCCGCTCAACGCCGTGAGATTAGGCTCTGCTAACACTTTAGCTGTACCATTTTGCTTAGCAATATCTAACGCAAATGAGAATAAGGTATTGCCATCGATGAACGAACCCAGTAATCCAGTCGTATCAATTGTCGGCGTATTAAAAACAGGAGTAGCAAGGTTCGGATTTACCGACGTCGGTAGACCACCACCGCCAGACGTTCCCCCCCACTTAAATTTAGAGCCACTCGACTGGAAGAAGTGGAAGTTCGCATCAAACTTACGTACTAAGCTTCTTTGTACTTCCGCAACCGTCACTTCAAGCATGACTTGTTGAGCTCCTCCAATCGTCATCAAGTTAACAACGCCGGTTTTTTCAACTTGCTTACTTAACGACTCTTTTTCTTTATCTACCTTTTTACCTGCGGCGTAGGTTTCAGCGACTCTAAGCGCAATATTCATCGCGGCTTGATTGCTGATTTGTCCGCTTAAAATAAGTCGATTTTGCGCGCTATGGACCTCTATTTCTTCTTCAGGTAAAAACTCGTATAACTTGGCTTTTAAACTGTTGAGGTCATGTGTCACCTCAATATTGATAGATTCGATTAATCGACCACGACTATCCCAAGCCATTAAATTGGTTGAACCGAGCTTTTTACCGATTAAGAACACTTCATCTGATTTGAGCATCACAATATCGAGGACTTCCGGGTCACCCAAAGAGACTCGCTTTGCTTTACCCGCTAAAGAAACATGAGTTGATTTATGATGAGGGACAGTGACTACCTTCCCCGATTGGGTTGCACTGTGTACGCTAAAAGTACTCAATAAAAATAAGCTTATTAGTATGATTATCTTACGCATAGTTCACCTCAATCCTTGACTCTGATGTTGCTTTTTTCTGTGCCTTTCAAAATGGTGACACTTGGTGCAACGTACCTTTTAACCGGTTTATCCTCTTCATGAGGATTGCGGAGGGAGAGCTGAATATCCCCTTTACTCTGCGCCGTTAAAAGCTTTTCAGCTTGTCTTGGTGACACTTCTAAAGTCACTGCTCTAACTATAATGGGTTTGTTTTCTTTGCTTCTTGCCGTCTGGTCTACCGCCAGCACTTTGATATCCTTCAAAACAGTTAACGTTGTTGCTGATGTCTTGCTGTAACTAATGGTATTGAGAACATCAACTCGATTACCCGGCAAAAGGAAACCCGCTACGCCAATAACATCGTTAACACGAATCGTCACCGCACGTTTGTTTTCGGGAATCAAGGCGGCGAGGGTAGAGCCCTCACCGGAGTTGGCTAGGCGATTTCGACTTACAATTTCGCCAGGATAAATAGTGCTAGCGACCACCTGACCAAGTAGTTCATTTTCTGATACAAACTGAGACTCTTCACGCCAGGCAACTTCAAGTAACTTAGAACTAATATGTTGTTCTTCAATCACACTTCCTGAAGGAATTTCTTGAGCCGCAATTATGACTGGCTCACGCTCAACCACCTCAACTTCGGTTTGAGGTGTTAGTTGCCGATCCATCCACTGCTTAGCAAAAAAAACCGCACCAAGCCCGAAAACCACAGAAAGTAAGAACAAAAGTATTATTTGGCTTCGACTCATCGAGCACCTCCTCCTTTACCATCAGCAGTAAAATAGACTTCCCAAGCGCGGCTGACGATCTCAGAGGTAATGACCGGGGCAACTTCTTCGAACACAATAATGTCTCGGCTGATACCTACTAAATCCTTTGGAATACAAGGATAAAAGCCAACGCTATGCTGACGATGTAACTCTAAAAGTGATGGTATGCAATCCTCTGCAAGATCCAATTGACGACCTTGAGAGAAGTCGTCCCATAGTTGGCGATACTCAGTTTCCAACAAGGGACCAAACTGAATTTTGTAGCCTAAACGTCTCAAAAAGGCGGGATCACTGATCTTTTCTGGGTCTAAATTCGTAGAAAAGGCCAGAGTCAAAATAAACGGAATAGTGATTTGCTGACCGTTGGGCAATGACAAGTAGTCATAAAAGTACTCCATGGGCACAATCCAGCGGTTGAGTAATGTTGCGACTGGCATAGTTTGGCGACCCAAATCATCAATGATGAAAATGCCGTTGTTAGCCATCATTTGTAGTGGAGCCATCCACACACGATTGTGCTCACTATGGTTGACCTCAAGCATGTCCATGGTAAGCTCGCCACCGACTTGAATGCTAGGCCTTTCACATAAGCACCAACGGCGATCAAACTGCTCTTTAAAAGTAATGGATTGGTTATCCGCGCTCCGAACCAACTTGTGATGCTGAGGGGAAAAGACCTTGATGATATTGCCTGCAGCATAAACCGCATAAGGAATGTAAACCGAGGTATTTAAAGAGTTAAGTAGCCTAGTAGCGACAAAGGTTTTACCCGTACCCGCATCGCCATAGAGAAGCAGTGCTCGACCGGAATTAATGGCTGGGCCAAGAACACCGACCATTCTTTCAGCACCCAGTACCTCTTGAAGCGCATGGGTAACGTCTTGACGATTGACCATTTTAGATCTAACGTCTTGTGCTTTAACCATCGCATCGTAACTATGTAACGAAACGGGAACGGGACCGAGATAGGCGTCTTTGGCAAAGGCGGTATCCGCTTCTTGCAAACCTTGTTCAGAAAGGCCATAGCGAACGTTTCCTGTCGATACAGTGCCAAAACCAGAGCTCTGAGCTTGAAATACTTCAACTTGAGACTTTGCGCGAAGGTCAGCCAGCATCTCTTCAATCATATGACTGTTAATACACATTAACTTAGTTAATTGAAGAATGTCCGATTTAGGGTAGGCAGCCAGATGTTTTAGCAGCAAGTTTTCTAGTACCGCCTTAGGTATCTCTAACGCATCAAACGAAGTTGGCACTGGGGGCGATTCTGCCTGCGGTGTCAATTCTACTCTGTGCTTCACTTTAGCTGTAGATTGAACCATATGGACTCCTTGTCTACAGGATTAAAAGTATTGATACATAGCTAGGCCAATGACCACAACAGGAGCAAAGGGCATCCGGAGCTTACCTTCGATGTTTTTGGTTGATAGCATCCTTGCATATGAACCTGAACCGTAAGCCGCAATCATTGAATATTTGGAGACCATTTGCTTCAGTGAACCACCGCTTTGTGCTCTGTTCATGAGCGCGTAGAAAAAGCCAATCCCAACACTTGCCACTGCGATCCAGAATGTGACTTCTAACAAATGTCCCCAGCCTAACCAAAAACCCACCACACCAAGCAATTTGACATCACCAGGGGCCATAACTCGTAACAAATGCAAGATTAAAGCTGTCAGGAAAAAACACGCCCCCGCTATTGTTGACCACATTAAATTGGGCAGCGCATCCATCGATAAGCTCTTATCAATCACGCATACAATTAAAATCAGCAGCAAGTACAAATTGGGGATGCGATTCTCCCTTGCATCAGTAACAGCAACAACGATCAGTCCGAGCCAGATGACATATTCCATACTAAGCTACTCAGCGACTACTGCTCACCAAACAATGTATTTAGCTCTGCAATTAGTGAGTCACTAAACGCGCTAAAAACCCCTGTCATGACAGCAAGCATTAACCCAGCTCCCACTACATATTCCACCACAGTTAAGCCTGTTTCGTCCTCGACGAAGCTTTTGACACGAGTAAACGCATTCATACCATCCCCCAGAAATAATTTAGGCTTGTAAAACTATGGTTTAGATTTACAAGCCTAAAATTAATAATAGTCGGGATTTAATGAATTGCTCACATATTAGGTTTCACCAAATAATTAACTACTGAGTAGTAGTCGTGCCTCCCGTAGCGGCATCATCAAAAATAGTATTCAATTCATCGCTCAGCAATCCGCCTAATTGATCGAACACTGTAGCTAGAGCGATAACAATAAGGCCCGCACCCACTACGTATTCAACTACGGTTAAACCTTCTTCATCTTTTATAAAATTAGAAATCTTTTTAATAAGCTTGCTCATGATGTGTCTCCTTCCAAAGTTCATTAAGCTCTGCGCTTATTGATAATTTAGATTTTTTAACAGACAAGGGTTAGGATTAATTTGTCCATTTATTGAACTTTTCTGCCATTAAAAACCGTCACTTTTGTACTTTTTTGCTATATATAGAGCAAATTTTTACTATTTAGATTAAATACTTAAACTTATGCCTTCCGGTAAGCAATTGAACTAATAAATAAAAATTTACAGTCATTTCAAATTGTAATAAAACACACCATATATCCGCCAAATCTCACTATTGATACTTGACAAATTTACCAGGCACAAAAAATATGACATCAATTCCAAAAATAAACCCTAGTAACATCCATTATCTCAATAGCAACATTAGCTAAGCTCACTATCTCATACTAGTATCAAAGAGATAGAGTTCTTCAAACCTCTCAATTAAAATAACTAAGGCTTGAATACAGTGGAAGTACTACATGAAGGATATTGGCTTGGAAAGTCAGTGACATACCTAGAGAAAGACAAGGTTCGAGATTTAGAAAGGTATTTTCATATCGTCGACTATGGGCACGATGTTTCTGTTATTAGCGAACCCGACATCCATTTTTGCTTCTTTTATTACGATCAACCTTATGAATCACTCCTGCATACCACGATCAAGCTGTGCCAAAACCTCGACAAGAGTATAATTCTTATATGCGATGATGAGCCTCCACTAGAATTTTCTGATCTAGAGGTTGTTGTTTCACTGTTTTCAATTAAAGATGATGATATTAGATTGTGGTCTGATGAGATCAATAAGAAAATATATTATCAATTTACCCAGCACCAAGAGATTCTCGACATTCATAAATTGGTAGAGAGCCAATCAAAAAAGCATATCAGTAAAGATTTAGTCGAAATGCTACGATATATAGAGAAAAACCTATCGCGCACAATAAGAGAAGAGGATGTCGCCGAATATTGCCACTATTCAGTGACCTACTTTTCCAAGTTCTTTCACAAAACTATTGGGGTGAGCTTTCGCGACTACTTAACCCTGAAGAGAATCAACTTAGCCAAGCAACTGCTTACTAGCGAAAGAAAAGAAAAAATTTCATTTATCGCTTTTCAATGCGGCTACAACGACGTCTCCTACTTTTCGCGTATCTTCAAAAAGAAAACTGGTATCAGCCCTGCCACCTATCGGCAATTACACTAACAGTATGCTTCCTCCCTACCAAGTTATGCATTTCCGGTATGTTTACGTACGTTGTTCACAAGATATATGAAAAACCGGGATTTTCACTTTCCTCCAAGTGGTCCAACATGCTAAAGTTAACATTCCATTAACAATAATAATATAAACATAACTTTGCCAATAACATGGAGTTAGAGAATGATTCAGCCTAACGAGTTAAGCAAACCAACCTGTGCTCTCCCACCACCGAATGAAATGATCTTAAAATGGGCAGAGGAGCGCCCAAATGAAGTCTATTTAAAACAGATTATCAACCGAAAGTTTGTCGAGTACACCTACTCAGAAGTCGCAGATCAAGCGTTAAAACTCGTCACTGCACTCAATGATTTAGGACTGAAACCACGTGACAAAGTTGCTTTGGTTTCCAAAAACTGTGCCGAATGGTTTATCTGCGATCTTGCGATGATGTTAGGCGATTTCGTCAGTGTTCCAATTTTCCCTACCGCTAGTGCAGATACAATTGAATATTGTGTTACACACAGTGAAAGTAAAGCTTTGATTGGCGGTAAGCTCGATGATTCAGTAGCAACTCAGCAAGTGATTGACTCTATGCCAGACTTAATCACCATTGCACTGCCCTACGATAGCGCACCAAACTGTAAACACCAGTTCAAAGATGTGATTTCATCTGTTGCTCCAAGCCAAAGTCGACCAGAGCACTGTGATGACAAGCTCATGTCGCTAGTTTATACATCAGGTACATCAGGGCTACCAAAAGGGGCGATGCTGACCTACGGCGCCTTCAACTGGTCGGTAAAACAGCTTATTGACCATATTGGTATCGAAGAGAACGACCGTTTGTTCTCTTATTTGCCACTCGCTCACATCACTGAGCGTGTATACATCTTCGGTTCATCAATTCAAGGTGGTGTTCAAACCGCCTTCCCAGAATCGCTGGATACCTTCATTGAAGATGTAAAAATGCATCGCCCGACGCTATTCATCTCAGTACCAAGATTATGGACCCTTTTTCAACAACGTATCCAAGATAAGTTGCCACAAAAGAAACTCAACATTCTGCTTAAAATCCCATTCATCAACTCGCTGATTAAAAAGAAACTCGCTGACGGCTTAGGTTTAGATCAAGCACGAGTATTGGGCTGTGGTTCAGCGCCTGTCTCCCCTGCTCTTCTCGAGTGGTACCACACTGTTGGCCTGAACATCACCGAAGCATGGGGCATGACCGAATCTTTTGCTTACAGTACCATCAACTATCCGTTCCGCGCAGATAAGATAGGTACAGTTGGTAATGCCGGTCCTGGCATCGAGCTTAAAATAGCGGATGATGAAGAGATCTTGGTGCGTGGTAAAGGTCTGTTCGCTGGCTACTATAAAAACGACATCGCTACTCAAGAGTCCTTCAACTCCGAGGGTTGGTTACATACTGGCGACATTGGGTCTATTGATAGCGAAGGCTATTTAACCATTCAGGGACGTAAAAAAGACACCTTTAAAACCGCGAAAGGAAAATTTGTCGCACCTGTACCTATCGAGAAGAAGCTATTTGAGTACAGCCGTGTGGAGATGATGTGCTTAATAGGACTTGGCTTGCCTGCTCCTATTCTGCTCGTCGTTCCTCACGACTTCCCGAACTTTGATCGAGCTCGATATGAGAGAACAACCAAAAAAGTTATTAAGCGAATGAACCAGGAACTTGAATCACATGAGCAGATTAAAGGCGTATTGATGATCAAAGACCCTTGGAGCATTGAAAATGGGATTTTAACACCAACGCTGAAGATCAAGCGCCACGTCCTAGAACAAAAATATCACGAGGTCGGTCAGAACTGGCCTAAAGGACAATTGGTTGTATGGGAAGAGTAACCTAACGCTCACAAACTCAAGGAGGGCCTCGGCTCTCCTTTTGCTTTTCTGCTCAAACCAACTATGATGCCATCTCATAGGGATAAAACTTAGGGACGAGATATGGATGCAAGGCTGCATCACTTACCGGGATTGCGCTACTTCGAAGTCGCGGCACGACTCAATAGCTATAGTCGAACGGCGGAAGAGCTATTTATCAGTCAAGCGGCGGTCAGCCAGAAGATACGCCAATTGGAAGATGGCCTTGGCTGTAAGCTGTTTGTTCGTGATGGCCGAGAAATGCGTCTAACTGAGCAAGGTAAAATCTTGTTCAAGCATGTATCTCAAGGCTTAGAGACCATTATTACTGGCCTGAATCAAATCCAAAACGAGCCTGTTGAAGGATTGCTGTGTGTGAGCTCGACGCCTTCATTTGCTTCACGCTGGCTCTTGCCTCGATTGTGGAAGTTTTCCCTTCAACATCCCAACATCCCAATCCGTATTATCACAAGCTGTGACGCCCCTAACCTAAAACAGGGCGATGCTGACCTTGCGATTTGGCAAGGAGAAAAGCTAGATAGCAACACAGAGCAAAAGCTGCATAAAGAGTTTCTTTTTGAGGAAGCTATTTTCCCTTTCTGCTCGCCTCAGCTCGCGCAAAGTATTGAGCTAACAAGTCCTGAGCAATTACTTAATACTTGGCTTATCCACTATGAGTCAGGAGGTTACCCTTGGCAGACATGGTTTGCACAAGCAGGTGTCACCATGAATAAAGAGTCTGTACAGTGGATGGATGTCAGTACCTTTGATCATGCCATGAATGCCGTAATGGCAGGCCATGGAGCCTGCCTTGCGTCAGACTCATTGGCCAGTGACTATGTGGAACGAGGGCTACTTACCAAACCTTTCGATATTGGTATGACGCCCGGCATTCAGTTTAACCTCTTCTATGATAGTGAATCCCCTCGTAGGCAACGGATCGCGGCTTTCGCTCATTGGCTACACAGCGAAATCACTGAGTAGCCCAACAGGCTCATTTATCCCAAAAGTGGCGCATGCTCTCTTGATGCGCCTGCTCTTTGGTTAAGCCAATGTCATTAAGTAGGTGCGCGGGTAGATCTTTCAGCTGTTTACGAGTGCGATAGTTACGCCACCAGCGATTAACTAGAGTTAAGATTTTTTTATCCCAAACTAAAGTATCAGATAGTTTCTGTTTGTAGCCAAAATCTGAAGTTTCCATGATTATTTACCCCTCTTGCATTTAGTGGGTTAATAATCGACCATAGTACGACAAGGCTCAAACGATACAAATTGACCCTCAGTTAAGGAAAACTAAAGTGAAAGAACGATTGCCACCTCTTCAGGGAATCTATTACTTTTATACCGCAGCCAAGCTAGGGAGTTTCAAACTCGCCGCACAAGAGCTCTATGTCACTGCTGCGGCAATTAGCCAACAGATCCGCCAGCTAGAAGATTTCCTCGGTGTGGAACTCTTCCTACGCCAGCACCGTAAAGTGGCCTTGACCATGGAAGGCGAGATCCTATTTGAACAGGCGCAACGCGGGTTTGAACACATACATAGAGGTGTTCGGCAAGTTAACCAAGATCCTAATCCGAACCAGCTGTCTATCTCAACCTTGCCATCGTTCGCCCAGCATTGGCTTGTACCTAGAATCGGTCACTTTAGGCAGCAAAACCCCGACCTAGAATTGATGATCGAGCCCACCAGTGAACTGGTTGACTTTCAGAACTCTAATCTCGATTTATGCCTTCGCTATGGGCCTGGAAACTACCCAAACATCACCAGTAAACTTCTGTTTGAAGAGTTACTCTATCCCGTCTGTCACCCTATCTATCAACAACAACATGGCATATATGAGCTCAGTGACCTTACAGGGGCAGACTTAATTGAAGACTATTGGCGCGATCTAGATTGGGGAATTTGGCTTAACAACATCGGCCACAAGGCTTCTAAGCCGTCACTAAAATACAATGGTTCCCATTTTGTTCTAGAGGGGGCTCTTGCCGTTCAAGGTGTTGCTCTCGCCAAACATACGTTAGCCCAGCGCTACATCGATGAAGGTAAACTGGTCAGAATTGGTAATCTAGCTCAAACCACTGATTACAAATACTTTCTTTGTGCACCTGCCGCCTATTTTAAGCGAGAGAAAATCAAGCGTTTTTGCGAGTGGATCTATGCTCAAGCCGCAGAGTGCCGCAAATTAGATCAGTTAGGTTTAGAGATTATTGATAGCGGTAGCCCGAGATAAAAAAGCCCCAGTCTCTCGACTGGGGCTTTCAAAGCTATCTAGCTAACTAAAAGAATTACTTCTTCTCGTTGCGCTCTTTAACTTCTGCGATTACTTGCTCAGCAACGTTTGCTGGACATGGTGCGTATTGACCGAACTCCATAGAGAACTGGCCACGACCAGAAGTGATAGTACGTAGGTGGCCGATGTAACCGAACATTTCTGATAGAGGAACGTCAGCTTTAATACGAACGCCTGTAGTACCAGCTTGTTGGTCTTTGATCATACCACGACGACGGTTAAGGTCACCGATTACGTCACCAACGTTGTCTTCTGGAGTGAATACGTCAACGTTCATGATTGGCTCAAGAAGTTGTGCACCCGCTTTAGGCATAGACTGACGGAATGCGCCTTTAGCAGCGATTTCGTAAGCGATAGCTGAAGAGTCAACTGCGTGGAAACCACCGTCGAATAGTTCAACTTCTACGTCTAGAGTTGGGAAGCCAGCTAGAACACCAGTTTCCATCATAGATGCGAAACCTTTCTCAACTGCAGGCCAGAATTCTTTAGGTACGTTACCACCAACAACTGTTGAAGAGAACGTGAAGCCAGAGTTTGGCTCACCTGGGCGGATGCGGTAGTCGATCTTACCGAACTGACCAGAACCACCAGACTGCTTCTTGTGCGTGTAGCTATCTTCAACTGCTTGAGTGATAGTTTCACGGTAAGCTACCTGAGGAGCACCTACTTCAAGCTCAACGCCGTAAGTACGCTTAAGGATATCTACCTTAATATCTAGGTGAAGTTCACCCATACCTTTAAGGATAGTTTCGCCAGACTCTTCGTCAGTCTCAACCTGGAATGATGGATCTTCTGCAACCATCTTACCGATAGCGATACCCATCTTCTCTGAACCGCCTTTGTCCTTAGGAGTTACAGCGATAGAGATTACTGGTTCTGGGAAGATCATAGCTTCAAGAGTACATTCGTGCTTAGGATCACATAGAGTGTGACCAGTTTGAACGTTCTTCATACCAACGATAGCGATGATGTCACCAGCTTGCGCTTCAGTCAGTTCGTTACGCTCATCAGCTTGCATCTCACACATACGACCGATACGCTCAGTCTTACCAGTTGCTGAGTTAAGGATAGTGTCACCCTTCTTCAGACGGCCTGAGTAGATACGTACGAATGTTAGTGCACCAAAGCGGTCATCCATAATTTTGAATGCTAGCGCTTTTAGTGGTTCATCTGGAGATACAATTGCTACTTCGCCAGTTGGCTCACCAGTTTCTGGATCTGTTAGAGGCTGAGGATCAACTTCTGCTGGAGCTGGTAGGTAATCTACAACAGCGTCAAGGATAAGTTGCATACCTTTGTTTTTGAACGCAGAACCACAGAAAGTTGGGAAGAACGCTAGGTCACGTGTACCTTTACGGATACAACGCTTAAGGTCTTCGATAGAAGGCTCTTCACCTTCCATGTAAGCTTCCATTAGGTCGTCATCTTGCTCTACAGCAGTCTCAACTAGCTCTTCACGGTACGCTTCTAGGTCATCAAGCATGTCCGCTGGAACTTCTTTGATTTCGTAGTTCTCTGGTAGACCTGTGTCATCCCATACGTAAGCTTGACGGTTTAGAACGTCTACAACACCAACGAAATCGTCTTCACGACCGATTGGCAGAGTCATTACTAGTGGGTTTGCACCAAGAACGTTTTTCACTTGATCAACAACGTTGAAGAAGTCTGCACCCATACGGTCTAGTTTGTTTACGAAGATTAGACGAGCAACTTCTGAATCGTTCGCGTAGCGCCAGTTAGTTTCTGACTGAGGCTCAACACCACCAGAACCACAGAATACACCGATACCACCGTCAAGAACTTTAAGTGAACGGTATACTTCTACTGTGAAGTCAACGTGTCCTGGAGTATCGATAACGTTTAGGCGGTGGCCATTCCACTCACATGTTACAGCAGCAGACTGGATAGTAATACCGCGCTCAGCTTCCTGTTCCATGAAGTCAGTTGTAGACTCACCGTCGTGTACTTCACCAGTTTTGTGGATTTTACCAGTAAGCTTAAGGATACGCTCAGTGGTGGTAGTTTTACCCGCATCAACGTGCGCGAAAATACCAATGTTTCTGTACTTTGATAAATCTGCCATTGTCTTACTCTGTTTATAAGGTATAAATTGCGCGCAGAGTATATCACAATCTGTCAAGACTGATACCCTTGCATGCACTGTATGTAAAAAAAACTTTTCTCACCAATATTAGCAGCTAATCAGCACTTAATGAGCCAATTTTGCCTAACTGATAAAGTTTTCTCAGAATAAAAATGCTGCTCATAAAAGCGACAAGCAGCATGTTCATTGTTCAATATGCCTAACGATTATCTAGGACATAACTCTGACTGTGGGAAGAAGAACTCGATTTCGCGAGCTGCTGACTCAGGGCTATCAGAGCCATGAACTGAGTTGTAGCGCATGCTTAATGCATAGTCAGCGCGGATTGTGCCACATGCGGCTTCTTCTGGATTGGTTTTGCCCATTAACTCACGATAGCGAGCAATCGCATTTTCACCTTCAAGTACCTGAACCATGATAGGGCCAGATGTCATAAATTCTTTCAATGCAGGGAAAAACTCTTTGCCTTCATGCTCAGCATAAAAACCGCTTGCTTGTTCTTCCGTTAAACGCACCATTTTCGCTGCGATGATCTGTAGTCCCGCCTTTTCGATGCGGTGATAGATCTCGCCAATCAGATTACGTTCTACTGCGTCGGGCTTAACAATAGAAAAAGTTCTTTCTAGAGCCATAAGGTATCCTTTCGTTATGTCTTTGTTCTAATGGAAGAGGTTCTTCGGCCTCTTGGAATTATTTGTTCTGCTGTTGAATAAGTAGACCGGCAAGGCTACGAACGCCTACTCCCGTTGCGCCAGCTGCCCACTTATCTGTCGCTGCTTTGCGGTAAGTCGCAGCACAATCAAAATGCAACCAACCTTTTTTGTAGTCTTCGACGAAGTATGACAAGAATGCGGCGGCTGTACTCGCACCTGGTGAGTAGTCACCACTACTGATGTTAGAAAGATCAGCAAAGTTAGATGGCAGCATACTGCGGTGGAAATCTGCCAAGGGCAGCGGCCATAAGCCTTCTTTCTCTTCACGAGCCGCCGTTAGCGCTTGGTGAGAAAGCTCATCATCAAAGCTCATCAAGGCGTGGTAGTCATTACCCAAGGCGTTTTTCGCCGCTCCCGTTAAAGTCGCGCAATCAATGATTAACTCCGGGTTTTGCTCACTAGCATAAATAAGGCCATCGGCGAGAACCAAACGACCTTCTGCGTCGGTATTCATGATCTCTACGGTTTTACCGTTCTTGTAAGTGATAATGTCACCAAGCTTAAGAGCACGACCAGAAATCATATTTTCAGCACAACATAAAATCAGTTTTACGCGTTTGTTCAAGCCACGCATGATCGCTAAGCCCAGACCACCGGTAATGGTACCAGCACCGCCCATGTCAGCCTTCATTGCCGTCATAAAACCAGATGGCTTGATGCTGTAACCACCCGAGTCAAACGTAATACCTTTGCCCACAAGACAAGCAAAAACTGGGGCATCTTCGTCACCAGTCGGGTTGAAGTCTAGTTGCAGCATGGCCGATGTACGCTCAGAACCTCGACCCACAGCATAAATGCCTTGCCAATCTTCACTCAGGAGATCTTTATCTTTTACGATACGAGCTTTAACTGTCCCTTCTGGCGCTACAGATTTGATGAACTCAGCAGCCATTGTCGCCAATTGACGTGGGGCAACCTCTTCCGCTGGTTTGTTAATAATGTCACGGGTGAAATCAGTCGCTTTAATTCGCGCATTCAATTCCGCTTGATCTTGTTGTGCAAGATCTTGCCAAACCATTTGATTATTTTTCTTTGGCCCACGGTAGCCTTGGTGGAATGCCCAAACGCTCTCAAGGTCCCAAGACTCACCTTCTAAGGAAACAGATGCGATTCCTTGACCATCCAACTTACGTGCAGCGCGCTGAATTGCGCCTAAATCATGCTGCTCACTAAGGTGAATCGTTGCGGCGGATTCAGAGAAAGAGACAATCGCTTTTTCCCCCCAATGTGGAGCCGCTGTTTTTTTACTTAGAAATACTGACATCTGTGTCGACATGGTTTCTCCTTGTCTTTTGCTAGCGCTGTCTACGCCTTTTTATGTTAACAAACGGATGTTAACACTTTAATGTGATATTAATAAAAAAACGGGCCGAATAGCCCGTTACTTTTAGTAAATTTTGTTAACTGAGATGGGTTTCCTTTCAAGGGTTAATCCATTTCATCCATCCAGCATAGAATTACAGCTTCAAGTATCTTCTCATTCGAGCGATTTGGCTCGTCATCGAAATCCTCTAACTCGGTAATCCACTGGTGAAGATCGGTAAAACGCACTGTTTTAGGATCTGTCTCAGGAAACTTATCGCATAGCTCAATCGCAATATCGCGTGAATCGGTCCATTTCATTGCTCACTTCCTTATGTAATTCTTGTTGCTCATATCTATAGATGCAGAATACTCAAAATACTTGGAGTTGCAGCTTACGCAGTTAACAACGCTGCGGCTTCAACTATGAAGATTATTTAGTGATCTTCTGAAGCGTGGTTTAGAGTGTACTTAGGAATCTCAACCACCAAATCTTCATCAGCCACTTTTGCTTGGCAGCCTAAACGTGATTCAGGCTCTAAACCCCAAGCTTTATCTAGCATGTCGTCCTCAAGCTCTTCACTCTCTTCTAGAGAATCAAAGCCTTCTCGGATCACTACGTGACAAGTGGTACACGCACAAGATTTCTCACATGCGTGCTCGATGCCAATACCATTTTTTAGCGCGACATCAAGAACTGTGTCACCCGTATTTGCTTCCAACACCGCACCCTCTGGGCATAGGTCTTCATGCGGTAATACAATAATCTTAGGCATAACTCTTTCTCTTAAATATCATTCACTGATTGACCTGACAACGCAGCTCGAATCGATTTGTCCATACGACGAGATGCAAACTCTTGGCTCGCCTTGTCAGTATCTTTAATGCCTTGCTCAATCGCGTCAGCACTGTCGCCATTTCTAAGTTCGATTAGAGACTCGATCGCTAGCAACAACTGTTGGCGTTCTGTTTCAGTCAATAACTCATCACCATCAGCTTGCATCGCAGCGATTAAACCCTCGATAACACGATCAGCTTCTACTCGTTGCTCTGCTAATGCGCGAGCGTCCATATCTTCTTTGGCGTAGGTCATCGAATCGCGCAACATATTCGCCACTTCGTCGTCACTCAAGCCATAAGATGGCTTCACTTGGATTTCCGAGTGAACGCCGGTGCTCTTCTCCATTGCCGTTACAGATAGAAGACCATCAGCATCGACTTGGTAAGTAACACGGATATGTGCCGCTCCCGCCGCCATCGGAGGAATACCTTTCAGCGAAAAACGTGCTAGTGAGCGACAATCCTCGACCATTTCACGTTCACCTTGAACGACGTGAACACTCATCGCCGTTTGTCCATCTTTGAAAGTGGTAAATTCTTGCGCACGAGCAACAGGAATAGTGGTATTGCGTGGAACGATCTTCTCAACCAAACCACCCATGGTCTCAATACCCAAGGATAAAGGGATAACATCTAGTAGCAACATCTCTGAATCTGGTTTGTTGCCAGCCAGAATATCCGCTTGGATACCAGCGCCTATTGCTACCACTTCATCTGGATTGATACTGGTTAGTGGCTGACGACCAAAGAAATCACCAACCATTTCTCGAACCAGTAGGGTACGCGTTGAACCACCAACCATGACAACTTCAAGCACTTCTTCAGCATCAACTTGTGCGTCTTTAAGCGCGCGGCGACATGACATTAGAGTTTTCTTTACGAGCGGACGAATTAGGTCTTCGAACTCATCACGAGAAACACTGCCCTGCCAACCAAGAACATCCACCGCTACAGAGTCTTGTTCCGAGAAAGCTATCTTAGTTGCCGTCGCAACATTTAATACAGTTCGGGTCTGGCTTGCGGTTAAGCTTTCTGAGTAACCCGATTTTTCGATCAGGTAGTTCGCTAACAGGTGGTCAAAGTCATCACCGCCTAGGGCAGAATCACCGCCTGTTGCTAAGACTTCGAATACACCTTTTGATAGACGCAAGATAGAGATATCGAATGTGCCTCCACCTAAGTCATAAACCGCAATCACACCCTCTTGACCTGAGTCCAAACCATAAGCAATTGCAGCAGCAGTCGGTTCATTAAGTAGACGTAAGACATGCAGACCCGCTAACTTGGCGGCATCTTTGGTACCTGCGCGCTGGGCATCGTCAAAATAAGCAGGAACGGTAATAACCACACCGGCTAACTCACCACCCAAAGTTTTCTCAGCACGTTGACCTAGAGCCTTAAGTATTTCAGCAGAAATTTC
Organism: Vibrio tubiashii; assembly: GCA_000775715.1. Classification (GTDB taxonomy): domain Bacteria; phylum Pseudomonadota; class Gammaproteobacteria; order Enterobacterales; family Vibrionaceae; genus Vibrio; species Vibrio tubiashii_A. Next base: position 200,700 of record JRWQ01000009.1, read on the forward strand.
GATCGGATTCTTATCACCGCTGGCTGTTTGCAATACTGGCAGTCCGTTTTCGCTCGCTTTAAACTGGTAAGGAAGGTTGGGATAGCGTGTTTGAATATCTTCAAGAGAACGCCCTAACAAACGCTTTACTGAGATAATGGTATTAGTTGGATCGATTTCAGCTTTATCTTTTGCTGCATAACCTACTTGTGGAACGTCACCTGAGTAATTTACCACTGAAGGGAGAATGCTTTGGCCTTGCTCATCTTGCAATGTTGCCGCGTCGCCACTTCGCACAGAAGCAACCAAAGAGTTAGTTGTGCCTAAGTCAATGCCCGCAGCAAGCTTATGTTCGTGTGGTGCCGAGCTTTGACCCGGTTCTGCAATTTGAAGTAATGCCATGAAAGGTCCTTGTATTACACTAGCCGAAGAGTTTATCTTCCACTAATTCTATTTCGTTCTGTAGTTTGGCAATAAATTTAAGTTTACGAACTCGGTCAGCCGCTTGCTGCCAGTCAGTTTGATCTAAATTTTGTTCAGCTTCAGCCAGTTGCTGTTTAAACATTTTGCTAACTTTATTTGAAAAGTCGAACAACGCATCTTCAGCGTCAGAGCTTGAAGCTATAGTTTCTAACTCTTCACGCAACTCCATCTGCTCCATTAGGAACATCGGATCTTGCATTGTCTGCTGCTCACCTCGAATCTCAACACCGTTCACAGACAAGATATATTCTGCTCTTGAGATAGGGTTCTTAAGCACTTGGTAAGCGTCGTTAATTTCTGCAGCTTTTTGTACCGCCATCAAACGATCACGTTCTGAAGCCGTTGCAAAGTTGTCTGGGTGAAACTGTTTTTGAAGTTCACGGAACTGTGAAGAAAGAAGGCTACCATCCAGCATAAACTGACTTGGTAGCCCAAATAATTCAAAGTAATTCATGGAGAATTCTATCCTTGGTAATAAACCTGTGAGCGTTAACTCACAGGCTATATCAATTACACGTTGAAGCTTTCACCACAACCACATTCGCTTTTTGCATTTGGGTTATTGAACTCAAACCCTTCGTTCAAGCCTTCTTTAACGTAATCAAGCTCAGTACCGTCTAAGTATACGAGGCTCTTTTGGTCAATAATAACCTTTACGCCTTCGTGCTCGAATACTGAGTCTTCTTCGTTCAGCTCATCAACGAATTCAAGTACGTATGCCATACCAGAACACCCGGTCGTTTTCACACCCAAGCGTAAACCGATACCTTTACCTCGGTTTTCAAGGAATGTTCTAACGCGACTAGCCGCGGTTTCTGTCATTGTAATGGCCATACTGCACCTTAGTTTTTCTATTTGGCGAATGAAATGGGGGTTGGGATCCCCATTATATACAGATTACTTATTCTTGGTGTTTTTTCTTGTAGTCAGCAACCGCTGCTTTGATTGCGTCTTCTGCAAGAATCGAGCAGTGAACCTTAACAGGAGGAAGCTCTAGTTCTTCAGCAATTTCAGCGTTTTTAATTGCTGCTGCTTCATCAACGCTTTTACCTTTAACCCACTCTGTCACTAGTGAGCTCGATGCGATCGCACTACCACAACCGTAAGTCTTGAACTTCGCGTCCTCGATAATACCTTCTGGTGTTACTTTGATCTGAAGTTTCATTACGTCACCACATGCAGGAGCGCCAACCATGCCGCTACCCACTGTAGGATCTTCTTTATCAAATGAACCTACGTTACGTGGGTTCTCGTAGTGATCAATTACTTTTTCGCTATATGCCATGATATTTACCTCGAATCCTCTATTTCTATCCTTGGAATGACTCAGTCACTATTAGTGGTGCGCCCACTCAACTGTGTTCAGGTCAATTCCTTCTTTGTACATATCCCATAGAGGAGACATGTCACGCAGCTTAGTTACTGCTGTACGAATTTGTTCGATTGCGTAGTCGACCTCTTCTTCAGTCGTCGCACGACCAAATGAGAATCGAACCGAGCTATGCGCTAGCTCATCATCTAAACCTAGAGCACGAAGAACGTAAGAAGGTTCTAAACTTGCTGAAGTACATGCACTACCTGAAGAAACCGCTAGGTCTTTAAGTGACATCAGCAGCGACTCACCTTCAACGAAAGCAAAACTTACATTTAGATTATGTGGAACACGCTGCTCAAGATCACCGTTGACTGTGACAGCTTCAAGGTCTTTAACACCGTCAAGGAGACGATTACGTAGAGCCAGAGCATGATCAAAGTCTTTCTGCATTTCTTCTTTCGCAATGCGGAATGCTTCACCCATACCCACAATTTGGTGGGTTGGTAGAGTACCAGAGCGGAAACCACGCTCATGACCGCCACCATGCATTTGAGCTTCAAGGCGAATACGTGGCTTACGACGTACATACAGTGCGCCGATACCTTTTGGTCCATAAATTTTATGTGCTGACATAGAGATCAGATCAACTTTCATCTCTTGAACGTCAATCGGCAATTTACCTGCTGACTGAGCCGCGTCGACATGGAATACAATCTTGCGCTCACGGCACATTTCGCCGATCGAAGCGATATCTTGAATAACACCAATCTCATTGTTTACGTGCATGATAGAAACAAGCACTGTATCGTCACGCATCGCCGCTTGAAGCTTATTTAGGTCAATAATGCCATTTGCTTCCGGCTCTAGGTAAGTCACCTCGAATCCTTCGCGCTCAAGTTGACGGCATGGGTCTAGAACGGCTTTGTGTTCTGTTTTACAGGTAATTACGTGCTTACCCTTCTTCGAATAGAAGCGTGCAGCGCCTTTAATAGCAAGGTTATCTGACTCTGTTGCGCCAGAAGTAAATACGATTTCACGCGGGTCTGCGTTCAGTAGGTCTGCGATCTGCTCACGAGCGGTATCTACTGCTTCTTCTGCCTGCCAGCCATATCTGTGTGAACGTGATGCTGGGTTGCCAAACGTACCGTCCATAGTCATGTACTGAACCATTTTTTCAGCTACACGAGGATCAACAGGACAGGTCGCTGAATAATCTAAGTAAATAGGCAGTTTCATTTTCTACTCCAATGTAACAGGCAAGCCGCTTATGAGCGGACATTTACACCGATGGGTGCGGTGTTTGTATTTTTTGTAGCAAACCCATGATTTACGGCAAGATCGATATCTTGTCGGTCAGAAATTTCTAGCACTTCGTTATCAATCATTAGCTCACCAAGAGTAATGTTGTTCAAGAAGTCACTGATACGTGAACTTAAGTCACGCCATAGTGTATGTGTTAGGCAACGAGTTCCACCTTGGCAATCTCCTTTGCCGTTGCACTTAGTCGCATCTACAGATTCATCAACTGCGGCGATAACCGTACCGATCGCAATTGAATGAGCATCTTCACCAAGGCGGTAACCACCACCTGGACCACGCACACTAGCGACTAAGCCAGCTTTGCGTAACTTAGAAAACAGTTGCTCTAAGTATGATAAAGAGATGCCTTGACGCTCTGAAATATCAGCCAGAGGTACTGGGTTTTGTTGCGAATGCAGAGCCACATCTAACATGGCTGTCACTGCGTATCTTCCTTTAGATGTAAGTCTCATATAACACCATATCCACACCGTTTATGTGGTATGAATTCTTTCATACCCGACTGTTTTGGTCAAGTATTTAATTGACTATTTTAGTCAGGTATTTATCCCTTGACTCTGAAGGGACTAATTTACTTAGAGATACGCTTTTCTATGGAAGTCAAAATACCACGTAGAATATTGAGTTCTTGAGACTCTGGTCTAGCTCGGTTAAACAGTCGACGTAGCTTATTCATTACCTTACCAGGTTGTTCTTCACTGATAAATTGGGTCTCTTTAGCCACTTTTTCAAGGTGCGTGAAAAATAATTCTAATTCATTATGCCTTGGATATTCGGTCGTTTGTTGCGACTCATATTGGCTTTGCTCTTTATCTAAGTAAGCCATCCGAATTTCATAGCTAAGAGTCTGAACCGCCATCGCTAAATTGAGCGAACTATACTCCGGGTTGGCAGGAATACATACATGATAATGACACGTTTGCAGCTCATCATTCGTAAGCCCTGTACGTTCACGGCCAAAGACAAGAGCAACAGGTGCTGACTCGCCCTCTTCAACAAACTTCCGCCCACACTCACGTGGTTCTAACATCGGCCACTCTAAGGTACGAGAGCGTGCACTTGAGCCAACCACTAACGCACAATCTTCTACAGCTTTATTCAATGTAGAGACAACTTTGGCATTCTGAGCGATATCTGCTGCACCAGCGGCTAAAGCAAGTGTCTGCTCATCTACAGTACACTGAGGATCGACTAGCACTAGGTTAGATAGGCCCATAACCTTCATAGCGCGGGCTGCAGAGCCGATATTTCCAGGGTGAGATGTGCCGACTAAAACGACTTTAACATTGTTGAGCATTAACGATTTCCAAACGCAAAAATTAAGCTGCAAGATAGTAACATATACCTGAGTAAAATAGTCAGGTCCTCTCAGCGATAAAAACTAAAAGTTCAAAAAATAACCACTTCCATTTCACCGTTTATCTGGTATACTGCCGCCCGTTTTTCTGTTCTTTAACATCCGTTGGGAAATTAGTATGCATCCAATGCTTAATATCGCTATTCGTGCTGCACGAAAAGCTGGCAATCATATTGCTAAATCTTTAGAAAATGCTGAGAAGATCGAATCGACTCAAAAAGGCGCGAATGACTTTGTTACTAACGTAGACAAAGAAGCTGAAACTATCATCATCGATACCATCAAGGCTTCTTACCCTGAGCACGAAATCGTTGCTGAGGAAAACGGCGTAATCGAAGGTAAAGATAAAGACGTACAATGGATCATCGACCCACTGGATGGCACAACAAACTTCGTTAAAGGTTTGCCACACTTCTCTGTATCTATCGCAGTACGCATCAAAGGTAAAACTGAAGTTGCGTGTGTTTACGATCCAATGCTAAACGAGCTATTCACTGCACAGCGTGGTGCTGGAGCTCAACTAAATAACGCTCGTATCCGCGTTAAACAGCTAAAAGATCTACAAGGTACTGTTTTAGCAACAGGTTTCCCATTCAAGCAGAAGCAACATTCTGAGTCTTACTTCAAGATTATGTCATCTCTATTTGTAGATTGTGCTGACTTCCGTCGCACTGGTTCTGCTGCTCTAGATCTATGTTACCTAGCAGCTAGCCGTGTTGATGGTTACTTCGAGCTTGGCCTTAAGCCGTGGGATATCGCTGCGGGTGAACTAATTGCTCGTGAAGCTGGCGCTATCGTAACTGATTTCGCAGGCGGTACAGACTACATGAAGTCAGGTAATGTTGTCGCTTCAAGTGCTCGCGGCGTAAAAGGTATGCTTAAGCACATCCGTGAGAACGGCAATGAAGCACTACTAAAATAATATCTAGCTCCGTCACAGCTGAAAGTATTCGCCCACTCAATTGAGTGGGCTTTTTTATATTAGCTATAATTATTATCACAATGTTTCAATCTAGCTTGTGTCGTAGAATATGAACTTTTGGCCTACGTTAGTATTAATACCTTCTCTCTCATGCGCCCAAACTCTTGTTATAGCTATAGAGGATTACCCTCCCCACACTTCTAGCCAAAACCCAAACCACCAAAGGCTTCAAGCTCCTGTAACGGACGTATTTGAATCTTTAGGCTATGAAGTGAAGTATGTTTATACCTCTTGGGCGAGAGCCTTAAAGGGGGTTAAATCGGGAAAGTTTGACCTAACTTATCCTTGGTTCGAAAATAAAAATAGACGCGATGAATTTGTTCTCTCAACATCCCTAATGACGCAAAAAGTCGTGTTTTTTCATCGAAAAGATAGAGATTTTGATTGGCAGAACAAGTCTGATCTCGAGAAGTATACTTTGGGCTCAGTAGTAGACTACACAGCGCGCGATATATTAATAGATATGGGGTTAACTCCTTTCACCGGCAATACTGACAAGTACATTTTCCAGCTTCTTTATAAAGGTCGTATTGACGCTTATCCTGCTACCATTGAGACAGGCCAAATGCGCATAGATCAAATACTCTCACCTAGCCAAGCCGAAACCATTACCTATCATAATAAACCTTTATTTGAGCAGGACATGTATATTCTGTTCAACAAAGATAAGTTCCTCAAATCGGCATTACCAAAACAGTTCAATCAACTGTGGAGCGAATATCTGTCGGCTAAAGATCAAACTAATTAAGGCTCTAGTCTTTTGTCAGGGACGCCTAGTCTAGTACTTTTAGAAGATGGCAGGAGTAGACCACGCTGGCGCTCCACAGATTCGAACTCCCAACACGCGCATCTTTTGGGTATCGGCGGAATCCGCTGCTTTGGCTCGTATATACGAAAAAGGCTCCAGTCTTTCGACTAGAGCCTTGAATGTGGCAGGGGTGGAGAGATTCGAACTCCCAACACGCGGATTTGGAATCCGCTGCTCTGCCAATTGGAGCTACACCCCTGTAGTTGTTTTAAAGACTTAACTTTGTCTGAAAAAGTGGCGGAGTGGACGGGA